>CAWANF010000001.1:0-1181264 GCA_963783355.1 uncultured bacterium
ACTGTTAGTGTTTTTAAATCAACTATTACGAACAATAAGAAGATTCGTGTCTGTGTAACACCAGTAAATTGCCTGTTATGGGCACATAAATCAACACCACTTAAAAAAGTATATAATTCAGCTGATCTCTGTACGGCAGATGGAGTACCACTGATATGGGCATCCCGATTATTAGGTAATCCAATCCGGGGCCGTGTTACCGGGTTGGACCTGTTACCTGTTTTGCAGAAGTTGCGGCAGAAAAAAATTATACATTTTTTTTTCTGGAGCGAAAGATGGGGTTGGGACAACTATCTGAAATTCTTAAAAAAAAAAATCCAGGTTTGAAAATTACAGGAATTTATTCACCACCATTCGCTGAACGATTTACAGATGCTGAAAATAATAAAATGATAAAGCTAATTAACGAAGCAAAGCCAAATGTTCTTTGGGTAAGTCTCACGGCTCCAAAACAAGATTATTGGATATATGAGCATTTTGATAAGCTTGACGTCAATATTGCTATCGGGGTGGGCGCTGCTTTTGACGTTGTTGCCGGAAATATCCCACGATCACCAGAATGGATGCAAAAAATGGGTTTGGAATGGTTCTACAGGTTAATTCGCGAACCGGGAAGATTATATCGACGGTATCTCGTAGAAGCACCTCTTTTCATACCCATGATCATCAAACAAATAATCTCAGAGCGATTAACAAAGTGACATTCACTATTTTTTAATTGATTGCTTAATTGTTAGTTCGTTAGGATCGACTAATTATTACTGGTTCTTACACCTACAGAGTCTAACGTCATAATATTAGTATTTTGATCTGAGGTACTCTGGTTTGAATTTGCTTAAGTTCAGAATTGTTTAAAATCTGAATTTGTCCTGTTGAGTTTAAAATGATATTACCATGGTTCGTAATAGGAATAGTTTGAGATATATCTATTTTTAATTCTTTGCCACCATAAATAATATTATTAACAATCTCATTACCTCTTGGTTGGCTCGGATGATTTTCTAAAATTTTTGCTAATTGTGGATAATTTGAACTATATGGTGGTTTATCGTAATGAATCGCATTTAACTTTTCATACATCTTATCAGAGCCTCCGGGAGATACAGCATTTTTTGCCCACGTTTCACCCCGGTCATCAACCTCAACTGCTGCTCTGCTACAATTTATGAAAACATTGTTTTGAACATTATTATCACGTCCTCCACCTATTAGAACTCCATAGTCTACATCAGAAAAAATATTTTTTCGAACAGTTGTTCCACTTGCAAAATCATCCAGATAAACAGCGCGTGCTCCTTGTGCACCAATTCCATGAATATTATGGAAGTAATTATAATAAATTATGTTACCCCTCATGCTCCAGTCTCTGCCCATATAAAAAGCTCCAGCATCGTCAGTCTCCCTGCAAACAGAATAGATGTCGTTATATTTAATGACATTATTGTTGCCGTATAGCCAGATTGCAGTATGCGGTGCGTTGAAGATCGAATTATGACTGATCGTGTTTCCTACGCCAGAAATTAGAATACCAGGTCTTCCGGTTTGAACCCATTGACTAAAGTCATGAATCCGGCAATCAGTGATAAAGTCATTGCCCGGAGATAATGTATATCTATTACCGCCAACCAGGGTAATCCCCTGAGTTCCGGTATTATATATTTCAGATCTTTTAATACCGTTATTTTCGCCATAATTAATTTCGGCTCCTATATCGCCTGTGTCTCGAATAATGCAATTTGTTATCAAATCATTTCGCCCTGCAATTATTTCAATTCCGTTACCTCGACAAACCTCTAACTTTATTCCTTCGAAAGTAACATTTGATACATAATGCATAGAGACGATCGTATCTATTATCGATAGCATGGGCTTCGCATCGGTCGAAGAATCAGGTGGCCAAAAAAATAAATTACCAGTCTTACGATCAAGGTACCATTCACCCGGTGAATCAAGCTCTTTAAGAACATTCAAGAACATAATATCTCCCTCCCCGCGCATAACCATAGACTCCATAAGGCTTTTGGGTAATAATTTGATGTTGAGCTGTATCTATTCGACTTATTTTTACATAAGAATCAGCCCAATCTTTTGACCAATAACCGTGCAGCCATGCATCAGATGCATTTACCCATTTATCAGGCCTATTACCGGTATAAATAAAAGAAGAATGGATCATTGCCAGATGGTATTGCTTTAATTTTTGCCCATCCTTCATTAGGCCAACGAGCCAGTGGCATTCTCTGATTATTATAAAATAATTCAATGGGAGATGTCTGCTGAGGCATTCCAAATCCACGCGCCGTTAAATCACCATAGTCGATAATTCCCAACTGCTTAATATTAACCATTCTAACCTGTTTTCGACTATTGGGTGCCAATTGACTTAAGATTGAAGGATTTGTAACCGGTTCAAATCCAGATATTTTAACCCCGCCTATTAATTCGACATTTTCACCGGGGTAAGCTTTATACTGATCGGTGCATTTGGTGTTCGCTATCTAATTAGTCCAGCGTAAATGTTTTTTTTGAAGATAGTAATCCCCACCTTTTAAATAAACTATGACAGAATCAATAATATCTCCCATTCGTTTAAGATTTCTGATAGCATCCCGTGCTTTCTTAAGAGTGGCAAACGGGCCGTCTGTTTTTGCGATATTTGGTTTTGAGAGTTTGCCAGACCAATTATTGTTTCCATGAGTAGAAACATAGAATATTATTTGACTTTTTTTTAAATTGCCATGAGGTTCAATATTATTTGCCAAGAGTATTAGTAGAAAAAAAGAAATGATAATATTCATACTATAATATTTACTTTTTTAAATGATTTTGATAATGAAAAACTAATTTTTTTTAAAATTGATGTAGTACGCTTATTATCTTTTTATATTAGGTGAAATTTTAATTAAAGAAATTATTTTATTTCATGGGTTTAGAAAAAAAAGTATTAATAACCGGCGCAGCCGGCTTCTTAGGTTCCCACTTGTGTGATAAATTTATTTCGGAAGGATATCATGTGATCGGCATGGATAACCTTTCTACCGGTTCCATGGATAATATTGAACATCTTTACGGAACCGAACATTTTACCTTCATTAAGCATGACGTAACCAATTATATTCATGTTAATGGGGACCTGGATTTAGTCTTGCATTTTGCTTCCCCGGCTTCGCCAATTGATTACCTGGAGATGCCCATTCAGACACTGAAAGTGGGCGCGTTGGGTACACATAAAGCTTTGGGACTTGCAAAAGAAAAGAACGCGGCCTTTCTTTTAGCTTCCACCAGCGAGACCTATGGCGATCCCCTGGAACATCCGCAAAGTGAGGAATACTGGGGTAATGTGAATCCCATCGGTTTACGTGGAGTATATGACGAAGCCAAACGGTTTGCGGAAGCCATTACCATGGCTTATAACCGGTATCACGGAGTGGATACCCATATCGTTCGCATTTTTAATACCTATGGCCCACGCATGCGCCTGGATGACGGCCGGGCCTTGCCGGCTTTCATGGCCCAGGCCCTGAGGGGAGAAGATATCACCGTTTTCGGGGATGGTTCCCAGACCCGTTCGTTCTGTTATGTGGATGATTTGGTGGAAGGTATTTATCGCTTATCCCAGTCCGATTATGAATTGCCGGTGAATATCGGGAATCCATCAGAGATAACGATCCTGGATTTTGCCAAAGAGATTGTAGAGCTCACCGAATAGTAAAAGTAACATCATTTTCCAGGAGCTGCCCACCGATGATCCCAAGGTTCGTCAGCCGGATATCACCAAGGCCCGCGGACTGTTAGGCTGGGAGCCCAAGATCAGCCGCAGAGAAGGATCTGAAAAAAACACTCGAATATTTCAGGGAAAAAGTCGTGATTACGGAAAGCAAATAAACAAAATAATTAAAAACGCTTCCCGAATTATTTACAATAGATTAACAGAATTTCCTTGAATACATAATATAAATATCAGTATTATAATCACTCGATTTTGAAAATAAGGTTATTTATCTATAGACACGTTACGGGGTTTATTCATAAATGATGGTTTGCATTCTGCTTGGTTTTAAAGGGGTTTTCTTGATTTGTGTAAGGAAGTTACGATTCTGTGTCTTGTTATTATGGATTAAAATCAGAATGATGTTAACAGACTTGAATAATATTCAGAAATAATGCATACAGACGCTTATTTGGATAATGATTTAGTTGAAGAGCTTGAAGTTTTGGATCCCGTTATTGAGGTTCCAAAGCATTCTGACACAACAAAAAACGCCTCAAATATTCCTGCAAAGCATTAATAATGTTCATCAATACGTTATCAGGAAACGTATTTTGGATGTTATTGGATCTGCAATTGGATTAGTTTTGTTGGGATTAATGTATCCCTTTATTGCTTTGCCATTAAACTGGCTTCTAAAGGGCCGATACTGTTTGTTCAGGAACGAACCGGGTTGAATGGTAAAGTGTTTAATTGTTATAAGTTTCGCACGATGCGGACGAATATTGAAGCCCGCCATGAAGAAGGGAAACCAGTTGTAACCCAGGTTGGAGATCCTCGTATTTTTGCCTTTGGCCAGTTCTTGCGGAAAACAAACCTGGACGAACTGCCTCAATTGATTAATGTTCTCAAAGGTGAGATGAGCCTTGTCGGGCCGCGGCCTTTGCCTGTTGATGAATGCCGGTACTGGAGAGATACCATTCCTAATTTTGAACTCCGGTACATGGTAAAACCGGGCCTCACCGGCTGGGCACAAATAACCGGATATCGCGGGGGGAACACAAATACCCGTCATATGGCTTTTCGTTTAAAGCGAGATTTTAAATACATAGAAAACTATTCCTTAACACTGGATATTAAGATAATATTCCGCACGATTAAACAGATGGTTACGCGGGATACGAAAGCACATTGAGTTAGGGGAGTAAGTTATTAGGTGTATTGGGTTATTGGGGAATTTTGGAATAGATTTTTAGGCACAAAGGCACAAAGGCACAAAGGCACAAAGGCACAAAGGCACAAAGGCACAAAGGGCCTTCTCAGACATCACCTTAATTTAACGTTCGGGAGATTGCCGCACCTTCACTTACCATAGCGCTTCGGTGCGCAGGCGCGTCACTTGCTTCGCTGCGTTCCTCGCAATGACACACTTTGGTGTTTTTTTACCGTGTCATCGCGAGTCCCGACAGGTCGGGAGACGAAGCGATCCCCTTCCGTGGGTATTGGGCATGCGACGTTCGGAGATTGCCGCACCTTCACTTACCATAGCGCTTCGGTGCGCAGGCGCGTCACTTGCTCCGCTGCGTTCCTCGCAATGACACTCCTTCGAAAAGTTGATCTTCATTAAATAACATACTTCGACTCCGCTCAGTATGACAAGTTCCGCCCAACATGCCGGTTCCTCTAACATCTCATATCTCAATACTCAAATCTCACTACTCACTTCTCACATCTAAATTCAATATTTCCATCTTTTCTTGTAACTTGGATTCAAAATCAAAAATCAAATAACATTGTCCGTGGACGATATTTACCGGAAACAGAAAGACGACGCACTTGATATCTTTCGCATTGCGATGGATAAGATGCATCCTTATTCCATGATCATCGACCAGGTTAACCGGGAAAATCATGAGGTCATTATTGGTGGGAAAATCCTATTCCTTAAGCCCGGGACAGAAAATTTGGGTGATTGGCAGCGGTAAGGCCTCTTCATCGATGGCAGAAGGATTGGAAGATGCCCTGGGTGACTTGATTGCGGATGGAATGGTTATTTGTCCGTATGGGACTAAAAAACGTACGCCGCATATTCAGCAATTTGAAGCTTCGCATCCCATTCCGGATGAGAACAGCATAGCGGCCGGTTATGAATTGGTAGATTTTGTCCGCCAGGTACCGGCCGGGGACATCCTCATATATTGCCTGAGCGGCGGGACTTCCTCTTTGCTCTGTCTTCCTTACCCGGAGTTGGATATTGAAGATATTCAACAGGTTTACAGGCTTTTGTTATCCAGTGGAGCAAATATCCATGAAATGAATATCGTTCGTAAGCACCTGTCAATGGTTAAGGGTGGCAGGCTGCTTCATTATATGAATCCTGATGTTCAACTCATCGATTTGATCATTTCCGATGTCCCGGGTGATAACCTGGAAGATATCGGCAGCGGGCCAACAACACCCGATCATTCTACTTTCGAGGAAGCCATTAGCATTCTTAAGAAATATCATATTTATAATGAAGTCCCGGTTGGCATTCAAACTTTTCTACATGAAAAAGTACAAGCTGAATCGGAAGAATCTAAAGAAACGAAACAGGACGATATAGCACATCATCACATTGTCATGCTGGGGACCGCGGATAAACTCGCTCAGAGAGCCGGTGAAATAGCAAAAAAAAGGGGGTATCATGTTTTGGTATCTGATGATTCCTACAACGGGGATGTCAAGAAAATTTCCAAGAAGATATCGTCGGATGCCATATCGGTATTGAGCCGGAATGAACCGGTTGAAAAACCGGCGGCATTGATTTTCTTCGGGGAAAGCTCGGTCGAGGTTAAAGGAAACGGGAAAGGTGGAAGAAACCAGGAAATGGCACTGGCGGCAGCGATATCGATCGAGGGTCAGCATCATATCACCCTGTTGAGTGTTGGAACCGATGGCCGGGATGGTCCGACGGACGCGGCAGGTGCAATAATTAATTCGAACACGGCGTTAGTTGCAAGAAAGAAGGGGCTGGAGCCGGAAAAATATTTGCAAAATAATGATTCGTATACGTTCTTTAGCGAGATGGACTCATTGATAAAAACAGGCCCGACCGGCAATAATCTTATGGATTTACAAATTGTATTGGTGAATAAATGATTTGGTTTAATATCAATTATCTTTGGCTGCTTCTGATCATACCGTTATTGGTTGCCGGTTCATGGTATCTCTTTAAAAGAACGAGAAAGGTACGGGAAAAATATTTTTCGGCCTCCTTATTTCAGGATTTATACAAAACCCATTGGTCTTTGGGCAGCACGATCAAGAATATATTCATGTATTCCGGGATGGCTTTTCTTATCGTGGCTTTAGCCGGACCAAAGATCGGGACGCAGGTTAAAGAGGTGAAGCAGAAAGGGATTGACATGATCATCGCATTGGATCTGTCCCTGAGTATGGACTGCCAGGATGTGAGTCCGAGCCGCCTGGAAAAAGCCAAATATGAAATATCCCGTTTATTGGATCGCCTGAAAGGGGATCGTGTAGGGTTGATTGTCTTTACCGGGCAGGCCTATTTGCAGAGCCCGCTGACGATGGATTTTTCAGCTTTGCGGATGTTTCTGGATGTAGCGGCAACCGATCAGATGCCTTCTACAACAACGAATTTCAGTGCCGCGATGACCGCTGCCGACAAAGCCTTTCACGATGTGGAGCAGCGAACACCCAATTCCAAGGCTTCAAAAGTATTACTCATTGTTTCGGACGGTGAAAACCAGGGATATGATTATAAACCGGCCTTGAAGTCGCTTGTAAAAAATCATATTGATGTTTATACGATTGGTGTGGGAACAACGGAAGGAGGAGCTATTCCTATCCTGGATAAATCCGGAAATCTCAAAGGATATAAGCGGGATGAAAACGGCAAGGTCGTCATCACCAAGTTGCAGCCGGAAACGTTGCAGCATATTGCTGAAGAAGGCAACGGAGCTTATTACCAGATCGATCAGAGCCAGGGGATTGATGGCTTTTTGAGGAAAATAGACCAGTTGCAGAAAGGGGAATTTGGCGAACAGCAATACGCCGATTTCAAAAATCAGTACCAGGTATTGGCTGTTATCGGGTTAGGATTTATGTTTCTGTCCATCCTGTTTCCAAAATACCGGGAAAAGAAAGAAGCGTAAATACGGAAGAGGGAAAAACGGAGTCCGGAAGACGACGTTCGGAAAGGTTAACCGCAGAGTTCGCAGGGAAAGCACAGAGCAGGAAACAGGAAAACGGAGGTAAAGTCATGCAAAGTAAGAATGAAGTAGGTTCCCCCTTATAAAAGGGGGTGTAGGGGGTTGTAAACAGCATAGGAATAAGCAAAAATCAACATTCGGAGATCCCGCCCCGAAAGTGTTCGGGACAGGCTTCTTCATGCGGGAAGACGACGTTTGAAAAGGTTAACCGCAGAGTTCGCAGGGTAGGCACAGAGGAAAAACAATAAATCGTGTCATCGCGAGTCCCGACAGGTCGGGAGACGAAGCGATCCCCTTCCGTGGGTAATGGGCACCAACGTTCGGGGGATTGCCACGTCACTTACTCCGCTGCGTTCCTCGCAATGACACAAGAAGGGAAAGATGCTCCCCACCTAAAGAGGTGGAATCCATCTAAAAAAACAATTCCTGCACAAAAAGTCATGCTTCGACTCCGCTCAGCATGACATAGCTCTTTGAACTGACAATCGAAAATTCAACATTCAAAATTTCATTTGATAAGCATCATCTTCCGGGTAAAAACATGATTCCGGGTTTTCAGCCGGTAAAAATAGAGTCCGGAGGCAAAATGTCTGGCATCCCAGGTGGCCTCGTATTTCCCGGCAGTTTCAACCTTATTAACCAAGACGGCAACTTTTCGTCCTAAAATATTATAAATCGTCAGGACCGCTTTCGTTTTCGTCGAAAGGTCATATGGTATATTCGTTGTCGGGTTGAAAGGATTCGGATAATTATTTTCCAGCTTTGTCTTTTTGATGATTTGGGGGCCTTTATCTATAGGCGTAGTATGTTCAACGGATATGTTTACCATCAGCGAATCCGGCGATAATACCTTAATATTCTTATTCAGGATATCTATTTTCTGAATTTCTAATCGGGCTGAATTAAAAGTGTCACTATGAATATCAATCTGGAAAGAAAACAAATTGTTAGTGGCTACAGGTTCAGTATCTCCTTTATGGACCCAGGCCCCGGCACTACCGGAATGATTATTTTGTGTGAAAGATAAAAGTTCATGATGATCGGACCATTTGGTTGACCAAGCCCCGGCTTTTACATGATCTATTGAAAAATCATTTGGATTAATATTGTTTAGGGTAAATTTGTACGATAGTCCCTTAATAAGACAAGCTTTCGGTGTTCGGATACTAATGGTAACCTGATCGCCGGCTTGCAGCTTCGGCCATTTGTTAAAAGTCAGAATCTTGTTATGTTGTCCGGATATTTTAGCCTGTGAGTAGGTTTTATTAAAGTTTTTGCCTATAGGGAACAAGTCTGACTCATCAACGACGCCATTTCCGTCGGCATCAGAATAGGTTGCATTTGACGGATGCCATTCAATGGCTGATTTAGACTTCCAATTCAACAACGAATCCCGGCGCGGCGGGCCTTCGAGTTCCCAGTTTTGTCCCAATGCCAGAACATCGGATGCATCGACGGTGCCGTCATCGTTCGTATCACCCGGCCAGACAGAAACCGGAGTCGGATTATTATCTTCTCCGGAAATCACGATGTTATCCATGCGATTGGTTCCGACGCTCGAAATACCGGTATCGCCGCTTACTCTTATTTGAGTGTATTTTTCCCATCTCAGGTATACATCCGGTTGATTCCAGGTCGCCGAAGGTAAATTTGCGTCAGAAATATCTCCGGATGTCCAATCATTGCCGACGGTTATGTTAGAATCCGGGATGGACGACCAATGCTGATTATCCAGGCTATATTCGAGTACAAAATCTCTTGGTCCGCTGTTAGACCCGTATTGATCTGAACTCAATTTGAGATTTTTATAATATTCCGTTGAGATATGTATTTCATAATATTCATTCTTATTTGTCGCATCCCAGCCATTGGTGTTGAGAGCATCTCCGTCATTACCTGTTGCCCATCCATCGAGCCCTGCCCCGACAATCTGTAAGGTGTCATGCCGATTAATTTTTGTACCCCGGTCGGCAACTAAATTATCATCATTGAAATTCCAGACGGCCAGTTTCGTTCGATAAGGCGGCTTTTTCTTAATAACTAATATTCCCGATTTATAAGTGTTTCCATCCCAAATGCCGCCGCCAGAATTATTATGTCCGGCATAGACATAGGCTTGAGAATCAAGCTGAAAACGTGCGGCGATATAATAGGTTCCGACCGGCAAATCAGATCCAATATTACATTTATATTCATCAAATTCGCCATTATCTGCCTCATATAGTTGCGGAGGTCCAGGATGTATCATTCCATGTAGATGGATTCGTGTCGGAGGTCGAAAATCCAATCCACGCCTGAATGCCATTTCCTTTTCCGGTGGAATTTGTTATGCCCCGGGCTAAAACGGTGGATTGAATTGAACCGTTTTGTCCGGCGATCAAAGTGTCAGATGAAAATTGCAAACCGGCATCTGTGATTCTAGGAGCAATGGAAGTATCGAAAGCTGAAGTATAATCAGTATTGATATAAGTGCCGGAGCTGTCCCGAAGATTGATAGAATTGATCTCAAAATCCAGATTTCCGGGTTCAACGTTTTTATTTACATGAAAAGTCAGTTTGAATAACGTTCCGCTTCCGGATGCGGCTCCGCTCGTTCGGGAAGTACTTGCACCGAGGGTATCTTTGGCTGTTATGTCAGCTATATGAATGGCGCTGGTTCCCATGAGTGATCCGGATTGTGAAGTAACAAACGAAGCGAGATTCGATTGATAAGCCAGCTTCAGTCCAAAATAGTAAACCGAATCTGCATTATCGATTTGAAATGATAACGTGATATCATCACCCGGATGCGGTTGAGCCGGCTGTATGGATACGGTTATTTTTCTGTTACCAGTGCCTGCATAGACCTTCCCCGAGCCTGAAAAAATGCCAATCAGCAGCCCTAAAACAACAGGTATAATGTTTGCTAAACGTTGAGTGTACGATTTTTGAAATTCAGTTGATGAATGCCGTTCTGATAAATAAGTCATATTCCCGTAAGTGTTGAATAGTTAACGTCTTTATAATAAGTGATAGAGAAATACCAGAATACTTACAGAATTTTTTAAAAAAGGGGAAACCGCAGAGCGGGAAACCGGAAAATGGAGGACGGAGGGAAATTCATGTTAAATGAAAACAATGTATTTTTCCCCCTTAATAAAGGGGGTGTAGGGGGTTGTAAAAACTTAGAAATCTGCTACAAACCAACATTAGGAGATTCCCACCCAAAGAGAGAGCAGGGCAGGCTTCTTCGTTTGGGATAACGATGTTCGAAAAGTTAACCGAAGAGAGGGAAATCGGAAAACGGAGGATTGGAGGACACGGTGTCATGCTGAGCGGAGTCGAAACATGACGGGCAATGGAAAAAAATGGATGGTGTCATCGCGAGGAGTCTTCGACGAAGCGATCCCCTTATACAGAATCAGCCGATGCCAACGGAAGGGGATTGCTTCACCCGACAGAAGCCGGGCTCGCAATGACACCATCTATATCGCAAGTTCCCCCTTAGAAAAGGGGGTGTAGGGGGTTGTCAAAAGCATTGGATAATGCTACAACCATCGGTTGGAGATCCCGCCCCGAAAGTGTTCGGGACAGGCTTCTAAGTGCGGGATGACGACGTTTTAAAGATTAACCACAGAGTTTGCAGGGGAATACACAGAGCATGAAAGAAAAATAGCAAAGCTCGTCAGATCTATAATTATAAAAGCCCCAAGAATCGTCTGGTTACAATGGATTTCTTAGAATTGACGAGGAAAAGGGTAATTCATGAATTACCCTTTTATAACAGGGCGTTGGTTCACAAAACCTGCACATAAAGTCATGCTGAGCGGAGTCGAAGCAAGTTTCCCCTTAATAAATAGCTTTACCCCTGAGCCATGGCTTCCTTCACCATATTCAGAACATACTTTTGGGAGCTATGATCCTTAACGGAACGCTCATATCCTTTTTGGGCAATCTCAGACCGGAGTTCTTCATTCTTTAAATAAAATCGAATGTAATCAGCAATACTGTCGATGTTTTCATAAACCACAATTTCCTTATCAATCTCATAAAACAGGTTGAGTCCGCGAACATAAAAACTGAGTTGAAATCCGCCACTTCCACAAATCTCATAATGCCGGCCTTTGATGCCTTCCTTATTCTTTTGGCTTCGCAGTATGGTTTTCAAAGCTCTCGGAGATTTGAGAGCATTCAAAATAAACCGAATGTCATAGATTTTACTATTGGTCAGATTTAGATTTATTCGTGATTGGTTAAAGATGTCCACCATTTCTTCCTGGCTAACCCATTTGTCTTTGGAGCCCCAATTTCTGCCAAAAACATTTATTTTCAGGCCTTCTTTTTGAAGGTAATTGATAATCCAGCGACGTTCCGGGTTGTATCCCCCTACAAATGAGATATCATATTTTTTTGGTAAATCCTTCTTTATATATAGATTTTTGTTGAACCCAAGTGGACAAAAAATAACCTGCTTCAATCCTTCGGCCAGATAACCCCGATACATGTAATAGTCGCGTGTCGTAAAATGATCAAAATGAGGAATATATCTGCGGACGAAATCCTGTCGCCACTCGTCATCAATAAAATAGGCTATCGTTCTGGTATGTTTTCGATATTCGGCCAGGATATGAATCTGCAAATTGTTCTTTATATAACAAAAAACAGTCACATCCGGTTTTTCGAGTGTCAATCAATTTCACCGAGTCGTTGATTCATTTTTGTTCGAGCCATAATTCAAGAATTCAGTATAGAAATCGAATAACAGAACCTGGTTTTCTCCGAGCTGATCTAATGAGAGGTAGATAAAATTGTAATATTCATACGAATATCCGCGTTCTTTATTGTCCATAATCGTAAAGCATCAAGGCAACCAATACTTTCATTGTTAAATTAAGATTTTTAAATTAACTAACGTTTGTTAAAAAATGATATCTAAGATCTCTTCCTGTAATCTGGAAAATTCAAATACTTCTAAATGATTTTGCCCTTTTTGAAAATAGATAATCAATAGGATGCTTATTTCTGTGTTTTAATAATAATCTCTCCATTAGTTTTTAAAGTTTGGAAATTTATTGTGGCATTATCAAAAACCTGTTGAGTACCCGGTTCAATATGATCATGCAACTCTATCGCAATTGTCTTAATTTTGTCAATCCAATTATGACAATTTTTGAATATATTTTTTTCCGCCCCCTCGATATCCATTTTTAATAAATCGATTAAATCAATTGAATATTTCGTCATCAATGTATCTATGGTAATTCCGGGAGACTTCAAATTAGTATTGCATTCCTCTGTGAATTTACTTACTTGATAACCCCAAAATCCAGATCCTGGATCGATTACAGATAAATCTTCATTTTTGAACCATATAGCAGCGTTTAACGGGATAATATTGTCATAGCTACTTATATTTTTTAGCATGAGTTTATAATTACTTTCTTCCGGTTCTATAGCTATTATAGTAGCATTTGGATATTTATTTGCGAAATATATAGAAGTTAACCCTATATTTGCGCCAGCATCAACGATAACTATTGGATTTCCATAATCATAGTTATATTCTTCACTGATAAAAACCTGTAAATAGGTATCTATATCTGATGTTCCAAAACGGAGATATAAGTCAGTTTTAATGTTTGAATTATTGACCTTGCATAAATTCAAACTTTTGAAGAATCTGTTTTTTATTAACAGATAAAAGCTTTTGAATCCGAAGCACTTATTATAATTGATAAGTGTTTTTATCATAATGACTTTTTTAAAAATATTTTAAAATAATAATATTAATGATATCGATGATACCTCTTAAGCTAAACATATGTAGTGAAAACGATTTTTCGAAATACCTTAAAGCAAGTTTTGGCTGTTTTTTTGCTTTATACTCAAAGGCAAAATGATGGTAATAATTACTCCAGGCAATTCGTGAGTTACGATTCGCGTCAGGTTTTATGCCAACATGTTTGGCAAGTAGTTTTTTTCGCTCCCTCTTAAATTTAGAAATCGCGCGGGACAAGCTGTTACCATGCACCCTGTACCTGGCCAAGGGATTCATTATATAGCCAAAAGGTATATTCACTTTAGATATACGTAACCACAAATCATGGTCTTCAGCACTTCGTAATGTACCGTCAAATCCACCAAATGATTTTAAAATATCCGCACGTATCATTACTGTAAGGACCCCTATCATGTTTTCAGCCAGAAGCCTTTTGTACAGTTGGCCCCGCATTGTAAAAGATGGTTTGAAACGCAGCCGTAAAGGGCGTCTGATTTCGCCGTTTTCTTTGAAAATTATATAATTGGTATGGCTGACGGGAAATTCAGGGTACTGCCTGTGATATTCAATCTGCCGTTCAAGCTTGGCGGGAGTCCATAGGTCGTCGGTATCCAGGAACGTGATGTATTCTCCGGTGGATTGTTCGATTCCGGTATTCCGGGTTTGAGCCAGTCCCTTATTTTTTTGATGATTGATAATCTTTATGCGGGGATCCGATAAATAATTGTTTATAATGGCTTTCGTATTATCGGTAGAGGCATCATTAACGATCAGCAATTCCCAATTCTGATACGTCTGGGCGAGGACGCTTTCAATGGATTCCTGTATGTATTTTTCGGCATTATAAGCAGGCATAATGATTGATACTAACGGACGCAGATTGGTACTCATTTATTCCAGATTCCTTTTGCAGTTTTTCGTACCAATTTAAGATATTGAACCGGGCCGATAATGGAATCGACTAAAAGACAGATTGCCGTTGCACAGATAACCCCGGAAATCCCCATATGAAGATTTTTTGCTAAAAAGATGGATAGCGGGATATTTAGAATCCCGATAAAAATCGCTGTGTACATACGTAATTGAATCTTCCCTGTACCGTTGATAAAACCGGCAAATACGCTATTCCATGCAAAAATAATCACGTATAACCCCATTATAACCGACAGTAGAAAAGGTACTTTAATGATGTCTCCAATCCAAATGTGATAAACAAAATTGGAAACAAACACCATAACCAAGACGATAATGATTAAAAAGGACCAGATTTTTAGCAGTTTGCGGGTCTCTTTTCGTATCCATTTAAAATCGCCTTTGGTATAGGCATCAGTATAGGCCGACCAATAGGGGGCCAGTATAATGGTAATGAAAACCATTGTGATAACGCTGAAGTATTTAAAGGCTACATTATAAGGTGTTACTTCTGCCGGACCGAACAGCTGGGTAATAATGATATTATCCGTTGACATAATGATGATGGAGGAAATCTGCATAATAAAAAAGCGAGCTCCAAGGCCCATTAAATCACGGAAATATTTCAGCTCTACATATTTGAGTGAAGGAATAAATTTACGATAACGTCCGGTGAAAATATAAATGGTGACAAATAATAGCACTACGATCGGAGCACCACTCAGGGTGGCTCCGAGGTATACCAGGGAGCCATTTGTGGTGAGTGTCAGTATATAAATCACGACCAGGGAAATGAAATTGCCAAGTACATTTACCAGGCTATTCCATGACGGACGCTGATCGGCGTAAAGGATGGTTATGATAAGCCGGAGTACAAACTGCAGGCTGAAAAAGGTGAATACGATGAAGACCAGTTCCGTAAGTTCATGGGCGAGTCCGGCCGGGGCGTTTAAAATGCTCATCCAGCTGATCATCGGGTTTATGAGCAGGAACAGGAGGTAAATACCGCCGATAATCATCAGGAGAACGGCATAGGTGGTGCTGATGTAAATGCGGGCCAGTTCTTCATCTCCGATGGCCAGCGCTTCGGCAAGCTTATTCCGTAAACCGTTTCCGAGTCCAATGTCGAAATACGCCATCCAGGATATGATAGAGCTTAGGGTGACCCAGATGCCGTATTGCGTGGGATTTATGTAGTGAATGGTCAGGGGGACCAGTAAAAGTCCGATGACGATTCCCGCTCCTTTGAGGATAAACATTACCGTAACATGTTTATTAATGCGGACGGTCCGCTCATGTCCGGTGAATAATTTTTCCAAATATGTAAATGGATAGATTTTGACCAGCTTTCGAAACAGTTTGAACATTCATCCTTTGCTTGAACATCTGAAATGTCTCAATATAGGAAAAAACAGGAGTATGAAGTACTTAAAGTCTTATTCCTTTTGCATTATTAGGGATGATGATATAGGAGTGGTGTTAACACCCACATCGTGTCATTCCGGGGATCCGGCGACGAAGGAATCCCCTTGGGAGTTTTAACCACAAAGAGCACAGGGAAGTCACAGAGAGCATGGTTAAAATTTGCAGTCATGGTGAACGGAGTCGAACCATGAGTTACATTAGTCGGGCTACATTTCGTGGCATAGCCTAATAGAAAGAAACGTAAAACGGTAATTCATGAATTACCGTTTAGGGCTCAACTCCTCTGTTGTTTAAAGGGATAATAATTCTCAACCCGTTAATTATTTTTTTTCGCCGCTTCATTCTGTTGCAATAATTCGAAATATTTTTGAATCAGTTG
Source organism: uncultured bacterium (assembly GCA_963783355.1). GTDB lineage: Bacteria > Bacteroidota > Rhodothermia > Balneolales > DATFMH01 > CAWANF01. The sequence goes on from CAWANF010000001.1 coordinate 16,404, forward strand.
CTGATAGTATTCACTGTATCTGGTCTGATTCTGGCCATTCAATTGTTTCCTGAGGATTTTCCGAAGTTCTTCAATGGTTGTTTCGGGCGGCGGTGTTTTAGTTGTCTGTTTCGCAGTCTCAGATTGACGTTTTTTGCTTAAACCACGTTCCTGCAACGCTTTTTCAGAAGACAACATGCGCGACAGGATATTTTGCTGACGTTGCAGGAACGGCCGGTCATCGGAACCGCCACGCAAGTCGTTGATAGATTTCTCCATTTGCTCCTGTAACCGCTGCAAATCACTTAACGTCTTATCTCCCGGTTCCAGTCCACCGCCTTCCTGTAAATTCCTGAGTTGTTTCCTTATGCTGTTTTGGGTACGGGCCATCTGGTTAAAGCGTTTTAATTGGTCCTCCGATAATCGGTTGCCCTGCAAGTCATTGATAAGTTGTTGGATTTGATCATTAAGCTGTTTTTGTTGTCCGGACATTTTTTGAAGCTGCTTGAGCATTTGACTCATGCTCATTCCGGAACCTGAACCACCGTTACTTTGCTGATTAGATAATTGATCAATAAGGGAAGCAATCATAGACGATAAATCGTTGAGTCCGCCAAGGGCATATCTTGTTTCTGCAGCGGATTCACTTTTATTTCGATCAGCCAGATAAGTAACAGATTTGCTCATTTTATTTTGTACATCCAGTTTACGAACGTTGATATCGTCGGAAAGAGCTGGAATCTCACTGGAGACTTTAGTAAGGCTGTCGGCAAGTTGTTTAAAACTTTGAAGGATATTTTTTTGGGTTCGGGCCTCTTCACGGAATTCGGAACTGCGGTCGGGTAAGTTATCAACATTAGTAGATACTTTCTCCTGGGAATCGGATAAGAGAATCAAATCCTGGAGAATTCCCTTCAGTGCCAATAGATTAATCGATGCCTGTTGCTGATTCATATTTATTTTGGCATCCTTAATATTCTGAGCCATTTGTCCCAGATGTTTTTCAATCTCTTGTTGTTGCCCCTTCGTTTTTGTTCCCTGATTAGACTGGTTTAGTTTTTCTATATTTCCTTTAAGTTGTTGCTGTGTTTGCTTTACCTTCGGTTCTATATCTTTATGCAGCTGATTCACCAGCCTTTGCAAACGTTCAGGACTTTCACTTTTCAGTTTTTCCAAATGTTCATTTGCCTGATTCAGGTCTTTGGATATGTTTTGCTGTTCTTCAGCTTTTTCCTTAGTTGATGATTTCCCGGTCCTTACCCCGTGTTCACGTTGTTTCAGATTATCAAAAAGCTTAGCCAATTGATCCAGGCGGGAATTTAATTTTAGATTCTGAAAAAGATCAATCGTTCTTTGTAACCGTTGTTTATAAACCGATTCATTAAATTTATAATTTTCAAGAGCTTTCTGAATTTGATTCTGCCCGACATTATTCAGGCTTTTTTTCAATTCTTCGAGCGCTTTTCGTAATGCCGGATCCTTGATTTCATCTATTAACTTTTTGAGCTGATGATATTTTTCAAGCGTTTCTTTTGAGACGACCCGATCATTCTTCAATTTATTTTCAAAACGGGCATATTTTTTCTGAATCTCATCTACTTTTTTGTTTAAAGCGTCTTGCCTTTGGCTTATCTCATCCAGCTTTTTGGTGTTTTTGTAGGTATCGAAGGGATTTTGACGAAGCTGATCCTGGAATTGCTGAAATTCCTGCTGAAGCTGATCGTTTTGTTCTCTCAAATCCTGGAATGATTGAGAAAGGCTGTCTTGCTGTTGATCATTGCTAACCAAAGATTCTGCGAGGGAAGCCAGCTTTATAACATGCTGTTGCGAACGGGATTTTTGATAGCCGGCAACTTAGTCATTATCGCGTACTTCAATCCAATAGGTTAACTGATCGAGGGGCTTAAGGTTCAGCTTATTTAGATTCCAGTTATAGGTTTCGTCTGCTTTGAGTGAATTTGGAACCGGTAACCGGAGTCGGCCCTTTGTTTTTTTCTTCACATAAGCTTTTGACAACTCATAGTAAAGTGCGACGCTGTGAAACCCGAAATCATCACTCAGCTCATAATTGATAGAAACTGAATCCGGATTTAGAACAGATATTTCAGGATCAGGTTTAAGAATTTGTACGGATGGTAATTGATCTTTTTGTGATTTCAGGATGAACGAGAACGGATTATCGTTATGAAGTTTAAATTTATCAGTCAGAGTGAAGGAGATAGTGTCGGTAACTCCCGAAATAAATGATGTGTGTATAGAATCTCTTGTATTTTCGTGAAAAAAATTAGGATGAGAAGTCTCATTTTTCAAACTGTGATGTATGAATAATCCTTTGACCGGTTTATTAGTGATACCGGTAATAGTGATTATGGATCCCGGATAGGCATTCATCTGGCTGAATGGATAATGATAAACGGATGAATCCAGTTTGGTATATGACGGAGGGGATACTTGGACCGTCAGGCTTTCAAAACGAGGCTTAAGTTGTACCGAAATGTGATGTACCGGGGTTCTGTAACCGTCCATTAATACATAGTATTCAATATTCGAAACGGGTATTAAGGCATCGGAAACGAAACTGCTGTCAGTTATAGATTGCATTTTTTGCTTTCGGAATGCTTTTTCCCGGGAGGTTTTTACAGCTAGCAATACCTGATGCGGTACTTTCTGTCCTGAAAATGTAATGGTTGAGATAAAATCGGAACCTTGTTCAATTACCGAATCTTCGGGAGAAAGATGATAATGAAAAGGATTCGGTTTTGCATAGCTTTTCCAAAAATGAGTGCTGCGTTGAACCGCATTATTATTCCAGTAGGTGAAGCCTGATATTAAAAAGAAATTGAATAAAATACCTGAAAGAGCATAATTGAAAATTTTCTGAACGGTATGATTTCGCTGGAAATCTTTTAAGGAAGATTCAATATTTTGGGGACTTAAATTTCGCAGATTTTGATCAATGGCCAGGTGATCAAAGGATGTTTTATCCGATTTAAACAGATATAGATCCAGTACATTGCGGACAGATTCGTTGTCCGTAAATTGGGAGAAATGATTATAAAATTGCTTAAAAGTGGAGGTAGAAACTTTTCTTGAAATAATTGAAGTAACTGCTAAAGAAGTGATCACGGCAACAAATGTATAACCGATTTTGAAATATCCAGGCAGGTAAAAAAAAGTTTCGAACAGGATCTGGATGATAAAAAAGAGCGAGAACGCAGCAATGAAGATCAGAGAAAGGCTTACAACCTTTTTTCTCCTGATGGAATGATAAGCACCCGAAATCAGCGAATTCAGGTGCTCTATTGAGAATTTGATATTTTGCTGTTCTAAACCGGGCACATCGTAATTATTGTTTACTCAAAACTTATAAACAATAATTACAGATAACGAGCAGCAATTGCAAGTGCCGTTATCAGGCTTGCCGACATCGAAACGATGGCCGAAAGGATACCAATCCGTTCTTGCGGGCTTAATCTCTGTTTGTGTTCCGTGGGAACAATAATTTTTGTTCCAGGTTCGATTTTTGGATGTTTTCTGAAAAACAGGAATCTTTTAATATGATTCACACTGCCATTGGGATAGATAACATAAACTTTTTTGGTTGCAGCAGAGTCACTGAAACCACCAGCCATATCGATATAATCGTGCAAACTGTAATGTTTATCATACCGGATATTATTTGCAAACATAACGGCTCCCTGCACTTTTACGGTTTGCAACCGTTTGGGAACGGAGATATGATCACCATCCATAACCATTATATCATATTTGGAACCTGGGTTTGCCAGTATTTTTGGTAAATCGATGCCAATCGGGCCGGTTAAACCGGCACTGTTAGTCCTGGTAATGGTGGCGCCTTGCGTGTATGCCTGTTTGGTTAATCCACCGGCACGATTGATGATGTCGGAAATCGTTTCGGTCTTGGAATTGATGACATAATCTCCGGGGTAAAGTACCTGGCCACTTACGGTAACGTGTTTTTGAGTATTATAAAAGGGTTCTTTAAATACATAAATTTGATCGAAAGGCTTTAATTTAAATTCTTTATCCTTTGAATTTAATTGCAGATTCCGATCTGTAGAGAAATTATAAATCTTGGCCAGTTTGTTCTCATCGTATTGTTTACCAGCCTGTGTAATCAATCGTGCGATTTGAATATGTGAAGGGGCTGCGGACTCATTAAAGCCGTTTGCTTCCATGATGAGATCGTTCAGGGTCATATTATCCATATACGGGAAAGTCCCGGGGTTTTGGACATCACCTTTAATATCCACGGTATATTTTTGATTCATCTCAAAAATGGATGAAATCAAAACGACATCATCTTTTTCCAGTTTGATGTCGTTATCAGCCGGATCGTTTATGAGTTTGGAAAGGTTGAATGGTATGACCTTTATTTTTTCATTTTCCTGTTTACGATATATCAGCGCGCGGGACATATAGGCATTGCCCTTGATGCCACTGGCCTGTTGAATGAGCTTTGAAACTGTTGAAGCATCAGATAATTCGTAATCCCCGGGCCTCCACACCGCGCCCTGAATTTTAACAAGGTTCTGAAACTTGCTCAATATCTTACCGACAAATATCTCATCACCATTCTGAAGTTTAAAGGAAGAAAAATCCGGTTTGTTGACCACGACAATTTTTCGTTCCGTTGGTGTATTACGGAATATCTTTATTTGTTGAGTGTAGGCGTTATCGAGAAAACCACCGGCGAAATTAATAACATCAGATAATGATTCATTCGGTTTTACTTCGTATAACAACGGACGTTTGATTTGCCCCGTGATATATACACGATCCTGGTATGGATTAACTTTGATAATGTCCTGATCCTGTAAATGGATATTCTTCTTTGTCCCTCCATTCATGAGAAAATCATAAACATCAAGGGTATCAACGACCTTATTATTACGTACCACCTGAATAGTACGGAACGAGCCATTAACACCGGGTCCCCCGGATACATAAAGAGCATTAAAAACAGTAGAAAGGCTGGGAATACTATAAGTTCCCGGAGCGCGGACATCGCCGACGAGGGTCACATTTATGTTTCTTATTTTGCCTAATGTAACATCTGCATAAGTATTGCGTTTTTGAGGATTATCAGGACTTAATCCGGAATAAATTTCAGATAATCGATTGATAATACGTTTTTTAGCTTTTGATATGGATAATCCGCTCAAATAAATCGGCCCCAGATTGCCAATTTGAATGGTTCCATCAGGAGCAATGGTTTCCTGGTAGGTCATTTGTGCAGCACCCCAAATATTGATGACAAGCTCATCCCCTCCGCCTAACACATAATCTTTGGGAGTCGGAATGTTAAGAGTAGGTGCAAAGGTCAGGTTTTTTGTATTGAATAATGAATAACCAAATATATCCCCTTTAGACGCTAAAGAATCCTGAAGAGAAGGATAAACGTTCTGATTATTTTTAACAGTATTATTTAGATTTGGAAATGATACTTTTCGTGCATTGAGTAATTGACTTAAAGGATTTTGCTGCGGCGAAATATTCAGGCTGTCAACCGCTTGTTTATTAGAATTGAGATTATAATTACTCTGAACATTTTCTAAACGGGTTTGCAATTTGCTGGCTTCTGAGGGTGACATCCCTTTGGCTACAGCCATTTGCACCAGTTCTGAATTTGAAATACCGCGGGCCTGAGCCTGTTTCAGTACGGATAATATTTGCTGATCCGACAGGTTATCGACCTGGACCTGGGAGAAATCGATGTTACTTAAACTTTGTTGGGCAATTACGGGCTTGAACGAAAATAATATTAAACCTGTCAGTATAAATAGCAGTTTTGCAGTATTCCGTAATGAGTGCATAGTAACTTATAAATTCGAATTAATCTTTTTGAACCGGTTTTTCTAAAGTGACCAAATTACATATTATTTGGATATTTTAATACCTGATTTAACGCTTTTTTGAAACTGGAAACTGGAAACTGGAATATGGAAGCCGGAGGATGGAGAACGAAAAAAGTGGAATACGAAGACTGAATAACGGATTTTCTGAATGTCCTGAGTGTGGGCAATAAATATTGTGATTTTTTTTTACGGGAACTGCCCCTATTAATCAGCAATCATTAGGTTCTGTTTCTATACAGAGCATGGGAACGAGGGAAATGAGATAATTCATGAACTACTCTTTTTAAAACTACAAACTCGTGATGGTTAACATATAAATTTCCACGGACAAGGTCCGGTAAACTTAGATATTCTCTAAGCTTAAATCACGGCCCACGCCAAACCGTTTCCCATCTTTTTTAATAGTTATTATTTCGTGGTCGGCATCATGTTCCAGGTAAACTAACCAATTGTTTTCAGCGCAGGTATCTAAAAACGTTTCTTTTTCTTTAAGGGTTTGGGCCGGATACATGTCATATCCCATAACCCAGGGCAGGGGAACATGTGCGGCAGTCGGTAAAAGATCAGCAGCGAAAATTATTGATTTCCCATTTGCTTCGAGTATGGGAAGTTGCTGACCTATGGTATGTCCGTTAGCAATAATGGTAGAAAATCCTTCTTCATAAATGTGCTCGCTATCGACCAGATTCAAATGATCCGATTTTTTTAAAGGATCAATATTTTCATGAAGGAAACTGGCTTTTTCGCGTGCATTGGGGTCGGTAGCAGTTTCCCAGTGACTTTTTGTAATCCAAAGGGCCGCATTTTTGAATATAATTTCAGACTCTCCCGTTGAATTTATCGCCGTGGTACCTCCACAATGATCAAAATGCAAATGGGTAAAAACGATATCTGTAATATCGTTTGCCGAAAAACCATGATATGCCAGAGATTTTTCCAGTGAACTATGCTCGAAATCTATCGAATATATTTTTTTGAACTTTTCGTCAAATTTATTGCCAATACCGTTATCAATAAGATATAATCGTCCTGTCCGGGAGGATTTGACCAACAGGCAGCGCATCGCCATAGGAATACGATTCAGATCGTCTGCCGGAATATATTTTGACCATAAAGTTTTGGGAACGACCCCAAACATGGCACCACCGTCGAGCCGGAAACGTCCGGTTTCGATGGTATATAAAGTAAAAGGACCGAATTCTGTTTTTGATAATGACATAAAAATGATGTTTAATATGATAAAGGTGGAAATTTCCGAAAATGCCCGTTACTCTTAATCCGATTTCTCATTTCATCAAATCCACGTATCTTTGGAAGGGAATTTTCTAAATGATCTTTTATAAAAAGAAGACGTTCTTTTTCCGATTTTATTTCCAGGAGATTTTGTTTTTCTGCCAGCTCAAGTCCGATATAATGCGCAATTTGGAATGATGTATTTAACAAACTAATGTTAGGCATTTTATTTAGCAATCCATCATCTGCAAGCGATAACATTTCAAATATTAATGGCTGGATAACATCACGGATCTTTTTGCTATCATCATTATTATCATCATCATGGAAATACGATACATCTGCTTCCCTGTACTCTAAATCATTATAAAATTGATGTACTAAAAAACGATCGCCGCCTTTGCAAATGATATCCATGCTATCATCGGGATATGTTTGAACGATGTCTTCTATATGACAAAGGCAGCCGATTTTGGAAAGTTTATTATTAATGAAACTGGTAATGCCAAAATGTTTCTGTTTTTGAAGACAATCGCGAATCATCTGTTTGTAACGATCTTCAAAAATATGCAGGGGTATCTGTTCGTCCGGAAACAGAACAATCTTCAATGGAAATAATGCTATTTTGTTCTTGTAATAGGCGTTTTCAGACATCGGAAAAGGATAGGTTAGAGCTGATCGAGCAATCCCTGAAGAAACAGTTTTATTTCTTTTAAATCGCGAACAACCGGCATAGGGATTTTTAATTCAGAGCTATTTTGCTGTTTGTCGGCATTCAAAGCCCGAACGGCACCTTCCGTACTGAACTTTTTTTCTCTGATCAATACTTTTAGCTTTAATATCGTATTAATATCATCTTCAGTATAAATTCGCTTACCGGCTCTGTTTTTTGAAGGTTTGAGCTCATCAAATTTCGTTTCCCAATAACGCAGAACATACGGTTCCACATCAGTAATTTTACTAACTTCCCCGATACTGTAATAGAGCTTTTTCATTGATACCTTATGATTGTTTTATGTAACTTGCTCCAAATTAATTAGATACCATTTATATTAATAGAAATAAATAAGATTCTAAACAGAAAACCAACTTTTGGATCAATCGGAAGTGATAGATATAAGTATCGTAATACCATTATTTAATGAAGAAGCGTCTCTGAATGAATTGGTCGGGAGTATCAAAAAGGCTTTATCCGATAAATTTTCCTATGAAATCATTTTTGTAGATGACGGATCTACCGACCATTCCTGGCTGAAAATAAAAGAGTTATCAAAGGAAAACTCCAATATAAGTGGTATTAGTTTTCGAAGGAACTATGGGAAAAGTACGGCTCTTCAGAAAGGATTTGAAAAAGCAGATGGACAATATATCGTTACTATGGATGCCGACTTACAGGATGATCCTTTTGAAATTCCAGGGTTGATTCAAATGTTAAAAGATGGAATGGATTTAGTCAGCGGCTGGAAAAAAGAGCGTCACGATCCGATTTCAAAGACTATTCCTTCCCGTTTCTTTAACCTGGGAACTTCGTGGGTTACAGGTATCAAATTGCATGATTTTAATTGCGGTTTGAAAGCGTATCGCCGGGACGTGATTGAGAACGTTTTTTTGTATGGAGAGATGCACCGTTTTGTGCCATTACTGGCTAACTGGGAGGGCTTCAGGAACATAGGTGAGAAAGTGGTAAAACATCATCCCCGTAAATATGGCCATACAAAATTTGGTATTTCAAGAGGAATCAAAGGTTTTCTTGATTTGGTTTCGTTGATGTTTATCAATTCTTATGTTCAGCGGCCCATGCATTTTTTCGGTTCTATCGGGACGGTTTCGTTATTAGCAGGTGGGGGGATAACCTTATACCTGACCATTATGCGCCTGTTTTTTGATGAATTTCTATCCAATCGTCCGTTATTCCTGTTTGGGATTATGTTGCTGCTCCTGGGGGTCCAGTTCTTCTCTATAGGTTTTATTGGGGAATTGATTATCAAACATAAAGCGGAAGAGAAGAAAGTGAATATTAAGGATACGATTTGAGTTTCAATATTATATTGAACAAGATAAACCCAGATAGGGCTTAAACATGCGTAGCCCGCGGACAACGTCCGGGGAACAAGGAACAGTCGCAAAACCCAATCCTGCCAGGGATTGAATATGCTCATTTGTGACCGGCAGGAATCAATTATTGAGTACAAACCTCTGTGAAACCCGCGTAATCTTATAAATCCACGATGCAGACAACAAAAGCGCCAGCAGAGCCGCTGGGGTTTACATCCCCACGTCTACTCCCGACAAACTGAACCAATTTTGTCTGAACCGGCCTGGCTTTACGCGTTGTCAGGGACTATTTATGATAACAGTCAGGTGAGTTTTATTTGTATTTGAACGTTATTGTTCCAAATTGAATTGGGATGTCTATATAAAAAGGACATTATGTTTAGCAATTATTTTTCAGGAAGTGCATTTATTGAATTAAATGTAAGCTCTCCCCTCCTTGATCTTAAGGAGGGGTTGGGGGTGGTTGATAGAAATAAAGCAGCCAATGATACCATTATCTATCAATTAGTACTGTCCCTTTTTTATTAAGAAAAAGGGATGTATGTGCTAATTATGATAATATATATCATGGCCAAATAAGTACGGACTCAACATACAGCATCTGTACACCAGATTAATATTTATAATGAATGTATTCAGGAGGCAGAGCCTCTAAGGGTTGCGTTACGCGGCAGAGCCACGTAACGAGGGAATAAGGATAGGTTACAGGTACCTTTTGACAAGGCAAAAAGAATCAAAACCCACCGGATATAATTAATAAAGTTCACAGACAGAGACCAAGAGCAATGATAAATATCATGTTAAAGCCAACGATAGTTAAAAATTGAATAGTTCCGGCCGTTAATCACAAAAGACTTATGACCATTGGCACAGATCCTAATACGGTTTATCAATCCGGGACTGACTTAGGTAACACTATTCTGCACAAGCAATAATAGGTTAAAACACGAAAAAATCGCCGAATATTAGAAGAACATTAATAGAAACTAACACGTTTGCCAGATCGTGTTCGCTATATTAATGAGTGAGCATTTATCCCTTTGTTTTTTAACTCCGTAAAAATGTTTTATTTCAGGAGAAAGTAAATATGAGGTCACGGCGTAACTTCATGACCATTTTATTAGTTGGCGGTCTGCTTTGCATATCTTTTTCTAATGGATATTCACAGAGTAGTTTGGGTTGGGGAATTGGTATGCAAAGTGGAATCAGCAATACCTATTTTAATGAATCATCCAAAACAGAACCCGATATTGGATTTGTACTCCAATATGATATATCCCGATTATTTACAGTGAATACTACTTTTCATAAAGGAGTATTCAAAAGTGCAAATGCCAATAATTACTTCGGACGGCTTTTTAGGAATAATTATTATGATTTTTCTGTTACCCCTCAAATGAATTTTATCAATGGGATATCTACCATAAAAAACTGGAGATTTTACGGTTTCGCAGGCATTGGAATCATGCAAAACCATGTGACAACTGAATTAACAAAGCCGGGTTTTGGTGATACCTATAAATTATACGAAGGTATCAATAACAAAACCAGCGCTATGTTTTACACATTTGGACTCGGTACGCGATATGATATCTCCAGTCGTTTTGGAATATATTTTCAATATCAAAGGAATTATACAAACAGTGATTATTTAGATGGGTTTGTAACTGTAAAAGGGGTCTCGGATCCTGGCCCAAGAAATTGGCAAAATGATAATTTTGGTACGTTTAGGGCGGGAATAACACTGCGGCTTGGCAAAATAATACGATTTAATAAAACTGAGTCTAGGGTTCCCAAACCGGATGTTGCATCGTTTGTAACTCCCCTAATCAAAGATTCTCTAATGGCTTATAAATTACTAGCCAACCGGTATGCTATACAAATGAATGAGATGAATCAGCAAATAGAGAAATCGAATGAATTGGTAAATGAGCTTTTAAAACTGACAATGAAAGATCAATTGTATAAACAACAATCGGCAATCACGTCATTGAGGGATGAACTGGATTCTCTGAAAGCCCGGGCAAAGAAACCAGACACGAATTTAACCAATATCAAAAAAGAACTAAAACGCTCATCAATCTCAGAAAAAATAAATTATTATATCGTTGCTGATTCTTTTCTTGATAAAACTAAAGCGAATGAACTCCTAAATCAGGTAAAAAAAGCAGGATATCCAAACGCTGATGTTATTTTAGATGAATCTAAAGTCTGGTTTATGGTTGTCTATTCTAAAACGACCGATGAGAACAAGGCTAAAAGATTACTAAATCAGATCAGGGATTATCAAAACCCAACAGCCTGGATGTACCAGGAGAAGTGATTGATTTAGTAACGAGTAGTGAGTAGTGAGTATTGAGTAGTGAGACTATTGATCATTGATCACTGTTAACTGTTCACTGTTTTGTACCGCGTACGGGATTCGAACCCGTGCTACCGCCGTGAAAGGGCGGCGTCCTGGGCCTCTAGACGAACGCGGCATTCAAGCTGTAAATATATGGGATAAAAATGGATAGGAAGGGAGCCAGGTGGGACTCGAACCCACGACCTCTGGTGCCACAAACCAGCGCTCTAACCAACTGAGCTACAAGCTCCATTTATCAATTAACAATGATCAATAAACATTTAACAATTTAGCATTTTATTGCTCATTGATCACTGTTAACTGTTCACTGTTCAAGTACCGCGTACGGGATTCGAACCCGTGCTACCGCCGTGAAAGGGCGGCGTCCTAGGCCTCTAGACGAACGCGGCATTAAGTCAAATTATCAGGCGCCAAATTTAAATGGTTAATTGTTAATAACCAAAAAAAACTGAGGCGACAGGCGGATTCGAACCGCCGTAAAAGGTTTTGCAGACCTCTGCCTAGCCACTCGGCCATGTCGCCTTATTTCCTTTCGTACGCCCGACAGGAATCGAACCTGTAACCTACTGCTTAGAAGGCAGTTGCTCTATCCAGTTGAGCTACGGGCGCCCAACAATAAGTTGTTTTATCAAGTTGTCAAATGTCGGGGCGACAGGATTTGAACCTGCGACCCTCTGCTCCCAAAGCAGATGCGCTACCGGACTGCGCTACGCCCCGATCCGTAACAATCAAAGACTCCAAATTTACAGAGTATAACACTCGATGTCAATTCTATATTCATCGATTTACACATTCTGTTTCATGGATGAGTTGCCTGGTAAATTCTTCCCAGGTAAGCCTTTTTTTTAGTTTATTCATGGAGTTAGACAAGCGTTTTATGAGTTTGACATCAGTGACTCTTAAAATATTTTCCAGCAACTCTCTTTTATTTTCATTTTCAAATATTAAACCATTTTCTTCGTGTTGAATGAACTCCGTTAAACCTGGCAGATTTGAAACAATTACCGGCAGTTCAAAATTTATGGCATTAGTCAAAACACCACTTTGACTCGCTGACCGGTAGGGGAGTATCATGGCATCTGATAAGTGTAAATAATCAGCAGCTTCATTATCTGAAACAAAGCGATTGATGATCGTAAATTGTTCCCTATTACTTTCTTTAATTCGGGTGATAAGCGAATGGGGATTTAAATAGAATTCGCCAATAATAAGGATGCGAATTCGATGTTCTTTTAGTTCTGTTTCGTTTAAGGCATCGATTAAGATATCAAGGCCTTTGTATTTACGAACCAATCCGAAGAATATGATAATAGTTTCATCGTCCCTGAATCCAAGGGCTTTTCTCGTTTCACTTTTAGATTTTGACGGTATTTTTTGTTCATAAACCGGATGAAACAATTTAACGGGCTTTTTGTCTGGATATAAATCAGAAAATTCATTCAACGTTTGATTGGACAGAACGATTGGGAAGTTCGTTTTTCCGATTATCGAATCGATCAAAAAGTGTTGGAATGGGAAATATTCATGGGGTGCTATGTTGTGGAATAACCCTATGATTTTGATATCCGGCTGTATCTTTCTAATAGAAGATATAATCTGTGTAGTTGATGGTGCAAATATCGGATGCCAGTGAGAATAGATTAGGCAGTTAGGCTTGTTTTGGCTGATGACTTTTGCCGCATGAGCCCATAAAAATGGATTGTACGCATGGAGAACAGGGGTGGAATACAAGGGATGGGAAGAATCATCTGTCTGAGATTTTCCGCGGAAAAAAATCTTTGGATATAAATGAATATAATTAAATGCCTGCACTTCGGTTAGTTTCGACAATTGCAGGTACAAATTATGACTGAATCTGGATATACCGCCCCGATAAGGCGGAAAAACGCTCAGGAATGAAATCACGGATTCTGATTAGGTAAATAGTAAAATATTTCGTTTTTTTGCAGGGTATTTACGGAAATATCTCTTTTACTTTAAGAAACACTTTTAAATATAATGTTAAAAAAATGTTTTTTGGTGTTTGCCCTTTTATTCTCAGCTCTCCAGGTGCAAGCGCAAAATATTGAAATCAGGGCCCTCAAAGGAGGCCGCGAAGGCAGTTATCTATTTCGTGAACCCTATCTGGAAAATCATTCTCCTGTACTTGTTTCATTGAACAGGCATTCGGTGGATTTCAAAAATACACTCTTAAATGTTGATAATATTAAAAGTTATGGAATATCAACGGATCACACACTTTTTAGTTTTATTTCTTTAAAAGCTGGTTCTTTGAATTTATTTACGGTTGAAACCCCGGGCAAACAACTAATCAAAATCAAATCAACCGGGTATCAACAGGATGATTCATCTCTTCGTATCTATGTTTTAAACGACGGTCGATCCATTGTTCGAAGTAACGTCGCGCATTTTGATTTATATAAACAGGATGGAAGTTTACTCAATACGATATCAAATATTTCGGGCAGTTCAGGAGGAGAAGCAGTTTCAAAGCTGGCAATAAGTCCGGACGGTACATTTATTTTGGCTTATAATCCTAAAATAATTTTTAAAAACTCAGTACAAAGCCGGATACAAAAAATCAATTTTAATAAAGGTACCATTAATTCATTCTATTATAATGATTCAATGGAAATCAAGGATCTGAGAATATCTCAGGATGGACAATTTGCCGTTGCAACGCTGTATCACGGCAGCAGAAGTGAAGTTATAATATTTGATCGTTTCGGCAATGAAATACGAAAATTTTCATTCCATTATGTTCCCGATGCCGTTGTTTTGACTAAGGATGACAAATATGTGACAATCACGTATAAAAATCAGCTTAGTGTTTATGATATTCTGAACGGACGCAGGGTAGGAAGCACATCATTACGGTCATACCTGTTCTATGGCACCTACATTCCTGAAGATAGAATGCTTCTTGGTTTTGCAGGAGATTATCATTCCGAATCAGGCAGCATAAATAATATCAAAATCTATGGGGTCGATTTAAAAGCCAGAAAGCTCGGTAACGGTGAATATGGTGAGACGTTAAAATGGGACAAACAGAATTTTAATCTGAAGGTATCCCGTATTAGAAGTCACCATTACGAAATTAAAGGTTTTTCAAGTCCTTTAATATTGTCAGCAAAATTCTGAATAGATAAATTGCTGTTTATAAAATGGTTATAAGGGAAAGAATTATTTGGATTGAAAATGTGCCAGCTCTTCCTGAGCACGGCGAAAGTCTTCAGGAATTCCTATATCAATAAAATACCGGTCCTGAATGAAACCATATAGATTCAGCTTTTCAAAAAAGACTTCAAGAAAATCTTTCTCAAAGGAAAATTTATCCGGCAAATTCAGGGTTTTTAAAACGGTGGTGTTCATTAAATAGACGCCGCCGTTAATCAATCCATTTTCGCGATATTTCTTTTCCTCAAAACCGGTAATTTTATCGTCCCGATCTATCTTAACCAGGCCGTAACGGTCAAATTGTTCCATGGGTTTGAGTGCAATCGTTAAATCAGCTTTTTTCGATTTGTGGAATTGGCCCATGGATTCCAGCTCAACATCGAAAAGGGTGTCACCGTTAACGACGAAAAATTGTTCCGATTGAATATGTTGCAGTGCCTGTATGATTCCCCCGCCCGTTCCGAGAGGCTCCGTTTCTATGGAGTAAATTACATCAAGTTCTTTTTCATTGGTATCGCACCATTCTATGATAACTTCTGCACGATATCCAAGGGACAAAATGACTCGTTTGATATTATTCTTCTTGAGCCAGGTAAACACGTACGATAAAAACGGCTGTCGCAGGACAGGTGCCATAACTTTGGGGATTCCCGGAACTTCATTACGAAGCCTTGTTCCAAGTCCGCCTGCAAGAATAATACACTCGTTAATCATTTTAGTAAATATTTATTGAATTGAGTGATTATTCCCCGGTTGACCATGTTATAAGCCCATGATTTACAAATTGATAGGGTTTGAAATATCCGTCAAACGAATCCAATGCTTTCATCACGGCATAACGGGTATTTTCAGGGCAATAAAAAGTCATGAATCCACCACCTCCGGCCCCGGAAATTTTGCCACCTGTTGCTCCGGCGTTAATCGCTGTTTGATAAATTTCTTCTATTAAAGAATTTGTGATTCCGGCCGTCATTTGTTTCTTGTGCTGAAATCCAAAATCAAGGATTTTACCCATTTCATCTACATGGCCCCTCAGTAAAGCTTCCTTCATCATCTGTGCCTGTTTTTTCAAATGATGCATGGCCTCGATGGATTTCTCATTTTTATTGATCACATTCCGGCTTTGGGATTCTATAATATCCGACGATAATCGACTCGTCGAAGTATAATACAATAAAAGATTATGACCCAATTCATGCAGGTATTCTGGCCTTATTCGTAATGGATTTACTAAAACCTTATCATTGGCATAAAATTCCATATAATTGACACCGCCAAATGTTGCCGCATACTGATCCTGGCGGCCTCCTGCCATTTGCAAATCATAGCGCTCAATCTCATAAGCATAATGAGCGGTATCGTAATCACCTAAAGGAAGTTTTAGCCACTCTGCAAACGCTCCAAGAATGGCTACGACAAGCGTGGATGAAGTTCCCAGCCCCGAGCCTGCTGGAGCTTCAACAAACGTACTGAGACGAAATCCCTTCAATTCTGGTGCATACTTCTGAATGATACTATTGTATACACCCTTTGCAAGATCTAACGTCCCGTCGATGGGTAACATCGGCTGAAGGGAAAATTCCTGTTTTTCACAACGATCAATAGCCTCAATAATGATTTTATCTTCTGGCAATAATTCTATCGAAGCATAAGCATATAAAGAAATGGTTGCATTCAAAATAGCACCTCCGTGAATGTCGGCGTAAGGGCTGACATCGGTGCCGCCACCGGCAAGGCCAATTCGTAAGGGCGCTTTACTTCTGAACATGACTTAATGCTATAATGGCTTGAGCCATACGGTCCCAACCATATTTTTGTTTTTCTGATTTAATGTATTCAATAAAATGCTGTTCACCAACAGAATAGAATTTAAGTATAGCATCAGCCAGTGATTTTGGGTCGGGTTTAGCGATTAATCCCACCTTTTCATCGGGAACGATTTCCGGTAAACCGCCTACATCCGTTACGATCATCGGACGTTCAAAATGATAAGCCATCGGAGTAATCCCACTTTGTGTGGCGGAACGATAGGGTTGAACAACAACATCGGCAGCACAAAAATAGTATTTAACTTCTTTATCAGGTATAAAATCTGTGTTTAAAATAACGCGGTTTTTTAGCCCGAATTTTTCAATTAAATCCATATACGGCTTGGCATCTTCATAGAATTCTCCGGCGACAAGTAATGATATATTGGATGATTGAATACGTTCATCAGTCAAAGCCTCCAGCAGAAGATCCAGGCCTTTGTAATGCCTGATAAATCCAAAAAAAAGAATGATTTTGTCGTTAGCGGGTAAACCCAGGTATTGGCGGGATATTTTTTTATCGGTTATTTCACCAAAATGATCATACAATGGATGGGGAACAAGCTCTGCGGGTTTATTGGTGAATTTTTTTAAGTCGGAGAACACCTGTTTACTCATCGCTATAAAACCGTCACAGGCTTTGATAAAATATTTTGTGAAAAATGAATCTCCAGGGCGTTTCTCATGTGGAATGACATTATCCAAAATAGAAATTACCGAAGTTTTATTTTTTCTGCATGCAAATCTCAGGATAGTGCCAAAACAGGGACCCATAAAGGGCAGCCAGAATTTAACAATCACTAAATCAGGATTGTACTTTCTAATCGCTAAACCGGTCGTCAGCCAGCTTATGGGGTTAATAGAGTTGATTTTCCTGATGATGGTCAGGTTTTTGGGAGCTGGATCGTTGCTAAACTGGCTCTTGCCCGGAAATAAAAATGATGGATACTGAAGAGTAAAAGTATAAATAGCAACCTCATGGCCCATTTTCGACAGTTCCATTGCAAGCCGTTCATTATAAGCTGCGAGTCCTCCCCGGAACGGATGAGCTGTGCCAATGATGGCAATGCGATATGTCTTGTCTGATGATATCAATTCGATGAACGGTTATGTAAAGGTAAATCATGAATTGCCTTTACATATAATTAAAACTTATTTTTTTGCTATCGCCAAAATTCCGGCACCTTCCTTATTGTCTTTCAGCATATCGAGACGTAAAAGCAGCAAGCCTGGCAGTAATGTGATAATGTAATAGAGGAACATTAGCGGCAAAACACTCAGGCCAAAACGGGTCATCCATAACATGGGGTATTTAATCAGAATCACCCAGCCTGCGTGGCCAAAAGTACCGTAAGTGTAATGGAGCTCAACTGATTCGAATCCTGCCTTACGAAGTTTTTCGTTGAGATCTTCTTTTGAATAACCGGCGCGGGCATGTTCTTCAACAAAAAATTCATCCTCGCCAGCATCACGGCCTGCGATATGGGACGGGGAGTGCATTACAAAATACGCTCCTTTTTTCAT
Organism: uncultured bacterium; assembly: GCA_963783355.1. Classification (GTDB taxonomy): domain Bacteria; phylum Bacteroidota; class Rhodothermia; order Balneolales; family DATFMH01; genus CAWANF01. The sequence continues at coordinate 34,424 of CAWANF010000001.1, forward strand.
GCTGTTTGCGATGTTAGTCATAACCAGGACGTCATCTTCGATATGCTCAAGGACGTCGACACACAGAACGGAATCGAATTCCGGCTCATGATCAAATTTTAGCAGATCTGCATATTCGAATTTGATTCTGGCTTTTTCAATATCCTTTTTGAAATAAGTCCGGCAATCGGTAAGGTAATCTTCCTTTACGTCAACCGATTTAACCGATACATTTGAAAAAGAACGAAGAATGAAGCTGTCGTATTGGCCAAAACCACAACCGGCATCTAAAATTCTCCACTTTGTATTAGACCGGAATTTCTTGCGCCATAATTTCCTAAGTTCCCTGCGCACATACCATCCGCGGAGAAAAAACAAATCAAGCAGCCGATAAAAAATGGAACGCAAAAAACGTGCGTGTCGGATTTTGGAAGCAAAACGATCCTTGACCGGATCATAAGCTATTTTACTCATGCTATATTTTTTATTCTTTTGAAGATGGACAGCTCAGCTTAGTTTTCACCAATTGCAGCTTGACATCATTTGCACTTTTTGGTAATTCTTTGACATGGTGAAAATATAGCTGCCATGTTTTAAAAACAATGAATAGTTAAAAGTTCAATTTTGAATGATGAATGTTGGATTTTGAATTTTAAAGAATCGGCTTTTTAGGTTCTCCGTTACCCATAAAAAAAGCCCGCATAATCTAATGATTACACGGGCTTTTTGAAAAATTTATATTCAGAATGAAATCAGGCTTTCGCTTCTTCTGATTTTTCCTGTTCATTTTTTTTGTCATCATCCGATTGGGAATCGGCTTTAGTTGCTTCTTTCCATTCGAATGTGAGTCCATCGCGTGATGTATTCATCTTTATGCGAATAGTAGATCCGGTTGGCGGTTCATTAACCAGCAATTCTTCCGCCAGCTGATCTTCCACATATTTCTGAATGGCACGTTTCAACGGACGAGCACCAAATTTCGGATCGAAGCCTTTATCCGACAGAAATTCTTTAGCACCTTTCGTAATTTCAACATTATAACCAATGTGGCTGATACGTTTGAACAGGTCTTCTGTCAGGTTATCAATAATCCGGAAGATGTCATCTTTTTCGAGTGGTTTGAAGACGATGACATCATCTACACGGTTCAGGAATTCAGGATTAAATACCTTTTTAAGGGCATCCTGAATCGTTGATTTCATCTTGGCATAATCGAAACCACTGTCTGCTTCAGAGAAACCAATACCTTTACCGAGATTTTTAATGTCTCTGGCACCAATATTGGACGTCATAATAATGATTGTATTCCGAAAATCGATTCTGCGTCCCAGGCTGTCGGTTAAGACGCCATCATCCAATACCTGCAGTAGCAGGTTGAATACATCGGGGTGTGCTTTTTCGATTTCATCAAGAAGAACCACACTGTAGGGTTTACGGCGAACTTTTTCAGTCAGAATTCCACCTTCTTCATATCCGACATAACCCGGAGGTGCTCCTACCAGACGAGAAACGGAGAATTTTTCCATGTACTCACTCATGTCGACGCGGATAAGTGCGTCGTCCACATTAAACAGGTATTTAGCGAGTACTTTTGCCATTTCCGTTTTACCAACGCCGGTTGGCCCCAGGAATATAAATGAACCGATGGGACGTTGAGGATCCTTAAGTCCGGCACGAGTTCTTTTGATAGCACGTGTCAGTTTCTCGACAGCTTCCAACTGCCCAATAATTTTAGATGAAAGAGCATCTTTCATCTTTATCAGTTTCTGTCCTTCATTTTGGGTTATCTTATTTACCGGGATTCCGGACATCATGCCAACGACTTCAGCAACATCTTCGTTGGATACGTCATAAATGATTTCGGCACTTTCTTTTTCCCAAACCTTTTGTGCTATTTCAAGTTCTTCTATGAGACGTTTTTCATTGTCACGCAGGCGTGCTGCTTCCTCAAAACGTTGTTTCTTAACCATCGCATTCTTTTCGGCGCTGGTCTTTTCAATTTCATCTTCAAGTTTAAGAATATGCTGCGGAACGGTAATGTTAGAAAGATGCACACGCGCACCGGCTTCATCCAATGCATCAATAGCTTTATCCGGCAGAAAATGATCGGTGATATAACGATCGGTCAATTTTACACATGATTCAAGAGCAGCTTCGGAATAGCGAACACTATGGTGTTTTTCATATTTTCCTTTAATGCGCTTGAGGATTTCGAGCGTTTCTTCAGCCGTGGTCGGGTCGACCATAATTTTTTGGAAACGACGTTCCAGGGCTCCGTCTTTTTCTATGTATTGACGATATTCATTCAGTGTTGTAGCACCGATAGCCTGAATTTCACCTCTCGCCAAAGCCGGTTTTAGCATGTTCGAAGCATCAAGGGATCCACTGGCTCCACCGGCTCCAACTATGGTATGTAACTCATCAATAAACAGTATGATATTGGGAGTTTTTTCCAGTTCATTCATCAGGGCTTTCATACGTTCTTCAAACTGTCCACGATATTTGGTTCCGGCAACCAGGGCTGCCAGATCTAGGGCCACAACCCGTTTATCGTAGAGCACACGCGATACCTTACGTTTTATGATTCGCAGAGCCAGGCCTTCGGCAATTGCGGTTTTTCCGACCCCCGGTTCTCCTATGAGGACCGGATTGTTCTTTTTGCGCCGGCTTAAAACCTGTGCAACGCGCTCAATTTCTTTTTCTCTGCCAACAATTGGATCGAGTTTTTCTTCTTCCGCCAACTTGGTTAAGTCGCGGCCGAAGTTGTCGAGTACGGGAGTTTTTGTCTTTTCCATTTTTCGAGACCTCGCGCTTCCTGAGCTTGGATTATCACTTTGTGAAGATGAAAGTTCCGATGAAATCGGATTAGATGCTGAATCATCGTGTGATTCACGACCGGAAATTATTAAATCCAGTTCTTCTCTTACTGATTCATAGGAAATGTTGAATTGATGTAGTATTTGGGCTGCTATATTCTCATCGTCTCTTAACAATGATAGTAATAAATGTTCAGTACCGATGGTATCGCTCTTATATAATTTTGCTTCCAGATACGTAATTCGTAAAACTTTTTCAGCTTGTTTGGTCAGTGGTATATTACCGATGCGTACAGCTCCACCGGTTCCTCGAACCGTTTCTTCAACTGTTTTCTTGAGTTTCTCAAGATCACAATTCAAATTCTTCAAAATTTTGACGGCAATTCCGTCGCCAAGGCGAACGATACCGAGTATTAAATGCTCCGTACCTATGTAATCATGGCCGAGACGAATAGCTTCTTCACGGCTAAATTGAATAACATCACGTACTTTGCTTGAGAAATTACCTTCCATAATACATTTGGTTGAACTCACCCATTTTAAGGGGTAAAACGTCCATTGATTATTAATAGTTCAATACTACAACGAAAGTAGTATTGCAATAGTGTAAAAGCAAGCATCAGGCTACAATGAGCCTATTTTAAGATAGGTTTTTTAAATCAATTTTCTTAACCAGGATTGGTTAAGTTCTGCTTAGAAAAGAGGATGGCCTGTCATCTCTTCAGGTTGCTCAATTTCTAATAATTTTAACAACGATGGAGATACGTCGGCAAGAATTCCATTTTCAACTTTTTTCACATCACCGGCATTTACCAAAATGAAGGGGACCGGAGCCGTTGTATGTGCTGTATGTGGACGTCCGTCAGGGTGTCTCATACAGTCGGCATTTCCGTGGTCGGCGATGATTATAATTTTGTAATCGTGCTCGATGGCTGTCGTGACCACATCTTTGAGGCCCGTATCTACCGTTTCAACAGCTTTTATGGCGGCTTCCATGACACCGGTGTGGCCAACCATATCGGCATTAGCAAAATTCAGCACAACAAAATCATATTTGTCGGTCGACAGTTGCTTACATAATTTTTTTGTCACTTCAGGAGCACTCATTTCGGGCTGAAGATCGTAAGTGGCCACTTTGGGGCTGGGAACCATCAGGCGATCTTCGTTTTTAAACGGTATTTCTTCTCCGCCATTAAAGAAATAGGTGACGTGGGGGTATTTTTCTGTTTCTGCAATCCGTAACTGATGCAGATTATGATCACTGACTACTTTCCCAATTACATTCTTCAAAGAAATAGGCGGAAAAGCCAGGTGGACATTTTTAAAACTTTCATCGTATTGGGTAAGGCAGACATAGAACAGATTCATATTTGGTTCTACATCAAACTCATTAAATCCTGTTTCTGTAAGGGCCCGTGTAATCTGGCGGGCACGGTCACCACGATAATTATAAAAAATGACGACATCATCTTTACCGATACGGGTATCATCATCGCTTTTAATCAGAGAAGCTTTGATGAATTCATCGGTTACGCCTTCATCATAATTATGTTGAAGAGCTTCTTGTGCGGTATCATAAACATCACCATTGCCGTGAACCAGTAAATTGTATGCCTGGGAAACTCGTTCCCAGCGATTATCACGGTCCATAGCATAATAGCGGCCAACTACCGAAACAATTTTCCCAACACCAATATTTTTAGCCTGTTCATCGAATTCGTCTGCATAACTGATGCCCGCGTTGGGGTCTGTGTCACGACCATCGGTGAACGCATGGACATAGACGTTGGGGACATCATTATCCTTACAAAGCTGAAGAAGAGCAAAAAGATGATTGTTGTGGCTATGGACGCCACCATCCGAGAAAAGACCCATAATGTGAATGCGTCCTTTATCTTTGGCCTTTTTGACGGCTTCAATCAGCGTGTCATTCTTAAAAAAGCTTTTATCCTCAATGGCATTATTAATTCTAGAGATATCCTGCCAGACAATTCGCCCTGCCCCGATATTCAGATGGCCAACCTCGGAATTTCCAAATTGACCGTCGGGTAAACCAACTTTTTCTCCTGATGCGATTAGTTGTGAGTGGGGGTAGGTTTCAAATAGATAATCTATGAAAGGAGTTTTAGCGTAATGGATGGCACTAACTTCAGGGTTTACCGCCAATCCAAAACCATCGAGAATTACTAATAATGCTTTGGACATCCGGAATTATAAAATATTAATAGTTGAAAAAATGATTGAGGTCGAGCTTATAGATTATTAACGTACTTAGCCAATTGTGCTTTTTTGTTGCCGGCATTATTACGATGTAAAATACCTTTCGTAGTCATGCGGTCGATATAAGAGCACGCTTCTTTGAAATATTGTTCCGCGGTTTCTTTATCCGTTGCACCAAATACTTTTTTCTGAAGAGTACGCATTTTAGAGCGGACCATACGGTTTTGCTGACGACGGCTAACAGATTGTTTTACACGTTTTATAGCAGATTTATGTTGTGGCATAGAATCAGTGAAAGCTTAAAATTTTTGTTTGTAAATATCATCATAAAATGATTAACAGAAAGCAAAATTAAAATTAATCCTGATCTTATACAAGAAAAGATTGAAAAATTATCAGAAGAAATGTAATTTTGTTACCTTTTCATGATGATAATAGTAATTGATGGCCCGGCAGGCTCGGGCAAAAGCTCAACAGCTAAGGCTGTGGCTGACAAATTGAAAATGCAGTATATCGACTCTGGTGCAATCTATCGGGTTGTTTCGTTGTTATATATACGAAGTAGTCAAGATCAAAACAAGTTCTTTGAGTTATTAAAAAGCGCAAATATCTCTTTTCATTATGAAGAGGGTTTATTTCACGTCTTTTTAAATGATAGTGAGGTAACGCAGGATATTCGAACACCGGAAACATCCGCAATGGTCAGTACTGTGGCGGCTATGCCCGAAGTTCGGGAGATTGTGACCGATTACCTCAGAGAAGTCGTTAAAGATGGTGACTATATTTCCGACGGCCGAGATCTCGGTACCGTTGTCTATCCGCAGGCCGACCTTAAAATATATATGGTGGCTGATTTGGATGCACGGGCTGAACGAAGATATGTGGAACTTAAAGCCGGAAATATAGATGTGAATCTGGAGGCGGTGAAGGAAAACCTGCTTAAACGGGATGAAATTGATTCCGGCAGAAGTACGGCACCCCTGAAAAAAGCCAAAGGAGCTATTGAAATCGACACATCGGAACTAAATTTTGATGAGCAGGTTGATCTTATTATAGAACACATAAAGAAAATTAAATCCGGAATAAATATTCCGAATCAATAAGATAAACGTAAACTAAAATACAAACTCTAATCCCATTCTGGATTTACTCAGGATGTGGCAAATAGTATAATCACAGGATAACATTCATGACCGATGAATTAAACAAGGAAGAAGTTAAAGAAGAGAAAGTTAACGAAGTAGTTGAGCAAGCTGATGAAAAAGAAACATCCGATGCACCTGAAACTACAGAAGTAAAAGCTGAAGAAGAAACAAGTAAGGCTGCCGAAGAGACCAAAGAAACTGAAGAAGTTGCTGAGCCCATCGAAGCTGAAACCGAAACCGAAACCGAAGAAGTGATTGATTCGGAAGAAGGTGGAAACGGACAAATTCCAAGTTACACCGGCGATATAACCGGAAAAACATACAGCCTGGACGAGCTCCAACAAGCATCGGAAGATTATAATGAGAGCGAGTTCGATCAACTCGTTCAAATGTATGAAGGCACACTCAACGCAATCACAGAAAAAGAAATCGTAACCGGTCGTGTTACGGGCATCGATGAAAAATATGTGATTGTTGACATCGGTTTTAAATCCGAAGGTATTGTTCCTTTAAACGAATTTCGTAATGCCGAAGAAGTAAAAGTGGGTGATGAAGTCGAAGTATTCCTCGACCGTGTTGAAGATAAAGAAGGTCAGCTGATATTATCTCGTAAGAAAGCTGATACACTGCGCGTCTGGGAAAACATTGAAGCGGCTCATTCTAATCAAACTATCATCGAAGGAAAAATCAAACGCCGCATTAAAGGGGGCATGGTGGTTGATATCTATGGTATCGACGCATTCCTTCCTGGTTCTCAGATTGATGTTCGTCCGGTTCGTGATTTTGATGCCTACGTTGGCAAATCCATGGAATTCATGGTGGTGAAATTAAATCTCGGCAGTGAAAACGTAGTCGTTTCACACCGTGCTATCGTTGAATCGGATCTTGAAGAACAACGTGCGGAAATTCTGGCTACAATGAAACCGGGTCAGATTCTTGAAGGTCATGTTAAAAACATTACTGATTTCGGTGTATTCATCGACTTGGGTGGTGTCGACGGTCTTCTTCACATCACAGACCTTTCCTGGGGACGTGTTGAACATCCTTCTGAAATCGTCAAACTCGATCAGAAAATTAATGTTGTTGTTCTTGATTTCGCCGAAGATACCAAACGGATTTCGCTTGGCCTCAAACAATTGCAACCCCATCCATGGGATGAAATTGATACCAAATATCCTGAAACCATCCGCGTTCAGGGCCGCGTAGTTTCCATCGCCGATTACGGAGCTTTTGTTGAGCTTGAAAAAGGTGTTGAAGGCCTGATTCACATCAGTGAAATGTCCTGGACACAGCACATCAAACATCCTTCACAACTCGTAGAAAAGAATCAAATCATCGAGTGTGTTATCCTGAATGTGAACAAGGATGAAAAGAAAATTTCACTGGGTGTTAAACAACTCGAAAAAGACCCATGGGAAGACTTACTGGAACGTTACCCAATCGGATCCCGTCATAACGGAACCGTTCGTAACCTGACTAATTTTGGTGTCTTTGTTGAATTAGAGCCCGGTATTGATGGCCTCATCCATATTTCCGACCTTAGCTGGACGGAAAAAATCAATCATCCAAGCGAGGTTGTTGATAAAGGTGAACAAATTGAAGTGGTTATCCTTGCTGTCGATTTTGATAACCGTCGTATTACCCTTGGACATAAGCAAATCAATGAAAATCCATGGGAAAAATATGCGGTTGAATACGCAGTTGGCCATGAAGTGGAAGGTGAAATAACCCGTTTCACAGATAAAGGTATGTTTGTGAAATTGCCGCTTGGTGCCGAGGCATTCCTGCCTGCGAAAGAAGCTGAAAAAGAAGGTGAGTTTAAAGAGGTTTACAAAGAAGGGGAGACTGTTAAAGCGGTTGTAACCGAATTTGATGAATCAAATAAAAATATTACACTCAGCCAGAAAAAAGAAGCTCACGCACAGGAAGAAGCTAAAACGAGCGAAAAGAAAAAATCGAAGAAAAGTAAGAAAGCACAAAAAGAATCTGCTACCGGTGCATTAACATTAGGTGAAATGTCCGGATTGGCTGATCTTAAGAGAAAACTGGAAGAGAAAGAAAGCGGCGATGCCGATGAAGAAGGTGAAGAATAATTTACCTGCACTTCTGGTTTTTAAAGTAATAGGTGTTTAACATATAAAGGAGGTCCATTACTGGTACCTCCTTTTTTTATGATCGAATGAAACCAAATTGAAATGACAAACCGAATTCAAAACGCCGAAACAGAGAGAGAAACGCTTCGGCTTATGGAAGAAAAACTAGGACTTCTCGTTCCGGAAGCGGAGCTGAAACTGAAAGCAGAATTAGCTTATGAGATTAATCGCTTGAAAAAAGAAAAAAATGCGATTATCCTCGGCCACAATTACATGGAACCGGCACTGTTTCACAGCATACCTGATTACGTCGGAGATTCGCTGGGTTTGAGTCGCATTGCGGCACAATCAAAAGCCGATCGTATTGTATTTTGTGGTGTACGGTTTATGGCTGAGACCGCAAAGATATTGAATCCGGACAGAATGGTGTTATTACCGGCAAAAATAGCGGGTTGTTCATTGGCTGCAAGCATAACAGCAGAAGATGTTCGCAATTTAAAAGCTAAATTTCCGGGCGTTCCGGTTGTAACTTACATCAATACTTATGCCGACGTAAAAGCGGAAACGGATGTTTGTTGTACCTCCAGTAATGCGGTGAAGATTGTTCAAAAACTGAAAACAGACAAAGTCATTTGCATTCCTGATGAATATCTGGCTAAAAATGTTGCCAGGGAAACCGGGAAAATGGTTATAACAGCCAGAGAAACATTAAATGGTTTTGAAAATGAAAATGCCATGGTCGTCTGGGACGGAAGATGTGAAGTTCATGAGCAGTTTACCGTTGATGATATAGAAAATGTCAGGGAACAATTTCCCGGAGTTACTGTGATGGCTCATCCCGAGTGCTCTCCTGAAGTAGTTGGTAAATCGGATTTCAGCGGATCTACAACAGCTATGGTAAATTTTGTGAAAGAATCGAAGAGCCAAAAATTCCTTCTGCTGACCGAATGCAGCATGAGTGATAACATAGCTGCCGAAAACCCTGATAAGGAGTTTGTGGGCCTTTGCAGCGTTCGTTGTCCGCATATGAATGAAATAACACTGGAGGATACGCTGGCTTGTTTGAGAGAAGATAAATATCAAATAGAAATTGACGAAGAAATCAGGGTTAAAGCCAAAAAATCACTGGACAGAATGCTCGAGATGAGTTAATAAATTCATCCATATAAATATTGACAAAAAAAAGAGGCCTTATAGTGAGGCCTCTTTAGTATAAATAATCTCAACAAGACTTTTGATGTATAAAGTAAATCTTACTTAGAATCTTTAAAGAAGAATACTTTACTGTTTACAGAATCTTTTCCACTTTTTATTTTATTTCCCGTTTCTCTGTTGTAGGTATATACAACATTTCTCATGGAATTCAATTCTTTTTCATTCGAATAAGTGACCTCAATAGCTTCTCCACCTGATTCTAAAGTTTCAAGAGCTTCTAAAAGAGGACGAAATTTAGATGAACTTTTTTTAGAAATCCTAATTTCGTTTCTTGGGACGAATTTAATTTTCATAGTAATTATTCTTATATATTTATATTGGCTCGTCTATAAAATAAGAATATTAACATAAAAATTGTCAATTTTTTTATCTTAAAATTTTATAAGCATTAAGGTACCTGTATCGTACTCATGATTTTTTCTACTAAATCTTCCGATGTAATATTCTCTGCTTCTGCTTCATAGGTAGGTATGATTCTATGTCTTAGAATATCCATTGCAATAGTACGAATATCTTCGGGTGTCACATATGCTCTGTGTTCCATGAATGCTTGTGCTCTTGCAGCCAGATTTAGATTAATAGTTGCACGAGGTGAAGCTCCGAATCCAATTAAATTCTCAAGTTCGTTTAAATTATATGTAGCGGGTTTTCTGGTTGCAAATATCAAGTCTATAATATAACGTTCAACCTTTTCATCCATGTAAATGTCATTGATGACTTTACGTGCATCAAGGATATTTTGTGGGTTAATTACTTTTTTTAATTCCGTTTTTTTCCCTGTCCGCGCCATTCTGCGCATAATTTCCAATTCCTCATTTTCATTTGGATAATCTATTTTAATTTTTAGCATGAAACGGTCTACCTGCGCTTCGGGCAAGGGATATGTACCTTCCTGTTCCACCGGGTTTTGTGTGGCCAAAACGAGAAAGGGCTCTTCAAGTTTGAATGTACTGTCCCCGATGGTAACCTGACGTTCCTGCATCGATTCTAGCAAGGCACTTTGTACCTTGGCAGGCGAGCGGTTTATTTCGTCAGCAAGGATTATATTTGAAAAGATAGGGCCTTTCTTAACGGTGAATTCACCTTCTTTTTGATTATATATAAGTGTACCCAACAAATCAGCAGGTAATAAATCGGGAGTGAACTGAATACGCTGGAATTTCGTGTTTATCACCTGGGCCAGAGATGAAACAGTAAGGGTTTTGGCCAGGCCGGGAACACCTTCCAACAATACGTGGCCATCAGCTAATAAACCGACCATCAAACGATCGACCATATATTTTTGTCCGACGATGACTTTACTCAGTTCGTTAAAAATATCATCGATAAAGGCACTGGCTTCATCAATACGTTCTCCCAAAGCCTGCATGTCAACACTATAATTCTGCATATTTAAATCCAAATAAGGTTAATTCCGTTAGAAAGTTGATTTTTTTTATAAATAAACACTGTTCATTTGGCATCTTAAGATAATAAACAGATACAATGAAATCATTTATGTAATTATGGATGCCAGACCTGTTCTATAAACGTACTTATATTCAAAAGCATGAACCATAATTTTTAATTACTATCAGTTATGAAAATTGAATATTCAGTATCCTGTTCACGCCTTAACAATGTTGATGCTAACGAGGAATACACATTTTATATTTTATTTTGAGACGTTTTTCAGGTAAAAGAACAAATGATCGGTGCATTATTGTGAAATAAACTATTTTCAAATCTAACATTAAACGGGAAGGATAAGTATATTAAGAACCGTATTGAAATCCATGTTCACCATTGGGATTCTATTGTATATCAAGTATCCCATGAACGTAAAAATTCTTAAAAGACAGTTGAAGACCGTTACAATTTTAGGTACCTTTTTATCTCATTTTTAGCAATAAGACAATATGGCTACATATTTATTTTTTCTGTTTGCGACATTAGCTATTGCATCGGCTGTAGCGGTAGTTTTAAATAAAAATACCGTAAACAGCGCCTTGTTCCTGGTTCTGAATATGGTTTCCATGGCAGGGCTTTACCTTGTCTTACAGGCTCAGTTTCTGGCTGTAATCCAGGTGCTCGTTTATGCCGGGGCAATCATGGTCTTATTCCTGTTCGTAATCATGCTCTTGAATATAGACAGGGAAGAGGGTGTACTCTCAAAATTTCGATTACGCTATGCCGCCGCATTTTTGTTAGGAGTCATAATTTTGGCTCAATTACTTTATTCTATCGCCGACTGGACCAACATAGCTCCAGTGATTTCATCAAAAATGGCTCAGGTTGGTACAGTAGAGGCCGTCGGTAATATTTTATTTACCCATTATTTATATCCTTTTGAAATAACAGCTATCCTTTTAACGGCAGCTGTTGTCGGGGCTTTATTAATTGCTCAACGAAAAATTCAATATAAGAAAAAATGACACTAACCTGGTTTTTAGGACTTGGCGCAGTTTTATTCATTATAGGCGTATTAGGTGTTTTATTGCGCCGCAATGCTATCGTCATATTTATGTGTGTTGAACTGATGTTAAATGGCGTCAATCTGACATTAGTTGCTTTCAGTAGTCATTTCGGAGATATACATGGCATGATTTTGGTGTTTTTTGCCTTATGTGTGGCGGCCGCTGAAGCTGCTGTTGGTTTGGCCATCATTATAGCTATCTTCCGGAATAACCTGACGGTAGATGTTGGAAAGATTAACCTGTTGCGCTGGTGAGCCAAACAAAATAATTTGCCATAAAAAAGCCGTTTATATTCTAAACGGCTTTTTTTGTGAGGTTCTCTCTTATGTGAATTTTAAGGGTAGAAATATTTCAGGGAACCTCAATGTGAAAGTTCCAGTTGAATAAGTCTTTTTTTTCACCCGTCTGAATTCCGGTAATTTCATCATATAAACGACGGGCAAACGGACCAATTTCTTTTTCATCGGTCGTTAGTACTTTCCCTTCGTGTTCAATACGACCAATAGGTGAGATTACGGCTGCCGTTCCGGTTCCAAAGGCTTCCTGTAACGTACCTTTTGCCGAAGCTTCGAATACTTCATCAATAGAAATCTTTCGCTGTTCAACAGGAACACCCCAGTTTTCAGCCAGCTTGATCACCGAATCACGGGTTATTCCGCCCAAAATAGTACCTTCCAGTGGAGGAGTAATCAGGCGATCATCAATTTTGAAGAAGATATTCATTGTCCCCACTTCTTCTATATATTTGTGTTCTACCGCATCAAGCCAAATAACCTGAGTAAAACCTTTCTCTTTTGCTTTTTGTGCAGGCAGAATACTTGCAGCATAGTTGCCGGCCGTTTTTACATAACCTGCTCCACCTTTAACCGATCGTACGAATTGTCCGGATGTGACGAGGCTTACCGGGTTGATACCTTCTTTATAATAGGCGCCCACAGGCGATGTAATGATGAAAAACTGGTATGTTTCCGAAGCTTTTACAGATAGATGCTCGTCGGTTCCAAAAATAAACGGGCGAATATAGAGCGCATTTCCTTTTTTGGCCGGCACCCATTCGTTATCCAAACGAATAAGATTTTCCAAAGCTTCGATAAAAATACTTTTATCGGTTTCCGGAATACAAATTCTCTGGCAGGATAGATTTAACCGTTCCTGATGTCTTTCCGGACGGAAAATATTGATTCCACCATTGACATCTCTGAATGCCTTCATTCCTTCAAAAATAGCCTGTCCGTAATGTAACGTGGACAGGGATGGAAAAAATTCAATCCTGGAAAAAGGAATGATTTCAGGTGTATGCCATTGACCGTCAAAATAGGTCATGGAAAACATATGATCGGAAAAGGCACGGCCAAAACCCGGATTGTCCAAATCCGTTTCCTGTAACCGGCTGTTTTCTGATTTCCGAATACTGATACGATCAGTCAGAGTATCGGTGAGAGAATTATTAGTTGTATTGGACATTGTTCAGACCTTTTGTGTCTTAATCTGTTTCCGTTGGATGATTTCAAGAATTTGGTCACCAACTTCGGTAGTTGAAAAGATTTTCTCATCATTTTCTGAAGCCAGGTCACGGGTTCGGTAACCGGCATTAAGAAAATCTTCAATAGATTGTTCTATAATATTTGCCGCTTCATTTAGATTCAGTGAGTAACGGAACATGAGTGCCGCAGAAGCGATTGTAGCCAGTGGATTGGCCTGGTTTGTACCGGCGATATCCGGTGCCGAACCGTGAGCAGGTTCATAGAGCCCCGGACCGTCGCCCAGGCTTGCCGAGGGCAGCATTCCAATAGAACCGGTCAGCATCGAGGCTTCATCGCTTAATATGTCACCAAACATATTTCCGGTTACGATGACATCAAACTGTGACGGATTACGTACAAGCTGCATCGCGGCATTATCAACGAGCATGTGGCTCAATTCGACATCCGGATACTTTTCCGCAACTTTTACGACGGTTCGTCTCCATAAACGTGATGATTCCAGCACATTCATCTTATCAACAGAACAAACCCGTTTGTTTCTTTTGCGGGCTGCTTCAAATGCGGCGATGGTGATTCTCTCTATTTCAGGTGTGCTGTATTCCATCGTGTCGACAGAGCGTTCACCGTTGCCTGTTTGTTCGGTGAAACGCGGCTTTCCGAAATAAATGCCGCCGGTCAGTTCCCTGACAACGAGCAGGTCAACACCGCTTATGACTTCTTTTTTTAAAGTTGATGAATTAGCCAGAGCGTCGTATACCTTTACCGGTCTCAGGTTAGAATATAACCCAAGTGCTTTGCGAATGCCCAGCAAGCCGGTTTCGGGCCGAGTTTCCTTTGGATGATTATCCCATTTGGGTCCGCCAACAGCACCAAGCAGGACAGCATCGGATTCTTTAGCCGTTGCAATCAGTTCATCATTTATGGGTTTACCCCAGGCATCGATAGCCGCGCCACCAAAGGGAAATTCATGAAATTCAAATTCTACTTCGAATAAATCGCCAACGTACTTTGTGATTTTAAGAGCTTCGCGTATTACTTCCGGGCCGATACCGTCTCCCGGCAGCACCGTTATTTTCTTCTTATTTTGCATTCTGACTATTCCGCTAATTGATTTGGTTGAGGAACCATCCCTTTTTGGCGTGCATATTCGAATATACCGCCAGCCATGACAATATCTTCAACACTTCCAAGGGCTTTCAAATTATAGGTTTTGTTTTGAGTGATATTGCGCAAAATACGTTCTGATTTATCTATTTCAAGTTCATCATTGGTGTGCACTTCTTTACTGAGATCCTCAACGCTTTCAAATGGGATTAGAAAACCACCATCTACGGCATTGCGATAAAAAATCCGGGCATATGTTGGTGCGATGACAACCTGAACACCTGCAATTTGCAGAGCGGCAGGAGCATGTTCACGAGATGAGCCGCATCCGAAATTCGGTCCGGCAATGATGACATTGAATTCTGAAGTGAATTCATCGTCTTTTACCAGGGGAATGTTACCCTGTGGCAATCCCGATTCCTCTTTTGGAGTACCGGAAAGTGCAAATCGTCCATAAAACTTACGTTCTTCCGGATCGTTCAGGCTATATACAAGATGTTCGGCAGGTATAATTTGATCTGTATCGATGTTTCTGCCGAGAACAAATGCTTTTCCTTTTATTACGTTATCAGACATTTGTTTTATTTTATAAAATTAAAGAAATAGTGTGATTCAAAAATGTCAGCCAAGCTGCTTTTATTATGTTCAGATATCGGATAGTCAATAGGATATACCTTACATAAAGCAGCTCGGCAATTTTTTTTAATTTAAATACTGACGTGGGTCGGTAATTGTTCCTGTCAATGCTGAAGCAGCCACCGTATATGGTGATGCCAGGTAGACCTGTGATTGCTTTGATCCCATACGGCCCGGGAAGTTTCTGTTGGTTGTCGAGATACAAATCTCTTCATGATTCAAACGTCCGAACGTATCGGATGGGCCTCCCAGACATGCAGCACAGGAGGCATCCCCTGTATTACAACCGGCTTCATCAAAGATGCTTTGGATGGTTTGTCCATTAATCTTTTCACGTTTCAGTTTATTAGCCACTTCTGTTGTTGCAGGGACAATGAAGGTATCCAGTTTAACCTTTTTACCTTGCAAAATTTTAGCTGCAGCAACGAAATCGGAAAATTTTCCGCCTGTACATGAACCGATATAAGCCCGATTCAGCCTTGTTCCTTCCATTTCTTCAACCGTAGCTTTATTATCCGGGCTGTGTGGTTTGGCTACCATAGGAACAAAATCTTCCAGCTTATATTTGTGTATGCTATGATATTTTGCATCCGGATCACTGTGGAATACTTCGTAAGATTTGCTTGTGCGTTCTTTCACATAAGCCTCGGTAATTTCATCGGGATCAACAACACCATTTTTGCCACCAGCTTCGATAACCATGTTGGTGAGTGTCATCCTGGATTCCATATCCAGTCCTTTGATGCCCGGTCCGCTAAATTCCATTGTACGATACGTGGCACCATCGACCCCGATATCTCCGATAATTTGCAGGATGATATCTTTTGCCATCACGTAATTTGGAAGTTTTTCACCTTCAAAAAGGAATAACATGGTTTCCGGGACCTTAACCCAGAGTTTTCCTGTTCCCATGATGAAAGCGGCATCTGTATTACCGATACCCGTGGCAAATTCACCGAAGGCGCCGGCTGTACAGGTGTGAGAATCCGTTCCGAACAGCACTTCTCCCGGACGTGTATATCCTTCTTCAGGCAAAGCTACGTGGCAAACTCCTTTATAGCGTTCAGTTCCTACATCGTAGAAGTTTGGCAGATCCTGATCCGCCGAGAAGGCACGTAATATGTCGATATTGCGATTGGCGTATTTATCGGCTGTGAATATGTAGTGATCAGGGATAATTACGAGCTTTTCAGAATCCCAAACGCGTGCATCTTCACCAAATTCCTTTTGGAAGATATTTATGGTTGGAGGTCCGCAAACATCGTGAGTCATTAAAATATCAACGTCTATCCAGACACTATCACCTGGCTCAACAAATTTGTTGCCACTATGTTTAGCCAGGATTTTTTCAGTGAGAGTCATACTCATTATTATCGTTCTCCTTTACTATGCAAATTGAGTTACATCTCTTTTTATCAAAATTTAACTCATTTATTCAGGCAGAATGAGCCTGAATATTAGATATCTGTGAATGTTCATTATTTAATTTTTCTCCCGTAAACCCAATTCCATTCATCAAATGGACCAGTTCGTCATCGGGAACCGTCTTCTTTTCGTCGGCGAGACGGGTAAATTTTTTGTAAACCGTGTCGAGTTCGTCTTTATCGAGATTGTAACCGAGCGATTCAATTTTCTTACGTAATGCAAAGCGGCCGGAGTGTTTTCCGAGAACAATTCGGTTTCCCGTTATACCGACCGATTCAGGTGTCATAATCTCGTAGGTCATTGGATTATTCAGAACTCCGTGTTGATGGATACCTGCTTCATGAGCAAAGGCGTTTTCACCCACGATAGCTTTATTAGGCTGTACGCTTTTTCCTGTAATTTCAGTAAGAAGTCCGCTGGCCGCGAATATTTCCTCTGTTTTAATATCAGTATATTCTTCGAAATCAGACTGACGGGTTTTTATAGCCATGGCAATTTCTTCGAGTGAGGCATTTCCCGCGCGCTCTCCGATTCCGTTAATGGTGCATTCTATCTGTCGTGCTCCGTTTCTTATGGCAGACAATGAATTAGCTACTGCTAAACCTAAATCGTTATGGCAATGAACACTAATAGTGGCACAATCGATGTTGGGAACATTGTTTGTGATATTTTTTATCAATTCACCGTATTCCCATGGTAATGCATAACCGACGGTATCAGGAACATTGATGATGGAAGCGCCGGCTTCGACTACAGCTGTAAAAATCTCATAAAGGAATTCAGGATCACTTCTGGAAGCGTCTTCTGCCGAAAATTCAACTTCATCGTAGTAAGTTCGGGCATGTTCTACCGCTTTAATAGCTGCATCAAGCACTTCTTCCCGCGTTTTCTTCAATTTATACTTCATGTGAATGTCTGAAGTAGCAATAAAAGTATGAATGCGAGGTTTATTAGCAAATTCGAGGGCTTTCGCAGCACGATCAATATCAATTCTGGTTGTTCTGCAAAGGGCTGCAACGCGACTTTCTTTGATGACTTTGCCAATTTCTCTTACTGTTTGGAAATCACCTTCAGAAGCGATAGGAAAACCAGCTTCGATGACGTCAACCTGCAATTTTTCAAGCTGGTGGGCCATCCGTAATTTTTCCTGCTGGTTCATGCTGTAACCGGGAGATTGTTCACCGTCTCGTAACGTAGTGTCAAAAATACTAATTCGATGTTCCATTGCCGTGAGATTTTGTTTGAGATTAAGTTTCCACAATAATTTTTACATGATTACCCAAAAGATGCTCCCTGGAGTTGCTTTGGGCAGATAGATACATTTCGTCATTAAGTCGATTATGTAGATTTGATAGTCGTCTTAGCATGGTTTTTCTCTTTTTGGGTTTCTGATTCGTGTTTTTGCAGGTAAAAACTAAAACTGTCGGATAAAGCCTGCCAGCTGGCATCAATAATATTGGGCGAAACACCAATAGTGCCCCAGGAGGCTTCCTCATTCCGTCCGGACTCAATCAGGACTCGGACTTTAGCATTTGTACCATCATTTCCATTCAATACGCGCACTTTGTAATCGGTCAGATACATTTCATTTACCTGTGGATAAAACTTATTCAGTGCTTTACGAAGGGCGCCGTCTAATGCATTGACCGGACCGTTACCTTCGCAGGCGCTATGTTCTTTCTGTCCGTTTACATTCAGGCGTATGGTTGCTTCGGAGCGGTAATTTCCCGAACCGTCTTTTTCAATAATTACTCGAAAACCTTCCAGCTTGAAATATTCTTTATTATGTTCGGTCATGCGCCGGACGAGTAACTCGAATGATGCTTCGGCGGCTTCATATTGATAGCCGTTATTTTCGAGTTCCTTCAGCTTTTGGACAATCTCGGTGATATTGTTTTGATCGGCGTCAAGATCAAAACCCAGCTCATCCGATTTATAAAGGACATTGCTTTTCCCGGATAGGTCGGAAACAAGAACCCGCCGGTGATTACCAACACATTCTGGTTCGAGATGTTCGTATGTTTTGGCATTTTTCATGACCGCACTTACGTGAACACCGCCTTTATGAGCAAAAGCGCTGCTTCCAACAAAGGGCAGTTTGTTATCCGGGCTCAGATTTGCCACTTCACTTACAAACCGTGATAAACTGGTCAGTTTTTTTAACTGAAGATCCGAAACAACAGGATACCCCAGTTTTAATTGAAGATTTGCTGCAATGGAACATAAATTGGTGTTACCACAGCGTTCTCCATATCCATTTATCGTTCCCTGTACGTGGATACAGCCGGCTTTGATCGCAGCCAGAGAATTGGCAACTGCCAGTTCCCCATCATTGTGGGCGTGAATTCCAAGAGGAGTATCGAGTTTTTCGTTGACCTCTTTTACGATTCTGCTGATCTCATCAGGAAGTGTACCGCCATTCGTATCGCAGAGCACGATTACATCGGCGCCACCTTCCTGGCTGGCTAACAACGTTTCAATAGCATAAGAAGGATTATCTTTGTATCCATCAAAAAAATGCTCGGCATCGTAGATGACTTCCCGGCCATGTTTTTTTAGAAAATCAACGGATTGATAAATGATTTTCAGATTTTCTTCCGGTGTAATGTGCAAAGCATCGGTAACATGCAAAAGCCAGCTCTTTCCGAAAATGGAATTGGCTTTGGTTCCGGCGTTAATGAGGGCCTGCAAATTGGCATCATCTTCCGGTTCACGGTCGGCCCGGTGGGTACTACCAAAAGCGACAATCCTGGCATTTTTGAATTCTTTATTCCGGACTTTGTCGAAAAAGATCATGTCTTTTGGATTGGAACCCGGCCAGCCGCCTTCGATATATTGAACACCGAAATCGTCGAGACGTTCGGCAATTCTTACCTTATCGTCGGCTGAAAATGAAATTTTTTCACCTTGTGTTCCATCCCGTAATGTAGTATCGAAAAGAGCTATGCGTGGTTTTTGCATGGTAAATCCTTAGTCTTGCGGTGGCATCCAGTTCATCATTTTTCTAAGTTTCTTGCCAACTTCTTCAATCTTATGGCCGCGAAGCTGCGAACGCAGTGCATACAATGAAGGACGTCCGGCTTTGTTTTCTAAAATCCAGTCGCGGGCAAATGTCCCGTCCTGAATATCATCCAGAATCTTCTTCATGTTTTTGCGGGATTCTTCGGTGATTACTTTCGGACCGGCAGTCAGCCCTCCGTATTCAGCAGTGTCACTAACAGAATAATACATACGTTCGATACCGCCTTCGTAAAACAGGTCGACGATGAGCTTCATTTCGTGCATACATTCGAAATAAGCCATTTCAGGGTGATAACCGGCATTTACCAGGGTATCGAAACCAGCTTTAATCAATTCGGAAACACCGCCGCAGAGTACCGCCTGTTCACCGAATAAATCTGTTTCTGTTTCTTCCTTAAAAGATGTTTCAATAATACCGGCACGGGTTCCGCCAATTCCTTTACCATAAGCCAGGCCTATTTCTTTTGTTTTACCGGTATAATCCTGATGGATGGCCAAAAGGCATGGGACACCGGAACCCTGTTCGTAAACACGACGTACGAGATGGCCCGGGCTTTTAGGGGCAATCATAAATACGTCGACATTTTCCGCAGGTTGAATTTGGTTATAATGGATATTGAATCCATGGGCGAATGCCAGTGCCTGGCCTTCTTTCAGGTTGTCTTTTACGGCATTTTCATAGACATCAACCTGATCCTGATCAGGCACGAGAATCATTACGATATCGCCCGCTTTTGCTGCATCTGCAGTTTCCATAACTTTAAGTCCGGAATCTTCAGCTTTTTTCCAGGAAGATGAGCTTTTACGCAATCCTACGACAACGTTTACACCACTGTCCTTGAGGTTCAGGGCATGAGCGTGTCCCTGGCTTCCGTAGCCTAAAATGGCCACAGTTTTGTCTTTTAAAAATTTTAAGTCAGCGTTAGAATCGTAATATGTTTTTGGTTCCATGGTCATTATTTAAGTTGAGATTGAATAATATCTTAAGCGTTAATTTTTGTTTATTTCCTTGAATTTCAGGTATCACCGGTGAATTCACGTTTCAGGGCGACGCTGCCGGTCCGGGCTACCTCAATCAGGCCGAATTGGCGAAGCATACCAAGAGCTGCTGTAATTTTATCGCTGTTGCCGGTAAACTCAATAGTCAGTTTATCCGGACTGATATCTATAATTTTGGCCCTGAAAATGCTTACGATTTGCATGATTTCGGAACGCCGGTTCATCGGTGCCGATACTTTAATCAGTGCCAGTTCCCGTTCAACAAATGGTTCGTAAGTCAGATCTTTTACCTTTACAACATCAATGACATTGTGAAGCTGTTTGGTGATCTGTTCAACAATTTTTTCGTCGCCACGCGTTGTGATGGTTATGCGCGCCAGTCCCGGCTGATGGCCTTCGCCGAAACTGATACTGTCGATATCGAACCCCCGGCCATTGAACATGCCGAGGATACGTGATAGGGCATTCAGGTTATGATCTACCAAAACTGAAATGGTGTGTTTGGTCATTTTTTGTGCTTCTTTATTTTTGTAATAATCGGGTTCTAACGACTTGACGTTTTTCATTTACCCCTCCACCATTTCGTCTATTGCAGCTCCCGCCGGCACCATTGGATAACAGTTTTCTTCTTCTTCAACAACGAAATCCATTACAACAGGACGGTCATTTATTTTCATTGCTTCTTCAAGAACGCTCTTCATTTCTTCCGGATTGGTAATTCTGAAGCCGGCAGCCCCATAACTTTCAGCCAGTTTTACAAAATCGGGGTTACTTTGTTTGAGAACGGAATGGGAATAACGTTTTTCGAAGAATAATTCCTGCCATTGTCGAACCATTCCAAGGTGGCCGTTATTCATAATGGCTATTTTCACGGGTACTTTGTTTGCGACGGCCGTAGCCAGCTCACAAAGTGTCATTTGAAATCCTCCGTCGCCGGTTATGCAGACTACGGTTCGATCCGGATTTCCGATGGCGGCACCCATGGCGGCGGGAAACCCAAAGCCCATGGTTCCAAGTCCTCCTGAGGTCACAAAAGAACGGGGATGGTTGTATTTATACAATTGGGCAGCCCACATCTGATGCTGTCCAACATCCGTTACTACAATAGCTTCACCTTTTGTTACCTCGGAAATAGCTTCAATCATATGTTGAGGTTTGATGCGTTCCTTGGATTTCGGTGATTGCAGCGGATGTTCTTTTTTCCATGTGTTGATCCTGTTCCACCATTCTTCGATTTCCGGAACACTGGTATGTTGGTCAAGGTAGGGGAGAATATTTTTGACATCGCCTACAATAGGTATGTCAACGGCAACATTTTTGGCGATGCAGGAAGGATCGATATCAACATGTATTTTCTTGGAATTCGGTGAGAAACCGTCCAGTCGGCCAGTTACTCGATCATCAAAACGCGCCCCGACAGCGAGTAAAACATCGCAATCAGTCATAGCCATGTTGGCATACCAAGTTCCGTGCATTCCCAGCATCCCAAGTGATTGGCTCTTACTTTCGGGGAAGCATCCAAGTCCCATCAAAGTTGTCGTAACAGGAATGTTTGTCCGTTCTGCAAAATCAGTTAATTCTTTCCAGGCTTCTCCGCGAATGACACCTCCGCCGGCATAAATTAAAGGCCGTTTTGCTTTGCTCAATAATTCAGCGGCTTTAACTATCTGGCTATGATGGCCGTGTGTTACAGGACGATAACTTGGAATAGAAATCTTTTGGCTTCCACCGGTATACCGTCCTTTTGTTTTAATCATATCCTTCGGTAAATCAATCAAAACAGGTCCGGGTTTGCCACTGGTGGCGATATGAAAAGCTTCACGAATTACATTTTCAAGTTGATTGACATCTTTTACCAGGTAACTGTGTTTCGTTATCGGTCGTGTTATCCCGATGATATCGGCTTCCTGGAAAGCATCATTACCAATAAGGTTTGTAGCAACTTGTCCGGTGAACACGACCAATGGGATGGAATCGATGGCCGCAGTTGCAATACCTGTGACCGTATTTGTTCCGCCGGGTCCTGAAGTTACCAATACCACGCCGGGTTTGCCTGTAGAACGTGCGTAGCCATCAGCAGCATGCGTGCCGGCCTGTTCATGACGTATTAAAATATGCCGTAATTCCGGGGATTTGTGCAAAGTATCATAAATAGGCAAAACTGCTCCACCGGGATAGCCGAATATGGTGTCCACATTCAGATCCAAAAGGGTTTTTACTAAAATTTCAGAACCGGAAAGTTCTTGAACCTGAGGATTCTCTGCAGTCTGAGAAGAATTTTTATTGTCTTTAGGACTATTTTGTTTAATGCGTGTTGCTTGATTATTCATAAGACCTCATTTGTTATGGAACACATCTTTCCCGCCAGAGGTCCTTCTGTTAATCGATTTTAAAAATTTGTGTGGATGCTGTTACGATTATTGAAGAATGACCTCTGGCGATATGTTAGCTGGTAATTCGTTTTAGGTTTAGGCCAGAGATAATTCCTACAACAATCACCAGGACTAGGGATAGAGATAGAATCGATAGTCGTAGTAAGGGTAGGCTTAATAAGATGAGGAACAGAGGTAAAAGGTTAAAGTTTATATTAATCACATGATGATCCATTGAGGAGATTGCTCCTGTATTTAATAAGCTCGATACATGTGTCGTTTTACTGGTCAAAATATTTCCAATTCTGTTTCTCACTATTGATCAAGCTATTAAACAGGATTAATTGTGTCAAGCATAAATAGTGTTTTTTGTACATAAATATATATAATAAAAATTGGAAGCGCTTTTTTATACTTAATCATTAGGTATTGTTTGAAATAAATATGAGATAACATTTATGAACGTTTGGGTTTTTATAAAAATCGTCATTGTATTTACATTATATTACATTTGGATATTGTAGTAATCCGAAATTTTATTAACGTATCAAAGATGTTGTTACTTTAGTGATGCCTTTGCCGAAGTTTGTGAAATGTTAAGTTTTAGTAGTGAATGGGTTGAAATCAAACTATGCCAACCGGTTGACGGAATAATAGAGGACTCTGTTTAAAGGAAATTGATATTTTTTAGTTTAGGTAACGACAACCTGGCTGTTTGGTAAGTCATTTTTGGATCGTAATTGTATAGAAAAGTTGAATTGGTTTATTGACGGATCCTGAATATTATTCGTATTCTAAAAACGATTTTCTATACGATTAATGATGTTTTCTGATAAAAGCGTGAATAGGGAAAATATAATGTCTTAGCTTATATTTTCCCCTGTAGCCATTTTGGGACTATTTTTTATAATGACTTAATTTCGTGAGCCTGTTCAAATTGTTGGCTTCAGGCTTATATAAATATTATTAATAGAATAAAATTCAAGAATTATATATGAAAGAGGAACTCAATAAATATAGCCGTCGGCTTACACAGGTTGAATCCCAGGTGGGATCAAAAGCAATGCTTTATGGTGTAGGTTTGTCGGATGATGATATGAAGAAAGCCCAGGTCGGTATTGCAAGTACAGGATGGGAAGGAAATACTTGTAATATGCATCTTAACGACTTCGCTCAATATGTGAAAGAGGGTGTAGAGCAGTCTGACCTGATTGGTTTTATTTTTCATACAATCGGTGTAAGTGATGGAATATCAATGGGCACTCAAGGTATGAAATATTCATTGCCTTCACGTGACATTATTGCCGATTCTATAGAAACGGTGATGCGGGCTCAATGGTACGATGCAAATATCACTATTGCCGGCTGTGATAAAAATATGCCTGGTTCGGTTATGGCAATGGCCCGTTTTAACCGCCCTTCCATTATGATTTACGGCGGTACTATCTCCCCCGGGTTTTACAATGGAAATAAATTGGATGTTGTTTCGGCGTTTGAATCGTACGGTAAATATTTATCTAAGGAAATTGATCATGGAGAAATGCTGGAAGTTTTGCATCATGCTTGTCCGGGCGCCGGGGCTTGCGGAGGGATGTATACCGCAAATACGATGGCATCGGCCATTGAAACGATGGGCATGAGTCTTCCCTACAGTTCTTCTGTTCCCGCTACCAACAAACGAAAGATCGAGGAGTGTCGGTTAGCAGGCAAAGCCATTCTGACTCTGCTTGAAAAGGATATTAAACCGTCGGATATCATGACTCGTAAAGCTTTTGAGAATGCCGTTACGATTGTGATTGCTCTGGGTGGTTCGACGAATGCCGTTCTACACCTGCTTGCTATGGCCCACACTGCGGGCATCTCATTTACTATTGATGATTTCCAGGAGATCAGCAGCAGAACGCCATACCTGGCAGATTTAAAACCAAGCGGTAAGTATGTGATGGAGGACCTCTACAATGTGGGAGGTGTACCGGCTGTTCAAAAATTATTACTGAAAGAAGGATTTTTGGATGGTTCTTGCTTGACTGTAACCGGCAAGTCACTCGAGGAAAATATTGAAGAGTTACCTGGTTTATTAGAAGAACAGACCATTATTCACCCCATATCAGATCCTATTAAAAAAACGGGCCATATTGATATTTTGTATGGTAATTTATCTCCGGAAGGAGCTGTGGCAAAAATAACCGGTAAAGAAGGCGAACAATTTTCTGGTCCGGCTAAAGTTTTTGATTCAGAAGAAGAAAGCCTTAAAGCAATTGAAGGTGGCGAAGTAAAACCGGGTGATGTAGTTGTTATTCGATACGAAGGACCCAAAGGTGGCCCGGGTATGCGTGAAATGTTATCCATTACAGCAGCTATTGTGGGTGCCGGATTGGCAAAAACAGTTGCTTTGATGACTGACGGACGTTTTTCCGGTGGCAGCCATGGTTTTGTAATCGGGCACGTTACCCCTGAAGCACAAGTAGGCGGTCCCATCGCTTTAATTCAGGATGGAGATATTATAACCATCGATTCTGTGAAACGTACCATCGATGTGAACCTTTCGGATGCAGAACTGGACGAACGTCGTAAGAACTGGCAACAACCGTCTTTACGAATTCAAAGCGGCTCCCTGTTTAAATACGCTAAACTGGTGGCTTCTGCCTCAAAAGGATGTGTAACGGATTCCGGAGATTAAATAAAGAAAATCAGGTTTCATTTGTAGGATGGATGAGAACTGGAGAGGCAGGGTGTTTAACCATACACCTTGTCTCTTTATTTTTTTAGCAGGTTAAAACAGTTTGCAGGAAATATGTATCTGTCGAATTACCAAACAGTTGAAGGCAATGGACAGGCGTATCGTTTAATTAGTGGATATCTGATTTTACATGACTGGTACCTGAATCCTGGAAATATAATCACCAACAAAAAAATAAAAGCGCTTACAAAAATATTTTCAAAATTTTTTATACGATTTACAATGATATTTAATGGTTGATAAGAATGATGGAATATGGATTAAAAAATCGCTTACAAAACTAATTGTCACGTGATAAATAGTTTTGTAACAATACCTTTAAGGATACTGTGTAAGTAGAAAATGATAACCATGCCATTGAATTTTGAAAGAATTGTGATTAATTAGTTAAGCTAAAGAATGAGATTTCTTAAATATATCTGTATATGCGTATCCTGAAGTTCGGCGGTTCATCTGTTGGTTCTCTCGAAGCAATCTTAAAAGTTATTTCCATCATCGGTAATAAAAGGAAACAAGATTCCATTGGAGTTGTTGTGTCTGCTTTTCGCGGGGTAACGGATGCGTTATTAGAATGCGCGAAGCTTGCAGCTGAAGGTGATCAAAGCTATGCCGGACAATTAAAAGAGATAGAATTACGTCACGTTAAAGTGATACAGGAAGGTATCTCGGTTTATCATCAAAGTCAGGCATTGGCTGAATTTAAAATGATGTTTAACGAGCTTGAAGATATTCTGAACGGTGTTTACCTGGTCCATGAAATAACCCCGAGAACCCTGGATTTTGTAGTCAGTTTCGGAGAGCGTTTTTCTGCATATACTCTGAGTAGGTTTCTGCAGGATAGGGAAATACCGGCTGATTATGCTGATGCACGAAAATTTATTCAGACCGATATTCGTTTTGGATCGGCAGGAGTGAACTTCAGTCAAACCTATGAAAATATTCAGGAATATTTTAGGAATAAAAAGAGTACCCAGATTATTACCGGTTTTATTGCATCTACAAAAACCGGTGAAACAACGACACTGGGACGAGGAGGATCCGACTATACCGCTTCTATTTTAGGTGCCGCTCTAAAATGCGAAGTGATTGAAATATGGACCGATGTTAGCGGTTTGATGACTGCCAATCCTAACAAAGTCTCTGACGCTTTTACGATATCAGAATGTTCCTATGAAGAGGCAATGGAATTGTCTCATTTTGGCGCAAAGGTCATTTTCCCTCCCACCATGCAGCCGGCATTGAAAGCAGGAATACCGATTCATATTTACAATACGTTTGAACCGGAACATGCAGGGACCCTGATCTCCGCTAAATCCAATAAAAAAAATGGTTTTATCAAAGGTATATCATCCATAGAAAATTTAGCTCTAATCACATTACGTGGCAGCGGGATGATTGGCGTGAACGGTATAGCGGCACGGATTTTTAAAGCTATGGCCGACAGTAATATCAACATTATTATGATCACCCAGGCTTCGTCGGAGTATACAGTTTGTTTTGCGATTTATTCGGGATATAAGGATAGGGCCCGGGAAGCGCTGGAAAAGGAATTTAATAATGAGATTGCCATGGAACGTATCGACCCGGTTATCATAGAAGTGCCGATGAGTATCGTGGCGGTTGTGGGTGACAATATGAAAAATACCCCGGGTATTGCCGGACAGGTATTCAAATCGCTCGGCGATCATAAAATAAATATATCTGCTATCGCACAGGGATCGTCAGAACGAAATATATCTTTGCTGATCTCCCAAAAAGATGAAACAAACGCCTTAAACGCGTTACATAAAGCTTTTTTTTAATTACGTTGAATTAAAGTACCCATTTTATCCAATAGGATTTGTTGGCCAGTTTAAACAGGTATTTTTCAAAATCTCGGATGTATGTGTTATGAGTAAATATAAGATTGAAGAAGTTAAAGCCCATGCACCCGCCAGTGTAGCGAACGTAGGTTGCGGATTTGATGTGATGGGTTTCGCTATCAATGAGCCGGGTGACGAGGTTGTTGCAAGGTTTAGCGATACCCATGGCGTTTATATTAAAGCCATACACGGAACAGATATCGAATTACCGATGGAAGCGGAAAAAAATACGGCTGGAGTTGCGGCTATAGCGCTCGTTAATGCCCTGGATGACGATAAAATACCGGGAATAGAACTGGAACTATATAAGAAAATGCCTTTGGGTAGCGGACTGGGTTCCAGTGCCGCAAGTGCTGTTGCCTCTGTTGTAGCCGTCAATAAGTTGCTTGGTGACCCGTTCGAGAAAAAGGATTTATTGAAATTTGCCGTGGCCGGAGAGTATATCTCCTGTGGCGCAGCTCATGCCGATAACGCTGCTGCTTCATTAATGGGCGGCTTCATCCTGGTTAGGAGTAATGAGCCGTTGGATGTTATTGCACTTCCGAGCCCGAAAGAATTGTTTTGCACAGTGATTCATCCAAAAATAGAAATACGGACGAGTGATACACGGAAAATTTTAAGAAAACAGGTTCTGTTATCCGACGCAGTAACACAATGGGGAAATGTTGGTGCTTTGGTAGCGGGACTTTATCGGAATGATTATGAATTAATTGGCCGATCATTACATGATTCGGTTATTGAACCTGTTCGTTCCGTGCTTATTCCGGGCTACCCTGCTATTAAAAATGCTGCTTTGGAAGCCGGAGCGTTGGGTTGCAGTATTTCCGGTTCGGGTCCTTCTATTTTTGCGCTTTCACGTGGTGAAGATAGTGCTAATCAGATTGGCACAGCGATGGAAGAAGCTATTGATAAAATCGGGTTGCCTTACGATCTGTATATTTCCCCCGTTAATCGTCACGGAAGTTTATTGTTAGATCAAAAAAGCGCTGGTTTTAGAAGTTTTGCCCAATGAAATAATAAATAAAACATCTTTTTGGGTTTTAGTAATTACATGATTATATGAGATTTGTAAGTACCAGTCAAAAGTCGGATCCTGTAACATTTACGGAAGCATTACTCAACGGCTTAGCCGTGGACGGGGGATTATATATGCCGGAGCGAATCCCTGTAATTGAGAATGAATTCTGGGAATCTGTTGCGGATAAATCGTTTAGTGATATAGCAGAGAAAATAGTAACTCCCTATTTGTCGGATGAATGGGACAGCCAAACTATACGGGATATAATCCAAAATGCTTTCACTTTCGAGGCTCCGTTGAAAAGAATTGACGGACATACGTATGTGATGGAGCTGTTCCATGGTCCCACACTGGCTTTTAAGGACTTCGGTGCCCGCTTTATGGCCCGCGCTTTCAATAAACTGGGCCGTGATAAAAAAATATTTATTCTGGTTGCTACATCAGGAGATACGGGAAGCGCTGTAGCCCAAGGATTTAAAGATTCAGAACATGTTTCGGTATATTTGCTCTATCCGGGTGGTAAAGTGAGTAAATTGCAGGAGCAGCAACTCACGACAACCGGCGGCAATGTAACAGCCATCGAAGTAGATGGTACTTTCGATGATTGTCAGCGTATGGTGAAGCAGGCTTTCTCGGATACATCATTACGCAATAAAATTTTATTGAGTTCTGCAAATTCCATTAATTTCGCCCGTTTATTGCCGCAATCACTGTATTATATTTATGCTTTGGCACAACTCAGGAAAGCTGGTGTGCTTCAGAAACCGGTCATATCGGTTCCGAGCGGGAACATGGGGAATGTGACCGGCGGATTGTTGGCTATGAAAATGGGAATGCCGGTTGAACGATTTATCATTGCCACAAATGTGAATGATGTCGTGCCGCAATATCTGGATAGTGGGATTTTTGAACCGAGATCATCTATCCGAACCATATCGAATGCTATGGATGTGGGTAATCCGAGTAATCTTGCACGTATTCGTTATCTCTTTGGGGATAAATTATCCGATATTCATTCGGTCATCTCAGGAATTTCTTTCACTGATGACGCCACAAAAGAGGCTATAAAACGAGTCTATAAAAAATGTAATTATACGCTGGATCCGCACACCGCTGTAGGATATCTCGCCTCAGAAGCATATCGGGAACAAACGGGGAATAAGGATCAGCCCATTGTCATTATGTCGACGGCCCATCCGGCAAAATTCAAAGATATCGTAGAACCGCTGACCGGTGTTGATGTGGATATGCCGGAACGCTTAAGAGAATGCCTGAAAAAGAAAAAGGAATCTGTATTGATGAAGCCCTCATACGAAATTTTGAAAGCATTTTTATTGAAATAAAGTATTGAAGAGGAAAAAACATTTAACAATTAAATCAACAGGTCACACAATCGATTGAAAGCCTTATAAACAAAAATAATCATGAAAGAAGAACTCAATAACATCCGGACCCAACTGGATCAAATCGATCGCAAAATTATTGAAGCGCTGGCAGAACGCCAGGATATCGTGCGGGAAGTTTTTCAACTTAAAGCACGCAATGCAAAAGCGATACGTGATTACCAAAGGGAAGAGAAAATACTCGAAAAAATTGGACAAATAGCCAGGAAAGCGGGCTTGGATCGTTATTTTGTTGAACAGGTTTTCAGGGAAATTATCAATCAGTCGGTTCGTTCACAGACTCATGCCATGCTCGATTATCATAATAATGTCGTCTCCGAAAAGACGATTACCGTGGCTTACCAGGGAACGGAAGGAGCTTATAGTAACCAGGCAGCTTACCGGCATTTCAATGATCGCTACGCCAAGATTGTGACTTATGGGTACGATACTTTTTTAGAAGCAAGTAAAGCCGTCGAAAACGGGGAAGTCGATGTTGCCGTTTTGCCTATCGAAAATACCACAGCCGGTTCAATCAACGAGACCTATGATATTCTTGGAAATGCTCCGTTAACGATTGTCGGGGAAGAGGTCCTTCGAATTCGTCATTGTCTTTTGGGTTCGCGGAAAGTGCCTCTTTCAAGTATAAAGAGAATCATATCGCATCCTCAGGCTCTGGCACAATGCAGTAACTATTTATCCAAGCTTACCGATTGCCGGGTCGAATCATATCTGGATACCGCTTTAGCCGCACGAAAAGTGCAGGAAGACGGAGATTTGTCACAGGCAGCTATTGCCGGAGAACGCGCGGCCGAGTTGTACGACCTGGAAATCCTTGAAGAAAATATTGCCAACCAGGAACAGAATTTTACGCGGTTTGTAATCGTATCAAAAGAAGAAGTTTATTGTGATCCTCTACTGCCAAGCAAAACGTCTATTGTCATGGCTACGAGTCATCAGAAAGGGGCTCTCATCAACTCTTTGCGTGTTTTGGGTGATTACGACATTAACATGACCAAACTTGAATCACGCCCGCGTCCGAATGTGCCATGGCAATATCTTTTTTATCTTGATATAGAAGGCAATACTAAAGAACAGGTTATAGCTGATGCACTCGGGGAACTGGAAAAGCATACCGCATTTGTAAAAGTACTTGGCTGCTATCCGATACAGCCGAAAAGCGAAGAAGTGGCAATTGGCCCTTCTTCTAAATCCTATTTATAGACAAACGAATAAATTAGAAGCAGAAACAATTTCAATAACTATAAAAAATTTTAGAACGGAGATCATTTTATGCATGAGTTTAATCGTATAAAACGGTTACCACCCTATGCGTTTGCAGTGACTGATGAATTGAAGATGAAAGCTCGACGTGCCGGTGAGGACATTGTTGATATGAGTATGGGGAATCCGGATCAACCGACCCCGGATTTCATTGTTGACAAACTGGTTGAAGCGGCGCAGAAAGGTAGAAATCACCGTTATTCGGTCTCCAGAGGCATTTATAAGCTTCGCCTGGCTTTTGCCGACTGGTATAAAAGGCACTATGATGTTACGCTGGATCCCGAGGAAGAAGTTATCGTAAGTATGGGTTCCAAAGAAGGGCTGGCTCACTTGGTTCTGGGTATTATAGACCAGGGAGATATTGTATTATGTCCCGATCCAACCTATCCCATTCATGCTTATTCGGTTGTTATAGCGGGCGGTGATCTTCGAAGAGTGCCATTGGAGCAGGGCGTGAATTTCTTTGAACGGCTGGAAGAGGCCTATCGCCAAAGCTGGCCGCGCCCCAAGTTATTAATTATCAATTTTCCGCATAATCCTACAACGGAAGTTGTGGATCTGGACTTTTTCCAGAGAGTTGTTAATTTCGCCCTGGAGCACGAGTTAATCGTCATCCATGATTTGGCCTATGCCGATCTGTGTTTTGATGGGTATAAGGCTCCCAGTATGCTGCAAATTCCTGAAGCAAGGCAAATTGGAGTCGAGACTTTTACGATGTCCAAAAGTTATAATATGCCAGGCTGGCGGGTTGGTTTTTGTGTCGGAAACAGGGAGATCATTGCCGCCTTGCGCCGGATTAAAAGTTATCTTGATTACGGTATTTTTCAACCGGTTCAGATTGCCGCCATTGAAGCATTGAATAATGGTGACGATGAAGCGCTGAAAATCAGGGATTTGTATCAGGCAAGACGCGATACCCTGGTAGATTCATTAAACCGGATAGGCTGGGAAGTGACTAAGCCCAAAGCCACAATGTTTGTATGGGGACGTATTCCTGAGCCTTTTCGCCAACAGGGATCGATGGAGTTTGCAAAATTCCTTTTGAAGGAAGCTAAAGTGGCTGTTTCACCGGGAATTGGATTTGGCCATGGAGGTGACGAATATGTTCGTTTCGCTTTAATTGAAAATGAGCATCGAATTCATCAGGCAGTAAGAGGAATAAAGAAAGCCCTCGGTTAATATTAATACATAAAAAAAATTCAGTTACAGGGAACAAAAGAATGAAGAATCACGGACAGAACAGATGGAAGACAATGGGTAAATCACTGGTGTTTTTGTGGTTATTTTTATTGGGATATTCCAAAGTAGCCGTTTCTCAGTTTATGGCAAATGGTTTGAAAATCATTCCGTCTTCTAATAAAAATTTTGTCTATGAGGGCCGCGTTGATCATTCATATCCGGATTCTCCGATATTTTATTGGTCAGGGAACTCGGCAACCATCGGATTTTCGGGAAAAAAACTCAGTGTGATTCTGGATGACGAAAGTGGTGATAATTATTTTGATATTATCATTGATCATGATGGAGCCGACCGGTATGCTATCGCCTGTCAAAAAGGGAAACATATTTATTCCATTCCAATCAGTCTGACCAACAGCAAGCATACGGTTCAAATATTTCGGCGAACTGATCCAACATGGTCGGGAACCAAATTCGACGGAATTGAAATTGCCCAGAAAGACAGCGTTTTCAATCCTGATATTCATCATAAATTAAAAATCGCTTATTACGGAGATTCCATAACGGCCGGATATGGTGTCTTATCCATTACACGACAAAAGGAAGGTTCGGACTCTTTGATGGATAATTATGCTGCATATGATGCTATAGCAGCTCGTCATTTCAATGCGGATTATCATAATATTTCCCGCAGCGGGATCGGTATTATCAAAAGCTGGTTCCCGCTGATTATGCCGCAAATGTACAACCGGCTGAATCCTGGAAATTCACAAAGCCGCTGGAATTTTTCAAAATGGACGCCTGACATTGTTGTCATTAACCTTTTTCAGAATGATTCATGGCTATTGCCAAGAGAAAAAAATCCGCCAACTCCACAACAGATTGTACAGGCCTATATTAATTTTGTTCATTCCCTGTATGTTCATTTTCCAAAAGCTACCTACGTCTGCATGCTGGGAAATATGGATATAACCCGAAAAAAATCGCCCTGGCCCGGTTATGTAAAACAAGCTGTAAATGAAATGCAGCAAAAATGGGATATAAAAATTACCAGTTTAATGGTGCCGTACAAACAGACTTTAGGTCACCCGAATATAAAAGAACAGCGTGTTATGGCTGATTACCTGATACGCAAAATAAACGAAGTCTATTATCATAAATAGAAAATTAAATCTGCGGGTTACTGCCAGTTTGTTTCCAAATTCCAGAATTGAAATAAATTCCTTAATTAAAATTTGTAATATATTCTTGTAAGTATTTATTATTTAATACAAGTTTCATTGGTATAAATAAACGCTTTTTCAATATATCATGTGATTGCCTTATTAAAGAGAGGATATCATGAAAAGTGTGATCATTTCATTTCTGCTTTTTGTAGTCGCGGTTGTGGGTTGCCATAAAGTGACGAGTGAAAAAACCGGTTCAAATTATCCGGTCATTGAGGGGACATGGTCGATTGACAGTCCCAGTCACGCCCACTGGTTAGGTCAGGCTCCCATTACACCGCCAAAATCTACCGGAAGTGCTTTTTCCGGATTCCGGTTAGCTTCCATCGACACCGTTTTCGATACCGTTTTTGTTGAACATCCTGTACAGCAGGGATTAAGCATTGAATCTGCACCACTGCTTCGCAGGAAATATTCGATAAAAGTGGATAGTGTTACCTATTATTTCAGCGGTATTACGATGAACTTTGTTGATAGCAGCCAATATTCTTACACCCTGAATAATATGGGTACCCCGGCTGTACTGTCATTTCCAGATTGGAAAGATAAGACAAAGCGGCCTCCTCTTTTAGTTGTACCTGGTCCGGAAGGCTTTTCTGGATGGAGCAATGAGAACGGTATACTAAAAGTTAATATGGATTTTTACAGTATAAAGGGGAGCTGGGATACAACCGGTTTCGATAAAATGAACCTGGCTGTAACCGATACGGCCCAAAGTGTAAGAAATCCGGCAGATGCAGATGCATATCCAAAAGGACCCAGAAGGACAAGAGTGTATCAATTCGTGAATATTGACGGATTGATCAATACACTCAAAAAACTGGGGGTAAATTAAAATCTAAAAAAGGATTCTAAATCATCGGTTCAGCTTACGATAAGTCCAAAGCTTTTAAAACATCATCAGTGGAACGAACCCGTCCGATTCTCGGAAAGATATTTTTGATGACAAATTCATGTGCTCCGTCTGATAATCCCGCCATGGCATCTTCAACAAATATCTGATCATAACCACGTTCATAAGCATCCCTGGCTGTGGATTCCACACCGAAATTAGTGGAAATTCCACCCAAAATGATTGTTTTAATACCCCGGCGGCGAAGCTGCAAATCGAGGCCGGTGCCATAAAAAGCCCCCCACTGTCGCTTCGTGATCACGAAATCACCCTGCTTCGGGCCAATTTCAGGAACGATTTGATCAAAGTCGGCAGGATAGTGGCCGCCTAGCGGGGTGGCATCGGTGACCGGGGATAAACGGTCGGCACCATTCGGTGAAAAGGTCACATGAACCGGAAAGACGGGAATTCCCAATGTTCGGCATTTATCTGCAATTGTTTTTGAATTTTTTATCACTTTTTCTGAAGTATGCGGCCTGGTATCTCTGGCCACAATACCTTTTTGTAAATCTATTAATATTAACGCAGTCGATTTGTGTTCAATAATAAAATCTTGCATGTCTTACCGTAGTTTAAGTTCAAAACAATCATTTAAAAAAACAGGGTAAATAAGCAAATGAAAAGGAATATCCGAATAAAAAAACTTCAATTTTTACAACCGGAACAAATTCGGAAAAGTTCATACTCTGGGATCTGAGAAAACAAAAAAAGCCCGGGATTAACCGGGCTTTCCAAATCTTATTGATTCATCAAATTATTTCAAGATGAATTCCATTACCTTTTCGATGTATGGGAAAACCAAAGAAAAAATAATGAACAGAGGAATCAGAATTCCAAATGACCATTTCATATAACCAAGAAAGGAAGGCATTTCAACACCGTCGGCTTCAGCAATTGATTTCACCATGAAATTGGGGGCATTACCGATATAAGAGTTCGCTCCCATGAACACAGCACCACAGGATATGGCCACAAGTGTAGACTGATAATGAGTCATCAGAGCATCGGCCGTAGTAATAGTATGTCCGAGTACGGCATGTGCCGTTCCACCGGCTGTATTGAAGAATACCAGGTATGTAGGTGTGTTATCAAGAAATGACGACAGCATACCGGTTATCCAGAAATACATATGGTCGTTAGGCGTTCCATCGGGGCGTGTAACCATGTGCACAACACTACTCAAAGCACCCGATTCTCCTGCACGCAATATTGCAATGGCCGGAATTATCGTGATGAAGATACCTGCAAAAAGTTTACCTACCTCAATAATCGGGAACCAGTCGAATCCATTGGCGGCCCGGCTTTCTTTTGGAGTTAAACGCCAGCTCATATAAGCCAGGACAAGAATTGCGATATCACGAATGATATTTTGTATGGGGATATGTATGCCATAAACCATAACATCATTGAGATGGACAAATCCGGAAAACAGAACAGCTCCTACAACTCCCAGCAACAAGATGAGGTTAAAGCCGCCTTCTATACCAATTTTTTCGGCATTTTCATCAACGGGGGGATGATTGGTTTCTTTCTTATATGCTGCTTTATCCCAGAAATAATAGAGTATCAGAAGGATACCGCAAGTGAATATCATCTCACCTAAAAGGTGTTCGGTTGTCCAGAAGAAATGAACCCCCTGTAAGAATCCAAGGAATAATGGCGGATCACCAAGAGGAGTTAAAGCACCCCCTATATTGGCAACGAGAAAGATAAAAAATATGAATGTGTGTATCTTGTGAGTACGCCACTCGTTAGCACGCAGCATTGGACGAATCATCAACATGGCTGCACCGGTCGTTCCCATCCAGCTTGCCAGTATGGTACCAATTAGAAGCATTAGCGTATTCACCGCCGGACTTCCTTTAAGGGATCCGGTAATACGAATACCACCTGCAATCGTAAATAATGCCAATAGCAGAATTATGAAAGGGATGAACTCGAGTAGGTAAGTGTGCAGAACTTCATAGACCGTGGTATGAAATCCGTAAAGTGCCACCATAGGTAATAAAACAAGTAAACCCCAGCCAAGGGATACCTTGCCAAAATGATGATGCCAGAAATCCGGGGTGAATAATGGAAAAAGGGCAATCGATAATAAAATACCAATGAATGGGATTGTCCAGAATAAACTTAAATTGGCTCCATTGAAACCTTGTTCTGCAGTTCCGGCAGCCATAGCAACTGAGGTCGAAAAGAATAAAACGAAAAAAGGTACCGCTTTAATCAGCCGCCTTAACCATTTATTTAAAGTCACTAATTTCCTCCTAAGGGCTTATACATTATTGATAAGTACATTACAAACGACCTAAAAAATAAGAGAAGTCCAATAGTTTCAAAATTAGTTTTCAGTAAAATTCTCATACTAATTGCAAAGAAACATTAATTTTTTGAGGTCAATTATTAAAAGTTAGCGTAATTAGACTTGCTATCAAGAGATTAATCCAATTATTCGAAACAAAGTTTGTGATTAAGGCTTTATGTTCCTACACTTTTTTGTATCTTTGTCCTTCGAAAAAAATATTGTTAAAAACGTATGCCGTATTCCGGTATGTGACGACGGTTTCGCCTTTTTGTCTGGAGGGGCCGGCTGAAATTAAAACAGGATTTGAGTTTTAAACTTTAGATTACTGCTCGATGAATCCGTATAGTGATTTAATACCTTTTATTACTGCCATACCTTTGGTTGGCTTTCTATTTAACGGACTTTTAGGTTTGAAGTCCAAATCATATCGCCAGAAAAAAGTTATTATTGGTAGTTTATCTACACTGGCTGTGTTCATTCCTTTTCTGATAGCCTTTTATCTGTTCCTGAACCTGAATTCCGAATCCGGACCCATTGTTGTACATCTTTTTACATGGATCAAAGCCGGTAATTTTACTACGGAAGTAGGATATCGCATCGACCAGTTATCGCTGATGATGGTGATGGTGGTAACAGGTGTTGGAACCCTGATTCATCTATATTCAATGGGCTACATGGAAGATGATGAGGGATACTGGAAATTTTTCGCTTATATGAACCTTTTCATATTCGCTATGCTCAATCTTGTGATGGCAAGCAATGTGTTGCTGCTGTTCCTGGGTTGGGAAGGTGTCGGGCTTTGTTCCTATCTGCTGATTGGTTTTTGGTACGAAGATATGCAGAAAGCTATTGCAGCACAGAAAGCATTTCTTTACAACCGGATTGGTGATTTCGCATTCCTGATTGCCATGTTCATGTTATATCATACGGTTGGCAGTCTTGATTTTAGCGTCATTTTAAAACATGTCCACGATATTCCTCATAACTATGCTTTCTGGATTACACTTTTAATTTTGGTTGGTGCAACGGGCAAAAGTGCTCAAATTCCATTGTTTGTCTGGCTGCCGGATGCCATGGCCGGCCCAACACCGGTTTCTGCATTAATCCACGCGGCAACAATGGTAACATCCGGTATTTATGTCATTTCGAGATTATCATTCCTGTATGTTTTAGTACCGGAAGTGATGTTGGTCGTTGCTGTTGTTGGTGGTATCACTGCTATAGTTGCAGCTACCATTGCCATCACTCAAAACGATATCAAAAGGGTCCTGGCTTACTCGACGGTATCACAGCTCGGGTATATGTTTCTGGCACTTGGATCCGGCGGTTTCATAGCAGCAATGTTTCATTTAATGACACACGCATTCTTTAAAGCTTGTTTATTCCTTGGTTCCGGTTCGGTTATTCATAGTATGCACCGGGTTGAACATGGATTGGAACATGAAGGGAAGCATGTGCATTTTGATCCACAGGATATGAGGAATATGGGTGGATTGAAGAAA
This sequence comes from uncultured bacterium, assembly GCA_963783355.1. Classification (GTDB taxonomy): domain Bacteria; phylum Bacteroidota; class Rhodothermia; order Balneolales; family DATFMH01; genus CAWANF01. Next base: position 72,776 of record CAWANF010000001.1, read on the forward strand.
TATATGCCTTCCACATACTGGACATTCATGCTTGCGACCATCGCTATTTCCGGTATTCCGCCATTAGCGGGATTCTTTTCCAAGGATGAAATCCTGGCTTTTGCATTTAATGCCGGCCTTGGGCACTATGCTTCCGGAATGTATTTCGCCGTATGGGGCATTGGTATGCTTACCGCGTTCCTCACAGGTTTTTACATGTTCCGATTGACTATCGGAACATTCCACGGTTCCTTCAAACTTCCGGCACGTATCAAAGAAGCCGTTGGTGCTGAAAAATATCTGAAAGAAAATGGTTTGAATATGACCATTCCTCTTTGGGCACTTGGTATTTTAGCAACGGTTGGTGGCTTTATCGGTATTCCGGCCTTTTTTCAGGAAACATTCAGCCACGGTGAATCGCACATTAACCTGCTGCATACCTGGCTGCATAATGTTACGGCTCCCATCGAGACCATAACACCCCACGGCACGGAATGGTTGTTGATGCTGCTTTCAATTGTACTGGCTGTTTCGGCAGCTGTCGTCGCTTACAAAATGTATAAAGACGATAAGGTTGAAGAGTCAGATGCTAAGATGGCGAAGAAATTTGGCGCTCTTTACCGAGTCTGGTCAGACAAATATTATTTTGATGAGGCATATGAAGGCTATGTAATGGAACCGGTTGTTAAATTTTCAGATCGGGTTCTGGCCGTATTTGACATGAAAATTGTTGATGGAATTGTCAACGCCGTAGCCGGTACCGTACGCTTATTTGGAAGTATTTTCAGGTATATTCAAACCGGTATAACCCAAAACTATGCTTTGATGATGGTTCTCGGTGTCGTAATTGTATTGGGAATTCTGATACTCTGATAATCACTATAAAATTACAATGGATACATTACTAAATATTGTTATTTATTTACCATTAGTCGGGCTGGTTGGCATTTTGCTGGCCAAAAACGACAAAACGGTAAAATGGATTAGTTTTATTGCCACCCTGGCGACGTTTATTTTATCCATACCGTTAATGCTAAATTTTAATGTAGCTCAATCCGGGGTTCAACAATATGTTACTCAGAGTGGTCAGTGGATGCCCGGACTCGATATCAAATATATCGTCGGTTTAGATGGGTTGAGTTTACTGCTTTTCATGTTAACCACGCTTTTCGGTCCGATCGTGGTGATGTCCGCGTGGAATTCCGTATCAAAACATGTGAAAGGTTTTTACGCGATGCTGATGATTCTTCAGACAGCGTCTCTCGGTGTTTTCGCCTCGCTCGATTTATTCCTGTTTTACATTTTCTTCGAATCGAGCCTTATTCCCATGTATTTCCTGATTGGAATCTGGGGCGGAGAAAACAGAATTACCGCGACAATCAAGTTTTTTATATACACGTTGTTCGGTTCCCTGATTATGCTGGTAGGTTTAATTTACCTGGGTTATGATGCCGGTATGGCAGTTAATCATGGTGTTTTTACCACCGACTGGCGGGTTCTTGCCGGACCAAATTTTCACCTGGGGCTCGTGCAGCAGACATACCTGTTTTTAGCTTTTACTTTGGCTTTTTGTATCAAGGTCCCGTTGTTTCCATTTCATACATGGCTGCCGTATGCGCACACCGAAGCTCCGACGGCAGGTTCCGTGGTACTTGCTGCAATCATGCTGAAGATGGGGACGTATGGTTTGCTTCGTTTCTGTCTGCCATTATTCCCGAATGCTTCGATGACTTTTGCTCCCTACCTGGCAGTTTTAGCCATTATCGGAATTATTTACGGAGCACTGGTAGCAATGGTGCAGAAGGATGTCAAAAAACTGGTAGCTTATTCGTCTGTCAGTCACCTTGGTTTTGTCGTACTTGGAATTTTTGCCATGACGGCTATATCCGTTCAGGGTTCTATCATTCAGATGATTAACCATGGTTTATCAACGGGTGCCTTATTCCTTATTGTCGGTATGATTTATGACCGCCGCCATACCCGTTTGATAACCGAATACGGTGGTATTGCGAAAATAGTGCCGGTATTTGCATTGATGTTTATAATTGCTACACTGGCTTCCATTGGTTTGCCGGGACTAAATGGTTTTGTTGGAGAATTCCTGATATTAACAGGTACCTTTGGTTCTGGAGTTCTTGGAAATGAAGGATATGCCATTTTTGCGGCAATAGGGGTCATATTAGCAGCTGCTTACATGCTTTGGATGTATCGCCGGGTATTATTCGGGCAAGTCACAAATGAAAAGAATAAGTCACTTTTAGATCTAAATGCCAGAGAAATTGGTCTGTTGATTCCACTGGTTATTTTCATGTTCTGGATCGGTATTCATCCTACAACTTTTACTAAGTATTCGGAAGTACAGGTAGAACAATTACTTCAAAGTTCGAAAGATAAAGCAGTGGCTATTCGTGAGAATGCCAACAAAGACAATTTACCCAACTGGGCCAGTAGGTTATATGATGTTACAAGCCATCTGGCTGATAACACAATAAAATAATTTTGATATGTCAAATCCACTAAACAAAGAAGAATTAGAGAAAGCACTGAATACTCTGAATGGCTGGAAAGTGGAAGACGATAAGCTTAAAAAAGATTTTAAATTTAAAAATTTCAAAGAAGCAGCGGCATTCATAATGAGGATAGCTTTTGAAGCAGAGTCGCTGCAACATCATCCCGAGCTTTTTAATGTTTATAGCAAAGTCAATATCGGTTTATGCACACATGAAGCCGGGGATAAAATCACCAACAAGGATGTTGAGTTAGCCAAAGCCATAGATTCAATATATAATTAAAAGGTAAATGGAAATTATACACGACTTAACAACTGTAATACCCGCCTTGATCGTCGCTGTGGCCGGTTTGGCCGTTTTGATGATTGATGCTTTTTCGGATGATTCGAAATCTATCTACTGGATTTCGGTTCTGGCTTTAATAGCCGGATTAGTATTTTCCATCAATGACATGATGGGGCCGACCGGAGAAGCTTTTTCAGGAATGATTACTTATGGCGGAGCGGCAGCGTTCGGAACCTTTGTGGTCTTGCTGGGAACGTTGTTCAGCGTATTGTTGTCGAAAGAATATTTAACAAGTATCAACCATAATTATGGTGAGGTGTATGCCCTGATTTTATTTGCAACAGTGGGTATGTTAAGCCTGGCTTCATCAGCAGATTTAGTTATGGTATTCCTGGGCCTCGAAACGATGTCGATTTGTTTGTACGTTTTGGCAGGCTTGGTGCGTGAAGAGAAAACAGGGATAGAGGCATCATTGAAATATTTTCTGCTGGGTGCTTTTTCTACGGGTTTCTTTTTGTATGGTATTGCTCTTTTGTACGGAGCTACCGGTTCGACCCATCTTGTTGATATTGGAGCGGCAACCAACAAAAACATGATTTACTGGGTTGGCGTGGGTTTACTTTTAGTTGGATTTTTCTTTAAGGTTTCTGCAGTGCCTTTCCATATGTGGACTCCCGATGTATATCAGGGATCACCAACTACGATTACAGGATATATGGCAACGGCTTCCAAATCTGCAACCTTTGTTGCCTTGATCCTGATTTTGAGTCGCGCACTGCCATCGGATGTGGCTCAATGGAGTCATGTGATTTATGTCATCGCTATCCTGACAATGGTTCTGGGTAACATTATTGCTATTGTGCAGGATAACGTCAAGCGTATGCTGGCCTATTCGAGTATTGCACATGCCGGTTACGTGATGGTCGGACTTGTTGCCGGCACCGCCGACGGGTATAGTGCCGTTTTATTTTACCTGTTTGCTTACACGCTTATGAACGTTGGGGCCTTTGGTGTCGTAGCTTATTACGAACGCCATCATGAACTTGATTTTACAAATATTGAAAACCTGGCCGGACTTGGTTATAAACAACCCATCATGGCGATCCTGCTCTCTATTTTCCTGTTTTCCCTTGCGGGAATTCCGCCATTTATCGGGTTCATAGGGAAATACAAAGTTTTTGCCGCTGCTATCAACGCCGGTTATATCAAATTAGCCATCGTTGGTGTTTTGGCCAGTGCCGCCAGTGTCTATTATTATCTGAGAGTGATGGTTTACCTGTTCATGAAAGACAGCAAGACAGAGGTTACGCTTACCAAACCCGGTGCCGTTTATCAATGGGCTTTGATCATACTTGCATTATTTGTCATTTACTTCGGTATCATGCCAACTAATATTTATCATGTACTTTCCACGTATCATTTTACCTCGGGTTTGGCATCAATGACACTTCCTTGACTTGTTTAAAGAGCTAAAAAAGTTTATATTTACCGGCTCCTGTCGTTAGAGATACTAACGACTGTCTCAAAATGAACAACCGTAGGATCGACTAAATATGACGAAAAGTAATTTTTACGAATTAACGTATATTGTAAATCCCGTTCTCGAAGAAAATCAGACCAAGGAAATTATAGCAAAGTATAATGCCCTGGTTGAAGAAAATGGTGGGACGATCGATGAAATCGAAGAATGGGGTATCCGCGAAATGACGTACGATATTGACGGAAAACACAGCGGATATTATGTAAATGTATATTTCACAGCTCCCGGCGACATCGTTGCCCGCTTTGAACGCGCTATGCGGATTGATGATAATATTCTGCGTAATCTTGTGCTGAAATACGACAGCAAAATGATTCGATACAGAGAACGCAAGAAAAATGGTGAATTACCGGCTCTATTCGAAGTAGAAGAAAAAGAAGAATAATTGAGCACTTCACAAAACCCCACAATATTATCAATCAAAAGAAATAAGAGAATATGTTAAAGAATCCCGCGCATCCTCAAAAAAGCCAGCTAAAAGATAAAGAATGTGTATTTACCAAAGCCGGCCTCGAATATATCGATTATAAAGACATTGAAACCCTGCTTCATTTCACGAATGACCAGGGAAAGATTTTACCCCGACGTGTTACGGGAACCAGCGCAAAGTACCAAAGACAATTGGCTAAAGCTGTTAAAAGAGCTCGTCATTTAGCCATGTTGCCATTCGTAGCTGAGAACTTACATTAATCAGGATTTTTAAATTTATAGTGCGATGAAATTAGTATTAAATCAAAATGTTGATAAATTAGGTGATGCTGGTGATATAGTTACGGTTAAGGATGGTTATGGCCGCAATTATTTGATCCCGCAGGGATGGGCAGTTTTAGCTACTCCCGGAGTCATCAGAGCCAAAGATGAAGAAAAACGTCAGGCTGCACGGAAAATCGAAGTCAGCAAAGAAGCTCTGAAAGAACTGGCTGCTAAAATTGCGGAAACGACCATTACGATTCCCGTTGTCAGTGGAGAAGAAGGTCGTATCCACGGTACCGTTACAACAGCCCAGATTGCTGATGCTTTAAATGAAAAAGGTATTGAAATTGACCGTCGTAAGATTGAGTTAAACGAGGAAGTTCATTCACTCGGCGAGTATACCGCAACGGTTTCATTTTCAAGTGATATCACTGCAAGTTTTAAAGTATGGGTTGTCAAGGCAGAAGCCTGATAATTTTGTAATCTCATACTCGTTACAATACTGTGAAAAAATTTATGTTTTTTATGGGGGTGTGTCTTTGGGCATTATCCCCTTCTTTTGTTAATGGGCAGGGTATCCCCAGTCCTGTAAAATTCTCCATTACTAATTCACCCAAACAGGTGAAAGCGGGTGAGGTATTCAATGTCGGTGTCAAAGCTACCATTGATAAAGGCTGGCATGTCTATTCGATGGACCTCGGAAAAGACGGCCCGGTCCCCACGTCATTTACGATTGATACCACGATTGCACGGGTTGCAGGAAAAATCACTGAAAGCAAACCGAAATATGAATATGATCCCAATTTCCAGATGGAGCTTGGTTTGCACAGCGGACAGGCCAGCTACCAAATCCCTTTGGCTTTCAAAACCGTAATTCAGGGATCGAAATCATTGAAAATTACGGTTCATTACATGGTTTGCAATGACCATGTTTGTCTTCCTCCGACATCCCGAACCATGCAGGCCGTTATAACCGTAAAAGGAGTCAGCGACCATCCATTTCAACCCGCGGGAAAAGCAGCCGTAAACAGCAATAGTGACAACCCAGGATCAATAACTAATAATAAGGCTGAAATTAAACCTGCGGAATCAACGGGAACGGCATCAACGGCGGAGATTAATGCATTTCTTCAAAATGGGGTATTTTCTTTTCTCTGGCTGGCAATAACTGCCGGATTTGCGGCATTATTGACACCATGTGTATTTCCAATGATTCCATTGACGGTTTCGTTTTTCTCCAAGCAATCTGGGGGAAATAAATCGATTTCGGTCAGAAATGCTTCGATTTTTGGCTTTTCGATTATTGCCACATTTACATTACTCGGACTTTTACTATCGCTTATTTTAGGTGCTTCGGGAGCACAACAGTTTGCTTCCAATCCCATTATAAATCTGTTTCTGGGTTTAATCTTTATCGTTTTTTCCATCAGTTTACTGGGATTGTTTGAATTACGTTTGCCCTATCAGCTTACGAATTATCTTAATAAGAAAAGTAATGAGAGTTCCGGCTTACCGGGGATTCTATTTATGGGACTGACCATCAGTGCGGTTTCCTTTTCCTGTACAGCACCGTTTGTAGGAGGTATCCTGGCGGCAACAACAGCCGGAAAATGGTTTTATCCCATTATTGGTATGTTAGGCTTTTCAGCAGCCTTTTCTATTCCGTTTGTGGTTTTTGCAATGTTCCCCGGGTGGCTTCAATCGTTGCCTAAGAGCGGCCAATGGATGAACACGGTTAAAGTTATTTTAGGATTTATCGAACTCGCTGCTTCGTTTAAGTTCCTGTCGAATGCCGATTTAATATGGAATTGGAATATCATTACACGTCCTTTGACGATAGCGGCATGGATTGTTATTTCAGGACTTGCCGGTTTTTATCTGCTCGGAAAATTGCGCTTGGCACATGAGCAAAAGAAAGAAAGTATTTCAACCGTTCGATTACTATTGGCAATCCCGTTCTTAGGATTTTGTTTGTACCTGATTCCCGGTTTATTAGGGGCGTCTCTGGGAATTTGGGATGCCTGGCTTCCGCCTAAAAAGGCAACTGATGTGAGTGTCGTTTATTCTATCAGCCAGATTGATGGAGGAAGACAGTCAAAAGCAGGTGATGAATGGACTCAAAATTATTCTCAGGCTAAAAAAGCTGCAATTTCCAAAGGACAGCCCATCTTTATTGATTTTACAGGTTATACCTGTACGAATTGCCGGGCTATGGAAGCCAATGTTTTCCCTCTTGAAGCTACTCGTCAGCGGTTTGATAAATTTAAACTGGTTCGTCTCTATACTGATGGCGGACAGGCGGGACCGGGTAATCAAAAATTCCAGTTCAAATTAACAGGAACGGTCGCACTCCCGACGTATGCCATTGTAGATCCCCAAACCGGACGTTTACTGGAACGATGGTCGGGATATGCCGACGCTAAAACGTTTCAGAAGTTTCTTGACGCAGGCCTGCAAAAATTTAAAAAAATGTCCGATAGTTAATAATTCGGTCAGGCATTCTCCATAGATTTTACTTAATCTATCATATTCATCATTTTATTGTGATTATGAGATACTGAATGCTTAATCCGATAACCGAGTATTGAACTACCGATTTTATCTTTTTATTACACTTTCTATAGTGTTATTCCCGGTTTTTGCCCGGGGGCAGACTTCCGTCACTTTTACCAAAAAGATACCGGTTGCTAAGCCCGATTCCTCCTATTTTCTCGATTATTGGGTCATTGAACCTACTATAAAAGTATCGGCGGGAGATTCAACATTGCCCGGACGATTCTGGCATTTTCATCAGGAAACGGGGAAATGGTCACTAAATATTGATAGTGTAAAATCTTCATTAACCAACATAGTCATTTCATACCGGGTACTGCCATTTAATCTGAAACGGCAATATTACAACCGTGAATTAGTAGCGATGCCGGCTTATCTGGCAGACTCCCTTAAAGCGGATTCATTAAAAGGAAAAATGGGGGTAATACGAAGTCCGATAACCAGTGATGACCTTTTTGGGAATGCACAAATTCAAAAAAGCGGTAGCCTTACCCGGGGCATTATCATTGGAAATAACCAGGATTTTTCTCTGGAAAGCGGCCTGCGGCTCGATTTAAGCGGACAGATTACCAATGACATTAATATTCTTGCGGTTTTGACCGACCAAAGTACACCTATTCAACCCGATGGAAGCACGCAAAATCTCAAGCAATTTGATAAAGTCTACATTCAAATGAAAAGCCGGAAGAGCGCCGTCCAATTGGGAGATATTAGTGTTAAAATGAACCAAAGCGCCTTTGCAAGAATCGACCGGCAGCTTCAGGGAGCGTCATTTTATACTCACTCACCGTATGGATATTACAGCGCAGCTGCAACTGTTGTCCGTGGGAAATACCGTGAAATGAAATTCAATGGGATTGACGGACTTCAGGGGCCATACCGGCTGACTGGCGCTAATAATGAACCTTTTATCATTGTTCAGGCCGGGTCGGAACATGTTTATATTGATGGTGTATTGCAAACCAGGGGAGAAGAGAATGACTATGTGATTGATTATAGTTTGGGAGAAATCACCTTTACTAATAAACGTATTATCACTTCCGCCACGCGTATTACTGTCGATTTTCAGTATTTAGACCAGCAATATAACCGTACTTTAGTAGCAGCTGAGGCACAAAATAGTGACTTGCTGAATGGTAAATTGAGTGTTGGGGTAACCTACATAAGAGAAGCAGATAATGATAATCCTAATGCCCAGTTGTCACTGACAGATAAAGAGATCAGTGTGTTGCGCAAGGCCGGAAACGATCCAAATAAAGCGGTAGTAAGCGGGGTTACTTATGTCGGTAATGCCGACCAGTCAAAATATATTTTATATACGCGAAAAGACACGACTGTTGGAAGTTCCGGTTACACTATATACGAAAATATTCCCGGCAGCCAGACCAACCAATATCAGATTCAGTTCAGCAGGGTAGGAGATGGTAATGGAGATTATCAACGGATAGGCGGAGAACTAAATGGAGTATTATATCAGTGGGTTGGCCCAGGCAATGGGGCGTATGATACACTGAGAACCATTACCCCGCCCATCAATCATCAAATGGTTTCTGTAAGAAGCCAGTATCATCCGAATAAACATGTTGAAGTATATGGTGAATGGGCCGGAAACAGTCTTGATAAAAACCGGTTCTCAACCATAGGAAACAGTACTAATTTTGATAATGCTTATCTGGTTGGGACTCAAATGGTATCGCCAAAAACGGATTATGGCATTTTCCATTTTTCCGTAAAGCAGCGATATACGGGTAAACGATTTACATATTTCGATCGGGTTAAGTCAGTGGAATTTGATCGCAAATGGGATATTACCTCCGATACGGCTTCTATGGAACGAGTTACGGAAATGAACGGTGGCTGGCAGGCTTCAAAAAATACTTCTTTGGATGTTGGTGCCGGGCTTATCAATCGTTCTGATTTTTCGGGAAACCGGCAGGATGTCAATTTTATCAGCCGGGAAAAAGGAATGCCACAAGTTAATTATTACCTGGAGCGCATCAATAGTAAGGATCAATATCTTGCGCATAAAGGGGACTGGGTTCGTCAAAACGGCTCTTTGAAATATGGTATTCCGATTATTGGAGGAACATTAACACCGGTTTTTGCATTTGAACATGAATATCGAAAACAGCAAGATATTCAGAGTGATTCATTGTTGAATACTTCACTACGATTTATAGATTTTAAGCCGGGGGTTCAATATCAGTTATCAGATCTTTTGAATGTAAGTGCATCATATTCATTACGAAACGACGGTGCGATCGCTAATCATCAATTTGTTCATGAATCAACCGCTCTTACCCAACGATATGGATTGTCCCTGACACCATCCGTTCATTTTAACAGTATCAACGATATCGCGTTCCGGAAAAAGAAATATTCTGAATATTTCGTAAAGAATCAGAATCTTCAAAACGATAACGGGGTGTTTATCAGGTCGGTGAGTAACTACAGTCCTTTGCATAATTTTATCAATGGGCAACTGTATTATGAAGCGAATACTGAACGTAAAGCCCTGTTGCAGGAAACATATATCGATGTTGGCCCGGAGATGGGGCAGTATGTCTGGAAAGATTTAAACCATGATGGTATTCAGCAGATTGATGAGTTTTTTCTCGAACAGAATCCCAATGAGGGAACATACATAAAACAATATATTCCATCGGATCAGCTTTTACCGGTTATCACATTGAAGACCCGCTTCAGAAATAAAATTCGTCCGGCGAAGCTCATTAATAAAGATTCTGATGGTATCTTCTCAAAAATTCTCAGGAATATTGAAATAAATTCCTTGTTTGATATTCGCGAGACCAGCACAACGCCTCATTTAAGTGATGTATATCTGTTACGACTAAAGACATTTGGAAATGATTCCACAACCCTGGCCGAAAGAATCTACTGGCGACAGGAAGTGCAATTATTTCCCGATGCATCGCGGCTTAATGTACGTTTTTCGGTGGAACGAAATACCGGTCAGAATAAGCAGACCATCGGTTTGGAAAAGCAAAATTCGATGTATTATCGTTTATATATGCGTTACAGGCTGAAACGACGATATATCATCGAGAACGAAATAAAGTTAGGGAAGAATAAAAATGTGAGCCAGAACCTGGGCAGTCGCAATTATAATATAAGTGACAAAGAATGGAATCCGAAGATAAATATAAGAGTCAGTTCATCGTATCATACGACATTTGGAATAACATTCAGTGAAAAAACCGATCAATATCCGGTCGTACCGGTCCGATTAACAGCTTTTAACATTCTTTCGGAAAATCGAATTTATATTGGAAATAAAACTCAGATATACTTACGTTTAGAGAGAAGAAACAACCACCTGGTTGGTCAATCGAGCGGGCTCGGAACGTTTGAGCTGACTGATGGTGCCGGAGCTGGCGTGTCTTGGCTTTGGAATTTGGAGGCCAATTACAAAATTAGCGATTTAATCAGAGCTAGTTTGAATTATGATGGGCGCACTGTTAGCGGAAACTCTCCGGTACAAACTCTTCGCTTCGTTGTCCGTGCTGTTTTTTAAAATTGTACAGTAGTGTAAAAAGAATTAATACCGTTTAAATAATACATGATTAAAAGCCATTTTTTTCGCAATAAAAGCGCTACATCTTTAAAAAAATTGTATTAACTTCTTTCTTCACACTTTGACATTTATTTTAAAATAATCTATCATTTTGCAGCTTAAATAAGATTTTAACAATTAAACGTAACAATTGGAGTAATATATGATCTTGTCGTCTTTTGGTGTCTTCCTATTGCAAGCCAGTGCAGATCAAGGTATGTTCAACGCACTTGTAAAGCAGTATAATCAAGGAGGACCATTCATGTGGCCGGTGCTTATCTGTTTTATTTTAGGTATGGCCGTATTTCTTGAAAGGTTAATAACATTGAACCTTGCTGACGTCAATACACGTAAATTTATTGTTGATGTAAAAGATGCATTGCAAAATGGAGGATTCAGTGCTGCTGAAGAATTGTGCTCACAAACTCGCGGACCTGTAGCTTCTGTTTTCCAAGCTGGTCTTTTGCGTGCCGACGAAGGTATTGAAGCAGCTGAAAAAGCAATCCAAACTTATGGTTCAATCGAAATGAGTTTCCTCGAAAGAGGTTTGGTATGGTTAGCTCTGTTTATCTCTCTCGCACCGATGTTCGGGTTCCTCGGAACGGTTGTTGGGATGGTTCAGGCTTTCGATGCTATTGAGAAAGCCGGAGATATTTCACCTACACTTGTTGCCGGTGGTATTAAGGTAGCCCTTTTAACTACTGTAGGTGGTTTGATGGCTGCTATCGTACTTCAGGTTGGTTATAACTATTGTGTTTCTAAAATTGACCGTCTTGTCGTAGAAATGGAAGAAAGCTCAACGGTTCTTATCGATTCTATCGCATTAATTCAACAAGGGAAACCATTAGACATCCCTTCTCTTGAAGAAGAAAACTAAATTTTTCTGTTAACTATAATGTTAATATAAAAGAAAGGATTTCTAAATGTTTGTTTCATTCAGTCTTGGATTTGCACTGGTGGTTTTGGCTATCGGGCTTATTCTGATGGCAATATTCGGAATAAGAAATATTGCAGGTGGCAAGTATTCCTGGGGTAAAATCGGAATCATATTAAGCCCGTTTGTGCTTTTTGGAATTTGCCTGATAATTATGGGCGATGCTGTTAGAGCTGGATTAGTTACGATGCTCTTAATGGTTGTTATACTGGCAATAATTACTGCTGGTATCGGCCTTCGCAGTACGTTCAAATACTAATCAGTTTATTGAATCCATAAGTAATTTGTTTATATGTTATTGAAAAATAAAAGAAATAGGCCAGATGGTGAAATTCCTTCTGCTTCGCTGGCAGATATGGCATTTCTGCTTCTAATTTTCTTTCTGGTTACAACAACTATTGATGTGGATTCTGGTATCGGGTTGGTGCTTCCGCCTCCGGCAGACCCCAACACCCCGCCACCGCCTGTAAAAGAGCGGAACATGTTGAAGATTCTTATCAATAGTTCGGGTAATGTGTTGATCAATGATCAACCTTCGGCTATGGCTGATGTTAAAGAAAAGGTATTTAGCTTTATTACCAACAAAGGGCAGGATCCGAACCTATCTGAATCTCCTCAAAAAGCTGTTGTTTCTTTGAAAACCGACCGGCAGACAACCTATAATACATATATAGAATTGCTCGACCGGGTTAAAGGGGCTTACAATGAAGCCAGAAACAATCGAAGCAGGCAGGTATTTGGGGTTGCTTTTGAAAAACTACCCGATTCTAAACAGAAGGAAATAAAGGATTATTATCCTGAAAAGATTTCTGAGGCAGAACCAGATAAAGGTGCACAAAAATAGGGTCAATCTATGCCATCATTTAAGAAAAAAGCTGCTAATTCAAAAGTTGAGATACCCACGGCTTCAATGCCTGACCTCGTGTTCATCCTTCTGATTTTCTTTATGGTGACCACCGTGATGAGGACTCAGAATTTGAAGGTTAAGGTTGATTACTCTCATGCTAAGAATATTCAGAAAATTGAGCAAAAACGTTTAGTCAGTTACATTTATATCGGACCCGAAAAAGTCGGTAAACAAATTGGTCAGACTAAGATTCAGATAGACGATGCTATCATTGATGATAAAACCGCTATCAGAAGAATTATGTATGACAAATTGATGGACCAGCCGAAACTTGTCGTTTCGCTTCGTGTTGATAAAAATACTGAAATGGGCGTTGTTACCGATGTGAAACAAGAATTACGGAAAGCAGGTACCTTGCGTATCAATTATTCTGCTAAACCTGTTGGATACAATCAGTAATCATCGATATAATTAGTTGTTCAGTTTTTATGAACTTCCAGGGCATATGCTAAAAGGTATATGCCCTTTTATTATTTTTAGCCCGACTTATTATCAAGTAATACCAATTTATGTCCGAAGAAAAATTTACACCGATTGAACAAGTTGGCCGTGAGGCTTTAATCAAAGAAATAAGAGAGAATGTTGCGGTTAAGAGGCCGGAAGTCATCAAAGGAATAGGTGACGATGCAGCAGTTTTCAAGGTCAGTGAATTTAAAGCATCATTACTTTCAACGGAAACATATATTGAGGGTGTCGATTTCGATTTATCCTATACACCATTTCATCATCTTGGTTTTAAGCTCGTTTCCGCTGTAGTAAGTGATATTTATTCGATGAACGCTCAGCCGATTGCAATAACGGTAAGCCTGGCATTACCGAATCGTATTTCCATGGAAATGATACAGGAATTTTATAAAGGCATACATGCCAGCTCGGGTGAATACAACATCGAGTTGGTTGGCGGTGACATAACAGGAAGCCATGCATTTATGGCGGTAAACATTAATGTTTATGGTGAAAGTGATATTGATAATTTAGTTTATCGTTCCGGTGCTCAAATTGACGATGCGATTTGTGTGACCGGTGATATCGGTGGAGCATTAGCAGGCCTGAAAGTTCTTCTCAGGGAAAAAAAATATTGGCTCGATTCAGGAAAAGAAACTTTTGAACCTGATTTGTCGGAGTATGAATATGTTGTGAAAAGGCAATTGGTTCCAATAGCAAGGAAAGATACTATTACTGTTTTGCAGCAAAATAATATTGTGCCTACTTCAATGACAGATATCTCTCAGGGTCTGATTAATGATTTAAATGGAATTACTGATTCTTCGCGTAAGGGTGCGGTTTTGTTTCAGGCGGCATTGCCAATTGCTTTAGAAACCAGGGCCATAGCTGATGAGATGAAGGAAGATGTCGATAATTATGGGCTACACGGTGGCGAAGACTATGAACTTTTATTCACCCTTCCAGAACCGGATATTGAAAAACTGAGTAAGATTTATAAAGATTATTCGGTTATAGGTAAAATTGTAGAACCTTCGAATGGGATTACTGTTCAGACTGCAGAAGGAGAAGTCTGGCGATATGATGAGTAAAGTACCGGTTTCTCATTTAGTTATTTTACCGACTTCATCATATCTAAATAATTTTCGTAATTTAACCTGAGATTTATACGTTTTGGACCAGTCGGATTATCCAATAAATTACATGTTTTCACGTTTTTATGGATTAAGGGCTCGTTTAAGAATGAGCGCCGTTTCGAAGGGAATGGCTTGTTTATAACTGATGTTATCGTAATTCGGTGCATTAGGTATTAAAGATGTAAATAATTGATTACTTTTTACAGAAAAAGTAGAAAGTAGAAAGTAGAAAGTAGAAAGTAGAAAGTAGAAAGTAGAAAGTAGAAAGTAGAAATCGAGAGTTTTAATAATCGTACTTCATATAATTTTTTAAGTAATACTGGATTTTAGATGCCTGTAAGTAATAACAAAAATAATATTAAAAATCCCAAAGTGGGGAATAAGAATCCGAAGTTCCCAATTTGGATTTATGTTATCCTTTTACTCATACTTTTGGGTATACAATTTTATGTGTTTGCCCCGGGAGGTGGAAATCGGATTGAATACAGTACATTCCTTAAATATGTCAAGAAAGGTTATGTTGAAAATGTAGTTATTAAGAATGATGTACAGATAGATGGTACATATACAAAAGAGGCTGTCAGCAGTGGTGCTGTAAAAGTACCTAAAAAAGAAGATACCGTATGGCAGATAGAAGGAAGTTCTTCGAATAATAAGTTTACCACCACGATGCTTAAGGGTGATAACATACGTCCTATCCTCGATAAAAATAATGTCTCGTATGATGTCCAGGTAGATGATAACTGGTTCGGGGGACTCATGTCGTGGGTTCTTGTTATCGGCCTGGGGGTCGCATTCTGGATATTCATATTTAAAAGGATGAATCCTGGCCAGCAGGTTTTGAATATTGGAAAAAACAAGGCTTCGTTGTACGATCGTCAATCTGAAAATAAAGTAACATTTAAAGATGTCGCCGGGTTGAATGAAGCCAAAGAAGAGGTGCAGGAAGTTGTAGAATTTCTTAAAACACCCCAAAAATTCACAAAATTGGGCGGGAACATCCCGAAAGGGGTGCTGTTGGTAGGCCCTCCGGGAACAGGCAAAACGTTACTTGCTAAAGCTACCGCAGGTGAGGCGGAAGTCCCGTTTTTTAGTTTGAGTGGCTCTGATTTTGTTGAAATGTTTGTAGGGGTCGGAGCAGCACGTGTACGTGACCTTTTCAAACAGGCTAAGGAAAAAGCCCCATGCATCATTTTTATTGATGAAATTGATGCTATCGGTCGAAGCCGTGGTAAAGGAAGTATGATGGGTTCCAATGACGAACGTGAAAATACCCTAAATCAACTGCTTGCCGAAATGGATGGTTTCAATACGGAAAAAGGGGTCATTATTATGGCTGCAACAAACCGTCCTGATGTACTGGATTCCGCTTTGATGCGTCCCGGACGTTTCGATCGTCAAATTCTTATTGATAAGCCCGATTTGGTTGGCCGTGTCGAAGTATTGCAAGTGCATACAAAAAAATTAAAGATGTCGGAAGACGTAGATCTGAAATTACTCGCTTCACAAACTCCGGGTTTTGCAGGTGCTGAACTGGCCAATATGTGTAACGAAGCGGCATTAATGGCAGCCCGCAGGAATAAGGAAAAAATCCATATGATTGATTTTCAGGATGCTATAGAACGTGTTGTAGCAGGACTGGAAAAAAAGAATAAGTTGATTAGTGAAAACGAGCGTAGGATTGTTGCTTATCACGAATCGGGACATGCCATAGTCAGTTGGTTCCTCGAACACACAGACCCGGTATTAAAAGTTAGTATCGTTCCGCGTGGCCTGGCTGCTCTGGGTTACACGCTGCAAACACCACTTGAGGATCGTTTCCTCATGACGAAAGAAGAACTCTACGACAAAATATGTGCTCTTCTTGGCGGACGTGTTGCTGAAGAAATTGTCTTCGGAAAAATTTCTACAGGTGCCCAGAATGACCTGGAACGAATTACAAATATGGCATTTGCCATGGTTGCTGTTTATGGTATGAGCGATGAGCTTGGATATATTTCATACCAAGACTCAAATAATCCGGAAGGCAGTTTCGGTTTCAATAAAAAGTATTCTGAAACCACGGCGAAAAAAATTGATGACGAAGTACGTAAAATCGTTGTTGAAGCCCGTAAGAGAACACTTGAATTGCTGATGAAATACCGGGAAAAATTGGAAGAAATGGCCCAGACACTGTTAAAAAAAGAAATACTAAATGCTTCTGATTTGATTCAGCTTTTGGGTGAACGGCCTCATGGTAACTATCCGATTAGTCTCAATGATGCCATACATATCGAGGAAATTAAAAACGGTCAGTCTGCCAACGACGGTGAAGAAAAGGCGAAAAAAGAAAAGAAAAAAGTCGATGAAGCCGTGAAGAACGAAGAAGCCAAAAACGATACCTCTGCAGAAAAAACGATTAAACCGTCTGTTGATGAAAATGAAAATAAGGAAATCCTGGAGTCGGATGAAAAAGACGATAAGGATGCCTGATATCGTGAAGGAACAATAACTTAAGAAAGTACATATTTTAAGCATAAAGCATAGTATTTAAATTATACTATGCTTTTTCCTTTTTAAACCAAAAAAACCGTATAAATTTAAAAAGACTTGTCTGGTAGGTATCTTGATGAGTTTAAGAATGAAGGTAAGAACATTTATTTTTGCGAACGGGAACACTTCAAATCCCTTAAGTGTTATTTATTTGAACTTGAATGAATGGACGATAAAAGAAGAATAACATCGGTTTTTGTTTTAAGTAGGCACATATATTCCATTTGCAAGACTTTTTTGTTGTATGGATATTCTATGTTTACTCATTATGTTTTGATGTAATATGCCGGTTAAAGAATTCCATTTTAAAATATTTAAATAATTATTGTTAACATAACGACCTATGTTTACGACAAATAACATAAAACGATATTACGATCCGACGTTTACTGTTACTCCTGAGTACAAAGCGAGTTTACCGGACGTGCAAAATGGTTCTTCCAGTTTGATTGAAGGTGCAAATGTACCGATACAACAGGTTGGTATTTCTGATTTCCGGTTGCCTTTACAGTATAAACAGCGTTCCGGCAAGGTCGTTACTTTGGAGACATCCGTTGATGCATATGTGAGTCTGGATGCTGATAAAAAAGGCATTAACATGAGTCGTTTGTTGCGGACTTTTTACCGTTTCAGGGAAGAAGAGTTTCAAATTGATGTATTGGA
Organism: uncultured bacterium; assembly: GCA_963783355.1. Lineage (GTDB taxonomy): Bacteria > Bacteroidota > Rhodothermia > Balneolales > DATFMH01 > CAWANF01. Next base: position 90,526 of record CAWANF010000001.1, read on the forward strand.
TTATATTCTCAAAGCGTATAAAACGGAATTAGGAAGTAAAGAAAGTTTTGTACGATTGAATTTTAACTACCCGCTTGTCGTCGAAAGCTTGCGCTCGGGACTTGAGGGGTATCAGTATTATAGCGTAGCCCTTGAAGGACAGATGAACCAAAAGGACCAGGTGCGTAAATTTATTCACCTGACCTTTGAGTATAGCAGTGCCTGTCCATGTTCGTTCGAATTAGCTGAGCATGCCCGGGAAACAAGGGATATTGCCGCTATTCCACATAGTCAGCGAAGTGAAGCAACAGTTACAGTGGAATTAGCCGATGTTTTGTCCATTGAAGAGCTTATTGATAATGTTCGCCTGGCATTAATGACAGAGACTCAGGTGATGGTAAAAAGGGAAGATGAACAGGCGTTTGCTGAAATGAACGGCGCTTATCAAAAATTTGTAGAAGATGCTGCCCGTCTGGTTTATGAGAAGCTAAATAAAAAGGAATCTATTCGGGATTTTGTAGTTCGTTGCGTCCATATGGAAAGCCTGCATAGCCACGATGCCATTAGCAGAATTTGCAAAGGTATACCCGGAGGTCTGCGTTAGGTATGCTGCGTTTCGTCTGATGTTCCAGGTTGAAAACTTGAAACATCAGATATTAAACGTTTAACTCAGCTTCATATTTGTACGTTTATCCGTGATAATTCGTTTTGACCGCTTTGTCCGTGTTCCATATGATATAAGAATCACGATTCGATAGCGTATTCAACCAGTTCTTCCTGCTCTGCATTATGTAGTTTTGCAGAACCTGTTGCAGGCGAAGCTGATGGAGCTCTTCCGACATACCTGATATCCTGATTTTTCTGCAATTCATTTCTGAAACGGGACTTCAGGAAATTCCAGGCACCCATATTTTTGGGTTCTTCCTGGCACCAAACGATATCTTTTACATGTCCGTATTCCTTGAACATAATTTGAATATCTCTGTCAGGGAATGGATAAAACTGTTCTAAACGGGCAATAGCGACATTCTTTTTATTCTTTTCATCCCGGTAATTAAGTAAATCGTAGTAAACTTTACCTGAGCATAATACCAGTTTATCAACTTGTTTTTTATCACTGACGTCTTTGTCTGGAATCAATTCTCTAAAACTCCCATTGGATAGTTCTTCGGCACTGGAAACAGCCATGGGATGACGCAATAGGCTTTTGGGTGTCATTATCATTAAAGGCTTTTTCTTATCCTGTAAAGCCTGCCTGCGCAAGATGTGGAAGTATTGTTCCGGGGTGGAACAGTTAGCAACCTGCATATTGTCCTCGGCACAAAGTTGCAAATAGCGTTCCAGCCTGCCCGACGAATGTTCCGGTCCCTGCCCTTCATAGCCGTGTGGTAATAGCATGACGAGACTGGTTTTTTGCCCCCATTTTGCTTCACAGGACGAGATAAACTGATCCATAATAACCTGGGCACCGTTCGCAAAATCTCCGAACTGTGCTTCCCAAATCACTAATGAATCGAGATTGGCTGAACTGTACCCGAATTCAAATCCGACTACAGCAAACTCACTCAACAAGCTGTTAAAGACTGAAAAATGTGCCTGTGATTCGGAAAGATGATTTAACGGTACAAATTTCTGGTTTGTATCGGTTCCGTGTAAAACAGAATGACGTTGGGAAAACGTACCGCGCTCTACATCCTGTCCGGATAGACGAATTGGGATGCCGGCATTCAACAGAGATCCGAAAGCAAGTGCTTCGGCAAAGCCCCATTCTATTTTTTTCTCATTTTTCTCAACGATTTCATGTCGTTTAGCAAGGATTCGCAACAATTTATGATTGGCATCAAAATCCTGGGGAACAGTTAAGATTTGTTTAGCGATAAAGCGAAGATCGTCAATAGGATAGGTCGTATCGGGCGGCAGACTGCGTTCTTCCTGTCTCGTTTGAACCCGGTCGATATGTTCTTCCGTAACCTGGATATCCGGGGAACTTTTGGCTTCGGTGAATGCCTGTTCCAGCATTTCGTCGAATTCGTTGAAAATCTGCTGGGCCTCTTCTTCGGTCAATTCGTTTTTACGAATAAGTTCTTTGAGATAAATATCACGAACACTTGGATGATCTTTAATCTCTTTATACAAACCTGGCTGCGTGAATGCCGGTTCATCACCCTCGTTATGTCCGTATTTACGATAACATATCAAATCGATGATCACATCTTTTCCAAACTTCTGGCGATATTCGAGAGCCAGGCTGATAGAGTGTATGGCTATTTCGGGATCGTCTCCATTAACGTGAAATATTGGAGCCAGAATCATCTTGGCCAAATCAGAAGCGTACTGTGTCGAGCGCCCGTCTTTGGGCAAGGTTGTAAAACCAATTTGGTTATTGATGATAACGTGAATGGTTCCACCCGTTTTAAATCCCTTCAATTGCGACATATTGAGCGTTTCAGCTACGACACCCTGACCGGAAAACGCCGCATCGCCGTGTATCAGGATAGGTAAAATCTTTTTAGCAGATCCTTTTTCATCCATCTTGTTCTGTTTGGAACGGGAAGCGCCTTCGACCACGGGATTTACAGCTTCAAGGTGGCTTGGGTTGGACATTAATTCAACCTTAATATTTTTTCCCGTTTTTGTCGTATGCTCACCTTTGGTTCCCAGATGGTATTTGACATCACCGGATCCCTGGAATGTAGAAGGATCGATATTTCCTTCGAATTCGGCGAAAACCTTTTGATATGATTTACCGATGGTATTTACGAGTACATTCAGCCGGCCGCGATGGGCCATTCCCATAATGACTTCTTCCAGGCCCAAATCTCCGCCTTTTTCCAATAAGAAATCCAGCATCGGGATCAGCGTTTCTGCTCCTTCGAGGGAAAACCGTTTATGCCCGATATATTTTCGGTGCAGGAATTGTTCGAATGCTCCGGCCTGGTTAAGCTTGTGCAGAATTTGCTTCTTTTCTTTCAGCGATAAATTCGGATTATTGGTAGTCGACTCCATCGTTTCCCGCAGCCAGTCACGTTCTTCCAAGTTCAACAGGTGCATATATTCGGCACCAATATGACCGCAATACGTTTCTCTCAACAGATTCAGGATATTGCGCAAAGGTGCTTTTTCATATCCTCCAAGGCCGCCGCAATAAAATTCCCGGTCGAGATCCCAAATAGTCAGGCCATAATAATTAAATTCTAGCTCGGGACTGTGTCCGGGGCCGTGTTTTAAGGGATTCAAATCCGCCAGCATATGTCCGCGTGTACGATACATATTAATGAGCTGCATGACGGCAATGAATTTTTTATTGACCTCAATGGTTGATCCGCCATCCAGCTGGCCCGTATAATTATCGGTACCATAAGAAATTGGGGCGTAAGGAATTTCGAGATCTGCAAAAACATTATCATAAAAATCTTCTTCACCGTTGAGCAGGCGATGAATATATGCCAGAAAGGCACCGGATTCCGCACCCTGGATGATACGGTGATCATAGGTACAGGTAACGGTCATGACCTTACTGATCCCAAGATGGCTCAAAATATCCTGTGACATTGCCTGGAATTCAGCCGGATAATTCATCGCTCCGGTTGCAATGATAGCTCCCTGATTTTTCATCAGACGGGGCATGGATGAAACCGTTCCGATGGTACCCGGATTAGTGATACTGATGGTGGTTCCCTGGTAATCGTCGACTTCAAGTTTTCCGGATCTTGCGCGTTCAATCAGATCGGCATAAGCATACAGGAATTCTTTGAAGTTCATTTTGTTGACGCCCTTAATGTTGGGCACAACTAATGATCGTCCGCCTTTTTTATCCGGTAAATCGATGGCAATTCCAAGATTCACGTCATGTGGGTTAACCCGGTAAGAGACATTATCATTTACATCGAAATAGGCATTGATAGCAGGATATTCCTGAAGTGCACGTATAATCGCCCAACCGATAAGATGTGTGAAAGTAACCTTTGGATCGCCTCTTTTCATCAGATAATTATTGATAATAAGCCGATCTTCCATCATCATTTTTACAGGCATTACGCGCAGGGAAGTAGCCGTAGGAACCCCAAGGCTGGCCTCCATATTTTCAACAATCTTATTTGCAACACCTTTAATTTTCTCAAAATCGGCGCCTGGTTCTGCTTTCTTGGGAGCGGCAGGAACTTTCTTTGCTGGGGGGGGGACAATGGTGGTTCCGTTTGTCTTAGTAGCTTTCTCTATGGGGACAGTTTCAGGAATCTTTTCAACGCTGATTCCTTCAAGTTCATCAAAATAATTTTTCCAGTGGTTAGGAACAGATGATGGGTCTTCTTTATATTGGTCGTAAAGCTCTTCTACTAATGCTGTATTCGGACCAAAAACTTCTTCTAAGGATTTCAAAATGATTCAAACTTCTCTTATAGGTTAGTGTTCATTGAGTGAAAAAATGTGCGCTTCTTAAATATTATGACTTGTTATTTAAACGAATACGTTCATAAAACAATTCGTTCCGGATTGAACCCTAAAATTACTTATTTAATTATGAAAATTCGATACATATATTGATGAAAGTTAATATTACTGTATATGTTATCAGATAAATAATTCTTCATTGGAGTTTTACATTGATTAACGGTTTGCGGTAACATTTTATGAATGTGAAAAATTGCTATATTCCGCTCAAATAAACGATTTAGGGAAATAAAAATTATTAGTGATGACAGAAAAGAAAAATACCTACGGTGCAGGTGATATTTATTGGGATTTAAGTGATTTATACGATTCTATAAATTCAAAAGAATTAAAAGGTGATAAACAACGTGTCGTACAACTGGCAGAAGAATTCGCCACAAAATACCGGACTCGCGTCGAGGTATTGACACCGGCTGAGTTTTCAACTGCACTCGAAGAGCTGGAAACGATTTACGATATTATCGGGCGGATGAATTCCTATGCCTATCTCATCTGGTCGACGAACACAGCTGACAGTAATTATGGAAAGCTGGTTGCGGAGTTAACAGAATTGTCGTCTGAAGTGCAACAAAAACTGGTGTTTTTCGATGTGGAATGGCTGGCAATAGACGAAGAAGAAGCCGCTCATATGATTCAGGACAACGCGCTGTTACATTATCGTCATTACCTGGAAACGTCCCGTCGGTTTAAGCCATACATTCTTGAGGAAAAGCAAGAACAAATTATGACGGCAAAATCGGTAACCAGCCGTGAAGCGTGGGTTCGCTTTTTCGATGAGACCATGGGTGCTGCCCGTTTTGATTTGGATGGCGAGACCTTAACCGAGCAGGAAGTCCTGAGTAAATTACATGAAAGTGACCGGGATTTACGGAAACGTGCTGCCGAATCGCTGACAACAACCTTTAAAAATATGAGCAGGCCGCTTACTTATATTTTTAATACTATCCTTGCCGATAAAAGTACAAATGACAAACTGAGGGGATATCCTTCATGGATCTCTTCCCGAAACTTATCGAATGAGATTGATGACGAAACGGTTGAGACGCTTGTAAATTCAGTTACAGGCCAGTACGATGTCGTTCAGCGATTTTATAAGTTGAAGTGCGATCTGCTTGGTTATGATAAGATGTATGATTACGACCGATACGCTCCCATTCTTGAAACCAAAACGCGAATTCAGTGGGATGAGGCCAAATCAACTGTTTTAGAATCATATTCCGGTTTTCACCCGGAAATGGGAAGAATTGCAGGCGAGTTTTTTGAAAATAAATGGATTGATGCTGCTATCCGGGCGGGTAAACGGAGTGGTGCCTATTCCGCAAGTACTGTACCATCCGCACATCCATATGTGTTTTTGAACTATGATGGACAAGTACGCGATGTGCAAACCCTGGCTCATGAACTCGGCCATGGCGTTCATCAATATTTATCACGCAAACAGGGAATATTACAGGCTGATACACCGTTAACGACCGCTGAGACGGCCTCTGTTTTTGGTGAAATGCTGGTTTTTCAAAGCTTATATAAAAAACTTGAAGATCCTAAAGAAAAACTGGCCATGCTGGTAGGCAAGATTGATGATACCATTGCTACCGTTTTCCGGCAAATATCAATGAACCGTTTCGAGGATACCATTCATACAGCAAGAAGGGAACAGGGAGAATTGACTACAGAGCAGTTTTCTGCGATGTGGCGGGATGTCCAAACGAGTATTTACGGAGATTCGGTAGAACTGACTCCGAATTATGATTTATGGTGGTGCTATATTCCACATTTTTTGCATACTCCAGGCTATGTTTATGCTTATGCATTTGGAGAATTGCTCGTTTTAGCTTTATATGAACAATATTCGAATAAACCGGAGGGCTTTGCCGATCGCTACCTGGATTTATTGAGTGCCGGTGGTTCCGACTGGCCGCATAACCTGGTTGCTGAAATGGATTTAGATATTAAATCTCCCGATTTTTGGCAAAAAGGACTTAATGCTATCGATCGAATGGTGAAGCAAGCCGAAGAATTAGCGGTTGAGGTAAAAAATATCAAATAGATTATATGGTCATAAAAAACGTTCCAAAATTCGAAACGCTAAAAGATCCCCTCTCAGAAAAGAGGGAACAGGATGCATTACGAAAATTCAAACACGTTTTACAGGATTTGGTGGTGCTGCTCCGGCAATCGACTAAGTCTGATACGGTTTTGTTATACTGGGTGAACAAAGAACGTGAACTTTTTGTGCTTGAATCGAAGTCCACTATTTGTTCGAATACCATATTTCAGGATCGGATAGCATTTAAAAATTGCTATTTAAAAGATTACAGGGATATAACCGAACCGGTTCAATTGGAAGTTGGCCGTCATGTTTCCCAGGAAGAACTTATCCATTATTATAAATCGGTACCAATAAAATTTATAACACTGCTCCCATTTATTAATAACGGAGAAACAGTGGCTCTTACCGTCATGGAATCGAAAGTTGGTACATTGAATGAAGAAGAAGAGGAAGCCGCAATAGGTTATATGAACGCCTTAGGAAATCTGTTACATACCTTTTTGGAGCTCAGTGACTTATCAGACAATCAAAATCAATGGATTCAATATGAAGAATCGTTGGAGAATATCAATAATCGTCTGAATAATGTACAGGTCATCCGGAAAATAATAGAACATATGCAGGAATATCTTCCAAATGGAGGAGTCAGTGTCGTATCCCGGGCAATGGGGAGCTGGAGTACTATTTTCAATTCATCACAGGCTGTTAATAGTCCGGACCTGGGACTTGCTCTGGAGGAAAATACGATAGCATATGACGCCCTGCAGTCAGGTAAACCGGTGTTTACGATTCATTTTAACGGAAATCCAAAACGAATATCTGCTAAGGAAACTTTGAGTAACGGTGCTTCTTTGGCTATTCCTGTACTTCTTAAAGATCGCCGCCATGCCGTGATTGTGGTATACGATGAAAATCCGTTGGTTTTCAAAGAGTCCAATAAACACAAATTAATAAATTTAGTTCGTTTAGCTGCACTGCGTATTGACGCTGGATTTGACTCGCCCGGTACAGAAGGTGAACTTATGGCCAATGAGTACGGAGCCTATAAATCGGACTATTGGGAAGAATCTGTAAAGATTGAGATCGAACGGGCAAAGAGTAGTAAATCAAAAATGTTTACCTGGTTTGGCCTGGCTACACTGGCTGATTTGTCCGCCATTCGTACCCGCTTTAGGCTGGAAGAGCTCATGCAGCTTCAACGGAATTTGGTAATACAGTTAAATCCAGCTAACGTTGGAATTTCAGGGATAATCGGCCATTATTCCGACTATATCTATTCGTTTATAATACAGAGTGAAAATGAAAATGCGGTATCGGAATGGATTAAGGGAATTCAAAAATATTTTGATAAGCCATACCTGTCGGAGAGTGGGCAAGAGGCGAAGTTGCAAATCCAGATTGGATATACGAGAATAAATGGAAGTATGAAAGACGTTCAGCAGGCTATTAAAGAAGCTAAAGATGCCGTATCGCAGGTAGTGAAAAATCCGGATACGGCGACCTACGAATATCATTAATTCGATTAAAAAGACGATCATCAAATGGGAAATGTTTATTTAATTATCATCGACGGACTTGGCGTCGGTTCACAGGAAGATGCCTATTCATATGGAGATGACGGAAGCAATACGTTGGGGCATGTTTCAGCAAAAACACGTTGCCGGCTTCCCAATTTTCAGAAACTTGGCATAGGAAATATTATTCCCCTGGATTCAATACCACCTTCTGCCGAGCCACTGGCTGCTTTTGGGAAAATGCGTGAGGTATCGGCTGGGAAAGATTCAACGACCGGACATTGGGAAATGTCGGGTGTAATACTTGAAAAGCCATTTCCAACATATTCGCATGGTTTTCCAAAAAGTGTGATTGAAAAATTTTGCAATGGGATTCACGTCGAAGGAATTCTTGCTAATCAGCGGTATTCCGGCACGGCCGTTATCGATGCTTTTGGGGAAGAACATATGAAAACGGGAAAACCCATTGTATATACTTCGGCGGATAGCGTCTTTCAGTTGGCATGTCATACCGATATTGTACCTCTGGAAAAATTATACGACTGGTGTGAATTTGCACGCAATGAGGTCATGATTGGTGAGCATGCTGTAGGAAGAGTAATAGCAAGGCCATTTGCCGGTGAACCTGGAAGTTTTTACAGGCTTTCCGATCAGCGCCACGATTTCTCGATGAAAGCTCCTGACCCGAATCTTCCTGCTTTTTTAATGGATAACGGTGTTAAAACTTATTCCATAGGAAAAGTCATTGATTTGTTTGCGGAAGAAGGATTTACACAATTTCGTCGGACAAAGGGAAATGACGAGGGATTGGCTCAGGTACTTAATGCCATGGCTGCCATGCGTGGCACCAATAAGAATTTCATATTTGTGAATCTGATTGATACCGATCAGCTGTTTGGCCATAGAAATGATCCTGAGGGATATGCCGGGAGCCTTGAAGCCATCGATCGGGCTATCCCTGCCTTGACATCAAAACTGAATGACGACGATATCCTGATTTTTACAGGGGATCACGGTAATGATCCAACTACGGAAAGCACCGATCATGCAAGGGAGTTTGTTCCTCTGCTTGTGTATCCTTCAACAGTCTGTGAAACATTAGAATTGGGAATTCGTAAGACATTTAGCGATATCGCTGTTTCGGTAGCCCAATATTTTGAATTGGAGCATTCATTCACAGGTACATCATTTTTAAAATGAGGGAACTAATTGATTAAAATGGAATGATAGGCGTTTTCAAAAGTGTTGAATGTACATTAAGAGAGTATGAAAAGTACAACATTTTACTTCAGATGACGTTATTAAAAACATAAAAATAGAGAGAGACATGCAGAATGAATGGAAATTTAGTTTAATTTGTCATAAATTCCCTAGCTGCAAAGCGAAGATTTTCTATTAAAATATATAATCACTTCTGATTAGAGTAACAGATAAATCCTCATAAAAAAGGGCAGTTTAAGTGGCTAAAAAAAAGAAAAAAGAACCAAAAAATATAACTTCCAGTGGTATTTCAACCCGGGAATCGCAATCCCTCGATAGATATTTACAAGAAATCGGTAAAGTAAGCCTGATTACACCGGAAGAAGAAGTAGATTTAGCCAAAAAGATACAGGCGGGAAGTCAGGATGCTTTGGAAAAATTGACCAAAGCTAATCTTCGTTTCGTTGTTTCCGTTGCAAAACAATATCAAAATCAGGGTTTATCATTAGGCGATCTCATTAATGAGGGTAATCTGGGATTGATTAAAGCAGCCAAACGCTTTGACGAAACTCGCGGTTTTAAATTTATTTCGTATGCCGTTTGGTGGATTAGGCAGTCAATTTTGCAGGCACTCGCTGAGCAAAGCCGTATCGTAAGGTTGCCTTTAAACCGTGTTGGTGCACTCAATAAGATTGGTAAAGAGCTCTCGAAACTGGAACAGGAATATGAACGTATTCCATCAGCTGCTGAGCTTGCCGAAAGTCTGGACATGAGTGTAGCCGAAGTGGCCGATACCCTAAAAATTTCCGGCCGTCATTTATCTGTTGATGCACCATTCGCTCAAGGTGAAGATAATAGGTTGCTGGACGTTCTTGAAAATGAAGAAACACCTGATCCTGATAATGATCTGATGGGTGAATCATTGAAAGTGGAAATTGAACGTGCACTTTCGAAACTTACCAAAAGAGAAGCGGAAGTCATTCGTTTGTATTTTGGTATTGGCAGAGAACACTCGCTGACATTAGAAGAAATTGGAGAACGTTTTGATCTGACTCGCGAACGTGTTCGTCAGATTAAAGAAAAAGCATTGAGAAAACTCAGACATCACAATCGAAGCATGGCTCTTCGGGCTTATCTAGGCTAAAGAAACATGATTTTTTATGAGCCCCGTTTTTAATGGGGCTTTTTTTTTCCCTTTAATCCTGGATTGCATCGTTTCATTCCACACGGTTTTTTACTACTATCCATCATATACCATAAATTTCAGCCTACAAAACGATTTAAATGCATCATAAAAAGTTGTGGTGTCTATTTTTAGCAGGGTTGTTTTGTTCATTGGTTTCGTCAGCCAATGCACAAACGTACACTTTCCGGACCTATTCCATCCAGGATGGGTTGAGCCAGTCGGTTGTTCATGCTATGATCCAGGATTCCAAAGGTTATATATGGGTTGGTAGCGGATACGGGCTGGATAAATTTGACGGGGCTACTTTTCATAGTTACTACACCGAACAAGGATTGATTCACAACCGAATCTATTCTTTATGGGAATCTCCTAAAAAACGAATTTGGATTGGTACGGAAAAAGGCATTTCTATTTATGACGGACAGAAATTCACAAATCCGGCTAACATCAATAAGTTGATTAACTCACCGGTTAATGCGATCTATGGAGATCATGAGGGACGAATATGGCTGGCTACCGAGGGTAATGGAATCATCGAAATAAATGGATCGATAATCTCTAAAATTACGATTCATGACGGGCTGACCAGTAACAGGGTACGTTCAATAACCGAAACTAACGATGGAGCTCTTTGGTTTGCTACCCGCGATGGTATCAGCAGATATTATAAAGGTAACTTTACGAACTACACTCAAATAGACGGTTTGGTCAATAATCGTACAAGAGCAGTGCTGTCTGCTAATGATGGTACATTATGGATTGGAACCAGAGGCGGCCTGAGTCATTTTGTTAACGGTCGATTTGTGAATTATACTACAAAAAATGGCCTTGTCTATAATTTAGTGCGTTCTTTACTACAGGATTCAAATGGTATTTTGTGGATTGGAACCGAAGATGGACTGAGCCGGTTCGACGGGAAGCATTTTAAAAATTACAAAGTCGCTAATGGTTTATCGAATAATTATATCTATTCGATGCTGGAAGATTCGGAAGGTAATTTATGGCTGGGTACCTATGGCGGTGGAATGAATCGATTTATGGGAGAGCGTTTCACAAATTATACAATGGAGAATGGCCTGTCCAATAATGTAATAACCGGCATCGCCCAGGATCACTATGGGAATTTGTGGTTTGGCACCTATGGCGGGGGATTAAATGAATTATCAGATCATCACGTATCGATATTTAATAAAAAAAACGGGTTGATTGACGACCGAATTTATTGTGTGAAAGTGATGAAAGATAATTCAATCTGGATTGGTACCCGGGACGGGATCAGTATCATGAAAAATGGTAAAATCGAAAAGAATAATCCGTTTACCAATCTTCCGTATCGAAAAATTCGCTGTATCAACAAAATGAATGATGGCAGTTATTGGTTGGGTACAGATGACGAAGGTGTCCTTATTTATAAGAATCATAAATTTAAAAAGCTTCAAAGTTCAGACGGGCTGGCAGGCAATAATATACGGAGCATTTTACAGGATTCTACCGGAGATATCTGGATTGGGACTTCGGAGGGAATTACCAGAATTCATAATGGGAAATTGCAAAATTATTCCAGTGTTAATGGATTGATTCACAATGGAGTTCTGGATATTTATGAGGATACACATGGAAACATCTGGTTTGCTACGTTCGGTGGCCTATCCTATTACCATAACGGAGTATTCAAAAGTTTTGGAATCAAAGACGGACTCAGGAATAGCGTTTGTTATACCATTACTCAGGATAGTTCTGGGTATTACTGGGTTGGGACAAATAAAGGCATATTGCGATTGAGCCCTACTATATTGTCCATTCAATATGATAAAATTGATGAGCTGGATTCCCCTTATATAAAACGTTTTACCTCGCATATGGGCCTCGTTTCGAATGAAATGAACTGGGGATCTATAGCAAAAGATTCATCCGGGAACATTTGGTTCGGTTCGGTAGGCGGGTTAATAAAATTAAACCCGAGAATTGGTATAAAGAATCAAAAAGGTCCGCCGGTTTATATTACCGGTATGACGGTTATGGATAAAAAATGGCCAACCATACATCATGTGGTGCTGGATTATAACCAGAATTTTGTCACTTTTAATTATGTCGGACTCTGTTATTCAGCTCCGGAAATGGTACTCTATGAATATCGTCTGAAAGGGGCTGACAATAAATGGATTTATACCAATAAACGGTCCGTACGTTTTTCCGCATTGACTAATGGTTATTATACATTTGAAGTTCGAGCCCGAAATAATGACGGGATATGGAGTAACAAAACGGCTAGTATCCGTTTTCAGGTAGAACCTCCATTTTGGGAAAGTTGGTGGTTTCGTTTCCTGATCGGAACAATTATAATCGCTCTTATTGCATTGATATACAATAACTTCAGGATTGGACGCATGGTTGATATGGAACGGATAAGAGTGCGGATTGCCAGTGATTTGCACGATGATGTCGGTTCTTCACTTACGGAAATTGCTTTGCTATCCGATTTTCTGCAGGCTGAGAATTTACCGGGAGATGTGGCCGACTCAGTCAAACAAATAGGTGAACAAAGCCGGCGTATTGTTAATACGATGGATGATATTGTCTGGTCTATTGATGCCAGAAATGATAGTGCCGGAGACTTAACGGATCGAATCCAGGATTACGCCAACCGGGTTTTGGGCCCGAAACATATCGTCATATCCTATGATTTTCAGGAATTGAGTAACGAACGGAATTTGCCGGTTGAATTTCGTCAGAATATGTACCTGATATTTAAAGAGGCTATCAATAATATTGCTAAACATTCAAATGCCCAAAACGTAGAAGTGATATTGAAGCACAAGAATAATCATTTTGTCCTTACGATACATGACGATGGCAAAGGAATCAAAGACAAAGAGAAGCTAACCGGGCACGGTTTGAAAAATATAAAAATGAGAGCCGAACGTATTGGGGCTAAAATTGAGTTTCTTAATACAAGTGGCTTTACTATTAAGATAACAGGAAAAGGATTATAAACCGGAACCTGTAATTCGAAATTACAGAAGGAATGTTGATATGGCTAACGTAGCAATCGTTGAAGACAATGTTAAAATAAGAGATCTGATTCAGAAATTTCTGAACAAACAAGAGAGTTTGAAATGTCCGATTGCTGTCGATTCGGTCGAACAATTCCTGAAACTGCTCGATAAAGAACATTTGCCCGATATCATTCTGATGGATATCGAATTGCCCGGTATGTCAGGGATCGACGGAATGAGACTCCTGAAAAACAAATATCCTGGAATGGATATCATCATTATTTCGGTATATCACGATTCGCATAAGATATTCGATTCGTTGTGTGCCGGCGCTTCGGGTTACCTGTTGAAACACACGACTCTTCCCGAAATAAAGGACGCAATTGAAGTGGTGCTGAATGGCGGAGCACCGATGTCGCCTCAAATTGCACGAAAAGTTATTAATTTTTTTAATCAGCCCTCGGTCACTAAAAAAAAATCAGAAACCGAATTAACACAACGAGAGCAGGAAATAGTAATTGGATTGGTTGACGGTTTAAGCTACAAGATGATTGCCGACCGCCTTGAAATTTCTATAGATACTGTAAGAGCGCATATTAGAAATATTTATAAGAAGCTGCATGTCAATTCAAAAGCAGAGGTCATCGCTAAATCGTTAAAGGGTGAGATATAATAGCATATTGAATGCCGGCTAACATATGATCACATTAACATGTTATTGAAGCCGTATGGTTTAATAAGTATTATACTTGTGAAATAAGAAAGTATATGATTAAATCGTTATTTAAATAAAAAGAACGTAAATTTGTAAAGAGAGACTGTATAGATTTTCCAAATTGAAACAGTTATTGTTTTGACGAGATAACAGCGAATTTTTAAAAAAAAAGATTATGAAACGTTTACTCCAACTTGGTGCCATTGCTATTTTAGCTATCGGTTTGAACGGCTGTTATACTCAATTACAACCCATCAGACTGAGTAACGGATTTGATAGTTATGATAATGGCGGCTATGCCCCATCTTCCGATGATTCATCCTATGTAACTGGTTATAACGACGGTTATGATGATTCTAACTACTATCATTATTTCAGGGATTATGGCCAATACCAGCAATGGAGAGATATGAATTACAACCTTTATGGTTATAGTAATCCATACTATTATAATAATATGTATAATAATCCGACGGTATGGGGATATAATAACTATTACAATCCTTCTTATTATGATCCCTATTCTTATGGTTCAAGATTTTCAATCGGGTTATCATTCGCTTGGGGGTATCCTTCTTATTATTGGGGTTCTCCATTCTATAACTCCTTTTATGCCGGCTATTATCCTGGTTACTACGGATATTCCGGTTACTATGGGTATCCTGGAAGCTGGTATTCCTTCAATTATTATTACCTCAAACACATTAAACATGACAATTATGGGTACAATTATGGACCCAGAGGCAGTGGTGTTTACAGAGATTCCGGTAACCGCGCCAGTGTAGGGACTCCAGGCGTTTATGGCCGGACTTCAAGAGGGAATTATGGCCATTATACAAATGGTTCTTCCAGTAATCCAAATTCTGGATCTCGTGGTAATACCAGCAGCTATAATCCAAATGTCAGACAACCCAGAAGCTCGGGAACAACTTCCCGTTCAGGCCGTTCCGGTAGTTCCGTGGGAAGAAGTGGTGAAAATCGATCCAGCGGACGCGGTTCGGGACGGGGATCCGGCAGCGGAAACGGAAATGATCAACAAAGTTATAATTTCATTCCGCCAACCAGGCAACAAAACAGTCCGCGGACATCAGGAACAAATAATAACTCCCGTTCCTCACGGGATAACACTGCAACAAGGCAATCTAATTCTACAAGAAGCAGAATTGATAACAGTTACAGAAACTGGCGTCAGGCGATGGATCACCTGTTACAAAGAAGAGAGAATATCAGAAGAGAATCCAGGACAAATAATTCAAGACAAAATTACAGTCGTATCAATAATTCACGGTCCAATAATCAAGGCCGAATCGACAATCGGTCGACCAGAACACGATATGTTGCACCGCGGATAAACAGGAATGAAAATCGCAGTTCTAGCAGGAGAGAATATCGGGCTCCGACGAATTATTCCCGAAATAATTTTCGTTCCAGCTCCAGGTCAACGAGAAGTTCTTTTACACCTTCAAGGTCAACCAATAACAATTCTTCAAATAATAATTCAAGCAACAGCCGACCTAGAAGACATTAATATACAATTGAAATCTGGTATGGCCGTTTATACTTAAGCGGCCATATTTCTTTTCTGCAGATTACTTTATCAACTATTAAATCATTTTTCGATGAAGACTATCAAAATTATTACGCTCATTTTCGTCCTAATGCTATGGTTTGGAAGAGAGGCCATGGCTCAAAACCAGTTCGACGCTCTTCGCTATAACGAGACCAATCCGGGCAATGATCCGGTGAGCCTGAGCATGGGTGGCGCTACAGTAGCAAATTCAACGGGCTTTGGATCTTTTGTTCAGAATCCGGCTACGGCAGCATTATTCAATAACAGCTTTTTTTCGTTCAGCCTGAGTTCCCGGAATGTGGATGAAAACTCAACCTATCTTAATAAAAGCAAAAAATTTAACGACACCCAGACGACAATAGGTGATTTGGGTGCCATTTTTAAAGTTCCAACCGTTCAGGGCGTTTTAGTTATTGGGGGCGGTTATTCTCAAACAGCTAATTATAACCGTGCCGTTTCCATTAAGGCCTTCAATAGCCAAAATAGTATCACAGATGCCTTTAATAACAGCGATTTTTATTCGGGTCCTGCATTCAGAGGTTATGCATTGGATACAACAGCAACCGGAATACAAGAACCCATCTTGCGGTTAGCCGGTTTTCAGGGAATCAATCAGTACGCGGAACAAAAAGAGCGCGGCCAAATGGGAGAATATTCCATTTTTGGTGCAACGGAATTTCAAAAGAACATGTACGTTGGTTTATCCTTAAATTTCCCAGTCGGTCATTACACATATACCCGCAGTTTTCTGGAGAGCGATCCGAATAATCTTTATAATACACCTCCGTATGACGTTAATACTATTGATTCTGAAGATCGCATCAATGCGGATATTTCGGGTTTTTATGGCCGCATAGGTTTTGTTTATAAGGTGATGCCATGGTTAAATATTGGAGGCAGCTACCGGACTCGTACTACTTTGACCGTGAAGGAAACCTACTCCAGTTCTGTTCAAACTACTTTTAAGTCTGCAGACAGCAATGGAAATACATCTTACACAGGTTATTTGGATCCACGGGTTCAAGGGGATAAATATAAAATAGTGAATCCGGGAAGGTTTGTACTTGGTGCTTCCATAGCTGATTATAACGGACTTACTGTGAATTTCTCATCCGAATATGTTCCTTATAGCAATATCCAGATGGAAGGTGTTTCGATATCCCAACGAGATGCTATTAATACATCCATTTCTAATAATTTTAAAGATGTCTGGAACATGATGGTTGGAGCCGGTTATCGTATAGGAGCCATTGAGCCTCGCATTGGTTACGCCTATTATCCAAGTCCAAGAAAAGCTTTTGATGCGTCAAAAACCTATTATACAGCCGGCCTTGGAATTGGATTGAATGAGAGTTTCCAGTTTAACATCGGTGTCCGTTACGCCAAATGGAAAGATAACCTGAATATGTACACGAATTCACCGGTAACTACAGAAAATATTCATCGAATTACTGCCCAGATTGGTTTCCAGATGACATTCTGAAACAAGCGAATTCATTATAAAAAAAGCCTGCTTAAATTTACTCTGAACAGGCTTTTTTTGATTTGCTGAAAAAATTATTCTTCATCATCCCGTTGAGGATTAATACTCAGTATAGGTGTATCGACCATTCTGACCACGTTAGCTGTTGTGCTGCCCATCGTTAAATATTTCAATCCGGTGCGTCCGATTGTAGACATGATGATCAAGCTATAATGCCGGGACTGATCGAGGTTATAAATCGCTTCATGTGGTGATTCACTTGATAAAATGACTTCTGTCTGAATCTGGTTACCGATACCGGGAAAATGTTTTTCTACCAGTTTATCGATACGTTCCTTTTTGGTCAGTGCCGATTTTTGCGCACCGCTCATATCTTCATAGTCGTCATAGCGAATGATGTGAACCAATTCTATGGAGGCTCCTGATGCACGAGCAATTTGCATTGCATAAGGGAATGCCGCTTCCGAGTTGACGGATAAGTCGGTTGTTACAAGGATTTTATTAAGTGGTGTCAAATCGCGATCTTTTTCGATCACAAGGACCGGAATGTGAGATAACCGTAGCACTTTTTCCGCGACGGAGCCCAGCAGCAAGCGGGAGAAGCCGGTCCGTCCGTGAGTGCTCATCACAATCATATCAAATTCTTTGGCGGACTCAATAATGGAATGAGCCGGATTACCGATACCCAGGATAGCATTTTTTAAATATTTTTTATCAACTTGCTCAGCAGCTACTTCATTCAGGCGATCTTCCAATATGGGTTCCAAATCCGTCATATTGGCTTGCGACGATACTCCCAAACCCATGTAATAGGAACCGTCGATATCAGTTAATGGTATATAGGCATGATATGGAGTTATTTTACCGTCGAAAAATGTGGCCATGGTTTCAGCGGCTTTAAAAGCATGAAAGCTAAGATCCGAGAAATCGATTGGTACCAGGATATTAATATTCTTCATAATAACTGCGTCTCTTGGTTCCGTAACTTACTTTAATATACAAAATCATGAATGCCAAACATATAAACAGATTATATTTACATAAGATTATAAAAAATCTATAACCATTTCTTTCGTCTGAAAAAAATGAGCATAAATATGGAAATCAAGAACATTATGACGAGGGTTATCGGGTAACCCCAATGCATTTTTAATTCCGGCATATAATTAAAATTCATTCCATAAACCCCTGCAATAAATGTCAATGGGATAAATATAGTGGCGATGATCGTCAATACTTTCATCACTTCGTTCATACGGTTACTAACGCCCGACATATAGGTATCTACAAGACTCATCACCATGTCCCGGTAGTTTTCGATGCTGTCGATGATATGGATGGTATGGTCGTAAACATCACGCAGATAGATACGCATGGCTGGATCGATCAATTTACTTTCATCCCGATATAAACTGTTCAGCACATCACGTAATGGCCACACGGCTTTACGGAAATAAATGAGTTCACGGCGGATTTGTTGAATATCATGCAGAGCTTTTTGATCCGGATTATCCATGATGGCATCTTCCAGTTCTTCAATCTTGTCACCAAGCTTATCAAGAACGGTAAAATATTGGTCGACAATGCAGTCCATAAGTGCATACATCAGGTAATCCGTGCCTAGTTTACGAATCCGGCTGTCATCCACCGTCAGGCGATCATAGATAGGTTTGAAAACCTCCTGCCGACCTTCCTGAAAGGAAAACAGGATATTACTGAATAAAACAAGGCTCACCTGTTCCGATTCAACTTCATTATCCTTGTTAAAATTCAAACTGCGTATAACCACATAAAGATACTTGTCAAACGTCTCGAGTTTCGGCCTCTGAATGGTATTTACAATGTCTTCAAGTACCAGGGGATGAATATCGAAATGCAAGCCAAGTTTTTGCAGTACATTGATATCATGGACACCGGATATATTCATCCACGTAGTACCTGGTTTGTCAATAAAAGATTTGGCTTCTTCAATGTTGTGAAGTGTCACATTTTCATAGTTCTGGCTCGTATAGTTCGCAAGCTGGATATTTATATTTTCCCGGTGTTTTTTTCCAGTATGAACCATCGTTCCCGGAGGAAGACCGGGCTTTTTTCCATATTTCGTTTGTTCACGCATTATCTGTTTCTTTTAATTACCCGAATGATTACTTAAGGAATTAAGCATATATACTATTGTATGAATTTTGAGCATCTAATGAAATGAGAGGCAGTGAATTAGTTAACCATACCTTGAATTTTGGTATTTATTGAGAACATGCAGTTCGTTATTATGTAATTTATTGGCATTCTGACTATTTATGAAATTACAGGCAAACACAAAAATCAATGACAGATAACTTTTGGGGCGATTTAAAAGTTGAAAAAGATGAGACGATATCCCGTGATATCGGCCCGTTGCGTATTTGGTTCAAAAAAGTGATGAACGAAATATGGATTGCCACTCAATATGAAGTTAACGGCACCTTTCCGGAAAATTCTAATTTACTGAACTGGACCCGGTGGACTTCCTCTCATACCAATTTTTATTTAAAACTTATTCCTGTCGTCCCTGATAAACCGGTTATTATCAGTCCGGAATATCCCTTTCGGGTCGTTAAGAATGCCGATGCCCGGGTTTTTACAAGGATTCCACTGTGGGTCAGAGTGATTATGGTTGACGGCAGCGAACAAATATTGATTGAAATACCAACGATTGTTTTATCCAAAACCTGGTTTGGAGATTCGGTTGAGGGCGAGTTGTGTTATTGGATTTCGACATCAGCCAGAAGAGCTATTGAAGAAAGTCATATCACGAATTACTTGTGCATTTGTGCTTTGGATATTCATAACAAAGCAGAAAGTGATCTCCATGTTGAAAAAATCTGCTTCCGGGTTGAAAGGCTTTCTTTATTCAAAAAAGACGGTCAGGTATGGTCTGATGAAACCGAAATCACGTATCGTGGTGATCAGCAACACAGCGATATCGTCATGACAGGGAAGGTGCCATCGGAGGCGAAATCTGCTCAAAAAATTGCGAAACCAAGAAATCCTCTGAAGAAAAGTATTGCGACCCGAACATTTCAAAAACTTCGTGTTTTACCTTTATTCTGGGATTAGATCATCGAATTATGAAGAACTTTTCAATTCCAAATTTCACTTATTCAGAACTTACATCCGAAGCCGCTTTGTTGATGCTGGCAAAAGTTGCAGTCATACTGATTATCGGTATCCCGTTGATTTTTCTGCTTCGGCGCTGGACCCGGAATACTATTACGAAACATTATTCGGCCCATTACGGAATGTTGACCGGTAAGATTGTATTCAATGTGGGTGCCGCATTGATAATCATTACCGTGATGCATCAGATGGGACTCGGACTCACCCCGCTGCTCGGTGCGGCAGGAATCGTCGGTATAGCTCTTGGTGTTGCCTCGCAGACAAGTGTTTCCAATATTATCAGTGGTTTTTTTATGATAGCCGAGCAGTCGTTCGTTGTGGGCGATGTTATTACGGTTGGTGATACAACCGGGGTCGTTTTGTCTATCGATACGTTGTCGGTCAAGCTTCGTACCTTCGATAACAAATTTGTCAGGATTCCCAACGAATCGATCATAAAGAGCCAGGTTACCAATATCACGCGTTTTCCAATCCGCCGTATTGATTTGGCCATTTCCGTAGCTTATAAAGAGGATTTATCACGCGTTAAAACGGTTTTACTGGATATTGCTCAGAAAAATCCGGATGCCCTTCAAGAACCGGAACCTCTCATCATATTTAAAGGATTCGGCAGCTCATCCATTGACTTTCAATTCAGTGTATGGGCAACCAAAGAAGATTGGCTGGCCGTTAAAAACGGGCTTTATGAAGAAGTGAAAAAACGTTTTGACGAGGAACAAATTGAGATACCATTTCCACATCTGTCACTTTACAAAGGAGAAGCTACAAAGCCTTTTCCGGTCGAAATGTACCCGTCATCTCAACCAGGTGCAGATCCCGGTAAAACAAAACGCTGACGAATCAGGCCTCCGAACGTAAAATTTCGAGCGGCGGACGCGTATGAATGCCCCGGCTATTGAGCAGCCCGATTCCGAGTGTCAGGATCATTACTATAAATAATGCCAGGATTAGAGGAATGGGCGAGAATGTAAAGGCCGAATTAAATACGAAATAGAACAACGACCAGCTGCTGAATATCGCCAGGATAACGCCGGTCAAAGCGGCGAAGAGCCCGAGGAACAAATATTCGATACTCATAATCTTGAGAACCTGGTTTCGAGAAGCTCCCAAAGTTCTCAACAATACACTTTCTTTGATGCGTTGGTACCGGCTGGTTACTATGGAACCGGAAAGGACGATCAACCCGGTAAAAATGCTGAACAGAGCCATAAAACGAATGGCAAAAGCAATTTTGGACAAGACATTATCAATCGTAGTGATGATCAGTTTCAAATCGATGATAGATACATTCGGAAATTGCTGAACAACTGCCCGCTGCAAATTCGCGGATATATTATCATTCGGAACCCGGGTTACGATTACGAAAAACTGCGGGGCATTGTCTAATACTCCATCAGGAAATACAACAAAGAAATTAGGTTGGACGCGCTGCCAGTCGACATCCCGGATACTTCCGACGGTGGTCGTTATCGGAATGCCGGAAACATTGAAAACTATGGTATCGCCGATGGCCACATTAAGATTCCTGGCCATTTCCTGTTCTATCGAAATTTTTGGAATTTCACCGGCTTTGGTCACCTTTTTTTGAATGGTTCCGCGAACTAAATGCTCCGTGTCGATTAGGGAATCGCGATACGTTACCCGGTATTCATGTTGATAAGCCCACCGTGGAGTATGACGATTACTGTCTGCCAGGATACTTTTAACGGATCGTCCCTTTACGGAAGCTATGCGCATGGTAACAATAGGGACTTTTTGGAGTATCTCTAATTTTTTTGATTGAATCAGGTCGGAAACCTTATTCACCTGGTTTTTTTGAATATCGAAAAGCACCATATTGGGTTGATTTTTACCTCCGGCCATGGAAACCTGTTTCAGAAGCAGATTTTGGGTCAGGTAAAGCGTCATGATTAAGAAAGTGCCCAGGCCGATAGAAAGCATGAGGATCGTCGTCTGGTTTTGTGGCCGGAACAGGTTTGCCAGGCCCTGTCTCCAGTTAAATGACCAGCTTTTAGGAAAGAATTTTCGGATAAAGAACATCAGCAAACGGGAAACGCCGGCTAGAAGTCCGAATGCGATGAATAAAGCGACGGTGAACCCAATTCCAAGCTGCCATCGGCTGGTTTGAGAGATAGCAAATAATGTGATGGCAAGGATGATGATGAAGTACAATGCCCATTTCAAATAATCCCGCCTGTTATCATCAGGTTCAGCCTGAAAATCATAACGCAATGTTGCCAGGGGAGAAATTCTTCGGATAGATAAAAGGGGTAACAGTGCAAAAAGAAGGGTAAAACCAAGGCCCGTCAGCATACCCTCGGCGACGGCGGGCCAGAAAATGGTAAATGAGATTTGAAACGGAAGGAAATCATTCAATACCTGCGGCAGAATGCCCTGGACAAATATTCCTATCAAACTACCTAAAAGAGCTCCAATGAAGCCGGTCGTAACGGCCTGGACCAGGTAAATAGAAACAGTTGTTTTTACTTTAGCACCCAGACAGCGAAGTATGGCAATATTACTGAATTTTTGACGAATATAAACATGAATGGAGCTTGCAACTCCAATGGCACCAAGCAGTAAAGCGATGAATCCGACGAGGCTGAGAAAACGATACAGGTTATCCATGACCCGTCCGAGCCGTGCTTTTCTTCGCTGAACGGTATCAACTCTCCAATGATTTTCACGGGCAACCGACTGCACTGACTGTACCGCCGATTCCACCCTGTTTTTGTTTTTGAAATAGAAAAACGTTTTATACTCAATCCGGCTTCCAACCTGAACAAGCCCTGTTTGGTGCAAATATTTTAAAGGAATATATATTCTTGGCCCGATGATAGCGGCAGCTCCTGCTTCTCCCGGAACCTGTTTGAGGCTTCCGGCAATTTTGAATGTAACATCGCCAACCTGAACAGAATCGCCGACATTTTCACCATACTGAATCATCATACTTTCTTCGACCAGGGCATATTTGCCGTGTTTCAGGAGTGTATCGGCATGGGAAGGAACGGTTTCAAATGATCCATAATAGGGAAATCCGCCTTGTAAAGCGCGTATTTGAGCGAGACGTGTAGATCGTGATTTAGGGAAATAGGCCATGGAGGCAAAACTCGCCTGCTGGGATTGTTCACCGCCAACCGAATCAATAAAAGCCTGTTGTTCCTTCGTAAAAGGTTGATGAGTGTCAACGGATAAATCAGCGCCGAGCAGGGTCTTGGATTGTGTGTTGATGGCGTCGGATAGGCTGAAATCGAAAGAACGGATGGCAACCAAAGCAGCTACGCCCAAGACAATCGAAGCCATGTAAAGAAGCAGGCGCTTGCGATAAGTGCGACTGTCGCGCCAGGCCATTTTTAAAATCCAGGAAAAGGATTGTGGCGATGTCGTTTCTTTCTGATTCATAGAATAGCCGCTTATTTGTCCGATATAGAAAGATTATTGTCAACATTTTCTTTCCGGACCAATTCGTCAGAAAATATTTTCCCACTCCGAATCCTGATGATTCGATTGCATTCATCGGCCAATGTCAGGTTATGAGTAACGAGCAATAACGTTGTTCCCTCTTCACGATTCAGCTCGAATAAAAGGTTTTCAATGATGCTGCCGGTCTCAGTATCCAGGTTGCCGGTAGGTTCGTCCGCGAATAACATGATCGGATTTGTGATAAAAGCACGGGCAATGGCTACTCGTTGCTGTTCCCCGCCGGAAAGCTGGGATGGATAATGATCCATTCGGTCACCCAGGCCAACACGATTGAGCCATGATTCTGCCTGTTTTCGAATGCCTGTGATTCCACGTAATTCCAGGGGAACCATCACATTTTCCAGGGCCGTCAGTGTTGGGATTAATTGAAAAGTCTGAAATATGAAACCGACATAATCGTTACGGATTTGTGCTCGTTGATCTTCATTTCGTTCAAATATGGGAATGTCATTTAAAAATACTTTGCCGTTGGTTGGTAAATCAAGTCCGGCGCATATTCCGAGTAACGTGGTTTTTCCACTGCCCGATGGCCCGACGATAGCACAACTTGAGCCACTTTCAAGTTCAAAGGAAACGGAATCGAGGACTGTTAAGGTTTTACTGGCACTATGAAATGTTTTTTTTAAATCAGAAACCTTTAAAATTTTAGACATTGATACTCTCTTATAACAGGTGTTAATGGCAAAATATTAGTAACATAGGAAAGGTTAGTGTTCGTTTCCATAAAAATGAAATTTAATACCTATTTATGCAAAATAAAGGTTTTTTCCAAGTCAGCACAATTTCCCGTTTATTTATTTTCATCATTGTTTTAGCCTGTCTTTCAGGATTCAGCAAGCAGGAAAAAGAGAGACGCGTCGTATTTTTTGGTGATAGTATTACAGCTGGTTTAGGCGTGGAGCCCGAACAAGCTTACCCGGCATTGATACAGCAGAAAATTGATTCGCTTGGCTGGAATTTCAATGTGGTGAATGCCGGTTTGAGCGGTGAGACGTCATCAGGCGGCTTAAGCAGAATTGATTGGGTTTTGCAGAAGCCGGTGACGATATTTGTTCTCGAATTAGGCGGAAATGATGGATTGCGCGGCATTGATTTGTCGCTGACGGAAGAGAATTTGCAAAAGATTATCAATAAAGTTAGAAACAAATATCCGGAGGCGAAAATTATCCTGGCCGGAATGGAAGTCCCTCCCAATTTAGGCCAAAAATATACGGAGCAATTTAAAGAAATGTATCCTGTACTGGCCCAAAAAAATAATGTAGCTCTGATTCCGTTTCTTTTGCAGAATGTCGGTGGCATTCGTTCGTTGAATCAACAGGACGGTATCCATCCGACGGCAAAAGGACATATTATTGTAGCCGAAAACGTCTGGAAGGTTTTAAAACCGATATTGGAAAAGGTGAGAAAGGATGATCATAATGGAACCTGAAAGATTTATTTTCAGACATGAAAAACCAGTATAATAAGGATGAGCAAAAATAAGCATAAGCTATTATATAGTATAACGATAGACATTGGATCAGGAGTGCGCGAAAACTGGCTGGAATGGACTCATAGTTTTTATATTCCCGAAATGTTGGCAACCGGGTGTTTTGAACATTGCCGGTTAACCAGGCTTGATGAGGACGAAAACAGTGGTTTTCAAACATACCGTATGGATTTTATCTGTTCCGGTATCGAAAATCTTGATCGTTTTAAGGCTGAGTTTGCACCTGGGCTGGATAAGGAACTTCGGAAAAAATTTAAGGGCAAATATAGCAGCATGTCAACCTTGTATCATTTGATTGACGAAATGAAAAAGTAAGTAAATCGGCATGTTAAACCTGAACGGCATTTTAATATTTCGGGTTGTTCTTCTATATTCTTCAAAGTGATTTGTTGTGATTATAAAGTGAGGAAATTCAAAGAGGAATAAGATGAAGAAATTCTGGATTGCTGTTTTGATGTGTGGTCTTTTGTACCCGCTACGTTCGTTTGCCCAACCCAAGAAATTGCCCCATATTGTAAAAGTGTTGCTCGTAACTGCTCACCCCGACGATGATGCATTATATGCCGGTACGGTTTATAAGATCACCCATTTTCTGAAAGGTAAAGTTGATTTGGCTCTGGTTACCGACGGACAGGGCGGCTATAAATATTCTACACTTGCCGAATCTATTTATCATCTGAAATTAACCAATGAGAAGATTGGGCGTCAATATTTGCCGGCCATTCGCAAACGGGAACTCATGAACGGCGGACAGATTGTGGGAATCAGGAATTATTTTTTTCTTGATCAGCCTGATAAGCGTTATACGCAGAGTGTGAAAGAAGTTTTTACCTCTCACTGGGATACAGCATTTGTGAAAAATCGCCTGTATCATATTCTGGAAAAAGGACATTATAATTTTGTTTTTGTGATGTTGCCAACCCTGCATACTCATGGTGCGCACAAAGGTTCGGCAATTATGGCAATGAGGGCTGTTTTAGAAATGAAACCTGAAAACCGCCCGGTGGTGCTTGCCGCTACCGTCGTGGGTAAGGACAAAGCTTCCGCTTTTCATTTTTCGGATCTTCCCGGTTATCCTGTGACGAAAATAAATCCGGATGCACCCATTTTTACCTTCGACAGGACACAAAGTTTTGGATATCTGAATCGTTTGAACTACAAGATCATAGTCAACTGGGTGATTGCTGCGCATAAATCCCAAGGTACGATGCAGTTATTGATGAATCGCGGTGACATTGAGCAATATCGTTACCTGGCATTTAATAATCCTGATGAAATACCAGAAACGAAACGGTTATTTGAAGAGGTGCAGAAAGCCAATTTCCCGCCGGTTACATATAAAGATCCACAGACCACATCGCCACCATATCATGTTATGAAAGCACACCATTAGGAAAATTCAATCGTGGATGGATTTTATATTTTATATCTTGTTACATGGCAATATGTTATTTGATTTAACGCGATAAAAATGAATGAACGTAATCACTTGGTTTTATCCTCTGCGATTTTAGGAGCTGCAATTATCATATCTGTAGTTTTTGCAGCATTGATATGGAGAAATTATAAATTATCGAATCAAACAATAACGGTAACAGGTTCGGCATCCCAGGAATTTGTTTCCAATGTGGGTATTTTGCAGGGTAACATTCAGGTGGAAAAGAATACGGCAGAAGCGGCTTATCATGAATTACAGAAAGAGATCCCTGAAATGATTGCATATCTCAAGAAAAAGGGTTTCACAGATGATCAAATTAAGCTGAATCCGGTAAATAGTTACCCAATCTATGAGACAAATGAAAAGGGAATGAGAACCAATCGAATTGAAGCTTATCGTTACTCACAACGGGTGGAAGTTACTTCGGACGATGTTAAAAAAATTAGAAAGGTTTCCCTGGAAATAGGATCATTGGTAGAAAAAGGAATTATGTTTCAGCAACAGCCACCCCGTTTTATTTATAAAGATTTGGGGCCTTTGAAAATAAAAATACAGTCACTGGCGGCTAAAGATGCGATGGAACGGGCTAAACAGATTGTCGAAGCCACAGGTAGAACACTCGGTACCTTAAGCAGCGCCCGCATGGGGGTTATTCAAATTACGCCGGTTTATTCCAACGCTATCTCGAATTATGGAATAAATGATGAAACATCGATACGAAAAGAGATAACGGGCGTTGTTTCAGCCACGTTTGTTGTTCGCTGACGTTATTCCTGTTTCGTATTCAGAACGCTAAACATATCGGTTTTGTTGATTTCAAAGGTGCTTAATTATCAGAAAGGCTTATTGATTTATATCTTATAATTGATGAAGCGAGTTATAAGCCATAGATCTAACCGGGGACTATTGTGAAAGAAATTCTGGACTGGTTCAATAAACTGGCCGAAAGTTATCATGTTAACCCAATAATTTTTGGTAGCATATATTTTGGGGCGATACCTTTTTTTACGGCCTCGGTTGCATGGCTGGTTCGGAATATCCGGAAGAAAAAGCCGATTGTCCTGCCCGTTTTGTTTACCGGACTTACCTTTACATCTGCTTATATTTATTTAATCATCGTTGGACATAATGTTCCATTCTGGGTGTACCTGTTTATTGCCGTCTTGGTGATATATGGAGCCTATTCAACGTTCAGGAAAGTGAAAAAAGAATTAACAAATTCGAATGGAGTCGGCTCTTGAAATACGATTATGATGTGATTGTCATTGGCGGGGGAGCTGCCGGCTTAACAGCATCGGGAATGAGTGTTAATTTTGGGGCGAAAACACTGCTCGTTGAATCGGCAAAGTTAGGCGGTGATTGCACCTGGTATGGATGTATCCCGAGTAAGACGCTTCTGAACGCTTCGAAAATAACCCGACAAATCCGGAAAGGGAAAGAACTTGGAATAACAGTTGATGATGTTCAAATCAATGGGGCGGGAATTTTTCAGCATGTTCGTGAAGTGCGTCAACAGGTTTATGAGGAGACTGATCAGCCTTCCATCTATGAAAAGATGGGTATGGATGTGTCATTCGGGACGGCCTCTTTTGATGATTCACATACGATATCTTTAAAAACCGGAGATTCTGAACGGGCCGTTTCATCCCGGTTTTTTATTATTGCAACAGGAGCCCGGCCATTTATCCCTCCAATTGAAGGTTTAAATGATGTTCCATATCTCACCAATGAATCGATTTTCGAATTAACGGAACTGCCCTCGAATTTGACGATTGTCGGAGCCGGTCCGATAGGCATAGAGATGGCGCAGGCTTTTCAGCGTTTAGGTACCAAAGTGACCGTAATTGATGCCGCTCAAACGATTCTGACAAAAGATGATCCTGAATTCTCCCTGAAAATGAAAGAATTACTGGAATCGGAAGGAGTTCGGTTTCTGCCCGGTTCTGCCATCAGTAAAGTTTTTGAGGATAAAGAAAAAATCGTAGTCGAAACTGGGCAGGGTGGAGAGCGTATTTCCGTAGCCAGTGA
Organism: uncultured bacterium; assembly: GCA_963783355.1. Lineage (GTDB taxonomy): Bacteria > Bacteroidota > Rhodothermia > Balneolales > DATFMH01 > CAWANF01. Next base: position 119,262 of record CAWANF010000001.1, read on the forward strand.
TAAAATTTTGATAGCTACCGGCCGGAGTGCGAATGTCTCGTCATTAAATCCGGAGGCAGCCGGGATTCAATTTGATAAGACCGGAATAAAAGTTGATGATCGTTGCCGTACCAACATCAAACATATTTTTGCGGCTGGGGATGTAACCGGAAGGTATCAGTTGACACACATGTCGGAACATATGGCAAAAATAGCTGTCACCAATGCCCTGTTAAAAGTTCCGATGAAGATAGACAAACGTCACATAACATGGTGCACTTATACGGAACCGGAAGTGGCTCATGTCGGTGCGACACAACGGGAATTGGAATCGGCTGGAATTTCATTCAAAACCTATCGTTTCCCGTTCAGTAAAATTGATCGTGCCATAGCAGATGGAGAAACAGAAGGAATGATAAAAGTATTTGCCAAAGCATGGAATGGCAGGATTTTAGGTGCCAACATTATGGGTGTTCACGCAGGAGAACTTATCTGTGAATATGCCCTGGCAATGAAAAATGGTGTGACCCTGCGTAAAATGGCTGATACCATTCATCCGTATCCAACCTACGGCCTGGGCAATCGCAGGGCAGCCGATCAATGGTATGTACAGCGGCAATCGGTCGAGCTGGTAAAATGGTTGAAAAGATTGTTCAGATACCGGGGGCCGTTACCGGATGTCAGTGATTCGGATCGTATTGTATAAATAAAAAAAGGGTATTCTTTTATAAAAGAGTACCCTTTCCATCAGGACAAGAAGTAACAAAAACTATCCAAGTAATTCTTTCATGGTCGTGCCAATAACGGCCGGGTTTTCACAAACGGTGATACCGGCGGCATTTAGAGCACGCATTTTTTCAGCGGCTGTTCCGTGTCCTCCGGAAACAATAGCTCCGGCATGCCCCATACGACGTCCCGGAGGTGCGGTACGTCCGGCGATAAAAGCAACAACCGGTTTCTTTACATTTTCTTTAATCCATGCGGCCGCTTCTTCTTCGGCTGTTCCACCAATTTCACCAATCAAAACGATAGCGTCGGTATCCGGATCAGCATTGAACAATTTAACGGCATCGAGGTGGGTCGTCCCGATGACAGGGTCGCCACCAATACCGATAGCAGTGCTTTGTCCGAGTCCTTCCTTTGTCAATTGATCGACAGCTTCGTAGGTCAGGGTTCCGGAACGGGAAATCAACCCGATTCTTCCGGGTGTGAAAATGTTGCCGGGCATGATACCCACTTTGGCGGCTCCGGGAGTGATGACACCCGGGCAATTGGGGCCTATTAACGTGGCACCGTGATTAGTAACAATAGTCTTGGCAGGAATCATATCCTTAACCGGAATACCCTCTGTGATACAAATAATAGTTTTTATTCCGGCGAATGCGGCTTCGGTGATGGCATCGGCGGCAAAGGCCGGTGGTACAAAAATAACGGTTGTATTTGCTCCTTCTTCTTCAACGGCTTCTGCAACTGTATTAAATACAGGGCGTTCGAGATGTTTTTGTCCGCCTTTTCCGGGAGTTACACCGCCAACAACGTTTGTACCATACTCGATCATTTGTTGAGCGTGAAAAGTACCTTCGCTGCCGGTAAAACCCTGGACGACTAATCTCGTATCTTTACCAACAAGAACACTCATCTGATTAAATGGCTTTGAATTTTTTTATTTAAGTTTGCTGCAAGAATATACCGACATCCATATGAATTGACAAACAATAAAGCAGAATAAAGAGTACAGATTGTAGAATTTAGAATATAGAAATTTGAGAGTTGAAGAGAGTCACATGGAAATGAGAATCAGGCATATGATCAGGTATCCGGCACCATTAATCGAAGATTTGTGGTGTATTTAAATCCATTTTCTACATCAGGGAGTTATTTTAGATTTCGAGTCTGTTTATTCATGAAAGCCTGTTATATTTTGTACATATGATTAGTGACGAGAAGAAAGAAGAAGTTCGATCGGCGGCAGATATTGTTGATGTCGTTTCCGATTATGTAAAATTACGCCGTTCCGGCAGCGGCTTCACCGGGTTGTGCCCGTTTCATAATGAGAAAACACCTTCTTTTCACGTCACTCCCCGGTTAGGTATCTACAAATGCTTTGGCTGCGGTGCCGGCGGGGATGTCTTCAATTTTATTATGGAGATGGAAGGTATCGGGTTTACTGAGGCTGTAAAGACCCTAGCCAATAAATATGGTGTTTTTATACCTGAAGAGGAAGAACCGGAGTATGATGCCCAGCATCACCTGCGAGAAGGAATTTATCATGCGCTGCGATATGCCGGGTTGTTTTATTACCGTAATCTTAAAGAGACGGACGAGGCTGCCGATGCCCGTGAATACCTGAAAAAGCGTGGTTTCTCCAGAGAAACGATTAAAAAGTACGGTCTCGGATATGCTCCTGACGGCAGAATAGCTTTTTATAAGTCCGCCATAGACAGCGGATTGAATGAGCAATATTTGCACGAAGCCGGACTGATAAAATACGGCCGTAATGGTGAAGAAACCTATGATACTTTCCGTGGACGGCTGATGTTCCCGATTTTCAATACCTCTGGTAAGGTGATTGCGTTCGGGGGCCGGGTGCTGGGGCAGGCCAAGACGGCTAAATATATTAATTCTCCACAAACCTTAGTTTATAATAAAAGTGAAGTTTTATACGGTATTCAGGTCGCCAAAAATGAGATTCGTAAAGAAGACGAAGCCATTCTCGTAGAAGGATATACCGATGTTCTTGCACTGCACCAGGCGGGTGTCAGAAATGCTGTTTCGACCAGCGGGACAGCGCTAACTCCGGGACAGCTACGCATTTTTCACCGCTATTCAGATAACCTTCTGATGATTTATGATGCCGATTCCGCCGGACAAAATGCGATGGAACGCGGACTGAACCTGGCTTTGAATGAAGGTTTGTCTATTCGTCTGCTGCAATTGCCCGAAGGAGAGGATCCGGATTCTTTCGTAAAGCAATTCGGAGGCGAATCCTTTCGGGAATATCGTAAAAAGAACGCTAAAGATTTCGTCACCTTTTTGGTTGAAAAAGCCCGCAAAAATGGCGAATGGGACGATCCGATATCAAAAAACAGGGCCATTAGCCGGGTTATTCAGAGTATTGCTCAAATACCCGAATCTATGATGCGTGAAACCTACATTCAGCATTTAAACCAGTTAGCAAAAGTCGGGGACGTTGCTTTGTTTGAAGAATTGGGAAAAGCCATTGAAGAACATAATCGGGAGCAAAAAAGAGAACGGGAACGGCTGAAACGAAACAGGGATGTCGATTGCATCTGGACAGGAAAGCAATGGTGTTCAACAAGTAAATCAACCCGCTGTTCAGAATAGAAATAGGACGGATAACACGACATTGGATCCACCAGGAAAAAAGGATTCAAATCCTGAACGATTTTCAGAACGAAATTACCCGTTGGCGGAAAAGGAAATTGTTCGCTTAATGCTTGAATATGGCCGGTTAATGGTAGAATATATCGGTACTTTGTGTAATGAGGAACATTTTGAGGATGACTGGCTCCGGGATTTTTTTAAGGATATGATTCATCGGTATCATAAAGATGAGGAAATTTCAGTAGAAGCTTATATGTCTCGCGATCAACCTTATCCCCAGATGGTGAGTGAGATTGTGATGGAGGCTCATGGCGTAAGCGAGAAAAGTGTAAAGCGCACCGGGGTAGTCGTGAGAAAAGACGTGGATCCATATAAAACGGCTAAAGGAGCGTTAAAAGCGATTAAAATTCATTATTTGGAACGGGTTAACCGTGCATTAAATGAAGCTATGGAACAAGCTCAGGGTGAGGAAAAACTGGAGCTGAATGAAAATATCATTAGCGTTGCCTATGAAAGAGCCCGCCTGGAAAGTCATTCACCGGACGATTTATTCCCCGACCCGCCCGATGCCAACCCGGAAGAAACGGAATTTTAGACTTTACAATAAGAAAAATTAATATTTAGAAATCTGGCGGATATATAATATTATCTGTTAAAATTCACTTTGAATTAATTAAAACTATTATGTCTTCTAAAGACTTAGATGTTGCGATTGAGGCGGCTCAGAATGCTTCACAGATTATAAAATCCTTTACCAATTCTGAAAACTCCCTGGATATCAAGTATAAAGCCCGTCATGACCTGGTCACGGATGCCGACGTGGCTTCAGAGAAAAAAATTATTTCCATTATTAAAGAATATTTTCCAAACGACGTTTTCCTGGCTGAAGAAACAGCCGATGCTACCTCTATCACCGATCAGCGGACATGGATTATCGATCCGATTGACGGGACAACCAATTTCGCCCATGGTTTTCCAACATACTGTGTGTCTATAGCCTTGTATGAAAATTTAGAAGCTGTCGCCGGGGTCGTTCTTGAAGTGAGCAGAGGCGAACTTTTTACCGCCATTCGGGGTGAAGGAGCTTATCTCGACGGACAGAAACTATCGGTTTCAAATCTGGAAAAACCGGACGAGGCACTGATAGGCACTGGTTTTCCGTACCGTGATTTGGGGATGGTGGATGAGTACCTGGAATTATTCAAAGTGTTCATGCACGACACGCAGGGAGTAAGGCGCCCGGGAAGTGCAGCATATGATTTGTGCAGTGTGGCAGCTGGTCGTTTCGAAGGTTTTTATGAATATGGTTTATCACCCTGGGATGTGGCTGCAGGAAGTTTAATTATCCGTGAAGCCGGAGGCTTTGTAACCGACTGGCAGGGAACCAATAACTGGCTTTTCGGGCGAAGAATTGTTGCCGGAAATAAATCCATTCACGAATACATCAAATCGAAAATCAAAGAAACAATTTCATTGGAGAATATTACAGACTGAAAAAAAATCAGCGGGTAGGTTTATGATTCAGTAAAAAGTCAAGATCCTTCAATGGGACGGGTCCGCCGTAATAAAGAAATGGTTCGCCAAATTCAACGCCAATCATATGGCCGTAATGTCTGGAACGTGCACGGATATTTTTAAAAAAACGTTCGCTGGATATATAGGTTTTTGGGCCGGAATCATCCTCAGATAACATTGAACTGTGAAGAAAAAGATAAAATAGCTTTTTCCTTGATTTCAATCGTATCGGTAATGTCGTAGACAAATGTCGGTTCAAAGGTCTGATCCTGCATGTAATGCAAGATATGATAAGGCCGCCATGGTTTTTGAGGGTTTCCGTTATCGTCTTTGGTTTCGAGTTTTCTCAATCCGCCATAAAACAAGGCATCCAATAATAATCGGCTGGCGTTGCCATGATCCGGATGCCGGTCGGCAGGAGCGGTAACAAAACAAATTTCAGGCCGAAAGTTGCGAACGGCACGGATAATAGATTCCCGGTATTCGGGCGTATTTTCTAAGTTACAATCAGGTAAACCAAGATTATCACGAATAGTCAGGCCAATAACTTTTGCGGCATTTTGAGCTTCAATAATCCGGCCTTCAGGAGTGCCACGTGTACCCATTTCTCCACGGGTCAAATCTATTACACCTACCTTCAACCCTTTATTAACAAGCGATGCCAGTGTACCGGAACATGCCAGGTCGGTATCATCAGGGTGAGCGGCAAATGCCAGTACGTCCAGTTTCGTATCTGTCATGACTATATTATATTAAGGTTCAGTATTAATGAGGACTAAAGTTATGGATATTCTCGTTTATGAGCTAACTCTTCATTACATTATCTGTTTAACTGGGTGATTTATGAATTATTCTGGAAGACGAGGCGTTTAACTTTTAAATTCTTTCATAAATAGTGTAACGAAATTAAATTTTATACGTAGACGCTGCAAAACATTAAGAGACAATTGCTCTTAGAATAAAAAAGTGATGGTAGACTATTTAAAAAGTATATACGAAGGCGTTAAAATTGCTTTGCATGCTATCTGGACGAATAAGCTACGGGCATTTCTGACCACGTTTGGTATTATTATTGGTATTCTTTCGGTTACAACAATGGCCACTGTTATCGACGGTATTAACAGGGGGTTCGATTCGAGTATGAATATGTTGGGTAAAAATGTATTGTATGTCCAGAAATTTCCCTGGTCGTTCGGACCGAATTATAAATGGTGGGAATACATCAATCGGCCGGAAATGAAGATGCAATATGTGAATGATATTGAAAAATACAGCCGGCTGTCTTCTGCTGTGGCGGCTACTTCCGGACGTAATGTAAGTGCCACTTTCCAGGGAAACAGTGTCAATAATATCCGTATAATCGGTTCAACAGTCAGCTATACCCAAACATCAAATATTGAAATTCAAAGCGGACGATTTTTCACGCAAGATGAAAACCGGACAGGGCGCCAGGTTTGTGTGGTCGGAGAGCCTATTGCAACCGGGTTGTTTCCGAATGGATATGCGTTAGGTAAAAAGATTCGCATTGGTGGCCAGAAGTATGAAATTATCGGTATTCTGGTCAAGCAAGGTAAGTTTTTGGGGATTATGAACTTCGATGACCAGGTTATAGTACCGATTAATACATTTAAAAAGTTTTATGGCCTGAGGCGTGGTTTACAACTGCAGGTTAAATATCCCAGTGAAAAGGCTTTGCAGGCGGGACAATATGAGTTGGAAGGAATCATGAGGCGAATTCGAAAAATTCCGCCGGAAGACAAGGATAATTTTGCCATAAATAAACTGGATTTGTTCCGACAACAGTACGAGTCTATGACCTCGGCCATTTATATCGTCGGTTTTTTCCTGACGGCCCTGGCCTTATTTGTTGGAGGTATTGGTGTAATGAACATCATGTTTGTTTCGGTGAAAGAACGAACAAAAGAAATAGGAATACGAAAAGCGGTCGGAGCTAAATTTTACCAGATATTAAGCCAGTTTTTGATTGAAGCGATCATTGTATGTACGCTGGGTGGAATCTTTGGTATTTTACTCTCATTTGGTACTTCCGCACTAATAAACAAATTTTTTGTCGCTTATATGGATTGGAAGACGGTAATGTGGGCTTTTATTATTTGCGCCGGAACCGGAGTTTTATTTGGATTTTTGCCGGCATACCGGGCTGCAAAATCGGATCCTATCAGTTCAATAAGGTATGAATAACGTCAGGGAGGCTTTGGAATATGAATTTGATTGAAGTTTTTAAAATGGCATTTAGCTCCCTGGCCGCAAATAAGCTGCGCTCGTTTCTGACTATGGTAGCTATTGTTGTAGGGGTGTTTGCTGTCATTGGAGCTTCCACTGCGGTACTTGTTCTTCAGACCTATTTTAACAATACGCTTAATGTCATGGGAGGGAGTGTAATAACAGTTTCGACATATCCTGGAGTTCGGGTCGGTAATGGGGAAAAGTATCGCAACAGGAAACATATTACATTCGAGACCTATGAGAAACTCAAAGAACGTACAGGAATCGGAAGTAATATGTGTCCGGTAGAACGTTTTGCTACGAGCAAGGTCGAATTTAACGGAAAATCGACGGATCCGGACGTCGAAATTGATGGAAGCAATGAATATTTCATTCCAAACAATTCCTATAATATTGAGGATGGACGAAACCTTAATTCGGATGATATCCGTTATGCCCGGCCGGTTTGTCTTATTGGTGGTGATATCAAGAAGGATTTATTTGATAATATTTATGCCGTCGGCAAACGAATCCGGATAGACGGACAGTACTACACCGTGGCGGGGGTGGTGGAATCAAAAGGTTCCACTTTCGGGCAGTCGCAGGATAATTTTGTGCTGATACCTTACACAAAGGCCATCGCGGTTTATGGTGACAATAACCGAAATATAAATATTCAGGTTAAAGCTCCCGGAATTACCTATATACCCGCCACAATCGACGAACTCACAGGTTTGCTCCGGACAATACGAAAGGTTCCACCCGGAAAAGAAAATGACTTTGAAATTGTGACGAATGATTCGCTAAAAGGGGCCTTTAATAAATTTACTTTTTACCTGTACATTTTTGGTTTTATTGTTGGCGGAATATCCCTTTTAGGTGCAGGAATAGGTGTCATGAATATCATGCTGGTATCGGTTACCGAACGAACAAAAGAGATTGGGATACGGAAGGCTATCGGCGCCAAGAGAAAAGCTATCGTTTCACAATTTTTAATCGAGTCGGTCTTTATTTGCCAGCTTGGTGGATTGATTGGACTTGTATTCGGAATTATCGGCGGTAATTTTCTGGCTTTATTTATGAAAACAAGTATGGTATTTCCCTGGCTGGCCGCAATTGGTGGAATCATCGGTTTAACAGTTATAGGACTGATCTTTGGTGTTTTTCCTGCTTTTAAAGCAGCTCAGCTTGATCCTGTTGAGAGCCTGAGGTATGAATGATGATTTTATCATTAAATTTTGATGATAAAATCCGCTAAGATTTTATAAAAAAGCTTCCAAATAACACAGGTTTTTATTAGTCTGTGAGTATAAAGAAGTTATATAAAATTATTATTGATAAACATTTTGAGAATGTTGTATGGATGAAGTATTAAACAAATTGTCAGAAAAATTGGGAGAGCTTTCTCAGCGAGGTGAAGAACTTCTGAAAGATGAACAGGTACAGGAGCAAATTGAAAAAATAAAAACCGGTGCAAAGGATTTTATTGACAAATATCCGGTGGGTACTGTAATTGCCGGAGTAGCTGTTGGTTTTTTGTTGGGCAAGCTTTTCACAAAGGATGATGATTAATAATGAAAAAAGAACCTCGTGACTCGCTGGAAGATTCTATTCGCAAGCTGCCACGTGACATACGTTTGTACATAGAAAAGCGGGTAGAACTCCTTTTTATGGAGTTGAGCGGTGAGTTTTCATCGTTGATATCTCAATCGGTGTATAAAGCAGTGGGCGCTATTTTCTTATCATTAGCCCTCATCCTGCTACTCTTTTCTCTGTCGTTATACCTGGGCGATATTCTTAATAATCAAAGCCTGGGTTACCTGGTAACGTCGTTGCCGATTTTGATCATAGGTTTGCTGTTTGTTTCGTTGCGGCCCAAATTTATACTCAAAAGAATGCGAAAGCAGATTTACACAGCTATGCTGAAATCGATATCTAATATTTCAGGTGATAATACGAAAGACAAGGAACAGGCAGAGAAAAAACGACTTAAAGAGTAAGGTAACCGGGTTTTCATTACGAAATAACAAATTTTGGAATTTTTATGGCAAAGAAATCAGAAAATGAAGAAAGCATAGCGAAATTGGAAGAACGTCGGGACGATCTTAAAAAAGAATTGGAAGAATTACAGGGTGAGCTTGAGCAAACGATGGATGAACTCCGGGAAAGCATGTCTACCCGGATGGATCCAAATTACTGGATTCGTAAGTATCCATTCCAATCGTTAGGACTCTCCGTACTCGCCGGGCTTTGGCTGGGAATCCGGGGCTCTTCATCAAAATCCTTAAAAAATGAATCATCTCGTAAGGAAGAGAGTGTTTTATGGTCTGAATTAAAACGGGCGGCGGCTCGCCGAGGTGTTCAGAAACTTATAGAAACACTGGATGAGAAACTGGAAGAAATGAATAAAAAATAATTTTACTGCTTGAGGCTGAGAAAAATGCCGGTTTTGATGATTAAATCATTTCAAAACCTAAAAATATGGAATATCTGGCCATCAGATGTTGTCCAAACAAAAGAGAATGTTATGTGTTCCATCATTAAAAGGGATTAAATAAAAAAATCTTCTGATAATTGTAACCATTCACTCTCCTTTACGTTAAACCACATCAAACATTAATAATTGAATAACAAGCGAGATCGTTATATGTCTAAAGCGATAGTTTTATGCCTAACAGCTTTATTTTTGGCCTGCCAGGTTCAGGCGCAGGATTCACTGCAAAATGGACAGACCATCTCTTTGCGGAATGCCATTGAAATTGCTTTGAAAAACAATTATCAAATTAAACAAGCCAATAATAATATTCAGCGGGCCGATTATAATTTGTTAAGTGCGAAAGCGAATTTTCTGCCTTCTGTCAGTGGCCGGCTTTCCGGTGGCAGACAAATTGGTCAACAGTTTAACCAGACCACAATTAGTTTTAAGACTCAAACTGTAAATTCTACCAGTGGTTCTATTGGAGCAAGCATTACCTTATTCTCAGGGTTAAGAAATATTTACGAACTGCGTAGTGCCACCAATAACAAATTGTCCTTACAGGAACAGGCCGATCAGACGAAAGAAGATATTATTTTAGGAGCAGCGTCTTCTTATTTGCAGGTATTACTGGATAAACAATTGCTGGATATCGCCAACGAGAACCTTAAGTCGTCGCAACAGCAACTGGATCAAATAAAAGCACAGGTTCAGGTTGGGGCTAAACCCATTGCCGACCAGTATAACCAGGAAGCGACCGTTGCCAATAATCAGCTGACTAAAACGCAGGATGAAAATTCACTGAATGTCGATAGGTTAAAACTAATTCGCCAGTTACAGATTGATCCCCTGAAAACTTATAATTTTGTCACTCCGAACCTGGATACGACAGCAATAAAAGTAAAGCATTATAACATCCGTGAAATGATCAAAGAAGCGCTGATGACTCGTAATGATATCAGAAGCCAGAAATATAATATCCAGGCAACGTATGATAATCTTAAGGTTGCTGAAAGCCAGCTATATCCGACATTATCTTTAAGCGGACAATTATCGACTAATTATAATGATAAGTACACAGACAGGATTACAGGTAATTTATATCCTTTTGGAAAACAGTTTTTTAATTTAAATGTGAATAAATACATTGGTTTCAGTTTATCTATTCCTATTTTTAACAATCTGAGTACCCGTTATAATGTTCAATCCAGCATGATTAATTACAAAAATGCTCAATTGAATTTTGAGAATTTAAGATTACAGGTCATTCAGGAACTCCAACAGGCCTATAGCGATTATCTTAATTATGATGAACAATTAAAAAGTACGGAAACCGCACTTGTAGCTGCACGTAAAGCATATGAAACACAACAAGAGAGATATCGTGTTGGTGCAGGCACACTTCTTGAACTTACACAAGCAAATGCAAACTTTGTTCAGGCTTCTTCAACGAGGTTACAGGCTTTATACCGTTTCGTATTTCAGGAACAACTTCTGAATTATTACATCGGTAAAATTTCACCTGATATGAAGATTAACGCCCTGAATTTCAACTAGACGTTATTTCAAAATATTACATTTACAATGGCTAAAAGTAATTCGAGCACGAAAAAACTTATATACCTTATTGTCGTTATTGTTGTCGTTTTGGTGGCTGTAGCAATCATTGGACGAAAAGCCGGATGGTTTGGTGGAAATGCCAATGCCAAGGAAGTAGAAACAGCTACTGCAAAACTAAAGACGATCACACAAACAGTATCTGCTTCGGGAACCATCGAACCGGTGACGGAGGTCAAATTGAGCCCGGAAGTTTCGGGCGAAATTATCGACTTACCGATTATTGACGGTGAATTCGTAAAAAAAGGACAACTTTTAGTACGAATCAAACCGGACACTTATCAAGCCGATATCGATCAATTGAAAGCTACTTTGTTATCTCAAAAAGCCCAATTGGAAAAGAATCGTGCCGATATGCTTCAGGCCAAAGTAAATTTCGAGCAACAACAGGAGTTGTTTAAAAAAGGGATGATCTCCCATCTTGATTTCGTGAGTGCGAAAACAGGTTATCAATCTGCACAGGCAGGTTTTAAAGCCAGTCAATATCAGATCCAGAATGTCGAGGCACAACTTCGCAAAGCCCAGGAACAACTTCAGAAGACGATCATCCGTTCGCCTATGACGGGAACGATTAGCGGTCTGAATGTAGAAACCGGGGAGCGGGTTGTCGGAAGCAGCATGATGGCCGGTACCGAGCTGATGGATATCGCAAAAATGGATCAGATGGAAGTGGACGTTAAAGTTAACGAAAATGACATCGTTAACGTTGCTGAAGGAGATACCACCGATATTGACGTTGACGCCTATCCCGACAGGGAATTTAAAGGAATCGTAACACAGATTGCCAATGCAGCAACGGTATCCGGACAAAGCACTACCGAACAGGTAACCGAATATCTTGTTAAGGTAAAAGTATTGTCTCCCCACAATGAAAATGCTATGAAAGGCGGGGAAATGAAGAAAACAGAATCTCCGGAATCACCATCAAAAAAATTCGTACCAGTTTTCAAACCTGGAATGACCGCTTCTGTCGATATTCAAACGAAGACAGTCAATAATGTAGTTGCGATACCCATACAAGCTGTTACCGTAAGGGATTTCAGCCGATTGAAAAAAAATACCAGCGGGAAAAATGAGAATAAAAACGGAGCTCTGGCGGCCGACAAAAATTCGAAAGCCGCTAAAGAAGATACCAGCAGTTCAAATGGTATGTTAATTCCCAAAGAGGATCTGCGTAAAGTCGTATTCAAGGTAGTTGACGGCAAAGCGAAGATGGTGGAAGTTAAAACTGGCATTAGTGACGATTCCCATATTCAAATTATCTCAGGAGTCAATGTTGGGGATCAGATTGTTACCGGAAGTTATAAAATACTTTCAAAGGAACTTTCTGACGGCGATCCCGTAAGAGTAAATAACAAGCAATTCAATATGCTTGAAAAGAAGTAATGGTCACTAAAAAGATATAACCATGAGTGAAGAACCAATTATAAAAATCGTCGACCTCCGTAAAATTTATATCATGGGTACGCAGCAGGTAAATGCGTTATCCGGTGTATCGATTAATATTCATAGAAATGAATACGTGGCAGTCATGGGCCCTTCCGGTTCTGGTAAATCTACATTGATGAACATGATCGGATGTCTCGATACACCTACTTCGGGCGATTATATTTTGAACGGAAACAGGGTGAGCGAATTATCGGACGATGAACTGGCGGAAGTACGAAATCGTGAAATTGGCTTTGTCTTTCAAACATTTAATTTGCTTCCGAGAGCCAATATATTGGCTAATGTTGAGTTGCCATTGATCTATGCCGGTTTAAAAAGCGCAGAACGAAAAGAATTAGCGACTCAGGCACTTGAAAAAGTCGGTCTTGGTGACCGTATACATCATAAACCAAATGAATTATCCGGAGGCCAGCGTCAGCGTGTGGCTGTCGCCCGTGCGTTGGTTAATGATCCGTCGATATTGCTGGCTGATGAACCTACCGGAAACCTCGATTCACGTACCGGTGAAGATATTATGCGGCTTTTTGAAGAATTATATAGCCTGGGAAATACCATTATTTTAGTAACTCACGAAGAGGATATTGCAGAACATGCAAGACGTGTAATTCGTCTTCGTGACGGTTTGCTTGAAAGTGACACCAAAGTTGAAAAACCGGTTTTAGATGGTTCCGAATTGACTATATAGTTAGTTCTGTTTACAAATCCATACAACATTTATCAAGAGAGTTAAATAATGCGGATTCGTATGAATTCGCATTATTTATGTATAGACGATGGTATAATTACCTAAGCAGTTTCCGAAACTATTAGTATTACATTGTTGTTGGAACGGCATGGCTAAAAATAATCGACAAATCTATGATGTGATTGTCATTGGTTCAGGTATGGGAGGCATGACATCAGCGGCGCTGTTATCTAAAAAAGGATACAGAGTACTTGTTTTGGAAGCGGCAAGCGTACCCGGAGGATGCAGTTCTTCGTTTTACCGGAAGGGATTTATATTTGAATCCGGTGCCACCACATTGATGGGTTTCGACGAGAATCAACCCATGAGAATGCTGGAAAAAGAAACGGGCATAATCATACCACGTAAAGTTATTAATCCCGCCATGGTGGTTTATCAAAATGGGAATAAGATTATACGTTATAATGACCGGGAAATATGGATTGAACATGTTTCCAAAATCTTCAGAAAGGCTGATGCTCAGCGAAAATTCTGGAATCTTTGTTTCAGGATTTCTGATAAAGTGTGGAAAGCAGCAGCTGTAAGCCGGACTTTTCCTCCAAATAATTTGAAAGACATTGTAACTCTGATAAAAAAGAATGACTGGCGTGATACCGGACTTTTACGTTATGCCTTTAAATCGGCCAGGGATGTAGCTCGGGGATTCGGATTGAAGGATGAGGTATTCACCTCCTTTTTGGACGAGCAGCTGATAATTTCGACGCAATCCAAAGCAGTAGATACTCCATTTTTAGTTGGCGCTCTTGGTTTAACATACACCAATTATACAAATTATTATATTCCGGGTGGAATGATCGAAATGGTGAAAATCATTCAGAAAGGTATAGAAGAATCGGGTTCAGAAGTGAGGATGAGGCAACGTGTTGCCAAAGTACAAAAAGATCCGGATGGTTTATTTTCGGTCGTAACTTCAAATGATGAGGTATATCGGGCAAAAAAAGTAATAGCGAATATTCCGGTATGGAATCTGCCGAAATTGACAAGTAATAAGATTCGTGATTACTTTGAAAAGGAATCTCAAAAATTTTCGGAAGCCTGGGGTGCTTTCACCATGGGGATTGTCACGGATGATAGTTATCCGGATGACATGCCATTACATCATCAAATAATTTTACCGGAAAACCAGAAAATCCCCGAAATTGGTGCAACATCCGTGTTTATTTCTTTTTCTATGCAAGGAGATACAAAGAGAGCTAAAGACGGATATCGTGTGCTAAATATTTCGGCACATACTAATCCCGAAATTTGGTTTTCGATGCAAGAGAAATATGATGAAATGAGGGCCAGTGTGGAGGAGGCCATAATCTCAATTCTCAAGGAAAAATTGCCCGGATTTGCGGATTCGAATATTCAACAATATTATTCGGCTACGCCGGTAAGCTGGCAAAACTGGATTTATCGCTTTAATGGCAGAGTTGGCGGTATTCCTCAAAATATGAAACGGCTGCCATGGGACTGGACTCCGAATAAATCAAAATGGGATGGTTTTTATTTATGCGGCGATACCGTATTTCCAGGTCAAGGTATCCCAGGCGTAACTTTAAGTGGATTTAACGTATATTATAAAATAACAAATCAGGAATAATTCAATTAATACGGATCTTTACTTTTGGATACTCAATCTTCCAATTATCAACCAAATACTCGTTTATCGTTTTTTCCTCCCGCCATTAAACACTTGTTAATTATTAATATACTCGTATTCGTAGCTTTGAATACGCCGGTAATAAGTATATTTATTTTCAAGTATGGAGCTTTATGGCCAATTAATTCAGGCATGTTCTATCCCTGGCAGCTTGTAACTTATTTGTTTTTACATGGAGGAATAGCCCATATCTTTTTTAACCTTTTTGCCTTGTGGCTGTTTGGGCAGGGGATAGAAAATCTATGGGGGACCAAACGCTTTGTGATTTACTATTTCATTTGCGGGGTCGGGGCGGCAGTCATACAATTAATAATCGGCGCAGGCGGAGCTCCGGTGATTGGGGCTTCAGGAGCTATCTTTGGGGTTTTAATTGCTTTTGGAATGATGTTTCCGGATCAGTATATCTATTTGATTATTCCTCCGATTCCAATGAAAGCCAAATATTTTGTTATTATTTATGGTGGTATTGAACTTATCAGTGGAGTTACTAATTCCAGTCCGGGTATTGCCCATTTTGCCCATTTGGGAGGCATGCTTTTTGGTTTTATCATGATTAAATATTGGAGATATAAAGGGGTTTTGTATTAGGATTACATAATATCAGTCGCAATTTGGGTAAAAAGGTTGATCATTAGAATAATTATAAAGTTCAAATAGCGTTTAAAAACTGATATAGAATTGGAAGATTATTAATTTACCTATGGTTAAGGTTTATCCCAACCTGGCAGAAGAATAGCTCTAATAAGTAGTACGCGATATGTATAATGAGTCTTTTGGTAGTGCAATGAAACGCAGTTTTATGAACTGGCCTGTCGCATTGCGTACCATTATAGCAGTTAATGTTTTTATTTTTATTATTCAGGCAGTCGGTGGAACCGTATTGGATAATTATATCATCCAGTATTTTGCGTTAATAACCGATTTTCATTCCGGACTGTTGCAGCCGTGGCGTTTGATTTCCTATATGTTTTTGCACGCTTCGGTATGGCATATTCTGTTTAACATGTTGTGGTTATGGTGGATGGGGCGCCCGGTCGAAGAAACCCTGGGCTCAAGGGTTTTCCTGGTAATTTATTTCGGTTCGGGTATTGGCGGCGCGCTTATAAATATCATGCTGAGTCCCCTGATTGGAAGCAGTATTGTTATAGGCGCTTCGGGAGCCGTGTTCGGTATCATGGTAGCCTTCGCTGTTTTATATCCACGAATGCCCATTATGCTACTTTTTCTGCCTCCCATTGAAGCACGATATGTAGTTGGCGGCCTTATTGCACTGGAAGTATTATTCATGGGATCCGGTGGACATGTAGCACGTATGGTTCATCTGGGAGGTGCCCTTTGCGGTTATTTATTAATGAAAACATATTACAAAGGATATGATTTCAACAGACTATTTTCGGCTTTTGATAATTTTATGGCAAAAGAAAGAGACAAAACCCCAAAAAGAAATGTAAATATGCACGCTGTTGATGATGCTGAAATCATCGAAGAGAAAGATCAGAGTGAATTGGATCGGATACTCGATAAAATTTCTAAAACCGGCTACGAAGGTTTAACAGACGATGAAAAACGAATCCTTTTTGAACTAAGTAAAAGATCCTGAGGTTTAGCATATTAACTGCAGGTCAATTCAGACGGTAATTTTTACAAGAAGTAGCAAAGAAATATGAATCCTATTAAAAGAAGAGAATCCATTGCTGTAAAAGTAGGAAATGTTCAGGTCGGTGGTGGAGCGCCAATTGTTGTTCAGTCAATGACCAATACGGATACAGCTGATGTTGACGAAACGGTTGAACAGATTATTCGCTTACACGATTCTGGTTCTGAGCTGGTTCGAATTACTGTTAACAACAAACAGGCGGCACAGGCTGTACCCTTCATCATCGATAAGCTGACTAAAAAGAATGTTGAAGTTCCGGTAATTGGCGATTTTCATTACAATGGACATGTATTATTGACTCAATTCCCTGACTGCGCCAAAGCACTGGCAAAATATCGGATTAATCCGGGAAATACAGGAACCAGAACCCGGGATGAAAATTTTTGCACTATTGTCGAACAGGCAGTGAAGTGGGATAAGCCGGTTCGTATTGGCGTCAACTGGGGATCTCTGGATCAGCAATTGCTGGCTGAAAAAATGGATTATAATAACAGCTTATCCGAACCGAAATCGTCCAAGGAAGTGATGATCGATACGATGATTGAAAGTGCGATTCGATCAACTAAATTGGCTGAAGAAGTCGGGTTGCCGCATGATCATATTATAGTAAGCTGCAAGATTTCAGGAGTCCAGGATTTAATTACTGTTTATCGTCGTTTAGCTGCTGAATGCGATTTCCCTCTTCATCTTGGGTTAACAGAAGCCGGTATGGGGATGAAAGGGATGGTTGCGAGCGCTGCCGCCCTTTCTGTGTTGTTGCAGGAGGGAATCGGCGATACGATTCGTGTTTCACTGACACCAATGCCCGGCGGTGATCGTGCAGAGGAGGTTCGGGTTTCCCAGCAGATACTTCAATCATTAGGAATAAGAAATTTTCTTCCGCAGGTAACTGCGTGTCCCGGGTGTGGACGAACAAAAAGCACGTATTTCCAGGAACTGGCAGATGAAATACAAACCTATATCGTCGAAATGATGCCGGTATGGCGACAAATATATCCCGGAGTGCAGGATATGAAAGTTGCCGTTATGGGCTGTGTAGTAAATGGCCCCGGTGAATCCAAACATGCAAATATCGGTATTTCATTACCAGGGACATTCGAGGAACCGAAGGCCCCTGTTTATATTGACGGTGAACATTATACTACACTGGCCGGTGATTATATTGGAAAAGAGTTTAAAAAACTCCTGGAAACCTACATTGTTTCCAATTTTGGGGAAAGTAAAGCGGTTACAAATATATAATTAAAACCATTTCAAGCGAGATAAAGCGTCATAAGGACACTAGTTAATTTACATTAGATTACATTTAAATCTGTTCAGCATATTATTATTCTTTATTAAAGCAGGACCTTATACACGGCCTGCTTTTTTTGTTTATATCCTTTCTTCTTTTGTATCAATAGATTACGGTATATTATATAAGCATGAATTTTAAAAAAAAGGAATTATCTGGAAAGGATTAAGGCCAATATCTCTTTCGGAAAATTATCAATAGTTAGGATTTTGAAATTTGTAAAATAACTAAAAATAAATATTGCTTAATGTAAGCGCTTTCATTATACTTTAAAAAGTAGTACTAAAATGTATCGAATAATCGGCTTGCCACACTATTCGAGAATGGAGGAATATAATGTACTACTTCTTATGTAACACTTTATTTATTAATGATTTCTGAGTTTTTTAATTCAGGATGGGGGAAATGGTATATCGAAGAGTGCTATATATAATCTGGGCCACATTTCTGTTTGTCGCATGTAACAGTACTCAAAAGAAGACTGTGGATGATGATGTTTTGGCGTCTATTGAAGGATTAAAAGTAACCAAAGAGGATTTTTCGGCTTCTTTCAAGCGCTACTATTATAAAACAGGCCAATCGATACCGGTAAATCCCGTGACCATGAAAGCAATATTCGATGGCGAATTTAACACCTATGTCCTGGTAGCCTATGCCCGGGATAAAGGTTGGTATGACGACTCGGAAAGTGAATATGAACGACAGCTCATTAACAGAAGGGTATTTACTGACGAGTATTTAAAACATTTCGTTCAGGATACGGTCGAAGTAACTGATAAAGATACAAGGGAGTTGTTTTACCGTTTTAACACAGTCCTGAAAGCCTCGCACCTTTATTCTCATACAAAAAAAGGGATAGATTCGCTTTATAATTTATTACAAAGGGGAGCTTCGTTTAAAGATTTAGCAAAAAGTGATTTTAAAAATGCCTACCTGGCTAATCATGGGGGGGATGTCGGGACTTTCTCGGTAGATCAAATGGACATTTCGTTTGAGAATGCCGCTTATAATCTGAATATAGGCCAATATTCAAAGCCGGTGAGGACATCACAGGGGTACAGCATTGTTAAGTTAACCGGTAAATTCACTAAGCCAATCATGACTGAAGATCAATATGACAATCAGATTAATAATCTTCGGGCCTTCGCCTTAAAACGCAAGAGAGAATTGGCCACCCGTAAAAATTTGCAGGATGTTATTCAAAAGATAAATATCAATGAAAACCTGGTTCATGAGCTTTGGAATAAAATTCAGCCCCAATCAGACAAATTTGACCGGAATGATTATGAATCCGGCACCTTGAGCATTCAAATTGGAGGTTTAGCAGAAACTCAGTTTTCCAATCTGAATGGTTTTTCTTTTACAGGTCAGGATATTTTAAGAGAAGCATTCTTTACTCCTTTAAAGGAACGTACTGAAATTAAGGAATTTTACCAGTTTGACAATTTGATCAAAGGCCTTGCATTTCGGACTTATGCCATTCAACAGTATAAAAAATCATCATACACAAATGATCCTGCCGTTTCGGAATCGATTGATCAAACATTTTATGATTATCTGGCCAACCGGGTTTCTGAGCATATCTATAACAACATAAAAATTTCTGAAGCTCAGTTACAAACTGAATACAACCAAAATCCCCAACAATATGTGAGTCCCCTGAAATTGAATTTGCAGCGAATCGTTGTGCGGTCGGAGAAAAAGGGGAACATGATAGTGGAAGAACTGCGTAAAGGAACGGATTTTGTAAAGCTGTTGCGTAAATATTCCATTGATAATGAAGATGTGATGGTTGACGGGGAACTTGGTTATCGAGGTATCGGTACTTTTGGCACCATGTCATTCAAACTAAAGAATTTGAAGGCCGGGGAAATAGCCGGACCCTTCAAGTACACCGTCGGTAAATATTATGTATTCAAATGCCTGGGTCGGAAAGAAGGGAAGCATCTCGATTTTGAAGCAGCTAAGCCTTTAGTAGAAAAAGTCTTGAGGATGAAATTGCTGAGAGAACATAAGCAAACAATTATTCGTGAGACCAAAGTAAAGCATAACGCTTACGAAGATTTGAAGAAATTAAACAACATAAAAATAGATATTTAGTAGAGTTCATGAAGTCAACGATTCGAAATCTCCTATTGCTAATTCTGCTACTTGCAGGGGTTACTCCGGTATTAGCACAATCCGGAAAAATTACCGGGGTCGTTAAAGACGCTGAAACCGGTGAAGCATTACCTGGTGCTAACGTCATAATTGAGGGGACAACAATTGGTGGATCAACAGATGTAAACGGAAAATTTATCATCCTTGATGTACACCCGGGGACCTACAACCTGGTCTGTCGATATATTGGTTATGCCACCAGTAAAGTGACGGGGATAGTAGTCCGAACTGAATTGACAACAACAGTTAATTTTGGTCTAAAAATTGAGACTGTTAAAGGCCAGGAGATCGTCGTTCAGGCTAAACAACCGTTGGTTTTAAAGGATGTGACGAGTTCTGAAGCGCGGGTTAACAGCCAGGAAATTAAAAAATTACCTGTTCAGGAACTTAGTGACGTTGTCCGGTTGCAGGCGGGGGTTAGTGTCGATAACGGGGGCGGTATCCACATTCGTGGCGGCCGGTCATCCGAAGTATCGTACATCGTAGATGGAATTCCGGTAACAGATAACTATGACCATAGTAATGGTTTAAGAATTGAAAATAACTCCGTTCAGGAACTACAGGTTATTTCCGGAACATTTAATGCCGAATATGGTCAGGCTATGTCCGGTATCATCAATATTGTAACAAAAGCCGGTTCCAATGACTTTCAAGCCAACGTCAGGGGATTCACAGGAAATTATCTGACGGGGCTGGGCTCTATTTACGATGGTATCCCATCTGATGTCAAGCAATTTAAACCCTATGGCCAGTATGATGTCAGTGCCGATGTTTCCGGTCCGATTATCAAAAACAAACTTACCTTTTTCGTAACAGGCCGCAAGTTCAGAAATGACGGCTGGTTATATGGCAGAAATGAATATTCCAATCACGGTCCCTACCATGATACACTGGCAGCCGGTGAAAGCATTGATAATTACCTGACAAATTATGGGGAAAAAGTAGATCTAAATAAGCCATGGTATACTTTAACTCAAGATACGATTAAGGGTAAAGCACTTCAGATTTTAAGGGATACCGGTATGCGTGACAGCTCTCTTGTTCCAATGAATCATTATGATTCATACAGTGCTCAGGGAAATATACAGTTTAATGCAGCCAAGTTCCTTCGTTTTAACCTGATTGGAGCATACGGAAATGATCATGGAGTGAATTATGATCACGGTAACCGTTTAAATCCATATGGCATACCTACATATTATGGAGAGAATTTTGCTTTAAATCTTAAAACGACCATCACGCCAAGTAACAGAACTTATGTAACGGTAAATGCCGCTGTAAAAAGTAATCGTTATAAAAATTATCAATATGCCGATCCTTTTGATCCGCGGTATTTCAATTACGATGATATCTCAAAATATGGTGGGATATCGAGCCGGAATTATCAATTCAACCAGTTGGGAACCAATAATTCCCGATTCAAAAGGAGAACCCGTTCCCTCATCCTGAAAGGTCAAATCGCAAGCCAGGTAACGGATCAACATTTTGTTAAAGCAGGTATAGAATTAGAAGCAGATCAGCTTGATTATGAAAATATCAATTTGCAGCCATTAGATCCGAATGCAGGTATCGTACTGCCTTCCTACATTCCAGCTGATCAGGCTCGTTTTCATGAATTGGGAATTCCACCCCTCAATACGGTAAACCATAGTAAATACACGAAGAAACCGTATATATTAAGCAGTTATATTCAGGATAAAATCGAATATAAAAACCTCATTGTAAATATTGGTTTTCGTTTCGATTACTTCCAGCCAAATGCACAAATTCCGGCCGATCCGATGGATCCGGATATCACAAATCCAATATTAGCGAAGAACCAGGCAAAGACCCTGGCAGAAAGAGAAACCTATTGGTGGAAGCCGGCCAAAGCTAAATATCAATTGAGCCCGAGACTAGGTATTGCATATCCTATTTCTGCGAATGGTGTCATCCATTTTTCGTATGGTTATTTCTTCCAGATGCCATCTTATTCGTATCTGTATTCGAACAGTCAGATAATTTTGCCACAAAGCAGTGGTATCTACGGAATTTTTGGGAATTCGGATTTAAAACCTGAAAGCACGGTTCAATATGAGCTCGGCCTTAAGCAGCAAATATTTGCCGGAACCGCTATCGAAGTTACCGGATTTTATAAAGATACACGAAATTACGTTTCTTCAGGTATAATTGATCGGACATATAATCCAACGGTGCGCTATGGAACCTGGATTAATCGTGACTATTCAAACACGAAGGGACTCACATTTTCATTGAATCAAAATGTGACACAGAAGTTTAATATCAATATTGATTACACTTACACCAAAGCAGAAGGAAGCAATTCTGATCCAAGCGCCGCATTCTTTTTAGCGACTTCATCGGGTAATACTTCCGGCCAGTCCTTAACGAAATTTATTCGTGTTTTGAACTGGGATCGTAGCAGCATACTTAACACGGCCATGTATTATACTGAAAGAACCTGGGGCACGGATATGATTGCACGGTTTCAAACCGGTACTCCATACACTCCGTCAACTCCATTTACCGTCCGTCATGGTCCCACCGCTTCACAACGTGATTTAACGAACACAGCCAGGTATCCGAGCCAGTTTTCTATCGATATGAATGCGTATAAGAATTTCAAATTTAAAAACGGTGCGAATATCAAACTGTTTTTGAATGTGTATAACCTGCTTGGCAGCAAGTTGGTAACGAATGTTTATAGTGATTCGGGAGAGCCAAACAGGCCATTGATTATTCCGGAGGGAGCACAACCGGGGTATCTGACTAATCCAAGTTTTTATGCAGAACCGAGAAGGATTCAAATTGGTGCAGAAATTTCATTCTAAAAAGCTATCAGATAAGTTGATGTTGAAGAAAATAATAGTAACCGTTTTTGTCTTTGCTGCTTTTGGAAGCCTGAAAGTTCAGGCCCAAACATATACTCCCAGCAAAGAAAGGTCGTCATTTAATGACCGCCGCATGTCCATTATGGACGGCAACCAATTAAGAGCCAGTTATTTCAACTATGGTTTGGGTGGAAAGGCCGATGCGGCATCACCCGATCAGCTCCAGTTTGAATTTCCCAAAAATACAGGACGTACCTATATGTACTTCCTGCAAGTAGTTATGGGAGCGGAAGTGCCGAATCAACTGGATACAACTAAAACGTTTCCTATCGTTGATGTTGCTAATGGAAGAACCAGTCGTACCGGTGCCAGCTGGTCGCTGAACCCGATAACGGGTTACGATAATGCTAATTCAACAGAAATGGCCCGCAGTGACCGTGGGCCAGGATCTCCAATTGGTAATACATGGCCTGCATTCTGGCCGGATAAAATGCAGGACGGCGGAGATGGCTGGCCTGGTGCGTGGGATGGTTATTTTGGTAAAAATCAGTTTAATGCCGACCTTGAGTTTTTCTATAAAACGGGCGACGATCTTTATAATAAATATGTAAATAACACCTCAACAAAATTTGTACCTGACGAAACCGACCCAACCCGTGGAGGGCTTGCCTTAGTGATGGATGTCCGGGTTATGGCCTGGACACAAACCCTGGTAAATGCCACTCATTTTAACATATTTACTATTACAAATGATGGTTCATATGATTATAAGAAAGTATCATTTGCATTGTGGATTGCTGACCTTGTGGCAGGAACAGCCAATGATGATCAGCCCCAGTTTGACGAACTACGATCTATCGCTTATCTGACAGATTTGACCCGTTCTCCGGCACCTCCGCAATTCGACGGGCCAATCGGGGAAATGGGTATTAAATTTCTGGAAACCCCGGGTAATGCAACAGATGGTATAGATAACGATGGTGACAGTGATACTTTTAATCCGCGGGATGGGACTTTTTACAATCCTCAGAATAAGGATTTATATGCCCCTCTGACGACAGCAGACGGTGGTTTTTATACCAGTTCGGCACTTGTTGATTCTGTGATACCTAAGTTCAGTGCTACAGACTTTCAGGATCGTACGTTAAAACCGGGAGACAAGATTGTTCTGATTGGTAAAGATGGCAGCCGGTTCATCACTACCTATCCGAATAACGGCCAGTCAATTACCTACGACGGAGTTACGTACAATAATTTCCCTCCGGGAGGTACGACTGTAAATGAAGATATCTTTCCGGATGCCGACATTCGGTCACAAAATAATAATAATCTTATTGATGACGATTTCGACGGTTTGATTGACGAGAATACTCCAAATGATCTCGAAAAGAAAACCCTGCTTAATGGAATATTTGTTCCTCATCCCGTTCGTTTTATTAATTATTTGCATTTTCAGCCGGGAGATACGGTTCAGCGCGGATTGATCGTTTCGAACCGCCAGATACGCGGGCGCCTGAAGACGGATGCCACTTTCAAGGATTTAGTTGACAAAGAGTATAACGGACGTTGGCAAAATTACCACACCAGCGCACCTATGATTGATGAAGCCCGTGACGATTACTTTGACAATAACGATAACTGGAATCCGAATAGTGATGACGTAGGTATTCAGGGAAATCCCGATACTCCGTCATTGGGTCAGGGTGACGGATTGCCGACATCAGGTGCCGGTACCAATTATCCCGGAGAGCCGGATATTGACAAGACCGACGTCCAGGAATCGGATATGATCGGGATCACAAATGTGACAATTTTCCCGGCCGGCAGTTTCCAGATAAATCTGGATGCCACAATCTGGCAAACTTATCTGACACCAGGACATTTCGATTCGAAGGCTCCTGTTGGACAGGATTCGGATATCATGGTTTCTTCATCGCCATTCCCATTGAAAAAAGGAGCATCCGAACGATTCTCCGTAGCAATAACGGCGGTACAAACGAAGAGCCAGAATCGTCAGGACGACCGTGTCGCTGATAATAAAAACCTGGATCAGGCCACAAAAGCCTATGATGCAAATTATCAGTTTGCCGTTGCACCTTTGCCTCCGAAAGTTACGGCTGTGGCCGGTGATGGTTTCGTAAGGCTTTACTGGGATGATAGTTCCGAAAATTCATTTGACCGGTATATGTCGCGTATCACCGGTGACGGTTATGATTTTGAAGGCTACCGTGTGTACCGGGCAACGGATGCAGCTTTCCAGGATTCAAAAACGATTACCGATGCCTATGGCAATCCGCAATTCGATAAACCGCTGGTTATTTTCGATAAGAATGACCAATACAGCGGCTTAAATCCGGTACCTGTGAATGGTGTTCTGTATAACATGGGAGATAACAGTGGATTAAAGCATGTTTATGTCGATTCCAACGTTGTAAACGGACGGCGCTATTTTTATGCGGTTACTTCTTTCGACCACGGTAATGTAACGGCAGGAATAGCTCCATCTGAATCACCTATAAAAATCAGTTTGAATCCGGATGGAAGTGTAACCCTGGGACAAAATGTGGTTGAAGTTCGGCCATCGCCCTCGCAAGCCGGTTACATCAATCCTGATAATCCTGCACCGACATTGATGAGTGGATCTCCCGGAGGCAGTGTGGATGTCAGTATTGCTGATCCGAGCACTGTAGTGCCTGATAATATTTATGATATTGTATTTGAGGATACCCTGGTCAAATCAGGATTTAACAATATTCCTGATACGTTGAAAACGAAGAATTTTTCAATGATTAATGTCACGAATGGCCAACAGGATACCCTTATTAGCCGCTCACAATATTTGAATGGCCAGGATAACCCGGTAGTACAGGGTTTGAGAATCATATTGCACAATACCAGTAAGTTACAGTTGAATACAACATTATCGGGCTGGCATTACGATGCTCAAAACCAGACGGAACCACCACATGATTACGATTTTGCTGTATGGAAAAACAATGCGAAGCTGGCTGATTATAAACTGGTTATTGGTGATCATGTCGGGTTTGGGCAATCAGCAGATACAACACTTGAGCCTGCGCCAGGGAGTTTTGTTCATGTGTTATCCGTTCCTACCAATTTTAAATTATTTAATACCTACGATAACAAAGAAATCCGTTATGCATTCGGGGATCTTGATACCACGGGCGGCCCGGGAAAATTCACAGCTACTACCGGAAATCTGGGATTAAATACAGATGTAATTGTCTTTATTGAAGATTATCTGGGTAAACCGAATCAATTTACTTATCGACTGCAACTGAAGCCTAGAAGTAAAGCTGGCAATACAATTTCTATAAATCCCCAGCCAGGCGACACTTTACTGATACGAACGACTAAACCATTTTCGAGTCGTGACCGGTATGAATTTAAAATTAAACCGGACAACACGCCGCAGGTAAGCGACACACTGGCAAAATCACAACTGGACAAAATCAAAGTAGTGCCGAATCCATATGTGGTATCCAGTATCTATGAACCGCCAATTACAACCTCAAACCATCAACAGCAGCGGGAATTGCATTTTACACATATGCCGGTTCCCTGTACGCTAAGAATTTTTACCGTTTCCGGGCAACTAGTGCGTCAAATTTATATAGACAAGGGTAATGCAAGATTATATAGCGGCACCTATTCGTGGGATATGCTCACAAAGGATAATCTCGAAATTTCCTACGGAATCTATATTTACCATATTGATGCCCCTGGTGTCGGAGAAACGGCTGGTAAGTTCGCAGTAATTAAATAGTTAGAAAAGTGATTAAAAAACCTATGAAATTCATTAATAAAATATTCACCGTATTCTGCCTGATGGTTGTGACAACACCGGTCCTGGCACAGACTGTCACAAAAGTAGGTACTTCGGCAGCTAATTTTCTTGATATTCCGGTGGGTACCCGTTCTTCAGCAATGGGAGGAGCTATAACAGCCACGGTCAACGATCCTTCAGCCATGTACTGGAATCCTGCAGGACTGGCAACATTGAAACAAAATGAAGTGATGGTTGAAACCGCAAACTGGTTTGTGGGCATTCATCATAGTTACCTCGGACTGGTTATGCCAACGGGCCATGGAGGGGTTGCCGGTTTAAATATTACGGCCATGACTATGAGCTCTATGGAACAGACAACGGAAGACAACCCTGAGGGAACAGGGGTCTATTTCAGCCCTTATTCTATCGCAGTAGGGTTGAGCTACGGACAGTATCTTCTTAAAAATTTTTCCATTGGTGCTAATGTAAAATATATCAGTGAAACCATCATGCAGTCGGGGTCCAAGGGAATTGCTTTCGATATAGGGACTTTATACACGACACCATTCTGGGGAATACGTTTTGGCGTAGATATCTCCAATGTAGGTTCCAAAATGCAAATGGATGGTAATGACCTGATTGTTCCGGTAAACCTGGATCAAAACAGTAACGGGAGCTATAAACCCGATGGAAAATTATATACCGACCAATTTAGCCTGCCATTGCGTTTAAAAGTGGGCTTTGCATGGGATGTGATGAATAATAAAAACTTCAGAGCTACACTGGATGTCGATGGCAACAGCCCTTCCGATAATATGCAAAGTGTAAGTGTTGGCGGTGAGTTTGGCTTCCTGAATAATATGATCATGATTCGTGGTGGTTTACCTGAACTGGGCCAGAAAGACAGATATATCCAGTACACAGGTGGTATAGGTATCAATTATAAGATGAAAGGAAATTTGAATATTCTCATTGGTTATTCTCTCCAAAGTTACAAATATTTAAATAATGTAAACCGAATATCATTAGAAATAATGTTTTAACTGCAAAAGCAGAAATAATAGTCACTAACAATAAAAACCTAATAGAGGGGTTCTTATGAAAAAGGTTACGAACAGGCTACTGGCACTCCTGATGCTGTCTTTCGGGATGGTTGGAGTTTCATTAGCCCAAACAACCTATAATGTGACGCTTTGGGTTAATACTTCCACCGTGCCCGATACGCTGAAGGCATCTGATATTGTTCAGATTCGTGGAGCTTTAACATCTAAAGTGTCAGGTACCAGTTATGGTACTCAGAGTATTACCTGGGACAGTACTTCTACCGTTTTAGCTACCAATATGGGTGGCGATTACTGGAAAGCTACTGTTAAAATGGCTCCCGGCGATACACTCGAGTACAAATACTGGATTGGCTTAGGCCCGACATACACCGTGGGTTCACCACCGAATGGTGGCTGGGAACCTGCCGCCAACCGGAAATTTATTCTCCCGGAAACGGCAACACAGGATACATCACTGGCACTTACTTACTATGATCTTGGAACTAATGGGAACGGTCCTTTTGTTCAGAAACAAGATTCAATCGGGGTATTTTTCCGTGTTGATGTTGGAAAACAAATCCAAACCAAAGCTTTCAATCCTGCAACGGATTCAATTCAGGTTCGTGGTTCTGTTACTCCACTTACATGGGATGGCGCTACTAAAGTTGTATTAGACAGTGAAGCTGTTCATGGCCGCGGGGAAAACATGTTCTATTCCGGAGTCGCTTATTTTTCAAAAACGGATCTGAATACCGCCAGTAATTCGGTAGAATTCAAATTCTATGGAGCAAGCCCGAATACTGAGTTGGGATGGGAAGGTATTGCCAACCGTACTTTCACTTTGGGTAGTGCAACAGATACGACGATTTATTTCTCATTTTTTAATGACGAGCCACCATCGGCAGCACCGGTTATCACCACAAAACTTAATTTTGCCGTTAACGTTGGTATCCTGGAAGGTCTGGGATTGTTTAATTCCAGTATCGATAGCATGGAAGTCCGCGGTGACTTCAATAACTGGGGTAGTCCTGCAGATTATTTGGATTACAATGCCTTCAATAAGAATTGGGAACTGAATAATAAAGAAGTGACCAAGGCTGTAGGCGATAAATTCGCTTATAAATATTATGTGCATTGGAATCCTGAGCGATTCGATTCAACCAATAAAACTCCAAACTATATTCCAGGTATCGTACCTGATAATGGTTATGAATTACCCGGAACGTGGGGTGGATCCAACCGTGTGCTGACTATCGAAAATCAGGCTGTGCAGACTATCAGCTCTGCTTATTTCAGTGGTATTCCGCCAGAAGGTTTAATCACCGATCAGAATACTGAGGGCGGAAATGGTATTGATGTGACGTTCAAAATTGATATGACGGCCGCTATGTCTAATTCCACACCTTTTATTCCGGCTACGGATTCCGTATATATGATTGTGGAAGAGCCGATGCTGGCATTAACTCAGGGCTGGACACCGGGTGAAAGTTCTATTACCAGTTCTAAAACACCTGCTTCAATTGAATATGTCCATTTTATGCCCGAATCAGCCGGTTCAAAGGTTTATACACTGACCATTCATTTAAAAGCAAAGACCTTAAATGCTTTTGCTTTCCGTATTTGGTATGGCCAGCCGTTTAATACCAGTGGTAATGCTGTAGGTAACGGTGGCGGTTTCGATCCAGGCCGTTATTATTATCAGTATATCATCCCGACAGCTGTCGGTGGTCAGATTCATTGGCCGTCAACCTATACGATGCCTACGCTGACGTATCAGTTCGCTCCTCCATTACCATATGATATGCCACCGGATTATCAAAAGATCCTTACGGCTATCAGTGATAACGGTGCCGGTAATGTCCCGGCAAAATTCTCATTGTCACCAAAATTACCCGAATCCGTTTAACCCGACTACAATGATTAACTTCTCATTGCCTGCAACAAATAATGTTCAATTGACCATATACAATATTTTAGGTCAAAAAGTGGCAACGTTGATTAATCAAAAGATGTCAGCCGGATCACACAGTATCTCATTTGATGCTTCCCGCCTGGCTTCCGGTATGTATATTTATCGACTGAAAGCCGGTAATAACGTTTCTGAAAAGAAGATGATTCTTATCAAATAATCATTTTTTAAAAGAGAATGCAGATGAGATTTTTATCCTGTCTGCATTCTCTATATCTTTCACGCTGGATCGCTGCAACGATAGCAAAAGGGAAAAGTTTGTCAGCTACGATTTATGATATTGCAAAAGAAGCGGGGGTGAGCATTGCTACCGTATCACGTGTTTTCAATAATAGTCAAAGTGTTTCAGAAAAAACGCGGGAAAAGATTTTAGCTATTGCCGACTCCAAGGGGTACCATCCAAAGGCATTTGCTCAGGGTTTGGCACGGAAAAATACCAAGATTATTATGGCATTGGTACCGGTCATTTCCAACTATTTCTTTATGGAGGTATTAGGGGGTATCCAGGATAAACTCGCTGAATATGACTACGATTTGAATATTTATAATATCAAATCCAATATCGACCTGTTCGAACAAATCGAGTATGTCATGAAAAAAGGGATGGCGGATGGTTATCTTTTCATTTCTATCCATCTTAATGAACTCCAATGGAAAAAGCTTAAAAAATATGACGTTCCTATCACGCTTATGGACGAGTATCATTCCGATTTTGATTCTGTAAGTGTCGACAGCATCGAGGGAGCCTATTCCGCAACGTCCTTCCTGATCAAACAAAATTATGAAAATATAGCCATGCTCTCGGCTAATCCTAAATCCAAACCGAGCCAGGATCGTATCCTTGGGTTCAAACGTGCTTTGGAGGATGCCGGACATTTGGTAAACCCGGATTTAATTGTTACCGGTGATGATAATTATCGGGATGGTTTTTCTGAAAAAGGCGGATATCAGGCGATGGTAAAATTATTAAAGTGCCAGAACAGGCCGGAAGCAGTATTCTGCGCTTCGGATATTCAAGCTGTAGGCGCTTTAAAGGCCATGAAAGATTTTAATATTCATATTCCATTGATCAGCTTCGACGACCTGCAAATGTCTGAATACCTGGGTTTGTCGACTATGCGTCAGCCCATGTACGAAATGGGAGCCTTAGCCATCAGTAAATTGCTTGATCGTATTTCAAATACGAACAGGATGATTTCACACACAGTCTATTCTCCTGAACTGGTGATTAGAAATTCAACCGATGTTATAGCTAATACAAAGATCGAACTAAGCTAAATATCGGCAGTAGCTTAGCATATATCTGTTTTTAGAATTTCTTTCTAATAAAGCTAAAAGCCATAGTTGTTTGATATCCATCACGAAAAAAGTGCAATATCTGCTTTTCCTAATACAACAATTATCATCATGAACAAGAGTGTAAAAAAACTATTTCTGTTTTTCGTTTTCCTGCAAGTTTCAACTATGGCAATGGCGCAGGTTATAACCTGGAGTCCTTCGTTTCCGACTGTTAATGATTCCATTACCGTATATTTTCATGCCGATCAAGGAGATCAGGGTTTAATGAATTACACCGGGGATATTTATGCTCATACCGGTGTTTTAACCGATCAAAGTACCTCTTCCAGTGGCTGGCAATATGTTATAGCCGCCTGGAATGTGAATATTCCTAAAGCTAAACTCGTTAAGGACGGTACTAATCTTTACCATCTGACGATACCTGATATTTTTAATTATTACGGGATCCCGACGAATACCACTGAAAAAGTAACGGCTCTGGCTTTTGTATTTCGAAATGCAGATGGATCGGTCACAGGACGGGATCTTGGTGGAAAAGATATTTTCATGCCGATCTATAGTTCAGGAATTCATGTTAGGTTTGTCCAGCCGGCTTTAAGTTCAATGTTCATCAATGAAAAGGATACCATTCATGTTTTAGGTGTGGGACAGATTTTTGGAAGTGGAAATCTGTCGATGCAGTTACAAGTCGATGGGAATCAGGTTGCAACGGTAAATAATGATACACTCAGTTACGATATCATCGGTATAACAACCGGAGTCCACGAAGTCACTCTGATAGGAAGTGATGGTGGCGGTAATACAGATACAACAAGATTTGATTACGTTATCAATCCGAAAATTGTGAATAATCCGCGACCTGCCGGCCTGGAAGACGGGATTACGTATAATCAGAGTGATCCGACAACGGCAACATTATCGTTATTCGCCCCTCATAAAAAGTTTACTTATGTCATTGGCGATTTCAACAACTGGAAAGTCAATACAAGCTATTTTATGAACAGGGACTCGGTCAATGCCGACAGTGTCTATTATTGGATAACGCTTCACAATCTTTCTCCGGGTACTCAATATGCTTTTCAGTACCTGATTGATGGGACTCTTCGTGTGGCAGATCCTTATTCAAACCTGGTACTGGATCCGAATAACGATAAATATATTTCTTCGGTTACATACCCTAATATGAAACAATATCCATATGGAAAAACGGAGCAAATTGCCGGTGTGTTACAAACCGCTCAGTCAACATTTAATTGGAAAGATCAGAATTTCCAGCGGCCGGCCAAAGATAAACTGGTGATTTATGAACTTTTGGTAAGAGATTTTGTGGCCAGTCACGACTATAAAACGCTCACCGATACTCTTTCTTACCTGAAACGCCTCGGTATTAATGCTATTGAATTGATGCCGGTCAACGAATTTGAAGGTAACGACAGTTGGGGTTATAATCCGAGTTTCTATTTTGCCCCGGATAAATATTATGGTCCTGCCAACGATTTGAAGAATTTCATTAATACCTGTCATGAACAGGGTATCGCTGTATTAATGGATATTGTTTTAAATCATTCCTTTGGCCAGTCGCCGATGGTCAGGATGTATTATAACAGTGCAACAGGGAAAGTAACACCGGATAATCCATGGTATAATGTTGATTCACCTAACCCGGTTTATTATTGGGGATATGATTTCAACCATGAAAGCAAGGCCACGCAATATTTTGTGGACAGGGTAACCGATTACTGGGTGAATAATTTTCATTTTGATGGGTATCGTTTTGATTTTGCCAAAGGTTTCACCAATACGCCGGGTGATGGATTCGCATACGATGCAGCCCGGATTAAAATCATTGAACGCATGGCCAATCATCTATGGGCAAATAATCCGGATACCTACGTGATATTAGAACTTTTTACGGATAACTCTGAGGAAAAAGTATTTTCCAATGATGGAATGATGATGTGGGGCAACATGAATTATGCCTACAATCAGGCCACTATGGGATTTAGTTCAGGTTGGGATTTTTCCGGCGTATCGTATAAAAATTTGGGTTGGTCACAGCCAGGTTTGGTCGGTTACATGGAAAGCCATGATGAAGAACGCATAATGGTTAAAAATCTTCAGTATGGTAATAGCAGTGGCAGTTACAATATCAAAGATTTGTCGACGGCTTTGGATCGTGTTAAAGAAGCGGCCGCATTCTTCTTTACGGTTCCAGGCCCAAAGATGATCTGGCAATTTGGTGAACTCGGGTATGATGTCTCTATTGATTACAATGGCCGGTTGGGTACCAAACCTATACGATGGGATTATTATAATGATGCAGATCGTAATAAGTTGTATCGCGTATTTTCCGATTTAATTAAGCTCAAAGAAAAATATCCCATCTTCAGTACAACGAATTACAGCCTGGGAACAAGCGGTACAATAAAACATATCTGGTTAAACAGTGATACCACCAATGTAGCTATCGTCGGCAATTTCGACGTTATTTCACACACCGGTTCAGCATCATTTCAACATGTCGGAACATGGTATGACTATTTCAGCGGTGAGGCTGTAAACGTGGCGAGTATGTCGCAGACGAAGAATTTCTCTCCAGGTGAATTTCATATTTATACAGATACGAAGTTACCGGTGCCGGATCAGGATCTGCTAACCGGGGTTGAACAAACGGATGGAACTAATGCCTCTAATATTCCAACAAAATTTGCGCTGGAACAAAATTATCCTAATCCATTTAATCCGACAACCAATATCAATTATCAGCTTGCATCGTCTGTAAATGTAAAGCTTGAAGTCTATAATCTTCTGGGACAGAAAGTGGCAACACTTATCGATAAGAGACAATCCGCCGGGAAATATACCGTCACTTTTGATGCAAATAAGCTAAGTAGTGGTATTTACCTGGCTCGCATGTCAGCCGGGGATAAAGTATTTGTGAAGAAAATGATTCTTATTAAATAAGAATCTGTGAGGCGAGGAGTGGCGGGGTCGTGGAGACTCCGCCCTTTTTTAACTGTTTAGGAAAAATTACCGAAATGAAGAAAATCTTTAATAGTTGTTTATTCATATTTTGCGTTGTTTTTTTTGCAATTCCCACAGCAAAAGCTCAAAAAGCAGGTCCGCCGGTTCCGGAATGGAGCAAGCATGCCATATGGTATCAAATATTTCCGGAACGGTTTCGAAATGGAGATACTACTAATGATCCGACGGCAGCTCACATTCGTGCTCCAAAAGGATGGGAAATTACCTCCTGGACGAGCGATTGGTATCAAAGGGCCGCATGGGAGCAACGTGTGGGCTCCCAGTTTCAGAATTTTGTAAATGACCGACGCTACGGAGGTGATTTGCAGGGAGTGCTTGATGAACTGGATTACCTGAAAAAACTGGGTGTAACGGCCATCTATTTCAATCCGGTGCAGGATGCCGTGTCGTTGCATAAATACGATGCCAGCTATTATCACCATATTGATCGTTTTTTTGGTCCGGACCCTAAAGGTGATGCGGAATTAATGGCACATGAAGACAATGCCGATCCTTCCAAATGGGTGTGGACTTCAGCAGATAAATTGTTTCTCAAGTTGATAAAAGAAGCCCATAATAGTGGTATGAAAGTAATCATAGACGGAGTTTTCAATCATACGGGAACCGATTTCTGGGCGTTTAAAGATGTGGTAAAGAACCAGCAGAATTCGAAATATAAAGACTGGTATGATGTCACTTCGTTTGATAATCCGGCAACGCCCGACACGAACGAATTCAATTATAAAGGCTGGTGGGGATATAAAAGCCTGCCGGTCTGGAAAAAAGAGAACGGTACGATTGTCGCGCCGGTAAGGAACATTATTTTTGCTGATACGCGCCGCTGGATGGATCCTAATGGCGATGGAGATACGTCTGACGGTATCGACGGCTGGCGTCTGGATGTGGCGGAAGAAATCGGGCATCGGTTTTGGGACCAATGGCATGCCCTGGTTCGCAAAATCAACCCGAACGCTTATACATCTGCGGAAATATGGAATAGAAACGCCATTCATTACGTGACTCCATCCGAATTTACTGCGGTCATGAATTATCGGTTGACCCGCAGAATCAGCGAATTTTTCATCACACAAAAGTTTACCGCTACCCAGTTCGATACGAGTATTGCCCGTGTTCGCGATGATTATTCATGGAATAGTGATTTAGCAATGATGAATTTGATGGATAGCCATGATACGGAACGTCTGGCCTCTCAAATCGTAAATTCTGATCACGCTTTTAAAGAGAAAAGTAAATCATGGGAGAGGTATAATGTTAGGGAACCCAATGCAAAGGAACGTCAAATTCAAAAATTGATTGCTGCATTTCAGTTCACTTACGTTGGAGCCCCGATGGTTTATTATGGGGATGAAGCCGGCATGTGGGGAGCCGACGATCCCGGCGACCGTAAACCGATGATTTGGCCGGATTTGACCTATCAGGATGAGGTGAATGATCCGTTATCCAGGCCCCGTCCAAGAGATAAAGTGGCATTCAATAAGGATTTATTTCACTGGTATCAGAAACTGGCACATATCCGTCAATCAGTTGGGGTGCTCAATACCGGTCAATACAAAACCATTTACACTGATGATGCTCATAAGATATTCGGATTTGCCCGGTTTGATAATAACGGGCACATTGCTTTTGCGATCTTCAACCGGGGAAATGGAAGTCAATCACTTACGATAGACACCGGTTTTCTGAAGAGAGATCCGAAATGGGTTACCAATAAATTGAATGGGGAGAAAATCAGTATAAAGAAGAAAAAACTTAAGGTCGATTTACCCGGTACTTCGGTGCTGATTCTAGCCAATTAATGGTGTAAGAGGGGAGCTAAAAAGTTCCCCTTTTTGTTATTCCATATTCTATATTATAACCCGGCAATAGTAGCAATTTATCAAATGGGTTTTATATGAGCTGGAAAATAGATTCTAAGCATTTCAACAAGTTTGTAGTCGGATTTGGTATTGTTGCAGCGTTTCTGATCGCTGTCAGCACCATATATTTGCATCATCGCGCCAAAGTTAATTTTTTCAATGAAGTAAGTAAAAATCAGCAGGGGATATACCAGACTTATTTTACAGATTTATATGACAAGGATAGTGTCAGGGTTTCGGCTTATCATGGGCAATATGCTGTTATTTGTATCTGGTCGACATTCTCTGGTCCGTCGAAAGCGTTACTTAAAGATCTAAAAACGTTAAAGAATAAATATCCGCAAAAACTGACCGTTTTGGCTGCCGATGTGCGGGAAGATACGTCCCGGGTTTATAGCTTTATAAAAGGAAAAGATTTTCCCTTTAGATTTGTTGCCGGCGATGACTTTTTCTTCAAAATAAACGTACCCGGTATTCCAACAATGATAACCTTTCGTCCCGACGGAAAGCTACTATATGTGCAGGCTGGTTACCGTGATTCATCCGCACTGGAAAAATTGCGACAAGCTCTTTCCGGTTCTTAAAAATCAGGGGAATAATGAATTATTCATGTTTAAATGGACAGATTGTTCCCTCTGCAGAAGCTTTGATTCCGGCCCAATCGCGTGCCGCCTATTATGGTGATGGTTGTTTTGAAACACTAAAATCATATGCCGGTAAATTTGTCGCTTTTGATAAACATTTCAGGCGACTATTGGCTGGAATGGAGTATCTGGGAATTTCGACTCCCGATTTTTATTCTACAGAATACTTTGAAAATTGTATTCACAGATTGATTGAACAGAATGGCCTTGATAAGCAGGAGGCGCGGGTTCGCATCCAGGTTTGGCGTGAAGGTAAGCCGGGCTATCATACCGGTACAGAGAGCCTGTCATCCTTTTTTATAACAGCATCACCTCTTGTTAAGGGATTAGATTCCATGTCTTTAGCTGTGGCTGACACACGTCGCGTGCCGGCATCAGCATTAGACTCGTCCTATAAATTATCAAATGGCATCAATTATATCAGGGCCAGTCGTGAAGCGGTGGCAAAAGGTGCAGACGATGCATTGATGCTGACTACGGATGGCTTTGTGAGTGAAACATGCATCGCTAATATATTTTGGATAAAAGACCGAACGGTTTTTACTCCTTCAAAAGATAGTGATATCCTTCCCGGAATCACCCGTTCACTGGTGATTGAAATGCTGGAAAACGATGAGAAGTGGGCTATGTTTGCCGGGCGTTATACGTTGATTGACATACTTGAAGCGGATACCATTTTTGTAACCAATTCCATTCGTGAAATTTTACCCGTTAAAATGATTGACGGGAAAGAATTTTCGATAAGCAGTCCGTCTTTACTGGAAATCATTGAACAATTTGGAAACGAAATTAAAAACCTGTGTCATTGATTCCCAAACAGGCTATTATTGCGGCAAGAAACCAGGGACCGGTAATATTGCTGGAATCGCAGTTAATAGGGCATCCCGATTCCCAAAGCAATTTCTTCGCGGCATTCCCAGAGTATGAAATAATAGCTTTCGGGGATTCCATTCTTTTCAAAAATCATATAGAAAAAGTAGAACAACGATTTGATATGAATCCGTGGGACGCTTTGGAATGGTTTCGTCAAAAAGCTCCTGGCTGGCATTTTGGCTATCTCGGATATGATCTGAAAAATTTTAATGAAAACCTTCATTCGAAGAATCCAATAATTCAAAATGTTCCGGATCTTTATTTTTTCAAACCGGGCTTATTGCTTCGTGAAGATTCAATGACCGGTA
This sequence comes from uncultured bacterium, assembly GCA_963783355.1. Classification (GTDB taxonomy): domain Bacteria; phylum Bacteroidota; class Rhodothermia; order Balneolales; family DATFMH01; genus CAWANF01. The sequence goes on from CAWANF010000001.1 coordinate 157,028, forward strand.
AAGATGAAGTTGTAAGCGATACATTTCAGATGTTTAATTCCCTGAAGTCCATTGGCAGCCAGACTGATGCAATTAAATATCAAGTTGGAACATTAGAGTCCCATCTTTCTTATAAAGATTATGAAATGATGGTCTGTGAAGGGAAAAGATTTATTTTTGAGGGAGACTGTTATGAGATCAATTTATCGCATCAGCTTTCGGGGAGATTTTCAGGGGATTCATTTGGATTATACAGTAAAATGAGGCAGTTTGGCCCTGTGCCATTTGGCGGATATCTATATCACAACGATTTTGCCGTTTGTTGTGCTTCGCCGGAACGTTTCCTTTTGAAAAATGGCAATACATTGGTTTCTCAGCCCATTAAGGGAACAAGGCCCAGGGGAAGTAACGTTAACGATGACCAGGTTTTAAAAGATGAGTTGAAGAATTCCGATAAGGAAAAAGCGGAAAATCTGATGATTGTCGATTTGGTTCGAAATGATCTCAACAAAATTTCCAAAGCCGGTTCGGTCCATGTTGAATCGTTATTCGATATTCAAAGTTTTAAGACCGTACACCAGATGGTCTCAGTTGTTAAATCAAGTATTGGTGATGGCATTTCCGCTGTAGAGGCGGTCAGGTCTTGTTTTCCAATGGGTTCGATGACGGGAACGCCCAAAATTAGTGCTTTGCAAATTATTGATGTTCTGGAACAGTACCGGCGTGGAATTTATTCCGGTGCCATAGGCTATTTTACGCCCGATGATGATTTCGATTTCAATGTCGTCATTCGAACGGCTATAATAACAAAGGGCTTATTGACGTATTCAATAGGTGGTGCAATAACTGCAGATTCAGATCCTGAAGCCGAATGGGATGAGACCTGGGTTAAATCCAAAGCTGTAATGGAGGTAATTCACAGTACTTAATTCTCTGGAAAAGGAATGTATAGAAGGTTATGTTGGTTCAGGATAAATAGAAAAGATGATAACAAATGGGATAAACGGAGAGTTTATTAATGTCGGATTCTAAAGATAAAATTACTACGCTCGGTGAACTTAAGAAAAGCGGCTGGAAATCACTTTCGGTTAAGGAAGAGATGCGCCAGAACCTGATTGGTAAAATGAAAAAAGGAGACACACTTTTCCCGGGAATATTAGGATATGAAAAAACCGTCATCCCCCAGTTCGTTCATGCCATCCTGGCCAAACATGATACCTTGCTGCTCGGATTGCGTGGTCAGGCTAAGAGTAAGATGCTCCGCATGTTAGTTGATTTTTTAGATGAATATATTCCGGTCGTAGCCGGTTCTGAGATTCATGACGATCCTTACCATCCTTTATCCAAATACGCTAAAAAGGTAATTGAAGAAAAAGGGGATAAGACTCCCATTGAATGGCTCCATCGTTCTCTTCGTTATGCCGAAAAACTGGCCACTCCCGATACCAGTGTAGCCGATTTAATAGGTGATATCGATCCCATTAAAGCAGCAACCCGGAAGATTGCCCTTGCCGATGAAGAAGTTATCAATTTTGGTTTGATTCCACGTACCAACCGGGGCCTTTTTGTTATCAACGAATTGCCGGATTTACAGCCTCGCATCCAGGTGGCATTGTTAAATATCATGCAGGAACGGGATATTCAAATCCGTGGATTTAATGTCCGTATCCCGCTGGACGTCGCTATTTTCTTTTCGGCCAATCCTGAAGATTATACGAACCGGGGCAATATCATAACTCCGCTGAAAGACCGTATCGATTCTCAAATCATCACGCATTATCCTAAATCGATTGAAATTGGGCTGGAAATTTCCAACCAGGAAGCCTGGACCGAGCGCGATGCGAAAGTGACGGTGACAATCCCGCATTTTATTCGCGAGATTGTAGAGCAGATTGCTGTACATGCCCGTGACTCGGAATACGTGGATCAGAAAAGCGGTGTATCGGCCCGGCTGACAATCACGGCCCTTGAGGCGATCGTTTCGAGTGCGGAACGCCGTTGCCTGTTGAATAAGGAAACGAAGACCATTGCACGGATTGCCGACTTATATCATACGGTATCATCCCTGACCGGCAAACTGGAACTGGTGTATGAAGGCGAGCAGGAAGGCGCAATTAATGTGGCCAAACATTTAATTGGTAAAGCCTTGAATACTATTTTCAGGGGCTATTTTCCCGATCCGCAGAAGAAAGATCAAAAAGGAGAAAATGAATACTCCGAGATTGTGAAATGGTTTGCGGACGGAAATAAACTGGATTTGCCGGATAATCTAAGTTTGAAGAAATACGAAAAGGCTCTTATGTCGGTTAAAGGACTGGAAAAATTTACTTCGAAATATTTCAAAACAGGTAAAAATAAAGAGGAATTGTTGATAATGATGGATTTTGTCCTCGAAGCCTTGCATCAAAACTCGATGTTGGGTAAGGAAGATTTGGATGATCAGCGGCTATTTACCGATTTGGTAGGTTCTATGCTCGGTTCACTGGGTGATCTCGGTGATGAGTTTAATGATTTTTAATATTTGGGAACCAAAGAAATATGGATTAGAGAAAATACCGGCATTTAAACAACCCCCTACACCTCCTTCAAAGGGGGAAAATTGTGCGATGATTTACGGCTATAAAGAGCGCATTAAAATTTATGATATTTTAGGTAATCATTAATTTAGAAGGGGTTAACACATTTCAGGAAGAACCATTTCCACCCATTTAACAAAACCCGGTTTCCCGGACATTTATAGTTATTTTTTACCCGAAAGTTTTGGGCAGGAGGTTTTCCCCCTTAGAAAAGGGGGCGTAGGGGGTTGTTTCATAGCCATCCAAATCGATTTAGAATTTTAGGAATATTCATAATTTCATTCGTTAAAGACAGATTATGGAATATCAGGCAATGACATATCCACCAAATAAACAAAACCCGGTTTCCCGGACATCACAGAGGCTGTTTTCACTAAAGTTTTGGATAGATGTGATTTCCCCCTTAAAAAATAGCTTGTCCCAAATGCTTTCGGGAGGGCGTAGGGGGTTGTTTCAATAGTTCAAATATTATGAGAGTACTCAATAGCTATGTTTGAAATCAATAGAAAAATGATGTATTTTATTAAGCTCAATATTGGATTTAAAATTTAACAGCACCGGCGTTATGAAAAAGGGAATTCATCCAGAATATAAAGAAGTAAAAGTTGTATTAAGTGACGGGTCAGAAATCGTAACCCGAAGCACAATGCAAGCCAAAGACGGCATTTATCGTCCTGAAATTGATTCTACCAATCATCCTTTCTATAATGATAAACAGAAGATGATTATGAACGATGGCCGTGTTGAGAAATTCAACCGTCGTTACGGTAAAAAGAAATAAGATTTTTATACAAGCAGGAGTAATTCCTGCTTGTATTTTTACCTTTCACTTTTCCGGACCGGGTTAATTTTTATCGCCAGGTAATGCAACGTCTACCCAGTTTCGTGATTCAGCTGGAAATCCATCCAAATAGTACATTGCCGGTTGAATACCCCGCACATCAATAATAGTATTGCTAACGCTTTGGGCCCGTTCATGACTCATAGAAATGGCAAAATGGCCTTTAGCGGGATACTCTGAGGCATGCAGTTCTTTGATTCCATCAATGGTTAACGGATTATGTTCGTTAAGAAAACGGGAAAATGCTTCTTTCCGAAAATGCAGAACTTTTTCATAATCAAAACCGGCGGATATCCAGATATGAGGCCTGATATGTTGTCCGGTTTGTTTTAAGTCTTTACCATTCCAACTCCAGTGAATAATTTTGAGTGGATTTACCTGGAATCCGAGTAATCGAAAGGGGGCGAAATGTTCCAGATCGATAGTTTTTAAACGTTTATCACATTCTTCCAGTGATTTTGATGAAATAAGATCATGGATGATTTGCCCCCGGGATGAATAATAATCGTTTTTGTAGTCGGTACGCTGATCATATGCCTGAAACCAGTTGAGAATATTCAAACTGAGTTTATATTCATTAACCGCTATCCACGTGCCTCCTTTTTCCCCATCGACAGGTCGCACAAAGCGCACTTCGTCTTTTATGTCAACCTGAGGCGGGGTTGCTTTAGCCCGTGCTTTTAATTCATCACGGTTTGTTGACAGGATATAGGATTCATTGTTAATGGGATAAAATGTAATAGTGCACATAACCTTAAGGATTTACACGCCAAATTCAATCTTGTAACACTTGCAATGGGGATAACATTCGTTTAGTAGTGAGACTTTAGATATTAGATAAAAGATTTTAGATAACTCGATTGTGGGAAGCTCCGCTTCCGGGAATGAGAGAAGAGTTCCCCGGGAGGACGTTACGAAACAGGGTTTCGTAACGAGGGACAAGGGAGTAGTTGCCCCGTCCTTCAGGTCGGGGCATTCCAAAGTTCTCAAGTTGTCGTATTTTAAAGTGATTTTAAACCTTTAATTCAGCTTATGATTTTAGAAAAGTACACAGTCAATCCATTTTCAGAAAATACCTATATCTTAATCAAAGATGATAAAGCGGTGATTTTTGATCCAGGTTTTATGTATGCATCCGAAATGAGTGGATTCCTGAAATTACTGGAAGACAACAATGCACGGCTTGAAGCTATTTTGTTAACTCACGCTCATATCGATCACGTCCTGGGGATTCAAAAGGTGAAAGATCGATTTGATGTTCCTGTCTATCTACATAAGGAAGATCGGTATTTGTGGGATAATTATATGTCGCAAAGCGCCATGTTTGGTTTTGATGTACAGCCCTTTGATTTTGAGCCGGAACGGATTAATCCTTCGCCAAAATGGTCGGTTGGCAGTTTTGAGTTTGATGTTCGGTTTACTCCCGGACATGCACCGGGCCATGTTGTCTTTTACCTGAAAGATCAAAATGTGCTTATTGGAGGAGACACATTATTCAGAGAAAGTATTGGGCGGACCGACTTGTATAAAGGTAATTTCACTCTTTTAGAACAATCAATCAGGGAGCAATTGTACACTTTACCCGATGAAACGACAATATTTTCTGGACATGGGCCTGAGACAACTATCGGGCATGAAAAATTACATAATCCCTTTGTCCGGCCAAAGTAATCAGGATTCTTTTTCGCGGGATTTCAGGTCTTTTAACAGTTTTTCAAAATGAGATTTTTTCCCGGGATTGGAAGTCATTAACAACTTGTAAATCTTTATGGCTTCATCAATTTTCCCTTGTTTTGCATAGATGCCAGCCAGTGTTTCGGAAGCGATTTTGTCTACCTTTTGGGATTCGGCGCTAAGGTCTACTCCCGGGTCGATAGCATTGATGTCGATAGTAATCTTCTGGTTTTCGGCTTCCGACAAACGGCGAATCAGGTTTTCAAGATCATGAATGATATCGACATTCATGTTCAGCGTCGGTTTCTGATTACTATCGCGATGGGCATCGGCAGGTATCCAGGCCTCAAATTTCTCGGGATGAATCAGGAAATAATGCAGATATTCTAAAAATGGACTGCCGGGGGCAAAAGTCTTGGCTTTCAAAGCATAAGCAATTGCTTTGTCCTTATCACCGGCATTGAAATGGAACCACGACATTAAAAAATGTCCCACGGCGTCACTTCCGCGCCGATGCAGTTGCTTCTCCAATCGTTCCATAGCCGACTGTGGTTCCGCTTCGTACTGTTCCACATACGAAGCTAGCGATTGCGGTATCTCAAAAGGCAGCGATTCCATGAATTCTAATTGATACTTTTTCCCCTAAAGGCAAGGTTCAAATAATTACCCATTAATTGTTTGAAACCTAAATCTTCAGCTATGATACAAAATAAAATGATAAAGTGATGCTTTCTTTTCGGCAAAATTTATATAAAATCGGTTATTCCATTGTCTCAAAGATTACCATTTCCCGACTGATTCATCAAACATTTTTCCTGCAATTTGTTCCATTGCTTTTTGAGCAGCTGCGGACTCCCCATTAATCGGATCTTTGTTCGGGTCGAATTCATTAAATCCGGTAAAAGATTTCTGCCACAACGGACTTTTGTCCTTGGTGTACTTGTAAGTTGCCGAAACCGTTATTTCGACACGGTTAAGACTTGCTTTTTGATTTCCGCCAATACTGAACGGACCATTATGATAAGAACTGATAGTTCCATTTAGGACGATATCAGCATTACTTTCATCATTGGCGAGATGCAGACGGCTCTGATTGACGAAACGATTTACCAACGCTTTATTCAGCATGTTTGACAGATCTCCGAGTCCGCTGGAGGATTGATCCGGAAAAAAGGTGATATAAATAGAATGAATATCCGGTGGTATGGAAGTACCCGTAAAACTGTAATGAAAACAACCGCCTGCAGTAATAGCAACTAATAAAATTGCGAAAATGCAGAATCGCTTAACTAAGTTCATATTGATCTAATTTCCTGTAGAGTGTTCGTTCACTGATTCCCAGGGCTTCTGAAGCTTTTCTCCGGTTGCCTTTATACTTATCCAGTGCCAACTGAATCAAAAATTTCTCGGTTTCTTCGAGCGAAGGGACTTCTTTATCTTGGAATAATTGCTTGAATTCGTCTGTTTCTGAATCGGTTAATTCGTCAATATCAGGATATGAATCAACTCCAAGGGGAATATTTTTGGATAAATGACTGATTTCCGGTTCAACCGGGGTTTTCCCGATTTCAATATCCGTAGCCGAAGGTAATGCTTTTCTATTCATCGATGAATTAGAAAAGCTATTATAAATGAAACTGCCCAGCATCTTTTTGAGATCATTCATCTCATTTCTTAATTCGACGAGAGCGCGATAAATCAACTCGCGATCTTTATCCGTTGATTCCGACTCCGGCTGGGATCCCAGTAAAATGGGCAGATTATCCGGGGAGCCCATATGCTGCCGCCCCTTGAGATATTTTTGCAGGCGATCCGCTGTGATGTACTGAGATTTTTCCAGGACGACGAGTTGTTCCGCTACATTTCGTAATTCACGGATATTCCCCGGCCAGCGATAGGATATGAGCAACTCACGCGCATCGTCTGATAAACCCTGGAAAACAGAGTCATATTTTGACGCATATTCCGAAACGAATTTTCTGAATATCGGGATGATGTCTTCCTGCCGTTCGCGAAGGGGAGGGATTCTGATTTTCACCGTATCGAGTCGATAATACAAATCTTCACGGAAATTACCCTCCAGCACATTTTTCCATAAATCCTTATTGGTAGCGGTGATGATGCGGACGTCACATTTACGTAACTGGCTGGAGCCTACACGGAAAAACTCTCCGGTTTCCAGGATCCGTAATAATTTGACCTGCACATTTTTGGGTGTGTCGGCAATTTCATCCAGAAAAATGGTTCCGCCGTCAGCTTTTTCAAAATATCCATGGCGTGCTTCATGAGCCCCGGTAAACGAACCCTTTTCATGGCCGAATAATTCGCTCTCAATGATACCCTCGGGAATAGCTCCACAATTGACAATAATCAGATCTTTATGTTTTCTGTTACTCAGTCCATGAATAGCCCGCGCAGTAACATCTTTACCGACACCGCTTTCTCCTTCTATAAGGACGGTGATGTCGGTTGCTGCCACTTGCACAATCTTGTCAATGACCTGGCGTAGTGCCTGCGATTCTCCGATAAGTCCGAAACGTTCCTGAAAAACTTCTCTATCCATTAATGAAACTTGTATTTACTTATTTATAAAGTAATTGGTCAGAAATTATGTATCCAATACAAAATAATACTTTAGAATAAGCCAGTAAAAGATACTTTGTTTTTAAAGTGGCTGCAAAATACTTAATACGATTCATAACATTCGTTATTTTACTCAACAAGAGTTATAAAATATCGAAACAAGAAATTCGCTTTATTTACGAAAAGTAAGAAGATATCGTTTTATTATTTTCAAATAATTAGTAGAATATGGAAATTACTTCCTGATTAACAGGAAATCACTCTCTTTCAGTTCATTAAAATTAGAAATTGATGTATAAAAAATCATTTTTATCGGTTTCGCCAATCATTCTATTTTTGATTGCAGGATTTATTTTTAATCACCCTAAAGTAAAACAACAAGAGCCATCCCGGAAAGTAAGTGCCGATTTATGGGAAGCTCTCCTTAAAGGCGGACAGCAGTACGGCCCGAAAAATGCTCCGGTTACAGTTGTAGAGTTTATTGATTATATGTGCCCGCATTGCCAAAAATTTACGGTCGAGTTAAAGAAATTTCGAAAAAATTACCCGGGAAAAATAAGAGTGATTGTTCATAACTTTCCGTTGGTTCAGCACAGGGAATCGAAAGTTGCCGCCATTTCAGCCATATGTGTATCCGGTTTAGGTAATTTCGAAAAATATCATGATTTGTTATTTCAAAACCAGAGAATATTGTACAAACAGCCTTGGGATAGCCTTGCCAGGTTGTCTGGTGTAAAAGACGTAAGAGAAGTGAATGCATGCATGGCAAACCCTTCAAAAGCAATGAGTCAGCTTAAATATGATTTTGAGCTCGCTATGAAAGTACGCCTTATGGAAACGCCGACAATCATTATCAATCGGCAGTTGTTTAATGGTGACATCTCGTATTCAGTTCTAAAAGAAACCGTAGCCAGGAACTTGAAAGGTGGTCTCTAATTATTGAGTTAATCAAAGGAAAATGTTAAGCAAGGGCATATTCTCTTGAAAAATCCCGGATAGAGGTTTTTTGCATCGGTTTGGCTATTAACGTAGCAGAAGTACAGTCGGTGATTTCAACTTCAACATAATCGCCGACTGTAAAATCTTTTCGGTCGAATACGACCATTTTATTGGTATCCGTACGTCCGTTTAATTGTTCGTCAGAGCGTTTGCTCGTTCCTTCTGCCAGGACAATGTGACGTTTACCAATTTCCAGGTTATTGAGTTCTTCCTGGATATTCATTTGCTGTGTGATGATTTCCGTGAGCCGGCGTTTCTTAATATCATCCGGAACATCATCGGCATATTTCCTGTTGGCCAGGGTTCGTTCGCGTTCTGAGTAAGCAAACATATATGCTAAATCATACTGTACTTCTTTCATCAGCGAAAGTGTATCCTGGTGTTGTTCTTCCGTTTCACCGCAAAAACCGGTAATAATATCGGTTGAAAGAGACACGCCCGGAATGATCATTCTCATCTTTTCAATGAGTGAAAGGTATTCTTCCCTGGTGTAAGGACGGCGCATACGTTCCAGGATTTCATTATTCCCCGATTGGGCAGGAATATGAATGTATTTGCAGATATTGGATTGCTCGTTGATGACATGAAGCAATTCATCCGGAAAATCTTTTGGATGAGATGTCGAGAAACGGACCCTCATTTCAGGATCAATCAGGCTGGCCTGGTACATCAGTTCAGCAAATCGTTTTCCATTGTCATTAAAGGAATTAACGTTTTGTCCGAGCAATGTGATTTCTTTATAGCCCTGCTCATGAACCTGTTTGATTTCATCGAGAATGCTCTCAATCGGACGACTGCGTTCACGTCCGCGGGTAAAGGGAACCACACAAAATGAGCACATGTTGTCGCAGCCTCTCATCACCGATACGAAGGCACTTACACCATTTCCGGTTGTTCGAACCGGTGCGATATCAGCATACGTTTCTTCGAGCGATAAAATCACATTTACGGCTTTGCGCCCGTCGGTCACATCTCTGAGAAGATTGGGAATATCACGATAGGCATCAGGTCCGACCACCAAATCTACAAGTTTCTCTTTTTCCAGAAATTGTTCACGAACCCGTTCCGCCATGCAACCTAAAACGCCGACAACCATGTCGTCTTTGATGCTCCGTTTGATGGAGCTGAAATATTTTAAGCGATCCCAGACTTTGCGTTCGGCATTATCGCGTATTGAACAAGTATTAATGAAAACAATGTCAGCGCCTTCCGGTTGATCGACCGGTTCCATTCCTTCGTCCATCATAATGGAATTGACAATCTCGGAATCGGCAAAATTCATCTGACAACCGTATGTTTCAATATAAAATGTTCGTTTCTTCAAAATATTTCTGACTTTTGAGATGATTGAGAGATTTACGAGTCGCAGGTTTGCGGACACCTAATATACAAAATTTCGTATAGAATAGGCATTCGGCCTGCTGAAATCATTCTACTGAATATTCAGGACCAGGTTTTCAATCATTTGCATCTCATCCAGGGCCTTCAGAAACGGAATTTCAATATTCTCACAGTCAATCCACTTCATGTTTTGTGTATTCCAAAATGACATTTGATGATCAAGGTGTTTGATTACAGAAATGATGGAATCCAATGAAAAGTCCAGTAACCGGAAATGCAGTTCGTAGAGCAAGTCGTAAATCTGCTGGTTTAAAATCAACAAAGAAGAACTTAAAATGGCTTCATCCTGGTCACCCGGATTTGAAATCAAGTGAAAGAAACTCTGCTGTTTTGCAACAATGGTATGGGTCAGGTAATGCAGATAATCCGTATCCTGATTGGATATCAGGCTATTATCATTCGGATGATAGCGGTCATAATTTTTCTTAAACCGCGCAATGAGCCCGATCAATAACAGTCTTTGAGCTCCCCATAAGATGGAATGAGATGTAATCGTATTTTCTGAATACTGTTTTTTATTCAGCTCTTCGGCCATGTATCAGGTTTTTGGCGCCATTGGTTCAAAATTTTCATATCCGATTCATTAACATATCCATTTTCAAGGGCTACGTTTATTAACGTTGGATAGTCCGTCAGGCAGTAAGCCGGAATGTTACGTTCTTCAAAGCGTTTATTGGCCACTTCGAAGCTGTAAGTAAAAATGCAGAGCAACTCAACTACACGGGCTCCAACAAAATCCAGGGCATCTACGACCGACAAAATAGAACCGCCGGTTGAGATTAGATCCTCGATAATGACGGTTGATTCGCCTTTTTTGACGCCACCCTCAATCTGGTTTCCCATTCCATAGTTTTTTGCCCTGGAGCGAACATAAGCCATAGGTTTGTTCAAACGATCCGAAACCCATGCCGCGTGGGGAATTCCGGCGGTAGCAGTTCCTGTTACAACATCCACTCCCGGAATGGATTCACGGATGTGTCCAACAAAATGATCGGCGATCTTTTCACGAATCAACGGATGGTTCAGAGTCAGACGGTTATCACAATAAATAGGTGAGTTCCAACCCGATGCCCACACGAAAGGATCATTTGGCCGTAATAAAACAGCGTTGATATCTAATAATGATAATGCGAGTTCTTCCGCATATTTTTTATCAATAATTTCCATAAAAGCTTCAAAATTTCAATTTACGTTGCAATAAAATCCCTTGCACAATCTATAAACAAATGTTATACGAATAGTTTAAGTAAAAACAAACAAGATAAGAATTTCCAAACATATATTGGCATATAAACCTGCAAGCAAATCATCGAGTAAAATTCCCCATCCCCCAGGATATTTTTGAAGTCTATGAACTCCAAAAGGTTTAATGATATCGAAAATGCGGAATAGTACAAAACCTGTTAACAAAATGATAACGAAGTGCTGGGTGAAAACTGTATATTTAACAAGAAAAAAAGAAAAAGTTAATGCCTGTCCGGCCCATTCATCCATGACAACCCTGGAAGGGTCTTTTCCCCATTCTCTTTCACAAACATCAGCTGACCATATAGTGGCCAGGCTAAATAAAATAACAGCGAAGGCCAACCCCCAAAAACCAACATATACGAGGATAAAATATATGGGTATCAGAACACCAAGGCTGCCCCAGGTTCCCGGCGCAACCGGTAAGTAACCAAGAAAAAATGAAGTACCTAATACCTTTTTAAGTCGGTCCATCCTTGTTTTTTTTGAAAGATATTCCAGTTAAGTACAAGATATTCTATTCCGGTGTACACAGTTACTGCAACCACAACCCATAAAAGCCAATTCATAACAGAAGATTGCAGTATCGCCTGGCAATAAGATGCAATACTGATATCTGATTGAGCGAAAACGCCTAAAATCAAGACGACATATAAGAAAAACATCTGCACTACAGTCTTCACTTTAGCCGAGTATCGGGTCTCGATGGGCAGATTACGGTGTTCCGCATATATGCGTAAAAAAGTGATGACAATATCCCTGAAAAAAATGACTCCGATGGCAATCCATGTGAACTGAGGGCTCAGAAAAGGCAGGCAGGCAAAACCGGAAAATGTCAGTACTTTGTCGGCCAGGGGATCCAGGAAAATACCATAGGTGGTCTGTGCCTGGTAATTACGGGCGATATACCCGTCAAAAAAATCGGTAACAACAGCAACCGCAAAAGCTGCAACACTTAACGAACGCCAGATGATGGCTTCCTGCAGATATAAAAAAACAAAAAGTATTGCCAGAAATATCCGGAACGTACTTAATATGTTGGGTACTGATTTCATTCAGGAAAGGTACGAATTGTTCATTAGAATTTTAAACGGTTCGTAGTTTGAACGTTCACTTATAATATTTCTGTTGTGTTTGGATATTTGGTATTTTGAAAGCTTTAGCGGCTTCATCCACATTTGTACGACAAGATAAGGAATTGAAGGATATGATTGCGGAAATAATCACAATTGGTAATGAATTATTAATCGGTGATACCATAAATACGAATGCCTCATGGATTGGCAGTGTATTAACGGATAATGGAATAAGAGTCGATAAGGTTGTTACAATTGGTGATGATCAGGAAAAAATTACTGGAGAACTCGATGACGGGTTGAAAAAAGCCGATTTGATTATCATTACCGGCGGACTCGGTCCCACGCACGACGACATAACGAAAAAAGCTGTTAAAGAATATTTTCATGCCGGAGATACCTTGCATCAGCCGACGCTCGATCATATCAAAAAAATATTTACTAAACGAAACATCCCGTTTTCTAACTCCAATTATGAGCAGGCCGTTGTTCCTGATAATTGTGAAGTCCTGTTCAACAAATGGGGAACGGCTCCTGGTATGCTGTTTTCAAAAAATGATAAAAAAGTGGCCGTATTTCCGGGCGTACCTCATGAAATGAAAGAGCTGATACTGGGTGAACTTTTACCTCGGGTTAAAGTGGCTTCGCCGGGGAAAGAATATTATCTCGCCCGCTATTTTTTGCTCTCAGGCATTGGCGAAAGTACATTGAGCGATATGGTGATTGGCGATGTATCGGAGTATCTTAAGAATGGTGTTTCCCTGGCCTATCTGCCTCATACCCATGGTTTAACATTGCGGATCAGTAGCCTTGGGAAATCTAAAGAAGAAGCCGGGAAAAATGTGAAATCGCTGGAAAATCATATCGAAGATGCAGCGAAAGAGTTTATTTATTCACGCGATCCGAAAGATAATCTCAGCATTGTAACCGGGAAATTACTGAAAGAGAGAAAATGGTCCGTTTCAACAGCGGAAAGTTGTACAGGAGGCCTGCTCTCCAATATGTTTACTGATGTCCCCGGAAGCAGTGAGTATTTTTGTGGTGGAGTAGTAGCCTACTCGAATGAAGTTAAAATCAATCAATTAAATGTCGATCAACATGCCATCATTGAATACGGAGCCGTAAGCAAAGAAGTTGCGTTGCAGATGGCAAAAGGAGTTGCAAAAACCCTGGGTTCAGATATTGGGATTGCCACAACCGGAATTGCCGGTCCGGGTGGTGGTTCTCCTGAAAAACCCGTTGGTACGGTTTGGATCGGCTTTTGGTCGAAACAGGATCATTTTGCCGTAAAGATACAATTGACCAAAGACCGCTGGATTAACAAAGAACAATCCGCTATAATCGCATTAGATATATTAAGGAGACGATTAACAGGTATCGAATCGTTTCCTTATCGACTGAAACCTGAATTTGCGTGAAATACAGATTTTTGCCTGTCATATTTCTATTTATAATATGTGCTGTCCCAGCACTGGGGCAGGTTCATCCGCCTTTTCATCCCCCGATGAACCAGCAGCTACCGGATTCTCTGAAGAAGAAACCAATCAAGGTTAAAAGAGAAATACCGTTTAAATATTTTAAGGAACCGGGTTATCATCTGGCTGACAACGACAGTTTGAAGCGCTGGCAATTGTGGACTACAATGAGTGACTGGAAAAATATGCAACCGGGACAAATTACGTATCGTCTCGGTGAAATGGGACGGACGGATGCCTCAACCGTTCAGGGACATACCTTCGATCATCAAAAATATTATTATGACGATTTACTGATGAATAACCCGGTTACAGGAGGATTTAACATCAATCGTCTGCCTGAACATTATATCGCTTCTTACCAGGTGAATGATTGGGGACTGGATGCTCAAAATAAGTTTCGTTCTGAGGATTTTTATGTTTTGAAGCCTATGACCAGGGTGTTTTATGAACAGGCCAGCTCCAATCTTAGGAACCTGGACGCCATGATAACGCAAAATATCGGCCGGAAGTGGAATGTTCTTGCAGCATATTGGGTAAAAAGTACGGAAGGGGCTTATAAATCAGGTAAAGTAAGCGGGAGCCAGATCAATGCGGCTGTAACCTATCATATGAGTCACCATTTTTTGTGGAAAACTTCATTTTTGTACAATGGTTTGCGCATGCAGGAACCGGATGGATACAATATCGCAAATATGAATACCTTTAATTTCGATCGATTGAATACGAATGCAAATTTAGTATCCGTATCGAACGGTATAGCCCATTCAGCAATGCACAGTTCCATGATTCGTTCGACTATTTATTTCAGGAGTGATACGACCAGGCCTGCCAGCTTTGAGCTGACCGGTTACACGAATCATTACAACCGGTTATTTGATGGATTTGAATCAACTGTTTCCCATTCAGGCACAGACATTATTTTTCCAGCCGATACTTCTTTTTATAAAGTAGGGAAATTAGGTGTCATGGCCAGGAAATCACTGCAACTGGGACCGACAATTCTTGATGTTAGTGCCGACATCAATCGAAATAAAGTGAATCCGGCGAGTGACCGCGCCCTGTCAAAAACGTTCTGGACGATGTATGATTTGCGTGCGAGGAATGAATGGAATTTCTTCAGCACCATACACCTTGATTTTTCAGCTTCACAGATTTACAGGAGTGATCATTATTCACAGCGGGATATCGGAGCACGATTACAGATTCCAATTTTCCCAAAAGCATATGGATATGTTTCTTTATCCGCCGGTTCCAGAATTCCAACCATTCAGAGCCTGTATTGGAAAACGCTGACCTTTTCAGGTAATCGGTCATTAAAAAATGAACAAATTCAAAGAGGGATGGCCGGTATCCATGTTCGACTTTCCAAAACAATGCAGCTGGGCGGTTCCATATATGATTCAAGAATTGTCGATCCCGTTGTTTTATCTGTTGATAGTACCTTCAAGAATATTGGAACATATCATTCTTTGGGAGGTGAAGCGTGGTTCAAAATAAGAAGCAGGTCGTGGGAGTTTAATCTTTCAAGTACGTATCAGGATTTCAAAAGTACCGATAGCCGTTTGGATAACCAGTTACTAAACAATGCTGGTGCCAGGCTGTGGAACCGGGCGTCGCTATATTGGACAGGATATGCCCTGAGTGCGGCAACATACGTAAAAATTGGTCTTTTTGGAATATTTTCGCCGTTATCTTACCGAAGCCCACATTATTATCCGACTCTCGATACCTGGCAGTACAATAACGAAGATCAGAAGATACCGTCGTTTTACCGGTTAGATTTTGATTTATCAGCGCGAATACGCTGGTTTATGGTCTATTTCAGGTATGAAAATGTGCTTGACGGATTGAATCAACTGGGTTACTTTGAAACAGCAAATTATCCGATGCCGGCGAGGCGTTTACTATTTGGTATGGAAGTTATATTCAGGAATTAACGGAAACAGGATCCTCAGTAAAAAACAAAAGTATGAGTGCAGGGTATGTAATTAAGGAAGGTTTTGCTGGTTTCAGAAGAGCGCGGCTGGCGTCTTTCACTTCTGTAACCGCCATGATGGTTGCCATTCTGTTGATCGGTATTCTTACCCGTTTGGCATTTAATGCTTATGAAGTTGCTCATTCTTTGAAAAACTCAATCGATATTGAAGTGTTTTTAAATGATATAAATCAGAAGCAAACCGAAAATATCGGAAGTCAGCTGAAAAAAATATCTATTGTCAGGAAGTTAACGTATATCAGCAAAGACAGTGCAGCCGCTATTTTTAGAAAACAATTTGGCTCTGAAGGAGCTTCACTCGCCGATCTTAAGTTTCTGCCTGCTTCGTATAAGTTGTATCTCAAAGAAGATATTCCGGTGAAAACGATCCAGGATGATATCAGTCAAATCAAGCAAATGGATGGAATTGATGAAGTCAGTTTCAATCAGCAATTGCTTGAAATATTGCAGGCCAGAATCCAAACGCTGATAATGGCAGGTGCGGGACTTGGGCTTATTATTATTTTAGCATCAATGTTACTGGTATTCAATACAATACGCCTGACAATTTATGCTAAAAGAAGTCTGATTAAAGCGATGAAACTCGTAGGGGCTACCAATGGATTTATTCGCCGTCCGTTCTTAGTCGAAGGCCTCATTCAAAGCATTATTGCTGCTGCTATTGCTTCAGGTTTTATCTGGTTGTTTTTTCAGTATGTTATTCCTCATTACATACCGCAATTCGGAATATTATCCTGGCCCTATAATAAGTGGTATTATCTTATCGGGGCAATATTTCTATTAGCAATAGTGATGGGCTATTTCGGGAGTCGTGGCGCCGCCCGAAAATTCATTAAAGAAACAACGATCAGCTGAATTTAATCCTGATGGTTTGCAGGTTCCTGTTGTCCTTGTTCCATGGCGTTTTTCTTCTCACAATTTGCCGGGTCCTGGCATTCGCCTAAAAAGTGCAGAGAATGTCCTGTGATGGTAAAATTGTGCAGTTTTTCCATCAGGGTCTTAATTTCATAAATACGGGGATCACAAAACTCCATGACAGCCCCGCAATTCTGGCAAATGATGTGATCATGTTGCTGAAAAGCGTAAGCACGTTCATAATAGGACTGATTTTTACCGAATTGGTGGCGTTGTACCAATCCGCATTCCACTAAAAGATCCAAAGTATTATAAACGGTAGCGCGTGATACCCGGGAGCCTGTATTTTTCATACGGAAGTACATGTCATCAGCGTCAAAATGACCATCAGCCCTGTAAATTTCCTCAAGTACCATGAACCGTTCGGGTGTAATACGGTGACTCCGTTCTTTGAGGTAAGCACGGAAAATTTCTTTTACTTCTTGAATCGTGTCTTCGCCAGCAGGTTTCGCCATAAATAGTAATTCATTTAATTTTAGACAATATAATCAAAAAAAAGATACAGAGCTTAAAGAGCTTTGGTTTTAGAAATAACGTAAATTTTCGGAATCCATTATATACTATGTTTTTAATTTTTAAGATAATATCTTAAAAAGCATTTTTATTTTCAGTAATTGTCGGGTATGTGAAACTAATCAATAAATTATGCCGGTAGTCGTTCCTTTTGAAACACTAAATCAACTATTTGAGAATCTTTCCCATAAATACAGGGAAAAAGAGAAGACAGCCTACGCGTTTAAACCCTCATCTCAATCGGATTATGTTCCTGTTTCGTGGGATAAATTCCACGATGACGTATGGGCTGTGGCCTCCTATTTTGTTGATCAAAACATTAAAAAAGGCGATCGGATAGCTATTCTGAGTGAAAACCGTTATGAATGGGCGGTCGTCGATATGGCAACACAACTCATTGGAGCCGTTAATGTGGCATTGTATTCAACACTGCCATCCAATCAATGTGAATATATTCTCCAGGATTCCGGTTCTGTACTTTTCTTTGTATCGACGGGCATTCAGCAAAAGAAAGCACTCGACGTTTTCGAAAACTGTCCCAACTTACAGAAAGTGATTGCTTTCGATACCCCAAAGAACGAATCGTACATGAATTATGATTACATGTTTCAGTTTGAGGACGTATTGAATGAAGGTCAGGACAACCTGTCCGGCAATACGGAGGTCATCAAGTTGATGTCATCTGAAGTGAATCCTGAAGATATGGCAACATTAATTTATACCTCGGGTACTACGGGACAACCCAAAGGAGCGATTCAAACACATCGTAATATCGTAAGTAATGTGAAGGCTGCGCACCAGGTTATTTCAATAGATGATCAGGATCGCACCTTGTCGTTTTTACCACTCTGCCATTCATTTGAGCGTACAGCCGGATATTATGCCATGCTGGCCGGGGGAGCGGAAATCTACTACGCTGAAAGTGTGGATACGGTAGCAAAAAATATGGTTGAAGCCCAGCCAACTATTGTCGTCAGCGTGCCTCGCCTGTTTGAAAAGATTTATAACCTGATAATGAAAAGCCTTGAAAGCGGCTCCGATGTGAAGAAGAAGATTTTCGGATGGGCTTTGGATGTCGGAAAGGGATATTTTGAAGGAAAACGCGGATTAACCAGTTTTCAGAAAAAAATTGCAGACAAACTGGTATTTGATCAGTTGAAAAAAAGAACAGGTGGACGAATCCGGTTCTTTGTTTCTGGTGGAGCTGCTTTGCCTCCGGAAATCGGTACTTTTTTCATGTCAGCCGGATTGCGAATTATTGAGGGATATGGATTAACAGAAACATCGCCGGTTATATCCGCAAATCATTTTGGGAAAGAACAAATCGGAACCGTAGGTTATGTCCTGCCCGGGCTTACCGTTGGAATACAACGGCTAGAAGACGGTAAGATCATTGCAGAACTGAGCGGGGAAGATTACCCGAGCGATATTAGTTCAGGCGAGGGCGAAATCATTTGCCAGGGGCCGAATGTGATGAAAGGATATTGGAATAAACCTGAAGCTACAAAAGAGGTCATTGATCCGGATGGATGGTTTCATACCGGGGATATTGGAAAATTTGAAGGAGGATATCTTAAAATCACGGACAGGTTAAAACATATGATCGTCAATGCCGGAGGGAAGAATATTTATCCGGGGCCCATTGAAGATTTATTGAAGACAAGCATGTATATCGATCAGGCAGTAGTAGTGGGTGAGAAACAGAATTTCATGTCTGCACTGATTGTTCCCGATATGGACATGGTGAAAAAAATCGCGGCCGATGAAAAAATGACATTTGAATCGGATAGTGAATTATTAGCTAATGAGAAGATCAAAAAGTTATTTGAAAAAGAATTGAAACGATTTTCAAAAAATATGGCTTCTCATGAAAAGATACGTCAGTTTCGTTTGCTCGATCAGCCATTCACTGTTGAGACCGGTGAATTAACACCTACATTAAAAGTGAAAAGGCGTGTCATCGAGGATAAATTTGAAGAACTCATTGGTGCTATTTATCACGATGAGAGGTGAATTAATATTCAGACTGATGTATATTTCCAAATAAATTCATAATTGTTAAATGGGTTTAGGGGTAATAGCGATGGAAGAGAGAATTACATCTTTTGATGAATTCCTTGCGAAGTCGGATGTGCCTGTATTGGTGGATTTTTGGGCAGAGTGGTGTGGTCCATGTCGAATCATGCAGCCGATTTTGAAAAATGTGGCAAGAAAATTATCGGGTAAAGTTAAGGTCATTAAAGTGAATACTGACCAAAAACCTCATATTGCTGCTCGTTTTGGAATTCAAAGCATACCTACGTTAATCTTGTTTAAGAATAGCAAACCGGTGTGGAGAATTTCCGGTGCCCTGCCGGAACGTCAGCTTATAAAGGAACTAAATACACATATTTAGTTAGGGACAGGCTGAGTTGGGTTATTATGTAATTTGGGACTATACGTTTGTTGTAAGTTCAGGAATTTAAATTTAAACATTATCCAACAGGCTTCTAATAAACTTTTACACTTTTTTTAGTATAAGAACTTGTATTATGTAGCCGTTTCAATACGGTATTGAACACAGGTTAAAATCCATACAAATGAAAGAATAAGATTATGTCCTACTCATTATTATTAGACATCCACATTATTTCTTACACGTTATGGCTGGTCGTTTTTGGGGTTAGTTTATATTTGTACTGGGCGATAAAAAAAGCCAGGGGCACGACTAAAGAAAAACCTTTAATGCAAAGAGAGCGTAAATTAACGATGATGGGGACGCATACCGCCATCCTGGGAATTATCCTTTCGGGCGGAGCGATGGTTTCAATGCCATCCGGACACCAATGGGGATGGTTTAATTTTAGCCAATACGCCTGGCTGGGTACCAAACAAGTTATATTCATCATCATTTTGATTATTGCTTTTGGCGTTGCCATGCCGGTTGAAAAAAAACTAAAAAAATTATTTAAAGAACAATCCGACGATTCTGTAAGTGACGAGCAACGGGTGCAGTACAAAAAAGCATGGCTGTTCTCATTAGCTGTATTTTTACTCGTACTGGTCAATACATATCTTGGATTATACAGACCTTAAACAGAACTTTATTTTTAATATGATTGAAGTAAAAAAAAACTATACCATTGAAGTATTAATTGAAATTCCAAAAGGAAGCAGAAATAAATACGAATATGATAAAGAGCGAAATGTCATAAAATTCGATCGCATGCTGTTTTCAGCCGTTCATTATCCCAGTGATTACGGCTATATTCCCGATACACTAGCACTCGACGGGGATCCTCTTGATGCATTGGTTTTAGTATGGGAACCCACATTTCCAGGATGTTTAATCGAAGCCAAGCCGGTAGGCGTATTTAAAATGTGGGATGAGCATGGTCCCGATGAAAAAATACTCTGTGTCCCGATTGCCGATCCATTGTGGAATCATATAGAAAAACTGGGTGACGCCCCACCTCATTTGTTAAAAGAAATAGAACACTTCTTTTCGATATATAAAGATCTGGAAGACAAAAAGACCGGTGTTGAAGGCTGGGAAGACCGTGAAACGGCTATTAGTGTTATCGAAGAGGCTAAGAAGCGTTATATCAAGTAGATAGAACACTGCACAAGCGGACAACACGGATTCCCACGGTTAAAATAAAAAGTACAAAGTTTCTTAGCTGCAAAAGGAAACTCTCTGTTTTGTTGTGAACACAGTATAAATATGATTAAATACATTTTTATCTGTGGTCTTCTGTGTTTCTGCGGCTATCAGGCATCAGTTCCCATCACGCCATCCAGTTCAATCAAAAACTTATTCATCCTGTACTTGTTTACCCCCAGGTCGCCGTATCCAATCCGGCTTGAACTCCGGACGTGAAGAATAGCTCCGTTTTCATATCCGGTTATTGCGATTTCAAAATCATCTTTAAAGATAAAAACATTAAAAACACTCTTAACAATACGGTTTTCTGTATCAGGATTCATGACGGCCGGTTTCATTTTGTGCAAAACCGTAACGACAGAAATCATTAGTTGATCCGGGCGTATGTCTTTAAAATATTTACTGATTCGTACACAATTTGGTGAATTGGGGCATAGGGAAAGCGGATTTTCATCAAGGTATTGTTCCTCTCCGTTATCACCATAGTTGAGAGGTTTTTCCATATTTATTTTGAATCGCATAGTAATCGCTTAAAAAAATAAAAAGTAGTGTAGCGTTTTGGAAGTATGTTGCGTCCAATAGTTGTATGAAGCTAAAGATTTTATGAATCAAAGCCAGAATTATATCGTAAGACTTTGAAAAATAATATAACGGATCGAATGAATTACGATTATTGAAACATTATCTATGAAAAAAATATTACTGATTGCTCTTTTATTTTTAACCGGATTAGCAGGAAACGCCTTTGCACAGGCGAATGAACCATCTCATAAAGGACTGGACCTTGCTGTTAGCGGGTATGGTTTGAGTTTTGGTAATACGCCTGGTATCAACGGATTGCGTTTTAATGTGATTGATAATGGTTTACAAACGGTTAATGGATTGAATTTTACGTTTTGGGTGCCCAAAAATAATCCTTATTCCGAGATAAATGGTATAGCTTTGGGTTTGGTGGCCCCGGAGGCCGCAGTGATTAATGGATTTTCTTTCGGAATTGTAGGAGCAACCGGCGGAACATTAAACGGATTATCAACCGGGATTCTTGGCGTCGGTGCCGTAAATGCAGTTAACGGATTAGCCATCGGCGGGGCCGGGGTTGGATCAAATCGTGATATAAATGGCGTGGCACTAGCCGGTTTAGGTATTGGAGCCAGGAATAACATTCAATGGGTGGCTCTCTCCGGAATTGGAATTGGGGCTGCGGGAAAGATTAAAGGTGTTGCCCTGGCAGGAGTTGGCATTGGAGCAGGAGATGGCATAAGCGGTGTTTCCGCTGCCTTATTTGGAATTGGCACGCATGGGCCGGTTGAAGGCCTCACATTGGCCGGACTCGGAATCGGGGCCGGGGACATTACCGGTTTTACGTTTGCCGGTGCCGGTTTAGGTAGTGGAGGTGATGTGAAAGGAATTACGTTAGCTGGAATTGGTATGGGAGCTCAGTCGTTCACGGGAATTAATTTTGCCGGAGTGGGTATGGGTGCCGGCGGCCCTATTTCAGGTTTAAATGTCGCCGGGCTGGGAATCGGTGGACAGGAGATCAGCGGAATTACGCTGGCTGGCATTGGAGTCGGTTCCGGTGGCTCGATTAAAGGATTTACATTCGGAGGAATTGGCGTAGGAGCTGAAAATATTACCGGTGTGACTATCGCCGGCGTTGGAATTGGTTCTGGCGGAAAAATAAGAGGTCTGACACTAACCGGTGTCGGTGTTGGTGCAGATGATTTAGGTCCTATTACGATTGCCGGATTAGGAATGGGGGCCGGAGAAGATATCCATGGACTTTCCATTGCCGGGTTGGGCATCGGCACCACGGATTTGTCTGGTATTTCCATTGCGGGATTTATGATTGGAGCTGAAAAGATGCATGGGGGTTTTGCTGCTATAGCTCATATAAAAACCCATGAACTGCAGGGAGTTGCTTTTAGCGCGTATAACCAGGTTAAAGGATTTCAACATGGAATCAGTATTGGATTGTATAATTATGCGCGCAAACTAAAAGGGCTTCAGATAGGAATTTTAAATTATGTAAGAAGCAATCCAAAGGGATTGAGAATTTTGCCCTTATTCAACACAAACTTTAATAGATAATAAAAAACCAAGCGGATTCCTGCCGTTGAATGAATCAAAAATCATAGAAAAAGCATTGAAGGGCGATCAGAAAGCGTTCCGCCGCTTATATGACGGCCATGTTGAATTGATTTTCAGGTTTTTAATGCAATTTGATTCCGACCGGCAGATCGTCTCCGATTGGGTTCAGCAGGCCTTTATTAAGGCGTTTCGAAAACTGGATAGTTTTAAAGGGCAATCGTCGTTCCGAACCTGGTTGTTTTCCATCGCCATCAACGAAATGCGATCTTCAAACAGGAAGTTAAAAGCGATTGATTCGATTGATGATATAGTCCGCGATTCGGGTATTGCCGAACAAATAAGAGATTTAGATGATATGATTTCAATACGGGATGCTATCAATGAGTTAGATGAACAAAAAAGACTGGTTTTTATGCTTTATGAAGTTGAAGGATATTCGCATCGCGAGATAGCTGAAATGCTCGAAATCGGGGAAAGTACCTCCCGAACTATTTTAACACGTTCCAAGGTGAAATTGAGAGCGGCATTACAAGGAGAATGAAATATGACAGATTTTTATAGAAAACAAGACCATCCCAACAGGCTCGAAAAAGATGCCATGTGGAACCAGATCGGGGAGTATGTTTTCCGTGAGAACAGAGGCTCCCGTGCTACCGTTATTCAATGGAGAAGTTTCCTGCTTGGAAATGTGGCGGCTGTGTTAATCATATTTGCGGCGATCGGTGTTTATAGCGTTGTTATAAACTTTCAGCACACCGAACTGACTCCCCAGACCAAAATTGACACGGCCTATGAATCGGCCATGAAACAGCTGACATCGGTTACACCGGTTATTATCAAACAGGCCAATGACGTGGAAAAACCGGTACTGGAATCGAAGGTCAGAAACATTGAAGACCTGGACAAAATGATACAGGAAATACGAACGGATATGCTGATTAATGGTTCTTCGCAAGTTAAGCAAAATCAATTGAGAAGATTGTACGCTATGAAACTTGAATATGTTAAAGAATTACTTCTGGCAGGTAAGGTTAATTTATGAATAAACGGCTCAAAATATTACTGACGCTCTTTATTATTCTGATGGGATTTTCCAGTGCAGGTTATGCCCAGAACGATAAAGGTATGTTGACGGTAGATAAACAGGATACCATAACCGTTTCGAATATTCAGAAACTGCAGCTGAAGGGAATGAAAGGCATGAAACTGAATATCAGTGGTACCGAATCCGATCGTATCGTCTATCATTTAAAAATTAAAGCAAATAAACAGGCGATGGACAGCCAATTCGGGGGAGGTATGTTGTCTTTCGATAGTCATGATGGAGTTGGTATTTTAGAATTTAAGGACATTGCCGCTAAAGACAGGGGTTCCAGCAATATGACCTGGATAAAGGAACTTCTGACCAAATCGCATTCTAAACATATTGAAATAGAAAATGTGTCACTGAATATTACGGTTCCACGAAACCTGGCTTTGTCCGTTGACTCTAAATACTCCGATGTCTCTATTTCATCAATTCTGGATTCGGTAAAACTGGACGGGCGGAGCGGAAGAATGACTGTATCCGATATCGGGTCAAATTTGAATATTTCGAATCACTATGGCGATATTTCTGTCACGGATATCAAAGGTAAGGTGTCGATTGATGGCCGGTCCTCTCACATTGATTTGGAGAATATTGGTTCGAACCTGAACGTAAGTGCGGATTATTCAGGAATAGTCTTAGATAATGTTAAAGGAAATGTAAATGTATTTGATAAAAGCGGGTCTGTTCAGGCTCAAAATGTTACGGGATATTTGTCGCATAGCGGTGACTACACCCGGATGAATCTTTCAGACATCAGGGGTGAGGTAACCATAGACAACCGTAATGGAAACGTTACGGTCGATCGGATTGGCTCTTTAAACATCGATGCAGATTATACAAACGTTCAGGCGCATACGGTAACCGGTGAAAAAGGCATTAAAATGCGTGGAAAATCCGGAAATGTGAACTTTGAAAAAGTAAACGGGCCGGTAAAAGTAAATGGGGATTATATGAGCATCAATTTAACTAATATTGCAGGAAAAGTAAGTATCGACGACAAATCGGGATCGGTCGATGCCGATAATTTAAAGGGCGATTTTGTTGGAAACGGATCTTACAATCATTATGATCTTAATTCATTTTCCGGTAAAAATATAAGTATCGAAAACAGTTCCGGAAACATATCAGTCAATGCTATAAATTCCCTGGAGAATGTTCAAATTGATAACGATTATGCCGATGTCATTCTATTGATGCAGGATAAATTTGATGGCCGTGTCCGGTTAAAAACATTGAACGGACATATTGATTCCAATCTTTCGTTTTCCGGAAATGTTTCCCGTACTCAGGCAGACAATGGAATGAGCCTGGAAGGAAGAACAGGTTCCGGGCAGGGTAGTATCGTTATTCACACGCAAAGCGGAAATATAAAATTGCGTATGGTGAAAGAATAGGACGATAGATGTCTGGGATTTAAAGTTCCATTTAAAATCTTTGAAAAGAAGCTGGAAAACGGAGAAGGTACGACGGACCACAGTCCATCTGATATTGCTCTGAAATTGAAGATGATGGAAAGAACGATTCTAAAGTCAAAGGTCCCATCAGGGATCGGATATAGGTAAAAAAGAGATTTCAATTAGAAAAATTTGTGCTGTCAGGTACAGGATAAAAAATTGTTATGATTGGTATTTCCGTACCTAATGGTACGTGTCTGCGGATATGACAAAATTTATACAGATCGGTTGTTCTTGACGGGATATATAATGATTAAGCTTATGTACACGGAACAAACCATTTCTTGAAGGGACACTAGATTCTCGACTTCAATAGAGCCAGCTTTCCGGTTAGCATTTTTAAAGACGTATTTTTTTATGATTCCAGAAAATGTAAAAAATACCGGTTAACGTAATAATTGCCCCCCACCACAAATCGGGATGTAAGGATTCGACTACGGAGGTGTCCGGCAATTTTTTGAAAAGATTAAGAATTCCCGCGAGTACGATTAATCCACCAATAAGAGCTAGCATCCATCCTACAAAATACCAGATGGGTTTCATGCTCTCCTGTTGTTCATTATTATTATTATTCATGTTATTCCTTAGTTTCTACCATAACCAGATGTTCAATACGACGAAAATAATTAGTGTGATGATTGCCCAAAATCCCGGTTTTTGATAATAGACATAATCGGATTTAAGTACTTCTTTTTCTCCAAGCCCTTTTACCAGGCCTTTGAGTTCTTCGTCACTTTTACCCTCGGTGACCATACTGATCCCGATTGTACTGACACTTGCAATCAACCAGGCCCAGAAAGCACGCCAGAAATTAGCAGCCATCACACTGGCATGGGCTGATGGTGTAATCGTGCTGTTGGTAATCCAGCCGAATTGAAGTGCCAGAAACATGCTCAAAGAACATAGGATTCCTATTAGCAGGCCCCAGAATGCACCATTCGCTGTGATACGTTTCCAAAACATACCGAGAAGAATTACTGCGGCCGTTGGAGCCAGAATAAAAGATGCAATCGCCTGAAGAAAATCAATGATGGTTGGCATGCTTCTTGCCCAGTAAGCTCCTCCGATACTTAAAACAATACCAGCAAGTGTGGCCAATCGTCCCACCCATAAAAGTTTTTCACTTGAAGCGCTTTTATTTATTACCGATTGATAAATATCATAAGTCCATACGGCGGTAAATGCGCTCATATTGCCGGCTTGTCCGGCCATAAACATGGCAACCAGCGTAGTGACCCCTAAACCAATCATACCTGATGGAAAATATCGCATCATAAGTAAAGGGATAACGGAATCGTAATTAACTTTGCCTCCATCATGCAGAAGATGAAATCCAGTATGAGGGCTGTGAAGAAGAGCCAGTGCCAGCATTCCGGATCCAACGACAACAAATCCCAGCAGCAATTTAAAATAAGACCCGATGATCGGTGTTAATTGAGCCGAACGCAGATCCTTTGCTGAAAAAGCCCGCTGAATAATAAGGAAATCGGTAGTCCAGTATCCAAAACCTATGGCAAAGCCGAGTCCCAATACAAGACCACCCCAGGATACCATCATCGGGTTCGAAGAAGGTACCGCTGATGTTGACCACAATGAGGTATACATATGTGGTAAAGAAGCAAAAATCTGTTGAGGATGTTTCAGATCCACAAGACCCAGAATGGGAATTAATAATATTCCCGCCCAGATTAGGAAAAATTGTACTACTTCGGTAAAAATAGCCGATAATAATCCGCTTAACGTTACATAAAGGGCAACCAGTCCGGCCGATAACCAAATGCACAGATCCCAGTTCCAGCCGATAAATGTGTGCAGAACTAAAGCCAGTGCGTATAAGGCGATCCCGGAAACAAGGATCATCATTACCGCAAAAGTGATAGCATTGAGTACCCGTGTTTTTTCATCAAAACGTTCCTTCAAATAACCGGGAATAGATTTGATTCTGTTTTGATAATAAAAAGGCATCATAAAAACCCCCAGGAAAAGCATGGCGGGAATTGCCCCAATCAGATAAAAATGAGCGGCATAAAGTCCGTATTTAACCGACTGTCCGGCATAACCAATGACTTCCATAGCCCCCATATTTGCAGACATGAAAGCAATACCGGCTACCCAGGCACTATTCCTTCGCCCGGCAAGGAAAAAGTCCTCATCATTATGAGTAAATCGTTTTAAATAAAATCCCATCCATATAATAAAGCTAATATATAATAAAAGAATAGCCCAGTCGATAACCGATAAATGTATTATTTCCATAGAATTACAATGTTTTCCCTGTATGCTTTTGAAAAAGACAAAGAAATTGATATGAATTACTAAAAGATTGAATTACGAAGGTCGTTTGTGTTGAGACACTGAGTACATGCCGATAATGCAAAGTATCCCCTGTATAATATTATCAAACGATTGCGCAAGTAAAAATAAAGTATTATTTTTCAAATGAATCAAGTACTTAATGAGTTTTTGAGAAAATTAATTAAAAAAATCGGATAAATAGGTGAACGTTACGTTAATTATGTGAGTGTTTTTCCAATCATTAGCGGAAAAAGAGCAGAAAGAGATTTTGTGTTATTAATTGTTGGCAATTTAATGCCTGATAATGCACTACATCATTACGTGAAATACAGTGGCTAACGACAAATGATTGCCCTGTTGAATTAGATTTTATGAAAAAGAAAAAAACGACAATTAACGATATTGCTGAAGCTCCTTAATATTACAGCTTCAACAGTCTCCAGGGCCCTGCAGGATCATCCACGAATAAGTGATGCTACGAAAAAGGAAGTGATTCGGACAGCAAAAAAATTAAATTATCATCCAAATAATATAGCGGCGGCACTTAGAAAAGGAAAGAGCAATTTGCTTGGAGTAATGGTTCCAATAACGGATGAAAACTTTTTTGCCTCTGCAATTCGCGGTATTGAGGAAGTGGCTAATCAATCCGGATTCAGAGTACTGATAATGCAATCGAATGATTCAACGGATAAGGAAAAAGCAAACATAGATGCTATGTTTAGAGCTCAGGTGGATGGGGTATTAGCCTCCATTGCAATGGAAACAACTACTTTTGAACATTACCAGGAAATTATTGACCGGGGTATTCCATTAATACTTTTTGATCGATTTAGTGATTTAATCAATACGAATACCGTTGCTCTTGATGATTATCAGGGTGCGTACAAAGCGGTGGAGCATTTAATTAAACAAGGCTGTAGAAAAATTGTGCATTTTGCCGGTTATCAGCATGTCAGTATTTATGGTGAAAGGTTTCGGGGATACAGAGATGCGCTTAAAAATTACGATATTCCGTTTAATGATGATTTGTTCTACGAGTGCGATTTGAAACTTGAGTCCGGACGAAAGTTGGCAAAAAAAATACTATCTAGGAATGTTTTGCCGGACGCCATTTTTTCGTCAAGTGATTATTCTGCGATGGGAGCCATGCAGGTATTAAAAGCCCATGGTATTGCTATACCTGGACAAATTGCTATTGTGGGCTTCAGTAACGAACCCTTTTCATCGTTTGTAGAACCCGGGTTGAGCACTGTTGAACAACATAGTTCCAAAATGGGACAATTATCGGCTAAACTTTTTTTAGAACAGTTAGCGTTGGGAACGGAATCTGAATTAATAACAAAGAAAACAGTTATAACCCCTAAATTAATTATACGAGCGTCGTCTAATAAAGAAGTGAAAATAAATTAATTATAGCGAAATAATATCAACATTCCTTTCAATGTAAACGGTCCTATCTGAGAGGTATATTTCTGAATGAAACAGGGGGGGGCATAAACCATAATCCCATCTTATACACCTCTTTATGTTCAAACGATTGTGCAAGCCAAGGATTTATGGACATTTTATTCTAAACATTATGCATAATATATTAATTTCTAAAAAAAAATAGATAATTAATATAAAAGCTATAAATAATTAAATAATTAAATATATATAATTAAATATAATTAAAAATTAAATAATATATAAAATATTTAGTTACTTATTATGGTGCGAAGTGTTTCTTCATGTTTTGCGTTTTAAATTAAAAGCGCTTTTATTATGGTAGTGCAAACGTTTGTGCACCTGAATTGTGCGATTGAGTGTGTCTCTCTATTGTCTACTTAAAAATAATAAAGGAGGTTATTTATGAAGATAAAATTACCAATCTTCATCTGTGCATTTGTGTGGGTATTGTTGATTCTGTGTTTCTCGCAGAATTCCTATGCGCAGCAGTTTACGGTAAAGGGAAGAGTTAAAGATGGTCAAACTAATGAAGCTCTGCCTGGTGTAAATGTGCTGGTAAAAGGAACAACGATCGGAGCAGCAACGGATACCAAGGGGAATTATGTATTAAATGTGCGTTCCGGAAATGATACTCTTATAGTTTCATATATTGGGTATCAGAAGAAGATTATCCCTATTAAAAACAGGCATACAATTAATGTTGGTTTGGTGGCGCAGGCCATAAGCGGCCAGCAATTGGTTGTGGTTGGCTATGGTACTCAAAGTCAGGCAACATTAACAGCCTCTGTTGGCAAAGTTTCCGGAGATCAGGTTTCAAAAAGCCCTTCGCCTAATGTTACCAGTAGTCTTGAAGGACAAATCCCGGGTTTAACCATTAATCAGCGTTCCGGTGAACCCGGCAGGGATAATCCTAATATTTTGATTCGCGGAATGGGTACTTTGAACGACAATACTCCACTTATACTCGTTGATGGCGTGCCTCAAAGCGAGGATTTAATGAGCAAGCTAAATTCGGAAGACATTAAAAGTGTAACGGTACTAAAAGGGGCCTCGGCCGCTATTTATGGTGCACGCGCGGCAAATGGCGTTATTTTGATAACTACAAAAGATGGTCAAAAAGGAAAGACTCGTTTTAATGTATCCTACAGTTCGGCTTTTCAGAGTCTAACACAGGTTCCGAAAGTATTAGATGCTGCAACGTTTGCACAAGCGTATGATGAAGCTGACTGGTATCGGGCAGGCCGGCCCCCATTAAACCAATTCACGCCTACATACACGGCTGAAGCCATTCAGAAATATAAGGACGGATCCGATCCTATTTTATATCCTAACACGAACTGGGTGAAAGAAGCAGTAAAACCTTATTCTCTTCAGCAACATTTGAATCTTCAGGCGAGTGGAGGATCGGATAAAGTCACTTATCTGCTCTCCTTTGGAATGATTAACCAGGATGGGAATTTCCGGGATAATCCGACTAAATATCAGCAATTTGATGTACGAACAAATGTGAATGCCAACCTGACAAAGGATTTTAAGCTAAGTGCTAATATATATACTACTATTAGTAACCAGGACCATACGCCCATAGGTACTAGTGTTAACTTAGTTAACATACTGCAGGCACCGCCCAACATCGTAGCGGTTTACCCGAACGGTTTAATTGGGCCCGGCAGGCTGCAACAAAATCCTCTTTTATTGAATCAAAGAGGATTTGACAGAACTCATGATTATCCTTTGTTTTCTACATTCAAAGCAACGTATGATGTTCCCTGGGTACAAGGATTGAAAGTAGATGCATCTTTCAATTATGATCTTCATAATCAGGATGAAAAATCCTTTAACCTGCCTTATTACTATTATCAATATAATGTTAATACCAAAAAATATGATAGGACGGAGGCAAACGGACAAAATACGGTTGAGCTAACATCTACGTACCGGAAATGGACCACGATGTTGACTAACCTGGTAGTCACTTATGATAAAACATTCGGGGCCGATCATCACGTGACGGCCATGGTAGGTACCGAACAACAAAAGGATACGTTTAATTGGGTACAGGCCTATAGAAAGAATTTTGTCACCGCATCCATTCCCCAGATTAATATAGGCAGTAATGCACCCGCTGATAAAAACAACGGGGGAAGCGCTTCTGCAGGTGCATACAATAATTATTTTGGTCGCTTGAATTATAATTTTAGATCAAAATATTTGTTTCAATTTTCGTTTCGTTACGACGGGTCACAGATCTTTCCAAAAGGGAAAAGATATGGTTTCTTCCCCGGAGTATCGGCCGGATGGAGATTGTCGGAAGAGAATTTTTTTCGCGAACATTTACCGTTCGTAAATGAATTGAAATTGAGGGCATCCTGGGGCGAGTTAGGTAATGACCGTGTCGGTCAATATCAATACTTGCAGTCTTATTCTTTTGGTGATAACTATGTCTTTGGTGCAAATGATGTACCCGGTATTTACGCCAATACTATGCCTAATCCTGATATTACCTGGGAAGTAAGCAAGAAAACCGATTTAGGTTTAGATGCTACTTTGTGGAACGGGTTGCTGGGGTTTGAATTAACACTTTGGCAGGAAAGAAGATCCAATATTCTGGCACAGGCAAGCCAATCCGTACCCAGTACGTTTGGTTTTCCCGGATTACCCGACCAGAACATCGGTAAAGTGGATAATCACGGATTTGAAGTTGTATTAACCCATAAAAATAAGGTTGGCGAATTGTTTTATTCTCTGTCTGGAAACGTTTCTTTCGCAAGAAGCAAGATCATATACATGAATGAAACACCTCAAGCCGAACCCTATCAGGATCTTACAGGACATCCTATCGGTGCAGGTCTTTATTATAAAGCCGATGGGATTTTTCACACTCAGCAGGAATTGGATAAATATCCACACGGGGCAGGTGCCCAGGTGGGCGACATTAAGGTGATTGACGTGAACGGAGATGGTGTAATAAACTCAAAAGACCAGGTTCGGTTCAACTATTCTGACACACCTGAATATGTGTTTGGTTTGAATTCGGATTTCCGTTACAAGAATTTTGACCTTAGTCTCTTTTTCCAGGGACAGGCGGGTGCTTTCGTGTACAGCCCTATAACAAAGACTTTAGGTGGAACTGATTTTGCGAACGCCTTAGTATACCGGGCTAATAATCGATGGACTACCGATAATCCGAATGGTACCATGCCGAGAGCGGATACCTGGACACCAGGTGCTACTACTTTCTTTTTATATAACGACACCTTTGTCAGACTGAAAACGGCTGAATTTGGCTATACTCTTCCGGATAAGTTCATATCTAAAGGAGGTATCAAAAGTGTCAGGTTATATGTAAACGCCTCCAACTTACTTACGTGGGCTTATAAGATAAAATGGATGGATCCGGAGACCAGTGGTAGTTTCAATTCTTCTACGCCTCCCTATCCGCCGCAACGGATTATTAATCTCGGTATTGATGTGAAATTTTAAAAGGCAAAAAGGAATTTTAAAATGGTAAAACAAATGAAAAAAATAGTACCAACTCTTATCGTCTTGTTCGTGTTTGGTATTTCCTGTAATAGAAATCTCCTGAATATTTCACCTCAGGATCGTATTTCGGGAGATGTTGTATGGAGCGATCCTGGCCTCATAGCAGCTTATGAAAATTCACTTTATAACGCTATTCCTCATGGATTTTATATCCATATGTATTCAAAATTCACGGATGAGGCCTATGACGATGCCCCCTGTTGTGGAGCTGACCTTTTTGTGCACAACACCTATAACGCAGATAATATTACCGGTGTTAGTGGCGGTGATTTTTGGGGTGGCTACATGTATTATTGGAACAGGGGTTACCAGTACATTCAAAAAGCTAATATCTTTTTGCAAAAAATGCAGGACAGCAATGTCCAGGTTACTGATAAAAAAAGATTAGTTGCAGAAGTACATTTTTTAAGAGCATTTATGTATTTCAACCTAATCGAAAGATTTGGCGGAGTTCCGATTGATACAACAGCCTACGCTCTATCAGATACATCTACTGTTAAGTTTAAAAGAAGTACATTTGATGAATGCGTGTCATTTATTGAAAGTGACCTGAATGCGGCAATGCCAAACCTGCCTGCCAAATATGCCTCGACGGATCCCAACTTTGGCAGGGCTACTCAGGATGCGGCGATGGCACTAAGCTCCCGGACTCTTTTATATGCTGCTTCTCCTCTTTGGAATCCAAACAACGATAAACAAAAATGGCAAAAGGCTGCTGATGCCGCTAAAGCTTTGATCGACAGGAATGACTATTCTCTTTATCCTGATTACAGGAAGCTTTTTACTCTTCCAAGCGGAGCTGCCGAAAATGAATACATTTTTGCCAGGACATTTTCATCTACAAACTATCATCAGGCACCAATGAATAACCTGGGCCGGCGATGGGGCGCCTACGGAGGATGGTGGGGAAGTAATGGTCCTACCCAAAACCTTGTGGACGCTTATGATATGGCCAACGGCCAGCCTGCGTTTAACTATGGTTCGGATGGAGTTGTGGAATCAGGAGTTAATCCCACTTCCGGATACGACCCAAACCATCCATACCAAAACAGGGACCCCCGTTTTGATGCCACCATTATTCATGATTCGACAGTCTACCATGGCGCTCTTTATGGAATGTGGGTGGCTAAAGACGGTTCTCAATGGGGATATGACTCTTATAAGGAGAGCGGCGATAATCCGCGTACTAACTATCAGCTTAAAAAGTTCATGCCATATTCGGACGTTCCTTTAACCTGGCAGACTCATTATACGAATCCCTGGCCATATTTTCGTTTAGCTGAAATATACCTGAACTATGCAGAGGCAGAGTTTAATCTGGGTGATGAAGCTACCTGTAGAGAATATATGGACAAAGTAAGAGCAAGAGTGGGAATGCCTGCTATACCCAGCACAGTCACGGGTGCAGAACTCAGAACCAGATTGTATAATGAACGGAGGGTTGAATTGGCATTTGAAGGACAAAGGTTCTTTGATGTGAGGAGATGGAAAATACTTGATAAAGTTGAAAATAACCCTGTCATGGGGATACAAATTACAAAAGATATGACTACCGGGGTCAAAACGTATACACCGGTAAAACTATCCCAAAAAATACCCTATGATCCCAGGATGCTTTTGCTTCCCATTTCGAACGATGAAATTCGTCGTACGGGAATGCAACAAAATCCGGGATGGTGAGAAAGCGTAAAGACTTAAAATTAATATAAATAAACGGTTTAGAATAAAACCTTCACCGCATTAATAATCCTGGTTAGTATCAATAAGTGAAATAAAAGCAAGGCCATTTGGTTAGAATGGCTTTGCTTTATTTACATGAAAACAGTTGCTTAAAAATTGGTCCATTACCAGACACAAATAAATAGAATAAGTTTATGTTTCAATATTACTTGATTCTGTGTTTTATCGTGTGAGTATGTTAATATGATTTTTTGTAAATACTTAAAATTATCCCATTATGAGAGTGTTGATTTATTTATAATAATGGCTATGTCTTATTAAATATATTACAGTTCTGTTAATTATTATCGTACACTTATTTTTTATAATATTTCTGATGAAAACAATACGCAAAACCAAAAAAATATTACATAATATTATCTGGAAAATGTGTTTTGCTCTGCTGATAATATTATCTGCCAGTGTAGTTACATTTGCTCAAAGCGGGCAGGATACCGGGTTAAAACTTCAATACCAATAAGCCAGCTATAAATTGGACAGAGGCACTGCCTATTGGCAATGGTCGGCTTGCAGCGATGATTTACGGAGGCATTTATGCCGATACCCTGCAGTTGAATAATGCAACAGTATGGGCCGGCGGACCCAATAATAATGTGAATCCGGCAGTTAAACCGGTTATAAAAAAACTGAGAAAATTGATTTTTGAGGGGAAATATTTAGAAGCTCAAAAGCTCGCAAATGCCAAAGCAACTCCCAAAGGGAACAGTGGTATGGCTTATCAGCCGGTTGGAAGCCTGATAATTGCCTTTCCAAATCAGGAATCTGTTCTTCACTATTCAAGAGAACTGAATTTAGAAAACGCTCATGCGACGATACGTTATCAATCCAACGGGATCACTTTTACCCGGACTACGTTCGCATCGATACCGGATCAGGTCGTTGTTGAACACCTGACCGCGAATAAACGAGGGAGTATCACCTGTGATGTATCGATGACAAGCCCTCAGTTGCACGAGGTAAGTACGCGCCGGAATCAGTTATATCTTTCCGGAATTTCCGGAAATCAGGAAAATATGAAAGGACAGGTACGATTCGAGACGATTGTGAAACCTGTTGTTTCTGGCGGTACTGTTACAACGGAGGGAAAAAGCATTCATATTCGTAATGCTAATGAAGTTACACTGTATATATCCATCGGTACAAATTTTAAAAAATATAATGACCTGAATGGAAATGCCACCGAACAGGCGCGAAATTATTTAAAAGAGACGGACCATAAATCATTTTCTGAGATCCTCGAACGACAAAAGAAGGCTTATCAAAAGTATTTCAACAGGGTTCAATTGAATTTTGGTGTGACCGATTCGGTGCGTAATCCCACTGATGTACGAGTGAAGCAATTTGATCATGATAATGATCCTCAGCTTGCTGCCTTATATTTTCAATATGGTCGGTATTTATTGATTTCCAGTTCCCAGCCGGGTGGACAGCCGGCAAATTTGCAGGGTATCTGGAACGACAGCATGCGCCCTCCATGGGATAGCAAGTATACGATGAATATTAATCTTGAAATGAATTACTGGCCAGCAGAGATTACCGGCTTGCCGGAAATGGAAGGGCCGGTTATCCAAATGGCAAAAGACCTTTCCGTAACCGGACAACAGGCCGCCCGTGAAATGTATGGTGCCCGTGGATGGGTTGTGCATCATAATACCGATCTGTGGCGTATAACCGGTATTGTTGATGGCCCATTTTGGGGTCTATGGCCGGAGGGAGGTACCTGGTTGTGTGAAAATTTATGGCGCCATTACATGTTTACGGGTAATAAAGCCTACCTCAACGAAATATATCCTCTGCTTAAAGGGGCATCTAAATACTTTATTGATGAATTACAAGTAGAACCTACACATCATTGGCTGGTTGTCAGTCCGTCCATTTCACCCGAACATGCCTACATGTTTAAAGACCATGTGCCCATTTCGATTACCGACGGATCAACCATGGACAATCAACTGGTCTTTGATTTGTTTTCTCATACGATAAAGGCTGCAGATCTTCTGCATAAAGATCCCACATTTGCCGATACCCTTCGTGAGAAACGTAGTTTACTGCCACCTATGCAGATCGGTCAGTACTCACAACTTCAGGAATGGATAAAAGACTGGGATAAAACAGATGATCATCATCGCCATGTATCCCATTTGTATGGTTTGTTTCCGAGCAATCAAATATCCGTTTACCGGACTCCTAAACTGGCACAGGCCGCCCGTCAATCCCTGATTTACCGTGGTGATGCCGGTACCGGCTGGTCCGTTGCCTGGAAAATGAATTTGTGGGCGCGATTGTTGGATGGTGATCACGCATACAAATTACTATCTGATGAATTGAGCCCGGCTTATGGCGCAGTTAAATTTGGTCAGGGGCATACCTTTGTTAACTTATTTGATGCCATCAGCGGAAAACGCAGTCCATTTCAAATTGACGCTAATTTTGGAGTAACCTCCGGTATTGCAGAGATGCTCCTGCAAAGTCAGGATGGAGCCGTTTTTGTTTTACCTGCATTGCCTCACAAATGGAAAAATGGTTCTGTAAAGGGATTACGGGCAAGAGGCGGATTCATCGTAGATATAGCCTGGAAAAACGGTAAAATGGATAAACTGACCATTCACTCTGAGCATGGCGGAAATTGCAGGGTACGGTCCTATGTTTCTCTTAAACCATCAGGTAATTTTCTGTTACACAGGGCTACGGGAACTAACCCCAATACGTTTTTTAGTGTACCTCTTGTAAAAAAGCCATTGATTTCACCTAAGGCTCATTCAAATGAATTACATCTCCAAAAAACATATTTGTATGATTTTAATGCCAAACCGGGTAAAACTTATCATTTTGTTGCCGGAGAATAAATAGTGTATCGGTTTTAAAAAGAAACAAGCCGGGCGATGCTTACCCGGAATACATTCGTGTGCGTGAGAAATCACTTAATGCTAAGTAAGAAGGTCTTCTAAAACGAGGGGACTTCGAATCAAATTAACAGAAGTTTTATTTAAACTAATTGAATAAATGAAAACAGCTCTTATTTACTCTTTTGTTATTCTTTTATCATTTGTTGATGCCTGTTCCCGCACAAACTTTACAAAGAAGGAACACCAGGTAATCATGCATCGTAACGGAGGGACTCTTTCTCTGCAGGTGATTTCAAATAATATCCTGCATGTGATGTATGCTCCTGGCAAGACCCTGCCAAATAAAAAAGAATTAGCTGTCGTCGCCAGGCCTGAGTCTGTCAATTGGGAAGTGAGTGAGAAAAACGGAATTGTGACGCTGCATACCGATTCCTTAACAGCACGGGTAGATGCTTCGGGCAGAGTATCGTTTTTTGATAACACCGGCCGTTTATTGATATCCGAAAAGGAGAATGGACGTCATATGCCCGCGGTTGTAGATCGGGGAATTCATACTTATGCACCTGAACAGTCCTTTAATGTCGGTGATGAAGCACTATACGGACTCGGACAATATCAAAATGGTTTGATTGACTGGAAAAATGCTCCGCTCCGGTTCCGTCAATTCAACCAGCAGGATGCCGTTCCTTTCCTGGTATCTACTAAGGGATACGGACTGTTGTGGGACAACTATTCGATAACCAATTTTAATCCGCCGAAACACCGGTTGCACTTCGAAAATGTCGTAGACTCATCGCTTAATATTCGTTCCACAAGCTTTACTCCTAAAGTGACAGGTACGTATTATTTTGCCATGAAAAGCATCGGACAGAAGCGTAACCGTTATATGGGGCCTGTCCTGTTGACTATAAATGGTGATACGGTCATCCATTACAATACGATCTGGGTTCCCGAATACCTGACAGGCAAGGCTGAACTGCAGGCCGGGAAACACTATACTGTCCGTTTTCAGAATTCGCATACCCGCAACCCCGGGCATATTTTATATAACGGACCCGATTACAATCAAACTACTTTTAAAAGCAGTTATGGTAACCGGTTGGATTATTACATCATTTCCGGGAAAACTCCGCAAAACGTGATCACAGGTTACAGAACACTGACGGGTGCGGCACCAATGTTTGGGAAATGGGCATACGGATTCTGGCAGTGCCGCGAACGCTATCACAACCAACAGGAATTACTGGAAAATGCTTGGCAGTACCG
Source organism: uncultured bacterium (assembly GCA_963783355.1). Lineage (GTDB taxonomy): Bacteria > Bacteroidota > Rhodothermia > Balneolales > DATFMH01 > CAWANF01. The sequence goes on from CAWANF010000001.1 coordinate 195,718, forward strand.
GAAACGTCATATTCCGGTGGATAATATTGTGCAGGATTGGAATTACTGGCCTCCAAAAACCTGGGGACCTCAGTGGGATCGATCAAGTATCCTGATCCTGAAAGCTATGGTCGATTCCCTGAAACGGATGCATTTTCATTTAATGGTTTCCGTCTGGCCGCGCATAGACAATCCGGCACTGGAAAAGCGATATGATCTGACTTCCCATATGATTGATTCCACCAGTGGGAATCTGGATTTGTGGAATCCCCAGGTGCGTGAAGACTATTATCATATGATTAAGGATTCCATGTTTGCTATTGGAGTAAGTTCGATTTGGCTGGACGGTACCGAGCCCGAAAACCATGGTCCCGATGCACATACTTACCTCGGGCCATTTAATGAGTATGCCTTGACCTACGCATTGGAAGTGACTAAAGCGTTGTATGTTGGCCACCGCAAAGATTATCCCAATCAACGGGTCTTTAACCTCACCCGTTCCGCCTTTGCCGGAATGCAACGGTACGGAGCAGCGTACTGGACGGGAGATATCAAAGGCACCTGGGAACAGTTCCGTGAGCAGATTCCCGGCGGACTGAATTATTCGATGGCTGGCCTTCCTTATTGGACAACGGATATCGGAGGTTTTTTCCGGGATAGAACTTCCGGTAATCCAACCTATGACAATCAGTACACCAACCCGGGATATAAAGAATTACTGACCCGTTGGTTTGAGTTCGGAGCGTTTTGCCCGATATTTCGAATACATGGTTATAAATCGAACACGGAAGTCTGGCGATATGGGAAAAAATTTGAACATACCGCCAGCAAGTATTTGAATATCCGTTACCAATTAATGCCATACATTTATTCGCTGGCCTCAAAAGTGACCCGTGACGGTACAATCATGATGCGGCCGTTGGCGTTCGCTTATCCCAACGATAAGAATACCTGGGGGATAACGGATCAGTATTTATTCGGATCTTCTATTCTGGTCAATCCGGTTACCCATCCAAATGCACAATCCAGATCAGTTTACCTGCCAAAAGGGATCTGGTTTAACTTTTGGACGGGTGAGGCAATAAACGGAGGAACGAGACTGAATATTAAAGCCCCGCTTAATGAAATTCCATTATTTATTAAAGCCGGTTCGATCATTCCGGTTGGTCCGAAGGTACAATATGCTACTCAACCCGTAAATAAGCCCATTCGCCTGTTCATTTATCCCGGGGCAAACGGTTCCTATACATTATATAATGATGATGGTGAGACCTATCAATATGAAAAGGGAAAATATTCACTGATTCCGATGAAATGGGATGACCAGAAAAAGGAATTGATCCTGGGTAAACGAATTGGTTCGTAGAACGGAATGAAGGAAAAAAGAAAGTTTGAGATAATCTTGGTCCGATCGGGTAACGTTCGTGGTCTGAAAAGTCAAAAAGTCGATAGGACAATTATGTACGACGGTATGAAAGAGGTGATCCCGCTTAAATAAATGAACTTGAGCAGGAAACGAATAACGGGTTAGTCCATGGAATGAATTATGAAACGTAAAGATTTTCTTAAGAAAACAGCGATATCCATAGGTACTGTGGGTTCATCAAAATTATTTTTTCCGTTTGTAGTGGATGGAATAGGCTCCAACGGCAATTCAGGGATTTCAGGCCAATTTTCCGATCCAAAAAGAGTAAAAGGGAGGGAAATACGTACCCTTGATTATCTTCGTCGTGAGCAGGGGGATAAATATGTACCTAAAAAGCCGGTATTTGTGGAATCAGAACTTACATCCGGTGTTCGTATTTCACCTATGCCGCTGGCGGAACGGTTAAAACGGAACATTGTTCCAAAACACGGTTTCTGTAGTATTGTACCCGGTAGTGATGCACTTCTTATTTCCGGCAATGGACACATGAAGATCGACGTTCCATGTAATCCCTACTCGGAGCAGATCGTTTTTCACCACGAAAGCCTGCTCATGCCGTATAAGAAATCGTTTCAGTCACCCAAAATCGCGGACATTTTCCCGAAGGTACGGCAAATGCTGTTGGACGGAAAATACCGTGAAGGCGTGGATTCCGCATTAGAGGAATGGAGGGAGAGTCCCATGTACAGGCAGTTAGGAGGTCACTTCACAGTTCCTGCATTCACGATGCAGTCTGAATTTCCCGAAAACCCCATCGGTCAGGGACTATCTCCGCACGGTTGATTTCGAGAGTACCGAATTGAAAGTTCACTGGACGGATGAGCGCGGCGATTGGGTTCGCCGGACCTTTACCTCCCGGCCAGACAACGTTGTGGTTCAATGGATCACCGCTCCGAAAGGACAGTCGGTGAATGTCCGGATCGACGTGAAGGAATATTCGCGGTTTAGGAGTCGTGGAGCCTTTTTCGGCAGGGCAAAGAGCGGGCCGAGCAAGGTTGAACAGGACTACAACGAACAGCGATTGATTTACAAGTGCATTTTGGATCCCACCGTAAACAACAGCGGGTATGCCGGCGTAACCCGTGTGGTTCGCGACGGTGGTTCGGCCCGGATGGATGGGGACACGCTGGTCATCGAGAATGCGTCGTCGTTGATGCTGCTCACCCGAATCGAATATTTTACTGATTATAGTGAGGACAAAGTGGAAGCACTTCGGCAGGCAGTGGAACAAATTTCACCAGACTACACGAAATTGTTGGATCGGGCCCGGAAGGTACAATCGGAGATGCTTAACCGTGTCACTGTAGATTTCGGAGGTGCCACACAATATGCCAGGTCTTCCGAGGAACTGCTGTCCGATCAGCGATCGAGTCCGGGTTATTCGGCCGCATATCTCGAGAAATTTTTTGAAATGTGCCGCTACTGGTTCATCCTTACAAGCGGTAAATATCCAACTATGCAGGCCGAGACCAATGCCAATATCAACCTGCAGATTTCACCCGGTGTGCAGGGAGACTTGCGTGAGGGCATGGAGGCCTACTTCAACTGGATGGAGAGCCTGGTGCCGGATTTCCGGACCAACGCCAGAAATATCTATGGGATGCGAGGCACACATTATGCCCTCACACCGAACCAACAGAGCGGAGTCGATACCCATTTCGACCATGCAGGTTCCACCGGAGAGACATGGCCGCATCCCTACTGGATTTCTGCCGGAGGCTGGTGTGTGCGCCCGTTCTGGGATCACTATCTTGTAACCGGCGACCTGGATTTCCTGCGCAATCACGTAGTGCCGGCTTACAAAGATCTTGCACTGTTTTACGAGGATTTCCTGACAGTGACTGACAAAGACGGGAATTACATTTTTACCCCGTCTTTCTCGCCGGAGAATAACCCGGGGAATCTGGATCCGGGACGCATGTTGGTGATCAATTCAAGCATGGATATTTCAGTGTGCCGGGAAGTTTTGTCCAATTTGGTCGAATCTTGTGAGTTGCTGGGTATTGAGGCAGAAAGCGTTCCGAAATGGAAGGCGATGCTGGCCAAGTTGCCGCCCCATCTGCTCGAACCGGACGGTACACTGAAGGAATGGTCCTGGCCAACACTTAGGGAGCGTTACGTTCATCGTCATATTTCTCATCTTTACGGAGCCTGGCCGGGTGATGAAATTGATCCTGACCGCACACCGCAACTGGCTAAGGCAGCACTGATTGCCGACCGGCACCGTATTCCGGAGCGGCTGGCTGCTCATGGCCGATGCCATCGCGCTTTGGTAGGGGCGCGGCTCAAAGATAGCTACCTGGTGGACAGCGAATTGCGTCAACTGATCGAAGAAGGCAATGTCGGGGAAACGTTCCGTTGTTCTCACGACCCCTACGCCTATCCCATGCCGGATGCACAAGGAGGGATTCAAACGATAATAATGGAAATGCTGGCTTACTCACGTCCTGGTGTCATCGAAGTGCTTCCGGCTCTTCCTCCGACGTTAGTGAAAGGCTCGATAAAAGGGATGCTGCTCCGCACTTTTGCCAGGCTCGATAAACTGGACATGGGACATGGAAGCCCGGACGGTGGACATGAACAGTCACTTCAGTGAGGAACCAGGTTGTGACGTTGATTGCCCGGTATGGCATCGAAGCAATTTCCGCTACTCCCGGAGTTTTGGCAGTAAAACCGCAGTCCGGCGTGGCCACATGCGAGTTGCATTTACCGGAAGGAAAACCGGTGGATATTCATTTGAAGCTTGGGCGGAACAACCCGTTGGAATGGATTAAAAGGGTGGCTTGATGTTCGCATTTCAACATAAAAGAAAAGAAAGTTATGAAACGAAGAGATTTTCTTAAAAAAAGCGCAGCGGCCGCCGGCCTCCTGGGTTCACTGAAGATATCGCCGTCCCTCACTGAGGAAGAAAGCGATCCACGGACTACAACTTTACTGACAGGAGCGCCAAGAACAGACAATCGCCTGGCTGAATATCTTCACAGGATACAATCTGAACGGCTCGGACTCAAGTTGCCACAGCCCGCAAGATCGTATACGGTCTCGCCTATGTCACTGGCGGAACGGGTCAGTCGTAAGATTGTACCACAGAGAGGTTTTTGCAGTATCGTACCCGGCAACCTGGTCAGCGAGAGTCTTACTTCCGGCAATGGAGCGATGAACATCGAGTTAATGGGCGATCCTTACTTTGAGCAAATTCTTTTTCATCACGAAAACCTGCTCATGCCGTGGAAGAGACCTCTGGAAGCTCCCGGAGTTGCCGATATCTTTCCCCAAGTACGGAAAATGGTTCTGGAAGGAAAACATCGTGAAGCGATTAATCTCGCGGTAAAGCACATGAACGAAAGTCCGATAAAGCAGGATACGGAGCCGCATCTTACTATCCCTGCATTTCTGATGCATCTTGATTTTCCGAAAACCGAGTCGGTCAGGGATTATCTTCGCACCGTCAATTTCGAGAACGGCGAGATTAAAGTTCACTGGACGGATGAACGAGGCGACTGGCTTCGTCAAGCTTTTACATCCCGGCCTGACAACGTCGTGGTCCAGTGGCTCACTCCCCCGTCAGATCAGTCCGTAAATGTGCGAATTTCTTTACGGAAGTCAGCTGGATGGACTATGCGTTCCGGGATGGACTGGGGCAGCCATAGAGGAATTGGAATAACTGATCCTGACCTGGCGGCATTCACCCAGTTGGCATCAGACCAAAAAAAACTTGCCCCAAAAGGTGTAGAAGTTTGTGAAGTACGGAAAGATTTCAACGAACATCGATTGATTTATAAGTGCATTTTGGATTCCTCTGTGGATAACAGTGGTTACGCCGGTGTTGTTCGTGTGGTTCGCGAAGGTGGATCCGCACGGATGGAGGGGGATACGCTTGTCATCGATAATGCCTCGTCGGTGATGCTGCTTACACGCATAGAATATTTTTCCGACTACAGCGAGGACAAGATAGAAGCACTGTGGAAGGCGGTGAAAGAGCTCACTCCGGACTATCAGGCAATGCTGGAGCGTCATCACAAGGTTCAGTCGGAGATGCTCAACCGCGTTGCCGTAGATTTCGGTGGTGCCTCTCAATATGGCATGTCTATCGAAGAGCTACTGACCGATCAGCGGTCGAGACCGGATTACTCGCCAGCATTGCTGGAAAAAATCTTTGAAATGGGGCGTTATTGGTTCATCCTTAATAGCGGAAAGTATCCGAGCATTGCAGCCGAGATTAATTCCACTATCAACCTGCAAGAAGCAGGTGCTGCGCAGGGCGACCTTCGGGAAGGTTTGAAAGCCTACTTCAACTGGATGGAGAGTCTGGCTTCGGATTACCGGCTCAATGCCAGGAATATTTTCGGTTTTCGGGGTGCCTCATATCCCCTCTTACCTGATAAGGGTGTTGGTGCCAGTTTCTATTACACTACCGGCTCCGATATCGGAATATGGCCTTACTGGATTTCTGCCGGAGGCTGGGGTATGCGACCGTTTTGGGATCATTATCTTGTAACAGGCGATCGGGAATTTCTCCGTAATCACGTGGTACCGGCGTATAAAGAATTGGCGTTGTTTTATGAGGATTTTCTGACGGTCACCGATAAAAATGGGAACTATATGTTCTTTCCATCCATCTCGCCGGAGCAGATGCCCCACAGTACGGTCCCGTCAGGACCGGTATTGATCAATGCCACAATGGATATTTCGGTGTGCAGAGAGGTCCTGACCAATTTAATCCAGGCTTCGGAGATTCTGGGTACGGATACCGACAGTGTGACGAAATGGAAGGCGATGCTGGCCAAAATGCCACCCTACCTGATCGAACAGGACGGTACACTGAAAGAATGGGCCTGGCCCACGATACAGGAACATTATAGCCACCGGCATATTTCACATCTTTATGGGGTCTGGCCAGGGGATGAAATTGATCCTGACCGAACACCGGAACTGGCCCGTGCGGCAGAGATAGCCGACCGGAGGCGCACGTTTGATACGATGTCCACCGCTGTAGCTGGTGAAACTTTGCCTGCTTATAGCCGCTGTCATCGTGCTTTGGTTGGGGCAAGACTCAAAGACAATGTCATCGTGGACATCCAGTTGCGGCAATTGATGGAACAAGGTTACGTCAGCACGGCACTTCGCTGTTCACGCGAGCCTTATGGTGCCCCGGTGCCGGATGCACAAGGCGGGATTCCTGCAGTCATCATGGAAATGCTGCTATACTCGCGCCCAGGTGTGATCGAAGTACTTCCCGCCCTTCCCGAGCAGCTGGTAAAAGGCTCGATCAAGGGTATGCTGGCTCGTACTTCTGCGAGGATAGATAAATTAGCCTGGGACATGGAGAAACGGACAGTGGATTTGACAGTTACATCAGCGAGGAAGCAGGATGTAACATTGATTGCCCGGTATGGAATCGAAGATATATCAGTTCCCACCGGAGTATTGAAGACTACATTTCTGCCGGGCAAAGCGAATTGTGATCTTCATTTGCCGGAAGGAAAAACGGTGAAAATTAATATGAGGCTCGGCAATAATAAACCACTGGATTGGGTCGAACAGGTGATTTAGCCAGCAATTCCATCCTTATGGAAAGGAAGAGATCAATAGAAACACGTTTGTTTAAAATAGGAAAACAATGAAAAGAAAAGACTTCCTTAAAAATTCCGGATTACTTCTGAGTAGTATGATCTTAACCAGAAACCTGAAGGCCGGGTTAATGCCACAGAGTTATGCATCCATACCGGCCAGCCTTCAAAGAGACATGGTTCTATGGTATCGTCAGCCGGGTAAGGAATGGCTTGAAGGATTACCTGTGGGAAATGGCTATATGGGAGCGATGGTATTTGGGGGAATTCAGCAAGAACGAATTGCGTTAAACGAATCCACATTTTGGTCGGGCAGACCACAGGATTATAATGATCCGAATGCGATCAATTACTTTGCAGAAATTCGTGATTTGGTATTTGCCGGTAAACATTCGGAGGCCAGAAAGCTCGCCGATGAGCATTTTTACGGCATTCCTGCAAATCAACAGGCCTATCAGCCATTAGGCGATTTGATGTTTAACTTTGAAGGTGGAAATGATGTGACTGACTATCGCCGGGAGCTTGATATGGAAACTGGCATAACGAAAGTCAGTTATCGATTGGGAGATGTAGTCTATACCCGTGAAGTTTTTCTTTCATACCCCGATCGCGTACTGGTTGTCAGAATTGAAGCTGACAAACCCGGTCAGGTTTCCTTTTCGACTAGTTTGAAAAGCCAATATACGGAGGCTATCAAAGCACAACCGGGCAGACTTGTCATGGATGGCTGCTGGAAAGGGCCTATGCCTAAAAATTGGTTAATCGCCCAGGTGTCGGGAAAAGGTATTCGTTTTCAAACCGTACTCAAAGTCCTTCCGGAAGGAGGCCAATCCGGAACTGATGGAGATCAACTAAAGATCCGGAATGCAAATGCCGTTACCTTAATTCTAACAGCGGCAACAAGTTATGTTAGTTATAAGGATATAGGAGGTGATCCGGGTGCAACGTGTCAGCAAATTCTTTCGACTGTGGAGGGTAAAAACTTTGAAACGTTGCAAACCCGGCATGTAAATGATTTTAATAATCTCATGGGACGGGTTCATCTTCTTGTTGGCGATAAAAACAGGAACAAAAAACCGACGGATGAACGTATTAAAGCCGTAAGCGAGGGCGGAGATGACACGAATTTAGAAGCTCTTTGCTTTCAGTTTGGACGTTATATTCTTGCTTCCAGCAGCCGGCCCGGCAGTCAACCGGCCAATCTTCAGGGAAGATGGAATGAATCTAACCTGCCACCATGGGGAAGTAAGTATACCATAAATATAAACGAGGAAATGAATTATTGGCCTGCGGAGGTGTGCAACCTTTCCGAGTGTCATCAGCCATTATTTGATATGATTAAAACGATATCGGACACTGGTTCCAGAACGGCCGGTGAATATTATGGGTGCAGGGGCTGGGTTGCGCATCATAATATTGATTCATGGATGGGTACGGCACCTGTAGATGCTGCCCGTTATGGAATGTGGCCGGTCGGTGGTGCGTGGCTGTGCCAGCATTTGTGGGAACATTACGCCTTTACAGGTGACCTGGACTTTCTCAGGACTTATTACCCGGTTATGAAATCTTCAGCCAGGTTCCTGCTGGATCTGCTGGTTGAACATCCTAAGTATCATTGGCTGGTAACACCGTTTTCCGTATCACCCGAGCATGGTTTCTATGACGATAATGGTGTATTGTCTTTTCTTTCTCCGGCCCCGACTATGGATGTAGGTATTATGCGTGATTTATTTCCTCATTGTATAGAGGCCAGTAAATTACTTGGAACGGATGCTGATTTTCGTAGTGAGCTTGAAAATGCATTGTCCAAACTCCCTCCGTACAGGCTGGACCATAATGGATATGTTCAGGAATGGATAGAAGACTGGAAGCCGGGGAATCAGTCGCATAATGATTCCAGAAAATTTCCATTTTATCCCGGGAATTCCATTCAGTTTCATCGCGATAAAAAATTATCAGGGGCTTACGAAAAGTGGATGTCTGCCCGTGATGTTACAAGAGGATTTCATCTTTCCTGGGATATTTGTGTATGGTCCCGTCTTGAGCGGGGAGATAAAGTCGCTGAAGGGTTACATACATTCCTTTCTAATTCTATCGCTCCCAATTTGCATAATCGTGGTGCCAATCAGTCTGATGCCAGTTTTGGATTTACTGCCGCCGTGGCCGAATCCTTATTACAAAGTCATGAAGAAGCTCTCTCTTTGCTTCCTGCCTTGTCGACGGACTGGAAAAGTGGCTCGGTCGGCGGTCTGCGCGCACGGGGCGGTTATGAAGTAAGTTTGCAATGGAAAAATAACGAACTTTTGTCGGCTAAAATACATAGTCAGTTCGAAGGACCTTGCAAAGTACGATATAAAGACCGGACTGCTAAGGTTAATTTTAAGAAGGGAGAGACCATTTCATTAAATGCCGATCTGCAAAGGGTTGGTTGAAATATAGTTTTGAGAAATTTTTTCTAAACTGAGACTAATTACTAAATCAATAGACATAGTTATATGAAAAAGCCAAATAAAACAGTATTACAAATTCGCAGGAGTGGGGCCTATTTGTCCGTTTGTGTGTTACTGGTTGCGGTGTTAGCGGCCGGCAGCTATGCGCAGAAAGCGCCGGAGTCACCCGGTTCACCAACCGCTGCGGTTCATAAGAGAAAGAAAAAACCGATCTACCTGGATACGCATTACAGTTTTCGGGAACGGGCCGCGGACCTGGTCTCGCGCATGACCCTGGCCGAAGAGGTCAAGCAGCTGCGGACCAATTTTGCCCCGGCCATACCGCGGCTGGGGGTGCACCAGTACTATTACTGGAGTGAGGGCCAGCACGGGATCAATGCCATGTTCGGCAACCTGCATAACGGGGAGCCCAAAAGCCGGAACCGTTTCGCTTACGGCGCCCCGAAGGCGACGAGCTTCCCGGTCAATTTTGCCACGGCCATGAGCTGGGATCCCCAATTAATCTACCGGGAGACCCAGGCGATATCCGATGAAGCCCGCGGGTTCACCGATAAATCGCTGTTTGGGAAAGCTCAGAATAACCTGGGAGAGTCCCGTGAGGACTACGGGAACCTGGTCTACTGGGCACCGACGGTGAACCTGGACCGGGATCCGCGCTGGGGCCGCAATGATGAAGCCTTTGGAGAGGATCCGTTCCTGGCCTCCCGGATGGAAGCGGCTTTTGTGGACGGTTTCCAGGGCCAGACCATGGATGGGAAGTCCCAGACGGGCTATTTAAAAGCGGCGGCCACGGCCAAGCACTTTGCCCTGAACGATATCGAGAACAACCGCCGGGGCATCTCCTCGGACGCCCCGGATGAGGCTATCCGGGATTATTATACCGCCCCGTTCCGCTACCTCATCGAGCACGCCCATGTAGCCGGGCTGATGTCCTCGTACAACGCGATTAACGGAACCCCGGCGGTAGCCAATACCTACACGATCAATGAACTGGCCCAGCGGACCTTCGGGTTCAACGGCTATATTACCTCGGATTGCGGGGCGGTGGCGACCATCTATCTGAAGTTTCCGGACGGGCATAACTGGGCACCTCCGGGCTGGTCGGTCAAAGACCGGGGCGACCATACGGTATGGGTCAACGACCGGACCGGGGAGACCGTCCCGAGCGCGGCCGGAGCCCAGGCGTATGCGGTCCGGGCCGGAACCGACCTGAATTGTACCGGAACCGATTACACCCTGGCCAATATAGAGGCGGCCATCCGGGCGGGAATCCTGAGCAAAGATGTGCTGGACCGGGCCCTGACCAAGGTCTTCACCATCCGGATGAGAACCGGGGAGTTCGACCCGGCGAATAAGGTTCCCTACAATAAGATCACCAAAGCGGTTATTCAAAGCCCGGCCCACCAGAAACTGGCCGAAGAAGTGGCCGAGAATACCCTGGTGCTGCTGAAAAACGACCCGATAAAAGGGACGAATAAACGCCTGTTGCCGGTGGATGGCTCCAAACTGCATAAAGTGGTGATTGTCGGTAACCTGGCCAATAGGGTAACCCTGGGCGGGTATTCGGGTAATCCTACCCTAAAAGTGGATGCGGTAAAGGGCATCACCAACGAGGTGAAAGCCATGAATCCTAATGCCGAGGTCATCTTCGACAGTACCGGGACCTCAACGACGGCGACCAAGCCGGCCTGGCTGAGTGATAAAACCAAGTCCGATATAAAAAGTGCGGATTTAGTGGTTGTCTTTGTCGGAACCGATGAGACTATCTCACGGGAAGGTCTTGACCGGGCGAACCTGGCTATGCCGGGTAATTACGACTCGATGATCTACCAGGTGGCTGCCTTGGGCAACCCGAATATGGTCCTGGCGATCCAGGCGGTCGGCCCGGTTCAAATCAGTTATATTAAGCACTACTTCCCGGCGATCGTGTTCAGCAGTTATAATGGCGAGAGCCAGGGCACGGCACTGGCACGGGTGCTGCTGGGCAAGAAGAATCCGGGCGGACACCTCGACTTCACCTGGTACCGCAACGATACCCAGCTTCCCAGTAAATCCGACTATTACCTGACCCCGCGTCAAACCAATGGCCTGGGCCGTACGTATATGTATTTCAAGGGTAACCGGGTCGGAAATTTCCGTCATTTTACCCTGGTACCCCCTACCTATCCGTTTGGTTATGGCCTGAGTTACAGTCAGTTCAGGATTTCCAATGTTTCGGTATCCTCGGGTGAAATCACCCCCAACGACAATGTTCAGGTCAGCTTCGATGTGAAGAATACCGGGGATGAAACCGGGGCCACGGTTGCCCAGCTGTATGTGAGCTCCCCGAAGGTAAAGGGCAAACAGCTCCCGAATATACGCCTTGAAGGATTCCGGAAGACCGAGGACCTCAAACCCGGACAGACCCAGCATATCGTGCTGAACGTAAAGGCCGAGAACCTGGAATTCTGGGATGAAGGGGAAATGAAAAATGTGGTCTACAACGGCAGCTATGAGTTCAAGGTAGGCTATAATTCCAGCGACATAGCGGATTCGGCCCGGGTGACTATTCAAGGGCAGCTGACCCCGAAGATCAGGTATGTGACGGTACAGCCTCCCAAAATGATTTATCATGTAGGGGAAACCATAAACCTGCATGGTAAAAACAAATGGATCAAAAACGTTACGAATCCGGCCCGGGAACAAGTGCATGCGGTGGCCGACAACATCATCGAGGCGGCCAATAATGACGGTTCCTTTGTGAACCTGAAGGGAAAAGAAATAAAATACAGCAGCGATAACAGCTCGGTAGCCACGGTAAGTGATACCGGTATGGTCAAAGCCCGGGGACAGGGCGTGGCCACCATTACCGCAACCGTTGACGGTGTCTCCGGTTCAACCGTTATCGTCGTGAAATAGCATAAAAAAAAACACGATACCTATGGATAGAAAGGAATTTGTTAAAATATTGGGAATGGGAGCTGGCGCTGCTGCGGCAGCCCCATTTAGTGTTAAAGCGCAGGGGCTTCAAAGAAACGGCTCAAAAGAAGGTGTTCCCAATTTTCCAATATCGGACTGGAAAGCTGTGGCTGGTGAAGGATGGGGCACAACCGGAGACGCTGCCGGACCGGGAACCTGGGATGGAGTCTCACTGAAGGCTCCCAATATTCCCGGATTAGCAGGCGAGGGGCCGTTTAAGGCCGATTGGAAATCCCTTCTGGAATATGAGGCGCCCGAATGGTACCGGGATGCCAAGTTTGGTATCTGGGCACACTGGAGTCCTCAATGTGTACCGGAAGATGGAGATTGGTATGCGCGGAATATGTATATCCAGGGGCAGTGGCAATACAAAAACCAGATTGAACATTACAATCATCCGTCCAAATTCGGATACAAAGACCTTTGTGCTCAATGGACACTGCTAAACTGGGACCCGGAAGGTATGATGGAACGCTATAAAAGAGCGGGTGCTAAGCTGTTCCTGGCACTCGCCAATCATCATGATGGTTTCGATACATGGGATTCAAAATATCATGGATGGAATGCCGGCAAGCTCGGACCAAAACGTGATGTCATCGGAGCCTGGGCTGCCGCTGCCCGACAGCAGGGGCTTCATTTTGGGGTTACGGTTCATGCCGCACGTAACTGGTGGTGGTTCCAGGTAGCTCACCTATGCGACAAGACCGGTTCAATGAAAGGGGTACCTTATGATGGACATTTGACTAAAGAATTTGGGAAAGGACAGTGGTGGGAAGGATTCGAACCACAGGAACTCTATGGACGAAAACACGGCATCCATGAAAATCCGGATGAAAAATACGTGCATAATTTCTATAACAGGGTCCGGGATCTCATCGACCAGCATGATCCCGACCTGCTTTATTTTGACAACGGTGGTTTGCCGCTCGGATGGGCCGGTATGAATATTGGAGCGTACTTTTATAATCATTATCTGAAGACGCACAATAGAAAACTCGATGCCGTTTTGAACATTAAGCAGGTACCAGATACCTTAGCGAAAGCCGTGGTAGCGGACTACGAACGTGGGGTAACAGCCCGGATTATGCCTCATGCCTGGCAGTCGGAGACCTGTATCGGTGATTGGCATTATAACCGTTGGAGATACCTCAATCACAGTTATATGAAACCTGTTGAAGTTATTCACTGGATGGTGGATGCCGTTAGTAAGAATGGCACATTTATTCTCAACATACCGGGCAAACCTGATGGAACAAATGATGCGGATGAAATAAAAATTCTCGAACAGATAGGTAACTGGATGCAAACAAACGGAGAGGCTATTTATGCCACACGGCCCTGGAAGACGTATGGAGAAGGCCCTCATGCAGTTAAATCGGGTGCTTTTGCGGGTCGCAGCACCGCTTCTCTTGATGAGAGAGACATCCGTTTTACCAGAAGCAAACGTGGTGATGTAGTTTATGCGATAGTACTTGGCTGGCCTTCCGGGAAGAAATTCGAAGTGAAAAGCCTGGGTACGGCATCCTCTCTGAGCCCCGGAAAAGTAGAACATGTTGAGCTGCTTGGCTGTGTGGATAAACTCGAATGGAACCAGTCGGCAGATTCCCTGACGGTTGCAAAGCCGATGGTAAAACCTTGTGATTTTGCTTATGCTTTGAAAATTATGCTTGCATAATGAGATGTTTCCTAAACTTTCATGATCCCAAAATTTATGAAACATCAGATAATTACGGTTCCGATATCTGTGTGGGATAATTGATCCCGCCAGTTATCGGGCAGTCAGGACTATAGGTTGGTAACTTATAATTTGAAAACTTAGTTAAATCAGAAAAACAAGAACGCATTATAAGTATTGCTGTGAAATGTATTGTTTTTAAAATCTTGGCAAAGATAAACTAATGTAGAGTGAATATGATTTGAACATAATATTTGATGAAGTACTTTATAAGGTTCATAAAATTAGTATTTGCGGAATCGTTTTGTATGCTTCCGAAGGGGGGCTAAACCGATTTTCTTATATGTGAATTTGAAGTCATGAATTAGTCCGGAGATAATGTGGAAACAGAAAATAATGTCATAGAAATGAGTGATTTAAAGGAAAAGATCCTGTTACATATATTCATAAACATTCGGTTCTGAACATTGAATAACCAGCACCTTTAAAGTCTCTTGGATTCGGTCGTCATGCCATAAATTTAACAGAAGTTGCAAAATCTGATACAGTACTTATCTTCGGTATCGTTTAAGTCGTGGAACGTTTTAATGAGTATAAAGGTGTAAAACAGGTAATCTTGAGATAAATTCGAATAGAATTCATTTTTTTCACAAATACACAGTCTGAGGATTGTTAAAATGCGAGGTAATATAAGCAGGTTAAAAAATTCGTTTATAATGGAAATGAGTAAGTGTTTCGAATCCTGGTAAAAACTCGGTTCCGGTGTTATTAAGGTTGAAACAGAAATGAAAATATATGTTTTTCAGCGTCCTGAAACTCATTAGGCAGTAACAGGTGCCGAAATTCTGACCAATAAAATGTATTAAATAGGAAATGGATTTACATTTAAATAAGAAAGTCATTTTAGTAACAGGTGGCGGGGGGATGGAAGGTAGTATTGGAGAGACCATCGTCCAATCGATAGTGAAGGAACATGCAATTCCCGTAATTATCGATAAACATTACAGAGGCAAAGAGTTAGAGGAAAAAATTAAGCAGAAGGGAAATGAAGCCTTATTCATCCAGGCGGATTTACGAAATGAGGATGAGTGCAAGAAAGCAGTAAATGAAACGATTATTAATTTTGGGAGAATTGATGCACTCGTCAATAATCTTGGGATTAATGATAGTGTTGGTCTTGAAAATTCTGTAGATGATTTTCTTGCCTCATTACAACTTAATCTGGTATCATTTTTTTCCATGACAAAATATTGTCTGGATGCTCTCAAAAAATCTAAAGGGGTAATCCTTAATATTGCATCGAAAGTAGCGGTAACAGGACAGGGAGGTACTTCAGGTTACGCTGCTTCTAAAGGAGGAATATTAGCATTAACTCGTGAATGGGCGGTAGACTTGAGGGAATATAGCATCCGGGTTAATGCTTTGGTTGTTAGTGAATCCTGGACACCGGGCTATAACGAATGGCTCGGCAAGTTTGAAAATCCCGCCGAAAAAAGGGAATATATCTGCAAGAAGATTCCGTATGAACAACGCATGACAAGACCGGAGGAAATTGCGGATACTGCGTTGTTTTTGATCTCTGACCGGTCGTCTCATACAACGGGACAGCATGTATTTGTCGATGGCGGCTATGTTCACCTGGATCGTGCTATTTAATGAATAAAATATTATTGGTTCCTGTTAATTGAGATAATTCATTCAAGCGATATTTGATTTACAGATATGGTTTACCATTACTATGTCGAACCTAAAAGTGAAAAGTATATCACAAAACCAGAATCTCAATTTTTAATCACCTTAGATTTTTTTTGAAAAGCTATTGTCGGGATAAAATATTTCATTGAGAGTTTGTGAATTAATTTAAAATTAAATTAATATAAAAAATTAATTTAAAGTGTAATTGCAATTAATATAATTAGGATAATGAATTTTTTATATAAAATAATTGTCTAAATATTTTGTTTTTGCATTATTATTTAAAGTGTGCTAAGAACACTCTTTTTTGCATTTCTTTGAATAAGCGCTTTTATTACTACCTGTTAATGTATGCATCTGCATTACGATTGTTTCTAAGTGAGTAAAACAAAAATATGAGGTTGTGATTCCTTTACTCGTCCATAACTAATTTGGTGTTCTCAATTTGTTTTCTATAGAAGGATGAAAGCATACTGAACATCGTGTTATGACGGTTTGTATACCTATGCAGATGAATAGGTTAACCATTGAAGAATCTTATTTCCCGAATATTTTTTTAGCTGATTATCAGGAGGATAAGAAATTAACAAGTTTAGGTAATTTAATGAGTTGTGGTGAATCGGATGATACTGAATGATGACTGGAGAGGTTCGGTAATAAAATTGATTCATTTCCCATAACGCTTAAGGGAGTTACCGGTCAATATCTCTTCCTGTGTCGAATTATTTTCTAAAGTTGTACGAAGGTTTACGCAAGATTATATATAAAAAGGTTCGCTTTCCACAAAATAAAAGTCACAGGGCACGACAACATGGAAAGTATTCCAGTAAGTTTATGCAGAGGTTTTAATGTCTGAGAAGTTGAAAAGATATGATGAGTTATCCACCATGAAGGACGAATTGGATCGGAATAAAGGAGTGCATTGTCCTCAGCCCGATCCCTGGCAGAGCTTCGTGAGTGGTGATGAAGCATCTTTTAAAGAACTTTTTAAAAAATATCATCGGGAGATGTATGGATATGGTATAAAACTATGTAATCAGCCGGAACTGGTTAAAGATTGTATTCAGGAATTATTTAAAATCATCTGGGAAAAACGGGAAGATTTAAATCATGTAGAATCCCCTAATGTATATCTGTTTGTTTCACTGCGCAGGATGATCCTGAAAAACCTTAAAAAACAAAAAATATTCCGAAATGAACTGCCTGAGTTCAATGAAGATGCCCTTATAAGTTTTGGAATTGAAGAAATTATCATAACTGATGAAACGAAGCATCAGCAAAAGGTTGAATTGTTAAATGCTTTGAACCGGTTATCAGCCCGTCAGAAAGAAGTAATATGGCTCTTTTTTTATAACGGTATGAGCTATAGTGAGATTGAAAAAATACTATCAATCAAGCGACAGTCGGTTTCTAATTTAATGTACCGGAGCATGGAAACGCTTCGTGAAATACTTAATGAATCAGAAATCATGAAATTAGTTGTTAGTTTTTTGGTGGCCTTTCTTTTATTTCCGTTTCATTAAAAATTGGTACTATTGGGAGTACCGTTTTGCCTCATCACAGTGTGATATGTATACGGTTTGTCCGGTTTCTTTAATTCAATTCTCAACGTATCATTTTTTTTGAAAATAAAATGAGTATGAAAGGGTGATCTCCGACTCTCCTTATTAAATGTTGAAATTTCAGACTAAACGATTAACTCGGTAAAGAGTGGAAAAAAGGAATTTTACTATATATGAGCTGGTCCATAATCCATCCTTTCGGAGGATGATTCAGGGAAAAGCAAGTTCAGGCGATATAAGTTATTGGTCGCAGTGGATGGAAACCAATGATGAAAACAGGGAAAAGGCAAATAAAGCCGCTTCACAAATTACAGGATTTGAATTATCGGATCCTTTCAGAGTAAGTGATTATGATTTTGAAAAAGAGTGGTCCCGGCTTTATCAAGCTACAAAAGCTAAAACGAAACGAAAATACCAACCATTTCTTCAGGAAGGAGTAGGTTTTCGCTGGATTTATCGTTTAGCCGCTATCTTAATGTTGGGTAGTATGGTAGGTTTGGGAGTCTTGTTCTATTCACAAGGTAATCGAACCCATTCTCAGTCAGAACAAATAGCCAGTCTTAAAACCGTTGTTACTTCATCTAATCAACTGAAAACCCTAACGTTCTCGAATGGAGCAAAAATTGTTTTGAATAGTAACACAAAACTAATTTATAGCGTTGGGTCAAAGAAAAATCATACGATTCATGTAAATCTTGCAAAAGGGGGCGCTTTTTTCTCCGATAAGAATGTTGCCGCTGTAAAAGGTGGTCAGAAACATACCTTTTTGGTAACTACACCTGATGGTCGTGTGAATGATATTGGAACTGAATTTGTAGTGACGGTTGATAAAAGCGGTTCCAGCGTGATTTTGCAAAATGGACACATTCGCATCGAAACTGCAAAAGAAGGAAATACGAGTGGTGGTTACAATATGAAAAGAGGGGAGATGGTGACCCTGAAAAAGTTGCATATACTTAAAAAGGAAAATGTTAACCCCACCTTTTATACAGCATGGGCCACAGGTTTTATTCAATTTAATCGCACACCGGTTAAGATGTTCGCAAGGTATGTTGAAAAGCGCTTCAATATAAAGGTGGTGATTGTAGATCCAGGCTTGACCGGTGTGACTTTGGGCGGGGCCGTTTATTTCAAATCATTGGAAGGCTTGGTACGATCTGTATCGGCAGCTACCAAAGTACCGGTTTATTTGTCGGGAGACCAGGATACCGTCTACATTGGCAATCCAAATAATTCAAAAAACGAAATTAAACAATGAAAAAGGGATACAATCTAATTATGAAATATCTCAAATTTAATTGTCTGAAGATAACCCTTATCACTCTCGGCATTTGCATGTTTGGAGGTATTGTAGAGGCACAGATACTGAGTGATAATTTCGACACTTCGAATACTTCGTCCATTAAGTTCAAAAATCTGCGTATTGAAAAGGGTACGAATCTGAAACAAGCTCTGAATTTGCTGGAACAACAATTTGGAGTAGTTTTTCTCTACAGAACCGATGCGATACAAAATCGCAAAGTGACCAGTAGTAAAATCTTGTCCGATAATGTTGAAAAAGCGTTAAAAGAATTGTTTAAAGGGCAGGGACTGGCATACAAATATATTAATCCTAAAACATATGCAATATATGTCATAGCCAGGAAGGAGAAAACCAAGCCGAAAGAACAGGTCCTGATCGATCAATTTAATGTGAAGGGTGAAGTTACTGATGCTACTACAGAGGATCCATTGCCGGGTGTCAATGTTGTATTAAAGGGAACGACAATTGGAGCGGCTACCGGAGCAAATGGTAAATATAGTTTAGATGTACCGTCTGCCAATGACACACTTATTTATTCCTATATAGGGTACAAAAGCCAGGCGATCCCCATCAAAGGCAGGCATACAATTAATGTCAGGCTGGTTCAAAAAACGATAAGTGGCCAGCAAGTTGTGGTCGTCGGTTATGGTACGCAAAAAAAATCAAGTGTAGTTGCTGCCATTACGCAGGTTTCGGGACAAGATTTGCAGACAACAGGGGATGTACCTGATGTCGGTATGGCTTTAACGGGTAAAGTACCGGGAGTAATTACAGAAAATAGTACCGGTTTGCCCGGCGATGAAAATCCACAGATTTTTATCCGTGGTATGAGTACCTGGCATAATGCCCAACCTCTTGTCCTGGTTGATGGCGTTGAGCGTCCACTGACGAGCGTTGATATGAGCTCGGTAAAGTCGTTGACCGTTTTGAAAGATGCCTCGGCTACCGCTGTTTATGGGGTGCGTGGAGCTAATGGGGTTATCCTGATTACCACAAAAACAGGAAGACAGGGAAGTGCTCAAATTACCGGTAGCTTTAATACTACCGTTAAAGTGCCTTCTAAATTACCGGATGTAATGGATTCTTATAATACACTTGCTTTGCGTAATCAGGCCGTTGTTTATGAATTGGGTTTGTCACCTTCAAGCTGGAGTTATTATTTGCCTCCCGAAACTCTCAATAAATATCGTAATCCGGCTAACGCAGCAGAGGCGGCTCGCTATCCAAATGTAAACTGGGATAATGCATTGTTTAAAAATTATGCCTCTTCTTATCATGCCAACCTGAATGTCAGGGGGGGATCTAAGTTTGTAACTTATTTTGCAAACGCTGATTTTCGGAACGAAGGCGACCTTTTCAGAAAGTATAATAACAGCCGGGGTTATCAATCCGGGTTTGGGTACAATCGTTTAAATGTACGTTCCAATTTAAATTTCAATATTACACCTACAACCAAGTTAAAAACGAAACTTGCCGGTTCGTATGGTGTCAGGCAACGGCCATGGGGATTTTCGGGTGGAGATTATGGTTACTGGATAGCTGCCTATTCCACTCCTCCGGATCACTATTTGCCAATATATCCGAATGGTAACTACGGATATTATCCCGGGGCAACCGGCGGAAGCGGAAATTCAATTGAAACCCTGGCGGTAAGTGGTGTCGAATATAATACCACAACTCAATTGACAACCACTTTTGAGTTGGATCAGGATCTGAGCATGCTGGCAAAAGGACTCAATTTCCGAGGTGACGTTGCCTTTGATAATACGTTTTTAGAAGCCAGCAGGGGAATTAATGACTTATATAACGCTCCTCAGGAACAATATATCGATCCTTTTACGGGACAGATTAGCTATACGCATAGTTTTGATTCGGCGTCACGTTTTGATTATGCACCCGGAAAATTATGGACGACCAGTGGAGGATCGGTTGATGCTAATGCGACATACCGTAAGGTTTATTACCAGTTACAACTGAATTATGAGTTTGATTTAGGTAAAAAAAATCATTTTACCGAGATGGGGCTATTCAACCGAACTCAAAATGCCACAGGAAGTATCATTCCTCATAGAAGAGAAAACTGGGTATTCCGTACTACGTATAATTACAACGACAAATATATGATTGAATATAACGGATCATATAATGGTTCCGAGAAATTTAATGCAGCTCACCGTTTTGCATTTTTCTCTTCCGGTGGGGTTGGCTGGAATATCTCCAACGAGAATTTTATGAAGTCGCTTACATTCGTAAATAACCTGAAACTCCGGGGTTCTTACGGGAAAATTGGGGATGATAATACCACGGCCCGCTGGCTTTACATGACGCAATGGGCTTATGGTGGCCAGGCTCCGTTAGGACTTACCGGGGAAGAAGCCACTAACAGTCCGTATAACTGGTATTATATAACATCTGTTGGTAATCCTAATGTGCATTGGGCGACCGTGACAAAAGCGGATGTCGGTCTCGATTTTGGCTTTTTCAGAAATCAAATAACTGGAAGTTTTGACTATTTCAAAGATAAACGAACGGATATTCTCATTGAAAGTGCTAACCGGGCCATTCCTTCCTACTATGGTCAAAATGCTCCTCCGGCTAACTTGGGAGCAGTGCAAAATAAGGGTTTTGAGTTATCGGTAAACCTGAATCACACATTTAATAAAGTGTATTTGTGGTCAAAAATTGATGTAACGCATGCAAAGAATAAAGTGCTTTATGCAGATGATCCCGCGTTGCTGCCACAGTATCAAATGAAAGAAGGCAAAGCGATTGGTCAGGCCTACTCTCCTGTAAGTAAAGGCTATTATGATACGTGGGGTCAGCTTTATGCAAGTACGCCGTTTAATACGAACGACAATCAAAAATTGCCGGGAGGAAAACAAATTGTTGATTACAATGCAGATGGTATTATCGATACCCAGGATAATATTCCATACGGTTTTTCAGGTACGCCGCAAAACACGTACAGTACAAGCGTTGGCTTTCAATGGAAAGGTTTTAGCGGTTATGTACAATTTTACGGAGTGAATAATGTAACCCGGCAGGTAGTGCTCTCCAGCCTGGGTGGAAATGATTTGGCTTTTGCTGTGAAGGGCGGATACTGGAGTCTGAATAATCTGAATGCCTCTACCCAGATGCCACGCTGGAAATCTCAAATTAATGGTTCCAGTTCGGGAAGCCGTTTTATGTATGACGGTTCCTATTTACGTTTGAAGAACGCACAAATAGCCTACACATTTGGCCCAAATTCGCGTTTGATAGAAGAATTAGGAGTGAGAAGTATCAAGATTTACGTGAATGGAAATAACCTGTTTTTATGGACACAAATGCCTGATGATAGGGAAGCAAATTATGCTGGGACAGGTTGGGCCTCCCAGGGTGCATACCCAACTGTTAGACGTTTCAACTTCGGTGTTAATGTTAATTTCTAATTTTGGTTAAAGAAATGAAAAAATATACTAACGGTTTTTTAGGAATCGGTATTATTCTAAGTGGTCTTTTGTTGGTATCATGTAATAATTTCCTCAATAAAACGCCGCAGTCCACCATTTCATCGGATCAGGCGTTTAAGAACTTCACTAATTTCCAGGGTTTTGTTGAACAAATTTATGCCGGTATTCCAGATTGGACAAACCATTACTGGACGAACAGCTGGAATTGGGGAGATGACGAGGTTACCTCTAATGACATGAATTACCAGGTCGTTAATTATTTTGATAATGGCAACTTCTGGGGTTGGCAACGGGAACATAATGGTTGGAACACTTCCTGGATGGATGACGGAACCGCTGCTCATGCCGGAGGTGGTCGGTTTGATACAGATCTCTGGAATGATGGGTGGCATGCCATACGTAAAGCAGATTTGGGGCTTGAAAACATCGATAAGATGGATGGTACGCAGGAAGAAAAGAATTTGATTAAAGGACAGTTATTGTTTTTCCGTGGATGGTATTACTTTCAGTTCATGCAGTATTTTGGAGGACTGCCTTATCTGACCAAACCACTCCCTGCCGATCAGCAATTTAACCAGACCCGGCTCAGCTATCAGGCTACTGCAGACAGTGCCGCTAAAGATTTTCAGGCAGCTGCTGATTTGCTGCCTATTAACTGGGATAATACGGTTCCCGGACAGCGAACACTTGGTAATAATGCGTTACGTATTAATAAGATTATGGCACTGAGTTATATGGGTAAAGATTTACTTTGGGCCGGCAGTCCTTTGATGAACTATGTATCGACCGGAAGTAAATCGTATAACCAGGATTTTTGCAAGCGGGCTGCAGATGTCTTTGCTAAAGTATTGCAATTGTGTGAAAGCGGTCAGGCACCTTATAAATTGGTTCCGTTTTCCCAGTATCATACGCTTTTTTATACAATGGGACAGGATTGGAAGATGCCCGGGGGGACCGAGGCCATATTCAGAGGACCGTATTATGGTGCAAACCAATCTAATTATGGGACAAGTAAGCAGTATCAACCGGGTGTAATTGGTGATGGCAGTAATTTCTATCCTACGGCCAATTATGTTGATAATTTCGGTATGGCGAATGGCCTGCCCATCACCGATCCCAACTCCGGTTATGATCCAAAGCATCCCTGGCTGAATCGTGATCCCCGGTTTTATAAAGATTTCGTATACGACGGGGAGAAGGTTGTACAGGGTAGTATGCCGGCTAATGAAGAGCAAAATCGTTATGCAAACCTGTATACAGGGGGAAGTTACAGGGATCCTAATAATGGAAGCCGCACCGGTTACCTATTGTATAAATTTATCCCGATAACGGCTAATAAATATGATGACGGTTATAATTATGGCAACAATCTGAATGTCCATCTTCCGTGGATGCGGTTAGCGGGTGTTTATATTATGTATGCCGAAGCTGCTGCCGAAGGATATCAGTCGCCTGCAGGAAAAGCTCCGGGTTATGGTAAAACCGCCATAGATGCTATTAATTTTGTTCGGGATCGGGCCGGAGTTGGTCATGTCGGTGCGGCCTATACAGCCAGCCTGGATAAATTCATGGGTGAGGTCAGGCGTGAATATGCGGTAGAATTGGCATTTGAAAAACATCGCTTTACCAATCTGCGTCGCTGGATGCTGTTAACGAAAGCTCCCTATTTAGACAAAACAGCTATCGAGTTTGATCGTGCCGGAACCTTTGATCCAAATAATCCCAAACAAAACGCGGTAAGTAACTTACATGAAACCGTTATTGTGAAGCGCCAATACACTGACAGGGATTATTGGTTACCGCTGAAAACAAAAGATGTAAATATTAGTAAGAGTTTTAACCAAAACCCTGGCTGGTGATACAGTAATACAGTGGAGTATTAAAAAATATATGAGCTAAAAAACATAGGAATTATGAAATACATACATTTTAAAATCGTACTAATTGCTGTGGTTATCCTTTTGCCGGTGGTATTGATGGCGCAGACTGGTAATCTGAAGGGGATCGATCAATCGGTTAAAGATTCCGTTATGAGTAAAAAGGAGGATAACAATTCAGTACAAACAGCATTTAGAAAAGTACATAAAGAAAATCTCCTTGGAGGAATCTCTTATGTCAACGTGCCCCAAATTATGAAGAAAAACTATCTAATGAATAGTTTGGATGGTATGCAGGCATTTGTCGGGGGGTTTAATGGCCACATTTGGGGAATGAGCAACTACTTGGTTTTGGTAGACGGTGTTCCTCGTGATGCCAGTAGTGTTGTGCCTTCTTCAATCCAACAAATAACTTTTTTAAAAGGTATTTCGGCCGTTGCACTTTACGGTAGTCTTGCTGCAAACGGCGTAATATATATTACGACCAAAAAAGGCGGAGATCATAATCTGCGGATTGACGGCCGGGTAGATGCCGGGGTTTATGTTCCCAAGAGTTATCCCCAGTACCTGGGATCAGCCGAATACATGACGCTCTATAATGAGGCCCGGCAGAATGATGGACTTCAACAATTATATAGTCCGTCGACCATTTATAATTATGCTTCCGGAAATGATCCTTACCGGTATCCTAATGTGAATTATTATTCAAATGATTATCTGAAAAGTTTCTATAACCGATATGATGGGAATGTCGGAATTTCCGGAGGTAATCAATCCGCCCGTTATTATACTAATATCAATTTTGGAACAGCCGGTTCCTTAATGAACTTTGGTCAGGCTAAAAATGATGGTAATAATCGTTTCAGTATTCGGGGGAATGTTAATCTCGATGTGAATAAATATCTCACCGGTTCAGTTGAAGCCGCGGCTATCTATAATAATCAGAATGGTGTGAATATTATGGACCAATCGGGGAACCCCAGCAGTTATTGGACTGAAGCTGCTACGTTACGCCCAAATTTGTTTTCCCCTCTTATTCCCATTAGTGATTTTGTGAAAAACAGTACAGACATGCAGCAAATTGTCAAAAATAGCAATCACGTTATTGATGGCAAATACCTTTTGGGGGGTAATCAATTGTATCCTACAAACCCCATTGCAAGCGCCTATGCGGGCGGTACAAATCAAACCGTTAACAGGCAGTTTCAATTTAATACCGGGATTAATGCCAACCTGGTAAAAGTTCTGAAAGGTTTGACTTTTCAATCCATGTTTGGTGTAGATTATCAAACGGCGTATGAGGAATCCTATAACAATGATTATGCCGTATATGATCCTTTCTGGGTAGCCTATAACGGAAATGATCAGGTTAGCAATCTGACGAAATATGGCAACGATTCCAAGACCGGAGTTCAGAATATTAGTAATAATTCGTATGAACAGACCATTGCCTTTTCCAGTCAGTTTAACTATAAAACGACGATAAATGGTGTAAATCATATTTCGGCCATGTTAATCGCATCCGGATATCAGCAAACACATACCGGGGTATATCAGAAAACAAATAATACAAATCTTGGAATACAATTAAGCTATAATTACCGGCACAAGTATTATGCGGAATTCGATGGTGCCGTACCACATTCAGCTAAGTTGCCTAAAAATAATCGTAATGCTTTTTCGCCAACCGTTACTTTGGGTTGGAGAATCAGTAACGAAAAATTTATGTCTGATATCTCGTCAATAAATAATCTTGAGCTTTACGTTTCCGCTGGTATTGTAAACACCGATTTAAGTATTCCTGATTATTATCTGTACCAAAGCCAATATACCCAGGCTAACGGGGAATATTTCAGTTGGAGAGATGGTGCACTCAGAAGGGGTACGGATTCCCGAAGAGGCCCTAATCCGAATCTCACTTATGCAAAACGTAAAGAAATCGATGCGGGAGTCAATGCCTCCTTATTTAACAACTTAATTACTTTTAATGGAACATTTTTCTACAACAGGATGACCGGGAATGTAATTCAGGCTTCTGTATTATATCCAAGTTACTTCACAACTTATTACCCTAATTCTTCATTTGTTCCTTATATCAATTATAATATTGATCAGAGAGTCGGTTTCGATTTTCAGGTAAATATAAATAAGAGGATTGGCGCCGTAGATTGGAATTTAGGTTTTGCCGGTACCTATTATAATAGCAAGGCAGTTAGGCGTGCGGAGGTTCATCAATATGGATATCAATACACACAGGGCAAACCTCTTGATGCCATTTGGGGGCTCCAAAGCGAAGGATTTTTTATGAGTAATCAGGAAATTGCCAATTCGCCGACTCAGTCATTTGGTGTGGTACAACCCGGTGATATCAAGTACAAAGATCAGAATGGAGACGGTGTTATCAATTCACAAGACGAAGTCTATCTCGGAAAGGCCGGATGGAATGGAGCTCCGCTGACTTATGGGGTTCACCTGACGGCCAGTTGGAAAAATTTGACTTTCTTTGCCCTGGGTACCGGACAATACGGAGCTTACGCTATGAAAAACAGCTCTTATTATTGGGTCAGCGGCAGTGATAAATATTCTGCTGTGGTCTTAAATCGCTGGACCGAGCAGACTAAGAATACGGCAACGTATCCACGGTTAACTACCCAGAGCGGCAGTAATAATTTCCGATCTTCAGATTTCTGGATATACAGTACTGACCGCTTTGATTTACAGGAAGTACAGATAACATATAATCTTCCAAAAAGATTGGTGGGAAACTGGTTTATACGGAATATGGAACTTTATGTCAGAGGTTCTAATCTCCTCACCATTTCTCCCAACCGAAAGATTATGGAATTAAATGTCAGCGGACCTCCTCAAACCCGGTTTTATAACATAGGGATTAAAGCGTATTTCTAATCAAAAATTAAATGTGAAAGAAATTATGTATAAAAAGATATTATATTATTTGTCTTTCTTATCGATTGTTCTTCTTATTAGCAGTTGTACAGATCTTTTTAAACCTGCTAACGAGAATATTCGCGGACTCAGTGATATGTACAACGATCCGGCCTATGCTGAGGGATTTTTGATAGATGCGTATAATCGTATTCCTACAAATTCCTGGACATTCAGTGATGTTGCTACAGATAATGCCGTTAGTAATGATGTTAATAACAGTTTTCGTCAGATAGCTTCCGGACAATGGACATCAAGTAACGATCCGGTGAATCAATGGCAAAACAGCAGGGCTGCTATTCAATATCTGAATATCTTTCTTGCAAACGTAGATAAAGTGACCTGGGCCAAAGATACAACCGCTAATGATTTATTTGATAAACGAATGAAGGGCGAAGCTTATGGCTTACGTGGTCTCTTTATGTATTATCTCTTGCGTGCTCATGCAGGTTGGACCGGTAGTAACGAAACGGGTCAATTGTTAGGAGTTCCTATTGTTCTGACTCCCCAGTCACCTGATTCGAATTTCAATAAACCCCGGGCGACATTCGAAGCTTGTATGAAACAAATCTACAGTGATCTGGATAAAGCAAAACAACTGCTGCCCCTGGATTATGGAAATTTATCATCCGCTTCCCAGTTGCCTCCGCAATACAGTAATGTTGATATGGGTAGTTATAATCGTGTTTTTGGCGATTTCGGGAAACAGCGCATGAGTGGTCGTATCGCTATGGCAATCGAAGCACAAGCCGCTCTATTGGCTGCAAGTCCGGCCTACAAGTCCAGTGATAATACAACAACCTGGGCCAATGCAGCTACATATGCCGGTAATATATTAAAACTCAACGGAGGGGTCTCTGGCTTGGATCCTAATGGGGCAACCTGGTATAATAATGCAAATGAAATTAATAATTTAGGTGGTGGAGCAAATCCTCCGGAGATACTGTGGAGAACGGATGTTGGTCAAAGTAGTAGTTTGGAACAACAAAATTTCCCTCCCACTTTGTATGGTAGTGGCCGGGTAGATCCTACACAAAATTTAGTGGATGCGTTCCCTATGGCAAACGGATACCCGATTACAGACCCTAATAGTGGTTATGATCCTTCAAATCCATATGCAAATCGTGATCCGATGTTACTAAAATATATTTTAGTGAATGGGAGTACTGCCGGAACGCAAAATTCGACTATAATCACTGCCGCAGATGGCAATACAAATGATGCACTGAATAAAGTCGAAACATCAACAAGAACAGGGTATTATTTACGTAAATTACTCCGCCAGGATGTGAATCTGAATCCTTCAAATGTTAATACTCAATTACACTATAAACCACGGATTCGATATACCGAATTATATCTTGATTATGCAGAAGCCGCTAACGAAGCGTGGGGACCGACGGGAACAGGGCCATTTAGCTTTTCGGCATATGATGTGATTGCAGCTATCAGACAACGCGAAGGAATAACCCAGCCGGATGTTTATTTGCAGTCAATACAATCTAATCAAACCGCTATGCGGCAATTAATCAGGAATGTTCGTCGAATAGAGTTATGCTTTGAAGGTTTTCGTTTTTGGGATTTACGTAGATGGAATGAAAATCTGACGGTACCTGCAGAAGGTGATATGATTGAAAACGGGAATCATAAAATATTTACAGTTGCGAAAAGAATTTATGATAAATACATGAATTTTGGTCCGATTCCACGCGACGCCGTTCTAAAATACAGTGCTTTAAAACAAAATTATGGATGGAATTAAGTATAGGATCCTATCCTTTAACTTTTTAAAAGAAATTGGACAGATGAAAAATAAGACTCTTTTACCGCTTTTAATTCTATTGGCAGTCTTGGTTTCATGTAAAAATCAGAATTGGAGTTTCCCGAATTATAAATACCAAGCGGTTTATTTTGCCTATCAATATCCTGTTAGAACTATTACCCTGGGGACAAGTTACGCTTATCCGACAACCCATGATAATAAGCATGAATTTGAAATTTATGCTACTACAGCAGGTGTTTATAATAATGACCACGATGTTGTGATTGATTTCAAGGTTGATACATCATTAGTCAGTGGTTTTTTATTTAACCAGGGCGGGGACGAGATTAAGCCTTTGCCTCAAAGTTATTATACCCTGGATGCTACAAAAATGGTTATTCCGAGTGGTAGTTTAATAGGTGGTGTGATGGTGCATCTTACGGATAAGTTTTTTGCTGACCCGGGTGCCCTTAAAAAAACGTATGTACTTCCTATAGAAATGACGCATGTAGTTAATGCCGATACCATCTTATCCGGAGTACCTCAACCAACAGTTAGCAATCCCCGAAGAGGAGTTGCTTCAGATTGGAGTACAGAACCCAAAGATTTTACTTTCTATGCGGTAAAATATATAAATCAATGGGATGGTTATTATTTAAGCAGAGGTAAAGATGTAATTACCGGTACATTTGATACAACCATTGTCAGACATCAACCTGACCTCACTTCCGATCAGGTTGTAAAGTTGAATACTCAATCGCTGACTCAGGCTGAATTTCCTGTAGTCTATAAAGACCAAAATGGTCAAGACCTTCATGTCACGCTCAATCTCAATTTCGATGCCCAGGGTAATTGTACGGTTTCTACTAATACGAGTAACTATACGGCTTCCGGAAGTGGAAAATTTATTCAGGATGGGGCAAAAAATAGTTGGGGCGGTAAGGATCGCAATGTCATATATCTGGACTATAAAGTTGATTCGAATAATATGCATATAGCAACTACCGATACTTTGGTATTGCGAAACCGCGGAGTTACCATGGAAACTTTTTCTCCTGTACTCAAGTAATTTATCAGTTTAATTATACATAGGTGTATTATCATGAAATATCTATATAAAGCGGGATTATTAGTAACGATTATCATATTAGTGGTTTCATGTGCTAAGAATAATCTGGTTTCATTTCACGTCAATAAACCTGAAAGTGTCGCAGTACAGGATTCGGTAAACCAATATGCCCCACTTTTAGCTTATGTTGACAGCATGAGTAGTTCTAATCCTAATTTCAGATTGGGTGCCGCTGTTTCTTTATCCGATTATACTCAGCAAGGCGCGATGTATGATTTGATAAACAGTAATTTTAACCAAATTACCCTGGGCTATGCCATGAAGAATGGAGCGGTTCTTCAATCGGATGGCAGCTTGGATTTAAGTAACGTGACTAAATTGTTAAGCATGGCAAAAGATGCCAATATGAGAGTCTATGGTCACACCCTCGTCTGGCAGGAAAATCAGAATGCGGGTTATCTGAATGGGTTAATTGCTCCAATGACCGTCAAAATTCCTCCGTTTCCCAATTCATTAGATCAATCAGGGCTAAAGGATGCTTCTTTGAATGGATGGATGACTCCCAATACGGGTGCGGGTATTTCTGTAGTTGCCAATGCCGGTATGCAGGGTAACACACAAGCAATACAACTTGTTTCAAATTCAAGTTCATCTAATGCAAGTGATTTGGAATTAGTTACGCCGGATATTCCCGTACAATCGGGACATACATACCAGGTAGTGTTTTATATAAAATCGAATGTAGCCGGAGAGGGAAGTGTATCTTTTGAGGGTTTGAAAGATAATAATCCAAAATTAGATTATACGGGATCAGGCTCTGAAGATTCAACTTTCAGTACGGGCATTTCCTGGGAAAAAATTAGTTTCCAGGTATCCGATTTCACCGGAAGCTCCATTAAATTGCATCTGAATTTGGGTTATAAACCAAATGTTACCTATGATATTGATGTAAATAGTTTTTATGTATATGATACCCAGGCACAGCCGGTGACTGTTAACCTGATCCCCAATGGTGATTTTGAATCTGGTGCCGGAGGCTGGGGAGGCTGGGGTGGCAGTTCATCCCGTGGCGTTACCCAGGATGGTATGGGGCTGAACGGACAGGGACATGCATTCTATGAAACGAATCCGTCTAAAACAACCAATTATTGGGATGTTCAGGTTGCTTACGGATTAGCTAATCCTCTAAAACAAGGTGCTACCTACAATCTGAGTATGTGGATTAAAGGGGATGCTTCTTCATCAGGTACCGTTCGTGTTGATTTGCAGAGTCCTAATTATTCCTCTGATAATATGGGGACCATAACTGTAACAAATCAATGGCAGCATGTGCAATTCTCCGCAACAGTCACAGCAAGTGATCGCCAGACATTTATCATGAGTTTCGGTAGTTTTTCGGGTACAGCATACCTGGATAATATTGAACTGACTAATGCTGCCGGTACATCGACTCAGGCGTTTGTAGTTGATAAGACTCCTGATGCAAAGAACCAAATCATTAGCGCTGAAATGCAGAATTATATTAAAGGCATGCTTGAAGGTACACCTTCTGTCCATGCCTGGGATGTGGTAAACGAACCTATGTCCGATTCGAATCCTTCTCAAGTAAAAACCGGAGTTGGTAAAAACCAGGCTTCAGATGAGTTTTACTGGCAAGACTATATGGGTAAAGATTATGGTGTCAAAGCCTTTAAATGGGCCAGAGAGTATGGTAAAAATGATACATTATTTATTAATGACTATAACCTGGCGTCTAACCTGGATAAATGCCGCGGACTTATAAGTTATGTCAATTATATTGATAATAATGGTGCCCATGTAGATGGTATCGGTACTCAAATGCACATTGATATCAATACCAGTAAGCAAAATATTACCAATATGTTTCAGCTTCTGGCAGCGACCGGGAAACTTATTAGGGTTTCCGAACTTGATATCGGCCTTGGTAATGGTATTAAAACCGCTCAGGCTACCGATTCCCTTTATATTAAACAGGCTGATATGTATAAATTTGTAGTCGAACAATATTTCAAAATTATACCTAAAGCTCAGCGTTTCGGTATCACCGTATGGAGTCCTCTTAATAGTGCTCAGAATTCTTCCTGGAGACCCGACGAACCAATAGGTCTCTGGACCCGGGACTTTAACCGGAAAAGAGCTTATGAAGGTTTTGCCCAGGGATTAATGGAAGCTTTAAAAGGCAGCTAAAAAAACAATCCTGAATAAGTAAGAATTAAATTAAAATCTTTATTTATTTTTAGGCATCAAAAAGCAGGAAGGTGCATACATCATCCTGCTTTGATTTTGAATAGTTACATAAATGGAAATGATTCACCAGGTTTCAGGGATGGAAATATATATCCAAAAATGAACCTGCTGTTAAAACATTAAGGATGTTTAGCATCTTTAATATGTATTTTTGAAATACAATCATAAAGAACCTGTCCATCAGGAATAGATTCGTTCGTGAATGAAAATTGGAAAATTATTCATTTTAATTCTTTTGCTGGTATTGTTTACACAATGTTCCTCCAAAGCTCCTGTTATTAAAAGAATATGGCACGAGGAAAATGGGTACCGGTGGGCGAAGCTGCAATTACCTGAACAGGGTAAAACCGGATTTAAAGAATTAACAGCAGATAGAACCGGAATTGCCTTTCAAAATCATCTTTCAAAGAAAGAGATCACGAAAAACCAAATATTGCTTAACGGTTCCGGGGTAGCGGCAGGCGATATAAATGGAGATGGAAAACCCGATCTTTACTTTACACAACTGGACGGGCCCAATAAGTTGTATTTAAATGAAGGAAATTTTCATTTCAAAGATATTACTAAATCGGCAGGTGTTGGTTTGCCAGGTTACAATTGTACAGGAACGGTATTTGCCGATGTGGATGGTGATGGGGATCTGGATTTGTTAGTGACAACCTTTAATCATGGGACTATCCTGTTTCTTAATGACGGGAAAGGTCATTTCACGCGTGATACAAAGAGCGGATTGGATTCTACGACGGTAGGAGGAACAACAATGACTCTTGCCGATATTGACGGTGATGGGGATCTGGATTTGTACGTTGCCCATTATAATGATCAGACAGTCAGGGATTTGTATACCCCGCGGGAACTTGTTGGAAGAAATGTGGCTATAAGGCAGGGAAACAAATATAAAATTAAAAAAAAGTTTCAGAAGTATTATACCAATATAACCAGTATTTCAGGGCCTACTCTCAGAGAAGTAGGGACGATAGATGAATTATATATAAATAAAGGCGGTATCGGTAAAAATTGGAAGGGTTTCAAGAAGGTTAAAGATTTAAAATCGCATTTTCTGGATGCAGAAAATAAACCGGAAGGGGTTGGTAAAAATTGGAGTTTGTCTGCACGCTTCGAGGATTTTAATGGGGATGGGCGTCCGGATCTTTATGTGTGTAATGATTACTGGACACCGGATCAGTTTTGGATCAACCAGGGGCATGATGTATTTAAAAAGATAAATCCCATGGCTTATCGTCATATGAGCCTTTCTTCAATGAGCGTAGCCGTTGGAGATGTTAATAATGACGGACATCCCGATTTTTTTGTTTCCGACATGCTTAGTCCGTTGCATAGCCGGCGGCTTCATCAGATTAGCAATATGGATCCAATTCCTGTTCATGTAGGAGATATAGGAAATCAGCCTCAATACACTAAAAATTCCCTGTATATAAACCGGGGAGATAATACATTTGCCGAAACAGGTCGTTTCAGCGGGGTTTCTGCCACCGGATGGTCGTGGTCATCGACGTTTATGGATGTGAATTTAAATGGACGGGAAGACCTGATAATAACAGATGGTTATCCATACGATGCACTGGATTTTGATACTCATGTTCGTTTGGAACACAGAAATCAGGAAGATCCCTATAATCTTCAGAAATATTTAGAAGGCATACTCGAATATCCACCTTTAAAACTGGTTAACAGAGCATTTCGAAATAATGGTAATCTAACCTTCAGCAATGTCAGTAAGCAATGGGGATTTCTTGGCAAAGATATCTCACAAGGGCTGGCCCTGGTAGATTTAAATGGTGATGGAGTGTTGGATATGGTCACAAACCGATTGAATGAACCGGCCGGAATCTATGAAAACACGACCGGAGCACCCCGAATTGCCGTCAGCCTGATTGGCAATTCTCCCAATACCCAGGCTATTGGATCCCGTGTGATTTTACGCGGGGGTCCTGTATTACAGGATAAGCAAATTGTAAGTGGGGGGAACTATCTGTCAGGTTCGGGTACCGAATTGATGTTTGCCGCAGGAAAGGGTAAAAGAAACAGAACCCTGACAATCGAGTGGGGGGATGGTAAAAAGAGCGTAATAGACAGTGTAAAAGCAAACAGGATCTATAAGATCAATGAAGCTCAAATAACTGCGAAGAATGAACAAATTCATCCTCCGGCTTTTTCTAATACTGTGTTTAAAGATATCTCGAACCGTCTGAATTTTAAGGAACATGAAGATGTTTACCAGGATTATATGCGGCAGCATTTTATACCTGTGAAATTGAGTCAGATGGAACCGGGGCTTGCCTGGATTGATTATAACGGCGATGGAAAACCGGATTTGTTTGAGACCTCCGGCAAAGGCGGGAAACTGGCTATCTTTAAAAATAAAGGACACGGACATTTTCAAAAGGTCACGTTTCCACAGCTTAAAAAGGCCGGGGAGGGAGATCAGTCTTCTGTCATAGGCTGGCAAACTTCCAAAGGAACACTTGTGGTCGTAGGTCGTTCCAACTATGAGCAGCAGAAACCGGATGGACCTTCGGCATACCTTTATTGGTTTCGTCATGGCCGGATAGTCAAGACAGATAGCCTTCCAGGATCGGATTCGAGTACGGGTCCTTTGGCGGCAGCAGACTACAATAAAGACGGGGCTGTGGATCTGTTTGTGGGAGGCCTGGTTATCCCGGGTGCATATCCGAAAGCGGCCAGCTCGCGGTTATATATGAACAGGAATGGTCATTTTGTCCTCGACAAAGAGAATACGGAATTATTGAAGAAGGTAGGAATGGTCACCGGAGCGGTATTTACAGATTATAACCGGGACGGCTGGCCGGATCTGTTGGTAAGTACGTCATGGGGAAGCCTGAAACTGTTTGAGAATGATCACGGAAAATTCCATGATGTTACCCAACAAACAGGTTTAGATAAATACAAGGGTTGGTGGAATGGTGTGGCTACGGGTGATTTTAATAATGACGGTTATCCTGATATCGTAGCGACTAACTGGGGTTTAAACAGTCGATATCATATTGTTCCGGGGCATCCAATGCGGATGTATTATGGAAATCTGACTCCAAATAATGAGACGGATATTATTCAGGCTAATTATGATACCGTAATGCAGGCGTATGTTCCCATCCGTCAATTAGATTTTTATTCAGGTTTTACGCCGATGTATGTGCATTTGCATTCGTATCGGGATTATGCTCAATCGTCTTTACGAGATATACTTGGTTCCATAATACAGGTTATTCCGTACAAAGAGGTAAATACACTACAAAGTATGGTGTTTATCAATAAAGGCGGACATGGATTTGTGGCTCAACCTTTACCTAAAGTTGCTCAATTAACAGCTAATTTTGATGCGGGTGTGGGTGACTATAATAATGATGGAAATGAAGATATTTTTCTGAGCCAGAATTTCTTTGATCTTCCGCCGGGTGATGAAAGACTCGATAGTGGTCGGGGTTTGTGGTTGAAGGGAGATGGTCATGGACATTTTACAGTGGTACCCGGACAAGTCAGCGGAGTGAAAGTCTATGGGGAACAGCGTGGAGCGGCTCTTGGTGATTTTAACGGCGATGGACGAGAGGACCTTGCCGTCACACAAAATGGAAATAGTACTAAACTTTATGAAAACCAGGCAAAAAAACGGGGATTGCGAATCCGGCTCATAGGTTCGGCTGACAATCGGGATGCAATAGGAGCAGCTATCCGTTTCATTTACAAAAATGGCCAAAAAGGTCCGGAACAGGCGATTCAGGCAGGGTCCGGTTTCTGGTCACAAAATAGTTCGGTGTTGATCATGGGATACCCGGTAAATAATTACCCGGCAGCTGTATCTATACGATGGCCTGACGGAGTCAAACAAAAGGTGCCGCTTAATTCTAAAAAATGGAATTATGAAATTTTTAAAGGAAATAACAATACCAGCCCTCAATGACTATTGAGGTTTTAGTAGTTCCCTGGTTTAATTTTTATCCAAATCTGCCACAGAATCCTGGTTAAGATTAATCTGTG
The DNA here is from genome assembly GCA_963783355.1 of uncultured bacterium. GTDB lineage: Bacteria > Bacteroidota > Rhodothermia > Balneolales > DATFMH01 > CAWANF01. The sequence goes on from CAWANF010000001.1 coordinate 231,727, forward strand.
CAGCAACATAGGAAAGTAAGGCCACTTTGACAAAGTGGCCTTACTTAATTTATATATCAATAGCTCTTATCTCCAATATAAGTGACAATTAATCAGATACTAATGTTGTTATACTTTGTGCAGGAAGGGTTGTAGTAAGTCCGCTACCTGAAATTTGGATATCATTTACTTTTTCGGCGTTTTGTGTCTCTGAAGTAACGTATGGATGAAAGATACCTGAAGACATTCCATTTATTATGTAGTTTACTTTTTGATCAGAAGAGCCGGAATTTTCAGCTACAATTACTACTTTCCCTGAAGTATTTTTATAAGCTGTTACGGAAATATCGGAATACAGGCTGCCGGATGGAACAGATACCGATACTCTTACATAACCCGGGCGGATAAATCTTGAAAACTGAGACATAACATAACCACGCTTAGTGATTTGGCCGGCTGTGGTTCCATTCGTTCCGTCTCCTATCGGTCCGTAAAACCGAACGATATACCAAAAGACATAAGCATTCATATTAGCTTTCATTACTTCCTGCATTTCCGTACCTATATCGAGAGATAACGGCCAGGTATTGCCGGGATCTTTACTATCTGTTATATGTTCAGTCATCCATACTTCTTTTCCTTTTTTCTCTGCCAGGGGATACGCTTCTAATCCACCTCCATAGATATGACCGGCAACAATATTCAAATGTGCATTTGCTGTTGAATCATTGAGCAGCGGATCAGACATTTGGCGTCTGAACTGGAACGATTCCGGGGCCATTAACCGTGTACCAACAGAATCTCCATATTCTTTTACGAATTTCAACATTTGATCCGGTGTCCAGTCACAGGATTCATAACTAACTTTAATGTCTGGTTCATTCTGTACCGAAACGGCATATAATTTAACACCATTACCGGCCATATAATCTACAAACGATTTTAACCAGTGGGCATATTCGGCATATGCCGTATCACTGAGACTGCCTCCAATGGTGCTGTTATTGGTTTTTAAACCGGCCGGAGGCGACCACGGGGAAGCAATTATTTTTACCCCCATTTTATACGCTTTTTGTGCTGTAGGCACATAACTGCTCCATTCACTTTTTGTTGGTGGTATTCGAAGCCTGAGGATGGAAAAACCCAGCTGTCCTTGTCCTGTACCAAAAGCTTCATTAATTTCACTGTCGTTCATATCAGGGCGCCAGTTAACAATATTTGCGGCTCCAAATCCCCTTATTACTTGTGCAGTACTGTCTGTGTGAATCTGTATATCGACAGCTTTAAGCGTTGGTGTTGTATTTACGAGATTATTTTTTTTTGAACATGCAATTACTAAAGAAATACTAAAAAGAAAATAGACAGGAATTATAAGCTTTGTGTGTATGATAATTGATTTCATATTGAGGTCGTGAAATTAAAATATTCTTGAAAGCCTGAAATTGAGTATCCCGGGATTTGCTAATCAGATAATAGGTTATTTGAAGCAGATACCTAAAATGAACAACTTAGAAAACTATCCCGGGTTGTTACGTTAAATTAATCCCCCACGAGTATTGCCAAAATCAAAGGTGGAGGTTTTTAGTGATAATTAATTACCTGGATATGATATTACATAATTTAGTTCTCCCTGTTTAGCGGCTACGGTTTTTCTGGTACCATCCGGCCAAATAACTTCGATACTTTTAACCTTTCCGGCGTGTCCCATTATTTGAATGGCACTGTTTTGGGACCAATATCCGGACCCAGCCTGAATTTCTCTTATGGGTCCTTTTTGCCCATCTGTATAGATCAATCGAATAGCTGCGCCAATAGCAGTCAGATTATTTTTTGGCCCGACAAGTCTGACGCGAAGCCCGGTTTTTTTTGTTTGATTGACGTATAACTTTGTAGCTTCTCCATTTTGCGAAACAGCCAGATCTACTTTCCCGTCACCGTTAAAATCCGAAACTGCCGCACCCTTTTGTTCTCCATAAATTTTGATTCCCGATTCCGAACCATTCATAGGTGTGAAATGGCCTTTCCCGTCACCTAAAAGAATAAGACCCCGGCCGGCATCGGATCGTGGAAATTGGCTGGGGACATCAAAAAAGTTTTGCCCAAGGAAAATGTCTTCATTACCATCGTTATTAAAATCTGCAACGGTTACATCAAATGAAGTTGCGAATTGGGCTTGTATGGGTAATGGATGAGCGACAAAACCACCTTTTTTATTGTTTATAAAAACCATGGTTTTCAACGTATTTATCTCTTTAAACGGTATCAGTGATAATGCACGTTTGAAGATACTTTGCATTGTTGCATCGGCAAATTGCTTGTTCGATGTTATCTGGGAAGTAATGGCTTTAACTGAGTTATAATGATAAAGTTTTCCTTCAGGTACATAATCGCCCTTTTTATTCGCATATGCCCAAATCATGCCGATACTACCTTTGCCGTTAAAATCGGCATAATATAACCTGATTGGTTTACCGTTTTTTAGCTGGAATGGGGTATTGATTCCCCAGTTTGTTGCTACAAAATCAGGATAACCGTCGTTGTTAAAATCACCCGTGGCGATGCCATTCCACCATCCTTTATATTTTGACAATCCTGCACTGGCTGTTACATTGCGGAAAATTCCATGATCATTTTGCAGTAGTACAGGGGAGCCCCATGCCCGGCTGAGCAGTAAATCCTGATCACCATCCCTGTCGTAGTCGGTGAATACCGCCCCGGTTATCATCCCAATATTATTAACAGCATCAGAATTGATTTGGTCGGGTTGTAATTTGCCATCAACATTTTTAAAAAACATTGAAGAAGCGTTAAAAGGATAATGAACCGGTATAAAGCGGCCTCCTACAAATAAATCGATAGTTCCGTCACCATTGTAATCGGCAGCGGCAAGAGGTCCGGTAGTTTGAAATCCACCTGGTAAACTATCGGTGGCTACCAGATGTCCATTTTTAAAACGGTACCTGAATACCGATGGAACGTGAGGCGTACCTTGCTCATAATTGGCATTTCCAACAATTAAATTGGTTCCATTACCGGTACTCCAGCCGACGATTGCCGACTGATCTCCGGGTGCGATCTTGTCAAATGGAATTCCTTTAAACGGCTGGAATGTACCATTTCCCATATTTTCAAAAGCTCCCATCTTTCCGCCTTTACCTGTAGCTTCAAAGAAATCGTCATACCCATTATCGTTCAGATCAAACCAGGCTACACCGGGACCAAGGCGGCTTAACCTGAGAGGCAATAAGGGCTGCAATTCAAAATCGCGGAAGTTATTTTCGTGATGATGATAATCGATAAGATTGGAAGCATCTTTAAATAACGGTTTACTTTTTTTGCCTGTTTGATCTTTTCTTACCGGCAAGGGTTGATGGTTGGGCTCTGTAATTTCATAGATTCGATTCGCCTTTACATCGTTAATCCTGCTTTGAAAACCGTCACGCCAATCTACTTCAATCGTGTAATTTGCATCTGGTTTATCGGCTGCAAACATAGCCATTGTTTCCGAACCGGATAAATAATCGCCGCCGGCACATATTTCACGTACCTGGAGATGTCGGCCTCCGAGCAAAGTGATTTTTGCACCAATGCCCTGGGTATTCGGAGCTAATCCCTTTAATTTGACTGCGATGCGGGGAGCCGTTGTTTCGTTTTCATATATAGCCGCTGTTTCGTTCAGACGATTACTGATAATATCAAGATCTCCATCATTATCAAGATCCGCAGTGGCAATTCCCTGGGAAATATCCGGTTTTGTAAAGCCCCATGCCGAACTTTTGTCTGAAAAAGTGAGATTGCCGTTATTCATAAATATCTTGTTCTGCAGTTTTAACGGTGGAGCCATCCGGACAAATTTGCCATAATTATCATCTATATCTAATCCCTGATTGTACATTTTTTGCTGTGTATCCATGTCCAGTATATCACTGTAATACCCTGTATTTACAATGAGATCCGGATATCCATCAAGATTTACATCCATGAATTTAGTTCCCCACGACCATCCGGTGGCTTCCAGACCGCTCAGATAAGAAATTTCAGCAAATGTCCCATCTTTACGCTGCAGATAAACAGAATTGCGATTATACTGGGGACGCGATTTCATCTGATCCGTCAGATAGGGCATAATATCATATGAACCCATCTGGGTAAGCTGGCCCTTATGATTCGGACTCAACATTTCTGTCACGAACATGTCCGGTAATCCATCATCATTAATATCTCCAATAGCTACGGACATCGATGAGAAGCTGGAATTTCGAATGGCAGACCAGTTTATTTCTTTAAATGTTCCGTTACCCTGGTTTATCCAGACGCGATCCGGAGTAAAAAAATCGTTGCAAACATAAAGATCGGGAAGCCCGTCGTTATTTAGATCATAAAATTTAGCAGTCAGACCCCAGTCGGGCTGCAATCCGAATGGTTTGCCATGTTCATCCAGAAATGTATTCTTTGTATCAGTAACCGGTTTAAAAGTCCCGTTACCTTGATTAATATACAATTGATCTTTTTCACCAATTTCAGCCACACCAGCCAGTTTCCCGCTTTTCGTCAGATATATCTTGTATTGTTTATCAAATGGCGGAACCAGCTTGTATTCCGTACCATGTTTCGTATGTTTCTCTATAAGGATGTTTTTCAGTGAAAGCTGTTTGCTGCTGTAAATATCCTTGACCGATTTCTTTTTGTAATTTGCAATATAGAGATCCGGGTAACCATCACCGTTAATATCGGCCAGGGTTATGGTCATGCTGCCATTTTTTCCTTCAAGACCACTGTGCTTATCCAGCGTAAAATGGCCTTTGCCATCGTTAAGGAAGATCACATTTCCCTGCCCGAGCGATGTGACTATCAGATCCAGGTCGCCATCACCATCCACATCGGCAAATACAGCTCCGGTCGAGCGGTAACCAGGTAGTGCAACCCCGGCTTCCTTCGTGATGTCTCTGAATTTCATTCCACCCAGATTCTGATAAAGCTTATTGGGACCATTGAGATTGCAAAAATAGATGTCGACCAGGCCATCACCGTTAATATCCCCAACAGCAACCCCAGAGCCATTGAGATATTGCCGGTTTTCAGCTATTTCTTTTAGTGTTATGGAATTTTCAAAGTGAATCCCGGTTTTATCAGGCGATAATTGTTTAAATCCGGTATGACCAAAATATCCAGGGTTTACCTTTGCCCAGCGAAAATTTTTTTCATTGTGCCATTTTAAGGTAGTGGATGATGAACACGCGGAAAAAACTGTGGATACACAGATTAAGCCAATCAGGAAATTCAGGTTATTAAATTTCTTAGTGATATTGATCATGTTTTTAAACAAAGTCAGGAATAATTAGCCGGGTATTGTTCCCGCAGATACCGAATATGAGTAAAGCAGCACAAGCAAATCCTGTCAAACTGCCATTTATGATAATACATTTGAAATATAAATTCTATAAATCAGCTTTCGTATAAAAAGTGATGTTGATGGGAGTGGGCCGCAATAAGTACGGGTTGAATATGTTCCGGCAAAATTAAGTGGTGAGGGGATCCATCACGGTGGTACGGCAATTTCCCTTTTTGAAACGAATCCAAAATGGGAGCCGGGTTTTTGTCACAATTAAAAATCCGGGCTGATTTGCCGTTTGACTTTATAAAACGGTTAGGGGAAGAAACCTGATTATTTGAGCGGTTCAGAACCTGCTGTTTATCGGGCTTCTTCCACTATTCGTTTAAAAACAGGTGTTTTATTTGAAGAGCTTAAGATTAATAGCATCGGCCATTACACGATATCCTAATGGTCCGGGATGGAGATGATCCCCAGAATCATATTTTGGCAGAAGGTGCATCGGATTAGCCGGATCGCGCACGGCGGCATCAAAATCAATTACGGCATCAAAACGGCCGCTATTTCGTATCCACTTGTTGACTTTTGACCAGGCAGGTATGTGACCCGGCCGATCATAAAATGAACCGGCAAAAGGTGTCATAGTCGCTCCATAAACTTTGATTCCATGTTCGTGAGCTGTCTTGATCATCCATTTGTACGAGTCGATCAGGCGCTCTGCTACAATATTGGCGTTTTGCGGTCCACGTGAGCCGCCGATGTCATTTATCCCTTCCAGTATAATGAGCCATTTCACTTTGGGCTGGTTGATCACATCTCTGTAAAAACGGCTCAATGCGGTGGGGCCCAGGCAGCCGTGAAGGATGCAATTTCCACCAATTCCCTGGTTTAATACCGATATATCTTTGGTACCGGAATTTGCCTGTAAACGGCGGGCCAGATCATCCGGCCAACGAGCGTTTTTGTTTGTTCCCGAGGCATGGCCATCTGTTATCGAGTTGCCCAAAACCACAATACTGGATGCCGACTTGGGTGCCATAACCTGGATGCCCTCAATCGTGTACCAGTGATCTGTTTTTACGGCACCAGGAAGGCTCGTTCTATTAACTTCATTGCCTTTAACCAGGTAAGAAGTACTTCTCGATCCCGGATGTCCCGTTACCATCGGTGATACATGTCCATAATGAATCGTAATGGTCACATTACTTAACGGTTTTAAATCGAATGAAATAGGATCGGACATCACCGATTTTCCGGGTTGAATAGTGATTTCCTGTTTCCCGTTAAAGGTCAGGGTTTTGTCTGTGCCCGGGACAATAGCACTGCTGTCGGCCTGGAGAGCGTCTGCAATATGTGCCGTTTTCAGAGTGAGGGGTGCAGTTCCAAATGTATTTGAAAACTCTACACGTAAACGATTTCCACCAATAGAAACATGAACGACCTGGCGAAGGGTGTTGTCACTTAAACCGGGTTCGGGTGCCATATTCCGCGGCTCAACCAATTGTATAGGTGCAGCCCAGGTTCCAATCCAATTTCCGTTTTGATGGCCTTTTTTTGTCGGTCTTGCCTCGCTCAAAGAGAAGAAAACCAGGACAAGCAGTAAGCCGGCAATGGTTGGCAGAGCAGTAAAAGAACGGCGGGTATAGGAAGTAAACCTATGTGTGTAATTATTATATAGAGGGAACTTTTTTGACATTGTCAGACTTCCTCATTTAATATTAATTGTTTCCTGTGAAATGGTTATAAAAACCGGAATTTCCAGAATATTTGTATTTGATGTTTTTAAGCTTTTCTTATGTGTTTTCAATTATTCCTTCAAATATTCATTTAAGAAAATACGTGTTGCAACGATTCCAACTAATCGTAAGACTGTTTTATTGTTAATTTTAGTTGGGTCATTTCTTATAAAGATTCATCTCCTAATATTGATTATAACAATCAGAATCCTGGAGAAAGATCGATGGCACTTGGATCGTGTATCTTCATATAGAAATCCAGCGATCTCTTTGGCTTCTCATATTGTGATGGTATGGGCTGATGTGAAAATGTCTGGAAATACAACAGGCAGCCATCCCGCCACCAGCGAGCCAAATTATACTGAATTTTGAGCAGTGACTGTACATGATTAAAACGTTGATTATCGATCATGCCCCGTAATGAATTCCATGTTCGCTGCATCCATCTTACTGAATCGACTCCTGCATAATAATGATAGACCAGGCCATCCCATAATGTTCTTCCTGATTTCAATTTGTAATTCCAACTCACGTGGTGGAACCAAAGCAGGTATTTTTGCGGGCATGTTTTGAGATTTGCAAATTCACTTCTGAGTGGTTCGTGATATTGACTGACTGCGTCGCTGCCACTGGCTGTGCGATCGAATCCGACGCCTGCTGAATCCGCATGATGGTAATAGACGGCAGTCCAGTCCGGCCGGCCCCGGTGAATCCACGGCCCCGGGCCATAATGCATAGGGCCCATTATATGATGTAAACCTAAGGGCATCTCGTAATCAACGGCGATTTCACGGGAAGCGAGCATCATTTTTTTGACCGGTTTTATGAATTTTTCTTTGTTTGTGAAAGTCATACGAATCCATTCGTCAGCAATTTGAGCTGAAGTTAATTCGTGATTCCAGGCCAGCCGGCCAAAGGCGTACCAGTTAGCCTGACCAAATGGATGTCCTGTCCAGTTGCGATCAGCTCCGGTATTAGCGACCCCGGCAATGGCGGAGAGCTTGTGATTATATAACGAGCCATCGATCACTTTAGCTACCGTAGAGCCTTTTCCTTTGGCGTATGTGTCTGATTCGAGTACCTCTTTATAAAGCGGTGCCAGGTATACTAATGCGCTGGAATGGCCCAGATATTCCTGTGTAATCTGTAATTCCATCATAACTTGTGTATGCGGCATAGACCCAAAAAGAGGGCTAAAAGGTTCCCTTGGCTGAAAATCGAGAGGTCCGTTTTTGGTTTGGATTAATACGTTGCTGTCAAATTTACCATCTAGTGGTTTAAATTCATTATATGCCTGCATGGTACGATCTTTGGGATTCCGGCTGTAAACAAATGCCCGCCACATGACGATTCCGCCGTGTGGTGCCAAAGCCTGTGCAAGCACATTAGCACCCTGGGCATGAGTTCGACCGTAATCCTGCGGACCGGGTTGTCCTTCTGAGTTGGCCTTGACCAGGAAGCCTCCGAAATCGGGAATATAGTGATAGATCTCATCTGCCTTTTTCTTCCACCACTCACGAACCTGTGGATTTAAAGGATCAGCTGTCTTCAGGCCTCCTATTACTTTGGGAGAACTAAAATTGATGCTCAGGTATACTTTAATGCCATAAGGGCGAAAAACATCGGCTATTGCTGCCACCTTCACCAATATGTCTTTTGTTAACATAAAAGGGCTGGCGTTCACATTATTTAAAACCGCACCATTAATACCAATTGAAGCATCAGCACGGGCATAATCCGTGTAGCGGGGATTCTTGTAATCGGGCAGACTGCTCCATTGCCAGAGTGTACCACCGGCATATCCCCGTTCAATCGTTCCATTGAGGTTGTCCCAGTGGTCAAGCATACGTAATTTAATTTTCGGGGCACTGACAATAGACAATTCATTCAGACTTTTGTGTGTCTGCAATTGTCTCAGGAAACCGAATGCTCCATAAAGTACTCCAATATCGGTATTACCGGCGACAACGATGCACTTTTTCCCGTCCACCACGACAGATCTGATAATATATCCCTGGCTGCCAGCTTTTTTAAGAGCATCGCCAAGATTCATGGAAGCGATTACAGATGAGCTTTTTGGTGTACCTGCGATCAGGGTTCCATTTGAGGTGAGACGGGATACAAATGATATTTTTTTTCCCAGCAATCCATCCAAGCCCCTCTGCAATTCATTACGGGCTGCGACGAGAGTTGGTGATGTCGCATTAATAAGCACATCCTGAACGTTAGACCGGTATTCCCTCAGTAATTGGGAATTTTGTATCAAATCATAACGCAACCAAAGCCGATAGCCATCTTCGGCATGGGCATTCGCCGAAATAAGAAAAAAGACAAATAAAATAACACTGAGAAGGACTTTTTTTAGTTTCATGTTCGAAGGGTTTAAAGTGATGAATCTTTACTTTCTGTTTGTTGAATCCTGATGAATTAAATCAATAAATAACGGGATTATTTGTAAGGATGGAATAGATATCGTAAGGTTGCTTTAACAGTTGTATATGTTATATAACAGGCCTTAATATCTTTCCGCCTTCCTACACAATCAGTTAAGAGCAGGAAATAACAGGATCAGAGAAAGTAAATGAATGTAATCATGCAATCGGTTTCATTAATAAAATCAGTTTCATTTTAAATTCGCAAATGCCCCGAAGGCGTCTCCAAAAAAGAAAGACTTCTTGTTATTTATATATAAGACAGTCAAATTCTTACACATGTCCACATAAGCGATTACTAATTGAAATAATAGTAGTAAAGAAAGTAATTAAATATAATTATGCAATCGGTTTCATTAATAAAAATTATTTCGTATAGTATTTAAATATGTACAAAGAGGTTCGAAAAAATACTTTTATCCTATATAAATGTATTCAACCGGCTGGACATGATTTAATCAAGTTATATCGGCAATTGAAAAAATGAACCTCCCGGTTAGCCAAAGATGGTTATTCAATGTTTCTTCAGCCCTGTGGTAGCGAAACAAATTTGGCATCAGGGGCTTGCTTATTTCTGCGGACAGTTTTATTTCCGTAAATCATTTCATAACAACCAATCGATATAATTTAGTTTTTAATAATAAGGGCAAAGAATTATCCATTAAACCTGTCGAGGGAATCTATATATGAAAATTTTCAAGATTTTTTTTGTTCTGATATTAGCAGCGTCACTTAAGGCAAAGGCCCAGCAAGTGATAAATTTATATCCAGGTGCTATTCCGAATTCTAAACAATCCGATGTAAAAGAAACCCAAAAATCCGGTCTTATCCGGGGGATAACCAAACCAACACTGAAAATGTTTCTGCCGGATAAGGATAAGTCGACCGGTGCGGCTGTCGTCATTTGTCCGGGTGGGGGATATGCCGTTCTGGTTTATCAGGCAGAAGGGATTCGAACAGCGAAAGAGTTTGCCAAAAATGGTATCGCCGCTTTTGTTTTAAAATACAGGCTTCCGAGTGATAAAATCATGATAAATAAAAATATAGGACCATTGCAGGATGCGCAACAAGCTATTAAAATGGTGAGGGAAAACGCTTCCAGGTGGGGAATAGATACAAACAGAGTCGGAATTATGGGGTTTTCCGCCGGCGGACATCTTGCTTCAACCGAAGCGACGCATTACAGAAAAGCTCTTATTGAAAATAAAGATCATACAAATTTACGTCCTGATTTCCAGATTCTGGCTTATCCGGTAATCAGTATGCAGGATAGTTTAACTCATTTCGGTTCAAGGACAGAGTTGTTAGGGAAAAATCCTTCAAAAAAGTTGATTGACGAATTCTCAAATGAATTGCAGGTAGATTCCAACACTCCTCCGGCTTATATAACACAGGCTGAAGATGATAAAACGGTTACTGTTGAAAACAGCATTGTATATTTTGAACAATTAAGACACCATAATGTTCCCGCCGAATTACAGATATATCCCAAAGGAGGGCATGGCTTTGTTTTACGTATGAAAACATCGGATTGGACGGAACCCATTTTTAAATGGATGAAGAGATCCGGATGGATAAGCAAATAACGTACTTTTTTGGTTGGTATCCTCCTTCATAAACCCAATCTTTTTTTACCAAATGATAACATCAATTGCAGATGATTTAAGACATGTTTAAACGACTTCTGTTCGCATCGTTATTTTTGTGCGGTATCGTAATGAGCGCTCAGGCCCAGACATACCTTAGGACGGATTTAGGTGTGAAATCAATAATCGATTCTGTAGATGTTGAAATTCAATTTTATGATCCGTCGACAGTAAGAGTAATAAAATATCCTGAAGGTGCCTGTTTTAGTAAAAAGAGCCTTTCCGTTGTCCGGTCTCCCCAAAAAACAGAACTAAGCGTAAAACATAAGAGTGATATGCTCTTTTTAAAAAGTAACCGTATTCAGGTAGCTCTTAACCTGAAGAATGGTAAAGTTTCTTTCTCAACTGACTCAGGGAAGTCATTATTAAATGAGAAGAAAGGCGGAGTTCAGTTTACGGATTTCAATGATGCGGGGAACAAAACGTACAGTGTGAAACAAGCCTTTGTTTTGGACAAAAATGAAGCCATATACGGACTTGGACAACAGCAACAGGGGAAAATGATACAGCGAAATCTGACGTTGCATATGGTGCAGGGAAATACGGATGATTATGTTCCGTTTTTCTTGTCAGATAAAGGATACGGTCTGTTTTGGGACAATTATTCGCCGACTGTCTTTAAAGATACCCGGGAGAGTACTTCGTTCAAATCTGTTGTAGGCGAAGGAATAGATTATTACTTCATGTATGGCGGAAACGCCGATGGAGTTATTGCCCAAATGCGAGATCTGACAGGCCAGGTTCCAATGCTGCCGTTATGGACCTACGGTTACTGGCAAAGCCGTGAGCGGTATAAAAGCCAGGACGAACTGGTCGGTGTTGTTAAAAAATATCGTGAATTGGGTGTCCCGCTCGATGGCATTATCCAGGACTGGCAGTATTGGGGTAATAATTATTTATGGAATGCTATGGAATTCCTTAATACCAATTTTTATAACCCGCAAAAGATGGTCAATGACGTGCACAACATGAATGCACACATGATTATATCCATATGGTCTTCTTTTGGTCCTATGACCAAACAATATAAAGCGTTAAATAAAATTGGCGCTCTGTTGGATTTTACAACCTGGCCGGAATCCGGTTCGCAAAAATGGCCTCCGAACATGGATTATCCATCAGGTGTACGTGTGTATGACGCCTATAATCCCAAAGCTCGAGATATATACTGGAAATATTTGAACAAAGGCCTTTTTTCGCTTGGGATAGACGGATGGTGGATGGACTCGACAGAACCCGATCACCTCGATCCAAAACCTTCCGATCTTGATAACAAAACATACCTGGGTTCTTTTAGAAAAGTGCGTAATGCCTATCCTTTAATGACTGTAGGGGGAGTTTATAAGCATCAGCGTTCGGTCACATCTAAAAAACGTGTATTTATTCTCACCCGCTCGGCTTTTGCCGGACAACAGCGTTACGGTGCCAATACGTGGTCGGGCGATGTTGTTTCTTCCTGGAAAGCATTGAAGGACCAAATTTCAGCCGGTTTAAACTTTTCGCTTACCGGTATTCCATACTGGAACAGTGACATTGGCGGTTTTTTCCTTTGGAATTTTCCTAAAAAACTGGATGATCCAAATTATAAAGAACTCTATGCCCGATGGATCCAATTTGGCGCTTTTTGTCCGATGATGCGTTCACATGGTACCGATGCACCACGCGAAATTTATCATTTTGGTAAGAAGGGAGATCCGATTTACGATTCCATTGACAAGTCAATAAATCTTCGTTACCGGTTACTGCCGTATATCTATTCCACTTCGTGGCAGGTGACCGCCCACCAATCAACCATGATGCGGGCCCTGGTGATGGATTTTGCAAAAGATAAGCAGGCTTTAGATATCAATGATGAATATATGTTTGGTAAGTCGCTGTTAGTCAATCCGGTAACGAAACCCATGTATACAAGGGAAGTAGTTAAAGGAAATGATACCACTAAAGTTGCTGATTTCAGCAAGATAAAAAGTGAAAATGTGTATTTGCCTAAAGGAACAAAATGGTTTGATTTCTGGACAGGAGAAGAGCATAACGGTGGACAAACGATTGCAAAAGAATCGCCTATAGACATCATACCGTTATATGTGAAAGCCGGTTCTATCCTTCCCATCGGACCTGAGGTTCAATATGCCACGCAAAAAAAATGGGATAACCTGGAAATACGTGTTTATCCTGGTGCCGATGGCAAATTCATGCTCTACGAAGATGAGAATGATAATTATGATTATGAAAAAGGAATTTATTCTACCATAATGTTTACCTGGAATGATGCCCGTCAAACATTAACCATAGATAAACGTAATGGTTCCTTCCCGGGAATGCTCAAAAAACGCCATTTTCGTATTGTGGTGGTATCACAAGACAATGGCAACGGAATGAGACCTGTAAAAAAGTTTGATAAGGTGATTACCTACAACGGTAAAAAAGTTGAAGTAAAATTATAAGTGACTGATCAATCGATACATCACGCCAGACTCCATATAAAATCAACAATATTTGATCATTTATAGTCCATGAAAAAAGCATTCATTCTTTCAATTATTTCATTTGTAACAATGGTCGTACCATTACAGGTCGTTGCTCAAAATCCAATCATACAGACAAAATTTACCGCAGATCCTGCCCCAATGGTTTACAGAGATACCGTTTTTCTGTATACCAGCCATGATGAAAATGATGCAAAAGGTTTCATCATGCACAACTGGTTGCTCTATACTTCAACCGATATGGCAAACTGGACGGACCATGGAATCGTGGCATCACTGAAAGATTTTAGCTGGGCCAGGCAAGTTAACGGCGCATGGGCTCCACAGGCTATTGAGCGCAACGGCAAATTCTACCTTTATTGCCCGATACACGGGAGTGGAATTGGTGTATTGGTCGCCGACAGTCCTTACGGCCCCTTCAAAGATCCATTGGGGAAGAGATTGATAGATTCCGACCATATCTGGAATGACATTGATCCAACCGTATACATCGACGATGATGGCCAGGCTTATCTGTATTGGGGAAATCCTGATTGTTACTACGTGAAACTGAATAAGGATATGATTTCCTATTCAGGAAAAATTCATAAAATCAAATCCAAACCCAAGAATTATCAGGAAGGTCCCTGGTTCTGGAAACGGAAAGGGCATTATTACCTGGCTTATGCATCAACCTGTTGTCCCGAGGGTATTGGTTATGCCATGAGTGACAGTCCAACAGGCCCCTGGGAATACAAGGGAATGATAATGGATCCTAACGTAAAATCTTCAGGAAATCATCCGGGGATTATCGATTATAAGGGAAACTCATATGTTTTCGGCTTTAATTATGCCATTAATTATTCCCTTACAAAAATTCATCGTGAAAGGCGTTCGGTTTGTGTTGAAAAAATGACCTATAACCCTGATGGAACTATTCAGACAGGATCCCTGGTGGACTAAAAAGGGCGTTGCCCAAATAGGTACTTTAAACCCGTATATCCGTACACAGGCCGAAACCATTGCATGGGAAAAAGGCGTCAAAACGAAAATGGAGAGCAGGAATAATGTGTATGTGACCGATATCAATAATGGCGATTATATAAAAGTCAGAGGGGTGAATTTTGGAACAAAAGGAGCCGGTACCTTTTACGCCCGGGTTGCAAGTGCTTCAAAAGGCGGTACAATCGAATTGCATCTTGATAGTGTGAACGGTACCAAAATCGGATCCCTTCCGGTTTCAAATACAGGTGGCTGGATGTCGTGGAAACTAAAAGAAACTTCTATTCATAAAGCTGTAGGGGTACATGATATGTATTTGGTATTTAAAGGGAACCCTGGTGCAAAACTTTTCAATTTTGATTATTGGCGGTTTGGAAAAAGTACCCGGTAATATCAAAGTAAAATCATAAATAAACTTCCTGATGATATGCATCCAATGACCAGGGAGGCGAAAGTAGTATTTATTATATTTTGTAAGTTGTTGATTTGTTGTGGTTTATTATAAATGTTTAAAAAAAAGGTGGAATTAAAATGGCATTTAAGATGTCAGATACAAAATAGCTCTATGTATAGTGAGTTCTACCCGGCTATGGAGGTTAATTTAAATCAATTGAAATAAGTTATGAAAAGAGTATATTTTTCGCTTTTTATTGTATTGGTGACGATTATGCCGGCATTGGCACAAAATGTCGTAAAACATGCACCCAAAGGTTTTGATTCATACAATTCCAATATACGGCATGGGAAAATAGTTACCATTTATTACCGGTCTAAAACAGTCGGAACGAAACGCAGGGCATTGATTTATACACCACCTGGATATTCCCGGCATAAAAAATACCCGGTCCTTTATCTTTTGCATGGCATTGGCGGAGATGCTTATGCATGGCAAAAAAATGGGCATGCCCAGAATATCTTGGATAACCTGTATGCCCAGAATAAAATTAAGCCCATGATCGTAGTTATGCCGAATGGCCGTGCCATGAAAGACGATCGTCCGATAGGAAATATATTTGCTCCGGATAAGATAAAGGCATTTGCAACCTTCCGGATGGATTTATTCAATGATTTAATACCCTTTATTCAAAAGAAGTATCCCGTTTATACCGATCGTGAACACAGGGCTCTGGCCGGTTTGTCAATGGGCGGCGGCCAGTCTTTGAATTTCGGATTAACCAATATGGACAAATTCGCCTGGGTTGGGGCATTTTCACCGGCACCCAATACTAAGAGTCCGGAGGAACTGATAACTGACCCGGCAGAGGTGAAGAAAGAACTTAACCTGTTATGGATATCATACGGCGCCAGTGATCATCTGATGCCTTTCGGAGAGCGTGTTCACGATTATCTGGTAGCTCATAATGTTCCTCATATTTTTTATATAGAACCGGGAATACATGATTTCAAGGTCTGGAAAAATGATCTGTACCTGTTTTCGCAATTTCTTTTTAAGCCGGTAGATAAATCTGATTATACCCAATATAGCATTGTGGGAGTTCCTGCAACCTCCAATGTGAGGGGTGCCAACTATCCCCGTGTTTTACCCGATAACCGTGCGATATTTAGTATTAAAGCACCGGATGCCCATAATGTCCAGATAGATTTGGGTAAAAAATATGATATGGTGAAAGATACGGCAGGGGTGTGGAAAGTTACGACGGATCCCCTGAGTGAAGGTTTTCATTATTATTCTCTCATAATAGATGGTGTCGCTGTCGCTGATCCGGGCAGTGAGACGTTCTACGGAATGGGACGAATGGCAAGCGGGATTGAAATTCCGATTGTTGGCCAGGATTATTATGCCATAAAAGATGTACCTCACGGTGAAATAAGAATTAATCGTTATTATTCTAACGTATTACACCAGTGGAGACAATTCTATATTTACACCCCTCCGGGATATGATGTGAATGAATCTGAAAAATACCCCGTGCTCTATATTTTACATGGTGGCGGAGAGGACGAAAGAGGTTGGGCTAACCAGGGTAAAGCAGATTTAATCATGGATAACCTGATAGCAGAAAAAAAAGCAAAACCCATGCTCATAGTGATGCCGGATGGTAATATCGGCGCACCCGGTTTCGGCGAAAATAGCCTGAAATTATTTGAGGCTGAGTTAAAACAAAGCATTATCCCATTTGTCGAAAAACATTACCGGGCAAAGACCGATTCAAAGGATCGCGCACTTGCCGGATTATCGATGGGCGGCCTTCAGACGCTCTATGCAGGAATGAATAATACTCAGATGTTTTCGTATTTGGGGATATTTAGTTCAGGATGGATTCTGCCTATGCAGAGTAAATTGGCGGATGCACAATACGAGTATATGAAAAAGAATATCAATAAGATCAAAAGCAATTTAAAGCTTTTGTGGGTTTCTACCGGAGAGAAAGAAGATATCGCATATAAAAACTGCCAGGTAATGCTTTCAAAATTCAGGGAGATGAATATCAAATATAAATATGATGAATATCCCGGTGGACATACGTGGCCCGTCTGGAGACATGATTTGTACAAATTTGCACCACTTTTATTTAGATGATTACACAAGGAGAAATAATGAATTTTAAAAAAATCTCTGCAAGATGGGAGATATGTCTTTGTTTTATTTTATTTATTCCGTTTTCTAATGCATTCGCTCAAAAATATCATAGTGATAACGGTAATGGAACATACACGAATCCGGTGATAGCCTCTGATTTTCCGGACCCGGATGTGATTCGTGTGGGTTCTATGTATTACATGGTTAATACAACAATGTTTGTTTTTCCCGGTGTAACGGTGCTCAAATCACACGACCTGGTCAATTGGCAATATTGCAGCAATGCGGTTCAGCGTTTTGATTATAGTCCATGCTATGATTTGGACGGCTGTAACCGGTATGGCCATGGCCAGTGGGCAACAAGTCTGCGTTATCATAACGGTAAATATTATTTATTGTTCATTACACTCGATGAAGGTGGCTTTTTGTGTACGGCGGCAAAACCGGAAGGTCCGTGGAAAATCCATCATTTACCCAGGGGATTTTATGATGCCAGTTTGCTTTTTGATACGGACGGGAAAATCTACGTCGTGCATGGTAATAGCAAACTTTATGTAACCGAACTTAATAAAGATTTCGCTCCTGCAGGCAAAGATTCGTTAGTTTTTACCGGGGATATACGTCACGGACTTGAAGGGACTCATTTTTACAAGATTCATGGTTACTATTACTTGTACTCCACTTACGGAGGCCGTGATGGAATACAGGTGGCATTGCGTTCTAAAAACGTTTACGGTCCTTATAAAGAAAAAGTTGTGATAAGGGATACTACCCGGGGCAGAAATTTTGGAATTCATCAGGGAGCTCTTGTCAAAACACAGACCGGACAATGGTGGACGATGCTTTTCGTGGACCAGGGAGCTTTCGGACGTTTTCCTTCCTTGCAGCCCGTAAAGTGGGTGAATGGATGGCCGATGGTCGGTGTCAATGGAAAGGCTGTAGTTACATATAAAAAACCGGATGTTGGAAAAGTTTATCCAGTCACAACGATGCCTGCATCCGACGAATTTAACGAAACGAAACTGGGAATGCAGTGGGGCTGGAATCATAATCCTGTCCCATCCAAATGGTCGCTGACAGAAAGAAAAGGTTATTTACGATTAGAAACCGCAAAGGTGGTTTCCGAATTGCCCAAAGCCCGTAATACACTTACACAAAGAATGTTCGAGTATTATTCAAGGAAGATACCTTCGACCGCAACAACCAAAATGGATATCAGCCATATGAAGGATGGTGATGTGGCGGGTCTTGCTGTTTTCCAGAAACCCTATGCTTTTATCGGGGTTAAGAGGATAAAAGGCAGGAATTATATTGTGATGGTCAATAATGGTACTACGGTAGATTCTTCATTGGTAAAGGCTCCAACCGTTTATCTGAAGACCTATGCAAATTACGGGACAAGTAATGCCAGCTTTGCCTATAGTTATGATAATAAATCCTTTACCAATTTTGGAAATGTTCTCCATATGAAGTTTAGCCTTAAGATATTCACCGGCAATAAGTTCTGCCTGTTTAATTATGCGACTAAATCGTTAGGAGGATATGTCGACTTCGACTGGTTCAGAGCAGCGCCGGGCAAGGAGGCTGGTCTGACCGCTAATTGATGATACTTAGAAAGAAAGGTTATTTCTTATTCCATTATGATGTGCAAAATGCCAGGATGATCTTGTGGCGTTGGAAATTCCTTTTCGATGTGGATACATATAAATAAACTCTAAAAAATGATTAAAATGTTTCGGTTTATACGAAATGTCAGTTTTCAATTGCTGACCGCGGTGCTATTAACTTTGGCTGTTACCGGTACGGCTTTTTCTCAGAACCCGATAATACGGGATCAGTTTTCCGCCGATCCTGCCGCAAGGGTTTTTAATGGAAAGGTCTATCTTTATCCTTCACACGATATTCTTGCAACGAAAGGGAAAGGGCGCGTCGGGTGGTTTTGTATGCAGGATTATCACGTATTTTCTTCATCAGATCTTACCGACTGGACGGATCACGGAGTGATAGTGAGCCAGAATAAAGTGCCCTGGGTCCGGCCCGATTCGTATAGCATGTGGGCACCGGATTGTATTTACCGGAATGGGAAATATTATTTTTATTTCCCGGCACCACCAAAAAGCTCGGTCAATGGAAGAGGATTTACTATTGGCGTTGCTATCTCGAAAAAGCCTTACGGACCTTTTGTTCCGCAGTCAGAACCTATACAAGGTGTTCATGGGATTGATCCTAACATTCTTATCGATACCAATGGCCAGGCTTATCTGATCTGGGCCGGTGGTAATATCTATATCGCAAAACTGAAAAAAAATATGCTTGAACTTGCCGGTAAACCACATGTCATTGAAGGTTTGCCTGAGAAAGGCCTTAAAGAAGGCCCTTATATGATTAAGCGAAAAGGTATCTACTATTTGATATATCCGCATGTACAGGAGAAAACCGAAAGGCTCGAATATGCAACGAGTGAAAATCCGATGGGGCCATTTAAGGTTACCGGGGTGATCATGGATGCAACCCCGGATTGCTGGACGAATCAAAGTTCTGTTATTAAATACAAAGGCCAATGGTATCTGTTCTATCATCACAATGATTATTCACCTCATTTTGATAAAAACAGATCGGTAAGAATAGACAGCCTATTCTTCAATGCGGACGGTACCATTAAGAAAGTTAATCCTACGTTAAGAGGTGTCGGTCTGACGAAAGCAACTCAAAAAATACAGATCGACCGGTTCAGTAAAAAAAGTGATGAAGGAACTTCGATCGCTTTTCTTGATACTGCCGATACTTTCAAAGGTTGGAAAACCATATTTCAAGCTGCAAATGCTTGGATTCAATACAATGGGGTCGATTTCGGTAATCATAAATTGAAATCAGTTAGTATTAGAACAATGTCAAAAAACGGCGGAACCCTGTTGATACGATTGGATAATCAGAATGGTCCGATCATAGGCCGTATAAATATTCCTGACAGTGATGAGTGGACGACAATAAATACACCGTTATCTGGATTTCAACATGGGATACACAACCTGATTGTACAAGACGAGAATGGCCGGGATGTTGAAGTAGATTGGGTTCGTTTTAAATGAACCGGTCTATAAATGGAATACTTAAATATGGAAAATAGCTTGTTACGGTGAAATGAAACAATTTTGCATTTTAATCTTACTTTTAATTGTTAATGCAGGAGCAGGCTATGGCCAGGAGATCGTTTCTCCTAACCGAAAAATTAAAGTAACATTAACGACCGAAAAGAATTCACTTAATCATAGATATGGTCAGGTATTCTTTAGCATTCAGTATAAAAAAGGATTGAAATATGTTGAAGTGTTGCCTGCATCACCACTGGGGATATCACGCAGAGATCAAAAATTCGTTAATAACCTGATTTTGGTTAAGGAGTCGGGGACAAAAGTAATTCACAATAAATACCGGATGATTTCAGGCAAACGGAAGATTTGTGTAAATTTTGGTTACGAAAAGACCTTCAGCTACAGAAATTTAAACAACCAGCCTTTAAATATTGTTTTCAGGGTTTACAACGATGGTGTTGCTTTCCGATATGTGTTCCCGAATCATACCGATTCGTTAGTCAATATTACCGGTGAAGCAACAACCTATGTGTTACCGGACAGTACCCGTCGATGGATGCAGCCTTATAACGTTTCCTATGAGTGGTTTTATAATTACAGCAAAACAGGAATAAGTAAAAGACCTGGGCAGCAATGGGGGCTGCCGGCATTATTCAAAGTGAATAATGAACCCGTGTGGGCATTGATTGCGGAGGCCAATATTACAGGTAAGAATTGTGCGGTCAGGTTAAATAACCTGGATAACCATAATAAATATAAAGTGATGTATCCCCCTCCAAGAAAAGATTTTCAGCAAACAGGGGTTATGTCAGCATTGCCGTGGCGTTCACAGTGGCATGTGATGATAGTTGGAAAGCTGTCTGATATTGTTGAATCGACATTAATTACCGATGTCAGTGAGCCGAATAAACTTAAAAATACGAGATGGATTAAACCCGGTGCCGTTGCCTGGATTTACTGGGCCAATAACCATGGTTCAAAAGATTATCAAAAGGTTGTTCAGTATATCAATTTGGCGGTGGATATGCATTGGCCTTATGTTCTTATCGACTGGGAATGGGATCAAATGGCAAATGGCGGGAATATCGTTGATGCCGCAAAATACGCCAGGAGCAAAGGCATTAAACCTTTGTTATGGTATAATTCAGGAACTTCCTGGCTTGGCCCCACTCCGGTCGACCGACTTGTGACCCATAAAAAGCGGGTTAAGGAATTCAAATGGCTGAATAAAATTGGCATTTATGGCATTAAAGTTGATTTCTTTGCAGGAGACCAGCAGGATATGATGAAATATTATCTTGATATACTCAAGGATGCCGCAAAGTATCACCTGATGGTCAATTTTCATGGGGCAACGGTTCCGACAGGTTGGTCGAGGACCTACCCAAACCTGATGACAATGGAAGCTGTTTACGGAGCGGAGTGGTACAATAACGCCCCAATACTGACAAAAAGAGCAGCCCGTCATAACACAACCCTTCCTTTTACCCGAAATGTGATAGGCCCAATGGATTATACTCCTGTCACCTTTTCAAATTCTCAGTATCCGCATATCACTTCCTATGGCCATGAGTTGGCATTGTCGGTCGTTTTTCAATCGGGGTTGCAGCATTTTGCCGACAGGCCATCAGCTTATGAATCCTTACCATCCGAACCAAAAGAGTTTTTGAAACAGGTTCCTGTTAGCTGGGATGATACTAAACTAATAGACGGTTATCCGGGTAAAAAAGTAATTATCGCCCGTGAAAAAGGAAAAAAATGGTATATCGGTGGTCTAAACGGGCTAAATAAAGCCCAAACATTAAAAATTAGTTTCAATTTTCTCCGCAAGGGAATTTATCATTTGCAGCTAATTAAAGATGGAAAAAATGATTCTACATTTTCGTATGAATCAGCGGATGTTAAAAAAGGTGACTTAGTCAAAGTTAAATGCCTTCCCAGAGGTGGATTTGTCGGAATTATGGAAAGAAATGGTAACTGATATGGAGTTTTATCCAATATAAAATAACAACCGGTTACACTTGATAACTAACAGAAAGATAATGCGAGGATAACAGATAATTAATCGATAGTAGTTTTAAATAATCCCTTAAAATAAGGATCAATTATGAAAACACTTATTTCTATTCTTTTATTAATCGGGGTAGGTATAACCAGCAAAGGTAATGCACAAAGTCTCGACGGTAAATGGCAAGGCAACATGACCATGCCAAATGGTAATGTGGAATTAATTTATAATTTTAAAGTTAAGGCTGATTCCTTGATTGGTGATATAACATCGAGTATGGGAACTTTGCCAATAGAAAACGGGACGGTAGATGGGAAGAAATTCACATTTGATGTTAATGTAAATGGACAGGTATTTAACAACAGAGGGGTTTTAAAAGGGGATACGATTAAACTGGCGTTACCCCAAAGTAACCAACAGATGATATTAAGCAGGATAAAGGAAGAATCAAAGATCGATGGAAAGTGGGTTGGAAAAGTCAGTGGTCCGCAGGGGGATTTTGACTTGACATTTACCTTTAATGTCAAGGGAAACAAATTAACGGGAACAAGTTCTTCCTCAATGGGAGAAATGGACCTGACCAATGGTGTAGTTAACGGAAATAAATTTTCATTCGATGTTGATGCGGGTGGAATGACGATTAGTCATAAGTGTACCTATCTTCCGGATGATTCCATTAAAGTAAAAGCGGATGTAAATGGCCAGGAGATTGACATGAAATTAGCAAGAGTTGATCAATAAATATTTAATCAGTGCAAAACTATTACTATGTCTTTAAATAAATGAGGGGAAAACTATGAAAAAAGTCATTCTATTTGCTATTTCTATATTGGTGTTTTCCAATATAGCTTCAGCTCAGTTTGCGGGCATAATGCGCGGGCAAAAGGTGAAACCGCTTCCCGAAGGTTTTAAACCGTCATCAACAAATACTTTTTTATCAGAATACCCGGCAGTCAATGCTAAGACACGTCAGGCTATATTCAGGGTCGTAGCTCCTGATGCAAAATCGGTTCAATTGCAATTAGGCGGAATTCATAATATGAAAAAAGATGCCAGCGGCGTATGGTGGATTACCACTGGTCCTCTGGTTGTTGGCTTTCATTATTATGCCGTCATGATTGATAGCGTACCTGTTATGGATCGGGACACTAAAGCCTTTTTCGGAAGTAACTGGGAATCATCGGGAATCGAAATACCGGAAGGCCCGGAAGGTGATTATTACAGGTTTAAAAGAAATATTCCTCACGGACAGATACGCTCCATTCAGTATTGGTCTGATATTAATGGTTTGGTGCGTCATATTAATGTATATGTGCCGGCAGGGTATGAGAAAAATCCTAATAAGAAATATCCTGTTCTCTATCTTGTACACGGTTGGGGAGAAAATGAAAACGGTTGGTCAATACAGGGACATCTTGCAAATATTATGGATGGGTTGATTGCATCCGGAAAAGCGGTTCCCATGATTATAGTAATGCCGGATGGAGATATTCAAACCAATCCGGATGTTCGTAAAGCTTCCGGGAATATTACCGATATTTATATTAAAGACCTGATCCCGTTTATCGATAAAAGCTTTCGTGTATATACCGACAGATACCACAGAGCTATGGCAGGATTATCCCGGGGCGGTTTCCAGACATGGAATACCGTACTGAAAAATACGGATAAATTTGCCTGGTTGGGTGCTTTCAGCGGTACTTTCGGATTTCGCGGCAAGAGTACGATTGAAACAATTTATAATGGTGCATTCAAAGATGCTGCTGCATTCAACAAAAAAGATATGAAACTTCTTTTTATCAGTACAGGCAGCGAAGAAAGATTTGGTGCAAAACAGGTATATGATGCGATGGTTAAACATGGGATCAAGCACACCATCTTTTTCGTTTCTCCAGGTACGGCACATGAGTGGCTTACCTGGCGCAGAAGCCTTTACAATTTTGCACCGAGATTATTTAAATAGACTTATTCAGGTTTTAGTACTGAATTTTGGGATTTAGTCGTACAGACTGATCCCTCATTATAACAATTAATCATTTAAAACATACTAAACGCGCCTTCCACTGGAAGGTTCCCGAATACCTGTTTATGTGATAGCTTTTATTGAAAAGTGATCATACCTGATAGTTATGAATGACCTTTAATGAAGGCGCGTGAAAGTCCATGCAATGACTTTGAAAGGTTAACAGGACGTGAAGCAAATTGAAAATATCAGTTAATAAATGGATAAATATCATGAAAAGTAAAAACCGTCTTATAGTTCTTCTTATAACGGCGTTATTATTACCTGTCTCTATGATGATGATTGCGATGTCCGGGATAAAAACTTCACAAAGACCGGAAGGTCCGTGTGATATTTATGCTGCTGCAGGTACTCCATGTGTGGCTGCACACAGCACCACAAGGGCATTATATGCATCATATAACGGACCACTCTACCAGGTCATGCGTCAATCTGATGGTAAGACCCTGAATATTGGTGTAGTTCAGCCAAGTGAAGGGGATCCGGGAGGTTACGCCGATGCTGCCGCACAGGATTCATTCTGTGCCAATACAACCTGCTGGATTACAAAAATATATGATCAGTCGGGACATGGCAACGATCTCCATCAGGCGCCACGGGGCAATTTCAGTGGTCCGGCTATGGGTGGATTTAACAACATCCCGATCGCCGATATGGCTCCGGTTACTATTATGGGGCATAAGGTTTATGGTGTTTTCATCGAACCGGGCATGGGAATGCGTTTGGATAATCCGAAAGGAACAGCGGTTGACGACCAGGCCGAAGGACAGTATTGGGTGGTTAATGGCCATCACTACAACAACGGTTGCTGCTTTGACTATGGTAATGCTGAGATCGACAGTCACGACGATGGTGACGGTACTATGGAAACCGCCTACTATGGCAATGCCAATTACTGGTATCATGGACAAGCTCCAGGACCATGGACCATGACCGACCAGGAAAATAATCTTGTCGGTTGTGTTAATCCGTCTCCAAGTAATAAATACTGTGCAGATTTGCCGAGTATCCCATGGCGTTTTGTGACCGCCATGGCTGATGGCAAACCCCATCACTGGAGATCTATGGGGGGAGACGCACAACATGGCGACCTGCGGATTATGTACGACGGTCCTCGTGTCATCAATGACAGAAGCAGTTACGATCCGATGCGTAAACAGGGTGCTATCCTTTTAGGCAACGGTGGCGACAACAGTAACGGTTCGTCGGGTACTTTCTACGAAGGTGCAATGACAACCGGGGGTACTTTCCCATCGAAGGAAACTAACCAGAAAATTCAGGCCAACATCGTGGCTGCCGGATATGATGTATCACCTTTGAGCCTGGCGCCGGCGAATGAAACAGCTACCCCTCCGGGACTCCAGACTTTCACACCGGGATCTTCCCAAAACTCTACCGTGACGTTTACAAATACTACCGGCGCCCCTGTAAAGGATCTCTCATTGAGCATTTCCGTTCCTGATGGATGGAAATCCAGGGCATTAAATTCAAGTCAGGCCTCCAGGAAATTTACCAGAACAATTGCTCCTGATGCGAGTGTGAGTGCAACTTTCACGGTTACCTCCGGATCGGAGACCTTCAATGGTGATCTGGTTGGCAACGCTTCATGGACGAACTCGAATGGCAAAAACCAATCCGAGACAATGGCTGAAAAAGTGCGCAATGTAAGTCCAATTAAGATTAATGAATTCCGAATTGGTAATGGTGCCAATGATAACTCAACCGATTCATTCATCGAGCTCTATAACGCCGGTAACCATTCTGTTGATATTTCCAACTGGACTACGACATTTCATTCGACTCTGATGCCGATATTTTCATCCGTTAAAATTCCTGCCGGAACAAAGCTGGCCGCAAGTGGATTCTACCTGCTGGGCATGTCTAATTCAGGTCTGGCGGTCCCTGCTAAAAAAGGTCAGTCAACTCTCTACGTCAGGAATACGAACGGCATGTCGGTTGGTGATAACGTTGAAATCGGTAGCGGATCAACCAAAGAGATTCGCAAAATTGTTAGTATTGGTTCCGCGGCGGGTTTGGGAAAACCTGAGAGGCCATCCCGTTTCCGTCCTCCCGTAGAACCCGGTACCCCCACAACCGTATGGCAACCTCTTCCTGACGGTCTGATTACAATCGCCAAAGGTTCGACAAATATTCCTGTTGCAAATGTGGATGGTTTCAAGGTTGGCCAGAAGATGGCTATTGGGTATGGAGCGACTTATCCTGTTGTCGGCCGATCTACTGAGAAGTATGAGGTAGTAACCGTCACCAAAGTAGGTAAACCGGGTTCCCAATATTACCTGTCGGCAGATGCTAAGGCCGGAGACACCAACATTAAGGTTTCATCTGTTGCTAACATATCAGTCGGTGACAAAATCAATTTGGACATTGATAGTAAAGGTCATGGGATTGAGACTGTGACTGTGAAACACGTCGGTACGGCCTCTGCTCATAGTACCTTTAATGGTCCTATAAAAGATAAAAAGGATCTGGGTACAGGTCTTGAACTGACTGAACCATTGAAGTTTAATCATTCAGCCAACCTGCCCTTTAGCGATCGGGGAACGGGTATTAGTTTCAAACCTGCAACGGCCTTTTCTCATACTAGTAACGAACCTGTTTTGCCACTCGGTACCGGCATTACGCTCAATCGTCCGTTGTCCATGAACCATGCAATCAATGCGGTAGTTATGGATCACAAAGGTAAAAGCAGCGGGTTATCAGGGAACTCCTGCACCCAACGAGTGGTACGGAGGTCCGGTACTCTCATCCAGAGCCGGTAGTATTGTATTGCGTGATGCCGCCGGGGATGTTGTTGATGGCCTTAATTATGGCGGACTCGTCGACCCATGGGTTGCAGAAGGTTATCAGGGTGCTTCCGGAACAGGAAAGAATGGATGTTTTGTTTCGTCTCCCAGTGCCAGGAGGGGTTTCCGGTTTTTCATGTCTTCTTCTTCCCGGCCCGATATAAGTGCAGGTCGTTACCCGGACGGCGCCGGCAGCGATAACAATTGCCTGGATTTCCGTTTACAGAACACAACCAACTTATTGGCAGCATCAGCAGCCGGTTCAAATAATATTAAAGTCGCAAGTGTCTCAGGTTTCAGCATCGGTCAGAAAATTATGGTCGATTCAGGCACGAAAAGCGAGACTGCCGTTATCGCGATTATCGGAACAGCAGGTGGGACTACAATAAGCAGTGCTACCAAGGTGGGAACAAAAGCTTTCCCGGTTGCCGGTGCGGAAGGCTTTAAGAAAGGACAATCCATTACTATTGATAATGGTGCTAAACGGGAAAAAGCCATTATAGCAGCTGTAATATTTGGACGTCCTCACTTTACCAATGGCCATTTTATCAGACCGGTCGATTCCGTAAAAGTTGCTGAACCGCTCACTATTGCCCATGATGAAGGAGCACAGGTTTCCGGAAGTGGCATAACATTAGCCGCACCCTTGACCATAGCACATGCTGACGGTGCACAGGTTGCCAGTAACGTTCCCACACCTGGTGAACCGAATCAATATTTCAGAAATCCTTGATGAACACAACCCTGCGGTCTACCGTAATCCGAGACCGCGGGGTATTCTTTTTTCAGGTAGAAAAAGCTGATAATGGCAACATATATAGATAAGCCCCTGTTTCAACGATCCTGGCCTTGGTGGCGCTGGGCAATGACAGGATTAAATATTCTGGCTCTGGTATTGAGTTCCATACTGAGTTGGCATTATCTAAAGGGCGGTTCGATGGTCGGATGCGGCGGGGGAAGTCCGTGTAATACGGTTCTCAGCAGCCGTTGGTCGACGATAGCAGGAGTGTTGCCTGTCAGCGGTTTGGCCATGGGAGTATATCTCGCGATGTTGGTTGCCGGTTTTTTTATCGGTCCCGCCACCGATGTATCAGTCCGGCATCTGGCCTGGAAAGCTATGTTACTACTGGCAGGTTCGATTTTTGGAAGTGCAATATGGTTCATCTACGTCCAAAAATGGATTATAGGCGATTTTTGCATCTATTGTATGAGTGAGCATATTACAGGTCTTTTGTTGTCAGCTATAATTGTCTGGGGGGCGTTCCGGGAGTTCAATAAATATTCGGGAAAAGGCAATCAGATTGATACCGGTGGAGCCAAAGAGGTAAACCCGTCTCGTCAACCGAATATGAACGGTTTCTTCCGAAAGATAAGTCCTTCACTTATCGGGTTAGTTCTTGCAGGAATGTTGGTTGCAGGCCAGACCGTTGTTTCTTCCCCGGCAGTCTATCTCAATGGGAAATCTCAAAATAAATTGTCCCCCATCGATTACCAGGCTGCCCCGATAATCGGTTCACCGGATGCACCCTATATCGTTACCTTGCTTTTTGATTATGACTGTCCTCATTGTCAGAAACTGCATAAGATGCTCGATGAGGCCGTTCGTCGTTATAATGGCAAGCTGGCATTTGTTTTGTGCCCTACACCATTAAATTCCCATTGCAACCCCTATATTCCCCGGGATGTGAGTGAATTTAAAAACTCCTGTAAATTGGCCCGGATTGGGTTGGCAGTATGGGTTGCCAATCGCGAAGCATTTCATGTGTTCGACAACTGGATGTACTCGATTGATTCGGGAAAAACCTGGCATCCGCGAAGCCCGGAAACCGCCAGGGCAAAAGCAGTTGAATTAGTTGGCAAAAAAAAGTTTGATGCCGCTTTGGCTGTTCCCTGGATAGAAAATTATATGCAAACCTGTATACAAATTTTCGGGCAAACCCTCCGGAATGGCAGTGGAGGTGTTCCAAAAATGATTTTTGGATCGCGTTGGGTTATCCCTGAACCGCGCAATGCAGACGATCTTATTAGAATTTTGCAGAAGGCACTGGATATGCCCAAACCCTGAAAAAGCGATTTTATATTAAAAAAAAGAATCTATTATGACAAAATCAGAACAATATGAAAAGTAAAGTAATTTTATTTTTTGGTCTATTTGTATTGGCATCGTCGTGCTTGGCTCAGGTGAATAGAAAAGATACGGCATCAAAGAATAGTTCCGCGAAGCATGTATTTTGCTATACCAACCCGATTACCAGAGATACAGCACTTTCAATGAGAGATTATGATATTATTAAGGTTGGGAATAAGTGGTATTGCACAGGGACGTCAAGGCCTATTTGGACCGGACACAATCCCGGCGTACGCCTTTTGGAGTCGGACGATTTGCTTCACTGGCGACAAGTAGGGTGGCTTATTGATGCCAGCAAACTACCCCCGGATTGCCCTTATAACGGACGTTTCTGGGCACCTGAAATTCATTACATTCATCATAAATTCTGGCTGACGATCAACAGTGGCAGAGTTACCAAGGAAGACCCGAAAGGGATGAAAACCCATAGTATATGGTTGTTTTCATCCGATAAAGTTACGGGCCCTTATAAACTTGTAAACGGTCCATTAACATCCCACTATAATAACGATGCGACCTTGTTTGAGGATACGGACGGACAGACTTATCTCTACTGCAGCGGGAACGGTCTTTTTGAGGCAAAAATAGACTTATCAACCGGCAAACTCATTGGAGGTATCCATAAATTTCTTGATAAAAGATCACCGGGAAATCCTGGCTGGACGGTGGGTGGCATCGAAGCGCCCTTTGTGGTGAAAAAAAACGGTACATACTTCATGTTCTTCTCTACTTGGACACGCGGTTATGAAATTGGTTTACTAAAATCGAAATCACCACTTGGACCGTGGAAATTTGCTTCACGTGAACCGATCTTTGGAACCCGGAAAAGAGGATACCGTCCTGAACTCGCAATTGAGGGTGGTTATGCGAATCTCAAATACAAGGATACAAAGGACCCATATTGTGAAGCAGCAAGTAATGTTTTATTTACGGGACCCGATGGTAAGTTGTGGAGTTCCTGTCATTACAAGATATATGCAAAACACCCGTATCCCTTTGGTCCGAAACTTAAACCTTGGGAAAAGCTCCCTCAAATGGGAATTGAGCCGGTACACTTTAAAAATGGAAGGTTTTATATCAACGGACCAACCTGGACCAAACAATGTGTGAAATACTGAATGACACTTGCGAGAATGATGTGATGCGATTTATGAAATACAAATTACCTATCGGTACAGGAAAGACAGAATGCAGGTCATTAAACTCTTTAATTCTGAATAGAGTCATTGTCTTACCTGCAAGTCCGGATAAACAGGCGAAAATTGTACCCTGAACATGGAAATGCAAAAATAATAACATATTGAAGTTGAATAGACAAACGATGACAGACAGTTTTCATTTTAAACATGAAAGCTATTCTATTGGCAGAACTTGAAATGGAGCGAAGAATAACATTTGATTGAGAATCCTAACTTAAATATCACTTATGATTGAGGAGAACTATGAAAAAGTCAATTTTCTTACTAATGCTGCTGATACCGTTATCAGCAGTAGCACAAAAGGCTAGTATTACGATAGATACGGCTCGTACCATTGGCCATATTGATCCTAATATTTACGGCGTATTCATGGAACCAATCGGCGGGACTGGCCGTCGTAAATTTAATACGGTATATGGAACACTGTATAATCCGGGGTCTGAATATGCCAATAAAGACGGTTTCGATACCCGGTATATTGATGCTGCGAAGGAGCTTAAAATTACGAATATGCGCTGGCCGGGAGGTAACCATACTGCCGACTATCACTGGATGGATGGCATTGGCCCTAAAAATAAACGCCCGGTACTTAAAGAACTTGCCTGGGGTTTCATAGATAGTAACCAGGTCGGAACGGATGAGTGGGTAGAACTGAACAAAGCTATCGGTTCAACAAATGTTGTCTGTATAAATGCGGGAACCGGTACACTCGACGAAGCTGCTCACTGGGTGGAATATTGTAATTTGCCGGCCAACAGTTACTATCCGGATTTGCGTGCTAAGTACGGACATCCGAAACCGTATGATATTAAACTTTGGGACCTTGGTAACGAAGTTGACGGTGAACCCTGGATTATCGCTCACAAGACGGCAGATGATTACGTGAAGTTCGCAAAAGAGGCTGCAAAAATTATGTTGGATGCGGATCCCGGTCTCAAGTTTGTTATCAGCGGTTCGGCCTTATACCGGCCCGATGGAAAATGGGTGGATTGGAATCGTAAAGTAATAACCGGTTTGAGAAATTTCGCCTCATATGTATCGATTCACGGTTATTGGGAAAATTCCAAGGATTATTATAAATATATTGGTGAAGGAGCAATGGATATTGAGCGTAAAATTACCACAACAGCTGATATTATTGCAGCCGTCCGCTCTAAGTATATGATGCCCAAACCAATTTATATATCGTTTGACGAGTGGGCTCCATTCGGAAGAGGATTGCTCCCGACCCTGGCTATGGCTGAATATTTTAACTCCTTTATTCGTCATGCTAATGTAGTAAAAATGACTAATTACACGATGATGACTTCGGTATTGTCTCGTGACCAGGAAGGACATTTGTACAAAGCCCCTAATTTTTACACGTTTAAGATGTTTTCCAATAATTGCAGGGGAATGTCAATTAATCCGTTGGTAAAATGCGATACCTTCAGCACAAGCAAATACTATACGGATATTCCATATTTAGACGTGACGAGTGTTTACCGGAAGGACTCGAATTCATTGGTTATCAATGTTGTGAATCGTCATGAAAAGAAAAGTGTAACAACTACGATTAAGAGTAATTCAGGCAATTTTGACGGGAAGGCTTCAGTGTCTACAATAGACAGTAATAATATCAAAGCTGCCTACACATATGCCAACCGGAAAGATTATGTTCCTGTACCAAAAGAAATCAGGGCGAGAGGAGATGAGTTTACCTATTCGTTCCCGGCTCACTCGTTTACTCAAATAATTGTAAAACTTAAATAGCAGGGTGCATTAAAAGGTAACCTGTTTTAATGAAAACTACTTGATTTGTTGACTCGCCCTTCACTCTCTAAGGTTTTTGAGAAGGGTGAAACGAATCCCCGAAAAAAATAAGGCATATAATACCTGGTCATGTGAATATTTATTTGCATGGCCAGGTCAATAATCGGAGGCGCCGGGTATGTCAATAACAAGTAAAATTACATGATATATTTCTCAAACTTATACTAAACAAAGTCATAGCACAAACCGCCGGAATGTATACCATATGATGAATGATATGACCTATAGCCGTTGGTATTCTGTTGTTGTGAGTTTAATGTTACGTAACAACGATCATCTAAAAATGCAGGCTGAAAAAAGATAATATGATGGTACAAAAAGACTCCCCTTTACAAAGATTTCAGTTAAATATGAATGGGCCAGACAGGATCATGAAACATTTATCGTTATCCTTGTTTCCAATAATAATCCTGTTAATAACGGTTCATTCTGGTTTTGCTCAGAATTTGAAATTGAACAAACACGGATATTTCGAAACACGAGGTTTTAATGTTTTCGTTTATAGTGAGAAGTTCAACGGACTTTTTTTTGATGAGAAACACTCTGGTATAGAATTGATTCAGAGTGGAGAGCGCACCGCTACCGACGGTGCAGTACGGTTAAGGGCCACTCCGGAACAATGGGATGTTGTTCCCGAGGTTGTGAGCAGAAGA
The DNA here is from genome assembly GCA_963783355.1 of uncultured bacterium. Lineage (GTDB taxonomy): Bacteria > Bacteroidota > Rhodothermia > Balneolales > DATFMH01 > CAWANF01. The sequence continues at coordinate 264,580 of CAWANF010000001.1, forward strand.
GTTGACAATCAAGATAACAGGATCGAAGTAACACTTCGTTACAAAAAATATAATTTCGATTCAAAGATCGTTGTTACCGCAAAAAATCAAGGTGTATGGATCGATGTTTATCTTGATAAGCCGCTGCCTAAAGAACTGGAAGGTCATGCCGGTTTCAATCTCGATTTTCTGCCAACGGCTTATTTCCACAAAACCTATTTGATGGATAACAATCCTCACATCTTCCCGATATATCCGGAAGGACCTATGGTTACCAAACCGGATTCCCTAAAAATTCCGCAGTTTAACGGTTTTTCCACTTTTAACGGACATGGCAGACACGTATTTGTTGATCCCTTGCCAATGGCTACCGGTTCAACCTTGATTTTAGCTCCAAGCGACCGAAAAAGAAGAGTTGAAATACAATCGACGGAAGGGAAGTTGTCTCTTTACGACGGGCGAAATGTTGCCCAGAACGGCTGGTTTGTAGTCAGGAGCATGATACCTGCCAATAAAACCGGCAAAGTAGTGGAGTGGCATTTGACAGCGAGTACAATTAAAAACTGGATAAGAAAACCGGTCATTGAATTTTCTCAGGCCGGATATCATCCAGAGCAGGAGAAAAGAGCGGTCATCGAACTGGATAAGAATGACACACCCCTTAAGACGGCTTCTCTTTATCGTATCGCACCGGATGGGATGTCAGAAAAAGTGTTAACGGCACCGGTAACGAGGTGGGGCCGGTATTACCGTTATAATTATGTTACTTTTAATTTCTCTTCCGTTAAAAAGCCGGGGACTTACTTTATCCGGTATGGCAATGAGAAGACGAATGTCTTCCCGATAGACAAGCATGTGTACGATAATGTCTGGCATCAAACTCTGGATGTGTGGTTCCCGGTTCAGATGGATCACATGTTTGTCAGAGATGCATATAGAGTATGGCATGGTGTTCCGTTTCTTGATGATGCACGCCAGGCACCACTCAATAATAACCATTTCGACAACCACCGGCAGGGACCGGTTACCGATACAAAATATAAACCCGGTCAGCATATTCCAGGATTAAATGTAGGTGGTTGGTTCGACGCCGGTGATTACGACATTGAGGAACCCTCTCAATGTGTAGCTATCTCGGGTTTTTCGGCTGCCTGGGAAGCTTTTAAACCGAAACTGGACGAAACCTACATTAATGAAAAGCAACGCTATGTCGACATCCATGATCCTGATGGAAAACCGGATATTCTTCAGCAAATAGAGCATGGAGTCCTGCTACAGCTTGCTCAGCAAAAAGCATTTGGACGTGCTATCAGGGCCATTTCGGAAGCTCATCTTTATGAATATGATCAGCTTGGTGATGCTGCCCAGGTAACCGATAATAAAATTTACACTCCGAGGCTGAAACCGTACCAGGTTGAAGGGGATTCGAGCGGGACACCCGATGATAGGTGGGCATTTACCAACGATGTGCCGAGTGTAAATTATATGTCTATAGCAGCTCTTGCATCGGCAAGCCGTGCTCTTAAGGGGTTCAATGACACTCTGTCAACAGAATGCCTGAATGTCGCGGAACAATCCTGGGCCAGGCAACAAAAAGATACCGTCGGTACAGGTAACAGCCGTTTCCGGTTCTTTCTGCAGTATGCGGAAATGCCCGCAGATTTACAGTTGTTTATTGCAACAAGAAAGGCGCAATACGGTGATCGATTCAAAAAGCTTATTTGGAAATCGCTCGATCAGTTTGTTGATCGGAACATCAAGCTGGCTGTTATGGCCGCACCCTATTTCGGACAGGATTACAAAAAGAAGCTGGAACCGTATGTAATTCAATTCAAAAAACATGATGAAGCATTACTAAAAGAAAACCCATATGGTGTGCCGATAGGTACAGGCGGATGGGGCGGTAACAGTGGTGTAGTCAATTGGGCTATAACAAATTACTATGTGCATCAGGCATTCCCTCAAATAGTCGGTTCTAAATATACAATTAGAGGGATCGATTATCTGTTTGGTTGTCATCCGTATTCAAACACATCGTTTGTTTCCAGCGTTGGAGTACACTCGAAGGAGCGTTTTTACAGCAGTAACAGAGCGGATCTCTCTTTCATTGCGGGAGGAGTGGTGCCTGGAATTCTTATTCTGAAGCCGGATTTCCCCGAAAACATGGACGCCTGGCCGATGCTGTGGGGAGAAAACGAGAGTGTAATAAGTATTTGCGGAGACTATGTGTTTTTATCAAACGCGGTGGATCATCTGTTGAAAAACGATATACATAGTTAAATGTCGAGCATTTCTTACACCTTGTTAGATATTTGATTGACAAGGTGTAGGGCAATCAGCGATTTCTTAAGATTAGGCTGATTTAAATACTTGCAAAATATGTGACTTAGATATGAAAAAGCTGACACTTTGTGAAGAGTGCCAGCTTTTCTTTTTAAACTTCTGAAGGTTATTTGGGATTTTAGTCGAGGTATTTTTCCAAAGTTTGACGAACGGCTCCTTTGCCTCTGAGCATTTCGTAAAACATCTGTTCAATTTTTTCTCCAAGTCCGGCTTCGTAAAGATTAATTCCGAAAATGGTTTCTTTGGATAATATAGATTGAACATCGGAAGCGGTATCACTTAATGTAATCCCATGTAAGATAGAGCGCAGGAAGTCGAGCATCGGGTCCGGACTCAATTCAAACTCCTTACCATTATCATCGATTCCTATTAGATACCGGCACCAGGTGGCAATAGCGAGCGGAATAGCTACCAAGTCCGACGGATCCAAATCGTTTCTTTTGACATACGATTTAATGGTCTCTCCATATCGTATTCCAACTTTTTGAGAAGTATCCGTGGCTATACGCGCCGGTGTGTCAGGTATATATGGATTAGTAAATCGTTCGTTAACTACTTCATCCAGAAATACTTTAGGACTGATAATCTTAGGATCAACAACAACCTTCAATCCCTCTTCATAACCGATCGTTTTAATAAATTTACTAAGTAACGGATCTTTCATTTCATCGGCTATTAATGTGTAACCGAGTAAACAGCCGGAGACCGCCAGTGCGGTGTGTAACGGATTCAGGCAGGTAGTGACTTTCATCGTTTCCACCTTGTTTACCGATTCCCGGTCGGTAAAAATGACCCCGGCTTCTTCCAGCGGCGGGCGGCCATTCGTAAATTTATCCTCGATGACGAGATATTCACAAATTTCAGCATTTACGAAGGGTGCCATATAGGAGCTTTTGGAAGTGACGATGATATTCATATTTTCCAAACCTAAATCTTCAAGCGTTTTTTTAACCGTTTCCGACGGCCTTGGAGTGATTTTATCAATCATCGTCAGGGGAAACGTGACTTTGCTTTCATCTTCCAGGTAGTCGATGAATTCTTGCTCGACAAATCCTTTTTTGAGCCATTCCCGTGCAATAGTCAGTACACCATTTTTTAATTTATCACCATTGTGAGAACAATTGTCCATACTGACGAAGGTTAGAGGATATCGGCCTTTAAGAAACCGACGATGCGCCAATGCCGTAATAATACTCATGGTGTGAAGGGGATGCTCCAGGCCATTTTCAATATCTTTCTCAACCACACCAAACCGGTTGCCGGATGCATCTGTCAGAGCATAGCCTTTTTCGGTAATTGTAAAACTAACCATTTGCAGGCTTGGATTTTCAAATATATCGATCAGACGCTGATACTCTTCTGGCCGTTCTGAGCGGGTTGTGATTGCCTCCGTGATACTGCTGATAACTTTTTTATCGAATTTTCCATCGGCATTCATGAGTACAAGCAAAGCCAGATTATCAAAAGGAGTATAAACTTTGTCAATGACTTCAAAGTCGAAGGATTCAACGGCGATGATACCGGTATCTGCTTTTTGGTTGTCCAGCAATTTTTGATGAGCGTTTGCAATGAATGCCCTGAATATATTGCCAACGCCAAAATGTACCCATTCTGGTTTGGTTACAGTATTTCGGGCTACTTGTTCAAAATCGAAATGAGGCAGTTCTATCCCGATTTTTTCCCAGTCAGATTGATTGGTTAAGCTATTTCTGTTTAATTGCATCAATTATTTTCCCTCTTTTCTTTTATCAAGACTATCCCATATTCCCAGCATATACATTACGCCTAAGGCCCTGTCATATAAACCGTAACCTGGCCTGCAATTTTTCTCTTCACCCCAAAGATGACGCCCGTGATCAGGCCGGAAATATCCTTTAAAATGATTATCGTGGTAGGCCTTCAGAACTTCATATACATCAATATTCCCATCTTTACCACGGTGGGAGACTTCAATAAAGTCACCATTTTCAAATACTTTAACATTTCGGATATGGGCAAAATGAATCCGATCATGAAATTCGCGCACCATTGCAGGTAAGTCATTATTTAAGTTCGGACCAAGAGACCCTGTGCATAAAGTTAATCCATTGTACGGACTATCTACCATATCCAGGAATCTTCGTATATGATCGCGGCTGCGAATGATACGGGGCAATCCGAATATAGGCCATGGCGGATCATCGGGATGGATAGCCATTTTTACATCATATTCTTCACAAACGGGGATAATTCGTTCCAGGAAATATTTCAGATTTTCAAAGAGCTTCTCTTCGTCAACTCCTTCATAGGCTTCAAAAAGATCATCCAGTTTAGCCATTCTTTCCGGTTCCCATCCCGGCATCGTAAAATCACCGGCGCCGCCCAGAATTTCACTTACCATCTTTTTGGGATCATCGATGATGGCATCCTTTTCATAAAATAAGGCATTGGATCCATCCGGGTGTTCTTTGTATAAGTCAGTTCTGGTCCAGTCAAAAACAGGCATGAAATTATAGCAAATGACCTTGACTCCGGCGCGGGAAAGCTTTTTTATAGTATCAATATAAATTTCGATATAATGATCGCGTGAGGGTAAACCAATTTTGATGTCGTCGTGGACATTCACACTCTCTACGACATCGGCATTAAAACCTTTAGCAGTGATTTGATTTACGACTTCATTAATTCTTTCCATTTCCCATTCTTCGCCGGCAGCTTTATCGTGCAGCGACCAAACGATCCCGGTTACGCCTGGTATTTGGCGAATATGGTCCAAAGTGATTGAGTCATTTCCTTCCCCATACCACCTCCAAGTCATGTTCATTTTACTTCTCCTTGGTTAATAATATTAAAAATTCACCTCACCATCATAGGTGCATTAATCCTAAAAAGCTAAAAAATTATAATCACAGGCAAATGCATTATGCCTGTTAACTACACCTGTATTTTCAATGAAGGCCTATGTAAAAATGATGTAAATAATTTCCTTAGAATATCAACTGGTTATTCTCCAACAAATATCATTAAGTCAATGGGTACACAATTGTAAATAATCCCAAAAACAGCCTTTTCGGGTAAAACGTTAATTAGGTAAATGCTGCCAATATCAAAAAAAGTGATTTTGTACGGGAAAAATATAATGAATAGCTGATTCTTTTGCATTTTAAAGTATAACAACTTAAATAATGATAAATTTCGCTCTTAGAGTTATGCAAATTAGCAGAGTACTTTTTGAATTGGATGTTTTTACCGACGGTTTCTCTAAAATAAAACTGAATAGTTGTAATATTTAGGCAATTTCATAAATTGTTTAATTATGTAGGTTACTTTACTAGATTTAATCTATTGTGATACAATAAACAAACGACATCATTTGCGAGATCAAATCCGGACTGTGTTGTTTTAATCGTCGAATAAAGAATTTTAATACGTTAATTATTACCGAAGTATGATAACGTTATCATACCAAAAAAATCAATAACATATATTATGGACAGAAAAGAATTTATCAAAAGTGCCGGAATCCTGGGATCGGCAGGAATGATGGGAACTAAAGCAAATGCTATGGGAAGCATTTTATCTCAAAAAAAGAGTGGGGCAGGAGACAGAGAGGAATGGATCCGTATTATGACGAAAATTTCTGATCCGGTTTTACAAGCGCTTTCAGAAAATAGATTGAAGAAAACGATGCCCGTTGAAACCCGTCCTGGTTCTAATAACGACAGGCGACCATTCACACATCTTGAAGCTTTTGGCAGGTTGATGACAGGTATCGCACCCTGGCTTGAGCTTGGTCCGGATAGTACAAAAGAAGGAAAAATTCGTGCAAAATATAATGATTTAGCACGTAAATCACTGGCTAATGCCGTAAATCCTTCCGCACCGGATTTCCTGAATTACGATAAACATGGCAGACAACCTTTAGTTGATACCGCATTTTTAGCACATGCTTTGATTAAGGCACCAAAAGAATTGTGGGATAAATCTTCAAATGAGGTTAAACAGAACATTATTAAGGCGTTTAAGTCGAGCAGGACAATTATTCCATATTACAGCAATTGGGTTTTATTCAGCGCTATGGTTGAAGCTGCCTTACTTAAATTTGGTGCAGAAGCCGATTTAGTAAGGATTGATCTGGCATTGCGTGCGGTGGATGACTGGTATTTAGGTGATGGTATTTATGGTGATGGCCCGGTATTCCATTGGGATTATTATAACAGTTATGTTATTCAACCCTTTTTATTGACTATTATCGAAGTGATGAAAGAACATAATCATCAGTATGAAAAATTATACGAAAAAACATTGCGAAGAAGCCAGCGATACGGAGAAATACTGGAACGATTAATCAGTCCGGATGGAACTTATCCTGCTATCGGTCGATCAATCACCTATCGCTTTGGAGCCTTTCAGCTCCTTTCTCAATTAGCCTGGATGCAAACACTGCCAGAATCATTGCCGGTCCAGCAAGTACGGACAAGCCTGACAAAAGTGATTAATAAGGTTTCCGGCGCCCCGGGTATGTTCGATAAAAATGGATGGTTAAACCTTGGACTGTATGGGCATCAACCGCATTTGGCTGAATATTATATCTCAACAGGAAGCTTATATTTATGCGCTGCCGTATTCTTGCCCCTGGGATTGTCTTCCGGTGATAATTTCTGGACTGCAGCCCCTGAAGCATCGGTCGAAGATAAAATATGGGCAGGACAGGATATGCAGGCAGATCACAGTGTAGATCATTGATTTATATTGTCATAATTAACAAAACCTGTAATCAGGAATAGCAACATACTAGAAAGATAACTATGAGAATAACCATTGGATTACTGATTTTTGTAGCCAACATGTTTTTGGCTCAACCTGTAAAAGTGTCGAAACATCATACTGGAATGACCAGGCCGAAATACAAAATTAATGCTGTAAAAAATCTTGATTTTGCAACGAAGCAGTTGCGATATGCCATTAAAACTTATCCCGATACAACTATGTTTCCACGTTCTGTACACAAAAATGGAACTATCGATTTGGTGCCCGCCAGCGATTGGACCAGCGGTTTCTTCCCCGGTGAATTGTGGTTGATATATAAATTTGATCATAATTTATTTTTTAAGAACAAAGCGGAAGCATGGACGTCTTCATTAAAAAGTCAGCAGTTTAATACTTCGACGCATGATGTCGGATTTATGATGAATTGCAGTTATGGAAATGGCCTCTTGCTTACTCAGAATAAAGAATACAAAGATATTCTCTTACAGTCGGCTCGTTCGTTAGCCTCGCGATTTAATCCGGTTGTAGGAGCTATCAAATCGTGGGATAATCCAAAATGGAAATATCCCGTGATTATGGATAATATGATGAATCTTGAGCTATTATTTCGGGCTACTCAGTTAAGTGGTGACAGTACCTTTTATAAGATCGCTGTTACTCACGCCACAACGACTATGAGGACTCATGTACGTCCGAATGGCAGCACTTATCATCTTGTAAATTTTGATCCTAAAACCGGTAAAGTTATATGGAAAGGAACGGTGCAGGGATATGCTAATAATTCTACCTGGGCCCGGGGAGAGGCATGGGCATTATACGGCTTTACGATGGTATACCGGTTTACCAAACAGGAAAAGTTTCTTAAAGAAGCAGAGAAGATTGCTCATTTCATACTGACGAATAAAAATCTACCGGCTGATTTTGTACCCTATTGGGATTACAATGCTCCCGACATTCCTAATGCCCCCCGTGATGCTTCGGCAGCGGCCATCATGAGTTCAGCATTTATAGAATTAAGCGGTTATGTACATGGAAATTTGCATAATGAATATCTGAGTGCTGCAAAACATATGATACATAGTCTGTCTTCATCAAAATATCGGGCTAAAAGTGTCGGTAGCAATCATGGATTCATCCTTAAAAGGGGAGTTGGTAATAAGCCCGCAAATTCAGAAGTAACGGTTCCCCTGGTCTATGCGGATTACTACTATATAGAAGCAAATCTGAGATACCTCAATATGATGAAACATAAATAATTGAAAATCTTTTTAGAACACAGCTTAATGCCATATTTCATCAAAGAAGTATGGCATTTTTTATTTATATGACTTTGTAATAATTGGCTATTCACGGTATGAATCATTTCCATTTTGCCCAGCTTTAAAAGCAAAAATTATTTACCTGCCCATTTAAATAGGTTCAAACTATTCGAGCAAATGTAAAATCATAGAGGTGGTAATCTGTGTGTCTGATTAAAAAATAAACAGGATAATCAGATTTAACTATGTAAGTGGCCTCAATTGACAAATCGTTTTTGCACAACGGATTAAAGAAATATATATAAGAGCCTCATGTCTTTATAGTTAAGCGCTTACATTGTATTGGTTTTCTGATTTGAAATGATATCAGTTGGTAAGCTGTAACCTATAGTAATTCTGTTTCTTAACACACCTGGGAGTGGCTTTTTCGAAATTTATCATTATTATATTAAGTTGTGTAATATCAATCATATAATATGATAATTTATAAGCCTTTTTAGGGTTGGTATTAGGACTGTTAATAAAAGAATCCAGGAGAGGGCCGAGGATGACTGAGAAAAGATTTTTCAAAAATTTACTTGCATAATGTAAGCGCTTACACTATGTTTTGGGATAACATTTGAGATTAAGGGGCTTTGACGTTGTTAAGTGTAATATTTTGAATGAAATAAAATTATTGCCTTAGTAATTAGTCATATAAGCTCATATAGCTTGAATATGGTAATCGGAAGTACTGTTGTTTTTCCAGGCAGTATGTGAAAAGAGGTTCCGTAATTAATAGAACTTAACTGGAATGTAATCAGTTACATTGCTTTCAAGCGGTGTAATGAGTTGGTACAGGTAAAATATCTGAAAAACATCTTGAAAATTAACAAAGCGATTTCATAACGATTACATCAATTACACGGATGAACTGGTAAGTAAAAGCGGTTTCAAACCCTGTAATTTTTTGATTCTTATGATTCTGGATTCACAAAACCACGTGAAATATGAGACACAAATACCTTTTTAATACAATAATAGCCTTACTCTTTTTCCTTTTTTGTGGTTCTGCTGCTATTGCGCAGAATATAGAAGTGAAGGGAAAAGTATCGGATGCCTCCACGGGGGAAGCGCTACCCGGCGTAAACATCCTGATTAAAGGAACAATGAATGGTACAGCTACCAATGCAAATGGTGGCTATGACCTTTCAGTATCATCAAACGATACCCTGATTTTTTCCTATATCGGTTATAAAAGTCAGGTAGCTCCTGTTGAAGGTCGAACTACGATCAATGTAAAATTAGCCTCAGAATCGGTGAAGGGCCAGGAACTGGTTGTCATTGGTTATGGGGTACAGAAGAAATCGGATGAAACCGGATCGATTGCTACGGTGACTTCTGCCGATTTTAACAAAGGGGCAATTAATTCACCCGGACAATTGCTCACGGGTAAAGTTGCCGGTGTAACCGTAACTCCAAGTGATGGTTCGCCAGGTGGTGGTGAAACCATTCGTATTCGTGGCGGTTCTTCACTGTCTGCCAGTAACGATCCGTTGTATGTTGTTGACGGTGTTCCTCTTCAGGGAGGCTCAATTAACGGTATGAGAAATCCTTTAAATGCCATCAATCCAAATGATATTGCATCGATTACGATCTTAAAAAATGCATCAGCTGCTGCTATTTATGGTTCCCGTGCTTCGAACGGTGTAATCATCATTACAACAAAACATGGCCGTAAAAATCAGCCTTTAAAAGTGCATTATACCGGCCAGTTTTCTATGCAGACCATTGCGAATGAGGTTAACGTATTGTCGCCTACCGATTTTCGTAATACGATTCAAAATCGTTTTGGCCAGTCGGGAACGCAATATTTGGGCCAGACCAATACCAACTGGCAAAATCAGGTTTATACAAATGCGTTCAGTAACGAACAAAATGTGAGTCTGACTGGTGCCGTTAAGAATTTTCCATATCGTGCATCCTTTGATTATACGGGTAACAACGGTATCCTGCGGACTTCCAGAATGGATCGCCTTTCCGGCTCATTATCTTTGAATCCTACATTCCTGAATAATAATCTGAAGGTTAATGTGAACCTGAGGGGCATGCAGGTAAATAATCGTTTTGCTAATCGGGGAGCGATAGGAAATTCCCTTTCTTATGATCCTACACAAGCTATAAAATCGTCAAATTCAAAATTTGGCGGATACTTTGCATGGACTGATAGCCAGGGTAATCCTATCACCATCGCTCCGGGTAATCCAATGGCATTGTTAAATCTAAACCATGATGTATCTACGGTTTACCGTTCTATTGGAAATGCGAAAATCAATTATTCACTTCCTTCAGTACCGGGTTTGAATGCTACATTGAACGTGGGCTACGATTATTCCAATGTAGGAAAAGGAGTACATAATATTCCGAATATAGCTGCATTTGCCTATCACGGTTCTATGTTAAACAGCGGACAGCGTGATACTTATAAGCAACGAAATGAGAACCAATTGCTGGATTTTTATGTCAATTACAACAAAGATATCTCAGCTATTAAAAGTAATGTGAATTTCACCGGTGGTTATTCCTGGGAACATCACTATTCCCGTGGTTCCGACTATAACACAAATTATGATACGGCGGATACGCTTATCGTAAACTCGAATACCGAGTACGCTACCGAACATTATATCGTTTCGTTTTTCGGCCGTTTGAATTACACGTTGATGGATAAGTATCTGGTAACAGCTACACTGCGTGATGACGGAACTTCCCGTTTTTCCCCACAGGATCGCTGGGGTCTTTTCCCATCGGTGGCTTTAGCCTGGAAACTGAAAAAGGAATCATTCCTTAAAAATGTTCATGCCGTTTCCAATCTTAAATTGCGGTTGAGTTATGGCGTAACCGGTGAACAACGCATCAATCAGGGTGATTATCCTTACCTGAGTACGTATACATATAGTGAAAGTACGGCGGATTACCAGTTCGGAAATCAATTCATCAAAACACTGCGTCCGGGCGGATATAATCCGAACCTGAAATGGGAAACAACCACGACGTATGATGCCGGCCTGGATTATGGTTTCTTTAACAACAGGCTGTCCGGTTCAATTGACGGGTACATTCGTAAAACCACGAATTTGTTAAATGTCATTCCTGTTCCCGAAGGAACGAACTTCACCAACCAGATTTTGACTAACGTTGGTAGCCTGGCTCTGCGCGGTGTCGAATTTGACATCACCGGTAAACCAATTGTTACAGATCATGCTTACTGGGAAGTGAATTTCAATGTTACCCACGAGTTCAACAAAATTACCAAACTGACCAATGTTAACAATCCGAATTATGTCGGTGTGTTAACCGGTGGAATCAATGGTGGTACAGGTAATACAATACAAATTAACAGTGTAGGTTTCCCGCGCGACGCCTTCTATGTTTACCAACAGGTTTACGATAAGAATGGAAAACCGCTTGAAGGAGTATATGTCGATCAAAACGGTGACGGCATCATAAACTCGCAAGACCTTATTCGTTATAAAAGCCCGACACCATCAGTAACATTTGGATTTTCCACGAGTGTTCAATACAAGAACTGGAATTTATCCATGACTGCTCATGCGGATGTTGGTAATTACGCATACAACAACGTGGCATCAGCTTACGGTTTTTACAGCCAGATGCTCGTATCCCAGGGTTATTTGAATAACGTAGTATCAAGCATTAAAAACACCAACTTTTATAATGCCCAATACTTCTCGAGCTACTACATCCAAAACGCTTCATTCCTGCGTATGGATAACATAACACTGGGATATAATTTCAAAAAGTTCCTGAACAGCGATATGAATGTCAGGGTTTCAGGTACTGTGCAAAATGTATTCGTGATCACCAAATATACTGGTGTCAATCCACAGGTTTTTGGTGGAATTGATAATAACATCTATCCATTGCCTCGTACGTTTATGCTTGGTTTGAGCTTAAACTTTTAATGGGAAATACTTATGCTAATGAATATGTTAAAAAAGAATTTAAGAATAATAACGTTAGGGTTGATGATCCCGGTTATTGGGGTGATCTTCTCTTCCTGCACGGGTAATTTAAACACGACTCCAATCGATAAAAAAGTAATTACCTCTGCTTCGGCCTATAAAACCACTCAGGATTATGAGCAGGTTCTGGCCAAATTATATGCAGGTTTTGCAACCACCGGGCAACAGGGTCCGGCAGGCGAACCCGATATTCAGGGTGTTGATGAAGGTTCATCCGGCTTCCTCCGGGTTTACTGGATGTTACAAGAGCTTCCGACTGATGAAGCTATTTGTGCATGGAACGACCCGGGTATTCCACAAATCAATACCATGCAATGGGGCTCATCCAATACGTTCATTATGGATATGTACGATCGTATCTATTATGAGATCACCCTTGCGAATGAATTTATCAGTCATGCAAAGACGAGTAGTAATACGCAAGTCAAGGAATACATGGCTGAAGCTCGTTACATACGCGCTTTCTGTTATTGGAATGCGCTCGATCTGTATGGCGGAAATGTACCATTCGTGACAGAAAAGAATGGTATTGGTGCCTTTTTACCGCATCCGGTTGGTACCGATTCTCTGTTCAATTATATCACCAGCGAATTGACTGACATTCAAAGCAAATTGCCTGCTCCTGGCCAGAATCAACAATATAGGGTTGACCAGGCCGCCGACTGGACCCTGCTCGCTAAAGTGTATTTGAATGAAAAGGTCTATACCGGTAAATCAGGTGATACCCAATGTATAACCTATGCAAAAAAGGTTATCGACAGTAAAGCTTATACCCTTGATCCCAATTATCAGCATCTTTTTGAGGCCGATAACAATACGGCCAAAGGTATTATCTGGGCGATACCTTTCGATGGAACACACATACAGACCTACGCCGGGACTAATTACATCATACATGCGGCCGTCGGCGGTAAGATGACTGCATCTGATTATGGCATTGATGGCGGCTGGGGTGGTAACCGTGCTCGTCCTGAATTCGTTGATAAATTTACCAATCAAAATGATGGGCGTGATATGTTTTTTACCAACGGACAAACAAAGGATATTGCCAAAATTGGTGATTTTACCAATGGCTACGCCGTAAGTAAATGGACCAATATGAAATCGAATGGCCAGCCTGGTTCAAATCCTTCGTATGCATCGACGAATTTTCCGATGTTTCGCCTGGCTGATGTATACCTGATGTATGCCGAGGCTGTCGTCCGTGGTGGACAGGGAGGCAGCACATCCGAAGCTGTCAGTTTGATTAATAAACTTCGTGAACGGGCATATGGAAATGCCAATAATGACATTACCGCAGGCAATCTCACACTCGATTTCATACTTAATGAAAGAGCTCGTGAACTTTACTGGGAAGCAACACGCCGTACTGATTTAATAAGGTTTGGCGAATTTACCGGTTCAAAGTATAACTGGGAATGGAAAGGCGGTGTCCAGAATGGTACCGGAACCGATTCTCATTTCAATGTATACCCGATCCCGTCATCGGATCTCACAGCGAATCCGAATCTGACCCAAAATCCGGGTTATTAATTGAATAGAAATTCCTAAATGAGGATAAACATGAAGAAAATTGGAATTGCAATAATATCATTTGTATTTAGTGCCCTGATGATATCATCCTGTGCTACGAAACATAATGGACCATTTCTGAGTGCAACACCTGGAAATCCATCAATTTCGGCACCTTCGGATGGGGCAACGTATGTCCTGGATAAGTCGAAAGCAAAGGATACCCTGATGACGGTAAAATGGTCGGCACCAAATTATGGTTTCCCTGCTGCAGTCACCTATACCATTCAAATGGATAAACAAGGTGATAATTTCGCTAACCCGATGAAATTGGGAACATCAAATTTACCTTCATTTTCAATTACTGAAGGTGACATGAATTCGTTTATGCTGGGTAATGGATTCGCTTTTGGACAACCTACGACTCTTAATATGAGAGTGATGGCATCCATAAGTGATTCAGTTCAGAAAGAAGTATCCAGCCCGATTTCTGTGGTAATAACACCATATTCAAGTTATTCATACATCTATGTTCCTGGGAATTATCAGGCTTATAGCGGATACGGAAGTGCATGGACCCCTCCGGATGCACCCCCATTAGCAATGACCGGTCCTCAGGTATATGAAGGTTACGTTTATGTAAATGATCAAACCGATTCGGACATTGAGTTTAAAATCACTAAAGACCAGACATGGAATACCGCATATGGATTGGGTCCCAATACAGGTACTTTGTCGACGAGCGGTGGAAATATTGTAATGCCCACGTCAGGATCTGGTTATTACCTGATGCATGTCGATTTAAATGCGATGACATATAAAATGACAAAGACGACATGGGCTGTTATCGGAGATGCAACACAGGGTGGATGGAGTACAGATACGCCGATGACGTATGATCCTGCGAATAAAGTATGGACCGTAACGACAACCCTGGATGCAAGTGGTACGTTTAAATTCCGCGCCAATGGTGCCTGGACTTTAAATTATGGTGATGGCGGCAAAGGAACGTTAGCATTCAATGGAAATAATAATATTCCCGTACCTGCTTCAGGTACATATAAAATTATTCTTGATTTAAGCAACCCACCGCTCTACACATATCAGTTGATTAAACAGTAGTAACGCACATTTAAAGTTCCCTCATCCTGGTTTTCCCGGGTGAGGGGGCTTTTTTACTTACCGGCCACATTTTGAAAATGAAACTGTGGCTATAAAACAAATTTACAATACTGATACTAAGAATTGGTATTCAAAATCTGGATGAATCAGTAACCGGATGGACCTCAGCTCTGCTCTGAAGCAGCACGATTCGTACACTATCTGTTGCTGGTATGTTCAGTGATAATTAAGGACGGAAAAATTTTGTCTGCTACTATTTATGATATAGCCCGGGAAGCAGGCGTCAGTATTGCCACCGTATCTCGTGTTTTCAATAACAACCAGAATGTTTCGGAAAAGACGAAGAAAAAGGTACTGGCCATTGCCGAATCGATGGAATATCATCCACAGATTTTTGCACAGGGTCTAGCCAGAAAAAATACGAAGATAATTATGGCCCTGGTGCCGGTCATCTCAAATTATTTTTTCATGGAAGTACTCGGCGGTATGCAGGACGCTTTGGTCAATACCGACTATAATCTCAACATCTATAACATCACGTCAACTAATAATAACCTTCTCGAACAAATTGAATATGTTATTCGAAAAGGAATGGCCGATGGATACCTGTTTATTTCCCTTCACATGAATGAGCCGGAATGGAAACGTCTGAAAAGATATCATATTCCTATTACGCTTGTTGATGAATATGATACTGAGTTTGATTCGGTTAGTGTTGACAGTATCGAAGGAGCTTATACCGCTACTTCTTATTTTGTAAAAAAAGGATTTAAGCACATCGCAATGATATCCGGTTATCCTAAAGCTAAACCATCCCGCGATCGTTTAATGGGATATAAGCGTGCTTTGAATGACGCCGGGTGTATGATCGATGCTAAGGTTATTGTTGCCGGGGATGTGCATGATCGTGATGGATTTACAGAAGAGGCTGGTTATCAGGCAATGAATAAACTGATAAAAATGAAAAGATTACCCGATGCCTGTTTTTGTGCCTCGGATATTCAGGCCGTGGGAGCTTTGAAGGCCCAAAACGATGCAAAAGTGTCCATTCCTCTAATCAGCTTTGATGACATTCAGATAGCTCATTATCTAGGTTTATCAACCATGAAACAGCCAATGTATGAAATGGGCAAGCTGGCAACGCAGAAACTAATAAACCGGATATTAAATCCGGAAGGAATGGTTTCGCACACCGTGTTTTCGCCGGATCTGATCATCCGTTCGTCAAGTGATCCTGACGGAATTGAACCGGCAGCCGATATCATTTGAAGGACTATTTAATAAAATTTGTATATAATAATTCTTTATGGCACAATATTCTAAGTTGAAATGGCTGTTTCTCTTTTTGTTAACTGCTCTGTTAGCGGGAAAGTCATATGCACAGGTTGTAACCAATCAGCCGCTTTTCCCGAATGATACCGATACCGTTACGGTCTATTTTCATGCTAAGCAGGGGACCGGAGGTTTGTCCGGATATACCGGGGATATTTATGCACATACAGGGGTTATTACCAATATAAGTACAAATTCCAGCGATTGGCGTTATGTGAAAACCAACTGGGGAGTGAATACTCCGGAAACAAAAATGACCCGGATTTCAACGGATGAATATAAAATTACCATCAATAATATACGTAAGTATTATGGTGTTCCGGCCGGAGAGAAAATCCTGAAAATGGCATTTGTATTTCGAAGCGGAGTTCAGATTAACGGTAATTACTTACAGGGTAAAGATACGGGTGGAAAAGATATTTTTGTTGATGTATACCAGGGCGGACTAAAAGTGAGCCTGGTTCAACCTGCGGTAAGTCCCTCGTTTGTTAAGAAAGACAGTACTTTATCGATCGAAGGAGTTGGAACAGCGGCAGATCCTTCTTCCGTAACGCTAAAGTTAAGTGTGAATGGTACTAATGTAGAAACGGTCCAAAATGATACTATTAAATATAACTTATTGGCGTCCAGTACGGGACGTTATGATGTGCAGCTAATAGGTACCGATACCGGGGGTGAGTCGGATACTACAACCGGTGCTTATGTTGTGAATCCTCCCATCACCTACCAGGCACGGCCCGATACCCTGAAAGATGGTATAACCTATTATCCAAATGATCCCACAAAAGTAACCTTATCTCTTTTTGCGCCTCATAAGAAGTTTGTGTATGTGATTGGAGATTTCAATAACTGGAAAGTTCAGCCCCAGTATTTTATGAAATGTGATTCGGTAAATGCCGACAGTTCCTGGTACTGGATAACGATTGATAATCTTTCGCCGGGCACACAATATGCATTTCAATATCTCATCGATGGTAATTTGAAAGTCGCTGATCCTTATTCTCAGTTAGTATTAGATCCGGCAAACGATAAGTATATATCTTCAGCGACTTATCCGAATCTTAAACCGTATCCGTATGGAAAAACAGATCATATTGCAGGAGTTTTGCAAACCGGACAAACGGCTTTTCAATGGACCGATCAGAATTATCAGCGCCCCGCTAAAAATAAACTCAATATATACGAATTATGGCTTGATGACTTTGTCGCTAATCACGATTACTCGACGTTGACCGATACCTTGAATTATATTCAGAACCTTGGGATCAATGCCATTGAATTAATGCCAATTAATGAATTTGAAGGAAATATAAGCTGGGGATATAATCCCGATTTTTATTTTGCACCGGATAAATATTATGGTTCTGCCGATGAATTGAAACGCTTTGTGAATGAATGTCACAAAAGAGGTATTGCTGTGATTATGGATATGGTTTTGAATCATTCGTACGGCCAGTCGCCGCTGGTTAGAATGTATTACGATAGTGCAACCGGAAAAGTGACATCCAATAATCCGTGGTATAATGTCAACTCCCCGAATACGGTTTATTCCTTCGGATACGACTTCAATCATGAAAGCAAAGCGACACAATATTTTGTCGATCGGGTAAATAAGTATTGGGTTAAGAATTTTCATATCGACGGGTACCGTTTTGATTTTGCCAAGGGTTTCACCAATACTCCCGGCGATGGTTATGCATATGACCCGGAACGAATCCAGATTTTGGAACGAATGGCAGGCAAGATTTGGACGTATAATCCCAAAACCTATGTGATTTTAGAGCTTTTTACGGCAAATAGTGAGGAGAAAGTCCTTTCAAATGATGGGATGATGATATGGGGCAATATGAATTATGCCTATAACCAGGCTACTATGGGATATGATGTCGGGCCCGGCGGGGACGTTCATTCCTGGGATTTCTCAGGAGTATCCTATGAGCAGCGAGGCTGGTCTAAACCCAATCTGATTGGATATATGGAAAGTCATGATGAAGAACGTATCATGTACAAAAACCTTCAATATGGTAACAGCAGCGGAAGTTATAACATTAAAGATCTTTCGACCGCTTTGAATCGTGTGAAGGAAGCGGCGGCCTTTTTCTTTACCGTTCCTGGCCCGAAAATGATATGGCAATTTGGTGAATTAGGCTACGATTATTCCATTAATTATCCCAGTGGAACAAGCAGCGATCGCACCACGCCCAAACCTATTCGATGGGATTATTACACTAATGGGAAAAGACGTGATTTGTATAAAGTATTCAGTGATTTGATGGCTTTGAGAGAAAAGTATCCAGTTTTTAGCAGTACGAATTTCTCAATAGATGCACAAAATGCAATAAAGAGAATCCAAATTGAGGGTGATACCATGGATGTCAATATTGTTGGAAATTTTGATGTGGTGGCTCATGCCGCTGCCGGACAATTCCAGAAGAAAGGGACCTGGTATGATTATTTTTCCGGCCAGCCCGTTAATGTTGCAGATACAAGCATGAATATCAGCCTGAATCCGGGGCAATTCCACATTTATACAACCAGTAAACTACCGACACCCGAGTCGGGAATTCTAACGGCCATTGAGAAAAATAATACAAATCCAAATAAACCGACGACCTTTAAACTGTATCAAAATTATCCGAATCCGTTTAATCCCACTACAAATATCCGGTACGATTTGGCAAAATCATCACATGTAACACTGGATGTGTTTAACATTCTTGGCCAAAAAGTTGCTACGGTATATAATCAGCAGATGCAAAGTGCAGGGACTCACGTCATTACTTTTGATGCCAGCCATCTGAGCAGCGGAGCCTATTTTATTCGTTTATATGCGAATGGACAAACGATGATAAGCAAGATGATGCTGTTGAAATAAAAAAGGGAACACTGCAACCTTTGAAGTATTGGAAAGCAGTTAATACTCATTTGGACATTTTAAAGAGCATTTAATGAAATCATGCATATGCCATTAACTGACAGCCTGCTGCTGAGGAATGCATAACATCGGGTAACCAACAGAAGACGTATGTTTTTTTGTGTGCTGAATAAATTGGCGATAATCATGTTCATAAGTTTGGATTGTCCCCTTATAATTTCTGACTAATGTATGCCGGTAATCATTAACTCTGACAGCAATGTTTAAATTGTCCGGCATGTTTTTTTGCCGGCGATCGCCTCATTGGAAGACTAAATATTCGGTTGGAATCACTTGTCATCAGAAATTAAGAAGGTGATATGGCGCGTATATCTGTGGCAGTCAAAAAAATTATGATATTGTATGCATATAAGCATTGGCAAATCCACGGGCATTTTCTTCTTTAAAATTTAAAACAACATGCACTCCATTATTCGATTCAATCTGAAGGGTTCCTTTAAGCTGTTTCGAAAATGTATTAATTAGTTTTAAACCAAGGGTTTGAGGAGTGTCCGTAAGATACTTTTTGTTAAGTCCCTGCCCGTTATCCTGAACATCCAGAGTGATATTTTCACCACTTCTTTTTAACCGGATTCTGAATTTTCCTGTTTGTTGTTTGACGAATGCATGTTTCATCGTATTACTGATTAGTTCATTCAGTATCAGTGCGATGGGGATTGCCTGATTAATATCCAAACGGATATGGTCTATTTCGGTTTCAAGTTTTACCGTAATATTTGAAGTTAATACTTCGATTATGGAGTGCGCCAGCTCAGGGATATATTCATCCATATTGATATGTGCTAAATCCTGCGAATGATATAATTTCTCATGTATTAAAGCCATGGAATGAATGCGTAGCATGCTTTCCATTAGGGTATTTCGTGCGGTACGATTTTTTACAGAATCACGTTGTAATTCGATGAGTCCCGAGATCATGGCAAGATTGTTTTTTACACGATGATGTATTTCTGCAAGCAGGATTTCTTTGTCTTTTAGAGATTTACGCAGTTCAAGTTCGCTTTTCTCCAGATCGGTAATATCAAAACCATTACCTACAATATATTTTTTGTTGTTCATCATTATGCTGATACCGGTTAAATAATAAGCCGGTTTCGAGCCATCATCCGCGTTAATATGTGCTACAAAAGCCGTTTCTCCATCTTCAATTACTTTTTTAAGGTTTTCCTGGATGATGATTTTGTCTTCTTCATCATAATGATCCAGTAAATGTTCTTTCGCGAATTGCTCAGAATCTAATCCTAATAGTCTTTCGAAGTTTCTGTTCCACTGGAGGTAATTTCCTTCATCGTCAAATAAGAAAAAGATTCCCGGGAGGCTATTAATAACGGCTTCGATAAATTCATTTTGCGTTTTGAGTTTTCGTTCTATTTGTTTGGTATTTGTGATATCATCAATTAATGATAAAATAGAAACGACCCTGCCTTTTTCGTCTCTCAAAATGGAATTATACCAATGAGAATAGACGATATTTTTGTTATTATCATAAAATTGTAAATCAAATTCTGTCTGTGTATAACCATCATGCAACAAAGCAGACATTTTGTTGCCAATAAGGGAAATATCTTCTTTTCTGGCTGCCATGTAAATAAGATCCTGTGGAGTTTTATCGTAAAGATCCTGGACGGAAAAACCATATTTTTCAAGAATCTTTAGGGAAAAATTCTTGATATGAATATTATTATCCCATTCTATATACAACAAAGGTGTATTACGAAGATGGTTTTTAAAAAGGTTTACTGTATTCTCATACGTTTGAGATGTTGAGTGCTGATTTGTAATATCTTTGGCAAATACAACATGATATAACTTCCCATTTTGTTCAAATGTGTGAGTGGTAATATCCACAAGAAGTAATTTTCCTGATTTTGTTATGTGGCGCCATACACCAACATTGCCACGGCCTATAGTGCTGTTTCTGACGAATTCCCGAATTCTTTTAATATCTTCGGCAGGACGCAGATCTTCGAGTGTCAGTGATAAGAATTCTTCTTTTGAATATTCGTATTTAATTAAGGCTGCCTGGTTGACGCCTACAATTTTCAACGTCTCAATGTCAAAAATATAGATAGGGCACGGACTTGATTGAAAAAATATGGAGTGATCATAATCCATGGAATCATTAATTACATTTGAAGAATAATACCATCAAACCCACATTTTGATGACATCTTCCGATAATAAACTAAGCGTTAGAATCAGTATCTCAATAAATTAATATAGAGTTTTAAAGATTCAAGAAATATTGCTTAAACAAATCCATGGATTTTGTTTAAGGGTTAGCAGATATTTTTTTAGATTTGAATGGTTAAGTTTTAAGTAAAGAACAAGGGGGGACATTACTTTTGATTGGGCAATTGCTTCAGATAGGCCCATACTGCTTGTATTTCGTGATCCGTCATCTTCGAGGTGGCTGCCCACGGCATAAATGGATCTATTTTTCTTCCATCGGGACGTATTCCGGTTCGAAGTGCTTTCGAGAAATCATTATAACTCCATTTCCCTATACCAGCAACGGGATCCATGGTCAGATTAGCTGCATTTGGAAAATCCGGTGGCGTACCGGGAACTCTTCCTCCTGATAATTTTGAACCATGACAGCCAATGCAACCACCGGCCATGGCAATGTACCTGCCATAGGCAACAAGATTGGATGAATCAACATTTGTTTTTCCTACAGAAGCATGATCAATCAACTCTGCATGAAGTATTGGAAGTTTCCCTGCTGTATATAAGGCCCGGCCTAAATATCGTATTTCAGATTTTGGAACCGAGCGGTTGACCGGCGGTATTTGTTTAAGATAAGCGATAAGGTCGGAGACATCTCCATTATTGAGATGAGCATATTCACTACTTGGCATAAAAATCAGGGGATGGCCTTTTTGATTTATACCGTGGCGAATTGCCCTGTCCCAGTCTTTAGCTGTATAATTCTGTACAACACTTCCGGCCCCGTCAGTTATATTGGGCCCGGCGATTAGACCGATTGACGGGTCGTCTATAAATACTTTACCTCCTAAATCATTTCCATGGCAATCTGGACATTTTGTAATCGCAACAGCCAAATGATGGCCTCGAATAATACTGGGGCTGTCGCCAGGAATTTTTAGGTTGCGTACTTTAACATTGTACGTTTTATTCAGGCTGTGGATGGTATACCAATATGAACCTCCGAAAGCTGCAAACATCAAAATAAGCAGAATACTTATTGTTAATGCTAATCCCTTTAGAATAGTACGCATAATACTTTTCTTAATAATCCATTATCTAATTACCGTTCATTGCGACTCAGGAAGTATTAAATCTGAGTTCTGATAAACCATTATTGGAATATAGATATGAATAAAGTCTTGTAACTATTAAATTATTTTATATTTAGGTGAATATGATATAGTATGTGAAACGAAGGGAATTATTATCTTCAGATTATGTTTTGTATATAAAAGGTGTAAAACTTTGAGAATAATAGCGATGAATGAAAGGTGGAAGCCAGACCGGTTTGACAGCCACATACTTAAATAGTATACATTTTAATTAGTGAGATTCAGGAGCCTGTGTCTATTCCAATACATCTGAATGATTTGTTGAGTACCTGTAAATTAACTGAGATTTTGAAATTCTTAATTGTAGCATTATGAAAAACCGAATCTTTATTTTTCCCGTTTTCCTTGTCTTTATAGTGTTTTTAAGTAGCTGTTCGGTCCAAAAGTCCGGTGGTGAAAGTTATGTCGAAGAACTTGGGAACGATACGTTATCGGTGGAAAATTTTACACACGATAACATGGGATATCATGGAAAACTAATGCAAAGAATACCGGCTACCCAGGTTGCCACGTATCAGGCTGAATTAAATAATGACGGAATGGTATCGCATATGAATATTCATTGGGAAACACCGTCGGACAATCCGGGTGGACCAAAACCACGGTCCTGGGAAGTCACGTTAAAGGATACAATAGCAACCATTCATATGAGTGGGGTATGGAGAGGTAAAAATATTGATACAACTTTCGGTATGAAAGTTCCTGTAGGAACAGTACCAGCTGTCGGCAAATATCCGCCGGCTGTTTCAACCTATGCACAGGTATTAAATCAGGCAAAAAAGAACGGGGGAAATGCCAGTTACCCGACGTCTGTGCTTGTTGCAGGCTGGAATCGTCTGATTCCCACAGATTTGCATCATCTTGCCGGTGATACGGTAGCAATGAAAGAAATGTATGGTGTAAATTATATCGCTACGACCAATCAACAGGGGCAGATAAACTGGTATTCAGCCAAAAATTCTACCGTTAAAACAATTACCCGGCTCGAATCTTCAGGTAATCTGGATGAATTGGCGTCGATGTTTGCGAAACGAGACGCAGAGGGAAAAGGAATGCCCGTTGCATCACCACTGGATTCGGCCAAGGTGACGATCGGGAATGGGCATCTAAAGATTTTTTATAGCCGGCCTTCGGTACGCGACAGAAAGATTTGGGGCGGATTGGTGCCCTGGAATAAAGTCTGGAGAACCGGTGCTAATGCGGCAACCATGTTCTATACCGATAAAAATCTTATTATCGGCAATACCAAAGTTCCTGCCGGAATGTATACCCTTTATAGTATTTATTCCCCTGATTCTGCAAAGTTAATCATCAATAATCAAACCGGACAATGGGGAACAGAATATAATGAAGATCGTGATTTTGCGCGGATCCCAATGGAAAAAGAAGATTTATCGTCTCCGCAGGAAAAATTTCTTATATCCTTTGAAACAGTTGATGGCGGTGGCTTTATTCAACTGGCCTGGAATAAAACCCGATACAAAGTTTCTTTCAAAGTGGAGTGATACTCCCTGTTTATAATCATTATTACATACTTTACGGCACAGGATTTTATCAAAAAAACTGTGCCTTTTTTTATGATATTAAAAGTTGAAAGACAATAGGTCTGCTCTTATCATGTTATGCTTATGGATTCTATAAATAATAATTTATCAGTGTTATGAGAAAAGGTTTACTGGCTGCATTATTAATCATTTTGTTTTCATGTTTAGGATTTGCAGCTGGCTTTATTTATCATCAAAAACAGGTCAATATAAAAGTATTGCCCATATTGGGACATGTTCCTTCCGATACGTTTACGAATCAGCTTGGACAAAAAGTTTCGACGGAAACTTTTAAGGGAAAAATCAGGGTAGTGACGTTTTTATTTCCCTATTGCGATGAATATTGTCCGCTTATTGCTTTAAATATGGTTGAACTCGAACAGCTATTGAAGGAAGCTCATCTGACCGATAAAGTTCAGTTGGTTGCTTATAATGTTGATCCCGAAAACACCGGAACCCGGCAAATGTCGGAATTTATGCAGCAATACGGATGGAATCCCAAAGATACACACTGGCAATATTTAACGGGTAATCCGGCAACGATTCACAGCATGGTGACTGGTTCATATTTCGTTTATTACCAAAGAGTAACGACGGCTAGTGAAGATTCTGTAGCTGCCATCGAGAAGAAAAAGGGAACCTTTGTTCCGTCGCCGGAAGTTAAAAATGATCTGGCTGATAAAGTAAACCCGGATTACGATATCGTTCATAACGATGCCCTGGCAATCGTGGATACTAAAGGCCGAATTCGTAAAATATTTGATGATGCCGATCATGTATCGGGCGGGCAAATGCTGAAGGTGATTCAGCAAATCCTTGGGCATTAAGCAGAAGGGAAAATAAAAAAAGAGAACGAAGGTTAGGATTTCCTTCGCTCTCTTTGGAGTGACTGATGGTTAGTCAGCATTTAATTGAACATGTTTGGGAACGTTCGGATTAAATAGCATCAGCTTCGGTATACTTACCAAGCAAATCTTTAGCAGGAACCAAAAGATAGGTTCCACCATTCTCCTGATCCAACTCCATAGCAGAATTTTTACGGAACATTACTTTATCACCTAAGGCTACGGTCTCGCCGCTGCCCGGTGATACTGCCACTACTTCTCCTATTTCCCGGCTGGACGAAGCCGTGTCGGGGATGATAATGCCGCTAATGGTTTTCTTTTCGGATGCCTGGACTTTTACCAGGATTTGGTCATTTAAAGGTTGAAAGTTTGTCATTGATAACTCCTTAATGTTTATTATTCTAATAATCTGTCTAATTCCCGGGTATTGAACCCAATGACGAATGAGCCGTCGATTTCGGTCTGTGGTACACCCTGCTGGCCTGTGCGGTTTACTAAATCCTGGGCCGCGGAGGGATCGGCTGCAACGTCAACTTCGGAATATGAAATATCTTTGCTGTCGAGGTATTGCTTGACTTTTGTGCAGTAGGGACAAGTGGGCGTTGAATAAACGGTAACCCGGTGTGCCTGTTCGGAAGAGTCTCCATCGGTACGTGTTCGTTTATGCAATATCCGGGCATAAAAGCCTTCTGTTTGGACACCATTAATAATTTCAGACGGTATGCCATTGCGAAAAACGACCAAAGTCGGTACAGAATCAATGTTATAAGACGGGTGAATATCGCGCACTTCCGATGCATCTACGGCATAAAAGCTCAACTCATCTTCTTTGGATTTTAAACTTCCTAATGCCTCAAGTGACAGCAGGCTCTTTTGTGAATTTTGGGAATAAAACAACAGGAATAAAATACCCTGTTCCCGTCCAAGTATTTCTTCAAGCTGCCTTCCTGACGCTATTTTATAATTTATTACGCCCGTTTCAACCATAATTGAATTTTTTGATTAAAATATAATTATATAATCATATAGTAGCGAAATAAATTTATTATTTTTTTAGAAAAGATGGAAACGGGGAAACGAGAATAAAAAAAAGGAGTCCTGGTTTCCCTACGCCGGTATTATCCGGTTCAGGTTCAGAGGTATTATCTCAGCTTAATCTAATAAGCACCCTCAACCAAAGGCTCCAATTCTTATCGTAATGGAATATTTATCATCTGTATTTAATATACAATACGTGTGGCCGTCCTTATAGAGTGGGCCTACTATCTGGATTGTGAGTGAAGGCTCGAAGATCCTTGTAGGGGAAAATCTGAAGGAGTAATCATTCGTTTTGAGGCGGTTGAGTTTCTAAATCGCTAAAAGTGACTGATGTTGATATCTTTCCGTTTTCCAGGAAGGATAAAATAAAAAACAGACTCAAGTTCAGAACTTTTTCGATGGCAACCAATATACCCAACAGGCCAAACATGACCGCCTCATGGATCCCGTAGTGACTCGCCATTTCCACAGCTATTCCCATGAATACCAGGTTTTTATTTGAAGGGAAAGGTATTCGGGTTAAAACAACGGAAACAGTTGCATAGGAAATCCATGTGGCTAAAGGAACAGCTGGTAATGCGACACTCCATTGCAATATCTGGAGGATTTGCCCAATGACCAGGCGGACTAAATGGATACCAAAAATCAACAAGGCTGTTTTAATGGGGGTTGAGAAAATATAAGATTTAAATCGAATAGCCAGAGGCACCAGAATGATTATCACAACGAATATAAGAATGATATACCTGACGTTGTGCCCATTCAGGAAATCAGCAAAATTTGCTTTACTTATTTTGAGATAAATTCCCAAAATAACAAGAGTGATCAGATTTGAAGCAACCGATGAAATAATATTATTGTCACGGATGGCCTTCGCAATATCGATATTTTTTTGATTGATATGTTTGTTCGCCCATAAATAGAAATATGCTTCTCCCGAATAACCCAGAATATCGGTATTAAATATCTTTTTCTTTATAAAGGCGGGGATACTTTTCCATGAATTAAATTTCCAGTATATACGATAGATGAATATTTCTGTAATCGGCAACAGTAAATAGAGCGTCAGAAAAATTAAATAGAATAATGGTTGTGCTGGCAGATTTTGCCATACTGATTTCCATCCGATTTGCATAAGCTTATAGGATAGAAAACCCAATATCAGGATGAGAAAAAGTGCCCGGCCGATTTTTAATAATAGCCAGCCCGATTTCGATTTAGAAAATTCGTGCCATTTTGCCTGGTAAGACGCTAATATTTCATTCACAACATCAGTAGCACTAATAATGTTACATAAATCTTTACATTAATATAGTCTTACCTGAACCGGACATGTAGTTAAGTTTTATTAAGTAACCGAATGTAACGGACTTTGGGAGTACTGATGAGCAACGAATCTGTCATGGCATTTCAATATCGTTCTTGTATATTTCTCTCAATCCATTAACAAAAACAGGTTTATCGTGACTTATGCAGATATTGTTCGTCCTTCATCGAAAAGGCTGGCATTATTATTTGATGTAGCCGTTATATTAGCAGGTAGCCTAATTATAGCATTAACAGCACAAATTGCTTTTCCGTTACCCTTTACTCCTGTACCGGTTACAGGACAAACGTTTGGCGTTTTAATTATTGCTTCATTATTGGGCAGTAAACGGGGAACTCTTGCCGTTGTAACCTATTTATTGGAAGGAATGGCCGGGTTACCATTTTTCGCAGAGGCTTCTGCCGGTACATTGATTCTTGCCGGAACTTCTGGTGGTTATCTCATTGGTTTTATATTTGCGGCTTTTATTGTAGGCACTTTAGCCGAAAAAGGCTGGGATCGTTATTTTGGTTCAACGATTCTCATGATGGTATTAGGCACCGTTGCAATTTTCTTATTTGGAGTTGTTTGGCTGGCTCAATTAGTAGGAATTAGCAATGTATTATTTTTAGGGGTATTGCCGTTTATCACCGGTGCCGTTTTCAAAATTATTTTGGCGGCCTTGTTGTTACCATCAGGCTGGAAATTGCTGCATCAAATCGGTTTTGATAATCGCTGAACTGATGTTACTTATCGAATCAGACGATGATGCGGAAATAATTATAAATATTAAAAATCCGTCTCGAAATTCCGGGACGGATTTTTTTTACTACCAATAAAGCAAATGCCATTTATTACGGGAACAAGATGCATTTGCAGGATGGATAAGTGAGATTCATGGTTTTACGACTGCCCAGCCTTCGGCTTGTCGAATAATTAATTCCCCATTACCGCTGGGTACTACGGATATAAACGGATATAGCTGGCTCAGTTTAAGATGGCGTTCGTGTATGGTATTGTTACATTGCGCCAGGATGACCCCTTTATCTTTCAATTCTTTAAGTTGTTTTCCAAACTCATTGCCCTTGAAATAAATATTCGTGCCGCCGGCATATGCAATCAGTTCTATAGTCAGCTTACCTTTCAGCCGGGGATCATTAAGGACATTTTTAATATTCCGGAGAGTTTTTCCCATGACCGCTTTATTGGCGGTGTCTAATTGATAGATGGCATTATAATGAGATTTTGTTGCCACAGCTCCGTGAAAACCCGATGTTGTGGATTGCGCCATTACAGGGTTTAAGGTTAATATGGTTAAAAATAATGCTCCAATAAGAGATAATAATTTGATCTTTTTCATTTTATTCCTGCTGTTTGATTTAAGTGTATGTAGTTAGTTCGTATTGAGAGATTTTTGTCATTCAGCCATTGGCAGAAAACCATATTTCTGATAAATTTTTTGTGCTTCATTGCCATGCAGAAAAGTCAGGAAGTCCCGGGCCGCCTCAGGATGCGGAGCTCTTTTTAAACTTGCCGCAGTGTAGGTGACATAGACATTCTCCTTTTTGGGTATGGTTACCATGCCGATCGGGTTACCGATCATTTTTTGGAAATAAGCTTCGGTATACCAAACCGGGCCGGCATCCGATTTCTTTTCCATAATCCGGATAGGGCTTTGACGATGATGGATATGCGTCAAAAAAGTGGTTCCGTTTTGCTGTTTGGTAACCATGATAGTATTCAGCAGCTTTTGTCCGCCGGCTTTCACATAGGCTTTCTCGATTTGTTTGGCGATGCCTTCCCAATGGGGATTCGGCATGGTTACGCGAATTCCCGGTTTGCCGAGATCTTGTAAGGAATTGATGTGCAACGGGTTGTCTTTGTATACCATGATGGCTAAATGGTTACGGGCATAATCGACTTCATCGCTGAACCAGTTTTTTTGTTTTTGTATCTTTGCAATTCGTCCTTTTCCGGCGGTATAAACATCCGGGTGCAAGTCGATTCTCATATTCCCGATTACCAGGGCTCCTTGTTCTATTTGCTCGGCTAAAATTCCTGGCGGCAAAGTTTCGACAAAGACACGTTGATATTTAGGATATTGCCGCTTGAAGGCTTTTATCAAATCGTCGATGACCATAAATTGATTGCCGGCAAAAAATACAACCAATTGTGGATCGACGACATCGCCATGTAAATCCGGTACATTGTCAATTCCTGCTATAGTGAAGTTTTTGCCATTTTGCGGCGGTGTGGTCCACGGCGGGGAGATACGAGCTTCCTGACTTTTCTGTTGAGCTACGGAGATTCCGGGCAACATAAGGCCAATGGCCAAAGGAAGTATTAAAAGTAAAGTATGGATGTTTTTCTGGTTCATTGCTTTTTGGATTTTATCTTTGCCTGTAAAATTGGTTGTAATGGGCCGAATTGATGTTGCTTTTGGGAAAAATGGTCATCGTATGGCGGATAAGGACAATCGATCGGTTTTAAGGATAAAACCGGGTAATCTTTATCTAAATTTGGTAAAAGCGGACGTTTTCTTGAATTGATATAAGCTGCAACATCGTATGCTTCTGCATCGGTAAGAATTGGCTTTTGATACGTAGTGCCAAATGGCATATTTCCTTTAATGAATGAAGCAGCCGTCAACAAACGATGCATTCCCGCACCTCCATTAAAACTGTCTTTACCCCAAAGAGGGGGAAACTGGTAGCCTTTGGAGCTGTCATTGGGATTGAATTTTTTCCCTTGTCCGCTGGTCCCGTGGCAGGTGATGCAAAGGGATTGAAAAACCTTCTTTCCCTGTACCAGGTCAGCCTGCCGATCCGGATAAGTGATTTTCATGAAACCAGAACCGTACACTTTTTCACCGGAGGGGACTCCCCGGCTCAGCCAATGCATATAGGTAACAATGGCTATCATTTCCCGGCTGTTTAACGGGAGTTTATGGCCGTTCATGCTGCGCTGCATGCAGCCGTTGATACGATCCTCAATAGTAATGACTTTGTTCGCCCTTTTGTTGTATTGAGGAAACTTCCCGGTTACCCCGACAAACGGAGCGGCAAACTTTTTTTGTCCGGCCTGCAAATGACAATTTTGACAAGCCAGGTTATTTCCGGCAAAACGCATGGCCGGATTTTTTACATCGGGACCAATAATAGCTGATGTCTTTGTAATTAGTTGGTAGCCATAGCGAATCAGGTTGCCCTCTTTGTTATGAGGCAGTTTCGAGAGATTGAATCGTGAAGAATTAAAGAAATCCGGCTCTGTTTTTTTTGTTTTTTGATGATTATTTGGCAACAGGTAGTATTTCGACAAACCTAGCCCAAATCCTGTAATCATGAGTAACAGGATGAGATTCAGCATTTTTTTGTTACCAGCAGAGAGCTTTCGATTATTCGTGTACATATTGGTTCATTTACCCTTAACAGGTCGACAGTCAGAGAGAAAAATTTATTAGTAGTATAGTTATGAATTATATATCAGAACAAACGATTATTTTTATATATTTAATCAGAAAAACTTATGAATAATTGAGCTGATATGATCACTTTGAATCAATTACGAATATTTCTTGCCGTCGCTCGATATGAACACGTTACACGGGCATCGGAGGAAGTGAATCTGAGTCAATCGGCGGTAAGTATGGCGCTGCGGGACCTGGAAGAAGCCTTGAAAGGCCCTTTGTTTGAGCGGGTCGGACGTAATCTGAAACTCAACGACCGTGGCCGCTTGCTTCAGGAGGAAGCGGCAAAACTGATGCAGCATGTTGATGATCTGGTTTCATCGCTTACAAACAATCAAAGTGAGCTACATGGAGAATTAAAGGTCGGTGCCAGTTCTACGATAGGTAATTATTTGCTTCCCGAAATTATCGGAAGATTCACCAGGAAATACCCGGATGTGACTATCAACCTGGAGATCAGAAATACCGAGCAAATTGAGAATCGTTTACTTGATTATTCTCTGGATTTGGGTTTCATCGAAGGAGTGGCGCATCATTTCGACATTGATGCCGAGCGTTGGTTAAATGATCAGCTTGTGGTCATTGCCGCCCCGGATTATTTCGATGCCGGCAAGAATGAGCTGAATGTTAGTGAATTGACGGAGGTAAAATGGGTAATGCGTGAAAAAGGATCGGGGACAAGGGAAGTTTTTGAACGGGCATTGCAGGCTCATGTTAACGAGATACAGGAATTTTTGACGTTTGGCCATACGGAGGCTGTTAAACATGCGGTAATAGCCGGTCTTGGAGTGGGTTGTCTTTCCCGGTTTGCTGTGGCCCAAGACCTGGAGCGTAACAGTTTGGTAGAACTGCAGATCAAAGAAATCAACCTGGACCGCCCCTTTTGGATCATAACTCGAAAATCAAGCTACGAGAGCCGGCTCAGAAGAATATTTACGGATTTTGTTAAAAAAAGTGCTGTGTAAGTATTTTAAAATACAGTTATTTAAAATGTTGAGCCGCTATATCAAAGATTCCCTCGAAGGCTTCATTTACCTCGAACTTAATGGATGATTTGATTGGGAATGGTGTGATGTGTGTATAATCAAAAGGAAAATCCACGACTTCCACTTCAGCAGGCAAGTCCCTGAAATCACCTTTCAGTGTATTCAAAACTTCTCCCGGCGGGATTACCTCATCGTTACGAAGTGCGACGGCTTTGATGCGCGTTCCAATATTTCTGAGCCGTTCTTCACGCATTTCCCGGTTGCGATGCAGGCTCAGCATCGCCCTGAAATAGCTGCCGGATCGATGATCCTGGTTAAAATAATGATTCAGGTGTTCATTCAGGCGGCATTCATTATCCAGGTGCTCGATAAAGAAAGAGTATAATGCGATATTGGCTTCACTATCGATAATATATTTGGAGACAGGGTACATCCGATCCAATGTTGGCCCGCCACAGAAAATGAATAATTTAGAGTCCGAAAATAATTCTTTCGGATTGGTCATGATCAATATTTCACTTAAAAAAGAACCAATCGAATAGGCAAAAAAATCAATGGACGACGATTTTGACAGGCAAGGTATTTTATTCCTTCGAATATCATAAATCAATTGAAGGATATCGGAATACGTCTGGCGTCCGGACCAAAAAAAACGCTGTGGTACCATTTGAATCCGTGCACTGATAGCCGCGTTGGCAAACGACGATTGGGCAATAGCGGGATAACGTTTACGGCGCTGTGCCGAAACTGATTGCATGCGCTTTGGATGACCCCATTCGCCGGGTGCACGGTTCATGTGAAATGCCAGCGGAAAAAGAATGACCGCTTTGCCCGTTTGTTCTACCAGACGATAGGCCCAGGGTAAATATTTATCCCAGTGCCGCTCATTCAGGCCGTGAAATAACAAGATGACCCCGGAGACCTCATCAGCATCCCTGGGTAGAAAAATTGAATAGCGAAATTCCGTATTTATGGTAAAATCACAATCAGGTGTATCCAGACTTTCTGTATATCCCATTTCCGATGGCGACGGAGCGTATTCATCCCTGAACTGTTTGTCATGTCTTTCGCAATAGTAAGAGGATGCTCCGGGCAAAACATCATGACTGCGCGAATAAAAAGACTGGTTTAAAATCTTAACTGTACTTCCAGGTATGAGAATTTCGTCTTCATCCTGGTTGAACAGGTTTTGTAATATCTGGTAAAGTTCAGAATATAGCATTTGGGATTCCCTTTGTCCGGACTAATTTGTTATTGACGTAAGTCACACATTAGCAAGCTCATCCAAGGGATTCTAAACGTAATTAGTGATTTTCTTGCGGGTTCTGGTCAGGTAAGAAATAGTTTTTTTAAAAAGGAAATAAAAGTGATATAAATTAAAAAAGGTTGATGGCACCACTTTCTTTTTTCTTCTTTTTCAAATGGTCTTTTACCAGGTTAAAATAGATAGTGTATTCCAGTCCCTCGCTTTGATCAATATTAATCTTTGCACCAATTTGCCTGGTCAATGTCTGTATAAGTTTGAAGCCCAATGAAGTTGGACGCTTAAATGCCATTTCATCCGGCAAACCCACTCCGTTATCTTTTATCCTGAGCGAATATCTGCCATCAGGTTCAATTTTCATTGAGATCCGGATTTCACCATTTTCCCGGTCTTTGAAAGCATGTTTATAGGCATTCGTAATGATTTCAGTTGCTAAAAGTCCAAAAGGCACAGCCTGAACCATATCAATGGTGATCGGAATAGTATCCATAACGATGGAAATATGTTTCTTTGCATCGAAGATAGGACGGAAGCCTTCAATGAGATCCCTGAGATATTCTTCGAAATTGATTTCAGCGAAAAGGTAATCGTTATAGAGTTTCTCATGGACCAAAGCGATGGATTTGAGGCGAACCTGGGTATTGTGTAAAACACGATGTACTTCTTTGTTATTCGTTTGGAACAGCTGTAAATCAATCAGCCCGGTGATCATCGCGAGGTTATTTTTTACACGGTGATGAATCTCTGCCAGGAGCGTTTCTTTTTCATTCAACGATTCCTCCAGTGAAATCATTGTCATGGTATTCTCGGTGATATCCCGTTTAATTATGATAAAATTTGAGACATCATCGTCATCTGCTTTAAATGGCGTGATGGTAAATTCTTCGTAGAAAAGTTCGCCATTTTTACGTTCGTTGATAATATAATCTTTACAGGTTTCCCCCTTTTGAAGCTTGTCCGATAATATATCATAATAACCGGGATCGACATCGTATTGCAAAAATGTGCGGATGTGCATATTTAACAATTCTTTCTCGCTGTAACCGGTCAGGAAGCAGAAAGCAGGATTGACCCATATTATAGAACCATTGGTATCTGAAATGGCAATTCCTTCATTTACCGTATCCACTGCCGTCGCGATTAGGTTTAGAGAACGTTCCCGCTCCCTGGATGCTTGTCGGTCGTGCTGGATGATGAGGAACAAAATCAAAGTGGAGAAAAGGATAAAAATCGTATCGGCGATAAAATCGTTTAAATGAAAGGGCAGTGTACTCTGGTTTTGACTGAAATATGAATTGATGATATAAAAAAACAGTATAGCTAACCCGGCAAAAAGCAGGCTAAAAACATACGGATTAATACGTAGCGTTCTAATAGTTTTCATATTTACATTAAACCATGTAAAAAACAGAAATACATCAATGCAGGCTTTGAAAAATAGTTACCCCATAGCCGGTAAGTCGATGCTTTTTTTAATACCCATGATATTTGAAATTCCAATAGTCTAATCCTATCACTTATTTAAATCTTTTAAAAATTTATTTATATGAATATTGCACTATTTTAAGCCGAAGCTCTTTTAATGTAGCCCGATAGCCACTTCTGTAAAGGTAGTTTCATATATACGAAAAAATACTTATAAAGTTTGCGAAACTTATATAAAGACGTTATATATTTTGGATATTACGATTCACCATTTAGATTAATTTAATCGGGTCCAATTTGTTCCATACCTCATGAATGCCTTATCTTTAATTAAATAACAAGTACTTTCAACAGACATATTATTATGGCTACTTCATTTTATGTTTTAATTAGTGAGAGACGTGGCCAGCGTCCATTATGGAACGGGATTCTGGCAATATTGGCTGGAATTTGCTCTTTAATATGGCCGGAATGGCTTTATATGATGGTTGGTGTCTATTTTCTTTTACTGGCTTTTCTATCGTTGTACTTTAAAGGAAATACTCTGTTAACAGCTGCTGCGGCAGTGGCCGGGATATTTATTTTTGTCTACCCGGCACTCATACCGGTGACATTTGCCATTTTTCTAGTCGTTTTCGGCCTTGTCTCCATTTTGACCAGCGTTTTTGTATGGGTGGGCGTCGTTGCCTTGATTATTGCAAGTATTCTGTTCCTTCATCCAGGAAGCATCGGTTATCTCGCCGGAATATTTTTACTGATTTACGGCCTGAAGCATCTGTTTGATTTGATTCAGCAGGCAAGAAACGGGGAGTAATAAGATTTGATAGATAAGAAAGGTTGCATATTAGCTATTGTCTAATCAAGTAATTTGGCCATTTTGCTCCTGATAACTGATAACTGATAACTGATAACTGATAACTGATAACTGCTAACTGCTAACTGATCACTGCCCCAAGTTCCCACCCATATTTTTTAATATGCTTTGGGCGGCGTTGAATCCACACATTCCGTGAACGCCTCCGCCGGGTGGAGTGCTCGACGAACACAGGTAGATTCCCCTGGCGCCAGTCCGGTATGGATTCCATCGTATCGCCGGGCGCGTAAGCAGCTGCCGGATATCCTGTATTCCCCCGTTGATGTCACCGCCGACATAATTGGCATTATAACATTCATAATCGTGTGTATTCATAACATGCCGCTTTAATATGATATCCCGAAAACCGGGGGCAAAGCGTTCAATCTGGCGTTCAATCTTTTCAGTGCAATCAAGAGTTGATCCATTGGGCACATGGCAATACGCCCATCCGGTGTGTCGTCCTTTCGGGGCTCTCGAAGGATCCGCAACGGTATGTTGAACCAGGATGACGAATGGGTTCTTTGGATGCCGTCCCTGCGCTGTTTCTTTTTCCGAATGAATAATTTCTTCAGCTGTTCCCCCGATATGAAATGTTACTGTATTACGGCATTGCTCATTTTTGAATGGAATAGCTTCTTTTAAAGCCCAATCAATTTTGAACACGCCAGGGCCATAACGAAAACTCTCTAACTGTTTACGGTACAGGGAAGGCAGACGATCTCCGGCAATGTTTAATAACTGCCGTGGAGTGACATCAAAGATGATGGTTCTTGCTGAGGGAATGTCGCTAATCGTATTTACTTTGAAATCCGTAATGACTTCGATGCCCAATTCATTCATATAACCGAGCATGGCATTGGCCAGTTGTTGAGCCCCGCCTTTGGGAAATGGCCATCCTGAATAGTGTCCCAAAAGCGGAAACAAAAGGGCATAGGCCGAAGTCGACCACGAATTAAGATCCATAATGGAATGAGCTGCCATGCCCGAAAAAAAAGCCCGTGCCTTTATATCTCTGAAATGATCTATTAACTTTGTGGATGGTAGCAAAGCTTTCTTTCCGAATTCCAGCATTTTCCATGGATGAGCGGGAAAACGTATGGGCCTGAGTATATCCGTAAGGATATCAGGCATGTCTTTCAGCATAGGTTGAATCAGGGAAATATACTTTTCCCGGTCTTTGTCCAGTGTATTTGCCGTATTTTCCACCGATTGGTATAAAAATCCGGCTGTTCCGTCATCGAAGGGATGTGCCAAAGCTATTTCAGGATTAATCCACTCTAATCCGAATTCTTCCAAAGGCAGTGACTGGAAAAATTCGGAGGCTTTTGCCAGGGGATGAATTGCCGAGCAAACATCATGGATATATCCGGGGAACGTCAGTTCATCGGAACGGAGTCCGCCACCGGGTTTGGATGCCGCTTCCAGTATCAGGATCTTGTACCCCTTGCATGCCAGTGTGATAGCGGCAGCAAGCCCGTTGGGGCCCGATCCAACAATGACGGCATCGTATATTCCCATTACGACTCGGATTAATTTGACGATTACTTTTGTAAGATAATGCGAGATAACAAGATTTTTTAATTATTCTCTTATTATATCCGGATCACAGATTTTACGGGATAAATTCGATTACACAGATAGTTATAAATCCAGGATGATGATTTTTTTTTCATATACCATCAATTAGAACTAAGATTGATTGGATTGTAATGATTACCCGGATTCCACGGCCTCTGTCTTTCGTTTTCCGTATTTCAACATCATCTGCCAGGGATATCCCGCCAGGACCATCATCAGGGCAAAACTATCGAGGAAATTGATATTCATACTGAAAAAAATACCGAGATGTAATCCCAGCAGGAGCGTTGCCATGATGGGGCGTATTTTTCGGAACCAGTATAAAAATCCAAAAAATTCAGTAATCCATCCGGAAGCCAGTATGAATGTGGCGAAATCCCGGTGTTGAAGAATGAATAGTTGGAAACGGCTGAATGTGAAATGCCCGTTTTCCGACAGGTGATCAATGGCCAGCTGATGCATCCACAGCCAGAGATGCGGCCCGTCCGGCCAATGAAATCCGGTGCCGGCCAACTTTGACAGCGAAGCGAGCGTATAACTCAATCCGATGAAAAAGATTAACAAGCCCCATGCTGTTTTTATCCGATCTTTCTCTGATTTATAAAGCAGCAGGGCGATGGCAAAACAAAACAGTCCCATACCGATGAAGTTGGCTCCATGTCCCGCCTTCCCCTGTGAAAAACGGGTCACATACATAATATGCATCAAAATCAGGGAAACGAGATAACTCCAGCGCACTTTTCGGTAATATCCCATGAGAGCCGTTGTCGTGATAAAAAAAGCGAGCAGGAGGGAAAATTGATGATGGAAAAAGATGCGGACATCAATATAATTGGCAAGGCCCAGTGGCCGGACAACCGTTTCCAGATGCCGGACATACAATCCCCAGCCCCATGCATAAATGATAACCTGGGTTATTACTACCAGTTCCACGAAACGAATCCATCTGAACATCCGCTCGTCCCAGGTTTGATTATACTGAAATATGGCCGGTATAATCGACATGAGGAGCTTTATTTTTTAGTGAGGGTCATCGATGTATAGGAAGCAAACCGGGCCGTATCGGTGGTTAAATAGAGAAATGGGATATATTCAACCATAACCGAATCGTTTGTCGAATTGAGGGCGCCGGTGACTTTATAAATAAGCAGCGGACCATTTCGGGCGGCGCCGTTGTATAAAGCTCGTAATCCCCGGATATATTCGTCATTCCAGTGACGGGTTTGAGTGATATAATTCGCCAGGTCGTTCCGGTTCGTTCCTGCCTTTCGAAGGGCCAGTGGTTTTCCGGCTAAATGATTCGGATTTATTATGATTTTCCAGCCAATGGATTTGGGATGGATGGAAATTTGCCGCGTTATCACTTTTACCCAGGGTTTCCCGGCTTTGGAGAACATCGGGTAGATGCTGAAAGGCCAGAATTCTCCCTGATGCGTGGCGGTAAGGAGGGCATAGAGACATAAAAGGACAGCCAATGCCTTACCAGTACGTTTATGTAGATTTGCAGTTTTCATCCATTCGAATAGTTGAGGAGCTCTCTTTTGAATAGATGAAAAATAATCAGGATTTAAAATTATAATTTATGAATAATACCAAAAAGGCCAGGTTCGATACCCGGCCTTTTTCCATAAGATTATGTACTGTAAGATTTTATCTTTCCCAGTTGTCCCGCAACAATTTTTCGGTTTCTTCCTTATGGTTGGTTTCGTCGCTGATGATATCCTCGATATCGTTGACCAAACCATAATCGCCAAATTGTTCGGCTTCTTTCCGGCGGTCCACATACCTTATAATAGTATCAGATTCCGCTTTTAATACATTTTCCAGCATTTTCTGCGGCTCATCGGTGTACGGTACATCAGCAGGTTTTGAAACGGGCGTGCCGCCTAACGCGGATATCTTGTCCGACAAAAACTGGGCATGACGTAATTCATCAGGGACTTCAGCCTGGAAAAACGATCGTAACTCTCTTCGGTGAACTCCGCCAACGATGGCTGAATAGGTCGTGTACATTATTACAGCCTGGTATTCATGGGTTAGATCATTGTTTAATCCTTTAATGAGCGTTTCTTTGTTCATAAATAGTTTTTTAATTTAATGGATAATAGTTTCTATTCACTTAAAAGAACGGCATATAACCCGTTATCGTTCAAAAATAATGGATATCCGGGCGTTGTGGCTGCCGGTTTCATACGGAATAAATAACCGCATGATTATATTTCAGAAATCGTATCTTGTGTCGATATTTGACTCAGATTTGCTTCATTCATAAAAATTCTATTATTAAGTATTCGTTTATCGCATGGTTTTTCTCTCGAAGCTGGCTAAGCTTTGGCATTCATTTTCCGAAACCGACGAAGCCCGAATCATTAAGAAATGGTTTCGCCGTCTTTTTTTTGTAGCGATACTGGGCTATTTAGTATACCAGTTCAGCCAGGTAGGATGGATAAAAATTTATCATTCTATGCCTACGAATATTGGATTTTACGTTCTGTTTCTGCCCATTTTTCTGCTGCTTCCGATTTCAGAACTTTTCATTTACCGGATTCTGTGGGGCGTTAAATTCCGCGACATCTGGCCGGTACTCCTGGTCAAAAAAGTGTATAACAGCGACGTCATGGGCTATTCGGGCGAAGTGTATCTCTACCAGTGGGCCAATAAGTCGTTATCAATCGACAAGACGAAAATCATAAAGGACGTCAAGGATAACAATATCATCTCGTCGGTGGTGTCGGTCATCGCAACCGTTATTGCCTTAATCCTGTTCTTCGAATACAATCCGTTTTTCTTTTATAAATGGCTGGATAAGATACCGAATAATCAGATATGGCTGTCTGTGCTGGCGGTTGTTATCGTCGTTCTGTTGATTTTCCGTTTCAAAAGCTACCTATTCTCATTGCCTCCAAAAACGTCAATGGAGATATTTTCGGTTCATTTCATTCGCCACTTTATCGGATTTATCCTGCAGGTGTACCAGTGGCACATCGTGTTGCCGGATGTTCCGATTTATGTGTGGATCACGTTCATGGCGGTATTGCTGGTAATGACGCGGCTGCCATTTTTGCCCAACATCGATTTGTTATTTGTGAGCATAAGTATCAGCATTACCAAATCCCTTGGAGCTCCGCTGGCGGCCATATCGGCCCTGATGGCATTAAACAGCATTCTCGGTAAGATCCTTCACTTCTTTATCTACCTGTATTTCAATACGGTGGCTAAAAACAGGCTGGCTTATGTTGAAGCGGAGAAAAACGAAGCCTGAGCGGAATCAGATACCTTTTACCTGACGTTGCTCTTCCAATTCGGAGTGGACATATTTTTCCCAGATGCGATCCGAAAACTCATAGAAGTCTATCTTGTCATGTTTCCAGCTGAAGTGGATGCTGTAAGGGGTGACCCATTTGTATTCGACAGAACTCGGGCGGAAGAAGCGCATGATATTCATAATGTTTTCCCGCGTTTTCTGAGATTGAAGGCCCCTGAGGCTGTATACAAATTTATTGAGATAGTATAGATATCGTATATCTTTGAAATCAGGGTCGTGATCCACGAATGAGCTGATAAAGTCCAGCTGCGGACTCAATTCTCCCTGGAACCAGGGAATCACAGGTAATTTCAGGCGCGACATTGCCATGGCAAATCCCCATTCGTCGCTTTCTTCCGTATTGCCGTTCGGCAGTTTACGAGAGATAAAGTGGGTGCGATCTTTTTGATCCATGTATCCGCGGGCGAGCTGGCACACATCGTGTGTCACAGATTTATCTTTGGCGAAGATAATACCGGACTGAACACGGCTCAGATAGGATAATCCAAATCGTTTCAGGGTTCTTCTGCGGCGGCTGAACAGGAGATCCAACAAGACAGAAAAGTTCTTGTGTGAACCGAAGAAAATATCCGACTTAATATTCCCGGTGATGGTAAAATCGTATACCGAAAGGGTTTTCCAGAGGTCATCCGGGTTTTTGCACCAGATGATGTCGCTGTCCAGGAAGATATTGGATTTGAAGAACAGGTATGAATCCACGTTATGCTTGAATCCTACGATGGTCCGGTGATCCGGGTCGATAAGATGGATCACATCGAATAAATCGCGCAGGCCCAGCTCGTTAAGCAGCTGTACATGGTGTTCTTCGCAAACTAAAGCTACCGGCCTTTTTTGATCAAATCTGCGAAGTGTGTGAAGAGACGTTAAAACGTGCTTCAAATAATCCGTTTTCCCATACACCGAATATACATACCCTTCGCTATCATCATAATTATGATGATATTTTACGTAAGTTGAATCCATAGGTACTATGTAAGTTTAATAATAAGCAGACAACACATAACCAATACCCATCTGTAAATGTTTAAATGATTTAGTACGGTATCGGTACTGTTTTCCTCAGTAGTAAAAGTTTACGCTGTAATATAAAATTAAATTCTGAATTCAGTTAGACCGAATATGCCCGTGAAAGAAATATATTACGCTTAAGTGAATATTAATAAGCAGTTCAGAAACCATGGTAATTAAACGTAATTGTTATGCGAATCTTATTATTAAAATGGGATTTTACATATTTTATATACCCACCCGCCTTAAATCATTGAAATAAGTATAACTAACTTATAAAAGTATAGACCGGATAAAATTGTTAATCAACCGGTGAATAGGTAAAAAGGTGATTTGAATACTCCCTTAAGCCGATATACAACAGGAAACAATATTATTGTAAGTGATTGTAAATAATAAAAATAACACCATTTTTGACCCCGTTAATAATTGTAAATGATGAAATGGCGCGAAAAAAAGGAAAACGGCAATTTAGATTTAGTCAGCATTCGGATAGGAGGAGGGGTTATTGGGTTATTAGGGAATTGAGTTATTGGGTGTTATGAAATAGGATCCTTTTGTAGATCCTCAGGAGGATGTTCCGGGTTGGTAATCCCCGTAAACATTTACAGCTTGTGTCCCTTTCCTTAATCCCATGTCTGCCTGGGAACGTGTCCCTCGAAAGCTCTGCTATAAATAGCCACGGAAACACGGAATGGCACAGAAAGATTTTTGGGGTACCACTAAGTTAATTAGATTGCAATGCTTCGTTCAAAGATAACACAAGTTTGCAAACTGTGACGGCAAATATCTTGGTCCGATAAAATCAAATATTTGCAATAATTTCCGAATCCTTTTGTTTCCCCAAAAATCCGTGGGCGATACAGGGTTCGAACCTGTGACCCCTGCGATGTGAACGCAGTGCTCTTCCGCTGAGCTAATCGCCCTGTCCTGTTATACTTCAGGCTTGTCGAATGACGTAATCAAATATCCGAATTTTATCAATAATAGTCACTCTTTTCCTTATTCAATCGCGGCTTTCCACGCTTCGAAATAGGTTTCAATCTCATCCACAAAACCACCGAATTCCGGCTGCCAGCCCAGTAAACGAACGGCTTTCCGGGAATCGATATGCTGGTTCAACGCCAGGGCCTCCGCCAGTCCGCCCATATTTTTGGCCGCTTCGGGCACCGGAACGTACGAAATATCTTCAGCATAACCGGTTACACGGACAACGGCGTTCGCCATTTTGTGAACGGTAGAACGTGAACGGTCCGATATATTAAAGAGTTCCCCTTTCAACTCTTTTTCACCGGCCAGGATGTACGCTTCCGCCAAATCATCCACATGGACCATCGTCCAGTAATTACGTCCGTCGCCGACCACTTTGAGATGTTTTTCATTATAAGCGCTGTTGAACCACATTCCGGTAAGTCCGCCTTGTTTGCCATACACGCAACCCGGACGAATCACGATACCATTCACCGATTGAGAATCGAGAACCATATTCTCTACATTTACGCGCCAGGCTACCATATCAATCGGGTGCAGGGGAGTTGTTTCATCAGCCATCTCTTCGCCGGTATCACCGATGCACCAGCAACCGCTTGTATAAATAAACGTTTTCGGACGGGCGCCGGATCTCCCGATTTCAAGAATCGTCTCAACCGTTTTTTGGTCCAGTTCCCGGGTGTCGTTTTGCATATCACTGGCGGTATGGATGATTACCGAACATTGTTCCGCGATATGCCGGTAACTTTCGGGATGCTGCATATCGCCAATCACAGGGTGAATCTCCACTTTCGCCATTTTTTTCGCCTTCTGTTCCGAACGGACGAGCCCGAACACATTATGTCCGGCCCGGCGAAACCGTGTTGCAACCGTGAAACCGATATATCCAGTTGCTCCCGTCACAAATACTTTCATATAAAAATTCCTTTCGGTTTATCGATAGCGATGATGTTATACAAATGCTAACAACGGAGTTAAATGAAAAGTTTGTAAATAGGCGTTGGATATGAGACGTTAGACTTTAGAAAAAGGAAGGACTGAAAACGGAATACGAAGGACGAAGAATGGAAATCGGAGAATCATGGAAATCAAACTAATCCAATAAATCGTGGTTCAGATGAATGGAAAAAGTAGCAAGGATATTGTATTCGACGAAAAAATGCTCAAGTTCCGTAATCCGTAATC
The DNA here is from genome assembly GCA_963783355.1 of uncultured bacterium. Taxonomy (GTDB): domain Bacteria; phylum Bacteroidota; class Rhodothermia; order Balneolales; family DATFMH01; genus CAWANF01. Next base: position 307,975 of record CAWANF010000001.1, read on the forward strand.
CGTAATCACGTAATCCGTAATCCGTAATCCGTAATCCGTAATCCGTAATCCGTAATCCGTTTTATTCGTATCTCAGCGCGTCGATCGGGTTCATCTGCGAAGCCTTACGTGCCGGGTAAAATCCGAAGAAAATGCCTACGACGCCGGAGAAAATGAACGAAATGAGAATGATCTGGGGATTGATTACCGAGAAAATCTGTGTGAAATGATTCAGGAAATACGAAATCAGGAAACTGACCACAATGCCGATGATACCTCCGGCAAGACTCAACACCATTGCCTCGGATAAAAACTGGATCAGCACATCGGTATCACGCGCACCAACCGACAGGCGAATGCCGATTTCCCGTGTCCGCTCGGTCACCGATACCAGCATGATATTCATGATACCGATGCCGCCTACAAGCAGTGACACACCCGCGATGGAGCCAAGCAGAAGCGTCATAATACGCGAGGTTTCCGTTACGGCAGAGGAGATTTCCGCCTGGTTTTGAATATTGAAATCATCGTCTTCACCCTCGGCAATTTTATGTGATGCCCGTAAGATACTACGCATCTGTTCCTGTGCGGCTTTGAGCTGTTCCACTGAAACGGCACTGGCATTAATCATATCGATATGGCGCCCGCCCTTCAGCCGGTAAAAAACCGTGGTGGTCGGGGCAAGAATAATATCGTCCTGGTCCTGACCCATTCCGCTCTGTCCCTTGGATTTAAGCACGCCGATAACCGTAAACGGGGTGTTCCGAATCCGGATTTTTTCCCCGGTCGGATCTTCGCCGGGAAACAGGTTTTCGGCAACGGTATTACCCAGCAGGGCAACTTTCTTCCGGGCACGTACATCCTGTGTTGTAAAGAAATCACCATATTTCAGTTCCCAGCTCCGGATGTTGAAATAACTCGGGTCGACGCCAAATATGGAAGTGCTCCAGTTGTTGCCGCCGCCGATAATCTGCGCACCGGTTCGAACCACCGAAGACACCCCGCTGAGCAAGGTTGCCTCTTCCTGCAGTTTTTCGACATCGTCGTAAGTAAAATGGTTCCAACTCCCGGCTCCGCGGCTCACTCCGCCGGAACGGCTGACGCCCGGGAAAACAATGATCAGGTTGGTTCCCAGCGATCCGATTTGCTGTTTGATTTGCTGCTGTGATCCCTCGCCAATCGCCACCATCACTATGACGGCACTCACACCTATAATGATACCTAAAATGGTAAGCAGGCTGCGCATCCCGTTTTTACGGATACTCAGGAAAGAGGCCTGTAGGATTTTTCTAATTCGTTTCATACTGTCCCTGAACTTAAATTTTTATAGGATTATGCAGGTTTTACGGCGATTGTGATAGATTCAAGATCTTCCGATGCAATATGTCGGTCCAAAACAGGTTCGTCCCGGATAATCAGTCCGTCCTTTAGTTCGATAATGCGTTTAGTGTACTGTGCGATATCATGTTCGTGCGTCACAATCAGGATCGTAATTCCCTGGTCATTCAGTTCCTGGAACAATTTGATGATTTCCACGGAGGTCCGGCTGTCCAGGTTTCCCGTAGGTTCATCAGCCAAAATGATTGACGGTTCGTTGACGATGGCCCGTGCAATCGCAATCCGCTGCTGCTGCCCGCCGGATAATTGATTCGGCTCATGATGAATTCGGTCGCTGAGACCTACCCGTTCCAATGCATTGAATGCTGCTTTGTCAGGATTCTTAATACGGCCTTCCCGATCATATAACAGTGGCAATTCCACATTTTCAAGAGCCGTTGTCCGCGCCAAAAGGTTAAATCCCTGGAATACGAATCCGATTTTTACATTCCGGATATGAGCATATTCGTGATTGGTCAGATTATTGATGAGAATCTTATCCAGGAAATACTCACCGCCAGTTGGTTGGTCAAGGCACCCGATGATATTCATAAGAGTCGATTTTCCGGAACCGGAAGCTCCCATGATGGACACCATTTCACCACGCTCAACCGCCATATTGATGCCGCGTAGTGCGTTAACGGCAATCTCGCCGATTTGGTAAACTTTTGTGATATCTTTCGTCTCGATGATGTAGTCCATAGTTCATTTCCGGTTAGGTTTTAAAAATTCCTTCTGAAACGAGGCATGCCAGAGTTGCTGGATGTGTTGGCGGTTGAGGCATCAGCCAGCCCGACGATGATTTTCATGCCTGATTTTAACCCACGGCCATTCTTAATTTCAGTATTTTTTCCATCCGTGATACCGGTTGTGACACGCATCATCATCAGGTTACCCTGTTCATCGAGATACCAAACGCGGTTTATGGTACGGTTTTGAGTAGAATTCCTGTTGCCTGTACTACGCTGGCCTTCCTGTCGTATTCGTGTGAATCCCATTTGACTGCGAACAGAATCCGGAAGTGAGGAGATGCGTTTTTCCATGTTTTTCCTATATTTGGCCAGCATTTCCGCATCTGGCTGGAAACGAAGGGCACGGGAGGGAATTATGAGGACACTGTCGGCCCGTTCAGTAATGAAATCGACCATGGCGGTCATGCCCGGCAGTAAAAAATTATCCTTGTTATCGGCACTGACAACAACAGTATAGTTCACGACATTAGACACGGTCGTTGGGTTCAGGCGGATTTGTTTGACCTTGCCGTAAAAAGTTTTGTCGGTGTAAGTCTGAACCTGGAAACGGACATCCTGCCCGGTCTTAATGGAACCGATATCACTTTCATCGACCTGGGCCAGAATTTCCATTTTAATCAGGTTCTCGGCTATTTCAAAAAGGGTAGGAGTAGAAAAACTGGAAGCAACTGTTTGACCGGCCTCGACATTTCGGAGGATAACCGTGCCATTAATAGGGGAGCGGATGACAGCAAAGCGAAAGTTATATTTAGCCCGTTCAAGGGTTGCCTGGGCCGACTTAATGTTCGCTTTCTGCAGTTTCAGATTAATATAATAAGGAAGAAAATCGGATGCGGATATTATCTTCTTGTCGTACAAAAGGTTATACCTGTTATAATTGTTTTGCGCCTCTTCGAGCTGAGCGTTACTCCGTTCCAGGCCGGCCTGCGCATCAATCAGTGTGGCTTTGAGGAGCGAAGTATCGAGAACGGCAAGTAACTGTCCTTTGCTAACCTGATCATTGAAATCGACATATACTTTGGCAATGGTTCCCGAAACCTGGGTGCCAATTTCCACCGTCGTTACCGGGCTAATCGTACCGCTGCTGGAAATCGTATTGATGATAGTACCCACTTTCACTTCATCAAATTGGAATTTTGGACTGCCGGAACTCCAGTGACTGATATAGAAGGTATATCCCAGGTAGCCGATGATGGCAAGTGTAATAATGCTTATTAACCCATTTCTGGCACTCTTTTTCATGATAGTTTTATCCTAAGGATTGATCTCTTGATGATAGGTTTATCCTATTAAATAATTAATACTTATTTGACAAAAATGACACAGAAATATTTCAACATTTTTATGAATTATGAAAAAAATAATATGATGAGTCCTGGGGTGGAGATTAGTGATAAATCATGGTTTGCAGGGGATTTTTTTGTTTAAAAATAGGAGTGTCAGAATTTTACCATTTTTTGTCAGGTTTGTACGCCCTGGCTACCTGTATATTGAAAGTGAGTTAAAGATAAATCTTTGAAGTTTTGAATTAAGAAGTCGAACATCCCGGGTCGGGGGGCTTGGGTGTTTGGGATTTGGGTAAGCAAATTATGTTTGGGTAAGATTAAAGAAACTTTGCCTTGGGTAAGGTCAGAGTGGTGCCGGTTTTTTGGCCGGTGCTATTAAGCGGATGTACACTCCTGATGATGTGCATCCGCTTTCCTATTTTTTGTCACCCGGTGATTTCGTAAATGCAGAAATCAGATCCATTGGTATTGGAATGAATGTGAACGTAGAATGTTCAGAGCTCATTTCCGCCATTGCATGCAGAAAACGAAGCTGAAGGGCCGTTGGTTCTTTGCTGATCATCTCACCAGCCTGAACCAGCTTCTCTGCCGCCTGAAATTCCCCCTGTGCATAAATGACTTTGGAACGCCGGTCGCGTTCGGTTTCCGCCTGTCGGGCCATAGCCCTTTTCATTGTATCGGGTAACACGACATCCTTAATTTCAACGGAGGTGACTTTAATACCCCACGGATCTGTTTGACGATCTAATATTTCCTGAATTTTCAGATTAATTTTATCGCGTTCGACTAATAACTCATCGAGTTCTACCTGTCCCAATACGCTCCGCAGGGTAGTCTGGGCAAACAGGGATGTTGCCTGCAGAAAACGTTCAACTTTTATAATGGCTGCTTCAGCATCGACAACACGGAAATACGTTATGGCATCTACATTAATGGTTACGTTATCGCGCGTGATGACCTCCTGTTTTTCTACGTTGATGGTCAGGATTCTCATATCAACCCGAACCATGCGATCGATAAAAGGAATGAGTAAAACGAGCCCTGGTCCTTTGGCTCGCAATATTTTTCCTAATCGAAAGACGACAGCCCGTTCATATTCCCTCAGAATGCGAATCATCTGAGGCAGTATCAGTCCCGCTATTATGAGTACCACCACAGTCCAGGATATTAATGTGGTAAAGTTTTCTAATTCATTCATGATCTTCCTCCTGATGATTTTTTGGTTTTACATAAGCCGTCAATCCTTTTATAGATTCAATCGTACATAAATTTCCAGCCTCGATGTTTATGTCACCGACAGCATTCCAATATTCTCCTTCAATCTGAATTTTTCCGTCACGTTCTGTGACCGTCTGAATCACTTTAGCTGTTTTCCCTATCATGGTTTCCGTGCCTGTTTTTACGGGAAGATATAGTGACTTGATGCCGGCACCGGCAATGAAAACAAAAAACAAGACCGTAATAATGGTTACAGGTATTAGAAAACTCCATGAAAGATGGTAAAATGAAGGCATTTCGTCGAAAAGCATGAGTAAACCTAGGATAAAGGCAATGGCTCCCCCGGTTGTCAGAATGCCGAACGTTGGCGTAAAAGCCTCGAAAATAAAAAGGGCGATCGCCAGTGCTATCAATGCAAATCCGGCAACATTGACCGGCATGGCCGCCATCGTATATAATAACAGGATTAATGCGATTAGCCCGGTAACGCCAGGAATGACGGCGCCCGGGTTACTTATTTCTCCAATGATTCCGTAAATAGCGATGAGCATCAGAATGACCATTATTTCGGGCCTGAACAGGAACTGGAAAAACTTTTCTCCGGGAGACATCGTTATTGTTTCGATCCGGGCATTTGCCGTATGCAGGGTATCGCCATTAAAGACCTTGAGATTTATTTTTTTTAGCAAATCGCTACGGTTTTCAGCAATTAAATCAATCACATTCTTTTCAAGAGCTTCATCTTCAGTTATAGAAGCACTTTCCCGAACAGCAGATTTGGCCCACTCCACGTTTCGTTTACGATGTTTGGCGATACTTTCTATATAACTTTCCGCATAATTCGTCAGTTTTTCCTTCATCACGTCGTCCATCTGCTGCTCGCCACCGGATCCAATTTGAACCGGATGGGCCGCACCGATATTGGTTGCCGGAGCCATGGCGGCAATATGGGCAGCCAAAGTGATGAATACTCCGGCACTTCCTGCACTGGCACCTTGTGGAGAAACATAGACGACAATTGGAATGGGAGAAGACAGAAAAGATTTCACAATATCTTTTGTTGATTCCAACAGGCCACCCGGCGTATCTAATTCAATGACAAGGCATTCTGAATTTTTGGCTGTCGCAATTTTAATGGACCTGGAAATATAAGAAGCGGTTGTAGGGCCAATAGGACCATTTATCGATATAACACTGACGAGTGGATCAAAAGTCCTTTTTCCCGGCTGTAGAGCCAGTAAAATGAAGGCAATAAAGATAAATAAGCTTCTCATATAATAAGATTATTAGAAACTTATTTATTTACAATAAGATACAGGGAAAAGCCGTGCGTATGAAAAACTTATAATCTGGAGAACAAAACGTTTGAAATCTTAGTTAGCAAACTTTACTGCAATTCAATAGGCCATTTTTCATTGGAATGAGAATGTTTGCGAATACAGTATTCCAAAATCATGCCAATAGCCTGGTCCCGGTCGATCTGATCGCGCATCTTTTGAGCTTCATTTTTGTTAATTCCTAAAATGATAGAAACACTCTCCCTCACGCGTCCATGAATAAAATCCTGAAGAGCAGATTTTGTAGCTCCGAATTCACCGGAAATGCTGATAGTTACTTTGCCGGAGATCAGTTCCTCGATGATCACCTTGTCTACTCCAATAGTTTTTGCGATGTGTTGTGCATTCATGACGACACCTCAAATCAAATAAGGTTATAAAACTTCCGTAAATCTGTAGATTGATATTTATTCATATGATTGACAAAAGGTCAATTTGTTACAAGAATAATGCCATATTTAGAATTAATTTTTTACGGAAATTATGGAATTGTTTGTAAACACATTGATACACATAGAGATATATAAATCAACTTTCATTAAGCAAAATTAAATTTTTCCAATGTCTGGGTAACGTTTTCAATCATATGAGTGAAGGAGAGATTCGATAATGAAGATAAAAGGGTACAAATTCCGATTTTTTTGAATTCCAGGGTGACACACTGATGGTACATTATATGTTATATTAGAATGTGTTAATGTTTTTAATCCGTTATTTAACGAGGTCTCCATGCCATTGTACACTATTGTAATCACCATTCTGATAACCGCTGCCGTTTTCTGGTTTGTCAGTAGAATATTTCTGCAAAATAAATACGGAATGAAACCGGAACAGGTGCATGAAATTCAAATGCAACACCAGGCGGCGGAGAGCGAACGTACTCGCCTCGAAGAACGTAATGGTTTTCTGCAGAATGAAAAAAATCGCCTGGAACAGGAATTGCGCGAAACCCGGCAAAATGAAATGAAGGTGCGTACGGAATTTGCCTCACTGGAGTCGGATTATAAAAACATGGAAGAACGTTTACGAGAGCACAGAAGGGAAGTGGAAGAACTGCAGGCTCAGTTTGCCGACCGGTTCAGGAATCTGGCAAATGAAATACTTGAAGAGAAGAGTAAAAAGTTTACCGAGCAAAATCAGACGAACCTGGATCAGTTACTGAAACCGCTGAATGAAAAGATTAAAGATTTTGAAAAAAAAGTAGTCGAGACACATCAGCAAGGCGAGAACAGCCGGGCGGCACTGATTCAACAAATAACCGACTTGAAAGACCTCAACAATAAAGTGACACAGGAAGCGAATAACCTGGCGAATGCATTGAAGGGACAGACGAAAACGCAGGGGAATTGGGGTGAAATGATTCTGGAAAAAATCCTGGAAAAATCAGGACTGGAAAAAGGCCGGGAATATCTGGTGCAGAAAAGTCTAAAATCGGATGATGGACGCCGGTTACAACCGGATATTATCGTCAAATTGCCAGAGGATCGAAATGTCATTATTGATTCGAAAGTTTCCCTGAAAGCGTACGAACGTTACTATTCCGCGGAAAGTGAGAACGAACGCGAAAAAGCTCTGAAGGACCATATCTTATCGATACAAACACATGTAAAAGAATTGAGCTCAAAGAGTTATCATAATTTGTATCAAATCAATAATCCGGATTTTGTATTGATGTTTGTTCCGATAGAACCGGCATTTGGCCTGGCTGTGCAGCACGAATCATCGTTGTACAACGATGCCTTTGAACGAAATGTCGTTATCGTGAGCCCGTCGACGTTACTGGCAACTTTGTTTACAATCAATAATATCTGGAAACAAGAAAGGCAGAATCAAAATGCACAGGAGATTGCACGGCAGAGCGGTGCCCTTTATGATAAATTTGTTGGCTTTACCGAGGATATGTTGAAACTCGGGGAGCGCATGGATCAGGCCCGGAAAAGCTATGACGACGCAATGAATAAGCTCAATACGGGCAGAGGTAATTTGGTACGACGTGCCGAGAAAATACGAAAACTTGGGGCAGGAACGAGCAAACAGCTGCCTGCCGGACTGCTTACGGATGAAATTGACGAGGAAGAATGAATCCAGGTTTCATATTTGCGAGGACGTTTCCTATACGTCCCCGCAATCTCACTACTCAAATCTCAATACTCAATACTCAAATATCAGTCATGCAAAGCACGGGCGCGGAAGCCCTGTACCAGCACATCAAGGTTATGATTGATTCTCATGCCGGCATATCCTTCGGTAAAGGGCAGTCTTGATTTTGGAATTGTGCGAATATGTTTGCCGTTTATAAGAAAATCGACCTGATTGTGGAGTACCACGATAGAAAGATAATTCTCTGTTTTGCCCTTGGAATTCATGCTGCGAATCGCCGGATTGGACGTCCAGTTAACAATGACGGGCGTGTTGGAACCATTTCTGCTCTTAATCAGAAATTTCCCATCCTGACGGACTAAAAAATACAGGTAATGCTGGCTGTCACTCTGCAGGCTGTCACCGCCTACAAAAAGTCCGTATGCTTCCGGATGAGCTGTCTTTTCCTGTTGAATAAAATAACCCTGAACGATATACGCTTTGGGGAACTTGTCTTTCATATTATAATAGATAGCTGCCGGACCGGAGGTAAAATGAAAGTTGCTGCCTTTTTCCTCGAATTTAATTTGCGTGATTTTTGCAGAAGGATGATCAAAACGTAGTTCCCAGCCCTTCGGTAAGGTCCCGCTGCCTTCAACTTTTCTGGTAGGGTCGTTCTCATGGTGCATATTTTGGGCAAAGAGAGGGAAAGATATTAATGACAATCCGATAACAAGCAGTAATTTTCGCATACAGCCTCCTTGGCGGTTATATGATTTTATCCATTCAATATTCAACTGGCAGCTAACGACAATAATTGTTCAATATTACAAAAGACAATCGGAAAATTCGAGTATTTAGTTATAAAGTTGAGACTACAATATGTTTGCTTTATACAGCAGAACATGGGATAATCGAAAAAAAGCAACCGGCATTCATTTACAAATTATTGAAAACCGATTGCTTACCTGTGATAAAAAGACGAAGAAAGGAAGACGATAATTATTGAATAATATTTAATTCCTTTCCGACTTCTGTAAAGGCCTGAATAGCTTTATCGAGATGTTCCTTCTCGTGAACGGCAGAAATCTGAACCCGTATTCGTGCTTTGCCTTTGGGAACGACAGGATAATAAAATCCGATGACGTAAATACCTTTTTCTAGCATTTTCTCTGCCATTTGCTGAGAAAGTTTGGCATCGTACAGCATAATCGGGACTATGGGATGAACACCGGGCAGGATATCGAAACCTGCGGAGGTCATTTTTTCCCGGAAATATTTAGTGTTCTCTTCCAGTTTATCGCGTAATGCGGTCGATTCGGAAAGTAAATCGATAGCTGCGATAGTTGCTCCCACGACAGCCGGTGCCAGTGTATTTGAGAATAAATAAGGACGGGAGCGCTGACGAAGCATTTCAACAATTTCTTTGCGTCCTGAAATGAAACCGCCGGAGGCACCACCGAGAGCTTTTCCAAAGGTGCCGGTAATAATATCCACTTTACCGAGCACATTGCGATGTTCAACAGCTCCCCGGCCTGTTTTTCCAAGAAATCCGGTGCAATGGCTTTCATCCGACATTACGAGGGCGTCATATTTTTCAGCCAGTTCTACGATTTTATCAAGCTTTGCGATAAAACCGTCCATCGAGAAAGCACCATCCGTCACAACAATCCGATGGCGGGCGCTTTGGGCTTCTTTTAATTTGGCTTCAAGATCATCCATATCGTTATTTTTGAAACGATATCTCTGTGCTTTACATAAACGGACCCCGTCAATAATAGATGCGTGGTTTAATTCGTCGGAAATAATAGCGTCTTCGGGACCAAACAATGGTTCGAAAACCCCGCCGTTCGCATCGAAACAGGCGGCGTACAGAATGGTGTCTTCCGTATGCAGAAATTCAGAAACTTTAGCTTCCAGTTCTTTATGAATGTCCTGAGTTCCACAAATAAAACGGACCGAGGACATGCCGTATCCCCGCTCGTCCAGTGTTTTATGGGCCGCTTCCAGAACTTTGGGATGTGATGCGAGTCCAAGATAATTATTAGCACAAAAATTGATGACTTCGCTGCCGTCCGCTAACCGGATGACCGCACTTTGTGGTGAAGTAATAATTCTCTCTTCTTTATACAGTCCGGAATCTCTGATGTCGTTTATTTCGTTCTGAAGAAATTTCTTAATAGAACCATACATAAAATTACCTTTTTGGGCGAATGTTTTTGTTAAATAATTGTATTCCAAAGTACAAATATGGTAGAAAAAAATCGGTTATATTTTTTATGAAATAATATGTTAAGCGCTTCCAGATTTTATGACAAATAGCCCGAAAAAAGATTATCTTAACACACAAAATTTGAGACACTTTACTAATTGATAGGACAATGAGTAAAAAGGATAAAATATTAATAACCGGTGCCGGCGGACAAATTGGTACCAGCCTGACCGTTCAACTGAGAGAAATTTACGGCGATGACAATGTTATTGCTTCGGATATAAGGATACCTCAGCATGAAGCTTCATTGAATGGTCCTTTTGAGGTGTTGGACGTATTGAATGGAAACCGCATATTTGAGCTGGCAGAGAAATATGATGTGACCCAAATCTATCATCTTGCCGCAATTTTATCTGCCAAAGGCGAAGATAAACCTTTGTTTGCTTGGAAACTGAATATGAATGGTTTGCTGGATGTCCTGGAAGTTGCCAGGAATCGCAATCTGGATAAAGTATACTGGCCCAGTTCTATAGCCGTGTTTGGCAAGCATTCACCTAAAGATGAAGCTCCTCAATATGCTATTATGGATCCGAACACCGTTTATGGTATCAGCAAAGTGGCAGGAGAGAGCTGGTGTGAATATTATCATAATAAATATGGAGTGGATGTCCGCAGCCTGAGATATCCGGGTATTATAGGATATGAGTCGTTGCCGGGTGGCGGAACAACCGATTATGCCGTAGATATTTTCCACAAAGCACTGGATGGGGAAACGTATAACTGTTTTTTGGAGGAGGATACCTACTTGCCAATGTTGTACATGCCTGATGCTTTGCGGGCTACATTAGAAATTATGCACGCCGATTCAGATTCCCTTACGATTCGTTCGGGTTATAACCTGGCAGGCATGTCGTTTTCACCTGCTGAAATAGCTGCTGAGATAAAAAAACATATTCCGGATTTTAAAATTAGGTATGAGCCCGATTATCGACAAAAAATTGCGGAATCCTGGCCTAAAAGTATTGATGATTCCGAAGCACGCAGAGACTGGAACTGGAAACCGGAATATGACCTGGCTAAAATGACAATGGATATGCTTGTCAATTTAGAGAAGATCAAAACAGTGAAAGTGATCAGTAAACAATAAACAGTGATCAGTGATCAATGATCAATAAACAATAAACAGTGATCAGAAAAAAGAGTTGACCTGAAGCATGATGTTCGTCAGTTTTGTTAATTGTTAATTGTTAATTGTTAATTGTTAATTGTTAATTGTTAATTGTTAATTGTTAATTGTTAATTGTTAATTGTTAATTGTTAATTGTTAATTGCTAACTCATACCCGATGGAATATCATCCTGACCTGGCCAAGTATCTCAAAATCGTCGCTGTCAGGCGGAATATCAAAAGATCGGTATGCTTCGTTATCGGTAGTTACCTGCAGAACGCCGCCGGGTAATTTTTGGATACGTTTACAATTTATCAATTCAGAAATGCGTACCAGGTATATAGAGCCCGCTTTCGGATACGTTAGCGATTTATCAACGATGATAATATCATCTTCATAAAGCGTTGGACTCATAGAATCACCGGTTATTGTAAGAGCAAATAGGTTTGAAGGATCCGCATCCATTCGTTTTTCAACACAATATTTATTGAGGAAAAAAGTCTGAATATGGGATTTTGCCATGGAGTTGCCACCATCAATCCTGGAAAGGAATACCCCATCAACATAAGCCCTCGAATTCATATAGAACGGAACCTGGTATATCTCTTGATCCGAAGAATGGTGAATATGATAGGTGTGGGACGATTTTAAATCGGGTGTTTTGTCGCTGAAAAAAAGAGTATCAAAATCCAAATCTGAACAACGATCGAGTATGAGTTTATAATTCAGTGTATCCCTGGTCTTCCATGCTGAAATAGTACCGGGACTGACACCGAGGTATTCCGCCAGTTCGCCATACGAATTTAAATTATAAGCAGATTTGATCCTTTTTAATACGGAGGATGCATTTTGTAGATTATTATCTGGCATATTTATATAATGTTTATGTTTATTCGCAATGTATAATCAATAAATGTATGAATTGTGCATTATTATTTGACAAAGTGCTAATATTGGAATAATTTAATGTATCCAAACCCTCTCTCCCCCAATAAAGCAACCTGGTAACACCCATCTAAATTTGTTGCCGGTTGCTTTTTTTGTATGTGGTAGTACAATATTTAATTAATTAAGCTTGAATTTTAAAAAATACGTGTTCATGAAAGCTGTAAATAATTTACAAAAAGTAAAATTTTCGATGTAAAAATGTTTTGCTATATGGTAAAATAGTGTTCAGAAAGAGGGGCTGGGAAAGTTTATCGAAAGTTAAAAGGTGCTGGGGTAGGTATGTTGTGTCGTTATATTTCGTTTCATCCAGGATAAATAGACTAATATTAGAAAAACTTAATCAAATGTGCAGACCATGACAAGATTTTACCAATTTATGGCAGATATGCCTTAATTAATGCCATTAGATTGGAATTGTGGCATAAGAATAAGCTCTTTGACTTATTGACAAAAAATCAGACAAAAAAACAATAATTGATGAATTACTGTTTTTTAAAACGCGTTAATCCGGTTGAAATCTTATTTCGTATTTAAGATATGAAATGAAAGAAGCCAAAAAATTCCAGGTACTTTTTTATTGAAACTCCCGGAAAATTTGATTTCGGAATAGAATATAAAAATACGAGATTATGATTAGAGCAAAGGAAGCCGTATTAGCTTTATATGCAAGTAGTTACAAGGTAAGAACATCTGTTATGTTGATAGTTCACTCCGCATTATGTGTTTATTTATATGAAATTTGAACATCGTTATTTGTGAATATCATGGAAATAATTATATTTAGTTAAAAATACGTAGTTAAAAATACGTATAAGTACTTTGATATAATGTCGCACAGGCATGAAAATTAGCTCAGTATCTAAATTTCAAATATAATTCCCTGTAACAAATGCAGTATCAGATACTCATATAAGCAAACACGAATAAAGAGTGTTTTGTTAAATTATCATCTACAGATGGATTTGTTTCGTAACATAATATGTACTATCAACTTGATGCTATGCATCATAAAAGTATCTTGTGAATAAATAAAGCAATTGGGCTTGAGACTTGATTAAGATTTGATGGAATTATAAAAATGTTACATTGATGATTGTAGATTATTTCAAATATATACATAAAGAATACTTGAAATTGATTATGTCAATGATATGTAACAAAGGGATTTATGAAGGCTCTTATAGTTAATTAGAAAAAAATTAATTTCCTATTAATTAGATTGGCTTCATAGTTTCTAACGGATTTTTTTTTAACCTGTAACATAACTGAACAATAACTAATACCTTTGGAGGGAAAAAATGGGTCAACAACAATTGTTACTCGTAATTTTAGTTACCATTATCGTTGGAATCGCTACAGTTGTAGCTATAAATGTTTTTGGTAGCAGTGCAAAAAACGCAAACAGAGATGCCGTACGCCAGGATATCCTGACTATTGGCGCTCAGGCTCAAGGCTGGTACATGAAACCAAGCATGATGGCCGGTGGTGGTAATCATTTCACCAGATATTGATTTTAATAAAATTGGATTTGGTTATAGCTCATGAAACGAACCAACTACTGATGTCAGAAATGCAAATGGTGAATATGAGTTATAACTAATACTAACAAAAGATAGTGTTGAAGTAACAGCTATACCAGCTCAAGGATTCAACAGAATAATTATATGCATATATTTCTCAGGGTAAGATTCAGATCAGTACAAGTATTTAAGATTGACTTGATTATTCGATTTTGAAAATGAAAGGCTTCTTTTGAAGCCTTTCATTTCTGAATCGGAAAAAGGGAAGAGACTTGTAAAAAAACAGTTAGGCAACATTCCCCTGTTATTGTCTGATTTTATTAAAAATTATCATCTTTTTTACCCGTTATGCCACAATATCGTTTCAAAGGGATAACCCCTAATGGGAAAGCTGTGCAAGGTGAATTTGAAGCCGAGAATAAAAAAGCGGCTAAATTCAAGTTGGACAAATTGTCCCGTGTAAAGGGATATAAGGTCCAGGCACTTGAAAAAAAGCAAGTGTTTACCTACAAGGCACAACGAGCCGGGAAACCGGTGTCGACGGGTGAACAAGAAGCGTATAGCAAGGAAGAAGTAGAACGGGCCCTGATTAAGCTGGGTTATCGTGTCATAAGGGTTGAAAAAAGATTACTAAATCTACCGGTTAAAGTTCCCACAAAAGATGTCGTAACATTTATTCGCCTGTCTGCCGATCTTTTAAAGCAAAAACTCAGTTACGACGAAATCCTGAACCTTCTTTTTGAAGATACCGCGAATAAGGCGATGAGAGACACCATCAAACAGATTCAGAAAGATCTGAAAGATGGAAAGGAAGGTTCTGAAGTCTACGGAAAGCACGAAAATGTTTTCGGAAAGTTTGCTGCATACATGCTGAGCGTGGCCTCAACCAGTGGTAATATGGCCCTGGTGTTCGAAAGTACCGCAAAATTTTTAGAGCGGGATGCGGCTTTCAAAAAGAATTTGAGAAAATCGCTGATGATGCCGGCCATCACGGTATTGGCTGTAATTGGCGTTGTGTTATTTTATGTAGGTTATATTTTCCCGGCTACGGCTGAGATGTTTTTAAAATTGAAAGTAAAGCTGCCTCCAATGACAGCTGCCACTCTGAATTTCAGCCATTTCCTGCAAGCCCGCTGGATTCCCATATTATTTTTTATAACGGCTCCAATAGCCATTTTCCTGACCTATGTTAAAACCCCGTCGGGTAAACTCTGGTTCGATAAAATGATTCTCAAAATCCCTGTTATCGGGGATTTAATGCACAAAACCAGTATTGAAATTTTTTCCCGGGTTTTTTATACGCTGTACAGCGGATCCGGACAAAATATCGAAGTAATAAAAATCGCGTCCGAGGCTTGCCGGAATACCTATATAGAAAAACAAATTAAAGATGTTGCGATAGCTGGTATGCTCCAGGATGGTAAGGGTTTAATAGAAGCTTTCGAATCCTGTGGAGTTTTCACAAAAACGGCGTTAAGCCGGTTTCGTCTCGGTGCCGAGTCTGGTGCACTGCGCGATAATGCGTATCAGCTTGCTGAATATTATGAAATCCAGACAACCTACAAGATGGAGTCGGCCATTGATGTCATAAACCTGATGATAAATTTATTCATCATGGTTGCTTTGATCGCAATAACGGTCGTCTCCTCGGAAACCGCTGTAATCCAACCACATATGGGTGGTATGTAAAGAATTAATAATTAGACGGATAAATTGTTATGGCAAAAGTTGATACAAGGCGGCATATAGGTGATATACTGATTTCAAGAGGAATCCTGAATGAAAAGCAATTGGAAAAAGCAATGCATATTCAGGATAACGAATCGGATCGTTCACCACGCAGGCTCGGACAAATATTAAACCTGGATCTTGGCCTCGACCGCAACCTCGTAATGAAAGCTATTGCTGATGTCTTTGCTTTTCGGGAGATTCATAATGATGATTCCGGTATTACGGCATCTGAAGTAGACAAAATTAAACAACTCACCAGCAAGTTGCCCAAAGAGGTCGTTGATGAGTTAATGCTCCATAGTGCTATACCTCATTCGGTCAATAACAATACATTATTAATTGCAGCTTCTGATCCAACAGATCCGGTTATTCCGAACCTTGCTTCAAAATTACCGCTTAAGCATTATGAAATAGCTTATTGCAGGAATGAACTGGTTGAACAACTTATTCAACAGGTATATCGCCAAAAAAATGAGTATCTGGATTTACTGGATGAGATTTCATTCGAAGAAACCCAGATTCCTGAAGAAGATGAGATTGACGAAGCTGAAATTGATGCCGAAATCAACCAGAGCATGCTCAATTCCCTCATCGAGGGGATGCTTGTAGAAGCCGTTCACCTGGGAGTAAGTGATATACACGTAATACCTTCTGGCCCGATGGTTACCGAAATTTTTTTCCGGGTTGACGGTAAGCTGCAACTTTGGCATAAACTTGAAAATATCCGTCCGGAAGCTATATCCGCCGTCATCAAGGATAAATCGCGGAATATCGATCGTTTTGAAAGAGACAGTTCTCAGGATGGATTTATACAGCGTAAAATTGATTCCATTAGTATCCGGTATCGTGTATCCATTATGCCAATTGTCGGACAGGAATTTGACCGTAAATTTGAATCTGTCGTTATCCGGGTTCTCGACGATAGAAAAGTTATTACGGATTTGGGAAAACTGGGCCTGCAGAAAAAAGCTCATGAAGATTTTAAAAAAGCAATCAATAAACCATCAGGAATTGTAATTATAACGGGCCCAACCGGAAGTGGTAAATCAACAACTTTGATTGCCGCTTTATATTCGGTGATTGATCCTTCTAAAAACGTATTAACGGTAGAAGAACCGGTTGAATACATTATTAAAGGGGCCCGTCAGCTGAAGATCAACAACCATATGACATTCGATCAGTCTATGCGCGGGATTTTACGCCATGACCCCGATATTGTTTTGGTTGGCGAGATTCGTGACTTAAAAACAGCAGAAATAGCCATTAAATTGGCGAATACGGGACACTTAACATTTTCGACTTTACACACAAATGATGCTCCAAGCGCCGTTTCCCGACTTTATACTATGGGTGTCGAACCATTTCTGATTGCAAGTGCTATCAATCTGGTTATGGCTCAGCGGTTAGTCAGAAAACTATGTGATCACTGTAAAGAAGAAGTACATGATGTACCCCGTGAAGCCGCACGGAGTCTTGGATTCACAGATGAGGAAATCGATCAAACAACTTTCTACAAGCCTGTAGGTTGTGAGCATTGTAATCACGGTTACAAAGGCCGGATTGCAATAATGGAAGCTCTCTATTTTACAAAGGAACTGCGCAGGTTAATTATGAATGCAGGCAATGAAATTGATGATGAAATAATCCGTGAACAAGCTACAAAAGACGGTATGCTTACTCTTCGTGCATCAGGGCGTGAAAGAATAAAAGAAGGGCTAACGACGATGGAGGAAATAGCCTCCGTAACCGTTGGTGATTAACTAATGCGATACCTATGAATGACCGTTCTGACATAATTTTACTTCTGGGAGCGATGGTAGTCTTTTCTTACCTGCTCCTGAATGTGAACGGTTTCTTGTTGCACAATAATAGAGTTCAGGTACAAACCGAAATTCAATACACTGGTATTTCACTAGCGGAAGACATTATAGATAATGCCCGGTGGTTATCCTTTGATGCCATCGATCAATATGCACAGTATGACAAAATTGATACTACGAAGTATGCCGTCTATGATGTTTCATCAAAAATTTATTATGTATCCAGTACAAATACAGATCAACCATCCGGAACGGCAACCAATCATAAAAGATTGGATGTGACGGTTCAAAGTCCCGGATTATCAAATCCTATAACATTGAGTTATATAAAAAACAGGTAACTCGGCAATCCAATAATGGAGGTTATTTACTATGAATACAGGAATAATCACAAGCTTCATAATTGGCGGGCTGCTGATGATTTCAATAGTAGCTCTGAATGAACGGGTAACAATGGATTCGAATCAAACAGCAATTAATCAAATCGTAAAGAACCGTATTGATAATGTCAGCCAGGTCATTGACAATGATTTTCGTGAAATGGGATATGGTGTCAATGGCACCATAATAACTTATGCTTCTCCGGAGGAAGTTTCCTTTCAGGAAGATTTAAATAATGACGGTATCATTCACAATGTTACCTGGTTATATGATGTCTCCCAGGGAGTGTCGCAAACCGTAAACCCAAACGACCATCCATTATACCGAATAGTCGACGGTGTAAAACATATGGTCAGCGCATCGGTTACCTCATTCAGTCTGAGTTATATCATGAAAAATGGTGATCAGACTGCATCGCCCGGCAACTTTAATGAAGTCCGGAAAATAAAAGTGAATATGGTTTGTGAATCGCCGGAACCATATAACAATATATATCAGGGTGCTGCCTGGCAGAAAACTTTTGTACCTGCGAACCTGCAGTTCTGATTGTTTGATTTGCCTTTTTTTTAATTCCTTACCCAAGTAAATAAAAAAAACATCTTATGGGACGTGCATTACTTTTTATAGTATGCGGGCTTGTGATCATATTTGGCATGGATCAACTGAATATGACCCACCGACAGAATATGATGATTAATCGAAGCAGTGTTTATGCAAGTAAAGAACAATCCCGCAACATTGCCAGCAGCCTGGTAGATTTAGCAATCACCCAGCTAAATTCAGACATAACATGGCGGGATGGTTTAAGTGAATCAAATTATATGGGAGGTAATGGAACCGTTACTGTATATGATCAATCCAATGATGCTTCCCTGGGTCCATACGACTTATTGCTAGTCGCGGATGGACATTATCTGAATCAGAGCTCAGATATTTCGGTATTGATGAGGAGAACGTCCTATTCAAAGTATGCCTATTTTACAAATACGGAACCATCCAACATTTACTTTGTTACCTCCGATTCCCTCAAAGGCCCTGTTCATACAAATGGAACAATTCATGTTTCCGGCAACCCTGTATTTGAAGGCCAGGTGACCAGTCCAAATCAGTGGTCAGGTTCCGGAAGCCCCAAATTCTTGGGAGGATATAACTTTAACAGCAGTTCGGTACAGTTGCCTACCAATTTTACTGCTCTCGATAATATGGCATCCAATGGTGGTTTACAATTTTCAAATACTATAAAAGTCCTGTTTAATTCAGATGGAACTGTAGATATCAGTCAGCAACAAAAAACATGGGGAGGTTGGACCGTAGGATATGTTTATTCCTGGAGTACTCCCCAATCGTATGATCTTTCGAATTATAATGGAGTAATCACTTCCAGTCAAAATGTATACGTTCAGGGAGACTTGAATGGACAGGTTACTATTCATTCGGATGGAAATATTCATATAACCGGAGATTTAACCTATGCCGACAATCCGGTGACAGATCCAAATTCGAAAGATATGCTGGGCCTGGTCAGTAATAATAATGTTATAGTTGACGATGGTGCCGAATCGGTAAATGGTACGAATGATTTAACGATACAAGCCAGTATTCTGGCTTCTAATTCCTTCTACGTACAGGATTATAATAATACGTATATCGGCACGAGAGGAAACTTAAACTTATTAGGTGGCGTCATACAAAATACCCGCGGCCCAGTAGGTACTTTTATGTCGTATGGTGGAAATATCACCAGCGTATCGGGTTACAGTAAAAGATACGATTACGACAACAGGTTAATGAGTCAATGGCCACCGGGCTATCCACTTGAAGATTCTTATTCTATTGTATCCTGGAAAGAATAAGAAGTCATTTTCACCTGTAATGATCGATAGCGGATAAACAAAATATTTATTCTTTGTTTATCCGCCTTCTGTTTTGTTAAATTGATGGTTTGAAGCCTTTTACGCAAATTTATATTAAAATAATATAATTATTTAGATATTTATTAAATGCAATAATAACAATTATTTATATATCTATGTAATTAAATTTATTAAAAATTTTTAATCAATATATTTGCACTTGATCGGAAAACATCTAAATTTGAAAGAAACTCAAGATCTATCGTTAAAAGGTTTATTGTGCCTGTTAATGATACTAAATATCGGGGGGCTAATGACAATAAGTATTTCGTTACTTATCGTTAGCAGAAATATTAAAAAATACATAGAATGGGTAATTCAAAAATTTAACCCTATAGCATATCTTCCCCCTGTAAAACCCGAAATCATACAAGAATTTCGGAAATCTCCTTTTAAATTATATATCTATAAATCATTATTTATTATAGTATTAAGGGCTATAGTATCTGTGTGCTCCGATGATTTTGAAGATTTTAGCTGTCAGGTGGAATGTTTACCTGCAAATAAATTTCGTATAAAAATTTATCCAATATTCAGAACTAAACGATTGGAATTTAAATGGAAGTGAGTAACCAACTTATCGACCTTCATGAATTACTAAAACCTCTCATTCAGAAGGTTCCTAAGTCTGTCACCGGCATAGAACGTCATTTGAAAATTGCAGATATCATAGAACAGCAATCGGATGAGTTCAGAATGAAACTCAGGCAGATCATAGACTTTTACCTGGAAGAAATGATTCGTCTGGAAGCATCTGATATTGATTTGGGTGGTCCTGGCTGTGATGGCAAAGTATGGTATCGGGTATATGGGGATAAAAATCCAGGGATAGAGAAAGATACTTATTCGCTCACGGAAACGGACTTCTTGCTACATAACATTTTGATGCCCCAGCAAAGAGAATACCTGTTGGAAGAGCGGAATCTGGATTTTTCATACATGATTAATGAGTATTCAGACACTCCGCAAAGATATCGTGCCGACATGTATTTTGATCTGGATCACCTGGCTCTGAATATGCGTAAGATTGATAATACGATTCGATCATTCAAGGGACTTGGCTTGCACCCTGAAGTAGCAAAAGCCCTGAGCCTGAAATATTACAAATATGGTATGTCACTGGTAACGGGGATAACGGGTTCGGGTAAGTCTTCAACGTTAGATACCATAATTGACGCCAATAACCGAACATTACCAGCACATATAATTATTATTGCATCACCTGTTGAGTTAATTCATCAGCCGATAAAATCTATCGTTCGGCATCGTGAAGTCGGTAAAGATGTTAAATCCTTCAAAGAAGGTGCTATTCAGGCTTTACGTCAGGATCCCGACATCATTATGATTGGAGAGCTTAGGGATCCTGAAACCATCATGACGGCACTGGAAATTACTGATTCAGGCCATAAAACTTTCAGCACACTACACACATCGTCAGCTATGGAAAGTATTGAACGTATTTTGGGAGAAGTTCCAGTAGCTGAGCAGGAGCGTGTGAGGAATCGTTTAGCTGACGTGCTCACTTGCGTTATCAGTCAAAAGTTGGTATCGAGTGTCGACGGAAAACGAGTTTTGGCAAAAGAAGTTCTGATAACAACTCCTTCGGTGAAAGCTGCTATTCGAAATAATAATATCGGTGAAATATATCAGATGATGATGGAAGGTGGTGATACTGGCATGCATTCCATGGAGCAAGATCTAAAAAGATTATATGATGAGGGGAAAATTACCAAAGATGAGGCATTAAACAATGCCAATAACAAAAAACGTTTGGCTGACCTTTTGAAATATGCGTATTAATCACTCATTAAAATACCCGGCACCTTGAGTAAAAAAGAATTCGTTGGCTTAGTACTTGATGGAGATATCATTCAGGTCGCACATCTTTCGATTGCGAATAAGAAGCTTTATCTCTCAAAAATTGATAAAATTACTCTTTCAGAGAATCCTGAAAACCATAAAAACAACACCGAAGATGATTTGGGGTTGGAAGATGTTTTCGGAATTGAAGAAACGGTAGAAGCGGAAGAATCGAATAGCGAAATTGATGATAAATCGGGTGAGGAAGATGATATTCTAGCCTTGGTGGGTGAAGATGATCCCGAAATTCAATCCGATGAAATGGTGATACAAGGACTGCTTTCCAGTATCAATATGAAGCAGGTTGATATCGGATTGAATATTCCATCGGGAACAACGGTTTTTCAGGTTTTCAAAGATGAAAATTATAAAGACCTGAAAAATAAAGAACTCCTGGAAATCATACAGGACAAACTCGAAACACTGTATGGTTCTCCGAAATCATCTGACAGTTTTGCCCGGGAGATTCGTTCTGACGGCGCGTTAGTCTTGGCCTCCAATGAGAATGAGTCGGTATTTCTGGATTTGGTTGAACGGAGTAAAACATTATATCCCGGTAAGGTATTTATCCGGGAAGTGTTGCCTGACGAAGGAATATTAATAGATTTGGTTCGGGCTAATTACCAATTAGATGAAAATGAAGTAACCGGTATCGTTTTACTGGGAACTAAAACAAGTCGCTTGATTTTCATGAAAGGCCGTGAGCTTTGGCTGGTTTCCCCTGTCATTAATGAAGGAAAAAATTCGAGCCATGTGCTTGGCACTATATTCAGCAAAATCTTATTCCAGCTAGATGCCGGGGAACTGCCAAGTCTCGAACGTATCATACTGGCTAACAATTGGCTAGGTGAGAAATCAGTAGATTTTTTTCAGAAAAACTTTCCTGATATCCTTGTTGAGGAATTCAAATTTAATCCCGAAAAAATTGAATTTGATTCCAAACTAGATGAAGAAGCGGTCAGCCATTATACAACAGCTATTGGAATTGCGTGGGCGGCAACCGGATTAAATGCTAAGGAGTTCAACAATTATTCATTTTTACCTGAATATATCAGGGAGCGTCAAAAACTGTTCAAACTGGAATGGCATGGTGTTGTTCTGTTATTACTGATAGCTTTAACCCCCATTTGGTTCAATCATTTTTATGGCATTAATAACAATAGAATTTTAAAGCTGAAGAATGATTTGGAAAGAACACAGATCCAATTGAATAATATTCATTCCATCGTCGTCGGCACCAATTACTTAAGCCAGAAATACACCACTGATAATGAACGACTGAAGTATGTTAAAGAATTGAGTGGAGGTACGTTAAAGTGGAGTACGACGCTGCAGATTATCAATGATGGTTTTAAAAATATCAAGGGAGCATGGATAACATCAATGCAAACAGCCAAAAACGGGATATCCATTCAGGGTTACAGTTTATACCGGGATAAAATTCCTGAAATAACGGCAATTTTTGCTAATGCCACGCTTCAAAGTGTAAGTATTGCCAAAATAAGAGAATTGCAGGCTTACAAGTACAGCATTTTTATTAATAAGGTTGTTAGTGATTCCGCAAAATTTTCCCCGATTCATAATGAAAAATCAAATTATGCTTTTGATTCCGGGAAAATTAAGAGCGGACTCTTGACTTCGGTTAAAGATCATAAATAGTAAAGTTGCAAACATATGTCATATGCTTTAAGAAATACCTTGATTTTATTAGCTGTTCTGGGAATTCTTTCCTTTAGCGGATGGGGTTATTTGCATTTCATACAAAGTAAAGAAATTGTCACTTTAGAAGCGCAGATTAAAAGTACAAAGCAAAAATTGAGGAATGATAACAATGTTGCCGATCGGTACCAATCGGTTTTAAAACAATATGTTATCATGCAGGCCAAGCTTCAGCAATTCAATAAGGTGTTGTTTCCGAGGCTTGATGCCAGTGATGTATATGCTTATTTGGATAAGGTAAGTCGTGGAAATGCTTATTTAAATATTAATTTCACTCTGAAAGATTCGGTTAAGCACGAGAAGTATGGCTACATAAAAAGCAGCCTTGTGGGGGATGGGAATTACAGAAACCTGTATAATCTCATTTATGTATTAGAACATAGTAGAGCAATCAATAAAATTCAAAATTTGGTTATTAACCCTGTTAACGAAGTGGATAAATACAGCCAGGTCAACTATTCCTTTGATCTGGATAGCTATTACGACAGGAGCCCGTCACCTGAAAAAGTATCTATAAAGCTGGTTAGTTCCGGTGGCAAGGTTAGACGTAATCCATTTTATCCATTGATTCGCAGTATAAAACCAAATGATGAAAACCTGCCTAATGTAGAACAGAGTAAGCTGCTTGCCGTAGGTACGAACTTTATTTTTATGGTCGACCAGGATGGCAAGATTGATAAACTGTCAATCGGTGATAAAGTATATCTTGGAACGCTCGATACTGTAAATATTACCCAAAAGACAGCCACTTTTATGCTTAATAAAGGCGGAATTTTAGATAAAGTAACCCTAAAGGTCCAGTAAATGTCATCAATGCAAAGAACATCTATCCCCAAAATCCTTTTAATGCTTGCTGTAGGGTTCCTGCTTTTGGGAACCACAGTATCACAATCGTTTGCCCAGGATAAATTACCGGTTCGGGAACATACGAATCCGGACGAAATGATTTCTTTGGGTAAAGATATGTCTTTCAGTCAGGCAATTGATATTCTGAATACTTTTTCTCAAAAGTTTGATAACAAATTCATTCTCAATCGATCTACTGCAAAGGGGGCGATTGGTGTGAGTCTGCCTCCGATGTATTGGTACGACGCTCTTAAGTATATTACTGAGACAAAAGGGATTGTAATAGAACCACACGACAAATATTACGAATTGAAAGATGCCCCGTCTGAAAACAATAACCAGGTTCAGCCGACAGCAGCCAATGGTCAAAAAGGCCCCAAAATTGATACAAAAACACGGGAAGTGCGTATATCAGCTACATTCTTTGATGGGAGTCGTACTGCTTTCCAGGAACTGGGCATCGATTGGTCGACATTTAAAGATGGAATTGTTCAGATTGGTGGAACCGGCGCAACGTCCGTGGCCAATGACTACTTTTCTGTTCAAACGCTGAAACCGATTGAGATAGGACATGGTATATCAGTTCAGGGATTATTTAAAGCTTTTGAATCAAAAAATCTTGGTCAGATATTGGCGCGGCCGACAATCAAAGTCATGGATGGGATGGAAGGCCATATTCAGGTAGGTCAGGACTTTTCTATCAATCAGCGTGATTTCGCAGGAAACGTGGTGACAAAGTTCTTTAGTGTCGGTACCATTTTAACTGTTACACCGCATATTATCACAGAAAACGACACTACGTTTATTTATATGAAACTGCACGTAGAGCGTTCGACCGCCCAGCCGGACCCGGTTAGTACAATCGTCAATAAGCAATCTGCTGATTCCGATATTATGCTGTTAAGCGGGGAATCCACAGTTATTGCCGGACTATATCAGACAGAGGTTAATAAAATCAGAAAAGGTATTCCTATCTTAAAGGATTTGCCGGCGTGGTTTTTCGGGCTCAGATATTTATTCGGTTATAATTCGAAAGAATATAAAGAGCGGGAACTGGTAATTTTGATTAAAGCAAGTATCGACCCGGGCCTCAAACAGAGAATGAAAGAAGAAAAGAAATCAACACAAGAGATTTTGGATCACGAGCGTGCAAAAATGAATAAAGAAAATGAAATTTCAAAAAAGGGAACGAAATACTAGTTGTTAATTCTGAAAATGTGTTAAGCCCTGACTGAATTAATATTGGTCAGGGCTTTTATTTTATATAGTCTTTTGGGTGGTGTCTATCCTTATTCATCAGGTCGATTCTTAAGAAATAGTATGTTTTGTCTTTTTATTCCCATCTTTTGGCAGGTATCTCAAGGTTTTCAAGATTAGATTTATAAGTGATATTGAGAAATAGCCCTAATTAAAAAGGTTATATCACAATCTTATTTGAAAATTTGATGAAAGTTTAATTAATCCGATCGGTTAGCAATTACGAATTGTTAATAGAGGCTAATGAAAAATGTGGTTTAATGTTCTTTCAGATATTGTGTAATTCCTGTTAATTTTAAGGAAAATAAACAGATAAGATCGATGTAATTTGCTGGGGGATAACTATTAGATGTTTATAACATAACTGATAATAAGAATATCTTTCAGTACTATTTCACTAAGTAAATGGCAAAATTAGGGTCATAATAAGGGTAAGATAATCAGCCATTTTATTAATGAGGGATAAATGGGTCAACAACAGTTACTCATCGTACTAATAGTCGCTATTATAGTCAGTATAGCAACGTTATTAGCGGTTAACATTCTGAAAATGAATGCAAAAACCTCTAATCGTGATTCGGTAAGACAGGATGTTTTTACGATAGCGGCAGAAGCTCAAAGCTGGTATATCAAACCTCAGGTTTTAAAAGGCGGCGGCAATACTTTTAAAGGGGTGAATTTTGACAAAATAGGTTTTGGTTACGATTCATTGATAAGCGAAACAGATGTGATGAACGGCAATGGGGAATACAAAATGGTGGTAACCGATTCGGTTATCACAGTTACAGCCATACCTGTTCATGATAAACAAAATGTATTGAAGGCAAAGATAAAACGAGCTGCAATAACAATAGAAAGCGATTAATAGTAGTATCACGGATTTGGGTATGTTTAATAAAATTGAAAATAGAAACCAAAAAACTCAGATGAGGGGTCGTTATGGCATCATTTAGATTAACAGGTATTACGGCCCAGGGGAAAATTGTTCAGGGTGAATTTGAAGCCCGTAGCAAACACGAAGCAAAACGCAGAGCTGAAAAATTAGCTAACAGCAGACAGTTTTCAATTAAATCCATTGAACAAAAGGGGATCTATTCATATAAAGTAAATCGTCCTGGAAAACTTAAACCGGTCATTAAAGGACAACAGGAAGCCTATAATAAAGAAGAAGTTGAAAAGGCATTAAACAAACTGGGTTACAATGTTCTGCGCATCGAAAAGCAGCTGATTACTTTTAAAACAAAAGTCCCGACAAAAGATATAGTTACTTTTATCAGGTTGTCTGCTGATTTATTAAAGCAAAAATTGCGTTATGATGAGATTTTAAGCCTTTTATACGAGGACACCCAAAACAAGGGTATGAAAGAAACCATCAAACAGATACAGAAGGATCTAAAAGATGGTAAAGAAGGGGCAGATGTTTATAGTAAACACGAAGATGTATTTGGGGAATTTGCAGCATATATGCTGAGCGTAGCTTCCACAAGTGGTAATATGGCCCTGGTTTTTGAAAGCACAGCAAAATTTTTAGAAAGGAAGGCGGCGTTTCGGCGTAATTTGAGAAAATCATTACTCATGCCTTCCATTACGGTTCTTGCTGTCATCGGGGTCACGTTATTTTATATCGGTTATATTTTCCCGGCAATGTCGGAGGTATTTTTAACACTGAAAATTAAGTTGCCTCCAATGACTGCTGCAACATTGAATTTCAGCCATGCACTGCAAAACAACTGGATGTTTATACTGATGTGTTTGTTTACACCGATTGCAGCTTTCGTTACATATATCCAGACATCCAATGGGAAGCTCTGGCTCGATCGCACCATTATCAAGCTGCCTGTCATTGGTGATTTGATGCATAAAACGAGTATCGAAATTTTTGCCCGCGTTTTTTACACACTGTATAGTGGCTCCGGACAAAATATAGAGGTCATTCGTACTGCAGCCGAAGCTTGTCAGAACAGATATATGGAGCAAAGAATTAAAAATATAGCGATTAAGAATATGCTTCAGGGTGGGGCCGGACTTGTAGAATCTTTAGAAGAAACAGAAATATTTACTAAGACTGCTCTTAGTCGATTCCGCTTGGGGGCTGAATCGGGTTCATTGAAAGAAAATGCAAGACAGCTTGCTGAATATTATGAAATACAAACAACGTACAAAATGGATACAGCTGTCGATGTAATAAATTTATTTGTGAATTTCTTCATAATGATAGCACTTACCGCTATTACCATTATTTCATCAGAAACAGCAATCATTCAACCGCATTTTGGCGGATAAGAGATTAAAAGAGGTTTAGATATGGCAAAAGTAGATACTAGACGACATATTGGTGATATCCTGGTGCAGAGAGGAATCATTTCTGATGAGCAACTTTCCCAGGCACTGAGTATTCAGGATAAAAGTGTCGATAATTCACCGCGTAGGCTTGGCCAGATATTAAGTACCAAAGTAGGTATCGACCGGCATCTTGTTATAAAAGCAATAGCTGAAATTTATGCTTTCAGAGAAATTAATCTCGAGGCCCAGGATTTTAATAAAGATCATCTCAAGAATATCAAAAACCTGATTAATCGCCTGCCTAAAGATGTTGTCGAAGAATTAATGTTGCACGATGCCCTGCCATATTCTACCAGTAATGACCGTATTATCATTGCTACATCCGACCCTACCGATCCCGTTATCCCTAATCTTGCCGAGAAATTAAACTTTAAACATTACGAATTGGCCTATTGCAGGGCTGAGAATCTCAGTAAGCTGATCAACCTGGTTTATGAACAGAAAAATGAATTCCTGGAACTGTTAGATGAAATAAATATTGATCAGTCCGGCATCATTCCCGATGACGATGATGAGATTGATGAAGATGAAATTGATGCTGAAATCAATCAAAGTATGCTAAATTCCCTTGTTGAGGGAATGTTGATTGAGGCCGTTCATCAGGGAGCCAGTGATATTCATATCATTCCACAGGATCCGACAACAAGTGTCATTCATTTCCGGATAGATGGAAAGCTAAAAGTCTGGCACATGGTAGAGCATGTAAAACCGGAAGCCTTGACGGCTGTGATCAAAGATAAATCTCGTAATGTAGACCGGTTTGAGCGTGAAAGCTCACAAGACGGTTTTATTCAACGAAAAATAGACTCAATAAATATCCGCTATCGTGTATCAATCATGCCTATTGTGGGGCAAGAGTTCGATCGTAAGTTTGAATCTATTGTTATTCGGGTTCTGGATGACAGAAAAGTTATTAGTGATTTAAACAAACTTGGCTTGCAAAAAAAGGCGAAAGATGACTTCGTTAAGGCGATTAATAAACCATCCGGAATCGTAATCATTACCGGCCCGACCGGTAGTGGTAAATCAACGACACTGGTTGCTGCTCTTTATTCTGTAATTGATCCGACTAAAAATGTTCTCACGGTCGAGGAACCGGTAGAATATCTCATTAAGGGAGCCAGACAATTAAAGATCAGTAACCATATGACATTTGATCAGTCCATGCGTGGTATTCTTCGTCACGACCCGGATATTGTTCTTGTTGGTGAGATTCGTGATTTAAAAACAGCTGAAATTGCTATTAAACTGGCAAACACGGGCCACCTGACCTTCTCGACTTTGCACACGAATGATGCGCCAAGCGTAATTTCTCGTCTTTATAAGATGGGAGTTGAGCCATTCCTGATAGCAAATGCCGTTAATTTGGTTATGGCCCAACGCCTGGTAAGAAAATTATGTGATCATTGCAAAGAAGAAGTAACTGATTTGGAACCAGAATATGCCAAAGGCCTTGGTTTTAATGATGAAGAAATAAAGAATACGAAATTTTATAAACCGGTCGGTTGTGAACATTGTCACGGTGGTTACAAAGGCCGGGTAGCAATTATGGAGGCACTCTATTTCTCAAAAAACATTAAGAAAATGATTTTGACCTCCGGCAGCGACATTGATGAAGAAATGATTCGCGATCAGGCCATTCAGGAAGGGATGCTTACATTACGGGCTTCCGGACGGGAACGGATTAAGGAAGGCCTGACAACAATGGAAGAAATTGCTGCAATTACAGTAGGAGAATAATAAATGGAACGTGCTGATTTAATTATGGTTATTGGGGCAATGATGATATTTTCGGTATTGTTACTGAACGTTAATAGATTTACAGTCCATAACGAAAAAATTAATACCGATATTGAGATTCAATATACAGCTCTGTCTATAGCACAGAATTTAATTGATGAAGCACGATGGAAATCGTTTAGTTCACTAAGTGATTACAATAACGTGAGTACTGTCGACTCTACCAAAGTGGGTGTATACCAGGTTGATTCAACGGTTAATTATGTAACACCTGATGATACCGAAGTAAATTCGGGAAGTGCTACTAACTACAAACGGTTATCTGTAACAGTAAGTAGTAAATTAATGGCTCATCCGGTAACACTGAGCTATGTTAAAAGTAAGTAAATTTCATAAATATTTGGGTTTGGGAGAGGTGAGTTTATGAATAACACATTGATAGCTAGTTTTTTGGTTGGTGGAATTTTATTGCTGGCTATTTTAAAAGTTAGTAATAGGATGATCGTCAGTTCCGATCAAACCACTATAAACCGCGTCATTAAAGAAAATGCTGATGATGTCGGGCAGGTTTTGGATCTGGATTTCAGAAGAATGGGAATGGGTATACAAAGTGGAGCCATTACCTTTGCTTCAGCTACTAAAATTACTTTTAAAAGTGATACTAGTGGTACCGGAACTCCTGATGTAATTACCTGGTCATTTGACCAGTCACAAGGAGTTTCTGTAACTCCTAATCCCGATGATCATCCATTATATCGAATTGTTAATGGAGTATCACATCGTGTGGGGATGGCCATTTCATCATTCCAGCTTACATATACTTTGAAGGATGGGACGGTAACCAGTACACCATCAGATTTATCCAACATCCGCCGGGTCGATGTCCAAATGGTCAACGAATCACCGGGTTCAGTAGGAAATGAATATTTGAAAACGTACTGGCAAAAATTATATATACCTGCAAATATTCAATTTTAAAAGTTTCTTTTTATCTGAAATATTATGGGAAAATCTCTGCTAATAATAGTAAGCGGTTTATTGTTGGTATTCGGAATTCACCAGATATCCGTAAATAACCAACAGAAAGCTATGGCTGTTCGTAATATTAACTATGCAAAGAATCAACAGGCGAAAGATATAGCAAGCAGTATGGTAGCCATGGCTATAAGCAAGTTGAATTC
Source organism: uncultured bacterium (assembly GCA_963783355.1). Classification (GTDB taxonomy): domain Bacteria; phylum Bacteroidota; class Rhodothermia; order Balneolales; family DATFMH01; genus CAWANF01. The sequence goes on from CAWANF010000001.1 coordinate 338,642, forward strand.
CGATATAACCTGGAGAACCGGGTTAAGTTACCAAAATTTTTTGGGTGGAAGCGGATCTTTGACGGTCGAAGATAATTCTACTAATTCATCACTGGGTCCTTTTGATATTTTACTTTATGCAACCGGAATTTATGACGGAACCAATTCAAATATCCAGGTTTTGATGAGAAGAACCTCATATTCAAAATTTGCTTATTTCACCAATGTTGAACCAACTATTTATTTTGTAACGGGCGATACCATTAAAGGCCCGCTACATACAAATGGAACCCTTCATATTTCAGGAAATCCCGTTTTTGAAGGAGAAGTGACTAGTCCGAATAACTGGAGTGGCACCGGGAACCCTAAGTTTTTAAAAGGGTATGATTTTAACAGTCCAGCAATTTCTTTACCGAACAGCCTCACAGACCTGACAAATTCGGCATCCAGTGGCGGACTACAATTTACAACACCTTCCCAAATTATTTTTAACAGTGATGGAACGATTGACGTAAGTCAGCAGATAGTAACAAAAACCCGTACTTGGTATGGATATGTTAATGTTTACAGCTGGGGTCCTCCTCAAACATACAATTTATCCAATTATAATGGCATAATATCATCAACAAAAGATATTTATGTCAAAGGAGACGTAAACGGACAGGTGACTGTTCATTCAAGTGGAAATATCCATATAATCGGAGATCTTACCTATGCTGATAACCCTATAACGAATCCAAATTCTACAGATTTCTCGGGATTGATCAGTGATAATAATGTCATAGTAGATGATGGTGCAGAAACAGACCACGGAACAAGTGACGTAACCATTGATGCGACGATTATGGCATTGAATTCTTTTACTGTTCAGGATTATCAAAGTGGTTCCAGCCGAGGACAATTAAAGATTTATGGTGGTGTAGTACAGAATACCCGTGGTGCCGTCGGAACATTCAGCTCTTATTATGGAACGACTTATACCGCTTCAGGTTATAGCAAATTATATGAATACGATAATCGTTTGATGAGTCGCTGGCCTCCGGGATATCCGCTCATTGATTCTTATTCAATAGTCACATGGAAAGAATAATGAGATAAAAGAAGAGTTTAAATGCAATTTAAATCACCCCCGAATCATAGCTGCATAAATAAGTTATGATAATTGTCAGGAGAGTATCATTACGGTTACAACGATATTGTAGCCGTTTTTTTATTGTTTAATGTAAACCATCAAAGAATCCCTTGACATGCTTCCAAATATGCCAATTCCCCCATCGATATGGTAAATAATTTCATTGATGTAACCGGAAGATAGTTGTTTATTCTCATCACTCGTATTGGAAGAGCGGATAAAATCATAAAGATTAGTGTCGATTATATTAGGGATCACCAGGTTTGATCCGTAAAAAGCAATGACGTCCCATGGGAGCCGGAGTTCAATATCATTTCCAGTCTGGGTAAAAAAAGATCCATTAAGTATGCCAGACTGAACATTGAGGTACCATGCCGGTGTCTTATTGCCGTCTACATCGAGTTGATGTTTATAATATGGAGTCAACGTTATAGGATTTTGGCTAATAACATTAAATAAATATTTCGAGTTATTACTTCCGGATATTCTTGAAGCCAGGAAACGAATTGGTTCATTTTGGTTATACGTTACGGTGTCTTCAGAGACAGAGATAATTTTAAATGCATCCGGAACAGTGGTTTCCGCACTGATGCGGGTATTATTTCCGGGAAAAGTAATATATAATTTGTAGGTACGTCCCGGTAAAACTATTGCATTCGTATCCGGCATGTATATCCCGTTATCAGAATATTGATAGCGAAATACCTTCTCGATGCCGGAATCATCTTTTAGTAGCTGAACTTCCAAGGTCGCGTCTGAAACGGCTACGTCTCTTTGTACATATTTATCGCCTGGAGCTACAGTGGATGATAATCGAATCCCCGGAAGGCTATTATCGGCAATAAGGTAGGCCTGAACAACATATTGAGGATGAAAAGTTGAAGTGTTTGCAACAGTACAGGCTGTCAGGAGTATCAACAATAATATTTTAATTATGGTTGGTTTCATTCCATTCACCATTTTATGGTATAAGAAATAGAGGGTAGTACGGGTAATAATCGAACACTCTCTCTGGTTATTTTGCTTCCTGTGAAATCATACCGGTAAAACCAGGTATTCCTGTGTGAATAGGCATTTATAACCTGTAACTGCAATTCTGCATGTCCGACCCCTAAAAAATTGCCCGTATGAGTGAAACCAAGATCAAGACGATGATAATCCGGCATGTATTTATCATTAATATGATTAATGACCAGAATTTGCCGAACTAATGAAGTAAGCGGAGAATGAACAATCTGTGTCATTCCATCCGGACCGGTGTAGGGCTGTCCACTGGCAAAATTGAATATGGTATTAATTTTCCAATGTCGATTCAGCTGATAATCGAAAACAAATCTGAAAGTATTTGTTCTGTTATATTTTGATGGATAATATTCATTATGATTTATCCCGGGGAATTTTCTTTTGGATATGGAATAAGAATATCCAATCATGGTAAAAAAACGTTTTGATTGTTTCTGAATAGTTGCTTCCAAACCATAGGCATAGCCTTTGCCAAATAAAAATAATTGATCATAAGTCAATCCTGAGTAATCGGGTATGAGAGGATCGAGTTCAAAAAGGTTTTTCATATCCCTGTAATACGTTTCAAGATCGAAAGTTGATTTGGGAAAAGGCTTCGTTTTGATCCCAAATAAATATTGTAAGCCCGACATCGGATTAACCCCTTTCGAGGTGGATTGCCAAATATCGAAACCTGTAATCTGATCGTTTTCCGATAAGCTCAAATATTGATGATAAAAGCCGACTGCTCCCTGAAACTGAAGAAAGGAAGCTGGTTTATATTCGATGATTCCTCTTGGAGAAAATCTTAGAAATTTACCGGAAGAGTAATAATTAGAACGTACTCCTAATTCGATTTTCCAGTGCTCTGTAGGATACCATGTGTCTTGTAAGTACCCATCAATAAATAAATTAGATATGTTTGAAGCATAGGATTCCTGCTGAAGATAGTAATCATTTAAAGAGACATCTCGCGTGCCAATTAATCCGCCCAAATCTATTTCATGGTGCAGGTTCGGGATTATTTCAATATTGCCTTTAAATGTAAAATCTTTGATATGATTACTGCGTTTTAAATTGGTTCCTGCTTCATAAATACGGGGAACATTATAGTAGTAATTACCCGAAGCAATAAAATTAGAGAAGACTTTCTGAGAGAAGATGTGCGTCCATTTTAAACTTCCTGTGTTATTTCCATGCCGCAGGAACATCGTTGACATATCTTCAAAAGTATTCTTTACATAATCGGTGTTTGAATAATAAGCCAGTGAAAATTTGTTCAGTTTGTTTGGGGATAGAGTCAATTTTCCATTCAAGTCCCAGAAATAGACATTCTCAGGTATATTGTGATCGTATTTGTTTAAGGCTTTTAATGCTGGTTCCATAGTTGAACGGCGAAGTGTAATCATCCAGGAACCTTTTTTTACCGGTCCCTCCAATGCCAGTCTGGAAGAAAGCAATCCAATGCTGAGCGTATTTTCCCGTTCTTTATTATTTCCGTCTTTATAATGGATATCAATGACCGAACCTATTCTGTCTCCGAATTTTGCGGGATATCCTCCTTTATATATGCGGACATTTTTTACCGCATCCGGATTAAATGTGGAGAAGAAACCGAAAAAGTGTGTCGGATTATAAACGGTTGTTCCATCAAGAGTGATCAATGTTTGATCAGGGCTTCCGCCGCGAATATATACTCCGCTGGATAAATCGGAGGATGCTTGCACACCAGGCAAAAGTTGTAATGCTCTTAGTACATCCGGTTGAACAAAGGGAGTGTCATAAATTAATCTTGTTTCAAGTTGCGATACACCAATATCCCGTTCTTCTTCCTTTTCACGCTTCGATTTAACTAATATTTGGCCTAACAGGAGGTTTTCCGGGGTTAATTCAATATCCATTCGAAGATGTTGATTACTTTTTAATACTAACGATATTTCGCGCCTTTTATAACCGATATAGGAGTATACAAAGGTATATTTTCCCGGAGGCAAATCAGTTAAAGTGTAATAACCTGATGTATTCGTTGATGTGCCTGTAGGCGTATCCTTTAAAACAATATGGGCCATAATGAGAGTCTCGCCTGAAGTCTGATCTTTTACAAACCCATTTACAGACGCTGTATGCTGTCCAAAAGATAAACCCGGAATTGCAATAATGATTATAATGAAAATGATTCCCCGATACATGACACCCCATTAAATTTAGGGAGTATACCTGCCATTTCTCTTGACACTGAAAGCTTTTAAAGAATACGTTTATTATGCCGGGCAATAATCGTAACTAATTGATTATCAATAACTCCCATTGTTCATAATTGTTTTTTTATCGGGTTAAATCAAGTTACAGTTTTCTTAAACTTTTAGTTGAGAGTAGTGTTCCTCACCGAATAAGGTGGAATAATTCTATTGACAATTACCAGTTTTTGAAATCCCGGAATATATATTCAAAAATAGTCTGGAAATATTGGACTTGTTGTTTATGTTTCATTTTCAGCAATATGTCAAGTAACCTGTATTGTATATTGGCCATTTCACCACTCGAAAGCGAAGTAACGATATCGGAAGGATTTGCATTTTGCCAATTTCTGCTTTTCAAGGCTTGAGTGAATATTGGTTGTGTAACAGGATTGGTGTAAATGGCTGCCATAACCTGCTCTTTACTACTGAGATGTTCAGCAGAGGAGAGTATTTTAAAAAGGGAAATCCAATCTTGAATGTGGTTGAGAATTGCCGTTTTTTTAACTTCATTCAACGTTATTAGATTCTGTATCAACAGGGATTCAACCTGATCTTTTTGCGACTCATTCATTTGCTCATATAAATGCTCCGGAAAGTAACTTATCCACGATTCGTTACCCATAACATCGGTGAAATCCTTTCTTGTTTCCGACAGGGCATAGATAGCAGAATAAACTATTTGTCCGTTCTGTGCTATCAGGTGATCTAATATCTTCTGCAGATTTGCTGCTTCAGATTGAGCGGATACCCGAAACGAGAAAAGAAATATAAAACCAATGAAGAAAAGAAGTCGATGTATCTTCATGCTAAGTAATGAATTGATTGTATTAAATCGTCTATCAGTAAAAATAAAGAATATTAGATTGGTATGAACAAGTATGCAAAATTTTTAACCTTCATTTTACTGAACTAAGCAATGAACATACATGATAGGTATTAGCTAATCTGTAGAAATAAAAAAGGCTCCAAAACGGAGCCTTCATCTGATATTTAAGCGTCAGCTTTCTGCTTGTTTACCTCTCGTTGATATTCCAAAAGGTAAATACAGCGGACACCATTTCACAGTGGCAGTAAACAAAAGAATAATTCCAACGGCACCCCACCAATTTTTAAAATATAAACCTAACAAGATGATGACGATACCGAGAATCAGGCGGATAATGCGATCAGCTGAACCTATATTCGCTTTCATTTTCATCTCCTAATTTTCAATAAGGAATGTATTATAATTATATAGTTATGTTTTACAATAAATAATATACAATATATTTATTTCGGAGTAAAATGTCTTTATTCAAAAATCTTTATTAATTATTGAAATAAGAAAGGGATGACGAAGCTCGCCATCCCTTTAAATTACTAAGATTAAGTAATCAGGTATCCGGCATTACAATTGAATATGCTTACCAGGAAGCAATGTCGGTAAATGTTTAGTCGTGGCAGCCTGATTGAAGCTGGAAACATCTGTATCCACGATATTATTGAATTGACTAATGTAGCCTTTAAGTTGTCCTTCTAATTGATGGAAATATGCAAGCGCGCTTGCAGAAGGTGCTTCATCGTATGAATATAACCGGTAACCGGAACTGCGGAACCAACTATAGAAATGGGACAGGTAGTGGATGTCATCTTCACCAACACCATGCTGTGCTTTAGTTTCAATGAGTGTATCTTTTAAGTCCATCAATTTCTTGTCCAACGTGCTAGCTTGTTTCTCGACAGATTTGTATTGATTGCTATCCGGTTGTTGATTAACGGTTTTCTTCAAATTGCCGATTTGTGTATGCAAACTATGAATGTCATTTAACATATCATTTAATGTGGAGATATCATCCATTGCATGACTGAGAACTTCGTTACGTTGCCGGGCCCCCTCCATATTAAATGGCAAATTAGGATCTGCTTTCACAACCAAAGATTGTGTCTGCGTTTTGCCGTCAGCTGAAACACTGACCGTATAGGTTCCGGGAAGGACATTGATACCCCGGGTATTATTCGGTGATTTATGCTGGGTACCATAAAGATTCAAACGATCCGGGCCTTTATAACTTAAATTCCAGGCGAATCGATTAACTCCGGGCTTAGCCGGACCATACAGTGTATTAACAATTTTACCGTTGCTATCTTTGATCACTATTTTGACAGGTGTTTCATGTGCTTTTTTCTCTTTTTTAGATGGTTTTAGAGAATGTTTTAAATAGTAATCGATCAATGCTCCGGACGGAGGATTGGGTGCAGAATAGTGGCCGGGCTCATCTGAACCGTCAAAATTAGAACGGTGATACATGATAGCAGGCTGAATTGAGAACAGGTGGAAGCTGCTATCTTCAACCTTATGGTCAATCTCTTCTAATGGACGAATATCATCAGCTATGAAAAGTCCGCGTCCGTGCGTGGCGACAACGAGGTCATGGTCACGTTTGACAAATTTCAAATCATAAACCGGGGACGTCGGAAAATTACTTTTAATTTTATTCCATGAGTCGCCATCGTTATTGGAATAATAAAGTGCATTGTCGGTGCCTAACACTAGGAAACCTTTGTGATTAGGATCTTCACGGACCACGTGAGCCGGATAATCTTCTGGTAATCCCGAATCAATAGCCTTCCAGCTATGTCCAAAATTGTCCGTTTTGAATACGTAAGGATGATTGTTATCCATCATATGATAATCGACGGTTATATAACAGGTACCAGGATTGAATGGAGAAACGCCAACCTGGTAAATACGTCCGCCTTCAGAAAGATGAGGGACTTTATTCGAAACATTGTCCCATGTTTTTCCACCATCACGGGTAACCTGTATCTGGCCGTCGTCGGTTCCGACCCAAATTACATTCGGATCTTGTTTTGACAGCCCGACAGACAAAATAGTTCCATATGTTTCTGCGCCGCTAATGTCATGAGCAACGGGTCCGCCGGCGATGACCTGGGTGCTTTTGTTATTTCGAGTAAGATCCGGACTAATAGGATTCCAGGTTTTTCCACCGTCAGTAGTTTTAAATAGTACATTTGCTCCTATATAAACGGTATTAGCATCCGTGTAAGAAACGGCGATGGGAGTTGTCCAGTTGTACCGGTATTTCAACTTGGAAGGACTCATCATTTCTACACCTTTAAATGTAGGACGAATGTATTTTCTCATGCCCGTTTTAAGATTGGTGCGGCTCAGAAAACCATTTTGAGATTCTGCATAAACGATATCAGGATCACTTGGAGCAGGTACCACATATTCTCCATCACCTCCGGCTACTGTAATCCAGTGGTGTCCCTTGATGCTACGACCGTGCAGATTATAGGAAGGGCCATACCAGGCATTATTATCCTGTAAACCACCACCCAGACTGAATGGGTTTGCTGAATTTACAGCAACTTCATAAAATTGTTCAATTGGCATATTATCGCAATAATGCCATTGTTTCCCACCTGTTTGTGAGATATAAACGCCACCATCATTACCAACAATCATTCTTTCCGGATTGTCAGGATCGATCCAAATGGCGTGATAATCAACGTGAACGTCCGGTGCAATAGATTTAGCTGTTTTTCCACCATCCGTCGATTCCGACATCTGATAAGAGAGGAAGAAGACGTGATTGTCATTTGTTGGATCTACAGCCATGGTGGAAAAATAAAATGGCCTGACATTAAGTTGATGATTATTACTTACCATTTTCCAATGGGTGCCACCATCATGAGTGTCCCAAAGAGTTCCGTTTTTTGCCGCTATCAAAGCATAAATGTGATCAGGATTTGATTTCGAAGTGGCAAAAGCGATTCTTCCTATATTACCATTTGGTAAACCATCGGTTACTTTTGTCCAGGTATCTCCACCGTCATCAGAACGGTACATAGCACTGGATTTTCCACCATCGATCAATGTCCACGGCCGTCTCATAACTTTCCAGGTTGCCGCAAACATAACTTGTGGATTTTCTGGTTTGTATATGACGTCGGTCACGCCGGTAGAATCATTGACAAATAATACTTTTTGCCAGGTTTTACCTCCATCGGTCGTTTTAAATAATCCACGCTCGCTGTTGGGTCCCCAGGCATGGCCAATTGCCGCAACAAATACTTCTTTGGGGTTGACAGGATTTACAATGATTTTTGAAATTTGACCTGCATCTTTTAATCCCATGAATTTCCAGGTTGCCCCCGCATCCGGTGAATAATAAACACCATGGCCATTAACTACATCATTACGAATATTAGCTTCACCTGTTCCCACCCAAACGAGGTTGGGATTCGATGGCGCAATTGCAATAGCGCCGATTGATGACGTCGGTTCGTTTTTAAAAACATCCTTCCAGGACACTCCGCCATCGGTGGTTTTCCAAACGCCACCACCTCCGGCACCTATATAATAAGTATTCGGTTTCCCGGGAACACCCTGCACAGATGAAACACGTCCACCTGCTATTGCCGGACCTATATTGCGAAATTTAACATTTCGGAATATATCCGTTGTATCTTTAGACCCTGAGGCCTGTGCATATGCCAGATTAATCATCGGTATAGCCAATAAAAATGTCAGCACTACCGTGAAAAATTTTGACAATTGCAGATTGTATTTATAAGTCATATGAACTCCTCTTTTTTTAGACCAATTGGAGATTTTACCGTCAATTAACAACGGCAGATCTCATACTGCTAACTATCATTTCCTTTATGTTTCAGTTTATTTAGCATATTTCTGAGGTCAATAGATCTATTTAGAAGTGGCAAATCAACCGATCTCAAGAGAACATAATCCTGATTATTGGAAATATGGTATGCTATGGAAAGCAAAATATTTGTAGAAGATGCCAAACCTATTCATTATATCCACAGATGTTTAACGTGGAAATAAAAAGTAAATAAAACCTCACTATAATCTTTTTTAGTTTGCTGTGCTGTTTAACTTGATGAAACAGTCCTGACTAAGCCCGACAAACTGAAAACAACTCAAAACGTTCAGATTAGGGAATAAGCTATTATCCCATCTAAAGCTAAATCATAATTAAACCCCAATGTAATGTTTGTGAAACATATTTGATTTAAATTTTTGTAAACACTGTAATATTTATGCGCCAATTTATTACGGATGCCTGAAGCAATCCGATATATGGTCGTTGACCAATCCGCAAGCTTGCATAAATGAATAACATATAGTCGGCCCTACAAATTTGAAACCTTCTTTTTTAAGAGTTTTGCTCATCGTTGCCGATAATTCTGTTTCTGCAGGAACTTCGGCTAACGTTTTCCATGTATTTACAATAGTGTTCCCATCTACAAAATCCCATATAAAAGTGTCAAAACTGCCATATCGGTTTTGTATTTTAAGGAATTGCCGGGCATTTATAATAGCCGCATTAATTTTTAATTTGTTGCGGATTATTCCGGGATTTTGCATTAAATGGTCGATTTTTGACTGATCAAATGATGCAACCTTTTCCACATCAAATCCTGCGAAAGCTTTACGGTATTCTTCCCTCTTTTTTAAAATGGTTATCCAGCTAAGGCCTGCCTGAGCCCCCTCAAGGATTAAGAATTCAAAGAGTGTCTGATCATCATGTACGGGATTTCCCCATTCTTCGTCATGATATTCCTGGTATAGAGGATCATTACCCACCCAGGGGCATCTTTTAAGCATATGATTATTAAATGAGTTTGAAGTATTGCAAAGTTGGAAAACCGTTATGTAGGTAACTTTGAATTCTGAGCATTTTCGATTTTAAGAATAAAAACTACTAATTAAGGGTCTAGTGAAGCAAACAACTTAGAGGGGATCATCCCTAAGTTTCTTCAGCTAGACTTTGTATAAGTTATGGTTTCGATGATTAAAACGAAATTCAGTTTCCTTTCAAATGAAGATAAAACAGAGGTTTTAGGACACCCTTGAATTTGGTCAATCGACGCTTGGCAATACTCCAGAACGACTCAATCCCATTGATAGAACTTGTCGGGTTAGCGACTTCGTCCTGGTCATGCCGAACACGATAATGTTTGTCATAACCAACATCCACCAGACCATCGTAACTGCGACATTCATCGCTGTGGATTACGCTTTCGGATCTACTTTACCTCGTATAATGCTCTGAAGCATCTTTTTACGGTCATCAGGAACGATCTCGGTATAGACTCTGCCTTGGCGTTTAAAGATACCAACCACAATCGTTTTACCCGAAGCACCCCGACCTCGTTTGCCGGGGATCCGTCTGGGTCCGAAGTAGGTTTCATCCACTTCGATTGTATCTGCAACGGGAGCTTGTTGTTTCGACCATGGGGTTATCTTTCTTCTTAATCGCCCAAATATAGCCGTTACCGATCGCCGACTTAGTCTGGTTAATTCAGCACTGTCTGTGGCCGTAAAATCCATGGCAAAATAACGCATCAACGGTCGAAATTTGGCTTCAGAAATCTTTGAAAGTTTATAATACTTGTTAACCATTACATAGCAAATTATTGCAAAGATTTATAATATACTATGCTTCACTAGACCCCTAAATATTTACTGGACCCGGCGAATAAAGATCTTCCGGTTTACGATCTCACAGGCCGGAATCATTGCGGCCATTCTTTTCTGCTATGCCCATATCGGCTATTATGTTTATCCTTTCCAAATCACACATTTTAACGTAGTTCAACTTTTACGGCCGCCGGATTAGGGTTGTTTTATGCGATTGTATTTGAAGAGGCAAAAAGCATTCTTTATCTAATTATCATTCACAGCATCCCGGATGTCATTCCTGTTTTGGGCGTTTTTGTTCTTCATTTCTTGAAAAATTAAGTAAGGATATAACTGGTAAATTAAGTTTATGTTTCAATGGGTTAACATGAACGGTGCTGGTCTTTGAAAATAATAAAGCGAATTGACAGGCCCCCTGGTAACATTTATATCCATTCAAGTCAATTCAACAAAATTATATCATTCTTTTATTTACTTTATTTCCAAGTTTATTAAATAATTGGTATTTATTAACGGCTGTTACCATTACGAAATAATTGAGTTGCAATGTTGTATAAAAACAAACTACATAATCATATATTTGTCAAAGCTTTGATATTGATTTGTTCTTTAATATCATTAGCAACAATCGTTAGGGCGCAGGATTCGTCTTCCTCGGGGAGATCCCGAAATTTTAACTCAGGATTAAAAAAACGAAGAATTTATACTACAATGCGCCTGACTACACCACCGCCCGTTATTGATGGTAAATTAAATGACGCCTGCTGGAAAACCGGGAAATGGGCATCTCATTTTACTCAGTTCGTCCCCAATGAAGGTGGAAAACCATCGCAGCGCACGGAACTAAAAATCCTTTATGACAATAAAAATATATATGTTGCGATTCGGGCGTATGATACCCAGCCGGATAAGATTCAAAAAATAGCCGGGGCCCGTGATGATATGGCGGGAGATATGGTGGGTGTTAATTTTGATAGTTATAATGACGACCAAACAGGATTTGAATTTGATCTCACTGCTTACGGGCAAAAAATTGACCTTGTTTTAACAAATCCGAGTGCTACGGATTTCAGCTGGAATCCGGTCTGGTATGGAAAAGTCGGTTATGAGGACTCCGCGTGGGTTGCTGAGATGAAGATTCCCTTTAGCCAATTGAGATATAGCAGCGATTCGGTCCAGACCTGGGGACTGCATTGCTGGAGATGGATCAACCGTATTAAGGAAGAAGATGATTGGGAAGTACAAACCCTGACCGGTCCCGGTATGCTATATAATTTTGGGAAATTGAATGGGATCAAAGATTTGAGTAAATCGCGGAGAATCGAATTCATGCCCTATACCCTGGGAAAACTCAATACATTCAAAAAAGAACCGGGTAATCCATTTGCAGATAAAGGAAGATCCTGGGCGGGTAATTTGGGATTAAATGCAAAAGTGGGGCTTACCAGTAATTTCACACTGGATATGGCTGTAAATCCTGATTTCGGACAAGTGGAAGCGGATCCATCCGTAATGAACCTGACGGCATTTGAAACGTTTTATGAAGAGAAAAGGCCCTTTTTCGTAGAGGGTAAAAATCTTTTTGATTACAACATTGATGATATCAATCTTTTTTATTCAAGAAGAATCGGCCATGCACCATCGTATCAAGTCACTCCGGGGGACAGCCAGTATGTGAAATCACCCGACCAGACAACCATTCTCGGCGCCGTTAAAATTAGCGGGAAAACATCGAAAAATCTTTCTTTGGCAATTATGCAAAGCCTGACCTCGAGGGAATCGGCAACAATCAGTGATTTTCAGGGACATAAAACAAGGCAAGCAGTGGAACCTCTGACCAATTATATGGTCACCCGTATTCAGAAGAATTATCACGATGGAAACACTATTATTGGTGGAATTTTAACATCCACAAATCGATTCATCCATAACCAAACGCTGGATTTTTTAAGTGACGATGCGTATACCGGCGGTCTTGATTTTACCCAACAGTGGAACAATAAAGAGTATTATGTTACTGCTCAATTGATTGGAAGTTCGGTGAAGGGCAGCCGGCATGCTATTACATTATTGCAAGAAGCTCCGGCACGGTATTATCAACGGCCGGGTGCCGATTATCTTAAACTTGATACCACTCGTACATTACTGGATGGATTCGGAGGTAAGGTTAAAATTGGCAAAGGCTCCGGATTATGGCGTTATGCCGCAAGCCTGAGCTGGTATTCTCCGGGACTTGAGTTGAATGATCTCGGATATATGAAAACTGTTGATGCTATTAATCAGAACAATGAGATTTCATATTTTGTTAACAGGCCGGTTTCTGTTTTCAGGACTTATAATATTAGTTTACAGCAGTTCAATAACTGGAATTTTAACGGTGATTATCTGGGTTCGGGAATTCAATTTGATTTTTACTCTGAATTTAAAAATAAATGGAGTTTTCAGACCGGTTTGACTTACCGTTCCTCGTTTCTGGATACCCGCTTTTTGAGAGGAGGTTATGCAACAAAAATGCCATTTTATGTTGAAAACTCCGGTTATGTGTCAACTGACAATTCCAGGGATCTTTCATTTAATATCTCATATGATTTATTACAGGCCGGTTATCATTCGGATAACAGTTTTCAGATTGGTCCGGGTTTGAATGCGCGGATAACGGATAATTTACATACCGGCATATCGGTCAGTTATACAAATAATCACAACCGGCTTCAATATGTCACCACTGTGAACCGCACGGAAGGAAACCGATATATTTTGGGTACTATAAAACAACAAACGGTAAATTTGACAATGCGCCTGGATTATATTATCAATCCACAACTTTCCATTCGTTATTACGGCTCTCCGTTTGTTTCCAGGGGAAGTTATTCAGATTTTAAATATGCGGGTAATCCATCTTCGGGTAATTATCACGATCGATTTATCATTTATGGAAACCCTGTTCTGGTAGGCAATAATTATCAGCTTGATGAAAATGGAGATAATATCCCGGATTACTCTATTTCTAATCCGGACTTCAGTTTTCGTCAATTTCGATCGAATCTGGTTTTAAAATGGGTTTATCAGCCAGGTTCCGAATTCTATCTGGTGTGGTCAAGCGATCGGACCGGTTATACCCATGATGCCGGCCAGAATCTGGGGCAATCGCTTCATGGATTGTGGAATACTGTTCCGAACAATATTTTCCTCGTTAAGATTAACTACTGGTTTTCAATATGACCGCATCCTCCGGTTACCTGCCAACGGAGCAACGACGGTCATTGGCGGTGGTGATTCAGCAGCGGCTATCAGCAAAGCCGGACTGGCTGACAAGGTATCCCACGTATCCACCGGTGGCGGTGCCAGTCTCGAATACCTGGAAGGAAAAGTATTGCCGGGTATCAGCTCTCTGACCGAAAAATAAGTTTACGGCCCTCACTTAATCTCTCCATGTCCCGATAAATCGAGAGGATAGGAGTGAGTTATGTAATGTAACGTTTGAAATTCTTAAAGCCTGCCGGCACCGTTCGGCGGGCTTTTTATTTAATGATGGGATGTCTCAAATATCATTTATTGTCATTCCGGCAGAGAAACCAAAAATTTTATTTGCAAGGATCTTTCGTCCGGCGATTTATATTCGTGGGACGAATATGTTGTCCCCAAAAATCGTTGCAACAAAATAATCGACTTCAACGTACCAAAAGACATTGCAATTTGAATGTATTGTTCGTCATAATCGCATATTCATCAAGAGCTTATATAATATTGAAAACTGAATGAAAACTTCAGCATCGAGACTAGAAAAATACCTGCTTTTATTATTTGTATTCCTGGTCGTTGAATTCGCGCCCAGAGCCGGATCCATTCTGGCCGATCACTATCAAAATCTATTCACTTTTATCGATCCCAATCATACTTTTTCATGGGGAATCATCCATCATATAGTTCAATTCCTGATTCCTCTGATCATTATGATTTTTTGGCCCAATCGTTCAATAAAAGACTGGGGATTTCGGATCGGAGATGCTAAAAAAGGCATAAAATGGGTTTATGGATTTACGCTCGTATGGCTCGGTATTTATCTGGTAATAACGATAGGGTTTCTTCTTCAAAATAACATTCCGAAGGTGTATTACGATGTTTCCAACATGCGAAATTTCTTTGGTGAACTCGGATTTCGTACTTTTATCGTCGGGCTGTCAGAAGAAACGTTATTCAGGGCTTTTCCGATTACTTTATTAATTATTTACTGGAACCGGCGAATAAATATCTTCCGGTTTACGATCTCACAGGCGGGAATCATGGCGGCCATTCTTTTCTGCTATGCCCATATCGGCTATCATGTTTATCCGTTCCAAATCACACATTTTAACGTAATTCAACTTTTTACGGCCGCCGGATTAGGGTTGTTTTATGCAATTGTATTTGAAGAGACGAAAAGCATTCTTTATCCCATTATCATTCACAGCATCTCGGATGTCATTCCTGTTTTGGGCGTGTTTATTCTTCACGTATTGAAGTCATAATCTATGGGTATTATCTTCGTTCAAAGAAAGCAGGAATCATCCATCCTCGACGGCCTTTGGTGCATTGTCCTGTTTTACGATCCCGTTAAATTGGTATACTGCAGCTGAGCGTTCAATAAATTCTGCAGCGCTTGCTGGTAATTTTGTTGATCATTACTGTACTGAATTTCGGTATTCAACAACTCATTTAACTGAACCAGGCCTAAATCATAACGTTTTTGCTGGGTCATCAGCTTCTGTTCAGTGAGCTCCATATCAGATTTTAAAATGCGTGTTTTCCGCATGGCAATGTCAATATTCCGGCGGCCAATGACTTCCTGTTCCGGGAATTGCCGGATAAAATTCTGAACCTGGTTGTCCAGTTCTTTTCGCTTGATATCCAGCTTCTGTGCATCGGCACTTTTTTGTAAGCCGTCAAAAATGGGCAGATTCAGGTTCAACCCGATATAACTTTGTCCGTACCAGTTTTGTGCATTACTTAAATTCAACCGGTCATTGAAATACTGCGACCCGAGGAAAGCGTAAGCACTGAGTGTAGGCAGATAATTTCGACGGTTTTCCAGGATACTTTGAGTGTTGAGATTTTTTTGAATCTGAAGTGATTTCAGTTCCGGAACCGCCTGTACATTCGGGGATGCTTGTTGAATATCCGAATCATTCTCCCTGACCAATTGAATTAAGGTGGAATCACCCAGTTGAAGTGTTTGTTCGGCCGGGAAACCAATATCCAGTTTCAGCTGAGCCAGGCTGTTGACATAATCCAGGCTGTCGGCGGAAACCTGCTCCTTTTGATTCCGGAATCGCACTTCGACCTGGTGGTAATCGAAGGTATTTATCTGTTTATTCTCATAACGTGACCGGCTGATAGTAAGCAGTTTTTCGTAATGAGCCAGATTCCTCTTCGATAGCGTGGATTTTTCCCGGCTGACAAGCGCCGAATAATAATCTTGCCGGATAATTAATTCCGTATTTTTTTTCTGCAGATCGATCTGGTTCTCTGCAAGATGTTCATTCACTTTCGCCTTTTGAATGGAAGAAATCAGGGACGGATCAAAGATTTTCTGCTCGGCTTTTATCCCAACATTAATATCATTTGTGGAACCAAAACGGACTTTAATATTCTGACCTGGTTTCCCAATGATTGCGCCAGGAAGAATCGTTGTAGGCAGTTTCAGATAATTACGATAGTCACCGGTCGCAGAAATTTGAGGAAAATATCTCCGTATCTGGCTTTGAGTCTCTTTCTGATAAAAGGAGACGTCCAGACGGGCATTAGCCATACTCGTACGATGTTTGAGTCCGTATTGAATGGCTTCGTTCAGACTCATTGTTGTTCCTGTCATTTGTGCCAGGCTTATTAGAGGGAAAGCAAGTAACGACAACAATAGTAAAATAAATTTCTCTTTCACTTTGGATGTTTTCATAAACTTTCTTTTACGTTCTGAAAATTCGGGCCGGTTCCACTTTTCGGATGCGACGTGATGCGAACAGGGAACCGGATAGTGAAATGAGCAATGTGATGATGAAAAAGATGAGCCACTCCAAAAAGTTATAATGATAGCGGACGCCGGCGTTCTGGATTCCCTGGCGAAAACCTTCCATCAAAACACCACCGATGGCAAAACCTATAGTCGCGATGATCAAAGCCTGTATGACAATCAATTTAGTGATATATCCGTTTTTCGCGCCGATGGCTTTCATAGTGGCATAATCTTTCAGGCGGTCTATGGCAGAAGAATAGAGCGTCAGCCCGATGATGACAATACCGGAGATGACGGCGAATAAAATCAGGGTTCCGATCGAAGCGCCGATCCCGCTGGAAGACAGGATGCTGCTGACTGTAGAAGCTGAAAATTTCTGTGAAGGCCAGGCACGAACTCCGGTTATTGTCGTATTAATTCTTTGAACCACAGCTTTCACCGAAGCTCCATTTTTGACATTCACAAGGTAAGCGCTCACCTTGTTGGCAGGAAACTTACTTAAATAGCGGGCACGGCCAAGCGTTGTGAAAATGTAATTGGATCCAAATCCGCGGGCACCATTGGTGAGCATATTCAATTGAACTAATTTCCCGCCAATTTCCAGTTCATCACCATATTTCAATCCCTTAAGGTTTTTAATATCAAACTTATCTGCCGAGACGGAACCTTCCTGCATCAACGATTTATCGCTGCCTTTATAAATATTCCAGGGCCCGCCAACGAAATAGGGTGGCTCCGAACCAATCAAAACGACCGGAGACGTATCGCCGTTTTCTGTTTTTAGCTGTGAACCGGTAACGATGATTGGGTATACATTTTTCACACCTTCAATAGAATGCAATTCGTTGCCGATACGGACGTCTAAATCGGAAAGACGGTTGACATCGGTAACAGAATGATCTACGACCCAGACATCGACCCCGGAATGATCTACGAGACCAGACATAGTTCCTTTGAGAAAAACGAATATTCCGCTTTGCTGACCTATCAAAAAGATGGCTACAATCACACCCAAAATCGCACCTACCGATTTGGGCTTGTCGTACATCATAAATCGCCAGGCTGTTCTTAGCATACCATTTACTGATTTATGTGAATGAATACATTTACCCGCGAACCGATCAGGACCGGTTTGTGCGTGTCCAGGGCAATAGTGACTTTACGAACCCTGCGGTCTTCAAAATCGGATGGCTCATCCGAGAATATGGATTTCTTGCTCAAAGCCGGTGCCAGGTAGACGATTTTTCCTGCGCCTACGGTATCTTGCTGCGCATACAGGCTGATGGTTGCTTTTTGTCCGGGTTTTAATTTTCGGGCGAATAGTTCATCGACTTCGGCTTTCACTGCCAGTGGTCCGGATGGAGCGAAATCACCAAATGTCTGATATGCTTTTACATACGATCCTTCATTAATATCCATGTTCAGGATAGTTCCATTGCTTAAGGCACAGATAAACCGGCGTGAAAGATCGACACTTGCCTGACCCAGTTCAGCCTTTAGCTCCCTCAGCCGGCTCTGTTGTGATGAAAGCTGATCCTTAAGTTCCTGCATCTTGCTGGAACCCTGTTCAAATGCAAGTCGGGCGTCATCCACATTCTGTCCTGATTCAGCCTGAGTTTGATACGCTTTTTTAAGCCGTTCGTAATATTGTTTTTTGTTTTGATAATTGATCCTGGCCGAATTTATCTGCGCTTTCACCGATTGGATGGCCCGTTTTTGGGTTTCAACCTGCGCCTCCATTTGTTGTTCTTTATACTTTTGTTCAGCATGATTCAAAACGATGATGGTATCACCTTTTGCAAGTGTATCACCTTCCTGCGCAACTTTTCGGATTACAATACCGTCCACTTCCGAGCTGAGTTTAATCATATCTCTGAGCGGCTCGATCCGGCCAAAACCAGCTACGGTATTAACATGTGTTACATCTATTGGTGGCGCTGATGATTCTGCTTTTTTCCCATCTTTTGTATTACATGAGATCAACAACAGCATAAAGCTGCCAATAAGAACGAATCGGAAGTAAATTTTCCATTGATATATCATTGTATTCATATTCATGATTGATATTGAATCATACCGTTTTCCAGTTCAATGATTTTGTCAGCATACTCTTTCAGCCGGATGTCATGTGTAACACAAATCAGGGCTTTATCTCGCTGTTTAGCCAGTTCTCTTAATTCTTCCATCACAATTTCAATATTCTTCTGGTCCAGAGCCGCGGTTGGTTCATCGCATAAAATAAGTGGTGGATCCGTGACCAGGGCACGGGCAATAGCCACACGCTGCTGTTGTCCGCCGGACAATTCCTTAGGCTTAAAATGCAGCCGATCCATCATTCCAACCATTTCCAAAGCGTTCCGGGCTTTCATCAGAGCTTCCTTTTCAGATATCTTCATGAGCTGAAGAGGGAAAAGTACATTTTCGAGAGCCGTCAGTGGCGCAATCAGGTGGATCCCCTGGAAGACGAAGCCGATGTTATTCAGCCGTAATTCTGATAATTCATCATCGCTTAAATCATTCGTACAAACATCATTTAAGAAGACTTTACCTGAAGTAGGATAGATGACGCAACCTAAAAGAGAAAGAAGGGTTGTTTTTCCGGAACCGGACGGGCCAAGTATCAACAATAGTTCATTGCGATGCACGGAGATACTGGTATGATCCAAAGCTTTGACGATGGTATCGCCGCTTTTAAATTCTTTGGTTACCTCCTGCAGTCTTGCAACGACATTGTTCATTTACGTGATCCCTGAATAACTAAATGTTTAAAATGAATTCATAAATATAAGGTATCAGGATTTAATAATACAATGAAAACATTTAAATATTATCTATATATTACGATATAATAATATTAGGAACCGCATTATGTACGTTCTCGTAAAGCAAACAGCAGAAAGAGTTGAATTTGATTTAGTATAAACCCGCAGGTAAATATTTTATTTACTTTCATTATTTTGATCCGGAAAAACAGTGACAAATATGAATAAACGCTACGATTTACTTAAGGAAGTAATCGAATTGATGGGCCGGTTCGAAGAAGAATCCGGTGATGATAAAATCGATCTGCTTTCGTTTACGCTATGGCTGAATGAATACCTGGACAGTAAAGGGTACCAGGTAAAAACCGGAAATGGTAAAGTTACGGATTCGCCGCAGGTTCTGGGATTTGACTATACGATGGAAGCCAAGATATCCACTTTGGTGACCGGTTTATTCAAATATGCAAAACATTATACGAAATACGCTCTCGATGGAAGTCCCCTGGTCACGATGGATGATTTTGGCTTTTTGGCTTCTCTTGCCTATAACGACAGCATGACTAAGACGGAATTGTGTAATCACAACTTACTGGAAATTACTTCCGGAAACGAAATCATCAAACGGCTGCTTAAAAACAAATTGATTGAGGAGTATAAAGATCCGGATGACCGGCGCTCGAAGCGGGTCAAAATAACAGACGCGGGTAAGAAATTATTGATTCAGACCTTTTCTAAAATGGATAAAGTCTCCCGGATTGTGGCCGGGAACCTGGGGACAGAAGAAAAAATCGAATTACTGACTATTCTTAATAAGCTCGACGATTTTCATAAAGTCATCCATGATAACGACTGGAAATCGGATATTGATGATATTTCACAAAAATATCTGAAGAATTCCTGATGGTCTTAAGTAGCAACTTCATTTAGGTCTGCCAACAAAATTACCACGCCAATGTCATCTCCGGTCCAGACCGGGGATCCAATAAAGCGGAGATTGTGCAGTTAATGTTAGGATTATCTGAGAACGCGCACACAACAATCCCGGTCAAAATATTATTTGTAATGGACATCTTAACAATCTGAAAGATGATTTACGGAATGAACATGGTTCCTGATGCCAGATGATGGCATAAACTGCGGTACGTATTTTCAATAATATCCTTGTCAGGTTGATTCCCGACTGATTTTATAATTCGTTCGGAAAGCGTACCATGGTCCAGGATAACTTCCAACGGAGCCCGAAATAATTCATTTTCACGTTTCTTGTAAGGAAGAATTTCATCAACAATGTGACGCCACAAATCCCGGATGGATATACTGTTTCGGTTCGTGATTCCAAATTGGATAAGAAAATCAGGATCCGAAATCACCGTTTCAGAGCCTTTTTTTATGGTATTAATCAGAATTGAAGACAGGTAATGTTCCGACCACTTTTTTTGATCCTCGAAGCAGGTCCAACGTTCATTGACCAGTGCTTTTAAAGTTGAAGTAATGATATGGACGATAGCTAAATCTGCCAGTGGGCATTCCTGGATATCGAGCACGCGTATCTCAATGGCACCCCGATCGAAACGGGCAATAGCACCCCGGGAATTCAGCCATTCTTCCTGCAGTATTCCCTCTAAATCAAAAGGAGCAATATCGCGGTAAATCGGTTTCAGAATCTTATCCTGATATTCCTGCAATGTCGTAACGGCCTCGGGAACGACCTGTCCGGTAATGGAAGGGATTTTGATTTGATTTTTCCGGTAATACTCGAGCCGTGTATCCCTCAGACCCGTAATTTTTCCTTCAATAATGGGAGATGATGCTGAAAGTGCAGGTAATAAAGGCAAGAGCAGGCGAATAGCCGTATGGAGTTTTCCAAATTCAAGATCAGACGCAAAAGGCAGGTTGATATGCGTACTTTGCAGATTCGACCAACCGTGTCCGGTGCAATCAAAAATGCGATTGTAGGAATGATAGATCGCAGTTTGTTCATGAGGCCAAAGTTGAGCGTCTATATTTGGATTCATAAACGGATGAGCAGCTGTCGGCATGAGTTGCGCATTAAAATCTTGCAGAATAGCATTTATTTCATCGATACTGTTTTGAAAAGCATCAGGGAATATTGAAATATCTTTTGCCGGACCGTTCGTTTTTATCTCGACGACATGTAGAACCAGTTCATTCGACCATGCCACAAGTCCGCGATCAACTTCATTCACATAGGTTCCCGCCACAGATTCGAGTACCTTATCGGCGATAGGAGAGACATTTAGCGTGTCTTTATCGACTATCATGTATTCGAGCTCAACACCATAGGCTTCAAAGAGGTGGAGTGGATATTTCATAGCCAGTTTTTCCTTTTGCTTTCTTCAATTCGGTTGAAAAAGACGCGCATAATTTTATTATACAGCTCATCTTTCAGAATGGTGTCCTCCACGCCGGCATCCATACTGGGATTATCATTCACTTCAATGACGTAAGCTTTGTCATCAACCAGTTTGAGGTCAACACCATATAACCCGTCACCGATTAAGCGGGCGGCTTTTGTAGCTGTGGTCACAATTTGTTTGGGCACTTCGTTTAAATGGAAAGTTTCAGCGCGTCCGAATCGGCCGGATCGTTTCTTTTGCCAGTTCATGATTTGCCAGTGGCCGGGAGCCATAAAATATTTGCAGGCATAGAATGGTTCGCCTTCCAGCACACCAATTCTCCAGTCGAATTCGGTGGGCAGATATTCCTGCGCGATAATCAGATCCGAATCTTCCAGCAGTTTTTCCAGCATTTGTTTTAATTCATCCGGTGTCTTTGCTTTTACGACGCCCTGGGAAAATGAGCTGTCCGGTTGTTTCAGGATACAGGGCAGGCCCAGAGTTGGAATGATACTGGAAACATTGTCTTTGTTGACAATAACAGTTTTAGGTATGGGAATGCCTGCTTTCACTAAGCATTCTGCCTGGAAGACTTTATTGGTGCACCTCACAATGGATAATGGATCGTCAATAACTACGAGACCTTCGGCAAATGCCTTGCGGGCAAATCGATAAGTATGATGATTTACAGCTGTAGTTTCCCTGATGAAGAGGGCATCAAATTCGGAGATACGGTTATAATCATCTTTTGTAATGAACTCAGTGTAGAAATCAAGGGCATGAGCTGCTTTCACAAAACGCTGAAGAGCTTTTTCGTCGGATGGAGGTGCCTTTTCTTCAGGATTGACCAGTATGGCCAGATCATAAATGGTTTTTCTCTTCTTAATCTTTGCGGTATGTGGATTACTGAAAAATTCTTTAGCAAATTCCAACAGATAGGGTTGATGGGCATCGGGAACTTCATTCAAAGAGATAGCCGATACATTCTGCAACACCCATACCTCGTTCTTTTTATCCCGGGCAAAATTCACCCGCAATAGCGGTGCGGTGAACAATCCAAACAGTTGTTTGGAAAGACGATCATATTTTTTTGCGACGTTTTTACCGAAGTAAATGCTTAGTGTAAATTCATCAGAATGGATATCATGCAGACTTTTTTGAATCATGCCATCCAGATCGTCCGATAAAACACGAATAATCGTTTGATATTTCAGGTCCTGTATAGTCGTAACATTAGGAACGGCCTGATGCCCTCGCGCTTCTGCAAGCAGGGAAACATAATAACCGGATGTTTGGTAACGATATGATTTGCACAAATTATAGACTTTGGCATTCTTCAAATCCACATACCTTGGATCTGCAAGATAAGCTTTTGCAGAAATGACTTCGACATTTGGGACGTCCAGGTTCCAATCCTTAAGATTTTGGGTTACAACAAGCAGCGACATAAATTATTTAAAAGGAGGTGTTAAAATTAAAAAGTTGGCATCGTATGTGACGATTCCAAGCAGAATAGCATTTATAAAACGTTGTATATCAACAGAATACAGGTGTCCACCCGATGGATTTTCCAGGAATGGATCATTTACAATTACTTCACGGACGCCAACGGAATATCCGGATAAGACCACGAAATGTCCTACGGGTTCTCCGCGTAAATCATCGTAATGACATTGCGGATTACAACATTCCCGTTTGGTTCGGTACAGATACGTTGCACTCAATCCGGCTAGTATTGGTATTGATTTTCGCAGATAACGTTTTAATAAATCAGCGGTGAGCTCCTTATGGAAAACAACACCACCAAGTTTCAGGAATTCCAGATAAGCTTCGGTGGAACGATTTAATCGCGGATTTCTCTTGTATTCCAATTGTTTTTCCAGCTTTTCAATCAAATTTATATCCTTATCCATAAACCAGGAAGGATCAAAAAGCTCTAAGTTATAAGTACAGATTTTGGCTTTATATCCTCTTTTTAATGCATGAATAGCTAAATAAACAGCCAAAGTCCCACCATTTTCGAGGTAATGGACCTGATTAATTACGTCATCAAGTGAGATAGTATCCCCATAATACGCATAAACGGCATGCAAACTGGTAGGCCCGCATGTTGAATCGGTCGGCTGGGGTAAAATCTCTACATCAAATTTCTTCATTTTTCCCAAAGGGAAATAATTAATTGTTTACCTAAATATCCGAATTTCAATAGTTATTAGATATACATGAGGGCCAGTTTTTTAAAAAAATTTTCAGATTCTAATGAAATAACGGAAAATGGAATACAGAGGGAGAATGGGAAATGGTTAAAAATCAAGATTTCAAATGTTGAATTTTGAATTGGGGAATTTTAATAAGGATGGTGCTACTCATTTCAAAGATTTAAAATATTTGCATACCATAGGGGGGTATGGTATATTTAGATAAAATAAAAATTCAATTAAGTACATCATGGACGCTGAAAATAGTAAAAAGGCCATTTCGAGATTAAAACGCATCGAAGGCCAGATTCGGGGTATACAGAAGATGATTGAACAGGACCGTTATTGTATTGATATCCTGACACAGACCGCTTCGATTGTTTCGGCACTGAAGGGAGTTGAAGATATGGTAATGGAACATCATCTCCATACTTGTGTAGCCGATGCGATGCGCAGCAATGACAATGATTTAAAAAGACAAAAAATTGATGAAGTAATGACTGTGCTGAGCAAATTCAGAAAGCACGGATAAAGGATAAAGAGAGTATTTTATGGCTGATAAAAAAACAAGTTTAGAGATAGACGGTATGCATTGTGCCAGCTGTGTGGCATCCGTTGAAAAATCATTGAAAAAGCTGGAAGGTGTAAAGATAGCCAATGTGAATCTGTCTACAGAATCGGCTTCTATTGAATTTGATCCGGAGAAGGTAGATTTGGAAGCCTTTAAAAAAGCGGTGGAAGATGTAGGCTACGAGGTTCGGGACAATACGGTCAAGCAGACTTTGCGGATAGATGGTATGCATTGTGCCAGTTGTGTGGCTTCAGTTGAAAAAGCTTTGAAAGGAATTGAAGGTGTTCAGAACGCGACTGTTAACCTGGCGACCGAAACAGCACAGATAACATTTAATCCTAAGTATGTATCGTCGGCAGATTTTGTTTCGGCTGTGGATAACGTCGGGTATGAAGTTGTTACCGATGAACAGGAAGACGAAACCCAATCGGCTGCGGAGCTGGAACACGATAAGGATCAAAAGAAGATTGATCAGGCCGCGAAACGCATGTGGTGGTCGTGGGGGGTGACAATTCCCATCATCCTTTGGATGCTTCCCGAAATGATATTTGGCTACTATTTCCTGGGTAAAAAAGGCTATGATATCGGGATGATAGTTTTGTCTTCTATTGCCATTTTCTACCCAGGATGGGAGACGATTCGAAGCGCCTGGAAATCGGGATCCCACCTTGCTCCGAATATGGATGTATTGATTGCCATGGGTACATTGGCATCGCTGGCAACCGGTTTTGTTTCACTGTTCCATCAATATGGCATCGGTCCGGCGTTCCACAGTTTTGGCGGTGTCGCAGGAATGATCATGGCATTTCACCTGACCGGACGTTATATCGAGACAAAAGCCAAGGGCCGAGCTTCTCAGGCCATCAAAAAGTTACTTACCCTGGAAGCCAAAGAAGCAACGGTTGAACGTGATGGAGCGGAAATGAAAATTTCTGTCAGATCATTGCGAATTGGTGACATAATGGTTATCAAGCCGGGTGAAAAAATACCGACAGATGGAATCGTTGTAGATGGCTTGAGCAGCGTCGATGAATCACTGGCGACCGGTGAATCCATGCCGGTTGAAAAGGGAAACGGAGATTCGGTTATTGGAGCGACCATCAATAAAAATGGTGTTTTAAAAGTTAGGGCGACGAAAGTTGGTAAGGATACGTTCCTGAGCCAGGTGATCAAAATGGTGGAAGAAGCACAGGGATCGAAAGTGCCAATCCAGGAATTTGCAGACCGGATTACCGGGGTATTTGTTCCCGTAGTCATTGGTGTTTCCCTTTTGACATTAGCGGCCTGGTTACTTTTTCCGGGAGCATTTCATGGCATCGCGGTTTGGGCATCCGGATTCCTGCCCTGGGTAAATCCAGGTATGGGAGCAACGGCATTGGCTTTTTATGCAGCAATAGCCGTACTGGTTATTGCCTGTCCGTGTGCGTTGGGACTGGCGACCCCAACCGCCTTGATGGTCGGATCGGGTATGGGCGCAGAAAACGGTGTATTGATTCGTAAAGGAGCTGCTATCCAGATGATGAAAGATATCACTACGATTGTGTTAGACAAAACCGGGACGATAACCGAAGGCAAGCCAGGTGTTACGGACATCATTTCCCTGAATGGAATAGCGGAAAACGATTTGCTCCATATAGCAGCGAGTATCGAAAATAACTCTGAACACCCGCTTGGAGAAGCGATTGCCAATTATGCTAAATCCGAAAATCAACAATTGTCGAAGGTAACGGAATTTTATGCGATAACAGGCCGGGGCGTTCAGGGCAAAATAGACGAGCAACTGATACGAATCGGGACATTAAAAATGATGTCCGAGGCCGGGATAAATGTCTCTGAGGCAGCGAACGAGCAGAAAAATCAGCTTGAAAGTGAAGCTAAGACCGCCATGTTGGTGACTATCGATCAGGAACTTGCGGGAATCATTGCGGTTGCTGACAAAGTGAAGAACGACAGTAAACAGGCCATTGCCGAATTCAAAAAATATGGACTGGAGCCGGTTATGATAACCGGCGACAACGAACGTACAGCAAAAGCCATTGCCTCGGAAGTTGGAATAGAACGTGTGATTGCCAATGTCCTTCCGGATGAAAAGGCGAAAGAAGTGAAACGTCTGCAGGATAATGGTGAGAAAGTGGCGATGGTGGGCGATGGAATTAATGACGCCCCGGCACTGACTCAAGCCCATGTCGGAATAGCTATCGGAACCGGAACAGATGTAGCTATTGAATCTGGCGATATTGTTTTGGTTCAGGGCGAGTTAAGTGCCGTGGTTAAGGCCGTGAAACTGAGCCGGGCCACCTTCGTGAAAATCAAGCAGAACCTGTTCTGGGCCTTTTTCTATAACGTTGTGATGGTACCTCTGGCCATTTTAGGAATGATGCACCCGGTGCTGGCCGAGATTGCGATGGCTTTTAGTTCCATTAACGTGGTGACCAATTCGAGAAGGCTCCAGAAAGTAAATATTCAACCTGATTATCAATTAATACATAAGAAATAAAGGAAATCAAGATGGTTAAGACAACATTGAAAGTCACAGGCATGCACTGTGAAGGATGTGAAAACAGGATTAAAAAGATGCTTCCGCGCATTGATACAGTCGAAAATGTGGAAGCTGATCGAAATGATGAAAAAGTGGTTTTTGAATCAAATGGCAGTGATGAAACCCTGCAATCAGTAAAAGAAAAAATAGCTGATTTGGGTTATCAGGTCGTTGCCTGAGATGAGACGTAAACAGAAAACGCGAAAGCCGGTGAGAATATCTTACCGGCTTTTTTTGTAAAAAACAGTATTCTTAAATGATTGCCGCATGTATTAGGGGTTTATCAGAAAACGGCTGAATGGATGTTCAATAGTTATACGACAAACTGTAAATAAATGATGCCATTAAGAGCGTACAATGAGTTAAGGAATGACGAAACACAAATGAAAACAGGCATTATGGCGATATATTTTTGTATTATGACGGATGATTATTACAACTTTCGAATTTAGTTGTTGATATAATTTTATATCTGGAATAGAAAATGAATAATCGAATTACAATACGGCAAATTGCGAAGGAACTGGGTATTTCAGCTATGACGGTTTCTCGTGCACTCAATAATAAATCCTATGTAGATCCGGATACCAGAAGAAGGGTATTGGAGATGGCCCAAAAAATGGGTTACAAACCCAATCACATTGCCAGAAGTCTGACAATAAAAAAAACATATACTATCGGTGTGGTACTTCCAAAATTATCGCATTCATTTTTCCCTGATGCTATTCGTGGAATAGAAGAAGCTGCTTATCAGAGAGAATATCAGCTTATCCTGGCGCACTCATCAGAAGATGAGGTCCGGGAAAAGAAGGTGATAGAATCATTAGTTTCAAAACGCGTTGACGGAATACTTATATCATCTGCCGAGAATATTACGGACTTACAGCTATATAAGGAATTACTGGAGGCTAATTATCCGATTGTTTTTTTCGACCGATGGATTCCAAACCTGGAGGTAAGTTCAGTAAAAACCAACGATGAAGAAAGTATGATGATCATTACTGAGCATCTCATTACGAAACATGGTTATACCAATATTGCACACATTAGCGGGCCGCAAAATGTTTCAATTGGTTTAGAGCGATATAGGGGATATAAAAAAGCAATGGAGAATCATGATTTAACGATTAATGAAGAATGGGTTGTTTCAGCCGGTTTCAATGAAGCATCGGGATATGAAGCGATGAAAAAAATTCTGAATTTACCGGAGAGGAAACAGATTCAGGCTGTTGTTGCAGTAAATGACCCGACAGCGTTCGGGGCAATGGAAGCAATTTATGAGAAGGGTATGAAGATTCCCGAAGATATAGCAATAGTTGGATTCGGTGATGATAAGCAAGATAAGCTACTGGCATCACCACTCACGACAATTCATCAACCGGCCTATGAAGAAGGTAAAAGGGCAGCACAAATATTAATTGATTTAATGGAAGGTAAATCGAATGTAACCGAAGATATCGTAATCAAAAGTTATCTGGTCGTTCGTAATTCATGTGGTTGTAATCCGATGCAGAAATAAAATCAATTTTAAGCACACCTAAACATTCGAAGAGAACTGTCTATCTTAAAGATTGTAATTGTTGAATATTAATCTTTGAATGTTCATTGCCCAAACTCATTTTTATAAGTTGTTTTATGACTTTACTTAAAAGTCTTTCAAAGTCATCCGCTGAAGTTGACGGTTTAAGACATTGGTTAATTTCAGAGTCGATAAGTCTGATATTATTGTATCAGGTATATTCATAATTGCAATTGTTTAGAGAATTAAGAGGGTATATTCTGCATTGAATTAAGAATTTTCTTTGATTCCGAAATGTAATTATATACGCTTTGGGGTTTTATATTCAATATGTTCGAGATCTCCTGTGTTGATAGACCTTCATAAAATTTTAGATAGATGATCTCCTTTTGCCGCTGGCTCATCATATTCAGGGCACTTATGAAATATTTTAATTTGTTTAATAGATCATCAGAAAAAGATGAGATATCGAAATAGGTATTATCAAGGAGATTCAAAGTGTTTTCAACATATGATTTGTTTCTTTTGGCGTGAGCATTCTGCTTCTCAATATTTTCAAAATTTTTTGCTTTAGTGAAAGAAACAGATAAGATTTGACATTATATATGTGAGACAAATTTTCGCGGTCTTCTCAAATATTCAAAAATAAATCCTGGACACTGTCTCTTATCAAATCTTTATTTGGGACTTGTTTCAGGCCGAAGGACATTAGCTTCGGATACATCAAATAATAAATCTTTGAAAGCGCTTCTTGATCGCCACTACATAAATCAGTCCAAAGTTCACTGGAGATATCTTTATTTTTTTTCTTTAAAGCAGTTTTGTGGTTGTAGAGACCATGATATTACTAATCGGATATTATTATTCGTTGAGATAAAGGTTATTTCACATGTGATACAGATATCAATCATTAGAATTAACAAAGCGATTACAGCCATTTATATATTGAATTGGTCCAAAAACGCAATTATGGAGCTATTCAACTACATAAGTTACCGGTAAAATACTATTCACAAATCAAACTATAACTAAAACTATTTTGAAACCGGAAGTACAAAAATTTTGGATTTTATCAGTAGAACTACGCTCTTTTTAGAGAAGTTACAGCCTTGGGTTCTCTTTCTATTTTTATTAAAGTGAACATATGTTCATTAATGAACATTGTTTTATTAATGTAAAATAAATCATTATCATGTCAACAAATTGATTAAAAAAAATAAATAATTACTTACTGGAGTGGGATTCATTTTTTGTATTCAGAAAATAAAGTGATAACTATTTTCTGAAAAATATTAAATATTTAGATTATTTAGAGATTGTAACCATCTAAATAATAAGGCTATATAAGTAATTATCCGTTATTAAAAGAAATTTGTGTTGGGCTGATATTTTAAGTAGAAAAGCTGCAGGGATATCTCTATAAATATGATTGAGATACTTCGGGATATTAAAAGGACAGTTTTATATTCCAGGTTAATGTCATAATGAAATTAATGTATTTATAATTTTTGTCATTGGGGTCAGAGCACCTGAAATTCAGAAGGATCATTTAAATATTGAATACTTAATATAAAATGAATGCAAACACGGAATACAGTTCTTGAAAGATTAAATAAGCGTTTAGATTCCATTGACGAGTTTGAACGCGAACCTGTTCCGCAAAATAAGCTCAAGAGCTGGAAGGGCTTTGTCGGCATGTATATCGGTGAGAATACAGCCGGTACGGAATTTGTAATCGGTACCTTATTTGTTGCTCATGGGGTCAGTGCCTGGGATTTATTTACCGGATTGATGATTGGAAATCTACTGGCGGTGATGAGTTGGGCTTTTTTGTGTGCTCCTGTTGCGGTGAAAGTCCGGTTAACATTATACTGGCAAATGAGGAAAATTTGCGGTCCGAATCTGGCTTTAATATATAATATTGTTAACGCTATCATGTTTTGTTTCCTCGCCGGTTCAATGATTGCTGTTTCTGCAACAGCGGTTGGCCTGCCTTTCCATATCACAATGCCTACGCTGAACGACTGGCTGCCAACGGGGGTAGGCTGGGTAGTAACGGTACTGATTGTTGGATTTGTAATAACCATGATAGCTATTCTTGGTTATGATAAAGTGGCACACTTTGCCAATATTTGTTCTCCGTGGATGATCCTGATTTTTGTAGCTGCCGCGGTTGCTGTATTACCCGAACTTGGTGTCCATTCATTCTCAAACTTCTGGTCTGTAGCAAAACATAAAATATGGAATGGGGTTCCATTTCCCGGCCAAACGAAGTTTACATTCTGGCACGTCATGTTTTTTGCATGGTTCACGAACCTTGCTATGAATGCAGGGATGTCGGATATGTCTATTCTCAGGTATGCCGAAAATTGGTACCAGGGATTTTCACCCGGACCCGGTATTTATCTTGGTCACGTTATGGCATGGATGGCATCTGGTATTTTGACCGCTGCAGCAGCCGGGGCTATAGCGCCGGGTATCATTGCTTATCACAGTGCCGGACTTGCCGGAGCTATTTGTGTTATTATCGCCGGATGGACAACGGCGAATCCGACTATTTACAGGGCCGGACTGGCTTTTCAGTCGGTGACACCAAACTGGAAACGCTGGAAGGTAACATTGTTTACCGGTCTTGTAACTACGATTGCTGCTTTATTCCCTGCATTAGTCATGAAATTACTCGATTTTGTTGCACTCTACGGTTTAATTCTGATGCCGATGGGTGTTGTTATACTGTTGGATGTATTCTTGTTACCCAAAATGGGACTCGATAGTAATCTGGCAGAATTATTACATCTTAAATTCAATTGGGCAGCTGCATTGACCTGGTTTATTACCCTGGCTTTGTGTCTTTTCCTCAATATTTTTGGAGGCATTGAGGTATTCTTCCTGGCATTACCGGGCTGGTTTATCGCTGCTGTGTTATATGTATTATTGAGTTTTGTTTTTCAAAAAAGTTTAAAAAACAAGAAGGTAGCTATTCAGGGATCACTGTAATATGATAAACCTGTTTATCTATTTATTTAATTATTAATGATTTAAAAGAAAATATAAAGGTAAGGAGAAATGTTTTTTAGAAAAGTCGAAAGTCAATGGGATGATAAGGTTGTCAGTAACATGGACCCATTAGATCGTCTGGTCTATCGATCTAATTTGATTGGCAGTGACGCTTATGTCAATAATACTGGTGGTGGTAATACCTCAAGTAAAATAAATGAAAAAGATCCTATTACAGGAGAAGATGTTGAAGTTCTGTGGGTCAAAGGCTCCGGCGGAGATTTGCGTACTGCAAAAAGACCTAATTTTGCATCCCTGTACCAGAACATGCTCATTAAATTGCAGGGCGTTTATGATTCATTTGAAACGAAAGGTCCTAAAACACCTGCCGAAGATAAGATGGTCGGATTTTATCCCCACTGTACCTATAATTTGAATACACGCGCCCCATCTATCGATACCCCGCTTCATAGCTTTATTCCTTTCAAATTTGTAGATCATACCCATCCGGTTCCGTGTATTGCAATTGCTACAGCAGACAATGGACCTGAATTAACAAAAGAGATTTATGGTGATGAAGTCGCCTGGGTAGACTGGTTGCGTCCAGGTTTTGAACTGGGACTGAAATTACAGAAAACATATGAAAAGAATCCGGGTATTCGGGGAATCATCTTAGGTGGACATGGATTAATCAACTGGGCTAATGATGATAAAGAATGTTACCTGACAACCCTCGAACTCATTAATAAGGCGGCGGATTACCTGGCAAAACATGAAAAAGGTGCGGATACTTTTGGTGGAGCAAAATTCAAATCGTTGCCTGAAGAGCAAAGAAATGAAATTCTGGTTGATGCCATGCCTTTTATTCGCGGGCAAATCAGTCAGGATAAAAGATTAATTGGAACCGTTCAGTATGATGATATCATTCTCGATTTCATCAATTCTAATGACGCTCTCAGGTTATCGGAATTGGGTACATCGTGCCCTGATCATTTTTTGCGAACTAAAATCAAGCCACTTTATTTAGATTGGAATCCGCAAAAAGAAGATAAAAATGATCTGAGGAATAAAATTATCAGTGGTTTAGAACAGTATCGTAAGGATTATCAAACATATTACGATACGAATAAAGAAGCCGATTCACCGGCAATACGTAATCCGAATCCATCTGTTATTCTGATTCCCGGGATCGGTATGATTACATGGGGAAAAACAAAAAGCGAGTCCAGGGTAACTGCTGAATTTTACAATGCCGCAGTTGGTGTTATGAGAGGTGCCGAATCGGTCGGGCACTACACCGCACTGCCTCAAAAAGAGGCTTTTGATATTGAATACTGGGCATTGGAAGAAGCAAAGTTACGACGCATGCCTCCCGAAAATGAACTTTCCAGAAAAATTGTTGCGGTTGTTGGTGCCGGAAGCGGTATAGGCAAGGAAGTCGTTAGTCGTTTGCTAAAAGGCGGGGCGACTGTTGCAGCGCTTGATCTTGATGAGTCAGGAGCTAAAAAAACGGCTGATGATAAACTCCAGGAAATTGGAATGGGTATCGGTGTTGCCGGTTCTGGAATAAGCCGATCAGGGGATGTCATTGGGCTTGGCTGTAATATCACTGACCGCAATTCTATCCAGGCAGCTTTAGAAAAAACTATTTTGGCCTACGGTGGCCTTGACAACGTGGTAGTAACCGCTGGTTTGTATGCAACTCCCGATAAAGAGGGAAGAGTACCGGATTCTGATTGGAATAAAAGCTTTTCTGTTAATGTCATAGGTAATTATTTTATCGCTGATGAAGCTAATAAAATATGGAAGAAACAAGGACTTGACGGAAGTATGGTTATCACGACAAGTGTCAATGCTGTAGTGGCTAAAAGAGGCAGTCTTGCTTACGATACGAGTAAGGCCGCTGCTAATCATCTTGTTCGTGAGCTGGCTATAGAACTGGCTCCTAATGTAAGGGTGAATGGCGTTGCTCCTGCTACCGTAGTAGAAGGAAGCAGCATGTTCCCCAGAGACCGGGTGATTGCATCGTTATCTAAATACGGCATAACATATGACGAATCGGAAAGCACGGAAGAATTACGTGACCGTTTGAAAGAATTTTATGCTACCAGGACTTTGACCCGGAAACCTATAACATTGAGGCAACAAGCTGAAGCCATTTATTTACTGGTTAGTAACCGTTTTGAAAATACAACTGGTCTGGTTATTCCGGTAGATGGCGGGCTTACGGATGCTTTCATGCGTTAATATTAGGAATATTGCAGCTTTAAATAAAACATTTTGATGATATAAATAAAGCCATTATGAAAAAGCCATTAAGAAATTTACTCATCATTTTATCCGTTTTAGGACTTGTTTTGACCGTCGGTCCGTCTTTCTTAGTGTTCAGCGGAAAAATATCTTTGTACATGGATAAAGTGTTGATGTTCATCGGAACCGTGCTTTGGTTCACTCTGGCACCGTTCTGGATTGGTAAAAAAGCTGTTTAAATAAATTCCTCAGGAAATATCAGATAAAACCGTTTCTCATTTGCAATAGTAATGAGAAACGGTTTTATGTCTGTGTAAGTATGTTTATGAATGTATTTCTCACCGTTATAAAACTGTTTAATTAAAATGAAGGTAAATAAGGATCAATTAGCTGAGGAAAATAAGAAGGTTACTCAAGTACATCAGGAAGAATACCAATTACTTTCTGATCGATTGGTAAAAAAAGGGTTTATTCCTGATGAGTTAATTAATAAGATAAATGCACTGCAAATTGCCGTGCCCAGTTGGGCATTGGGAGCAGGTGGCACCCGTTTTGCCCGTTTTCCGATGAAAGGTGAACCGGCGAGCCTTGAAGATAAAATCGAAGATGTCGGATTATTACATGCTTTGAGTGCATCTTGTAATGCTATTTCATTACACATCCCTTGGGATATTCCCGAAAATGCAGATGCGATTAAGAATTTAGCTTCTTCCTTCGGATTGAAGTTTGATGCGGTTAATTCCAATACGTTCCAGGATCAAAAAGATCAGGAGTTATCTTACAAATATGGTTCCCTGGCCCATACCGATAAGGCCGTTAGAAAACAAGCTGTTCAACATAATATTGAAGTTATAAAATATGGCGAATTATTAGGATCGAAAGCATTAACGGTTTGGCTTGCAGATGGTTCCTGTTTCCCCGGACAGCTAAATTTTAAAAAGGCATTTAAGCGGACACTCGACTCGCTGCAAGAAATTTATGAACAATTGCCTTCCGACTGGAAAGTCTTTATTGAATATAAACCCTATGAACCAAATTTTTATTCCACGGTGATACAGGATTGGGGAACATCCTTCATGATGGCTTCTAAATTAGGGAAAAAAGCTTTCACGCTTGTAGACCTGGGACATCATCTGCCAAATACGAACATTGAACAAATAGTGGCAACCCTGATGATGGAAGGGAAACTGGGTGGATTCCATTTTAATGATTCAAAATACGGGGATGACGATTTAACGGTGGGCTCCATTAAACCTTACCAGCTATTTTTGATTTTTAATGAACTGGTTGATGGTATGCAGGATCCTCTTTCTACGAATCCCGATTTAGCCTGGATGATTGATGCTTCTCATAATGTGAAAGATCCCCTGGAAGATTTGCTTCAGTCTATTGAAGCGATTAATATAGCTTACGCACGTGCATTGCTCGTGGATCGTTCATTATTGCAGGATTACCAGGAAAGGAATGATCCGGTTAAAACCCAGGAATTATTACAGGATGCTTTCCGGACTGATGTCCGGCCGTTATTGCGGGAAGCACGATTACGTGTAGGAGCTGCAATGTATCCGATCGATACCTACCGCTCGATAGGTGTACGTGCTGAACTAAAAAAATCACGGGGTGAATTTTCAGTAGCTACCGGACTTTAAATTCTAAGAAATTATGGGTGATGACAATCTGGTAACAGCGATTTTCGATATTGGGAAAACCAACAAAAAATTCCTGCTATTTGATCAAAATTATACCCTCCTATATAAACAGGATACGCATATTCCACAGGTAACCGACGACGACGGGGATGCCTGCGAGGATATTTCATTGCTGATAGATTGGATGATGGATGTTTTCCGACAGTCTCTATCGGACAGCAGGTTTTCAATCAGGGCTTTGAATTTTTCGACTTATGGCGCTACAATGGTCCATATTGATGAGAAAGGAGAACGGGTTACACCTGCTTATGATTATTTCAAGCCATTTCCTGAAGAACTTCTGCAAAACTTTTATTCCGAATATGGGGGAAAAGAACAATTTGCTTTAAAAACGGCTTCTCCTCCAATGGGAATGTTAAATTCCGGACTTCAATTGTATTGGCTTAAATATCGAAAGCCGGAAATTTTTGATCGTATAGCAAATAGTTTGCACTTCCCACAATATCTCAGTTATTTATTTACGCATAAATCTTATACCGAGATGACCAGCATTGGCTGTCATACCGGACTTTGGGATTTTCAAAAGAAAGATTATCACGATTGGGTTTATAAAGAGTCGTGCCGGGGAAAACTTCCGGAAATTGTACCCGTCTCAGATAGAACGGATATTTCATATCACGGAAATAATTTTTCCGTGGGGATTGGTATTCATGATAGTTCGGCATCACTCGCTCCCTATTTGTATCTGTTTCGGGAGCCCTTTATTCTGGTTTCAACAGGTACGTGGAGTATTTCATTAAATCCCTTCAACAAAAATCAGCTGACCATTGGGGAATTGGGGAAAGATTGCCTGAACTATATGAATATCAATGATGGTATGGTCAGGGCATCACGATTTTTATTGGGCAAAGAATATGATCACCAAAAGGAAAAATTAATAAAGTATTTTGATATTGCCCCCGACAAGGCAGAGATCGATTTGAATTTTTCCATATTGAAGAAACTCGTAGAGAATATTAACCAAGAACGGAAGCTGAAACTGGAAACGGTCGCCAATACAGGTCCGTATCCGCAAACCGGAAACCGGGAATGGAATCCGTCATTATTTCAATCTTATGAGGAAGCATATCATCAATTGCTGCTCGATTTAGTTTCTATCCAATCCGATTCAATAAATCTGACCAGTGGAAATGAAGATATTTCCAATATTTTCGTTACGGGGGGATTCAGTAAAAATTATTTATTTATGAAATTGTTGGCTTCCAAATTCCCCGAAAAGAAGGTGTTTACTGTGAATTTGTCCGACTCAACAGCTCTGGGTACGGCAATGGTCGTCAATCAAAATGACGTCAATGCAAAAAGTATGGATGATTTGAACTTATTGGAAATGAAACAATTTCATCCATTGGAAGGAATCTCTCTGAATAAATATAACTGGTGCAAAGAAATGTAAAGTCAGGTAAGGCGTTAACTAATCGTTAACAAGTCGTTTTGCGGTAAGTACGTCTGTAATTAACACATTAATATATCCGCTTTTTAGCGCTCCCAAAATGGCTTCATATTTTTGACTTCCGCCGGCTATAGTAATAACATTTTCGATTTTTTTAAGTTCCGGCAAACTAATTCCAATCAATTTGTCTTCCAGGCTGCTTACAACTTTTTCGCCATTTTTATTGAAGAAACGAAGACTTATATCGCCAACAGCATCTCTTTCGATAAGCTCCTTGTAAATTTTTGATGAAATGACGCGATTGTACAGTACGGAGTTAGTCGAGAGAGCGCCAATGCCAACAATAGCTTTTGTGATTTTAGGAAAGATGTTTATTGCTGAATGGACCAAAGAATCAGCAAGAAAGGCCTTTTTTGATTCGGCATTGCTCACAATTCCCGGGGCCGGCAATAAGGTCAATCGCCCATAAAATAATTGGGCAATCCTTCTTGATAAATCAGCGGCATGGGCCTTTGCCTCAGGCAGACCAACGCCGCCAAGTAATTGGACAACATGTAAATCATCGAGCTGCTGTGGCTGTAAATGTTCAACCAATGCCTGAAGAGTTGTTCCCCACGCAACACCAAGTACATCACCGTTAGTAATGGTTCTGTGCAGATAGTTTGCTGCTACATTTCCTAACTGATTTTTTATTATACGCTCATTCGTTGAATACGATGTTTGATCAACATTTACGATGATAGCTTCTTTAAGGTTAAACCTTTTTTCGATTTGTGTTTCGAGGTCAACAAAATTATCATCTGAATACATTACCGTAATTTTAACTATACCGCGCTCACGGGCTACTTTCAATAATCGAGATACTTTGGGTCGTGAAAGATTTAACCTATTGGCAATCTCAAGCTGACTTAAATTATTATGATAATAAAGCGAACTTATTTTGCTGATCAGTCGAAGATCGATAGTTTCAGTTGGTCTTGGCATAAATATTAAAAATATTATTTGAATGTAGTGTAATAATGTAAAAAATAATCTGTCATTTTTTATTCAGATATTTCGTTTGCATTTCCTGATCAAGCCTGTGAATGGTATTAAAATTTAAACAAGAATGGGATTTATTATTAGTTACGACCTAATGAGAATATCGAGAAAAAAAAAGTTATGAAGCCTATATAAAAAGTAAATGGGACCCTGATGGAAATATCTTGACTGTGCTGATAGCTGAAAAAAATCTCAAATTTGTTGGGACATGGGCTACTGTATTATTTTGTAATCGGCTGGAGTCGATTGACTGACTTTAGGATTAACAAAAAATAGATGATAAAGTTCGGGATATAGAAAGACATTATATGACGGAGATTTTCAGAATATATCCACAAAAGCCGGAAATAATGGTGCGAGCCATAATCATAATGATATTGGAAATTATATCGTCTACTTCGATGGTGAACCTGTTTTGATTGATGCCGGTTCTTTGACATATACGGCCAAAACGTTTAGTAACCGGCGGTATGAAATTTGGAATAATCAGTCGGCTTACTATAATCTGCCAACAATAAATGGGTGATGCAGCATGCCGGACAACGATTTACTGCTATGGATGTGTATTACTTTAAAAATAACCGGGAAGCAGGTTTGAATATGAATATTGCGAAAGCCTATCCGGAGAAAGCCATGGTCGGGTCTTGGGATAGAAATATCATTTTGCATCGTGGTAAGAATGTGGTAATAACAGAAAAGTATGTCCTTGAAAAATGCAAAATGCCGCCTGCGGAGAATTTTCTGACTCCCCTGAAACCAGATTTAAATAAACCAGGGAGCATTGTTTTAATCGATACGGTAAGGAACCGTATGAATTCTGTACACTATAACTCAAAAGAATTCAAGGCTTCAAAAGAAAAGATATACATAAATGATGATCGAATGAGTAAGATCTGGGGGCATCATTTATACCGGGTGGTTTTGCATTCAAATAACCATGCCTTGCATGCTTCTTTTTAAAATTACCATAACTTCATAAAATTTAAATATCAGGCCTGGAATGTTTAAAAACACCATTTCGGAATAACAGAACATACTATTGTTTCCCTGCGAAAATTAATATGTCTATCTTCAAGACTCAGCTAAATACATTTTATAAAGGAAAAAATCAGAATCATGATCGCCTTACTACTCACGTTATTAATATTTCCCCTGACCCATTTTCAAAGTGTTAAACCCAATAAAAAAGATTTCATGCAGCCCGATTCATCCATCTATCACAAAGGATGGATCGATTTAAACAAGAATGGGAAGATGGATCCTTACGAGAATCCAAAGCTTCCCATTGAAAAACGAATCGACGATCTCATCAGCCGGATGACACTCAACGAGAAAACGGCACAAATGGTGACATTATACGGTTCCGGTCGAGTTTTACAGGATTCACTGCCTACGCCTGAATGGCTGCATAAACCATGGAAAGATGGGGTTGCTAATATCGATGAGGAGCTGAATAACCTGGCTTATCATCCCGAAGCCAATACTTCGCTGGCCTGGCCACCGTCCCGTCATGCTAAAGCTATTAATACCATTCAGCGTTTTTTTATTGAAAAAACGAGACTTGGCATACCCGTAGATTTTACGAACGAGGGAATCAGCGGACTAAACAGTGAAAAAGCCACAAGCTTTCCGGTTGAGATCGGACAAGGGGCTACCTGGGATCCTGAACTGATACATGAAATCGGAGAGGTTGAAGGGAGTGAGGCCAAAGCTTTAGGATATACCAATATTTATTCCCCGGAACTCGATGTGACCCGTGACCCCCGCTGGGGACGTACTGTAGCTACATATGGTGAAGATCCTTATCTGATAAGTAAGATAGGTGTTCAAATGGTTACAGGACTGCAAAGTGAAGGCGTGGTATCGACCTTAAAACATTTTGCCGTTTATAGTGTGCCAAAAGGGGGCCGTGATGGCGACGTTCGTACGGATCCTCATGTAACCCTGCGAGAAGTTAAAACCATTCTGCTGCCTCCATTCAAAGAGGCCGTGGAAGCC
Source organism: uncultured bacterium (assembly GCA_963783355.1). Lineage (GTDB taxonomy): Bacteria > Bacteroidota > Rhodothermia > Balneolales > DATFMH01 > CAWANF01. The sequence continues at coordinate 378,766 of CAWANF010000001.1, forward strand.
GGGGCATTGGGAGTCATGAGTTCATACAATTATTATGATGGCATTCCAATAACGGGAAGTTATCACTATCTAACCCAAATCCTTCGCCAGCGGTGGGGTTTCAAAGGGTATATTGTGACAGATAGCGGAGCGCTCAAGTTTATCTATTCAAAATATCATGTACAGCCTAATTTTAGTGGAGCAGTTAAGCAGGCCGTAGAAGCCGGAGTGGATGTTCGCACAGATTTTGAAAAACCATCTGTGTACCTGGATCCGCTTCGGAAATTGGTGGAAGATGGAGAATTGCCCATTAGTGTGATTAACAAACGGGTGCGGGAAGTGCTCTATGTGAAATATAAACTGGGCTTATTTGATCATCCCTATGTTGATGTAAGAGCAGCTGATCATTTAGTAAGAACCCATCAATCGTTGAAACTTTCCCTGCGTGCAGCTGAAGAATCTTTAGTTTTATTGAAAAATGATCATAATATTCTGCCGCTAAACAAACATAAGATTCATTCTATTCTTGTAGCCGGTGCCAATGCAACCGAGATTAATCATTCCATCAGGCGGTACGGTCCTTCAAAAATACCGGTAATTTCAACGCTTGAAGGAATAAAACAGGCCGTTGGAAAGAATGTTACAGTGCGTTATGTGAAAGGTCCTGAAGTGACCGATGCTGACTGGCCCGAAAGTGATATTATGGATACTCCTCTTAGCAGCAAGGAGAAAAGTGAAATTGCGAAAGCCGTACGGGAAGCCAAACATTCGGATGCAGCGGTTGTCGTCGTAGGCGGGAACCGGAAAACGGTTGGCGAAAGCCGGTCACGTGTGAGTTTGAATCTGTCGGGACATCAGCTGGCACTGGTTAAAGCGGTTTATAATACAGGAACTCCTACAATAGTTGTATTAATTAATGGCCGGCCGTTATCTATTAACTGGATAAATGCTCATGTTCCGGGAATTCTGGAAGCCTGGTTTCCCGGTGAAATGGAAGGAAAGGCTATTGCGAACGCCTTGTTTGGAGACTATAATCCCGGAGGAAAATTACCCATTACTTTCCCGAAGACGGTTGGACAAATCCCTTTGAATTTTCCGTATATGCCGTCAAGTCAAAAATATTTCACAGACCGTCCGGTCAGAGCCAGAGTAACGGGGCCATTATATCCTTTTGGCTATGGCCTTAGCTATACCCATTTTAAATTCTCAGATCTAACAATTTCACCTCAAAAACAACATACCGGTGGTTTGATTCATGTGAGCATGAAAGTGACCAATACCGGTTCTCGTCAGGGAGATGAGGTCGTTCAATTATATCTGCATGAGCGGGTTACTCCCGTTGTCGTACCGGTGGAAGAATTGCGGGGTTTCAGAAGAATCAGTCTCGAACCAGGTGAAACAAAAACGGTTGACTTTACATTGAGTCCCAAAGATTTGCAGTTATTAAACCAGTATAATCAATGGCAGGTCGTTCCGGGAACATTTGACATCATGATTGGAAATTCCTCGACGGATATCCGTTTAAAAAGCAGCTTTCAGATAGTTTCTTAATCTTGTTTCAGAGACAAAGAATAAGAATAAGTTATATTGTTCTGGTTTTTGTCTCTTACTATTTGTGGAACAGGAGGTAAAAAACAAGCATTATGATAAGCTGCTTTAAAAAAATTACTTATGAAATGAAGGAGATAAAATAAATGAAATTAGCTACACTCAAAGATGATCGTTTGGTCGCTGTTGTGAATAATCAGGCAATCCCATTAAACCGATACGGATTTGATGGATCCATGCTTGACTTGATTCTGGCTGGAGACGACCAGATAAAATCACTTTCTGATTCTGTAAAAAATGAAAACAATGGTGAGTCCATTACGTCAAAAGATTACGACGCGCCGCTGAAACATCCATCGAAAATTGTGGCTATCGGTCTTAATTATGTGGATCACGCTTCGGAATCCAAAATGGAATTGCCCAAACATCCATTGGTCTTCGCCAAATTTCCAAGTTCTATCATTTCGGCTACCGATCCGGTCCTTATTCCGGAGAAGATAACAGATCAGGTGGATTATGAAGTAGAGTTAGGCGTGATCATCGGTAAAAAGGCGAAAAATGTGAAAAAGGAGGACGCCTTAAATTATGTTTTTGGTTACACCGTATTGAATGATGTTTCTGCCCGGGATCTTCAATTTGAAGATGGTCAATGGGTTCGTGCCAAATCACTTGATACCTTTTGCCCGTTAGGTCCCGTCATAGTTACGGTTGATGAAATCACTGATCCACAAAAATTAAATGTAGGTTGCAGTGTCAATGGTGAGACCCTTCAAAATGCCAATACAAAAGATATGATATTCGGTGTCGCTGATATTATTTCAAAACTTTCTCATTCCTTCACTTTTGAACCTGGTGATATTATTGCGACAGGAACACCCAGCGGTGTGGGTTTAGGTCGTAAACCTCCATTCTATATGAAACCCGGTGATGTTATGAAAACATGGATTGAAGGTATTGGAGAAATGATAAACCCAATTGAAAAAGCGTAAGAAATTATGGACAGACTTAAAGATAAACGTGTCATTGTAACCGGAGCGGCATCAGGAATCGGTGAGGCTATTGCAAGCCGGTTTGCAGAAGAAGGAGCCCGGGTTTTGGTTGCTGATATCAACGAAGAAGCAGCGAAAAAAACGGCACAAAAGATAGGATCACTTGCAACAGGAATCTCTCTGGACGTTACAAATTCAGCGCAAGTTGAATTTGTGGTAAACAAAGCGACAGAGCTATGGGGCGGATTGGATATTATGGTAAATAACGCCGGAGTTGGAGTGGCAGCAAAAACAGCTGAGACCAGTGAAGAGGACTGGCAGCGGGTTATCGACGTTTGTATGAAAGGGACGTTTTTAGGAATGAAGTACGCGATACCTGTGATGCAGAAGCAGAAAAGCGGTTCGATAATCAATATGGCATCCGTTGCGTCGATTGTGGGCGTTCCGGATCGGGCTGCTTATTGTGCGGCTAAAGGCGGCGTTATGTCATTAACCCGTGCTGCCGCTGTGGATCATGCCGGCGACGGACTTCGGATAAATTGCATTGCTCCCGGAACGGTGGATACTCCATGGGTACAACGAATTACCGAGAATTATGAAGACCCGGAAGCAGCTCGTACTGCCATGAAAGCACGTCAGCCGCATGGCAGACTGGTTTCCCCGGAAGAAGTAGCGGCTATGGCCGTTTATCTTGCATCGGACGAGGCTGGTTCAACCAACGGTTCTGTGATGGTAGTTGATGGAGGCTGGACTGCCCGCTAAAAAATGGTTTTATGACGAAAATTGACGCGCATCAGCATTTTTGGCATTATAATCCGGTTGATTATGACTGGATAAGTGATGAAATGCCGGTTCTTAGAAAAGACCGGCTTCCCGGGGATCTATATCCCGAATTGAAGAAGTCGGGTTTTGATGGATGTGTAACCGTTCAGGCAAGACAAACCAGGGGTGAAACTGACTTTTTAGTAAAGTTGGCTAATGAAAATTCATTAATTAAAGGAGTGGTTGGCTGGCTGGATTTGTGTTCCGATCAAATAGAAAAGGACCTGGAAGAAATTGCAAATTTACCCAAAGTTTGTGGTTTGCGTCATGTAGTACAGGATGAACCGGATACCGAATATTTACTGCGGAAGGATTTCAAACGGGGTATATCAGAATTGAGGCATTTTGATCTTTGTTATGATATCCTGATATATCCCAAACATTTACCGGTGGCTGTTGAATTTGTCGATGCTTTCCCGGACCAGAAATTTGTCCTGGATCATATCGCAAAACCTTTAATTAAAGATCGCATTTTGAGTCCATGGAACACGCATATAAAACAACTGGCACAACGACCGAATGTGTATTGTAAACTTTCGGGAATGGTCACGGAAACGACATGGCATGGCTGGGAAGCAGATGATTTTACGCCATACCTTGATGTTGTATTTGAAGCTTTCGGAACAGAGCGGCTTATGGTCGGATCCGACTGGCCGGTATGTACCCTGGCAGGTTCTTATTCGGAAGTCATCGATATTGTAGAACGATATACAAATTCATTTTCTGAACAGGAGAAAGAAAATATTTTTGGTAGAAATGCCATTCGGTTTTATGGTCTGGAATTATAACTGAAATTTTTAAACGATTAGCACAGTGGATCTAAAATTAAAAAATAAAGTTATCATCGTTACCGGAGGAGCTGGTCTGAAAGGAAGTATCGGCGAGACGATTACCGAATCGGTCATTGAAGAAGGTGGAATTCCGGTTATGATCGATATCAATCCACGAGGTGGGGAACTGGAAGAATCTTTTCGATCGAAAGGCTTGGAGAGTTTATTTATTCAGGCGGATTTAATGAAAGAATCAGAGACCAGAAAAGCTGTGGAACATGTATTGGCTAAATATGGTCGGATCGATGGTTTGGTAAACAACCTTGGGATCAATGACGGTGTTGGACTTGATGGTTCGGTTGAAGACTTTATGGCATCTCTGAAACTAAACCTCGTTCATTTCTTCTCTATGACCAAATATTGTCTCAAAGCTCTGAAGGCGTCAAAGGGTTCAGTCATCAATATTGCTTCTAAAGTCGCGGTAACCGGACAGGGTGGAACATCCGGTTATGCCGCTTCAAAAGGGGGCGTTTTGTCGTTAACAAGAGAATGGGCTCTTGATTTAAGAGCTTTTAATATCCGGGTAAATGCCGTAATTATTTCTGAATCGTGGACTCCGGCCTATAAAATCTGGATCGAAAAGTTTGACGACCCCAAATCCAAACTGGAAAGCATTACAAAAAAAATTCCGCTTGAAAACAGGATGACTAAACCAAAGGAGATAGCAGATATGGTATTATTCCTTTTGTCTGAGCGCTCAGCGCATACAACGGGGCAGCACATTTTTGTGGACGGAGGCTATGTCCATTTAGATCGTGCCATTTCCTGAAGTCATCCACTTAAATTTGTACAAATTTTATAATTAACCAGGTATCATTATGAAATGGAATCGGCTGGTGCAGGTATTTTTTATGATTTTAATCGGAGGACCTGTAATTATCGGGGCGTCCGGTAGATTTAAACATGCTGAACTTACTTCTCATTCAATCTTATCCACGAAAATTGATCGCAAAGCCCTGGTGACCAGGCATAACATTTATGTCACCTGGTTCGATACGTTGTCATCGTTAACCGTTGGAAATGGGGATTTTGCTTTTACAGTAGATGCAACCGGATTACAAACATTCCCGGAACATTATCTGCATGGTGTTTCTCTGGGTACAGAATCGCAGTGGGGCTGGCACAGCTTTCCCAATCCTCATCACTATACGTTAAAAGATATTTTGAGGGAGTATAATTATCATGGACGGAAAATTCCGTATGCCTATGCTTCGAAGTCGACACCACGACAACGAGCGGCCTCGAACTGGCTTCGTGCTAATCCGCAACGTATCGATCTTGGCCGAATAGGTTTTGATATCCTGAATAAAGAAGGTGCTCCTGTGAAAATGAGTGAAATTAAGAATATTCATCAGGAATTAAACTTGTGGACGGGCATCATTACCAGTCATTTTACGGTAGAAGGGGAACCTGTGAATGTGGAAACTGTTTGTCACCAGCAACAGGATTTGCTTTCTGTTAAAATAAAGTCACCGTTGATTTCCGAGGGACGTCTGAAGGTTAAGATTCGATTTCCCTATGCTTCGGAGAAATGGGGTAACGCCAGCGACTGGAACAGTCCGGATAAGCATCAAACCTTATTAACTAAAGTTGATGTTCACCAGGATATCATTGAACATATCATGGATGCGACACGATATTATGCCGCTATTCAATGGCGGGAAAAGGCACATATTCACCCTGAAAAAAATCATGAATATCTGCTGACACCGGCAAAAAATAATTCAAATCTGACATTCAGTTGCCTGTTTTCACAATCAAAACCTAAAGAAACAAACATTCCTGATTTTTCTGAAACCAGGGAAAACAGCATAAGCCAATGGAAAATATTCTGGATGTCGGGTGGAGCCATAGATTTTAAGGGCAGTACGGATCCAAGAGCAATGGAGCTGGAACGTCGTATCGTGCTTTCCCAATATTTAACAAAAATACAGGATTCAGGGCCATTTCCACCGCAGGAAACGGGTTTAACATATAACAGTTGGTACGGTAAATTTCATCTGGAAATGCATTTTTGGCACGAGGCGCAGTTTGCCCTCTGGAACAGAATTGGATTATTGGAAAAGAGCCTCGACTGGTATAAAAAAATTGAATACAGAGCCCGAAAGACGGCTCAGATGCAGGGTTTTAAAGGAGTGAGATGGCCAAAAATGACGGATCCCTCAGGACGGGAAAGTCCTTCCTCGGTCGGACCATTCCTGATTTGGCAGGAACCGCATATCATATATTTCTCGGAATTGTGTTATCAGCATTATCACAACCGGGCGACGCTCAAAAAGTATAAGAATCTTGTATTCCAGACGGCTGATTTTATGGCTTCTTATGCTTACCGGGATAAGAAGACCGGCAAGTATATTTTGGGGCCGGATTTAATACCCGCCCAGGAATGTTTCAATCCGAAAACTACGATTAATCCTCCGTTTGAATTGGCGTATTGGTACTGGGGATTATCGACAGCACAAAAATGGAGGGAACGTCTTGGTCTGCCGAGAGTCGCCAAATGGGATAGTGTACTAACCAACCTTTCCCCGTTAGCTAAAAAAGACGGTGTTTATCTGGCTGCGCAAAGTGAACCGGACTCTTACACAAATCAACGTTATATGACCGATCATCCGGCTGCTTTGATGGCGTATAGTTTTTTACCTAAAACAAGAATGATCAATGTTGCAGTCATGAAAAGAACATTCAATAAAGTCATGAATGTTTGGAACTGGCCGACGACCTGGGGATGGGACTACCCGATGATGGCTATGACGGCCACACATTTAGGGGAACCTGAGAAAGCGATTGATATACTTTTTAAGAAAACTCCAAAGAATGTATTTCTTCCGGATGGTCATAATTATCAGCGGTCAAATTTGCGAATTTATTTACCGGGTAATGGCTCGCTGTTACTTGCAACGGCCATGATGTGTGCCGGTTGGGACGGGTACCATGGTCCGAAAAATCCTGGATTCCCCAAAAACGGGAAGTGGGTGGTGCGATGGGAAAATTTAAATAAACTGCCTTAAACATGATAAAAAAAATCCAATTACAATGGATAATAAGACCCGAAAAATAAATAATTTATAAAATAAAATTCTTGGTTATGATTTATTCATTAAGAAAATCAACAATAAAATTAAATCGGTGAAATTGTGACACAAAATAAAGCAAATCAGGAAAAAAACTTTATTGATTCGGGAAAATTAGAGTGGGAAACGGTTGATAAAGGGGTGCAGCGCAAAATATTAGGTTTTGATGACAACATCATGATGGTAGCTGTTAAATTCGAGGAAGGCGCTGTGGGGACCACACATAGCCACGAACACCGGCAAGTTACTTTTGTAGAGAGTGGCCAATTTGAAGTAACGATTGATGGGGAAAAAAATATACTTAAAAAAGGGGATAGCTTTTTCGTTAGTCCTAATTTGGTTCATAGTGTTGTTGCACTGAAGGAAGGGGCCCTAATAGATGTGTTTACTCCTGCTCGGTCTGATTTTCTTAAATAGCGAAAAATCCTTATCCAAAATGATAATATAATCATCTATATGGTTATTGGTCATACTAATCGTAAGGACAAAAGTTTATATTTTTCAATATTTAACCGGATATTATTAGTAAGGATTACTGAAATGTCCAGTCTCTTACGATTAGCTGTTTAAATTATAAAAAAATGATTTTTTGACGTGACGGCTTTTTAATATGGGAATGTGGACAGGAAGCAAATATTTAATAGGGTCTTATGAAGTATAGCAATATGTTATTTACGATTATAACATGCTATACTTCATAAGACCCTTATTTAATACCCAGAATCTTCGTATGCATTAAATAAAGTCGAAATAATTTTTAGCGTTATTGTAGCTGATGTCACGGACAATGGAACCGACCAGGTCTAAATCTTCTGGTATAAGTCCCTTTTCGATATCTGTTCCCAAAACATTACACAATACTCTTCTGAAATATTCATGCCTTGGATAAGATAAAAAACTGCGGGAGTCGGTAAGCATGCCAACGAAATGACTAAGTAATCCCATGTTAGCCAAAGAATTCAACTGTTTTTCTATTCCGTCTTTTTGATCCAGGAACCACCACCCGCTGCCGAATTGCATTTTCCCCGGTGTTACTCCATCCTGAAAATTCCCTATCATAGCAGCAAAAAGTGGATTATCTGCGGGATTCAGATTATAGAGTATAGTTTTCGTTAGTTTATCTTCTGAATTCAAATGGTCTAAAAATTTGGCAAGCGTAGATATCTGGCTAAAATCACCAATGGAATCGTATCCGGTATCTGCACCTAATGTCTTATACATTTTAGAATTAACGTTGCGAATAGCTCCCAGGTGATATTGCTGAACCCAATTACTGTCATAATCCATTCTTGCAAATTCGAGTAACAACCCGGTTTTCAACTTGTTTTGTTCATCGATAGTCGTTGTTTTACCTGAAATCACTTTTGAAAAAATGGTCCGGTATTCACCGATTGAACCTGGTGCATAATACATAGTTTCAAGTCCGTGATCGGATAGGCGACAACCATTTTCATGAAAATAATCATGGCGATTCTGTAGTGCTTTCAGCAGATTGTCGTAGGAAGATATTTCCAAACCGGATGCTTCTGATAATTTATTCAACCATTCCAGATAATTTTCTGGATTTTCAATGGCTATGGCTTTATCAGGTCGAAACGCCGGTAACATTTTAAAAGAAACGGTTTCATCATCAGCTATCATTTTGTGATATTCCAGGCTATCGACCGGATCATCAGTAGTACATACTACCTGGACGTTCATTTTCTTTATAATTCCACGTGTCGACAGTTCCGGAGCTGCAAGTAGTTCATTACATTGCTGCCAAATTGCATCAGCCGTCTTAGAACTCAACAATTCCGATACATTGAAATAACGTAATAATTCAAGGTGAGCCCAGTGATAAAGAGGATTTCCAATTGTCATGGGAACAACACTTGCCCACGCTTTGAATTTTTCTAAATCGCTGGCATTTCCAGTGATATATTTTTCATCGATGCCAGCTGTCCGTAAAGCCCGCCATTTATAATGATCTCCATACAACCAGACCTGCGTTATATTATCGAATTGTCTGTTTTCTGCGATGTCTTTTGGTGAGATATGGCAATGATAATCAATAATGGGTAGATCACGCGAATACTTTGAGTATAATTTTTCGGCCCAGTTATTTTGTAATAGGAAATTCTCTTTAATAAATGACATCATGTTTAAAATATGAATTAATAAAAAAGCGGTTTCTATTTAATACAATCCTTAATCAATATCAATTTTTTAACAATAGGTGTTAACGGTAACATGAAAATATTGAAATAGTTCGTTAAGATAAACTTTTTATTATGGATTGATGGAATTGAAAAATGTGCGTTGAATACTGTTCTGGAAAACAATTTGGGATAGAAGAAGAACGAACATTGTACAATATTGCCTTATCTAAATATAATTAAGTATTATTTGTCAATTCAATTTGCGAATTGAAATTATTTCAATTACTAAATGGTACCGGTAACATATTCTATTATATAGCTTATTTAATTGTATCGTTCTATGTATTGGAATATTGATATACGAAAATAAAGTTGGCAAACGTGAATAAGCGTATACGTTGTAAAGAAGACCTGTATATTAAGGGTTCAAATTATTCAAGTCTTTCGATGTGTAAGTGTTATATTGGAAAAAATTTGTAGCAGTTAAAAAATCTTATTGATCTATAACCTAATTATATTTTTAGTAAATCATGGAGAAGAAAAATAAAGTTGTTACTTTCGGCGAAATTATGTTGAGATTAGCTACCCCGGGATATAGTCGATTTTCACAATCCAATGTGTTTGAAGCAACGTACGGAGGTGGTGAGGCAAATGTTGCTGTATCTCTGGCTAATTATAATTTGCCTGTCGATTTTGTCACAAGGCTTCCTAAAAATGATATTGGTGAAGCAGCCATAATGAATCTGAAAAAATATGGTGTAGGTACCCAATATATTAACAAAGGTGGCGACCGTGTTGGGATTTATTTTCTTGAGAAAGGAGCTGTCAGCAGAGGGAGTAAAGTGGTGTACGATCGTGCCAATTCTGCTCTGTCACAAATCAGACCCGGTATGATTGACTGGGATTCTGTTTTTGAAGGTGCTGGTTGGTTTCACTGGACTGGAATTACACCGGCTATATCAGAAGGTGCAGCCGAGGTTTGTAAAGAAGCTATCGAAAAAGCCAATCAGTTGGGAATAATAGTATCAACGGATTTAAACTATAGAAATAAACTTTGGAAATACGGTAAAGAAGCTTCCGAAGTGATGCCCGGTTTAGTAAAAGGATGTGATGTTATTCTGGGTAATGAAGAAGACGCTGAAAAAGTGTTCGGTATCAAACCGGAGGGTGTTGATGTAACCAAAGGAAATGTTGAAGCCGCAGCATATGAATCCGTTTGTAAGCAGTTATTAGCTAAATTTCCAAAAGCAAAAAAAGCTATTATTACTTTACGGGGGTCAATAAGTGCTTCTCACAATACCTGGTCAGGTGTTTTGTGGAATGGCAAGCAATTATTAACGGCTCCAACTTACCAAATTACCCACATTGTAGATCGCGTAGGCGGTGGTGATTCTTTTATGGGAGGACTTATATACGGTTTAATTACCTATCAGGATGATCAAAAGGCCTTGAATTTTGCTGTGGCTGCCTCATGCCTGAAGCATACTATTGAGGGTGATTTTAATCTTGTGACCGCAGGTGAAGTTGAAAAATTGATGTCCGGTGATGCTTCCGGAAGGGTATCCAGATAATTTTTAAATATTTAATGTTATATGGCAAAATATTCTAGAATAGAAGTTGTACTGAAAATGCAGGAGACTGGTATGGTCCCTGTTTTTTATAATGCCGATGTACAAAAGGCAAAAAATGTATTGAAAGCCTGCTACGATGGAGGAGTCAGGGTTTTTGAATTTACAAACCGTGGAGACTTTGCCCATGAAGTTTTTGGAGAGCTCAATCATTACGCTCTTAAAGAATTGCCGGGTCTAATCCTTGGTGTTGGTTCGGTTGTTGATGCTGCGACAGCTTCATTATATATTCAGTTGGGAGCCAATTTTATCGTATCTCCGGTATTAAAGGAGTCTATGGCCAAAGTGTGTAATACACGTAAAATCGCATGGGTTCCCGGATGTGGTTCTCTGACTGAAATTTCATTTGCGGAAGAACTTGGGGCAGAAGTCGTTAAAATATTTCCTGCTACGCAAGTTGGAGGTCCTAAATTCGTATCTGCTGTGAAGGGACCTTGTCCGTGGACAAGTATTATGCCCACCGGAGGAGTGTCACCTACGGAAGAAAATCTTACTGAATGGTTTAATTCAGGGGTAATTTGCGTAGGAATGGGGTCGAAACTCATTACTAAAGAAATTATTAATAATGATGATTTTGATACGCTCCGTGAAAATGTCGAAGACGCTTTAACACTAATAAAAAAAATTAGAAGTAAATAACGAGATTGACATACTCTTTCTAATTAAAACTAAAAACATTATTTGTAATAATGGAGAATGTTAACATCCATTCAGAAAGCCCTTCCAGCGAGGTAGGCCTGATAAATAGGCCTAATACAAGTTCTTTTAGATGGACAATCTGTGCCTTACTTTTTTTAGCAACTACAATAAACTATGTAGATCGGCAGGTTATCGGTATCCTGGCACCGGTATTACAGAAAGATATCGGCTGGAATGATTTGGATTATGGTTATATCGTAACGGCATTCCAGGCGGCCTATGCATTAGGTCTTCTGTTCTTCGGCTGGTTTATTGATAAAGTAGGTACTAAAAAGGGATATACTGCTTCAATGACCATATGGAGTATAAGCGCTATGGGTCACGCCCTTGTAAATACTGTAACCGGTTTCGGTATTGCTCGTTTTTTCCTGGGACTTGGGGAATCCGGTAACTTTCCGGCCGCCATTAAGGCTACGGCAGAATGGTTTCCTAAAAAGGAACGTGCCCTGGCTACAGGATTGTTCAATTCAGGTGCCAATGTAGGTGCTGTCGTTGCGCCGGCAATTGTTCCGTGGATTACATTAACCTGGGGCTGGCACGAAGCTTTTATATTTACAGGTTCACTGGGTTTTATCGTTCTTGCACTTTGGCTTTGGTTGTACAAGCTACCGGAAAATCATGAAAGAGTTTCACAAGCTGAATTGGAGTACATTAAAAGTGATCCTATTGAGGTACAGACTGTCAAAATACCATGGATGACCCTGTTGAAGTATCGTCAGACCTGGGCTTTTATTGTTGGAAAATTTTTAACAGATCCGATTTGGTGGTTTTATCTGTATTGGTTGCCCAAATTTCTGAATGAGCATTATCACTTAGACCTTGCTCATCTTGGTTTACCGCTTATTGTAATTTATTCAATGACAAGTGTTGGCAGTATTGGCGGAGGCTGGTTATCCTCATTCTTTATAAGAAGGAATTGGTCAATCAATAAATCGCGTAAAATTGCTATGTTGATTTGCGCACTTCTCGTAGTGCCTATTATTTTTGCATCGAAAGTATCCGACTTATGGGTTGCCGTCGGATTGATAGGCCTTGCCGCTGCTGCTCACCAGGGTTGGTCTGCAAATATATTTACAACGGCTTCGGATATGTTCCCGACACGTGCCGTTGCCTCTGTCGTTGGTTTGGGCGGAATGGCGGGATCCATAGGTGGTATGCTTATTGCGACTGCCGCCGGTATTATCCTGCAGTTAACCGGTCATTATTTAATCCTGTTTATCATTTCCGGTACGGCTTATTTGATTGCTCTCCTGATTTTCCATATGCTGGTTCCGAGAATGGGAGCAATTGAAGAAATACCGGTTGCGAATTGATAACAGCTTTTATTTGTTAACCTTATTTAGAGGCTTCTTCATGTGATGATTAATTATCGATATCATGAAGAAGTTTCTTTAATTTAATGAATGCTATTTTGATAAACTGTATGACTTAAATAAGTGTTTCTTTTATTAATATGTGATATCGTTAACACTCCGCACTTATGTCAAAATCTTACTCTAAAACAAAAAAAATTATGGAAATACGTCGTCCAATACATCCGCTTGATGCTAAAGAATATTCTTCTCAGAGATTAAAACAAGAATTTTTGATGACGGACCTTATGGAAAACGATAAGTTGAATTTGGTCTATACTCATCATGACAGAATGATTGCAGGCGGAGTTGTTCCTGTAACAGGAGAGATTAAACTGGAAACAACGGACCAATTAAAATCCGACTTTTTCCTGGAAAGAAGAGAACTGGGAATTATTAACATCGGAGGTGTAGGAACCGTTAAGGTAGATCAGGAAACATATTCTCTGGAGAATACGGATTGTCTTTACATTGGAAAAGGGAAAAAAGACATTCGTTTCACCAGTAAAGATCCCAAAAATGCGGCTCGTTTTTATTTAATATCGACGCTGGCACATACTTCGTACCCTATACAAAAAAGCTCTAAAGAAGAAGCAACATTAGAAAACCTCGGTTCGGGGAAAGCGTGTAACGAGCGTTCTATTTATAAGTTCATTCATCCGGATGGTATAAAAAGTTGTCAGCTGGTTATGGGTTTTACCATTCTTAAAGAAGGAAGCATCTGGAATACGATGCCGGCACACACTCATGATCGCCGTTCAGAAATTTACTTTTATTTTAACATGTCTGAAAACGACCGCGTTTTCCATTTTATGGGTGAGCCGGATGATACAAGGCATATTGTTGTCAGTAACGAACAAGGGATCATTTCTCCATCCTGGTCAATTCATGCCGGAGCCGGAACAGGTCCGTATATTTTTATATGGGCAATGGCGGGTGAAAATCAAAGCTTTGCTGATATGGACTTTGTAGCAATGAATGAAATTAATTAAAAACCTGAGGATTTGATGAATACGGAATTATTCAGCTTGAAAGGTAAAACAGCCTTGGTGACAGGGTGTAAGCGTGGCATTGGTAAAGCGATTGCCATTGGTTTAGCTAAAGCAGGAGCGGACATAGTCGGGGTGTCCACAACCCTGTCTCTCAGTGGAAGTGATGTGGAAAAAGAAGTTGTGGCTGTCGGTCAAAAATTTGACGCTTATCAGTGTGATTTTTCGGATAGGAATGCATTATATCAATTTATTGAACAAGTAAAAAAAGATGTTCAATCTGTTGATATTTTGATTAATAATGCAGGAACAATTTTGAGAAAACCAGCCGCAGAACATCCCGACGAGTATTGGGATAAAGTAATAGAGGTTAATCTGACGGCCCCTTTTATACTGAGCCGGGAATTTGGTAAGGATATGATTAAGCAGGGCTCAGGGAAAATTATTTTTATTGCTTCATTGCTTACGTTTCAGGGTGGAATTTTAATACCGGGATATGCTTCCAGCAAAGGTGGAATTGGACAATTAACCATGGCTTTGTCAAATGAATGGGCTTCTTCCGGTGTTAATGTTAATGCAATAGCCCCGGGTTATATAGCAACCGATAATACAGCACCTTTACGTGAAGATGAAACCCGAAACAAATCAATACTAGGCAGGATTCCAGCCGGAAGATGGGGCTCGCCGGATGATTTGGTAGGTGCAGCAACATTGCTGTCATCTTCTGCTTCAGATTATATAAATGGTACGATTATTACGGTTGATGGCGGTTGGATGGGTCGCTGAGAAACACCGGTTGTATTATTAGCTTTTGTAAGTTATTTCAGGTTGATTAGGGAAAATGTTACCGGTATCATATAGGTATCGAAATTAAGAGAACGGTATTCATTTTGGCGCAAAATTCTGAAAAGAATGATTGCAAAATGAAATGATTTGGAAAAATAGTGGAATTACTATGTTGACTAAGCTTGATAGAAAAACGACTGAGACGGAAAACGAATATCCTGTGAAGGTCATTCAGTTTGGAGAAGGTAATTTTTTGCGTGGATATGTTGATTGGATGATCGATATCCTGAATGAAAAATTACAATTTGATGCTGGCATTTTTATAATAAAACCTACCCCCCGAGGTTCCTTAACTTTATTTGAAGAACAGGATTGCTTGTATCATGTAATATTACAAGGAATCAAGGGCCATGAATATATTTCTGAAACAAGGTTAATAACCTCAATACAAGGAGTACTTAATCCATATTCAGATTTTAAAGGTTTCCTGAAATTAGCAGAAAATCCGGATATCGAATTCATCTTTTCCAATACGACAGAAGCAGGTATAGCATTTGATGATAACGACGTTTCGATTTTACAGATTCCTAACAGTTATCCTGGAAAGCTGACAGCATTTTTATATCGGCGTTTTGTCCATTTTTCAGGGGATGCAGACAAAGGACTTGTTATTATTCCATGTGAATTGATTGATAAAAATGGAGAAAAGCTAAAAAATATCATTTTTAAATATGCGGATTATTGGGATTTGGATAAAAACTTCTCAGATTGGTTAAATGATAACGTGACTTTTTGTAATTCTTTAGTTGATCGAATAGTCCCGGGTTATCCGGCGGAAAAAGCAAAAGATATTCAGAAAAAGATAGGTTACGAAGATAAATTGTTGGTCTCCGCGGAATATTTTCATCTTTGGGTCATTGAAGCACCCGATTGGGTTAAAGAAAAACTTCCGGTTCAGAAAGCAGGATTGAATGTTAAGTTTGTGAAAGATTTGAGTCCCTACCGTACCAGGAAAGTTCGAATTCTAAATGGCATTCATACTACTATGGTTCCGGTTGGTTATTTATATGGACTTTCGACAGTTAAGGAATCTATCGATGATGAAATTGTAGGTCGATATTTAAAAGATGCTTTGTTTGGTGAGATCATACCAACATTAGATCTTCCAATGGATGAATTGACAGAGTTTGCAAATGATGTTATGGATCGTTTTAAAAATCCTTTTATAAAACATAATTTGATCTCTATTGCTCTAAATTCTATTTCAAAATTTAAGGTCCGGGTGCTACCGTCTGTCTTGAAATACATTGAAATAAAAAAGGAGCTGCCACACCGCTTGCTCTTTTCCCTTGCAGCTTTAATACGTTTTTATAAAGGAGACTGGAAAGGTGATAAGATACCTCTAAATGATTCAGTAGAAATTATAGGATTTTTTACTAAAGCCTGGTCTACAAAAGATTATCAGAAAATAACAGAACAGGTATTGGGAAATTCTATGTTGTGGGGACAGAACTTAAATGATATTGATGGAGTAACTATTCTGGTATCCAGATATGTAGAACAAATCGATAAAAATGGCATTAAAACGACTTTAATACACATAAAACACTGAAATAAGATGAAATATATCGTTTTAGAAAAACCAGGTGAATTTAAACTCAAAGATAAAGAATATGACTTAAACTTATCTCCGGACCAGGTTCTGCTTAAAGTTCATAGAATTGGAATTTGCGGAACCGATTTGCATGCATTCGAGGGTAATCAGCCCTTTTTTACTTTTCCCCGCATATTGGGTCATGAATTAGGACTGGAAGTAGTTGAAATTGGAGAGGACGTTACGAACGTAAGTGTTGGAGATAAATGTACATTGGAACCTTATAAAACACCAAATCCCAACGATCAGGCTGTGCGTCGTGGTAAGACTAATTGCGCTGAAAATATTTCTGTATTTGGGGTTCATGAAGACGGAGGAATGAGAGAATATTTTAAGTACCCTGCTAAGTATATTCATAAATCCCTGGTTCTTAGTTATGAGCAACTTGCATTAGTTGAACCATTATGTATAGGTTGTCATGCTGTAAATCGCGCAGGGGTCAAAGAAACCGATACCGTATTAGTGGTAGGAATTGGCCCTATAGGATTATCTGCCATACAATTTGCAGAATCGAAAGGAGCTAAGGTCGCAGCTTTGGAAATGAATGCAAACAGGATTTCTTTCTGTCGTAACACGTTGGGTATTGAATGTATAAAAGCACCCGATGATGATCTTGAAAAAACAATTCGTGAGCATTTTGATGGAGATCTACCCACTGTTGTATTGGATGCAACAGGAAACAAAAATTCGATGTCAAAATCGTTTGAATATGTAGCTCACGGTGGAGTTTTGGTTTTTATTGGCCTTTTTCAGGGAGATTTATGCTTTCATGATCCGTATTTCCATAAAAAAGAACTCACTTTAATGTCGAGCCGTAATGCCTTAAGTTCGGATTTTGATGAAGTTATAGCTGCCATCGAGAAGGGAAAGATAGATACTACTCCATGGATAACGCATCGATCACCTTTTGATGACATGATTCAGAATTTTGATGACTGGCTAAAACCAGAGTCTAAAGTTATTAAGGCCATGGTAGAGTTAAATTAACTTCCACTCGTATTCATGAATTTTATTTTTTAAATCATGCAAACAAATACTATAAAGTTTAAAAGATATTGTAAGACCCTGACATTAAAAGATGATCCTGCGTTGATTGAACAATATATAAGAATCCATGACAAAAATGTTGTATGGCCTGAGGTTACACAGGGCATGAAAGAGGTTGGTATAATAGATATGGAAATTTATATATATGATAATAACCTGTTCATGATTATGGATACTAAATTAGATTTCAACCATGATTTAGCAATGGATAAATTAGGAAGACTGCCCCGACAGACAGAATGGGAATTATATGTATCTAAGTTTCAGGATACCGAAGATGGTGCCTCAGCAAAAGGGAAGTGGCTGCTGATGGAGCGAATATTCAAAATGGAGCAACAGGAATCACATAAAGCCACAGACGGGCAAATAGAAATTTTAAATGCAGATTCTATGTAAATATTTGGCTAAAGAAAAGTAAAAAAAGGACTCAGTTATTATCAAATGAGTCCCTTTTTGTATAGGAAAGGGTTTTAATTTAAAGAGATACACCTCTTTTCCACGGAATGAAATCATCCTGATTAAGTAATTCAGCTTTTGTTTTATATTTACCGCTTGCCAACTCTATAATATAATCCAGGATCTCTTCACCCATCTCTTCAATTGTTTTTTCGCCGGTGATGACGGCACCAGTATCGATATCTATGATATCTGGCATATGTTTTGCCAACTCGCTATTAGAAGAGAGTTTAACGACAGAAGATACCGGATTGCCCGTCGGAGTTCCCAGGCCGGTTGTAAACAATATGATTGTAGCTCCTGAACCGGTCATCCCTGTTGTGCTTTCAACATCATTTCCAGGGGTACAAAGTAAATTTAAACCGGGTTTATTTACGTATTCGGTATAATCCAGGACATCTTTTACGGGTGATGTCCCACCTTTTTTTGCAGCCCCGGCCGATTTAATGGCATCGGTAATTAAGCCGTCTTTTATGTTGCCGGGAGATGGATTCATATCGAACCCGGAACCTACTGCTTCGGCGGATTTCGCATACGAACGCATCAGATGGGTGAATTTATCTGCAATTTCATCGTTTACCGTACGGTTAATAATTTCTTGTTCAACGCCGCAAAGTTCGGGAAATTCGGAAAGAATGACAGAACCGCCTATTGCCGAGATTAAATCTGCCGTATGGCCAATAGCAGGATTTGCCGATATACCGGAGAAACCGTCAGATCCGCCACATTTTAAACCAACAACCAATTTCGTAAGAGGAGCCGGTTTACGTTCCAGTTTGTTTGCTTCAACCAATCCTAAAAATGTTTGCCTGATAGCCAAAGTGAGCATTTCATATTCAGTACCGCTTTTTTGTTGCTCAAAGATGTAAACCGGTTTATCCAGCTTAGGATTCAATTTGTTTAACTTATCCTGTAAGATACTAACCTGTGCATTTTGGCATCCCAGGCTTAAAATAGTTGCCCCTGCAACATTAGGATTATTTATGTATCCGGCCAGTAAACCACTTAAGATTTCAGCATCCTGACGTATACCTCCACAACCTCCTTCGTGAGTCAGAAATTTTATTCCATCTACATTTTTAAATAATTGTTTTTTCTTACTGAGCTCTTTAGGTTTTGGTGGGGTCGTTTCATTCCTAATTTGGTCTGTTTTCCCATTGGTGTACAACTGGATAAGTTCACCTACATATTCAGAGTAAACATCCGTTGATGCATAGCCTAATTGCTGAACAAAAGCATTTTTAAGGGCATCAACATTCCTGTTTTCACAGAAAACCATTGGAATAACCAGCCAGATATTGGAAGTCCCGACCTGGCCATCAGAACGGTGATAACCTAAAAATGTTTTATTTTTCCATTTTTCAACATTGGGTGGTGTCCATGAAAACTTATCGATAGTCCGGCCTGAATAATTAGATGCTTTATGCCTTACGTTTCGTGTTGAAAGTAAGCCTCCCTTTGGAATTGGACTGATTGATTTGCCAACCAGAATCCCGTACATAATAATTTCATCATCTTTCTGGAAATCCTTTGCAGCAAATTTGTGTTTAGCAGGGATGTCATTGACAAGTTTTATTTTTTCTTCACCATAAATAATTTCATCATCCATATTTAAATTTGATAATGCTACAAAAACATTATCGTCTGGATGTATTTTTAATGTCCTGCTATTTTTCATCTTTATATTTATTCAGTTATGTTTATAAAAAAAATACGCAATTTAAATCAGCTGCCTTTGGCCAAAAGAAAGCGACTTTGAAAGAAGTTATGTTCTCCTAAATAGGGTGTGAAACGATAGAAAAAAGAACAAAATAGGAGTTTCATATTGGATGCAAACGAAGGCTAACAGATTGATGATTTTTATACCTGTATCAAGTTCGTTAAGCTGTCATTTAAACAATGTAATATTGCCCATCAAATTACTTTTTAAGTTAAGTAAAAATGCGTGAAATGTAAATCTATGAATCAAGTAAAAATGTTTTACTAGAATTTGTATAATAGTCAAAAACTATCCTGTAAAATGTCATGATTTATGAATATTTATCTTTTAGATTAGAGTTGTGTTTTTGCCTGATTTATAAATGTTTTCCGTTTGAAGTGATTAATTGAAAAATTATTCAGCTCTATAAAAGAATAGGATGTATCATGGAATTACATCTCAATTTCAGGACTGTATTACAAAAAAAATAATATGCTTTTTAGGGATACTTACGTTTAATTATATAAAAGTCTCTGTGAACCCGGAATTCAATGATCAGGGAGTCCATTATGAAATTCGTCAATGATTCGGATATAGTTAAGGAAAAAAAAGCCAATCGCGTCCTTCAGCCTGATGCTCACAAAAGTTCAAATTATTTAGAAAGTGATCGCATCCTGAACGTTTATATAAGCAAGTATCTAAGTTCAGATGCTCTTTCATATTTTGTTCCAAAACTTAAACTTCTTGGAGAGCAAGCAGCGGGTAACCTCAATAAACTATCCGATCAGGCCGATCGTTTTCCTCCAAATTTGGTGAAGCGCGATTTATATGGTGAAGAACGAAATGAAATTGTTTTTCATCCTGCATATCATGAAATGGTTGATATAGCTGCAAGGTCAGAGATGTTATTTGTTAAATGGAGCAGCGAATTAAGGAAAAGATTCACAGGGGAATTACATTTTTTGGGGTTTGCTGCCGGACAAATATTTGCTATGACAGAACTTGGCCTCTATTGTCCGTTATGTATGACCGACGGGGCTGCCAGGCTTATAGACCTTTTTGGAAATGAAGATGAGAAAAAACGTTTAATCCCCGGCCTGTCTGCCTGTGATGGACAAAAATTATTAACCGGAGCAATGTTTTTAACAGAGAAATCCGGTGGTTCGGATGTTGGCGCTAATGAGACTATGGCGACAAAACTGGAAGGAGATCGATATTTGTTAAATGGCGAAAAATGGTTTTGCAGCAATGCGAATGCTGATGTTATGATGGTACTTGCAAGAACGAATGAGGATAAACCCGGAACCAGAGGACTTTCTTTATTCCTGGTTGAAAAATTTCTGCATGATGGAAAAGAAAATCCCATCGAAATAATTCGCCTGAAAAATAAACTTGGTGTCAAATCGATGGCTACGGCCGAAATTAGGTTAAAAAATACGGTCGGACGTCGATTAGGCGATGAAGGAGAAGGTTTTAAATTGATGACCGAAATGGTCAATCTTAGCCGATTGTATAATTCGGTTACAGCTGTAGCCGGGGCTCGTCGTACATTAATAGAAGCCTATGAATTCCTGAGTTATCGAAAGTTATTTGGAGAGAATGCACTGGAGCATTCGTTAATTAGAGATAAATTACATGAATTGGGTGCATGGCATGTGGCTAATTTCCTGCTTGTTTGGAGAACGGTCAGAGCAATGGATGCGGCAGATAATGGGGAAAAACGGGAAAAAGAGCTGCTGAGAATCCTTATTCCCATGTCCAAATGGTTTTCGGCGGAAATGGGAGTATATATGGCTCGGGAATCCATGGAATTAATGGGAGGTTTGGGTTATATCGAAGATTCTGTTATGCCCCGCATTCTTAGAGACTTATTGGTTTTACCCATTTGGGAAGGTTCCGGAAATGTAATAGTCCTGGATATTTTACGGGCTATGAAAAAATCAAATGGACTGGAAATGATGATGAATGATATCGAACAGATAGCCCGGGATAACAAAGAATATGGACTTGGAATGCGCATTGAATTGCAAAAAATGGAATCATTGCTTGATTTAATGAAATCGAGTGAAAGAGATACCATTGAAGCAACAGCAAAACCAATCTTTAAAAGACTGATTCATCTTTACCAAATGGCTTTAATGCTGGAAGAATTCGATTCGGACAACGAAACATGGATACGTCCCAGCCTTGAATTTATGAAAACAAAATTAACGGGTGTCGAACTGAGTTTGAAAAACCCGATAAGCCCTGATTCCGTTAAAGAGTTAATAGCCTGGGAATTTTGATAAAATCCCATTATTTCAGATGGTAAACGGTTATTAATTACGTAAATTTGCCTGAAAGAAAAAACAGAGGCCAAAACGTTTTCCAGTGAAAAAATCTTCCATCTTCATCCCCTTAATCTTTTTGATTTGTACACTTTGTTCAATGTCCGCAAAGGGAGCCGGAAATGAATCCACCACTTTCAAAAAACTGGGAGCAGGACGTGCCCTCGAAATAACCAATAATAAGGGATTGCAACTGCAGCAATTTCATTCTATTATCGATTTATACCGTGGATATGCCGTAGTGAGGGATGAATACATAATCCTAAAAACAAATCATGTTACGGAATCCGTCACTTTCAAAATTCCTTCAGGAGGCAGTTTTACTATAGAAGGCCTGGACACGGTTCAATACCGAAACTGGTCGGCACCGGAGATTCGAATCAACCATCAATTAATTTCCTCGGATTCTATCAAGTTGCACCCGATCAGGGAGTTATATACATGGTCAGCTTCTATTCAGGCAGACACTACGTATATTATTTTGCATTATATTGTTAATACTCATGACGCTGTCTTACGCAAACATTTTGATGTGGAACACAGTTTTGGATTTTGTTATCTGATGGATCCACTCAAGTCCTGGAACGATACGATTACGAAGGTAAAAATCATGATTCATCTCCCATACTTACTAAATGGAAATTGGATTGACGGAATTTTACCTAAGGGTTCTTTCAATATTAATGGACGTTATCTGATGATGGCCCGAAAGAATGTGAATCCATCTGAATTGCAAAATATCATCATCCGCTATGGGAAAACGGATATCTATTCGAAAAAAGACGATTTTTATTTCCCGTCGGTGTTAGTAAATAAGGAAAAAATTTTCGACAGAACGGATTTACTATCTGCCCAACTGATCGATACAACAGGTTTCAAGTCGTTTGATAAAGCGGAGTTTGAACCTGCTCCGGTGGCATTTTTCTCTATTTCCGGGATAGTAATCGTATTCGCATTGTTAGGCCTGGGAATATTGATTTTGGTTGTTTGGGCTATCGTTGCTCAATATAAAAATATGAGATAAGCCTACCATTCCAATTCTTGTCCGTTGTAATTAAAAAATCGTCCGGATTGTGCTTTGCCGAATCCATCGATGAGACTCATCAAACTCGAAACAGATTCTTTCACCGATAATGTGGCATTAGGCCCACCCATGTCGGTTCTGACCCACCCCGGATGGACGGTTACCGTAACAATGCCAGTAGCCATCAAATCAAAGGAAAGTGTCCTGGTTAGCATATTGAGTGCTGCTTTACTCGATTTATAGGCATATTGACCGCCGCTGGAATTATGCCCGATTGAACCCATAAGCGAGGAAATATTAATTATTTTTGCCTTCTTTTTTTTTCGAAGAAGTGGGAGAAGTGACTGTACTATCATCAACGGTCCTAAGGCATTAACCTGAAACATTTTTTCAATGGCCTGAGCATTCAGATATTCAAATTTTGAGTATTTATTGTACTCATTTTCAGACATTACCCTGGTACCCATTCCTGCATTATTAATAAGCAGGTCCAGATGTTCAACATGTTTCTCTACCGTTGTAAAAGCGGCTGTTATTGATTTTTGATTGGTTACATCGACCGGCAGAATGATAAGTTGATCCAGGTAACTGTTTCTCAATTTTTGAAGCTCACTTGCATTGATTGGATTGCGACAAGCTGCAAAGACTTTATCGCCCCGTTCCAGGTATCTTTTTACAAATTCCAGGCCGATTCCGCGGTTTGTCCCGGTAATAAAAATATTCATGAGATAAATCTGTGTTAACTTGATTGCATATTCGTAACTTCTAACTTGAAGTACGAAATAATAGTTCGGAAATACTTATAATTCATCAGTCGTCCTTCCTGTAATTGAAAAAAATCAGAAGAATTTACAGGTCTTTTTATACTTTGCTTATGGTATTAAAAACAGTATGGTTATCTTGATTTTCGGACAAGCTTTTTTAAAGTGTAATAATTTTTGATAGTTACTTTTAGAATATTGAATTGTAAGGAATAAGGTTCCGTTGAGTCATCATTTATAAATAAACGTTGAATAAAACGAGGTAATATTATGGGTTCTTTGAACAAAGCAATGATCATTGGCAGACTAGGAGCAGATCCTGAAGTACGTTATACTCAATCGAATACAGCTGTTGCTACATTGAATGTTGCTACCAATGAACGCTTTAAAGATGGAAATGGAGAATGGCAGGAACGAACAGAATGGCATCGTGTCGTTGCCTGGAGCTGGCTGGCTGAGTTTGCTCAAAAATATATCAAGAAAGGATCACAGGTTTTTATTGAAGGCCCTATTCAAACCCGTAGCTGGGAAGACAGAGACGGCCAAAAACGCTACACAACAGAAATTAAAGCGTTAACTATAGAATTATTGGATAACCGTTCCGATAATATGTCGGTTGATCGTTCTAACAACCAGGAAGCTGCTCAACCGCAGCAATCGGGTCCTATTGATTTAAGCAATGATGACTTTGATGATGATCTGCCTTTCTAAGCAGTCATTATCCTATTCTTTATAAACGCTGATATCTATTGATATCGGCGTTTTTTGTATAGAAAATAATCCGTTGTCTGATGGAGGATCGTCATAAATAACGTTTAAATATCCCTGAACATTTAAAAACGTTGTATGGATTTGAATATATCTGTAGTTTATTTTAATTAAACACTGTATAAATCAATAAGATTAGACTCTTAAACTATTGATTCAACACTCAGGATTTTTATTGTTTCAGGAAGCGGGGTTATCAGGTAAGCCTGATGATTGGGTCACGATGTCTGTTCAGATATTGATAATAATACTCGGTCTCATATTCTCGGGTCTCTTCTCCAGCGCTGAAGTTTCGTTTTTTTCTTTAACTCATCTTCAACGTGAAAAAGAAGGGAAAAATAAAGAAATGGGATCCAAGACACGCCATATCATCGCCATGTTAGAACGGCCCCGGCGTTTGCTTGCCACAATCCTGATTGGGAACACTTTTGCCAATATTGTCACCTCGGTAGTAGCGGCCGTAATCACCGGTAAGATTGTACGGTTTTTTAATGTTCCGGATTTTGTCGTCTATTTTGTGGAAGTCATAGTTATTACTTTTACAATCGTAATCCTTAGTGAGATTACACCTAAAGTAATCGCCATAAAGAATCCAATGGCCATGTCTAAAAAGCTGAGTGGATTTATTTATTTCTTCTACTGGCTTTTCAAACCACTGGCTCAAAGCATAGCCAACAGTACTATCAAACTTGAAAAACACTTACCGAAGCCACAATACAAAATATCATCGCACGATATTAAACATATTGCGGAAGTCGGGGAGATGCAGGGCTCTATCCGTGGGGATGAGCGTGAAATTATTGAAAATGTTATCGAGTTCGGCAATCGTTTTGTTGTGGAGATCATGACTTCCCGCGTAAATATTATTGCCGTATCAACCGGGAATTCACTGGGTGAAGTCATTGAATTGATCAAACAGAAAAGCCTTTCAAGACTGCCCTTATATGAAAATGATTTGGATAATATTGTCGGGATCATATATGCTAAAGATCTTCTTCCGTATCTCGATTCTACAAACCTGAACGAAACTACAATAAACTGGCGCACCATTGCCCGTAAGCCGTTTTTTATACCTTCTTCCAAGAAACTGGATGACCTGTTGCAGGATTTTCAGCGTGAGAAAACACACATTGCAATTGTTGTGGATGAGTATGGAGGAACAGAAGGATTAATCACTTTAGATGACGTTTTATCTGAAATCATCGGTGAATTAACCGACGAACATACTGAAACGGAACAACTATATACCCGAATTAAAAAAGATGAATATATCTTTAATGCCAAGATAGATATGGATGATATGGGTGATATTCTGGATCGGGAGCTTACTTCGGAAGACGATGATTATGAAACGCTTGGCGGTTTGGTTTATCACATGACAGAACATTTGCCGGAAGTAGGGGAAAAAGTCATTTTCAAAGGCCTGGAGATTATCGTTCATGAAGTTGAAAATAATCGTTTGAAAAAGATTGAAGTACGGGTGCTTCCTGACGAGGAATCTTCTGATAATTCTTCCATCAACTACGACAGTAAATCGGCACATTAATAATTATCGGTATTCCTGTTTGTTCCCTTTCATAAAGTGATTTATTTTTAGCTCGATTCCATTTCAACAGGAAACTTACTCACTTAACAGGTATTTAAATAATGATAGATAGGTATTCCAGGAAAGAGATGACCGAAATTTGGTCGGAACAAAATCATTTTCAATCCTGGCTGGAAGTAGAATTAGCGGCATCGTGGGCATGGAGTAAACTCGGACATGTTCCCGAAGAAGATGTAGACACTTTATATAAAAATGCGCGTTTTGATATTGCCCGCATCAAAGAAATTGAGGCAGTAACCCGCCATGATGTGGTGGCTTTTACCCGTTCTGTTTCGGAAAATGTTGGCCCGGAAAAGAAATGGATTCATTACGGGCTCACATCAACCGACGTTGTCGATACAGCCCTGGGTTTTCGGTTAAAACAAGCCAACGCCATTTTACGAATGGATATCGATCGTATTATTGAAGTGCTGGCAGAGAAAGCTAAAAAACACAAATATACCGTGATGATGGGACGCACGCATGGGATTCATGCAGAGCCCACGACATTCGGTTTGAAATGTGCACTTTGGTATGCCGAAATGAAACGAAATAAAGAACGTTTCGAGAAAGCATCTAAAGATGTCGAATTTGGGAAGATTTCCGGATCCGTTGGCACTTTCGCCAATACGCCACCCGACGTGGAAAAATATGTGTGCGAAAAACTTGGACTGACTCCGGCACCGATATCTACTCAGACATTGCAACGCGATCGGCATGCCTATTATATGGCAACTATTGCACTAATCGGTTCAACTCTTGAAAAAATGGCGGTCGAAGTTCGTCATTTACAGAAAAGCGAGACCCGTGAAGTGGAAGAGAAATTTTTTGAGGGGCAAAAAGGGTCGTCATCCATGCCTCACAAACGCAATCCAATTGGATCCGAAAATATCAGCGGCTGCTCCCGGGTTTTAAGGGGATATATGGTTACGGCGTACGAAGATATACCTTTGTGGCACGAACGGGATATTTCCCATTCTTCGGCGGAACGAATTATTCTTCCGGATGCCACTATTCTTTTGGATTATATGCTGAACCGATTCTCCAGGATAATAGAAAACCTGGTTGTATTTGAAGAGAATATGAAGGCCAATATCTACAAAACTTTCGGATTGGTCTTTTCCCAAAGAGTGCTACATATGCTTATTGATAAAGGATTGTCGCGTGAAGAAGCTTATGATACCGTTCAGCCGCTGGCTATGAAATCGTGGCAGACCCAACAACCCCTGCGGGAATTGGTGGAGTCGAATGAAAAAATTAAGGCCAATCTGAGCATGGAAGAAATAGCAGATGCATTTGACCTGGAATACCATACCCGAAATGTGGATCAGATATTTAAAAGAGTAGGGCTGGACTAGTTACAGTGATCAGTTATCAATAAATGTTAACTGTGGGCAATTCCGGAGTTGTAAATAGCTTAATGACCTATTTTTTAAATTTCTTTTTCCTGAATAATATCAAGCAGTTTATTTCGAATGATCTTCCCGGATGCCGTTCTGGGAAGATGTTCGGCAATCACCAATTTGCGGGGTAATTTAAAGTCGGAAAGACTGCTGCGTAGTTTTTCTCTCAGTTCGTCCCGGGTGATTTTGGCATCATTTCGGGGAACTATGATCGCTGTGACAATGTGTCCCCATTCTTCATCGGGCCAGCCAACGACAGCCGCTTCAGCAACTCCCGGCAGTTGTTCAAGGAAGGATTCTACTTCTGCAGGACTTACATTTTCGCCGCCTGTAACGATAAGGTCTTTTTGCCTGCTGAAAATGAAGATATTTCCATTTTCAGCAACAGAGCCGTAGTCTCCGGTATTAAACCAACCATCTTTATCAAATATTCCAGTGTTATCTGATTCCCGGTAATACCCATCGAATACCTGTGGACCGCGCAACCAAATTATTCCACGATCATTTGAATTCAAAACTTTGCCCATGTCATCCCGAATCTGTACTTCGTTGCCTTTGAAGATAGTGCCGGATGAACCAACCGGATTTTCATTTCTATTTGTTAACGAAACAGCAATAATTTGCGCGCAGGTCTCGGTCATGCCGAAACTCGGAATCACCGGAATATTTTTTTGGCTGGATTCTTCCAGAATTTTGGAGGATGCTGCTGATCCTCCCAGCAAAATCACCTTAAAACGTGAGTGAGTGTCAAATTGTTCATCTTTTAAAAGTCTTTGCAACATCGTTGGGACCAAAGAAGCTACTTCTACCTCTTTATTTTCCGAAAGTAATGTACGAATTACAGATTCACTGAAACCTTCGGTTCTGTATATTCCGGAACCATAAACGAGTGTTCGCAACACGACAGAAATACCGCCAATATGGTTTAAGGGCATACACAAAAGCCACAGTCCGTTTCTGTCCGGTTTAAAATTAAGAGCAGATGAATAAGCTGCACTAAATAGCTGCCGGCGTTTTAACGGAACTATCTTAGGGTTGCCGGTAGTGCCGGAAGTGAAAAAATATCCAAAAATGGAATTTTCATCGGCGGAATCTGAAATGAGCTTATTTTTGGGCTGATAATCTTTGAGAAATTTTGGAATCGAGCGAAGATTAGACAGAGCAAAGACATTCCTGGCTTGATTTTTCGAATCTGTTAAAACAATATACGGTTGAAGATCTACCAGGTAGTCGTTAATTTCCCGGTCGGTTAATTTTGGAGATAGTGGGATAAAAGGTTTGTTCAATAACCAAAGTGCAGCAATGGTCAGGATTAATTCATCATTTGTTTCCGATAGTAATGCTATTGGTTTCCCTGACGATAACTTATTGATTCCAGCTATATCATTGATTTGAGATACATATGAATAAAGATCGGCATATGTATAACTCATCATTTCCGATTTCAGAAAAACATCATCATGTCTTTGTGATATTTCGGAGAGCGTGGACAAAGGTTTTAAATGATACTGAGTTCAACAATTTCCTGGTTTTCAAAAGCCGGTTCTATGCCAATTCCGCGTTCATCAGGCAGCGTGTAGTATCCGTCTTTAATACAGGTAGAATCATTTAATATATCATTTTCGAAAAGAGATCCTGTTCCAAGACCCTGGGCAATGTTTAAAGATCCGAAACAAGAAGCGAGATGAGAAGTGGCCATGCGGCCGATCCCTGATTCCAGTGTACTTGTAATGACGACATCCATACCATTTTTCTTAGACATACGGGCAATCTTAGCAATGTCGCTATAACTGCCTAAAAGCATAGGTTTAAGAATGATAGCATCAACGTAATGATTTTCAATAATTATTTTTGCCTGCTCTACATTGCATATCGACTCATCGGCTGCAACAGGTATTGAACTTTTTTTACTGACCTTATTAAGTGCTTCGAGGTCGGATGCCGGAACCGGCTGCTCACAATACTCGATATTAGAAGGGGATAATTGATTCAAAAAGCTAATGGCTGCATCAGCCTCCCATGCCTGATTCGCATCAAGCCGGATTTTACTGTCTTTATAATTCGACTGAATATATTCGACCAGGCTAAGTTCGAGTTCAAAATCATTACCGATTTTTAATTTAAACGTTCGATAACCGCTTTCCCACGCTTCATCAATGGCGTTTATGCTGGTTTTGAAATCATTTTGCCCGAGCGTGAAATTAACCTTGATACGTTGTGCAGATGAGCTTAATAGATGTTTATTAAGCGGAATCATCCGTGTTTTAGATAAGCGGTCATAGACAAAAGTATCCAATCCGAAACGAAGACTTGGGTGAATTTTTAGAGAATCGGCAAAAGATTGCCAGGTATTATACCCGTTAACCTGCATAAAATAATGTTCTATAGCATTATGATATTGCTGAAACTGTGCAATAACCTGGTCAAGTGATTCTGTCGAGTAACCAGGCAGTGGAGCAATATCGCCATAGCAGGAAAAAGAGAGATAATCTTCCTTTATTATCAGTCCTTCTCTGAATGTAAAACTACCATTACTGGTATTAAATGGTTTTTTAAAAGGTAACCTATAATGAAATAACTGCATTCAGGAATTTTCAATGATTAATTTGATTGACACATTGCTATGAAAGTATAAGTCCAAGGCTAAATAGCAAGCCAAATATTACCATAAACTGAGCTGTTCTTTTCAGTATTGTGTTGAATTTTGATTTGTCTTTTTCAGTCCAGATTGTTCGTATTAATTTGATAGCAAGTGGGATAGAAATAAATGACAGAAAGACGGGCCAGGTGTAGTGAAGACGAAAAAAGAAGTGGGGAGGGATTGCAAAACTCAGCAATATCATCAATAAATATTCATACCTGAGTGTATTTTCTCCGAAAAGAACTCCCAAAGTCTTTTTTCCGGCAGGACGATCTGTTTCAATGTCTCTTAAGTTATTCACAACAAGAATATTTGTAGAAAGCGCACCGGCAGGTATGGATGCCCAGAAAGAAGCTGTTGACCAATGCAATGCATTCAAATAATAAGTTCCCATAACTGCCACAAAACCAAAAAAGATAAATACAAAGATATCCCCGAGGCCATTATAACCGAGCGGAAACGGTCCGCCAGTGTATAAAATGCCAAACAATAAAGAAAGCACTCCGATCAGCAGGATGACCCAGCCACCGATCCAGACGAGATAAAGTCCTATGCAAAAGGCCAATCCCATTGTGATAATGGTTGCCCTCATCATCACGATGGGAGTAATAAGGCCTGTAGCCGTTGCACGTGTAAATCCAACCCGTTCAATGGAATCCGCCCCTTTTTGTGCGTCGTAATAATCGTTGGCAAAGTTGGTGCCGATTTGTATCAGCAAGGCGCATAGCAGAGCGACGATGGAAGCAACCGGGTTGAGGACATTATTATGATATGCAAGCGAGGCACCAATGGCTACAGGAACAATTGCTGCGGCCAGGGTCTTTGGACGAGCAGCTTCAATCCAGATTTTAAAATTAATAGACGACAAGATTCTTAGATTCGGGTAGTTATTATTTAGTGGTCATATTCAGCTTCGGTATACCTCTACCTGTAAAATTAAATACGGAGGCTAAATTACAACTTATTCATTGTGTTGTCACCCCATTTTATGGCTGTTTTTCAGTCGGTTTACCGACTAATAGCTATTTAATTATTTTAAATATAAAAGCGCTTTCACTTAAATATATTTTATAATGGTTTTTTTATGATATTTTTTATTAATTAAATGTGAATTTCCGATTAAAAAGTATTATAATTGAGTGACCCGTAACCAGAAAAACAATAAAATCAATGAGTAAATTATATCCTCGTTACGATACATTAGCGGCTGTTAAAGAATGGTCTCCAAGCAAAGATGGATTTCAGGCCCTCACGCCGCAAAACATCGCAAGAATATTTGGTGAAAATACGCTTACACAAGACATTTTAAAAGAGCGCTTGCCAAAATCGGTATGGAAAGAACTTAAAAAAACATTACAAGACAATGAGCCCCTGAATAACTCTGTTGCTGATGCAGTGGCAGTGGTTATGAAAGACTGGGCTGTTGAAAAAGGGGCTACGCATTTTACGCACTGGTTTCAGCCCCTGACCGGTTCTACTGCTGAAAAACACGACAGTTTCATCACGCCTAACCAGGGTGGAGGGGCTATCGCTGAATTTTCCGGTAAAGATCTTATACAGGGTGAGCCGGATGCGTCCAGTTTTCCCAGTGGAGGATTGCGTGCCACTTTTGAAGCACGCGGATATACCGCCTGGGATGCTTCATCTCCAGCTTTCATTATAGAAAATGAAAATGGATCCGTTTTATGTATACCAACGGCATTCGCTTCTTGGACAGGTGAAGCCCTTGACCATAAAACACCTTTACTTCGTTCCAATGAAGCCTTAAACCAGGCCGCATTGAAAGCTTTGTCATTATTTGATGGCGAAGGTGTTACACGAATTCAATCGACGGTTGGTTTCGAACAGGAATATTTCCTGATCGATCAGGAATTCTTCTATCGCCGTCCCGATTTAGTCCTTGCAGGACGTACGCTTTTTGGTGCTCAGCCACCACGCGGACAGGAATTGGATGATCATTATTTTGGTACTATACCTGATCGTATCCTGGCCTATATGTTAGAAGTTGAACGTGAATTATATCGTTTGGGTGTTCCGGTTAAAACCCGTCACAACGAGGTTGCACCGAGCCAGTACGAGATTGCACCAATCTTCGAAACTTCGAATATTGCAGCGGACCATCAGCAAATTACGATGCTTACGATGAAGAGGATAGCCCGTAAATACGGACTTGTTTGTGTATTGCATGAAAAACCATTTGCCGGAATTAACGGAAGTGGGAAACACTCCAACTGGTCGATGGCTACCGATACCGGGGTAAATCTCCTGGAACCGGGGGATAATCCTCATTCAAACATGCTTTTCATGTTTTTCAGTGTAGCTGTTATTAAAGCAGTTTATGAACATCAGGATCTGTTGCGCGTTTCCATAGCCGGACCAGGCAATGATCACCGACTTGGAGCTAATGAAGCACCTCCTGCTATTATCTCTATATTCGTCGGCGAGCAACTTCAGGATATCTACGACCAAATAGAAAACGGTGGTGCAAAATCCTCTAAAAAAGGTGGTTTCCTTGGTTTAGGTACTTCTATCTTACCGGATCTTCCAAAACATGCCGGTGACCGGAATCGTACTTCTCCATTCGCATTTACCGGTAATAAATTCGAGTTCAGAGCTGTTGGCTCCAGCCAGTCAGTTTCGTTCCCGGTTGTTGTTCTTAATACAATTGTCGCCGATTCATTGTCAAAGATGTACGACCTGATGCAATCCGAGTTGAAAGAGAACAACAATGATGTTGAGAAAGCTTTGGCGGTTGTTTTGAGTAAAACACTTAAAGAGTCCAAGAAAATTATTTTCAATGGTGACGGTTATTCCGATGAGTGGAAAATAGAAGCTGAAAAACGTGGCTTATTGAATTTGCCGACTACGATGGATGCTATTCCACTTTTAGGATCGGAAAGCAACATTAAGTTGTTTGAAAAATTCAAAGTTCTCAGTAAAGGTGAAGTATTGTCCCGTCTCGAAATAATGATGGACCAATATTTTAAAACTATCAATATTGAAGCGGAATCTACTGCTAATATTGCGAGGACAATGATTTTGCCTTCAGCCATTCGTTACCTGAATGAACTCCTGGCTGTTGCTGATCGCGGTAAACAAATGGGATTGAATACGGCAGGCACAAGTAAAGTTATCAGTGAATTAAATGATGATTTGAATTCATTTACCGAAGCACTTGATAAACTTCTTGAAGTGAATGCTGAGCTTGGTGGCGATTCAATTGAAGAAAAAGCTGAGCATATGTATAAAAATGTTATTCCGGTAATGAATGTAGTCCGCGAGGCTGCCGACAAGCTGGAAGGCATTATAGCAGATGATTATTGGCCGTTGCCAACATATCTTGATATGTTATTCCTTAAATAGAATATCGTATTTAAAAACTGCACTAAAAAGCCCGGCCACTCAATGAAGGCCGGGCTTTTTTATTATCATACTGCTGAAAAATTATTTATACAGGAACTGTTAACTCCATACGTGTTCCTGACGAATCATTGCGATTCCATTTTATTTTGGCGCTAATGGTATTTGCCCTGTGAATTATGTTGAGCAGCCCGTGGCCGCTTCTGTCATACCGGTTATGCAAATCGCTTATCGTTTTCTCAAATTCGAATCCTTTTCCATCGTCATCAAACTGGAAGACAACACAATCTTTTAACTCATTAATATTTAGTTCGATGTTATTGGGTTCACCATGTTCAATAGCATTGGTGACCGCCTCCTGGAATATTCTGTAAATAGTGACTTTCGTATAATAATTCAGGTTCGTGATTTTATCCGGGGCATTCATTTGAAATTTAATCGTCCTGCCGCTGGAATCGATATGCTTCCTGATTAGGCCTTCCAGGGAATCAACAAGACCGAAAAATTCAATAGTCCCGGGTTTTAAATCGTCCATAATAACCCGGATATTTTGACTTATCTGATCCAAATCGGGGAGAACCGGATTATGTTCATTTTCTGCTCCCCGTCTTTCGGGCCGTTTTCGGAAATTACTCTGAATCTTTCTCATAACATTGCTCAGGGAACCAAGGATTTGATCATGCAATTCAATAGCTATTCGAGAACGTTCATCTTCAATTCCCCTGGAAAAAGCAGTGGCAACCATTTTTTCCATCTTTCTTCGTTCCCTCTGGTAAATAATCTCTTTTTCCTGTGCCTTCAGTTTTAGTTCGTTTTCACGT
This sequence comes from uncultured bacterium, assembly GCA_963783355.1. Classification (GTDB taxonomy): domain Bacteria; phylum Bacteroidota; class Rhodothermia; order Balneolales; family DATFMH01; genus CAWANF01. Next base: position 413,149 of record CAWANF010000001.1, read on the forward strand.
TCCCGGGTTTTTGATTCTATAGCAATGCGCTGTAACCGTTCCTGTTCTGCTCTCAGACGCAATTGCTCTTTTTCAAACTGATCCGCCATATTCTTTTTGACGGTAACTGCCTGCCACTGGACAATACCCAGAATAACGATAAACAATATGGTAATGTAACCGGTATAGGCCCAGTACGTTTCATAAAATGGCGTTGGTATGACAAAATGGAGGGATGCCCCCTGCAAATTCCATATATCATCATTGTTGCAGGCAATTACTTTAAATTCATATGAGCCCGGTGGAAGATTTGTATAATAAGCGATTCTTCTGTTTCCCGCCGCAATCCACTTCTTATCGAATCCTATCAGTTTATATCTGAATTTGACATTATCAACCGTATTTAAACTAATAGCTGTATAAGTAAAATCTATTTTGTGAGAACCGGGGCGTAAAGAATTTTTGTGCGATAAAAGATCCAGGTGATCATCGACGGTCGCTTTCTGGATGTGAATGATGGGAGGTGTTGTATTGATTTTCAGGTCGTTTGGATCAATCATAGTAACCCCGCTTACCGTGGGATACCATAGTTTACCATCTTTTCCCTGCCAACCGGCCGGTTGATTGGCCCCATTACACTCGGTGCTAATCATACCATCCGATTTCCCATAGACAACCGAATGAACATGATCGATATAGCCTTGTGCCATATCATTCAATTCATTGTGGTTTACTTTGAAAATTCCTTTATCGGAACTCATCCATAGGTATCCTTTTTTATCTTCAAAAATGCTGTAGATGACATTATCTAAAAGTCCGTCTTTTATAGTATAGTTAAAAAACCGACCATTCCTGAAACGGCTCAGGCCTCCGCCATGGGTACCTATCCACATCGTACTATCATTATCTTCATAAAAGGAAATCACAATATTATCTGCCAGCCCGTCGGTCGTATCATAATTCGTAAAATGGCCGTTGTGAAATATAGAAAAGCCCCCGCCACTGGTTCCAATCCATAAGTTACCACGATGATCTCCATAGATGGCACGTATATAATTGTTTGATAATCCGTTACTTGTTGTATAAGTATCAAATTTACCATCTTTATATCGTTGCAAACCCCCACCGCTGGTACCGATCCACATATTATCATTTTTATCCGCATATAAGGACAAAACAATATTATCGGCAAGGCCATTACTTTCATTCATAATTCGACTTTTGCCATGATCCAATATTGTCAGGCCTTTGTAGGTTCCAATCCATATGCGTCCCCGATGATCCTGGTAAATAGATCTTATGAAATCACCGGATAAACCATTTTTGTGATTTATAACGGAAACCTTATTGTGCTGAATAATATTGACACCTCCACCATCTGTCCCAACCCAGAGTCTGTCCCGGGAGTCAGCAAAAACGGTCCATATAAAATTATTACTTAGTCCTTCCCGGGTGGTATAAGTAGTAAATTTGCCATCCCGAAATCTATTTAAACCACCGCCCAGCGTTCCCATCCACAAGTCTCCCTGATTGTCTTCAAAGAGGTCGGCTACAACATCGTTTGACAAACCGTCGCTTGTTGAAAAATTGGTGATTTTGCCGTCAACATATCGATCGATTCCACCGCCTTCAGTCCCGATCCATACCGTTCCGGTGTGGTCCTGATACAGAGAAAGAATCACATTGCTGCTTAGTCCGTTATTGGTGTTTAGATATTGGATTTTATTGTGATCGATTATTGTGATTCCTCCGCCACTGGTTGCCACCCAGACACGATCTTGAGAATCACGAATGATATCTCTGACATGGCCGTTGTAGAGACCGTTTTTTTGGGACAGTGGAAAAAATCGGCCATTCTTAAACTTCAGAATGCCATTTCCATTGGTACCAACCCAAACAGTGTCAAAACGATCCGTAAAAATGGATTCGATATAACGAGCTTTAGTTTGTGCCGGGTGGGAATAGGTCTTAAAACTACCATTTTTATAACAGGCCAGGCCATTTCCATATGTGCCAATCCACAATGTTCCCGAAGAATCCTGGTTAATACAATTGATGTCATTACCGGGCAGTCCATTCTTATCAGTGAAAATTGTCAGATGGTTATTTTTCCAAAGTGCCAGGCCTTTTGAACGTGTTCCGATCCACAAACCACCATTTTGATCTTCAAAAAGGGTATTGATATGTGCGTCTGAAATAGCGGACTCGGCCATCGTATCAACGGTTGTAAAGCTAAAACCGTCGAAACGGCACAATCCGTTATAAGTGCCCAGCCATAAATAGCCATCTCTAGTTTGTATAATAGCTGTAACGCTATTTTGAGATAATCCGTCTTCCGTTTGCCAATTATGCAACTCATATTGCGACATGGACTTGTGAGGATTCAGGTAGGGCCCGTGGTATGCTCTCGCCGTTACCTTTTGGTAAAATAGTAGAAACAGTAAAATGATCAGGCGCTTCTTTTCCATCCCGAAAACTAATTAAAAGATGTTCCTCCAAAGACATCGTATGTAATTCTACACAACTAAAATATAGTAAATTTTTTAATCAGGACCGGAGACTGAAAGAACAGAAGGGGAAAAAGGGTGGATAAGTATCTTCACCCTTTTTTTATATGTATGTCAGGGGATCCAGGGAAATTTTGAGAAATCTGGTTTACGCTTTTCTAAAAAGGCATTTTTCCCTTCCTGAGCTTCGTCGGTCATATAGGCAAGACGAGTTGCTTCTCCGGCAAAAACCTGCTGCCCGACCATCCCGTCATCCACCAGGTTAAATGCAAATTTTAACATACGGATGGATGTGGGGCTTTTCTGCATAATTTCATGGGCCCATTCACAGGCCGTGTCTTCCAGTTCATCGTGTGGTACAACAGCATTCACCATGCCCATTTCGTAAGCCTCCTGCGCTGAATAGTTTCTCCCGAGAAAGAAGATTTCCCGGGCACGTTTCTGGCCCACCTGACGTGCGAGCAGTGCAGAACCATAACCTCCATCAAAACTCGTCACATCGGCGTCAGTCTGTTTGAATATGGCATGTTCTTTACTGGCCAGTGTTAAATCGCACACCACGTGAAGGCTGTGACCGCCGCCAACGGCCCATCCCGGAACTACGGCTATAACAACTTTGGGCATAAAGCGAATCAATCGTTGTAATTCAAGCACATTCAGTCGGGGGATACCGGCTTCGTCTTCATATCCGGCTTTGCCCCGGATTCTCTGATCACCACCACTGCAAAAAGCATAAATACCATCTTTAGCAGGACCTTCACCCGTTAATAATATAACTCCAATGGTAGAATCTTCCTGGGCATCCTGAAAAGCCTGATACATTTCCAGGACTGTCTTTGGGCGAAATGCATTTCTTACTTCAGGACGGTTAATAGCAATACGAGCAATACCTTCAGATTTCTTATAAGTGATATCCTCATATTTTTTAACTGTTTTCCAATTCATACTAATCCTTTTTGTTTCGATACAATAAAAGATCTAATGTACTGAATATATTCATCAGGATTTTCCATGTGTACCCTGTGTCCGCAGCCCGGAATGATTATTATTCGGCTTTCAGGTATCAATTTATTCATTTCAAGGCCAATCTGCGTAAATTTTTCATCATCTTCACCTGCGATAATAAGAGTAGATTGTCGTATTTCTTTGAGTTGATAATGAACCGAAGGCATGGCGGCCGTTCCGAATCCCAATAAGCTATTTGATAATCCATGAGGCTTTTGATTTTTTTGTATCTGGTCCAGATTTTTTTTCGCCTCAGTTTCAAATTGTTCATACCGCTTAAATAGTGGGTTTTGACTCCATGAATCTAAAAAAAATCTGTAATTTCGATTGATGGCTTCAGCCCTCTTCCGATCTATATCCAATCGTTTTTGAATCTCACCGGGTTCATCTATGCCATACGTTGTGCTTTCCAGTATTATACCGGAAATGAACCCTGGATATTTGGTTGTAAACTGCAAAGCGAGTCGTCCTCCCATACTGTAACCGAGCAACATAAATTTGTGCAGGTTCAATTCGGAAAAAATACTTTTAAGATCTTCAATCTGCTCATTTACGGTATATCTGTCAGGATTTTCAGGTACATCTGTTGACCCATGACCGAGCAGATCAATGCAGATAGGATTGCAAAACTTTTTCAGTGAGGGCAGGAGGTGGTTGAATGCCTGGGAACTTCCCATAAACCCATGCAGCATGACAAGGTATGGCAGCGAAGAATCATCTGAATAATCAGAATAATAATAATTTACATTTCGAATACGAATAAACATAGGCCAGGAAATTGAGGATAAGGTTCGAATCGTCTGAATAATCGGGAAATGATAAAATGTGTAGGAACAAACAGCAAGCATTTACTAAAAATAATGAAATAAGTTCATTTTTTGTGTTTTAAGGAAAGAAGGCGGAAATCCGTCCGGAATAAATATATGTAAATATATATTTATGATAATATTGTCTTTATTCGGGATTCTCTTATAAATAGTTATTTATGATAAAAAAGTCCGCTATTAAAATAAATTGAAAATATTGCGTTAATAAATGTGTACTGAAATTTCTTATAACAAAATGTTATGAACATGTATTTTATATGGTATTTATATAGCTTTGTGATTACTTATGTTAATGCTCGCGGAATCAATGTAAATAATTGTAAAATAGGTGCATTGGTATTGTTATAGAAAGAAATGTTGCGGAAATTAGGAATGAAGATAAAAGAGTCTTCAAACTTAAATAGAATAATGTTAGGATCTTATATGAAAACGGTACAATACTTTTTAGCAATTCTTTGTTTTTTGGCTATTCCTTTTATCGCCTTTGGCCAAAGTTCCAACTGGGTAGCTCCCAGTTCAGCAGATACAATTAGCAGCCCTTTTAAATTTGACAGTGCCTTTGTCAAAATGGGAGAAAAAGAATTCAAGACTAATTGCACTGCGTGTCATGGTAAAAGTGGTAAAGGAAACGGACCTGCAGCTATAGCATTAAATCCCCGTCCTGCAAATTTAACATCCAAAAAGGTTCAGGCTCAATCTGACGGAGCTTTATTCTGGAAGATTAAGAATGGAAAAGGTTCTATGCCAACCTGGGGAAAATCATTAAAACCTCAACAAGTCTGGGCTTTAGTCTCATATATCAAAACAGACTTGTCAAAAAAACACTAATAGCGGTCTTTACTATTAATAAAAAATTAAGGAGTTATGTGACATGAAAAACGGTTATACCTTTTTAGCCGGCACACTCTTATTGATCATGGGAGTCTGCTTATCGCCAGTAAGCCGGTCTATGGCACAATCATCTTCATCGAGTGATAATACTTTTAGTCCGGGAGTGACAAAAGATTTGTTGGTTGGAGATTTTGATTTCGGTGCCAGCATGACCGGAAAGGGAAATATGCAATACGATGCCCCTGCTGTCAGCTTAATCAATCTGTACAGAATGAATAATTTTTTCTTTCAGGCAGCAATTGGAGGAGAGTTTGATGACAGCGGTAATCCGTCGATTGGGGTTAAATTTATGAACATCAATTATCTGCTCGGAAAAGGATGGGAGTTAAGAGCCGGTCAATTCGATGCTATGCCATTCGGACGTTTTCCCCGGACGTTTGATCCGTCCTGGATTTGGCCATTACAAGCCACACCTAAAGGTATGTATGCCCTGGGGCTTACAGAAGGTGACTTTGGAGTCATGCTTCAGGGAGCCCAGTATTTAGGGAATAGCGTGATACGATCTTTCTTTTACGTTACAAATGGTCCCACGATTGCCGATAACGGATTGATTGACGCACCAATGATTGCTGATAATAATAAATATAAAATGTACGGTGCTCGTTTTAGTATATCACCTTATGCATTGAGCAATCTGGAAATCGGTGTCAATGCTGCTTACACAAGAGGCGCCGGTACCACTGGTTCGGCTTACCAACGGGTTCCGGTAACTATGTGGGCTTTCGATTTTAACTATGCTCCTACGGTTGAATCATTGAACGGTTTCCTTCGTTTAAGAGGACAATTGAATCTTGTAAATGTAGGTCATGCCGACTGGGCCAATACTGGTTATTTCAAAGATAACAGCTCCACCTACTTTGCGATGCTGTCTTATCAGCCAAGCATGTCAGAAAATTCGTTCGTAAGAAAACTGATGTTTTCTACCATGTTATCTCATATCCAGGTGCCCACAGGTGCCGACTGGGGACGTCCATCAGATACTCAATATGATTTAGGCCTCACTTATTGGTTTAACTGGAGAACAAACCTGAAGTTTAATTATTCACTTACACAACATGAAGGCAATGCATTTTTCATTCATGTTGGAGTCCAAATCTAATGAAATCGAGAGGTAACGAAATGAAAATTATGTTAAAGAAATTTATTTCCCGGCTTCATGGGATAAGATTATTCCTCGTAACGAGTGGTATCGGACTGGCTATTGCTATAAGTGCTTGTACTACAACAAGTCCGATTGTAAAAAATGCGAGCGGTGCACAATTATGGGCAATGAAATGCCAGACATGCCATAATGCACCGCCCCCAAATCAGTTTAGCCCGCAACAATGGGATGTGATTATTGCGCATATGAAAACATATGCAAACCTGACGCAACCCGAGCAAGACAAGATCGTTGCGTTTCTTAAACAACGATAGATGATTGATAAGTTGATAGTTAGCTCACGTTAACGTACTCAGTAAGCTCCTCTTGAAGCCTGTTGACAAACTCCTCCTGTCAGCAGGCTTTTTTTTCAGTAATTCCAGATTTCTTTGCGTTCATTCATTGAGATTTCCGGGTCGGTCATGCATTCGATAATATGAATACCATTTTGGGTAATCCTTTTCTGGAATATTTTTGGCAAACTCACGGCTGAAGAGGTATCAACTTTTTCGTATGAGACCGGATGTGCTTTGGCGAGCTGCTCAATAGATACCTGTTGAGGAGTCTCAAAAAAGGTCTGGTAAATGCCAGAGTGTTCATGAACAGGAAGCATTCTGAAAATATTTCCTCCACGATTATTCAAAATGACGATGATCATAGCCTGTTCTTTCATAAGCGATGAAGACAACAGGGCATTGGAATCATGCAGGAAGGCCAGGTCACCAATAAAAAGAACCGTATTTTTGTGATTGCCTAAAGCGACTCCAATCGATGTAGAGGTGATGCCTTCAATTCCACTTGCACCCCGATTGACAAATATGTCCCGACGGTTTTTACTTTTTATTCCAAACAAATCGAAGTCTCTTACCGGGAATGAGTTGGAAAGAAAAATATTCCAGTCTTTAGGGGTTAATGGGGTTAAGCTACGCACAACTTTACCATCAGTTAATGCATAAGAATTCGACAATACTGTGTTAATCGCTTCCTGAATCTTGCTTTCTTTATTTCTCCACAATGATACCCAGTCCTCAGCGGCAGATGATGTAAATTCGGCGGGTAATGTTATATTCGAATAACGACGTACAAAATAATTTACCGAATTAGTAGCATCATGCCACTTTGTGTCTTCTGTGAATGCAATTGTAGGGACGGCCTCGTGTTGCTTCAGATATAATTCAATGGCTTTGCTTACCGGCTGATGACCAAAACGAATAATTAAATCGGGAGTAAGCTCCGTACGGTTTGCCTGATCTCGCAAAAAGGCGTCAAAGCCTGAAATTGCAAAAGCAGAATTGGCTATTTGGGATGTGGATTCTGCCAGAACCGGGGCTTTCAGGGTATTACAAAAATCATGTATAGTATCATTCAAAAACACTGCCGATGCAGGTCCCGCAATAATAACCGGATTTACCGCTTTTTTTAATACATCAATAATATCTGATGGAAGAGAGCCACGGGTATCTTTCAATTTTATAACCGTAGTCTTTGGTAACGATTTCTCGCTATTTTTAAGTTCTTCCAGTTGTTCTTTATAAAATTCCGGTGTCGGTTCCAGCGGTTTCCTAAATGGAAAATTAACATGAACGGGACCGGTCATAGCGATGCTGTCCTGAAATACCTGGCATGCCAGCAATTTGAGCCGATTCAGATCGGTTTTCCTTTTTACCGGTTCTCCGGCATCAAAAAACATGATAGGGTAATCACCAAAGAGCTTGATTTGATCGATAGCCTGAGAGGCTCCTATGGCTCTCAAATAGGGTGGACGATCGGCTGTGAGAATTAACAATGGTGTTCCGGACATCCGTGCTTCGATGACGGCTGGATAATAGTTGGCTGCTGCAGTTCCGGAAGTGCACACAAGAGCCGCTGGTTTGCCACTTGATTTACCAATACCCAGTACTATATAACCGGCAGTACGCTCATCGAGAACGACATGCTTTTTAATCTCAGGATGCAGGGAAAAAGCCATCGTAAGCGGCGTGGAACGGGAGCCGGGTGATAAAACGACATGCTCTAAGCCGTTATTTGCTAATTCCTTGACAAATTCGAGGGCCCAAAAAAAAGTAAAATTTCCATCATCCAATTGATCAAGCATGTTTGATAGCCGATAACATTGGTATAAGTTTCAAATTCGTTTCTTCCCACTCCTGGTCAGGCACGGAGTCTTTGACAATTCCACATCCGGCATAAAACTCAGCTTTTTTACCATTTAAGAGTCCGCTGCGAATAGCCACTGAAAATTCTCCGCGGCCTCTGGAATTGCACCACCCGATTGGCCCGGCATACCAGCCCCGTTCAAAATGTTCTAATTCCCTGATATGCGAGATGGCTTTGTGCCTGGGTGTTCCACCAACGGCCGGAGTGGGATGCAATTGTTCGAGAATCATCAGGGGATCGATGCGATTTTTCAACCATGCTGTGATTGGTGTGTAAAGATGTTGAACATTTTCAAATTTCCGTATTCCGGGTACCTCTGGATAGTCGATCTGTTCGGTAAACGCTTTCAGTCGATTAATGATGGCTTCCACGACATACCGGTGTTCCTGCAGATCTTTTATACTCGATAACAGTTTACGTTCGAAATGATTGTCTTCTTCTGAATCCTGTCCCCTTGAAATGCTGCCTGCCAGGCCCTCCGTCAGTACAAAATTGGACTGAAAAGAGGCCAGGCGTTCCGGTGAACATCCCACAAAGACCGAGTCGGCATTATGACGAATCAGGAAACAGTAGCTTGTGGGATAATGTTCTTTTAAATTGTGCAATAACTGGTAAGGGGAAATGCGCCGGTTTGCTTCAAGTGATACTTTACGAGCCAGGACGATTTTCTCAAAATCCCCTTTTTTGATAGAATCGGTAGCCCGGATTACACTATTCGTCCATTTTTCAAGAGCTTCGGAATCTTTGGCCTGATCGAATTCCAGTGGCGTTTCTGATTCCGCAAAGTGTCCGGTTGATGTTATTTGGGAAAAGCTCTTAATTTTATCGGTGAGTTCTTTCAGAACCGTACTTTCCGATGTTCCCGGCCCGGTTTTTAAAGTGAGTGTTAAAATATGATTGTCGATATTACGGACATACATCCACCCGGGAATGATAAACATACCGGAACCGAACGGTTTCCAATGCTCTGATTTCGGATGATCAAAAAAAGAAAAACCACCCAGAAATGTCAAGCCGCTCATGTTACTGTCTACAGGAGAATATTCCAGGGAATATGTTTTCCAGTGAGAGATAAGGTTAGACAATTTCCGGAACCGATCTTTGCCATCTTCCTGTAACCGGATTAATTCATCTCCGGCCGTTATGGATATATTCAAACCGGGTTGTTCCCAATAATATTGAAATCCATTGCTTTTGCTCTGTATATCAAGCAGTTGTAATGGATCGACAGCATCAAATGGAAAGGAAAATACCAAAAGGTAAGGCCGATCGGATTGGTTGATTTTCTCTACGCTGGATTTAATAAATGAGATTAAGGAAGAATCTGTTAGCAGGGGTTCAACACTTTCCTGTATCGTATTTGCTAAATTAGATGCAAAATCCAGCATTAGTAAATAGTTCTTAACCTTAAAAATTAATATTTCCGAAATTACTGCTGAACCTATGGACGATATCCTTACAGCAATCGTATTTCAGAATAAACAAACAAGATAAATTTTGCTTAAATAAAGCATGAATATAAACCGAAATTGAATGATTCGCTAATAATTTTCTGCCTGCTTTTTATATTAAAAAACTCTATTTGCATTCAAAACCATTCGTTTGCTTTTTACTTGTATTGTGGGACATCGTGTATACGGGTCATTAATAAAAGCGCTTTTTTATAAATAAAAAAGTGATTTTAATGTATTAAAAATTTACCTTATCAACGTTTGATTAAGGTAAGTTAATAATTAGGGTAAAAACTTTAACAGCAAATACAATCCTATGGTTAAACTCAAGCCGTTCGATTTGCAGAATGTTGGGATCCATTATCAATGGAATAATGATGAGGAACTGAATTTTTACGATTCCGATTATCCTCATAAATCTGAGAGTTTTGAGTCCTTCATAGCGAGGATAAAAGACCTTTTGAATAATAATCCAACCAGTGAACTTTTAGAAATTCATCTTCAGGAAAACAACGAATTAATCGGTGTGGTGGGTATTCACGATATCGATTATTATAATAAGAGATGTACGATAGAATGTACTATCGGCGACAGGCAATACTGGCACAAAGGCTATGGTACGGAGGCCGTAATTAAAGCCCTTGGGTATTGCTACAACAAAATAGGCATGAATAAAGTCAGTACAACCGCTTTTGATTTTAATAAGACATGGATAGGTCTTATCCAAACTGTCGGATTTAAAAGAGAAGGTGCGTTACGGCAGCATACCTTAAAGAAAGGGGAATTCCATGATAAACTTATTTATGGAATTCTAAAATCTGAATATAAGAATACCTGGCTGAAAGCCACTATCTGAAGCATTTAAATCAAGAGAACGATAAGATCAGCCCCTATTTAACGGGCGTCGTCTACGCTGCCTGTTTTATAGGGGTTTTCAATTCCATAATCCTCAGGATTATAGTCGGCCAGCTCAAAAAAATGATTCCAGGCTTCTTCGCTGTTGCCCTGATTATCAACCCAATTTATATGACTTTGTTTAATGAGCCCGACAATTCGTTTCGCATATTGAACGCGTTCATCAGGATCTTCAATACGAGGTAAAGCCGCAATCATTAAGTCGAGGTTGTACCCGCAGTCATAATCTTTAGGTTTTTTCTGAGAAATGAACATATAATTTATAATTAATTTGCCAGTTTTAGAAAGGTTTGTGATAGACGGTGATAATCTACAATATTAACACCTGTATAATAAAACCTCAAAATATCTTTGTATGTCCAGCCTGCATCCGCTAATCCTTTAGCTCCCCATTGGCATAATCCGATACCGTGACCCAGGCCGTGTCCACTGAATATACACATTTGTCCTTCAATTTTCATTTTAAATAATGTGCTTTCCATGGAATCCTGACCAAATTGTTTCATTATAGCCAATCTAACATCATTTGAAGCGAGATCGTACGGTTGGGATGAGGCTTTCACTTTCAAAAAGAAATCAGTGACACGTTTGTGATTACTGTATTCAAGACTGTCAATACTAACAATTTTTTTTTCACTTAATCGACTAAAAATTTGGTTTAATTGGTATTTAGAAATCCGGAATGTCCAATTAAAGTGCGGTGATTGACGACATGCTCCATGATCATTGACCGAGCGGAGATAGGGAAGAGGATGACTGCCTTTCCAGACATTTTCATTATTGGCAGTAACTCCACCGCAGGTGCTTGAATAAGCTGCCAGGATCAGTTTTCCGCTCCATGTTAAAATCTCCCCGCTTGTTGCCAGGGCGGCATCCAGGTAGTATGGTTTCGTAATGAGTTCTCCATTGTATACCTGGCTCATGGTATGATCCGTCAATTCATAATCTGATTGTCCGAATTTGCTGATATTCCATAATGCGTAAGTACGGGATATGACGGCCTGCGCTTTTAAGGCTTCATTTTCGGTAAAATTCATTTCAGACCCTACGACACTTCCTACATAATCTTCCAGACTCGTTTTATTAATAATCTGGATATCGTCTTGGCCTTTTTTAATATTTAAGTGAATAATTCCGCGGTAGTATCGATAAGGAATACCGGAAATATGAATCCGTGTCAGAGCAATTTCGCCTCCTTTGATAATCCAGTTGCTGCCCTGAATCCGTTTCTTTCCATTTTGATAAATAATGGTATTTTTCCAGCGGTAAAATTTTACCGGAATATAGCTGTCTGCAAGAGTATCAATACATTGGCCTTTTCTGAAAATAAAAACCTGTCCGTCTTTAGCAGACAACAGAATTTCCCTGGGTTTTTCTGTTTGGAACAGCAGTACACGAAGGCTGTCGACCTTATTCAGATTCAGGGAGATTTCGGGTATTATAGATTTTTTTGGATGAGGGGGATTCCATTTAGTCGGAAAAGCCGACACCCAATGAGGTGCTGATAAAATTCCCGCAATCATTACATACAAACAGTAATCCCAGAAACGTTTCAAATTATATAATGGTTTAAACAGGTTTGGAAAGTAAAAGGGCAGAATATGGAACGAATATCAAACTTAATCAAGCCATTATTTATATTTCGTTCCCGATTCGAATTCAGAAAAGATTAGATTTGCCTATATTATAAGCATTACGGCGATTGTATTTTTGAAAAAACTGAAAAATTCTAACAAAAAATATGTGGTATAATTCAATTATTGAGACTATCGGTAATACTCCGCTGGTCAAGTTAAATAATATTAATGAAGGATTAAGCGCTACGTTTCTGGCTAAAGTAGAATACTTCAATCCCGGTCAAAGTGTTAAGGATCGCATAGCCTTAAAAATGATCGAGGATGCCGAGCAGGAGGGCAAGCTGAAACCAGGTGCAACTATTATTGAAGGAACTTCCGGAAATACGGGGATGGGACTGGCTCTGGCTGCAGCCATTAAGGGATACAATTGTATCTTTACAACAACCGATAAACAGAGTACCGAGAAAGTAAATATTTTAAGAGCTTTAGGAGCCGAAGTAAAAGTTTGCCCGACCAATGTGGAGCCCGATGATCCCCGGAGTTATTATTCGGTGGCCCGTCGTCTGAATGAGGAGATACCCAATTCTTATTATCCCAATCAATATGATAATCCAAGCAATTCGGTAGCGCATTTTGAAACAACAGGGCCTGAAATATGGGAACAAACCGAAGGAAAAATCACCCATTTTGTAGCAGGTATGGGAACAGGTGGAACCATATCGGGGACATCACGTTATCTAAAAAGTAAAAACAAAAATATCAAGATTATCGGGGTTGATCCGGTTGGGTCTGTTTATAAGTCGTTCCATGAAACACGAAATTTTGATAAGACGCAGGTCGCTCCGTACCTGACGGAAGGTATCGGCGAGGATATCATACCGGAGAATATGGATTTCGATATTATTGATGAAGTCATTCAGTGCTCCGATAAGGATGCGTTCCTGACAACGCGTGCTCTTGCCCGCAGAGAAGGCCTGTTCGTCGGTGGTTCCAGCGGTACGGCCATTTGGGGAGCCATCGAATATGCAAAATCGCACGATTTAACAGAGAAAGATCTGATGGTCATCTTGTTGCCTGATACGGGCAGCCGTTATGTATCTAAAATCTATAATGATACCTGGATGCAGAATAATGGATTTCTTGATCAGACAACGAGTATGACGGCCCGCGATATCCTGAAAATGAAATTCAAAGATAAATCATCTATGATCACCGTTAAACCGGATGATACGCTTGGTGCAGCTATTCAGATTATGAGTGAAAGCGGGATTTCACAAGTTCCGGTTATGGACGATTTTAAAATCATCGGGAGCCTGAATGAATCTCAATTGCTGAATTACCTGATTGATGACCCGATGGCCAAAAATAAAACGGTAGCCGAGTTGATGGGAAAACCGTTGCCTGTAGTTTCAGGAGATTTGAGGCTTACTCAGATCAGCAAGATGCTGGATAAGAATACGCCGGCTGTTATTGTGAAAGTCAATGAATCGGATATGCACATTTTAACACGCAGTGATCTTATTAACGCGATTTCAAATACATCAAAAAAAGATTCTTAAAGGGGAAAAAATGCAACAAGACGAAAATCAACTGGAGATAGAATTAAATGAACAAGAAGCAGGAGGGACGTATTCCAATTTAGTAATGATCACTCATTCTGCTTCTGAATTTATTCTCGATTTCATAGCTGTTATGCCGGGTTTGCCGAAGGCTAAAGTGGTCAAGCGTATGATACTGACTCCGGATCATGCCAAAAGGCTGGTTAATGCGCTGAATGATAATGTTAAACGCTATGAAGAACAGTTCGGGGAAATCAAAACGGATGGAAGTCCTGAAATACCGATGACTTATCGCGGGCCCATTCCAGAAGCCTGATCTTATCAAATACCGATTTTACGAAGGGCGATCATATCGCCCTTTTTTATTTTTTTGCGAAGATTATTAATCCGATACCTGCCAACAGAAAGCAAACGTGTGGAGACAAAGCGGCCACAAGAGGGGATATTTCCCCTGTCGTTCCGAATGGTTCCGCTAATTTCATAAAAACGAGATACAGAAAACTAATAACCAGTCCATAAGCGATATTAACACCATGGCCTGCTTTTCGTTTTTCAAAAGCCAGCGCCAGTCCGATAAGCGTTACTACAATGATAGAAAAAGGATAAGATAGTTTGTCGTAAAATTGAACTTTGGGAAGATCGACATCGCCTGCCCCGCTTATTTCGAGGGAATGAATATAGTTTTCAATTTCCGGGTAGGTGAGTTGATAAACATCGGTGGTGGTTCGGGCCAAATCACGGGGAAATAAATTCAGTGTGGTATCCCTTTTTGCAAATTTTTCCGTTATATACCCTTTGTTATCGTAAATCCTGCGTTCACCGGTTATCATCTGCCAGACTTTCTTCTTTTTTTGCCATTCCATACGGATAAGGTCGAGTGTTTCGACAATTTTGTCCCCGTCGAATTTAAAAAATCGAACTTTATATGCCACATCGTTTCGTGGATCGAAATAATTGATCATCACCAGTGAATGTTTCGATTCCTGCCGGAAAATCTGGCTATTGTCGATTCGATCCGCTTGTTTATTGAGGTACGTTCGTTCGAAAGCGATACGTTTGGCATTGGATTTCGGAACGATAAACCCATCGAGATAACTAATGATTAGGCTGGCAAATACAGCAAACAGAAGGTAGGGCATCATGAAACGGTACAGGCTGACTCCTGCTGCTTTTAAAGCCACAATTTCAAGTCGGTCGGCCATTTGGCCGGTAACCAGCAGGCAGGCGATAAAAATGGCCACCGGTGTAACCAAACGGGTCATTTCCGGTATATAATTCAGATAATAAACCTCGATAACCTGTTCAACCGTAGCACCATGATCCGTAAACTCATCGCTGTTCTGGGAAAAATCGATGATAATAAAAATGAATATAAGCACTACAAGCACGAATAATGTGATAGTGAATAAGCGAAAGATGATATAACGATCAATTTTATGTGGCACGTCAGCTGTTCCTGCGTTTTATGAACTTGCCCCGGGTTACCCTGTATGTTAAAAATATGCCAAGAACCCCTAGTACGATGTTACTGAACCACATCGATATGAAAGGGGAAATGTACATATGATCGGCCAGTTTTTCACCCTGGATGAGGCTAATCCAATAAAAAGTAAATGTTATGGCACATATGAGAGCAGCGTATCCAAGATTTCCTTTACGGGTCAGCATACCCAAAGGTGCGCCAATTAAAACAAAGATGATACAGCCAAAGGGAATAGCAATTTTCTTATGAACCTCAACCCTGTATTGGGCAATTCGTTGTGTACGCCATTTTAAATTAATGTTCATGTTTTCAAGGTTGATCATACTTTGCCGGACTTTTTGAATACCCATTTGAGAGACATTCTTTTCATCGTATAGGTTTTTAGTATGATTCAGAACTACAAATTTTGAAGGCAAAACGGCCATTGTATCTGTAGGATCAATGTATTGTTTCTGATGCTCTTGGCTATGATTCGTAACAGGCGATTTCTTTTCGCTTTTATAAGTTTGCCAATCAATTTTATTTGGTGAGTAAAATTTGTTGTATACGCTGACCTGGCTTGCCATCTCTTTTTTTAATGTGTCGATAACCGCGACCATAGCCTGGGCACTCATAGTCCGATCATCACGGCTGTATCGATCCGGATTGGATTTTGAAAATGCCAGTTGTGACAAGTCGAAACTAATTCGATACTCGCCAAAAGAAGTTTTATCAATCAGCCTCTTATACCGGTAATCCCTGGGCAGGTAACGCATCAGATGCCCGTCATACAGGTACAAAGTGAGCGTTTCCTGGTCTTTTTCACTCTTAAGCAGCCCTTTTTGAGCCTTGATTATTGCGAAATTGTGGTCATTGTTCTGCTGTTGGAAGAGGGTGACATCATAAAGGGAATCGGTTTGAGAATCGATTCTCTTAACTAAAAAGGTATACCCTGAGATACCTTTGTAAAACGTGTTGGGTTTCAAATCGAATCCGGGTTTTTTCAAACGAATATCAATAAATAATGCCCGTGCCCGGTAATTAGCTTCGGGCAGCACGTAATTTGAAAACCATGCCAATCCGATCCCTAATAAGACGCCGATTAATATCATCGGGCTAATCATCCTGAAAGGACTTACGCCGCCGGCTTTCAAGGCCGTCAATTCATTTAATTCAGAAAAACGTCCGTAAGCCATAAGAGAGGAAACCAGCACGGCCATCGGAACGGCAAGAACAACCATATAAGCAAGATTAGAAAATATCAAGTCGAGTACAATGGAAGCAGGGATTCCTTTGCCAACAAGCTTATCGATATAGAGAATAAGGAACTGCATTAATAACAGGAACATAATGGTCAGGAATACAAAAATAAACGGACCAATATGCCTTCGTATTAAATCTTTCTGTAAAGCTGTTGGATAAAATTGCATGTTTTATGCTGAAATTGTACTTGCCGAGTATTTAAATTCCTGCTATCATGAAGCCCAATAGAGGGTAATTTATGGAAGAATTTACCAAAATAAGCATTTTTACTTCCATGGAGTTTAAATATTTCTTTAAAAACATTATAATCGAATTTCGATATATAATGAATGTCGCAAACTTTCTGTAAATTCAATCTGGAATTAAAATTTAAAAGGAGCGCCTATAACCTGATTGTTAAGCGTAGTTGCCCTGGATCATTCCACCTGATTCAACACTAATATAACCAACGTAGAACCGAATACCGTAATCTGAGTGCAGCTCGTAAATCGTAATATTTCTATTACATCAGGTATCTTCCTAGCGCTCTTTTTTTGGGGTTTCCAATCAGTCGCCGTTATGGCTCAGACATTTCAGAGCCGAAATATTCAAAAGGAAAAGACCCCATCGTCTAAGACGCTCGTTCAGACCGCAGATAGCACGGTAAGGATAGATAGTGTCTATTTCCCGAATCCCAAATGGCACAGAGTTGTAACGCCTTTCCGGAGAAAAAGATCACCTCTGATTCAGCCAGATTTTCCTGATGACAAGGTAGTTGTAACCCGCGACTCCTCAGGGTATTATAGTGTCGAAAGACAGGTGATGGGAATGCCTGCGTCCATGGTAACAAGGTACAATCCCGAAGAATATGACAGCCTGAGCCTGCGACACAACCTCTATGAAAATTGGGTAAGCCTTGTGCAGGAGGCTAATTTGAAACGTGAGATTAAAAAAGGACTGCTTGACTTTAAAATCAACATTCCCGGCGGACGTAAATCGGCTTTCACAACTATTTTCGGTAAGCCGGAAGTGAATCTTCGCGTAACGGGTACAGCCAATATGAATATCGGGGCTTCGATTCAAAAGACAGCCGATCCATCACTCCCGCCCGATCAGCAGAAACGGGTCGACCCGACATTTAACCAAAACTTGAAACTGAATATACAGGGAACTATTGGCGATAAGCTCAATGTAAGCACCGACTGGGATACAGAACGACCGTTTGATTATCAGAACCGCTTAAAACTGGAGTACACCGGGTACGACGACGAGATATTGAAATCGGTAGAATTGGGTAATGTTTCGATGGAAACCGGAAATTCACTCATTCGTGGGGGTGGGGCTTTATTTGGGATCAAGTCGGTGGCAAAACTGGGAGCTTTGCAGGTCACATCGGTCGTATCGCAGCAACAGGGTAAAGGCAATACGCAAACAATTACTGGTGGTTCTCAAACACAGTCCTTTTCTATCAATCCTGCCGATTATGAGAATAACAAAGACTTTTACATCAACTTTTATTCCTGGGATGAGTTTGAAAAAGCGGTAGCTAATCCCCAGGTAAATACGACTCTTTTCAATTTTTCCAATATCAAGATTTATAAACTCGACATTGGGAATCAAAATATCACCGATCCGCAGCCGGGGGTGGCTATCGTGGAATTGGGCACTCGTAAGCAGGGCGATCAGTATTTGCCTCCTGATGAAAGCGGAGATAATTTGAACGAGAGTATCCTGAATCAAATACGCAGTTCTAAAATAGACACAATCGACGTGAGCAGCCTTGCTCAGCGTCTTAATATAGGTGATGATCGGGATATTGTGAAAGGTACCTGGATTGAACTGCAACAGGGGCAGGATTACACGATGAACCAGGGCCTGGGGTTATTATTCCTGAAGACGGCGTTATTACCTAATGAGGCTCTTGCGGTTGCATATGATTATACAGATCAAAACGGCCAGGTTCATCATGTAGGTGATGTTCAAAGTTTGGGTCAGTCGGTCAAGATTTTAAAACTTATCCGCCAGCCGAATATGACCAGTGATTATTCGACATGGGGTTTGACGATGCGTAATATATATGCTCTCGGCCCAACCAATCTGACCGAAAACGGAACCGATGTGGCCGTGTATTACACCGGGAAAAATACTGATTCCGAGACGCTCCCGTATTTCAATACCACGTTATTAACGGATTTGGGACTCGACCGTGTTAACCAGGACGGTCAAACGACTCCTGACAACCAGATTGATTTTATTCCGCCCATTATGGATGCCACAGGGGGACGGATTATGTTCCCTTATCGGGAGCCTTTCGGATCTCGCATCACGAATTTGATTGATAACAACAAGTCGGTTCCTAACCCGCAGGATCTGTCTAATAATTTGGCATTTAACAACTTGTACACCGATCCACAGGAAATAGCTCAACAGGAATCGAAGAATAATATCTACGAAATTAAAGGAACCGCCAAAGGCGGGGCATCCGATACCTATAACCTGGGCATAGCCCTGGTTGAGGGAAGTGTGAAAGTTTTTTCAAATGGTGTTCAGCTTAACGAAGGAGTTGACTACAGTGTCGATTATTCTTTAGGAAACATCTTCATCACCAATAAAAAATACCTGGCTCCCGGGCAACAGATTAGTATTCAATACGAAAGTAACCAGCTTCTGCAGATTCAGCAGACTTCGTTTACCGGAATTCGTGCACAATACGATATCTCCAAAAATATACATATCGGAACTACGTATTTCCGATTGAAAGACAAGCCGTTAACGGATAAAGTCAGAATCGGGGATGAGCCGATAAATAATTCCATGATTGGATTTGATGCCAATGCAAAATTCAATACGCCATGGCTGACACGCGCCATAGACAAGATCCCCTTATTACAAACAAAAGCGCCGTCGAGCCTGTCATTCAGTGGTGAGTTTGCTCAATTACGTCCGGGTGTGGCACAAACCAATGCGGTTCAAACTGCCATTCGGAGTGGTAAATTATCACCTGATGAGAAGAAGGGGTTATCGTTCATCGATGATTTTGAAGGTTCAAAGACCAGTTTCAGTTTCCTGAATCCGGGTTTATGGCATTTGGCTGCGGCACCTGCGGCGATTCCCGGTTATGATGCAGATATTAATCATCCTTCCGAGACGCTTCAGGATAAAGTAAATCGATCGGATTTGCGGGCTCAGTTTTCCTGGTATATGCTGCCCATTAATATTTCTTCGCTTTTAGGCATACAAAGGGATCGTGTGACGGCTAAAGTCAGCGTGACGGATATCTTCCCGCAGAAGAAAACATTGCCGCAGGAAAGTACAATACAGCCGCTTGATATTTATTACAATCCATCGGTACGGGGGCCATACAATTATAATCCGGACATGAAGAATTTGCTGGAAAATCAGCCTAAAAAAACGTGGGGCGGAATGACCACGGCCCTGCCCGATGGAATGAATAACCTGACTTTGAATAATATTGAATTTATTGAGTTTTGGGTTCAGCCGATTTTGCCAAAACAATACCGGACCGATGGAAATATTCATCCTTCTGATATTGTGAATGATTATGATGGTAAAATTTACATCGATGTCGGTACGGTGTCTGAAGATGTTATTCCGAACTATACGTCTAATAACGAAGACGGGTTGTCACAGCTGGGATCCAGTGGCCTTGTTGTCGACCAGACTGGGCGTTCGTATGTATTGAATGCACAGGCCACCTACGATGGACAATTTTCGACGAAAAGCCTAGCCCAGGAAGATGTTGGTCTTGATGGTGTGCCGGATTCCGGTGGATATAACGACACTAAAAATGAGCAGACGTTATTCTCAAAGTTTCTTGATGAGATGAAAGCGGAATTCGGGGCCGATTCTCCGACCTATAAAGAGATGGATAAGGACCCGTCAAATGACGACTATGTTTATTTTGATCAAGCCAAATTACGCCAGGAATATGGGACGAGTAATGGTATTCAACCCTATTTTTATCGCATGTATGGCTATTACGATGGAAATTCGGAACCACCTAATTCCGATGGATACCGGGCCATAACGAATCGTCCGGATGCCGAAGGTTTGAAAATTCCAAGCTTGCCGAATTACCGTGACTCTTATTTCGAGTATGTCATGAACATCGATCCGGCTGAAAACAGCACGATGGATGTTGGCAAAAACTATATTGTGGACAAAGTGGAAGATGGCAGTCATCCCGGCGATTACTGGTACCAGGTGCGAATTCCACTCAGTGAATTTAAAAGAGCCGTTGGTGACATAAAGGATCTGCAGAATGTATCGCATATCCGAATGTGGATGTCGGGTTATGGCAAACCGTTTACTCTGAGATTCGCAACATTTCAATTGGTTGGGAGCCAGTGGCGTAAAGCGACGACGGTTGGAAATCAGTCGAATACGAATACCAATTTCCAGGTTTCTACCGTGAGCATTGAGGAAAACTCCTCACGTACACCTGTTCCATATCGCGAACCTCCGGGCGCAATCAGGCCTGTTAACCGCACACAACAAGGTAACTTATTGGCAAATGAGCAGTCTCTGGCTCTGAAGGTCCAGGATTTGAGGCAGGGGGATATGCGAATGATTCGCCGAAATTATCCGGGTGGACTCAACCTGTTAAACTATTCCCACTTGCGCATGTTTGTTCATGGTGAAGGGTACAAAAACAAAAATAACCTGGAATTAGTGGTACGAATGGGGCGGGATCTGCAAAACGACTATTACGAATATCGTGAACCGGTGACGCCGACCGATTCCACTTTGTTTGAAGGTAATACTAATACGACCAACCAGGCATTGCTGGATCAGCAGGCAGAGGATGTATGGCTGCCCAAACAGAACAGTGTAAACCTGGTGTTATCGGCCCTGAATGAATTAAAGCAATTACGAAACCAGGTGAATGGAAATGCCGGAGCACTATTTCAGGATTCTACCCTGGCAGAAGATTATGGGGCACCGCCAGGTACGGTTATTGGTGTAAAAGGAAATCCGTCACTGGACAAGATTACGGAAATTGGTATCGGTATTAAAAACCCGCTGGATTTGTCCCAAAACGGAATGGGTATTAATACTTCGAAAGGCGTACCATCTCTCGATGCAGAATTATGGGTCGACGAGTTGCGGGTTTCCGGGTACAACGACAAGAAAGGATGGGCTGCAGATGGCAGCATGCAGATGGTGATGGCTGATTTCGCCCAGGTAAATGCAGGTATCAACCATTCTACGGATGGTTTTGGAACTCTGGATTCACATCTTGGTCAACGTCAGTATTCAAATAATCTTTCCTACGATATCACGACCAGTGTGAATATGCAGAAGCTGATTCCGGATCGCTTTGGGTGGAATTTCCCGGTTTCGTTCACAACAAGAAAAAGCATTTCAACCCCGCGTTATTTACCACAGGAAGGGGACATCAGGCTAACGGACTTTGAAAATGCGGTGAATCGCCGGACGGATATCAACAATGTACAGAAGCAGGAGCTTATTAATGCTCAGATTAACCAGAGTCAGACATACAGTCAGAGTTATTCCCTGAATATTTCGAATATTTCCAAGCGGTATTCAAAGTCTAAACTGGCACAGTATACGCTGGATAAAACAACTCTGAGTTATGTTTATAATGCCGGAAACGGCCATGATCCGGTCACTAAATTACGGAACAATTGGGGTTATAACACATCCATTAATTATAATCTGGATTTCAAGAAAGTCGGTTTAGTAAGTCCCTTTCATTTCCTGAGAAATGTACCAATAGCAAATGCAATCTCAGGAATGAAATTCGGATATATGCCATCGTCCATCTCCACATCGGCGGGATTACGCCGTCAATACAGTGAAACTCAACAGCGTCAGATTGGAACTAGTCCGGCATCCTTTAAACAGACGCACAATTTTGATTATACCTCTCAATTTGCACTGGCGTATAATTTTATGCCGTCATTACCTATAAATTTTTCAACATCCACGGATTTTGGCTTGAATGATGTTGGTGTGCGTCCTGATCCGTTGGATACCACCCGGTTTGAGACGATTCCCACATTCGAAGTCTTCAAAAAGATTATCTCGGGCAGTAATGTGAAGCCCCGGCGTACAAATTATAATGAGAAATATTCTGCAAGCTGGCGGCCAAGATTAAGTAATGTTGCAGCTTTAGACTGGTTGAACTATTCGGCTTCATATTCCGGTGGATTCAATTGGGTGAATACCCCAAAAGGATCCGGTTTGGGAGCTAATATCAACAATAACCTGAGTCTGAATCAATCATTGAGCTTGCGGGTCAGGGATCTTCTTGGAAAATTTGGTTTTTACCGTAAACTAAAAGAAGCAGATCAGAAAGATGTACAACGGCGGAAAGATGCTAAATCCCGCAGGGAGGCAGAACGCATACGAAGACAGCGTGAGGCAAAATCTGGAAAGAATCTGAATGAGCGTAATGGGCAGGCTAAGGATGATATCAATATTGGAGATGATGTCAAGTATTTCGGACGCAGACTTTTACTTGGGCTGTTCAGCATGGAGTCGGTTGATTTGTCATACAATCATAGCGCGAGTTCAGCACAAAACGGTTATAAGGGCGGAGCACAGTTTTTCCAGATGTTTGGAAATAATTCAGATAAGATGTCGTCGCCACCATTTCCGTACCGTATCGGTTTAATGAACCAGCTCACCGATTTTATTACGAATCCATACAGTGATCAAACGTTAACCGTATCTGCCAATAATATTTACAATGATAATGTGATCATCAGGACCCGGTTGCAGCCACTTCCAAATCTGACAATTGACCTGGACTGGCAGACTTCCTGGAATCGTAACCGTAATATCAACTATTCTCTCCCGCCAGGTTCTGCACTGAGACAGAATCCTTTATTGAATCAAAGCGGACAGATTTCCTCTTCCGTCTGGTTATTTGGCAAAGGATATGGTGAATTGCTGAGCCGTCAACTGGCTACGGCGGAAGCAGATATCAATAGTAACGATCCACATCTGATAAGTGATAAAACGGGGAACAATGATGGCCGTACTGTATTGAGTCCTTCGTCCCTGGAAGAAGATTTTCGCCGTTCTTATTTAGGTGGAAATACACGCGGGGTTGGCAATAGGGGTTTTACGCCGATTCCTAAACCTGGCTGGACTATCCGGTGGACGGGTTCCGGAAGTATTGTGCCTTTTATCGGGAAATATATCAGCAGGATTACCCTGATTCACAAGTATTCGGGTTCGTATAGTGTCGGCTGGAATTACTTTAACGATGCCGGTTCGATGGTTACCGGGTCATTGGGTAATTATACCATAGAAAGTTACCGGAGAAAATTTGAAGCCAATGCTATCAACCTTCAGAAGAAATTTATGCCGGTCATCGGGATGAATGTTTCCTGGAAAAACAATGTGAATACAAACCTCGAATATGATTACAGTAAACTGACCAGTCTTAGTTTCACAGGCCCTACTATCACCGAACAGGTGTCTAAAGGTTTGAAATTTACACTGAATTATTCGAAACGCGGATTTCGTTTGCCTTTCATGCCCAATAAGCTAAAGAATACCCTGGATTTGGGATTTACGCTTAACTACCTGGAAGACCTGACGGTACCCTACAAGCTTGGTCTTGACCTCAATCGCGCTTTGGAAGGTTCGGCGCTTATTGATAACAACAGCGACTTACGCGGTGACGCCCGTTTGCAGGCATCAACTATAATCGGCTACCAGTTCTCGCAGACTATTAAAGCTAATTTTGAATATTCATATCAGCACCTGATGCCAAAATCATCCCAGTCGTTTGAACGTACGGATCAGGAGATTAAGTTTAACATCATCGTTTCGATTCGGTCGAATTAGAGAAGAGTATTGAGATTTGAGTATTGAGTAATGAGAAAATTTTTGTCTCTGGTAAACTCGCCAGGGGATATTCTGAAAAACTATCCGGCTGTTATATATTTTTCCTGGAAAAATATACAGAGAAAGCAAGCATCAAAACGGTCAGGATTTCTGATAAATATCCGAACCAATCGCCATTTTTCGTATAAAAAGTCATCTTTTTGAAGATAGGAACATCATAGCGAAATGCTGTCCGTTTCCAGTATTGGGTTCGTCTCATAACTTTTCCATTAGGGGCAATGACGGCTGAAATCCCGTTATTGGCGCAGCGGACAACATAACGGTCGTTCTCAATCGCTCGCAGACGCGCATATTCAAAATGCTGATAATATCCGGAGGAATTGCCCCACCATCCGTCATTAGTTATCACTGCAATGATGTCGGATCCTTTTTTAACAAACTGCCGGACCCAGTTCGGAAAATCCTGATCGTAACACACCAAAGCGGTGATTCTTCCGGCCCGTGTATTAAAGTCTTTCACTTTGTCTCCTCGTCCGTACCCGGCCAGGTTGCCCCAGTTGAGTTTGAATATATTCACATCATTCAGAAAATTTACAAAGGGTACACGCTCAACTATTGGGACAAGTTTCGCTTTTTTATAAAAACTTACCTGTCCGTTTGGACCGAATCCCAGTGCGGCATTGAAGACATTATAAGGTTCTCCGGAGGATGTTTTCCGAACAACTTCCGGGTGTGGTCCATTGGAATAATAGTAAAACAGATTGGCGCCGCTGATGATGGTCGTATGCCATATGGCACTTTTATTGCTGATCATTCGGACTATTGGTGAATATTTTGTAATTCCGATCTGTATGGCATTCTCAGGCCATAATATGAGATCCGTGGAGTCCGTTTTCATGGAATCGGAATAAGCCAGAATGTGCCGAAGGGGAGTATAAGCATTGCTGTATCCCGATAATTCCTGGTAAGAATCGTAATTGGGTTGAATCACCAGAACCTGCATTTTGTGAGGAGAAGTCAGTGGTGTGGAATAGTATTTTATGACGGAAAACAGGATGGGAACCAACACCAAAATCCAGATGCTAATCAAAATGGATTTTTCATGCTTTTGAATGTATTCATAAATCAGGGCGCTGATGAAGACTGCTAAAAAAGTGACGGCCAGCGGTCCGGTGAACGAAATGTATTGAATGATTAGCGGAGTACTTGAAAAGGCGTTGGTAAAGGAGAGCCATGGCCAGGCCAAATCCCAGTGATGATGCAGGAATTCATACGTTGTCCATGCTGCAGCAATACCGAGAGAGCTTAAAAAAAAGTTAATTTTTTTCTTCTGAAAATAAAATATTAGAAAGACCGGCAGGGTCATTACCACACTGTTGGCCAGGATGGCCGCCACTCCTCCCCAGAAAGTAGCCAGGCAGAGCCAGTACGTGCCGATGATATTCCACAACACAAAGCCGGGATAAATTTTATAAACGGCATTTTTGGCTGTTGGGGATATATCGGTAAGTCGTAAAATTAATATAAAAGCAGGGATGATTAAGAACGGAAAAGGGAAGGGCGGAAAACTTAATCCCAGCAGTAAACCAGCAATTAAAGAAAGTGCCCATTCATTATTCCAGATTTTCGTAACAGATATGTTCATTCCTGATAATTTTTACCGGCGAGAACCAGTGTTATTTCCCCTTTGATTTTTTCCCTGTCTTTGAGCTCGTCACGGATCGATCCTAAAGGGCCGCGTATGATTTCTTCAAATTTTTTGGTTAGTTCCCGGGTGAGAGCGGCCATACGATCTTCTCCCAAAATGTCAACGAGTTGATCCAGCAGTTTCTCAATCCTGTGTGGACTCTCGTAAAAAACAACGGTTCGTTCCTCATCCTTCAGGGCCATTATGCGCGTTTTTCGTCCTTTTTTAGGAGGCAAAAATCCTTCAAATACGAATCGATCTGAGGGCAAGCCACTATAAATCAAGGCGTTGATAACAGCACTCGGGCCCGGAATGACCGTCACTCCTATGCCTTTTTGATGAGCAGCGCGGATAGCCAGAAATCCCGGATCGGAGATGCCCGGCATACCCGCATCAGAAACCAATGCAACATCATGGCCCTGTTCCAGTAAGTCAATCACATGCTGAACCTTGGTATGTTCATTATGCAAATGAAAAGAAAACGTAGGTTTCTGTATATTAAATTTCTGCAGCAAAAAAGAAGTTGTTCGAGTGTCTTCGCAAGCGATGTAGTCGACTTCGGATAAAACCTGAACGGCCCTTGATGAAAAATCATCAAGGTTGCCAATTGGTGTTGCTACGATATATAAAATTGCCAAAATAAAACAGTGTTTGGTTGAAACAGGAAAATGATAACGAAAAATAGTATAATCATTCCGGGTAGCGAAACGAAATTAACCTAATAAACATTGTTCCAAAAAATTTATCAGACCTATAAAAAGTATTATGAAACAATTTAAACCTACAGGTATTAACCATATCACATTACGAGTTAATGATATTAAAAGATCCGAACATTTTTACGGAGAAATTCTCGGTTTTAAATTGGAAAAGAAAATGGGGCAAAGTATGAGCACGTACCGCATTGGCGAGGACTCGCTCGTAATTGTGGAGGCGGAAACCAGCTACGATCAGGAATCAAGGGATTACCGGGTCGATCATTTTGGTTTCTTCGTGGAATCACCCGAAATCGTGGATCTGATGGCGGAACATTTCAGGACGAATAATGTGACCATTTTAAGTGGCCCCGCCAACCGGAAAACAGGGCGTTTCATTTTTATTTCTGATCCGGATGGAAATATGATTGAGATTTTTACTGAGAAATAGGAGTGAGTAGTGAGATTGTGGTTTACGATGTACGTAACTCCGCAATCGTTGTTCATTTTTATGCAAGACAAGCGATTAACTTGTGTTGTTTCTATACTCGTTTGGGCATATTGAAGATGGTTAACTTTGGAAACACAATATTAATCGGAATTAAGTTATTGAGTTTATTTTTTTGTTCCTGAGAATACGGGCAAAAACTTCAAAAGAAGGAAAAAAAATGATAAATTCATAGTTTGTACCGAAATAGGAAAGGAGGTCAAACCAGATGGATGTAATATTAGATTATCCGGCACTTACCAGCAGGGAGCGAGAAGTTCTGCAATACGTAATTCAGAATTTTATCATTACGGCTAATCCTATAGCATCCAAAACACTGGTATCCCGGCACAAGTTGAATGTGAGTCCCGCTACGATAAGGAATGCGATGAACAGTCTGGAGCATAAGGGATATCTGGATCACACGCATATTTCTTCCGGACGTGTGCCGACGGAAAGAGGGTATCGCTATTATGTGAATTTATTGATGAAACAGAGCGAGCTTTCTAAAGATGAAAAGAAGGCCCTGGATGCCTGGGAAGAAATTTTAACAAGCGGAATTGAAGATGCGGTCCATTCGGCAACCCGGTTATTGGCGAGACTCTCAAATTTGCTTGCCGTGGTCATATCTCCAAAATATGCGAATGGGATTTTCCGAAAGCTCGAACTCATCGATTTGGGTGCACATCGTTTGATGGTGGTATTAACTATTGAAAGCGGAATTGCCCGGACCGTGAATATTGAGGTGGAAAGTGAATTGACGAGGGACGATCTGGATAAAGTTTCCCGAATTTTAAATGAACGGTTATCGGGTTTGAGCCTGTACGAAATCGCTCAAAAGATAGACGACATGCTGGCTGATTATAAAAGTCAGGACGAAACCGGTTTAATTCGGGTTTTTATTGATTCGGCAGATACGATTTTTGAGGATCAACAGTTTAAACGGTTTCACTTCGGTGGGGTCGAATACATCGCCATGCAACCGGAGTTCAGTGATTTGGGCAATTATAAAAGTATCATTGAATTTGTTGAAAACGAGGATCTTATTATCCACTTATTTGAAAATGAACAGAACGTAACAGAAGATTCGGTGGTTCAGGTACGCATTGGAAAAGAGAATAAAATACAACAAATAGAACATTGCAGCGTTGTTTCAGCGAACTATGCTATTGGAAATATTAAAGGAACGATAGGCCTTGTGGGTCCCACAAGGATGAATTATCCAAGGATGATTAGTTTGGTGGAACAGCTTGCGAACCGGTTTAAATCACAAAATAAATTATATTCGTAAGTCTATGATAAAGAGTAGGAAAAACGTGAGTGAAGATCACAAAAAGACCGAAGCAGGTAAACAAACTGAAAAGGATTTAGACGAATTGAAAAATGCAGAAAAAGGAACCGGTGATGAAACGATAACACCGGTTGATGAGGAATTAGTAAAATTACAAACGGAACTGGAACTTAAAGATGCCCAGATTGCCGGTTTGAAAAGCGAGTTTGAAGAATCAAAAAATCAATTGCTTCGTAAAGTTGCGGAATTCGAAAATATGAGAAAACGGGTAGCTAAAGAACGCCTCCAGCTTTTCGATACGGCAAAAATAGAAGCTTTGAAAGAATTTTTGCCCATTAATGACGATCTGCAACGGACGTTGAATGCTTCAGAATCGGCAGAAATTGACGATACTTTTCTGGAAGGTGTCAAAATGATAGCAAATAAATTTTCTGATGTACTGGACAAATATGGTGTGTCTGCCATCGATGAAGTAAATATTCCGTTCGACGTAGAACTGCACGACGCTCTGATGAAGCAAAAAGCCCCGGACGATGACGTTGAAAGTAATACCGTCCTTCAGGTTCTGGAACCGGGATACAAAATGAATGACAAAGTAATTCGACACGCAAAAGTAATAGTAAGCGAATAAATAATGGCAAAAAGAGATTACTACGAGGCACTTGGAGTAGATAAAAACGCGACTCAGGACGAAATAAAAAAGGCTTATCGCAAGCTCGCGATGAAGTATCATCCCGATCGGAATAAAGAGCCCGGTGCCGAGGAAAAATTTAAAGAAGCCGCTGAAGCTTTTGATGTTTTAAAGGACCCGGAGAAAAAAGCACGGTATGATCAATTTGGATTCTCCGGGCTTAATTCCGGTGGTTATCAGGAACCCGATTTTCAGAATATAAATATCAACGATATTTTTAGCCATTTCAGTGATATTTTCGGCGGAGATATCTTTGGTGGCGACATTTTTGGCGGTGGTGCCCGAACCAGAAGCCGCGGACGTCGTTCCCCGGGATTTCCGGGCGATGATTTAAAACTTCATCTGAAGCTGAACCTGGAAGAAATTGCATTTGGTGCCGAAAAGATGCTGAAGGTTAAGAAATACATCAAATGTGATGAGTGTAAGGGCACCGGTGCTAAAACGGAAGACGATTTCATGACCTGCCCGACCTGTAATGGGATGGGTGAAATTCGCCAGGTTTCAAGAACCATGTTTGGGCAGTTTGTCAATGTGCAGCCTTGTCCGAATTGTCATGGTGAAGGCCGCATAATAAGAAATAAATGTTCCAATTGTGCCGGTGAAGGACGCGTCAAAGGGGAAGAAACCGTCAAGGTGAAAATTCCTTCAGGCGTAGGTGAAGGTAATTATATAACCCTGCGAAACCAGGGAAATGCAGGAATTCGTGGTGGTGATGCCGGAAATCTGATCGTGATGATATCGGAAAAAGAACATGAGCATTTCATACGTGATGAAGATGATATTTACTTTGATCTTCATATCAGCCTGCCCGATGCCATTTTGGGAACGGAAGTGGAAGTGCCCACTCTAAAAGGAAAAGCGAAAGTTAAAATTGAGCAGGGGACGCAGCCCGGTAAAATGCTGAGAATGAGAAATCACGGCATCATCGGTTTGAACAGCCGGGAAGCAGGAGATGAATATATTCGTATAAATGTTTATATCCCGGAAGAATTGTCGGAAGAAGAAATGAAATCCATAGAAGGTTTCAAAGACTCCCCAAATTTCAAACCACGGGAAACAAAGAAGAAGTCGAAAAAAGACTTTTTCTCGAGAATAAAAGATGTTTTTACATGATTGTAATATAAATAAATTTTAAGGCTGTTCTGAGTAATTGGGACAGCCTTTTTTGTTATTTTAGTGTACGCTGAGATTCGGGATGGAATATAGCGGGTTTAGAAATTGTCAAACTCCTGAATTGGTACATTATTAGCCTTTGTGGATTGAGAATCCCATGTTGTTACCAGATGACTTTACATAGAACTGTCCAGATTTTCTTACTGCTATTGTTGATTCCGTTGGCGGCCAATGCCACGGTAAATGCCCCCGATACATCCCGAATAGAAGCCGTAAAAATAAATAAAGAATTATCTCTCAGCGGGCGGCTGGACGATTCTGTCTGGTCGAATGCGCATCGTATTTTACTCGGTTATGAAATGCAACCTAATGATAATCAAAAAGCCCTTCAGAAAACATATGCGATGGTTTTGTATAACCAAACGACCATGTACATCGGGTTTATTTGTGTTGATAAAAGCCCAAAGCAAATTCGGGCCCACATTTCAGACCGGGACAATATATCGAATGACGATTATGTGGGGGTCATGATTGATCCGTATGAAGATAACCAAATCGCCTACCAGTTTTATGTTAATCCTGATGGCATCCAGATGGATAGAACAGGAAATGGTCATCATCGTGATAAAAGCTATGATGCTTTGTGGTATTCCCGGGCGGCGGTCAACGATACCGGTTATACGGCGGTTATTGCCTTACCGTTTAAAAGCCTGCGTTTCCCGGATAAAAAAATTCAATCGTGGTCTGTCCAATTTGTGAGAAACTATCCACGGAATAACGATTATAAATTTTCCTGGACCAAAGTTGATATGAATGAATCGTGTGAATTGTGCCAGAGTGGTGAATTGGCCGGCCTTAAAAAAGTAACCAGTCACAACACCGTTGAGCTTCTTCCGTATGTTATTGGTACACAAAGCGCATCGGTTAGTAATTCTGATGATCCCACATCAAAACTGGTTGAATCTCCTGTTCATGTCCGGGCAGGGGGAAGCATTTCCTACGCTCCAAATTCTTCGCTTTCAGTAAATGCCGTCATCAATCCCGATTTCAGCCAGGTGGAGACTGATGCCACTCAGATTAGCGCTAATAATACTTTTGCTATTTCATACCCCGAAAAGCGGCCGTTCTTCATGAAGGGATCCAGTATGTTTCATACCTACCTGGATGTTTTTCATTCACGTGTCATAAATGATCCTTTACTGGCCGGCAAAATGGTTGAAAAGTCGGGCAATTTTTCATTGGCTTATCTTACAGCTTATGATCGGAACTCGGGCTTTATATTGCCTGGACTCGAAGGGAATGATGTCGTAAATACGACATTAGCTTCTTACAGCAATATCATTCGTCCACGCCTGAATTTTGGAGAAGATTCTCATATTGGTGGAATTATTACTTCAAGGAATATCGGAGAGTCTCATAATTATGTCTCTGCACTCGACTGGGATATTGAACTCTTCAACCATTATTATTTCAACGGCCAGGTTGCACTTTCCGGCACCAAAGAGTTAAATGATACCACGCTAACGAAGGATATATCCTATCGCCAGTATGGCAACTCAAATGAGGATATTCTGTTTAACGGTCAAAAATATGGTGGAAATGCTCTGAGGTTGGAATTTCAGAGGAGGGCTAAATACTATACTTTTGGTTTTCGGTATAAAGGATTTTCGCCGACATTTCAGGCACAAAACGGTTTTATCACCCAAACCAATATTCGTCAATTCAGGATCGAACAACAGATTTCATACTATCCGTCAGGCGGTATTTTGGATCATGGAAATATTCATATGCAGGGGAGAATGAATTATGATTACAGCGGGTTTTTGATGAGGCGATTTTTATCTGTTGATTCGTACAACCAGCTTACCCATCAAACCGGTTTGTTTTTGAGTTATGATTTCATAAATGATAAAAGATTTGGGGGAAAAATGTTCTATAACCTGCATCATATGCACATCGGCATGCATTCCAACCCGGTAGACATGATAGCGTTTGGCGGCCATGTCGATTTCGGCCGATATATTGATTATGATGAGGCAACCACAGGGCGGGGAATAACCTTATCAGGCGGAATCATGATAAAGCCAACTTCCCGCCTGAATTTGCATCTGAATTTTGATTATTCCGAGCTTCATTCCTTAAAGACCGGGGAACGGTTTTACAGCGGAGAGATAACCCGGCTGCAGGGTTCTTATAATTTCACGCGGCAATTATTTGTCCGCATGATCTATCAATACGATACTTTTAGCAAGCAACTGCAGATCTACCCGCTGGTTTATTATAAGGTTAATCCATTCACGATTTTTTATGCCGGAATGACCGATTATGCCCAAAATTACGGTCAACCGTACGGAACTCGTCCCATAGATCGACAGTTTTTTGTCAAATTTCAGTATCTGATTCGCGAATAGCAGGTTTCAGGGAACGATAAACAGTGAACAGGGATTAGGGATCAGTATAGCTGAAATGATTTTACTGCCTGAATTCTGTACCTTAGCGCCTTTGAAACTATGTGCCTCGATTCTATTTCAGATTTTTTGTTTTTTGCCTGGATTCTTCTTTCATCTCTGACCGATAATTATCCAGCTGTTCAGCGAGATGTGAATCATCCATGGAAAGCATTTGCAAGGCGAGAAGCCCGGCGTTCATGGCGTTTCCGATGGCGACCGTGGCAACCGGTACTCCTTTGGGCATCTGTACGATGGAATACAAGCTGTCGACACCGCTGAGATGACGGCTTGGAACCGGAACCCCGATAACCGGCAAGGTGGTATGAGCCGCAAGCATTCCAGGCAGGTGTGCCGCTCCCCCAGCTCCTGCAATAATAACTTTAATTCCCCTGTTTCTGGCTGTTTTTCCATAATCCGCCATGTCGTCAGGCGTGCGGTGAGCGGAAACGACCCGTGCTTCATATGGGACATCAAATTTCTCGCATACTTCAGCGGCAGCTTTCATGGTTGGCCAGTCGGAGTCGCTGCCCATGACTATACCGACGAGTACTTTTTTATTGTTTGCCATCAGATTTCAATATTATTGGTGAGCTTTAATGCTTTTTGCAATGTTTCATTGAGGCCATCGCCTAAAAGAGTGACATGACCCATTTTTCGCCCGATTTTACTGTTTAATTTTCCATAAATATGAAGATGAGCGTTGGAAGTATTCATCACATCCATGCCATTATCTACAATTGCGGGTCGTTTATGTGTGCCCAATATATTAATCATCACAGCTGTAGGACGTGTCAGCGAAGTGTCGCCCAATGGCAGTCCGGTAACGGCCCGAATGTGGTTTTCAAATTGGGAAGTTATGGCCCCTTCGATGGTGTAATGCCCGGAATTATGAGGACGGGGAGCCGATTCATTCATAAGCAATTCATCATCTTCTGTCAGGAAAAATTCATAGGCATAAAGCCCGGTTCCGTCGATAGCTTCCGTAGCCGTGATCGCCATTTCTTCCGCTCTTTTCCTGATTTTTGGATCAATATCGGCCGGAGCCGTCACTATTTTGCAAATATGATTTTCCTGAACGGTTTCACAACAGGGATAAACAACTACGCCGTTTTTATTCCGTGCAACCTGAACGGCTAATTCTTTTCGGAAATTAACGAATGCTTCCGCGAGGATTTCCCGGCCTTTATTCCCGCCTAATTTATCGAATCCTTTTTTTGCTTCTTCAATATCGTGAACAGTCTCGTTGCCATACCCGTCGTAGCCGCCTTTAGATGATTTCAGCAGGTATGGCCAGCCATGCTTGTCGCCAAAAGCCTGCATGTCTTCTTTGGAGATGACAACGGCATATGGAGTCACTTTCAAACCGGCATGTTCAAATGTTTCCTTTTCAATCCTTTTGTTTTCAATAAGTTTAAAGGATTCGGGGGATGGATACATCGGGACTCCGCTCTGGTCGCGTACTTTCTGTAAAATATCCGAATCGATAAATTCGTTTTCCAGGGTAACAACATCACATGATCGGGCAAATTCGATCATAGCGTCAACATCGTCGAACGATGAACGGGTTACAAAGGGAGTCATGAATTCAACGGGTTCGGGATCGCCAGCCGTTGCGAAAACAGCTATTTGCATACCAAAACGAAATGCCTGGCAAGCCGACATTCTTGCCAGCTGGCCACCGCCGAGAAATCCAATTTTATAATCTGGTTGTAAAGGAGATTTAGCCACGAATTTAAAGTTTATTTCCGGTTTCAATGAACAGATGCCGAAGACATCTTAAAAATTCTTATTTTACAATGCTGAAAATACCAAATACCGAGTAGCAAAGAAATGAATATTGAAGATAAGTTACGGGAGATCAAGTTACGATATGAAGAATTGACCAATATTTTGGCCGATCCTTCGATATATGATGATCCCAAACGATATGCCGAGTTAAGCAAGGAACATAATAATTTAAGCGAATTGGTCAGGGATTTTGACCAATGGGAAAAGCTGAAAAATGATATTGAGGGGAATCGTGAATTAATTGAGATGGATTCGGAGCTTGCCGAAATAGCGGAAGATGAAAACGCCGAAATGGTGGAGAAGCTCAACGAACTGGAAGAAGACATAAAATTCAAACTGATTCCAAAGGATCCCGAAGATTCCAAAAATGCCATCGTTGAAATTCGGGCTGGAACCGGCGGGGATGAGGCCGGAATCTTTGCCGGTGATTTGTTCGATATGTATCGCCGCTATGCCGACAGCCAAAACTGGCAGATGGATATTTTGTCGGTATCCGAAGCTCCAAAAGGCGGCTATAAAGAAATTGTATTCAGCCTGAGCGGAAACGAAGTATTTGGTAAAATGAAGTTCGAGCGGGGGGTTCACCGTGTTCAAAGAGTCCCCGAAACCGAAACTCAGGGACGTGTTCATACCTCGGCAGCAACAATAGCGGTATTACCAGAAGCCGAAGAAGTGGATGTTCAAATCAATCCGGCGGATCTTGAGTTCGAAGCGTATCGGGCCACAGGTGCCGGCGGACAACATATCAACACAACAGATTCGGCCGTTCGTATACGACATCTTCCCAGCGGGATTGTGGTGACTTGCCAGGAAGAACGCTCGCAGCATAAAAACAGGGACAAAGCCATGAAAATGCTGCGGTCCAAGATGTATGAAATGGAATTGGAGAAAAAAGAATCGGCCCGGGCGGCTGAACGTAAAAGCCAGGTGTCGACCGGCGATCGCAGTGCCAAAATAAGAACGTACAATTTTCCCCAGGGACGCCTGACCGATCATCGCATCGGACTGACATTGTATAATCTTGATGAAATTATGAAGGGTAAGATCGATGATGTCTTTAAAGCGCTCCGTGTTCAGGATAACCTGGACAAGCTGAAAGCGAAAGTTGAACAGTAAAAATCGAATTAAAAAAAAGGAAAAAGGCCGGATGAGAGATCACCCGGCCTTTTTTATAAGGCTATCTGCCTAATAGACTCGTTCCGATAATTTCAGACAGTAGGCCCGGCATTTACGATTAACTGGCTTGCTTGTTCCTGATATTTTTCGAAGTTGTCCTTGAACATTTTGGCCAGCTCTTTGGCTTTTTTATCATATGCTTCCACATCTTCCCAGGTATCTCTCGGGTTGAGAATCTTGCTGGGCACACCGGGAACATCAACCGGCATTTTAAGACGGAAAAATGGGTCTTCAACATATTCGACGTTATCCAGTTCTCCGGCAATAGCTGCCGTTAACATGGCACGCGTATAGGCCAGCTTCATTCTCGATCCGACGCCGTATGGCCCGCCGGTCCAGCCAGTATTCACCAGCCATACTTTCGAACCGTGTTTGCGGATCTTTTCGGCAAGTAATTCAGCGTAAACCGTTGGATGCAAAGGCATGAACGGTGCACCAAAACAAGCGGAAAAAGTAGCTTGTGGCTCGGTAACTCCGCGTTCGGTTCCGGCAACTTTCGCCGTATAACCGCTGATGAAATGGTACATAGCCTGTTCCGGTGTGAGGCGTGAAATCGGAGGTAAAACTCCAAAGGCATCGGCTGTCAGGAATATGATATTTTTTGGATGCCCGGCAATTCCGGTTTCACTTGCATTAGGAATGAAATTCAGCGGATAAGAACAGCGGGTATTCTCCGTATACAACTTACTGTTGAAATCGGGTTCGCGATTTTCATCAAGAGGAACATTTTCCAGGATCGTTCCGGCCATCTTGGTGGTTGCGTAAATCATCGGTTCGCCTTCGGCAGACAGGTTGATGGTTTTGGCATAACATCCACCTTCAAAATTGAAGATTCCTTCATCACTCCATCCGTGTTCGTCGTCGCCGATAAGGGTTTTATCTGCATCAGCTGAAAGAGTGGTTTTTCCCGTTCCCGATAATCCGAAAAATATAGCGGCATCGCCATTTTGGTCGACGTTTGCCGAACAGTGCATGGCCATGACATTTTGTTTTGGCAGTAAATAATTCATTATGGAAAAAATACCCTTCTTCACTTCTCCGGAATACAATGTACCACCGATAAGAATTATTTTTTTGCTGAAGCTTACGAGGATGAATGTTCCTGTACGCGTTCCGTCAGATTCCGGATCTGCAAAATAATCAGGTGCGGCAAGAACCGTAAATTCAGGAACATGATTTTTAACTTCCTCGGCCGTTGGACGGCGAAACATATTATATGAGAATAACGCATGATAGGCCGCTTCACTCACTATACGTATAGGCAGATTGTAATTGGGATCAGCTCCTGCAAAAACATCCATGATGTATAGGTTTTTATTCTTCAGATGCTGAATCATTTTGTGATGTAAGCGATCAAAAACATCCGATGAAATGGGCTGATTGATGTTGCCCCAATCAATATCTTCATGTATTTCCGGTTCGTCTACAAAGTATTTATCCTTTGGTGAACGTCCGGTATATTTTCCAGTTAAAACACGCAGTGCCATGTCGGCAGTCAAGACGGCCTCTCCGTTGCAAATGGCCTGCTCGTAAAGCTCGGCAGGAGTTAGATTCCATTTTAAATTCTTATTCTCTCCTAATCCCAGGTAGTCTAATCCAACGTAACTGTGTGGATGGACTTTGTTTATCTCAGACATGGATCAGTTCTCCGTTAAATTATACTTCAAGATTAAAATCTTGAAATGATTTTACTTATGTAATAATTGCGACAATTTGTATGAATTAGTCATTTGTTTGTCTTTAAAACACAATGGAAGTGTACAATGATCCGTAACAAAATTCAATATAAAATAATTGCTTAAAACTTCCCATATTTAGTCAAAAAGCGCTTTTTTAGGGTGCGTGTCTATTCCCGCCCGATTATAATTTTACAATCGTAAAATCCCAATAATATTTTACTACAATAGGTACAGATATTCTTCGTAATTTTTGCCGGATACTTTGCAATTTATCTACTTAAAGGAAAAGAGTTTAACGATGGATGAGCGATTGATTAAAATTGGTTTAATTCAGATGAGTGATCGGGGCGGGGTGGCCGAAAATATCCGAAATGCAGAGCAACAGATTCGGGAAGCCGCCGGAAAAGGAGCAAAGATTATTTGTCTTCAGGAGCTATTCTCCACCTCGTATTTTTGCCAGTCTGAAGACGATTCATTTTTCGATTTGGCAGAATCCATGCCCGGGCCTTTGAGTGATAAAATGGCAGTACTTGCTAAAGAATTTGGTATCGTTCTCATTCTGCCGTATTTCGAAAAACGCGCATCCGGACTTTACTACAACTCGGCTGTCGTGATTGATGCTGACGGAACATATTTGGGCAAGTACCGGAAGATGCATATTCCCGATGATCCGGGATTTTATGAAAAATATTATTTCACTCCCGGCGATCTCGGATATAAAGTATTTGATACGAAATACGGACGAATTGGTGTGTTAATCTGCTGGGATCAGTGGTATCCCGAAGCAGCTCGTTTGACTGCTCTCCTCGGAGCCGATATTCTATTTTATCCTACAGCCATTGGAACCCTGCCGGATGAAGGACAGGAGGATAAAAACAAATTCCGTGATGCCTGGATGACCATACAAAAGAGTCACGCTGTGGCTAATGGATGTTATGTGGCGAGTGTGAACAGGGTCGGGACGGAAGAAAATATTACGTTTTGGGGAAATTCTTTCGTGGCCGGGACCTTTGGTGAAGTGCTGAGCCAGGCAGGAGAGGATGAACAAGTGTTAATCACTGAATGTGATTTTGGAGCTATTGAAAAACAACGGCAGATATGGCCTTTTTATCGCGACCGGCGTATCGATTCGTATCGTGATATAACCGAGCGATATTTGGGAAATGAGTAGATTCGGGTCCAGTCAGGTCCAGGGTCCAGGGTCCAGGGTCCAGGGTCCTTGAAAAAGGGAGGACGAATATTTACGTGTATTCAATAGTCGTGGTGGGCGGAGTTAAACTTTATGGATTCAGCATAAATCCAGTATTTTTTTAGATAAACCACCGAGGTCGCAGAGGGTAACACTGAGGAAAAGGAAACAGGAGTGGAGTTGGTCTAAAAAAAGCATCATTAAAATTTTAAAACGTTATTCATGCAGAATTCCTTCAGTTTTTCCATTTAGGTTGGAGACAACCAATAACCAACCGTATGAGAGATAAATAATGACCGTACTCAAAACCATAAAGAATATCAGCATAATTATTTTAATAACACTTTCCGCCACTGCCGTATTTGCACAATCTGTAAAAGTGCCGGGATCTGTCCAAATGGCATTTGAGCAAAAGTTCCCAGGTGTAAAAGCCGTTCATTGGGGGATGGAAAATGCTCATGAATATGAAGCCGAATTTCACATGGCTGGACAAGCTGTCTCCGCAAATTTTTCAAAAAAAGGGAAATGGGTTGAAACAGAAACAGATATCAACAGGGACCAGCTGCCTGTCGTAGTCGTTCGTAAATTGGGTACATACAAGGGATATGCCTACGGAGAAATAGCACGTACGGCAACGCCGGGTAAAACTATTTATGAAGTGGAATTACATAAAGGGAATATATACAAAACCCTGATTTTTAACTTGAATGGCAAGTTGATGAAAACGTTGACTTCAGGCAGTTCCGAATCCGATTAATCCTTTGGTCCCAAAGAGCTGGAATCGTAATAGATTGTAATAATTATCCCGGTGCAATACTATTTGAGGAATTTTAAATGTTTATGGAAATAACTCAGATAACAGGGTTGTACCTCACGTGGGTTCTAAGAAATTGCTCATTGATTTAGACGATTCGATCGGCCCCGTGTTCTATTCCATGTCAATCTGATTCATTGAAAACCATTAACTCTCAATGCAATCGGGCTATGAAAAATTTTATTACGATTTCCCTGCTCTTGATATCCGTTTCACTAATGTCGTGTTCAAAGAAAGGGAGTAAAAGTCAGGATATACCTGATAATGTGTCTTCAACGTTTAGTGAGATGTTTCATAATGCGAAGAACGCGCACTGGAAGAAAATTAACGCATTCATTTATGAGGTTGATTTCATCCAGAATGGAGAGAAAGTAGCGGCACGATTCAGTATGGATGGCAACTGGCAGAAAACAACCCGGCAAATAAATGTGAAGGCTTTGCCAAAAGCGGTGGATAAGGAAATCCAAAAAAAATATAAGAATGATAAAATCACTTATGCCGGAACCGTCAAAGATATGACTAGCAAAAATTACGTAATCGATGTTAAACAGAAAAAGAAAATAACGGAATTGACTTATGATGCCGAAGGTGATCTGATGAATCAGATCACAAAAGGATGAGCTTGAATGAATCTATGTGAGAGGTTCCGGGCTCTGTAGCCGGGATGACGTTGTAATTTAGTTTTGAGACATAATTTAAGTTTATAAATATCATCAACGCTACTTCACGTCGTCATCCCGCACCCCGATGCGGGATCCCCGAATGTTGATTTTCGGAGTGTCGGTCATGGTCCGACTCCGATCTCCTTGACTATTCAACATTTCAAAATTCAACATTTCTAATTTCCCTCGTTCTTCCTTTTGTCCTATATGGTTAGGATTAAATCCTACAATTCCTATATTGGATCAAATTCATTCATCAGAAATTCATAAAGGAGAGAGACGCTATAATGACACCATTCATAACCAATGATGCCGTTGTACTTGGGATATTGTTCATCATTTTGGCCCTGATTTTCAAAACATCCGACAGTAAAAAGCCGTTCTGGAAGAAATTTTACAACTATATTCCGTCGCTGCTCCTGTGTTATTTCGTTCCCGCCATTCTCAATTCTGCCGGCATCATCTCCGGAGAGCACTCCAAACTATATTTCGTCGCTTCACGGTATCTGTTGCCTGCGAGTTTGGTTTTATTAACGTTAAGTATCGATCTCAAGGGCATTCTGCGACTGGGACCCAAGGCGATTATCATGTTTTTGACCGGCACGGTGGGAATTATCATTGGAGGACCGCTGGCGATCCTCATTGTTTCCGCTTTTGCCCCGAATATCGTCGGCGGACACGGTCCTGATGCCGTT
This sequence comes from uncultured bacterium, assembly GCA_963783355.1. Classification (GTDB taxonomy): domain Bacteria; phylum Bacteroidota; class Rhodothermia; order Balneolales; family DATFMH01; genus CAWANF01. Next base: position 454,124 of record CAWANF010000001.1, read on the forward strand.
TGGCGGGGACTTGCAACGATAGCCGGTAGCTGGATTGGAGGCGGGGCCAATCAGACCGCCATGAAGGAGGTTTTTGGTGTGAGCGATAATCTTTTTGCCGCGATGATCGCCGTTGATGTGATTGTGGCGAATATCTGGATGGGAGTCTTGTTGTACGGCGCCGGACGTGCGGAAAAAATCGACCGAATTTTTAAAGGGGATACCAGCGCTATCGATGCGGTCCGGGCCAAAATTGAACAATATCGGGCCGGAATAGCCAAAATCCCAAGCCTGACCGACACCATGACGATCATGGCCGTAGCATTTGGCTTCACCGCTCTGTCTCATTATATGGCCGATGGCATCGCCCCGTGGATTCAAACACATGCGCCGGAGTTATCACGGTTCAGCCTGACTTCGAACTTTTTCTGGATTATTGTCATTGCCACGACAGCCGGACTGATTCTTTCTTTCTCCCCGGCAAGAAAACTTGAAGGCGTCGGGGCCTCTCGTATGGGAAGCCTGTTTCTGTATGTGTTGGTGGCAACCATCGGGATGAAAATGAATATTATGTCGATTTTCAGCAATCCGGGTTTGTTTGTTGTCGGTTTGATCTGGATGCTGGTGCATGTCACTATTTTGCTTAGCGTAGCAAAAATCATCAAAGCGCCGTTTTTCTTCGTGGCGGTTGGGAGTCAGGCCAATATTGGCGGAGCAGCATCGGCACCGATCGTCGCTTCTGCTTTTAATCCCGCGCTGGCTCCGGTCGGGGTGTTGCTCGCGGTGTTGGGTTACGCTTTGGGAACCTACGGTGCCTGGATTTGCGCAATCCTGATGCAATTAGTGTCGCATGCCTGAGCAGCCGGATGTGGTTTTTAGACATAATTTTAGTTCATAAATATTGTCAACGCCTATTCACGTCGTCATCCTGCATCCCGATGCGGGATCTCTGAATGTTGATTTCAAGAGTCGAACCGTGTATTCAACATTCAAAATTTAAAATTTCTAATTTCCACTGTATAATTCATGTTCTATCTCTCTGTGCATATCTCTGCGTGCTCCGCGGTTCATCTTTTTTGCTATATTGATGCAAACTGTATCATACACTCGAATCGCATGAACCGCAACATTCAACATGTAACCGATATCTCACAAAAAGTCGAAAAACGAATACTCGGACTCATGTCCGGCACTTCGCTGGACGGACTGGACCTGGCTTTATGTCGCATCACCGGAAACGGACTGAATACGAAAATCGAGGTGGAGCATTTTACAACGATCACGTATTCCGATGAGGTGAAAGCAAAACTGCGTTCTGTTTTTTCAGTGAAGAAGGTCGACCTGGAGCAGTTCTGCATTCTCAACAGCTGGCTGGGCAATTACTGGGGCGAGGTGATCCTGCATTCATTGAAATCCTGGGATGTTGTCCCGGAATCCGTCGATGCCATTGCCAGCCCGGGACAGACCGTCTATCATGCGCCCCTGGCGAAGCACGGAAATCCCGGTATGCCGGACAGTACGCTGCAAATCGGGGATGGCGATCATATCGCGGTGACGACGGGCATCCTGACGATCAGTGACTTTCGGCAGAAGCACACGGCCGCGGGCGGACAAGGCGCACCGATGGCGATCTATGAGGATTACCTGCTGTTTCACAGCGAAGATGAAAACCGGTTCATGCTGAATATCGGGGGTATCGCCAATTTTACATTTTTACCTGCCAGAGGCGGAATGGAACACGTCGTTTGTACCGATTCTGGTCCTGGTAATACGCTGATAGACAACGCGATACGTAACTTCTTCCCCGGGCAATCGTATGATGAGAATGGACAAATTGCCGCTTCCGGAACGGTTCATGCCGAACTGTTGAACCGGCTGATGAGCCATCCCTATTTTGAAATGGAACCACCCGCTACCACCGGACCCGAAATGTTTTCTTTCGAGTTTGTTCAACGGATATTAAAAGAACAACACAAGGAAGAAATTTCTCCGGAAGATTTGGTGGCCACACTGACTCGCTTCACAGCCGAATCCATCGCACATACGATACAAAAGATACCGGTTGAAAATAATTACGCGACGGTTTATGTAAGCGGTGGCGGGGCCAATAATGCAACACTGATGCGTTGGATATCTGAACTTCTGCCGGGAAATAGTGTGAAGAATTTTAACGTTTTGGGGATGAACCCGGATGCCAAAGAGGCGGCCCTGTTTGCTTTACTCGCCAACGAAACACTCAGCGGAAACAACTTGCCGGTTAAAGGCCGGGATGGAAATATGAAGGAAGTGAGTTTTGGGAAAATTTCGTTAGGGATGTGAAGAAATTTGTTTTACAATAAAAATATCTCACTTCAACATATCCAATAATCCCTCATAACATTTTACCAATTTTTCACGCAACGGAATCCCTCGTTTCCAGATGTCCTGCTGGCGTCTTTTGTAATCCAGGCGGCCCTCGTCGGTTTCTATTTTTACCGGTTGGAGTCCATATTCGCGCAAATCGTAAGGGCTGGCCTGCATATCCAGGATCCGCGTTTCCACGGCTAATTCGAAAGTATCGGCAATGAGCATGCTGGGTGTCCATGGGTAAAATTTATACGCCCATTTGTATAAATCCATGTTCGTATGAAGGCATCCGGGCTGTTCGAGATCATAACGTCCGGACTTTGCGGGTTGGTGAATATTCAGGGGGCGCGCCGGCTTCGTGAAGAAACGGAAAGCATCGTAATGCGTGCAGGCAATGGGACGTGATTCCACAAACGCGTTAATTTCATCCGGGGACAATCGCAGTGGGATATAATGGTGCCGGATGTTTTCGGTCCGGTACACCATTGCCCATTCGTGCATTCCGAAGCAGCCGAACGAGGGTGGACGATCCTGTGTAGCTTTCAGGAGTTCGATGATCCATTCCAGGGAGTCCACACGATGAGCCGGGAAAGTTTCGGGATCAATCTTAAATCCTACCGGCGAAGATTGCAATTTTATCAAATCGGTAATGTCTTCAAAAGCCGCCTCTTCCAATATAGCATAATAACCCGGGCTCCAGCGCATCAGCAGGCCGGGGCGAAAAGCGTAATATTCAAACAGGAAATCAAGTACCGGATTGCGGACCTGCTGCTCCCGCAGTTCGAGATAATCCCCGAGAATGGATTCAATACGCTGGATATGACGGTCCCTTTCGGCACGCCATCCTGTAATGTTTTCTGTAATATGTAGAACTTTATCGGGAATCATCTTCATAAAAAACGTTTCGCCAGGAATAACATAAAGCCACGAATTTCTGCGTAACCAACTGGTCGTTTTAAACTTCTTTTATTTTGAACTCACCGGGACACTTATTTGTTATATCAATGCGTTACTTAAACGGAATTGATAAGGCTATTTGCCCATAAAATGGTAAATTACGCGCGTAATTAAATAACAGAAATCCCAAATAAAAATATTGACGGAATTTTATTCAATTACCCTTTTTTGAACCTCATTTGGATCTCTTCCCAAAATAAGAGTCTGAATTTTAACAATGAAACTCCATTCCATATGAAATGGGGAAAGCTTGTTCCGGTTGCTGTCGGGAGAGCCTGAGGTGGTAAATAAATGATTTTGAAAATATTAATTAATTAAATATAAGTATATAGTTATGAATGAAATTAAAGAAAGTGTTATTACGGAAAATCATCTGCAGAAAGCAATCACTTATATCGAATATCGTGAAATGATTGACGCCCTGATGGCCGAAGGCAAGACCACCGGCGAGAATCATTCAGAAGACATGCTGCATTACACGAAAATGAATATCCAGCGAATGAACCGGGTGGAAAAGACTGTTGAATTGTCTAATGAGACGATAGAGGCACTTAAAGGCATCGATACGAAGATGGTTTGGGTGGCATTAACCGAAGCCTGGTGCGGCGATGCAGCTCAAAACGTACCGGTATTGGCAAAGATGGCTGGTGCCTCTGATAAAATTGAATTGAAGCTGTTGCTGCGCGACGAGAACCTGGATGTCATGGACGAATACCTGACCAATGGCGGTCGTTCTATTCCCAAGCTGGTCGCTTTAAATGCGGAAACGATGGATGAACTTTTTGTTTGGGGCCCACGTCCGGAACCCGCGCAGGTGATGATGAACGATTTTAAAGCAAACCCGAACGGACGCACGAAACAGGACCTGGTGATCGACATCCAGAAATGGTATGCCAAAGACAAAGGCCTGACCATGCAAAAAGAACTGGTGAACCTGCTCAAAGTGTAGGTCATTGTTTGAGATGTAAATTATGGAACGCTGAAAACGCGGAATACAGCGAACCATTAAATTAACCGCAAAGGACGCGGAGGTAGCACAGAGAAAAACGAAAAGATAATTAAGAATACTAAATTTTGATTGTTAAATAGTTACGTAGAATGGTGTTGACTCATGTTTCCCCTTAACAAAGGGGAGCAGGGAGTTGTCAAAAGATTCGAACAATACTAAATGTAACATTCGGAGATCCCGCATCAAATGCGGGATGACGACATTGGGAGGAGTTAGTTACACCCTGAAATATTAATATAGGCCAATCAAACACATTACCGCGTCATCCCGGCTGAAGATCCGGGATCTCCTGCCGTTTTTTAATTAACAACAGAGCGTAGGGAATAAATTGGAAATGATATATAGTCATGTTGAACGGAGTCGAACCAAGACGACAAAGGCAGACGCAAACATCGGCCTGCATTTACTTCAACCCAAATATTCCATTATCTTAAATCCAGGATAAAGCCGGAGCATCATACATCAAACAGAGGATGAGCCATGAGCAAAAAATATCAGTCATTTAAAGAATTCTATCCATACTATTTATCGGAACACAAGAACCGGTATTGCCGCCTGTGGCACGTCGCTGGCACCTTTTTCGTCATCCTGATCTTTTTTCTGAGTATCCTCGCACGTAATGCCTGGTACCTGTTTTTTATGCCAATCGTTGGCTACAGTTTTGCCTGGTTCGGGCATTTTTTCTTCGAAAAAAATAAGCCGGCTACCTTTGAATACCCGTTATACAGTCTCATGGGCGATTTTGTTATGTTCAAAGACGTACTGCTCGGGCGTGTAAAGATCTGAAAAAAAAGAGGGGAACGTATTCCCCTCAATAACCAAATATATCAATAACTTAGTAACTCAATTCATCATTTCAATAAAACCATCTTCCTGGTTTGCGTGTATGCCGCCTGGCTTCCGCTTGTTGGTGCCACCTGCAGGCGGTACAGATACATGCCGCTGGCCAGTTTTGAAGCATCGAAAGTATACATGTGTGATCCACTGCTCTTAACCGTACCATTGATCAATACCGCTACTTTTCGTCCTGTGACATCGTAAATCGTAAGGGTGACACGGGCAGCCGTGGGAATAGTGTACGAGATATTTGTCGTCGGGTTAAACGGATTTGGATAATTTTGAGCGAGTTTAAAATTGTAAGGAACTTGTGGTGTGTTGCTGATAGCTGTGTTGGTCGGATAGATTCCGACGAAAGCACCACGTCCGTGGGTACCGACAGCCAGTTCATGGTCTGAAGTTCTGTAATCCAGATAGGTTACAACGACATCTCCAATACCTCCCTGAACGCCATCCTGCTTGACCCAGACTGTGGTACTACCAGTGAGGGCAGTTGTCATGTATAATCCGGTGCTGGTTCCGGCAAAATAATGAGTTCCGTTTGGTGTTGGAACGATAGCAGCACAACGGAAGGAAGGACCGATATCTGTGGGCTGTCCATTGTAATTTGTGCCTGATATATTCAGATTACCATCGACATTGGTGAACGTTTTACCCCCGTCGGAGGTATAGAATATGCTGGGAATCTCGTAATTCGAAAAAACCACAAAAAATTCATTCGCATTCGTCGGATTAACGGCGATGTCGTTCATATAGGCGCCATCAGGAAAAGAAGAATAGGTACTGTCGGTGGTCGACTGCGCGGTCGTTGATTTACTCATAATGTAAAGTATCGGTTTATTCCCATTCCCGGATACATCGGAAGCCCCGATAAACAATATATTTGACGGTGTCTTAGAAACTTTCAAAGTCGTAATATTGTAGCCGGAAGGGGGGGTGATGCCGCTCACTACAGACCAACCAGACTGGGCGGATTGAGATGCCTGATCAACGGAATTGTTGCGCCATAATGTATCTCCGGCGGGATAATACATGGTTGATTCTGAATTGGGATCAATTTGATAGGGATCAATAAATAGTTGTCCGGAAGCTGCCTTTGGTTCCACTTCTGCCTGATACTGGACATTTCCGGAAGCATCATAAGAATAACGGTAAACCGTTCCGTTCTGATTGGAGGCGTAAGCATTGCTCGTTCCCAGATAGGCAAACCCTCCGTCTCCGGTTGATATATCAACGGCATTATATGGATTTGCTAAAGAACTTATCCGGTAAAAGGGTGACCCGTTATCCTGCAAGCCTCCCAAAATGCGATTGTCATTCGCGGATTTCGGTATGGAAATTTGATAATACTGTGTGGTCATATATCCTAAATTTTTCGATTGCCACGTAACCGGATCCGTCGTGGTGGCTGCCGTAGCAGTGACGTCACTTGTATATGTTATACCTCCATCACAACCGACATATAATTCATTAGGGCTTTTGGGATTAAAAACGGCAATGTGTTCGTCCGGATGTTGATTCGGATAACTCGAAATATTATTAATGGGATCATATCCGCCGATCCAGCTTGTTTTAGACGAATCCGCAAAACCATTTTCTGAACGATAGAGATTCGTAGCTCCCAGGATTACAAAATTGGGATCATCCGGTTTTACTTTTAAAACCATATTATAATTGCCCTGCGTATTCAACTGGCCGACCTTACCTCCGTAATGAGGCATATAAGAAGAGCGGTCGACGGCCGAATTAACGGTCCAGTCGGTGTTAAACGTATACTTGTAGAATGTTATATCATCCTGTTTATTCGTTTTTGTTCCGTTGAATGTATAGCTATAAGCAATGTTCGGGTTGGAAGGTGAAAAGGCCAGTACGGTCCGGTCGTATGCTTTTGGAAAACCCGATGGGGTGATATTGGTCCAGGTGGTTCCGTCGTCGGTTGAAATGTATATGCCGGGTGCCTGGGTGGAATTGGTGGTATTACCCGATGATTGTTGGGAAAGGGCTGCCAGCAAGATTCCCTGGCTATTCACAGCGACATCATTGAAATAATGATCTCCTGGCTGTCCCTTCAATACCGCACTGAACGAACTTGTCCCATCTGTTTTTCGGTAAATTCCGAAAAGATTACTTGCTAAAAATACGCTTCCAGTAGTTGGACTGACAATTATTTTTGATACGTATTGAAACGGCATCGTGTATTCGACATTATTAGAAGGCTGGGTGGAGGAAATGACGGACCAGTTGTCACCGTTATCAGTGGATTCATAGACCCCGGTGCCAAGATAGGATGCACCACCATTTCCACTTGCCGTATTTCCACTAATTTCCCCGGTGCTGTAATACCAGGTATTGGTGTGACCTGTTCGGGGATCCTGTGCCAGGTATGTAACACTCAGGTTCTGATCAGGTTTACTTTTTAGGGTCCATGTTGAGCCTCCGTCAGTTGATTTCCAGATTCCACCAGAAACGCCTCCTGCAATAATCGTTTGAGGGTTTGTAACATCGAGTGCCAAAGCCCGTGTTCTTCCTCCGATATTAAAAGGCCCTGCTTGTTCCCATGTGTAATTCTGTGTTGATACCGTTCGGTTCGTTTTCAGAAGCAGATTTGATGCGTAGGCATCAGCTTTACGGGCAAACTGGAGTTCGCGAAGCCTGACATTTGCCGGGATAGAGTTTGTTTTGGGATTGCGAAGCTTTAAGAAAAGATATCGCTCCCTGTCTCCGGGGGAATCTGCCTCATTATCTTTGTCAGAATTTGCATTTTTTAATCCATTCCGCTCCAAAACCGGTGATAGGTTATTCTTATGGATTTGATAATAACCGAAATATACAGCAGAGAGAACAAGCAGAATCGTAGCAGTTTTTAATATACCCTTCATGTTATTTTATTTAGTTTTTGTTGAAAGAAACAATTGTACATATGTGGCTGGAACCTCCGAGAGTCAGTATTTTCGAAAAACTGATTAACAGTGGTATGGCGTCAATCGCAGAAAAGCTATCCTCGATTTTTCTCAATGAAAACTCATGTAACAACGCCCGGGAAATTGTGGCCTGCATTCTCTTTAGAGCTGCAAATCCGGGTATTTTTGTTATAGCTGAATGAGTGTGTTTGTTATTGGGGGATACTTTACGGGCAACCGGAAACCAAACAACAGAATTAGTTAACACGGTTAATGGAAATGCAGAGCCCGTTTTTTTCATAGAAGTTGAAATAAGTATCAAATATTGCCGCAGATAAATTATAAATCCTCAAATTATTCAATCGAAATACTTCCGAAGAACCCTGACTTTATGATCCCACAAATCATAAAGCTCCAAAAGAGATGAAGCTATATAAATAATAAAATTTTAAAAGAAAAGAATTTTACACAATTAGCAGAAACTTTTACGGTGTGGAAACATAGCCGCATTTGAAAAGGGTTGACATTGGTACTATCCGTGATGGAAAACTTTTGTGGCAGGGCTATAAAATATCAGGGGAGAATGTTTATTGACCATTCTCCCCTGAATAACCAGTTTACTTAAAACTTAATTCATCATTTAAGTAAGATCATCTTTCTGGTCTGCGTGTATGTTGCCTGGCTGCCACTATTCGGAGTCACCTGCAGGCGATAGAGATACATGCCGCTGGCCAGTTTCGAAGCGTCGAAGGTATACATATGCGATCCGCTGTTTTTTTCCGCACCGTTTATCAATACGGCCACTTTGCGTCCGGTGACATCGTAAATCGTCAGGGTAACACGGGCATCAGATGGTAAGGTATACGAGATATTGGTGCTGGGGTTAAACGGATTCGGGTAGTTTTGGGCAAGTTTGAATTGATAAGGAACCTGCGGGCCCGGATTTACTGCGGTGTCGGTGCTGAAGTTCCCGACAAAGGCTCCGCGGCCGTGAGTTGCAACAGCCAATTCATTATCGGAAGTTCTCGAATCCAAATTAGTTACAACGGCGTTTCCAATGCCGCCCTGTACGCCATCCTGTTTAACCCAGGATGTGTTACTTCCACTAATCGAGGTAGCCATATATAAACCGGTACTCGTTCCGGCAAAATAGTAGGTGCCTGAGGCTGTAGGAACGATGGCCGCCGAGCGAAACGAAGGGCTAAGGTCGGTCGTTTGCCCATTTGAATTAATTTGAGGATGGTAAAGATTGCCTTCCACTTGTGAATAATTTTTCCCTCCGTCCGTCGAATAATACAGGCTCGAAACCTGGTAGTTTGAGAAAACGACCATGATTTCATTCGAATTATTGGGATTTACGGCGATATCATTCATATAGGCACCGGCAGGGAAACCCGTATAGGTGCTGTCCGCCACATAAAGTGCATTCATAGAGTTGGTTATTTTATAAAGCCGCGGAACATTCGTATTTCCAGAACTTAAATCGGACGCACCTACATATAATACATGCTGAGCATTTGTGGTAGAAATTCCCATTGCTGTGATACTATAACCGATTGGTGGTTTGATTCCAGGTACAATTGACCAATTTGTTTGGAAGGTTGTTTTATCGATAGCATTATTACGCCATAACGTATCACCTGACGGATAATACATCGTACTTTCGTTGCTGGGATCAATTTTGAACGGAACGAAAGTTAATTGTCCGCTGGCACCTGATGGTTTGACATCGCCTTCATACGTGTTCTGGGTAATGTTACCGGATGTATCGTAATGATAGCGGAAAACACTGCCGTTCTGGACGGATGCATAGGCTTTACTGGTTCCCAGGTAGGCATATCCGCCGTCACCGGTAGAAACATCGGTTGCTGTATATGGACTTCCCGGTACGCTAACCCTGAAAAATGGGGAACCGTTATCCTGCATACCACCGAGAATGCGATTATCACTGGCCGCACGGGCTATGGAAATAGCATAATATTGGGTGGTCACGTACCCTTTATTTTTCGATTGCCAGGTAACCGGGTTCGTGGTATTAACACTGGCCGTTACATTGCTGGTAAAACTGACACCGCCGTCACTGCCGACATATAATTGGTTCGGACTATTTGGATTGAAAACCGCAATATGTTCGTCAGGATGCTGGTTCGGATAAGTGGAAACATCGTTAGTGGTATTATATCCACCGATCCAGGTTGTGTTCGACGATGTAGCAAATCCGTCGGTTGAACGGTACAAATTAGTAGCTCCCAGGATCACAAAGTTGGGATCATCGGGTTTTACGGCCAGGACCATATTGTAATTGTTTTGTGTGTTCAATTCCCCGACTTTCCCCTTGTAATTGGGCATGTTGGCTGAACGATTGTTCGTTGAACTGATAGTCCCGTCGCTGTTAAATGTATATTTGTAAAACGTAACGTCATCCTGTCCATAACCGCCGCTAACTGGAGGGGTTCCTGATGTTCCATTATATGTAAAACTATAGGCGACATTCGGATTGGAAGGTGAGAATGCCAAAACGGTCCGGGAATAAGCAGATGGAAAACCACTGGGTGTGACATTCTTCCAGGTTGCTCCGTCATCGGTAGAGACATAAATTCCGGGCGCCTGAGACGGTGAAGAATGATTCCCAGCATATTTTTGGGATAATGCAGCCAGCAGCATTCCATTACTGTTCACGGCTACATCGTTAAAGTAATGTTCGTTGGGCTGACCGGCCAGAACCGCACTAAAAGAAGAACCGCCGGCAGGCATTTTATAAATACCAAAAAGGTTGCTGGCCAGGAAGACACTTCCGGTCGTAGGGCTTACGATGATCTTCGAAACCATTTCAAACTGACTGGAATAAATCACTTCATTGGAAGGTTTCGTAGAAGCAATAACATTCCAGGTATCCCCATTATCGGTCGATTCGTATACACCGGAACCGAGGTAAAAAGCTTCGTAATTCATGCCGCTTGCCGAGTTGCCACTGATTTCACCGGTGCAATAATACCAGGTGTTTGTGTGACCGGAACGTGGATCCTGTGCGACATTGGTAACGCTAAGGTTTTGATTCGGTTTGCTGCGTAATGTCCATGAACTGCCGCCATTGGTAGATTTCCATATACCACCCGACACCCCTGCTGCAATGATGTTGTTTGGATTTGTAACATCCAGCGCCAGGGCTCTGGTTCTTCCCCCGATATTCCAGGGGCCGGCCTGTGCCCAGCTATATCCAGCTGTTGAGGCAGTACGGCTCATTTTGAGGATATTTCTGTTGTTGTTGGCATCTAGCTGCCGTGCAAACTGGAGCTCGCGCATCCGTGCATTCTTAGGAATAGCATTAGTCTGTGGATCGCGAAGCATATAAAATAAACGTTGATTTCTGGCACCTGGGGAATCACCGTCATTTTCTGTTTCAGCTTGTAAGTGCTCTTTGTGTTCCTGCTTGTTTACCACGTGAACAGGATTTTGATACAGGTAATGGAATCCAAGGTAAAAAGTAGCGGAAACGATGAGAATAGTAGCAGTTTTTAATATACCCTTCATTTTTTGTTCGAATTTAGTTTTTGTTAAATGAGATAACAGTCCAGCTCTTACTGGCTCCTCCTACAGCCACTTGTTGTGAAAAGCTTAGGACCAGTGATAAGGTATCTGATGAGGTAAACTCCTCCTTAATTTCTCCCAAAGAATGTTTATTGAGGAGAGCCTGGGATATATTGGCTTTTATTTCAGTTTTTTTTGCCAGGGCCGGTGTCGAGGTACCATAAGCATTGACACCCAGGATAAGCAGCGTTACATGCATGGGAGCACTCTCATCGTACATAATAACCCGGGCTGAAATATCGGCGGTACCGGGAGCCATTTTGGCCATATCGGCAGTTGGTACGTTTTTTTTATTATTTTTCTGGATATTGTTTGAATCTGTTTGGACCGTTGTATCTTTGGCTGAACCAGCTTCCGAAGATTTTTTATGTGATTTACAGGAAGTTGTCGACAAAATCAGAGATACACTTGCTAAGGATAAGAGAATAAAAACATTAAATCGTTTCATATTTATGGTTGAATGAATATTAATATCGGTTGAATATTGGAAATCAAAGTATTTGAAAGAATGATTGTGCTCAAGTTACGAGGCAATATGCCTGTAAGTTAGTATGGTTATATTAATAAATGTTTATCGAAAATAGGAATTTTAAAGTTGTGCGCTATTATCAATAACGCGGAGTTTGATTTTGAATTATAAACACTCTTTTATCAAGCATATCGCCCAAACCAGTGATACTCCGATCGGACTGGAGATTGAATACGCTGAAGGCCCCTTTTTATTCACTGCCGATGGCAAACGTTACGTAGATTTTATTTCCGGAATAGCTGTGAGCAGCCTCGGACATCGTCATCCGTCGGTGCTGAAGGCTATCAAAGATCAACTGGATAAACATCTGCACGTGATGGTATATGGTGAATTTATCCAGAAACCTCAGGCCGAACTGGCGGAATTACTGACTTCACTTTTACCTGATTCCCTCGATCGCGTCTATTTTGTGAATAGTGGTACGGAAGCCAATGAGGGAGCTCTCAAGCTTGCAAAAAAATATACCGGGCGTCACAAATTTATTTCTTTTATCAATAGTTATCACGGAGATACGCAGGGATCGTTAAGCGTAACAGGCCGGGATGTTTACCGGAATCCTTACGAGCCGTTGCTGCCCGATGTTGAGTTTCTTCCTTTTAATAATGAAGAATCGCTAACTGCGATAGATGATCAGACCGCTGCTGTGATAATGGAGCCCATCCAGGGAGAAGGCGGTATTATTCCGGCAGATTCCGGCTGGCTGGAAAATGTACGGAAACGTTGTGATGCCACCGGGGCTTTACTCATCTTCGACGAGGTTCAGTCGGGATTTGGGCGAACCGGTAAACTTTTTGCTTTCGAGCATTACGGGGTTGTTCCCGATATTTTGTGTATGGCAAAAGCGATGGGCGGGGGCATGCCCATCGGGGGTTTCGCGTCCTCATCAAAAATATTTGAAACTTTTAAATATGATCCCCCGCTGAATCATGTAACAACCTTTGGCGGACACCCGGTTTCATGCGCGGCAGCTCATGCAGCTCTTAAGATCCTGGTAGACGCGAACCTGATGCAGAATGCCATATATATTGAGCAACGAGTACGTGAAAAATTGCAGGGTAAAGGTATTGTTGAAGTCCGTGGAAAAGGGGCGATGCTCGGTTTGCAGCTGCGAGATTTTGAACTCACCCGGTCGGTTGTCGAAGATTGCATGGAAAAAGGAATCATCCTGGGATGGACACTCCATTCGAATACCCTTATTCGCCTGGCTCCACCGCTAATCATCGAAAAGGCATTGCTGGATGAAGTGCTTGATGTACTTTTGATAAGTATTGAAAAGTACGCCTGAAAGTGACCGTTCCGGCTGATTAATTTGATTTAAGGAACGACTTTAAAGCCAATTACATTAATTAATGATAGAAATTATTAATTAAAATTATTTGGACTATGGCTCAATCGATAGCATTAGAATCTATAAACCCGGCAACGGGAAAAAGAATAAATATTTACGACGAAATAGACGGTAAAGAGCTCAATGATTTATTATTAAAAGTGGATGCCACCCAAAAAGAGTGGGTGAAAGTTCCTTTTAAAGAGCGGGCGCAAAAGATGAAAAAGGCAGCCGAAATCCTGAGGGAAAAATCGGATGCATTTGGACGCCTGATGGCCGATGAGATGGGTAAACCGTTACAGCAGGGAATAGGCGAAGCAAAAAAATGTGCATGGGTCTGCGATTATTATGCAGAAAATGCAGAATCGTTCCTGAAAGATGAGTTAATAAAAACGGAAGCCCGGAAAAGTTTTGTCCATTATCAGCCGATGGGCGTGGTTATGGCTGTAATGCCCTGGAATTTTCCTTTCTGGCAGGTTTTCCGTTTCGCAGCTCCTGCTTTGATGGCCGGAAATGCCGGTGTGCTAAAACATTCGGAAAATGTGACTGGGTGTGCCCTGGCTATCGAGAAGATTTTCCTGAATGCCGGTTTTCCTGAAAACTTGTTCCGCACATTATGTATCACCAGGGATCTTGCTAAAGATGTAATCGAGCATCCGGTAGTTAAAGCTGTGACACTGACTGGCAGCACCAAAGCCGGTAAGATTGTGGCGTCGCAGTCAGGAAGTGTTTTGAAGAAAACCGTGCTGGAACTCGGGGGCAGCGATCCATACGTCGTTCTTGAGGATGCCGATCTTGAAAAAACGGTTGAAACCTGTATTACCTCCCGCATGCTGAACAGCGGACAAAGCTGTATCGCTGCCAAACGTTTTATTGTCGTAGATAAAGTATATGATGTCTTTCTTGAGAAATTCGTTGAGAAGATGAAAGCAAAGAAAATGGGCGATCCTTACGAAGATGGTATTGATTTAGGTCCGCAGGCTCGTTCTGACCTTCGGGATAATCTTCACGACCAGGTTAAAAGAAGTGTGGAAAAAGGTGCCAAAGTGGTATTGGGTGGTTATATACCTGATATGCCGGGTTTTTATTATCCACCGACTGTCCTGGTGAATGTTTCTGAAGGAATGCCTGCTTACGAGGAAGAATTGTTTGGGCCGGTGGCTTCCATCATAAAAGCAAAAGACGAAGATGAGGCTATACATATCGCAAATGATACCGGTTACGGACTCGGATCCGCTGTGTTTACCAAGGATCTGGCGAAAGGTGAGAAAATTGCTGCTGAAAAACTGGAAGCAGGGAATGCCTTTGTGAATTCATTTGTAGCTTCCGACCCGCGCCTGCCTTTCGGCGGAATTAAAGAATCCGGTTACGGGCGAGAGCTTTCACCGTTTGGAATAAAAGAGTTTATGAACGTCAAAACGGTGTCCATCGCCTGAGAAGTGATCCCCAAATGACAATAATAAAAAAAACCGCAGAGGACTTCACAGAGAAAAAGGAAAACGGGTCAGGAAACCCTGAATACTGGCAATTTAATCTCGTCACTCCGGAGCGTAACGAGATTACGGTCATAGTGAGCGGAATCGTACCATGTATCCAACATATCGAATATTTAGTGCTGTAAGCGGTGCCCTCTGTGGTTATATAAATTAGACGCTTGGAGATACCCGGGTCTTCGCCCGGGATGACGTTAGGATGTAGTTCTGAGACATAATTATAAGTTCATAAATATCCATTAACGCTACTTCAGGTAGTCATCCCGCACCCCGATGCGGGATCTCCCAATGTTGATTATCGGATTGTTCGTTATTATCTCAAGATTCAAGATTCAAGTCTCTTTACTCATTATTAAATAATATGTATAATACATGTGTAAACTCGTTTGGCAATGAACAGGAAAGAGAATGTTTCCCAACAAGAAAATACGTGGAAGAGGCTCGAATGATAACCCGGTAAATCGATTTGAAGGTATTTATATCGACGAAGACCCGGAAGAAAATGAGAACCCTGGAAAAGGTCCGCGAACGAAATTTTTTAATGATACTTCACAATCAATCATTGCCTTTAATAATAGTCCGGATGTAGGTTTTGATGCCGGTATTAATCCATACAGGGGCTGCGAACACGGATGCATTTATTGCTATGCGCGTCCGACTCATGAGTATCTCGGTTTCTCAGCCGGACTTGATTTTGAGACGAAAATCATGGTGAAAAAAGATGCCCCGGAACTGCTTCGAAAAGAGCTGGCTTCCTCGAAATGGAAGCCCCGGGTATTAGCGCTGAGTGGCGTGACGGATCCGTATCAGCCTGTTGAGAGAAAACTGGAAATCACCCGGCGCTGCTTACAGGTTTTGGCCGAATTTCGAAATCCGGTAATTATTCTGACTAAAAATCATCTTGTTACCCGGGATATTGATTTTCTAAAAGAGCTGGCAAAGCATGATGCTGTAATGGTTGGAGTGACATTGACCTCACTTGATGAAAAGCTGATAAGTATCATGGAACCGAGAACCAGCCGGCCACAGAGAAGGCTGGATGCCATGCGGCAGCTAGCGGAAGCGGGTATTCCGGTAAATGTCAATGTGGCGCCGGTTATTCCCGGTTTGACCGATCACGAAATGCCTGATATTTTGAAAAGAGCGGCTGAAGCTGGTGCCCGTTCTGCTTTTTTTGTGCCTCTGCGTTTACCTTTAGGTGTGGCTCCATTGTTTGAACAATGGCTGGAACGCAATTTCCCCGATCGGAAAGAAAAAATTCTGAACCGAATTCGTTCAATGAAAGATGGGAAACTGAATGACTCCCGTTTTGGGAATCGTATGAGAGGCAAAGGTGTTTTTGCCGAAGAACTTCGGTCGATGTTTTATATCAACTGCCGGAAGTACGGCCTGAATGAGCGAGAGATAAATTTGTCAACACGGGCATTCAGGAGAATTTCCACCGGCGGACAGCTGGATATTTTTCAAGGCTGAGTTCTCAGGCCGCCAGGTGTTCCTTGCGGAAATCGGTTGGTGAATTCCCCGTCAATTTGCGAAATACCCTGTTAAAGTGGGTAATTGACTGAAAACCAACTTCGTAGGCTATTTCACTCACATTCAGGTGTGGATTCAGCAACATATGTTTTGCTCTCTCAATCCGAACTCTGGCAAGGTAATCAACAAAATTAAAACCGGTCGTCTTTTTGAACATCCGGCTGAAATAATAAGCACTCCAGTTCACCGAAGAAGCAACTTCGCTTAAGGTAATATCCTGATCGATATGCTCCTGGATGAAACGTTTCGCTTTCCTGATTCGGGGCGGCTCGCCTTCATTCTGCTGGATTACCTTTTCAGCCATGACGCTTGATAACTGGCTCGCAAAAATTTCAAGCAATTTCAATACAGCTTCATATTGCGTTCGGTTGATAACCTTAATATTTTCGTACAGATCATGAAGGGTCTCATCATTTTCGATATCAATCCCCAGTTTTTGCATTTTAGATCGGAAATGTGTGATATCATGATGTTCATCAGCTTCATTGCCGTCATCAGAAATGATTATTTGTCCTGTTTGCAGATATCCTACAATATCATTTCCGAGGAAAAGCGGTACAACAGAATCACTCAAACCCGCAAAGCAGGTTGTCGTCTGGGTTTTGCCTTTTGAATTGGCTGCCGTTGCCAGTTTGTTTTGAATAGCCTGGCAGGATTGGCAAACAACGTCACTTTTTTGCAAATAGGAACAAAAGGGGTTAGATCGATTATCAAAATATTTATGTTGAATACAACCAATTTCATCTAAAGAACATAAGGACAGTGGCAATTTTGTTGCTTCCTGAAAAGCTCCTTCATATTCTTTAAACACTTCGGAACACGACAGATCTTTAATTAGTTTTTGTGAAGATTCTATGTCCATAAACTGTGTAATTATATGTCACAGGGTTATGAATAATATAAACTCTCATGTCAAAAAAAGTATACAATTCGACAAATACTGTTTAGGTTTTATAAAATTATAATTACCATTCTATATAAGCGTGTATTTGCAAACCCTTAATAAACAAATTTTTGTTAACGTCTTTTCAAGATGGATAATATGAATTATTCAAAAAGCATATTCCCGCCAGGCACCTTGTTCATAGATATACCATCACGGGGTTATTGTCCGCAGCATCTCAATCCATTTGAAAAGGCGGAAATCAACAGAGATAATATAAGAAAAGTATCGACAATAAAATCGGAAGAAATAGCCGATGATATTTTGAGAAGAAAAGACAAAGGGAAAGCCAAACCCAAAAATAAAGAACTATTAAAAGACATGACTGCTGATGAACAGGCGCTTGAAATGCTTAAGAAATACGCACCATAAACCATTCTGAAAAAACGATCTTCTCTAAAGCCTAAAGCCGCCGGTCCGTTAAATTCAATTCTTATCCCACCTTCAGGTTATTTATATTTAGCCAGACTTTAATTAAAATCTCAGATTTTATATGACTGAAACGACATTTTATTTGCTATATCCTATACGTAAATCCAAACTCGGGTATAAAAAAATGCGCCTGTTTTATCTGTTTTTGGGATTTCTATGGATTATTGGTGCTGTTTATCTCGTTTTCAATAACCCGACAGGTACCATTGCCATTTCTGTTGTCTATCTCGTTATTGGATTGTTCCTGGAAGTCATGGCTTTTTTCTACCCGATTGTCATTTTGGGACGATACATTAGAATTAATGAAAACAACCTGGATATCTATTTGTCTCCTCTGAATAAAGTCGTTATGCAATGGGAACAAATGAATTCTATACAAATAAAAGATAAAACGCTTTATCTGGAAAGTAAGGATGGAAAAAGCAGGAAATTTAGGTTGGGCAAACTGGATAACCTGCAATGGAATTTGTTTAATAAAAAGCTTAAGGAAGTCGTTGAAGTGAAAAAGATTATGCTGCAGTGACGATCTTTATTTGTTTTTAACATCAATATTTTTGCAAAATGGTTAAAAAAAAATGGATTTCAGTTATTATGTTACTCAGTCTTTGTTCTGTATTAACTACTGAATCAGCCCAATCGGCTCCCGTCGATTCTCTCAAAATAACTGTTCAAAAGAGTGATCACCTGTTTCATTTCAGTAATAAAGATGGAAGTTTTTATGTCGGGGAGACGAACCGGTATACCAATCATTTTTTAATGGGATATATCAGCTACCGGGAAACGTTATTCAGTGATTATGAGATCCTTGTTGACGGTAAGTTATTACAGCGTTCGGCACCGGGCACAAAAGTGATCTATCGTCCGTATGATTTACAGCGTTTTTATCAGAACGGTGACGAGGAACTTCTTGCTATGCCTGATAGGGTCGATGCTTTACTCATCTTCTTAAAAGCCCCCGGGGCAAAAACAGCCGATTTTAAACTTATAGGAACTGATTTCGATCATATCGTTTCGATAGATACGATGTCGACTCCAAACCGGGTCACATTGCAGCTTAAACAAAAGATTACTCCTTTCATAACCGTGGCTGTCGAAGGTAAGTTGACCGGAGCTTCGCTAAATAAGGGTGTGCTTGTTCTTCATACCCGATTGCAGAAAATGCGATCCGGCCGAATGAAAGTGGATCGATCACAGGGATTATTTGTTGTAGGAGCCGGGGCAGATGCGGATAAATCCATGCAGAATGCCATCATTGGAATGACGAATAATACACAGTTGATTCAGGAGAAAAAAGAACGCCTGTCGAAGCTTATTGACAGTCAGCATTTTGAGACATCCGACGAGAATCTTAATAAAGCATTTGACTGGGCTTTGTGCTCGTTTGATGCCTTAAATATGGACGAAGTCCGGACGCATATGGGGAAAGGCATTTATGCCGGGTATCCCTGGTTCCAGGACTATTGGGGACGCGACTCGTTCATCGCCATGAGGGCGTTGATTATTACCGGCCAATTCGATTTAGCGAAAGAAAATCTTGAATCATTTCTGAAATACCAGATTTTAAAAGATACAACCGATAATTATGGAAAAGTCCCGAACCGTGTTCGTCCTGATCAGCAGATTTACAATACCGCGGATGCTACGCCCCGTTTTCTGATTGAAGCGAACAGGTATGTGGAATATTCGGGTGATAAAACATTTTTGACCCGGGTTTTTAAAAATATCCAGGCCGCAATCCTGGGAACCATTAAGTATCGGACAGATAAGTATGGTTTTTTGACTCATGGCCCTGCTGATACCTGGATGGATGCCAGAGGGCCCAAAGGACCTTATTCTCCCCGCGGTAACCGGGCTGATGATATTCAGGCTTTATGGATGCAGGCTTTACAATCGACTGTTCGTATGTGTAAGGATTTGAATACGGACGAATCGTTAATTCTCGCAAAAAAGGCTCAGGAAACATTGGAGAAAGTACAGGAACATTTCGGCCGGTTGTTTGTCAATCAAAACAGGAGTAAGGGCAGCCTGAAGCCCGTTGTTTATGATGCCTTGCACATAGACGGACAGCCATCCGGACAGATTCGTCCGAATGCGTTATTCTGTGCAGGTTATTTGAAAGAAAAAGCTTTGAAAGTCGATGCCATTCGACAGGTTTACAACCGTCTGGCGACACCGTTTGGTGTAATGTCGTTGGCTCCTGATGATCCCGATTATCATCCTTTTCACCAGTTTGAACCGTTATACGAGCAGGATGCCGCTTATCACAACGGAATTATCTGGCTGTGGAATTCAGGCGAGCTCATTTCTCAAATGACAAACTTGTTTTTGCAGGACAAGGTTTTTCCAGTTACTGAGAATTATTCAAAACTCATCCTTCACGGCGTTTCGCTGGGGACGCTGCCTGAATTACTTGATGCGTTACCCCGGAATACACCGTTTAGAGAAAAATATCCGGATCACAAAGATTTTGTAAATTTATCCCGGCTGGATCAGTTGAGTATCCGGCATGCCGGAGGTTTGAGCCGTGAAACCGTTCCGTCGGAATCGGGGACATTTTCACAGGCTTGGTCATTGTCGGAATATATCCGGAGTATTTATGAAGGATACCTGGGAGTCCGGTTCCTTATTAACCGTGGATTTGAAATTAAGCCGGCCATGCCTGAGGATCTTCAGTACGCCCGTTTTCAGAGCCGTTTTCATGGATTGGTTTTAAATGCTGATTATGAGAAACGGCAAACAGGTGAGATGATCTACAATCTGGATTTTTCCAATCGAAACAATGTTCCCGAAACTATTATGTTTCAGGATAAATGGATGCAAAATCCGATAGTTTTAGAAGTTTCTCCGGGACTGGATCATTACCTAATAGAGACAGGGGAAAATAAATTGAATATTCGGCGAAATGGGGAACCGTATGTCGTTGACTATAAAAACACACAATGGGCAAATTTGTTTAACTCGAAGCAGGCTAATACGTTTCATTTTGTGAATACCCGGGATATTCACCCGTCAAAAATGCATTTTATGAGTCAGTTGCATTGAAAAAATAACGGTTTGATACTTATAACTTATTAATTATAAGTAATATAAAAAAAGTGTAATTTGGAGGTATTCATCAGGTAAACCATCAGATTATGAGACGCTACATCCAATATCCAATCATATTAGTCCTCGTTTTGACAGGTTTTTATTTTTATTACAGGCAGGATCAAAATGAGCAGTTGCAAAGAGTTCGGAAAATTGGTGAACAGAGCTCAATGTTGTTATTGAAAACGCTCAAAAATCATTTATCAGCTAAAATTTCTTCGGAAGGTGTTATCCCCGCTATCAAATTTTGTAATCGTGAAGCTTTAGCATTAACCGACTCTGTGCAGAGTGTGTTGGGCAGGGGAATCCTCATTAAAAGGACTTCATCGAAGATCCGGAATCCATTGAATCGGCCTGATAAAGAAGAGAAGGAAGCGATAAACTGGTTTGCCAGTCGTGAGGATGATTCTGACAGGCCGGCTTTTTATATCAGCTCTGGCAAGAAAAATGGCAAAGCATATTATCATTATTTTAAACCGCTCTTTATGCAGGGGCTGTGCCTGAACTGTCATGGAGAACCATCAAAAATGAACCCTGATATACTTGTCAGGATAAAAGAATTATATCCCGAAGATCAGGCTTTTGGGTACAAAGAAGGTGATTTCAGGGGACTTGTACATGTATCTATACCGGCAGCAATCATCCGAAAAGACTGACGGTTATTTCAAATAATGAGCGAGTGTCATATCGAGGTTATCACCACGCAGGTCGATACCTTTGGCGACGACAATACCCTTCGTATTTACAAGTATTGGTGAAGGAATCGCATTCACATCAAATTCCTTGGCCAGTTTGTTTGTAAATCCACCCCCCAGAAATGCATTGTTCCAGGGCATGGCATACCGGTTTTTATGAAACCGGATAACATCATGCGGAGAATCGTCCAGGGAAAAACTAAGGACGGTAAAATTCTTATCCTTGTACTTTTTATAAGCGGCCGTAATATTCGGCATTTCTCTTACACAGGGTCCGCACCAGGTAGCCCAGAAATCAATCATATAATTTTTACCAAGCATATTCTTCCGGCTGTAGGTGATTTTGGAATTTCTGAGCGATGTCACTTTAAAATCCGGTACTTTTTTACCGATTACCACTGCCTGGTTGACGGCAAACATTTGTTTAGCCCATTGGGCATAATTGGTATCGTTATATTTGTTGGTGAGTTCCGTGTAGATATCCTGGGCCTTTTTCAGGTTTCCGCTGTGATAGGCACGGGTCAGCTGATAGTATAAAACGGTTGCCTTTACGTCATGATCCGTATGACTATCAGCCGCAGACTTGAGATAAGCCTTATATTTGTCCGGCTGGCCACTTTCATCTACGGCCACCAGCATATCCATGGGCTGAATGGACCATAGTGGTGAAGTTGCCGAAATCTGTTTTAATGCTTCCCGGGCAACATCCTTACGAATGCTCATAGAACCGTATAATCCGGCATCGAGGTAGCGCAGAAGCAATAATTTTCGAACATCCGGATTTTTTTCATCTTTCAATTTTGTAGAAATAGAAGCCAGATCACTGGTCCAGTCATAATTAAAATTATTCGGATCTTTTCCTGATGCACGGTATGCTTCGTAAGCATCCCAATACTTGTTTTTTTGACTCATATACGATTGATAGGCATTGGAAAAACGAATGATATTGGCCGGAGCATGCGTAAAAGTGAGAGCAGAAGCGATATCCTGTTTATCCAGTCTGGACGGATCAAAGGTGATGGGAACATTTCCTGACACGTTATTTAAGATGGATACGTACGACCCGTTACCGTCGTAAGAATAAGCATTGGACTGTGTGCCATTGACCGGATTATCGGGATCCGGCCCGATAATTTGATAGGCAAGGATTGATGAATCGGCCGGGATCGTGGCGGTATAAGTGCCATCCGGTTGCAGTTGCATTTGAATAGCATCGGCATAGGAAAAATGATTAAACGGCCCGATCACATAAACCTTGTTCATTTTTGGGTTGGTATAGTTTGTTGGCAGCAGGATATTCATTTTCAAATCTGCCGGATTTTTCAGATTCAAAATTGTTTCCAGCATCCGGTGGTTCGTACCTGTAAATTGAATCCGGTAAACACCGGGTTTTTTCGCCGTGATATCAAAATGTCCTGCAGAATCGGTTTGAACATGTACCGGTGCCTGATTTTGTCCTAAAAGGGTTAAATGGACATCTGCGCGGGTTAACACCTCGTGATTACTGCCGAGTATGGAACCGGAGATTACAGATGATGTATGGTTAGAACAGGCACTTAGAAATAATAAAAGTATGCCAAACAGGGTAAATGTTTTAAATGTGCGGTACATCGAAAATGGAATAATGATTATCGAATAGCGGTTAAACATAATACTATCTTAAATTAGCATGATAAAGATACCAAAAAGGCAGAAAAATTGTTATAAAAACATATAACGCTTAAACACAGTATTGATTTTAGGTTATATGGATTTTATTCTTGTTGCCAAAAAATATAATCAGCAATATGTGACCGGATGGCCAGAAACAAGAAAGAATATTACCGTGTTTTACCGCAGTTGGAAAATGTATACTTCAGGGGAGACATCGAAAAAGGTTCGTGGAGCCGTCAGTGTTTCGATAATGCTCATCCTATTGTGCTGGAATTAGGTTGTGGCAAAGGAGATTATGTCTTGTCTCTGGCTGGGAAATATCCCGACTGTAATTTTATCGGGGTCGATATAAAGGGCGACCGGTTGTATCACGGGGCCGTGAAGGCAAAAAAACGTAAACTGGAGAATGCCGCTTTTCTGCGTGAATATGTACAATTTCTGCCCGAGGTATTTGAAGAAAATGAAATTTCTGAAATATGGATAACGTTTCCGGATCCCTATCCGAGTGATACCAAGAAACGTAAACGGCTGAGCTCATCATTTTTCCTGGATATTTATCGCTTGATAGTGAAACCCGGAGCCATCATTCATTTCAAGACGGATGCTGATGCATTATTTGATTTTACTGTCGAGACACTGGAAAAGGAACAGGCGGAAATTTTATACCTGACGTATGATTTGCACAGCCAGGAACATGAAAATGATAATTTGTCTATTCTGACGACGTACGAGAAAAAGCATATTGCAGATGGAAAAACAATAAAATATGTTCGTTTTAGGGTTAACTAACCGGTGAATTCTACATAATTTTTATTAATATTATTTTATATTAATGATTAAGAAATAATAGGTTATCGCAAAATTAGTATAGTAAAGAGCAAGCAATATATATAAAGGGTGCAGCGGTTTTAGTAAGTTGACTTATATCTGAATATTTCATCAGGAGAATCTTAAATCCATTGCATCATGAAGGCTTCAAAGAAAAAATTCATTCCTTTGTATCTGCTTACGGCATTATTAATCGTCTTTTATTCCTGTTCCGGAACAGACGAGAAAACGGGAGGGGATCAAACGGTTGCAGGTATTACTCAAATACAGGATTCATTAATCATTCGGGCCAATCAATATTTTAAAACGGTTCCAAAAGTTGTCCCGAATCCCGATAATGAGATTACAGCCCCCAAAGTAGCTTTGGGAAAAATGTTGTTCTTCGATACCCGTTTGTCTAAAAGCAATACGATTAGCTGTAACAGCTGTCATAACCTTGCAACTTTCGGCGTTGATAATAACCCGAAGTCGATGGGGCATGGATGGAAACTGGGAGGGCGAAATGCTCCGACCGTGCTTAATGCAGCCTTGCATATGTCGCAGTTTTGGGATGGAAGGGCTAAAGATGTTGAAGAGCAAGCCAAGGGGCCGATCATGAATCCGGTAGAAATGGCAATGACAAGCCCGGGTTTGGCAATCGACCGGATTTCTACCATTCCTGATTATGTAGCTACATTTAAGGTGGTTTTTCCGAATGAAGAGAACCCGGTAACCTACAATAATATCGCAAACGCTATCGGCGCTTTCGAACGAACACTGACCACTCCGTCACGATTCGATAAATTTTTAAATGGCGATGCCAGTGCACTATCCGAAAATGAAAAACGCGGACTGGTTACTTTCATCAATTCCGGTTGTACAAGCTGTCATAACGGAGTGGCAATAGGTGGAGCCATGTATCAAAAATTTGGGCTTGTTCAGAGTCCGTACTGGAAATTTACAAATGCGACTTATCACGATGAAGGACGGTTTGATGTTACAAAGTCGAACGAAGACAAGTTCGTATTTAAAGTTCCGTCACTGCGAAATATTACCCACACATATCCCTATTTTCATGACGGTAGCATTTGGAAGATACGCGACGCTGTTGAAATTATGGGTAAAGCACAACTTGGAAAAACGTTATCTATCAATGAAGTGGACGATATTGTGGCTTTTCTTAACAGCCTGACAGGAGAAATTCCTGAAGATGCATTGAAATTACCTATATTGCCGCCATCGGGGCCGGATACTCCGAAACCAAATGATTTTTAATCTCAAGTAAAGGCTTCGCATAAAAGTGAAGCCTTTTTTATTGAACTCCATATTCATTTGGGAACAATAGTTTCTTATTTTGCATTACCTATTCTATTATTACATAATAAATTGATATTTCCTTACTATGGCGGACAGATTATTAGATTCTGAACAGATCATGCAATTACGCCGCGAGTATGCTAAGCGTGGCCTTGATGAAAAAGAGCTTGAGCAGGATCCGGTCAAGCAATTTGAAAAATGGTTCAAAGCTGCGGTTGATGAGGGACTGACCGACCCCAACGCTATGACACTTTCCACGGTAAGCGGGAATGGCAAGCCATCGGGAAGAATTGTTTTATTAAAGGATTTTGATGCTGAGGGTTTTGTGTTTTTTACAAATTATGACAGCCAGAAAGGGCAGGAAATAGCTCGAAATTCTTTCGTTTCTATGGTTTTTTACTGGTCCGCAATGGAACGGCAGGTTCGTATTGAAGGTAAAGCACAAAAAATCAGTGAGAAAGATTCTGAGGAATATTTTCATAGCCGTCCGTTTGAAAGCCAGATTGGAGCTTTGGCATCGAAACAGAGTAAAGAAATTCCCAACAGGGAATATTTGGAAAAATTATTTAACGATTTAAAAGAATTATACGAAGGATCTATCGTACCAAAGCCCGAAAGTTGGGGTGGTTATCGTGTTGAACCTGATCGATTTGAATTCTGGCAGGGGAGAACCGGGCGTCTTCATGATAGAATTGTTTATAATCTGGAAGGGAACCATTGGAAAATGAGCAGGTTATCACCTTGAAAAGAGATATCAGCCAGATGAAAAAAGCAGCATTAGTCACCGGTGGCGCTAAAAGAATTGGACGCAATCTTTGTTTAGGATTGGCTCAAAAAGGATATGATATTGTCTTACACTACAATCATTCCAGGGACGATGCCGAAGAAGTGAAACGTTTGATAGAAGAAGTCGGACAATCTTGTTTTTTAATTCAGGCTGATTTGGGAAATACTGATTATCTGGAAACGATGATTCAAAAATCATTTGAATTCTCACCTGATCTTACTGTATTGATAAACAATGCTTCGGTTTTTGATCCCGGTGATTTTTTGGAAACGGAAACAGCATTTCTGGATCTCCAGTTTAATATCAATTTTAAGGCACCTTTTATATTAACGCGGGAATTTGCCCGTAATACTAAAGAAGGGATCGTAATCAATATTCTGGATCGAAGGATAGATCAAACTCCTGACGATTATTTTGCTTACACACTTTCAAAAAAAGCGTTGGCAGCATTTACACGCATGGCTGCCAAGGCGTTAGCACCCGGAATAAGAGTTAATGGGATATGTCCCGGGCCTATTTTGCCACCGGATGGAAAAGACCAATCATATATGGAAACAATGGCAGAATCCAATCCTTTGAAGAGGACCGGAAGCCCGGATGATATTCTGAATGCCATTTTATTCCAAATAGATAATCAATTCATTACCGGGGATTTTGTATATGTTGATGGCGGCGAACATTTACTCTGAAATTAATCAAAATGAAAATAATCTTTAAAAAGATTAGTCTGCACCCGATAATTGGAACATACGATTGGGAACGCAAAGTAAGACAAGAAGTGTTGATTAATCTTGAAATTGAATTGCATAATGAAAGTGCTGTTAAAACAGACGATCTTGAAGACACACTTGATTATGAATTTTTATTGAAAACTTTAAGAGAGCGAATCGAAAATAAAAAGTTTTATTTGATTGAACGATTAGCAGGAGAGATATGGGACATATTAACAACCGATTCCAGGATCTCCGGTGCGGTTATTGAAGTGATAAAACCTTATGCATTAAATGGTTGCGATTCAGTATCGATTAATTATTCGGTCCGTCGTTAATCGTATCAAATAGGAGAAAAACCTTTTCTTTCGGGCGATTGAAATAAAGATATCGATACTATGCTACTATAAGGTTATTTATCGTTTTCATGTTATTGATTTGCAATAGAGAATTGACTTTAATTATAAAAAGATAGTTATTCTTACATTGTTATTTACTTAATAGTAATATAGTAGTAGGCTTTCAAACTGGGAAAAGGCGCTTTTTTTCAAAGTTTTCCGGAAATTATGTTCAAATTATTATTGATTTGAATAATAAATTCATATAATTAAGTATTACTCATTGAGTATTCAACGTTTATAATAGACCACTTACTTAAATTTGACACAACAAATATAAGAATATTGCATGATTAAATTGTGCACATCAAAAGATAACGAATATTGATTAGTGTTGCGGCGTTAATGTATTGGGATCTAATTTGATGAGTAAACATAAGTCCGAATCATGGTTATTAGAAAAGACAATATTTATATTATTGAAATTGGTGCTGAATAATAAAAATTTATATTTTCGGCCCAAAATGAAGTATTCATATGGATTAAAATACTGCATCAGTCATGAAATTTTGAAATGTGTCTAACGTTTATTTAATAATACTTATGTTGAAATCCAAAGTGGATATTATAAAAGGCAGAAAGGCTAATTAGGATTAATCCGGTAAAAACGGACTGTAATATACAACTGAAAGTAATATGGCTAGAAAAAACAATAATATGAAAGGGATTAGCCGAATAGATTCAAAAGGTACCCATGGATGGTATGTGAGGGTCTATAAAAACGGTAAAACCTACTCTAAACTATACTCTGACAATAAGTATGGTGGAAAAGAACGGGCTTTGAAAATAGCCAAAAAGGCCCGAAAGATGGCCGAACAGGCTATGAAATCTGTCCCGACAAAACGAACCAGAAGATTGGTTAAAAGCGACCGGAGAAATAAAACCGGAGTGATAGGAGTGAACAGGACTAAAAAGAGAAACAGAAGTGGTACTGTGAGCGAATATTACCAGGTTACGTGGTCACCAAAACCTGGAAAGACCAAAAACAAACAATGGAGTATCAACAAGTACGGTGAGGATAAAGCGTTCGAACTGGCTTGTACATTTCGCCATCAGGTAATGCAAAATATCCATGGTGAACGATACGAGAAAGAATTTGAGGTTGGTAAATACGCCAATGTGGACAATCCTGATTCCCTGAATGAAGAGGAATAGTCCAATTATTGAGCATTTTCCAAATAAAAAAGGGGAGTGATTCACTAATCATTCCCCTTTTGTCTTATCCCTTAACCGAGGCAAATAAATAACTATCGTCCCGATATTGCTATAATTACGCCTGAATGTGAACGATATTGCACGTCGTCACACAGTTCATTCAACTCTTACATTTTTTTACTAAAAAATGGTTTTAGCCTGTCCTCCCGTTACGTCACTCCCAGGCGTAACGATTCTCCTGTCTTTGGGAAAGAATATGCAGAGGTTTACACAGAGAAAAACGGTGCCGTCAGAACAGAGAACGGCAAATTGGAATTGTTGGATTTTGAATGCTGAATGGTCATGAAGAGTGGTGCCGAACCAGGGTGACATTATTCAATCTAAGATCACCAAAAACTCAGAAATTCCTTTTAATTACATCGTATTTATCAAGACAATAAATAGACATAGAAAAGAATAAAATAAATTAGGATATAATACTCTTAATTCTTATTATAGAAACAGTAGTAAAATATCCGCTAATGGTGAGCCAAAAAATAGAGTTTACCAAAATTGGGTTGTTTTTTCTGGATATTAAAAGCGGATAAAATAGTATTAAATCTTGTATAAAGTATTTTGGAGCTTATAGATGAGAAATAGAGAACATGCCAATCAAGCAGAAACAAATGTGACTGAAAATCAGATATCAAGGCAGTCATTTTTAAAGTACTTAGGTTCTTCGGTAGTAGCCGGTGGAATTGCGGGAGCTGCAGGTGGTTATTTTTTTGCAGGAAATAAAGAAGCGAAAGCAGAGAGCAAGATAACTACTGATAGCAACTCTGTTCCAATTCCAAAGATAACAGAAAACCGTATAGCGGCGGACCCGACAAAAATACCGCCACCAATCCATCGATCACATGCAATCACGCAACACGTTACTTTAGAAACGAAAGAAGTCGTTTCAGAAATTGAACCGGGTGTTGTTTTTCATTACATGACATTTGGCGGACAAATTCCCGGTCCCATGATTCGTGTTCGCCAGGGAGATACCATTCATTTCACGTTAAAAAACTCAAGCAGTAATACAACGGCTCACAATATTGATTTACACGCTGTATATGGAACAGGTGGAGGAAATGAGGCTACCATCGTGGGGCCGGGGGAATCTAAAAGTATGATTTTCAAAGCGATGTACCCGGGAGCGTTTATTTATCATTGTGCTGTACCGAATATGGATATGCACATCAGCAGTGGAATGTTCGGAATGATTGTTGTTGAGCCTCCCGAAGGATTGAGAAAAGTCGATCACGAGTTTTATTTCGGCCAGAATGAAATCTATACCGATAAACCTGCGGGTAAAAAAGGCCTTCATAATTTCAATATCAAAGGAATGATTGCCGAAGATCCTACGTATGTGTTACTCAATGGTGAAAAGCACGCCATCACCAATGGTAATTATGGTGCAGCAAAGGTTAAAGTGGGAGAAACGGCACGAATATTTTTTGTGAACGGAGGGCCCAACCTGACGAGCAGCTTCCATCCGATAGGAAACATCTGGTCTAAAGTCTGGCGTGAAGGTGGTTTAGCCAATCGACCGGACCAATTTTTGCAAACAGTTCAGGTAGCCCCTGGAAGCACCGGAGTATTAGAACTCGAATTTCCCGTTCCTGAAATAGTGAAACTCGTTGATCACGCTCTCACACGAGTAACCACAAAAGGAATGCTTGGCGAGATCCAGGTAGAAGGTAATCCGCAGTTAGCCATTTTTAATGAAAACCCCTGAAAACTACTACTACACAAATCCACACACGCACACACGTGATAAAAAGGCCTTCATGGAAGTGATGGCCTTTTCTTTTAAATTTAATGGTTCAAACAGGCATTTATTTTTCCGGTAGTTTAATGTATGAACCGGCAGGAATATTTTGCTCAACGCTTTTTTGATTGATGATTGCTAAATCATTCGTTGTGAGGCCCTGTGGCAATTGTTTCGGAATTAATCCAGTAAATATTTCCGGCTGATTCGTTTTTATAACCTTCAATTTTACAGGCTGGACATCGAGTATTTTTTGATTCGTTAATGGGGAATAACCCGTACTGGATTTTGTGAAAACCCGTTCATATGTCGAATATTTTGATTCCATAGTATAATCGATAAAACGATAGATCATTCCATTATAAGAAAGGGCATACACATAAAATTTAAGTGTCTGGTTGTCCTGAGTTTTAGCAGTTGCTATGGCACGATAAGCTACAGAATTTCCATGACGTACGTCTCCCTGTGCGACAGTCGAAATTCCCTGTTGGTTTAAAAAGGCCGAGACAGAACTGGCCGGAGATTTGGCATTCGAATCCACTTGCAAAATCATTATGGCATCTTGATCCTTTGAAATGAAAGCCACGCGCGCAGCTTCATTGCTCATACCCCATCCCGCCGGAACCGGAAATTCAAACTTTAAATCGGGATGATAAAACATACCGTTTTCTACAAAACCCTCTCGGAGGTTATCCCCAAATACTATTCCATTTATTTCGTTGAGGTATTTCTCCTGATCAACACGTGACATTGCCAGGCCTTTTGCCTTCCATTGATCGGCCAGTTTATTAATCGTTTGTTCCCTGTCCCCGGGGTCTGGGTGGGTTGATAAAAGAGATGGTAAATTTTCACCCTGCTGTTGGGACATCCTTTTTAATGACGTGAAAAAGTGCGAAGCTTCCGACGATTTGAATCCCGCTTTTGCTGCATATTCTACTCCCAGACGATCGGCTTCGCGTTCATCGTCGCGGCTGTACCTTAAGAATAATAATTTTGTAGCGGTTCCTGCGACGTTCAGTATATCCTGTCCCGGGACACCAAAAACCTGTTCTCCAACAACAACTCCTCCAATAAGTGCTACCTGCCCTAGTTGTTCCTCGAAAGCCCTTTGAGATGAATGTCTGGCGGCAACGTGGCCAATTTCGTGTCCGAGTACCACGGCAAGCTGGGCTTCATTGTCAAGGTAGGCCAATAATCCACGTGTAACATAGATATAGCCACCGGGCAGGGCAAAGGCATTAACAACCGGACTGTTTAAAACACGGAATGTAAATTTTGTATCGCTGTATTCAGCAGATACTGCCGCTTTTCTTAAATCACTTTTCGATAATACTTCCTGCCCGACTTTATTGACATATTCGCTCAGTTTTGGATCATCATAGATGCCATATTGTTGCTGAATTTCCTTATCGGCATTTTTGCCAATTTCGATTTCCTGCTGCCAGGTATAACCATAAGCATGTTTTTTCCCGGTAACCGCACTTCTTTGAATGACACAGGATGTTAAAAAGATGCTGAGCAGGAAAGAATATATAATGAATTGCAATCTCTTTATGAATACGATCATAATGTTTGAAATAGAATTGAAATATATGATGAGCACGTTTAGCCCATTCTTTTTTTGATGAATATTATGAAATATAATAAAACGGCTATAACGAAAAAATTAACAATTGTATATCATCAAAAACAGTACAATAAACCCTGTTATTTTGAAGTAGAAACGAGGTTGTATAGCTCTCTTTGATCCAGACGATAACCGGTATTTTCATTTTTGGGTTTGGCACCAAGTTTCTGATAAAACCCGATTGCCGCTTCATTCCAGTTTACAACCGACCATTCCATACGTCCGCATTGTTCTCGGTTGGCAATTTCTGCTATATGTTTAAAAAGTTTAAATCCGTAGCCTTTACCACGTACTTCCGGTTTAATAAATAAATCTTCCAGGTACAACCCCTTTTTCCCGAGGTAGGTTGAAAAAGTATAAAAATAAAGAGCATATCCTACGGGTTTTTGGTCGATTTCAGCAATTAAGAAATGAGCGGTTTTCGGATCTTTGAAGAGTTGATCGGCTAATAATTCTTCAGAAGCTACTACCTTGTCAGGCAGCTCCTCATATTGAGCCAGTTGTTTAATAAACGACAATAACAGGGGAATATCTTCTTTCTGTCCTTTGCGAATTACCCACGAATCTGGCATAATCATCTAGGTATTGAATAAATTTTTAAATAACCGTTTTGAAAGGTAAAAATAAAAAGCCTGGGCTTACTTTTTAATCAATAAGATCGTTTTCCTTCATATGAAGATAAATTTCACGACAGGCCCAGGCATCGGTGGCGGCATAATAAATTTGGCTCTTTTTAAGCGGTGTCTGGTGCCAGGGAGAAACCTGGGCGTTTTTGGAAATCCGGATACCTAAAAAAATTGCCGCAAGATTTCTCAGGCCTTTATTCTCTATCTCCAACTTTTGGGCAACGATATTCAAATCAATAAACTTTGATGGAGTAAATTTGGACATTCTGCGTAAGTCGACGATGTCGTCCCTGACAGCGACTCCAACTTTGGTAATTTTAGTGTCGGATAGAATTTGTTGCAGGTTATAATTAAAGCCGATGTGATTTAAACGGAATAAGTAAACGGCTTTAGATCCGGCAAGCTGAACGAGTGTGGTTGGATATCGAATACCTTTCTGAAAAGAAGGACGCGTTTCAGTATCGAAGCCGAGTAATGTTTCCTTTTTTAAAGCTTCAATGGCGTTTAATTCGTCCTCTCTGTTAACAACAAGATGGATATCTCCCTGATAGCGGCCAAGAGGGAGAGTGTTTAATTCATGCTTTGATATTCTAACCGGATAACTTTCCAAATAACTAAATTTCGTTAAAAATGTTCCTAATAATAAGAATCCTTAGGCATTTATCCTACTTAAAGCCGAATGTTTTAAAAATGTTTTAAAAGGCTTAGCATTTGTAAAAATCAATAATATTACACAGTTATAAATATAAAAAAAGCGCATGACATAGAGCCATACGCTTAGATAATTGTGTTATGATAAATGCTGTTGTCTTACACTTGCGCTTCAACAGCCAGTAATTCATATAAAGAATGATGTAGATTTTTTAGATCTACCAGGCCATCTTTGATAAATTCAGATACTTCTTCCTCATCAAAGACATCAATGATGCCATAAGACTCAACCATATCTTCGAAAGCAACGTCTTTTTTTAAACTTCCCATCGAATGATTTTCAATATTAAAAGCTTCTCGGATAAACCGTTGAAGGTTTATATCTTCAGCTTTTTGATTATCCAGGAGGAAAAACAAATGACGTTCTTTTCCATTATCAAGATTACACCCGATTATTTTTAGAGTGGTTTTTTCGAGAGGGATCATACATGAAAGATTAGGGATTAACCAGGGTAGTTATTTTAGAATGCTGTATTTTCACATGTCAAATTTAATGTAATATGAACCTTAGTCAATAATAATTATAAACATTTAATTTTATGGAAAATATCGTATGAATTAGGCTAATTGACTCCGTTCTCTTTGTAAGTTTTTAGAAATAAATAAATTACGGCTTTTTGGAATCGTTATTTTTGCCATTTTTGTAGTCATCCCCCTAACGGTTTGTGGAAAAGTTGTGGATAATTATATCCTAATACATGAGAATTATTATGTAAAAAAAGTACTTGTTGAGTGATCGTAAAATTAAAATTCGCTAATATATTTTTAAGGGACGGCTAAGATAATCTATAAAGTCTATGGTATTTGCTGGGTAGGTGTATCAGTTATCATTTTGATTTGCTTTACATTTTTCAAAATTTTTAACACTAATGGTCTCCGTTATGAAAGTAAAATACCTGTTGTCCAGATTATCGGGTTTTGGATTGCTTGGGTTCGTATTGTTTGGACTTTGGAGCTGTCAATTGCCCGATAAGCCAAATTTCGAATTAGTTCAAAATTTAGACTTACCGTTATATCAGAAAAAGATCGAATTCCTTGGTGGAACAGATGCTATGGTCGACACCACTCAGAATGATCTCAAAGGCTATTTATCCACGGATAGTGACGGTAAAGTGATCCTGAGCACTAAAACATCATATTCTCAGTCGATCTATGTAAATAACATTCCCTCGATTCCGGGTGGAGGATTAATTAATTATACATTTACGATAAATCTCAATCACGATGATTCCAGAAATGGCGTGAATGTTCTTGATTTGTACGACAACCTGGAAGCAAAAATTATTTCAGTCCCGGCTTTAAAATATTTTGCAAAAAGAATTGGTGATTTCAGTTTACTGAATGCAAGTATGCATTTTTATTACAAGACAAATTTGCAATCGGGCAACACTGTGTATGCCAGCGTGGTTGGCTCCGATCCTTATAAAAGTGATGTCTATTTTATGCCCAGGCCCGGTTCCCCATACGAAGTTACCGGAAATCCTATTAGTGGTTTAGATGCTCATAATGCTTCTCTTTCCGACAGCCAGCTCTTTACTTTTACTACCAATGCCGATTCAACCGCAGGCGATACAACGTATGGTTCCATGGTCTTCGACTCCACCAATTCGAACGTAGGAGATTTTATCGCCAACCTGCCTACTTCTGTTCGTTTTATTGGCAAGGCGAAAGTGAATAGTTCTAAAATCAATATGAATAATACGAACAGTATTTTCTTTGAAACAGCTTATGGAATAGATATTCCCCTGAATATTCAGACCAGTCATCCGGCTGCATATTCAGATACTGTTTCCGTTGATTTATCCAGTTTGCCAAACAATAATAATGGAAATGGCAAAAATTATTTGAGTTCCGGACAGTTAAACATCACGTATGTGAATGCATTGCCATTAAGTGCCGGATTGTCTCTGACTTTTTTAAATGAATTTAAGGAACCTGTTGTTTCTGTTCCTGATACGTTAAACGGGGAACCCAAAATAGAAATGAATGCAGCGACTGTGGATCTGAACACTCATTTTGTAACCATCCCTTCAAAAGGTGTCATGCAGGTTCAATTTTCAAAGTCGCAGCTGGATACGCTCAGTTCAGCGAAATATGTAATTATCAATGCTAAACTGAGTACAGCAAATAATCAATCGGTAAAAATTCAGGCAAATGATTATATCAAATTATCGATTGGCAGCGACTTCAAAATGAACACCAATGTCAATAATTAAGGGGAGGTTGAAAATGAATCAGTCTATAAAAAAACTCTTTTATTTCATTGTTCCCGGTGTGTTCATTTTGCTGTTTGGAAATGACGGATTTGCACAAACGGGTTATACCTCAGCAAGGAATCTCAGTCTGGGGGGCGGAGGGACGGCCTATATGACCGGATATGAATCTGCATTTATAAATCCTGCTAACCTTGGGTTATTCCGGGGAAATAACCAGATTTTATTGGGATTACCGGGTGATATTTCGGTCAAAGCAGGTGGATCGCTCGCCAATTTGACAACCTATAATAAATACTTCACAAAAGGGCTTAAAATAGATGAAACCAAGGCTAACAACATCTTGTCGGATTGGTTTGGTTCTTCTGAAACGAAAATGAAAGATATTGGGGCAAATGTGAATATTGTTCCGCTGGCTTTTGTTCATAAAAGCGGTGACGCCTCATATGGACTGGTTTTTCGTTTTCGAACACTGGCAAATGTGTCGATGAACAAGGGAATGGCCGGATTAATACTTCATGGAATGGATTCAAACTATTTCGCAAACGGACGTCCGGTCAATTTTACCCAGACCAGTTATTCAACCGCTGAACTGGCTTTCAGTTATTCCCGAAGGTTGCGGCTCGGCGGGTTACTGCCCGATAACCAGGCTCTTTATGTTGGAGTGACACCTAAATTAATTGGCGGACTTTCTTATAACGATTTAGATTTTAAATCTAATTTGAAAATTATGGGAGATACCCTCATACAGCACCAGTTTAAATATACCATAAATACGGTTGGCGCATTTTCTAATGATTTTCAAAAATTCTATCAGCAACGAATAGATCCGAATCAAACTCCGGATTTTAAAAATGATATTAAACCGCAGGATATGATAAAAGGCGGACTAAAAGGAACAGGTTTCGGACTCGATTTGGGCATTACTTACATTTTTAATTTTGATAAATCATACAGGCCATATGCCAGTCCGACCCATGGAAAATTTCTGACGCTTTCTGCTTCGGTAACAGATATCGGAAGTGTTACATTTTCAAAAAATGCTATGCAGTTTGTGGCCGATAATTCCATAAGCTGGGACGGTTTGAAGCCAAATAATCAGGAAATAAATTCTAAGTATAATGGCAGTACTTCAGACTATATAAACCATGTGATAAATGACAGCATTGCCACAAATATATATGGATCTTTCGTGCCGAATAAAACCACGAAATTAAAGGTCGGACTTCCAACAACCATACATTTTGGAGCTTACCTGAAATATGGGAAATTAGGTTTTACATTTGATACGGGGAAAGGAATGAATAATTATGGTATGAATTCTACAAATGGGTATATGGCAACAGGGCTGGAATTTTACTTTTTCTCATTTCTGCCGTTGCGTGTTGGTTACCTTCTTGGTGGGAAAACGAGCAATAGTTTCAGTGTCGGTACGGGATTTGAAACCCGTTTTTTCCAGCTTTCCGTTGGAGCTATGTCGGTTAATGATTCCATCACCAGGGGATACAACCTGTCAACGGCAGCCAGTATAAAGTTGCTGTTTTACTAAAATAGTTTATTTATTAAAATGGTTTTTACAAGGGGATGTTCTCAAATCGGGGCATTCCTTTTTTGTTTTAATCACCCGGAGTGTGTTTATGCTTATTCAGGAGGGTTACTTCGTTACCAAGTACCTGTTGCACATACAAAACTTCAACAAGTACGATAATGACAGCAATTAAAGGAGTGGCCAGAAGCAGTCCGAGTCCGCCGGCAAGGTAAGCAAGCATGATTTGGGCAATTATAGTCAGGGCCGGAGGCAGTGAAATAGCCTCCAGCTGAATCAGCGGAGCTACCAGGTACGATGTAATAAGGTGGATGATGCCATAAAGAATGACTATATAGAGCACCATTTGGTTGTTGATAGTCAATGCGATGAGCAGGGCAGGAAACGCCGAAAAAATGGTACCCAAATAGGGTATGAACGATAAAATCATAGCCAGAAGTCCAAGTGTCAGAGCCATGGGCATGCCCAGGAACCATAA
Source organism: uncultured bacterium (assembly GCA_963783355.1). Lineage (GTDB taxonomy): Bacteria > Bacteroidota > Rhodothermia > Balneolales > DATFMH01 > CAWANF01. The sequence continues at coordinate 491,602 of CAWANF010000001.1, forward strand.
GCCCAGGGTCGAAAGAATACCAATGGTAAGCATGTATAGAAATTGCCCGAGCATCCACCACCGTAAAACACTGTTTGTCCGGTTTAATAGTTCATCAATTTGAGCCCGGTAGCGTTTTGGAAATAATTTGATTAGGCCATCGGTATACATGCGGTGTTCGAAAGAAAGAAAAAGCCCGAGGAATCCAATGACAAAAGCATCGAACAAACTGCCCAGTGTTGTTGAGAATACGTCGGTTACTTTAGAGAGGATGCGATAGCCGGTCGTATTATCTACACCGTGAGTGGCTTTCTCGAGGATTCCGGTACCGAGAGTAGATAATCTCAATTGGTGAACAAAGGAATTATAGGCATTTTGAAGACTGCTGCTGAATTTATCGATATGGGAAGTAATGCCCTGTCCGAATAAATAACTGAAGGCTGCAATTATCACTAAAATAGCCAGAAGGACCATCAGTAACCGGATGTTCTCAGGCCATGGAATGTAGCGTTTTACTAAATCTGATAATCCCGTCAATAATACTGCCAGCAGGCAACTGGCAAATACCATTAGAATTATTCGAAATGAAAAAATGAACAACAGGACTACTCCTGTAGTGAGCAGGAAAATGAGCAGGCGCTGGAAAAATTCTTTTTTTGTCATTTAAGGTTCATTCTAAAGCAAGATTTTTGGCTTTTCCTGTAACGTAATGAAATAAAATTACCGGAACAGTCAAATTATTGTTTGAGAAACGGTTAACAGGTACTGTAACGGTATAATAGAATGGAGATTACTTTGTAGCATACATTCTGTTTGTTTTAATAGGTTAGTGATCATTAGCTGTAAAATATTTAGAGGCATTCATATATAAGGCATAACTGTAATTTTTAAGTGAATAATTCTATATAATAGCGCTTCCAGTAGTGTAAAATATTTTGATTAATATTTATTAATAGTGTAATATTCTATAAAGAGTATGATATGACAGCATTAGACGACATCGATAAAAAAATCATTGATATCCTGCAGGATGATGGAAGAATTGCGAATAGTGCATTAGCCCGCAGGGTAGGGTTAACAGCCACCCCGACACTGGAACGCGTCAGGCGACTCGAACGTGAAGGAGTAATAAAAAAATACAAAGCTGTGGTAGACGAAGGGTCGCTCGGCATGGGAATGACCGTTTTTGTCTCCGTTACGTTAAGTATGCATCAACTGAAAGCCGTAGAGGACTTTTGTGATGAAGTGGACAAAATTCCCGAAGTATTGGCTTGTTATCACACCACCGGGGACGCTGATTTTTTGCTGAAAGTGGTTACCGGCAATACCGGTGATTATGAAGAATTAATGTGGAAAAAACTGACACAATTGCCGGGTGTGAATCGCATTCATTCGACTGTCGTTTTGTCGACCAAAAAACATGAAACGAAATTACCGGTTGATACCGGAGGTGTTATATGAGCAATGAAATTTTAAAAACCCCAAAACTTGGCTTTAATACAGAATTGGCTCATGCCGGCCATCCTGATAAAAAGGATCCATATGGTTCGCATTTAATGCCTCTTTATCAGACATCGACTTTCGTTTTCGATAACGTCGATTCCGGAAGCCGGTTGTTTGCCGGGGAAGAAGGCGGAGCCAGTCATACATATACCAGGATCGGTAATCCCAATATTGATGCACTGGAAGAAGTTATCGCTCAGCTGGAAGGCTGGGATCTGGATAATCCTGAAAATTGCAAAGCGCTGGTTTTCGGCAGCGGCATGGCGGCTATAACGAGCGGAATTCTTGGCCTGGCAACGGGAGGCAGAATCGTTTCCCAGGAGACATTATATGGCTGTACCAGCGAGTTCCTGACCGAGCAGGCGAGCGAATTGGGAATCGAAGTCACCTATGTTGATGGCACGGATACGGATACATTTGTTGAAGAAATTTTGAGCCATCCGGATACCAAATTGGTATATCTTGAAAGTATGGCAAATCCAACACTCGATTTGGTGGATATCGAAACGATATCGGTTGCAGCTCATGAAGCCGGAGCTTATGTGATGGTCGATAACACTTTTGCAACACCTTATCATTTACGCCCATTATCGCTTGGTGCTGACGTTGTTGCACACTCAACAACGAAATATCTGAATGGCCACGGGACCACAATCGGTGGCGTTCTGGTTGCAAAAGATGCCGCGCTTATCGATGAGAAGATAAAAATTTGGCGGAAGAACATCGGGGGTATCGCCAGTCCGTTTGATTCCTGGCTGACCCTGATGGGTATCAAAACGTTTGGGTTGCGAATGAAACGTCATTCCGAAAATGCTCAAATTATTGCCGAATACCTGGAACGTCATCCGATGGTTGAGCAAGTTTATTATCCCGGTTTAGGCACACATCCTCAACATGAGCTGGCAGAACAAATTTTTGAAAACGGATTTGGCGGAGTGCTCAGTTTTGAACTAAAAGGTGGAATGAATGCCGGAATCCATATGATGAACAATGTAAAATTGTGCAGTCTTGCCGTTAGCCTGGGACATATTGATACCCTGATTGAGCATCCGGCTTCTATGACTCACAAAGCGGTTCGTACCGATATTCGGGAAGATGCCGGCATCACAGATGGGCTGGTTCGCCTGGCTGTAGGAATCGAAGATCCCCAGGATATTCTTGAGGATCTGGAACAAGCCATGATTTAAGAAAGAAACTATTTATTTTCGTATCTATTTTTTTAAAAATTCAATATTTTATGGCGATTTTCGTGTCGTTAGAAATAGTTATAATTTATTGATTCATGGAAACTTGCCCCATTACCACTTCCGTTTTTGACCTGTTCAAGATAGGCCCGGGTCCATCCAGTTCTCACACCATCGGGCCTATGAAGGCCGGCCTGGATTTTCGCAGGGAATTGGAACAAATTCCGGATTTTGTTTGGCCGAAGCAACGCATATCAAAGTGCATTTATACGGATCGTTGAGCGCTACAGGAAAAGGGACATGGAACCGATCGCGCTGTGATAGCCGGTTTACTGGGCTGGTCTCCGGAAGAGTGTGATCCTATAGCTTTTTCCCAATTGTTGAGTGGAGATGAATCTTATAATTTCAAATTGGGATCCGTTTCTTTTTCTATCGGTCATGAAAGCATCGTATTTGATGAAATCAATCATGATTTTCCATTCAGTAATACCATCATCATGCGCTTGTATTCGAGGGAGCGCATTGCTTATGAAAAGGAATATTACAGTATCGGTGGAGGTTTTATTCAATGGAAAGGCTGGAAAGAACCGGAAGTTTCGTTACCGTTATTTCCATACCATTCAATGAAAGAATTAAAATCGCAAGTGAACCAATCCGGTCTGCCTTTACACCGGCTGATGATCCAAAATGAACGGATGATCTCGGGACTGACCGAAGAGCAGATCTATGATCGATTGCGTAAGATTGTAAATGCGATGGAAAATGCAGTGAAGCGAGGCCTCGAGACCCGAGGAATTCTGCCCGGGAGTATAGAACTGACCCGCAAAGCTCCTAAAGTTTATGAGAAGGCTCGCAATCTGTCGAATAGTCCGGACAGTTTTTTAATGTTTCTCAATGCCTATTGCCTGGCGGCATCTGAAGAAAATGCTGCCGGAAATATTGTTGTAACGGCTCCTACATCGGGGGCATCAGGTGTTATTCCCGGTGTCATTTATATGCTAAAGCAACAATTCAATTATCGTACAAAGAAAATAATCGATGGAATGCTGGCCGCCGCAGCTGTTGGATTCCTGGTGAAACATAACGCGAGCATATCCGGAGCTGAAGCAGGGTGCATGGGAGAAATCGGAACGGCGGCCGGGATGGCCGCGGCATTGCTGACCTACACTTCAGGCTTTAATATTGATATCCTGGAAGCCGCATCTGAGATTGCCCTGGAACATCATCTTGGAATGACTTGCGATCCGGTTGGAGGATATGTTCAGATTCCCTGTATCGAACGTAATGCGGTAGGTGCGGTGAAAGCTTATAACGCTTATTTACTGGCTTCGAGCGGTGATCCTCTTGGACAAAAAGTCAAGTTAGACCAGGTTATTAAAGTCATGAGGGAAACAGGTTTCGACATGTCCAAAAAATATAAAGAAACCTCGCAGGCCGGACTGGCCCTGAATCTAACCGAGTGTTAATATGATGGAAATTGACAAACTGGATCATTTCGTTTTAAATGTCGCAAGTCTAGATAAAACCTGTGAATTCTATTCGGAAGTTTTAGGGATGGAAGTGGTTACTTTTGGAAAAGGCCGGAAAGCGTTAATGTTTCGGAATCAGAAGATTAATTTACATGAGGCAGGTCATGAGTTTGAACCGAAGGCAGCAAAACCTATGCCTGGTTCAGCTGATTTTTGTTTCATATCGAAAATCCCGTTGCAGGATGTCATTCAACATCTTGCAACGAAAAATATCGAAATAATTGAAGGGCCGGTAACACGAACGGGTGCAAAAGTGCCTATTCGATCCGTTTATTTTCGTGATCCGGACGGAAACCTGATTGAAGTATCCAATTATTGATTTTCGAAATGCCGCGGTGAATTATTTTGCCGGTTTAAAGAGATTCTTTTTTATAATTGCGTCCATTTGTTTTTCGGTTAACGTTCCTTTGTACATTACACCATTAATAATGAACGTAGGGGTCACTTCCACTTTTATTTTATCCCCGAGTTTTACTTCATCCTCGACTAATTTTTCCGTTGCTTTGGTGTTCAGGCATCCCTTGAATTCATCCATGTCCTCTATTCCCGCGAGGTTGGCGAGACTGTCCCAGGGCATCGTATGGAACGTGCTTTGACTGTCGAACAGCAAGTCATGATAGAAAAAATATTTGCCTTGCCGGGCAGCACATTCCGCCGCTATGGCTGCTATTTTAGCCTGTGGATGATGATCTAACGGGAAATTATAATAAATGAAAGAAACCCTGTTTGGATATTTGAGCCGCATCGCGTTGATAATGGGAATCATCTGTTTGCAGTAGGGGCATTGAAAATCCGCAAACTCAACAATTTGAACGGGAGCATCGGCAGGGCCAATGCGGTGTCCGCCTTTCAGTAATCTGCCGAAATCGGGAACGGTATCACGAGCGGTTGAAGGAGGTAATAATTTCTTTAATGACAGAAATTTCTCGTGATGATCGCTGGAAACAAACATTAACAGTGAAAATAATAATACCGTCATGCTGATATTAAATAACGCAGGATATGTACGTTTGATCATATTGAATATTGATATAAATGAGTCGTGGAATAATTAATAATACGGAATTCGTAAAAATAATTTTCTAACCAAACCAAAATTACCAGGCAATTTAATTTAATTCTTGCTCTCAGCTCTCAGCTCTCAGCTCTCAGCTCTCAGCTCTTAACACTTAACACTTAACACTTAACTCTCTATCTCACCATCCGCCGCTGGCACCGCCGCCTCCGCCGGCAAAACCTCCGCCGCCTGAGAATCCCCCGAAACCTCCGCCGCCAAATCCGCCGGATCCGCCTCCGCCGCCAAATCCACCTCCCCAGCCACCGGGTAAGAAGATGATTCCATTTGAACCATAGGTACGGCGGTATCGGCGTCCGCCGGGGCCCCTGCTTCGGGGGCCGTCTTTGCGAATAATCAGGAAATATAATACAACGGCGATAATCAATAGAATGGGAAAAGCCATACCGGGACCATTTTTACTCTTCTTCTGATTGGCCTTATAGGTTCCTGCAACAATTTTCATGATTGCAGTAGTGGCCTGATTGAGGCCCTGATAATAATCTCCTTTACGGAATGCCGGTTTCATAATTTCGTTTATAACCTGTCCGGCAAGGATATCCGGCAATACACCTTCCAGTCCGTAACCGACTTCAATCCGCATCTTCCTCTCTTTGGGAGCTACGAATATAAGAACACCGTTTCTCTTATTATGCTGGCCTATTTTCCAGGTATCCAGAACCTTAAGTGAAAACTGGTCAATGGGATATCCCTGAAGGCTGTTTACTGTGATAATTGCCACTTCATTAGAGGTCGTGTCACGATAATTACTCAGTTTTTGGTCCAGAGCCTGAACCTCTCCCGGGGACAATAAATGGGCGTAATCGTTAACAAATCCTTCTGGTTGAGCAGGGAATTTTTGGGCTAAAGCTATGGAACTCCATCCCTGTAAAGCAATAAGAAGGAATAGAAGTAAAAGCGGTTTAATCTTCCGGATCATCGTAACTAATATCATTTTTTAATTCGTTAACATCATCTTCCTGGTGAGGGAACCTCGATTTTAATTTGTGGCCTATCTGAGTTACCACCTCTATAATTCCGGTTTCAAATTTTCCGGATTTGAAATGATCCGCCATGATTTTCATGGTATCATCCCAAAAGGATTGCCCGACATGATCGTGAATGCCCTCATCTCCGTAAATGGCCATCTTTTTATCTTCGGTAGCGATATATACTAAAACGCCATTTCTGTGCCTGGTATTATGCATTTTCAAATCTTCGAAGACCTCTTTTGCACGTTCCAGAACATCTTTGGCACATTTTGATTCGATATGGAGCCGTATCTCTCCGGATGTTTCCTTTTCAGCTTCGGTAATGGCATTGATTATATTTTTTTCTTCATCTTCGCTGAAAAAATGTTTGGTTTTGGCCATGATAATATTGTATTAGAATTTCACCTGTGGGGCTTTGTCTGCGCCGGCTTCTGCCTGGTAATATGCCACGGATTTAAATCCTATCATTCCGGCAATTAAGCTCGTTGGAAACCTTCGGATAGCGGTGTTATAGGTTCTTGCGGAACTGTTATAGCGGGTGCGTGCTACTGCAATCCGGTTTTCGGTTCCTTCCAGCTGGACCTGCAAATCCTGGAAATTCTGATTTGCCTTTAAATCAGGATAGCGTTCTACCGTCACCAGTAATCGGGATAAAGCGCCGGATAACTGTCCCTGGGCTTTACGAAAATTTTCGAGAGCTTGTGGATTGCTCAGCTTACTGGGATCAACCTGGATGGAAGAAGCCCGGCTGCGAGCCTCTGTTACAGCTGTAAGAGTTTCTTTTTCAAAATTGGCAGCTCCTTTGACGGTCGCGACCAGGTTGGGAATCAAATCAGAACGACGCTGATATTGCGTTTCTACAGTCGACCAAGAAGATTTAACATTTTCCTGAAGATTCACAAGATTATTATTCACGCTTATGCCATAAATAATAAGGATTACCAGTATTCCTACCGGGATGAGCTTTTTTGCCATAATATTTTTACCTGTTACTATTCGCCAATGTTGGTGTTTTAAGATTTAATATATCAAACTTTTGCTAAGTCTGTAAATGATTAGATAATACGCGGGCTGATCGGCTAAGTTTCAATGCAGGATTGCCTGAAAAATCCCTTATATTCTCTCGGGTATATCAAAGTGAAAAATTGGTAAAATCATGCAAGTGGAAAACAATCTGTTAACGGAGCCTTCATTTATTTATTTCGATTTGGACAATACGCTGCTGGATCACACGCGGGCGGAGAAAGAGGCTCTGAAAGACACGAAAGAACATTTTAATCTGCTAGAGAATATAGGACTTCAGGAATGGCAGGAAACGTATCATTCCATCAATGTATCCCTGTGGAACCGATACGGCATGCATGAAATTGACCGCTCTTACCTTCAGCATCATCGTTTTAAAGATACGCTGGATGCCTTGAATCTCGATAGTTCGTATTCCGATGAGATTGCGGATTTTTATATTCATTGTTACCAGGATCACTGGTATTGGGTGGATGGTGCCGAAGCCGCTTTTGATCACTTGCGCGAAAAGTATGAGGTGGGGATTTTAACAAATGGTTTTTCGGAAGTTCAGCATCGAAAATTCGATAAATTCAACTTTTATGATAAAGCCCGGCACATCGTCATTTCAGAAGAGATTGGTTTCATGAAGCCCCAGCCCGAAATCTTTGAACATGCCACAAAAATAACCGGTTTTGATGCCGGTTCAATCCTTTATGTTGGCGATTCATATACTTCTGATATCATGGGTGGCTCGCAATTCGGTTGGAAAACGGCATGGTTCACGTATGATGTAAAAGCAGAAGGTAAAACGGAAGCAGATTTTATCTTTGATGACTTTGACCAGTTATTGAAAGTTTTGGATTTCTGAGTGAAAAAGTTGGTTTGAAATGAAGAAATTTTCACTCTTATTCCCGTTTAACGGCAGAATAATCTTATATTTCTACTTTAAATTAATAATGGCAATTACGAGGTAATAATGGCTCAAACAACCATACAAGAACCGGAAGTAACGTTAGAACTTGCTCTTGAACATGGACTTACCGAAGAAGAGTACAATCGTGTAAAAGAAATTTTAGGACGTAATCCCAATTATACCGAACTGGGTGTTTATTCTGTGATGTGGAGCGAGCATTGCTCCTATAAAAATTCTATTGCCATTATTAAAACGCTGCCCCGATCCGGTCCGCAGTTACTTGTAGGTGCCGGTGAAGAAAATGCCGGCCTGGTTGATATTGGCGACGGACTTGCCTGTGCGTTCAAAATTGAAAGCCACAACCATCCCTCAGCGGTGGAACCTTACCAGGGAGCCGCAACAGGAGTCGGCGGCATTCACCGAGATATATTCACTATGGGAGCCCGTCCCATCGCTTCACTGGATTCACTTCGGTTCGGAAGCCTGGAGAATAAACGGGTTCAGTATTTGCTGGATGGAATCGTTCGGGGTATTGCCGATTACGGAAACTCATTTGGAGTGCCTACCGTAGCCGGAGAAATTTATTTTGATGAAAGTTATGAAGGTAATCCATTAGTAAACGCGATGAGTGTCGGTGTTGTGAAAGTGGGTGAGACCGTTTCTGCCATTGCCAAAGGAGTAGGAAATCCTGTTTTGATTGTCGGTGCCAGTACCGGGCGCGACGGCATTCACGGGGCCACATTTGCATCGGAAGAGATTAGTGAAAAAAGTGAGTCGAAACGTCCAAGTGTGCAGGTAGGGGACCCATTTACGGAAAAATTATTACTGGAGGCTACGCTCGAAGCTATTAAAACCGGAGCCATCGTTGGTATGCAGGATATGGGTGCTGCCGGAATCTGCTGTTCATCTTCAGAGATGAGTGAAAAAGGCGGTTGCGGCATGAAGATCGACCTTGATAAAGTACCGATGCGCGAAGAAGGGATGTCGGCCTATGAATTGCTGCTATCGGAGAGCCAGGAACGGATGTTGATCTGTGCCTTTAAAGGCCGGGAGCAGGAAATTATCGATGTGTATGCCAAATGGGATTTAAATGCTGTGGTTATCGGGGAAGTCAATGATAGCGGCAGATTGAAATTTTATAGAGAAGGTGAATTAAAGACAGATATGCCGGCAGAATCACTGGTCCTTGGCGGCGGAGCCCCTGTATATCACCGTGAAACGAAAAAACCGGATTATCTTGCAAAAGTACAATCATTCGATACCTCTCAACTGAAAAAAACGGATGAATATGGCGAAGTCGTTCTGAAATTATTACAATCACCCAATATCGCATCCAAAAGATGGATATTTGAACAATATGATACCAGTGTACGGACTAATACCGTTGCCGGCCCTGGTCCGACCGATGCGGCGGTTGTTCGTCTCAAAGGTACGAAGAAAGCATTGTCGATGAAGACGGATTGCAATGGCCGCTATGTGTACCTTAATCCTCGTAAGGGCGGACAAATCGCTGTTGCCGAAGCCGCGCGGAACGTGGTCTGCAGCGGTGGCAAACCGATGGCGATAACGAACTGTCTGAATTTTGGAAATCCATATAAACCGGAAGTATACTGGGTATTTAAAGAAGCTGTCGGCGGCATGGGCGACGCCTGTAAAGCATTTAACACACCGGTTACGGGTGGTAATGTGAGTTTTTACAATGAGAATCCGAAAGGGGCTGTTTTTCCGACGCCAACTATCGGTATGTTGGGATTGATAGAGGATGCTGACAAGCACACTACCACTATGAATTTTAAAGCTGAAGGCGATTTGATCGTTTATATCGGTGCTCCCCGCAACGGTTTGGGCGGAAGTGAATATCTTAGCCTTATTCATCACGAAACAAATGGTGATGCCCCGGATTTAGACCTGGATTTTGAAGTTAAAATGCAGGATGCTTTATTATCAGCGATAAAATCAGGTTGGGTCAAAGCTGCACACGATGTTTCCGATGGCGGCCTGGCCATCACATTAGCTGAAATGGCATTACAAAGTGGTCTGGGATGTACTGTTCATCTCGATGATTTGAAGGGACCCGATGACACCAATAAATTATTCAGCGAAGCACAATCCGGCGTGGTCGTTAGTATCGATAAAAAAGATTTAAATGTCTTTGTGGCCCACATGGAAAAAGCGGAAATTCCGGCAGTGAATATTGGTCATGTTGGAGGGATTAAATACAGTATGGATAACCTGTTTTCTTTGGATGTGAACGAAATGAAATCATTGTATGAATCGGTCATTCCCGAAGTTATGAATCGCTGAATCCCGAATTATTTATTTATAACCCGGAACGTTCATCGCTTTTAGTTCATTATTCGGGTAAATAAACGTTTCCGAAAAGATTACCATGTATTTATGAAAGATAAAGTCGTTCTCATAACAGGAACAGGGGGCATTGGTTCGGCTTGTGCCCGTTTATTTGCACAGGCAGGAGCACGTCTTGTTTTAGCCAGCAGGAATTTAGGAAAGGCGGAAGCATTAGCCCGGGAAATCAATGATAATGGCGGTGAGGCTTATGCGACGCAGGTTGATGTGACAGAGCTATCGTCTGTTGCCGGCATGATAAACGATATCATTCAAGAGCTGGGAAAAATTGACGTTTTGATTAACGCCTTCGGAGCCGGATTTATTCGACCGTTGCTCGATATTAAACCTGGTGAAGCCAAAGAGATGATTGATACCAACCTGTATGGTACGTTTCTTTTAACACAGAATGTGATGCGTTACATGGAAACAAATAAGGAGGGGTGTATCGTATATTTTCCGGGTATTCTGGGGAAATATGCCATGAAGAACAGCTCTTTATATTCGGCTACTAAATTCGCATTGACCGGGTTTGTAAAATCACTGGTTGAAGAAAACCGCAGAACGAATATTAAATTCAGTCTCTTTTACATTGGAAGCGTAGATACGCCATTCTGGGACGAACAGAATATCGAAATGAAGTTTCAACGGGAAAAGATGTTGTCGCCGGATGAAATCGCCAAGGCTGTTTATTATAGTCTGAACCAGCCTTCAGGTTCGGTATTAAACGAGATAGTCATTCAGCCCCAAAGCGGACAAATGCTTTGAAATAAAAAAGCCTCAATCTGTTACGATGTGAGGCTTTTTCTATAATAATTGCCTGAGGAATTAATCAGAACTTTCAGTTCCTGATCTTCCATTTGTATGTGATGTTGTAATCATCGGGCATTTTTCGATCGCCGTCTTCAGGGACTTTTCGATCATATCCATGCCTTCGTCGATGAATTCTTTATTTACGGTAAGTGCCGGACGGAAACGAACCGTTTTTTCACCACATGGAAGAATCAAGATGCCGTTATCATAAGCAATATTTAAAAATTCCTTTCTGGCATGAGCATTAGGAAAATCAAAAGCGCACATAAGGCCTTTGCCGCGTGCATTACTTACATACTCGTATTTCCCGGTGAGATCGGTGAGCTTATTAAGCAGATGTTTCCCCACAACAGCAGCATTATCAACCAGGTTATCTTCTTCGATAATCTCGAGGTACTTCTGGAAACGAACCATGTCCACAAGATTTCCGCCCCAGGTAGAATTAATACGGGAAGATACTTTAAATACATTTGTTGGAACTTCATCTACCCGCTTGCCGGCAAGTATCCCGCAAACCTGTGATTTTTTACCAAAAGCTATGATATCAGGCCTGACATAATGTTCGTGAGCCCAGAATTTTCCGGTCAAACCGACACCAGACTGAACTTCATCATAAATCAGAAGGGCGTCATTTTCATCAGCCAGTTTACGTAAAGCTTTATGAAATTCGGGACGAAAATGGTTATCACCGCCTTCTCCCTGAATGGGTTCAAGTATAATACACGCGATATCATCTTTATTTTCTTCGAAGTGACGTTTAGCCTGGGCAATGGCCATTTCTTCATTCTCAATAACCTGTTTGAGGTTATGATCATTAAGAGGGAAGGTCACTTTCGGATTTATTATGCGTGGCCAGTCAAATTTTGGAAAGTATTTAACTTTATTAGGATCGGTATTGGTAAGGGACATAGTGTAACCGGTCCGGCCGTGAAATGCTTTTTCAAAGTGAAGAACTTTCTGACCTTTCTCGTAGCGGTAACCTTTTTCAAAATTCTTTTGAACTTTCCAGTCGAAAGCGACTTTTAAGGCATTTTCGACAGCGAGTCCGCCGCCGGCTATGAAAAAAGCGTGCGGCAGGTAATCCGGGATTCCGACCCGGTCGAACGTTTCGAGAAATTCGGCGTATTCCTGAGTATAAATATCAGAGTTCGATGGATTGTGAAGAGCTATATGAGATATCTTTTTAATGAACTCATCATCTTCAACAATTTTGGGATGACTTACACCAAGCGGGTTTGATGCAAAAAAGGTGAAGAAATCCAGGTACTTTTTTCCGTACTTGGAATCATATAAATACGGTGATTTACTGTTTTCAAAATCCAAAACGATATCGTAACCATCGGCCAGGATGTGTTTACTGAGTACCTGATGTACCTCTTGAGGTGCAATTCCCTGTTTAGCAGTCATTTGCCTCCTGCAATTTTAAAATTAGCTTTATAATTCATTTTTTAGGCGATTTTCATAAGTAGAATATCTTTGACAATCTACCAATTATAGTTCATATCAACAAGCTTACATGCTTTAAGGTTTCATAAATATTCTTTAGAGAAAGCTTGACATGGGTTCATTTCACATGTATATTTGGGGTCTACATCGCGGGGTGGAGCAGCTGGTAGCTCGTCGGGCTCATAACCCGAAGGTCGGAGGTTCGAATCCTCCCCCCGCCACTATTCAAAGGCTTCTGAGTGTGACTCGGGAGCCTTTTTTTGTTTTAGTGATTTATTTAGAATTAACAGCTCGTCGGGTTCATATCCCGACCGCTGTCGGGTCGGAGGTTTTCCCGGTTCCCTGGCCCCGCTACTAATTCAAAGGCTTCTGAGGGTTTACTGAGAAACATATTTTGTATTGCTTGTAATATGATGCAGGTTATGAACAATAATAACCCGCATTTAATACTCATATCTAAGCGGTGCCTTAAGTTCCCTAAACACAAAATCATTTTTAAATTATTTAGCTATTCCTTCGAAAAGGTATTAATAAATCATATGATTTATCGTGTTATCAAAAATAAATGATTATTGTCATGTCTGTTTATGATTGTTATACTCCTGTAAATCATGGAATTATATGGTTTAATGTTTGGTTTATTGTATTTGAAAATAACTGTTTATTCGTTAAAGAAATAAAACAGGAATAATTGAATAGAATAACCTATTTTGTAATTCTAATATTTGAATTGAATTATTCGCAATTAAATTGAATAAATGTATTTATTAATGAATTAATATTAAAACAATAACTTATTGAAAAGAAAGGAAATAAAGGCATAAAATAGATACTGCTTTATGAATATTATTGATTTGTCTGTTTTCATCATTTATATGCTTTCGATGTTAGGAATCGGGATCTACTTCTTAAAGAAAAATGAAGGTGCCGATGATTATTTCTTAGCCGGAAGAGATATGGGTTTTGTACATATAGGTTTATCAGTCGTGGCTACAGACGTAGGAGGTGGTTTTTCAATAGGATTGGGCGGACTTGGCTTTGTTATGGGTTTGTCCGGATCCTGGATGTTATTCACTGGTTTAATAGGTGCATGGATTAGTGCCGTATTTTTGATTCCAAAAGTCAAAAATATGTCGAATGAATTTCGCTTTTTCACTTTTCCTGACCTGTTCGAACATTTTTATGATTCAAAAGTCGCTTTTATCGCAGGTATCATCTCTGCCGTAGGATATATTGGATTCACTAGTTCTCAGGTTCTTGCCGGAGCCAAACTGGCTGCTGCTTCGTTCATTCAATTAGATATGGAAACAGCTATTCTCATTATGGGAGGAATAATCGTATTATATACGTTTATGGGTGGAATGAAGGCCGTGATTTATACGGACACTGTTCAGTGGATTATTTTAATGGTAGGCCTCATTTTCATCGGCGTTCCAGTATCATATTACGAATTAGGCGGCTGGGCCGTGATATCAAAAGCAATTCCGCCGGAGATGTTTTCCCTGGCAAATATTAGCTGGCAACAACTTGTAAACTGGGGGATTACGATTATACCAATCTGGTTTGTCGGAATGACCTTATATCAGCGGATATATGCGAGCAGGGACGAAGAACAGGCGAAAAAAGCGTGGTACCTGGCCGGACTTTTTGAGTGGCCGATAATGGCTTTTATGGGCGTGTTGCTTGGGCTCTTGGCAAAAGTGGCTGCCATGCAGGGAATGTTTACCTATTTGGGGCACGAAGGCGTTAATGCAATGGATCCCGAGATGGGTCTGCCGCTGTTACTGCGTACCGTTTTACCTGTTGGCCTTATGGGCATTATGATGTCTGCATACTTTTCAGCCATCATGTCGACTGCGGATAGTTGTTTGATCGCGGCTTCCGGGAATGTGATGAGTGATGTTCTGAGCAAGATTTTTAAATGGGATATTGAACACGATGATTTTGTAAAAAAATCTCAAATCATAACCCTGGCTATTGGGGTTATTTCATTGTTATTGGCATCATTCATGAATAATGTCCTGAACCTGATGTTGTATTCGTATGCCTTCATGGTGTCTGGATTGTTGGTTCCCATAATCGGAGCATTATTTTGGGAAAAAAGTACAGCAACCGGGGCTTTATGGTCGATGATCGTGGGTGGGGCCACAACCATCTTTTTAAGCGTACAAAACGTATTTTTATTACCCTTTGGCCTGGATGCCAATATATTTGGGATTTTAGCATCACTATTTGTGTTTGTTTTATTATCGAACGTTACAAATGAAAAAGAACTCGAACTTCAATCGGCTTGAAAATTAAACGGATTAAAATGATTACTTACGATTTTTTAACACATGAAAACTATCAGAATGGACCTGTGTCCAAAGAGAAGGTTGCAGACTTTTTATTTGTTCATCTGGATCAGTATGGAGATGAGAAAAAAGATATAATGAAATGCCTTAATTATGCTTTGGATAATCAGCCGGGCCAGGGAGGATCTGTTCTCGTCGCTAAAGATGGCGATGATATCGTTGGTGCGGTAATTATTAACAAGACCGGGATGAGCGGATATATTCCGGAAAATATTCTTGTTTATATTGCAGTAAATCGACAATATCGTGGAAAAGGTATCGGAAAAGAACTCATGGAGAGAACCATTCAACATACTGAAGGTGCTATTGCATTGCATGTTGAACCAGATAATCCTGCTAAATTTCTGTATGAAAAGTATGGATTCACTAATAAATATCTTGAGATGAGGTTAACTAAATAACCATGGCTTATCTGAAATTTTACAGGGAGAAATTGAATCATAATTTCAATTTCCTTAATGAACTGTTCAAAGAAAACAATATAAAATGGGGTGTAACCACAAAGATATTATGTGGTTACGAGGATTATTTGAGAGAGGTGATCAATCTGGGGCCTTCAGAGATTCAGGACTCCAGGGTAAGTAATCTTAAAATGATCAAAAAGATCAACCCGGATATCCGAACCGTTTACATTAAACCGCCGCCAAAAGAATCGATCGGCGATGTGGTCAAATATGCCAATGTCAGTCTCAATACGGAATTGTCTACAATTAAGATGATTTCGAAAGAGGCGGTAAAACAAAAACGTCATCATGATATCATCATCATGATAGAAATGGGGGATCTTCGTGAAGGAGTGATGCGGGAAGATTTGCTGCATTTCTACGGTGAGATATTTGAATTGCCGAACATTTCGGTGATCGGGCTCGGAACGAATCTGAATTGTCTGCACGGGGTAATGCCGAGCAGCGATAAACTGATACAATTATCTCTGTACAAACAACTTATTGAGTTAAAGTTTAAGAAAGATATTCCGTTGGTTTCCGGTGGGACGACTGTCACCATTCCATTATTGCTTCGCAAAGAACTTCCGAAAGGAGTGAATCATTTCAGAGTGGGAGAAGCTCTGTATTTCGGAATTAATCTGTTTACGATGGAAACGATTGAAGGCATGGAATCAGGTGTTTTCGAATTATTCACTCAGATTATCGAAATTAATGAAAAACCAATGGTCCCGAGCGGACAACTGGGAGTGACCCCGCACGGTGAAGCCGCTGAAATAGATGAAGATCTTTACGGGCAAACCCATTACCGAGCAATCGTTGATATAGGTTATCTGGATATCAACCCGGAATACCTCATGCCAACGGACAAAAATATGAATATCGTAGACGCCAGCTCCGATATGCTGGTCATTGATGTTGGAGAAAATAATCAGAAATTTAAAGTCGGGGATTTAATAAATTTCCAACTCAAGTATATGGGAGCTCTTGGAATAATGAATTCTAGCTATATCGATAAAATTGTTGAATAAAGCTGAATCAAAATCTTTATATGGCGAAAAAAGAAAATACAGGTGAGTTTTTAACAGAAATATTACCGGAGTTACAATCTTTACGGCACGAAATACATCAACACCCGGAAACGGCCGGAAAAGAAAAAAAGACAGCGAAACGTATCACCTCGTTTCTTGAAAAATTAAAACCGGACAATATTATTTCAGGAATCGGTGGTAATGGCTTAATTGCAGAATTTGACAGTGGAAAAGAAGGCCCTGTAGTTTTGTTTCGGAGTGAATTAGATGCTTTGCCTATTCGTGAGACTTGTGAGGTTTCTTATAAGTCTGAAGAGGATGGGGTGTCCCACAAATGCGGACACGACGGGCACATGGCGATCTTATGCGGATTCAGTAAGATGGTTAGCCAGTTTCGTCCTAAAAGAGGGAAAATACAGGTTCTTTTTCAGCCCGCAGAAGAAACAGGTGAAGGCGCGCATTGGATGCTCGACGACGAGAAAATCAAAAAAATCAAACCCGACTATATTTTTGCATTGCATAATGTTCCGGGATTTGAAAAAAGCCAGGTTATTACCCGAAAAAATATTTTCTCATCCGCTTCGGTGGGCATGATAATACGTTTGAAAGGGATGACATCCCACGCTTCGCATCCTGAAAACGGTAAAAATCCTGCTTTGGCGATGTCCCACATTATAGAACATTTAATAGCATTGCCTCAGCTAACCACTTCTTTCGATGAATCTGCCTTAGTGACCATTATTCATGCAAAACTTGGTGAAATTGCTTTCGGAACCTCTCCGGGTTATGCTGAAGTTATGGCAACACTGCGGGCTCATGAAAACAGCACATTAAATAAATTGACCAAAGAAGCTGAACGAATAGCAAAGAAAACGGCAGAGCTGCATCAATTGGATGTGGAAGTAGAACGGACACAGAAATTTGAAGCGACAGTGAACGACGAAAAATGTGTTGATTGGATTGAGAATGCTGCAAAGGCTATTTCAGCCGACTTCCGGCTGCTCGATCAGCCCTTTTCATGGTCGGAGGACTTTGGACGCTTTACGAGCGTTTTTAAAGGCGCAATGTTTGGTTTGGGCTCAGGGAAAAAACAACCACAGCTTCATCATTCTGATTATGATTTCCCTGATGACATTATTGAAACCGGCGTGATGATGTTTTACAACCTTGTTGATCAGATATTTAATAGGAAGTAGTGAGTAGTGAGTAGTGAGTAGTGAGTAGTGAGTAGTGAGTAGTGAGTAGTGAGTAGTGAGTAGTGATTGCCCAATAGTCTCACAAAAAACTCGGCGGGGATATCCTTTAATCCGATTAATCGGGTTTGTTCATTAAAGTGTGTATTTATACAAAACAGACATTTAATAATTTGAAATAAAACGACCATGTTTGAAACGTCCTATCTCGAAATCAGTAAAACAGCTTTAAAGAACAATCTGGATTATTTAAGAGGGCGAATTGGGAAGGACGTTGTATTTTCATCCGTTATAAAAGGGAATGCCTACGGACATGGAATAGAACACTTTCTGCCGATCGCCGAACAGTGTGGGGTAAAACATTTTTCTGTTTTCAGCGCTCACGAAGCCTTACGTGCCAGCCGGTGCAAGAAAACAAAATCTGATATCATGATTATGGGTATCATCGATAATGATGAATTAGAGTGGGCTATATTGCATAATGTCTCCTTTTTTGTTTTTGAGATGGACCGATTGAAGGCGGCCGTTAAAACGGCCCGTAAACTTAAAAAGAAAGCACGGATTCACATACACCTCGAAACCGGATTTCACCGGATGGGGTTTGAATCGGAGCAGCTCGAAGAAGTAGCCAATTACGTTAAGAGAAATCGAAAGTACCTGGAATACGATGGTATCAGTACACATTATGCGGGTGCAGAGAGTGTGAGCAATTACCTGAGAGTTAAAACTCAAATAGAGCGTTATAATGAGAGGGCATCCTGGTTTGAAGAACAGGGAATTGAGCCAAAACACCATCATACAGCATGTTCATCGGCTGTTTTGAATTATCCGGAGACGATTATGGACATGGTGCGTGTGGGCATTGCGCAATATGGATTCTGGCCGAACCAGGAAACGTTCATGAAGAATATGAAAAATGAGCTCATCGAATCGGTTCAAAATAAAACACATTTCGACGATCCCCTTAAGAGAATTATTAGCTGGAAAAGCAAAGTTATGAATATTAAGGAAGTGGAAGCCGGTGAATTTGTCGGATATGGCATGTCGTACATGACGACCCGAAGTGAACGCCTGGCCGCTGTCCCGGTAGGATATGCGCATGGTTTCAGCAGGAGCCTGAGTAACATCGGGAAGGTATTGATCAGGGGGAAACGCGCCCGGGTTGTCGGTTTTGTGAATATGAATGCCTTGATGATTGATGTTACCGATATTCCTCATGCCAGAAAAGGGGATGAGGTTGTGTTGATTGGGAAACAAAAAAATGACGAGATCAGCGTGGCTTCTTTCTCGGAATTAAGCAGCCATTTGAATTATGAACTGCTGACGCGCCTGCCCTCGAATATTCCCAGGATAGTTGTGGAATGAGGTTGAAGCTTTTACGGATGAAATGCTGAGTGGCTATGAAACGCACATCATACACTCATTCCGGCCTGCAAGCCGGCAAAATCCATAGGTGTCATTGCGATCCCGGCTGATGTCGGGAGAAGCAATCTCCCTGCGTTGGGATGCCGTGCCGGTGTTGGGAGATCCCGGATATTTCAAAAAAGCGAAATTCCGGGATGACGTCGCTGGGGAGTGTTTATGGCACTCATAAACAACATTATGGCTCCTAAACCACAGTACACGTCATTCCGGCCGGGGAGCCTGCAAAATCCATAGGTGTCATTGCGATCCCGACTTTTGTCGGGAGAAGCAATCTCCTGGCGTTGGATGCTGTGCCGGTGTTCGGAGATCCCGGATATTTCAAAAAGCGAAATTCCGGGATGACGGCGTTGGGGAGTGTTTATGGCACTCATAAACAACATTATGGTTCCTAAACCACATTACACGTCATTCCGGCCGGGGAGCCGGAATCTCCTGGCGTTGGTTGTTCTCCTGTGTTCGGAGGTCCCGGATATTTCAAAAAGCGAAATTCCGGGATGACGACGTTGGGTGAGTGGGATGAAGTTATATTTTTTTACTCATTAAGCCTGCTCTCCACATAATGATTGCCACAAATCTTCGAGATCCGGATTAAACTTCAGAATCAATTCCCATTTCCATTGCCGTTTCCATTTTTTTATTTGTTTTTCTCGTTTTATTGCCTCTCCGATTGTTGAATAACATTCAAAATAAATAAATTTTGTGACCCTGTAATGACTTGTAAAATGACTACCTGTTAAATGTCTATGCTTCCATATTCGTGGACAAAGCTCTGATGTCACTCCTGTATAGAGTACCGTGTGATATTTATTGGTTACTATGTATACATATCCGCCCCATTCCATTATTAATGATGACCTGGCTGAATGCTGTTACTTACAATTCTTTTTTTACGTTCGGAGATCCCGCATCTGGGTGCGGGATGACGGCGTTGGGGAGTGGAGGAGAAACTTTTAAACTAAATTGAGGACGACAAACGAAAGAATAACGTCATTCCGGCCGGGGAGCCGGAATCTCCCCACGTTGGTTGTTCTGCCTGTGTTCGGAGATCCCGCATCTGAGTGCGGGATGACGGCGTTGGGGAGTGTTTATGGCACTCAGAAACAACATTATGGCCCCTAAACCACATTACACGTCATTCCGGCCGGGGAGCCGGAATCTCCCCACGTTGGTTGTTCTGCCTGTGTTCGGAGATCCCGCATCTGAGTGCGGGATGACGGCGTTGGGGAGTGTTTATGGCACTCAGAAACAACATTATGGCCCCTAAACCACATTACACGTCATTCCGGCCGGGGAACCGGAATCTCCCCACGTTGGAAGCAGTGCCTGTGTTCGGAGGTCCCGGATATTTCACCGGGCGAAATTCCGGGATGACGAGATTGGGGAGTGTTTATAGTGCCCATAAACAACATTTACGGTGCATAAAAAAAGCCCCGGGTCGAAACCCGGGGCTTTTTTGTTAATACGATGTAATATTTAGCCTCCGTAACCTGGGTTTTGTACCAGATTTTTATTTGCATCCATTTCCGTTTGAGGAATGGGGAAACGTAAGTCATTGGCATCAAATGCGTCCGATTGACCGGTTTTACTTACCACATTTTGGCCCGTTCTCGTCAGGTCGAAGAAACGCATTCCTTCAAATGCGAGTTCAACACGGCGTTCCAAAAGAATGGTGTTTATTAGATCTTGTGCACTTGCAAAATCAGCCAGATTATAGTCAATGTACGGTTTATTATTCGTTTGATTACCGCTGCTATCATATACTTTGATGGCTCGTTCACGGATTTGATTTAATAAATCAATTGATTCCTGATTTACACCATTCATTCTTGCCAACGCTTCAGCCCTATCCAGGATAACTTCTGCATATCGGAAAATAGGAGCATTAGAGCTATAGTTAATAGCATCAGGGTATTTAAGAGAGTAGCTATTACCGGCAGTTGTTCCCGTTAGTAATTCGGTAACCCGTGTATCCTTATAGGTAGCTGAAGCAGCAGTTAGAAGGGTCTGCTGTGATTGGGGTACGATACTATTTAATGCGTCAACATATCCCTGAGCAATACGGATATCTCCACGGGCATCTTTATTATAAAGGGCATCCAGGGAGATATTCACACCCACATTATCCTGAGCTGTATTAGCAACTTCCCAAATAGATTCCGGTGAAAATTTCTGATAGAAGAAAGTTTTCACATCAGAATTTAAGGTATATACTCCGGAATCCATGATTTGTTTACCTAATGTAGCAGCTGTACTGTAATCGTGTTGTTGCATGGCTATACGCAACAGCATAGCAAGAGCCGCGTATTTATTACCTTCGCCATTAATAAAACTTGACGGATTGCCGGTAAGTAAAGTACTGGCTTTATTTAAATCTGTTTTAGCCTGTGCATATACTTCCGATACCGTATTACGGCTGGGAGAGGTAAACTGAGTAGAAGCAGTTACCGGGTCTGTAACAATCGGAACGCCCAATTGAGAATTGGCTGCCGATGCATCTCCAACCCAGGGTTTGCCGTAAAAATTGGCGAGATAGAAATAAACGGTCCCGCGAATAAACAGGCATTGCCCTTGTATATTATCTAACTCTGACTGGCTTGATGGACCAGATACACCTTTCAATTTGCTTAAAATGACGTTAACGTCATTAATGACTTTGTAACTTCCAATCCACAAGTCATTAACACTGCCATTATTAGGATCCAGTTTATGTTGTGCTAATTGCTGAAGAGTAGGATAGGAGCCCTCAAAATCGGCATTATCCGCTATAATAGCGCCGAAAACGGTCCAGTCAGCGCCGCCTACCGGGCGGCCATTAGCATCCTGCAAATCATTATAAGCACCGACCAGTTCCTGATTTAGATCTGAAACGGTCTTGTAACCATCATTCAAGGACAAGGATTGCTTAGGTTGTTGATTACCCAGTAAGTTGCAACCTGCCACAAGAAGACTGAATCCAATGAGAAATATTATTTTTCTAATCATATTAAAATCTCCGTTGATTTTCTCTATTAAAATCCGATGTCAATACCAAATGTTATGGTACGCTGTTGGGGTGGTTGAAAGAATACATTCCCCTGTTGTGTATTACCCTGATTCGGTGTTATTTCAGGATCTAGACCCTTGAATTTGGTAAAAGTCAACAAGTTGTATCCCTGGGAATAAACCCGAATGTTATAGCCTCCCGTAATACTCTTGGGGAGATTATAACTCACTATTACCGATTTCAGACGTAAGTAGGTACCATCCAATAAATAGCGAGTGCTGCGTGAGCTTCCGTTGTTTGTAAATAAACGTGGTTCCGGAACGGTCGCATTTTTATTACTAGGCGTCCAGTAATTTAACTGACTGGTATCATTATTAAATATGGAACCCATATTGGTTTCAAGAAAAGCTCCATCATCCCAGTATATTTTGTTTCCATACTGATATTGGAAATTGACGTTAAGTTGAAGACCCTTGTAATAAACGGTAGTTCCGAATCCACCGAAAAATTTTGGAAATGGAGAACCGGAAATAACACGTTTGGCCGAATTATAATTGGCTGTAACATATTTATCACCGAATTTGCTCAGTTTAAATACATCCTTACTTGATATTTGGGCTGGCGTAGGGGTTTCATTTACATAATAAAGAGCATCTCCATTATTGGGATTTACACCGGCGTACTGACGCAGGTAAAACACGCCTAAAGGTTGTCCAACACGAATCAGGCTGGCGCCATTAACAATATCGCTGCCCGGCAGTTGTTTCACTTTATTGACCAGGGTTGAAATATTGGCATTTAATGACCACCGGAAGTTATTACCTGTCAATACATCTCCGTCAAGACCGAGTTCAAGGCCAGAATTTTCCAGTTTTCCTGTATTTTTAAGAAAGCTGGTAAATCCGTTGGTTGCAGGAACCGGCACACTTAAGAGAAGGTTTTTCGTTTGTTTGTTAAAATAATCGAAAGTACCACGCAAGTGGTTACCAATGATATGAAAATCTAACCCTAAATCGAGCTGTGCCGTTTTTTCCCATTGTAGATCCGGATTCGCTAATTGCGTCGGATGAATACCGGGAATACCGTTATAATCGGCTCCACTGCCTACTAAACCAAGGGCCTGGAAATTATTAATATTTCCATTTCCGGTTAATCCATAACTGGCACGTAATTTCAGAAAATTGATTGCTTTGATGTTATGCATGAATGATTCATCAGTCACAATCCATCCCACCGAACCAGCCGGGAAAAATCCGTAACGATTATTACTTCCAAATCGGGATGAGCCGTTATAACTTCCTGTTAAATTAAGAAGATATTTGTCATTATAGGAGTAATTCACACGCAGTAAATTATTCTGGAAGGCATAAGAAGTAACCATGCCCTGGCCTGACGTAATATTTGCTGCAGAATTTAATGTTGTAAATTGATCGTTAGGATAGGTATTGCCATCGACAAATGAATAATTTTCAACATTTCGTTCGAGAGTCACACCAGCCTGTACTTTCAATTTATTTACCCCCCACGAATTGTCGTAGGTAGCTATATTGTTCCATGAATAATTTAAATATTCATCGTTAGAAACATACCCATACCCCGTGGGATAACCATCCGTTGTTTTAGTACTCAGTTTTTGAGTTTCTGTAAGCTGCAGATGTTGCACACTAAACTCAGAATAGGCCGTCAGGTGTTGAGGTATGATCTGATAGTTTACCCTGGCATGAGTATTTAATTCGCTGGTCACGGAATTGAAAGAGCTTCCCAGAGCATTAGACAGCGGTGTACCCGGGAAAGCAGAATATCCATTAAAAGGTATTCCGGGATCTTTCGCATTGTTTAGGGCGCCGGTACTGTCATATGGAGATACAACAGAGGGCATAAGAGCAGCATAAGTATAAGGTGCTGCTACGGCATTACTAATGGAAACACGGCGATCGTCACTGCGAGATGGATTAATGGAAAGATTTACTCTAAGACGATCATTAACTTTTTGATCGACATTTAATAAAACATCGTAGTTCTTCAAGTTGTTTTTGCGTAAATATCCACCCTGATCTTTATAATGAGCCGACATGTAATAGGTCGTATTTTTATTACCACCGGACACGCTGGCATTATAATTTTGAATCATACCGGTTTGTGTTACCAGGCTGGGCCAATTCGTATTCGGTACTTTTGCAGGATCAAGATAATTCCCAAAATTACTGTTTTCGACAGCAGCAATTTTTGTAGGATCCTGAGAACCTATAGCATAGCCCACCGCGTAATTAAACATTTTAGCAAATTCAGGCCCCGACAAAACGCTATATTTTTTTGTAGGTTGAGTAAAACCACTATAAAAACCGATATCTACTTTTGCTTTACCTTGCTGGCCTGATTTAGTAGTGATCAGAATGACACCATTGGCACCACGTGAACCATAGATGGCGGAAGCCGTTGCATCTTTCAATACAGAGATTGAGGCAATGTCTGATGGATTCAGGTTTAGTAAAGGACTCACTCCACCACCCATATTGGCTCCTGCTGCATCACCAATAGGACTGTCGATAACGGGTACACCGTCGACAACATATAATGGCTGACTGCTTGCCGTAATAGATGAGGCTCCACGAATCCTTACGGTCATCGGTGCACCTAAAACGCCCGAAGTACCCGTTATTTGAACGCCCGCTACTTTACCTTGCAAGGCGTTGGAAACATTAGGCAGTGTAACATTCTTGAAGTCTTGAGATGATACTGTGGAAATAGAACTGGTAACATCTTTTTTTACCTGTGTTCCATATCCTACAACAACGACATCGGATAACTGCTCTGTTGTCATTGACAGTTTAACATTTATGACTGATTTAGTCCCAATGGTGAATTCCTGGTTTTTATAACCGATGTATGAAAAAACCAAAGTTCCGCCTTTTTGGGGGACACTCAGTTCGAAATGTCCATTTGGATCTGTGGTTGTTCCACTTGATGTACCTTTTAGTTGGATTGTTACACCCGGCAAAGGTGAATTGCTTTGAGCATCTTTAACCAGACCGGTGATAACGCGACTTTGGGCCTGGCTTATTCCACTCATAGCAAAAAATAAGAATATGCCGAAAAGCAATATCTTTTTAGCCATAGAGAACCTCACTTCTTTGTTTTTGTTTAAAAGTTTTGGGAATACAAACAAGTGGGGTAATGATAAATAAACAGATAACAGAAACCCTCTTCTGCCACAGATAGAAAATTTCCATGCAGGTTAATTTTCTTAACCTTTAATTATCCGTATTTATTTTTAATCAGAACCTCACTATGTACCCATATGGTGTCATCTATATGGATATATAAGTTGTTTATATCAACCCATAAAACACTAAAATCTACTTTGAGGAATGGTATAAATCAAAAAAATTATCTTTAAATCTTATAAAAAGGATTAATATATTCTTATATGACAAAATATTATAAAGACAATATAGTATTGATTATTTTTGATTTAAACATCTATAATAGATAAGTGTATTTTGTTAAAACATTTTTAAAAAAAACTTAAAAATTGTTCTTATTCAATTATTTTTCACAAAAAATCAGGAAGCCCTTTTTGGATTGTAAAATTATATAAAACAATAAGATATGGCGTGTTTGCAAAATTAGGCAATTATTATGGGGGATTTTAAGCGAAAAGATTTATTTATCAAAATTTGATGAATGAATTTTAATTTAATTAGGATAATGAAAGGGGATACGGTAACCATAACGGGTTGCGATAGTATTATTTAAAATAAAAGATCAATACCCAAAGTTACCGAACGCCGCAAAGGCATAGGGTGAAATGTCAAAAGGTTGTAATTCGTAATACCATTGGTTGTTATCCTGTCAGAAGCCACATTCGATTTCGTTAATTTGAACAAGTTTTTAACACATATATCTACTTTCAGCTTGAAATTATTAACTATTTTCCCCGGGATTTTATAATTGAAATTCACATCCTGCAGCCATAAGGATGCCATGGAATTTACGGTACCTGAATATTTATTTAGAAATTGATTAAAGTTCAATGATGGTGCCGAATCGAAGGATGTTCGTAAATCCAAAGCATTATTGAAACTTCCAATTACCGTATTACTGATATTGGGTGATATTATATCATTTTGATTTGAATGGAAGTATATATCTAAATCAACATTTGCGAAACGAATTTCGGTACTGAATCCCCCATACGTTTTGGGAATAAGATGTCCCGGTTGTTCATTTAATAAATTCGATGCTATGGATAAACTCATGTCTTTATTGGTAATAATGCTATATCGCAGCTTTGAGAATGTCACATTACCATTGATGGACCAACTGAATCCCGGTTTGGTGAGCAGGCGGACGTTTACATTACATTCGGTTCCGGAATTTACCAGGTTTAGAAACGGTTCGATTTCATCATGACTATCATCAATCGTTTTTGAACTGAAATAAATGACATCTCCCTGAACTCTTTGATTAAAAAGGATAAAATCCATTCCCAGGTTAAAATTTACCGACTGATTGTAAAGGTTTTCTAACTCACCAGGTACAAAAACCGAAGAATTACCTGTTGATGGAATGAAGGTGTTTATATTTTGATTATCAGTGCGCCCGTATTGTGTGTAAAATTTCAGAAAATTTATAGGTTTAATGGCTACGATATAAGGTTCCATGGATGCAACCCATCCTGCATAAACGGAGGGATAGAAAGAGTAATGTCTTACGTTATTTGCCCCGTAAATGCCATTGAACTTGCTCTTGAAGGTTACTATAAGCTTGTGTTCGTAGGAATAATTGAACCGGATAAAATTGTTTTGGAGATATTCCGATGCATTCCACGACTGGTTATTTACCAGGGGAGCAAGGTAATTCGAGTTTTTTAAAGTGGCGTGTTGTAAAGAATTTCCCTCGTTAATATGAAGAATATTTACTCCCCAGCTTTGTGAATAATCGAACAAATTGGACCAGTCGTAATTATTAATATGTAAATGCATAGTGGGTATTTCTTTTCCTCCGGATCCAAGGATAGATTGTTGTAATCCCAGTAATGTATTGTATTTCAGTATTCCGGGTATAATTTGATAGTTCGCATCAGCCGTTGAGATGAGTTGTTCCTGATGAAATTGATTGTTGAAATTCGTTTTATCTAAACCTTTATTTTGTGACGCTGTCAGGAAAAAATGTGTAGAAAAACGCCTGTTCTTATTACTCTGCAAATCCACTAATGCTGTTTTACGGTTCCCGGAGGGTAAATACCCCGAATCATTATCATAACCCAAGATTCCGGAAACATAGTACTGAACAACCTTGTTGCCACCTGAGATACCAGCATAAGAGTTTGTCTTATTGATATCTGACCTGTTGTTTGAAGTGACATTAAATCCAATATGCACTTTGGGTTTGCCGCTTTTACCATGCTTCATATTTATCAAAATAGCTCCGTTGGAACTGTTTTGATCTTCTAATGAAGTAACCGTTTCACCTTTTAAAACCGTAACAGATTGAATATCTGGTGATGCCAGGTTACGGAACGGATTATATAAGACATCAGAAGGGTTGAAGGGATATAAACCCGGTTCAGCAATATGTGTAATCAGGGGGAAACCGTTCAGGACGAAGAGCGGCTGATTATTAATTCGTTCTCTTGATGTACCCCTGATAAAGGTAAGATTCGAATAGCCGGTCAGGTCAGTATTTGTTACATAGATACCGGATTCTTTCGCAAACAGGATTTGTTCGTAATTGGTGAGGGGTAAATTATATACGTCCGGGTTTATCGTTGCAGCTGTAGAGGAAGTATTCCAGAATTTATTCAATCTGAAATGAGGATTGCCAATTTCCGTAAATGGATTTGATTGTTTTCTTAATGCTATTTTTAAAGATGATAGTTCATGAATGGAAACTTTCTTTGTGACATAACCTATATACATGAACATTAACGAGTCTGTCGTTTGTGGCACATATAATCGAAAATACCCTGATGAATCGGTATAGGTGCCGTGTTTTATTCCGGGAATAATGATTGAAACACCCGGGAGAGGCAAGCTGTCAGCGGCATCTGATACCGTGCCTGAAACCAATCGATTTTGTGCGATTAAAAATACAGGATTGCAAATAATGATAATTAGTAAAAAAAACAGCTTTTTAACCATCTGTGATTAAGAGAAATCGAATGTTTGAAGTAGAACAAGACCTGTCGTTGCCAGATAACTATTTAGATAGTGATTTTAGTATAAATGCTATTTGGACCAAAATGTATAATTATTTGAATCCGGAAGAAAAAAAAGCCCCGAAATTTAGTTCCGGGGCTTTTTCACTTGTTTATTGGTTTACAGGGGTTTTATCGAATATAGTGGGTTGTGGTTTGGGAACACTTGAATTTGAACTTATCTCCGTTTGCGGAATTAAGAACCGCTGAGGCAGTTGAGATCCTGTACTCGGCTGCAAACCAATACGCTGGGCATTGTCTTCCCGCCGGATATCATTGAAAGGTTCAATTAAACCACAGAGGGCAATGTATTTTTCTTTAACAATCTCCGTAATGAGAGAAGATTGTTCGGATACATTGTCATATAATTCTCCGCCGGCCTGAAAATCGGCAGCGGCATAATCATCATATTGAATAGAATATTGATTCGGATCGGCATAATTTTGGGAAACCGGACTGGCATAGCCGCCACTCCGCATGTATGCCCGTTCATCATTCAATGCGGTAAGCGCCGGACCCAATTGATTAAGCCGGGCCTGAGCTTCGGCCAGTATCAGCAGGTTCTCCTCGTAGGTCAGAAGCCGGAAGGGCGTTTCCGTACCAAACTTTCCATCGTTGCCTTCCCCGGTTCCCCAATCGAAATTGGAATAATAATTCAATTCCGTTCCGGCATTATAGTTTTGATCATCGATGAAGTAGTATTTATAGCGACCTTCCTCGTTGGTTTTGGAGTTGCGCTGAAAATTATTGGCACTCATCATGTTAACCAGGTGAGAATTGATGGCCGACATATAACTCGGACGATCGTATACCAGGAATGAATAATAAACATTGAAATTGCCCAGGTAGGTTGTTCCATGTTGGGCAATCAGTGAATTATCCGGAGAATCAATTCCCTGTTGTGCTTCGGCAACCGCGTTTTGATAATCTTTAACTTGAAGATAAAGGCGGGCTTTCAACGTATGGGCCGCTTTGATCCATTTGGTGACATCCCCTTTGAAAAAGATATCGTCGCCGCTTCCGATGGATCCACTTCCGCCTAAATTACTAATGGCTTCCGTTAGTTTTTGCTGCAGGCTGTTATAAATATCCGTTTGGCTGTCATAAACAGGATTTGGATATTGTGCAACATCGGCCGCCTGGGTATAGGGCACATCTCCCCAAAGGGCCGTTATATCTCCCATAACATGCGCTTCGGTAATTTGAGCCAGGGCCAGTAACTTCTGATTATTTAAATCCGTCGCTTTTTTTGCAACAATTCGGGCTTGCTTGACAACGTTCGGGTAGACATTGAACCACATATTGTCAAAATCCTGTGCGGTCATGTTATAATTATTATAACTGACATACTGACGATCGGAGCCGGTGAACTGTCCGGACCATATTCCGGCCAATCGGGCTGTTTCTCCTTCTAAAAAGAGAATTTCACCCACCTGGGCTGCCGGAATGACCAGGTTTCCCGGAGCTTCGGTCGGGTTATTTGGATCTTCGCTGTAGCCTTTCGTGAATTCTTTACATCCCGATTCAATGAATACAAAGCCCAGCAAGAAGAATAGCATATATTTTATGTAAGTTTTCATAACACTCTTCCTTATGAATAGCATGGATTAGTAATTGAATTTCACGGTGAATATGAATGTCCGGGTGTTTGGATTATTGAAGTAATCCAGACCCATACCGTTGGTTGCCCCGGTTAAATTCGTTTCCGGGTCAATTCCCGTATATTTGGTCCATAAGAATAAATTTCTCCCGGTAGCCGAAAATTCAATCGACGACAGTCCCGTTATATTTCTGAAAGCTTCAGAATTCCACAAATAGGACAATGAAACTTCCCGTATACGAACGTATCCGCCATCTTCAATAAACTGTTCGGAAACCGGGCCAAAACCACCGCCCAAATCGGTATACCATGATTCATCAAGTGCCACGGGACCGCCACCGAAGTCGTTCACTCTTCCGCGGAATGTCGTTCCCTGGGCTATGGTTGCCCCGGCATAATTTACAAGATCCTGGGGAGCCACTGTCTCAACGCCGGTATCTTTGTGAGTGCCAAATACATATAAGGCACCTCTTGTGCCATTCCAGACTTTCCCGCCCTGCTTGATATCCAGCAAGACGTTTAATGACAATCCTTTATAACGGAATGTGTTACCGATGCCCATTCTCCAATCCGGGTTAGGGTTACCTAGTACCGTATTGGCTGCCCCGGATTGCGGGAATCCATTAGCATCAAGGACCAGTTTTCCATTGGCATCACGCAGGTATGGAGTTCCCCATAAAACGCCAAGTGGCTGGCCAAGAACGGCACGTGACGACGTTCCCTGGAATCCATTCAGGAAGATATCGGTTGTTCCGCGAAGGCTGGTGACTTTATTCAGGTTTCTCGACCAGTTTACATTCGAGGTCCATATAAAATCGCCTAACCTCAGCCATTCGGCATCAAATTTCAGCTCGATGCCTTTATTTCTTATCGAACCGGCATTATCGGTTGTACCTGCAAAGCCGGTTGTATAGGCCGTGGTTACATTGAAAATGGCATCCGTTGTTTTATTGTAATAATAGGTGGCGCTTAAGCCATATCGATCATTATAAAAACGCAGGTCGGTACCGAATTCAATTTCCGTTTTACGTTCCGGTTTCAGTTTTCTGTTCCCGAGAACATTACTTTCGATATATCCGCCATTATAATTTGCAGGATCCAGTGCGGAGCCCCAGCCGTCGGTAAAGAAAATAGCGGCATTATTGGAATAGATCGTCGTTGTCAGATAGGGGCCTGGTTGTCGTCCCACCTGTCCGAATGATGCCCGTAATTTACCGAAGCTTAATATTTTATTATCCTTTAATGCGTCCAGCTTTGAAAATTGCCATGCCAAAGACGCGGATGGATAATAGAATGTGCTATTGGCCTCCGGACCAAAAGTAGATGCCGTTTCACCACGTCCGGTTAACGACAAAAACAACATATCGTATGCCGATAACTTGATTTCTGAATACAAAGCGGCTGTCCGGACAATCTGTTTATAGTTGAACGGTGTCCGGTTAGAGGCCGGTGAGTTCGACAGGTTTGGAGGAGCGTTTGGCAGAATAAAGTTCGTGACGAATGCTCCTACGTTGGTTAATTCCCGGTCATTGATATTAGCACCGAGCATGATAGATCCATTGAAATTGTCATTCAAATCACGGGTTGCCCGAAGAATTAAATCGGAGTTCAACTGAAATTCATTGAAATTCTGTTGTCTCAAAGAACCGTTGTTATACTGCCCGGAATATTGGGCAAAGTACTCGTGACGCTGGTCAGAATAGGAATCCACACCGATACGATACGTGACATTCAACCAGGTAAAGGGATCGTAAACCAACGATGTGTTGCCGATGACGCGATTTACAACCGTTCCATTGGTATTTCTGTTGATAGTGAAATTCGGGTTGTCATAACCCGGGCTGCTGTTTTGTCCATATGGATTACGATACGAACGCTGCCGGTCGGGGATTATGGTCCCGTCACCGGAAACATAATTTACCAGGTAAACGGTATTGTTAAAATCGGCCGGAGTACGGAGTCCGCCGAGGAAAATACCGCTCAGGTTGCTTCCCTGTTGAATCCTGTCGGATACCATTTTTATATAATTGGCATTTACAGAAATACGAAAAGTCCGGCTCAGTGTATGTTCTGTATTGGCCCTCAAAGTGGTACGATCGTAGGAACTGTTCTTTTTAATGATTCCGTTCTGAGTGAGATTGGAAACATTTACGTAGTACGTAGCATTTTGTGTTCCACCACTGATACTCAGGGAATTATCGTATCTCAGGCCTGTATGGAACACATCGTAACGATGATCGAAGATATCTTTGGAGTTTTTTCCGCCGTGGGGATCCGAAATTGGATCGGTGCCACTGGCGATTTTACCAAATTTTTCACCATTGGGACCGGTTGCGTAATTCCCGTTCGTAGTGAGATCGACGACATCGGCTCCGCCGCTTCGTTCAGAAATTTTATCTCCCCATGACTGGGATGAACCCTGGCTGAACATTCCACCCGAACCTTGTCCGAATATTGTTTGCAGGGGCACGCTTTTATTTACATCGTCAGCATAGACCGATGATTTAAAACTTACACTGACTTTTTTTCCGGTTACTGCCGAGCCTTTTTTTGTTGTTATGACGATAACGCCGTTTGCGGCCCTTGAACCCCAAAGTGCGGCAGCGGCAGCTCCTTTCAGAATGGTAACGGATTGAATATCATCCGGATTCAGGTCGTTAGAACGAACCTGTTGCTGCACACTTTGCAGGCGCTGATTGGGATCGTTAATATCCGTTTCAAACTGGTCGTTGCTAATCGGCATTCCATCGACAACGAATAAAGGTTGAGTGTCGCCGGTAATCGTGCTCTGTCCCCGGATAAGAATGTTAGCTCCTGAACCCGGATCTCCGCCGGACTGCGTGATATAAATGCCGGATGCTTTAGCTGATAAACCGGTAATAAGATTATTTTCACCGGAAGTGGCAATCGTTGTTCCGCTCACATTCGATGCCGATCCGCCCGATTTATCCGGATCTTCTTTAAAACCCAATGCGCTTACGGTTACTGTTTCGAGGCCCAATAAATCGGGTTGCAAGCGTAATATTCATAACCACATCGCTGTTTCCAACCGTAATGGCAACCTGGTGTTTCTTAAAGCCAATATAAGATGCAATAAGGTTATAATTTCCGGCCGGAATATTACTTATGACATAATTTCCATCAGGATCCGTTGCGGCGCCTTTTTGCAATTCAACCAGCAAAATATTGGCCCCGGGTAGCGGCTGGCCGGTTGAGCCATCGATAATTTTACCCTGAACATTTACACCCTGGGCATATACAATCGAAGCAAAAATGTCAACAGGATAATGGGTATAGTTGATAGTAGCTTTCGAGCCATAGAGTACCTCTTGATTAGGTGATGAGTATATACCAAATGCAATGCAAACAGAGGGGATATGAAGTGTATAACTGTCTCTTTCTCCTAATTGTTTGTGTCTTAAACAGTTATTTAAATTATAAATGTATCTATCTGTATTATTTACAATTAGTTACAAAAATTAGTTTATACTCAATAATTAAAGATAAATTCCTATTATTACAATTATAAAATATTAATATATGGGTATGTATATACCTGATAATAAATAAGATATGATTACGATAGCAGGAAGGATTAGGATGTGCGACTGAATATCTTATTGTAAGGTAATGTAAATAGGCAAAGTATATAATCGGAAGTGGAAATATTAAGAACAAAACAAGCCCCGCTAAATAATAACGGGGCTTGTATCTGGAAATTAAATCTTTAGTTGGCGGGATCCCACCAAACATGTTGTTCCATAGAGGTATAGCCTACCGGTATACCTGTTTTCTTCACATTGGCTGCATTATTTTGCAGTTCGGATGAAGGATAAGGATAACGCACCGGAATGACGGTTGTTTTAGCACCCGAAGCAATGGTTAATTGCGGGAATCCGGTTCTTCTCCAGTCGTTATAAACCTCAAAGTGTAAGAAGTTTGCGATATATTTTTGAGTGATGATATCACGCAATGCCGTGGCATCGGTCAGTGCAGCCTGATTTGAAACATAAGTTTCACGATCGGCAGCAGTAACACCTAACTGATCCATAGAAGCACGGATGGCATCACGGTATATAGGATCTGCAGCAGCAGCTCCACTGGTGATGAACGTTGCTTCGGCTTCAATGAATTTTGCTTCGGCATAATTCATCCAGTTCAATGGAGCACCGGCGGCGCTGTAAAAAGAACCAATAGATGAGATATTGGCTGTTCCTTCACCTTGTGTACCATTAGCATGGCCTACATAGGTAGGATTGGTAATGGTTCCCGAGACAGCACCATTACCATCGACG
Organism: uncultured bacterium; assembly: GCA_963783355.1. Taxonomy (GTDB): domain Bacteria; phylum Bacteroidota; class Rhodothermia; order Balneolales; family DATFMH01; genus CAWANF01. The sequence goes on from CAWANF010000001.1 coordinate 525,889, forward strand.
GCTCCAACCGGACGGGCCTGGATGGGCAGGCGCGGATCGTTAAGGCCTGTAAGTAAATCGACGTACGTTTTACTTAACTGATTCCGTGTGTCCCATTTACCATCGATGGCAAACTGATACCATGGGTTTTCGGATCCCTGGGCATCGTAATAAGTAAAGTTGGCATTATCACTATTGCTGGCAAATCCATTTTGGAGTGCATCCAGGGCCGCCTGAGCTTGAGTGGCAGCCGTATAACCGGGTGCATTCGTTAAATGCATTAACAAGCGAGCTTTCAACGTATAGGTCAGCTTTTGCCATTTCGTCAGGTCTCCACCATAAAGCAAATCATCTGAACCGGGAGTCTTGGAACTGCTTTTCCCATAATTGGCAATGGCATCATCCAGCAAGGTGAATATGCTTTTGTATACGTTTTCCTGTGTATCGTATTCCGGTGTGGGGTTCGTAGGATCAAAGGCTTTGCTGTAGGGCACTTCATTCCATAAATCGGTCACAACGGATAGATTCCAGGCTAAAATGGTCTTAGCTATGGCCGAGTACGCAAAATTACCGTCGGCTATTGCCTGAGCATCCATTTTACGGGCATTGTTCATGACATCGGTATACGACCAATATTGCCAGAGATTATTGACATCATTTTCTTTGACATCATAATTGTCGTCAGATGGCGGAACACCGTTCCAGGCTGTTTGCTGCGTCCATAAGCTCGTAGTCCGCACGGCATTATTTGCCAGGATCTCATAACTGAAATTACCTTCCAAAGCAGATAATTGCAGTGATTCAGGTACACTTTCGGGGTCATTGGGATTTTTGTTAACATCCAGAAATTTCTGGCATGATACAGCCATCAATAAAACCGAGCATACCGTTAATAATTTGAAAATTCTACTATATCTCATAATGATAGTATGTGTTTAATTATTAATAGGATAGCTTGTTATAAGCTTACACGGATACTAACCGAGTAACTTCTTGTATTCGGCGTTACTTCATGATAAAAACCCTGAGCATTGCCACTGCCAAGCAGGTTGCCTTCCGGATCACCATACGTGAATTTGGTATGTATCCACAGGTTTCTTCCAATACCGGATACTGTAATACCCTGGAATGGAGTTTTCGATACAATGCTCCTTGGCAAAGAGTAAGAAAGGCTCAATTCTTTCAACTTGACAAAACCACCGTCTTCAACAAGGTTTTCGTCGGCATTGGTGTAAAAACCGCGATAGTAAGCTTCATCGCGTACGATGGATGTCGTGTTTTTTGCACCGGTATTTGCGTTGACTCCGGGCCATATATACGAGCTGCCACGATTTGCTGTTTCAATAGCCGTACCGTAGTAAATGGTATAATATTTATCGAAGTTCAATATTTGTCCACCCTGACGCATGTTGAACAATGCCGAAACTGAAATACCTTTGTAGCTGAAAGAAGTCCGTAAGTTCGCTATCCAATCGGGTTGAACATTACCAATAGGCCCCAGATCGCTTGCCAGGATAGGATATCCCTGATCGTCTATCATCATTTGCCCTTTGGCATTTCTTTCATACCGTGTGCCCCAAATGACACCATAGCCGTTTTTGCCAGGCATAATTCGTATTTGAGGATCTACAAATCCTGCAAGGAAGATATTTTCCACTCCATCGGCTAACTTGACAACGTCTGTCTGGTTTTTAGAGAAATTTGCAGTAAGATCCCATTGGAAGTCCTTGGTTTGTAACGGAGTTCCCGATAATGTGATTTCAACACCTTTGTTTCTGATGACTCCGGCGTTGGCTAATTTGCTTACGTAACCTGTGGTTGCAGAAACCGGAACAGAGAAAATCTGGTTCTTTGTTTCACGGTTATAGTAAGAAAAGTCGACACGTGCCCGGCCTTTAAAGAAACGAAGATCCAAACCACCTTCATAGGAAGTCGAAATTTCAGGTTTTAAAGTCGGGTTACCCAGTACATTACTTAACAGGTATCCGTTAACACCATTATACGGATAGTTGATATTACCACGGACCCCATCACCAGGATTGGCCTGTATATAGTTGGTTGTAAGCGAGTAAACAGGGGCATCGTTACCAATTTGAGCAACAGATAATCTCAATTTACCATAACTCAGCCAGGGATTGTCTTTCATACCGAGTGCATCGGTAAATACAAAAGAGAAACTGGCAGAAGGATAGAAATAAGAGTTGTTACTCGTTGGCAGCGTAGAGCTCCAGTCGTTACGGGCTGTCAGTGTTAAGTAAGCGTAATCACGGAAACCAAAAATTAATTGCGAATATAAGCTTACTAATCTGACTTTTTCCTGGTATTGGCTGGCGGTAACGGTATTGGCATTCGAAATATTAAAGAAATCAGGAATGTTCAACCCGGTTCCTACTTGTACCTGGCTGTCGTAACTCCGGGTATTGATATTATTACCAGCTAATGCGGAAAAACTGAAATCTTGTGAGAAATCACGGTTAACCTGAACAACAAAGTCAGAGTTGATTTCCGTACGGGTAATCTTTTGATCGTACATACCGGGTGTGGCACGTACCGTACCGATATTGGTTTCCCCTTTACGGGTATCACCATAGGTGTCAATTCCCAATCGTTCAGAGACATTCAACCATGGGTAAATATCATAGGTTGCCTTTGTATTCGCGATAATACGGTCAACATTACTGTTATAACCGTTATTATGAACCAACCACAGCGGATTATTCCATGCCGTGCTGGCCATGTTTTGGGAACCGTCAGGATTTTGGTAATTCGTTATATCATAAGATATAGGAGTGGCATTAAGACTGTATAGATATGACAAGCTACCATTACCCATGGCCATCCACTTATTCTTCGTACGCACATAATTGGCCATTGTTTCCAAACGGAGATCCTTGGTCAGCTGGCTGCTGAAATTGGCCTGAAAGCTGCGTCTGTTAAGATTCGTTTCAGGAACAATACCCTGTTGATATAAGTCGGATACGGCCAGGTAATAGTTACCGACAGAAGAACCACCCGTTATGTCAAAATTGTTTTCAGTAACATTACCGGTACGATAAAAAGCTCTTCTGGGATCATAAACAGGAATGCTGCTGACACCAAGGTCAGATAATACCTGGCTGTTAACTTTATTTTTATCAGGGCCCCAACTCAAAGTCGTTTGAGATTGTGTTAAAGTCGTCTCCAGAAATATCTAACAGCATCCGGCTGGACATAACCACCATTGCCCAGGGGAAGACCATTTTGATAATAACCATTTTGGCCTTGTAAATAGGTATTCTGGAAACCTGCTATAATCGCTTTATCCCAGCCAACTCTTGAGTTGAATGTGAATCGGGTTTTCATTTTGCCTTTGCCCATTTCAGCACCTTTGGTGGTAATTAAAACCACGCCATTGGCTGCTCTTGAACCATAAAGGGCAGTTGCACTGGCACCTTTCAATACGGAAATACTGGCGATAGTATTTGGGTCGAGGTCGAGTCCACGGTTTGATGTACCGCCAACAAAAAGGGCATTACCTCCCTGGTTGGCATCTTCCTCATTACTGATTGGTACGCCATCGATAATAAATAATGGCTGATTGTTACCCAATAATGATGAGTTGCCACGAATTACAATACGGGAAGCAGCACCGGGCTGACCACTGGAACTATTAATTTCAACACCGGCAATCTTACCTTCGAGGGCGTTAACAAGGTTGGGTTCCTTGGATTTGTCGACCTCGTCGCCTTTTACATCCTGGACAGAATAACCAAGACTGCGTTGCTTGCGTTTAATTCCAAAAGCAGTAACGACAACTTCATCTAAACCAAGCATATCTTGTTTCAATGCAAAGTTTTTAGTGATGTTTTCGGTACCGACTGTTACAGAAACAGTCAACTTTTGAAAACCAATGTAAGATGCCGTAACCGTGTATGTTCCGCTGGGTATATCTGTAATTGAATATACGCCATCGGGCTGGGTCGAAGCACCTTTTTGCAACTGTTCGATATAGATATTAGCTCCCGGTAAAGCTTCACCGGTTTTACTGTCGGTTACTTTACCTGACAAAGTGACTCCCTGTGCAAAAGCACCGGATATAGGAATCAATAAGGCAAGTAAAGCTACACTAAGTAACTTTTTAACCATGGAGTTCCTCATTTTTTGGTTAAGGGATATTTAAATGAATAGGTATAATTAGCCCATAGTTGTAGAAAGGTATTACGATCTAAAGTAGCCTCTCTCGGCTTTCGTCATTTCCTCCATCAACACGAAAGCTATATACCTAGAATGTAGGGATTTGACGCCCTTCTTGATTGAATATTTCGTTTCAAGTTTTATTCAGCTTATAAATAGCTATATCTTTAGATTAATGCAATAGGTTTACAGTTGTTTTTATCAATTATTGTTGGATTTGGCAGGAACTTTGAAATTGTCTGAAGTAGTATTTAATAACCGTTGTTTTGTATAACTTTTATTAAATCAGTGTTTTATAAAAAATATTCTGGCTGATAATGTACCATACAAAATTAACTGATGCAACCATCTGACAAATTCAATAACTCTTCTATTTTTTGGTTATCAGATAGGAAATTGGGCAATTTCGTCTGTGCACTGCTTTTTAATCCATCAAACAACCATTCATGAAATAGATCAGGGCGAATAAATGCCAGTTGTGGTGCCTCGAGTGCACCTGTTTCCCGCCTGATGGCAAAATGACGATTGATCCTGCATAATTCTTCATCTATCTCTGTATGAACAGCACCGGTATCCTCTTTAGCAAAATCAGAAATGATGAACCAGTGATGAACGGGAATGCCGGTTATTGGATTCAACCGGTGACCAATAATCAGACGTTCATAGGGGATATTCCATTTTCTAAATATCGTATCGATTGTATTTTTAGCTTCGGAGAAATGAAGGGCTTCGCCAAATCGGTCAATCATATCACTGACACGACCGGCGACACGAATACGGGGTGGAGTGACATTGGTGAACTCTACCACATCGTTCATGACGTACCGCCACAACCCGGCATTAGTAGATACACACAAAACGTATTTTTCCCCGGCAACAACATCCGCTGTTCGGATAGGCTTATTTGCATGTATTTCTCCCGGTGAATAGGGCAGCCATTCATAAAATATCCCATTGTCTCCGATTAACTTCATATCTTCGCCCCCGGGTGTATCGGTAAATGAAAAGTAACCTTCCGATGAACCGTAATTTTCTAAGAAGGAGACAGGCATACCTTTACAGAAATCCATGAGAGTGTCCTTATAAGATGACAGGGATACTCCACCCGATACGATCAGACGTAGGTTAGGCCAGAGCTCACGAATGTGTTTCTTTCTACTGATTTCCAGGGCTTTCCGGAAGAATACCAGCGTCCATGATGGGACGGCCGAAATAACACGGACATCTTTTTTCATGGCACGGTCGAGGCACAGGGCAAACTTGGGTTTCCAGGGCATTTCAGCCAGAACCGACGGTGATACAACCTGAAAGGGTTTGATAAAAGCCGGACTCATCGATGCCAGGAAACCACTGATTTCCCCCATCATATTTCCATAATTATCCGGAAACCGTTCTATACTTCCCGGCAGACTAACATGTGAACCTAAAAATAATCCCGGATCAGGATTTCTCTTCAGGTATGAGAAGATGACTTTTCGCATAAACCGCCGGTCGGATTCCAGCCGTTCCATTGTCAGTGGAAGATGTTTTCCTTTGCCGGTCGTTCCTGCAGAAATTGCAAATTTATCAACGATTCCAGGCCATAAAACATCCCGTTCTGATGATTTTATACGCTCAATATATGGTTCAATATCGATATACGATACGACAGGAACCCTGGAAGTAAAATCTTCATATGTTTCTATATTCTTAAAATCATACCGGCGCCCGTAAACCGTATCCGAGGCTTTTTCCAGTAAACTCTGTAATACTTTTTTTTGCTGCCGGATGAATTGATTCATTTCGACGGTTGGAAAGTCCCGGGTTTGAAGTGAAATAATGCTGCAAATACGGCCAGTTTTTTGGGTCCTGTGAAAGCGGTATAAGCCGGGACGACCAAACCATTGTAGGCGCTGATTCCATTGTAATCACCAAAAAAGACCTTATTATTACTGGAGAATGGTTTTTGATTGATTTTGAAATTTTTGAATGTCTTGCCTCCGTCAATACTTCGGGCTAGTGTTAGCCCTGTTTCAGTACCGTTATAATCTCTTCGGTCATAAAATACAATGTTTATAGAACCATCGGCCGGATCGATGGCCATCCATGTGAAATACTGGGCTTTGCCATTGCCTTTGGGATCATCATTTACCCGCACGGGTTTCGACCAGGTTTTTCCGTCATCCCTGGAATAGATACAAAAGACATCCGGGTCTCCGAACCGGCGATCAACCCAATTCACATAAATACTGCCGCGGTATTTCCCGTGACTTCGATCTACGCCGGTCACCGGCATCCCGTTACAGCGGTCCAGGCCTTCGACAGGAAACGACCATCCGCCCACAACCTGAGCGATAACTTTATCCTTGCCGAAGGTCTTTCCGCCGTCTGAAGAACGTTTAAAAACAAGTCCTTTTGGTCCTGCCCAGGCTACATAAACCTGTCCGTCGGTACCGATGCCGGGAACAGCCCCTTCGACCGTGTTGCTGCTGTCACGGCAATCGCCGCCGGTATCTGAGATGCGTTTGGGCATGGAAAATGTTTTTCCGTTATCCGAAGAGCGGGAAAAAAATATTTGTGAAGAGTCCGCCGGATTTTTGCTGCCATATTTATCGAAATGAGTCCAGGTGATGTATAAATGGTTCTTATAAGCAGAATTCGGATTATTATCAGCGACCGGGTAGGGCTTATCCTCAAATGGAAAATCTGTGTTGATATGATCTACAACAGGAACCGGATGCGACCATGTTTTACCATTGTTTTTAGTAGAGCTGACAAAAATCCCTGTCGATGCTTTGTCGGGATGGGGGCTGTAAATGCCCTGAAACGATATGAAACTGTGATAAGCCATGCCGTTAATTCCATAGGCAATGGCATCATCACCGTTTGTTCTGTGTTCCGGATTTTTAACCGGTACGGTAGACCAGGTTAAACCACCATCATCACTATAATAATTATAATTCGTTATTCCAGTTGATCCATCCGGGAATTTACGCTGCATGGATACCGCAACAATTTGCTTAGGATTTTTCGGATTGATGGATATTGAAATTTCGTTTGGATTCGCTGCCCCGGGTTTTGATATTCGAACGACTTTATTTGGAAATGATTCCTGTGCCAGAATTGCCGGAGAATATCCCATACATATGATGGCAACGATAAAAAGAAATTTAATATGTTTCATAACCGGTGATTGATGAATGACGATGCTTATGGCATCCCTAAAATAAAAAAAGCCCATATTGAATATATGAGCTTTTTTGGAAATGCTTTTATTTAACGTTTTTCAATCGGAACCCAGGGCAGGTTTTTGTCGGTAACATAAAGTGCCCGGGGACGGATCAGGCGATTGTTTTCATATTGTTCCAGGAAATGAGCAGTCCAACCGGAAATGCGGCTCATCGCAAAGATACAGGTATATAAATCCGGTTTAATCCCTAAAGAGTAGTAAACGGTTGCGGAAAAGAAATCGACATTTGGATCGATATTTTTTTCTTCTTTCATGATTTTGAGAATCATTTCCGACCATTCATACAAATATTCTTTACCAACTTCTTCAGCCAGGTCTTTAGCCATTCCACGGAGATGCCGGGCCCGGGGATCAAAGGTGCGGTACACACGATGTCCGAATCCCATAATCTTTTCCTTCCGCTCAAGTTTGCCTTTGATAAATGCGGCGATGTCGGAATCTTCATTTAATTCGAGCAGCATATTCATCACGGCTGTATTGGCTCCTCCATGCAAGGGGCCTTTCAGCGAGCCGATGGCACCTGTTATAGAAGAATACATATCGGAAAGCGTGGAACAGATGGATCGTGCTGTAAAAGTGGAAGCGTTCATTCCATGCTCGGCATGGATTATCAGGCAAACGTCCATGATTTTTTCTGCATTTTTACCAGGCTTTTCTCCATTCAGCATGTATAGGAAATTGTATGCCGTACTTTCACCTGACAATGGTTCGACAATGGATAAATTCCGGCGATGGCTGATCGAAAGCGGCAATATAGCTGGTAATTTTGCGGTCAAACGTATGGCTTTACGCTTATTGGCTTCCAGCGTCTGTACATTCGATTCCTCGTCGAAATGAGCCAGCATGGAAACAGCGGTTCTGAGAACCGACATCGGTTCGGCATCAGTCGGAGCCGAGGTAATATAATTTATGACCGTTTCCGGTAACGGACGCTCGGCTATGAGTTGTTTCTTTAAGTCATTCAGTTCCTGCTGATTCGGCAAACGTTCATTCCAGAGTAAAAAACAAACTTCTTCAAAAGTGGCGTTGGGGGCAAGGTCATCAATATTGTACCCGGAATAAATCAGTTCTCCCTTTTGTCCGTCAATAAAACTTTTATGCGTTGAAAAAGCGACAATCCCCTCAAGTCCCTTGTTAATGTATGGATATTCGCTTAAGTCAACGGAATCCTTAACTAAATCAGACATTATTTGCTCCGTTGTAATCTATGTAATTCGTAAATGCTAAGTAGACTAATAATTTTAGAAGCGGAATATACTACGGAATGAGGAAAAATTCAGATATTCCCGGACCAAAAAAGGAAGAAAGATAAAATCAGGTTTCGAGTAATTTAGCCTCTTCCCAGTATTTATCCATTTCGGCCAGCGAGACATCCTTCATTGATAATCCTTTTTCTGATAATTTCTTCTCTATATACTGAAACCGGTACTGGAATTTTTTGTTGGTGAGCCGTAGGCCGTCTTCGGATTCAATGTCAAAGAAACGTCCGACATTGACCAGTGAAAACAGCAAGTCTCCGAATTCCTTTTTGCTTTCTTCTTTGTCATTTTCCTGGACTGCAGTTTTAAACTCATCGAGTTCTTCTTCCAGTTTCGACCATACATCTTCCCATTCCGGCCAGTCGAATCCGACACCGGCTGCCTTTTCCTGCATACGCTGAGCGCGAAGTAAGGAAGGAAGATTAGACGGAACCCCATCCAGAACCGAATTCCGGCCCTTTTCCTGCATTTTAATAGCTTCCCAGTTTTGAGAAACTTCCGTGCTGTTATTTACATGGACATCACCGAAAACGTGCGGATGGCGGCGAATCAGTTTTTCCTGGATTCCGTAAACGACATCATCAATATTGAAACGATCTTTTTCATCGGCCATCTCACTGTGGAAAACGACATGCAGGAGCAAATCTCCCAGCTCTTTCTTCAATTCGTCAAATTCCTGTTTATCTATCGCATCGATGGCTTCGTACACTTCTTCTACCATCAAATCTTTCAGGGATTCATGGGTTTGCTTGCGATCCCAGGGACATTCCTGCCTCAGGATTTTCATAATGTTTACGAGGTCGTCAAAAGAGGTTGTAGGCTTTATATCGTTATGCATGTGTTTTGAATAAAATTAGTCGATGCGTTTCTTTTTCTTGGCTGCCGGAAATAAAATATTGTTCAAAATTAAACGATAGCCGGGGCTGTTGGGATGGAGGCTTAAGTCGGTTGGCGGATCCCCAACTCTATGCGTATAATCTTCCGGGTCGTGTCCGCCCAGGAAAGTAAAAGTACCTTTGCCGTAATTTCCATGAATATATTTTACTTCATCCCGGCCCGGAGATTCACCCAAAATAACCACATTGTCTTTAATCACTTCTTTTCTGAAAGCCGTGGTTTGTCCGTAGAATCCTTTGATGCTGCTTACCTGGTCCTGGGTCAGCATGGTCGGAACCGGGTCGTATTTTGCTGAAAACTTGAATAACGTGAAATAATCGATGGATTCATTGATATCATTCAGGTGATTGGGTACGTCGATATTGGAATGCCGGTATTCATTCGGATCCAAGTTCACCTTAAAATTGGTGAAGGCCAGGGTCTTGGAAAAATCAAGTTTTTTGTTGGCATTAGGATCCGGAGGATCGCCGTCGAATGGTGTTGGGACGATATCGTCATTCTGAGCGGCGAGTGCAATATCGAGTGTTTCGGTTGCGGAACACATGGCAAAGAGATACCCACCGTTACCCACAAATTTCTTGATAGCCCGGGCAACGGCTTTTTTTTCTTCGGAAACTTTCTTGAATCCAAGGCTGTGTGCCATAGCTTCATCGTCGTGCACTTCCTTGATGTACCATGGCTGATTGCGATAAGCTGCCCAGAATTTTCCATACTGTCCCGTAAAATCTTCATGGTGAAGATGAAGCCAGTCAAAGTTTTTTAAATCCCCGGACAGGACTTCCCGATCCCATATTTTGGTATAGGGAACCTCGGCGTAGGTAAGGGCAAGGGTTACGGCATCATCCCATGGCATAGCCTGTTTTGGCGTATAAACGGCAATTTTTGGCGCTTTTACCAATGGCATCACCGACATATTCACATCCGGACGATTGACTTCCTTCAGTATTTCATCTGCCGCTGATTCGCTTAATACTTTGAATGAAACTCCACGAATCCGGCATTTATTTTCAATTCCGTCACCGGTATCGGACATGAAACTGCCGCCCCGGTAATTCAGTAACCACTTTGCTTTGTAGCCATCCTTCAAATGATTGTAGATAATACCATATGCCTTCAAATGATTGGTTTGGGTCGCATCCATAGGAATCAGGATCTGTTGCGCCATCAAGGAACAGGGCAACAACAGTAACATCAGGAAAAGAAAAAATTTAATTGACTTCATGAAGCATTATCCTGCTGCAGATTACGAATCCGGTTTCGTGCATATTCGGCATAAAATCCATTTGGATACTGAATTAACAACGATTCGTATAATTTAATAATTTGCGGCTTTGCAGAAACTATTTCCAATATGCTGTTACGTGTTTTTTCATCCAGTGGTTTAATGTCCTTTTTTGTAAAGTAATCCGGAACATGGAAATGATATTCCGGATTGTGCAGCCTGGAAATTAGTTGTTTGTTATGATAGATTTGGTTAGCAAACTGGGCGTGTTCCCATATGATTTGTTCGAGAAGCATTCCCGAACCTGAATTTAAATATCGGTCAGACAAAGAAAATGCAAGTATGGGATTCGTGTTTCTCAGCAATTTCAAAACAAAAAGCATCATATCATCTTTCAACGGCCGGGGATAAGGCGATTCTATATATGGAAGCAACGTGTCCACGGCTGCGGAGGTATCGCCCCGGCTGTTCAGGAGTTGTGCCTTTGAAAAAGCTTTCAGTTCCGTGGTTGTCGAATCCTTTATCTGTCCGTTTTGTATCCAGACCCTGAGTTGCAGGGCATTATTGGCATACAGTGAAGTACTGTTTTTTTCGAGTGCTTTGATTTGAATTTTCGCAAAGTCAAAATCGCCGGCATAAAAATCTGTCAGGCTCAAAAAATAGCGGGTTTTATCAGCCATAGTTCCGGCATGTGCTATTTTATTACTGCGGGTAAAATAGACTCGTGCCCTTTCAAAATTTCCAGTAAATAACGCAATTCTTCCTCGCAGATAATTAATCATCACCTGATTTTTTTTTGCATCAGGACTTTTTTCGAGTTGTTGAACGAACTGTTCTGCAGCCTTTACATTTTTAACATTATCGAGAGCCAGCTCCGCCTGCAGTGTCAAAACTGACGATATTCCGTCATAATTCGGATATTTTCGAATCAGATCATTGATAGTATGATATGCTTCGTGGTACAGGGAATCTGTTTTTTTGCCAAAATCGAGATGGTATTTGTCGTAAAATTTTGCCCATTTGATATCCAGCCGTGCGATTTCTTCCAGGCTTCGTGCCGCCATCGGATCATCCGGTTTATTCACGTAGAAAGAAAAAGCCTGTCGTGCCAGCTTAAATTGATTCAGAGACTGCAATTTTAAACCCACCTGCAATACGGCATAGAAATGATTTCCCTCCATATTTTCGAGTTTCTTGGCCGTATTGAGGGCTTTTTGATAAAAGCCGCGTTCGACGTAGAGCCAAATAAGGAAATGGCGCAGGGTCCGCTGGTAATCACTATTCGATGTTCTGTTACTCTCTTCCTGTTCGACTTCAGAAATGGCTGAATCATACAGATATTGATCGTTATAACGCATTAGCTGATTTTCAATGAACCCGAGGCGGTCATTACCCTGTTTTAAAAGGTTAAGGTATTCTCCTATCGTTTTATCATAATCTCCGGCCTGTAAATAATTGGCCGCCATTTCGTAAATAAAGAGCTGGCCGTTGTGGAAGTATTTTCTGCCTTTCTTAAAGATATCCGTCGCTTTGCTATACTCTTGGTTTTGGCTAAGCGTTTCGGCCAGATATCGATAAGCCTGTACCTGCGATTTATTAGCATCGAGTGTATGCTCCCAGATTTCAAATGCCTGGGTAGTGTCTCCCTTCATATGGTATAACTCACCAAGCCTGGCCGCCATAATCATGTTCTTGTAATTGCCGCCAATACGTTTTTTTGTAATGGCAATGGCCTCATCAAAATTTTTGAGATTTATCAGGCATCGGATGAGATGATCATAAACAGGGTAGGAGTTCGGATTTTCCCGGTACAGATTGTTCAGAATAGAATACGCCTGCTGGTAGTTGCCATCCTGCATTAGTTGATTGGCACGCTGATATTGCAGGCCGCTTTGAGCAAAGACGTTTCCGCATAAAAAAAATATGATGGCAAAAGCCCCTGATGAAAAGAAATATGAGAAACGCTTGTAAATCATTCTCAGTTTTCAGATTTCAGAATACTGGCCCTCGGAAGAAACTCGGGAGCAAACAGCTTCAGTTTTTCGTAAAAACGATGTAAGGGAAAGCCCACGACATTATAATAATCACCTTCAATTCTGGAAACGAAAAGGGATCCCCAGTCATCCTGAATACCATAAGCACCGGCTTTATCCATCGGGCTGCCGGTTTGAATGTAATCCCATATTTCCTGGTCGTCCAGCTCGGCAAAAGTGACCTTCGTGACTTCATGAAAAGTAAGCGATTTCGCGACCGTTTTATTTTCGTCTGTCTGCAACAGGCAAGCCCCGCTGTAGACCTCGTGGACATGCCCGCTTAATTTTTTAAGGAGGTGAAAAGCATCCGGCTCATCCATTGGCTTTCCAAGTATTTCATCATCATATACAACAATGGTATCGGCTCCGATGGTCAATGCCGAAGCATAATTGGCAGCCACTTCCCGGGCTTTCATCAGGGCCAAATGTTCAACGATCGTTCCCGGATCTAAGGACGGATCGAACTCTTCATCCACAGAACTTGGATGGATGATAAACGTAAGATTAATTTGAGAAAGCAGGTTCTTGCGCCTCGGACTTTGTGAAGCAAGTACGATTTGTTTCACTGTTGTGTTTTTTTGATGGTTTATAATGTCGTAATAATGAGCGTTAAAGCCATAACTTAACTTTTAAATCAGAAGCTAACAAACCAACTTATTCATTATAATTTTTGATATTAGCCGTTTTTGTTAACAGATTGTGAAATATTTCAGTAAAATTGAATCACCGGTTAAAAGGCAGTATAATTCTTATCCAATACGGTCGTTTTCAGTTTGAATATTAAACCGTAAATTCTTACTGAAGTAAAATTCGGACATCCTATTAATGTGAATAATAAAACAGTACATGAAAGAGAAAAATAAAAGGAAAAAAACGGTAAAACAGTCTTCCAACCAGGAAATGTTATTTGATGCCGATAACTATAAACTCATCGGTTTGGGTATCGTCCTGATTATCATTGGTTTTACTGCAATGTATCTCGATAAAAATGTCTTCGGATTTATCACGATGTATATTTCTCCGGTCGTCATCCTTGCTGGTTTTGCAGAAATCATCTACGCGATAATGAAACCGTCGAAAAATCATAATAACGAAAATTCATCGAAACTAACGGCTAACTGAAGCTTTTGGACAGACTTGGTAATTATTTATTTTCGTTCGTTCTCCTGATTTTATTTGTCCTGTTTGCAACGGGTGAGGAGCAGTTGCGTATTATAATTGCCATTTTTGCGGCCATTCTTATTGGTGTCCTTGCATTTTTTTTTCGCTGGCTTACTCTCGACGGCACCAAATCGGCTATTGTCCTGGGTGCTTTCACCTATGGATTGGGAGGGCTGGATGCTTCGCTGATATTAATCCTGTTTTTCATAACTGGCAGCTGGCTATCTAAACTGAACAATTATAAAGTCCGGCGTAAAGATTATAATAATGTGTATGATACGCGCCGTGACGGGCTGCAGGTCTGGGCCAATGGATTTTGGTTTACTGTTTTTCTGATAATCCATTTCATTTTTCATTCCGATATCTGGATGATTGCTGCAATTGCATCACTGGCCGTTGCTACTTCCGATACGTGGGCTACTGAAGTAGGGGTGTTGACGAACACCGGTAAAACCGTATTGATTACCAGTTTTCAACCCGTAATTGCCGGAGTCGATGGCGGCATCAGCATTACCGGTACCCTGGCGGCGATGATGGGAAGTACGCTCATTGCTGCTGTGTATATGGCCTTTTCCCCGGATCACAATGTGATAGAATTTATTCTGTTATCCGTTTCCGGTTTTCTAGGTTGTCTGTTCGATTCCTATCTTGGCGCCATTTTCCAGTACAATCATAAATCATTTCATATTCCGCTTAGTAAAAATAATCGTGTCCTGGTGGGAAATAATTTTGTGAATTGGTCAGCTATTGGTTTTGGAGCCATCGTGGTGATTTTGCTTAAAAATTTCTTTTAAAATAAGAGAGGATTTATGGTTTGGTATAAGAAACTGCACTGGCAGATTATAATTGGTTTGTTTTTAGGTTTATTGTGGGGATTACTGTCTAGCCAGATCGGTTTTGGACATTTTACCGATAACTGGATTAAGCCTTTCGGTACGATATTCGTCCGTTTGCTCGAGCTCATTGCCGTGCCCCTGGTTTTGACCTCGCTCATCGTCGGTATTACCAGCCTGAGCGATATCCGCAAATTATCCCGGATGGGAACCAAAACCATCGCTATTTACCTGGTGACGACAGTCTGTGCCATTACCATCGGTTTAATCATGGTCAACCTCATCCAACCGGGAAAAGTACTGCCGCAGCAAACCAGGGAGCAGTTAATGGCCAGCTATAAAGATAATGTAAGTGCAAGAGATCAGTCGGCAGAATCAGTTATGAACCGAGGCCCGCTGGCACCGCTTGTTGATATAGTACCGAAAAACTTCTTTTCTGCCGCCGCCGACAATGGAGAAATGCTGCAGGTTGTTTTTGTAGCTATTCTCATTGGCATCGGCCTGATCCAGATATCAAAAGAAAAAAGTAAAGTGATCATCGATATTGTGGATGGGTTTAATGACGTGATAATCAAAATTGTCGATTACATCATGTTGCTGGCACCCTATGGTGTCTTCGCCCTCATGGCAGCTTTAATCGTTGATTTGGGCGGCAATGATTTAGGTAAGGCTATGAGTTTGCTGTATGCATTAGGATGGTATATGCTAACTGTAATAATCGGATTGCTCATCCATCTGACGGTTGTGTACCAGGGCTTATTCAAAATATTCAGCAAAATGAAATTTCGGGATTTTCTGCGCGGAATCCGTCCCGCCATGTTGCTGGGTTTCAGTACGAGTTCCAGTGTCGCAACATTGCCGGTAACGATGGAACGGGTTCAGAATAACCTCGGAGTTCACGAAGAAGTGGCAAGTTTTGTTTTACCGGTTGGTGCAACGGTGAATATGGACGGCACGAGCTTGTATCAGGCCGTAGCTGCCGTATTTATCGCACAGGCATTGGGATTAGGACTGGATATTTATTCTCAGATTACCATTGTTGTTACGGCTACATTAGCTTCTATCGGGGCAGCGGGCGTTCCGGGAGCCGGGATCATTATGCTGGTTATCGTTTTAAAAGCCATTCATGTTCCGGTTGAGGGTATCGGTTTGATTCTGGGAGTCGACCGTATTCTGGATATGCTCAGGACAACGGTGAATATAACCGGGGATGCAGCGGTTTCTGTGGCAGTAGCCAGTTCCGAAGGGCAGCTCGGCGATATACATTTTGATGAATAGAGATTTGCAGGAATGAATTACAGGTTTTAAGCGTTATCGATCAATAATTTTTGCTAAATAATTGATCATTATGAGAGTATGTTTTCTGGGCCTTATTTTCATGCTGGCCGGTTTCCAAATATCATCAGGGAGGCCTTCAACACCGATGATTACGAATAATGCATACGACGACCAATTGAATGCCGCTATTACGGCTTTTTATCAATCTCATTGGAATAAATCCGGGCAGTTGCTCCGGGAATTAAAGAAAGAAAGGCCTGAAGATATTCGTCCATGGTTTTTCGAGGCGATGATCCCTTTTTGGAAATATTTCTTTGGAGGCAATAATCCGGCTGCTGCGAAAGAGTTTTATCAGAAATCGGAAAAAGCTATTCAAGTCGGGTTGAAGCATTTGAAAAAGGAGCCTTCGGATACGTCCGTCGTTCTGTTATTAAGCGGACTGTACGGCTACAGGAGCCTCGCAGCTGCTAATGAAAAAGAATATAAAATAGCACTTCAGTCGGGTATCAAAGGTTTTAGTTTTACACGCCACCTTTTGATGATGGATGATAATAATCCGAACGCTCTCATTGGAAAAGGAATCTTTCATTATATGATTGGCAGTACTCCGGTTGAATTACGCTGGATGACCAATCTTGTAGGATTTTCGGGAAGTGTAAAGATGGGATTAGCTGAGCTTACAAAAGCTGCGGATTCGAACAGCTATGTGAGTACTGATGCCATGATGATTTTATGTTACCTGTACAACAGGGATAAAAAATACCAGGAAGCTTTGGATTATGCCCAAAAACTGGTAAAAAGGTACAATGACAATATCATATTTAGATATTATTACGCAATGTCGTTGGAAAAATGCGGACATCGGCAACAGGCAGGACAGCAATACCAAATGATATTGAACAGGCCGGATTCCGGATTGGAAGAACTCAAAAAAATCAGTAAAAAACGGTTAACGGAACTTACATCGGATTGAGTAAAAAAAAGCCCGTCCATAACGAACGGGCTCATAACCTGCTGACAAATCCCGAATTTATTTCATCAGGATCATTTTCTTTGTCATAGTAAAATTACTGCCGGTTTGTAGCCGGTAAAAATATATGCCGCTCGGAATATTCGAAGCATTAAAAGTAACAAGATGCTGGCCTCTGTTCATGTAGCGGCGATTAATCAGGGTAGTAACGTTTTGCCCAAGTACATTGTATACCTTCAATGTGACCATTTCCGATTTGGGAAGGGAAAATGTAATATTCGTTGTCGGGTTAAATGGATTAGGGTAGTTTTGTTGTAAATCTGGCCTGTTGGGTAATTGTGGCGCCGGATTGTCTGTTATAGCAAGCGTGGGATTGAATTTAAACCGGGCATAAACCGGGTAATGATCGGATGTTGTATTGACATAATTTGTAATGTAATCTGTATTGGCTAATACCTGTGTACTGTCGAAAAAGTTCGTAAACAGTTCATTTGAAATGGTCATGTGATCAATCATTTCCGTCCCATGTGCATTCGAAGCCAGTTTTTGATTGCTAAGTAATTTTGTCACCACTTTGTAGTTTCCTGAATCATTTACAAAATTAGCATAGGGCGATGTCTGGTCATTGTAAATTGACACATCGACATCGTCGTTATAATCACCTAACAGGATAACAGGATAGGTATCCATGTTTTGATCCATATATGATTTCAGGCTGTTGGAAGCGGCCACACGGCGGGAATAATCTGTCGCAGGATCGTTGGTCGACGCCTTGGCATGTACATCAATCATATAAATGACTTTTGTTATTCCGCCAATATGGGCGGCGAGAATGAATTCGAATGGCAAGCGGCCGTTGGCCCAGTCGTATGAAAAGTTCGGATCCTCGGTGTTATTGATCAGGCTGCTGCTCAGCGAATCAATCGTCGAAGTTTTGTAGACAAACGCTGTTTTTTGTTGTTGGCTGTAGGTAGCTTCCAGCCCTTTGTAACCAGGCAATAATCGAAGCAAATGCTCAAATGCACTGGTATTACTAACCTCCTGAAGAGCATAAACATCGGCATCAAGATTTTGCATTACCGTGGCTACATTTTGAACCTGAAGGCTGTCGTCTGCCGGACCAAGATTAGACGCCCCGAACCATTCCAGGTTCCAGGTAACGATATCGAACGTTTGATCTTTGGGTACATTTTCACCCGGATTCACGAAAGGTTTGGCACCGACATCTTCAGGAAACCGGGGGAGAATCTGGTAAACGCCTTTATATTCACCAATTACACCGATAATATTTACCGTGCCAGATGGGGATTGCAGTCCAACCAGTGCCGTGTCATCGATATCGATACGTAAATCCATGGAACCGGATGCGTCCTGTATCGTGTAATTTGTATTGCCCTGGAATATTACCTGTGTCGAAAATGATGCGGCGTTTATCTGAACTAATTGTCCCTCATAGGCTTCTGATACATCGTTGATAGTTATGACACTGGGGGAAACGGTGACTTTCGGTGTGCTGATGATCTGGTATGTAACATTACTCGAAATTTCCAGCAAGTCGTTATAATCAGCCAGGGTTCCGGTAACCACAACGGAATCACCGATTGCAACATCATCGACAAGTTGGGTGTTATAGACGGCGATACCCGCGGTATTATCCTGCATATAAGCGGGACCGCCAAACTGTCCGGCAACGGTGATTCGCCCTGCAATGGTAACGGTTGATCCGGCTCCTTTAGCTCTAGCGGATGCAATGGATTCTACGGTTGATTGATTCAGGACCTGGAATGCAGATGCCTTCGTTGAGGTGATTCCGAACGTAATAATAATCAGAAACAGGGATCTGGTAACATGTTTTATCATGAACAAGTGCCTCGTAGCTCAAATCTTGTGGATAGTTATAATTTTCCAGAATATACAATTTTTTTATTAACCTGTTCGTAAAAATACTGTTAAGTCCAAAATAGTATGATGAATGACAAAATATTACGCCACTTTTGGTAAAAAATGTTCCCGATAAACTGTTTGAATAAACATAGAAATGTCTTTAATTTGACCGTAGTCCGGGAACGGGCGGGTAATATTTGTAGAATTTATTTAAATCGACAGTACCTATGAAAGAGATAATGGAACAAAAGATTAACCAGTCTTGTTGATGATACTGCCACATCGATCATAAAATCGAAATAAATCCCTAGAATGGAAGGTATCGAAATGGAAATAGCTGAATCTCTAGCTGACGATCTTCAGAATAAAATTGAAATGACTGAGGATATGATTCATGAATTTGAACACTCTAAGCCTCAGAAGGCGATAGAATTACGAGGAAGGCTTTACGCTATCCAGGTTATCCTGAATGAAATTGAAGAAGAGTATGTCGAAATGGCTCTAATGCTCAATTAGAGGCGAACAATGATTTTAGCAGAATAGGTAAAAAAAAAGGAAGCCACTTTTCAGTGTGGATTCCTTTTTTATTGAAACTCAGTCTTCGTATCAGTCTTTTTTCAAAGTTTGAATTTCTATACGGATATCCTGACAAAGGTTTTTCAGATCCTGAAGCTGTTTACGAGCGCGTGTACCAGCTGTTTTGTTACCTTTACTGTAGAATTTATCCATGTCTGATTCCAAAGATCCGACCAAATTTTTCAACTCCTCATATCGACTCATGTTAGTCTCCGTTTGTTAGGTTAAATTGATTTAAATTATTCAAAAAGCGTGTGAATAGGTAAATACCCCTCTCACTTACTGCACAGATGAATCTAAATAGAAGTGCATGTCCTGTCAAGCACAAAACGCGTTATAAGCAAAAAAAAAGCAATTTTCGTGGAAAATTTACATTGGTGATTGGCGGGAGTTTGAAAATATCAGATTCGAGACCCTTTATATAATATTTCTTTAGAGCCAGATAAATCAGGTACTTGACCGAATACTTTTGTAGTGGTCAAACGAAAAGAAATGGGGTTTTCGATCACTTCGCCCGGGAAATAATTATTTTTGTAGTGTTCGTCCAGTTTTTCCCATTTTATTGACGCCGTTGGTGTTTGGCTGGCAAATATCTCATCTTTTTCATTACTGGAGAACGCAAATATCTCATCACATTTTAATGCTTTTTTCAGTTGAGTCAGTAAAGGAACAACCGGGTAATTCCTGGGTTCATTAGTGCTTTTAATACCAATGAGATTCGATAAGATGAGATAGGTCGAATTTGGCAGGGACTGAAAAAAGCCGGTATTAACCATTAAATCATTAGTCAAGGGATCAAGAATGATCGAATTTCGCTGATAAGGATTCATCCCGATTGCAGAAACACCACTGTCGGCTAGTAGTGTAACGATGCGCGTGTTCAGTTCTTTTGTACTCCGTATTCGGGCATCTTCTCTCATCATACCTGTTTGAATCAGGCGATCGGTATACGGACTCTCGCCATGTACAATAATACCCTGTACTTTATTCTGTCTGGAGACAGCCTGCGCGAAAGCTTTCATAAACATGTTGTTTTCCAGGTGTTGAAAATCGAGTAATGCCAGGTATTTCATAAAAAAATAGATGAAGATTGAATATTTAACCGGTTTAACGCTGAATTAAACCTTTTAGTTTGATTTTATTTCTTTATTTAAAGATTGGGATTGAAACGAATAGGGGAGCAGGTGTGAAGATATATGAAAGGATTCCGTACCATTGGCATGAAATAAATGAACCGGCTTGTGAGGCATATGTTCGACAATAACCTGCCGGCATGCGCCGCAGGGACTGCTGAATTCTCCATATCGGGTATGGATGAATATTTCACTTAAATCCGTGTAACCCGAAGCCAGGGCCTTCGCTATCGAAAGCCGTTCGGCACATAAGCCCAGGCGCCATTCCGAGCATTCCACATTGACACCACTAATGAAGCCATCAGGGGTTTTTAATAAAGCAGAAACGGGGAAATGAGAATTAGGAACTACAGCCATATCCAATAGCCTGGTCAGCGTTTCGCGAACATCTGCATCCTTAGAAAGTACATTTCTGAAAGGTTCGATATTGCTTATATCATCGGTTGTTACGAGTTCTAAATTATATTCCTTTTCCCAGAAATGCAGTATAACCGAGTGATTGCCGGTATTCTCAGGTAAGAGCAGTTGCTGTGGCACATCACCTTCCGATAGGCAGGTGAATAACGCAGCCTGCACATCATCAATCGTATCGGGGAATGCAATATTTTCAATTCGTACTCCCGGATAAAAAATATTTTTTCGGCCTTTGACCAGGCAGACACCGGGTTTTCCGGAATAAGGCACATATGAACGTGCCATTAAAGTTTCCCATTTCATAGAATCTCTCTTTAATTTGCTTTGTTTATACTCGAAACGACCGCATCGGCCACTTTCGATCGAACAGCGTTAATCCCCTTACTGCCATTGCGTTGGGGATATGTTCTGTTGGTCAATATAATAACGGCAAGTTTTCTGGTTGGATCAATCCAAAAGCTTGTTCCCGTGAAACCCAGATGTCCAAAGGTTTTATCACTCATTAATTGTCCGGCTGTACTGAATCCTTCCGGTGATTTCAAGTCAAATCCATAGCCTCTTCCGGAAACAGAGGATTCTTTTTTCGTAAATAATTCAACCGTTTTGGGATTGAATATTTGCTGTCCTTCGTAGTTCCCTTTATTCAGTAACAATTGACAAAATTCTGCTAAATCGTGTGCACTTGAAAACAAACCGGCATGTCCGGCGACGCCACCCATATAATAAGCCCGTTCGTCATTGACTTCGCCTTTAAGCAAACGATGCCGATATACGGTGTCAATTTGGGAAGGGGGAATTCGACTTACCATCCATGAACCCCTGCGGGAAGGATTGAACATTGTATCATACATATCCAGCGGATAGTATATATTTCCTTCGGCAAATTTATCCAGGGGCATACCGCTTATTTTTTGAACAATAGCACCGAGGATGATAAAACCCAAATCGCTGTACACATATTTTTTCCCCGGAGTGTATTCCAGTGGTGTTGTCAAAACATTCTTCAGAAAAGAGGCCTCATCAACTTTATGGATGTCTTTGAGCGAATTGTCCGCAGGCAGGCCGGAAGTATGGGTCAATAATTCTTTGATGGTCACTCTTCGCTTCAGACCATGACGGAATTCCCGGAAATATTTGTAAACATGATCCGTCAGTTTGATTTTCCCCTCGTCATACAGTTTCATTATTGATGCTGTCGTTGCGACAATTTTAGTCAGGGACGCCAAATCATAAATATCCGTAGTCTTTATTGGGTTGGTCTTTTTATACGTTTCATAGCCGAATGCTTTTTCATATGGGATGATACCATCTTTGACGACAGCGACCACTCCGCCGGGAAAGACCGAATCGCGAATCGCCCTGTTCATGATTTTGTCGATGTTATACAGCGAATCGCGCGACATATCGACAATTTCCGGGGAATCCGGGCGAAGGATTGTCTTATCGAGGGTCAGTCCGTCACCTCGTTTGTAATACGGCGGAATGCTTATCGGAAGGGTACCGCTGATTTTAGAGGCTCCGAAAAGGGCAGGCACGGTTTGATAAACCTGATTATCGGCGGCCGACCATGCACAAACCTGGACATCGGCCTTCGGGAAATCCCTGATTACATACGGATTACCGAAAGCAATCAAAACCGTGGGTTTCCTGAGAGAATTCAAACGTTTTACGAATGCAATTTGCTCATTGGATAGTTGAATTTTAGAAGCCATATGCACATAAACAAAGGAGCCCACAACAATCAGGCTGGATTTCCTGGCATCGTCAATGATTTCCTGTAAATCCTCTTTGCTCGTCCTCTTGTCGTATATATGAAACGTCACATCAGGATGATATTCCCTCATTGCCACAGCCAAAGCCTGTCCGGTGGTTCCCGAGTCGTCATCCGACATAGCAACTACGGTAATTTTCGGATATTTATGAGGAATAATTGGAAGGATATCACCTTTGTTTTTTAAAACCGTGACCGATTTTCTGGCAATTTCCCGGGACAGCAGGATATGATCGAGGGTATGAATATGTTCATATAAATCTTTGACATCAACCAGATCGTTGTTGAACAGGCCTTTCTCAATCTTCCATCGCAGGATTTTTCTCACGGATTGATCGATTCTTTTTTCGGACATTTTTCCCGTTTTTACGGCATCGGCCACATCATTAATTGCGGTGTTTTCATCGGGTGAAAGAATCAGGAGGTCGGCCCCCGCTTTTAATGCCATGATGGATGCTTCACCCGGAGAATAATTCGAGGCGATACCCTGCATTTCCAGGGCATCCGTAACGACAACTCCTTTAAAATGAAGGCTGTCGCGAAGCAGATCGTGCAAAATGTGTGGATCTAATGTTCCCGGTAGTTTGATATTTCCACTAATCTTCGGAAAAGCTATATGAGCGCTCATAATACTTGGCACTCCTTTATCGATCAAATACTTAAACGGAACTAATTCAACCGTATCCAGGCGTGCAAAGCCGTAATGACTAACGGGAAGCGCCACATGCGAATCGACGTCCGTATCCCCGTGCCCCGGGAAATGCTTCGCCGTTGGAATGATGCCTTCGTCCAGGACACCCCGCATGAAAGCGTCGCCATATATTGCAACAGTCTTGGGATCTTCAGAGTAGGAACGGACATTGATAATCGGGTTGTCCGGGTTGTTATTTACATCCACGACCGGGGCAAAAATCTGGTCGACACCTATGGCGCGGGCTTCGTAACCGGTTATGCGGCCGGTTTGATACGCATAATACGGATTTCCGGTGGCTGCAATGCCCATATTTGGGGTAAAACGCGTACTTCTATGAATTCGCATAGCCGGGCCAAATTCCATGTCTTCGGCAATCCAGAGAGGAATCTGGCTCATCTGCTGCAGTTTGTTGGTCAGTTCCGCCTGCCCATACACATTGCCACTGAAAAATATGACTCCGCCGATATGATCATTCTGAATTTCCCTTTTCAGTTTGAGAAAATCGTCGGAATCAACGCTCAAATAATTACCATTGGCGCGTGTCATAAATAGCTGTCCGACTTTTTCTCTCAGGGTCAGGTTATCGAGTATGGCATCGACATCGGTGCTGTCCGCTTTTTTATATCCGGCCGGCAGAGCGGGCTGAATCGCTGATTGTGCATAAGTACTAACGGCAAATACAAGCAATAATGAACATAGAAACAGTTCCCTAAAACAAAGTTTCCTGTTTATGAAATTTGATTTATGCACGGAGTCGCCGTTGAAGAAAGTCTGTATCATAATAATTTTAACCCTTAACACCTTTCGCAGTTTGTATATACAGATGAGAATGTTGAATAGCGTTTAGGCCAATATCTTGAATTTTAACCTTAAAATCTGACCCATTTCTGTTTTTTGGGATTTTTTTCTGATATCAATCCTGCTGTTGATTCATCATGTATAAACAGGCGCCGACAGCCGGTTCAAGTGCCGGTGTCTGCCAGCGAACATCAGGAATCAGCTCATAAATGTTTTCACGTAAAATGTTCTGATAATACTTTTTTCGCTGCAGGCCGCCCGTCAAAATGATGGATGGTGATTTCATTGCCAGCTTATCTTTTACCCGTTTAACCTGGCGGGCAAGTAAGGTTCCATCATTTTGAATGATCGTCCGGCAAATTTCATCCCCGGATTCTGCAGCCTGCAATACGAAAGGGGCTATAATTTGCGGCTCAAATTCATCACTGTAGATAAAATGAATAAAGTCATCGCGATCATTGATACCGAAATTCTGTCGAACAAAATCCATCAATGTTGTTTTATGGCCGCCGTCAAGCATTTTACTGATAGCTTTTAAGCCCGCGATAGCAATGTGATAACCGCTGCCTTCGTCACCAATGAGATAACCGTAACCGCCAGCCCGCTCCCAATGGTCTTGTTGCCTTCCCAGCACGATGCTTCCGGTGCCTGTGATGACAAGAATACCGTTCTCATCATGAAAAGCCCCGACATGGCCGACGATAGCGTCGGATGTCACTTTGTATTTGTATTTGCTTTCCCTGAGTAAAAGAGCCGATTGAAGCGTCTGTTGTTCTTCAATCCGGCCGGCTCCTGCCAGCCCGATACAAATCCCTTTAATATCCGATGGCGAACATTCCCCGATTACAGGCTGAATCAAATCGAAAATTTTTTCAGCCTGTTGCTTTATCGTAAGATATTTCGCGTGTATACCGGAGCGTTTCGATTTATATTTTATGTTTAATTCTTTATCGACGCAGACCACAGTTGACTGTGTACCCCCCGCGTCAATCCCAAGCCAGTACCCCATTCTTAATTTGTCGGTCTTAAAATCATTGTTTTATGTGGTTCGGACTGTGTTAATGTAGTGTCCTGCGATAGTTTGCGATAATTTCCCTTTAACCACAAATTAATTTGATCGTCGTAGTGTTTGGATAACGGATTTCCCGATTCTCCGGTCGGTAAAACGGAATAGGTATAATTCAGATTTGAAAAATCCACGATACGGCGAATGGATGGCCCTAAAATCATATTATAAGGATTTCGCCAGCTGTATTGTCCGTTGTTGACGGTAAGTCCGTCTCCTTTCACAGGATACGGGCCCCGGCTGAGGATATTCTTGACGATCAATTTTAAAGCATCACTCGCTTTCGGCGCGGCCGCAGCTTCAGCTAATAAAGGTGGGTTGAACGTGATAGCATGAAGATTTTCCCATTGCCATTTATAAGATTCGGTACCCAGCGAATCTGTTAAAAACTGAACGGCCTGTTTCATGCTTTCAATGACAATGTCTTTTTTTGTCTCCACTTTTTCGGTATGAATATTGTCAAAAAGGCTTGACTGTGGGGTATTCAGCAACCGGTCCATAACGCGAACAGGCAGATTTTCGAGCCGGGTGAAATCGTTGTAAACATCTTTCCCCATCTCGTCCTGCAAGGTATTGCGTGAAAAACGAAGGTAGAACGCGTCGAAAATGGATGCAGCCGTTTCACTGGGATTATACTTGTAATCCCAGTTCTTTAAATAAGTTATCGCTTTTGCTATCTGAGTGTCTGTAGAATCCGTTTCCAGGATAGGCAGAATTTCTTTCGTATCCTGCCTGGCATGAACCGAATAGCTGCTGTTCTGAAGAGCCATGAAATCCTGTACTGTCACTTTTGAAGTATCTTCCAGATGGGCGGTAATGTTTTCAATGCGCGAGGGCGGTTCCCAGAAGGAAGAGATGTAATACGGATAATTATTCGTTACCAGTTTATTGTTAGCATTGGCAATCCAGCCCGATTTAGGATTGATGACGTGCGGCAGCTTTTTGAAAGGTATGAATCCTTTCCAGTTATAGCTCGGATCCCAGCCTTTTCGGAAAAGAATAGGATTGTAGTTTCGGATGGGTATTTTAGCGACAGAAAACATGGCGATATTCCCGGTTCGGTCGGCATACATGAAATTTTGCCCGGGCACGCCGAAGGTTTTGAGAGCTGCCTGAAATTGTTCGAAGGATTGCGCCCAGTCTATTTTCATGAACGTTCCGGTCTCATCACTGATATCGTAACCGGTCCAGTCCATGGCAATAACTTTATTTCCGAGGATTTTCTTGTCCGGATAGATATCGGAAATTACCGGCCCGTGGTCGGTAAAACGGGTCTGCATGATGACATCGTTGCCGTCTTTTACCTTGATAAGTTCGCGTTTAATCCTGAATGGCTTGTAAATGACGCTGTCTTTGGGCGTCTTTAAAGAATCGGCGACATATCGCCCGCGATCATTTGGATCTGTCTGCTCGACAAAGAAATCAGTATCGTCAGCCATGATATTGGTTAGCGACCATGCCAGGAAATTGTTCTGTCCTAATATGACAAAAGGTGTTCCCGGATGAGTGGCGCCGGAAACATGCCTGCCGTTCAGGTTCAAAACCACTTCGTACCAGTCGCCGGGTATTTTTAATCCGAGATGTGGATCTCCGGCCAGCATTGGAAATCCCGATTTGGTCCGGCTTCCGTCGACAACCCATGCGTTGCTTCCGACATGGGTACCATCCATATTCAAAAGATGGCGCAGTTCGAAATCCTGCTTAACCATCGGCATAAGACTCGCAGAAATCAGGTGTGTTTCTTTTCTGTTGAGGCTTGTCGGAGCCGTGTCGGGATAAGTCGGATAAATTTGTGCCATTTGTGTGGAATCTAACTTACCTGCAAGATAATTATAGGTGGCTTTACTCCACCAGCACACGTTCAGCTGCCAGCCCAGCATGCGTTCAAATGCGATAGAATTTTCGACTGTCCAGGGGATTGGTTTCATCCCTGTAAGGGAAAATTCGATGGGTAATTTATTGCTATTGTCTCTCACATAAGCATTGACGCCATCCGCATAATCCTGCAAAACAGAGATTTCACTGTCGGGCATGGCGGCTTTTAGCTTTTTGGCCATACGCCAGAAACCCAACGTTCGCTCAAACTTGTCATAGGGCACCATTTTTTTACCGAAAAATTCTGCAAAACGGCCTTCTTCGGCAAGCTGGATTAACGTCATCTGCCAAAGCCGATCCTGTGCATGTACATATCCAACAGCAAAATAAAGATCATGTTTATTGTCTGCCGTGATGTGTGGAACACCGTATTGATCCCATTTTATGCTGACCGGTTTGTTGAGTCCCGGAACGTCGATTTTAGCCGAATAATTGGGTAATGGCTTATAAAAGGTCCAGTAAACAGCGATCCCTATAACGCCGACAAGAATGATGAGTAGGAAGGTGAGAATTTTTAAAAATGATTTCATACCTGCGTATGGTAAAAATTGACATTATATTTGAGAGATTATCAATAAATTAACTACCTGATAGGTAAACAATAAAAACGTTAAAAAGAATATTAAAAAGTTTAAATCAAGTTGCTTAACAATAAGATACCTTTTACCACAGACCTCATTACGGATATTGTCGACAGATTTGATACTCCTGCTTACATTTATGATGAATCAACGATACGGAACAAATGTCGTGATCTGAAAAAAGTTTTCGAAGATTTGCCGGTCAAATGGCTTTATGCCATCAAAGCGAATGATAATCCGTTTATTTTGGATGTCATTGCTGCCGAAGGATTTGGTTTTGATACGGTCAGCTTTGAAGAAGTATTATTGAGTCTCCACTTTCAGGATAATCCTAAAGATATTTTCTACACAGAAAATAATATGACGGATCGTGAAATGGAAGAGGCTATTCAATCCGGCGTTTCCGTTAACATAGGCTCATTTTCCCGCCTGGAATCGTACTTCCGGCACGAAAAAACAGAAAAATGTTCGATCAGAATCAAACCGGATATCGGAGACGGACACCATGAAAGGGTTGATACCGGGAATATCGACAGTAAATTCGGTATCCGTATGGATATCATACCCGAATGTCTGGAGCTCGCCAAAAAATACGGGAAGAAAATCACCGGGCTGCACATGCACATTGGAAGTGGCATAAAAAATGCCGGTAACCTCGCGGAAGCCATGTCCCGGTTGTTGAAACTTTCTGAGCAATTTCCAGATCTCGAAATGATTAATTTTGGCGGGGGAATACCGGTCCCTTATCGTGAAGATGAAGAAGATTTCTCCCTGGATGATCTGCATAAGATTGCTTACCCCATCCTGAAAGAAGATTATGAAAAACGATCAGGAAATATCACCTACCGTTTTGAACCGGGACGTTTTGTGGTGGCCCAAAGCGGCGGACTTCTGACCCGTGTCATTTCAGTCAAGGACCAGGGCCGAAAGACCTATCTTGGAACAGATACGGGATTTAATCACCTGGCACGGCCCATGATTTATGACGCATATCACCGTGTTTATAATATCAACAGAATGGATAAGCCTGCGACAAAAACTTATGAAATAAGCGGGAATATTTGTGAAAGCGGGGATATCCTGGCCGAGAATCGATCCCTGCCCGAAACGCAGGAAGGAGACATCCTGATTTTTGCCGATGCCGGGGCTTATGGAATGACGATGGCTTCCGAATATAACCGCCGGGCCTATCCGGCTGAAGTCTTAGTGACAGAATCCAAAGAATTAAAATTAATAAGGCCAAGAAAATCCGCCGAAGAAACAATCAGCGACTTTTTCAGGGATACAGGTTTTCAATCTTAGATTGAAAATGGTCAATTTATTAGCTACTCTCTTATCGTGATGAAAGCGATTGATAAGTTATGGAAAATCGCTTTTTTGGTATGATATTTATTGCGTAAATACAGGTTTTGTCTACGTAAGGATGGAACCGGAAACGTGGGGCCTGTCTTGCTTAGGATATTCCGAGTGATTGGGACAAGGCTTGAATTAAACGTGTATATAATTGAAATTAAACAATCTATTATCAGGAAAACCATTATGAGCGTAAATAAAGTAGCCGTTGTTGGTGGCGGGACCATGGGAAATGGAATTGTTCACGTCTTTGCGATGAACGGATTTCCCGTCACACTCGTCGAAGTGAAACAAGAGTATGCGGATCGGGCGCTGGCAACCATCGATAAAAACCTTTCACGGATGGTGGCGAAAGAAAAAATTACAGAAGAAAATAAGCAACAGACCTTATCCAATATTAGTGTTAGTCTCAACATGGCGGATGCCGTTAAAGATGCCGATTTGGTGGTCGAAGCCGTGAATGAGAATTTTGAACTGAAATCAAAAATATTCAAAACATTGGATGAGAACGCTCCCGACACAGCGATTTTGGCATCCAACACTTCATCCATCTCAATCACGAAACTGGCGGCTCAGACGGGACGGGCAAAGCAGGTTATCGGCATGCATTTCTTTAACCCGGTTCCGGTCATGAAATTAGTGGAAGTGGTACGCGGACTGGAAACGTCCGATGAAGTTTACAATGTGGTTGAAGAAACAGCTAAAAAACTGGGCAAAATGCCGGTTTCTGTGAACGATTATCCCGGTTTCGTTTCAAACCGCGTGCTGATGCCGATGATCAATGAGGCGGTTTATTGCGTGTTCGAGAACGTTGCAACCCCTGAAAACGTTGATTCCGTCATGAAACTTGGAATGGCTCATCCGATGGGACCGTTACGGTTAGCTGATTTCATCGGTTTGGACGTCTGCCTGGATATTTTAAATGTTTTATACGAAGGATTTAAGGATCCTAAATACCGGCCTTGTCCGTTGCTGGTCAAGATGGTCGATGCCGGCAAACTGGGCGACAAAACCGGCGAAGGATTCTATAAATATTAATCTCACGACTCAAATCTCACGACTCAATACTAACTATGATAGATCTACGAAGTGATACGGTTACCAAACCCACAGACGAAATGCGAAAAGTTATGGCGGAAGCCGTTGTGGGGGACGATGTTTTTGGAGAAGATGAAACGACCAATAATTTCCAGCAAAAGATTGCCGGAATGTTTGGAATGGAGGCCGGTTTGTTCGTGCCGAGCGGCACCATGAGCAATCAGCTTGCCGTAAATGTATTGACTGAGCCCGGGGATGAAGTTATCATCGATGAAACCGGGCATATTTTTAATTACGAAGCAACAGCAGCATCCTTGCTTTCATCAGTCCAGTTGCACCCGGTTTCCGGAAAAAATGGTGTTTTAACACCCGAAATTATTGAACCGGCTATTCGTCCGAAACACGATTGGGACCCGTACACACGGGTTATTGAGCTGGAGAATACTACGAATAAAGGCGGAGGAGTCTGTTATACCCGTGAGAATCTGAAAGCAATCCGAAAACTTGCCGATGATCACGGGTTATTTATTCACCTTGATGGTGCAAGAATCTGGAATGCGTCTGCGGCCTCTGGTATTGAACTTAGCTTTTTTGGCACCATCGCCGATACCATGTCGGTCTGTTTCAGCAAGGGATTGGGCGCACCAGTCGGATCTATGTTATTGAGTACCAAAGCACACATCGATAAAGCGCGCCGCATGCGCAAAATGATGGGAGGCGGAATGAGACAAATCGGTATCCTGACCGCCGCCGCCGATTATGCCGTGGAACATCATTTCCCGTTATTGAAGCTGGATCACGAGCGTGCCAGGAGATTTGCAGAGGCTGTAGCTACCTGTTCACAACTCGAAATCGATCTCGGACGTGCGGAAACCAACATCATCATTTTCGATGTAAAAAACGAGTCTGCGGCGTCAGCATTAAAAAAACTCGCTGCTGAGAATATTTTTATGTCAGAATTTGGACCGAAAACGATTCGGGCTACGTTTCATTTACAAACAGGCGACAACGATTTGGATGTCGTCATCGATTCAATGAAGAAAATATTTGGATAAAAAAAGGAGTTTTGAATATGAAGATAGGATTTATTGGTCTGGGAAGCATGGGTTTACCAATGGCAAATAATTTACATGAAGCTAAACAGGATATTATTGTTTATAACCGGACAAAATCCAAATCAAAAGAGTTGGAAGATAAAGGAGTTACAGTTGCCGGATCGGCACGCGAAGTTGCGGAACAAAGTGATATTTTGATAACTATGTTGTCGGATGATAACGCGCTGCTTTCTGTGATGTATGATGATGAAGTGCTTGATGCAATGAAAGACGGTACCCTGCACATTTCAATGAGTACCATCAGTGCCGAACTTTCTCGTGAATTTACGGAAGTTCATGAAGAAGAAAACCTGAATTTCGTCTCGGCGCCGGTATTCGGACGACCTGATATGGCGACGGCCGGTAAACTGTGGATCGTGGCTGCCGGTGACGAGGAATCCATTGCAAAATCAAAACCGTTATTTGAAATTTTGGGCAGGAATCATACCATCATCGGTGATGAGCCTTTCATGGCCAATATTGTTAAAATTTCAGGCAATTTTATGATAGCATCGATGCTGGAAGCATTGGGAGAATCGTTCACATTGATCAGGAAATCGGGCCTTGATGCCGGACAGTTTCTGGAAGTCATCGATAATGCTCTTTTTCAATCAGCCATTTATCGCAATTATGGTTCCATGATGGTTAATGAATCGTATACACCGGCCGGATTCAAGCTAAAACATGGATTGAAGGATGTTCGCCTGGCTTTGGAAGCCGCTGATGAAGCCGAAGTGCCGATGCCTCTGGCAAGCCTGATGAAAGATCATTATGTATCAGGTGTGGCCAAGGGATGGAGCGAATACGACTGGTCCGCTTTAGGAAAAATTAATTCTGATGCCTCCGGCCTGGAATAACCTTTTTTGACATATCAATTTTGTGTTTAAAACCCGGCTCAGTAGCTGGGTTTTACTTTTATTAAGAGCTAAGAGCTGTGCAGTATGCAGTCCTAAATAGGGTTGACTTCCGTGAAATCCTGCAATCAGTCTAATTCGTGATTCTGATAATCATTGCCACATCTTCCGTCCTTTAGACTCCGTATCTCATTTTACTGTTATCATTTCATTATGAATGAAAAAATTGAATATGATTCCAAACTATTGAGCCGTTAAATCTGTTCTTGTATCAGAAAATATTTTGCAATCAACATTAAAAATATTCAGATAACATTATGAAGTATAAAAGTTTAGGAAATACCGGACTCAAAGTATCAGAACTCTGTTTAGGGACTATGACTTTCGGCTCCGGCTTTCACAACATCGGCCAGGTTGACCAAAAACTGGCCAATGAAATTGTTCAAAAAGCGATGGATGCCGGGATTAATTTCTTTGATACAGCCAATGTTTATTCCCGGGGAGAATCAGAGCGTATTTTGGGACAATCATTGAAAACATTAAACATCAGGCGCGATTCCGTTATTGTGGCAACCAAGGTACGTGGCGCAATGAGTGATGAAGCCGCCCAGGGAACCGGAGATCCTAATAACACTGGATTGTCACGCCAGCACATTATGGCCTCTTGTGACGCCAGCCTGCAGCGCCTAGGAACAGATTATATCGATTTATACCAGGTTCATGGCTGGGATGGCACAACACCGGTTGAAGAAACGTTATCGGCTCTGAACGATTTGGTCCGGCAGGGGAAAGTTCGTTACATCGGTTGCTCTAACTGGGCGGCTCGTCAGATTGCCAAAGCTGTCCAGATTTCCAAAGCGCATGACTGGGCATCATTTGTTTCCCTTCAGGCCTATTATTCGGTAGCCGGACGTGACCTGGAACATGAATTGTTACCGCTTTGCCGCGAAGAAGGATTGGGCGTTTTACCATGGTCCCCATTATCGGGCGGATTTCTGAGCGGAAAATTCCGAAGGAACCAGGAAAATCCTGAAGATTCGCGTCGCTCGGGCTTCGATTTCCCGCCGGTGGATAAGGAAAAAGGATACGATGCCATCGAAGTGATGGATAAAATTGCGAAGAAGAAAAATTCTTCGGTTGCGCAGATTGCATTAGCCTGGCTGTTGGCTCAAAATGGTGTTACATCCGTTATCATCGGTGCAAAAAAGATGTCACAGCTTGAAGATAATTTGAAAAGTGTGGATGTTGAATTAACAGATGAGGAAGTAGCAGAAATATCCGCTACCACACAACCGCGGAAATTGTACCCGCAGTGGATGATAGAATTTCAAAACGCGGGGGTTCGTCCTTCAAACTGATAAAAGACGAACGTGAACAAAATGCCCATGGCCAGACATCATACAAAAAAAGGATTCCGAAATAATCATCCCATTGAACAACGTGGATTTCGCGATATTTTACATTGGATGTGGCAGCGGAGGGGAATCAAAACAAAACGTATAAACCTTCCA
This sequence comes from uncultured bacterium, assembly GCA_963783355.1. Lineage (GTDB taxonomy): Bacteria > Bacteroidota > Rhodothermia > Balneolales > DATFMH01 > CAWANF01. The sequence goes on from CAWANF010000001.1 coordinate 559,565, forward strand.
ATTGTCCGTGATGAACATGATTTTTTACGGGAAAACCGAACCGTTTCTACCCTCACATGGCTTGGGCATTCCTGTTTCCTGTTTCAGTATGATGGATTGAATATCCTGACTGACCCTATGCTGGGAGAACGTGCGTCCCCATTTTCCTTAATAGGCCCGAAGCGGGTAAATCCCCCGGCTATGACGGTTGATGAACTTCCGAATATTGATTGGATCGTTTTGTCGCATGATCATTATGATCATCTTGATCGCGAAACCATCCTGCAAATTCAATCCAAACAAAAAGAACATCCGCCGAAATATTTTGTTCCATTGGGAGTGAAAAAATGGTTTGAAAACGAAGGTATTCCAAATATCACCGAACTGGATTGGTGGGATTCGGTGAATGAGGGACAATGGATTCTTCAGGTGGTTCCGGCTCAGCATTTTAGTGGGCGAAAACCTTTTATTCAAAATGATACGTTGTGGGCCGGATGGGTACTAAAACATCCGGAATTTTCGTATTATTTTGTCGGTGACACAGGTTATTCTCCAGACTTTGTGAAAATAGGCAACCAATTGGGGCCCTTTGATCTCGCGACCATTCCAATTGGCGCTTATGAGCCCCGCTGGTTCATGAGCCCGGTACATGTAGATCCAAAAGGCGCTGTGCAGATACATAAAGATATTCAGGCAAAATTTTCAGTGGCCATGCATTGGGGAACTTTTGTATTAACAGACGAAGACATGGATGAGCCGGTTCGGTTACTGAAAGAAAATTTGAAAAAGCAGGGGATACCGGAACAGGATTTTATTGCTCTGCAGCCAGGAGAGGTATACCGTCTGCAGGAAAAGTATTCGATTTCTCAAGAAAAGGATGATAGAAGTAAAAAAGTAGCAGGAACCTGAAACAGATAGATTTATGAAATTATTAGTCAGTGCGAAATTACGAAAAAGCCAGAAGACAGTGATTGAAAAAACGCTGGATAAAAATGTTGAACTTACTTATTTGCAGGATCTATCAAAAAATAAACGAGGAGATGAAATATCTGGCGCGGATGTATTTCTGAGCCTGATTCCTGAGAAGGAATTTCAAAAGGCTGAACTTGCATTGCTTCATAAAGGGCAGTTGATGCAATTCATGTTTGCGGGTGTTGACCACGTCGATTTTAATATCTTCCCGGAAGAAATGACGATGGCCAGCAACATAGGTGCCTATGCAGAACCGATGGCAGAACATGTGCTTGCCATGATTCTTGCCCTGCAGAAACGTTTGTTTGAAGAGTATCATAACATGAAAAATGGGCAGTTCAACCAAATGGTGATGAATAAATCCCTGAAAAAATCCACCGTGGGAATTCTGGGTTTTGGTGGCATCGGGAAGGCTTCTGCACGCTTGCTAAGGGGTTTTGGCAGCCGGATTATGGCCATCAATACTTCGGGATATACTGATGATCCGGTCGATTATGCCGGAACCCTGGATAACCTGGATTATGTGCTTGAAGAATCGGATGTACTCATCATTTCCTTGCCGTTGAATAAGAATACTTTCGAGCTGTTGGGCAAACAGGAACTTGGGATGATGAAAAAAGACGCGATTATTATCAATGTGGCGAGGGGGGAAATCATCAATCAGAAAGCACTTTATGAGCATTTGAAAAAGAATCCCGAATTTAAAGCCGGCATCGATGCCTGGTGGGTCGAGCCGTTGCGCCATGGCCGTTTCGAGTTGAATTACCCGTTTTTTGATTTGCCAAATGTCCTGGGTTCACCCCATAATTCGTATGCCGCTGAAGGAGCTTTGGAAGAAGGTGTTCAGACAGCAATTGAAAATATTAACCGGTTTGTAAAGGGTGAATCGGTTCAGGGTGTCGTTCGGCGGGAAGATTACGCCGGAGCTGAATTTAAATAAAAAACCGGAATATGGAGTAAGGAACGGGGAGAACGAAGGATGGAGAACATTAAAATATGGTAGTAGTGTTTAGAATCGGACGCTGACATATAATTCACATTTTGAGTTCCCTGCTTCATTACAATGTCATCCCGGCCAAAGAGCCGGGATCTCCAATTCGTCGGAAGAGCTTCAGGTTATCAAGCTTTAGCCAGTGCTTTTATATCTTTCACTTCAATGACCTGTTTTGAATAACCCTTCAACACACTGTTAATCATAGCTTGTCCTATATCGGACATGGTACATACCCGGTTCGGAGACAACACGCGAAATACAGGAAATAACCAGCCGACATATTTATAAAAACCAGGAACATTTTTTTGACCCGGAGTAGGTTTAATAAAAGCCGGCCGAAAATTATAGACATTTTTAAAGGGCAACCTCACCAGGTCATTTTCTGTTTTCCCTTTTACCCGGGCCCACATCACCCGGCCTTTTTCTGTGCTGTCGGTATAAGTACCGGATACATAATTAAAAACCATTCCGGGATTCAGTGATACCAGTATTTCAGCAAAATGCAAGGTTAAGTCGTACGTAATTTGTGTGTATTCAGGTTCTTTCATGCCCACGGAACTCACTCCGGCGCAATAAAAACAGGCATCAAAGCCACTAAGCTGATCCTTAACGTCTTCCAGATTCATAAAATCAGGAACAATGCATTCTATCAGCTTCGGATGAGTAAATCCGGCGGGCCGGCGATTGACAATCAGTACCTTATTGACCTCAGGATGATCCAGGCATTCATGTAAAACTCCTTCACCCACCATCCCGGTAGCACCGGTGATGATTACGTTCATTGGCATAGTTTCCGACGATAAAAGATTTTAAAAATTATTTTTCTCTATCTATTGCTGATACCATATTAAACAAAATATTTGGAATCTGTTTTCTTGAGGGATCTCCGGCCGTAAATAAAGAATTAATCGCATAAGCCGCCGAGGATTGCACAGAGAAAGCAAAGGAAAACGTAGTAAGAAAACCGGAAGGCGAGCAATCAGAAATGGAAAATAGTCTTGCTGGGCGGAGTCGAACTATGGCGGGCAATGGAACTATATGAAATTTTTAGTCCATCATTCGGAGATCCCTGATATTTTGCTATTCCAAAATTCCGGGATGACGGCGTTGGGTAGCTTGGCTGCCGGTCATGACCAACAACAACACCCATCAACCAAATCACCACGTCATCCCGCACTCCGATGCGGGATCTCCTGACATTGCAACAAAAAAAGGGATGAACCCGCCGGCCCATCCCTTTTTTACAACATATAAAGTTACAATAAAAACCTTACTTGCAATAACTGCCGCTGATGGTTTGTGATTCCGGCTATAGCTCGTACCGGTAATGGTGATGTCCCTGGTGTAGGTCTTGCCATCAAATGCCGTTTTAAATGTGTAGGAATCTCCGTTAACAAGTCCGTCCACGATTAAGGTACCTCCCGACAGGACTTGCGTTGATTTATCGAAATTCCATTTGGGTTGTCCCGCATTATGCCAGGTATCGTTTCCATTATCTGCCTTGTAGTACACGGCGGAAGTTGGGATACTGGTCACATGTACCTGTTTACCCGGGTCGGAACATTGTGGTTGCAGGTCAAAGGTTACATTGATGGTAGGCGTTGAAGGAGGAGCGAGCCAGTGTAATAGTGTATAGGGCCTCTGCAGGGGCGCCGATTCACCGATGTTCCATCATATTGTAAACCGGGATTGTTGTAATAGTTCCATGATATACCTGGTACACTGGTGGTTCCGGGCAGGGGCAACGTAATCTGGCTTTGTCCGGCAGGAAGGTGAAAGTGATTGGTGTTAGCCAGAACCTGATACCAGTTAGGGTAACGCTTATGGGTCCAGAGTTATTTCCATTGCGGTTATAAAGAAATGTACATTAGATCCCATGATTAGTGAAACAATTAGAGTAACTACGTCACCTGATGGGTATACGATCCCGGTAATATAAATTTGCCAGGCCATACCAATGTCTGAATAACTTTACAGTAGAGGAAGCCTCCGATACCAGGCAAAGGTGATGATCGGGAAAGTTTACGGCCATCCTGATTCCCGCTGTACTGCCGGGCCCGGTCAGGTAGGCATACCCTCGTATTTCCATTCCGGTAGTTCTCATCATAACTGTCCACTTCCAGGGAGTCTCCACTTTTATAATTCATCCCGGTTTCCGGATTAATCATCTTCGAGGAAACGCCAAAGTTTACGTAACCGGCTTGGAGAAATGAGCCGCATTATGTCGGTTAGCATCCGTGATGGTAATCTGTGGCAAATCCCGTGGTAACTTCCCGTCGCTGAACCCACCAGGCATTTGCTGTAGGCCTGCAGGGAATCGGAATAGTAAGTCATATGTGTAGTCAGCGTTCCGGTGAGCGGATTGCCGTTGGCGTCGGTCATCACCGTACTGTCCGGCACACTCATGCTGGCGGTTGTCGGGGCACCCGCACTGGCTGAGTCTGTACGCTGTAGCTCTGGGCCACCGCCCCGCTCGAAGTCGTCTGGGCGCTCGTATTGCTCCCGGAGTTGACGCCCGGGGGCGGATTATTGGTGTTGGTCATGGTCATGGCAAAACTGAAATGCGTGGTGTCGGTCAGGATCACTTTTTGGTACGCCGTTTCATACCCCTGCGCCTGGGCCACCACGGTGAACGAATCCGGCTGGACCGAGGTCGGGGTCACGTTATTGCTGATGCCGAAGGTTGCAAAACCCCCGCTGAAGCTTTGCTTGGTTATCGGGTCGCTGAACATGTCGATGACATTGTTAGCCCCATTTCCAATAAAGCTCAGGGTCACATTCGGGATCAAATCCCCGGTCTTGGCGTCGGTAAACACTCCCGATACCGTCGTGGTAATGGGTTGCAGCCCAATGACCAGGTTCACTTTATTTAGGGCATCGGTCGCCTTCTGGATATCGCAGCTGGACAGCAACAGCCCCACAAGGCCTGTTACGGCCAGTATCGGTACTATCTTCTTTATCTTTTGAAACATGAATTGCTCCGTTACTAATAATTTCTTGTAAATTGGATGGTGGATTAGTGCCCGAGGAACCGGTAGGACAGCCCGAAGGTCAGCACCGGGTAAATCTTGATGCCCGATAACCCCGCGTTAATATTGGCCGCCTGGCCTGCGGTCGGACCAATTAGGCCCGTACCCGACATCGACACGCTGGCCGCATTGGTATACATGATCCCCCCGTCAATCAGGAACCCGATATGATGCCGGTTGTTCGCGGCGTTGCCGATGCCCAGCCCGATGTAGGGAGCCAGTTTGTTCGGGTAGCTCACGCTGCCGGTTAAGGAACCGACTTTCTGCGGAGAGAATTCGTGGCCATCCACAGAATAGTTGTTGGTCGGTTTGCCGTTGCCGGTGACCTTCAGGTCGTTATAGTAGACCCCGGCCGAGAGGCGGAACCAGTTGTCGAACGGCTGCCAGTCGAGCAGCGCCGAGAACGACTGCATATGAAGATTGGCCGAATATGCGATTTTGGTTTGAGTACTGCCGGATGAACCTGTGTTTACATTGGCAATCCCGTTATAACTAAATGGCATATAATTTCCGCCCAGACTCAGGCTGAAATGTTTTCCAAAAGAGCGGGTCAGCGCGATACCCGGACCGGTGGTTCCCGCACGCAGCGTGATCCCGTAGTCCTGGGCCATGGCACTCCCTGCCCCCAGCACAGCACACAGCAGTGCCAGCAGAATGACTTTTTTATACATGATAAACCCCTAATTATTTTTAATAATGAAATAGCTACCCCGTTATTCGACCCATAATCCCAACTGATCAAAAATGAGAGAAGCACGATTTATTTGAAACCCGTTCAATGATAATTAATTAATTTTAATTAATCACGAAAAAAAATCACAAAAAAGTTCATTTTGAAAAGAGAAAACCACCATGGTTTTACGCAGAGAAAAAGGAAAACAGCCACCGCAATAGGGAGAATGGGAAACGCAATATCCCCCTTATTAAAGGGGGCGTAGGGATTGTTTTATGGCTCAATGATTTCAATTCCGTTATGGAAAGGAGTTAAAGATTATGGCGAGCGCAGTTGAACCAGGACAGGCAAGGTGTCATTCCGGGGAGCCTGCGACGAAGGAATCTCCTGCCGAAGGATCACGTCATCCCGTACCCCGATGCGGGATCTCCCCACGTTGTTTCTTTTGCCACGATCGGATATCCCGGATACCCCGAAAAATATTCGGGATTCCGGGATGACGGTAACTTTCTGGTTACATCACTCCGGGCTGTAACCAGACTCCAGTCTTTAATAAAAAAATAATCCACAGAATGCGCAGAGGAAACAATGAAAAATAGAGTATGGACAGTCCGGAGGACGAAAGCTGGAAATGGCAAATAGTCATAGTGAGCGGAGTCGAACCATGGCACATGTGGATGTTGGAATATTCGTCGGACGATTTCAATTCGTCCGACGAATATCAAGAATCAAACTTTTACTAGTCCGATACGGCCGCGTTCGGTATCAATCGTGTCGATCTTCACTTTGATGATGTCACCGACTGCCACAAATTCATGCGGATCTTCAACCTTCGAACCTTCTTTGCCCATCTTTGAAATATGCAGCAGTCCGTCTTGTTTGAGTCCCAAATCAACAAAAGCTCCAAAATCCACGACATTACGGACCGTTCCCTCCATTTCCATTCCGGGAGCCAGGTCTTCAATTTTCAGGATATCCTGGCGGAGGATCGGCTGTGGCAAAGATTCACGGGGATCGCGTCCGGGCTTTAACAGATTTTCCATGATTAGCTCTAGTGTCGGCACTCCTATGCCCAGTTTTTCAGCCGTTTCCGTCACATTCAGTTTTCTGAATTTTTGCTGAATCAGGTCGGATGCTTCAGAAAGATTATGGATATCGATACCCAGCAATTCACAAAGGTTTTGTGTAGCCTCATAACTTTCCGGGTGAATCGCGGTGTTGTCCAACGGGTTTGTAGATCCAGGTATACGCAGGAATCCGGCTGCCTGTTCATAACGGAACGGACCCATGCCGGGGACATCCATAAGCTGTGCCCTGTTTGCGAAAGGCCCGTCTTCTTCACGCTTTTTTACAATTTTTCCGGCCACCGATGAGGTGAGCCCGGAGACGTGGTTCAACAGGGCAGAACTGGCCGTATTCAAATTGACACCCACGGTATTTACGCAACTTTCGACGACATCGTCCAGGCTTTGCATGAGCCGGACCTGGTTCACATCGTGCTGATAAAGTCCAACGCCGATAGACTTCGGATCAATTTTTACGAGTTCGGCTAATGGATCCTGTATACGGCGGGCGATGGAAATATTACCACGTTGTGCCGCATCCAGATCGGGAAATTCATTGCGTGCCATAGTTGAAGCGGAATATACGGAAGCGCCCGCTTCACTGACGATGATATAACTTATCGATTCATCGCCCTTATTTTCCCGTCTCTTTTGAAGATAATCTGCAATAAATTGCTCGGTTTCCCTGCTTGCTGTCCCATTACCGATGGCAATCAGATTTACCTTATATTTTTCTACTAAAGAATCAACGATATGTTCGGCTTCAGCTATCCTGTTATGCGGTGGGACCGGGTAAATCGTATTTCCTTCCAGATATTTACCAAATTCATCAACAACAGCCACTTTACAGCCCGTACGGAAACCCGGATCGATTCCCATGACGTTTTTGCTGTTGAGCGGAGGCTGCATCAACAGGTTTTTCAGGTTGGTTGAAAATGTGGAAATCGCATGTTCATCGGCTTGTTCCGTCTGTTCATTACGAAGTTCTCGTTCCAGTGCCGGGAAAAGCAGGCGTTTATACGAATCGTCTATCGCATCATACAATTGATCAATGAATACAGATTCTTCATTTTTAACGACAATCCAGTCGATATTCCCAATCGTTTTTTCTTCATCTAAATCCAGATTCACAATCAGAATGCCTTCACGCTCACCCCGGTTCAGCGCCAGTATCTGGTAAGGTTTTAGGAATTTGACCGGGCACTTGAATTCGTAATAACTTTCATAAACGGTGCGCTCTTCAACACTCAGACTCTTTTTAGATGTGATGACTCCGTATTTCCGGAAATCGCTTCTCAATTTTTCGCGAACCTCGACATTCTCGTTAATCCATTCCGCCACAATGTCCATCGCTCCCTGCAAAGCTTCCTCTTCATTCGTTACGTTTTTATCTTCATCAATAAAATCCTTGGCGTAGTCTTCCGGTTCTTTATCCGTTATTTTCTGGTCCCAGATCATCTGTGCCAGTGGTTCCAGTCCCTTTTCTTTAGCCACCGAAGCCCGCGTCTTTCTTTTAGGCTTATACGGCAGATACAAATCCTCCAGAATTTTCAATTCCGAAGCATTTTTAATCGCTTCTTCCAGTTCCGGCGTTAGTTTATCCTGATCAGCGATAGATTTGAGGATGGTTTCCCTGCGTTCTTCGAGCATCCGGCGAAGATTCACAGCATCGCGAACCTGGCGTATCTGTTCCTCATCGAGTCCTCCGGTTGCTTCTTTCCGATAACGGGAGAGAAAAGGGACGGTAGCACCGTCGTCCAGAAAATTAGATACGGTCTTTATTTGAGATGGTTTGAGCGACAGCTCCTTAGCGATTAAATCAAATATCTGAGATTCAGTCATTATTTTCGTTAAATTTGGTACACTTAATATCTTTATGGGTATATGATACGTTAAGGAAATCGTATCAGGACGTGAAATATACAGGCATCATTTATTAAACACATATGGATTTTAACATAGAAAATTTATTAGATTCGGCCCGCAAAATTGCCCAAAAGGGAGGGCAGAACACGCTTAAATATTTTAAAAAAGATATACGGATTGAGAAAAAACCGGACAGTACGCCTGTAACCATCGCCGATAAAGAATCAGAATCAGTCATGCGGGAGATGATCCAAAGTGAGTTTCCGGAGCATGGTATTTTGGGTGAAGAATTCGGCAGGGTGAATGAAAACAGCCCGATACAATGGATACTGGATCCTATCGATGGGACATTATCATTTATTCACGGAGTACCGCTTTATACGACGCTCATCGGAATTGTGGTTGAAGATAAACCGTTGATAGGAATTATTTACGCTCCGGCTTTGGATGAAATATGTGACGCCGCCATTGGACTGGGGGCACGTCTGAATGGCGTGAGTTGCAGGGTCAGAGACTGTAAAAATCTCTCTGATGCCACGTTACTCACTACCGAGTATAAAGATATCATCGGACAGGGATTTGAATCAAATTACCGAAAACTTATAGACCAGGTTCACATTCACCGAAGCTGGGGAGACGCTTACGGACATATGATGGTTGCGACGGGCCGCGCAGATATTATGTTCGATCCTGTTTTAAATATTTGGGATGCAGCTTCGTTATTACCTATCGTGGAAGAAGCCGGTGGATCTTTTACCGATGTTAAGGGAAATGCGCGCATTGATGGCGGTAGTGCTTTGTCTTGTAATAAATCATTATTTTTAAAAGTAAAAACGATTTTAAATCAATAAAATATTCGTTACATCTCATGGGGAAACAAAATATCTTTTCATCGATCATCAGGGCAGGATCAGTCATGTTTTTTTCACTTATTTTCACCCTGGTCTGTTCATCCGGAGTTTTTGCTCAATTGCGGGATTATTCTCTGCATCCGGAAAACCCGTTTAATTATCAGCATTTGAATTTGCAGCTTGAACTGGATGTGAAACAGGGCGTAGTCAAAGGGGAAGCAATTTATGATATTGCCCCGCTTGTAAACGGAGTTAAGTCGATGGTTTTGCAGGCAAACAGGATCGATATTCATTCGGTTTGGGTTGATGGGAAACAGATTCATTTCGATCTAAAAAAAGATTCGCTGATTATTGCTTTACCGAAAACTTATAGCGCGCATAAGACATTTCATTTAAAAATCATTTATGAAGCCCAGCCGATATTTGGACTTAACCGCGATGCCAAAGACACATACTGGACTTCTTTATTGCCAATGACCGCCTCACACATATTCCCTGTTTTTGATAATCCGGGGGTGGCGGTAACAACGAATATAAAACTGATTGTACCGATTGATTATACGACGGTTTCCAATGGAGTGCTTGCAAGTACAAAAGCGATTCGCAGTGGTTGGAAGGAAGATATCTGGCAGTCAAAAACTCCGATTCCGGTGACAGACATTAGTTTCGCTGTTGGAAAATTTGATCATTCTGAAACGTTGGCTGGTACAAAAAAAATTCATCTTTTTACTGAAAAAGGTTTGCTGTCTCCGAATCAAAACACAGAATTGTTGAATAAAGTAAGTCAGGAATTACAGAATGTTCAAAATTATCTAAAGACCGAATATCCATGGCCGGCTTTAAATTTGGTTGTTTTGAGTAATGATCACTGGGAACAAAAGAGTTCGGCTGCTTCTTATGCCTACGTTTATGTAAACCGTGGTAATATAGATGACCAGGTTGAAAGGGATATTTATTCTCAGTGGTTTGGGGCGTATCAGCGAAGTGAACAATATGCCGGTGCTGCAGGACAGATTATGATGCAGGCCTGGTTGCAGTGGTCGCTGAATCACAAAATTCAGGCAGAAAAAATTCATCGGGATACACTTTTGAATAAGCCTGTTTTTTATAATTTATACGATGTTCAAAATTGGTTGAGATGGCAAAATTATTTTAAAGATGAGCATGATTCACTATTCACTCAGGTCATTAATCAGACGTATGAACCTCTGATACAACAACATCAAGGTGTTTTGAATTGGGAAGATTATGCCCGTTTTTGGTATAAACATTCCGGATACTGGTTTGATAAACCTGAATTGCCCCGGGCAACATCTAATTCAAAGCTGGTATATCAGTTTCAGTATAAATATGATGCTGTCAATGGCCATTTAACGGTTTATGTCGATACCTTAAAAGGGCACAGCAACGAATTGATTACCCTGCCATTACTCCAGTATAACGGTGGAATAAAAAAGAGTGAGCTCACATTTTCCGGTGTTGGTGACACACTGAATATCAAAGCCAAGCCCGGGTTACTGAATGTGAATGTTGAGGTGCCGGATAGTATGAATATAGAAGTGATACAGAAGAAGCCTATTTCATTTTGGTTCTATCAATTGAGAAAGGGGACTAATGCCGATGAGCGGGCAGAGGCTGCACTTGGTTTGGGAGATCATACCGGTGACCCGGATCTTCAACTGGCTCTGGTTGATAATATGAACAAAGAAAATTCGCCGGCAGTCAAAGCGGCTATTATCACTTCTCTGGCAAAAATTACGCAGGGCGCAACCGGAACGGATCAATTATTCACCGGCGCCATGAATACTAAAAATGATACGGTAAGGATGGCTATTATTAATGCATTACGAAATTATCCGGGCGATGGTAACGCGATTTTGGCCATCAGGGGACTTATTCAACGATCGGATAACCCGAATATCGTAAAATCTTCCATATGGACCTTACAGACCATAGATCATAAAGGGTTCCCTGATTTTGCCCGTTCGATGGTTCAGCGTGATTCTAATTTTGTTTACACAACGGTTTTGATGAAAACACTGGCAAAGAATGGGGATACTACCATGGTCAGAAATATGGCATCTCACTTCCTGGAACCTGGATATCCATACGCTGTCAGGGTGACCTCACTACGTTTTCTTGAGCAACTTGTGAAAAGTGATTCTGAAAACTGGAAGCACTGGATTGCCATGATGGTTCAGGATAATGATCCCCGTATACGATACCTTGGCTGGGGACTGGTCCATAAACTGTCTAAAGCTGATGCCGATAAATTATTCACAGAACTGGCTCCCGAAGAGAATGATTTGAGAGTTCTTTCCAGGATCAAATCCATGGAACAACTGCAGTGAGTGGCATCCAGCTATCAGTAAAAATTGATCTGTCGGTTGTCAGGTCCACCGGCCGGAGATTTTGGGTAAAAAAGGGGCAATTCACGAATTGCCCCTTTTTTAAGTACTCAAAACTCTAAATACTTTAAACTTCCTGCACTCCAATAGTTCTAACTATACCGTATCCACTTGGCAATTTCCCTGAACGACGGTTTTTTGCCATACATCAGGATACCTACACGATAAATCCTTGAACTGACCCACATTAAACCAAAGAATGTGAGGAGCATCAGGAATATCGATCCCCAAACCTGCCAGAGCGGGACGTCGGTAACCGCAAGCCGCGCTATCATCAGGATGGGTGTGAAAAGCGGAATCATTGAGGTAACAATGGCCATTGTGGAATCAGGATCAGAAGCGACACGCATCAACAAAAGAATCGGGATGATGATGGGCAGTGTCACCGGAAATGACAGTTGCTGGATATCCGATTCGGAATCTGCTGCAGAGCCAATGGCTGCAAACATGGCGCTGTACATAAGATATCCCAGTATGAAAAGAAGTATAAAATAAATCCAAAGGGATATGCTGATGCTTGGCATATGGAAGCCGCTGCTGGCGGCCTGGGTAGCTGCTGCCGCCACTTCAGTTGGGCTTCCCATAAAATGCATAACCAACGGCACCATAAATGATGTGATGGCACTAATGCTGACCGACCAGATAATAAATTGAGTAGCACCCAGTGCACCTACGCCCAATACTTTCCCAAACAGTAGTTCAAACGGCCGGGCCGACGAGGCCATGACTTCCATAATGCGGCTGGTCTTTTCTTCAACGACTCCACGCATGATGAGCGTACCGTAAATGAGCATGGCAGTGTAAATACCGAAAGCCATCACGTAGCCCACACCAAAAAGAACGGCGTTATTCTGCTCTTTTTCACCCGATTTGGTCAGTTTTTTAGTCTGCAAAGAAACAGATCGTTTCATAATCATTTTGACATCCGGACCGACATTGGCCATACTCAGTAATTCATCCCGGATAGCATTTTGAATATCGTAACTGATATCCTGCGTAAGCATGATACCTCCGCCACCGGAATAAATCAGTTCTGGTTGAGCATCACCGCTTATAACTTCCCGGGTGATAACAATGAAACCATTAATTTTACCTGCCAGTACCTGCGATTTCAAACTGTCGATACTGACTCCCGCTTCAGTAGTATAACGTTTCGGGTTTTTTTTGATTAACCGTTGTGCGATTTCACCTGTATGATCAACAATAACAAATTGCTGATTTTGCGATGAGGAATTAAAATTCGTCAAGAGTATCGGAATCAGGATGATCGCTAAAATTATGATCGGAGCCAGGATCGTTGAAATGATAAAGGTTTTACTTCTGAGCCGGGTGATGTATTCCCTTTTGATGATGAGAAAAAGTTTATGAAAATTCATTTAAGACCTCCAAACTGATCATTTTTTATGTTGTCTTCACCGACTGTAGAGATAAAAATTTCGTTTAAAGACGGCTGTACAAACTCGAATTTCCGCAGTTTGACATGATTAATGGCTTCTTTTAGTATCGATTGTTCGTCGGTGCCATTCAATAAACGTATTTCAGCAAAATTGGTTGACCGATTGTTAACACGCACGTCATTCATCGAATCGATGAACGAGCCGTCGCCCTCAAATTCCAGGAGAACCGTATTACGTCCAAATGAGCGTTTTACTTCGCTCAGTTTCCCCTGTAGAATCGCTTTGCCTCGGTTAAACAGACATATATCGTCGCACATCTGCTCGACCTGTTCCATACGGTGTGTCGCAAACAAAATGGTTTTACCCTGTTCCCGTAATTCAATAATAACCTGTTTAAGCAGTTCACTGTTGATGGGGTCGAGCCCGCTGAACGGTTCATCAAAAATATAGATATCAGGATTATGTGCGATTGTCGCGATGAACTGTATTTTCTGCTGCATTCCTTTCGATAACTCCTGGATCTCTTTGTTGTACCAGCTATCTGCTTCAAATCGTTCCAGCCAGTAACGAATGGATTTCAAAGCTTCGGAATGAGAAAGCCCGCGTAACTGAACCAGGTAGAGAAGTTGTTCACCAACTTTCATCTTTTTGTATAACCCCCGTTCCTCAGGCAAATAGCCTATCGAATTCTGGCTTTCATGGTTTACGGGTTTACCAAGAATTGATATATCTCCCTCATCTGGTGCAGTTATGTAGTTAATCATCCGTATTGTAGAGGTTTTTCCTGCTCCATTGGGACCTAATATTCCAAATATGCGTCCTTTTTCAACAGAAAAACTGACAGCGTCTACGGCAGTGAATTTTCCATATCGTTTAGTTACTTTATTCAGTTGTATTACAGGCATTGGACTTCCGTTATTTTTGAAATTTGAGGTATACCCATACCTATGTTAGATTGACAATTACTTAAAATTTTGTAAAAGTTAAAAATAAACATTGTGTAAAATTTATGTAAGTATTATTGATTGCTCTCAATTATTTTAAAATATTCATTATTAAATGTTACGTTTAGTAACACGCTATCAAAGGGTTAAAATAAATTATGCAGGTAATTCACATAAGTGCTGAGTGTTATCCCGTTGCCAAAACGGGCGGTTTAGGGGATGTAGTTGGTGCTTTACCAAAATATTTAAATCAAATAGATGTTGATTCATGGGTTGTAATTCCTAAATACGATGTTTCATGGTTCGATAACCGTAAACTTGAAACGGTTCATGAATCGGATGCTATGCTGGGGGATAAACAGTTTCATTTTTCAATACAGCGAGATGTTTCTGATAGTTTAGGTTTTCCATTATATGTTATTGATATACCCGGCCGTTTTAACCGGCCCGGAATATATATAGACCCGTACAGTGGTTATCCTTACTGGGATGAGACAGAAAGATTTTTCAGTTTTCAGATCGCTTTTCTTCAGTGGGTTAATACTTTTGAAGTTAAACCTGATATTATTCATTGCCATGATCATCATACGGCATTGATACCATTTATGACTACAAATTGTTTCGAATTTTCTGATTTGAAAACCATTCCGACGGCACTGACCATCCATAATGGTGAATATCAGGGCATTAATGATTTTGGATACGCACAATTGTTGCCGGATTTCGACTGGGGAAAATTCGGACTGCTGGATTGGAATAAACGTTTTAATAGCTTGGCTGCAGGTGTTAAAACGTGCTGGCAGCTGACGACCGTTTCAGAATCATATTTGCGTGAATTGCAGGAATCTTCGAAGGGCCTGGAATTGCTTTTAAAACATGAAGCAGGCAAGTCAAAAGGGATATTAAACGGGATCGACACTGACGTATGGGATCCTTCGAAGGATGAGAATTTGGTAAAAAATTATTCGCAGAAATCCATAACCCGTGGAAAAAATGAAAATAAAAAAGAACTGTGCGGTTATTTTGATCTGGATCCTTCACTTCCCACTATTTCTTTTATCGGGAGACTGGTCAGGGAAAAAGGAGCTGATCTTTTGCCCGATTTAATATCCCGGTTTTTAATGGAAGGGAATAAGGCAAATTTTATCATCCTTGGAACAGGCGATCCGGCTCTGCATCACATATTTGCGCAGATGGGCAGTCATTTTACCGGTTATTTCGATGCTACACTAAGTTATAATGAAAAGTTGGCTCATGAGATATATGCTGGCAGCGACTTTTTAATTATGCCATCACGTGTTGAACCCTGTGGACTGAACCAAATGTATTCGATGCGATACGGAACAATTCCCATAGTTCGCAGCGTAGGAGGATTAAAAGACACCATTATCGACATCGATTCAGACGGGTATGGTATACGTTTTGATGAATTCAATCTGGATGAGGCGGACATGGCTCTGAAAAGAGCAATGGCTTTATTCGAAGATAAAAAACGCTTTAATTCGATAAGAAAGAAAATAATGGGACTTGATTTCTCCTGGAAACGGTCCGCTGAACAGTACAAATCAATGTATGATAATTTAATTCAATATTTAGACGAGGTCCTGACATGAATAATTCCACAATTGCGGTAATATTAGGAGGCGGAAAAGGTTCAAGATTATATCCATTAACCAAAAGCAGATCAAAGCCGGCTGTTCCGATTGGCGGGAAATATCGCCTGGTTGATATTCCCATTTCCAACTGTCTGAATTCGGATATTCGCAGGATTTTTGTCCTTACACAGTTTAATTCCGCTTCGTTGAACAGGCACATCAAAAATACCTATCACTTCGATTTGTTCAGAAGTGGTTTTGTGGATTTGCTCGCTGCCGAACAAACCTATTCCAGTCAAAAGTGGTTCCAGGGAACAGCCGATGCGGTCAGGCAATCATTGCATCATCTTGAAAATACAGAACATGATTACGTCCTTATACTATCCGGTGACCAGCTATACCAGATGGATTTTACCGAGATGATCGAAAGGCATATTAAAACCAACTCCCAGATTTCTATCGCAACGATTCCGGTTAACAGTGGTGATGCTACCGGATTTGGCATCATGCAATCCGATGAAAGTCATACCATTAAGAAATTTATCGAAAAACCGTCAATGGACGTTTTGGACGACTGGAAATCGGATGTGAGCGAGGAAAATAAAGCCAAAGGGAATGAATACATGGCATCTATGGGAATTTATTGTTTCAACAGGAATGCTTTGTATGAATTATTTAATAATAGTCCTGATGCTAAAGATTTTGGAAAAGAAATCATTCCTATTGCGATCGAGTCTAATTACAAAGTTTCCAGCTATGAATTTAACGGTTATTGGACCGACATCGGAACGGTAAAATCTTTTTTTGAAGCGAATCTTGAATTGACGGACGCTTTGCCCCGGTTCAATCTGTATGATAATATTCGCACCGTTTATACGAATCCCCGTTTACTTCCGGCCACCAAGATATCCGGCACTACCCTCGAACGTTCTGTTGTTGCAGGAGGAGGCATCGTAGAAGCCAGCCGTGTTGAGCATTCAATCATTGGGATACGTTCGCGTATTGGCCGAGGAACAACCATTGTCGACTCCATCATCATGGGTAATGATTTTTTCCCGACTTACGACAAAGTGATTGAAGACGGAGAAGATCCGCATCTTGGAATCGGGGAACGCTGTTATATAAAGAACGCAATCATCGATAAAAATTGCAAGATTGGAAACGATGTCCGCATAAACGGAGGTACCCATCTGGAAGATGGTGATTATGGCAATTACAGTGTGGTCGATGGTATTGTTGTCGTTCCGAGAGGCGGCGTACTGGTAAACGGTTCTGTTATTTGAGTGTTAAGGTTGTTCCTCGTTGTAAGGTCAATTCATGAATTGACCTTACATTTTCCGTTCTCCATCTTCCGGTTTTTTTCTTTATGGATTCGGCCCTTTCTGAATTTCTACAAGTTTTTCCATGGCACGCGATCGCAGATTGTTGAATGATTCAGCATTGATGTCGCCCACGGTATATTTTAGATGCAGCCAGATCAGGTAAGTAGCCATCACATCCTCATAGCAGTAATGTTCAATCTCATTCATCCTGCCTTCACGGTACATCTTCAGCACTTCATTGCCTTCTCCCGTTTGTTTGAAAGGAACTTCGATTAATAATCCGAGGTGTTTAAGTTTGGGCCATGAACTGGCACCGAAATTACTGAATTCATCAACTAGGTCTATGTTGCTTTTGCTGTAACGATATCGGATTTCATAGTTATTTAATCGGAGCGGTAATTGTAAACCATGCTTTAAAGCTCTGTACGTGAGTAGCGGTAAATCGAAACCACGGCCGTTATGGTGAACCAGTCCGAAGTCTTTATAGGCATTCAATGCAAAAATAATTTTCTGGAGGCCATCCACTTCGTTTTCGCCGCTCCAGGATACTTTTTGTTTAGGTTCCCCATTGTTATCAATCCATAAACCAACCCACGATACAAGCCGGTGAAACATTGGAGGCATAAATCCGGTTTTATTGTGAGCTATTTGTTCGCCAGCCTGCTCCAGTAAGGTGTCATTGTCGTCGCTGGGGCCATCAACGGCTTTCCTGATTAAATCAAAATCAGGTATTGATTCAAAATCGAATACAAAATACATAGTCTTATTCGGTTAGTTCACCGGCTAAAGAGCGTACAAACTGTTGCCGGATATGGTTTTTATCGTGATAATTGCCAAAAAGATACATCATTTTGGCAACAGCTGCTTCGGTAGTCATGTCTCCGGCGCTGAGTATACCGTGCTCCAATGCAATCTGACCACTTGAATATTTCTGAAGATTAACAGAGTCGTAGTCGGCCTGTGAGCGCATTACCAATAATATATCTTTCTCTGTGCAACGATCAATAAAAGGAAGCAGGCTGTAAGATCCGGCAACCGGGAAATTACCACAGCCGAAGCCTTCAATGATGATAGCATTAGGTGACGTTTCCAATAAAGGAAATAAATATTTGGAGTTCAGCCCGGGAAATATTTTTAAAACGAAAATTTCATTATTGAACTTTGGTGTGATAGAAAATCGTCCCGAAACAGATGGTGCGACAAACTTTGTGTCTATAGTCAGGCCGATTTCTCCCAACGGTGGATAATTCGGAGTAGAGAAGGCATCAAAGTCGTTGATACTCATTTTGGTTGATCGATTACCGCGAAATATGCGATCATTGAAGCAGATAACCACCTCGTTAAACGGCATGGTAGAAACTTCGACGGCATTGATGAGATTACGGCGTGCATCGCTTCTTAAATTGATAATAGGAACCTGGCTGCCGGTCAGTACTACCGGTTTTCCAAGATTTTCAAGACAAAATGATAAAGCCGAGGCCGTGTAAGCCATGGTATCAGTGCCATGCAAAATCACGAAACCATCATACTTTGTATAATTATCAAAAATACATTGGGCGATTTTAATCCAATGAGACGGGTTTAAGTTGGAACTGTCTTCAGAAAACAAGTTAAATGTGTCTATATCTGCGAGTTGAGACAATTCCGGCATTGATTTTCTAACAATATCCTCGGATGTTAAAGGATCAATTTCAGTTAATTCATTTGCCTGAATGCGCATGGCAATTGTTCCGCCGGTTTGAATTAACAAAATACTTTTCATAATGTTTTTGATATTTTAAAATTCAGAGAGTTAGGGTTTGAAGCCCGATTTTGTCTCCTTCTGCAAAAAATGTGTTGTAATAGTGCGTTTTTTGAAATGATTATTAACTGAAATTTCAATTAATTGTAACTGAAAATAAGAAACAAAATTCAGGATAGGATGAAAAATGTAATCTAAAAACCTGAGAAGTCTCATCCGTAAAATTCTGATAGTCCTATGAATGCCTATTAGTAAGGAGTTACGCTATGAATGTTTATGAACCTTCCAAAATCAGAAATGTCGTTTTACTAGGCCACTCCGGTTCCGGAAAAACCACACTTACCGAAACCATGCTTTTTGAATCCGGAACTGTCAACCGGCGTGGGTCAATCGATCAAAAAAACACGGTATCCGACTACCATGAAATCGAACATGATAAGCTGAAATCCGTTTTTTCAACTTTTATGCATCTCGACTGGCGCGGGCATAAAATAAATCTGATCGATACCCCGGGGACCAACGATTATATTGGGGAAGTTGTTGGAGCACTGAGTATTGCGGATACTGCTATATATGTTCTTGATGCCGAGCATGGGGTGGAAGTTGGAACTGAGATGTTATGGGATCATGCCAAAGATTATTCAATACCGTCTATATTTGTTGTTAATAAACTGGAACATTCCAATTCTAATTTTCAGAAATGCGTTGACCTGGCCAAAGAGCGTTTCGGTCGCGAAGTGGTGGTTGTTCAATATCCCTATGAAGAAGGCAATGATTTTAATACTATTATCGATGTTTTGAAAATGACCATGTATGAGTTTCCTGAAGGCGGGGGGAAACCTCAGAAATTACCAATTCCGGATTCTCAAAAAGCCCAGGCCGAGTTGCTTCACAATGAATTAGTTGAAACGATCGCTGAGAACGACGAATTGCTGATGGATCTGTATTTTGAAAAGGGAGAACTGGACGAGGATGAAATGCGTGATGGCTTGCAGAAAGCGATGATCAATCACCAGATTTTCCCCCTGTTTTGTGTATCGGCTGAACGAAATATGGGCACCGGGCGGATCATGGGATTTTTAGATAATGTAGCTCCTTCACCTTTAAATGTTCCCGGGCCTAAATTGACAAATGGTGAAAATTTAGTATTGGATCCTGAAGGGAATACGGTGGCATTTTTATTCAAAACACAGTCGGAACAGCATGTTGGCGATTTGATGTATTTCAAGGTCTTCGGAGGTTCCATCAAAACCGGGATGGATTTAATAAATCACACTAATGGAACAACCAACCGCATAGGATCTATCAGTATTTCCCAGGGAAATAAACATATTGATGTTCCTGAAGCAAAAACGGGTGATATCGCGGCAGTCGTGAAACTCAAAGATTGTAGTATCAACGATACGTTGCATGATAAAGGGCACGAGGTAGAACTAGCTGCTGTTAAATATCCGGAACCGGTTATTCAGTATTCCATTAAGGCAAAAAGTGAAAGTGACGAAGAGAAAATGGCCCAGGCCCTGCACCAGCTTGAAAGGGAAGATCCGTCGTTGCATATAACGCATAGTAAAGAATTAAAACAA
This sequence comes from uncultured bacterium, assembly GCA_963783355.1. Taxonomy (GTDB): domain Bacteria; phylum Bacteroidota; class Rhodothermia; order Balneolales; family DATFMH01; genus CAWANF01. The sequence continues at coordinate 579,983 of CAWANF010000001.1, forward strand.
ACATTGATTGGCGGACAAGGTGAAGAGCAATTGGCGGTGGTTAAATACAGCCTGGAACATCGTTTTAAAACAGATGTAGAGTTTGAACAGCCTAAAATTCCATATCGCGAGACTATTACTAAGCCAGTGCGTGCCAGTTATAAACATAAAAAGCAGTCGGGTGGTGCCGGGCAGTATGGCGAAGTTTACATGCTGGTTGAACCGTACACCGAAGGTATGCCAGCCCCGGGCGATATTTCGGTCAGAGATGTTAATGAAATTGAACTGGAATGGGGTGGAAAACTGGTATTCCAGAACTGTATTGTTGGTGGTGTCATCGATGCCCGTTTTTTACCGGCCATTTTGAAAGGTATTATGGATAAGATGGAAAATGGTCCGTTGACCGGTTGCCGTGCGCGGGATATCCGGGTTTCTGTTTATGACGGTTCAATGCACCCGGTTGATTCGAATGAAGCGGCTTTCAAAACAGCCGGATTGATGGCCTTCAAGAAAGCGTTCCTGGATGCCAATCCTCAGTTACTGGAACCGGTATATGAAGTGGAAATCATAGTTCCCGCAGAGTATATGGGTGATGTGATGAACGATTTATCAACCCGCCGCGGGCAGATTTTAGGTATGGATGCCGAGGGAGCAATTCAAAAAGTGAAAGCGATTGTACCGCTGGCGGAATTGTATCGGTATTCTACTCATCTGAAATCGATGACGCAGGGAAGAGGCAATCACCGACGTAAATTTTCACATTACGCTTCGGTACCGAGAGACGTGCAGGATAAAGTTATTAAGGAAAATGCGGAGGTTGAAGAGGTTTAGTCTCGACAGAATCCTGAATGGTTTTTAAGTACGATTTATATCGATAAGGCAGAGGAAATGGCCTGTTGTCCGGGACGGCAGGCAGCCTCGCCTTTAAATCATCAACGGGTTTATCCGGTCGCAATTTAGGGTCCCACGCAAACCCTTTGAGACGTTTGGAGGCCAATTTTTTGGATTCTTCCAGAAAATTCCCATCAACATTTTTGAGTGCTTTGAGCCTTTTGACATTTCCCTTGTTAAAAAATATTTCAATAGAATCGGCTGTCATCTGAATGGCACCATCCGGCTTGTTTTCGCTATTTTTTGAAAAGTACAATACTTGCCCCTTGGGGTAAACCAGCATCGAAGAGATGTCGCCGTGATCGAATTTTGCATGAATGGAATCACCGGTAATCTGGTTTAGTCGTTTTGTAACCGAATCTTCAGCAACAATAAATGGATTAGGGTACGAAGTCAGGGATCGAACGGTATCCTTGTACAATTTTATGAAGATCTTCGGACCGGTTAGTTGAAGCCTTTTATACCATGCCTTCGCATTGGATATTAATGTAAAGGTGCTTGTGGAATCCCGGTAAATGGAAGTATCGGAAATGGAAGAAAACTTGCTTGACCAGATGTGCACATCGCCGGTAGCATTAAATACATAGGTCGAATCATGTTCCCAGTATTTGATGTCTTTCGACCATACAAAGCTCGTGTCTTTCTTGTTTTTATTGATTTTTTCCATGTAAGAATGGCCTTTCAGCCTGCGATATCCCGTAGAATCGGCCATTATAAAATCGCCGGCCAGCTTAACATGATTTTTGGTATCGCTGATAAAAACCCGACCGTGTAATTCATAATATTTTGATGCCCGGTTGGTAAAAAGACTGTCGGCCTCGGCATACTGGGATGAATCGGCCACCTGGACGTCACCCCGGAAAATAGCACTGTCTTTCTTGTTAAAATAGATTCCGCTTAAAGCCAGCAGTGTCCCTTTTTTATCCTCAAGCCGGATTTTATGCGGAAACTGTGCAATATCATTTTTAAAAGAATAGATAGCACTTGAGCTGAAAAGTGTCGCTTTTTTATTGTGTATGATTACCCGCCCTTTAAATCTGCTGATGTCTGCACCAGTGTTGTATGTTGCTGAATCGGCCCATATTTTTTCTTTTTTAGTGATGATTTCAATATTTCCAAAGGCTCTCAGTTGATCACTATCCAGGTATTGATAAGCACTGTCGCAATAAATTGTCAGGTCGTTATGTCTCAATTCAACATCCCCGAGTAATTTTCTTACGTTATGGCCATTGACAACACCGCCTATTAGCTTATTGGTTTTCAGAATATCAATTTTCTTTGGTTTCTTTTGGGCAATTACAGGTACCGGCATGGATGATAAGAACAGGACAAGTGTTAAGAATAAAACCAAAAGGAATGAAGAATACCATTTGTTATTAACCGCAGATATCAATGCCCGTTTGTTCATCATTTTATGGAAACCCGGCCGGTAACTTTTTTTATGGTGTAGGTACTGAGGTCTTCCTTGCCTTTCAAACCATATCCGGCGATACTATCGGTTGGAGTGGTTATGGTGACATAAGAAGGCGTACTTATATCCTTTGTTTGCTGCAGCCACTTCAGAAATTCACTTCTCAGGGTTTTATTTTTGTTCGTTCGGATTACCACATCTCCGGAAAAATCGAATTCAGAATTTTTGCTAAGATAAACTGCTTTATTACATTGAACGGTCGTTCGGACGTGTCCTGTCGAATCTTTGATTGAAATATGAACCGGTCCTTTGAAATGGGTTTCCGTATCGTTTTTCTTGCTATAGGTTTCGGCATACGGGGAAGTCAATAAAACCAAATCCTGTCCACCCTGAATAAGATTCATATTGACATTCCAGCTTTCAGTTTTAGAAGTCAGCGTATCGGTCAAGGCTTTATTTACCCTTTTTTTATCGTATTCAGATAAATCAGTACAGGCGCTTCCCAGGATAAGAAGTATCAATATGATGGTGATATTTCTCATAATATGCTATGTCGTTCCAAAGAAGCGATCACCGGCATCCCCGAGCCCGGGGACGATATAGGCATCATCATTCAATCGTTCATCAATGGCGGCCGTGATGATACGTACATCAGGATGTTCTTTTTGGAGGCGTTCAATACCTTCGGGTGCTGAAATGAGGCACATAAAACGAATATTTTTAGCACCATGACGTTTCAATATATCCAAAGCGGCTATTGCGCTTCCGGCTGTTGCCAGCATGGGATCAACGACAATAACTTCAGCTTTGTCCACTCCATTCGGCATTTTGTAATAATATTCTACCGGGTTTTTAGTGGTTTCATCACGATAGAGGCCCAAATGTCCCACCTTTGCCTCTGGAATAAACGTAATGATGGAATCAACCAGGCCAAGTCCGGCACGTAAAATAGGGACAACAATAAGTTCTGTATCCAGTACATAGCCTTCCGTTTTTTGAATAGGTGTAGAGACATCCACCTTTTTCAGGGGTAAATCTTCGAGAGCATAATAAGCCAGGATTGTAGAAATTCGGCCTAAAACCTGGCGAAAAGTAGAAGAAGGCGTATCCTTGTCCCGTAAAATAGTCAAATCCCGCTCAGTCAGCGGATGTTTAATCAATGTAACATTTTTGAAATTACTCATTAGATCGTAAATGAGGTCTGGAGAAATATTCTTTGGTCACTTTATATACGACTCCTGAGAGTGCAAATAAAGCAATAATATTTGGCAATGCCATCAAACCTAATGTAATGTCACCGATATTCCAAACGGTTGTAAGGGCAAGTATGGCACCAATAAAATTCATAACTACATAAAAACCTTTATAGTATTTGATCGAACGATCTCCAAGTAAATATTGAATCGCCCGGTCACCATAATAGCTCCAGCTAATAGCTGTTGATATTCCGAATAAAAATACACAAAGTGTAACAATGTAGCGACCTCCTGAAAAAAGATGTGACAAGCCCTGTTCAAATGCCAACGAAGTCAGGGGAGCCCCGGTTTGAATGGCATTCCCATAAAGAGTTGCATAAACTTTTTCATTATCCCCTTTAACGAGGCGATTATTCCTGGTAATTAATACTGTACCGTTGAAGGGCTTGCTTTGAGCAGCATCGGTATATAAGGTATCGACTCCGTAATCATTGCGATATAGTTTTCCGTCCTGAACTATCCCATTGACTACCGAAAGAGCACTGGCCTGTTGTTGTTCACTGGTATTAGAATACATCATTGAAGTATCGGCCGAATTGATTGGAATAATAGATGGCTGTTTAACCTGCCAAACATTGGTAATAATAATGACCAGCCCGGTCATCGTACAAATTACAAGTGTATCAATAAAGGGTTCGAGGAGGGCAACGACTCCTTCACGGACCGGTTCATCGGTTTTCGCAGCAGCGTGTGCAATTGGAGCAGAGCCTTGTCCGGCTTCATTGGAGAATAATCCGCGTTTGATACCCCAGACCATGGTTGTCATAAAAACACCGGAACCAACGCCAAATGCCCCGGCCTTAGGTGAAAAGGCAGAACTGACAATAAGATGCAGGGTTGGGAGTATTTGATGGTAGTTGGAAATCAGGATTAACAAAGCTCCAGTAACATAAATGAAAGCCATCAATGGAGCGAGGCGGGCAGTCACGTTGCCGATTCGTTTAATGCCACCAAGAATAACAAAAGCCACGAGGGAAGCCGTAAATATGCCGGTGATATAGGTTGGAATAGCAAAAGTACTGCGCAGGCTGTCCGCAACCGTATTAGCCTGAACCGCGTTACCGGTCAAAAAAGAACAAATAACAGCACTGATTGCAAAAACAATGGCCAGCCATTTCCAATTCGGGCCCAGTCCTTTTTCAATGTAATACATCGGTCCGCCGGATACCGAACCATCCTGGTTTTTATTACGGTACAAGACGGCCAGTGTACATTCGGAGTATTTTGTAGCCATCCCGAGAAATGCAGTGACCCACATCCAGAACAGGGCTCCGGGTCCGCCATAGTGAATAGCGATGGCTACTCCGGCAATGTTACCAATTCCGACGGTTGCGGATAAAGCGGTGCTTAATGCCTGAAAATGGTTTACATCGCCTTCATCTTCCGGGTTATCATAATAACCGGAAACAACTTTAATACCGTGAATGAAACGTCGAATTTGGACAAAACCGAGACGAAAGGTTATATATATACCGAAACTGAGAAGAATCACGACCATAAATGGGAAAACTTCAGGACGTGCCCATATCAAATTGTCGATATACTCTACAATCTGCTCAAATAGATGCATGCTCAAGATGTTATAATTGTTTAGAATCCTCCTGAATAAAGGGGAATGTATAAAACATTTATGTAAAAGCTAAATAATTTAGCCTATACAAATAATTTGCGTGGGTATTATCACTCCGAATCGTCTAAAATTGCCTGCAAATAGCTGTTATTATTGATTTAATTCATATTTGTTATAAAACAATAAGTTTTAACGACTTGCGCTTTATCGTACTCAAAGGTATCTTTTTAGTACGTTGAACCTAAAAGGGATAAAGACATGACAAAAGCTGACATTGTAGAAATCATCTCCTCTTCAACAGGACTTACAAAAGTTGAGACCGAAGCTGTTGTTAAAGGTTTTTTGGATACCGTAATTGACGCAATGAAACGTGGAGAAACCATCGAATTGCGTGGTTTCGGCAGTTTCAAAGTTGTTAAGAGGGCACAGCGTGTGGCCAGGAATCCCAAAACCAATGAGGAAGTAATTGTACCGGAGCAATATGTTCCAACACTTAAGGTTTCGAAGGAATTCAAAAAAATGGTTAATGAAAAGTTAGGCTAATCGTCGGTTTAACTTCTCCACTCTTATTTTTGGATTCAAATTTTCACTTCCTGCCTGATCTGTGTATCAATAGCGGTAACTTATTGTGTTCCAAAATAAAACAGCTTTTCAAGGCTGAATGGTTGTTTTGCGTACCTGAGTGAAGATGATGCCCGGTAATGTGGGGCAAATAGCTTGAATAATCCATATCGAAAATATTTGGCGCATTTTTATAAAACTATTTCGTATCTTTACGCTCGCTCTAATCAGGAAAGGCAGCAGGGAGTTATTTATAGTATCCGGCTGTATAGTAATAAATCATGAATTTAAACAGGAAGGTGATTTTACATGCCTAGCGGAAAGAAAAAAAAGCGCGCTAAAATCGCAAAGCATAAGCGTAAGAAAAGATTGAGAAAGAATCGTCATAAGAAAAAATAAAAGCCTAATTATTAGGCTTTTATTTTTTATGCAGCTGAAGGAACAGATTCGTTTGCAACATTGATAACTTTGAGTGTGGTCATCAACAGAAACTGTAGTTTTTTATTGATATAGTTATGAATATCGTTAAGCGATTTTAAACCTTCAAAAGTATATTGGAAATAAGATATTAATCGCATTTCAGAGAGATAACGTCCATTCATATCCCCCTCAATTTCAATATGCCAGCGAGTGATGATGTTGTCGGAAGTTAAAAGTTGATTATTCCTTTTATTGATCGTATCCATCCAGATGCTGGCCGCATCCAGGCGATCGGTTCCCAATTTGGAATTTCCGAGAGAGCCGGCCATGATTTTATCGAAATGCCAGGCTATTTCAATATCTATAATAGGCTTGACATTTGTCGAAACCATTGCTTTCTCCTGCAGCAAAGGATGTTTTTCCATGCCCTTAAGCTGTTTTGCAAGGCAGATTTCTTTAAATTTATCCCAATCAAAATTGATCGTTACCGACTTGATATAATCCGACATTTCGTGGATATCTATAACAAGCTCTAACCCGGTCGCATTTATGGTATTTTCTTTCCAGGTTCGGAAGGTATCAATCTTGATGTTACGTTTATTTAATTCTGCTTCAATCTGATTTACAATCGAATTGAATATAGGATAATTCATTTAGGCAAATAGTTTATAGTTCATTTTTAATTAATCCCTCAAAGCGCTTTTAAAATAAAAAATATTTAAATGGTTTCCTATTACACCTTAAATTATTTAATGGCGGAACTCGAAAATTATCTTAATGGCGCCATTATAATAAAATCTTTAACACCTCGAAGGAATGTGTTAGAAATTTATATGGAAAACGATAATAAAAGGTACCGTATTGTAACCGATACCGGAAATAAATCATTATCAATTTTCCTTGATCAGGATCGTCCTGAAAAACGTTCAAATGTCCTTCATTTTTTTGAACATATAGAACATTCGCAAATAATAAAATTAGAATTAGCTAAAAATGATCGATTAATTAAAATAGTTTTAAATAATTCAGAATATTTAATTTTTAAACTGTATAGCTCCAAAGCGAATATCTTTCATGTTCGGGATTCAGAAGTAATTGGAGCTTTTAAAAACGAATCTGCTGAAATTGGCAATAAAGCACCTGTTGCTTCACCCGCAATTCTTTGGAGGGTTCCAGATGAGCGAATGAATACGAAGAAAAAAATTCAATATATAAATCCGCTCTTACCGCGTGAATGGTTAAATGATATTATTGAAATTCATGAATTAAAGAATAAGAGTACATCGGAACTCATTGAATTTGTGAAAAGGCTGACTCTTGATATTCAAAAAAATCCTTCGCCAAGAATTCTTGAAGATGGTCGTTTTTGTTTGTTACCTGAAAGTGTGATTCCTGGCGCTGTGAAAGAACGTTTTGAAAGTGTTAATGAAGGATTGCGGGCAGCTTATTATCGGGGGATTAGTACAAAAAGGTACAGGGAATCGAAAGACGACATCGTTAATAAGCTTGAAGGGAATCTGAATGGGTTGAAGAAAAAGTTAAAAGAGCTTCAGGATGCTGATAAAAACCTGGAACGGGCAGATTTGTATGAAAAAACCGGCCATTTACTGATGGCCAATTTACATCGTACGATTGAACCCCGTTCAGAAGAAATCCAGGTTGAAAATATTTATCAGAATAATGAGCCTGTAACAGTGACTCTGAAACCTGACTTAGATTTGCCGGGAAACGCTCAATATTATTATGGCAAAGCTAAAAAAGCCAGAAAATCATATGAGGTTGCTCAATCCCGGGTTTCCGATGTGGAAAATCAGATTAAAAAATTTAACCAATTGCTGCAGGAACTGAGCCAAATCAGACACAATTATGAATTGCAAAAATGGGTAAAACAACATCAGGAAGAATTCGAAAATGCAGGATTTTCTTCCGGCGAGGGTAAGCTGGTTCATCCTTTTAGAAAATTAAAAATTGGAAAATACGATTTGTGGGTGGGGAAAAACGCTAAAAGTAACGATATTATCATGTCTTCTGCTCATAAAGAAGATATTTGGTTGCATGCGAGGGGAGTTTCCGGTTCTCACGTCGTCATTCGAATGAACAATACTAAAGAATATCCGTCCAAAGAAATATTGACCGAAGCGGCATCTGTAGCAGCTTATTATTCAAAAGCGCGGGGATCGGCAATGGCCCCGGTTAGTTACACGAAAAAGAAATTTGTAAGAAAACCAAAAGGAACACCTCCCGGATTAGTATATTTAGACCGGGAAGAAGTCGTTATGGTTGAACCGAATGTAAAGAATTAGTACAAAATTAATACCTCAGACGTGCAGAAAAAGATTTTTATCAGTGGTTTTATGGGTACCGGGAAAACGGTTGTGGGTAAGGAACTCGCTAAAAAACTCCATTTTCCTTTTTTTGATTTGGATCATGAGATAGAAAAGAATGAGAATTTAACTATTTCCCTTATATTTGACCGATTCAGTGAAGAACATTTCCGCCAATTAGAACGTAAATACCTTGATATTGTCTCCTCGAATGATGAATTCGTTTTATCTCTCGGTGGCGGAACGATCTGTTCCTGTGAAATGCTGGAGAAAGTAAAAGATTGTGGTACCTTGGTTTTTATAAAAACACCGTTACCAATAATTTTAGAACGTTTGAAAAGGAATAAAAAAAGGCCTCTGTTATTGGATGATAACGGGGAACTTAGATCAGACGATGAATTAAAAGAAATAATAACAAAACTTTATAATCGTCGTTTACAATGGTATGAACGTGCCGATATAATTGTTGATGTTCAATCGATTCAACATCAATCCGATGTGGCTGAAAAAGTATTAATGGAATTAAAGAAATAAATAGCTAGTGGTTACAATAGATACAATTCGAAAAGAAAGTTATTCGGTCAAGGTTGGGCTGGATATATGGGCACAGGTAAATGAATTTCTTCAGGTTAATTATCCTTCGGATAAAGCGATACTGGTTATAGATGAAAACGTTAAAGAACACCACGGACTGGATATCGCCCTGAATGTGGAACATTCTTTTAATTCCATAGTGGAATATGTTGTCCCGTCTGGTGAATCGAGTAAAAGTACAAGAGAATGGGTCAGTATGATTGATTTTGTCCTGGAAAACGGGGTTCATCGGAATACGCCGTTGCTTGCATTTGGCGGCGGGGTTACAGGCGATCTGTCAGGATATGTGGCTTCAAGTGTTTTGCGTGGAATACCATTGGTTCAATTTCCAACTACATTGCTGGCGATGGTTGATTCGGCTATAGGAGGTAAAACAGGGCTGGATCATTATACAGGTAAAAATCTTATCGGTTCATTTTATCAGCCTGATGCTGTATTTGCAGATCTGGCTTTTTTAAAAACACTTCCCCGTAAAGAATGGTTATGCGGAATGGGCGAAGTCATCAAGTATGCCGCTATTGCGGATGAAAAGATTTTTGATAAGGCCTATAATTATCTGAATGAAAATGAGTTTGATAATTTACAAAGTTGGGCTGGATTGATAGAAAGATGTGCGGGCATTAAAGGTGACATCGTTTGTAAAGATGAGAAGGAGTCGGGTGTCAGAGCCTATTTGAATTTTGGACATACTTTTGCTCATGCCATAGAAACCTATCTGAATTATAGCAGCATTTCTCACGGAGAAGCTGTCTATGCCGGGATGATAGCCGCTGCGTACCTCTCGAATAAGACCGGAGCAAAACTGGATCTGGATAGAATGTTACAATTTAAATCTTTCTATAAATTAGATTTATCGTCCGTATTTGGAAAATCAGAAGAACTAATAGAGATAATGTACAGAGACAAAAAAGTGAAATCTGATAAACTTCGTTTTGTTTTATTAAAGAACTGGGAGAATCCGTACACTTTGGAGATCGAGAATTTAAGCCTGATCAAAGATGCGTGGAATTATTTGTTTGATGTATATCGGTCAAGTTAAATCAGTCATAAATGAAATGAGGTAATCACAAGCTTGTTACTTCGTTGGATATATCGAATCTGGAGAGTCATTTGGTTTTCGCTTCTCACCTTGTCCATTATCCTGGTATTGGCGGCAGGCGGACTATTCCTGTCCCTGCAAACCGGAGCTCTGAAAAGTTTTCTTTCGCATCGCCTGGAGAACGCATTCAATGCCAATTATGCAGGCCAGATAAACATAGGTAATATAACCGGCCTGTTACCCTTCGATATTCGCGTAAAAAATGTGACGTTAACGTATCCCAAAGACCATGACGGGGCACATATTGATACGGTCTTTCAGTGCGATACATTGTCGTTCAGTGTCGACGTCTGGGAATTGCTGAGCCGTCGTGTAAAGATTACGGGATTTAACATGCGAAAGCCGGAAATTGATTTGAATAGTATGGGTGATTCAACCTATACGTTGTTTCAGGCTATTAAAAGAAGCAATCCGAATAAAAAGCAACAGCAATGGCTGGTATTTAAAGACCTGAATATTTATGCCCCCATTTTGTCTATCAGCGATGCAAAAGTGCGAATTGACAGCCTGCATAATATGCCGCCGGGTTTCACATTGCCTCACCCGGTTGTTATGGATTCTCTGAATCTTAAATTATTCCTTGAGTTGTCTCAATACCAGCGTTTTTTGGATATCAGCCGTTTTGAAGCCCGAATTCCCAATTTGATGGCCGGTCGGGTTGAGGCTAAAGGGCAGATATTTAACGATGATCGTTTCCTTGAATTTAATCGTTTCAGAGTGCACACCGAACATTCCCGTTTCGAATTGAATGGAGAGATTGACGGAGTGAATATTTATGCCGGGCATTTATGGACACAACTGAATAAGGCCCGGTATAAGATGGCCATCGATTCAACCCGGATTTATCTGAATGAATTTGCCGATATTTATTCCAAATTGCCATTGTTGACATCGCCTGTCGAAATAAATGCGAGTGCTGAAGGAGATATATCGCATCTAAAAGTTAATAAACTGGATCTTGGTTTTCATAACAGCAGCCTGGATTTATATGGTGAATTGCATAACCTGAGAGATCCCGATGATTTTAGTTACGATTTAAATCTGAATAAACTTCATGTGACGGCAAGTGACCTGAATCAGTTCAAAAAAGATACAACCTGGAATAAATTCAGTGATATTGATTCGGCATTTGTAAAAGGTAATATCAAGGGGAACCTCGATTCTTTATCCGTTCGGTCCAGGATCGATTTTCCACAGGGTAATATTACAGTAGATGGCAAAACGACATTGCGTAAACCGTATGTGTATCGTGCACTTATTAATAGTAATGAATTAAAACTTAAGCAATTTAAGATTTTGGGCAGTCCCGATGGGACTGTTAATATGAGTACTTCGTTTCATGGGGTTGGCGCAAAACTGGATAATGCTTCTGTAGATTTCAAAACAGAAGTCACGAACAGCAAAATTAATAATGTTTCTATACGACATTTTACATTTAACGGATCCCTGGTCGATGGTTTCTTGCAACCGGCATTTTCCCTGCTTACGGACAGTTCGGATGTTAAAGGAAAAGGATGGATTGATTTAGCCGGGAATGAACCTATCGTAAATATTAAAGGAACCGGTAAAGGCATCGATTTGCAGCGGTTTTTAGGTCATTCTGCGGTAGCTAAAACCAATTTGGATTTCAAATTTGATGTAAATGCGCAGGGAAGATCCATTGACCGGATTTACGGCCGTGCAAACTTTGATGTTGGAAAAGCCATTATTGCAGATGATACATTACGGCCTCAACAGTTGTATGTAGATTTGGATTCCCCGGAGAAGAAAGACCGGACTTTGCGCTTTACCAGTTCATTTGCCGATTTAATTCTTAAGGGCCGGATGCAGCCCACCAATGTTGTTCAGGTTGGTAAATACTGGGTTCAGTATTTTAAAAATCATATAGATAAAGAGATAAAGCTTCAAAATCCGGATTCACTGGTGATTGCAAAACCAGCTTTAAAACTGGGGAAGAACGAATCGGTTGACATAACGGCGAACTTGCATCTGAAAAATGTCAATTTGTTAAAATATTATATTCCCGGCTTCCCGAATATTACAACCGACGGACATTTACAGGCTAGCGTTAAAGCCGACTCAACAAGATTGCTTATCAGTGGTGGCTGGCGCGATAAAAAGACGACAGTCGACACGCTTGATGTTGATGGTTCCCAATTAATGATGACCGCCAGTTTCAATCATGCCAGAAGCTTCAAACAATTTTCGAATTTTGATGTAAAAGCCCAGGTAGACAGCCTTGCGATGCCTTCGTATTCAGCTGATGGCATCAAATTGAGTTTTTCGATGAAAAATGATTCCGTTCTTATTCAAAATGCGGTCAGCCGGATTGGTAAAAATGCATCATTAAATATGGTGCTGTCGACCATTTTGAAGGACACTTCGCTCGTCTTTCAAATCCGGAAGTTTAATATGGGTAATAAAACATATAATTGGTCAAATGAGGGTACACCGGGCATGGTTTATGATAATCATGATCGCCTGACTTTTAATAATTTTATTTTTGAGAACGAAGATCAACGCATTGATTTGAGCGGGGCATTCAGTTCCAATCCCAGGGATTCCGTAGTGTATTCTCTTCAAAATATTAACTTGCAAAGGGTTTCGGATTTGATCAACGGCCGTATTAATTTCCAGGGGACGTTAAATGCCAAATTCTCAACTCGTTCCCTATCAAAAGTACCTTCTATTCAGGGAAATATTTTTGTTGATCGTTTATCAATTGACAACCGCCCAATTGGGGACTTTAATTTCAACAGTAAATTCGATCCGGCATTAAACCGCTTTAATACGCATATCAGTATCAAAGCCGATACTTCTAAATATCATGACTATTATGTTCATAACGATAGTGTGGCAACAAATATTCAGATCAATGGATATGTACGTCCACCGGATCCGGATGCACCAAATGATACTCTTTATTATTTCAATTTAAATTTAAAGCAGATAGACATGTGGGTGCTGAATTACATCGTGCCCAATATTTTCAGTAAAATAGAAGGCCGGGCGGATGGTAGAGGATTTATCACAGGCAATCTGAATAATTATAATTTCCATGCCGATTTCAATACGCACAATGTTCATGCTGTCCCGGTTTTTCTGAACTCAAATTTTTATCTGACCGGCCCGGTTCAGCTCGATAAAAAGAAAGGTGTTGTTATCGATAGTGTCCGGATACATGACGACCAGGGAGGGACCGGTCTGTTTTATGGTACAGTTGATTTAAATGATTTTAAGCCTGAAAAGAAACTTGATCTGACAATAGTTATGAACAGGCTCAAATTTTTGAATAATAAGTTTAGTCCGGATGTTCCATTTTATGGCAATGTGATGGGAACGGGAACGGTCAGGCTGACCGGGACGAATTTTAGTCCGTTTTTGCAGACTATAACCCCGGTAACGACGACCTCAAATTCTAAACTTGATATTCCATTATTGGATGAAACTTCGGTTCAGGATCAGAGTAAATTCATTGAATTTGTTAAGCACTTTAATGTGAATGACAATACGGCTTCCGGCAACAGGAAAAATGTGAAGGGTTCTTCCAATAATACGAATAGTACAGCCAGCCAGCAGCTGCGGGAAGACAAAACCTTTACCGAGTTATTTCAACTCGATTTACGCTTTATAGCTCCTCAAAATTCAACTATTGAATTCATTTTTGATCCGGTGACCGGAGAGATTCTGACGGCTAAAGGCGGCGGACAGGTAAATATTACGCTTGAAGACCAGGATGTCCAGATGTTTGGCCGTTTTGATATATCGGGTGGTGATTATTTATTTGTCGGTGGAGACGTCTTTTCCAGAAGATTTTATTTACAGAACGGAGGAACGATAAGCTGGGAAGGAGATCCGCGAAATCCACGAATCGATGTCACTTCTGTTTATCGTGCACGGCCCAATTTGCAGCCTATTACTAATGAAAACAGGCGTGTTCCTATCAATTTGATTTTGAAGCTCACCGGTAACATCAAGAGTGTGAAGAACGATTTCTATTTTGAATTCCCGAATTCGCTGGATCTTTCTCAGAATTCCACGGTATTGAGCTTCCTGAACAGTGAAGATCAAAAACTGTTGCAGGCTACCAGTTTATTGCTGACCGGTGGATTCAGTTCTGTCAGTTCCCCCAATGGAACCGAAAACCAGGCGTTGGGATCCAACATACAAAACCGGGCAACACAAGTCGGTTTAAGCCAGTTGTTATCCAATCAGATTAATACGCTGTTAAACAGCAGTCTGAGCGATTTAGATATTGATTTGAACATGAATGGCTTTAACCAGGCTGATTTGGGAATTGCCCTGCGGCTTTTTAATGATAAACTGGTGCTACGAAGAGAAGGCGTAATTGGCGGCGGGCCCCAATATGATAATATCGGGGATTTAGGTGCTCAATACCAGATTAACCCATCTTTGTCGGTCGAGGTGTTTCACCGGCAGGATCCATCCCTGAGTTCAAGTTATGTTTATGGAGCCTCTACACAATTGCCCAGTGTCAATGGCGTCGGACTTCGATACCAGGTTCATTTCAATTCCTGGAAAGAACTGCCAAGAAAATTATTTAGATCGATTGGAAGTATCTTTTCCGGTAAAAAGAAGAAAGATAAAGCAAAGAAAAAAGATCAGGCCCTAGCTCCTGAAGACACAACCAAAAAAGAATAATCAAAGATAATCATTATCTTTCGCCTGACTGTTCTAAGTCTTTAGTTATGAATATTTAATAAAGAATGGTATCCTCATGATTATTGTATAAATATTAGAAAAAGGGAATCTTATTAATAATGATTTGGATTAACGTTCAATGAATGCCGTTCCCTATGAAATTATGATGTTAAACGTACGTTAACTATTTATGTCCAGAAAAAAGAAGCTCTCCGGTCTCGAAAAATTAGTAGTAGACTTCATTCGGCATCAGCCCGAAAAAAGTATTAAAGCGAGTGCATTACCTCTTGCATTGCAATTGGATAAGAATAAAGATAAAAAAAGGCTGAAGAAAACAGTCGATAAACTGGTCAGCAAAAATGAATTGACCAGGCTGCAAGGAAATATGCTGCATGTTGGCCGTGCCAAAAGTGTAAACAGGCATAAACTGCAGGGAAAATTGAGTATCAATCGTTTCGGCGTTGGTTATGTAGCGGTTGATGGTTATGAAACGGATATCAAGATCCCGAATGGAAAGTTGTCTACAGCGTTGCCTGATGATCTGGTAAGTGCTGAAATCATCCGGCAGGATAAAAATGGCCGTACAATAGGCAGGATAACAGAAGTCCTGGAACGTGGACGGAAATTTTATGTCGGGACACTCATACAAGAGACAAAAGATCATTTTTATATCGAATCGGATGCACGCTCAGCTCAAACTGATTTTTATATTCTCAAAGAGAATATTGGGAAAGCTAAACATAGCGACAAGGTACTTTTCGAATTGATAAACTGGGGTCATCCCCGATCTTTACCTGAAGCTAAAATTATTGAAACCCTGGGCAAAAGTGATTCGAATGATGCTAAGGTGTTATCCATTTTAGCGGAAAATCAAATCCGTTCGACTTTTTCGGAAGAAGTGGAAACTTTTGCTAAAAAGATTCCTCTGGAGATCCCTGAAAAAACTATCCAATCGCGTTTGGATATTCGGGACAAAACCGTTTTTACCATTGACCCGGAAGATGCTAAAGATTTTGACGATGCATTGAGCATCGAATGGCTGGACAATGGGAATTATCAGTTGGGAGTACATATTGCCGATGTTTCCTATTACCTGTCCGGCGATACGATTTTGGATATTGAGGCACTGGAAAGAGGGACCAGTGTTTACCTGGTAGACCGGGTTATTCCAATGCTGCCCGAAGTGTTAAGTAATGGTGTCTGTAGTCTTCGCCCTAATGAAGATAAATTGACATTCAGCTGTTTTATGGAAGTAACACCCAAGGGCAGAGTGGTCGATTATTCCATCAATGAGACGGTCATCAATTCAAAATTCCGGTTCACTTATGAGGAAGCACAACGGGTAATAGATGGGAAAAAGAACCCATTTAAGAAAGAAATCGATGCCCTGGCACAGTTAAGTTCCGTCCTGACGAAGAATCGTTTTAAAAATGGAGCGATTGATTTCGATACTCCGGAAGCTCGTTTTAAACTGGACGAAAGAGGAGTCCCGATTGAAGTTTATATTAAAGAAAGGTTGCAGACTCATCGGTTGGTTGAAGAATGCATGCTGCTGGCTAATCAGACCGTTGCCAGGCATATCGAACATCTGAAAGATGAGAGTGGTAAGCGAAAAACCAAGGATTTGTATCCATTTTTATACCGAATTCACGATAAGCCGAGTGAGCAGCGGCTACAGGATATTGCCGATCACGTGCGGCCAATTGGTATCCGGTTTGACGTGATAGATGGTAAGATGACTCCAAATAAAATTAACGAATTATTGGCTGCCGTCAAGGATACAAACCTGGAATATATTATCAATCAATTAACATTGAGGGCCATGGCGAAAGCTGAATATGGACCCAAAAATATCGGTCATTTTGGATTAAATTTTTCTCACTATACACATTTTACAAGCCCTATTCGCCGTTACCCTGATGTAATTGTCCACAGATTATTAAAAAGTTATACATTAAATAAGCCTTTGTATCGTTATGAAGAATTAAAGAACCTGGGATCACATTGCAGTGAGCGTGAGCGTATGGCTGTGGATGCTGAACGTGATTCTGTGAAACTTAAGCAGGTTGAATATTTATCGAATCGAATAGGTGAGAAGTTTATCGGCGTCATCAGTGGTGTTTCTGAAAACGGTTTATATGTTGATTTGAAGGATATTCACTGCGAAGGAATGATACATGTTAGAAACTTAAATGACGATTATTATATCTATGATAATAAAAGATACTGTCTGTATGGCAGAAGCCGGGGCAGAAAATATCAGATGGGAAACCTTGTTTCCGTGATTGTTGAAAGTACGAATACCGAACAACGGACAATCGATTTTGTATTGGATACAACGTCCCAAAATTAAATCGAAATTTTTAGGTACGAGTATTGATTGGGATGCGTTATTAATTCATTATATATATTGTGTTTGATAAAAAATTATATAGTTAGAGACATGATTAATAAATTGAAATTGCCCGGGCTAATCGCCTTAGTCATCATCCTGGTGGGTTTTGTTCAACTGGAAAAAGCTCATGCCCAGTACTTTTCATTTGGAAAGAATCAGGTTCAGTACAAGAATTTCAATTGGAAATATATCCAATCGGCTCACTTTGATGTCTATTACTATCAAGACA
This sequence comes from uncultured bacterium, assembly GCA_963783355.1. GTDB lineage: Bacteria > Bacteroidota > Rhodothermia > Balneolales > DATFMH01 > CAWANF01. Next base: position 597,374 of record CAWANF010000001.1, read on the forward strand.
AAAATTACTACCTGGCTGTATTTGCAGCTCAAACGCTTGAAGCTTCGCTGAAACAAATCGAACAGGATTTCAATTATCGAATTACCCAGAGAATTAAGGTGATTGTTTATGATTCTCATAATGATTTTGCGGAAACAAACGTAACCCAGCTGCCATTGGAAAACCAGGGAATAGGTGGTGTTACTGAGCCATATAAAAATCGTATTACCTTGCCCTTTATGGGAGATTACAGTGATTTCAGGCATACGATTCACCACGAGCTCATTCACGCTGTTGTTAATGAGATGTTTTACGGCGGTTCGGTTCAGTCTATCATCCAGAATAATATCCAGCTGCAGATTCCGGGATGGTTCAATGAAGGTATGGCGGAATATTCCTCAATGGGTTTTGATACGCAGGAAGATGATTTTCTCAGGGATGCCATTCTCAATAACTATATGCCTCCAATCAGTCAATTGAATGGATTTTTTGATTATCGGGGCGGGCAATCAATTTGGAATTATATTGTAGAAGAATATGGACGTGAAAAAATTGCGGAAATATTTCATGATATAAAAAATTCAAGGAATGTCGAACAGGGTTTTAAGCAAGCATTAGGATTATCGATCGAAGAATTATCCAAACGCTGGCATACTTATCTGAAGAAAAGATATTTGCCTGAAATTGCCGATCGCCAGGCCTTAAGTGATGTCGGAACACAAATAACGAAACGAGGTAAACTCGGCAGCTTCAATACCAGTCCTGCAATTTCGCCACAAGGCGATAGAATCGCTATGATAACAAATCAGCATGGCTACTTTGACGTGGTGATTGTTAACGCCATTACCGGTGAAAAGATAAAGACGCTAGTGAAAGGGCAGACCAATGTAGCTTTTGAAGAACTAAACATTGAAAATTATACGACCCCGAATTTAACCTGGTCACCTGATGGTACAAAACTGGCTTTATCGGTTGAATCGAAAGGGGTTGACGAGCTGGCAATTGTTAATGTAAACACCGGTGTTGCAAAGAAATATCGTTTCCCTTCTGTGGATGCTATCAACTCGGTTACCTGGTCTCCTGACGGCAAGAAACTCGCCTTTGCCGGTACAACTGGTCCATATGCCGATATCTTTGTATATAATATGGAAACCAACAAACTGGTTAATGTGACCCATGATATTTTTACTGATAAGGAACCGGCATGGGGAAGTGATTCGAAGACCATCTATTTTGTCTCAGACCGTGGCAGTAAAGTCGATTTGAATAAGTATAAAATTGAATACGACGAACTTTTGAATCCGAATCTGGAGCAAACAGATTTGTACAGTGTGAAGATAGGGGACAGCCGTTGTGTTCGATTGACCAAAACACCCGGATGGAATGAAACCCGTCCACAAGTCACCCGATCCGGTCAATTAGTTTATATTTCGGATAAAAACGGTATTCCCAATGCCTATGAAATGAACCTTCGTAACCGGACAAGCCAGCCACTGACCAATCTGTTATCCGGTATTTTGCAGATGTCATTAAATGCTGATGGAAGCAAAATGGCCATTAGCGCTTTTAATGGCGGGTATGTGGATATTTATCTGATTAAAGACCCGCTTGGTAAAAAAATCAGTAAACCTCTGGAACCCAATTATTGGGCAAAACGTCGTGCAAGAGAACCTGAGGATGTCAGAGTCCCGGCTCGGTTATATGCTTTTCAAATGTTTGGTGGGAAAAAAGGTCTGGCTGAGAATGCGGTCGTAAAAACCGATACAACTCAAAACGTAATTTCGCCAACGGAATTAGCAAGTTTACAGGGTGGCGTGAGTTCTTCCATTGTGGCTAAACCCGATAGCACAAAGCCTGACAGCGCAAAAGTTGATTCTACAAAAAAGCAGAATAACAACGATATAATCGATTACCACAATTACGTATTCGGCAAAGAATATGAAAAAGAGATCGAAAAGAATCCGGAAGCGAACGTGTTTAAGCCGGAAGATAATCTGACTAAAAACAATATGTATGTGCCCCATAAATACAAATTGTCATTCGCTCCCGATTTCACTTATTACCAGGGAAATTTGTCTACATATTATGGCACGTATGGACTTGTGCAAATGCTGTTCAGCGATGTTTTAGGAGATCAGCAGATATCATTTGCCAGTAACCTGGTTTTCGATCTGCGTAACAGTGATTACATCATCAGTTATGCCAATTATAAGCACCGTACAAATTACCAGGTATATTATACCCATACCGCTCAGCAATATGCAACGTATTCCGGTTATGGTTTAGGTTTGGTTCGTTATCGAATGTATGGGGGTGGCATAAACTTCTCCTATCCGTTTAATAAATTTACACGGATTGATTATGGAGCTACAATGCAGGTCATTTCGAGGGATGTCAGTGATACTTATTATAATAACCAGGTGACAGCAACTTCTTCGTTCCTCTACCCGCAGGTGACATTTACGAAGGATTTAACTAAACCTGGGTTTTTAACCCCTTCGGGTGGTTATCGGTATGCTGTAAGCCTGACAGCCAGTCCGCCAATTACGAATAAAACAGCCCGGTTTGTAAGTTTGCTGGGAGATTTTCGGAAATATATAGGTCTGGGTTATGGCTATAGCTTTGCATTGCGATATTCCGGTGGTATTTCATTCGGGCGTGATGCGCAGAATTTCTTTATCGGTGGTATGGACGGCTGGATAAATTACCGGTGGTCCAACAATCAGATACCATTGAATAATCTGAGCGATATATTTCTGACTCTGCCAGCTATTCCAATGCGTGGTTTTGAGTATAATGCTATGTACGGGGATCGCTTCAGTTTGGTTAATCTTGAGTTCCGTTTCCCTTTATTTGCTGCCATATTGCCGGGACCTATACCAATCTTACCCTTATACAACATGACGGGCGAGATGTTTACAGATATCGGGACGGCCTGGAATGGAAACGGGTTGTTCCGAAATAATAACTTCCGTATTGCAAAGCCGACGGTTAATCCTCAAACCGGGCAGCAGGGATTTAATGGTAAGATACTTATCGGATCGGGCTTCGGAATCAGGACCATTCTATTGGGATTACCATTTCGCTGGGATATTGGATGGCCATACGATGGCAAACATTTTGGACATCCGATCAATTACATCAGTATAGGATTAGATTTCTAAGTTGACCGTTTGAAAAAAGGGAAAGAGGAAGTTGCCAGACACATTAACAACTTCCTCTTTTTTGTGGGGATCACTTAACCAGAAGTGTAGTTCTTATAGTGCTTTTCTGTGAGGTTTCGAAGTCTTTCTGCACTGGATTCAGCCGTGATATCCCGTTGTGGATTTGCCAGCATTTCATATCCAACCATGAATTTTTTTACGGTGGCAGATCGCAAAAGCGGCGGATAAAAATGCATGTGAAAATGCCATTCGGGATGTTCATTACCATCCGTCGGAGCGGCGTGGAACCCTGCTGAATAGGGGAATGAAATGTTAAATAAATTATCGTATCTGGTTGTAAGTCTCTTAATAATGTCTGCTAAAGAGAGTTTTTCCGCATCTGTCAATTCCAGGAAACTGCCCAGGTGACGTTTGCTTAAAACCATAGTTTCAAAAGGCCAGACTGCCCAAAAAGGGACCACAACCACAAAATCGTTATTTTCTAATACTATCCTGTTTTTTTGCTCCATTTCCTGCTTTAAATAATCACAAAGCAGGCAATGATGTTCATGATTGTAATACTCTGACTGTTGCTTTAATTCTTTTGCCGGTTCACCGGGTATCGATTCCTGTGCCCAAATCTGGCCATGAGGATGCGGATTACTGCAACCCATGATTTCCCCTTTGTTTTCAAAAATCTGAACATAGTTTATGTACGGCAGTTTGCCAAGTTCTTCATACTGGGCAGTCCATACATTTACTACATTGACAATCTCTTCGATGCTTAATTCGGGAATGGTTAAATCGTGACGAGGGGAAAAACAAATAACCCGGCAGGTTCCTCTTTCACCTTTTGCTCTTAGCAGGTTTCCCGATTCGAAATCACCTTCGGGAGTATCCGGCAACAGGGAGGCAAAGTCGTTGGTAAAAACAAAAGTTGAATTGTATTTCGGATTTTCTGCCTCACCGGCACGGTGATTACCCGGGCACAGGTAACACTTTGGATCGTATTCAGGCTTTTTTTCTGAAGGGGTATCTTCAGTTTTTCCCTGCCATGGCCTTTTCGCCCTGTGTGGAGAAACTAAGACCCATTCTCCATTTAATGGGTTATATCTTCTGTGTGGGTGTTGAGAAAAATCTAGGTCCATGCTTCAGGAAATTTCGTTTTCATAAATTACGGATACACCACTTTCAATTTGCGTATTATAAACAGCGATATCTTTGCCGGTTACACGATTATATTTTAGGGCGATTTGTTCTGCAAAATGATGGACTTTGTCTTTTTCAACCAGGTTAATAGTACAACCTCCAAAACCACCACCCATCATACGGGCTCCGAGAAGTCCATCGATTGTCTTTGCCTGTTCCACCAAAATATCCAACTCTTCACAACTGACTTCGTATTCGTGCTGCAGCCCGTTATGCGATTCAAACATTAACATGCCCAGGGCATTAAAGTCATTCTTTTTTAATGCCTCACAGGCCATATTTACCCTTTTGTTTTCATTAACAACGTAATCGCAGCGTTTAAAAATGACAGGATCAAATTCGTCTTTATGTTTCAACAGCAATTCGGACGTTACATCTCTGAGGCTGTTAATTTCGGGGTCGTATTTCTGCAACAATCTGACGCCTTCCTCACATTGTTGTCTTCGTATATTGTATTCAGAAGATGATAATTCGTGCTTGACTTTGCTGTCGCATAAAACCAGGTGGTAATCATTATTATCAAAAGGGAAATAATCGTATTCCAAAGTACGGCAATCCAGTTTTAACGCCTGATTCTCTTTGCCGAAAATGTTGATGAATTGATCCATAATTCCGCATTGAACGCCCACAAATTGGTTTTCGGCATTTTGTCCGAAGTGAACCATATCAAGGGGTTCTATATCAAGGTTAAATAGTTCTGAGAGTCCGTAAATGATACCCCCTTCAAGTGCTGCGGACGAAGACATTCCTGCGCCTATGGGTATATTGCCACCGAAAACACAATCAAACCCATCAATGTTATGGCCATTTTTTTTGAGCTGCTCAACAACCCCCATAATATAATTTGGCCAGCCTAAATCACTTTTATGATAGCTGTTATCGATAACAGAGAATTCGAAATTTTGTCCAAAATCGCGGGCAAATAAATGAGCCGTATGGGTATCATTTTTTGCTAATCCAATGGCGATAAATTTGTTAACAGCAGCAGGAAGTACAAATCCTTCATTATAATCCGTATGTTCACCGATTAAATTTACCCGTCCGGGTGATAAAATCAAGAGCGGATCATTCTTGTAAAGCTCGATGAAATTTTCTCTTACCGATGTAAGAATCTTAATCTTTTCCATTTAATCAATTGTCATATTTCTTGTTGTCCACATAAAAATAATTCCACAAACGAGCATGAAAGCACCCCACCAAATATCAGGATGCAAATAAACCATGACGGACCCGCTTTGATCGGGATAAAATAAATTATAAACCCCTGTTAAGGTAATGACAGCCCCGATTAAAATGAGTATCAGGCCTACAAAAAACCATATAGGTTTCATTCCTTTAGCTTCTTCTGACATAATAGTTCCCGAATTAATTACCAGAAATAAATATTTAAAATAATCAGTACAATGACCGAAATAATAGCATAAAATTCCGGTTTTTTATAAAAAGAGATCGCCTTCGTTTCCACTTCTTTAGTCAATCCCTTAACAAGGCCAACTAATTCTTCCCGTGGTCGTTTTTTGGTAAATAAACTCACCAAAATTGTTACAGCAAAGCAAATAAGCCATGCCCACCATGCGCGCCAAAAATTGGCTGCCATATCACTGGAAACGTGGGAGACGGAAATAGCGCTTCTGGCAATCCATCCAAACTTAACAGCAATATACATTCCAAAAGAAGAAGCCATACCTGCCAGCAACCCCCAGAAAGCTCCGTTAGGGGTTATCCAAACAATAAACATACCCAGGAGCATTGTTGCAAATAAAGGGGCATTTACCCAGGAAAAGATAGCCTGCATGTAATCCATTATCGTAGGCATGCTCTTAGCCCAGTATGCTGTTCCGACGCTTAAAATAATGCCAACGATAGTTGCTACCCGGCCCATCCATAATAAATGAGCTTCAGAGGCGTCTTTTTTTATCACAGATTGGTAAATGTCATAAGTCCAAACGGTATTGAAAGCACTAATATTGCCGGCTTGTCCGGCCATAAAACCAGCTAATAATGCTGTAACCCCCAGTCCCATAAGTCCATGTGGATAATAACGTTTTAACAAAAGAGGTAAAGCAGAGTCGTAATTTATATGATTTCCTGTATGTAAAAGATGAAAACCTGTTGAAGCGTCTTTAGAAAGTACCAGCGCTACAAGGCCTCCTAGAACTACAATCACAGGAAGTGCCATTTTGAAAAACGATGCAACAATAGGCGTCATTCTTGCTGAACGCAAATCTTTAGCTGAAAAAGCTCGTTGAATGACAAGAAAATCGGTTGTCCAATAACCGAAAGAAAGCACAAAACCAAGGCCAAGAACAATACCGCCCCAGGTAACCATCATACCGTTTTTACTGGCATCGGCTGATGTTGACCATAACGTCGTATAAGATTCAGGAATACGGGCCATTATTTCGTGAAAACCGCCAATATTAACGACTCCAAGGATAACCACCAGGAAGAGGCCGAACCAAATAAGAAAGAATTGAACAATTTCTGTGAAAATAGCCGACATAAGGCCACTCATTGTAACATATACGGCAACGGTCACTGCCGAAGCCCACATGCTGATATGCCAGCTCCAGCCAAGAAAAGTATGCATAACCAGCGCCATAGCATACAAGTTGATACCGGCTACAAGCAATGTCATTATTGCAAATGAAATACCATTTAGGACCCTGGTTTTTTCATCGAAACGTAATTTTAAATAGCCCGGTATCGAATTGATACGGCTACTGTAATAGAATGGCATCATATAGATGGCAAGGAAAAGCATGGCCGGTATGGCTCCAATCCAGTAGAAGTGAGCGACATACATACCATACTTAAAAGTATCGCCGGTCATACCCATTAATTCAAGAGCTCCCATATTGGCAGATAAAAAGGCCAGGCCTGCCACCCATGAGCTGTTTTTTCGTCCGGCAAGGAAGAAATCATCTGCATTTTTAGTAAAACGCCTCAGATAAAAACCGATACCTATGATAAAGCCAAAATAAATAGCAATAATCAGCCAGTCTGGAAATGTTAATGCAAAAGATCCCATTCAGTTTCTCCTATGATCAGTGTTTAAAGATAATGTCATAAAGTTATGATTAAACATTTAATTCACCCTCCCATAAACTGATATCCAAATACCATTGGTGGGTTTCGTTGCCTTCAATAATCTTACAAGTTTCAGATGAAACAGCTTTTGCCAAAGAATCGGGCCGTCCTGAAGTCGGTTCCAATCCTACTGTAAAGTGTTTTCTGTCGCTGTTATCCGGCCATCCACCATAGCACAGCCAGATTCCTAAAAAAGGAATTTTCTTAGGGTCAAAATGAAACAAAAGTGTCTCGTCATTTTCTTTTAGATAAATACCAGCCTGATTACTTATCAGCTTATCCGTGAATAATTTAAAAGCTTTCCCGAACGTCCGGTTCTGAACGATTGAAAAATCTATAATTTCAGTATGATGTTTATTGTTTTGGTTCAGGGTTGGCCAGGATAAAAAATCACCGTACGTACCGTATTCCGTATTTGAGGCCCAATTTAAAAATACCTCACTGACTTCATCAGGTAATAAAATTTTATCACCTGGATGAATATTCAATAGAGGATGCGATGACCATAAATAGTGGAATGAGGAATCTGACAAATTAATCAGTTTGTACTCCAGGTGAACGACATTTTCTGAAAGACTTATGGTTTTCTGAAAAGTATAATCGAGCTGTTTTCCGTTCACACTTAGAATTAACTTATCTGAACGTATTTCATAATTCCATGCCGCCGACCAAACTTCGCCATGATCCGGGATTTGAATTTCTTGTGCTTCTCCCGCAAATGATTGATTATAAATTGCAGGTTCTACGCTTGGAAAACATTCATCAAAGCCACTGGCGTCAGAAGTTTCAAAAGCAGTACCATAATCAGATTTGTGATAATCAGTATTTGGATTAAAGGGTTGCTGAAGAAATTGAGTGTTCGTTTTTTTGCTCTTTAACTCAACCATTTTTCCACCCAACCCAGGAAGAAATGAAACAGCGATGCTTTCATTCTCCATTTGAATTAGAATGAAACCGCTTTTTTTCGCCTGTCGAATAATTGTACTACTCATTATGAACTACTGATTATCCTATTTTATACATCGATTATTTTTTCCATTCAAGAAACCAAAACATCTGAAATTCGTCTTTATCATATTTAAACTTACTTATTTAGAGGACCTTCGAACCACATATCTAATAAAAAAACTCGGGAAGCATAATATTAAATACTCTTAAGTATTAAGTAATTAATTAGTTATGATAAGGTGAAAAGGTGTAACACAGAAACACATAGCTCTAAAGACACTTAACAATTATTCAAATATTACAGGATTCTGGTTAACAACTGATGAAACCCTGTTTGATTTGTTATCGTTAACATGAAATAGATACGCATACATGACACAAAAATCAAGTATGAAAAGTCGTAGATCTGTAAACTTTTATTAAAAGCGGTTCCATATTGAAATGAGAACCAATAATTATTTACAACCGCAGGATTTCCTGATTTTTAATTCGGTGTTTACAATAATATTTTCGACACTTTCATCACCATTAATACAACTCAATAATTTTTGAGCCGCTTTTTTCCCGACTTCATAAGCAGGAGGGTGGATTGTCGTGAGAGGGGAAGGCATTAATTCGGCCCTGATATCATCGGACATTCCTACAATGGCGATGTCTTCGGGTATTCTCAGGTCCTTTTCGTAAATAGCCTGCATGGCACCGAAAGCGGCAGGATCGTTCACGGCTACCACAGCTCTGGGCCATGTTTCCCGGGGGCGATCCAATAATTTGTTCATGGCATCATACCCACCCTTTTCATGAAAAGAGGCTTCCACGACAAGTTCCGGGTCCAATTTGATACTGTTTATTGATAGTGCTTCTTTATACCCTTCAAACCGTTCATTAGCAATTGTCACTTTAAGAGAACCGGATAAATAAGCAATTTTTTTATATCCATGTTCAATCAAATGTTGAGTGATTCTTTGGGCGCTTTCCCGGTCGTTGATGCTTACACAACTTGCTCCAATATTTTTAACACAACGGTCAAAAAATACTAATGGTGTTTTGGTTTCAACTAATTCTTTGTAGAGTTTGTAATTGCGTACTGTTTCTGCAGTAGATATCAGGATACCATCAACCCTTTTAGATTCAAGAGTATTTATAGCTTTCGATTCACGAAGTTCGTTTTCCGCCGAATGTGTTAATATAAGTTGATAATCTTTCTCATAAGTGACGTCTTCGATTCCACGAATGACCTCAGGAAAAAAGGAGTGTGTTATTTCCGGAACTACAACTCCGATAGTATTGGTCTTATTAAGGACCAGGCTTTTAGCAATATAATTTGGACGATAACCTAATCGCTTTGCCGTTTTTAATACTTTTTGCCGGGTTTCTTCTTCGACATTCGACCGGTTATTTAATGCCCTTGAAACGGTCATAACCGAAATGCCAAGTTCTTTCGCAATTTCTTTCTGTGTAGCTCTATTTGCCAAGGTTCACTTAAATAGATATGGTTATATATTAAACGCAATCCAAATTGACCAGTATATGCAAATTTTTCAACTTCTAAAAAAAATCACAATATTGGATGGCGTTACCTCATTATTTTTATCTTTTAGTCTCTTAGAGACTCACTAATAAAACAAATTTTAAATAAAATGAAAATAATTGATTTAAAACTAATGATTCGTAACCCGATATAATAATGTTCTTTTGATTCAAAAAGACATAATGAGTATTTCGTGAAGAATATTGTTACTGCGGACATAATGACAAAGAACAGATGTGAATCGAGCTGAAAAAACAGGAACACTTTTTACATCAAAAAGATCTTACTGGAAACGATTCATTCATTTTATGATGTTCCAGGCTCCAATATTGCATTTTCCGAAGTTGAAATTTTACTTTTATGAAATCCTTTTCCACCATTATCCTGTTGATATTATTTCTTTCTTATTCGGATCTGCATCCGAATCCTCACTATCAGACAACTAATAATAATCACATTCTTTTTCTCGATCATTCTGGTGTTTTAAGATGGAAAGACACCCATAAAGAGCCTTCTTTTTTTGGCGTAAACTACACTGTCCCTTTTGCTTTTGATTATCGGATGCTTAAACAGATGGGAACTAATCCCGAAAAAGAAATAGATGAGGATGTTTATCAGTTGTCTCGTTTGGGATTTAATGCATTTCGGGTGCACGTGTGGGACACGGAAGTCAGCGACAGTCTTGGCAATTTTGTGGATAACGAACATGCTAAATTGTTGGATTACCTGCTGTGGGAACTAAAGCGGCATGGTATAAAAGCCATTCTGACTCCCATGAATTTATATAATAACGGATATCCACAACGTCCAACTAAAACAGCCGGATTTGCCAATTATATTTCGAAAGGAGCGGCACCGAATAATCCAAAGTACTGGCCGGTCATGGAGCGTTATCTCAAAGAATTCGTGAATCACGTAAATCCTTATACCGGTTTGTCTTATAAAAATGATCCGGATATTATTGCTGTTGAAATTCTGAATGAGCCGGATCAGGCAAAAACAACAAAAGGTACTATAAAATTTGTCAATGCTTTAGCCTCAGCTATTCGTTCGACAGGATGGGAGAAGCCTGTTTTTTATAATCTTTCACAAGCTAATGAGACATATGCTTTAGCAATAACAAAGGCTAATATTGACGGGGGAAGTTTTCAATGGTATCCGGCCGGACTGGTCAGGGGACATGAACTCAGGGGAAATTATCTGCCTTATGTCGACAAATATGTTATCCCTTACAGAACGAATAATCGATTTAAGAAAATGGCAAAAATGATATATGAATTCAGTTCGGCTGATGAATTACACTCGTATATTTACCCGGTAATGGCGCGTAGTTTCCGAACAGCGGGATTCCAATGGGCGACGCAGTTCACTTATACTCCTTTGGCAATTGCTTACTGTAATACAGATTACCAGACACATTATCTCAACCTGGCCTATACTCCGTCGAAGGCACTTAGCATGTTGATTGCTTCGAAAGTTTTTCACGAAACACCTTTGTATAAACGTTTCGGATCTTATCCAGCCGACACGGCATTCGGTGATTTTTATGTGAGTTATCATCAGAATCTGAGTGTAATGAATGCCGATACAGCCTTTTATTACACGAATAATACGAATACTCAACCCAGGAATGCCGGCGACTTAAGACATATTGCCGGCGTCGGTACTTCTCCGGTCGTGAATTTTAAAGGGCGTGGAGTGTATTTTCTAGATAAACTTCAAAACGGAGTTTGGAGGCTGGAAGTTATGCCGGATGCCGTGCATGTCAGGGACCCGTTTGAACGGCCGTCTCCCGACAGGTACGTCACGTATATTGAATGGATGAAACATATTATGCGCATCTCTCTTCCCAATTTAGGAGAATCGTTCTCTGTAAAAGGCCTGAATAAGGGAAACGACTACAATACGGAAGCTCAAAACGGATCCTTTACGATTCAACCGGGCTCGTATCTATTAGTAAAAAAGGGAGCAGATGCCAGTAGATGGAACGCAGACAGTCCGATGGGTTTTATTAAAATTGGTGATTTTGTGGCTCCGCCTCCTACTCCTTTAAAACCGATAGTACGACATGTACCTTTAAATTCTGTTTCAGCTGGAAAACCGTTCAAAATTTCAGCAACTATTGCGGGAGTGTCGAAGGGTAGTAAAGTTACCTTGCTCGTCAAAGGAGGATTTCGTTTTAGAAGTATTAAGATGAAGCAAGAAGATACGTTCGATTATTTCGCGGAGATTCCGGCAAATATGGTTCGTACCGGCTTCATTGAATATTGGATAGTTGTAAGTCAAAAGGGAACGGATGTGACGTTTCCCGGCGATCATCCAGGTTCTCCATCCGACTGGGATTATTATTATAAAGATGTATGGAAAGTTCCCGTTTTTGGGAACAAAGCCCCGGTAGAGCTTTTTAATGCCAGGAATGATAATGACAGAATGGATATGACTTTTCAGCCGTGGAACAGAGGATTCGGAAAAAAACTGATATCAACTTCAGACCCGGGAGAATTGGCTGTTAAAGTATCAGCAAACAACCTGGATGAGCGTCCATATTCTCTCGGATGGCAGGTTTATGTTGGGAAAAGAATATCAGGCAGAAATAGCACGATGGGAAATGAAAACCAGATTGTAGTTCGGGCCCGATCGGATTATGGGAGTGAGGCAACTTTGGGAGTTATTCTTGTTGAAAATAATGGGCAATCATTCCGGGCAGACATCAGTCTGACGAAAAAATTTAAAGACTTCAGAATTCCACTAACAGCTTTTAAGCCTGATTCAATGTTGCTTTTGCCACGGCCTTTCCCCGGTTTTCTTCCTTATTGGTTTAAGTCGAAAGAAAATAAATCACTGGATATTCATAAGTTACAGGATATTCAGTTTGTGATGGGTCCTGTGAAACCTGTGGCAAAGAACAAAAGAGTGTATAGTTTTACCGTAGAATCGGCATGGATTTATCATTAATAAGTTTTTGGCGAAATGAAAGAAATCGGATAGCTGTCTCATTACTTAAATAAAAGTTTTATGAAAAAAAACGCATTATTTATTTGTTTTCTTATTCTGTTTAGCACACAATTTTCTTATGCTCAAAACACAATTTTAATAAACGCATCAAAAGTAAAAGAACCGGTCATATCATATCCCTTTGATATGGGTAATCCTGGTCATGAGGGTAAGGAAATCCGGATTAACAATCTGTATATGACGATTGGCGGTAAACCGGTGATTCCGGTAATGGGGGAGATGCACTTTTCAAGAGTGCCCAGACAAAACTGGCAGGATATTCTCTTAAAGATGAAAGCAGCAGGTATTACGATTGTTTCAACATACATCTTTTGGATTCATCATGAAGAGATAGAAGGGCAGTTCAACTGGTCCGGCAATCGCGATCTGCGGGCATTTCTGAAATTATGCAAAAAAGACGGTCTTTATGCTTTTGTCCGGATTGGCCCGTGGAGCCATGGAGAAGTTCGAAATGGCGGATTTCCGGATTGGCTGTTGGAAAAGAAATATATTCATCCCCGTTCAAACGATCCGGTTTATCAGCAATATGTGGGCCAATATTTTAAACAAATCGCTTTACAGATGAATGGCCTGCTCTATAAAGACGGCGGCCCTGTTATCGGTATTCAGTTGGAAAATGAATATTCGGGAGGCAAAGAGGGAAACAAGTATATTTCGTGGCTGAAAAAGACAGCCATCAATGATGGTATGGATGTGCCTTTTTATGCGGTTACCGGTTGGGGTAATGCCTCAATACCAAAAGATCAGGTGATACCTCTTTGGGCTGGTTATCCTGGTGCCCCATGGAACCCGAATTTGAAGAAAATTACTGAAAATCCCAGTTTTGTTTTCGGGGATTCTCGAAGCAGCGGGAACGTCTATCAGGGAACTACGAGTAAGAGATATCATACAGATACGAAACGATATCCTTTTTTTACGGTAGAATTAGGATTGGGAAATGAAATTACCTATCACAGGCGGCCGTTATTCAGTCCTATTGATGGCCTGACAATCGCAACTGCTAAACTTGGCTCCGGTGCTAATATGTTAGGTTACTATATGTTTGCTGGGGGTTCCAATCCGGTTGGAGAATTGTCAACCATGGAAGAAAATCGTAATCAAACGGGTTATTGGAACAGATATCCTATTATTTCGTATGATTTTCAAACAGCTATTAAGGAGACCGGGGAATTATCACCCTCATATTATCAAGTCAAAAAGCTGCATTATTTCATCGATGAGTTTGGTTCGCAACTGGCTCCAATGATGCCGGTAATAGGACCACAGAAAGATCCTCACAAAAATCTACTTTATTCCGTTAGAACCAAAGGTAAATCGGGATATTTATTTGGTATTAATTACTATCGCGGATATGAGAAACCGGAACATCGAAATGTCCGTTTTGATATTGCACTGAAGCATGAGCATCTGATCTTTCCCAAAAATCCTGTAAATATTCCGGACAGTTCTATTTTTATCTGGCCGTTTAATTTGCAATTGAAAAATGTCCTTCTGCGATATGCAACTGCTCAGCCATTATGTAAAATCGTTCAGAACGGCACCATAAATTGGTATTTTGTCCAAAACAAGGGGATTTTACCGGAATTTAGTTTTGCTGCTTCCACTGTCGGTAAAATCGAAACAACCAGTGGTACAATTCACCGTGAACAAAATGGTTTTCTTGTCACGGGTCTTCAACCTGGAATTGACGCCGTCATCAATCTCCAGGATAAACAGGGGAGAAATGAAAAAATTCATATTCTAACCTACGAAGAATCATTACATGTCTGGTTATTTCATCATGACGGGAAAAAGCAATTATACCTATCCGACGACAATTTATACCTGAAACAAAATGAACTTCATGTGTACGGTCCGTCTAATCATATGAAAGTCATTGTTCTATGTGGACAAGAAGGATTGACTGCCGATGGTAAATCATTACAGGAACACCGGGTTAGTCACTTTCCGGAATATGAAATGAGCGTGCCAGCCCGCCATATAAATCTGACCTTAAAACCCAATTCCATATTATCGAATGTTAAGTGGCTGGAAGCTTCGAAAAACAAGATTACTCCGGGAAAGGAATTAGGGCACAAATTTTTTTTAAAAGAATTCAATTTGGGAAATCCGTCAGGTGTAAAATCTGCCACACTGTATCTGGCACCACAAATTCCCTGTAAGCTAAAAATCAATCACCGCTGGATTAACCAGAAAATTGTTCCTGGTGAACTAAATAAACTTGATTTGACGGGTTATGTTCATGAAGGAAACAATATGTTGATGCTCGATTTCCCTTATGTAGAAGGTGATTCCGCATTTGCTGCTAAACTGGAGGTCGAATATGCCAACAGTGATAAAGTGACATTCTCAAGTAATAAGTCCTGGTTGACATTTGATTCTTATACCATTCCGGCTAGCTGGAGCCGCATAACTGGATTGGTAGCACCGACATTGGCATTTCCGGGGAATATTCGGGGACTTGGCGATGTAGGACCAAAAGAATGGACCATGAGAATTCCAGAGAATTATCTTGAGGGGCTGAATAATTTATACCTGCACATCAGCTATATCGGAGATCGGGCTCGCTGCCGTCTTCATTATCGTTTGATTTGGGACAATTTTAATGATAATACCCCGTGGCATTTAGCTTTAAAACGTTTTGGAAACCAGATTTCGGGACAAAAATTAAAATTTACTGTATACCCACTAAAACCAGGATATAAAATCTACTTTGATAAAAAACCGCGCCCAAATGAAATAGGAAAAGCAGAAATAAGCAGGGTCAAAGTGGTGCCAGAATATAGTGTGAATTGGACTTTGAATAGGTGAAATTATAACCCTTCATGAAGGATTCTTCGATGAAAAATATATCATATCTGTTATTGATTGGAGTAATATGGATTACCCTGTCAGGTTGTAATAAAAATGCTTCTAAGAATGCTCAACCGACATTTTATCGTGGTGCCGATCTTTCATTCCTGCATATGATGGAAAAAGCAGGAGCCAAATATTATGATAACGGCAAGCAGGAGAACGCCCTGAAAATTTTTAAAAATCATGGACTCAATGCAGTTCGTCTGCGGTTATGGTATCATCCCCGGGGAGGGCTCAATGATCTGGCTAATACATTGATTATGGCAAAGCGCATTAAAGATGCCGGATTGCAATTTGTTCTGGATTTTCATTATTCTGATATTTGGGCGGATCCCCAGAAGCAATACAAACCTAAAACCTGGGACAGTTTATCTTATCCCATTCTTAAAGATAGTGTCTTTGCTTATACTAAAAGAGTCATAAACGCATTTAAGGATGAAAATGCCACACCCGATATTGTTCAAATCGGTAATGAAGTCACCCATGGTATGCTTTGGCCCGACGGGGAAGTCAACGGAAAATATAATACTCCACAACAATGGGATAATTTTACCGGGTTATTAAAAGCGGGAATCAGGGGAGTAGAAAGTGCGGTTCCATCCGGAGATACCAAAATAATGATTCATATTGATCGTGGAGGCGACCCGGCTGGAAGCCAGTCGTTCTTCAACCAGTTGAAGAAATACAATGTTAAATACGATTATATCGGTTTATCTTATTACCCATGGTGGCATGGGCCCCTGGATTCCCTGAAAACAACAACAACCGATCTGGCCCGTCGTTTTCATAAACCGATAATGGTTGCAGAAACGGCTTATCCATGGACTGCAAAGGGTATGTCAGACAAGGGAAAAGAAAATCCGTCAACATTATTGAAAGCTTACCCGGCAACACCGCAGGGGCAACTCGGGTTTCTAAAAAAAGTGTTTTCAATCGTTCATCACATACCTGATCATCTTGGAATTGGTGTTTTGTATTGGGAACCGGATCCGGTTCCGATAAACGGACATGGTAACTGGACCATCAACTCAATGTTTAATTTTAAAGGCGAAGCATTGCCTTCTATATCAGTTTTTGAACCAGAAAAGAATTCGCAACAATAATGAAAATTCAGGCAATGAAATTATTACTACATATCCTGATTGGGACTGTGGTTTTGGCAGGCTTTATGGGCTGTCAAAATAAAAATGAATACAATACGGGAAGAACGGTCCTGAATTTTGATCATGACTGGCAATTTGCAAGAAACACCGATACTGTTGTTACCCCCGGTTTTTTTAAAAAAGATGATTCGCCCATTGCTAAATGGCAAAATATTGAATTACCTCATACCGCATATATTGAACCGCTTGTGATATCTAAACAGCAGTGGCAGGGAATCTGTTATTATCGCAAATATTTTGTATTGCCGGATAGCCTGAAAGGCCGGCATATCGCGGTTCATTTCGGAGCCGCTATGGATGATGCGGAAGTCTACCTGAACGGAATCCTTTTAAAAAGACATTTAGGTGGATATTTGCCGTTTTCCGTCGATATCACGAATAAAGCCAAATATGGTGAAGAAAATTGTCTTCTTGTAAAACTGAATAATCAGGATAACCCGGAAATACCACCCGGTAAACCTATTAAAAATCTGGATTTCAACTATTATGGCGGACTCTATCGGAATGTGAACCTGATTATTAGCAATAAGGTTTATATATCTGATCCGATTCATGCGAACAGAGTTGCCGGAGGCGGTATATTGGTATGGTACGATTCGGTTTCAACACGTTCGGCGATAGTTCATGTTCAGACTGATGTCAAAAATGACGATGAACATATCGAAAAAGCGGGTATTCAGTTTGTATTGACTGAAGATAATGGTGAAAAAGTGATTTCTGCCGCTTCTCCTGTAAAATCCATCCCGGCGAATTCTTTTCAACGATTTACTCAGGAACTTAAGGTCCGAAACCCGAAATTATGGTCGCCAGGTCATCCGAATCTTTACAAGTTACAAGTTCGTCTCGATAGAGGTCGAAATGTAATTGATAACAAAACAATACACATAGGAATCAGGACCTTTTCCATCAGTGCCGGGAATGGTTTTGTACTGAATGGACATCAGATTAAGCTCAGGGGTACCAATCGTCATCAGGACTATCCGTACATCGGTTATGCGCTTTCCGATAATGCGCAATACCGCGATGCCTATAAGATAAAATCTGCTGGTTTCAATTTTGTACGCTGTTCCCATTATCCGCCGTCGCCGGCATTTCTTGAAGCCTGTGATCATCTTGGTATCATTGTAATGGATGCTATTCCGGGCTGGCAATTTTTCGGTGATACGACCTTTCAGAAAAACAGTCTGCAAAATCTGCGCGATATGATTCGACGTGACAGGAATCATCCGGCTGTCATGCTTTGGGAGGCTTCTTTGAACGAATCACCGATGAGTAAACCATATATGACAGAAGCGAATAAAGTTGTTCACGAGGAATTGCCTTACAAGGACGGGTATTCGGCCGGATGGCTCGATTATGCTTATGATGTGTTTATTCCGGCACGCCAGCATGCCAAACCTCCATATTACTGGAATCACTATTCGAAAGATAAGCCCCTTTTAATTGCAGAATACGGGGATTGGGAATACTATGCGCAGAATGCAGGTTTTCATCAAACAGAGTTTAAAAATCTTAAACCTTCCGACCGAAGTTCACGTCAATCGAGAGGTGACGGACAGGAACGAATGGCCCAGCAGGCACTCAATTTCCAGGAAGCACATAACGATAACCTGAATGGTCCGGCTATTGGTGATGCCAATTGGCTGATGTACGATTACAACCGCGGGTATTCGCCAGACCTTGAAACATCGGGTATTATGGATATTTTTCGCCTTCCAAAATTCTCTTATTATTTCTACAAGAGTCAGGCCGGCCCCGATACAAATAAGGCCGCCATTTTTGGAAAACCTATGATTTATATCGCCAACTTTTGGTCGGATCCCCAATTCAGGAGGGTTACCGTTTACAGCAATTGTGATGAAGTAGCTCTTTATTTAAACAATCGTTTAATTGCCAAAAAGAAACCTGATTATAACCGTGTATCAAACAATCTCACTCATCCTCCCTTTACTTTCATACTCAAAAAGTTTCGCCCGGGTGAATTAAAGGCTGTTGGATATCTGGATGGTGAAAAAGTTATAAAAACCGTTCGCCGGACCCCGGAAAAGCCTCAGGGTATAAAAATGAAGGTAGATTTCAGTGGAAGAAAATTGAAAGCAGGGTGTAAAGATGTGGTATTTGTCCATGCGGAAATTGTCGATAAAAATGGCACGATTATTCCAGGCTCAGATACCCAAGTGTCATTTTCTGTTAATGGGGATGCCAAATTAATTGGACAGAATCCCATTCACGCCGAAGCAGGTATCGCCTCAATATTATTACAGACTGGTAACCACCCGGGAATGATTACGGTTAATGCACACGCGAAAGATTTGAATAATGGAGTCATAAAGATTATTTCAAAATAAATCAAAATGAAGATTAAAAATTTAAAAATACTGCTCCTCGGGGCTTTAGGAATATTGATGCTAAATTTGCAGGCCTATAGCCAGGGCCGGCAAAAATTAAACATGGATATTGGATGGCGTTTTAAGCTCGGAGACATAAAAGATGCCTATAAAAAGGATTTTAATGATCAAAACTGGCGAAAATTAAAGTTGCCGCACGACTGGAGTATTGAGGGAACTTTCAAAAAAGATAATCCGGGTGGCGGTAACGATGCCTATTTGCCAACAGGAATTGGCTGGTATCGTAAGGAGTTCTATGTGCAGGGGAAAATTTTAAAAAATGAAATTAAAATATTGTTTGAGGGAATCTATATGAATAGCGATGTCTGGATTAACGGACACCATCTCGGACATCATCCATACGGTTATACCCCGATTTATTATAATATCAGGCCATATCTGAAGCGTGGGAAAAATGTGATAGCTGTTCGGGTCGACAATTCATTGCAACCTAATACGCGCTGGTACAGTGGTTCCGGAATTTATCGGGATGTCTGGATGATCATTACCGGTGATCTACATATTGCCTATCGTGGAATTTATGTGACCACCCCGATTGCCCGTGCCGATTCTGGCCTTGTCCATGTAGCTACAACCGTTCGTAATGATTTTAAAAAAGAGCAATCAGGTTCCATTGAGTCAGTTTTACTTGATAATAATGGAAAGAAGGTAGCCGTAGTTACAAAAGTATTTTCCGTTTTTGCTAAATCAGATACGACAATTGATTCCAGTGTGTCAATTAGTAATCCTGAGCTTTGGTCAACAAAGTCACCCTATCTTTATACCTTGAAAACCATTATCAGAAAGGGCAGAAAGATAGTTGATGAAAAGAGTACGACGGTCGGCATAAGGAATATTAAATACACTGCAAATGAAGGATTCCTTTTGAATGGGGTTCGAACTAAAATGAAGGGAGTGTGCCTGCATCAGAATGGTGGTGTCGTTGGTTCTGCCGTGCCCATTGGTGTATGGAAACGCAGACTGAAGATTTTAAAAAGCATGGGGGTGAACGCTATTCGTGCGGCACATAATCCTCCGGATCCTCAGTTTCTCGATTTGTGTGATCGCATGGGATTCCTGGTAATGGATGAAGCTTTCGATGCCTGGACCAATGGGAAGAGGAAGTATGATTACCACTTGTACTTCAACAAGTGGTATAAAAAAGATTTGTCGGCCATGTTGTTGCGCGACCGCAATCATCCGTCTGTTGTGCTTTGGAGCATTGGAAATGAAATTCCGATACAATCGGATGCAAAGGGAGTTGAGATTGCCCGGAAGCTGGTTGATATTTGCCACAGTCTCGATCCAACGCGTCCCGTCACAAGCGCATGTGATAAGGTTGCTGACGATAAGCATCCCACGAAGCTTGCGTTTCTCAAAGCCCTGGATATTGCCGGTTACAATTATGTCGACCGCTGGCATAACAGAAGAGAACTGTTTTATACACCTGACAAAATAAAGTTCCCTGACCGGAAAATGATAGGGACAGAGGATGTCAGTATTTATGGAGTCCGCGGATTCTATTCTTTAGGTCGCGATTCTTCTAAAGTGCAGCCGAATTATAACTTTAATATGATTCGTTCTGAACAGCTTTGGAAATTCATTGATACCCATAATTATGTAATCGGATATTTTACATGGACCGGCATCGATTATCTGGGTGAATCATTCTGGCCGTCGACCCAGGCCGCAAGCGGGACGCTGGATATATGCGGATTCAAAAAAGACGCCTATTATTTTTATAAAAGCCAGTACACTAATAAACCGGTTTTGCATTTGTTTCCGCATTGGAACTGGTCGGGCAGAGATGGACAGATTATTCCTGTCTTAGCTTATACGAATTGTGATACGGTAAATCTGTTCGTAAATGGGAAAGATTATGGCCAAAAAAGGCTGGCTTTTCCACGAGAAGGAACATCGGGAGGATGGAATCATTATGCCAAACCACTGGTCAGGGCAACAACTGCAGATTTGCATCTGGAATGGGATGTTCCATATGAACCCGGAACATTGGTTGCCGTTGGTAGAAAAGATGGGAAAACTATTACGGATACCCTTCGAACCGTCGGAAAAGCCTCTTCTATCCGGCTAAAAGTTGATCATAAAGTGATTACAGCCAATGGCAGGGATGTGGTTAATGTTACCTGTAAGTTAGTGGATAAAAACGGGCACGTAAATCCGCTGGCAGATAATTTGATTCATTTTAAAATAACAGGTGAAGGAAGGTTGATAGGAGTTGGAAGTGGTAATCCATTCGACCATGAATCACATAGGGGATCCGAACATAAGGCCTTCAATGGATTAGCCCTGGCTATTGTACAGGCAATAAGGAAATCCGGTGAAATAACCATTGAGGCAACTTCAGAGAATCTTCAAAGCGCAACGATTAAAATTAAAAGTGTCCCGAATACCAACAAAAGATATTACTGGGAGGATGTTTTTCAGTAAGCAGGAGACAGAAGAACAAATGTACTTAGTACAGTTGTTAATTTCATAATTAACAACATATTATACTGATAACTGGTAAAATCTATTTAATTACCGACATTTTTCGTACATAAGAATGATCTCCGACGGTGAGTTTATAAAAATAAATACCGCTTGATATATTTAGAGAGGAGAAGACACGGGTATAAGAACCGGGGGCAAGTTTCGAATTCACAAGGGTTTCAATTTTTTGTCCAAGTTCATTGTAGATCGTTAAACGGACATGCGAAGCGTTTGAAACGTGAAACGGTATTATAGTAGCCGGGTTAAATGGATTCGGATAATTTTGAAGAAGTTTGGTTTGCAGATGTGGAGGTGGCTGCTCGACTGGAGTTCCGGCAGATGGTTCAAAAGCAGACATAGATGCAAGAGCATTTCCCTGAAAGTCGAACATTGCGAGATTCTCCCATGGTGAGCCAACACCAGGGATTGAAATATAATCCGGTTCCCAATAGAATACCCCGATACCGAGTTGATTGGGTATGTTGCGAACGATCGAAAATATTTGATTTAGGTATGACTGTTGTCCGATAAGCGTAGCAGGATACCCTGGTAGTAATTGGGATGAGCTACCTACAATATTGGTAACATTATCGTTCCAGTTCAATGTCCACGGATACGCCGTTTCTGCAATTAGGATGGGTTTTTGATATAATACCGCCAACTGGTTTACATTGCTTTCCATGTTACTCAGACTGCCATGCCACCAGGGATAATAGGACAGTCCGATGATATCATAGGGTACGTTCTGAGAATGTAAGTTGTCGAAGAACCATTTTGCCCCATTAAAATCGCCCCCGCGATCAATGTGAATCATAATTTTAAGGCTTTCCGGTTTTGCAGCATCTTTGGCGCCCTGTATACCTGATTTCAGAAGCCCAGCAAATTGAGACCATTGGGTTTTGGTATCGTAACTACCACCCACGCGGCCCGTATTCCATAGCATTCCATCGGTGACTTCATTACCAATCTGAACAATGACAGGCAGGGTGCCCTGATCTTTAAAAGCTTTAATCACACGAAAAGTATATTGATAGACACTGTCTTTAAGTACATTGTAAGATAAATTAGACCATGCCGCCGGAGGTGTCTGATGTCCGGGATCAGCCCAGGTATCTGAATAATGAATATCGAGTAAGAAGTCCAGTCCGTCTTTATTAATGCGTTTCGCCATTTTCAGGGTATGGAATAAATTGTTATACCCGTCTTGAGGATGATACCAAAGACGCAGACGAATGATATTTACTCCGTGTGTTTTGAAAATTTTGATAGCGTCTTCCTGTTTTCCATTATCATAAAAAACGGCTCCGCTCGCTTCCAATTCCTGGAGATAAGAAAGGTCCGCCCCGCGATAAAATGTGCTTTGAGCATTCGATTTCAATGGAAGCGTGAGGAAAAAAATAAAAATCACAAGATGAATACATTTCATAAGGAATCCTGGAAATAAGACTAACTATGAAAGGCCTTATTGATTTACGTAAATTATTTGATTCAGTTCAATGTGAAGAATCATAATATATTGTTTATGGTAAAGGTTTGTAATCAGTGATAAATACATTCGTCAATTACACCGTTTAACACACAGGTGAATTATATTAACAAATATCAAAGCAGTAGTAAAATATTGTAAATGACTGCGTGTATTGATATTTCTATAAGTGGTTATATATTAATGTATTAAGAATACATATTGCAGTTTGTGTGTTATATTTCGTTTTCGATTCTCCTTGACTTTTATCTCAATATATCTGAAACTTGTATTCGTTGTTATCGTTAACATAAGTGATGATAACGATAACAATGTTCGTTGTGAAAAAGTTAGTTCTACTGCATGTGAGTCAAAGCGTAAGCGAGTTGTACTCCTGTTAACACCATAAATTTATCCAATTGCTTTGCAAATTATGTATAGAGGATATAAAAGCGCTTCCTGAATACATCGGTGGATTTAAGAATTATAAATAATCGGAAAAAGAAAAGGATAAAACTTTAAGCTGGAATGAAAAAACTCTGGAAATTTTTTATCTGCATTCATTATAAAATTCTGAAAAATAGTCTCTCAAGGTATATACCCTAACATACCTCATGAGGCTAAGTTATTAATAAACTACTGATATATAAATAATAGATGGCTGTAATTGATTAAGCAATAACAAATGGTAAAAAAAGCTGAGGAGATCTCTATGACAAAAAAGAAATTGCTACGATACATTCATTTCGTAGATCTGAAAAAAAGCCAACTGATAGTTGTGTTTTTTATGGCAACATTAGGAGTCTTTATAAGTACAACGTTATATGCACAAAGTAGCTTTCATGTTGAAGGTACTATTAAAGATTCCCAAAACGGTCAAAGTCTGCCTGGTGTCAATGTTTATGTGAAAGG
The DNA here is from genome assembly GCA_963783355.1 of uncultured bacterium. Classification (GTDB taxonomy): domain Bacteria; phylum Bacteroidota; class Rhodothermia; order Balneolales; family DATFMH01; genus CAWANF01. The sequence goes on from CAWANF010000001.1 coordinate 621,559, forward strand.
AACCACTGTTGGTACTGCGAGTGATACGAAAGGGCATTATAGTTTAACTATATCTAATGCCAATGATACCCTGACTTTTTCTTATATAGGATATAATGACAAATTAATTTCAGTAAATGGCCGTCATACCATCAATGTCTCTTTAAATTCCCAGACCATTCAGGGACAGGAAATGGTCGTTATTGGTTATGGCGCCCAGAAAAAAAGTGATTTGAGTAGCTCAATTGCTACCGTCAGTCCTAAAGAATTACAGGCTAATTCTGTATTGCCGAATGCCGCTGCGGCATTAGAAGGAACGACTCCGGGAGTCAGTGCAACCAGTTCGAGTGGTGCTCCGGGGGCCGGAATCAATATTCGCATACGTGGTTCAAATACTTTTGGAGATAATAATCCATTAGTGATTGTTGACGGATCACCTGGCAGCTTAAATGATGTCAGCCCAGAAGATATAGCGTCTATTCAGGTTTTAAAAGATGCTGCAGCTGCTGCTATATATGGTTCGCGGGCAGCAAATGGAGTTATCATCGTAACCACAAAACAAGGTCAGGCGGGTAAGACTCATGTAGAGATTCGCACTTCGTATGGTGTTCAAACTCCCATTAACTTTCTGTCGATGGCCAATACGGAGCAGTACGCAACAATTGATAATCGGTTACAGCAATCAGTGGGACAATCACCCATACCTCAATTAGCAAATCCAAAATCATTGCCTAATGTAGACTGGCAAAGAGCTTATTATAATTCGGCACCTATTCTGAATGGCTATTTTGGGATTTCCGGTGGACAGAAGAATTCATCATACCGCATCTCCGGAACATTAAATAATCAGAAGGGGATTGCTACCGATACCTGGTACCGGAAGTCTCTTCTTCATTATAACGGCCATCAGAAAGTTGGGGCCTTTACGTTTAATGAAAATTTAAGCTGGATGGATGAGAATAGACGTTATGTTCCGGGCGGTGGTGATATGCCTGTTATTATGACGGTATACGAAGCGCTTCCATTCATGCCTATTTATGATAAAAATAATCAGGGAGGATTTGGCGGAGCCCCATCGTGGATTAATACTCAGCCAAGAAATCCAATAGGATTAGCACATTTGGAAGATAACGAGATGCATAATAATAATATGAATCTTGATGTTAATGCTCAGTATAAGTTTCTGCATCATTTTACTTATAAAATTAATGCCGGATACAATATTCAAAACGACTATTATCCTTCTTATACCCCCACCTATTATATGTCAACGGAACGGCAAAATATATATGCTTCTCTAAATGAAAATCGTTCGAGAGAACATCACTGGCTGGTTGAAAATACACTTGATTACAACCAGGAATTCGGATTAAGCAAAGTGAATCTCTTGGTTGGTTATACTGCAGAAGAAGACCATTATCGTAATACGAATGGCTATATGGCTGGATTTCCAAATAATTCATTGAAAGTACTTAGTGCAAGTACCGGTTATACTATTAATGCCTCAGGAAATGACTATACATGGGCAATGGTATCTATGTTGGGCCGGCTGTTATATTCATACAACAATAAGTATTACCTGACGGCAAATGTACGGCGCGACGGTTCATCCCGATTTGGGCCTACCAACCGTTATGGTATATTCCCATCTGCATCCGTTGGCTGGAGAGTAAGTAATGAGTCATTTTTTAAGCCTTTGCAAAAGTATATTCAAAACATGAAATTCAGGGCTAGTTATGGGATTTTAGGTAATCAGCCCACGAATGACTATGCCTATATTCCAACGGTGACATATACCCCTTACCTGGGATATTTATTCGGAAATGGCTTTTTAACAGGAGCCGCGGAAGAGAGCTTCGCCAATCAGAATGTGAAATGGGAAACTACGAAGGATACGGATATCGGTTTAGACTTGACATTTCTTAATAATTTCAGTTTTACTGGCGATTATTATTTCGATAAAACCAGTAATGTGTTAATGAATGTTCCAATTCCTCCGTCGACCGGCACGAATTCGAGTCCACTTGTAAATACGGGTGAATTCCAAAATCAGGGCCTGGAATTTAGCTTAACGTATAATTCACCTAAATATAGCAGTGGCTTTAATTATTCTATCTCCGGGAATCTTTCTACAATCAGGAATAAAGTCCTGAAACTCGGATATGCAGGGCAAGTTATTTACGGAAGCAGCTTACGTTATTCGTTGCCGGTTTCGGTTGCCAAGGTTGGCCTTCCTTTAGGTGCCTTCTATGTGCTCCAGGCAGATGGAATATTTCAAAATCAACAGCAAATTGATAATTGGAAGAGCAAAACTGGCCAATTACTGCAGCCCAATGCCAAGCCAGGTGATATCAGATATAAAGATGTAAATGGAGATGGGGTAATCAATTCTTCGGATGTCGCATATAGCGGAAGTCCGTTTCCCACCTTCAGTTATGGCTTAAATTTCAATGCCAGCTACAAAAACTTTGATTTCACCTTGTTTTTGCAAGGGACCTATGGAAATAAAATGTTTAATGCCAATCTATGGCAAGGCATGAGAGGAACGGATCAATACAATTTTAATACTCAATTGTTGAATGCGTGGACAACTAATAATACCAACACTAATGTCCCGCGCCTTACCTGGAATGATCCGAATCATAACTCTTATCCGTCAACAAGGTTTTTGCAAAACGCATCCTACCTGAGATTTAAAACAGTTCAAATAGGATACACGTTACCTGCTAATCTTCTGAGCAAAATTGGAATAACACATTTTCGTATTTTTGTTAATGCCAATAATTTATTGACGATATCCCCATACACTGGTTATGATCCCAGCTACACAGGTGATGGATTATTAAACAGAGGTGTAGATCAGGCATTGTACCCCCTTGCCAGAACGATAACTGCAGGCGCAATGATAAATTTTTAATTTATAACAGGTCATAACTATGGATAGAAAAGATTTTATAAAAGTTTTTGGCACGAGTTTGTTTGGTGGAGCAGCATTTTTTACCGGCTGTTCAAATATCTTAAACCAAAATAATCCTAATTCAGTGACACCTAGTAATTTCTGGCAAAATTCCAGTGATGCGGAAGCAAATGTTACTGCAATTTATCAAAACTTTTTAGGTCAGGCTGGCTGGGCATCAGCTAACAACTGGTACGATAGGTTTGTGCCTGGCTTATATCGAGGTGACTTAATTGGTATTACCCATGATGTCCCCGACTGGTGGTCTTTAGCCAGCTTTACGTTAGTCGCATCGAATGGAACGGCTTCAGGCAACTGGAATATAAATTATGAGGGTATATTCAGGGCCAATCAGGCGGTACAGAATATACCCGGAATAAAAACATCAGATACGGCAACCACAAACCGATTATTAGGAGAAGCTAAGTTTTTGCGGGCTTATTTCTATTTCGATTTGATCGTCAATTTCGACAATGTACCGTTGATATTGACCGTTCCGAAAGACAGCACACAATATTCGGTTGCTCAGGCTGCCCCGGCTGATACCTGGAAACAAATTATTAAAGATTTAAATGATGCCATTGGCGTTTTGCCGGCTACCTATGACGCTGCAAATCTTGGTCGTGTTACAAAAGGAGCAGCTCTTGCATTACTGGGCAAAAGTTATTTGTATCAAAAACAATGGCAGAATGCGGCCAATGCATTTGATCAAATCATAAAGTCAGGTAATTATGATTTACTGCCTAATTTTGCCGATGTGTTTCTGGAAGCAAACGATAACAGCCAGGAATCTCTGTTGGAAGTTCAGTATTCAACCAATCCATATAAAGGACAAACACTGAAAAGCCCCAGAAATTATGAGGAAGCTCCTTCCCAGGCTGGTGGATGGTACGAGGAATATCCGAATCAGTTTGTTTTTAATGAAATGTCCAAAGAAAAAACAACGGGTGGTAATCTTGATCCAAGGCTTTATGCTACAATAGGATGGAGTGGTTCGCCATTAAAGGTATACGGCCAGGACTGGGCTACCCTGATGAGCAGTAACATGAATGGTATGATCTGGCGTAAATATAGTGATGCTGAATTAGATCATACTTTATCAGATTATTCCGGTAAGAATTGGAGAATCATTCGCTACTCTGATATTCTGTTGATGCATGCAGAAGCACTGAATAATTTAGGACAAACAAGCAGTGCGGTTCCGTTCGTAAACCAGGTTCGGAACAGGGCTCAACTTTCCAGCTTGCCGGCATCTATTTCAAAATCCGCTTTGATGACAGAAATTGAGCATCAGCGTATTTGTGAATTAGCTGATGAAGGTTATCGCTGGTACGATCTTGTAAGATGGGGTGGAAATATTGATAAGTCCATGAGTATTAAGCAGGTGCTTACCGCTCACGGACAACTTGGCGGTCAGAATTTTACTGCTAATAAAAATGAATATCTTCCAATACCACAATCTGAACTGCAGACAAATACCAAGGTAAAACAGAATCCCGGGTATTAAACAACTTAAAGAAGGTGGAAATTTTCACCTTCTTTTGAGAACTCCTCAAAAAGTAAATAAACAAACTGCCTCTGGGAGCATATTTCCCAGGGGCAGTGCTTTATGTAAGTTCTGTTTTTACTTCTTATAAATGAATCGAAAGTTGCCAAATAACAATTATCCTTTTTCTTTTTTCCGATATTCTAAAGGAGAAATCCCGATAATTTTATGAAACTGGCGTGAAAAAAAGTAAGGGTCATGGTAACCCAGTTCAGAAGCAATTTGTTTTATTTTTAGGTCGGTTAAATCAAGATATTGACAGGCTTTTTGCATCTTAAGATGGATTAAATAATCTATAGGGGAATAGCCTGTTTTATTTCGGAATAACGCTGAATAATATGATACCGAATATCTGGCTTCATTCGCCATATCTTTAAGAGTTATATTTTGATTCAAACATTGTTGCATCCACAGGATTGATTTTTCAATTGGATCACGACTTTCTAACAGTTTGTTATGTTTGTAGGCATCGGGATATAGGAAAGAGCCAAGAAATTGCCATAAACAGCTGTTCGCATAACCTATATTTTCTAAACTGTATCCCCGTTCCAGTGTAGAATACATCTCATTAAAGATATTAAGCCGCTCATCAATGTGATAAACAGGATAATGAATAGGTTGGCCAAATGACAGATGTTTCGACTGTAATGCACCAGCCATCTCCCCTGTGAAGTGGACCCAGTAAATAGTCCATGGTTCTTCCGTATCAGCAGCATACTGATGGGAATATCCCGCGGGTAATACGAGAAAATCATCCGTTTGAACCTTATATCGGTGACCTTGAAATTCATACCAGCCTTTGCCTTCAACACAATACATAAGAACATGTTGAGCAATACCTGATTTTCGTTCTCTATAATGAAAACGAGCTTTCGGGAAGTAACCAATGTCGGTTATTAACAAAGTATTTAAGAAAGGGGTTTTGGCTATTTGATTAATAACCTTTTTGGGGAGAACAATCATTTTTTGACCTGCGAACCCATCGCTTTTACGAAATAAAGGAGCCGGATCTGTTGCCTTTTTTTTTATATGCTTCATAGAGTCGTCATCTCGGAAAGTAAATTGTTTTAATTTTTATTTAAAAAATAAAATAATCCATCATTTTCCTAAAAAAATCTATTTGCACAGAACAGATTCAGTCTATCTTTAATAACAGCAGAGACTAAGATGATTTTGTAATCATTTTAGCCCGGCATTACTACTTTAGGCTGCTGAATTTTGAAGAATTACTTTGCTACAAATCTTAGCATACCGTTATTTGTATAAACGATTTAATACGAAAGAAAAAGCGCTTTTAACATGAATTAAAAATATAATTATGACAAATATCAGCAGTGGTACCGGACAGCTTGTAAAAAAGCCGGATACATACAATACGGGATATATTCTGACAATAGCATTGATATCCGCACTTGGCGGACTTCTTTTTGGCTTTGACATATCTGTCATCTCAGGCGCTATTCCATTCCTGAAACAGGTTTTTAATCTGAGTGGCAGTAGTCTCGGATGGGCCGTTAGCAGCGCGTTGATTGGATGTATTTTTGGACCGTTTATTGCAGGTACTCCAAGTGATAAATTTGGCCGGCGCAACATGCTTGTTCTTTGTGCCGCTTTTCTGGGAGTTTCGGCTGTCGGGTCCGGTCTTGCCAATTCACTGACATCCTTTTTTATTTTCCGTTTTATTGGTGGTTTGGGAGTAGGAATGGCTTCAACATTATCACCTGTCTATATAGCAGAGGTATCACCTGCTGATATTCGTGGTAAGTTAGTATCATTAAACCAATTAACCATTGTCATCGGCATACTTATTGCCTATTTCACCAATTATCTTCTTGTAGGAATTGGTCCCAATAACTGGCGATGGATGTTTGGTTCCGAAGCCATTCCGGCTGTTATTTTTCTTGTCGCATTATTTTTTGTACCTGAAAGCCCTCGCTGGCTTTATAAGAAAAACAGAGATGATGAAGGATTTTCAATATTGTCAAAAATAGCTGGGACTGATTATGCCGGAAAAGTAAGCGTTGAGATAAAAAAAACTCTGAACAATGAAGAAAAAGGCTCATTTAGGGAGCTTTTAAATTCAAATTTACGATTTGTAATGGTCATTGGAATACTTTTAGCCATTCTGCAGCAATGGTGCGGTATCAATGTCATCTTTTTTTACGCCCCGGTTATTTTTCAGAAAACAGGCATTGGTGTCGATTCTTCCCTGTTTCAGACCATCATCATCGGAGTCGTCAATCTGACTTTTACTATTGTAGCAATGCAGCTGATTGACAAAGTCGGGAGAAAGAAATTACTATTAATAGGTTCAGCCGGTATGGTGATTACCTATATTTTAATTGGAGCCTGTTTTTACTTCAATTTTCTTCATGGTATACATGTGCTGATACTCATCTTGATGACCATCGCTTTTTACGCAATATCTCTTGCCCCGGTTGTTTGGGTACTCATGTCCGAAATTTATCCCAATCGTATTCGAGGTGAGGCCATGTCAGTCGCCACGTTTTTTCTTTGGGTGGCATCCTTCATACTCACGTTGACTTTTCCAATCCTTCAGGAAAATATTGGTGAGTCTTACACATTCTGGCTTTATGCCGGGATCTGTTTACTCGGGTGGCTATTTATCATTCGTTATGTACCAGAAACAAAAGGAAAGTCTCTTGAGGAACTGGAAGAAGAATTAATCCGATAACCCAATTCGAAGATTCAAAAATGAAACATAAATTATTCAAATATGCACTGTTATCATTAACCTTACTCTTTATATCCGGCTTGATCGGACAGGTTAATGCCCAATCGAAAGTATCTTTTAGAAAGGGAATGGATATCATCTCTCTCAAGGGTATCTGGGGTTTTGAACTGGATCCGCTTAATGAAGGTGACCACTATCATGGTAGTTGGTATACAAAAAAATTACCGGAAACGATAACGTTGCCAGGATCAACTGATGAAGCCGGCCGCGGGTATAAGACACACGATCTGGTACCCTGGCGCCTGAACAGGTTGTTTAAATACAAAGGTGCAGCCTGGTATTCAAAGAAAGTGTATGTACCAAAGGATTGGAACGGGAAAGATATTCAACTGTATCTGGAGCGTACCCACTGGAGCACGACTGTCTGGGTGAACGGACAAAATGCTGGACGAAAGGTGAGTTTGTCTGTTCCCCATGTATATGATATCACTCGTTACATAAAACCCGGTGCCGAAAACCTGATTATGATTTGTGTGGATAACGACTATCTCTATAATGTCGGGTTTTATTCCAGCGGTTATACCGAGGAGACACAGACAAATTGGAATGGCATTATTGGTAAGATCCAGTTGCAGGCCCGGGACAAAGTGCATCTTTCCGATGTTCAGGTATATCCTGATGTGAATAATAAGACAGCCGAAGTAAAACTTAAAGTTGTAAACAGAGATAAACAAAGATTAGAGGGTACCGTACGTTTTTATGCTTCCAGTTACAATACAGGGCATTCGCAACGCATTACTATGCAATCAGTTTCATTCAGTGGAAGTGATTCGTTGATCGTCGTTGATAAGCGAATTCAAATGGGAAAAGACGTTCAGCTCTGGGATGAGTTTCACCCGGTATTGTATAGATTGTCTGCTAAAATGTTGGCCAGCAGCGGAGAATTAAACTATGAGGATAGCACGTCTGCGAGTTTTGGGATGCGTAAATTTACAACCAAAGGCACTCAGTTTGTAATCAATGGGAAACCTACATTTATCCGTGGAACGTTAAATTGTGCGCCATTCCCAATAACAGGCTATCCGCCAACCGATGTCGCTCACTGGAAGAGGATTTTTAAGATTTGTAAGGAATATGGTCAGAACTCCATGCGGTTTCATTCGTGGTGTCCGCCTGAAGCTGCTTTTGAGGCCGCCGACCAGCTTGGTTTCTACCTGCAGGTCTCAAATCCGTACTGGGATCCCAGTACATGTGGCAGTGACTCGGCGACGAATGCTTTTATAACACATGAAGCAGACCGTATTCTTAAGACTTATGGGAATCATCCGTCATTCACCATGTTTGTGACAGGTAATGAATTGGGCGGACCAAAGGTTATTCCTTTCTTGACAAAACTGGTTAAAAGCTGGGAAAAAGAAGATTCGCGGCATCTCTATTGCAGTGCATCCGGTTATCCCCTTATTCCTGAAAACGAATATGACAACGCTTATGGTGCCCGGGCACAGTTATGGGGACAAGGGCTGAAAGGACGATTCAATGCTGAACCTCTGAGTACCGATATGGATTACAGCAGTTCTGTTAAGCAGTACTCAGTACCCTACGTGAGCCATGAAGTCGGCCAGTGGTGCGTCTATCCCAACTTCAAAGAAATACAAAAATATACAGGAGTTCTCAGGGCATATAACTTTGATATTTTCATGAAATCATTGCAAGAACATCATATGCTCAATCAGGCTCATAACTTTCTGATGGCCTCAGGTAAATTCCAGGTGCTGGAGTACAAAGAAGAGATTGAGGCAGCGTTGCGTACACCCGGTTTTGGAGGATATCAGCTTCTTGGTTTACATGATTTTCCGGGCCAGGGGACCGCACTGGTAGGCGTTCTGGATGCTTTCTGGGATCCAAAACCATATGTCGATGCGAAAGAATTTCATGAGTTCCAATCAGCACATGTTCCTCTGCTGAGAACTGCTTCCTTCACCTGGACTACCAATCAGACTTTTAAAGGAACCGCCGAATTTGCCAACTATGGAGAATCTAATCTCCCGAATGCAATCATGCACTGGTCGTTAACGTATCCTGATGGACGTGTTTATGCACAAGGGGATTTCCAAAGCATGGATCTGCCTGTTGGTCAGCCCACCAAAGCAGGTGAGATTTCTGTTCCCCTTAATAAAATTGCCAAGGCTACCCGTCTGAGGGTAACCCTATCGATAAAAGGTACGGATTATACCAATCACTGGGATATATGGATCTATCCGGCAAAACTTCAAATGCCCCGGTTGCATGGAATAATAGTGGCACATGAATGGAACGACAGGGTGAAACGGACATTGGAAAAGGGTGGAAAAGTACTGTTACTGGCTAATACCGATTTGATAAAATCGAATATACCGCCGGGCTTTTCCAGTATCTTCTGGAATACAAATTGGACTGATGGGCAACCGCCTCACACCCTTGGAATCCTTTGTGATCCCAAAAATCCGGCACTGACAGATTTTCCAACACAATACTATTCCAACTGGCAATGGTGGGATCTCGTAGACCATTCAAAACCGATGGTTCTTGATCAGCTGCCGGGTGATCTTAAACCAAATGTTCAGATGATTGATGACTGGAACAAGAACCATAAAGTTGGATTGATATTTGAGGCAAAAGTAGATAAAGGTGATTTGCTGATGACCAGTATCGATTTGCAGCACAACATGGATCATCGTCCGGTAGCAAGGCAGATGTTATACAGCCTTGAAAACTATATCAATAGCAGTCGATTCAAACCAAATATTTCAATAAGCGAATCCTCTGTAAGTAATCTGTTTAAGTAAGGCTCATTCAAATAAAATTTTAATAATACATTCCTTTTTTAATATGTCTGGTATAGAAATAGTCAAAGCATGGGAAGAGTCGGTTGTCATTCCTACTTACAAGATTGGAGAACCGGAAAAATACCCCATGTTTTTTGAGAAACGTGTTTATCAGGGAAGCTCCGGCAAGGTTTATCCGTATCCTATTATCGATAAGGTGTACGATGAGAAATTTGAAAAAACATATAATGCCTTATTTCTCGAAAACCAATATGTCCGTTTGATGGTGTTACCAGAACTGGGAGGCCGGATTCATTATGCTTACGACAAAACCAATGACTATGCGTTTATTTATCATAATAATGTTATAAAACCGGCCCTTGTAGGACTGACAGGACCCTGGATTTCCGGTGGTATAGAGTTTAACTGGCCTCAGCATCACCGGCCAAGCACTTTCGAACCGGTATCATTTTTAATAGAAGAACATGAAGATGGAAGTAAGTCACTTGTATTGAGTGAAATAGAGCGAATGTCCGGGTTAAAAGAAAATCACTCTATTACCTTATACCCTGATAAGGCTTACATTGAAATTTCGGTGCAAATGTATAATGCTAATCCTATTCCCTGCACCTTTCTGTGGTGGGCAAATCCGGCCGTATCCGTAAATGATCAGTACCAGTCTGTTTTCCCCCCGGATGTTGATTTTGTCGCCGATCATGGAAAACGAGATATATCACGGTTCCCGATTGCCACAGGAACTTATTATGATGTGGATTATTCGTCAGGAGTTGATATTTCGTGGTATAAAAATATACCAACCCCGGCATCGTATATGGTTTTATCTTCCAAATATGATTTTGTTGGTGGATATGATCATGGTATTGAAGCCGGTGTTTTACATGTAGCGGATCATCATTTTTCACCTGGAAAAAAAATGTGGACCTGGGGAACGGGAGAATTTGGAAAAGCCTGGGAAAGAAATCTGACGGAAGCCGATGGGCCTTATGTTGAATTAATGACCGGGGTTTATACTGATAATCAACCGGATTTCAGTTGGTTGCAGGCCCATGAAACAAAATTATTTAAGCAGTATTTTTATCCGTTTAAAAAAATAGGCGGAGTCACGAATGCCAGCATTGATTTCGCTGTAAATTTTAGAGAAACGGATGGCAAGATAGCTATTGGTGTTTATTCAACTTCTTCAAAAAGCCAAATAAGGTTACTGGTTAAATCAAAAAATGAAGAACTCTTCAACGATAATATCGAAAATATAAGTCCTGAAAACCCCATTCTTCGAGAAATTGAAAAACCTGAAGATATTTCGCTTGAAGAGATGACATTAATTGTTTTAGATAAATCAGGGCGGGAAATATTATCTTATTCTCCCGAAAGAAAAACAGATAAGAAATTCCCGGATCCTGCAAAAGCATCACCCGAACCAGCTGAAATATCCTCGATAAATGAATTGTATCTGACGGGTTTGCACCTTGAGCAATACCGGCATGCCACTTACGAACCCGATCCTTATTATCTCGAAGCACTACGCCGAGATCCGGGTGATATAAAATGCAATAATGCATACGGCTTATTATTGTTTAGGCGCGGTGATTTTGAACGGTCAGAATCTTTCTTTCGTAAAGCAGTCGAATCTGGCATAAAAAAGAATCCAAATCCATATGATGGTGAGCCCTATTATAATCTTGGTTTATCGCTCCTTATGCAGGGAAAGAAAAGTGAAGCCTATGAATACTTCTATAAATCTGCCTGGAACAGGGAATGGAAGGCCCCTGCATATTATCAGCTGTCGGCAATCGAACTTGCAAAAGGAGAGTTTCTAAAAGCTCTGCATTTCATCGAAAAATCGTTGCTTTCGGATCCCCAAAATATCCTTGCTCAAAATATTCAGGCCATAATTAAACGTAAGTTGGGAGATTTTGAGGGAGCAATTATGCAGGCTTCAGATTCCATACAAGGCGATCCCTTTAATTTTGCAGCAAATTATGAAAAATCAGCAAGCCTGAAGGCTTTAGGCAAAGAGAAAGAAGCCAAAATATATCAGAAAAATCTTCAGCTTTTATTGAACAATAACGTACATAATTACCTGGAACTCGCTATTGAATATATAAGAGCCGGCCAATTTGATGAGGCTTCGGAAATACTATTTGCTTACAATACAATTCTGGACGACAAAACGAGGGAAGTTCCGATTATTTGGTATTACCTGGGTTATATTTTTTATCAAAAAGGAGAAAGAGAAAAGGCATTGGAATTCTTCAGGAAAGCCGAAACTCTGTCACCTGATTATTGTTTTCCACATCGTTTAACGTCAATTTTAGTACTTAGGCTGGCTATTCAGCTTAATCCCGGTGGTGCAAGAGCACTTTATTACCTGGGTAATTTGTTTTATGATAAAAAACAATATGAGTGGTCTATCGACCTGTGGCAAAAAGCAGCACTATTGGATAAGGATTTTCCCATCGTTTACAGAAATCTGGCTATTGCATATTATAACAAACGCGGAGATGCCAATCGGGCCCTGGAAGCAATGCAAAATGCTTTTGAAAAAGATCCGGAAAATGCCAGAGTCCTTTTTGAATTGGATCAGTTAGAAAAAAAATCAGGTGTTTCCCTGGAAAATCGAAGACAACGGTTGATTAACCACTGGAAACTGGTCGAATCGAGAGATGACTTGTACCTGGAATACATCATACTGGAAAACCTATCCGGGAATTACAAGAAAGCGATATCGTTACTTGAGAATCATTCGTTCCATCCATGGGAAGGGGGTGAAGGTAAAGTCACCGGACAATATGTTTTGGCATATGAGCAATTGGGCCGTGGGTTTCTGGAAAAAGGTAATTTCAACGAAGCCATCCAGGCATTTCGGAAAGCGCAAATTTATCCTGAAAATCTTGGTGAAGGTAAACTTTCCGGGACCCGGGAAAATAATATTCACTTCTATTTAGGGGTCGCTTTTGAGAAATCGGGAGATCATGAACAAGCTCAGCATTACTTTAAAATGGCTGCTTCCGGACAATACAAACCTTCCTTATCGATGTATTATTATGACAAAGCCTCCGACATGATCTATTATCAGGGCCTTGCTCTTAAAAAGCTTGGCAGGGAAAAGGAAGCCCAGTCTAAATTTAATGAGTTAATAGATTATGGTGAAAAACATCTGTTCGATGCGGTGAAACTCGATTATTTTGCCATTTCATTACCTGATTTTTTGGTATTCGATGATGATCTTCAAAAGAAGAATCAAGTCAATTGCCACTATCTGATGGGTTTAGGATTAATGGGATTGGGTAAAGTTAAGGAAGCTAATGAGCATTTTCGAAAAGTATTGGATCTTGATAACCTTCATATCAAATCGAAAATATTCCTTTTCATGCTGACTAACTCCAAACGTAAGAACGCATTATAGCTGGACAGGTGTTGATTTAGCAAATTGAAGGATATGGAAAATATGATTTCAGTCGGTTACTAGAAGGACGCAATTGGTTGATAATATTCTATATATCAACCAATTTATTGGCGCTTTATTTGTTATTTAGAGCGATTTGTTAAATAATGTAAAAACGATTTATTATTTATAATATTGTAAGATTATAAATAACAAAGCGTTATAAATAATCATTATTTAGTACATGGTGCTTTCCATAATATTGTTTTCTTGACTTTTACCTCTTAAAGTGTGAAACTGACAATAATTGTTATCGTTAACATTATTTATGATATCGATAACATGAAGGTTTACTGATTATCGAAAATGGCTCGTATAGTTAAATTAAATGAATTAACTATGAATGATAAGTTTAAACAGTATTTGGAATCGCTTTTTTTACATATGAAAATCATTAGATGTTATTAAAAGCGCTTCTTAAAAATGTCCTGTTTAATTACTTATGAAGAATGGGGTCTTTGAGAATTAGTAAATGGCGCAACGGATTCAGTTAATCCGTGCAGTATCTGCTGTAAAATGTGAATGAATCATAAGTTATAAATAATCAATCCCTAAATGTATGAACAATGGGTTTGTCGGGTGTGTCTGAGAGCAGATGTGGTTGCCATCTGTGGTTAAACCCATTTAATCATGAAATAGTTTTAAAAAATTTGAGGAGATCTCTATGATGAAAAAGAAAATGCTACGATATTTTCATTTTCTGGAAATGAAGAAAAGTCAGCTTATAGTTGTTTTTTTCATAGCATTGATAGGAGGATTTTTTGCCTATACACCGCTTTATGCTCAAAGTGGTTTTAATGTTGAGGGTACTGTAAAAGATGCCCAAACCGGCCAAAGTCTTCCCGGTGTCAATGTATATGTAAAAGGAACAACTGTCGGAGCCGCCACGGATTCGAAAGGACATTATAGTCTGTCGATTTCCAGTGGTCAGGATACGCTGGTATATTCGTATATTGGTTATGCCAGGCTTGAAGTAGCTGTTAATGGCCGTCATACTGTTAATGTATTATTACAGTCTCAGGCTGTACAGGGAAAAGAGATGGTTGTGGTCGGTTATGGTGAACAAAAACGTTCCGATGTAACGGGATCTATTACTTCTGTTACCTCAGATCAAATTAAGCAGGTCCCTGTTTCCAACGTAGGACAAGCCCTGGAGGGTAAGGTTGCCGGACTTAATATCACGCAAGGCAGCGCCATTCCGGGATCATCCCCTTCAATTATGATTCGTGGTCAGAATTCCATCAGTGCCAGTAATAATCCTCTTATTGTAGTCGATGGTGTACCATTTAGTGGTGGACTGTCTGATCTTAATCAGGATAATATTGCCAGTATAAGTGTGTTGAAAGGTCCTTCTGCTACTGCTATTTATGGTACCCGTGGTTCGAATGGGGTTATCCTTATAACCACCAAAAAAGGACAAAAAGGAAAAGCTAAAATTACCTATAACGGCTATGTCGGAACCGGAGGCTATGCTCATAAATTAACTCCGGGGAGTCCACAGGACTATTTAAATAAATGGAAGTGGTATCAACTGGAAAGTGGTACTCCTTCCAATCAGTTGAGTCCTGTTCCTTATTCTCCCAGTGGAAATGAATATCAAAATTATAAAGCAGGTAAGACAACAGACTGGTTAGGTGTGGTATCACAACCTGCCTATAGTACTGATAATAATCTTACTATATCCGGAGCTACCAATACAATTAATTATTACCTATCCGGTGAATTTATGAAGCAACGGGGCATCATTAAAGGATATAATTTTTCGCGGGCTAATATCCGTTCAAAGATTGATGCTACATTAACAAATTATCTTGATGTCGGTACCAACCTGTTCTATAATGCTAATAGTTATGATGGTGGACAAGCTGACCTGTTAATGGCTGAAGAAATGAGTCCTTATGGTACTTTAATGAACAGTAATGGTGTTTATACACGTTACCCGGATTTTCCGGAAGAGCTATATACTAATCCAATGTTACCAACCTATCAGAATAGATTGAATCGTTACAAAAGACTGGATGGTCAGGCTTATGCTGTTTTTAAACCCGGTTTCATCAATCATCTGGGTTTTCTCAAAGGTTTGCAATACCGTCTGAATGCCTCTTATTCTTATGCTCCGTCACGTTATGCTGACTATCAAGGAAGATTAGCAGGTAGTACGCAAAATGGGAATGCAACCGTAAACTATACCAACGATACTAATTGGTTGATCGAAAATCTTTTGACTTATCAAAAAGATTTTGGTAAAAGCCATATCGATTTCACAGGTTTATATAGCGCACAGAAATTTCAGCATTTTTATGCCTCTGCAACGGCTTCCGGCTTCATAAACGATTTGTTGTCTTATAATAATTTGGGTGCCGGGTCTAATCAGTCTGTAGGTTCTGATGCCTATAGTTATACATTATTATCCCAAATGGCCCGGATTAACTATTCGTATAGAAATACTTATTTGCTAACTTTGACAGCCCGTCGCGACGGTTATTCCGCTTTTGGGGCTAATACAAGCAAATATGGGTTGTTCCCATCAGTCGCTGTTGGTTGGAATATTACGAATGAAAATTTCATGAAGAATATTCATTCCGTGAATAATCTGAAGCTCCGGTTCTCTTATGGTAAAACAGGGAACGAAGCAATCAATCCAAATCAAACAGAAACAACGGACGGAACAAATCTCTATCCATTTAATGGCCTGGCAATGGTAGGAACCTACCCGGCTGTTCTAGGTAATGCCAATTTGCATTGGGAATCCAGTACAACGGCTGATCTTGGGGTTGATTTTGGTATCATCAAGAATCGCATCCGGGGTACCATTGACTTGTACAGTACCGATACCAAAGGATTGTTACTGCAGCGTCAATTACCTGCAATCACAGGATATGGATCCGTTTGGGCCAATCTTGGTGAAACGGCCAATAAGGGCTTAGAAGTCACCCTGAATACGACCAATGTGAAAGCAGGTGATTTTATCTGGACCAGTGATATTACTTTTGCTACCAATCAAAATAAGATCGTCGATCTTTATGGTGATAAAAAAAGTGATCTTAGGTAACCGCTGGTTTATCGGACAGCCAATCAATGTGATTTATGATTATAAAAAACTCGGTGTATGGCAAACAAGCCAGGCAGCTGAAGCGGCTAAGTATCATGCCCAACCCGGGGATTTGAGATTTGCTGATATCAACGGGGTTGATGCCAATGGAAATTTGACAGGTAAACCGGATACTGCAATAACCGCGAGTGACCGGACCATTCTTGGATCGCCAAATCCCAAGTGGACTGGTGGTATTGCAAACACCTTTTACTACAAAAATTTCAATCTGAGAATTTTTATTCAGACTGTTCAGGGAGTCTTGAAGGATAATCAACAGCTGAACTGGGTCGACCTTGCTGGTCGTCGTAATATCCCTGCTGGTCTGACCTATTGGACACCTAATAACAATAACAACGTCATGCCAGCACTCACGTATACCAATACTGTTGGGTATGGTTACCCAAGCAACGCAAGTTATACACGGTTAAAAGATATTACGCTGACATATAATTTACCTCAAAAAGTGGCTGACAGAGCCGGTTTGGGTGGATTGAGTGTATATCTGAGTGGAACGAATCTATATACATGGACATCCTGGTTCGGATGGAGTCCTGAAGCTTATTATGCCCCCAGAGGGTGGGGAGGTTCTGGAACCAATTTCCCCGAGGAAAGAACAGTTGTTCTTGGAGTCAACATAACCTTATAATCCTCTGTTAATCATCAGCTAAAAAATTTTAAATGCTATGAAGAAAATCACATTATATTTATTTGCTATAAGTATAGGCATGCTGACGATAATGTCTTGTAAGAACAGTTTTTTAAATGAAAAGCTGTATTCAGCATATGCACCTTCCACTTTGAGCGATTCTCTTGGATTGGAATCAGAATTAACTGGTCTATATCATGGATTCAGTCTGTGGTATACCTATTCTGGCCATCAGGGATGGCTTTGTACATGGCAAGCCGGTACGGATATTGCCTACCCGGTTCAACCGGAAGGGTATGAAATCCCGTATACGGATTATACCAAATTGATTTCAACGGATGGAGCAGCTGGACATGCCTGGGGCTGGGCCTATGGACTCATTAAAAATGCTAATGTCATCATTCAGTCTGCAAACAGTGATGCCGCGAAAAAGGCAATGAGTCAGGCCGGCAGAGAACAAGATATAGCTGAAGCCCGGTTCTTCCGTGGGCTTGCCTATGAAAAGCTGGCTACGTTTTTTGGTCCGGTGCCTATCATTACAACTCCGGTAACCGGAGCTAAGACCAATTTCACGCGTGCCCCGATGGACAGTGTAAATGCACAGATTGTTAGCGATTTATCTTTTGCTGCCCAGTATTTGCCCGATGTGAATGATGTGAAAAGCAATTCGGCTGGTAAAATGTACGAGCGCGTGAATAAAGCTGCTGCCCAGCAGGAACTGGCAATCGCTTATTTGCGGATTGGTGAACATTCAGGTTCTCAATCGACGTTGCAACAGTATGCCGCTAAAGCCCTGGCACAAACACAGGCTATCATCAATAGTGGTGATTTTAGCCTGATAAAAAGCCGGTACGGTGTTGATGCCAGTATGCCCGGTGACTATTATCATGACATGTTTATCTATGGCAATCAAAGAAGAAGCCAGGGAAATACAGAAACCATCTGGACGCTGGAACAGGAAAATCCAAGTTCGGTAAATGGCGGTATATCAGATGCTTCTCAATTACGTCGTGTATGGCAAGCTCAACTTCATGGTATGCCGGGTGTTGTAGTCAGCGATTCAACCGGTGGCCGTGGTATTGCACGGATGCGCCTGAACGACTGGGTGCTGTATGGTTTGTATCAGAAAGGGGATATGCGGGATTCAAAATACAATATCAAACGGCATTATTTTTATAATAAACCCGGATACGCCCTATATGGACAGGAGATACAACCGGGAGTTGACGGACATTCTGTAAAAAAAGATACCCTAATAAATATGCCAGCGGAAACTACGAAATGGTTCTGTTTCGATCCGAATGATACTTTCGGTTATGCGGCTATTAAAGATATCACTGTAATGCGCTTAGGTGGAACCTACCTGTTGCAGGCCGAAGCCTATGTTGATATGGGTGATTATGGTAATGCCGCCGCCAGCATTAACGTGCTTCGTCAGCGTGCTTTTGCCAATTATCCTGCACAGGGTATGGTAACAGCATCTGAAATTCAGTCAAGTGGTCATAATGGTCTGGACTTCATCCTGGATGAACGGGCCCGGGAATTACTTGCTGAAGAAAACCGTCGCGAGACTTTGATGCGTATGGGACTGCTCTACGAACGTGTAGAAAGTCATATTGCACCTACCGAAAGTGCAACTTATGGTAGTGGTCCTTCCGATAGGATTCCTTATCCTATCGAAGGTTTAACACAGGATAAAGCCAACTATCTGCCAATACCACAAGGAGATATTGACCTCAACAAAGATGCAAAACTAACCCAGAATCCTGGTTACTGAATATTCATAATTCTGGAGCCTCATAAAAGACTGTCTGACACATATTTTTAAATATGTAAGTCAGGCAGTCTTTTTTTTATTATTCCTCCGTTTGGATAATTTTACTCAAAATCAAAACATGGAGCTTCATTGTGGATGCGATAAACAGAAAAGAATTTCTAAAACGACTGGCCATAGTTTCGGCCGGGGGTATGTTCGTATCATTTTCAGGATGTGGAAAATCATCAGAGAAAATGACGAATAAATTGGGTACGGACTATTTCGTCGACAGCATTAACGGGAATGATGGAAACAGAGGGATAGCCCATAATGAAGCCTGGAAAAGTCTGGATAAAGTAAATAATCATATTTTTAAGCCAGGCGATAGACTGTTTTTTAAATCCGGGACAAATTACACCGGGCATCTGAAACCTCAGGGAAGTGGAAAAAAAGATGCGATAATACTTATTGATTCCTATGGTGATGGACCACAGCCAATCATTAAAGGTGAAGGAAAAAATTCCGAAACTGTTCTGTTGTATAATGTTGAATATTGGACTCTTAAAAATCTGGAAATTACCAATCATGGAAAGGAAAGGTCCCCACACCGAACCGGGGTTCGAGTTCACATCGAAAATTTTGGGACGGCACATGATATTAAACTTAAAAACCTGTTTATTCATGATGTAAATGGAAGCCTTGTAAAAAAAGAAGGCGGAGGAAGTGCCATTGTCTGTCAGAACAGGGGAAAACAGGCAAAGTCACGTTTTGACGGCTTGTTGATAGAAGATTGCCATTTGGTGCAATGTGAAAGGAATGGCATCAATTTTAGTGGATATAATCGCCGGGATCAATGGTATCCCAATTTAAATGTCGTTATACGCCACAATTTACTCGAAAAAATTCCTGGTGACGGAATTGTCCCGATTGCTTGTGATGGTGCTTTGGTGGAATATAATGTAATGCGTGATTGTCCGGCCATTTTACCTGAAAGTGAAGCGGCAGCCGGTATATGGCCCTGGAGCTGCGACAATACGGTGGTTCAGTTCAATGAGGTCAGTGGCCATAAAGCACCCACCGACGCGCAGGGTTTTGATTCCGACTGGAATTGCCAGAATACATTAATACAGTATAATTACAGTCACGATAACAATGGCGGTTTTTTACTGGTTTGTGGCCCCGGTAATGTTGATATGCCCATGAACATCGGAACGAACGGAACCGTCGCCCGTTATAATATTAGTGTGAATGATGGTCTGCGCGGTTATAGTGTGAGAATGAATAAGAAGTCCGGTTTTTCACCGACATTTCATATTTCAGGTAAATTAAAGGACACGAAAATATATAATAATGTGATTTTCGTGCCTGCGAAAGCACAATCCTGTAACCGATCGTAATATTGTGAAGATGAATGACTGGGGTGGCACCTGGCCGGTAGATACATTTTTTGCGAATAACATTATTTACGTTGAGGATGAAGCCTCATTCGATTGGGGGAAAAGCACAACGCACAAATTTGATAATAATGTCTTTTACGGAAAATTTACGAACCTTCCTGAGGATAAATTTGTCATTAGGGATGATCCTGATTTCGTTGATCCATGGTCTGCTAAACCCGGAAGAAAAAACCTTGATGGATTTAAGTTGAAACCGTCTTCCCCATGTATCAATACCGGGAGGGTTATGGCTGAAAATGTCAGAGATTTTTCCGGAAATAAAATTACCGATGGAAAACCTGACAGGGGAGCGTTTGAATTTGTAACGTAAAAATAAGTTAAATATCTGTTGAAGTGATGACGAGGCCTTGCTTAAGTCATTGTATTATAATTAAATATAAGAACACAGGATATTTCAGTATATTATCCTGTTTAATTTTTGAGTTATCTGATTTTATAGTATGTTAACGATAACAATTTCGCTAATCTTATAACCTATTTCTACAATTATTAATGGCTGTAATAATGGGAAAAAAAACAAAAAGAATATCCATATTTTTAGCTCTGGTAGCGTTTTTCTGTGCGCCATTGCTTGTAAACGCACAAAATTTTGACAACCTGCCCGATTGGGAAAATCCGCAGGTCATAGGAAAACATAAATTACCGGGACATGCTTCATTTATAACATATCCCAATATCAAAATGGCTCTGGCCGATACCGGGGTGACGTATCATTCTCCTTATTATAAATCGTTGGATGGTTACTGGAAATTTCACTGGTCGAAGAATCCATCGGAAATCCCCGGTAGTTTTTATAAAACTAATTATAATGATCGCAGATGGGCGAAAGTTAAAGTGCCCGGTGACTGGCAGCTTGAAGGGTTTGGACAGGCTATTTATCTGAATTCCCGTTTCCCGTTTCAGCCGGATGCCCGTAAACTGGATCCTCCGAGAATTCCACAAAAATTTGATCCGGTAGGTTCTTACAGAACAACTTTTACCGTGCCGGACTCCTGGAACGGACGTAAGATCTTTATTCATTTTGGTGGCGTTAAAAGTGCCTTCTATATCTGGCTAAACGGACATAAAATCGGGTATAGCCAGGGAAGTATGACATCCAGCGGAATTTGATTTGACACCGTACCTGAAGAAAGGGAAAAATGTTCTGGCTGTAGAAGATATTCGATGGTCGGATGGTTCCTACCTGGAGGATCAGGATATGTGGCGTTTCAGCGGGATTTTCAGAAGTGTATATTTGTTTTCGACCCCTCTGATTCATTTACGGGATTTCTTCGTACAACCCGATTTAGGCCATTATTACAAAAACGGATACCTGAACATCACCGCCAATATTCATAATTATTCAAAAGATTTTGATAAAGCTCCTTCCATTACAGCGTATTTGTACGATTCAAAAGGAAATCTGATTGGAAACGGCCCGTTAGTGGAAGGAAAACCTCGTATCCCATTGATGGCTGGAACCGATGGAATCGTTCATATGCATGTCGAAGTCGATAATCCCGCAAAATGGTCGGCTGAAACCCCAAATTTGTATACCGTCGTGCTGGTATTGAAAAATGCCGCCGGGAAAACACTTGAAGTAGCTAAAACGGAGACCGGTTTCAGGAAGATTCAAATCATAGACGGACAGTTTATGGTCAATGGAAAACCGGTGAAACTTAAAGGAGTTGATTTTCATGAGCATGATCCGGAGCATGGCCGGGCTATGGATTATAAATGGATTCTGAAAGATGTCCGGTTGATGAAAAAATTGAATATCAATGCGGTTCGGATGTCTCATTATCCTCATGACCCACGCTATTATCCTTTATTTGATAAATACGGTATTTATGTTATTGACGAAACCAACCTGGAATCCCACGGAGCTTCGTGGGGAGTGGAACGTCTGCCGGGAAGCGATCCGGAATGGACCCATGCCGTTCTGGACCGGGTTAGCAGCATGCTGGCACGAGATAAAAATCATCCGTCGGTGGTTGTCTGGTCCCTGGGTAATGAAGCAGGATATGGCGAAAATTTTGCCCTGATGTCGAATTATGTTCGTGCAACGGATGACTCCCGGCCTGTTTTATATGAACAAATGAATAGTGTCGTGGATATCGAGAGCTATATGTATCCGACGCCGGAGCAATTGAATGATCTGGCGAATAAACCCTACGATAAAAAGCCAATATTTATGATTGAGTACGCTCATTCCATGGGAAACTCAACCGGTAATCTGCAGGAGTACTGGGATGTGATCAACAGTCATAAAAATTTGATCGGTGGTTGTATCTGGGACTGGGTTGATCAGGGGATCCGGAGAAAGGATAAAAATGGCAAATATTACTGGGCTTATGGTGGAGATTATGGTGATAATCCAAACGATGCCAATTTCAATATCAATGGTTTTATCCTGCCGGATCAGAAAACTGCAGCCCGCCGCATGGGAAGTGAAGAAAGTGTATCAATACGTACGTTTTGAACCTTATAATCTGCTAAAAGGTGAAGTCAGAATCATCAATGGATATTTCCATGATAATCTGAATAAATACGATATGGACTGGACGCTGTCTCAGGATGGCAAAGTCATACAATCTGGAACCATCAATCCGGTAAATTTGGAACCCGGTCATAATAAGGTGATTTCCGTTCCCTTTAAAAAGCCAAATCTGGTTGCCGGTGCAGAGTACTGGTTGCGAATAAATGTCCGGTTGAATCATAATACCATGTGGGCGTCTAAGGGATACAATGTTGCCTGGCAACAGTTTAAGATTCCTTATGCTGTACCTTTAAACCGGTTATTAATTTATCTGATTCCGGCGATTTAAAAGTAAATCAAAATCCCGATAATATTACCGTTGATGGGAATCAGTTTTCTGTGAAAATTGATAAGAAAACCGGGGCTCTGGTTTCCTATGTGTACAATGGAATGGCGATGATCAGTCACCCGATGATTCCGAATTTCTGGAGTGCTGCCACAGATAACGATATCGCCGGAGGTAATGGAATGGCTCCTTTATTGAAAGCCTGGAAAGATGCTTCCGTGGGCAGGAAAATTAGTTCTGTGAACGTTGAAAAAGAGATCGGACAAAAGCGGTTTCCATAACGGTTAATGGAAATCTTCCGGTTGGCGAAACTACTTATGAAATGAAGTATACGGTTTATGGAAACGGTGCCGTGAACGTTCAGGAGAAGGTTGTACCGGTGGGAAATGTTCCTCCATATATCCCGCGCATTGGTTTACAAATGGGTATTCCAAAAGAATATGGAACGATGACCTGGTACGGTCGTGGTCCGCAGGCTAATTATTGGGATAAGAAAAGCGGGTATGCAGTTGGTGAATATTCCGGATTGGTTGATACGCTATGGACCGATTATGTTCGTCCGCAGGAAAATGGAAATCGGACCGGCGTTCGTTGGGTCGCGTTCACGAATGCTAAGAAGATCGGTTTTATGGCTGTAGGTGAGCCATTGCTGAATGTCAGTGCATGGCCATACACCATGCAGGATCTTGAAAAAGCGACGCATACCGACGATTTGCCGACTCGCTCTAACCTGACCGTAAACCTGGATTACAAACAACAGGGAGTGGGGGGCATTGATACGTGGAGTAAACACGCCCGGCCGTTGCCGAAGTATCGTTTATCGACTTCCCATGCGTATTCATATCAATTTTACCTGATACCGTATACACCTCAGTCGGGTTCAATGGATCAGGTATCCCGAAAAGCGTTGCCCGGGATATGATTTAATTTAAAAAGGCGCATGTAAGTGATTACATGTCTTTAGGATAATACTTTAATGCAAAGGGCTGTCATACAATATTACATGACAGTCGTTTGCATTTTTTTTTAACAGGAACAAAATCTGAAACCTATTCTCAAAAATGAAAAAAGTAATCTATTATCAACTATTTATATTGTTGTCTTTTTGCCTGTTAACGGGTTTTGAAAAGACTGCAAGTTCAGGAGAGCATGTCAGGGAGACCATAAAATTCGATTTCAACTGGCGATTTCATCTGGGGGATGAACACGGAGCCAATAATCCATCTTATGATGATGCCGGCTGGCGTCAATTGAATGTCCCGCACGATTGGAGTATTGAGGGAAAATTCAGCCAGAAATGGGCGAGCAGCACCGGTTATCTGCCGGGTGGTATAGGCTGGTACCGTAAAACATTTACAATGCCGGAATCCGACAAAAATAAGCAAGTGGAAATTCAGTTTGATGGCGTTTATGATAACAGTGAAGTATGGATTAACGGACATTACCTGGGAAAGCGTCCGTATGGTTTCATCAGTTTTGATTATAATTTGAGTCCTTACCTTCATTTTGGGGAACAAAAAAATGTAATAGCTGTGCGGGTGAATCATTCTCATTTTGCCGATTCCCGCTGGTATACGGGAAGCGGAATTGATCGGCACGTCTGGTTATACGTTACCGGTCCGATTCATGTATCTCATTGGGGAACATATATTACGACACCTGTTATAACTAAAAACTCAGCTACTGTACGGGTCATTACCAAAATCAAAAATGGTACGAACAGAAAAAAGCCAATCACACTTAAAAGTATCGTCATTGATTCGACAGGTAAAGTTGTGGGAAGTCATTCTTCCGGGATGGATTTTCAGTCTCATTCAGCATTCGATTTCGATCAAACCATAATGGTAAAATATCCTGTGCTTTGGTCGCTCGATAATCCGGCTATGTATTCGGTTGTCAGCCAGGTGTACAGCGGACCGAAATTGGTCGATAGCGATACGACAGCCTTTGGATTTCGCACGATACGCTTCGATGCCAACAAAGGATTCTTTTTGAATGGTAAACCGACGCTTATAAAAGGTGTTTGCCTGCACAATGATGCGGGTGCTGTCGGTTCCGCCGTGCCTGAACGGGAATGGTACCGAAGGTTAAAACTCATGAAAGAAATGGGTGCCAACGCCATCCGGACGAGCCACAATCCACCGGCTCCGGAATTTCTGAGATTATGTGATAAAATGGGATTTCTGGTTATGGACGAAGCCTTTGACGAATGGGCCATTGGAAAGAAGAAATGGATAAAAGGTCGTAACGTAGGAATGGAATTGGGGGCCGCCGGACTTGGAACCTATTATTCGCAAAATGGATACAGTGATTTCTTCCAGAAGTGGGCCAAAAAGGATCTTCAGGATATGGTTCGAAGGGATCGGAATCATCCATCCGTTATTTTATGGAGTATCGGCAATGAAATAGATTATCCGAATGATCCATATACCGATCCGACACGAAATGATTATAAGCCATGGCGCCCATCCGCGTATCAGATTACGCAAAATAGCCCGTCATCTTTATGATGATATCAAGGAAATGGATACGACTCATCCCGTAACAGCCGCTCTTGCCAATATTCCATTATCAAATAAAACGGGATATGCCGGAGTTCTGGATGTGGTAGGATACAATTACCAGGAGCAATATTATAAGGAAGATCACAGAAGTTTCCCTACAGGAAAATGACGGGAAGTGAAAACGGTGATTCTTACAAGGCCTGGCTGGCGGTCAAAGATAATGCGTTTATCCCGGGACAATTTTTATGGACAGGAGTTGATTATATCGGCGAAGCCGGACGTTTTCCTAACCGGAGTAACCGTTCCGGACTGGTTGACTTAAGTGATTTTAAAAAGCCCGGTTTTTATTTCCGGCAGAGTTTATGGTCTTCCAAACCAATGGTCTATATCGCAACGGAAATGCCATTTAAGGACAATAAAAGAAGGTTTAGGGCGCCGGTTGTTGAAAGTTGGAACTGGGGTCAGTTCAAAGGAAAAAATATTACCGTGGTTGCCTATTCCAATGGCACTTCCGTACAATTATTTCTTAATGGGAAGTCGTTGGGTACCAAAAAGATGTCCGATTTCAGTGATCATGTCATTAAATGGGAAGTGCCATATAAACCCGGAGAACTGAAAGCGGTAGCATATCGAAATGGGGAAAAAATATCCGAACACGTTCTGAGAACGGCAGGGAAACCATATCGTATTAAATTAGTAAGTGATCGTATCAAAATTCATGCGGATAACGAGGATATGGCCAGTGTTAAAATATTGGTGGCTGATAAGGATGGAAATATTGTTCCTTTCGCGGATAATGAAGTTCATATTAAAGTGTCTGGAGCCGGATTCAATAATGGCATAGGAAATGGGAACAGTAACGATATAGAATCCTATAAAACAAATCACCATAAAGTGTTCGAAGGAAAAGCCCGTATTTATATCATGTCGAACGGGCGAAAAGGAGCCATTCACATCGATGCCGAATCAAAAGGACTAAAATCTGCAAGATTGAAAATCAAAGCGGAGTGATAAGGTTTTAGAATTACCGTGCAAAATTAACCGATGTTTTATTTTAGGTTTGGAGATTCCGGATACCCCGAAAGCATTTGGGATTCCGGGATGACGTCATTTATTGGTGATGGGACTATAAAAAAATACCTTCAAACTAATGGAGTGACAACCTTCCGGAAAAAGCGTCGGAGCACGGCCGGTCCATCAGGGGTTCCAGCAAGATAGTGCATCAGAGCATCATCGGAAAATGTCAGGAATATCTTGAAACCCGGAAGGTTAATCCTTTTTTAAACATAAATACGGGTTGTAAACTGTGACTCAACTTTGCGGGATTCTCAATCAAGTTGAGAGTGACATCGTTGGATGGTGCTGGTGGCACAAAGAAACGGCAATTAAGTCACCAGCCCATATTACCAGCACGATGTCATCCCCGGCCCCGACCGGGGATCCAATAATGCGTTGAATTAGCTAAGCATGTGAGAATAATTCCCCAAAGATGTGCTTATTAAAGAAATACTATTTGCAGACTGTTGCTGATATTATGCCTGTATGGCTTGTCCCGAATCCTTTCGGCAGATGCATAAGTGGGTTACATCGGAGTGTAACTAATATCAGAGGTTGTAAACTTTACTTTAACTTTGCGGGATTCTCAATCAAGTTGAGAGTGACATCGTTGGGTGGTGTTGGGACCACTCCTTCACAATGATAACATCACATAAATTCACCGAACTCACATTATATATTTCAAAAATAAGGACTTTCGTATAAATATGATTTGCAACTAAAGCCAGAGATTTTTATATAGAAATGTTATCGATAACATCAATGAGAGTTGTTAAGCTTGTCATTTCTAAAACTTGTCAATAGGATATTGAGGATTAATATGAGGAAATTATTTTTAATGGCATTGGTAGCGCTTTTTGGAGCTCCTGCGTTAACAATGGCACAGATCACAGGTATGTTACCCGACTGGGAAAATCCCCAGGTCATCGGTATAAATAAAGAACCGGCTCGCCTGAGTTTCATGCATTACCCAAACCTGCAAAGCGCATTGGCCGACAGCGGATTGGAAGTTCACACGCCTTTTTATAAATCGCTTGATGGCAGATGGAAATTTCAATGGTCAAAGAATCCGTCGGAACGTCCGAAAGATTTTTATAAGACAAATTATAATGATAAAAAATGGGCTACCGTTAAAGTTCCCGGGAACTGGCAATTAGAAGGATACGGACGCCCTATATATCTGAATATTCGTTATCCATTTCATCCTGATTACCCGGCTCATCCGCCATTAATTCCGCAGGATTATGACCCGGTCGGTTCGTATCGTACCACATTTTCGGTGCCGGGCAACTGGAATGGACGGGATGTTTATATCCATTTCAATGGTGTGAAAAGTGCTTTTTATATCTGGGTGAACGGAAAAAAAGTTGGATACAGCCAGGGAAGCATGACTCCGGCTGAATTCAATTTGACTCCTTATCTGAGGAGAGGAAATAATCATCTGGCTGTCGAGGTATTCCGCTGGTCCGATGGCTCTTACCTGGAAGACCAGGACATGTGGCGTTTCAGCGGAATTTTCAGAAGTGTTTATTTGTATTCCACACCTAAAGAGCATCTGGAAGATTTCTTTGTTCGTTCCAAACTCGATGATCGCTATGAAGACGGATTGATGCATATCACGGCAAAAGTTCGTAATACAACGGATGAAAATTTCCCGCCGGCCGAGGTCGAGGCTTACCTCTATGATGGAAATGGGAACAGCGTAGGGGACGGACCAATCGCTCAGTCACGTACCATTACGGATATTCCCGCCGGTACGGATGGTATCGCGGAGCTTTACGCCAAAATTCATCAGCCCAAAAAATGGAGTGCGGAAACCCCGAATTTATATACCGTTGTTTTGGTATTAAAAGACGCGAAGGGGAATGTTCTTGAAACGGCCCGTACGACAACAGGTTTCAGAACTATCGAAATTAAAGACGGAATGCTTCTGGTAAATGGGGTTCCGGTAAAATTAAAAGGGGTGAATATCCACGATCATGATCCTTATAACGGACGTGCTTTAGATTATAAATGGATAGTGAAAGATCTGAAACTGATGAAACAGGGTAATATCAATACTGTTCGTTTTTCACATTATCCCCATGATCAAAGATATTATCAATTGTTTGATAAATATGGTATGTATGTCATTGATGAGACCAATCTGGAAGCTCATGGCATGCACGAACGTGAGTTATTGCCCGGCAGTGATCCTTTCTGGACGACCGCTTGTCTGGAACGAATTAAACGAATGATAGCACGGGATAAAAATCATCCGTCTGTTATTATCTGGTCGTTGGGTAATGAAGCCGGGCATGGCGAAAATTTCGCTTTGATGGCTTCCTACGCGAGAACCGTTGATCCTTCAAGGCCCATCCATTACGAGCAAATGAACAGCGTGGCCGATATGATCAGCCATATGTATCCGACTCCTCAATGGCTCGAATCCCTGGCGAAAGATCCCAAAATTCATAAACCTATTTTCATGTGTGAATATGCCCATTCCATGGGGAATTCCACCGGTGATATGAAAGTTTACTGGGATATCATCAATCGTCATAAAAATCTGATTGGCGGATGTATCTGGGATTGGGTCGATCAGGGAATTTATAAAAAGGATGCTAAAGGACGGATGTTCTGGGCTTATGGCGGAGACTATGGCGATAATCCGAACGACGGCAATTTTAATATCAATGGATTTATTTTCCCGAACCGGACTCCACAGCCTGCGTATTTTGAAGTAAAACATGTCTATCAGTACGTGGATTTCATGCCGTTAAATTTGAATCAGGGCGAAGTTGTCGTGCATAACGGATACTATCATTCCGATTTGAGTAATTACAGCATAAAATGGGCATTGACGGAAGATGGAAGAGTGATTCAATCCGGTATGATTGACACGTTGACGACACCCGCGGGTGGCTGGAGCCGTTTAAAATTGCCAATTCAGCAGCCTTCATTGATTCCCGGACGTGAATATTTCCTTAATCTGAGCGTCCATTTAAAACAGGATGAGTTCTGGGCAGAAAAAGGATTCACAGTGGCATGGGATCAGATCAAGATGCCATGGGTTGTCGCTCCGGCACCGGTTGCCGGTTTAAGTGGTGTGCATCCTGTTACCGTTGATCAATCAGGTAATAATGTGACGTTAAGCGGAGACGGATTTAAAGTTGTCGTGAACAAATCCAATGGTTCACTGGAAAATTATACCTGGAATGGTCAGCTACTAATTAGCGGTCCTTTACAGCCGAACTACTGGCGTGCAAAGACAGATAACGATGTCGCCGGGTTCCGTGGTTCGCTTGATGACTGGAAACAGGCCGCATCGGGACGTCGGGTTAGCGACGTTCAGGTTAACCAGTCGAATCCAAAAGCTGTAAATGTAACCTTTAAAGGTACACTGCCGGTCGGAGTCTCAACATGGCAAATGTCTTATACCGTTTACGGAAATGGTATGGTGAAAGTAAATCAGAATCTGACACCTATAGGAAATGTGCCTTCTGATATTCCCAAAGTTGGATCAGAATTACAGATACCTAAAGATTACGGAACCATGAGTTGGTTTGGCCGCGGACCGTGGGCAAATTATATGGACAAAGACAGCGGCGCTGAAATTGGACTGTATTCAGGTTCTGTCGATGAACTATGGACCGATTACGTTCGTCCTCAGGAAAATGGAAACCGCGGTGATGTCCGCTGGGTTGCTTTTACGAATAAAGAAGGAGATGGACTGCTGGCGGTTGGTAATCCGGCTTTGAGTATCAGTGCCTGGCCTTATTCGTTGAACGATCTCGAAATGGCGAAGCATATCAGTGATCTGCCAAACCGGAATTACTTCACGGTTAATTTGGATTATAAGCAAATGGGCGTTGGAGGCATCGACACCTGGAGCAGAAACGCCCGTCCGCTGCCGCAATACCGCCTGGCGACAACTCATTCATATTCCTATAATTTTTATCTTATTCCATATTCCTCAAAATCGGGCTCCATGGATAAGGTCGCCCGTGAATCGTTGCCGGAATAAGTGATGAAAAGTAATTTCTGAATCTTTCGGATGTGACCCATTGGTTTCATTTATTTGAATACCGATGGGTCACATTTCCTTTTTTTGAGTGACGACTTTACGTTTCTGTATAGTCCTTTTTTTAATGTTAGTCTTGCAAGTAAAGAAATCCGTTAGTATATAGTGTTATCGCTAACAATTTTAGCTGAACATAAGATTGAACATCGTTTCAGCATCAGTTTTGTGTAGTAAAAAAGCCCTTTTACCGGGTATTCCGGTTGTCGCAAAGACATTAGTGCGTTTATTTTGAAAAAACTGTTGTTACCGAAGATGGCTGGCATTATGTGATATTTGAAAATTACTCTGAAGTACACAATTTATTTGTTCCTTTAACATAATTGTCATTTATGAGAGGTTTTGATTGGACCTCGGCTGAAGGCTTATCAGAGCCAGATTAAATTTTATCACTAAACGAGAAAATAGTATGGATGATATTCATGCTATCGTATTAATATTTACCAATTTATTATTGTACGAAAATGAACAAAAAAAATGCATTAATTACGATATTCAGCGCTATTCTGCTTCTCTCATTTATAAAAAACAGTTACGGCATTGACTCCCTTAAAACCGTTCAGTTTTCACATCCGAATGTTGTCCGGTACGACCATCATGGATTCATAATCAATGGAAAACGGGTTTACATATTCAGCGCGGGTTTCCATTATTTCAGGACCCCTCCGGCATTATGGAATGATCGCCTGAACAAAATAGCGGCCGCCGGATTCAATACGATAGAAACGTATATTCCCTGGAATTATCATGAACAGAAACCTGGCCAAGCTAATTTCGACGAATTAAATAAATTTTTGGATGCTTGTGCCGAGCATCATCTGTGGGTAATCATTCGTCCGGGACCCTATATCTGTGCTGAATGGAATGCCGGTGGTTTTCCCAATTGGCTGGCATATAAAGAAATTGGCTATCGTACCGATACTCCCTTGGATCTTAAATGGTCGAAATATTGGTATAATGAAGTATTGCCGGTTATTCGCAAGCATCTGATAACCAAAGGCGGTAATGTTATCCTGCTGCAACTGGAGAATGAATATGATTATTCAGGTTTGCCAGACACATTGCGTACCAATTATTTGCGTTCTCTTTTTCATGATGCGCTGAATAATAAAATCGATGTTCCGCTTATTACATGCTGGACATCTGTTTCAAGAAATAATACAGATCCCGAATTATCTCAGATCATGGATGCGGATAATTTTTATCCTGGTTACAATCTGAAACGAGTTGGGAGATCCATTCAAACAATGATCAGGACAGAACCCTATTCACCAGCCATGATTACGGAACTTCAGGGAGGCTGGTTCGCCGGAATAGGTGGAAAAGCCGTTCGTTACCCCAAAAAGTACGGCGCCGCTCAGGTAAACGATTTGACCAAATACGTGATTGCCCACGGTGTAGATGCTTTCAATTATTACATGGGTTACGGAGGTACAAATTTTGGATATTGGGGCGCTTTGGGTATAACGAACTCCTACGATTATACTTCGCCTATCTCTGAAGTTGGTGGATTATGGAAAAAATACAGATCCGTCAAATTAATTGGTGATTTCCTGAATCTGGTCGGTCCTGAATACGAAGAGTTACCAGAAATTATGGGAGCGGCAAAAACCGAAACGCCGGGTATTGAATTAATCCTAAGAGGAAATCATAAACATCGCATTTTATTTGTGCGAAATGAAACGGACACGGCTAAAACAGCTCATATAACAGTGATGAATGGGAATACTCAAAACGAGTTAACCGTTGATATGCCAAAACATGGAGCTAAATTTTTGTTCATTAATGAGTTGTTAAGTGGAGTAAAAATTCGCAACACGAATATTCAATTCAGCCAGGCAAAAAAGATTGGAAATACATCATTTCTACTGGGTTATGGTCGAAAAGGGGAAGAATCCTCTTTTTCTGCTAACGGAAATCAGATTAACAAACTCCTGAATGGCAAGGATCAATGGCTATCAGAAAATGGGACTTTGGTTGGTTTGACATCCTGGGATCGGGCTTCTAAAACCCGTGTTTTTTCTTCCGGTGATAATTCTATTGCGGTTATTTCCGATTCTTACCTGATTAACAAAAAGCGGATAGACAAAAATAAATTCGACTTTAATGTTCAGACACTTCCCGGAAACGATCATTTCGTTATCGTAAGTGCCAAAAAGGCAAAAACAGTTAAAGTGAATGGACGCAGAGAACATGTCTCAAGCCAAAAAGAAGGCAACCTGTATTTAAATACATTTGATTTGAACACAGGCATGTCCCCCTTCAAGCCCATTCCTGTTCAGAAGGCGGATGCCGAGTTAAATCCTGAAAACAATGAGTCACAGGGAAAACAAATCATAAAGCTGCAGGATGGCAGTTATGGAAGTTTAGGTATGAATGGCTTGTATGATAATGGATACTATGTTTATGATGGTACCATTGAATTGCCAACGAGCGGCTACCTGAAGGTTAATTTTTATAATGATGACTGGCACGGAGTTTATATCGATGGGAAATTTGTGCCAGACTTATCCGGAGATTCCTATTCAAATAGTGAGAATCTGTCCGGTTTGATATCAAATGGAAGTGAAACACATACCATAAAAATTATATATGAGAATCGCAGCCGGCTCAATTTCCCCGATGTTATACGTAAACAATTGAAAGGATTGGTATCTGTCTCATATATGCCGGGAAAGAACGAGCAGGAATTATCTGACTGGAAATTGTCACCGCATCCGGCCGGATTATTAATTGGGAAACCAGCGGAATCACAGACATGGTTTGATGACCGTCACTGGCCTGAACTGAAAGTTGAAGACTGGAGGACATTATATAAATCAGGCCTGGCAAATCAAACTGCGAGCTGGTACCGCAATTACTTTACCTTATCGCCGGAAGAAGCGGAAAATCATCATATTTCCATTGATTTTCAGGCTGTTTACGGTGACGCGACGATATTTATCAATGGGAAAAAAGTAACGGAACAAAAAGGTCGATATACCTCTTTTAATGTTCCGTTATCAGGGTTGGTTCATGCCGGCCAAAATGTGGTAGCGGTGTACATCAATAATGAGAAAGGTTTAGGCGGCTTGTATCGCCCGGCTCTTGTGAAATTTGATTCCGAAGAAGTTCCGGTTCATCTTAAATTACATGAGGGACTTGCCGGTTTCAATTCTGGCTGGAATAAACAGGGAAGAGTTTCCTCGTTTCATGGAAAGCAGACCGATATTGATCAATCGTTGTCGAATGGAGGACATATCGTTTGGTATAGAACGTCGTTTGATTTATCATCCAATCGTGGTTGGAATGTTCCTCTTGCGGCTAAAATAAAAGCAACGGGAAACGCCCAGATTTGGATTAACGGACATCTGCAGGGTCGTTATTCTGCCCAGGGACCTCAAAAAATGTTTTATTTACCTGAAAGCTGGCTGAAGAAAGGCCGAAATACCCTGACATTCGTTCTGCGTCCGGCAGATAAATTTGGAAATAGTCCCGTGATTAATTCTGTATCAATAATTGCATATAATCAGTACGTGACAAAAAATAATGACTTAAAGGTTGCATTTTAAAAATGAGATTCAGATAAATATTATGTTACTTATTGAGTGTTAGTAAGTTAATCAACAATTAAAACGAATAGTTATGAAACAGATACGTGGAACGTTTATTTCAAAATGGACTGGTTTGTTCATGTTGTCCGTCTCCTTTTTGTTTTTAGGAGGGATGGCTAAATATTCAAGCCAGACATCATTATCAATACACAAAGAAAATCTGATAGCACCAGCTGACAGCGTACCTAATCTTCAAAACGGGTTAGCTAAAACGCCGCCTATGGGCTGGAACAGTTGGAATGCTTTTCATACCGATATTACCGAGCAAAAAATCAAAGATGCTGCCCGTGCGATGGTCTCCAGTGGGATGAAAGCAGCCGGATATCGGTATATCATCATCGATGACGCGTGGATGGACACCGTTCGTGATGCTCAAGGACGTCTGAAAGCTGATCCGAAACGTTTCCCGGATGGCATCAAAGCTCTGGCCGATTACATTCATGGCCTGGGACTTAAATTTGGTATTTATGAATCGGCGGGCACGAAGACCTGTGCTGGGTATCCCGGAAGCCTGAATCATGAGAAAGTCGATGCTGAGACATTTGCTAAATGGGGTGTTGATTATTTGAAACTGGATAACTGCTATAATCAGGGGGTCGGTTACATCAAACGATATGCCGGCATGCAGCGCGCCTTGCTGGCTACTAAACGTCCGATCGTATTCAGTATTTGTGAATGGGGAGTCAAAGATCCATATCAATGGGCACCCAAAATCAGTAACCTGTGGCGTACGACCGGGGATATCCAGGATAATTGGAACAGTATGATTAATATCGTGGATCAACAGGTCGGATTGAACAAGTATGCCGGTCCCGGGCACTGGAATGATCCGGATATGCTGGAAGTGGGCAATGGGGGCATGACTAACACCGAATACCGTACTCATTTCAGCATGTGGGCGATGCTGGCCGCTCCCTTGATTGCAGGTAACGATTTATTACACATGACTGAAACGACCCGTAAGATTTTGACCAACAAAGAGGTCATTGCCGTAGATCAGGATCCTGCCGGAATTGAAGGATACAAGATTTCTGACAGCGGAGATCAGGAAGTTTGGGTGAAACCATTACATGATGGCAGTTTTGCAGTCTTATTATTAAATCGTGGTCCTTCAAAAGCCTTTATGACAACCACCGTAGAAAAAGTCGGACTGGCGAAAGCCCCTTCCTATAAGGTTGTAAATTTATGGGGTAAAGGAAGCATGGTGGCAGCCAGCCAGTTTTACGACGAACGATTTGATTCGGACACAAGTGGAATCACATGGCGTTGCAATGTTCAGAGTCTGGCCAAACAAATAAAACAGATTTTGATTTATCAAATCTTAGATTTACGGATTTCTGAGTGGAGACTAATCCCTTTGCCGATGAATTGGGATTAGTTTCCATACTTCAATTAATGAAAATTCTGCAATAGCTGTAAAAAGAATATTTCCTCAGGTGATAAGTTACTCTAAGCGAGTTTTTTAATTATTTACAGTCAGCCAGTTTGAGAGTTCAATTTTTAAAAATTTATATGTCTGCATAATAAAAATAGCGGCATAAATAAAACGGATGGTTATATGAAAAGAAAAAATTTTTTGGAAAAAGTTGCGATCGGAACAGCCGGAGTTGTCGGAATGAGTACTTTCGGTGAAGGTTTGGTGATGGGAAAATCAACTAAACAGAACTTTCCTTCCATACGAAAACGGGACAATTTCAATAATGATTGGCGATTTCATCTGGGTGATGTACCGGATGCAAAAAATCCCACTTTCAATGATAATTCATGGCGCCCTTTAAATGTTCCTCACGACTGGAGCATTGAAGGTTCCTTCAGTGAAGACAACCCGTCTGGCGTTGGCGGAGGAGCCTTACCCGGAGGAATAGGCTGGTATCGTAAAACATTTATGTTACCGGAATCAGAAAAAGGCAAACTTGTATTCATCGATTTTGATGGTGTCTACCAGGATAGCGAAGTATGGATAAACGGCCATTATCTCGGGAAACGTCCATATGGCTATAGCTCTTTTCGTTATGAAATGACTCCTTATCTGAACTATGGTGAATGCTAAAAATGTGATTTCGGTCCGTGTCGATAATTCTATTCAGCCGAACTCACGATGGTATTCCGGATCAGGCATTTACCGAAATGTATGGCTGGTAAGCACGAACAATATTTTTGTCGACCACTGGGGCACCTTTGTAACCACTCCTCTTATAAATGAAAATGCTGCATCGACTACCGTTCGGACTAAAGTAAAAAATGCCACCGGGCAGTCTCAGGAAATAACGTTAAAAACCCTGGTTTTTGATGCCAATGGCAAAAAAGTAGCCGAGGTCAGTTCTAAGAAGACCATTGCGGCCAATTCCGTGGGTGAATTCACACATAACATGGAAATCATGAATCCAAGCCTGTGGTCGGTGGAGTTTCCATATCAGTATAAAGCCGTTTCTAAGGTTGAGAGCAATCAACAGGCAACGGACACTTATGAGACCCCCTTCGGCATTCGGTATTTCAATTTTGATGTGGATTCGGGATTTTCTCTCAATGGAAAACCTCTCAAAATATTAGGTGTATGTGATCACCATAATGATTTAGGTCCGCTTGGCAGCGCGTTGAATGTGGCTGCCCTGGAACACCGGATGAAGATACTTAAGAATATGGGTTGCAATGGAATTCGTACTTCGCATAATCCGCCGGCACCGGAGCTGCTCGATCTTGCGGATCGGATGGGTTTTATCGTAATGGACGAAGCCTTTGACTGTTGGGATCTCGGAAAGACAAAGTATGATTATCACATTCACTGGAAGAAATGGCATAAACGGGATCTGGAAGATTTGATTATTCGTGATCGCAATCATCCGAGCGTTATACTCTGGAGTATCGGAAATGAAATACCTGAACAGTGGCATCCCAAGGGCAGTGAGATAGCTGTTGAATTAGCCGGGATAGTGAAAAATTTAGACACGACTCGTCCCATCACTTCTGCTTGCAGCTATCCAAGCCCTAATAATCATATTATTCGTTCCGGAGCTTTGGATGTCATTGGTTTGAATTACCATAGTAACGAATATCCCGATTTTCCAAAGATGTTTCCGGGAAAGAAATTGATTGCCACGGAAACAACCTCGGCACTGGCAAGCAGGGGAAGCTATGACATGCCTTCCAACAGCATTCGAATATGGCCTTTACGAAATAATCCGGCTGCCATGAATGGTGATTATACCTGTTCGTCATATGACAACTGCAATGCGGTCTGGGGAGCAACGCATGAAGAAGGATGGCGTCGAATAAAGGAAAATGACCCTGTTTCCGGGATGTTTATATGGACAGGTTTCGATTATCTCGGCGAACCGACACCTTATGGCTGGCCGGCACGCAGTTCCTATTTCGGAATCTCTGATTTATGTTGTTTTCCCAAAGATGTCTATTATATGTATCAAAGCCAGTGGACCAGTAAACCTGTTTTGCATCTTTTTCCACATTGGAATTGGAAAGAAAATGAAATTGTGGATGTCTGGGCCTATACCAATTGCGATGAAGTGGAGTTATTTCTTAATGGTAAATCGCAGGGAACGAAACATATGAACGGGGATAAATTGCACGTTTGGTGGAGACTGGTATTCACTCCGGGGACATTGAAAGCAGTAGGTAAGAAGGATGGGAAAGTTATTCTTACAAAGGAGATAAAAACCGCTGGTACTGCTTCGAATATTGTTTTGGAAACAGATAAAAAACGAATTAAAGCAGACAGAATGGATTTGTCGTATGTGACGGTAAAAATTGTCGATTCGAAAGGGAATATGGTTCCCAATGCCGACAACATGGTTCAATTCGAAATAGCTGGTAAAGCCACAATTGACAGTGTAGCCAATGGTTATGAAATTGATCATGAATCATTTAAATCCAATAAGCATAAAGCGTTCAACGGGATGTGCCTGGCTATTTTAAAATCGAATGGCGAACGAGGAAGTATCACGCTTAAAGCTTCTTCAAACGGATTGAAATCATCAATAATTCAATTATATGCCATTTGAAAATGTGTTTTTCATTGAATTGGAATGAAAGTGATAATTTAATCGCAGAAAATGAATAAATGAAGGAAAGAGAAAAGGTATGTCTATCGAAACATTCCCCGGGAAATAGGTGCTTTTTTTGGGGACTGTTTCTTATCACACTTTTCAGTACCAATTTTGCTAAAGCACAAAGGAAAATAACATATAAAAATTTTCATCCGGGACAGGTATGGCTTGATAATAATGGTAAGCCGATAAATGCCCATGGCGGAGGTATTCTTTATCACAACGGTGTTTATTATTGGTTTGGTGAACATAAAATAGCCGGCCGGATAGGAAACCGGGCCATGGTCGGGGTTCACGTTTATTCTTCAAAAGATTTGTATAACTGGATTGATCGCGGCATAGCATTGCATGTATCTGAAAACCCTAATAGTGATATCGCTAAAGGATGTATTTTGGAACGTCCAAAGGTGATTTATAATAAAAAGACGGGCAAATTTGTCATGTGGTTTCACCTCGAGTTGAAAGGGCATGGATATTCGTCGGCTCGCGCGGGTGTTGCGGTGAGTGATCATCCCGCCGGCCCGTATAAATATTTGTATTCCTTTCGTCCGGACGCCGGTAAATGGCCTATCAATGTGACAGATAAAGATAAAATTGGAGATCCGCATAATTACCTGGCACGTGATTTCAAAGGGGGGCAAATGTCCCGGGATATGACTCTTTTCCTGGATAGCGATGGCAAAGCCTATCATATTTATACTTCAGAAAATAACCGAACGACACACATATCATTGTTAGCCTCTGACTATTTGCATCCGAGTGGTACCTATAAACGGGTTTTTATCAATCGGAATATGGAAGCTCCGGCAATATTCAAACGTAACGGGAAATATTATTTCATTGGGTCCGGAACTACCGGATGGGCTCCCAATGCTGCCCGTTCCGCAGAAGCTCCAAATATATGGGGACCATGGAAAGAACTCGGAAATCCTTGTGTTGGAAAGGATAGTGCTTTGACATTTCATTCTCAAAGTACATTTGTCCTGAAAGTGAGGGGGCTAAAAGATGCTTACATTTTTATGGCTGATCGCTGGCGACCCGAAAATCCTATCGATGGACGATATATTTGGTTGCCCATTAAATTCAAAAAGGGTAAACCAATTATTCAATGGAAAGATGAATGGAATTTGGGTTATTTAAATAAAAATTGAAATTATCCGTTGATAAAATAAGTTTAACACTTAAAGTAAATCCTGAAATATTTTTCTATATCCCAGTGGAAATCATAAACGGCTGAATCTTTTTAATTTGGAAATGAATGGATTTAAAACTGGCTTTCAGGTAAACATTAATGCGTTATTCAAGGTTAATTACCATGGGAAATAAAATTAAAGTATTATTCACGCTCTCATTTTTCGCAATTTTGAGTGTAAAAGTACAAGCTCAAAATACGACTCATAAAACCATTTTAGTCTGGCCGGATGGGGCACCGGGGGCTATTGGAAACACGCCGGCCGACAAACCGTCTTTAACTCTTTATCCTGCTCCATCTAACAATAATTCTGGTACGGCCGTTTTGGTTTGCCCCGGGGGCGGATATGCAATGGAAGCTATGGATAAAGAAGGATATAAAGTAGCAGAATGGTTAAATACATTAGGCATTTCAGCTTATGTGTTGAAATATCGTCACGGAAGTCGCTACAGGTATCCCGCGCCATTTCAGGATGCAACACGTGCCATGCGTATTATTCGTGAAAATGCGGAAAAATGGCATCTGAAAAGTAATCAGATCGGAATAATGGGATTTTCAGCAGGTGGACATTTAGCTTCAACGGTTGGGACACATTTCGACATGGGGAAGAAAGATTCCAAAAATCCTATAGAAAGAATGAGTTCACGCCCTGATTTTATGATACTTATTTATCCGGTCATCACCATGGAAGATTCCTTTACTCACGAAGGATCAAAACATGAGTTATTAGGTCCTCATCCCGACCCCAAACTCGTTAAATTGCTCTCGAATGAACAACAGGTAACTTCTAAAACTCCTCCTACTTTTATAGTGCAGGCGACCACAGACCCGGTTGTTCCTGTACAAAATAGTGTTGCGTTTTATGAAGCCCTTCATAAACACGGTGTTCCTGTGGAAATGCATTTATATGAACACGGTCCCCATGGTTTCGGATTGGCTAAACAATTTCCACTTTTGAAGACCTGGCCGGGTTTATGTAAAAATTGGCTTTTATATAATAAGTTAATTAAGAAATAAAGAATAAAATCAGATTAAATTCATTTTTATAAAGCTCTTACCGGGTGAGTATAATGGGACGTCTTTGGTTATAGTTATAATAGAAGGCTTAGCAAAACCTTGTTGATTTGTGAATCCTCAAGTCCGAAGCCTTATTTTAAAAGCGCATCCAATTATGAACAAAAAAAAGAGACCCATTTATGGCTTCTTCCAATCAATTAAGCTATGGTGATGGACTTCTTTCTTCTCGCAGAAAATGGTGTAAACTTGGCCTGCCATCTTAGCGAACTTGATCTGCTAATTGACCGGCGCAGCTTTCTGAAGTTTGTTGGAATTCATATGGATCAAGAGATTCCCTGTCTTAAGACCTTCTGGCGCTTCAAGGAAGCTTTGGTCGAAGAAGATTTGGACCAGCAGATTCTTTGAACGGGTCCCGAAGGATTGGCCGAGGACCCCTCCACTCAGATTGTTACCGATGCCCGCTTGACCAAAAAGAGAGGCAGATGGTATTTTGGCTACAAGGGTCCTGTTGGGGTGGATATGGAGTCCAAACGGATTCGTAGGATCTGTTTCACCCCGGCCCATCTGCATGATTCTATC
Organism: uncultured bacterium; assembly: GCA_963783355.1. Taxonomy (GTDB): domain Bacteria; phylum Bacteroidota; class Rhodothermia; order Balneolales; family DATFMH01; genus CAWANF01. The sequence goes on from CAWANF010000001.1 coordinate 662,824, forward strand.
CAAACCGAGACGCTGGTCAGCTGCGATGAAGGGGCTCTTTTTGGAGATAAAGCCTATTTTGATTCTCACCATAAATACTCAGCCCGGAAGTTTGGCTGGTTTTATGGGGTCTTGGAAAAACCTGATCGTAGGGAAAGCTTCTCGGCGGGGCAGAAAAAGCATAACCGCAAACTCAGCCGCATACGGACAGAAGTCGAACACCCGTTTGCCTGGATGAAGACCATAGCAGGACTCACCGTGCGTGTGGGCCAAAAACCAAGGCCGGAACCGTCTTCGCTTTCTACTCACATGTAGCCTCTGGAACCTATCCTGGTCTGCTTTCCTGTTGCGAAAATCTAAACCAATGGGATTGGTAGCTCCATGATTTGGCAAGGAGCCATAGAAAACGCCGTTATCGGCCTCCCAAAGGTCGATTGGAGAGATTTTTGTCTCGTATGGGCCGGTAAACGGCACTTCGGTCAGTTCTCAGTTGACCGAAAATTTAACACAAAAATGAAATCAAAGAACAACTAAAGATTTTGCAAAGCCTTCTATTGGGCAACATTATCGCAATATGTTATTTGGAATTGTAAAGGAAAAACATAATTCAACAGACGAAGAACTATGGCATTTGTTTTTGGCTGGCGATAAGAATGCTATTTCCAAGCTGTTTATAAGATATCATGCAGATTTATACAGATATGGTTTGAAAATTCATCAAAATGAAGATGCTGTTCATGATAGTATACAAGAACTCTTTTTGAGATTGTGGAACAAAAAGGAGGTATTAGAATCATGCAAATTCTGTTAAAAAATACCTATTCGTCTCTTTGAGAAGGATTATACTCAGTCAATTGGAATCATATGATGCAAGGGGTAGGCGTGAGGTTGAATATTTAAAGCAGCCTAAACAACGTTATTTTAGTGTAGAAGACAAAATTATTAAGTCCGAAATAAGCCTGGAACGTAAAAGAATATTGAGAGAGGCGGTAGAAACATTGACGGAGAGACAAAAGGAAATTTTGTTTCTTAAATATTTTGAGGGTTTTGTAAATAGAGAGATCTCTCAAATCATGGGCATAAGTTATCAGAGAGTGCGAAATTTATTGCATGAAACTATTGAAAAACTTCGGAAATACAGTGAAAAGTAAAAAAAAATTCCCCGATTTCGTTAGAGCCTATTCTCAAGTCATTTATGATTTTTTAAATAATATTTGAGGCAAAGAACGACATTGTGGGGAAAAAAATAATTTTAGTCCGGTACAGTTTGGTTTCCAGCCCTTCTTATTAATAAAGGACACTATAAAAAATAGGAATAGGTTTAAATAGGGCTCGACATTTTTGCGATGAGTAATTATGAAGACATTAGCGATTTACTAGAAAGACGACTCAATTATTAGATGGATAAAAGGTGATTCTGATCCGGTTGAAGCTAAAAAATGGAGAGTTTGGGTAAAAAGTAGTAAGAAGAATCATGATATAGCTCAAGAAGCACAATTTATTATAGAATCATTAGCAGATATCGAACCGGATCCACCCGATCCATCTCAATATTTGAAGAGGTTTCAGGATGCTATAACTCATTCCAATAGTCCCAGGCAACGCTGGAATTTTTCCGAATATAATCGAAAACCTATTCCACTCTTTGCTGCAATAGCTGCAAGTATTCTGATTATGATAGTTGCGGGTATTGTTTTTTATAGCATGCCAAATTCGAATTATAGCTTATCAAATCGTGAGTTGGCATCGGTTCGTGATATTAAAACAGGTTATGGTCAGAAGACGAGTTTGGCACTGCCTGACGGTTCCAACATAATCCTAAATGCAAATTCAGAGATGACTTTTTCGAATAAAACAGAATCCCAAAATGAGGTGGATGTCTGGCTGAATGGAGAAGCCTTTTTCGAAATAAAACATCCTGTCGGGAGGACAAAAAAGAGGTTTGTCATTCATACCAAAGACGGTACGATTACGGATATAGGTACCCGTTTTTCTGTAAATACCCGTGCGGACAGTACTTCAGTTGCTTTGGTTGAGGGCGCAGTTAATGTAAGGATAGATTCTAATTATTTATCGAAGAAGAATTCGGGCTATTTAATGCACCTGGGTGAGCTGGCCCTTTTTACAAAAGGTGGGCACCAGGTGAAGATTGAGAAAGTAAATCCGGCTGTATACACCTCATGGATATCAAATAATCTGGTTTTTGATCATACCCCTATAGCAATGGCAGCCCGTCGTATCGAAGCTGATTTTGGCGTAAAAGTTATCATTAATGACAAGAGATTATTAAAGAGAAATATTTCAGGATTAGTCAGGAACAATAATTTGAATGCCTTAATAGAAGGTTTTTCAAAGATATTGTGTGTTCCTGTACGTCAAGTTAGTGACAAAGTCATAATAGGTTAACGGGATGTTAAAAGTTAACAACAACCAGGAATCAAAAGTAAGGAAGCAAATGAATCGAATAAGTTACGAAGTCCATGCTCATATTTTTTTATGGCGTTTGGGTTAGAACTGCTCTGCCTGCACAGAGTCAGCGCCCAACCGTCAATTAAATCTGAGATGCTTACCGATGTTCTACAGAAACCGTCGCTAAATAGTCACGGCGAATCGGAGGTGTCTCTTGTGTCGCTGTTGAAATACCTCGAGAGTAGATACAATATCATGTTCTTGTACCAGGATAAAGACCTGGCAAATAAATTTGTGTCGTCCCAGGAAGCGCTTTTGAAGCGAAAGCCAGGCAAACATATAGCCAAATTGCTTGACAAATTGCATTTGACTTATGCAAAAGTAGACGCGTCTACCTATGAGATTTTTCCAATGGCTAAATCAGGTGAAGATGTAGTAAAGAAGAAAGTTCAATTCCAGGTGAGCGGGACCGTTAGGGATGCATCCTCAAATTCCCCATTGCCCGGTGTCAACGTTCTCGTGAAAGGAACTACCGTAGGTGCTGCGACCAATAAAAAAGGTCATTACACTTTGTCCATTTCCAGTCCAAATGATACGCTTATTTTTACATATATAGGCTATAACAGAAAAGAAAGAGCGGTCGACGGCCATCACACAATTAATGTCAGCTTAAGTCCGAAGGTTATCAAGGGCCAACAAATGGTCGTAATCGGATATGGATCAGAAAGAAAAAGTAATTTAGCCGGAGCCCAAACTACCATTTCAAGTGCGGATCTGGAGAATGCCAATCTTACATCTCCGGATCAGGCACTGCAAGGAAGAGTTGCCGGCGTTAATGTTCATACCAATTCTCATGCACCAGGCGGTAGTATTTCCGTAACGGTAAGAGGTACTTCTTCGTTGAGAGCAGGTGGTTCCCCGCTATATGTGATTGACGGCGTGCCAATAAGCACCAGTTATCAAACTGGCGATGGATATACGGGCGTTGGTAATGGAGCAAGACCTAACCCGCGCGAATTTTATTGATCTTCCCGATGCGTGGCAAATATCGAAGTTCTAAAAGGAGCCGCAGCCGCAGCTATATATGGTTCGAGAGCAGCTAATGGCGTCGAGTGCATGATAACCGAAGAGGGGAAGAAGAATTCACAAAATGTGGACTTCCAATCCAGCGTTGGAATTTCTACGATAAGTCATAAGTTGAATTTTATGAGCGCTTCACAATATGCACTGCAAGCAAATGAGCGTCAGCAAGAGCTTAATAACATGCCTGGTAACAATCCCTGCCCCACTACCTTATACCCAACAGCAAATAACAAACTTGGCCAAGGAATGATTTGCAAAGAATTAGGTATTTAAATAAGCCGTGAGTGAAAAATTATAACCTGACCTTCTCGGGCGGGACGAATAATCTTACCTATATGCTCTCCGGTGATACCAAGTTGCAAAATGGTATTATCAGGAATTCCGGTTTTAACCGGTATGGCATTAAAGCAAATATCGATACTTATATTAGCAAAAAGCTTACGGTGGGTACCAATCTGTCGTATGACAATGCCATTGATAATCGAGTACGTACAAGTGCCAAAGGATACGGAAGTTAGCCAGGACTCATTAGTTCTCTGATTAATGCTTCGCCCACTATTCCACCCAGCTATACTTAATTAATCTAAGTAATTTTTCCAATGATGCTGCTGGTGGGAATAATGAGAATCCTTTGATATTAACGGACAATTATAAGGAGCGGGCTAATACAAACAGGTTTGTAGGTAATTTTCATTTCACCTATGATATCCTGAATAACCTTGAACTACGATCCAGATTAGGAGCAGATCTCAGGAACTGGCGTTATTACCAGCACTCTCCCATCGGCTCTCAGGCTTCTGGAGGTCAGAACGGAAAGGCAAATCAGACCATTTTTTTTTTTTTTTTTTTTTTTTTTTTTTTTTTTTTTTTTTTTTTTTTTTTTTTTTTTTTTTTTTTTTTTTTTTTTTTTTTTTTTTTTTTTTTTTTTTTTTTTTTTTTTTTTTTTTTTTTTTTTTTTTTTTTTTTTTTTTTTTTTTTTTTTTTTTTTTTTTTTTTTTTTTTTTTTTTTTTTTTTTTTTTTTTTTTTTTTTTTTTTTTTTTTTTTTTTTTTTTTTTTTTTTTTTTTTTTTTTTTTTTTTTTTTTTTTTTTTTTTTTTTTTTTTTTTTTTTTTTTTTTTTTTTTTTTTTTTTTTTTTTTTTTTTTTTTTTTTTTTTTTTTTTTTTTTTTTTTTTTTTTTTTTTTTTTTTTTTTTTTTTTTTTTTTTTTTTTTTTTTTTTTTTTTTTTTTTTTTTTTTTTTTTTTTTTTTTTTTTTTTTTTTTTTTTTTTTTTTTTTTTTTTTTTTTTTTTTTTTTTTTTTTTTTTTTTTTTTTTTTTTTTTTTTTTTTTTTTTTTTTTTTTTTTTTTTTTTTTTTTTTTTTTTTTTTTTTTTTTTTTTTTTTTTTTTTTTTTTTTTTTTTTTTTTTTTTTTTTTTTTTTTTTTTTTTTTTTTTTTTTTTTTTTTTTTTTTTTTTTTTTTTTTTTTTTTTTTTTTTTTTTTTTTTTTTTTTTTTTTTTTTTTTTTTTTTTTTTTTTTTTTTTTTTTTTTTTTTTTTTTTTTTTTTTTTTTTTTTTTTTTTTTTTTTTTTTTTTTTTTTTTTTTTTTTTTTTTTTTTTTTTTTTTTTTTTTTTTTTTTTTTTTTTTTTTTTTTTTTTTTTTTTTTTTTTTTTTTTTTTTTTTTTTTTTTTTTTTTTTTTTTTTTTTTTTTTTTTTTTTTTTTTTTTTTTTTTTTTTTTTTTTTTTTTTTTTTTTTTTTTTTTTTTTTTTTTTTTTTTTTTTTTTTTTTTTTTTTTTTTTTTTTTTTTTTTTTTTTTTTTTTTTTTTTTTTTTTTTTTTTTTTTTTTTTTTTTTTTTTTTTTTTTTTTTTTTTTTTTTTTTTTTTTTTTTTTTTTTTTTTTTTTTTTTTTTTTTTTTTTTTTTTTTTTTTTTTTTTTTTTTTTTTTTTTTTTTTTTTTTTTTTTTTTTTTTTTTTTTTTTTTTTTTTTTTTTTTTTTTTTTTTTTTTTTTTTTTTTTTTTTTTTTTTTTTTTTTTTTTTTTTTTTTTTTTTTTTTTTTTTTTTTTTTTTTTTTTTTTTTTTTTTTTTTTTTTTTTTTTTTTTTTTTTTTTTTTTTTTTTTTTTTTTTTTTTTTTTTTTTTTTTTTTTTTTTTTTTTTTTTTTTTTTTTTTTTTTTTTTTTTTTTTTTTTTTTTTTTTTTTTTTTTTTTTTTTTTTTTTTTTTTTTTTTTTTTTTTTTTTTTTTTTTTTTTTTTTTTTTTTTTTTTTTTTTTTTTTTTTTTTTTTTTTTTTTTTTTTTTTTTTTTTTTTTTTTTTTTTTTTTTTTTTTTTTTTTTTTTTTTTTTTTTTTTTTTTTTTTTTTTTTTTTTTTTTTTTTTTTTTTTTTTTTTTTTTTTTTTTTTTTTTTTTTTTTTTTTTTTTTTTTTTTTTTTTTTTTTTTTTTTTTTTTTTTTTTTTTTTTTTTTTTTTTTTTTTTTTTTTTTTTTTTTTTTTTTTTTTTTTTTTTTTTTTTTTTTTTTTTTTTTTTTTTTTTTTTTTTTTTTTTTTTTTTTTTTTTTTTTTTTTTTTTTTTTTTTTTTTTTTTTTTTTTTTTTTTTTTTTTTTTTTTTTTTTTTTTTTTTTTTTTTTTTTTTTTTTTTTTTTTTTTTTTTTTTTTTTTTTTTTTTTTTTTTTTTTTTTTTTTTTTTTTTTTTTTTTTTTTTTTTTTTTTTTTTTTTTTTTTTTTTTTTTTTTTTTTTTTTTTTTTTTTTTTTTTTTTTTTTTTTTTTTTTTTTTTTTTTTTTTTTTTTTTTTTTTTTTTTTTTTTTTTTTTTTTTTTTTTTTTTTTTTTTTTTTTTTTTTTTTTTTTTTTTTTTTTTTTTTTTTTTTTTTTTTTTTTTTTTTTTTTTTTTTTTTTTTTTTTTTTTTTTTTTTTTTTTTTTTTTTTTTTTTTTTTTTTTTTTTTTTTTTTTTTTTTTTTTTTTTTTTTTTTTTTTTTTTTTTTTTTTTTTTTTTTTTTTTTTTTTTTTTTTTTTTTTTTTTTTTTTTTTTTTTTTTTTTTTTTTTTTTTTTTTTTTTTTTTTTTTTTTTTTTTTTTTTTTTTTTTTTTTTTTTTTTTTTTTTTTTTTTTTTTTTTTTTTTTTTTTTTTTTTTTTTTTTTTTTTTTTTTTTTTTTTTTTTTTTTTTTTTTTTTTTTTTTTTTTTTTTTTTTTTTTTTTTTTTTTTTTTTTTTTTTTTTTTTTTTTTTTTTTTTTTTTTTTTTTTTTTTTTTTTTTTTTTTTTTTTTTTTTTTTTTTTTTTTTTTTTTTTTTTTTTTTTTTTTTTTTTTTTTTTTTTTTTTTTTTTTTTTTTTTTTTTTTTTTTTTTTTTTTTTTTTTTTTTTTTTTTTTTTTTTTTTTTTTTTTTTTTTTTTTTTTTTTTTTTTTTTTTTTTTTTTTTTTTTTTTTTTTTTTTTTTTTTTTTTTTTTTTTTTTTTTTTTTTTTTTTTTTTTTTTTTTTTTTTTTTTTTTTTTTTTTTTTTTTTTTTTTTTTTTTTTTTTTTTTTTTTTTTTTTTTTTTTTTTTTTTTTTTTTTTTTTTTTTTTTTTTTTTTTTTTTTTTTTTTTTTTTTTTTTTTTTTTTTTTTTTTTTTTTTTTTTTTTTTTTTTTTTTTTTTTTTTTTTTTTTTTTTTTTTTTTTTTTTTTTTTTGTTATACGGGTTATACTGCTAATTAATGTTTTAAAAAGGCTTTGTGTTATGTAATCCGATGAAGAATGTATAAATCTACTAAAGATTACATAACACATAAGCCCATCATAACTTGTTTTGTAAGTGGTTGAGTTATCTCATTCAAGCTATAATGTGATCCTGATATAGGAATGTCCGCCAAAAACAGCTCCCTGAAGGCGATCGATATCCTGCTGGCAGCCTTGCCGGGTATTTCTTTCGTCTTCCGGGACTGACGGACATTGGTTTTGTTGGCATTGTATAACCAACATTGTTAACAAGGATTATTCATGAAAGAGGATTAACGGCAACGTTCTTTGAAATCTTTCGCAGGTTACCTTCAGTTAACCGAAGGTAACGGGAAGGCCAAAAGCCGTCTTTGCCACTTCATAGTACCATTGAGAAAGGTGGAAATCCGTTCCGGGAAACCTTCTGAACAGGGAAGGAAGAAACCGGTGATTGGAATGGCAACTCAGAAACATTTTATGAATCAGAGTCATACGACCATGATGTCAACAATCGATTTAGAAATAGCGGAACGGGAGAGAAACCAACCCGGGTAGTACAACGCTTCTGTTAGCGAAACCAATAATAGAGGAACCGAATGCGGGAATCTGCTCGTACGGATTTGATAGGTGCGGGGAGGCAACGATCTGCTTTACACGTAACCGATGTTTCAGTAGACCGCATACGGCCTAAAACCTCAACTCGCAGATTCATTCCGAAACTATATAAGTTATTGTAGTAACAGGTGGAGAGTCACGATGCATCTCAATTTTCGACCGGATTTGAATCATGTCAAGGTTTGCAGGCTGGAGTGAGGCTATTTCTGATTTTTGTCCGGGAAATTCTGCGTCATTCTCCTTTGGTGGATGTTGGCATTTACTTTCACAGATTTTTAACCGCCTCTTCGACAGGCGGAAGCCGTATCCTCAGTATTCTGTTCTTTCTAAAATGCTGTTATAATCAAAGTTATAATAATGTAAGTACTTCAGGTATAGGAATATCGAATTCATTAGACCCATAAAGATTCATATAATGTCGGGTTGTTTCGTGTTTGACAAATTGAGGGTAAAGGATAATATTAAGACCAAGGTTTCTATTTCACTACAACTGCAAGATCTTTTTTAACAGACCGGTAACAAAAACAAAATTAAGTGATTAATTTAAATTGTCGATTACTTTTGAGAGGGGTATTCCTGTTTGTTTCTATAGGAATATTAACAGGTTGTTCTCAACATAATAGAGGATTTAAATGGCATAACGAGACTGGTTATCGTTGGGCAAAGATATATCCGGGACATGGTAAAACAGGATTCAAGGAGTTAGCGTCAAAAAAAACAGGAATAGACTTTGAAAATCAACTACCGGATTCTCTCATTGTGAAAGACAGATTCTTGCTTAACGGATCCGGTGTAGCAACTGGTGATATAAATGGTGACGGGCGACCTGATATTTATATATGTCAGTTGGATGGACCCAACAAGCTTTATGAGAATATGGGGGGGATGCATTTTAAAGATATTACCGATTCTGCCGGTGTTGGCCTGACTCAAAAAGGATACTATTCAACGGGAGCTGTATTTGCAGATGTAGATGGAGATGGAGATTTGGATTTAATAGTCACCTCGCTGAATAAAACAAATAATCTCTATCTGAATGATGGTAAAGGACATTTCCATTTGGATAAAAACAGTGGTCTGGGATCAGTCACGGGGCGACAAGTATAACACTGGCTGATATAAATGGAGATGGATATCTGGATCTGTATATAGCAAACTATCGAAGAAAATCAGCCAGGGATGTGTTTGAACCCAAACAACTAAGCTTCAAGAACACCGTAGAAAAAGTGGGAGGGACCTTTAAACTTAAACCACAATTCAAACCTTACTTTACCCTTTTGAATGCGAAACAAGGTCAACCGATACGCCGTAAAATCGGCAAAGTAGACGAATTGTATATAAACAAAGGTGGAATAGGGAAAAAATGGGGTGGTTTCCGGAAAGTAAAAGATTTGAAAAAACATTTTTTGAGTTCAAAAGGTAAACCGTTAGGATTAAAACCTGACTGGGGCTTAACAGCTAAATTTTATGACATCAATGATGATGGCTTACCCGATTTATACGTATGTAATGATTATTGGACGCCCGATCGGGTTTGGATAAACCAGGGGAGAGGAATATTCAAGGCCTTGGGAACCAAAAGCATTCGTAATTTTTCTTATTCGGCGATGTCTATAGCATTTTCTGATATTAACGGGGATGGCTACCCTGATCTCTTTGTTTCTGAAATGCTCAGCCCATCTCATCAACGGCGGTTGAGTCAGTCCGGCTCGGTAGCTTTTTCATCCGGACCGGGCGGTTTTTTAAATCGTCTTCAATACAACCGCAATTCCCTCTATTTAAATCGGGGTGATACCACTTTTGCGGAAATCGCCAACTATAGTGGTGTGGCCGCAAGCGGATGGTCGTGGGCCAGTAAATTTATGGATATTAATCTTGATGGTTATCAGGATTTGATAATAAACACCGGGAACTGGTTTGACTTGCTGGATATGGATACCCAATACCGTACAAGGCAGGAAATTATAAATGGAAAAGTCAAAAATGAGAATTATTTGTTCCAGTACCCGTCTTTGAAGTTGGTCAATAAAATCTATCGCAATAATGGAAATCTGACATTTACCAACGTAAGTAAAAAATGGGGATTCCATCAAAAAGATGTCTCACAAGGCCTGGCGACTGCTGACTTTGATAAGGATGGGGATCTTGATATGATTGATAACCGATTGAATCAAAAAGCAGCTTTATACGAAAACACAGCATCCCTGCCTCGTGTTGAGATAAGGTTGAGGGGACATGCACCTAACACACAAGCTATCGGAGCTAAGTTAACCTTAACAGGCGGATCGGTACCTCAGTATCGTCAAGTCATTTCCGGTGGCGGATACGAATCAGGTTCTGTACCGGACGAAATGTTTGCTGCTAATGGTACGGGCAGTTTTTACCATTTGACCGTCAGATGGCCGGATGGTACGAAAACCCGGATAGATAGTATAAAAGCCAATCGTATTTATGAAATTGACGAGCCAAGGTCAGGGAATGTCACGGTTCAATCCCCGCAAATGAAAAATAAAAAACGTCAAAGTAACACCATTTTTGAAGATGTTTTCTTAGTAGAATTTCCTACACTCATCATGAAGATGTTTATCCTGATTTTAAAATTCAGGCATTGCTTCCGGAACGCTTGAGTAAAGAAGGGCCCGGAGTAGCGTGGATTGATTATAATCGGGATGGGAATGAAGATTTGTTTGTTGCTTCAGGAAAAGGGGGGAAAACCGGCATTTTAAAGAATATGGGTAATGGAACGTTTAATCATATCAGGCTACCTGACATTAGTCGTACGGCACCTGGTGATCAAACATCAATTGTTGGATGGAATACACAAAAATCAACTTATATAGTGGTTGGCAGTGCTAATTTTGAACAAAAAAACGCACAGGTACCATCAGCATATATCTATAGAATTCCATCTTTAGGCCGTGTGAGTATGCAGGCAATTCCCGGAGTTCCATCTACAACCGGATCGCTGGCTGCCGTGGATTATGATGGTGATGGAAGCATTGACTTATTTATCGGTGGACGCTTTTTACCCTATTTTTATCCGATGAATGCAACATCAAGATTGTTTAAAAACGAAAATGGACATTTTGTGCTTGATAAGGCGAATGCAGGTGTATTAAAGGACGTTGGAATGGTCACTTCAGCGGTTTTTTGTGATATAAACGGAGATGGAGAACCTGATCTGATATTAGCTACTGAATGGGGACCCATAAAAATATTTATTAATAATAATGGCATTTTCCACAATGAAACCAAAAAGTGGGGAATGAATAAATATGATGGTTGGTGGAAAGGACTTGCTGTAGGCGATTTTAATAACGATGGACGCATGGATATCGTGGCAACGAATATTGGTACGAACAACAACTACCGTTCAGAATTGACGAAGGATCATCCGCTTAAGATGTATTACGGGGATTTCAATGGAAACCATCATATCGATATCATAGTAGAGTTATTATGATTCAACACTTCAAGGTTATGTTCCCCGCCGAAGAGCATATATATTTAATTCGGTGGTACCATCTGTGGTTCAGGATGTGAAAAGTAACAAGCAGTATGCACATTCCACCTTGTATGAATTGCTGGGAGGCAGTTTGAATCTGATGAGCCATAACAAGGTCAATACTCTGAAGAGTATGGTATTTATTAATGAGGGTTCTCATTTTAAAGCTAAACCGCTTCCTCCCCAGGCACAATTAAGCGCGGCATTTGATGCCGGTATTGCAGATGTAAATAATGATGGGAATGAGGACATCTTCTTAAGCCAAAATTTATTTGCGTTGCCTGACGAAACCCCACGAATGGATGCAGGCCGTGGGTTGTGGCTCGAAGGTGATGGAAAGGGACATTTTAGAGCGATTCCAGGCAATAAGTCGGGCATTAAAATCTACGGTGAACAACGTGGCGCAGCCTTATGTGACTTTAACAAAGACGGGAGGATCAATCTGGCAGTCTCCCAAAATGGAGGTCCTGTAAAATTATATCTGAATCGAACTCAGCACAGAGGATATCGTATTCGTTTGTCAGGCCCTGATGCCAATAAAAATGGAATTGGCTCCTCAATACGTCTTGTTTATAAAGATGGTAGCAAAGGGCCACGCAGAGAAGTTCAGGCAGGTTCCGGGTACTGGTCTCAGAACAGTGCGGTGCAAGTTATGGGAGCCGCAAAAAAGGTTGCCAAAATAGAAGTAGACTGGGTCAACGGCACCAGGCAGTTTGTAAACGTCACACCAGGAAAGAAAGATTATACTGTTTCATATAAGTAAAATCGACTGGTTTTAAGATGATGTTACGAGAATGAGAATGGAGATATAAGTTTATAAAATTTCATTATGTTAAACTTACATTGAATAATAACTCCCAACATTCTGCAAATTTGACGATTTCTACGTTTAACGACAGGTTGTTAGCCTGAAAAATCGTGACCGATGTTGACAAACGCTTTTAAAATTGATGCGTTGAATGGGGATTTTTCTTGATTCGCCTCAGGAAGGAAAATTGCCGAATCAACTTTTTCCGCCAGGTATAGATTTGTTTATTTCAATAGAAGGATCACGGCGTTTGGCCCAGAGGATAACACTGGTGGATGGCAGATACGTCGCGGGCAAGAAATAACATCCAGCCGATAGGTATAGGAAGGATCGAAAAGATTACCCCCACTCATAAAGCTACCAAACCCATGGAATTGTTAGCTTTATGAGTGGACAAAAAAGATTTCAATAACGCCATAATTGGTCTTCGAAAGGCTATTGGAGGTGTAAAAATCTCCGAATCGGGCTTTGATCCTTTCGGGTGTTGTGGAAAATTCATCAGAAAAATGGAAACAAAGAGTGCTGTTACTTTTGCAAAGCCTTCTCAAAGACGTTTTTTATTTGTTTATTACGATATATAAAAAATAATAATTGTATTAAAGTAAATATTATAATTTTATTTATAATTTATGTTTTATATGTATGTATATAAAAACGAAAAATGTACATAAAAAAATATGTAAATATAAAAACAGACTTATTTGTTGCTGGTGAATGTAATTATTTACGTGTGATTTGATTATTGATAAAATTATTTAATCGGAAAAAGCGCTTTCACAAAAAAAATGTATATAAAATTATGTGCAAAACCTGATATTGTGCAATGAAATTGTTATAATTTTAGAGGTTATAGTGAAGTGTTAAGTTACCAATCATTATTAAGGATTTATTTTATGGGCCACGACAGTAGCGGGTTTTTTAAAGGTTTATACAATCCCAAATTGGAACATTCTAACTGTGGTGTTGGTATTGTTGTTAATTTAAATGGGGAACGTTCTCATCAGCTGGTAGAGGATGGGTTCAGGATTTTGGAAAATTTGGATCACCGCGGGGCACGCGGTGCTGAGGAAATGACAGGTGATGGCGCCGGAATGATGATTCAAAAACCTCATGATTTTTTCAAATCCATTATTCCTGAACTTGGGGATTTTGATAGTTATGGTGTTGGCCAGGCCTTTTTCCCAAAATCAACAAAAAAACAAAATGCCCTGAAAGAGGTCATGAATGAAGTGGCCAAAAAGGAACGTTTCAATATTATTTGCTGGAGAAAAGTACCGACTGATAATACCGGTTTGGGCAAAACGGCCCTGATGACCGAACCGGAAGTGATCCAGTTTTTTGTTGAGCCCCTGGAACCGGTCAATCCTGAAGAATTAGACACGCAACTCTACATATTGCGTCGAATGATGGAAAAAAACGTTCGTGAACGTGCTATGTGGAGTGGTGACCTGTTTTATATCTGTTCTCTGGATCGAAGAAAAATTGTTTATAAAGGATTACTGACCTGTCCTCAATTAGCGACCTATTACCCGGAATTGTCAAATTCGAAAGTTGTTACGAGCCTGGTAATGGTCCACTCCCGATTTTCAACAAATACTTTGGGAACATGGGACCTGGCTCATCCTTATCGTACGATTGTCCACAACGGTGAGATTAATACACTGCAGGGCAATATTAATTGGATGAAAACCCGTGAACCCCGGCTTGCCTGCGATAAATTCGGTGAAGATGTCGAGAAGATTAAACCGATTACTCCTGATATTGAGATCAGTGACAGCGCCGGCTTCGACCACGTTCTTGAATTACTGATCGAAGCGGGCAGGGAATTGCCGCATGCTTTACGGATGATGGTTCCCGAGGCCTGGAATAAAGATCCGTTCATGCATCCGCTCAGGAAAGCCTTTTACGATTATCATTCCACGATGATGGAGCCGTGGGACGGTCCCGCACTTGTAGCTGCCTGCGATGGTTACCGGGTTGCCGCCATCCTGGACAGAAATGGCCTGAGGCCTTGCCGTTACCTGGTCACAAAAGGAAATAAACTTATCATGGCCAGTGAGGATGGAGTTCTGGATGTAAATAACGAAGAAATTGTTAAAAAAGGCCGTTTAAAACCAGGACAATTATTTTTAGCGGATACGATTGAAAAAAGAATCATTCCTGAAGAAGAGATTTTTGATAAACTGACAGATCCGAAATATGAGAAATGGCTGGCTGAAAACCGGGTTCGTTTATCGGATTTAATGGAGAAGAATCAAAGTATACAGCTGGATGACAACATTGATGAGAAGAAAATCGAGGCCTATCAGCAAAATTACGGTTATACCATGGAGTACCTCGACAGGTTTCTGCAACCTATGATCGAGGTGGGTAAGGATCCAATCGGTGCAATGGGTGACGATACTCCATTGTCGGTTTTCTCTATGCAAAACAAGCCGTTGTTCAATTATTTCAAACAATCTTTTGCCCAGGTTTCAAATCCTCCGCTGGATTATATCCGGGAAGATTTGGTTACGTCTCTTCAAAGTCATATCGGCCGCAAACATAATATTTTAAAGGAAAATCCACGCCACTGCCGGCAGTTGTTCCTTGAGTCACCAATACTTTCCGATGTGGAAATGGACGTAATCCGTGATATTGACGTGAATGGAATCCGTTCTTGTGATATCGATATTACCTATTCGGTCGGAAATAATTTAAAATGGGTGATTGAGCGAATTCGTGAGCGTGCCGAAGAGGCCATACTGAACGGTTGTGAGATTCTCATTCTTACCGACAAACGTTTGAGTGCTAAGCGACTGGCTGTTCCTTCGTTATTAATTGTCGGAGCTATCCATCACCATCTTATCCGCCAGAATCTTCGGATTAAAGCTGCTATCGTTGTGGAAACAGGTGATTGCAGCCTGGTACATCATTATTGTACATTGCTTGGAAACGGAGCTGACGCAATAAATCCCTGGCTGGCTTATAAGAGCATCGGGCAATTGCTGGACAGTGGGATGTCTACCATGAAACCGGAAGAAGCTTTTAAGAATTATCGTAAATCCATTGAAGGCGGTATTCAAAAAGTGATGTCTAAAATGGGGATTTCCACTTTGGAAAGCTATAAAGGCGCCCAGATATTCGAAGCCATCGGATTAAGCACTGATTTTGTCCAGGAGTTTTTTGCCGGTACAACATCTAACTTGTCGGGAATTGGCTTAAGCGAAATCGAAAAAGGTGTTAAAAAGCGTCATGAACGTGCATTTCGGCTCCCAATTGCCGGTTCTGTTCCGCTTGATTTTGGCGGAGATTATTATTGGCGCCGCGATGGAGAGGAACATCAATGGAATCCGGTAACCATTGGAAAGCTTCAGTATGCGGTTAAGGCTGACGATTATAAGATTTATAAAGAGTTTGCTGATGATATTAATATTCAGAATGAACGTCAGCAGACTATTCGCGGAATTCTGGAATTTAAAAAGCAACATGCCCGGCCCATTTCAATCGATGAAGTAGAATCGATAGAGTCGATTATGAAGCGATTCTCAACCGGTTCGATGTCTTACGGCTCTTTAAGCCAGGAAACGCACGAGACTTTGGCTATAGCTATGAACCGGATAGGTGGTAAATCCGGGACTGGTGAAGGCGGGGAATCGACTGATCGGTTTGGGACGGAACGGGAATGCTCGATGAAACAGGTTGCCAGCGGCCGTTTCGGGGTAACTATTGAATATCTGACCCATGCCAAACAGATTGAAATAAAGATGGCACAGGGAGCGAAACCCGGAGAAGGCGGGGAATTACCCGGTGAAAAAGTAGGTGATGAAATTGCTAAGGTTCGGTACACCATTCCCGGTATTGGTCTGATTTCGCCTCCACCACACCACGATATCTATTCGATTGAAGACCTGGCACAGTTAATTCATGATCTGAAATGCGCTAATCCGGAGGCCGAAGTTCATGTCAAACTGGTGTCAAAATCCGGTGTGGGAACAATCGCTGCAGGTGTTGCCAAGGCTCGTGCCGATGCTGTTCTTATCAGTGGCGACACGGGTGGAACCGGGGCCGCAGTGAAAACATCTATTAAAAATGTCGGAACCCCCTGGGAACTTGGGCTTGCCGGAGGCTAACCAGGTTCTTCATGCGACCAATTTACGTTCAAGAATACGAGTTCGTGCCGACGGTGGACTCAAAACCGGCTGGGATGTCGTTGTTGCCGCTCTGCTGGGAGCCGAAGAATATGGATTTGGAACAGCCCCATTAGTTACTCTTGGTTGTATCATGTTGCGTAAATGCCATTGTAATACCTGTTCTGTTGGAATTGCCACACAGGATCCCGAATTACGTAAACGTTTTGCAGGAAAACCGGAGTATATCATCAACTATATGAAGTTTGTGGCCAGTGAAGTACGTGAATACATGGCAGAGATGGGCTTCCGAACCATCGATGAGATGATAGGCCGGGTTGATCTGCTGAAACCAAAAGAGATCAAAAATGCACGGGTTTCAAAACTTGATTTATCCCCGATTTTATACAGGCAACCTTCTGACGATGAAAGCATCAAGACCAAAGAGCAAAATCATAAACTGAAAGGGAAAATTGATCATGAGGTTATCGAAAAAATCATGCCTGCATTGGAACAGAAGAAATCGGTGTCGGTTGATATAAACCTTACAAACCGTGATCGAACTTTCGGAACATTGGTGAGCTCGGCAGTCACTAAAAAATATGGAATGAGCAGTCTCGAAGATGATACAGTCACTGATTAATTGTAATGGTATCGCCGGACAAAGTTTTGGAGCTTTCCTGGCCAAAGGGCTTGACCCTCAAAATGGAAGGTGCCGCTAATGATTATGTGGGCAAAGGCCTTTCCGGAGGGAAAATCGTCATTAAAAAACCTGAAAATAGCACGTATGAAGCATCCGAAAATATTATCATCGGTAATGTGGCTTTATATGGTTCAACAAGCGGCGAAACCTATATAAACGGCCAGGCCGGAGAACGATTTGCTGTTCGTAATTCCGGTGCTATGTCTGTTGTCGAGGGAATCGGCGATCACGGTTGTGAGTATATGACCGGCGGTGTCGTCGTGGTTCTTGGCCGTACAGGTAAAAACTTCGGTGCCGGAATGAGCGGTGGTGAAGCTTACATTTTCGATGAAGATAAATCCTTCGAACCCCGTCTGAATAAGCAACAGGTTCACCTCGAATCCTTTGATGAGGACAGGGACCGGCAGTTAGTGAAAAGAATGTTGGAAAATCATGTAGAGTACACAAACAGTACAAAAGCGAAGAGAATATTGGATAACTGGGATGAAAGCGTAAAACACTTCGTTAAAGTGATGCCTGATGCTTACGCCAGAATCCTGAATAAAAATCTTGAAAACGGTATTGATATCCGTCTTGCCCCTCCACGCAAACCCAAAGAAAATATTGTAGCATGAGTGAGAATCATCCTGGTGGTTATCTGAAAGAGCCACGTAATCCTATTGGTAAAAGATCCCCTGTTGAACGAATTCAGGACTTTGAAGAAGTCTGGAAACCGCAATGGGATGAAGAAAAAGTACGTCAGCAAGGTGGCCGGTGTATGGACTGCGGGGTTCCGACCTGCATGGGAGGCTGCCCGATTGGTAATGTCATCCCTGACTGGAATGATCTTGTTTATCGCAGTAATTGGAAAGCGGCTTTAGATCGTCTGCATGCTACCAATAATTTCCCGGAGTTTACCGGTTATATTTGTCCGGCGCCATGTGAGAATTCCTGCGTTTTATCATTGAACGATGATCCTGTGACTATTCGAAATCTTGAACGAGCCATTGTCGACAAAGGCTGGGAGATGGGATGGATTCAACCTCAGGTTCCTGAGAAGAGAACGGGTTTCAATGTTGCCATTATTGGCAGCGGTCCGGCAGGTTTGTCAGCGGCTCAACAGTTAAATCGTGTCGGACATAAGGTTACTGTTTTTGAACGGGATGATACGCCCGGCGGATTGATGACATATGGAATCCCTGATTTTAAATTTTCCAAAAAGCAGGTTAAAAGGCGCATCGATCAATTGACTGAAGAAGGAATATTGTTCATGAACAGTATGGAAGTCGGAGTAAATATTCCTTTTGAACGGATCAGGGAAGATTTTGATGCCGTATTATTAGCCATTGGCGCCCAAAAACATCGTGATGTGCCACTCGAAGGACGAGATTTAAAAGGTGTTCATTATGCTATGGAATATCTGACAAATGCCAACCGAGTCGTTGCCGGACGCCCGGTTGATTCGGTAATCAGTGCGAAAGATAAAAATGTGATAGTTTTGGGTGGCGGTGACACCGGTGCCGATTGCGTGGCTACGGCCCATCGGCAGGGAGCAAAACAAGTTGTACAGATAAGTATTAATCCCCGCCGTCCCGAGGAACGCAACCTGCATAATCCATGGCCGGAACAGCCGCTGACGTATAAAAAGACTTATGCTATCGAAGAAGGCGGTGTTGAAGAATTTAGTGTGAATACGATAGGTTTCGTCGATGAAGATGGAGACGGTTCGGTTGATTTTTTGAAAACAGAACGGGTCGAATGGACCTACGATGAAAACAACAGGAGAATTGATAAGAAGGTACTGGATCCTGATGTCATGATACCTGCTGACCTTGTTTTAATCGCTATTGGTTTCGAAGGTGCCCAAAGTTCAGTTTTCGAAAAAGCCGGGCTGGCCCTAACCGAAAGAAATACTTTCAAAGTAGATAATAAGATGATGACCAATCTGCAGGGGGTATTCGCTGCCGGGGACGCCCGTCGCGGGCAATCCATCATTGTTTGGGCTATTGGCGAAGGCCGTGATGCGGCGCGTCATATTGATAAATATCTCATGGGCAGCACTCGTTTACCGGCAAGTCTGCAAACAATAAATCCCCCGATAGGGAAATAAACTTATAGATGGGCCCCACCTGAGGTGGTGTCCATCTTATCGTTGACTCTATGCCAATGTATGGAGTTTTCGACGCAGTGAGTTACCAACTCCAGGATTGAAGGTTTAAAAGGGGTGGAGTCCATCTAAAAAATATCCTGACCTAATCCGAATACTATTTCGGTTGTTCCTAACGTCTCTTCGGGAACATGAATAAAAAGATACCATCTTTAGCACCAAGTCTGATGGGCTCCATCTGCCGGGTATCCCTCAATATATGGTAATAGTTGATCAAACTTGCCAGGTTTAAATCCCCCAAAACGCCCGGTTCCCATGTTTCTATCCATTCATGCTAAAAGCCGCAACAAACCATTCGGTTCTTATAAAATATATCTCTTCGCTCCCAAAGTCTCTTTGGGAGCACCCCACGGGAAGCTCTGCTTCCACAATAAAACAGGACGGAAAATTCAAATTTTTTACCAATGAAAGGTTCAAATGGATTAATCAATGAAACGGAGTTTCAAACCCGGCATTCCCAACGGGACGTTGGGAACGAGCAATTCCCAGCGGTCAGACGGTTCCGAACCGTCAGATCGCTATCGCCTCCCCCAAAAACGCCCCATTTCCCAATTTCCACCCGTTATGTCCAAAACAGCAGAAAAACCATTCGATTCATACATAAGTATATGGACATATTTTTATGTTAAATGTATATAAAATAGTATGATATTCGGAGTGATTTTATTTGACAGTATGGATTTTTATCGGTAGTAAAAATAGTGAAACGTGAGGCACCGTTTAATGCTGAAAAAGAGAACAAAATGAAAAAACTAAAGTTTTTTTTCATAATGATAATAGTGCTGGTAACCGTCTCCTGCCTGACGAAAGATTACGGCTCGGGGACGATCCCGGTATCGGAGGTCCCTACCAGACTCGCATATTGAAGGTATATGCAAATCCTTATTATGTGGCCCGTGGTGATACCACGCGTATTACCTGTGTCATAAAAGACAGCCTGGATAAACGGTTTATCTTTGTTTGGCAGTTCAATTATGGAAAGCCAGTTAATGCAAAAGATACTGTTTGGGCACCGAAAGTCATTGCTAAAGCTTATACCAGTGGTCACAGGAACTATATCGATTGGGTGGCACCAACGGATACATCCGGCTACTTTGGAATTACAGTAAGAACCGATAATCATACCAAATATTATACAGCGCCCGAAAGTAGTGGTTCTGTGGTAGTAAAGTGAGGTCAAATAATTAATTAAATCTTTAATTTAAAAAGGGGTAGTACCATGAAAATACATGGAAAAGGCTTGGGCATAGCCATTGGTATGCTATGTCTGTTTCAGGGGGTTGTTCTCCTCGTTCCCAAAGTCTCTTTGGGAACGCACAACCGGAAGCTCTGCTTCCACAACAAAGCCTTACGGAATATTCGAAGAAAAGGTTCAGATGGATAGATAAATGAAACAGAGTTTCAAAGCCGGCATTCCCAACGGGACGTCGGGAACGAGAGGTAAACGGGTGGAGCAGTCATGGATGTGGCCGGCACAAAACCTGACAGGTTTGTCCGGTTAATAATTCGGCAGCCACTGATGAATGAAGAAACCTGTCAGGTTTAAAAGCTCTGCTTCCTAAACAAATTTAAAGCAAAATACCATAGCCAGGATGTTACGGATATGATTTCGAATCGGCCAAATAAAGCGATGAAACAGCGTTTCTCTTCGCTCCCAAAGTCTCTTTGGGAGCGCCCTACGGGAAGCTCTGCTTCCACAATAAAACAGGACAGAAAATTCAATTTTTTTCCAATGAAAGGTTCAAATGGATTAATCAATGAAACGGAGTTTCAAACCCGGCATTCCCAACGGGACGTTGGAATGAGCGATTCCCCAGCGGTCAGACGATTCCGAACCGTCAGATCGCTATCGCCTCTCCCAAAAACACCCATTCCCTTGTTTACATCCGTTATGCCCAAAAGAGCAGTAAAGCCATTCGGTTCTTATATAAGTATATGGCTATAACCTTCTGTTAAATCCATACAAAATAGTACGATATTCGGAGTGTTTTTATTTGACATTATAGATTTTTGTCGTTAGTTAAAATAGTGTACCGTTTACTACTGAAAAAGAGGCAAAATGAAAAAACTAAAGTGGTTTTTCATAATGATAATAGCGCTGGTAACCGTCTCCTGCCTGACGAAAGATTATGGCTCCGGCGACGATCCCGGTATTGGAGGTCCCTACCAGACAAGGATTTTGAAAGTATTGGTGCAACCGGATACCGTGGCACAGGGCGATACTACCCGCATCACCTGTGTCATAAAGGACAGCCTGGATAAACGGTTTATCTTTGTTTGGTTTTTCCTTGTTGGAAAAACTATTAACACAAGAGATACTACTTGGGAACCACCGTCAAATTATATCGGGCAATCAAGTGGGCATAGAAATTATATCGACTGGGTGGCACCAACAGATACGTCCGGTTTTTTCGGGATTACTGTGCGTGTAGATAATCGCACAAAAGATTCAGTAGCCGTTGAAAGCGGCAACGCAGTAATTGTAAAGTGAGGTCAAATAATTAATTAAATCTTTAATTTAAAAAGGGGTAGTACCATGAAAATACATGGAAAAGGCTTGGGCATAGCCATTGGTATGCTATGTCTGTTTCAGGGGGTTGTTCTCCTCGTTCCCAAAGTCTCTTTGGGAACGCACAACCGGAAGCTCTGCTTCCACAACAAAGCCTTACGGAATATTCGAAGAAAAGGTTCAGATGGATAGAGAAATGAAACAGAGTTTCAAAGCCGGCATTCCCAACGGGACGTTGGGAACAAGAGGCAAAGCGATATTACCAGTGATTGATAAAAATGGATAATTTTTTGAATGCCTGTCCAGAAGGACTAGAGTTAAACAGGACCGAAAGCTTAACTTACTTAAAGGCTTCATTTATTAAAAATATAAAAATCAAAATTATCTTGGAAATGAAAAGGAGAAAAAAACTTATAAAGTGGCTAAAGTTCCATTCGAAAATTCATAACACTTTATTTTTATATGTTTTTAGTTCTGAAATGCCGTTTATGGATAAATTCCAACCGCTATATTCCTATATTCCCTTATGTTAATATGCTCCAAAAGTGCTTAATATTCATATAATTGAAGCTTGATTCGTTATGATGATTGCATTATTTAAATATTAACATTATACCGTTAGCCGACTGGAGGAAAATGAAACGAATTGTTTGGTATAGTATAATCATAACTGTTTTTCTATGTGCTTGCGATTTAAGCGGCTTGGGGGATTCAGGGGCGCCTAATCCGCCTCAAATAAGAATACTAAGTATCAAAGTACGCCCGGATACGGTGGCCCCCGGGGATACCGCTTCCTTTACCTGTGTGTTCGTAGACAGTTCTATGACGAATTTGAAATTCTTCTGGCATATTCATAACGGAACCGCTATAGGTGGCAAGGATACAACATATGCGGGTAGCATGGTTTATCTGACGCTTCAAAACCATATTATGTGGAAAGCGCCAACCCAGCCTGGTACCTATTATTTCGAGGTAGAAGAGGACAACGGTACCAAAGAAACTGGTCCGGCAAGTGAGGGATTCGGAGTTCCAGTTAAATAAAAATAAAAATTAATCAAATAGAGGGGTATAACATGCTTGGTATATCAAGGGCAGCCCTTGTTGCAGGGATTGCTATGTGGTTCATCCCGTGTGCGGCATTTGGACAAAGTTTGGGTAATTTACCCACGGCAACTATAAACAGACGGTTTTATACCGATGTCTTTTTTCAAAATAAACCCGACTCCGGGATTTATCCGACCAAACATCCGGGGTTAACCGTCAATGGGTTCGACAATAGAGGTGATAATAGCCATGGATATGGGCCGGTCAAAACCTGGCAGGTTTGATCTGTTTTTAACATGGCAGCCACTGATGAATGAAGAAACCTGTCAGGTTTAAACACCCCAAAACCGCCCCATTTCCTAATTTCTATCCGTTATGCCCAAAAGAGCAGTAAAGCCATTCGGTTCTTATATAAGTATATGGCTATAACCTTCTGTTAAATCCATACAAAATAGTACGATATTCGGAGTGTTTTTATTTGACATTACAGATTTTTGTCGTTAGTTAAAATAGTGTACCGTTTACTACTGAAAAAGAGGCAAAATGAAAAAACTAAAGTGGTTTTTCATAATGATAATAGCGCTGGTAACCGTCTCCTGCCTGACGAAAGATTATGGCTCCGGCGACGATCCCGGTATTGGAGGTCCCTACCAGACAAGGATTTTGAAAGTATTGGTGCAACCGGATACCGTGGCACAGGGCGATACCACGCGCATCACCTGTGTCATAAAAGACAGCCTGGATAAACGGTTTATCTTTGTATGGCAGTTACAATATGGCAAACCAATCAATGTAAGAGATACCATATGGGCACCCAAGGCGGATTTAAAAGCTTATACCAGTGGACACCGGAATTATATAGACTGGATAGCACCTAATGATACTTCAAGCGGTTTTGGTATAAGTGTTCGGGCCGATAATCATGCTCCAGATTCCGTAGCTGTTGAATATACAACAAGTGTGTGGGTCCGATAATCAAATAACTTAAAATTACTATAATAAACTGAAGGGGTAGTACCATGAAAGTGTGTGGGAAAGGCTTGGGCATAGCCATTGGTATGCTATGTCTGTTCCAGGGGGTTGTTTGTGCACAAACAATCGATAGCATACCCAATAGTGTGCAAAATATTCGTTTTTATACGGATCATTTTCCGGTCAAGCGACCGGGTTTGTCAATAAACGGGTTTGATAATGGTGGAGATGACAGCCATGGATATGGACTAAAACAGGTGTTGAATCTCTTATATGCCGGAGGAGACTCTCTAGAATTTGCAGACTATGACAATATTGTATCCTATTCCAAAGCTCAAATTGCCAATCCAAATGGCGATGTGGGCCAAATAAATAATAATAGCCTGTATTTACAATGCCGGGCTTTCATTGCATTATCCCAATATATTATTTACAAAAATAGTATTACGACGCCAATTGACGGAGCAAATCCGGCATATAATTATTCAACTGCCATTACCCGTTTACGTGACGCCCTTCTCGAACCTGCCAGCTGGTATCTGGCCACCACAACGGGCGTGGATATGGTAAAAACGACCCGCTCGGTAGAAAATTACACCCGTGCCGTGGATTTATACCTGGCCCTGGAAAATGCCTTCAAATACTATCATGAACCTGATTATAAGGACACCACGGAAACCCGGTTATTGTCCAAGAGCCAAAAATGTCAGGTTCTCACGAATTTGTTTTTAGCTATTCATCAGATAAACCATTATTTATATGAAAATAATGCTTTTGGAGTAGGTAATTATGAGCTTGAGGATGGTAACCGGCCGATGAAAATGTTTATTGCCGTTGGTTATGGAGCATTATGTCTGCCTGACACAACATATAAATACACCTTTTCCGATGGTTCTACTTTTTATTATGATACAAGCACTTTTGACAAATATTTGGGAGACGCTTTCCGGAGTGCCGGTGCACCAACCTATGACAATAATAGTATTTATTACTTTGGATATCAGACCGATAATGGAGAGCGTTTCTGGGCCGAAGGGCCTTATTATTTCAATTATGCCCTGATGGATGTCATTCCATTCTGGCATACTATACGCCTGAATAATTTACTGAATTATCAAAATTATAACATCCCTGATCCCTTTGATCAAAATAACTCAACGAGTGGGAATAGCCGCTGGATGATAAATCCGCTGGATTGGATGGCCGATATTGCCACCCCGGACGGAGAAACCCCTCCACTGGACGATAGCAACAAACGTCCAATCGTATACGCCCAAATGTTGCGTTGGTCTTCAGTTTATGGAAACGCAGAAACAGGTGAAAAATATGCCTGGATTGATAATGAGATGAAAAATGCAGGCTTTGGACCCGACAATACAGTCTCCCTGGTTGAGTTGGCCATTCCACGAATAAGCTATACCGATGGCATAGCCCCGCCCAATACGGTTTCGGGAACGTACCAGGTAAATGGGAACACTTATCCCGAACAGCAACTCGTACTACGGGAAAAGGAGGGAAATAAAACACATTACCTAGTACTTAATGGAGAACAGGGAGATGCCATAGTACGGGGAGAAGGCCATGAACAGCCGGATCAACTACAATTTCTCTATTACGTGGACGGGACCTCCTATCTGATGGATGCGGGATATAACAGAGTGACCAGCAAATTAAACAGCTCGTGGAATGAAGAGTGGTGGAGCAATGTCATGGCTTTAAACTATGATAAGTACAATAAAGATGTTGCCGGTTATGTGACCTATGATAACCGCGGTGGTCTTGATAGCCCCCGGGTTGATATATCACTAGGTCGTAAAACTTCGGGCCATAATCAGGTAACCGATCTCGCCTTAACCAGACTGGATAATGGTAATATTGTTCGATTGAGCGGAAGTGTTGTATTGGCCACAGAAGGAGCTGACCAAACGGCCGACTATGTAAGAGATATATTGTACATCAACAGCGCCAAACCCTATGTCATTGACTTGAATTCCGTCCATAGTGACAATGGCTTACAAGGTTATTTCATGCAATACTATGGGCATGGTTCAAGTTTATGGTTTGAAGGTCCCGGCTGGACATCGTGGGGTAATCCTGCAACGACAACCGATGATCGGTTATTCATAGACTATGGTACCGTAGAATTTGATGTAAATAATGTTTCTTCACCTGCCGGATATTCAGCTGATACGGTCACCGTCGAGGAACTGGAACGCACCACTAAAAAACCAGAACATATAAAGAAAATCAGATTAACCAGTTACGGAAATAATCATACCTTTAGTACGGTAGCTTTCCTGCGCGTTGATAATCAACCGCCTTCATACCTGCCATATAATCTTATTAAATATAACGGGAATACCACATTAAATGCTCAGGCCTGGGCCTACCGGCAGGATGCCAATACCATTGACGTGGTAGCAAAACGATCAAAGATCAATTCCACGACCTACAATGAACCCTTTGAATTTAACGTAACCGATGCGAGTAGCAATTTCCTCGCCAATCTCAAATTACCAGCGGGAGATGATTACGGTTTTGTCCGGCTTATCAAAAACGGTAATTTCTGGTTTGCAGACCCGGATTACCAGATCAACCTGCAGCAGCCTGGCTATTATTATGCCACCAGTACTTCCATCGGCACCAAAACCTTTCCTGCCAACTCCGATATCTATATAGGTAATAATGTCACCTTAACCACCACCGGTACCATGACCCTGCAGTCCGGCACCACCGTTCATTTAGGTGTGGGCTCAGTCATTGAAACAACAGGCAGCGGCAATATCCAGGCAACCGGTACTACATTTAAAACTATTAGCGGTTCGAATGATGCTTCCCAAAGGTGGACTCATATTAAATTAAATGGGAATGGTGGGAGTAAGTTTACGAATTGTACTTTCAATGGAGCAAGCCAAGCAATATATGTTAATTCGGTAAGTAATGATATTGATCAGTGTACTTTTGAATATAATAGCTGTGGTCTTTATGCCTGGAGTGGATCCGCAATAATAGTAGGATCCAAATTTCAGACAAATTATGACTATGGAATATTTCTTGGGGGGACTGGTCAGGTAGAAACGGACGCTTATCAATCAGGTTCAATTTTTACACCTACTAGTATAACCGGGAGCTATCTTGGAATCGACCTTTATGATAATGCTTCGGCAATATTTCACTACTCTCGAATTGAATTTAATACTTATGGAATAATTACGGATAACTCAAGTAGCTTTTTTGGTGGTGAATATAATGTTCCAACAGGATCGGAAGGATGGAATAATTTATTGGGCAATACCAGTTATGAAATATATAATGAGGGAACAAATACCGATTATGCAAGCTACAATTATTGGGGTGGCGGGACACCTTCCTCTACATTGTTTTATGGAAGTGCTGTTTATGGAAATACATTGTCCTATGACCCGACTATTAGTGGAGCCCAAAGCGGAAGTGGTGGAGGCGGGGGTAAGCTATCCGCCAGGACTTCTCCACTATTGTCTGTTGCAACATCTCAATCAACGAATGCGAATACCAACAATCAAGATGAGCAGCTTGCCCATAATCGCATTACTACCATCCTGGCTCATTTAAATACGCATCCTGAAGATTCTGATAATGATAAGCTTCTGCAGGAAGCCTATGCACTTGTAAGACTCTATGATAAAAAAGATTCCAGTAGTGTGCTGAATAAGATAGATCTTTATAGCGAATCGTATGGAGTCAAAATGAAAATGGCCACGGTACAACTTAATAATTTGGATCCTGCTACAAGTGGTCCATCTGGTTCTGCCGGTTTAACACAAGCTGACAAAAAAATGGGGGTAACGTCGGTTCTTTTGAAAATGGACAAACTACTTCATGATGGCAAATGGGAGAAAGTGCAGGAATTCGCCCATCGTTTCGCTCCGTTTATCAAGGATACCAAAGAAAAGTCGTCTTTTCTTGCCGGCAGAGCGGTAGCATGGGAAAATCAAAAAGAATTTGGAAAAGCATTGGCAGCTTACCAGCAAATAGAGATGCTTCAACCAAGTACCTCTAATACAAATTCAAAAGTAGTTCCCTATTATACATTCCAGGAAGCAGCTCTGAAGGATTCCATGAAAGTGCATAACCAAATTGTCAGCCTTGCTTCTTCAACATCATCTAAATTAGTTGTCGAAAAGAAACAATTACCGAAGAAGTTTTCATTGGGAGACAGCTATCCGAATCCTTTTAACCCGACATCTACCATACCTTTCAGTCTGCCTGCGGCAGCACATGTCCGGATAGAAGTTTATAACCTGATGGGACAACGTGTGGCCACCTTAACCAACCGGCAATACCAGGCTGGAAATTTTCAGGTTCCGTTTAACGGGCAAAGCCGTGCCAGTGGGATATATTTTATTCGGGCATGGCTGGGTAATAAGGTATTTACCAAACGTATGACATTGATTAAATAATTCTTTTAGTAGCTTTCAAGACATCTCAGATATAATGCATTATAGCGGTCAGACGGTTCCGAACCGTCAGGCCGCTTTCATTCCCGCAACCAAATTTCTCACTACTCCATACTCAATACTCAATCCGAATACTTCATATTGTAAGACAACAGGCGGTCGTAGTGCATTTCGGGATCACGGAAATAAACGAATGTATAGTATTGCTGTCGGGTAGAGGCAAAACTGGCATCAAGACGTAAATCGTCAATTCTTCCATTTTGTACGATGGCGTATTTGTATTCATATCGGCCTTGTTTGATGAACGCATTCCCGGTATAAAGTCCGGTTGTTGCATCAAATTTCATGGCGTTTTCATCTTGTATCGACCAGTTATTGAATGAACCGTAAATATAAATCGGACCGTTGATTTTTACATAGGAAGGAACATCAAGTGAAAACTGAACATTATTATATTCTGCGGAACGACTATGTTCCGGTTCCCCAAACGGGAAAAAGGATTTTTGGGAAGGATTTACGTCAAGATTTACAATATCACGCCGTAAAACAATTTTTGGAGGAATGGATGACGTGTTGCTCTCCATAATATTATAGGAACTGCGTGATTCGAGATCCAGGGTTCTGAACTCGTAACTGGCAACAAATAATTGATCACGGGAGTTATGGAATTTTATAACGCCAATTTGAGAAATATCCTTGATATCCGCTTTGAGACTTCTTCCCCAAAACTGGTTTTGAGCAAAATAGATACTTATATCTAACTGGGGAAATTTGACGAATTCGGGATATGCGTAAGTAGCAAACAACTGGTTATGGCGTAGATAGTTGTGTTCCTGGTTATATAACGTCAGTATTTTGGTTTCTACCTGTTTTCTTTGTTCCGTAACAAAAAAGGGCAGGGAGAATAACTCATTTCCTGTACTGAAATCATAAACATGAAGTAAATAATTACCACTGACCAACGGTTTAAACGATTGATTCGGGAACGTGTATTGATAATGGGTATACGATGGATTATCGGCTTTGCTTAATACGCCATCATTTATTTGATCCTGGATGGAAGAAACATAATCCACGGAACTCAAGCCGCTGCGTGACCAATCTTTGTTATGATGGGTGATCCGGACAGTAAACATGCCGGCATCATTACTCATATCATCAAATTGCAGTACCAGTCGGTCGTTTGAATGCAACCGAATGATTGGTGCTTCGCCAATTTGTCCATCTTTATAAAAAGTAATGCTCCGTATGTTGGTTGGGGGCAGTTTTTGTCCCGGAACTGTCACGGAGTTCTCAATCCGGCGGGGCGAATAAGGTACAGTATCGGAAGTATTATTCTGACTTCCGGCACAACCTGCCAATACCGAAAGTACAAAGAAGAAACTAATATATTTAATATGGATTTGAGCTATCATAAACTGTTTATATGTGACACAGATGCCCTCAGATCCAAGCAGATGCTATATTTCATTAACACTGAATAATTTTTTAAATGATTAACGTGTGGGGTACATCCCCGGTAACCTTCTATACTCAATAACTCAATAACCAATGTCTTTAATACCGGTACGTTCCTTCAAAGACAATGTCGGCGGGCCCTTTTAGTTGTATGTTGTGATAGGTATTATCCGATGGTTCAAAAGAGAATGAAACTTCCAGCTGTCCACCCGGATTATCTACCAGGAATGTATTATTCTTGTCTGTTTTATTTTGCGTATGATGCCATGCCAATGCAGAAGCTATGGCCCCGGTACCGCAGGCCAGGGTTAAATCTTCGACACCACGTTCATAAGTAAGAATCTTAATGTGGTTGTCGGATATCGATTGCATAAAATTGACATTGGTTCCTTTGGGTTGAAATGGCGCATCCCGGCGAATTGTCATTCCCCGCTGGCGAATTTCTTCTTCGTCATTCAGGTTGTGTCCGTTAGCCGGAACGACAACATGCTCGGTCCCGCTAAAAATTTTCATCACTTGTTCCCCGTCCGTTGTGGAACATTCCTCTACAGTCGAATCGATGGGAAAATGGAGATTCACATACTCATTTTCTACTTCAGCCTGGTAAACTTTACCATGGACGGCAAAACTGTGACGTTTCGGGAAGCCAACCCTATGGGCAAACCGGGCAATACATCGTCCTCCATTGCCGCACATTCCGGCATCACTGCCATCGGAATTGCGATAAATCATGGTATAATCGGCAATATGTGAATGATCCAGGATCAGAACGCCATCGGCCCCGATGCCCAGTTTGCGGTGGCATAATTTAGGGGTAATTCTGATAATTTCGTCGAGCTGCAGCTTCATGGAACGATTATCGAACAATACAAAATCGTTACCGGCGCCTTGCATTTTATAAAAATGAATCTCAATCATGTTAAAAACTATTCAACAATTATATTATATCATTTAATCCTGATAGGAAGGCATATGTTTCCATGGTTCATTTTCTGAAACCACAGCCTCATAACCTCTCATCAAATATGAAAAACGAATAGCAAGCACTGTAAATATAAGCTTTGCCTGAACATTCTGATAGAGATAACGTCTGGCTTCTTCAATTTCATTTATCATATCATTTAAACGGGCTTTTTGGAGCGATTTACAGAAGTTGTTTATAACGTCCAATTGATCCACATTGGTGATGGTATCCGGATTATTCGTCGTGCGGAATACATATATATCCCTGATGAAAGCCTGTAAAATACTCAACAATGCCAGTTGGCCTTCAAGATTCAAATCGCCATGCCAACGCTCGGCTGTATCAATGATTTTCGCGGCATCCTGCACATAAGAAAAACGCAGGAAATCTATGACTTCTTCCCGTGAAGATTTCAGAGATGCGATATCAAAAAAACGTGTTTGCGCATAGTTCCCCCCCGATACTCTTGAAAGATAAAGTGCGTCGTTTTCATTGAGTCCGTCCTTTTCTATAAGACCCTTCCGGATTTCACCTGGAGGTATTGGAGACAATGGAATAATCTGGCACCTGGAAATAATTGTCGGTAAAAGACTTTCAACATTATCTGTGGTAAGGAGGAACATGAGATTGTCGGAAGGTTCCTCAAGCAGTTTTAAAAAAGCATTGGCCGTTTCCTTCCTCATCTTTTCCACATTCGTGAGGATAAGGATATTTTTTTGTCCTTCATTTGGTTTCAGGAAAGCCGCCGGACGAATCGTCTCATTAAAATAACTGATAGAATAAAAAGCTTTTTTGTTTGAAGAAGACGAATCGTCCGTCAGTGAAGGGCGCAGGCCAAAATCAACGATTTCGTAAGGATCTTTTGCAAGAAGTTCAATACGGGAAGAAAGTTCATCAACGGTAGAACTCGTCGGTAAAGGAAGAAAAATCCGGATATCAGGATGAGAATACCAGGAAGATTTTTTAGATATAGACCGGCCCTGCAAATCCGTGAGGTGATCAATGCCGTTGATAGCCTCTGCAAAAGTCAGTGCCAGTGCTTTTTTCCCGATTCCCGGTGGCCCCGAAAACAGGTAGGCGTGACTGATTCTACCGGATTTCAGTACCTGGGTCAGCATATCTTTTGCTTTTTGCTGGCCAACAACCCGGCGTCCGCCTAAATCAATATCTAAATTGCTAAAATCCATGTTTCAGTCTTCCCAGATATATTCAAAAAGAATAATGGCAGCCGAAATAGTAACCCCGGCAAAACCAATCAGCGCTACAATATCGTTCCAAATTCCTTTTAATTCTCCGAGAACGAGTGCTCCTTTGGTAGTACTAACCAATAATAAACAAAGTGGCACTAAAAGAGGAAAACTCAATACGGAAAATATGGCTCCTTTATGCGTGGCCTGGGATACAACAGCTGCCAACAATGTAGTGACACCGGCTAATCCAAGAGTTCCAAGGAAAATGGACAGGCCTAAAATTCCATAATCCTGAACGTTAATGTTCAAAAGGAATATATAGGCCGTCATGGTCACCAGGTTGATGAGCAGCGTAAAAAGAAAATTATAGAGTAATTTACCCAAAAAAACTGCAGTGGGATTGGCGTGGAGACGCAATAAATCGTATGTATTGCGTTCCGTTTCCTGGACAAAAGACCGGCTTACACTCGACAAAGCCGCAAAGAGAATAATTATCCAGACAAGGCCGCTTCTGGCCGTTGGTGGCAAAGCCTGAGCCTTAAGAGAAAATATAATCAACAATAAGGAGGAACCCACAAATGCCAGTACGGTATTGACCGCATATTTTGATCGCGACTCCTGGGTTACGTCTTTATTAAAAACTGCTAATACTTCCTGAATAATTTTCACATGCACCAAGTAAAATCAATAAAATTATCGGATGAAAGATACATAACCGGGCAGCATGTTGCAGATAAATAATGAGAACAGTAGAAAAATATCTTTTTAATAGCCATTAATTGGATTATCGACTAATTTCTTTTGTGTTATACTCAGAATGATGAGTATATTCGAGCGTCATAAAATTATAGGAATATTGCAGTGTACAATTCAATTATATGAAAATTTGCAATCTCTTAAACAATACGAACGTATTACCGAACCTTGAGGCCAGTGATAAGAAGGAAGTTATAAACAAGCTTATCGAAACGTTGTCCGGGAAGATTGATGGCTCTGTACTGGAAAATGTGCGGAAGGCTGTATTTGAACGTGAAGCCATTATGTCGACCGGCGTCGGAAAAGGATTAGCCATTCCACATGGAAAAGCAAAAGGTTTAAATGAAAATTTTGCCGCTTTTGGCATCCTGGGCCAGCCTGTACCTTACGATTCAATAGACGACAAGCCGGTCAAGATGATTTTTTTGCTGGTAGGCCCGGAATCAAATAATAGTTCTCATATTAAAATGCTCAGCCGCATCTCCCGACTCATGAACAATGCGGAATTTCGTGATACACTCAGTTCATGCAGTACGGAAGAATCAATATTGAAAGCTTTCAAAGAAGAAGAAGACCAGTATTTCGATATCTGATAATGGAAAACGCGGGTGAAGCTCTTAGTCTACATATTAAACAATTCAGAGCTTCTCGATGAGACCCTCGAAGCCTTTGTTGAATTAGGATTGCACGGTGCAACAGTACTCGATTCAGTAGGAATGGGACAGATTTTAAGTCAGGATATTCCTATATTCGCTGGACTGCAATTACTTCTGCCAGGCACAAAGTTGGGAAATAAAACGATTCTCACACTTGTTAAAGAAGACCAGATAGATAAAATTGTCAGGGAAATTGAACGTATTTGTGGTGCCAAACTGAGCGATCCCGGAACAGGAATCGTCTTCACTCTGGCAGTTGACCAAATTTATGGCCTTGCTGAATACAACCTCGAATAAAATATTCGCTTTACTTCTGCTGTTCGTTTTACGGAGCTTACCGGTTACCGCACAGGTAGATTCAACCCAATCTCTTACAAGCTCAATTCAAAGTATTATCGACAGCACCCGCGATAATGACGCTTTTTGGTCGGTTTGTATCAGGGATACAACAGATAATGTTATAGCCAGCATTCATAGTCATAAACTGATGACCCCGGCTTCGAATATGAAATTAATGACCAGTGCAGCCATCTTAAATGAGCTGGGACCTGATTTCAAGTTCCGGACTTCCATATATGGTAAAGGCCAGCAAAAGGATAGTACCTGGTTTGGGGAGATGTACATTGTTGGCCGTGGAGATCCTTCGATCAGTGGTGATTTTTATGATGGTGATAAATTTCATGTTTTTGATGAATTTCAACAGCAACTCGATACCCTGGGCATAAAGGGCGTCAATGGATATCTCATCGGCAACGACTCTTATTTTGATGATCAAAAATACCCTGTTGGCTGGGAGTGGAATGACCTGACCTATTATTATGCCGTGCAGATAGATGCTCTTTCATTTGATAATAATTGTGTCGATTTGACGGTTCACGCCGATAACAATGTCGGAGATGCGCCGGATATCAGCTGGTTTCCGTTCAATACCGATTACGTTAATTTTGTCAATGAACAGGTTATCACGCCTAAGGGAACTCCTTATGAAGAATCTTATCGGAGGGTACTGGGAACGAATACGATTCTGTTGCGAAGTAAATTGCCGGAAGGATACCTGGAAACGGAATCGCTGGCCGTCGATAATCCTGATCTCTACTTTGTTGATACATTTAAAAAATATCTTGCAATAAACGGTTTTCACTGGAATGGAAATATTCTGAATGACGATCAGTCGCACGATTGGAGTGATACAACTAAATATCAATTGCTGGCTGACCATTATTCGAGGCCGCTGAAAGATTTGCTCCCGCAGATTAATAAGGATAGCAATAATTTTTATACTGAAATGATGCTTAAAGCTGCGGCTGCAAAAAAGTATGACACGCAGGGTACGACTGATTTAGGCATTCAACTGGTGAAAGAGTTTGTCGACAGTATGGGCGTCGATTCTTCTCATGTTGTTATGACCGATGGTTCCGGTTTATCGGCCCAGACATTGATTACAACCTATGGGGAAACCCAATTACTCTATAAAATGAGGCAATCTCCCTATTTTAAAACCTATTATAATAGTCTTTCTGTTGCCAGCGAAGACGGTACGCTGGAAGATCGATTTTGGGATACGCCTTTGCGTGGGAATATTCATGGGAAAACCGGGTATATTTCCGGAGTACGTTCCATAACAGGTTATCTTACAACAGCACGGAATCATACTATCATATTCAGTATTATCACCAATCATTTTAGTACTAAGAAGGCTGATATTGATAAAATACACCAGAAGATTTTGGAGCTGTTGTATAATGTGTTGTAGAGCTTTAGGTTTATTCAGTAAGTAATTTTTAAAAAAAAAACAGGCCATGGGTTTCAAATCTCAAAAAAGAGGATATGATTCGGAAGTTATTTATCTTTAGGTAACTATTTGATAATCAACCTGTTTTCGAATCCGGGAATGCTCAGGATTCCGGTATTTAAATATTATTAACCATTAAAATGCGGAAAATAGGATGTCAGCAAGTTTCATTGACGGTAAACATGTAGCAAGTTTAATGCGTGAAGCGGTTAAAAAAGATGTTCAGGACTGGATATCGAAAGGGAATCGTCCGCCTAAACTTCAGGTCATATTAATCGGCGATAATCCCGGTTCACGTACGTACGTTGGGGCCAAAACCCGTGCTTGTATTGAAGTGGGAATAGAATCGGACACGCTGACGCTTCCCGACACCGTATCCGATAAAGAACTGAAACAGCTGATCCGCGATTTTAATAATGATGATGCTACGGATGGCATTCTTGTACAATTGCCGTTGCCTAATCATATTGCACCATTATCAGTGATTGAATCCATTGATTTTCGTAAAGATGTAGACGGTTTCCATCCCATGAATGTCGGTCGTTTGACGGTTGGCCAGCCGGCATTTCGTTCCTGTACACCTGCGGGCATCATCGAATTGTTCAATCATTACAGTATCCCGACCAAAGGAAAGCATGCGGTAGTTGTTGGCGCAAGTAATATTGTCGGTTCCCCGATGGCTATCATGTTATCACGGGAAAATGATTCAGAAATGGGTAAATCGACGGTCACGCTTTGTCATCGTTATACAAAGGATTTAACACAGCATACTGTTCACGCCGATATTCTGGTCGTTGCTGTTGGCCAGCCTAATTTTATAACAGGGCAGATGGTTAAAGAAGGTGTTGTTGTGATTGATGTAGGCATGAACCGCGTTCCCGACAGCAAAGCCAAAAGAGGATATCGCCTGGTTGGTGATTGCGAATTTGAGACCGTTGCGGAGAAAGCGAGCTGGATCACGCCTGTTCCCGGCGGCGTTGGTCCGATGACCGTAGCTATGTTGATGAAAAACACTTTGCTGGCAGCCAAGAAATCTTTGTATCCCGATTAATAATTCTTTAAATCCAAGAATTATTAATTAAGCCGTTGGATTTCATGAAAATCCGTATAATTTTCTTATAAAATTCATCAGGAAGAGATCAATGCCGGGAGGAGACCTTCATGGATACGAAGTTGCTTATTGGTGTATCGATTATCGTCTTAGTCATCTATCTCGTTCACTATTTTGTGAATAAAGCCGGTATAACTTCCGTTTATAGGTATCTGTCGTTTAGCACCGCCGTTTTCATGTTTTTGGGGATTACTATAGGACCGGCAGGACTGGGCCTGCTCAAAACAGAAGATGTTCGGGCTTTAGCTCCTCTTTTAGATATCCTCTTAGGTTGGATAGGCTGGCTCATCGGAATTGAGCTGACCCGGAAAATGCTCGATTTGATACCAAACAAATATTGGTCGGTGGGGATGGCGGAGAATATGATTACCCTCACAATTACGGTTTTGCTCTTTGTGTTGATCGATTTCATAGTGGGTAATTTTTGGACGATATCCGTTTCGATGCCATTTCTGTTGCTGGTGGGTTTATGTGCGGCGGTATCTTCACCACGCACGATCGTCACGCTGACAAAATTGTTTCATATCCCAAGAGATATGGCCCGCAGCTACGCGGTAGTTGCACATCTCGGGAATCTGGGGGTGATGTTGATGATGTATCTCTTCATCAACTTCTTTGATTACGGAAATGGCAGTGCATCTATATTTATCCCTACAATAAAAATGGTCTTATTGGGTGTTAGCCAGGGTTTGATCATGAGCTGGCTGTTTTGGTACAGAAGAAATACGCCGGAATCGATGCTGATCATCATTGGAGTCATAACTTTTTTTTCAGGAGCCGCCGTATTTATGCAGGTCCCGGCATTACTGGTTGGATTAATCGGAGGTGGTTTTTTCGCTTACCTTTTCCCGAACCGGCAACCACAGCTTCACCTGGCGTTGCAGCAAAGTGAACGTCCAATATTTTTGTTATTCATCACGGTGGCATCCATTAATATTCCCCTGTTCAATAAAAATCTGTATCTCTTTTTGATACCTTTCTTGCTCTTTCGACTGATAGCAAAATTATTCAGCGGTTTTATCTTGAAAAAGAGCCTGAACAATAAAATTAATGGGGACTGGAATGTTGCCGTATTTATCCCACAGGGTGCTTTGGCTATTGCCATTGCATTAAGTGCGTATCAATTATCACCCAATATCTGGGATGAAATTTTGGTGGCCGCTGTTGTGATTGGCTTACCCATAAATGAGATAATGGGGTATATCTTTTTAAGATTAACTCAGAGGAGGGTAGTCAGTGAGTGAATCGATCTCATCTATTTCCAAAAAATCATGGATCCGTAACGTTGCATCTCTGATTGTCCTGATCGGACTAATGACCGTGGTGCGTCATTATTTTCCATTTACCATATATGACGAAGGTTATGAAGCCACTATAATGCTGCTCGGATTTATTTTGCTGGCTTCTTACCTGATGGGCCTCGTTGTTTCGGCTGTTGGCTTGCCTAAGATTACCGGATATTTAATTACCGGTATTCTTTTTGGCCCGACTATCCTGGGTTATGCCACTCCATTGATGGTGAGCAACTTGAAAATTATTAACGGGATGGCTGTGGCTTTAATAGCACTGACTGCCGGGGGAGAAATTAAATTAAATCGTATCAAGCATATTAAGCGGCCCTTGTTTTATATCTCGTTAATATCCATGCTGTTAATATTTTCAGGAGTATTCATTGTTGCCGTTTTAATTGGACCGGGTTTATCATTTTTAGGCTTTGAAACTTCCTGGCAGATGATTCTTGCTGTAGCGTTGCTACTGGCAACGATTTCTATGGCATCATCACCGACCGTTGCTATTGCGGTTATAAATGATACGGATTCCAAAGGCAGAGTAAGTGATTTAATTTTGGGAACAACGGTCATCAAAGATATGGCTGTTATTTTAACCTTTGCGGTAGCGGTTTCTGTGGCTGTTATCCTGGATAATCCGTCATCGGCATTTAATTTCTCGTCAATTTTAATATCTGTTGGGGAAGTAGGTTTATCCCTAATTCTGGGCTTATTTTTGGGTTGGTTATTGGGAATTTATCTGAAAAAAGTGGGGCACGAATTGGTCCTCGTCGTTTTGGGATTTTGCCTTTTGGTTGCGGAAATTGGGTTAGTGTATCACCTGGAACCCTTATCGATTTGCCTGGCGACCGGCTTTTATCTGGAAAATTACTCCGGGCACAAGGGGGATGAATTGATTACGGCAATAAAAAAATTATCCCTGCCGGTTTATGCAGTATTCTTCTCGGTGATTGGACTGGGTTTAAAACTCGGGATGCTGGTGAATTTATGGACATTCGCCCTTCTGTTTGTAGGAATTCGTCTTCTGTTCACGTATTTAGGTACCATGCTGGGTGCCAAAGTGGGTAAAGCTACTCCTAAAATGATGAAATACGGCTGGATGGGATTCATTTCACAGGCGGGTGTATCCCTGGGATTGGCTGTCACTATAAGCCGGACATTTCCAAAATGGGGACCCAATCTCGAAACGTTAATTATATCGGTAGTGACTATACATGAAATTATTGGCCCGGTATTTTTAAAATATACACTGGATAAGGCCGGAGAGACCGCAGAAAAGAGATTCTTAAAGAAAAAAATAAAAAATATTGAAGGGTGACAATATGTTGTCACTATGGCTTTTTAGATTAGAAACAAATCAAAAAATAATCTAAAAGGAATCATGATGGCAACAGCGCTTAAGTTACATACCAATAGTGGAAATGACACCCCGGTAGTATTACACAAAGTGGATACGGCTTTAAAGGCCGAAGACGAACGTTTAAATCAAATCTATGAAGCGATGGGTTGGGGAGATCTTCCTTATCGGCTTAAATTTGAAATTGCTTTAGATATTGTCGGCTTTTATGATGAATTAAAAGGATTGTATTCCACGCGTGATCCTTTTGTCCTTGCCAGAAGAAAAAGAGTATTGTACTGGATCGATAATTATCGTAATGGAAATTGTTCATTAGATACGGTCGTAAATGCTTTAAAGGTGAATTCTTGATAAAAATTGTGAGATAAAGTAAATCATTCGAAAATCTTTGTGTTTTAGATTAGGGATTTATCCTCTGTAATTGTTAAATTTGCCAAACTGTAATCTAAACCACAAAAGCATGGAAAAAATGCTTGAAACCACATCTAAAAAGGTTACAAGGAGTGGCCTTACTTACGATGACGTCCTTTTAGTTCCTGCTTACTCGAATGTTCTACCACGCGACGTTGATACCAGTGTTCAGCTGACTCCAAAACTGAAATTAAACGTGCCGATTTTAAGTGCGGCAATGGATACCGTAACCGAGTACAAATTAGCTATTGCTTTAGCCCGGGAAGGCGGAATCGGAATGCTTCACAAAAATATGAGCATCGAAGAACAGGCCGAGCAGGTTCGTCTTGTTAAAAGAAGCGAAAGCGGGATGATTGTCGATCCGGTCACTCTGCACGAAAATGCTTCTGTGAGAGATGCCCGTGCATTAATGAGAAAACATAAAATCGGTGGAATTCCTATAGTTGACCAGGATGGAAAACTGATGGGAATCGTTACCAATCGCGATTTACGATTCGAGCCTGAATCGGATAAGCAATTAGGGACCATCATGACCCGCGAAAATCTGGTGACAGCTAAAGCCGGGACGACACTCGATGAAGCGGAACGTTTGCTGCAGGAATACAAGGTTGAAAAATTACCTATCGTGGATGTCAATAAAATTCTGGTTGGTTTAATTACGTTCAAAGATATTGAGAAGAAAAAGAATTTTCCGAATGCCTGTAAAGATCATATCGGCCGCCTGAGTGTTGGTGCAGCCGTTGGTATTGCCGCCGATACGATGGAGCGAGTTGATGCATTTGTTGATGCGGGGGTTGATATCATTACAGTAGATACCGCACATGGACATTCCGAAGGGGTTTTGCAAATGGTTCGTAAAATCAGGGCGAAATATGCTGAATTGGATATCATCGCCGGAAATATTGCCACAATAGATGCTGCCAAATCGCTGGCCGAAGCCGGAGCAAATGTTGTTAAAGTCGGGGTTGGTCCCGGTTCCATTTGTACTACTCGTATTGTTACGGGAGTAGGAGTTCCTCAGTTAAGTGCTATTATGGAAGTAGCCGAATTTACCCGTAAAGCCGGGATCGGATTAATTGCCGATGGTGGTATTAAACAAACAGGCGACATTCCCAAAGCCATTGCGGGTGGCGCATCCGCTGTGATGCTTGGTTCCATGTTTGCCGGTGTTGATGAAGCTCCGGGCGAGACAATTATTTATGAATCCAGGAAGTTTAAGTCATATCGGGGAATGGGAAGTCTCGGGGCTATGGCAAAAGGCAGTAAGGACCGGTACTTTCAGGATGTGGAAGAAGATATCAACAAATTGGTTCCTGAAGGTATTGAAGGACGTGTACCTTATAAAGGGTTTATACAGGAAGTGGTCTACCAGATGACCGGCGGACTTCGTGCGGCAATGGGATATTGTGGCTCGGCTAATATTCTGAGTCTGCAAGATGCGCAATTTGTACAGATTTCCGCAGCCGGAATGCACGAAAGCCATCCTCATTCGGTTCAAATCACAAAAGAATCCCCCAATTATTTTATACGTTAACAGATATTGGCTTATCAGCGGGTAAACGACTAGATTACATGTTGTTTACCCGCTTTTTATAAATCAGCCAGATGAAAAACGTACTCTTTATTGTTTATTATTTCCCGCCGATGGGGGGCAGTGGAGTTCAACGTCCTTTAAAATTTATAAAATATCTTCCCAAATACGGTTGGCATCCTATTGTGGTAACACCCGAACCGGGTATGTATCATACTTTTGATGAATCTCTGGCTGAAGAGTTAACCAAAATGGACGTGGAAATACACCGGGTAAATGCACGAACGCCTTTTCATTTAGCCGGGACTACTGCACGAGAAGTAAACTTCATCCCGGATAAGATTGCGAAAATCGTACGATATATATCCAACTTTTTTCTGTTGCCGGATAACAAAATAGCCTGGATCAAACCTGCAGTTGAAGAAATCCGGAACATTATTTCAGCTAAGAACATTGATGTCATTTTTTCTACGGCTCCGCCATATAGTAATCATTTAATTGGAGCAGAAATCCGAAAAGAATTTGATATCCCACTCGTATTAGATTTTCGGGATGACTGGCTTGAAAACCATTTAGTTTCATATCCCACCCGGTTCCATAAAAAGAAAATGGCCAAAATTGAATCGGAATGTCTCAAGACGGCCGATAAAATTATTGCGCTTAACGATTCTATGAAAAAATCCATTGAATCACGTTTGACTAATCCGGTTTCCGTTGATGTCATACCTCATGGTTATGACCTGGAAGATTTTGCAGATAAATATCCGGATATGCACCAAGGTAAATTTTGGATGCTGTACAGCGGTTTATTCTATGGAGAAAATCAGCCAGATACCTTTTTGAAAGCGGTGGCTCAGGCATTAGAATTTGCACCGTATATGAGAGAACATCTTGTTTTACAGTTTCAGGGGGGATTGGATCAGCGGCATCAATCACTGATAACAGAGTTATCGCTAACCGATATTACCAGAGATTTAGGTTATGTTAAACATGAAGAAGCCGTTAAAAACCTTATCAATGCAGATGTGTTATGGTTCATTGTCGGGCATAAACGGAACTATGAGAAAGTAACTATCGGGAAAATGTATGAATACATGGCGGCCAAAAAGCCAATCCTTGCATTAATCAGGGAAGGAGCTGCCGCAGAACAATTACGAAAATATGGGGCATCGTACATCGTTAATCCTGAAAATATTAGAGATTTGGCTGCTAAGATTCTAGAGATATGGGATCAGTGGAAAAACGGAATTATTCCGGTAACGAATTCTCTCTTCGTGACTCAATATGATAGAGAAAAACTTACAGAAGATTTAGCGGATGTCTTTAATACGTTAAATTCCGGTAAATAATTGAAATGTATCGTTTCCGGTTTTTAAAACAACAAATTTCTATCGTTATGTTGTTTATTTAGTTTTGTGTTTTCACCTGATTAGAATATCTTCAACAAAAGTTTTAACAGACGTACTCCAATAAAGTTTAATGCTCGAATTTCTGCGGACAATATTCCATTTTCGTAAAAGAAAAATCACGCTTGTGCTGTTGGAAGACAATAAGCCGGAAGCGCCGATTACTTTTAACATTAGGCCACAGAAATTACTTCATTATCTCATCTATTTCGCAATTCTTATTGTTTTCATTGTAACATTTATATTCGTTCTTACTCCTGTAGGTGGATTAATTCCTACTCGTAAAGATGAAGCTATTCGGAATCAGGTGATTCATTTAACACAGGAGATGATGGCGTTGAATGACTCACTGGATATTCGTTCACAACAGCTAAACGATATAATTCGGGTCATTGCCAGCAATAAAGACACTACATTTTCGGTCGGAAGCATAAATAACATGAAATCATTGGAATATCTGGAACAGTCTCAATCTCTTATTCCGCCACCGGGAAAATCATCCAATGGGGAGT
This sequence comes from uncultured bacterium, assembly GCA_963783355.1. Classification (GTDB taxonomy): domain Bacteria; phylum Bacteroidota; class Rhodothermia; order Balneolales; family DATFMH01; genus CAWANF01. The sequence continues at coordinate 705,241 of CAWANF010000001.1, forward strand.
TGAATGCTGATGATATTCTATATTCAGATATTATTACACATAAACCAATGTTTCCGACAGCCCCGCCGGTTCGAGGGAATTTAACAAGAGGGTTCGAACCGGAAAACGGGCATTATGGCATTGACATTGCTGCTAATAACGGAGCGTATATTCGTGCAATAGCCGATGGCGTTGTAATCAATACGGAATGGACGTTGAATTACGGATATGTAGTTTATATTCAACATGCCGATGGTTATATAACCATTTATAAGCATTGTTCAAATTTAGTGAAACATGAAGGGGACGTAATACTTAAAGGGGACATATTGGGTACAGTGAGTTCATCAGGGCTAATGAGTACGGGACCACATGTCCATATAGAAATATGGCATAATGGAATCGCACTCGATCCGGCTAAATATTTAGTTTTAAATCAGTAAATGTATTCATATGTTTAATAATTCGAAAAACCAGAATAATAATATCCCCATGGAAGCAGCAAAAAACCAATTAGCAATCAATATGATAAGTCAGGGTACGGAAATAAAGGGTACTCTGAGAACGAAGAATGACATTCGCATATCCGGAAAAATTGATGGTGAAGTTCAGGCAGAAGGAAAAGTTATTCTGACATCTGGCGGAATTGTGACCGGTAATGTTACGGCGGCAGAAGTGGACATCGCCGGCCGGGTTGAAGGTGAAATTTATGCAATAAAACGCCTGATTTTGCGACAGTCAGCCATCGTGAAAGGAGACATTACTACGAAAGTCCTTCTTGTAGAAGAAGGTGCCGTATTTGAGGGAGATTGTAAAATGGACAAGACTCTGGACGAAAAGAAAATCGAATTCAAGAGTAATAACGTTGATAAAAAGACCTTGACAGCCTGAAAATACTATCGAGGCAGGAAGCTACGTGCGCAAACGGGGAGATCTCCAAAAATATAACGAATTTGTTGCGTTAGGCTCTGAAATTGCAGCATCTATGGTTGTTCCATTACTTATAGGATGGTACATAGACGAGCATTTCAAGACCAAACCATGGGGAATTCTTGCAGGTATATTATTTAGTTTCTTAGGTCTATTTTATAACATATATAAACTGACTGTTCAATCAAAAGATATCAATCAAAAGAAAGATGGAAGCGAGGAAGAGGAGTAAATATGGTTATAACCATTTTGTAAAGATTATAGTAACGGTCAATCTCATTCTTGTTGTATTATGTGTCTATCCGGTGTATGAATATTTAGGATTGTCACGTCTGATTGCTATGATATCTGCTGTCGTTATAACCACACTGAATGCCATATTCAGTTATCTTGTCATCAGAAAGTTCAGTAAACAGTCTTTCGATGCATTTGTGTCAGCTTTTTTTGGCTCTATGGGATTGAGGCTTTTTATTATGGCGGGTATCGTTGTAGGATTCATTTTACTAATTAAAATCGATCAATTTAGTTTTATAATTAGTCTATTTATTTCATATATTTGTGATTCTATAATCGAAATTTATTTTATAGTAAAAAAAAGCCAGGAAATAGAAATCAAGAATTTACCCGGTTAAATATTTTCTAATTTCATTCGATTTAATGGCTTTTATTTCTCTGTGTCTATTGGATTTAAATGAGAGAAGCTTTATACTTGAAACCTCATTTTAGGGGATAGTTATGTTTTTCTTTCTGTAATTAAGTACTCAATAATTTATAAAGATTTTATAACTGGATATATGCTATTATCGGAAACTGTTAAGGCAGCGGCAGATTCTACGGGTGGAAGCGATACAAGTTGGATAATACATCATGTTCTTGATGCTAATTATTTGAATTTAGGTCCCTTTGGCAATTTATATCTACCTCATATAGAATTATTTGGATTCGATATTTCCATTACAAGGGATATTTTTATAATGTGGGTAGTTACGGCAATCTTAATTGTTCTGAGTATTGTTGCTGCAAGGAAGTATAAAAAGTCGCTTATTCCAAAGGGTATCAGCACTCTGTTTGAGATGATTGTTGAATTCGTCAGAGATGAAATTGTACAGCCTTCCATAGGTCATGGATATGAAGCATTTATGCCCTTTATGCTTACATTATTCTTTTTCATTCTCTTTATTAATTTGTTTGGTCTTATTCCACTTCCGAATTTGCTTGTTCCAACCGGAAATATTGCAATAACCGGTACTCTCGCTGTCATCGCGTTTATTGCAATTCAGTATAGCGGCATTAAAAGTCATGGATTTTTTAATTATATCAAGGGTCTTGTCCCTCCTGGAATGCCCGGTTGGATTGTAATTATCATTTTTCCTTTGGAAATATTGGGTTTATTTACGAAACCGTTTGCATTATGTATACGTCTTTTTGCAAACATGATTGCGGGACATATAGTGATTTTCTCCATGCTTGGGTTAATCATTATAATGCAGTCTTATTACATAGCACCGGTATCTGTTGGTTTTACTTTGTTCATAGAATTGCTTGAAATTCTAGTCGCAGTTATTCAGGCTTATATCTTTGTTATGCTCACTTCCTTGTTCATAGGAATGGCAAAAAGTGCAGAACATTAATTTTATATCATAGTTCAATCATTCAACTAATAAATCAATAAATAAGGAGTTAAAATGGATCTAGGTTGGTTAAGTGCCGGAATAGGAGCTGGTCTTGTAGTTATTGGAGCTGGTCTTGGTATTGGAAAATTAGCAAGCGGCGCAATGGAAGCTATGGGAAGGCAACCTGAAGCAATTAACCCTATCCGTACCGCGATGATTATTGCAGCTGCTCTGATCGAAGGTATCGCATTTTTCGGATTGGTTATTTGTATTCTCTTGGCATTCAAAGGCTAAATAAAAATATAGTTTGCTTAAGCAAACTATTGTATAAACAAAATTTATACGTGAAATGAATCTATTATTTGCTGTTTTTAGTTTATTGGTATTTGCAGCTTCCGAATCGGGAGGCGGGAGTATACTGGAAGTAAACCCTGGTGTGGTTTTCTGGACGGTTGTTACTTTCGTTATCCTTATGTTCGTGCTTTCTAAATTTGCATGGAAACCTCTGTTGGGAGCTTTAAAAGAGCGGGAAGATTCTATTAAGGATTCTCTTGATGCCGCAGAAAAGGCCATGGAAAAAGCCGAAAAAGTAACGAAGGAAAATGAAGCTGCTTTACATGAAGCTGAAAAAATGGCGCAACAGATTCGTAAAGAGGCTATTGATGAAGCCGATCTTATTCGTGCTGAACGTATTGAAAAATCGAAAGAAGAAGCGGAACAACTACTGGAACATGCACGCCGGACCATTGAACAGGAAAAGAAACGTGCATTGTTGGAATTACGGGATGAGGTTGCCAAACTGGCCATTCAGGCTGCTTCGATGATTATCGATTCCGATCTTGATACGGATAAGAACAAAAAGCTTGTTGATAATTTCATAAACGATTTACCCAATAACTAAAACCATTAATGTCGAACTTCAAAACAGCACAACGCTATGCCACTGCTCTTATTCAGGTGGCGATAGAAAGAAATGAAGTTGATGCCATACTTGAAGATGTACGGTTTATCGACAAAACCCTCAAAGGATCACGTGATTTGGTACTTTTTCTGAAAAGTCCCATCATCAAGCGTGATAAAAAACTGAAGGTATTGAACGAGCTGTTTAGCAAAGAGGTTACGGAATTGACCCGTACATTTATGGACATTATGACAAGAAAAGACCGGGAAGATATTCTTCCTTCTGTCTTCGAGGCTTTCATAAAAAAATATAACGAGTATGCCGGTATCATCGATATCGGTGTAGTATCTGCAGAAGTATTGTCGAAAACGGAAGTCGGTAATCTTCAGAAAGCATTAGAGCAGAAAACGGGTAAAAAAGTACATCTTCATTTAGATGAAGATAAATCGTTGAGAGGCGGCCTGAAAATTCGTATCGAAGATACTGTTATCGATGGTACGGTAGAACACAAACTCGAACAACTCGAGTCTCTTTTTTATAACACCGGAATGTAACGCGTAATAAACAAAAGATATTTAGCAGAGGAACAAACAATGACGCAAGTTAGACCTGATGAAGTTTCCGCCATTTTACGTAAACAATTATCAGGGCTCGAAAACGAAGCCGATGTTTATGATGTTGGAACAGTTCTTGAAGTAGGGGACGGTATTGCCCGGGTTTATGGCCTTTCCAAAGTACAGGCCGGCGAATTAGTCTCTTTACCGGATTCAAAAGATGAGAACGGTAATGTAATTAAAGGAATGGTTCTCAATCTTGAGGAAGATAATGTAGGTATCGTTTTATTTGGCCCTACCAGCGCGGTTGAAGAAGGTCATACCGTTCAAAGAACAAAAGAAATTGCATCAATTCCGGTAGGTGACGGACTTTTAGGACGGGTTATCGATCCTTTGGGAACCCCGATTGACGGAAAAGGGCCCGTGGCCGGTAAAGTGTATCATCTCCCGATGGAAAGAAAAGCTCCGGGTGTGATTTATCGCGAACCGGTGAAAGAACCGTTACAAACTGGAATAAAAGCTATCGATGCTATGATTCCTATCGGCCGTGGCCAGCGGGAATTGATTATTGGTGATCGTCAAACCGGAAAGACCTCTATTGCAGTCGATACGATTATCAATCAAAAATATACACACGAAACGGACAAGCCGGTATTTTGTATCTATGTAGCTATAGGCCAAAAGGGCTCAACGATTGCGAACGTTATGAAGACCCTTGAAGAATATGGCGCATTGGATTATACCGTGATTGTATCCGCACCAGCTTCAGTATCGGCACCGATGCGTTTCATTGCACCTTATGCCGGGGCTGCTATCGGAGAGTTCTTCAGGGATTCTGGACGTCATGCTTTGATCATTTATGATGATCTCTCTAAACAAGCCGTAGCGTATCGCGAAGTATCTTTGTTATTGAGAAGGCCTCCCGGACGGGAAGCCTACCCCGGTGACGTATTTTATTTGCACAGTCGTTTATTGGAACGTGCCGCCAAAATTAACCAAAACGATTCTGTTGTAAAGAATATGAATGACGTTCCTGATAATATTCGTCCTCTGTTAAAGGGCGGAGGTTCTTTGACGGCCCTGCCGATTATCGAAACACAGGCCGGTGACGTATCGGCTTACATCCCGACAAATGTTATTTCTATTACAGACGGGCAAATATTCCTGCAGTCCAATTTATTCAACTCGGGTATCCGGCCAGCTATCGATGTTGGTATTTCCGTTTCCCGTGTTGGTGGTTCCGCCCAGGTTAAATCCATGAAAAAAATGGCCGGTACCCTGAAACTGGAATTGGCTCAATACCGCGAACTGGAAGCATTTTCCAAATTTGGTTCCGATTTGGATGCCGCAACCTCAAGGCAGTTAAATAAAGGTGTACGTTCTGTGGAGATTCTGAAACAGGGTTTGCACGAACCCCTTTCAATCGATATGGAAATTGCCTTATTGTTTGTGAATAACAAAGGAGTTCTGGACCAATTGGAAGTTTCTGAAATCCATAAATTTGAAGAAGAATTTTTGGAAAATATAGAAGCCAAATTCATCAAAGAATTAAATGATCTTAGAAAAACCGGCGTACTCAGTGATGAATTTGGTGATAAATTGCTAAAAGAAGCAAACTCCATCGCAAATCAAATCATTGCAACTGAGAAAGAATAACCAATGGCCAATCTGCGCGAAATAAAGGACAGAATTACTTCAATAGGCAGCACACAGCAGATAACCAGGGCAATGAAAATGGTATCTGCTGCGAAGCTCAGGAAGGCACAGAACCGGATTATTGCGACGCGGCCCTATGCACTCAAACTTGATGAGGTAATAAGCCGTTTGGTAGCCAGCAATACATCAATTTCCAGTAATTTCATGCTTCAAAATGATACTCCGGAAAATGTTCTGTTTATTGTAGTTGGATCTGACAGTGGTTTGTGTGGTGGATTTAATAACAACCTCTTCAAGATTGTTGAAACCGGTTTTAGGCAAAATTTCCAAAAATACCTCGATAATAATAAACTTTCTTTGATATGCATCGGACGTAAATCGTACGAATATTTCAAAAAAAGAGGATATAATGTTGTAGGCAATTACTCCGGATTTTTTGATAACCTGAGTTTTGAACAATCAACAGCAGTCATGAAAAATGTTATTTATGAATTTAATAATGACAAATATCAGGCTGTTTATGTAGCATACAATGAGTTCAAAACGGTATTAACTCAAAATAGAAAAATTGATAAGATACTACCGATTTCACCCGGTTCTTTAGATATGGAATCAGATGGTGGTACAAGTGACAATTTCTATTATATTTTTGAGCCAAGTGCAGAAAAAATATTAGAACGTTTGATACCATTGCATTTAAATACGCAACTGTGGAAAGCTGTTTTGGAATCCAATGCTTCTGAACAAGGAGCGCGTATGGCCGCAATGGATAATGCTACTGAGAATGCACAAGAATTAATGAGGCAATTGCGTTTGAAATACAATCAGGCGCGACAAGCAGCTATTACTACAGAAATTTCAGAAATAGTTTCTGGAGCTGAAGCGTTATCCGAATAAATTTAATATATTTGGTCAACCGCAAACGGAGAGATGGCAGAGTGGTCGAATGCGGCGGTCTTGAAAACCGTTGTCCAGCAATGGACCGGGGGTTCGAATCCCTCTCTCTCCGCAAAAGCCCCCGAACCGGGGCTTTTTGCATTTAACAGCAAGAATTTTTTATGCGACAAAAATTTTATGTGGCCGGTTACAATAAAGAATTATGAAACCCACCTGATGTATATCAGAACCCTTTTGTTAACGTTTTTAACCTGTTTTGTTCTTTCATCTGTAAATTTGGTTCATGCCCAATCGACAGTCAAAGATACAGTAAGAATGAGTCTCAGCCAGTTTATTAAAAGAGGCTTAGAACATTCCGATGAAGTGAAAGCAGAACAAATGAAGGTTAAACTGGCAGAGAATGCTATCGGGGAAGCTAAGTCCAAACGGTTATTACCTAAATTTGATTTAACAACCAGTCATAGCCTTGTGCCCGGAGTCAAAAGCGACAGCGTATTGGCAAATGGAAAACCCTTGCCTAAAGATCAGTATTATTTAGACCCCAACCTAAAGAACGATTGGTCCCGGTTTAGTGTATATTCGCAGGTTCAGGTTGAAGGTATACAACCTCTGTTTACCTGGGGAGCGATGAATAACGCCCTGCGCGCCGCACGAAAGGGGGCCGAAGCCGCTGCCGATCAATTTGAAGCGAAAAAAACGGACTATGTTATAAAATTATATCAACTGTATTATTCCCGTGTTCTGTCGATGGAAATGGAGCGTTTGCTCGACGATGCACAAAAGGAATTTGATAAGGCAGAAGATAAAATTAAGCAAATGCAGAAAGATAAGGATTCCAATTTGAGCGATTCCGATGTTTATAAGTTTAAAATTTATAAAGCGCAGTTCGAGATAAAGGCCGATGAAGTAAAAGAAAATTCGAATTATATAGATAAAATCTGGAATCTCGCCCTGGGCGGGGATACGAGTGCCGTTTATCTGCCAAAAAGCCCGTTTCTGAATCCTGTAGATAATAAGATCAAACCATTTTCCTACTATCAAAGCATGGCAATTGCACACCGGCCCGAATTAAAAGGGATTAAAGCTGCTGAAAGTGCTGCGCGTTTTGGACTCAAAGCAAAAAAAGCTCAAATGCTTCCTACATTATTTCTAGGCCTGGGAGCGGAATATGTTTATACACCTCGTCCCACGGAACGTACGCCTATGCTGGGGAACCGGTTTAGTTATGCCAATTTATATTATGCATTTGGTATCCGGCAGAACCTGAATTTTTGGAGTGTGAAAAATGATATTGAGAAAACGAAAATTCAGTATGAACAAATAAAATATTCTAAAGATGCTATCGTTCAAGGTATAACGCTTCAAATTAATAGCAGCTATAAAACAGCTAAAGTCGCGGAAAACACCTATGAGAAAACGGGTGATGCATTACAAACCAGTAAAGAGTGGTTACGTCAAGAGCAGATTAATTATGACCTTGGAATTGATTTCAATTTTAAAAACCTGTTAGATGCCGTGAAAGCAAATCTTCAACTGGAAGCCGATTACCGGCAAAAAATTTATAATTTCAATCTGGATATGGCCAAATTATATCAAGCTTCCGGAATATCGTTGACACAACTTCAACAAAACTAAACGAAAATGAGCCTGTTAAGAAAAGCCGCACTTTTATTTATTAGTGTCTTTTTTTTAGCGACATCCCTGTATGCTAAAACACAAACCAATATTGCCAAACCTGATAGCCAGGTTGTTAAAGAAATGTTGATTCAACGTGATAATGAAATCAAAACGTTATTGGGGCCTGAAGGATCTTCTTATACTGCACAGCAAAAGAGTAAACTGAAAAATATCATAAATGGTGTAGTCGATTTTGGAGCAATGGCTAAAGTTGCTCTACAGAAGACATATGATACTCTTTCAACAAAAAATAGAGAAGAGTTTGTAGATGTGTTCTCAAAAATCATCAAAGATCAGTCGCTGAATAAACTGGATATTTACCGTGCAAAAGTGCAATACCGAAAAATAGCTGTAAACAATGATACTGCGCGGGTAGAAACTATTGCTACACTTAAAAATGTAAGAACTCCGGTTACCTATGAAATGACTAAGGAAAATGGGAAATGGTTTATAACCGATTTTAGTATAGATAATGTTTCGACAGCACAATCTTATAAAAGATCATTTCAAAGTTTTCTGGCAAAGAAAGGTTATGATGCCCTTTTTGCAGCCCTGAAAAAACGAGCTGCCCGCTAATTTTTTGAATGCCGCAAAATGTGTTTATATTTCTAAAATATATTTAAACAATAATAAGTAATTATGCTCAGGGCAGTTGCAAGAAAAACTTTAGGAAAGGAAGGCTATATTTATGCCATATATGGTGAAGAAAAGTATTTAAAACACGCTATTGCATCTGTCATTACCTTACGTCGTCACGACATTGATCGACCAATTGCGTTAGTTTGTGAAAAAAATCACAGGGATTTGCTCAGTAAAATGAATCTCCTCGATTTATTTGATGTTGTATATCCTTTGGCACCGGATCATGCCTCTATTGTTGGTTTTAAACACAACATTCATGAATATATGCTGTTTGAGAAAAGTATTTTCATCGACAGCGACATTGTATGGTGCAAAAATCCGGATCCTTTGTGGACTTCCTTTTCAATTTACCCTTTTACGATTACAGGCAATCAGATTTCTGATTCGTTCTTTGGCGGGCCTAAGAATATTGGTGTTATTACAGATATTATTTTTCGTCGTCGTTCCAGAACATTACGGCGTTTCGGGTTAACCTACCTGAGCAGGGTTCAAACTGGCATGATTTTCGCCCAGGATCAGGAAGTGACAAAACGTGTATGCCAGCTCGCTTCCCAAATGCTCATGAGAAAGAATGAGACTCATTTCAGGAGCAGAACGTTAGAACATGGACGAAGCGAAGAATCTTGTGAATGGAGTCTTGCAATGTCTATGTCAAAATTGAATATGCCTGTTTTTCCATGGCTGCAAGGTCATTCGAGCCCGCAACTGGATTATATTTCAGATATGACATCGAATGATCCTGATTTTGAATATGTCTCCTGCACCTATTATAGCAATCCCTTTATTTATAATCTCCGGGGTTTAAAAAGTAAATTCTTGCGTAAATTATTATTCAATTTATTTTCGTTAATGCCCGGTAATACAGATTATTTGAAAGTTACTCCATATTGTCTACACTTTGGCTGGTATCATCAGAAACAACCTTTTTATGAATTTACCGAAAGAGTGTGGAACAGGCTTAAAACAAGTAATGAGAAATATGGTTTCTCTGAAACCAAAAAAAAAGTACTTTCCGGCAGTGTTCTATAACTGAATTTTGAAATATTCTTCTAATTATTTTAAGGACGAACTGAATGTATAAAAACAGGCTTTTTATTGCTTGTATCGCAGGTATTATAATTCTTCTCTCATCTGGTATATCTTTCGCACAAAATCAGCCGATAAAATATAGTATTGGACTTACTTCTGCAGTAAGCAGTAAAGGGAAATTACCCTTCTGGTTTTATACAGACCGATTCGGTATTTTTGATCCACAATCTGCTAATTTATTGACCGATATTAATCTGTATTCTGATTTCAACAAGCATAGTAAATGGGGATATGGCTATGGAGCAGAATTAATTGGAAGAATATCAAATCATAAAACACTTTTTTTAAATCAACTCTATTTCAAAGCTCATTATGGGCATCTTACCATACAGGCTGGGCGTTTTAAAGAACGTTTAAACGATCATATGCCATCGCTTTCCAGTGGCTCAGTTATGTGGAGTGGCAATGCCACACCTATGCCCAAAATTGCTATATCTTTCCCCCATTACGCTTCTGTTCCTTTTACCTATGGATACCTGGAAGTCAAAGGGTATTGGTCGCAGGGCTTTTTTGAAAATTCAAGATATGTCAAGCATGCATATTTGCAGCAAAAGCAGCTATATATAAGGGCAGGTGGAAACTTGCCGCTCAAGGGCTTTTTTGGATTGACTGACGATGTACAATGGGGCGGGACATCCAGCAATCCGAATGTTGGCAGATTGCCACAGGACCTGAGGAACTATATTCGGGTTACTTTCGGGGAACATGGAGGGCCTCATTCCCCGAGAGGTGAAGAAATTAATGCCCTGGGAAATCATATTGGTTCGTGGGAAGTTGGTGGGCAGTTGAATTTACCTCATTATAAAGCTGTTTTCTATCGCCAGTCTATTTTTGAAGATAAGTCCGGACTACGCCTGGGCCAAGGCAGTATAAAAGACGGAATATTAGGAGTAGGAATCCAGAGTAAAGATTCCCATCAGTTTGTGTCCGGAATATTATGGCAGTTTTTATATTCTAAAAACCAAAGTGGTCCTGGCGCAACGGATCCACCATCTACGTACTTCCTCCGGGTGCTACAAAAACACATGATGCTGCCGGACATCCATGGGGAGGACGGGATAACTATTTTAATAATTACATTTATCGTTCAGGTTGGACTTATGAAGGACGGACTATTGGTACGCCTTTTTTGACTACCGGAACTTATCAGCAGATTATGAATGGATCCGGTGCGATTATTAATAACCGTGTTGTAGCTCAACATGTTGGTGTGGAAGGAATGATTTCAGGTTTCTCATATAAAGCATTTTTTACGTACAGTAAAAACTATGGAACGTATTATATGCCTTTTACCCCGCCTTTAAAACAATATTCCATTTATTATCAACTCAATTATCCATTGCCAACAATGCCTGAATGGACGATTAACGGTGCCGTTTCAGCTGATTTTGGAAAGATGTACGGACGAAATCTGGGGGTAATGCTTGGTATCAAATATTCAGGTATAATGCAGATTCGTTAATTCATATGGCTGATTAGCTATGGCATCCATATAAATAGACTCAAACCGTTCAGCTGTACGATCCCAGGTTAGTTCTTCTCTTATATATTGTGAAGCCTTATCACCAAGAGCTTCGGCAAATTCGGGCTTTCTTATAAAAAGTTGTATGGCCTTGGCAATTTCAGAAGGTCTGCCCGGAGATACCAGGTAGCCATTATCCAGATGATGGATAATTTCAGGTGTTCCCCCTACCTTTGTGCTAATCGTTGGTGAACCAATACACATCGATTCAAGAATGGCCAGACTAAAATTTTCTTGTCGAGAAGGCAAAATAGTCATTCGTGCATTCGACAAAAGCTTTGCTAAATCGGGCTGTGACAACCATGGCTTAAACACTACCTTATCTTCCAATCCATATTTTTTAACCAGATCTTTCAGACTTCGCTCCAAATCTCCACGTCCCACTATTATAGTTTGTGGCAATTCTTCTTTAAGGAGGTGCAGGGCCTCAATAAGTGTGTCCACACCTTTGGTGTAGGTCAGTCTTCCAAAAAAGACAATAGGACCGTTTGAGGCATGTTTCGTACGGGAATAATCTAAAAACAAATCAGTAACGCCGTTAGATATCGGGATCAGTTTTTTATCATTTAGATTAAAAGCTCTTTGAACCATATTGGCCGACCATTGGCTCGGAGGGGTACAATAGTCAGCATGTTGCAGTGCCGATCTCTGCATAAGAAATTTGCCATTTGTAAGGGCTAGCTTAAAATACTGATATAATGTTAATCGGTCCGTTTTGAAAAAGACATCAGGATAGTGTGGATGATGAGGTGTACATATGAATGTAAAATTGTGATCGGCCCTCAGCTGATGAATGAGTCCGCCTTCTTCTCCATTACAATGGACAATAACATTTTCCTCATCCTGAATGAGATCTCTGACTCTATTTTTTACAGAAAAGGCACTCAATGGCCTTAAAAAAGCTTTTCTTTTACTTTTCGTTGATAAAAATGTGCCCCATACCAATTCATACGGCAGGTTATCGGGAATATTAATCTTTTCCAAAAAAGCTTTTGTATAAATAACAGTCACATGATGATCCCTCCTGACTAATGCGGAAGCCAGATTATGTGTAGCTTGTTGTGCTCCACCACTATAATCGGACCAGGGGGAATAATCTATTGAGAGAATAATTCGCAAATTGATAACTAATAGTACTGATTAGACAAATAGGGGAAGTGTTACGAAAGTAACGAAATCAAATTAATTATATACTTTAAAATAAACTCTTTCAACAACGAAAAATTGCTTATTCAAACGGACATTTAAAATTTGACTATTTTTCAACCTGCCCTGAAGATTTTGAATTGACCTCTGCAATTTGCTCGACGCCCGGCGTTGGAATGAGTTCGCTATCTTTAAATAAGGAAGCAATGGAGAATATTGAGAAGTTGAGGAGTTTACCTAATACAGTGTTGACTAATATGATAGCAGCTATTTGGGCAGATGATATATGCATCATCTGGGTGAGTTTAATACTGGTTCCAAGAAATACTAAATCACGATTTGGTAAGAATGGAACCCGTGTCATGACAATTTGTATCGAGACAAAAGTAAACCAAACATAAAAGGGAACTTTCGGCATAATTAAATACCATTGAGTGACTTGCATGGTTTGGCCTATCAGCAAGCGGAAGCATTGTATCAGAAATATTATACCGGCCGTTTTCATGGGCATGGAAATGACAACTCTTCTAAAACGAATCCCAAGAGCTAACAATACGACCAAAAAAATGATACCACCATAGATCAATACGGTATTTTGATGTTTGAACCAATCCAGAATTCTGATTTGCTTTGTAAATAGAAAAGTCGAAAGCAAGATAAACGCAATAAGCGTTGAGGCGATTGATGAAATAATATTGTTATCCTTTATGGTTTTCATTATTTCGCCGTCTTTCAGGCTGAGGTTCTTTCTCGCCCAGAAATAGAAAAAAAACTCACCAGAATACCCCATAACATCCACATTATAAACTTTCTTAAGAATAAAAATGTGGAGATATTTTTTTACATTAAAGACCCATCTCATCCGGTATATGATCATGTCGGTGATAGGCAGGGACAGATAGATTAAAAGAAAGAGAATGTAAAATACCGGGTTCGTTGGCAACGATCGCCAGACTTTTAACCATCCAATATGAGTTAACTGAGAAATGAGCCAAGAGATCATCACGAGAAGAAAAATCCGCTGTGCCCACTTTACAATTGTCTTGCCGCGTTTACTCTTGAAAAAATCTATCCAATAATTTTTGATACTATTTAAATCCATAAATTTGGTCGATGGCAACAAAAATATAAAGGTTTTAAATATACAGCTATTTCTGGAAAACCTTTGTTATTTTGTCTGACTTAATACGATAACATTTATTTCTTTTGATTACATGAGGTTACTATTTGTTAGTCAGGATTTTCCACCTGATATCGGTGGTATACAAACGTATACGTATGAATTAGCGGTACGATTAGAATCTATGTTTGAAAAATTTTCTCTGATTGTTCCGGATCATAAACGAGGGCATACTATTGATGATATTCTGGATTTTAAAATACATCGAATCAAAGGATCCAATTCAATGTTACCCTACACAATGTCGTTTGTCTACTCTAAAATTGCAAAAGAGGGGAAGTTTGATATTTCCTTCCACAGTCAATGGCAAACTATCGCTCCAGCCATCCGGTCTAAGACAAATGGCTATCCTCAAAAGATCTATGTTGCTGTTCATGCCAGGGAATTACTCTTTAATCCATATGGAAAAGGGATGTTGGGCCGGTGGTTTGAAAAAAGAAGAAATAAATTATTGATGAAAGTGGACCATTTTTTCCCCGTAAGTCATTATACGGCGGGCCTTTTAGAAAAAAAAGGAATCAGTCCGGAAAAAATGACCGTTTTCAATAATGGAACGGATCCAAACATTTTTTATCCAAAAGATGTCAGGAATCTGAAACAAAAGCTCGGACTGGGGAAAAATAAAATTTTATTAACAACAACACGGCTCGTTAGAAGAAAAGGGATAGATCGTGTTATTAAAGCCCTGAGTAACGTTGTTGAAAAACACCCCGACCTGGTTTACATGATTGTCGGTGATGGCCCCGAGAAGGAATATTTAAAAGATTTAGTGAGCCAAAATAAGTTGGAGAAGTATGTGTATTTCAGAGGAAAAGTACCATACAGCGAGCTAAACGATTACTATAATTTATGTGATGTATTTGTGATGCCATCCCGAACGATAGAACCGGATGTGGAAGGATTTGGTATTGTATTTCTGGAAGCCGGTGCCTGTTCAAAGCCCGTTATTGGAACATTCTCTGGAGGTATACCTGATGCAATAGCTCATGGAAAAACAGGGCTGTTAGTTGAGGAAACGGACATCAATCAATTATCTGAAGCTATATTAAGGTTGTTTGATGATGAAGAACTGGCTGCACGACTTGGAAAAGAGGGCAGGAAACGAATTTTAGAAAAATCGAATTGGGATGTTATAGCAGAGAAAATGTTTTTAAAAATTTCGGAGTTGAATGATGCGTAACGAAAAAATAACAGTACTATCGGGATTGAAAACTTCGTTATATATATCAAAATGAAAAATGTAACAAGCTAATATTAAAACAGATTTTGAGCCGAATCCTTGGTCGCAATTTATTATATTCTATGACGTTACATTCATTAAATATTCATCAGAAAGATTACCTGGCAATTTTTCAATTAAATATTCAATAAAGGTGTCCTTAACAATCAGTCTATTGAGACCACAATTTCAGTTAAAAAAATTATACGCTCATATCTTTATTGTAATTTTGGGCCTGGCTGTTATCCCATCTCATGATGTTTGGGCTCAAATCAAAACCCTAAAGAATGGTACCCTGGTAATTGAAAATTTTCAATCCGATTCTGTCGGTTCGTTACCTGTTGGATGGTATAACCGTGATGGCAATAAAAAACCGTGGCTTTTTGAAGATCCTGCTCAAAGAGCAATGTATCAATGGAAGGTTAAAGAATCTGCAGATGGCAATAAGTATCTGCAATATGATGGCAGTATTGCAAGGCATTTAAACTTCCCGACGGTGGACCAAAAGCAAATTAATCTTGCAAAAACTCCCATATTAACCTGGAAGTGGAGAGTATATAAGACTCCAAAGGGAGGAGATGAAAATGAAAATGACAAAAATGATGTTGCAGCCAGCATTTACGTTGTTTTTAGTGTGAATGTCTTCAATATGCCTAAATCAATCCGTTATACATGGAGTTCAACATTGCCTGTTGGAACAATCCTCTCGAAATATTTTAACCGGCAAAAGATCGTTGTCCTGGCGTCTGGAACGAAACATGAAGGAAAATGGATTACCTTTCAGCGTAACATCGCTCAGGATTATAGAAATCTGTATGGTTCAGCTCCACCCAAAAGGCCTATAGCCATTCTTATTTTGAGTGATGGTGATAATACGAAAAGCCAGGTAATTGCCGATTACGACGACATCGAATTGCGTCCGGTTAATACGATTAGAAGTAATGTTCCCTGATAAATTAAATCTTGATAATGACAGATACCTTAGCATTTTATAAATGGTTGATTTGTGGCAGGGACACGTGAAATAACTGGATATTATAAATCGTTTGTATGAATTATTATTGAGCAAATTCTTATCTTCATTGTTTTTCAATGACAGGGATCTGATGAACAGTAGAATTAAATATTAAAGATGGAGAAATTATTAAAATTTTTTGAGCCCCTATTCAAGAAGAATTATAGTCATCCCTATAGCATTTTATCCGTTTCTATAATCTTAGCCATAATCTCTTCTTACTTTGCCCTTCATCTTAAAATTGATACCAACATAGCTAATTTATTGCCATCGTCTTACCACAGTGTTAAGGCCCTGGATCGATTGAAAGATACCTATGGTGGGGAAGAAGCGCTGGAAGTTGGTATTAAATCGCCAAGTTTCATCGATAACAAGAAGTTTGCAGAAGATTTTATTAAAAAAGCTTTAAAAATATGGGATCCAAGGACTAAAGATTATTTTTTTAAACGGGCTGAGTTTAAAAAGAATACCAAGATTCTTAAAGATAATGCATTATACCTGGCCACGGATGAAGAGCTGAATGAAATAACAGACTACTTGAAGCAGGAAATTCATAAAGCAAAAGAGAAGGCCAATCCGTTTTATTTTGACATTGGTGGGTCCGACAGCAGTAAGAGTTCAACAAAAAAAGCTGATATCAAAAAATTTGAAGATGCTTATGACAGCCTGATTCCGAAGACTTATCCTATCAATGCCGATAGCACCGTAATGGTCGTAAAATTGTATCCAACCGGTTCGAAGAGTGATATTCGATTTTTGAGGGATATGTTCGCCAGCACGGATCAGCTAATCAAACAAATGAATCCAAAATCATACAATTCAAGTATGATTGTTATGGCTGGTGGTGGCCTGCAGCGTCATTTACTGGAACTCGATTCCATCATGAATGATGTTAAGAACAGTTTTGCATCCGGTATTTCCAGTGTGCTCTTGCTGGTTATGCTGTACTTTTTTTTCAAAAAGTATTGGAATTATCGTATGGGCGCCGACCATGAACAAACACATAACCTGTGGAGTCATATCTGGCGTGCACCAGTTCCGCTGCTTATAATCGGCATACCACTGCTCATAAGTTTAAGTTTTACATTTGGAATAGCTTATTTCACGATTGGGAAGTTGAATACGATGACTTCTGTTTTGTTCGTGATTCTTTTTGGTATGGGGATAGATTATGGTATCCACTTCTATGCCCGTTATCTGGAAATACGTTCGGCGGGAAATGACGTGTATAATTCCCTGATTATGACGTATGAAAGTGGCGGAGGCGCTATTATGACCAGTGCCTTTACAACAGCTATCTCTATGTACATCTTAATGTTAGCTGATTTTAAAGGGTTCTCTCAATTTGGACTGATTTCTGGTAACGGGATCTTGCTCTCTTTACTTTGCATGATGTTCATACTGCCTTCTATCATTGTATTGCTTGAGCGGTATGGTATGATACTCGTAAATAAAAATGAGAAAGACGGGTATGTTAAAAATGCGCCACATCGATTTCCGTTTGCCAGAACGATTGTTTTGGTCGGTTTGATTTTATCGGGTTTAATCATAATGGATAGCCATAAGCTTTATTTTCAATATGATTTCGCAAAACTCGAACCCGACTATCCTAAAAACGACCAGTTTAACAGTCTCATAAATGGAGTTTTTAAATCAGGAAAGCGGAATCCTGCCTACATCCTGGCCAATACTGATAAACAGGTCGTTGAAATATTAAAAGTTCTTCGGCATAAGATGAAGACGGATACCCTCAGTCCTACAATTGAGGATGTAGAAGCAATTCAGGAACGATTCCCGATGACAGCACAGGAAAAACAGCAGAAACTGGAAAAAATAGCCGAAGTCAGAAAGCTGTTACAGGATCCCTTCATTAAAGATCAAAAAAGTCAACAGCTTGATCGATTGCGTCAGGCATCACAAACAATCAAACCACTCCCTATGTCCGAGATACCGAGTTATATCAAAGATCGGTTCATGACAAAAGATGGCCATATCGGACGGTTTGTAATTGTGTACCCGAGCGTTGGCCTGTCGAATGGCAGGAATTCCATTGATTTTAAGAATGATGTCGGACAGGTCAAAACTCCGGATGGTAACGTTTTTTATGCTGCAAGTACATCCATCGTTGCCGCTGATATGCTCCAGTTAATGCTTAAAGAAAGCCCGTACATGGTCATCATTACTTTCGTTATGATTCTAATCTTCATGTTCCTGGCTTTTCGTTCCATTCGATGGACTCTCATTGCAATGTTGCCTTTGATAGTGGGTATGATTTGGACATTTGGCATTATGCTGGTATTTGGAATGTCTTTTAATTTCTATAACCTGGTTGTTTTGCCGGCAATCCTTGGAATTGGTGAAGACAGCGGCGTTCACCTTGCCGCGCGTTACCGTGAAGAAGGCAAAAAAAGCATGTGGAATGTTCTATCGAGTACAGGACAACATATTACGATGGGGTCGGTCACCACTATGCTTGGATTTTCAGGTTTGCTGTTTACAGATCATCCGGGACTTATTTCAATCGGGGCTTTGGCGACGATTGGTATCGGTATGACGCTATTATCGGCTCTTGTATTTTTGCCGGCTCTTGTACAATGGCTGGAAGACAGAGACTGGATTACATTTTAAACAATGCATTTCTTATCACCGGGCCGGACCGTCATGAAAGTGATCGTCCGGCTTTTTATTAATTATAGTATTGTAAATAATAAGCTTCTCATTAGTTTAATTGCTATAAAATTGTCATCTTCCTAATAACTCTCAGGATCAATTTATCTTACCCGGGTACGCTATGATAATTAAGACTGCAGCCATTGTTTTGCGTACGGTTGACTTTCAGGAGACCAGCAAAATCGTTACGCTGTTAACAAAAACTCATGGTAAGTTAGGGGTCATTGCAAAAGGAGCGAAGCGTCCAAAGAGTAAATTTGCCAGCCTGATGGAAACCGGCAATATTTTGGATGTTATTCTTTTTTTGAAAAATACCCGATCGGTTCAAACCTTGTCGGAGGCTTCTTTTAAAGAAAAAACATTTAATATCCGATATGATTTTGAGAAAATGGCGGTGTCCACAGCTGTCATCGAAATGATTTATCAGCTGTTGCATGACAATGAGATTAATGAACCGATGTATGATTTCGCCGAGACCTTTTTTGTTTGGTTGAACCAGACTGATAAAAATGTCCGTAATTTATTTCCATACCTGCAGTTACGGTTAGCTGAATTGATGGGAATAGGCCTTCAGCTGGATACCCCCACACTGAAAGATAATCTTAATGATTTATGCCTGGATATTGAATCCGGCCGGGTTTTTGGAAATAATGGAAATACAACAAAATGGCAATTATCAGCATCTCAGGGTCATTATCTGGTTTTAGCCTTGCAGTCAAAAACGTCTTCTATATTGGATTTATCCGTAAATAATAGTGAAATAAAGAATTTAATCCGTGTCTTGGACGTTTATTTAAAATATCACATCGAAGGATTAAAAGATCGTACATCAGACGCTATTTTCGAACAAATATTGTAATTTTATATATGGCATGGCGAAAAAGTAATATTACAACTGGTGCATTCCTTGTATTAATAGGCATTCTTATAGGAGTGATACTTGTTTTATTGCAGCAGAATTTAACGTTACGTGATCGGGTGAATGTCCGGTATACTGAAATTAAACGCAGTGAAAACGATTCGACAAACCAGTTTGAAAAAGTTAACTATCGAAATAATCGAATCGATTTTCAAAATATCGCCAAAGTTGTAACTCCTACAGTGGTCTATATTGAAGCATCTGTTCCTCTTAAAGATGCAGATCTCCCCAAAGACGGCAATCATGATTTCGGTGAGGATTTTTGGAATCGTTTTTTACCTAAAAGAGAAGTTGAGACTGTAGGGTCAGGGGTCTTAATATCTCCGAATGGATATATTCTTACGAATAATCATGTCATTGAGAATGCAGAAAATAACGAAGTGACAGTCACTTTATATGATAAGCGTACGTTTACCGGCCGAATTATTGGCTCCGATTCGTCAACAGATCTTGCCGTTGTTAAGATCGACCAAAAAAATCTTCCTTCCATCACCGTTGGTAATTCTGATGATTTGCAGGTCGGTGACTGGGTTCTGGCTATCGGCAATCCTTTTCGCTTACGTTCAACAGTCACTGCAGGTATTGTGAGTGCATTGGGACGGGATGTAAGTATTATCGATGATCAAATGGGTATAGAAGATTTTATCCAGACAGATGCGGCTATTAACCGGGGAAACAGCGGGGGAGCGCTGGTTAATGCTAATGGAGATTTAGTGGGGATAAATACCGCTATTGCTACAGAAACCGGGAATTATGAAGGATATGGTTTTGCTATTCCAAGTAACCTGGCTATAAAAATAGCAAAAGACATTATTCAATATGGGAAGGTGAAACGGGCATATCTTGGAGTGCAGCTTCAGCCGATTGGTGATAAAAGAGCAAAAGAACTGGGACTCAATCATATAGAGGGCGTGGAAATCGTGAATATTGCTAAAAATTGCTCGGCGTATAATGCTGGTTTAAAGCCCCAGGATGTCGTACTGACAGTAAACGGAGTTGATGTTAATGAATACAATCAGCTCGTGGCACGTATTGCTGTTTTGAGTCCGGGAGATTTAGTTCATCTAAAAATATGGCGGCATCATAAAATTTTAAATAAAGAAATCACTTTGGGTTCCTATAAAAGTCCTTCGGAAACAAAATGGGTGATTGGAAATAATGACAATTCTCTGAGAATTAAACCGGATAACAAAAAAGTTTTTGAATATCACAGTTTTGATCTCGGTTTTACGGTAGTTGCACTTGCAGATTCCAAAGATTTTAATAAATTCAATCTTGTCATTACTGAAATTAAAGACGGCAGTGAAGCTCAAAAACGGGGTTTGAAAAAAGGTTATGTCATTCTTGAAGTGGATAATGAACCGGTTAATAGCATTTCCGCTCTTAAAAAAGTTATTTCGAAAGGCATATCAGAACACCATAAAGTTTTACTTAAGATAGAAAAATCTAACGGTGTAACCGGGTATTACGAATTACATCAGAACAACTAAATAAGAATATTTTATATGCATTTTTTTAAGAAGAATTTTCTTTACATCATCGCTGTGCTTATTTCACTTTCATTATATGCCTGCAGTTCTTCGAAAAGTACGGAAGTTGAGAATAATCAACAGGGGGTGACACATCAGCCGGAGTCGAAACCCTGGTATGAAAATCAAAAAGATTTTTCTTCGGATTCGCTGTCGTATTTCTCGGTCGCTTCAAGCATTTCAACTGATTCTCTACGTGCCGTAATCAAAGCGCGTAAACTGGCAAAAGCTCAGTTAAACACCGGAATGCAATCTGAATTGGAAAAATTACGAGTTGAATTGGTTAAAGAAGGGGGCAAAAATGCTTCGGCCGGTAAACCCGGTTTTATATGGCTGATGCGGGGAGCAACATTACATCAATTAAATCATGTTGAAGTCGTTAAAAATACCGTTAACGCCAAAAATGGTATTTATCAGGCATATGTTAAGGTTAAGTACTCCAAAATTGCCCTTAGAAATGATTTGCTTCAGGCACTGGCCGGGAACAGAAGTTATCTCGATGCTTTAAAAAACAGCCATACTTTTAATCAGTGGTTTGCATACACTCCGCAAAAACAAGCAACCGGAAAAACGGCGAATTGATTGATATCTTTAAGCTGTCAGGCATTAAATAATGTGTGTATGATAAAGCTGGCAACAAAAAGTATACCCAGATAAAGGTGCCAGTTTTTATCCTTTCGTTGATACCTTAAAATCCCAAAAAAAATCAGGATAGTGAGTATAAAGAAAGTCGTAATTCCTGAAATATAAGCTCCTGTGGGTTTTAGCCCGTTTATTAAAGCAAGACTTACGTGAACAATGATTACGCCCGTGGCTAAAATTCCAATAGGTACATGCCACTGACGGGCTATTTTAGCCAGGAAAGAGAAGATTTTTTTTACCTGGATTTTGCCCAAATCAAGATTCATCAGCTTTTTATATTTTAGAAGCAGGTAAACCGGGTACAAAGATATCGAAAAGAAAAATCCTATTCTTGCGGCAGAACCGAAATCTTCATGCATGGCTTCAAAAGCATGGGTATGTGGTTTAATTGTTTTCAGTAAGAATGGCAACCATACCGCTATGGCAAGTAAGAAAATAGCTGACAAATAAATGGAAAAATAAACCCTTTTTCTCTCTTTAGGATTATTAATAATTTTGTTTTGAGGCATATAATTGGATGTAACTTTCCTGGTTAACGTAGTGTTGTAAAAAGACTTGAGAGTGTTGAATAATTTTTGTTCCCAAAAATAAAAAAAGGAGGCTAAATAATAAGCCTCCTTTTATAAAAAGAAATTAAAATAAGTGAAAATCAGTCCATGTTTTCGACGATTTTATTACCGAATTCAGAACATTTGAGTAATGTCGCTCCTTCCATCAGGCGTTCGAAGTCGTAAGTAACCTGTTTTTGGCTAATAGATGCCTCAATTCCCTGTTCGATAAGGTCGGCGGCTTCACTCCAGCCCATATAGCGTAACATCATAACCCCGGAAAGAATTAAAGAACCAGGATTTACTTTGTCCTGACCAGCATATTTTGGTGCCGTACCATGAGTTGCTTCAAACAAAGCGTAGCCATTATCATAGTTGATATTGGCACCAGGAGCGATTCCAATACCTCCGACACATGCGGCAAGGGCATCAGAAATGTAATCACCGTTCAGGTTCAGAGTCGCGATGATATCATATTCCGCCGGACGGGTTAATATTTGTTGCAGAAAGGCGTCGGCAATGACATCTTTGATGATGATACCATTGGGTAGTTTGCACCAGGGGCCGCCATCGATCTCGACTCCACCGAACTCTTCTTTTGCCAGTTCATAGCCCCAGTTCTTGAAGCTCCCTTCCGTAAACTTCATGATATTTCCCTTATGGACAAGGGTCACGCTTTTACGGTTTTGCTCGATAGCATATTTGATGGCAGCGCGAACCAGCCTTTTAGTCCCTTCTTCCGATACCGGTTTAATACCGATGGAAGATGTTTTTGGGAAACGAATTTTGGTTGTTTTTAAATTATTGATCAGGAAGTCTTTAATTTTATCGGCATCCGGTGTTCCTGCCTGGTATTCAATTCCTGCATAAATATCTTCTGTATTTTCACGGAAGATGACCATATCCGTTAATTCTGGCCTTTTAACTGGGCTTGGAGTACCTTCGAAATACCGAACCGGGCGAACGCATGCGTACAAATCCAGTTTTTGGCGTAATGCGACGTTAAGGCTGCGAATTCCACCGCCAACAGGAGTTGTTAACGGGCCTTTAATGGCAACAAGATAATCTTTGACAGCTTCCAGGGTATCTTCAGGAAGCCACTCATTGTCACCATAAAAATTAACTGATTTTTCACCTGCGTAAATTTCAAACCATTCAATTTTTCGTTTTCCGTTGTAAGCTTTCTCAACGGCACTGTCCAATACATGTTTCATAGCGGGTGTGATATCAACACCGATACCGTCTCCCTCGATATAGGGAATGATTGGATTGTTAGGTACGGAGAGGCTTCCGTCGCTATTTTTTGTAATTTTCGACCCATTATCGGGTGGGGTTATTCTCTTGTAAGACATAATACTTTGAAATGAATGTGGTTAGTTTCTTAATGTTGGTCACATAATAGTAAAAATGAACACTTATCGCACGTCCGGAAGCACTAAAATGTCAGGAAAAGCGGTATTTAATTCTATTTTTTTGTGAACTTAATCTATATAATGATCTGCCCTTCATATCCCTTATGTTTATTTGGTTATAAATTGCTCATTGTGCATGAGTATCAAGAAATGTATTTAGCATTTAAAAGGTGACTTGATTGGACAAAATGAACGTGATATGAAAGTGTTGTATAAGTTGAATGACAAGAACTTGTATTCAGGAGCATAAAAAGAACCCCTTCTTCAGGTTGCCTTTTTAATTTTAAGAAAGCCGGGGATTCGTTTGAAAATAAATATTCGCAATGTTTAAAAGTCTGTTCACTTTATATCCAATGGGTAAATCCCTATATTATATGTATAAAATATGATAGGGAACTTCTCGTTTCCATTATAGAGAAAGTTAATAAAATTTTACTGTTATGAAGTTCCGACCAATTGCAGGAAGACTCCCGAAATATAAACGCTTCGACTATGAACCGCGTTATTATAAGCCGGAAAAAGAACATCAAGATCACCGAATTAAAATCGAACGTACCAGGAAAAGACAAAACAAACAGTTAAAGTCCGTATTATTTTATGCGGCATTATTATTCCTGATACTTTACTTAATTGTTCGGTTAGGTTAAACGACAAGTTGCTTATATTAACTGCGTGGTAAAAAAATAATTAAATCAAATTGGATTGAGCAGGGAGATTGAAACGAACGAAGGAATAATACGCCAGTTACCCCCGGAGGTATCAAATAAAATTGCTGCCGGGGAAGTGGTACAAAGGCCGGGATCGGTGGTCAAGGAATTGCTTGATAATGCTATTGATTCAGGTGCTGACCAAATAAAAGTGATTGTACAAAATGCCGGCCGGACCTTAATTCAGGTGATAGATAATGGCAGCGGAATTGGCCGTTCCGATATTCCATTGGCCTTTCTCCGGCATGCAACTTCAAAAATTTACGAAGTTGATGATTTATTCAGAATCCGTACAATGGGTTTTCGGGGAGAAGCTCTGGCATCTATAGCGTCGGTGGCTCAGGTAACATTGAAAACGAAGCGGATTGAGGATGAAGCCGGATTTGAATATGAAATTTGGGGTGGTGAAGAAAAAAGTATGGCCCCGGCTGCTGTTGACAATGGGACATCCATTGCGGTCGGAAATCTTTTCTATAATGTGCCGGCACGGCGGGCTTTCCTGAAAACAGATGCTACGGAATTTCGTCATATTTTACTGGCTTTTCAGCAGGCAGCTTTGGCACATACCGAAATAGGATTTGAACTGTTGGCCGATACCGACAAAGTGTACAACCTGCCCGTTCAGTCGCTGGCACAACGCATTACGGATATTTTTGGCAAATCTTATAAAGCCAGTTTGATACCGGTAGAAGAAAACACCAGTTACATGTCGGTAAAAGGTTACCTGATTGATCCTAACCTGGCTAAAAAGACACGGGGAGAACAGTTTCTTTTCGTTAATAATCGCCCGTTTTACCACCGGCATCTGTCATATATCATACAAAATCTGTACAAACAATGGATAAGGTCGAATGAATATCCGTTTTTTGCCCTGTTTTTTGAAGTCGATCCGTCGGAAGTCGATATCAATGTTCATCCCAGCAAGCTGGAAGTGAAATTCGGGGACGAACGCAGTATGTCGGCACTGACAAAATCAATCATCCGAAAAGCTTTAAATGAACATCTTCAGGTTCCCATCATTGATGATAAATATTCAAATGGGAATGATTTTATGCAGGGACAAAATTTTAAAAGCGACTTCGAATCCGATTTTTCGTTTAAGAATCCCGGTCAGGGCAATACCTTTCAGCCGAATAATTCATCTGTGCGAATTCCTTCCCGGATCAATTTTAAGTCAGGTTCAACTAAATCGCCTTCTTTTACAGAATTTCTATATGGAGAGGCCCCCAAAAATGACGTTGATGCCGGTAATAAATTTGGAAAAAAAATTGAGGGTCAGGATTCAAAATTAAAACATGACAAAGGCAGGGGATTCTGGCAACTACATGACCGCTATATCATATCACAAACTCTTTCCGGATTATTTATTGTTGATCAGCATGCCGCGCATAAACGAATTTTGTATGAAAAGGCTCTGCAATCAGCGGAGTCGGGTTTACCCAGTACTCAGCAGTTACTATTTCCCCAAACAATAGATTTTTCGGCAACTGATTACACTCTGCTTAAAGAGCTGATGCCTATCATCAAAAAAATGGGTTTTAATATTCAGTTATTAAGTGGAAATACCGCCATCATATCGGGTGTTCCTTCTGAGATACGGATGGGAGATGAGCGGGAAGTTTTGGATTCTATTCTTCAGCAATACCAGGAATTATCCGTTAAATTAAAATTGGATGCCCACAAAAAGGTAGCACTGGCTTTTGCATCTAAAACAGCCATGCCGCGCGGACGAAAATTATCGGATGTGGAAATGGAGACCCTGATCGACCAGCTATTTGCCTGTGAAAATCCATACTTTGATCCTTTGAATAAACCGACAATATTTTATATTCCATTGGAGGAGATAGCCTCCCGCTTTCGATAATCATTAAAGCTGACCTATGAACATACTTGCTATTGAGCCGTTTTTAGGAGGATCTCACAAAGCATTCCTCAACGGACTTGAGCATCATTCCAAACATCATATTTTCTCGGTTACTATGCCCGATCAATATTGGGAAAGGCTGGTTTATGGTGGAATAGTGACGCTGGCGAAAGCAAGTATGAAGATTGAAGAACCTATCGATCTGATTCTGGCGAGTAGTCTTACAGATTTATCGGCTTTTATGGCACTGACGAATCCCCGTTTCGCTCATACTCCGGTGGTGATGTATATGCATGAGAATCAGCTCACGATGCCTCTGCCCGAAGGAAAAGAGCGAAATAACACTTATTGCTATATCAATTATTTAAGTGCGTTAATTGCGGATCAGCTCATTTTCTCTTCTCATTTTCATTACGAGTCTTTTTTTGAATCATTGCCGGAATTTCTGAAACGGTTTCCGGATAATGAGAATATGGATACCATTCGCCTGATAGAGGAAAAAAGTTCGATTTTACATCCTGGTATTGATTTAAAATCCTTCGATCACCAAAAAGATACACGGCATGAGAATTTAAATCCGGTCATTGTGTGGAATCAACGATGGTCGTATGATAAAGATCCGGCAAAATTTTTCAGAATGATGAACCGTCTCGATGACGCAGGCTATAAATTTGATTTAATCCTGGCTGGAGATAATCGTCATGATATCCCTGTAGAATTTGAAAAAGCATGGAAAAGGTATGGGCACCGCATTAAATTGTATGGCTACGTTGATGACTTTGAGACCTACAGCCAGCTACTCCATAAGGGAGACATTGTGGTTTCGACAGCTCAGTATGAGTTCTTCTGTACTGCTATTATGGAGGCTGTCTATTGCGGATGTCATCCGGTACTTCCTAATGACTTAACCTATCCTGAGCTCATTCCGGAGAGCCTCGCCCAGCCATTATTGCACGCTCCGATTTTTTATGAAAATGAGGATGAACTATTTACGATTCTGAAAAGCCTTCTTGTTGGTGAATCAAAACCTCTTCCAAAGAATACGCTGCAAAGGATAAATAAGCATCTCGAATGGAGTGCCATTATCAAGAGTTATGATGAATTACTGGAAAACATTGCAGAATTTAAGAAGCTGGAGTATCCCTGAAACGGGCAATAATAATTCCTTTGATAGTTTTTCTGCTGTAGATATAAGCCAGAAGTCCGAGCGGTTCCGCAGTAATTCCTAACCGTGGATTGGCATGTAAAAAAGTGATGAATTCCCCGTTTTTATAGGCTATAGCCGTGTGTGAAATATCAAGACCCGGAATGGTTGTAACAAACGCGATGATATCTCCGGTTCTTATATGTTGAATATAGTAGGGGAGATATTTTTTAGGAAGGTATTTAAGATGATCACGGGATAACAATGCTTCTCTGTGTTCTATAAGTTTCAAAAGAGAATCGGAAGCAGCCAGTTTCGGATAGGATTTGAGATGGTGACTCATGAAATCAATTTTCCCAATCGGTTTGGTTCCTTTCCACTTTTGAGTAATAATGGTCAAATCACCTTTTTTTTGATTATTTAACAACCAATCCGAGAAATAATGAAGACGGCTGTAATATCCATTCAGGATTCCATTCCGGTATCGTATAAATTGCAGATTCCGACGAAAGGCATCGTATGACGTATCACCTCTGATGGTCGTTAATGTCATGGCCAGCGTTGTCTCGACATAAATAACACAATCCGATCCTTTTAATGTAGAGACAAGCTTCTCTTTTGGCGATTGATCCAGTAATCCTGCCTTGTAGGGAATGCCAATTTGTTTTTCCGCGTAAAAAGATATCAGGTCAGGGATTGAATCTTTTTGATGGTATTCTTTGAGTCCCTGCTCAAGCCAATTATCGATGTGTTCCCCTGATGACTGCGCTTTTGAGGCAGTGAAACATATAAATATTAAGAAAATAGTTAAGAGGCTTTTAGGCACGTCGGGCTGATATTTTTACATATTAAAAAGGCGCATCTTCTGAATCGTCAATATCGTCAATTTGTTTATTTTTGCCTTGCAAACGGGCAGGTTTTCCCTGGGGTGCTTCATCTGGAAGCAGAGCATCCATATGCTGGCTGTCGTACGGATCATGATAAATCGTAGACAGATTTTCAAACCGGGCATATTCTTTGATGAATTGCATCCGGACATTTCCTGTTGGTCCGTTACGCTGTTTCCCGATAATCAATTCGGCGATTCCGGCAGTCGATTGACCGGTTTCGTCATCTGTTTGAATGCCATAATATTCAGGACGATAGAGGAAGCAAACTACGTCGGCATCCTGTTCAATGGAACCGGATTCCCGCAAGTCACTCAGTTGTGGGCGTTTATTTCCACCACGCTGCTCAACAGCCCGGCTTAGCTGAGACAGGGCAATAACCGGAACATCAAGTTCTTTTGCGAGTGATTTCAGTCCACGAGAGATATATGCGATTTCCTGTTCCCTGTTTTTATCGTTATTACTGCCGCCTGTCATAAGTTGCAAATAGTCGATGATAATAAGCCCGATGTTGTGCTCATTTTTTAGACGACGGCATTTAGAACGCAACTCCATCACACTGATACCGGGGGTATCGTCAATAAAAATGTTAGCGGAAACAAGGCGTCCGGCCGCCTCAACCAACTGTTCAAAATCCTGATCATTAAGATTTCCGGAACGGGCAAGCTGTGCATTAATGCGTGCTTCCATAGTAAGCAAACGTTGCACTAATGATTGATCGGACATTTCCAGGCTGAAAATCGCCACATTGGTTCGCAACTCAGGATCCGGGAACAGGGCGGCATTACGCGCGGCTGTAAGAACGAAAGCAGTTTTACCCATAGAGGGACGTGCCGCGATGATTACGAGATCTCCGCGCTGCCAGCCGGCTGTCAACTGATCGCAATCCAGATTTGAGGGAACACCCGTTAATCCACCGGCTTTTCCACGGATTTCCACTAAATAATCAATAGTGCTTTTGAGGATGTCACCGATTCCTTTGGCGGGAGCTCGGGTCTTCGTGTTCGCTATCTCAAAGATTTTCTGTTCCGACAAGTCCAGCAGATCATAAGGATCCGATGTGGTATCATAACTTTCTTTTATAATCTCAGTACAGGTGAGAATCAAATTCCTTTTGATCGCTTTTTCAGCTATTATTTGAGCGTGATATTCAATATTTGCCGCTGAACTGACGGAACGTGTCAACTGGGTTAAATAACTGATCCCACCGCAAAGATCTAATAGGTTCTGATCTTTCAACTCATTCTCTAATGTTATGATATCCAACGGATTGTCACGTTCATACAATTTGTATACAGATTCAAAAATATGACGATTGGCCGGTTTGTAGAAATCGTCAGGTTTAAGTATTTGCAGCGCAATTGAAGCAGCTTCGTGATCGATCAGCATTCCGCCCAAAACGGCTTCTTCAATTTCAACGGCCTGAGGTGGAATGCGTCCGCCACTTTCAAGCAGGTTGATCTCGTTTGAGATGCGTTTTTTATTATTGAAACCGTTTCCGTTGGAGTCTTTCGCCATTATAATATTTTATACCTAATACGTTAAGTTAGATTCTACCATTTTTGTTCAGGGTTTGCAACCTAATTCATCATACCGTTTACGAACCATTTGTACATCTTCCCATGTGCTCCGCTTCCAGTTTGGATTTCGTAATAATGCTGCCGGATGATAGGTCAATGTAAGCTCATATTTGTCCATATACGGATGGAATGTTCCCCTTAATGCCTTCATGGGTTGATTGGTGCTTAATAACGTCTGCGCCGAAATACGGCCCAGGCAAAGAATGATTTTCGGGTCAATCAGTTCTATTTGTTTTTCGAGGAAGGGGAGGCTTCGTTCCCGCTCTTCTGGCAGCGGGTCCCGATTTTTAGGTGGACGATGCTTAATGATGTTCGCAATATAAACATCTTCACGACGCATATTTATGGCCTCGAGAATCTTATTGAGCAATTTTCCGGCACGGCCGACAAATGGTTCACCCTGTTCATCTTCATTTTTACCCGGAGCTTCGCCAATGAGCATCAAATCTGCTGACGGATTTCCAACACCAAAAACCAAATTTGTATTGGGTAAATCCGTTTTAAGCACATCGGCTTTTTCACATAAAGCATACAGTTCGTCGAGTGTTTTGCAGGCCTTTACCTGCTCGTAAATGTCTTTTTCGTTTTGTTTATTCAAATCGTTTGTTTGATTCTCATTTGGAATTTGATCGGAAACGGTTTTTGTCGAATCCCGATTTTCTGCAAGTTTTGCTTCAGTAACAGTACGGGATATTTGTTCTACTTCCGGTACCTTAAAAGTCCCGTAAACTTCTTCCTGATTTTGAAGAAACTGAATAATATTATCAAGCAAATCCTGCATTTCAGGCATTTGAAAGTTCCGTTTCTTTTAAAGAAATAATTTTTTTCGACTCAGAATGGATTTCACCTTCGAAATGTCCATCCGTGTGATAATGTTTTAATGTACAATCTACAATCTCATTCATCAATAGCTTATTGAACGGAAGCGTAACTCTAATATAATTATTCGTCCAGCCATAGATTAATCCTTCTTTATTTTCCATTTCGAACAGAACCGGACGAGTATCTCCACCAAACTGATGATCGAATTCAAACCGTTTTTTTCGTGATAACCGGCGCAGCTTATGGGTTCTTTTTTTACGAACAGGAACCGGAATGACTGGTTTGTAATTCAACGCGTAGGTGTTAGGACGTTCGGAATAGGTAAAAACGTGCAGATAACTAACCGGCAATGAAGATATGAAATCAAAAGACTCCTGAAATAACTCATCCGTTTCACCCGGATGCCCGGTAATAACATCCACACCTATACAGGCATGGGGCATAACTTCTTTTATCAACTCAACCTTATGGCGGTACAAATCTGAATTATACCGGCGGCGCATCAGCTTCAACATGGAGTCGCTTCCGCTTTGCAGGGGAATATGAAAATGAGGTTGAATACACCGGGAATTTGCCGCAAAACGAATAATCTCATCTTCCAGCAAATTCGGTTCAATGGAAGAGATCCGTATTCTTTTCATTCCATCCAGTTCATCCAAAGCCTGAAGAAGTTCAAAAAAAGTTTCGCCAGTATATCGCCCGAAGTCTCCCGCGTTGACGCCGGTTAACACGATTTCGTTGTAGCCGTCATCAATAACTTTTCGGGCATTATCGAGGATTTGTTGTATTTTCGGGCTTCGGCTCTTGCCGCGGGCTAAAGGAATGGTGCAGAAGGCGCATTTATAGTCGCATCCATCCTGTATCTTCAGAAAAACACGGGTTCTGTCGTTTTCTGAAAAGGCATTGTGAAACTCCACCGCATCATTTACATCGGTGCTATGAATAATAGTTTCATCTGCCTTTTCAAACGAATCGACCAGGTCAAAAATATTGAATTTGTCCTTGGCTCCCAAAACCAGATCGACTCCATCAATAGCGGCAATTTCCTCAGGTTCCAGTTGTGCGTAACATCCGGTTACGGCAATAAAAGCATTCGGATTTTTTCGTTGGGCACGGCGCACAATTTTACGGCAATCGCGATTGGCATCCTGTGTAACGGAGCAGGTATTGATGACATAAACATCGGCTTTGGTATTGAAATCGGTTACTTCAAACTCGTGATCCTCAAAAGTCCGTTTTATGGTGGAGGTCTCAGCAAAGTTCAGTTTACAACCCAAGGTATAAAAGGCGACGGATTTCATTGATAAAGTCGTGTTTTTAGAGATGTGATTCTTCTTTCTTGGCAAAAATACAAAAATATGGACCCAATTCTCAATAAAGGATTAAGGAATGAGAGGAACAAAATAAAAAAGGCAGAATTTATTAAAAATCCTGCCTTTGAACTATAAATTCAGTAGAAAAATCAGCTAAAAATCTTAATTAGAATAGCAATAACCATAAAGTTGGCTACAGCCAGCGGAAGCATTTTGTTCCAACCGAGATGCATCAGCTGATTGAATTTGAAACGTGGCAGCGTCCAGCGAACCCAGATGAAAACGAATACCCAAAAGCCTGTTTTTACAAGGAATACAACCAGGTCCAGAATGGTTTGGGCAATCGGACCCAAATGGGGCATGTAAAGTGCTGCGAACGGCAGGTAATATCCACCGAAGAAGAAGGTGGTGATGAGCATGCTTCCAATAACCACATGCATGTATTCAGCGAGGAAGAACATACCGAATTTCATGGAACTATATTCGGTATGAAATCCACCAACCAATTCCTGCTCCGCTTCAACAAGGTCGAATGGTGTACGGTTTGATTCGGCAAAAGCAGCAACGGTAAAGATGATAAATCCGATAGGATTTCTGAAAACATTCCACCAGACCGCCTGTGAATGAACTACTTCGACCATATTGAGTGAACCGGCGTAAAGAATGCAGGATGCAACAGCCAGCCCCATGGGCAATTCATAACTCAGCATTTGAGCCGCGGCCCGAAGTCCGCCAAGCAGGGAATATTTACTGTTGGAAGACCAGCCGGCCAGCGTAACACCATAAACACTTAAGGATGTTACCGCCAGTAAAAACAATACACCGACATTGATATCGGTGACATAGGCATCCCGGGCAAAGGGGATAACGGCAACCGTGCATAAGGCCGTCGCAACCGGTATCATGGGAGCGATAGTGTGTAGAAAACGATTGCCATAAATCGGGGTTACGTCTTCTTTTAAAATCAGTTTTAACACATCGGCGATAGGTTGTAAAAGCCCCATTGGGCCGACGCGGTTTGGACCGACACGGTTTTGAATAAAAGCGGCAACCCGGCGTTCAGCATAAACTGCTACAGCAGCCGAATTTAACAACATAAATAGTGCGATCGCCATCACGATCATAGACAATGCAAATGCAGACATATCAGTTTATTGAGTTAAGCTGGATTTACTTCAGTTTCTTTAAATTTGTTGAGCACGATACCGTTTCCTTCATCCATGCGTTCGTAGCTTACACCTTCGAATGCTGTATTTGTAAGGGCGATTTCATGCATAATCTCACGTGATTCCGAATATTCTAAGTCCTGATTGAAGTGCCCGGCAAGATGTTGCAGGTATTGCCATGTATCAATGCAATCAACACGATTTTCATCGGAAATCCAGTTATCGAATTTCGTTCCGAAACGATCCAGGCGGCTTAACGACATTTCCGGACTTAAGCTGCGGCTCGAATATATCGTTTCTTTAGCAGGAAACGTTCTTTGAATCCGTCCGTCGACATTCACATAACTGGCCGTATGTTCGGCAGCACAGGTGATTGGAATCACTAAATCAGCTGCTTTGGTTGTATCATTATGATTGGTAGCGAAGGTGATGACATATTTCCCTGCGAGATCGCCATTGGAAAGAACACCGCGTCCAATAAGGTCGTCTTGAAGGATAACAACCGTTTTGATTTTGCCGGATTTTAAAGAACTGACCAGTTCATCAGCTGATGATTCATGTAAACCAAGGAGTTTAACACCGTTGGTATTGGGGGCCTGATCATCAGTAATGAGGAATCCGTCTCCGGCACCTTCTAAGATATGAGGTACAAAACTTGCTTTGTTGTATCCCTGTTTTTCGAAAAACTTATTAAAAACGAAATTGTCTTCAATCGAAGCATGAGCACTGGCAACAATCAAAACTTCTTCTTTTTTTGAACCGCTTAATTTTTCGAAGAATGTTTCGTAAGAATTGTTCCAGCTTGTCCTGACTTGGTTGTCACCATCGAGACGAATAAAAGGCCGGGAAACCCGGTTTTCATTAAAAAGATGATAGGCATCCCGTCCGGCGTCCGGCATCCAGTAGTCGTTGACATCCGGATTAAAACGAGGTGTGACACGTAGAACAAGGTTATTACGGGTCCAAAAGTCTACATTACAACCTTTACCGTTGGTGATATCAATACCCGGGGTTTGGTTCATCTCCCAAACGCGGGCTTTAAACCGGAAATCGCTGGAAGTCAGGGCTCCGACCGGGCAAATATCAACCGTATTGATAGAATAAGGATCATCAAATTCCATTCCGGGAGCCGTAGCCGGGTAATTTTTGTCACCGCGGGAAATAATGGTTAACTGGCTGCTCTTGCTGATTTCACTACAGAAACGTACGCAACGGGTACAGTTAATACATCTTTCGGCATCCAAAGTGACACGGGGGCCTAATTTGATTCTTTTGGGTTTATGAACCTTTTTGAATTCAAAACGGCTTCCTTCAGGCCCGTATTTGTAAGTTTGAATCTGTAACGGGCATTCACCAGCCTGGTCACAAATCGGGCAATCGAGCGGGTGATTAATCAGGATAAATTCGAGATTATCTTTTTGAGCCCGTTTGACAAGGTCGGAAGTTACATGTGTTTTGATGACCATTCCATCACTGACATCCATGCTGCAAGCTGTCATCAGTTTAGGAAAGAATCGGATAACCCGTTCGCCGTTTTCGTCAACTTCATATTCACCTTTATCCCGGTTAAATACGGGAGTTCCGGCTTCTACCAGGCACTGACGACAGTTGGCAGGAACAGATAATGAGGGATGATAGCAGAAAAAAGGAAGCTCCATCCCGTGATCGAGAATGAATTGCAACACTTTGTGTTGACCTTCATATTCGAATCGTTTACCATCTATAAAAATCTCAGGCATTGTTATAATAGATTTTTAGGCTACTGCGTAAATTGTTTTTTTACAACGTGCTTCAAATTCATCACGGAAACGTGTCACGGTGTATCTTACTGGCCAGGCAGCTGCGTCGGCAAGGGCGCAGACCGTACGGCCTTCCATCTGAGAGCAAAGATCAATTAGGATATCGAGATCACGAATTTCACCTTCTCCGTTTTTAATTTTCAATAATAATTTTTCTAACCAACCGGTACCTTCACGGCAGGGAGTGCATTGTCCACAGGATTCATGATGATAGAAATGGGTGATTCTCCAAAGAAAATCAACAATGTCGGTGTCTTCATCCAAAATACAAAGACCGGCTGTACCCATCATGGAACCGGCTTCCCGAAGGGTTTCAGCATCCATAGTAACTCCTTCGATTTGATCTGCCCGCAATATCGGGGTAGAGGAACCACCGGGAACAACAGCTTTGATTTTTTTCCCATTTCTTAAACCACCGGCAACTTCATTGATCAAATCGGTCATGAGCATACCTGTGGGATATTCATAAACACCCGGTTTATTAACGTGACCGGAAATTCCGTATAAAACAGGGCCGGGATGCTTCTGGGCTCCGAGGGATGAATACCATTCGGAACCCTTATTGATAATCAGGGGAACATTCGATAATGTTTCAATATTGTTGATAGTCGTCGGACGTCCCCAAAGTCCTTTTTGCGCCGGAAATGGGGGTTTAATTCTGGGATACCCTCTTTTCCCTTCCAGCGACTCCATCAATGAAGATTCTTCACCACAAATGTAAGCTCCTGCCCCGGAATGGACGTAGAAATCAATGTCAATTCCACTTTTCTGGATATTTTTGCCGATGTATCCTTTTTTGTAGGCATCATCGACGGCTTTTTGCATTTTACGAATCCAGGAACGGTATTCTCCACGAATGTAGACATAAACGGCGGTGATGTTCATGGCATACGCCGCAATCATCGCACCTTCTATGAAAAGATGTGGATTATATTCAAATATCTGGCGGTCTTTGAATGTTCCGGGTTCCGATTCATCACCGTTACAAGCTAAATAGCGAGGACCGCCATCCGGTTTAGGCATAAACGACCATTTCAACCCGGTGTTAAAACCTGCTCCACCACGTCCGCGCAATCCGGCACTTTTAACCGTATTTATGACATTTTCACGGGACCATTTATCTTCTTTTTCTTTTAGCACGGATTTCAGTGCTCCATAACCACCATTTTTTTCATAAACATCAATCAGATGCAGATCTTTAATGTTAGGGAGCAATAGTGGTTTGTATGATTTCCAATCCAATGACATAATTGTTTAATTCGATTCGTTTTGGTGTTGTGGTAACGGGATGGATTCGAATTCGGGCATTTTTCCTTCTCTTAGCGAGTCGACAAGAGCATCCACTTTTTCTTTTGTCAGATGATTTACATACGTATCATTAGAAATCTGTAGCATTGGTGCATAGCCGCAGGCTCCGAGACACTCTACCGATTGTATGCTGAAGAGGCCGTCTTCCGTGGTTTCACCGGCTTTGATGCCCAGTTTTTCTTCCAGGTATTCCAGGATATCGTAACCACCTGTAACCTGGCAGCTAAAACAGGTACAAACATCTAGAACATATTTCCCCATTTCCTTCTTGTAATACTGGGTGTAGAAAGATGCCACGCCGTAAACATGCGCTTCGGGCAATTCCAAAGCCGCAGCCACTTGTTTTTGTACTTCAGCATCCACATGGCCATATTTATCCTGCGCATACCATAAAACCGGCATGACCGCGGCCATATTTGTAGGATATTTGGCCTTAATTTTTTCTATTTCCGCTAAATCGGATTTATCGAATTTTATTTCCATAATCATTATTTGTCTGAGTCTCCCATAACCGGGTCAAGTCCACCAATCAATACGACGGTATCGGCTACCATTTCGCCGTCAAGAATATATTCCAGCCCCTGAAGGTTACCGAAGGACGGAGATTTAATAGCCATCCTCCATGGATGTCCTGTACCGTCGCTTTGAATGTAATAGCCAAGTTCGCCTTTTGGCGCTTCTATGGCAGAATAACATTCGGCTCCGGCCGGCGGACAAACGCCTGTGTCGGTCATCATAAAATCGTGAATCAATCCTTCCATTGAAAAATAAACTTCGTCTTTGGATGGGTAGGATTGTTTGGCATTATCGTTACGAATGAGCCCTTTCTTCATTTTTGCAAAACACTGTTCGATGATTTTAACGCTCTGATCCATTTCTTCCATCCGGCAGAAGTACCGTGCGAGGTTATCGCCTTCGAGACGGGTAGGAACTTCAAAATCTATTTGGTCATATAAAGAATAAGGGGTGATTTTTCTTAAATCATAGGCAATACCGGTTGCCCGAATGTTGGGGCCTGAAAGTCCCATATCGATGGCATCTTCTGCCGATATAGTACCAATATCTTTATTACGGTCAACAAAAATACGGTTACGATTAAGGAATTTATTCCATCCCGTCAGCTCATTTTTGAAATTGCTGATGAAATCCTTGATCATCTTGGCAGATTCCGGACTCATATCGCTGGCAACTCCGCCGATTCGTGCATGAGAAACCGTAAAACGGTGACCAGCGAAATGATCAAAAATGTCATATATTTTTTCACGCTCACGGAACGTCCAGATAAAGAATGAAATAGCTCCCGCATCCATAACCATCGTTCCAAGCCAGAGAAGGTGAGAAGATATACGAGCCAGTTCGCTTCCAATCATCCTTATGTATTGAGCACGTTCGGGTACTTCAACCTTTGCAATTTTTTCAACGGCTAAACAGTAAGCCACGTTATTGCTATATGGTGAAAGGTAATCGGTCCGGTCGGTGTAGGGCATAAATTCCTGATAGGTTTTATTTTCAGCAATTTTTTCAATGCCTCTGTGCAGGTAACCGATATCCAGTTTATTCTTGACGATTTTTTCGCCATCCAGTTGAAGAACACATCGAAGCACACCGTGAGTTGCGGGGTGTTGCGGACCCATATTTAAGATCATTTGAGTTCCAAGAGGGTCATCTTCCTGAATCTCTACGGTTGTATGCTTGTTTTCAAGGCTTTTATAGAGAGCTTCCTGATGTTGTTTGAAGAAAGCAGGTTTAACCTTAGATGATAAATTTGTTTCAATATCCATGTTAAAAATTAGTCTTCAACGTCTGGTGTTGTGTTTGGCAAATCAATGGAACCCGGAACACCGAGTAATGGAAATTCTTTTCGAAGCGGATGATATTTAAAATCTTCCGGCATATACATGCGTCGTAAATCGGGGTGTCCGTCAAATATGACTCCAAACATGTCGTAGACTTCGCGTTCATGCCAGTTTGCTCCGCGCCAGATATCCGTTGCCGTGGGAACATGCGGATCTTCTTCTTCACATCGAACTTTAACGAATAAACGGGTCTGATCTTTAAGGCTTAACATATTGTATATAACCTCAAAGCGTTCCTCAGATGTGAATCGATCAGTACCGATAAGATCAACAAGATAGATGAAGCGATGTTCATCGTGAAGATACTTCAGAACGTCATGAATCGATGCCAGTGCAACACGAACAATAACAGTACCCTGATATTCGCTGGTTTCGACAATTTGATCCGAATATTTTTTAATCAAATCGTCGATGACAGTTTGGTGAGCGGTAGAAATATTCATGATTTTTATTTGTCCAGTATAACCGAATGTTCCGTTTTAATTTTGTTTTGAATGGTCATTAAAGCATTAATGACGGCATCCGGTCTGGGAGGGCAACCTGAAATGTAGGCATCGACAGGGAGAAAATTATCAACCCCCTGTACAACTCCGTAACTGCGGTGCATTCCACCGGTAGATGCGCAGGCGCCCATGGCAATACACCATTTTGGATCGGGCATCTGATCCCAGATACGGCGGATGGCATGTGACATTTTGTATGTACACCATCCGGCAACAATCATCATGTCGCTTTGACGCGGGGAAAAACGGAATACTTCCGAACCAAAACGGGATACATCATATTTTGGCCCTGCAAACGCCATCATTTCGATTGCGCAGCAAGCCAGCCCCATTGGCATGGGCCAAACCGCGTTGGAACGAGCCCAGTTTACCAGTGAGTCAACTCTCGTTGTAAGAAATCCTTCGCCTAATGCACTTTCTAAACCCATAATATTATATCAAATAGATTTGCCTGTTTTTTGTTTTAAATCCCAATCGAGTGTGCCTTTTTTTAAGGTGTAAATTAACCCGATGAACAATATTAATAAAAATATCATCATGGCAATAAAAGTTCCGATACCAAGATGTTTAAACCGGACTGCCCATGGATATAAAAAAACTACCTCAAGATCGAATACGATAAATTCCATGGCTACCATGTAAAAACTGACAGAATACCGTTCACGGGCCTGACCAACCGGGTCCATTCCACTTTCATAGGGCCGTAATTTAATGACATTCGGGCGTTTTGGGCCTAATTTTACTGAAAGTACCATGAAAGCAAGTGCTACCACAATGGCTACACTAATTAATATTATGATTGGCAAGTAATTTTCTATCATCATTTTTTATCAAAATACGTTGTTTTGTATACAGTCTAAAAAGACTGCGCAAAAATTAGGGCGATTGCTCTGAAATGTCAATCTAATATCGTTACTATTAAAATGCTTATAAAACTTATTTTTTATTACCCGTTATTGGAATACACTAACTTGTGCTTTAAGAGTAGCACAATAATCTTTAAATTATTCATAGGAAATAAGCTAAACACGGGTTAAAAGGACTATTAATTTTGGAAAAAATTCAAATGGACATACTCGGGTTGTCAACCAGCCCCAGTAGCGGTGGCGCTTATGCCTTAATTCTTAATGAGATTGAGGGCCACCGGCGCCTGCCTATTATTATCGGTACGTTTGAAGCTCAGGCCATTGCCCTGGAATTGGAGCACATAAAGCCACCAAGACCTATGACCCACGATTTGTTGCGAAATATTATTCAGAGTTTCAGTACGTATGTGAAACAAATATTTATTAATGATCTGAAAGACGGAACGTTTTACGCGGAAATTATTTATGATTTCGATGGACAGGAAATTCATCAGGATGCCCGTCCAAGTGATGCTATCGCCCTGGCTATTCGTTTTAACGCCCCTATATTTGTTTCAAAAGACGTTTTGGATGAAGCCGGAATCGTGACTGAGAATGGGGATGAGGTTTTAGGTGAAAAGACCGGGATAGAAGAAAAAATGGAAGAGCAGCCACTTCGGGAACTAAGTGAAGAAGATAATCGTATTAAGACATTACAAAAAGATTTGGAAACGGCTATCGCGAAGGAAGATTATGAAAAAGCCGCCAAACTCAGGGATGAAATAAAAAAAATGAAAGGATAAATATTGCAGATTAAAAGCGTCGGGTTCTCAAACCTGCCTTTCTCGGAACTGTTTAAGACCTATATTTCTAATTACGCTCATTTAGCATCTTTTTATAACGGCAACCCTTTCGACGAGGAAGAATTTACCGGACAGGCTGTAAATTATTTTTACCGGGGGAATCGAAAGGAACTGGCTGAAATTTTAAGAAAATTTAATAGCCGGTTTAAACCTGATTCATCTGCTTTAGCGAATATTGATCGAATTGAAAAAGAGGCCATAACTCTGGTTACCGGGCAGCAATTAGGGGTGTATGGCGGTCCGCTGTTTACGGTTTTTAAGATCGTTACAACCATTTTGTTGGCTGAAAAGCTTGAAAAAGCCTCCGGCAGGGCAGTGGTGCCGGTGTTCTGGCTGGCTGACGAAGATCACGATTATGATGAAGTGGCTGATATTGTTGTGCCCAATCGTGACGATACGATCCATAAAACACTGAAGGGGAATTTTGCTCAACCCAAAGCCGTCGCTGATTTAATATTACCGGAAGTATATGACGCGTTTAGAAATGAAGTAAAAGAACTGTTGCCGGAAACAGCCTTTTCTGATGATTTGTGGAACATTCTGGACGACTGTTATCAATCAGGTTCTACATTTAAAAGTGCTTTCGGAAGTTTAATCAGCCGGATTTTTTCGAAACATGGCTTGGTTTTGGCTGGAAGCAATGATAAAGAAGTCAAAAGCTATCTGAAAACAGACCTGATCAAAGCTATTGATAATGTTGACAGGATAGGCGGCGTTCTGGAAACACAATCGGCGGAGATTGCGACTCAGTTTCATCAACAGGCTTCGACCGATGAATCATTATTGTTTTTACTGGATG
The DNA here is from genome assembly GCA_963783355.1 of uncultured bacterium. Classification (GTDB taxonomy): domain Bacteria; phylum Bacteroidota; class Rhodothermia; order Balneolales; family DATFMH01; genus CAWANF01. Next base: position 746,437 of record CAWANF010000001.1, read on the forward strand.
ATAAACAGGGCAGGGTTCGTATTCATCACAACGACGGTCACTGGTCGGCCCCGGATGGAAAGGGCTGGTCCACCGAAGAATTGAAGAAATTGGTGTACGAACATCCTGAACAATTTTCGCCGAATGTATTTTTGCGTCCCATTTTGCAGGATATTTTACTTCCCAATATCGGATATATCGCCGGTCCCGGTGAATTGGCGTACTTCGGGCAAATGAAAAGTCTGTATGAGACATTTGAAGTCAATATGCCCTTTATCATTCCGCGTATGAGTGCAACGATCATCGAATCACCGGTCGAACGGGTTATGAGGGATTTACCATTTCAGTTTTATGAATACAATCAGCGTATCGAAGATTTGGAAAAGCAATTTGTGGAACTTGCCAATTCAAGGGATGTGAATGCTATTTTTAATGAATGGAAAAGGGAATCGGGGCAGTTAGCGGAATCTAAGATAGAATTGATAAGCGACATCGATGCTTCACTGGAAGGAACGGTGAAGAAGATCATGGCATCTCATGTCAATGAGCTGGATAAACTGAGAGGTAAAGTATTTCGCTCCATAAAAGAACGGAATGATATTCAGATCAAAAGAATTCATAAGATTCACACGAACCTGTTTCCCGAAAGAAGCTTGCAGGAAAGAGTGGTATCATTTATTTATTATATGAATAAATATGGAGTTTCTGTTTGGGACGAACTTATTGAACATTCCACTGATATCAAGTTGGATACCCATAACTTAATTTATATTTAAGCAGGTGAGCGTATCAACAGAAATACCGCTGCGAAAAAGAGAAATTCGAAAGATTCTCGTAAGGAGGCGCTTATCAATTCCTGATCAATTAAGAGAAGAAAAGAACCATTTGATATTTGAACGATTATTAGAAATTCCGGAATTGAAAAATGCAAAAACCGTTCATCTTTATATTCCCATCAATGGGAAAAAGGAAGTGGATACCTGGCCGGTCATCTCCTATTTTTTGGGAGCACATAAAAAAGTCATCGTTCCGGTCATGGAATTTAATTCGGTTGTGTTACATCATGTTTATCTTGAGGATATCGACGATTTAAAACCTAATAAATGGGGCGTAGAGGAACCGGAACAAAGAATTCCAGCTGACATCGATGCCCTTGATATCGTTCTTGTACCTATGATTGGTGGAGACACAAAAGGAAACCGAATAGGTTATGGCAAAGGGTATTATGACAGTTTTCTGAAACAAACTAAAGCCGTTAAAATCGGTTTGTTATACGAAGAGTGCCTGGTTGATGAAATACCGGTAGAATCGCATGATATCAGGCTGGATATTATGGTAACGGATAAACAAGTTATTCGAACAGCTAACTCCTGATATCAATAGGAATTATCCTGAAAAGTTATCATTTTTAGGATATAGTGAACCTTAATTATAAAACTTTCGTAGAAATTAGAAAAAAACGAAAGAAAACTATGGCTGAGAAAACCCGTCAGGCAAGTCAGACATCAAATTTGAATGATTATTATTCCTACTCTGAAAATGATCTTCAGATTGCACTGGATGAATTCTTAGAAGAGGAAAAAAAGAAAGAAATCAAACCGAAACTCTGGAATTTTCAGACGGTTAGTGGATTTGCTTTAATTTTTATAGCCCTGACATTCCTGATTCAGGAATTAGGCTTGCATATTGGTCCGAATTTAACCGGAATTATGGGTGCCTTACCGATAATAGGAGGGATCATTGTAACCATTGTCGGACTTGGATTTTTTAGCAGGGATCGAAAACGTAAAAGAAAAGAGCGCCACAGAAAAAGAAGACAAGAGCGTCATTTGTACAATAGCCTGAATGAAAAAGACCGATCATCATTTGGAGAGAAAAAAACGTCATTATCGGGTTCATATAGCGGAATGAATATCAAAGTTGATAATTATGCGCTGCGGCAACGCAAGAAAATGTTTAAATCCAGGAGAGATAAAAGAGTATTTGGGGTATGTGGTGGTCTGGCAAAATATTTCGGAGTAGGTTCCACGTTTGTTCGTCTCATGTTTGTTGTCGGAACTCTTCTCGGATATGGTTTCCCGATATTATTATATTTGGCACTGGCTATAGTGTTACCTAAAGAACCGATAAGTTTAGCCGACTTCGATTAACTGAATTTATTACGACGAATACATGCTGATAACCTTTGAAGGTATTGATGGTTGCGGGAAAACCACCCAATTAAAATTATTGAAGGACCGGTTAATAAATGAGGGAATTCCTGTTTCCGATTTCCGTGAGCCTGGAGGGACCGATTTGTCGGAAGTGATTCGGGGAATATTGCTCAATCCGGAAATAGAGATACACCCGGTTACGGAATTATTGCTATTTTCAGCGGCACGTTCACAGCTGATCGCGGAAAAAGTAAAGCCGGAACTTGAAAAAGGATATGTCGTTTTACTCGATCGTTTTTATGATTCCACCATAGCATACCAGGGATACGGACGGCAATCACTGGATATTCACGGTATCCATAGTATAAATAAAATCGCTTCTCACCAGTTGGAACCCGATCTGACCATTTATATGAAAATTAGTCTTGAGGAAGCAGAGAAGAGGCGTTCTCATTTACAGAAAGACCGGATGGAGAGTTTTGGGAACTCTTTCTATGATGAAGTGATTCGCGGATTTGAAGAACTTGCAAAGCAAGAAACGAGGATTATTACCATGGATGCCACTCTTGAACGTAATAAGGTTCATGAGATGATATGGAATATTGTTACAGAAAAGCTCGGAACATCTGAGTAATATGGTTACGCCGTAAAAGTTGTTCTGATTTGGCAATCAGATAACTATGTTATTATTGCCTTTAACAAAATTTAAGAGATTCGCAATATTGACATTCAATCAATTTATTGATTACGTATTAATACACTCTGCCAAATAAAATAATATCACAAAAAATTGCTGATCTCCATAAAAATTCGTATTTTTGTTTTATTGTGGATTAAAAATATCACAAATCCAGTTACCGAAAATGATACAACGTTTTTGGTAGAGAAACCGAACCTATCAAATTCACGAAGAAGAATCTAATCGATTATGGCGCACGAAAGAATCGAAGTAAATTTGCCCCTAGCCAAAGTTTATGAATTAATGAGCTCTCCAACCCGCTTCCCATTATTTTTGGAGAGAATTTCTGAAGTTAACAAATTGAGTTCTCAGTCTTTCGAATATGTCACTGAAATTGGTGACGATGAGTATCGTTGGACTACGAATGTTATTGATGACTTGAGAAATACTCGTTTTGCCTGGATAACCATTAACGGTAATTTAAATCAAACCGGTACCATTCGTTTTACTCCTCTGGAAAATGGAACGAAAACCCGTGTTGATTTTAGCCTTGACTACCGTACTTTCTTTGGCGATCCCAGTGAAGCGTTGGCATCATTCATTGAAGAATTACAAACTCAGTTGGCTAGTGATTTGAAAAAATTTAAAGAATTGGCTGAAGCTGACGAGTTTGGTGAAACTGAAGCCAGTGCAGCAGTTGAAGAAGAAAATAAAGAAGTTACCGTCTAAGGTAACTTTGATTCATAAATTTAGAGGGGCTTTAACGCCCCTTTTTTTTATCCATTTTTTTCTTTGTTTAAGATCCTCAATATTGTTGTGGGCATAACAGAGTTGTTTTCAAGTTTAGACAGGTGAAGATAAACGAATTTTTAGCTTCGGATGTCTGTGAGCATCCTTTTTGTATTCTAATTGGATACCCTGTATCTCATAGCTGGTCTCCCATAATGCACAATACCGCTATTGGTCATTATGGCTTTGATTTGAGTTATACAGCCCTGGAAGTACCGGAAAATGATTTGATCCATTTGCCTGGGGTATTGAACCATAAAAATTTCGTCGGATCCAATGTTACCATCCCTCATAAACGTATTGCTTGTGATTTCGTTGATGAACTGGACCAAATTGTAACATCAATAGGAGCATTAAATACCATTTACAAAAAAGGCGAAAAGCTTCTGGGAACGAATACCGACGTGTATGGATTCTCACTGCCACTGGAAAAATATCAGGAAGACATTTATGGCCGTGATGCAGTCGTTTTCGGAACAGGGGGAGCTAGTCGCTCCATTGTATATGCATTAGGAAATTTAGGAATAGAAACGATTTATCTTGTTTCCCGGAACCCTGCTGAAATTGATGCACGGCAATTTCAAACTCAATCCGAGTTACAGGTTGTTTCTTATGATGCCTGGAGCTATTACATCGATGACACAGCCTTGTTAGTAAATGCATCTCCGCAGGGAATGGTCCCCCTTGAGAATACCTCACCGGTAGCAGAATCGGATGCCGGATTACTGGATGGAAAAATTTGTTATGATATTGTTTGTAAACCTGTTCGGACCAAGTTCCTTGCCATGGCGCTTGATGCAGGTGCTACAATAATAGAGGGGCTTGATATGTTAATTCATCAGGGCAGTGAATCATTCAAAGTATGGACAGGGAAACCTTTTCCTATTGATTTAGTTCGTTCGAAATTAACAGAAAAAATTTATGGGTAAATTAACATTAGTTCATCCTGTCTCCTGGAGAAAAAATGAAGTAGTAACGGCTGTTTTCACTACGAAAAATGAAGATTATTTTCAGGATGAAAGAAAAATTCCCGGGTTAAACCTGGGATTCAACACGAATGAGGATCGATCTGTAGTCGAGAATAACAGGAATGTGTTATTCCATGACCTGGGGATCACAGCTGGTAATTTAGCACTGGTCAGGCAGGTACATAGTAACCGCGTCGTTGTTGTTGATAAGGGCGGATATTATGAATCCGCCGATGCGATGGTTACTTCAAAATCCGGTTTGACCCTGGGAATTCAGGTGGCAGATTGTTCGGCTGTTTTACTGACTGACACTGTCAACAAGGTCATTGCGGCCGCACATGCGGGCTGGCGGGGTGCGGTTTCAGGAATCGTAAAAAAAACCATTGATGAAATGCTGAATTTGGGTGCCGATCCCAAAAAAATAAATGCTTATGTAAGTCCCTGTATAGGTATACGGGAATTTGAGGTGGGAGAAGAAGTTGCCAGACAGTTTCCCGATGAGTTTGTAGATTACCAGCATTTTGAGAAACCACATGTCGATTTGAAAAGTTTTATTCGAAATGAACTGGTCCAAAAAGGAGTCAATGCCAGTTCCATAGAGATCGACCCCCATTGTACAAAAACAGAACCGGATTTATTCTATTCTTATCGGCGTGAAAAGGAAAAGAGTGGCCGGATGATGGGACTCATTCGCATAAATGTAATTTAGGTAGCTTCTGTTTTGATTCGAATAAGTTATTCCCCCGGATATTATGCACCTTTACCCGAAAAGCATATCTTCCCAATGGGAAAGTTTGAAGGCCTTTATCGCTATCTGACAGGCAATAATATCATAAAAGAATCTCACATCATTTGTCCGACGCCGGCAAGTACCTATCAGCTGTTGAATGTTCATACTCCACGGTATATTGAAGGAATAATCAGGGGCAAACTGGACCGAAAAGAAGAGCGAAAATTAGGATTACCCTGGTCCAAAGCCTTGGCTCGAAGATCCTGTCTTGCTGTAAAGGGGACGATTAATGCGGCCTTAATGGCTTTGGAAGACGGAATTTCCGGTAATCTGGCTGGCGGTACTCATCATGCATTTCCTGACTGGGGAGAAGGTTTTTGTGTGTTCAACGATGTCGCTGTCGCAATCCGGGTTTTGAAGACAAATATGTGGATTAAAAAGGCGATGGTCATCGATTGTGATGTTCATCAGGGAAACGGAACCGCATATTTTTTCAAAAACGATCCCGATGTATTCACATTTTCCATTCATGGAGCTAAAAATTATCCATTCAGAAAGCCTCCGTCCGATCATGATGTAGGATTACCTGATAAGACCGGTGATAAAACCTATTCGCGTGCTCTTTCCGATGCCCTGGATCACATTTTTTCAGTTTTTCAACCCGATATTGTTTTTTACTTAGGGGGAATTGATATTCTCGAGACAGACCATTTTGGCCGTTTATCGTTGTCTGTCAATGGTTTGATTGATCGGGATCAAATGGTCATACAGAGTGTTTTTCAAAAGAATATTCCCCTGGTTTTGTTGTTATCTGGGGGATATGCTCCGACACTGGAACAAACGGTTTCCGCACACTCTCATATGTATAAAATTGCCTCTGAATTGGTATGAGGCACAATAAGTGCAAAAAATATCGTTTAACGGAAAAACGTTATTATATAGATACTCTATTTAATCGGTTAAAAATAGTATCTTTGCAGTGAACATGAATATGGTTTCAATGAGAGACCTGAAGTTGATTAATATAGATTTCGTTTGAAGCAAGAAAATTTGGTCATATTAGGATCAACCGGATCGATAGGGACGCAAGCTTTGGATCTGGTTCGGGCGAATCCTGATAAATTTAATATTTTTGGATTGACGGCTCATTCCAACTGGTCGCTTTTAGCAGAACAGATTAATGAGTTTAAGCCTGCTTATGCCATAATTTCCGACGAAACATATTATCCGGACTTAAAAGAAGCGCTATCTCATAATGAAACGAAATTGATAGCGGGATATGATGAAATAGCAGGACTTGTCACCGACGGTGACGTATCAGTCGTGCTGAATAGCCTGGTTGGCTTTGCCGGATTTTATCCAACTTTTGTTGCTCTGAAAAACAATAAAAAGGTAGCTCTTGCCAATAAAGAGTCACTTGTCGTAGCCGGAAAAATTATCAAAGATACGCTAAAAGGGAAGGAGCATTTGTTACTACCCGTCGATTCGGAACATAGTGCTATCTTTCAATGTTTAGTTGGTGAAAGCAATGAAAATGTTGAAAAGCTGATTATTACGGCCAGTGGCGGTCCATTCAGAACCTGGAATCACGATAAGATGAAGAGCATCACAGTTGAACAGGCGCTGAAACATCCGAACTGGGACATGGGAGCGAAGATCACCATCGACTCTGCAACCATGATGAATAAAGGACTGGAAATTATCGAAGCATATTGGCTCTTTGACTTACCATTACCTAAGATTGAGGCGGTGATTCATCCGCAAAGTATCATTCATTCAATGGTTACATTCAGGGATGGATCAACTAAAGCACAAATGGGGTTGCCGGATATGAAAGTACCTATCTTATATGCTTTGTCATATCCCGATCGTTTGCCGGCCAATTCCCCGCGCATCGACTGGTCGGGGATGATAAATCTGACGTTTGAACCGGTTGATCAAAAAAGGTTTCCCTGCCTGCGTTTAGCCAGAGAGGCGTTACTGCAGGGTGGTTGTGCCACAGCTGTATTAAATGCTTCAAACGAAGTTGCTGTACATCGGTTTCTGAAGAAGGAAATTTCATATATTCAAATACCTGCTATTGTAGAAAAAAGCCTTGAAAAACTGGCTAATGGTCAAACTGTAACAATAAATTCACTTTTTGAAATAGACAGGGAAACGCGAAAGCTTGCGGCTTCCATCACCTGAAAAATCAGGATTTTAACATTGACTGATTCTTAAACGGATAATTAATGAGTTGGATTTTAAACATATTGTCGACAATCGGGATTTTTATCCTGGCACTGTTCATTCTGGTAATAGTACATGAATTAGGGCATTTTTTAGCGGCTAAACTATTTAAAATGAGAGTTGACCGGTTTTCTGTCGGTTATCCGCCCCGTTTATTTGGTAAAAAATTTGGTGATACGGATTATTGCATTTCGGCTACTCCGTTAGGCGGATATGTGAAAATTGCGGGTATGATCGATGAAAGTATGGATACCGATTATCTCCAGGAAGAACCAAAACCTCACGAATTTCGAAGTAAACCGGTCTGGCAGCGCATCATCGTAATAACGGCAGGGGTGATTTTTAATGTCTTATTGGCCGTCGTCATTTATACCGGGATAACCTATTTCTACGGAGAAACAAAGATTCCGCTTGAAAATGTTGGCAGCCTGTATATTCCACCAAAATCGGCCGCGGCACAAATAGGTTTTCAGACCGGCGACAAGTTGATCGGGATTAACGGAAAGAATGTTAAATATTTTGACGATATAACAAATCCTGCCAGCATAACCAGCGATAAGCTCAGTTTCATCGTTTTAAGAGATGGGGAGAAGGTCACAATTAAGGCCCCGGCAAACTTCCTGGATCTCGTAAACAAGGGTGGATTTATAAGTCCATTGGATGCGGTACCCAGTAAAATACGGAAAATTGAACCCGATAGTCCGGCGCAAAAGGCCGGATTAAAAGCCGGTGATAAAATACTTTCGGTGAATGGCCAGCCTGCGAATTATTGGCTCGAACTGGTAAAACTTATTCAGGATGCCAAGGGATCGCTTGCAATGACGGTACTGCGTGGTGGGAAAGATACCACACTTTCAGTTACACCTGATGCGAGCACGCACACGGTAGGTATTTATATGATCGATATGAACAGTTATTTTCACGTCGAATATGTGAAACCAAATTTCCCGGAATCGGTAGTGAACGGAGTTGACAGAACAGGCGAAACATTAGTTGGAATTGTACAGGGATTTGCAAAATTATTATCAGGCTCTATTTCCATTCGTAAAAACCTGGGTGGCCCTATCGCTATGGCGAATGCGACTAAACAGGCGACTGAAGGTCTGGGAGCTCTCGGTTTTTGGGAAATAACGGCACTTTTAAGCATAACCCTGGCCATCATGAATATACTGCCGATACCGGTGCTGGATGGAGGCCACCTGATGTTTTTGATTTATGAAGGCATAACAAGAAAAGAACCATCCGCTAAAATCAGAATTGCCTTACAACAAATTGGATTTATCTTTATAATTGGCCTACTGATATTTGTAACTTTCAACGATATTCTCAGGACCATCGGTAATTAATCTATTTTATGTTTAATAAAGACGGTACGTCGGTCATCATTACAGTTCTTATAGTATCTGCTGTCATTGCTGCAATCGGTTATTTGTTACATCACTGGACATCCAACATATTTTATGTGGTGGCGTTTGTCTTAGCTGTTTTTACCTTATTTTTCTTCAGGGATCCTGAACGGAGTATCCCTGCGGGTGAAAATCTTCTGATTGCACCTGCCGATGGCAAAATTATTGATATTAAAAAAGTTCAGGAGGATAAATATCTCCATTCTGAAGCAACACAGATAAGTATTTTTTTATCCTTAACGAATGTTCATGTCAATCGTATTCCGGCCAATGGAAAAATTGAATACCTGGAATATTATCCCGGAGAATACCTTGTCGCCTGGCATGAAAAAGCATCAGAATTGAATGAGCGGGCAGAGTTTGGAATACTTCATCCGGGAGGAACGAAAATATTTTTCAGACAGATTACCGGTTACGTGGCCCGGAGAATTGTTTATCATATTGATGTTGGCGACACCGTAAAAGCCGGGCATCGATTTGGAATGATGAAATTTGGTTCCCGCATGGATATATTGGTTCCATCGAATGTTTCTATAAAAGTGAAAAAAGGACAAAAGACCATTGGTGGCGAGACCATAATGGGGGATATCAACAATCAATGAAATATAAGCTGCCCCGAAAAAATCGTACAATTAGACAAAGGCATAAGCATCCTTTAGGGAAGAAGTTTCGTAAACCGATTCCAAGGATGGTAGTGCCAAGCTTTTTTACGTTGATGAATCTGTTTTGTGGTTTTGTCTCTTTAATACAGATTCATGAAGGGCGCCTGATTTTTGGAGCCTGGCTGATTATCATTGCCGGATTATTTGATGCGCTGGATGGATTTATGGCCAGGCTGGCAAGTGCCACGAGCTCGTTCGGCATCGAACTCGATTCTTTGAGCGATATCGTTTCTTTCGGAGTAGCTCCGGGGTTCTTATTATACAATTACAGTTTTCATGAAATTCTGTTTCCGGGGATTATTTTAAGTGCACTTCCTGCCATATGCGGCGCTGTCCGTCTGGCTCGTTTCAATGTTGAAACCACGAAACTTAAGATTGATTATTTTCGTGGGTTGCCGATACCGGCACAGGCGAGTATGATTGTTGCTTTTTACCTGACATTCAATGGAGAATCCAGCTTTTTTTCCTTTTTTAAATACGGTATCAACAGTATCCTAATACCGATGGTTATTCTGCTTTCTTTTTTGATGGTCAGTACCGTTCCTTTCGATAAAATTCCAAGGTTTACTAAAGGTTACGCTAAAAAGCACAGAAGCCGGATACTGTTATTTATTGCTTACACTTTGGCCATTATTTTCTTCCAGGAATATGGGCTCATGGCCGTTTTTACCGTTTTTATAGGCAAAGGATTAGTTAAAGCTTCCATTTCTTTTTGGTCGGATATTAAAAATAATGGCGACGATGGGGAAGAGAACATCATTTTACTGGATAATTATCCCTCAGAAGATTATCCCGAAAATGAAACATATTCTTAGTACCTTTTTAGATAACAGGGTATTAATGATATTCTAAATAAACACAAAATGGCCGAAATCCTTCTCCCGGAAGAAATATCGCATCTTCGGTTCGACCATTGTTTTATAGCGCTTGGACCTGTTGAGAATGATTCCCGTACGTTAAATATTATCCGGACCCTTTTAAAGCACGATAAAAAAATATGTTTTATCGGACTTGGAACGGATCTTACACGACACGTCTTATCAGATTATGAAGTTACCTTTATCCCGGTTTTTCGCTACAATACAAGGCGTTTCCTTACATTATGGTGGGATTTTCATCGTTCTGTCTTTCCTTTGATATCAAAAATCCAGGCACAAACCTATTGGGCTATGGATTTATATGTTTTACCTTTTGCTTCTTGGTTTTCCGGCAAAAATGATGCTACTCTGATATATGATTCCAGGGAAGTCTATACGGCTTTAGGTACGATTCACGACGAGCCCTTCAAGCAGAAAGTTATTTCCCTGATTGAAAAATATTTTATTCGTAAGGCCAAACGTGTTTTCACATCCGGTGATCTTGATTCTGATTATCTTCGGGAGCGCTATCATATAAAACGTCCCGAAGTAATATTGAATGTCCCTCCATTCAGGAATGCAGAAGAGTCCGAGATATTGAGGAGCCATTTCAACATTGGAAAAGATAAAACCATCCTTCTGTACCAGGGATTGATTGGCAAGGGTCGAGGAATTATAAGGATTGTGGAGACTCTTCCATACCTGCCGGATGTGGTGTTTTGTATTATCGGGGCAGGAGAGGCTTATACAAAAAAAATATGGTCGAAATGTAACGATCTTGGAGTGAAGGATAGGGTTTTCATCAGAGGTTGGGTTCCCTATGATGAATTGATCAAATGGACGTCTTCGGCGGATATTGGTGTAGCGTTTATTGAGCCGGTTTCACTAAGTTATCAATTCGCGCTTCCAAACAAATTATTTGAATATGCGATGGCCGGAATACCTTCGATAGTCAGTGATTTACCAGCAATGAGGCCGATATTACAGAAGTATAAAATTGGTCAATTGGCAGACCCTTCAACCGAACCAGGAAGACTGGCCGGGGTTATAGAGTCGTTATTCAACAAGAAATCTGATCCGGCTTTCGAAAAAGAGTGTATTAAAGCAAAAAAAGAATATAACTGGGAAAATCAGGAACCTAAAATCCTGGAATTGGCAGGTATCGATGTTTCATTAAGAGAGATAGGATAGATAATTAACCATTTCAAATACTATATTTATCTGTTACATAAATAATTTATATAAAAAGAGTTAGATGAATACTTTACTGAAAGTCGCTGTCGTAGGCGTTGGTAATATTGGTTACCATCATTGCCGAAACTATTCATTGATGGAGGGAGTAAAACTGACGGCGATTGTTGATGTTGATGAAGTGTGCGCCAAAAATGTAGCAGAAGAATTTCATTGTAAGTTTTACACAGCTATTGAAAATATTTTGGAAAATGAGAAACCGGATGCCATAAGTATTGCTGTGCCAACTTCCTCTCACTTCGCAATCGCTTCAAAATGCCTGCAATCGGGATGCCATGTTCTTGTGGAAAAACCAGTGTCGACGAATGTAAATGAAATCGAACAATTGATGACATTGTCGATTCTGAACCGGAAAATATTAACCATAGGCCATATCGAACGATTTAATCCGGCTCTGCAAAAACTGAAATCGTTGATTCAGGAAGGTGTATTAGGCGAGGTAATCAATATGGTGGCACGCCGGGTCGGAGGATATCCCCCAAAACTTACCGATACCGGTGTTTATTATGATTTGGCTGTGCATGATCTGGATATTTTCCATTACCTGAGCGGTTTGGTGCCAGACGAACTGCAGGTTCAGAAATTGAATGTATTTTCAGGTAAGATAGATGATTCAACAACGGTTTTTGTGAAATATCCGAAAGTGAGTGGATTGATTTTGGTAAACTGGATAACCCCGGTAAAAATTCGGCAATTATCGGTTACCGGAACCAAAGGACATGCCGAGGTAAACTATATAGACCAAACTTTGTCTGTTTACGAAAATAATGTAGACCCTGATAATTTTATAGAACATGATTTCATCGAATTTCTTCATAAATATGCCCGGCCTGTTAAACGTGACATCCCGATAGAAAAAGAAGAACCATTGAAACTTGAGCTTCAGAATTTCGTTGATTCCATAAAAGGAAAGGCGGAACTGGTAGTTAAACCTGGCGAAGTCATAGAAACGATGAAGATAATGCAGCAATATGATTATTAAAGACGAAACACTGGACGAAGTTAACGGGCATGAATGGGATTCGTTTGTAGAAGCGTCCAACAATGGCACAATCTTCTCAACATCCCGCTTTTTTCATCACCATGATGAACCGGTTGATATACATTTTATAAGCTGCATGGATGGAATCGACCAAATTATGGGAATAGCGGGAGCTTTCGTTGATGATACCTTCATGTCTCCGGCCGGAGCCAGCTATGGAGGATTTATCGTACCTGAAGATTCTAATTTTGAAATGATTGAGAAGGGATTTCTGGCTATTCTGGATTATCTGAAAACCATCGGGATTCAACAAATAACGTGTACCTATCCGCCATTACCATATTCTAAAACTTTAAATCAAAACATTGATTTTTTGATGCGTTATTATGGATTTACAGAAGACAAAACGCTCATTTCATCCATAACCAACCTGGATGGATATAGTGAAAAGAGTTTGAGTTCAATGTGCCGGCGGGCTGTTAAAAAATCCATCAAGAATAATGTGGTCGTTCGGAAAACAGATGATTTCGATGCCTTTTATGATATTTTGTTAAAGAATAAATCGAAATTTGACCTGGAACCCACGCATTCAAAACAAGAGATTCGTTCTTTATTACATTTATTTCCCGAAAAAGTGAATCTAGCCGGGGCCTTTCTTGAAGATAAATTGATTGCCGGAACCATGAATATGCAATGCTCCGGGAATAGTTTACTCACTTTTTATATTGCGTCGGATGAAGAATACCAGAAATTCCGGCCGGTGAATCGCCTGCTCCATGAAGTGTGTATGATGGCAAAGGAGGCAGGCCTCCGTTATGTTGATTTTGGCGTGTCTATGGAAACCGATACCGAAAATCCTATGGATCCAAGACGGTCTTTAATCCACTTTAAAGAGCATTTTAATTCGAAAGGATTCCTCAGAAGCTGCTTTCTTTATCAGATTTAAAACCGGGATTTAAAAATAATATCGCAGTCCTACCGAATAGGCATTTCCATATCCCGTCTCGAATGGAACAAAGGCAAAATCGATGTGAATACCGTTGGTTATCAGGCCAAGTCCGGCACTGAAGCTGCGGGCGGCGTTTTTCTCGAAACGGTACCCGCCACGTAAATCAATTAATTGTGAAATATTGATATTCAAACCAGCAGACACAAAACCATTTTGCAGGGAATATAAACCTGCCGCAGTACTGGTACTGCTTGTCAGAGACCGATTTTTCAAAGGTTTCGTATAGTCGGCACTTGCCGAAATGAGAACCGGGATTTCAGTATTGCCCGGGGTGCTGAATTGAATGATTTTTGTATGGGCACCAACGTTAAAATTTGCCGGGAGCTCGCTTCTAGTTTCATTCAGTTTGCCCATGCGTCCGATATTACGAACCGAAGCTGCAAGACGTAATCGTTCATGGAGCAAATTCACAGAAGTTCCTGCTGAGAAAGCATAACCGCCCGCATTTTGCTGGTAAAATTGTTCATATAAATACATGATGTTCGCCCCGAATGACAGGGGGCCAAATCTCCTGGCGTAAGCAGCTGCGATAGAAAAATCCTGCATCGAAAATGTCCCGTTTGAAGGCCCCGGTTGTTGACGGGCTTCCAGGTTGTTGACACTCGATGTGAGGATACCGAAAGCTATGGCATCATTCTTACGGCGAAAATTGACGGAGGCATGACTGATTCGGGTGTCAGCAATCCAAAACGTATAACTGGCATTAAGACTCGATTTTTCTTCCATAGCCAGATTAGCCGGGTTACTGTAGATATCGGCTGCTCCGGTTAATGTAGCCGTCCTGGCTTCGGATATACCGAGAGTATAAGCATCCGGACCAATATTTAAAAAGGGCAGGCTGGTATTTAAAACCTGACCAAATGCGTTGTTCACCAGGATGATGAACAAGCTCGATATGAGAATAATTCTGCTGATTGTCTTTTTCATAATATCAGTCGTAATGCAAATACATGCATAAAAGCTAAGCCGTTTGGCTCACGTATAAAAGCATAATCGATAGAAGGAGAAAATTTATCAAATGGTAAGTGAATAGAAAAACCCAAAGATGGAGTATTAGAATTTCCCGGATTACTTAAATCGTTCCATTGCCAGCCTGCACGGAGAGTGAATCGTTTGTCTAACCGATAAGCAGTTCCCAAACGCAATTGTTGACTGTTATTCGTAACAGATTGAGATACAAGATACTGAGTGGGAATACCGGCATTATCCGTAATCTGGTAACTTAAGGCATCAGCATACTGAATCCGGTTTTCAAAATCGGCTGCTATAAGAAGTTTATTATTCAAAAACCGGTAGGAGATGCCCATTTTTAAACGTGTTGGGAATTTATCTTTTGTCTGCAGGCTTCCCAAAGTGTTGTATAATTTTTGAGTATCCCATCGGTAATAGGAAAGCATATCCTGAACGGCAAGGCCTATCGCTAATCGCGATGTTGGATGATATAATAAACCTACATCAAATCCGGTTCCCAATGCACTTGGGACTGTTTTATAATAATTAGCGTAGCTGAACTTGATGCCAATACCCGCCTGTAATTTGGTTGTGAGCCGGAGTCCGAAGTCAGCAAAAAATTGATATTCCCGGGTCGAGAAGTTTTCAGTATGATACCCGCTGTTACTTCTTCCGTCGATAGAGCCGACACCGGCATTGAGTATACCGATATTTAATCCGGCATCGGGGGGAAGTTTGAAGGTGATATTCAGGGCATTGAGGCTCCGGTTGAAGGTCATTGCTGCCGCTGAAATATCTATTTGATTATCATTGATGCCGGCGGCTAATGCCGGATTATAATGTCCGTAAATGCCTTCATCCTCAACACTGGTCATCGCGTTGCCCATTGCCATGCCGCGCGGGCCAAATCCCATTCGGGTATATGAACCCACATAACCGCCATTCTGAGCAAAAGTTGGAAATACTGAAATCAGTATAATTGAAGTAATGGCAGTAATTGTGATACAAAAATGTCTGACAGTATGATTATTCTTAATCATTGACAATCTGATTATATAGAAAAATTCCGAATAACTTTTCATTGCATCACCAGTATTTTGCCGCCAAAATCATGGCCGGGGGTATTAATGCGATAGAAAACAACTCCATTAGCGACCCGGTCACCGTGAGCGTTACGGCCATTCCAAACCGCTTCGTGCGGGCCGCTGTTTAGATACTCATTATCCAGAACTTTGATTAAGTTCATCCCAAAATCGTATAATTTGATGCTCACGTTCCCGCTTTTTTTTACGTCAAATTTTATCCTGACTTCCCGATGCTGGCTGATAGAAAAAGGATTGGGATAGGCATAGGCATCTACATTTGGAGCATTGGGCTGGAACCGATTACCGCCGTGTAGAGGAAAATTAACTCTTGTGATGCTCCATGTTTTTCCATGATCCGAGGTCGATGCCAGTCCGTCGCTGGATCCGACCCAAATTACGCCATTGGAATTGGCAAGGCAATAATAGCTGGAATTGGGTTTGATAAAAGTATTAGCACTTTTAATTTGGTTAATATGATTCCAGGTAGCACCATTATCATCGCTGATATATAAACCATCATCTCCAACGGCATAGATGGTGTTTTGATCGAACGTAATATCATAAATCTTTACTCCGACCAGGTAATGCTTAAACGTTTTGCCATTATCGTCCGACGAAACCAGTCCGTATTGATCTGTGCTTCCGGTCACCCAGTTTGTCATCCAGACGGCTCCCGTACCAGGTTGTTCTTTTATTTTGACCACCCAGTTTCCAAGCAGGCCGTTGACGGACTGATCAGCAGTCTTATGATACCAAATAACACTATCAGCGGGGGCTGTCAGTGCATTTGGCGAAATATCAACGCCATCGGCAGTACCGGCCCATACATAATTGTTTGAAGCAATAAAAACCCCGAAACCAAGGAAGTTGTTATCACTTAACGGATCATATTTGAAATTATAAGAGTTTTCAGGACGCAGGGTATCGACGTCGGATGGGGGAAGGAGCAACCTCTCCCAGGTTTTTCCAAAATCCTGGCTGCGTATGATCCCCAAAGCCCAAGCAGCAGCAAAAACAGTATTATTTTTGAAATCAACGTTATATGCAATGGATTCTTCTGGAACGACTACAGGTAGTTTCTTCAGGTTGTTATTTCCATACGTAAAGGTGGAATCGTTCAGAGCATCCAGAGGTATATTCTCAAATCTCCAGTTATTGCCTCCATCTGTGGAAAAATAAAAACCGATGCCCGTGTCAATATCTTCACCCTTAACTTTTTTACTGTACCCAATACCGGTTACAACGGTGTCTTGGCCTAATGCGAGGGAATAAACCCTTCCACGTCCTTTAATTATAGAATCCGCTTTATCTGCCGTATACCAATCGGGTTCCACTCCAATATGGCGTTGAAGCAATGGGCCAATCCAGACCGTATCTCCGTAAGCAGCTATGTTAGAGACGCTGTTTTGGAAGATTGAATTTTGCTGGCCTTCGGGAACAGGACCAATGATTTGAGCGCGGGCTGTAACAGATAATAGCAGTACGTAAACCAAAACCAATAGCAATTTTCCGCTTCTGATATATTTTGTTATATCTCTCATAATTAATTGCTTATGACGAAATGACTAGTTACGGTATCACTGCCTACTCCGTTTTTATCCATGGAATAATACTTTATGGTAAACGAGTTTTGACTGGTATTTGAATCTATTTGAAAACGTCGTGTGTAAACGCTGTCACCGGCAACGGCATCCCCGGAACTCGATCCATTAAGATTGGTTGCACTGCCGTCGTCGTACATTTGAAATGTAGAAACGGATTGAGCGCCATCTTTTTGCAAATTAAGTTTAACATAATCGATATTGTTCTGTCCATCAGGATCGGTCACTTTGGCTTTGAAATCAAAAGTAACGGTTCCGGATGTGGGAATATGAACAGTGTCTGGGTTTGTGGCATAGATAATAACCGGCGGCTTTCCTTTCTGTCCGGTTGCATTAACCGTTCCAATAAAAGAATTGGTGATTCTTCCATTTTGATCAATACCATAGATTGTTATCTGAAATTCAACATTCGCGGTTGGATTAAGTTGAAGATCAAAGCTGCCTGAATAGGTTTTTGCTGAAGAATCGTAAGTCGAGAGGGAACCGCCTCCGGCCGACTGTCCGGACTGAACATCTTTGATGGAATAAAGTGGTTTCCCTTTAAGTAATGCCGGATCCTGTACGACTACTGAAAGGTTTACGGTAACGGTAGTATCGGAAGAGCCTGTATTTTTAAGGTAAATATCCTGCGGTGCGATACTCACTTGAGAAAACAGGGTATTTTGGGTCTGTATCTTGTTGGTGACCGGGTTATCGTTGCAGGAAACAAGTAAAACGATAACCAGAAGATACAACCATACTAATAATGTTTGAATGTGCTCTACTATTCAAAAGCAATGGGTTAGATTAATAGTTAGTAATTAGGAAAATGTTTAGTAGCGATGTATCAATAGATTGTAATGAATGGTTATAGATTAAGAGCACAACTGTAATATAGTGTCTATGTAAAACGTAAGTCAAGCAAGGTTTTGCTTAACAAAAGAGCCATCCAAATTTAGCGAAATTCATTGAAAAATATCGATTGCAATTTTTTTCAAATAGAAATTGACTTTAGCAGCGGAAGGATATAAATTTTCAGCCATGAAAAATACAGTAATTATATCCAACAGAAATTGGTGGTGGCTGGTTCGATAAGCGGATCGGCGTTGGATATTTTCTGTGTCTTAAAAGAATTTTAAAAACATTATTAACGTCGAAACCCGCTTCAGTGAGTCTGAAAGTGGGTTTTTTTTTATATGGCAATGGATTACGAACAGTTTAAAAAATACAGCAAAAATTATAATGCTATCCCGGTCTACCGGATTCTGATGGACGACTTGCTTACGCCTGTTTCTTTATTTTTGAAATTGCGCGACGGAGCCCGTTATCCATTTTTATTCGAATCGGTTGAAGGCGGCGAGCATCTGGCCCGATATTCTTTCCTGGGTATCAATCCCTACCAGGTGTTGACGTTTAAAGACGGGCAAACAACATTATCTGTGGATGATGAAGTAAAGGTTTTTGACCAGTCGTTTTTTAAAACGATGAGTGAGTTGACCGGGGCTTACAAAGAACCGGAAATCCCCGATTTGCCCAGGCTGACCGGTGGTGCGGTTGGCTTTTCGGCCTACGATACTATTCGTTATTCCGAATATCTTCCTGATATTCCGGAAGACGATTTGAATCTGCCCGAAGCTATCTGGGCTTTTTATGATGAAATCTATGCCTTCGATCATGTTAAACATCGCATTATTCTGATAAAGACCGTTTTTCTGAAGGATGATGACGATTTAAAAAGTAGCTATGATACGGCGGTCAAGGCTCTGGATCGAATGCAGGATTCTTTAAATCAACCTCTGTCGGATAGTACGGCTTTTGAACTCGATGGAAAGGGCCTGGAAAGTAATACGCCCCAAAAACAATTCCATCAAATTGTTGAGAAAGCCCGTAAATATATTTATGAAGGGGATATCTTCCAGGTGGTTCTCTCCCAGCGCTTTAAAACTGGTTATAAAGGTGATCGCTTCATGCTGTACCGGGCATTGCGCACAGTTAATCCTTCGCCCTATTTATTTTATCTCGATTTCGGTGCGTTTGCGTTGATTGGTTCGTCTCCGGAAGTGTTAGTGAGAGTTCTGGATGGAAAAGCGGAAGTACTTCCGATTGCCGGTACTCGTCCGCGCGGTAATACGGCAGAAGAAGATAAATACCTGGAAAAAGATCTTCTCAAAGATCCCAAAGAGCTTAGTGAACATGTGATGCTGGTTGATTTGGGAAGAAATGATCTGTCTCGTATCTGTGAAGCCGGAACGGTTAAAGTAACCCGAAGTATGGCCATTGAACGATATTCCCACGTCATGCACATTATTTCTGATGTGGAGGGCCACTTAAGGTTTGATAAAAATGCAGTAGACACTCTCGAAAGTTGTTTGCCAGCCGGGACAGTCAGTGGGGCTCCGAAAGTCCGTGCCATGGAGATTATCGACGAACTCGAGATGAATAAAAGAGGCCCTTATGCCGGTGCGGTTGGTTATTTTGATTTTTCCGGCAATATGGACACATGTATTGCTATCAGGACCATGCTGGCCACCGACTCTGATATCTATATTCAGGCGGGAGCAGGAATTGTAGCTGATAGTGATCCTGAGAAAGAATATCAGGAAACACTGAATAAGGCCAAAGCCCTGGTGGAAGCTTTAAATGTTGCACTTAAAATGACTGTTAAATAATCCAAACATGAATTCTGAAAATAAGATAGCTGGCAAAACAATTTTATCCGGTATACAACCTTCCGGCAAGCTGCATTTAGGTAATTATTTCGGTGCTATGCATCAACATTTGACGATGCAGCATGAAGGTGACGCCTTTTATTTCATGGCTAATTACCATACTCTGACATCCCTGAACGATGGGGAAAAGCTTCGCGAAAACACACTGGATGTGGCCCTTGATTACCTTGCACTTGGACTTGATCCTAAGAAATGTACCTTTTTTGTCCAAAGTGATGTGCCCCAGGTAACCGAACTTTCATGGATACTCGGAACCGTCTGCCCGGTCAGCCTTATGGAAAAGGGTGTGGCTTATAAAGATAAGGTATCCAATGGATTAGCGCCTAATATCGGATTGTTTACCTATCCTGTTCTGCAGGCAGCGGATATTTTAATTTACAACTCTGATCTTGTGCCTGTTGGTGCCGATCAAAAGCAAAATGTAGAAATTACCCGGGATTTGGCCGGTAAATTCAATAATATTTATGGTGAATATCTTAAGATTCCAGACCCGTATATTGTTGAATCGGTAGCGGTTGTTCCCGGATTGGATGGGCGTAAAATGAGTAAATCATACGACAATACCATCCGGATATTTGATGAGGGAAAGACATTGAAGAAGAAGGTGATGGCGATTGTTACGGATACGATACCGCTCGAGGCACCAAAAGACCCGGAAAAATGTAATGTTTTTGCACTGATAAAACTTTTTGCTACTCCTGAGAAACAGGCAGAAATAGCTGAAAAATATCGTGCTGGCGGGTTCGGTTTCGGTCATGCTAAAAAAGAATTATTAGTTATGATTGAAGACTATTTCGCCGAAGCCCGGGAGCGCAGGAAAGAGCTTGAAAAAAATCCCGATTATGTTTTTGATATATTGGCGGAAGGTGGCAAAAAAGCCCGGGAGCGGGCCGAATCGGTAATGGAGCCGATTCGAAGTGTAACAGGTTTAATCAGGCATTTTAAAATGGCATAGAATACGCTCATGATACTCATAATAGACAATTACGACTCATTTACTTACAATCTCGTTCATCTCGTTGCCGGACATACCAAAAACTATAAGGTTATCCGGAATGATGAATTTACAGTTGACCAGGTTATATCGTTGCGTCCGGAAAAAATCCTGATATCACCCGGTCCCGGACGTCCTGAGAATGCCGGAATTACGGAAGATATCATTCGTGAAATGGGTGAGCATGCTTCCATACTGGGTGTATGTCTCGGTCACCAGGCCATTGGTGAAGTGTATGGATGCAAAGTGGTACATGCACCAACTTTAATGCATGGAAAAACTTCTAAAATTCTTCATGACGGGAAATCCATTTATTCAAATGTGCCTCAGGGATTTATCGCAACAAGATATCATTCTCTGGTTCTGGATCCCGAAAGTATCCCGGAAGAGTTAGTGGTTACTTCGCGTACCGAAGACGGCGTGGTAATGGGCGTACGTCATAAAAATACCAGGTGGAAGGAATTCAATTTCATCCCGAAAGCATCCTTACAAAAGAAGGACCGAAACTAGTGGAAAGCTGGTTGCTGCAAACCGTTGATAATCCTGCTGAAATCCAGATATAAAAAACAATTATGGCAAGCTTTGTAGACATTTTAAATAAACTGGCCGATGGAGAAGACCTGGACTTTGAGGAAGCTTCAGGGGCACTCAAAGAAATTATTTCAGGAAATATTCCGGAAGTACAGATTGCCGCTTTCCTTTTCGGAATGCGGGCTAAGAAAGAAACGGTTCAGGAGCTTACGGCTTTTGTGAAAGTCATGCGTGATGCCTCTGTAAAGGTGGAAGTCGATATTGATCATGCCGTGGATCTTTGTGGAACCGGCGGTGATCGATCCAATACCTTTAATATCTCTACCGCCTCGATGTTTGTGGCGGCAGGGGCCGGGGTGCCGGTATTGAAACATGGCAACCGCAGTGTATCATCGAAAAGCGGAAGCGCCGATGTTCTGGAAGCCCTTGGTGCCGTGGCAGCTCTCAGAAAAGAAGAAGTCGAGAAGGTGTTTAATGAAACAGGGCTGGCTTTCATGTTTGCTCCGTATTTTCACCCGGCCATGAAACAGGTGGTTCCGGTCAGGGGCTCGCTTAAACTTCGGACCTTTTTTAATATCCTCGGGCCATTGCTGAACCCGGCAGGTGTAAAACGTCAGGTCGTGGGGGCCTACAGTAAAGATGTCGCGAAGACAATTATCGCGATTTTAGCCAATTTTGATACCGAATTTGCCTATGGTATTAACGCGAGCGACGGTCTGGATGAATTCAGCATAAATTCGGTTACCGATGTGTATGAATTGAATGGAAACGTGTCGGATAAAATAATGCATTTTGAACCTCAAACACTTGGTTTCGAACCTGCAGGACGTGAAAGCCTGATGGGTGGAGACAGTAAGGTAAATTCAGAAATTATTCGCGCCATCGTTCACGACAAATCAACAAAAGCACAACAGGATATTGTAGTGTTGAATGCCACTTTTGCAATCCATGTTTCCGGTCTGGCTGATAATCTGGTTGAAGCGCGAAAAATGGCTGTTGAAAGTATAAAAAGCGGGAAAGCTTTAAAGAAACTGGAAGATTTTGTCACCTGTACTAATGACGTTAACAGCAGTAACTAAATACTAATGCCCGATATACTCGAAAAAATTGTAGAACAAACCAGGGAAGATCTCAGGAAAAGGAAAAGCAAGATTGCTGTAAATGATTTCAGGAGTTTCCCGCTATATGAACCGGATCGTCGAGATTTTGGCAGTTCATTACAGAATGGAAACACCGTCTCTGTCATTGCAGAGATAAAGAAGGCATCTCCTTCAAAAGGATTGATTAGAGATGATTTTGATGTCCGGAGAATTGCGGTACAATATCGGGATGGCGGAGCATCAGCTATTTCCGTATTGACAGATGAACCATTTTTTCAGGGAGAACTAAAAAACCTGGAACTGGCTTATCAGGAAGTGGATATTCCGTTGTTACGCAAAGATTTTATCGTCGATCCCTATCAGATTGAGGAAGCGCGAGCCCATGGCGCCGATGCCATTTTACTGATTGTACGAATTACAGACGGACAGCAATTAAACGAACTGCACGATGCGGCAACAGAAGCCGGGTTACAATGTCTCGTTGAATGTTACGATGAGGACGATTTCAACCGTATCGATTTTAACCGTGCGAAGATTCTGGGGGTAAATAACAGGAACCTGAAGACATTTGAAGTGGAATTACATCGTGGGGTATCGTTGTTGAACAAAGCACCGGAAGGGATTGTCACCGTTTCGGAAAGCGGAATGGGCAATCCGGATGATATGCGATATTTGAAAGATCATGGTATCAATGCGGCTTTGATTGGTGAGTTTTTCATGAGAAAACCACATCCCGGTGATGCTTTAAAGGAATTATTGGAAAAATCATTTGATGCCTGAATTTATGTTTGAAGAAGAAGCAGAAAAAAGAACGAGAGTGAAAGTTTGCGGGATAACCCGCCTTGAATTTGCACGATATGCTTCCGGAGCCATGGCGGATTATCTTGGGTATATCTTTTGGGATAAAAGTCCCCGTTATGTTGATCCGGATGAAGCAGCCGTTTTCATAAGCTGGCTGGAAGGACCAAAGAATGTCGGCGTATTTGTTGACCAGTCCCTGGATGATGTGAATGAAATTGCGCTTCGAACCGGTATCGATTATGTACAGCTGCACGGGCAGGAGAGTCCTGAATACTGCCAGCTAATCGAAAAACCGATCATAAAATCATTCCGTATCCGGACAGATTTAACGAGGGATGAACTGTACGAAATGGTTAAACCATATGTCGGGATCGCTGAATTCTTTCTTTTTGATACCTACGATAAATCAGCAGTAGGCGGGACCGGCAAAGTATTCAATTGGGAAATCTTGAAAGACTGGGAATTGGACGTGCCATTTTTCCTGGCCGGTGGTTTATCAACCGAAAATATAGGCAAGGCCATCAAGATGGTGAAGCCTTATGCCATTGATGTTTCAAGCAGCCTGGAAAGTGAACCAGGGTTAAAAGATTTCGAGAAGATGGAACATTTTTTTCAAGAGGTTAACCACATTTGGAATAAACAAGCCGACGTGTAGTATTCGTAGAATTTTTTATTAACAAGAATAAATTGAAAAAAGAGATTATGGCTTACAATGCCCCCGATCAAAAAGGGTATTATGGTCGCTTTGGCGGCCGGTTCGTACCTGAAATTTTAATACCTGCATTAGCGGAACTGGAACAGGCTTATGAGGCCGCTCAGAACGATCCGGAATTTCGTGAAATGTATCTGTACCTGTTGCACGAGTATGTTGGAAGGCCCACGGCATTAACCTTTGCAGAGCGTATGACCGAGCATTACGGCAAGGCGAAAATATACCTGAAAAGAGAAGATTTATGTCATACGGGAGCTCATAAAATCAACAATACTATCGGGCAAATATTACTTGCGCGACGCATGGGGAAGAAGCGGATTATTGCGGAAACCGGCGCCGGACAACATGGCGTTGCAACCGCAACAGTTTGTGCCAGATTTGGGTTAGAATGTATCGTATATATGGGTAAAGAAGATACTGAACGACAAAAACTTAATGTCGATCGGATGAAGCTTCTTGGAGCAGAGGTTCGCCCGGTATACAGCGGTTCGCAAACGTTGAAAGATGCCACTAACGAAGCGATACGCGACTGGGTCACTAATGTTGATGATACATTCTATATCATAGGCTCGGTTGTGGGGCCTCATCCATACCCGATGATGGTCAGAAATTTTCAAAAAATAATCGGGGAAGAAACCCGGAAACAGATACTGGACAAAGAAGGAAAGCTGCCTGATTATGTTCTGGCATGTGTGGGGGGCGGCTCTAATGCCATGGGAATATTTTACCCATTCATCAATGATTCTTCAGTGAAAATGATAGGCCTTGAAGCGGCCGGATATGGAGTTGAAACGGATAAAACGGCAGCATCCATCAGCCGGGGTGAGACGGGTATTTTGCATGGTTCGCTCAGCTATCTTTTGCAGAATGCCGACGGACAGGTTCAGCTGGCTCATTCCGTCAGTGCCGGACTCGATTATCCCGGTATAGGCCCGGAACATGCTTATTTAAACGACACCCAAAGGGTAACCTATTTACCGGTTTCGGATGATGAAGCCATGGAGGCTGTAAAGCTTATATCTCGACTGGAGGGAATTATTCCTGCTATTGAAACCGCACACGCCCTGGCTCATCTGGAGAAATTAATGCCACAAACCAATAAAGACGAAATCGTAATAGTGAACAGTTCGGGTCGTGGCGATAAGGATATGGGAACCATTTCAAATTATTTATGATATGAACAGATTAGAAAAAGTTTTTAGCAAGTCGAAAGCATCCGAAAAAGTAATGAGCCTTTTTTTGACTACAGGCTTTCCTACTATTGAAAGTACATCTGATTTGGTCCTTACAATGGAAAAGGCCGGTGCCGATTTGATCGAACTTGGAATGCCCTTCAGTGATCCGCTTGCCGACGGGCCTACCATTCAGTATTCGAGCGAAGTCGCTTTGAAAAACGGAGTAACTATTGGCAAAGTGATCGAAACGGTGAAACAGATACGTGAAATGTCTGAAATTCCGATCATCCTGATGGGATATCTAAACCCGGTTTTACATTATGGAATAGAAGCATTTTGCCGTGACGCTTCCGAAGCTGGTGTTGACGCCCTGATTCTGCCTGATGTTCCTGTGGAGGAATCAGAGATAGTGGAAAAGTATTCAAAAGCTTATAATCTCAACATGATCTACCTGATTGCGCCCAATACCTCCGACGATCGAATGAAACTTATTGACGAGCGCTCCGACGGTTTCGTTTATTGTGTTTCAGTGACAGGAGTGACCGGGGCAAGAACCGGTAAAGAAGTGGAAGATTCCGTAAATCGTTTTATCGATCGGGTAAACAAGAATATTACCAAAAATCCTGTGATGATTGGTTTCGGGATTAAAACGCATCAGGATGCGATGAAGATATCTGCAAAAGTGAACGGGTTCATTGTGGGCAGCGCATTAATTGATTGTATCAAAAAGTATTATCCCGAAGCCGGATGGAAGGATCAGGTCATGAATTTTGTTCATGAATTAAAATATGGGAAATCATAAAATTGTATTTTCTGATTCTTAAATAATTTTGGATTAGATTCGTTTAGTACATAGAAAATGAAAATATTTGTTCAAATATCACTATGCGAATCATAAACTTATTGAATTATGTTTAAACACGGATCTCGGTTAATTACGGGGACTTTAATTCTGTTGGTTTTGGCTTCTTTGTATGGTTGTAATGGGGATTATCGTTTAGAAGCACAGGGCCCTGATGACAGCATTATGGTAGTCATGGATTCCACACAATGGAAAAGCAAGACCGCTGATGCTATTCGTAATGTTTTTGGCGGATACATAACTACTCTTCCTAATGCCGAGCCACGATATAACCTGAATTTTGTAAGCCTGAAGAGCAATAAAGTTCTCGATTTTGCCAAAAAGCAAAAGAATGTCATTTTTGCGGGTACCATTGATGGCAATTCGAATACATCTAAGTTTATTCGATCACTTTTGAGTAAAGAAGTTCAGAGCCGTGTCCGTTCAAGAGATAATTTCGTATTTCCACTAAAAGACCTCTGGTATCGTAATCAATGGACGCTTATCCTGACCTCGACGTCTGATGATACGCTGGCAAAATATATTGACGAGTCGGAACCACGTTTACTTTCCGATATAGGTAAAGTTATTAGACGCCGGAACCTGGAAGATATCTATGATCGCGGAGAGCAAAAAAATCTTGAGAAGAAGATTTGGGACGAACATGGTTTTAGTATTCGTGTTGAGCATGATTATCAGATAAGTGCCGATACTACCCATTTCCTGAGTTTACAATTTTACATGCCTACCAATGATCGATGGTTATGGGTTTGGTGGAAGAACAATGTTACTAATATCGATTTTCTGGATTCACATTGGGCTAATGCTACGCGTGACAGCTTAATGAAAATATACGTTAGAGGTACTCACGACAGTTCCTATGTAGCTACCGAATATCGACGTGATGTGATTACCAAGCCGATTATGCTGAATGGTTATTACACATTGAAGACAAACGGAACCTGGCGTATGGTGAATGATGCGATGGGCGGGCCTTTTGTGAGTTATGCTATTTATGTGCCAGAGCAAGAACGCTTGTACATGCTGGATTTCTCTCAATTCGCACCAAAGTATCCCAAACGCCGTTTTGTCCGTCAGTTTGAAGCTATGGCTCATACATTCAAGGCCGACACAACGTTGTCGCCGGCCGAACTTAAGCAGTTGGAACAGAAGCAATACCAGGAAATGTTAAAGAAGAAGAAAAAAAATAAAGAAGTAGTTGTTAAATCTTCTAAGAAATAAATATTGGATATCTCTTATTACCGTTACTGAAGCTTATTTTTAATGAGAAGTGATTTTAAAAAGGATTTGAAAGCGGCAGTTTCAAATGTTGTTTCCAGGTACGGCGATTATGCTGCTGTCCCAAAACTTGCCGCTGAAAAGATGACGGCCTCATTGGAGCCGTGGCTCGATTTAGTTCCAAGCGGACCCATTCTTGAGGTGGGTTGTGGAACAGGATTAGTCACAGAACGTTTGTTGCCTTTATTTCCGGGAAGAGAAATGATCATCTCAGATATTTCTCCTGAAATGCTAGATATCTGCAAACATAACATATCAGAGAAAGGACTTTTACGGGATGGAATCCGTTTTGAGGTTCTGGATGCGGAAAAGATTAACGATATTGAGAAATATGCCCTGATAATTTCCGGGTATACCCTTCAATGGTTCAGCGATGCTATGACCGGCGGTTATGCGTTAATCGATGCCTTAAAACCCACCGGTTTATTGATTTTATCTTTTCTCGGCAGCAAGAGTTTCTTTCAGTGGAAGTCGGCATGTGAAGCACTGGATATCCCATTTACCGGGAATGCACTTCCTGAACTGGATCGAATTGGCGTTCAATTTTCCATGAAACCTGTCTTGATTGATACGTTTGATGAAATTTATCCCGAACGATATGATAATGCATTGGGGTTCTTCAGATCTCTTAAAAATACCGGTGAAGCGGTTAAGGTCGATAAAGATAAGAAATTGAGCGTCGGACAAATGCGTGCGTTACTGGCTCAAATCGATAGCAAGAGTCAAAGTGTCATTGAGATGGGATATCATCTTGTTTATATGGCCGCCCGAAAGAACGAAAAAGGATAGTACATCACCGCTAATTTTATGCCGCTCCTAAATGAGGTGTTTGAATACCTTTCATATCTCATATCTCATATCTCATATCTAAAGTCCCTAATCTTCTTCTTTTTCTTCGAAGTCTAATGAAGTTGAATTCACGCAATAACGCTGTCCTGTTGGGTTTGGGCCATCATCGAAGATGTGGCCTAAATGAGATCCGCAATTGCTGCATTGTATTTCCGTGCGATGCATGAAAAAGCTGTTATCATCTTTATAAATGATATTATCTTCATCGGAAGGTTCAAAGAAACTGGGCCATCCGCAACCCGAATCATATTTTGAAGCACTTGAGCGGAATAATTCGTGTCCGCAGGCTGCGCATCGGTAAATGCCGGTTCGTTTTTCTTTATAGAATTTGCCGGCATAAGGAATATCAGTGCCTTTTTCCCGTAAAATTTTATACTGTTCGGGAGTTAATTTTTCTTTCCATTCCTCTTCGGTCAAATTGATTTTAGGAATCTTTTCTTCCTTCATTCGCAATTATATTTAATACCATTTTTTGTTGAACAGTTATTAGGTTTGAAACATTCATTGAACGAAGGTATTGAAACAAAAAGATAATGTTCCATCATCCAGATATGTAATAATCATATTGCTCCTTATTTAAATTTTGATTAACCTTATTAAAAATATTAAAGAGTAAATGTTCTGACCGGCATTCGGATAGAGTCAATTCATCGAAGAGAGTTACAAATTTTTTATGTGTCTGGTTCGGAGCTACTTAGTCAACGGTAATTCATGAAAGACCGTTTAAACTGGCTTAACAGTAAAGATATACAGGTCTGGCTGGTCAATTTGAAACTATCATCAAGAAGAGCGCTATGAAGAGAGGGGTATTTCATTGTTTTTGAGAAAATATAAATCAGGTATAACCCGGTTATGGCCGGTTCTGACATTTTGTATCCTGTTCGTCACATCTATATTTATTTCAAATTGTCAGACAGAACGTTCAGGGTGCCATGGGTATATAGTTGTGCAAAACCCGATTCCGGATACTACGCTTTATGTGGGAGGAGATTCATTAATAATAGATCTCGTGGGAAACCCGCCGGTTTTCATTCATACAGCACATAAACTTATGAGTTTTACCGCCCAATCCACTGATCTTGAAGGTCAACTGGTTGTTTCCTCTACTATTAAATTGAATCTTAATACGAATAGAGTAACCTTACTAAAGGTGGTTCCCTATAATGCAGGGAAAGCCATCGTTTCTGTGAGGGCGGAAGATGATTGTATCGACTATTGGGTGACGGCCTCTTTTACCGTTACAGTGATAGACACAACCAGTCACTGATATCAATTGTTCAGGGTCAATGGTAATTCATGACTGACTGTCGACTCTTCAGAAAGTACCAATTTGAACAGCCCAATAGAATACTTTCATCAAAATTGATCAGAGATTTCCTTTTAGATCTCATTATTAGTAATTAATTGTTGCGGAATATTTTGCCTGTTACTTATCTTTAATTCCTATTAAGGCATCCGGGGGGGCAGACTTTTAATTCCGTTCTCAGTTTCGAAATGAGCAAAGAGAGTATTCCAACCTTTTGATGGGGTGTAAGCCATTAAAAAATTAAAGTTTTTAGATTTTATTCGCCTTGCTTTATATTGAGCCTTATGAAAATAACTGCCTTTTTTAAAAAGCTTAACCTTATATACCGGGCCTTCAGGCTGAAATACCGCAGAAGAGTTCTGCTGATATTTCATAATGTTCAGGATGATCTATACGAAATTAATATCAAAGCAGAACCTTACCTTCATTATGTGACGTTTCTGCTTGTTTTGATCGCTTTTCTGACTGTCCTGATCCCCATGGGTTTTCGGTTAAGCGACCAGCTGCTGCAATGGAACCAGGATTTGGAAATAGCACTCTTGCACGGTTTCATCCTATTCTATTTCATAAGAGTTGTTTTGACGGCCAACCGAATAGAATTCATACGAAGAAGGTGGTTTGAGGGAGTTTTAACCCTGCTTGCCGTTTTGCTGGTCATCCAAATCTGGTTCAGCAGTTTCACGTTATCGTTTCCACTCCTGGAGTGGATCGGCATTTCACAGCCGCATAATATTGTCCTGGTAGTGATTAAAGTGTACCTGATGCTGCTGGTTATTATCAAGACAATTCAGGCTTTGCCGACGATACTGAACGTCCAGCAAAATACCGGCCGGTTATTGGTTATCAGTTTCATGGGGCTCATTTTATTCGGCGCTTTATTACTGATGATGCCGAATATGACTGTCGATCAACAGGGATTATCGTTTGTGAACGCCTTGTTCACTTCTACGAGTGCCGTTTGTGTGACAGGATTAATTGTCGTCGATACCGCCACGAAATTTACTGTGATGGGGCAGGCGGTCATTATGATGCTGATGCAATTTGGAGGTATCGGCATTGTAACATTTGCAACCTTTTTTGCCTTGTTTGTCAGTAGTGGATTAGGCGTCGGACAAATGACTTTCCTGAGAGATATGCTTCAGGAAAGTAACGTCAACGAGATAACCGGAACATTACAAAAGATTATCGGCCTGACGCTGCTTGTAGAACTCATCGGTGCGATATCCTTTTTCATCAGCTGGAGCCATCTGATACCGAATGTGAATGACCGAATGTTTTTTGCCGCTTTTCATTCCGTTTCCGCTTTCTGTAACGCCGGGTTTTCATTGTTCACCAACAATTTTGGTGATTCTCAGAATGTTGTGAACATTGGCGTAAACCTGACAACGATGCTGCTGATTATCTTCGGTGGATTAGGTTTTACCACGATATGGGAAATATTCCGTGATGCACCAAACCGGATATACAAGCATCACCGGTTGTCGGTTCATACCAAAATAGTCCTCATTACAACGTTGTTTTTAATTGTCAGCGGTGCTGCTGTGATAATGATGACCGAATGGAATGGCGTCCTTTCAGGTTATTCGTTTGGAAATAAAACGATGATAGCTTTTTTTCAAAGCGTAACAACAAGAACGGCCGGGTTCAATACGGTGGATATCGGGAAGATGGGATTACCGGCGGCACTGTTTATGATGATTTTGATGTTTATCGGGGCTTCTCCCGGTTCGACCGGTGGCGGGGTGAAGACGTCGACTGCAGCGGTGTTATTTCTCTCGGTAATGGCCACGATACGCGGTCATAAACGCATTGAAGTAGGTAAGAAGACCATTCCCAATGATTTAGTCTTTGAAGCGCTGACAGCGTTTATTATGGGGGCGACATTGATATTAGTCAGTACCGAGTTATTATCCGTTTTTGAAAAATTTAAATTTGTAGATTTATTGTTTGAAGAAATATCTGCGTTTGCTACCTGCGGATTATCACGGGGGATAACTTCTCAGCTTTCCGATTGGGGAAAAATAATTTTAGTCATTTCCATGTATGTTGGAAGGGTAGGAAGTGTGACTCTGGCCGTCGCTTTTGCAAAACGAATTGATAAGAGAAGATATCAATATCCCACGGAATCGGTGTTGGTATCCTGAACACTCATAAATTAAGTTTTTACTATGTCTCAAAAAAAAGACACTCAATTTGCGGTTATCGGATTAGGAGCTTTCGGATTTTCCCTGGCCAGGACATTAGCAGAAAAGGGGGCTTTTGTTATCGCGGTGGATCATAAAATCGATCGCATTGAAGCAATTAAACGTTTTGTGCCGGAAGCTATCTGTTTTGATGCCACCGATCCGGAACTTTTGGTGGCTCATGGAATTACAAATGTTGATGTTGCTGTAATTGCGATCGGGGAGGTATTCGAACCGGTTGTTCTCATCGCAATGGAATTATTGAATGCCGGGGTAAGAAAAGTTATTGCCCGTGCCAGTAACGACACGCAAGAAACGATTCTGCATAAAATTGGTATCACACAGGTTATCCATCCCGAGAAACAGGTTGGAGAACGGATGGCCGTAACTTTGGTTCATACCAGTGTAAGTGACTTCTTTGAACTGAGTGATGAATTGGCTATTTACGAACTGGAAGCACCAAAGGCGATGTATAATTACACTTTAGAAGAACTTCAGCTTCGTAAAAGATACAATGTCAACCTGATTACCATCAAGAGACCCATCCTTAAAACGCCTGAAAATGAGCTGGAATCCAATCATTATGAAGTTTTAGGCGTGCTTACAGGCCAGACAAAAATTTATAAGGGGGATCGAATGGTGTTGGTCGGCAACGAAAAAAGTATTAACAAGATTTTGGAAACGCATTAATAACTCACTTCTTATTATCATTTATGGACGTATTAATTTCCGGGAAATCTTCTTTTAAACTGGAAGTTCCCTACCGTTTAATTGAAATCGGGCCTGAAGGGGAGAAACCTTTAATTGTTTATTTGCACGGCTATGGCCAGAATATGGAACAGTTTATTAAACTGACCAGCCCGATGCACAGGCTTAGTGCTTATCATCTTTATATCCAGGGCCCATATCCTGTTACTGCACGTATTGAAAGAAATCAAAAATGGGGATATGCCTGGTATTTATATAGCGGGAAACAGGGTTCTTTCGTGAAATCCCTGGAATACAGTTCTGAATTTATCCAGGAAATCCTTGATAGCATTTTACCTCATATATCTGCAAACAGGGTATGCATTTTAGGATATTCTATGGGAGCTTATCTGGCCGGTTATTTTGGTTTATCCCGATGGAAGCATACGAATGAGTTAATCATCATTGGCGGCCGAATCAAAACCGAAGTATTCAAATCGCACTGGGAACGCAGAAAACATATTAATATTTTGGCGCTGCATGGCAAATCGGATGATAAAGTTTTACCAACTCCTCAGGAAGAACAGATTAAATTCCTGAAAGAAAAAGGGCTTAATGCTGAATTTCAGATGTTGGACGAAGCTCATGGATTGTCCCGCAGGTATTTGAAAAAAGCAAAGCAATGGCTCATAGAAAAGGGGTATTCCGAACTCATTTTATGACAATAGCTTAAAAAAGTGATCTTACGTTACATAAATATTAAAATTTTCTAATGATTATATAACTCGCTGTGTACCAATATATTAAAGTGGTGTTAAATGGGGTAAAAAAATGCAATTACAACTTATTTGACAGCAGTTAATTTACTTTAATATAAAAAGTTCTATCTTAAAATAGCGGAATAGCCCTTGGCTTTTCGTTGAGCAGAGAGTTTGGGGGAATTGATAATTCCAAATATACGGGGTGATATATATGAAAGTTCTTGTTATGGAAGACTATGACCATGGTATCCAAAAGATAACAAGGTCATTATTAGAAAATAACGGATATGAAGTGATGTCCGTAAAATTGGGTAAAGAAGGCCTGGATTTGGCCCTTGTAAAAGATTATGATTGTGTAGTTTTAGATACCGAATCAAACGACTTTGATGGGATGAAAATCATCAAATCATTAAGAGATGAAGATATTGATATTCCGTTGATGATGGTTTCTGAAAATGACGATGTTAATTTTAAAGTACAGGGACTGGAATCCGGAGCTGACGATTACCTGTCAAAACCTTTTGATTTTAAGGAATTTCTGGCTCGCATAAAATCTATTACGCGTCGCAGAGACCGCTTCAATACGAGTTTAAATAAAGAGATTCTTCATTGTGGTGAATTAAAACTGGATTTGTTGAACAGGGAATTTACTATTCGCGATAAATCTGTATTTCTTACCAATAATGAATTTAATCTACTGACATACTTTATGAAAAATAAAGATCGTGTCATTTCTCGCAAAGAGCTGTCTGAAAGGGTTTGGCGTATTTATTTTGACACACAGACCAATTTTGTCAATGTCTACATCAGTTATTTAAGAAAGAAAATCAGAGAATATACCGATATGGAATATATTGAAACGGTCCGTGGTGAAGGTTTTCGTTTAGTTAGTGAATAAACGAAAGTTGTAAAGGCGGTATAATTTTTCGATGAAGCTCTGAAAGAGTTGATGTATATTTCCTTCAAAAGAAATATACAAAAATCGAATCTCATTTTTGATGACTTCACATGCGGAGGGATTGCCGTCTTTATTTATAGAACGACTTCAGGATATCATTCCTGAAGGTTGTTTTGCAGAAGCAATGGATACTGTTTACCGTCCACAC
Source organism: uncultured bacterium (assembly GCA_963783355.1). Taxonomy (GTDB): domain Bacteria; phylum Bacteroidota; class Rhodothermia; order Balneolales; family DATFMH01; genus CAWANF01. The sequence continues at coordinate 780,821 of CAWANF010000001.1, forward strand.
AAAACAGTATTCAGAGCTAATTCATTACTGTTAAACAGTGAAAAGGTAAAGGATGAGCTGGAAAAGCTTTCCTTTACCTTTTTTTCTGTTGATTGGTTCCCCGGTGGTGCATGGTGGATAGAAAATGACGACCGGGCTGCACTTCTTGATTCAGACTTATTCAGAGAGCATAAAATTTACGTTCAGAATTTGTCCAGCATGGTTCCACCTCTTATTTTGAATCCTACCCCAGATGAAAAAGTACTGGATTTAGCGGCCGCTCCCGGAAGTAAGACACTACAAATGGCAGGAATGATGAAAAATAAAGGAGAGATAACGGCAGTTGAGATTGTTAAAAAACGTTTCTTCAAACTGAAGAGGAATCTGTCGGAGCATGGATCTGAAAATGTTGTGGCCATTCTTGGAAACGGGGAAAACACCTGGAAAAAATACACAAGTTATTTCGATAAAATATTAATTGATGCCCCATGCTCAACCGAAGCACGCTTTAAAGCTTACGATGAAGAAACGTATAAATATTGGAGCATGCGCAAAATCAAAGAAATGGTCAAAAAACAGAACCGGCTCATATTTTCTGCATTCAACAGTTTGAAAGTTGGAGGTACAATGGTCTATTCGACCTGTTCTTTTGCTCCAGAGGAGAATGAGGCTGTAATTAGTCGGTTAATAGATAAATTTGGAGATGCCGTGCAAATCGAGCCGGTAAGCCTGCCGGTTGATAATATCCAGGAACCTCTGCTTAAATGGAAGAACAAAACATTTAATGAGGGAGTAAAAAATGCGATTAGAATATTGCCAAATGAATGGATGGAAGGATTCTTTCTCTGTAAAATTACGAAAACCGACTCAATTCTGTAATAACTCGTTATTGTCCATTCATATAACCCGGAAATTGAAATAAACTTTCAGGTACTTTAACGTTTACCGATACTTTTTTAATACTCATTTGGGTTACCGGATTTCCATTGATCACTGTATTCACTTCATATGGCAGGGTTAAGCCATTATATGATTTAAATTTACTGTAATTTGTGACAATATTGAAAACATTCATATTCGCCGGACCGGAACTTTTTATTTTTTTTGATGACGTTTCCCTGATGTTCTGATAACTTTGTGTATCGATGAAAATATTCTTTTTTACTCCGTCGGAATTCGTAAGCTGTAACTGGTAAGCTGATTTCGTTCCAATCTTTGTAATCCCTTTGTTATCGATACTGTATCCCTTTTTTTGATAATCGATAAGCGGACCTTCAAAATCCGCCTGTTCTTTGAAAGAACTCGTTTGAGCAGCCGGAAATTTTTGGATAATATGCCGGCCGTTTTTGGGAACCGATGCCCATGCCATTTTTCCATCAAAGGCTTCTATCAGGGTATCGGAATTCACGACAATCGCTAATCTCATCTGATCCGGACGTTTTAAAATATAGATAAATGGGGCATTTAGGTTATGAAACACAATTTGCCCGGACATTTCAATGCTCGCGATGGATTTTATCAATTTCAGCCCGCCACGCGCTTCAATATTTTTGCTAATGATTGAATCGACGGTTTGGGCCTGAACATTTGCACTTAGTAAGATGATAAATAAAAGAAGTGAAATGAACGAGAGGGTACGTTTCATAAAAAATGTCTTTTTAGGATTTATTTTCTTCTACGCTAAGATAAGTATTGCCGGGTAAATTCTATAGAAAACTTTATCGGGGATAATTTCCGGTTATATAATGATGAAGGTTGTCCAGCTCTATTTGTTGCCTGGAGATAATGGCTTTAACCAGATCGCCGATAGAGACGATTCCGACCAGATGTTGATCATTTAATACGGGAAAATGGCGAAATTTTCTGTCTGTCATTAATGCCATGCATTCTTCAACCGTTTGTTCCGGGGTCACAAACTGAACTTGTGCCGACATAATATCTTTAACTTTTGTGTCGTGGGATGTCCTGCCTTTGAGAATAACTTTCTTAGCATAATCTCTTTCCGAAATGATGCCCACCACCTTGCTATTTTCAGATACAATGAGGGCCCCAATGTTTTTGTCAGACATCAATGCAATGGCTTCATAAACTGTACTTTCCGGAGATATGGTTTCAACATGTTGTCCTTTGTCTCTCAAAATATCTGATATCAGCATAGCTCGTCCTCCCTAAAAGTCGTTTTAGATCATAGTATTTATTTTATTTAACAATATTTAGACCATGTAGTCAACATAAAATGTTTAAATACAGGTAATTAATTAAATCCAGGCTCTAAAATGCTCGCGTAAATAGTGATTGTCCGGAACTCATAGATTCGTTTCACGATTTAAATACATGGCAAATGAAAAAAGATGAAAATATTATGATGAATAGTTATTTCGCTTTGAAATTCAGGTTAATTTATAGTTTATAGAGTGAATTACGGGTTCAATAAAAATACAGGGTAATAAATTATTGAAATGAATTAGATAGCTTTTTGGTTTACTTAAACCGGATAATCCGACGAGATAATGTTTAATAAGCCATGGATAAGTTATTGTTAATTATGTGATGCTAAAAATAACTTCCCTTTTTATGAATCTTCTGTTACCTTATGCACGTTTTTTACACAATGCAGAATTACTTAACAAATAATAAGACATTAATAATTTCCTTAGGGATTACAATGACCATTCCGTCTAAAAGTGTTTTGAGCTGCCGGAATTAACGGTTCGGATATCTTAAAAGCCTGGTAAAAGTGTCCGATATGGCAGAATAGGAAATCAGAACACCAATTACCCACTTAATTATTATTTATGGCTAACACTGAAAATGAACAGGTATTATCTGCAAAACCCGGAGGACCCGAAGATGCCATGGGTGCTCCTCATAAAGATCATAAAGGCTCAAAGCTTGCATTAATCAGCTTGACAGCGCTTGGAGTCGTATATGGTGACATTGGTACGAGTCCGCTTTATGCCTTACATGAATGTTTCAGGGGCGATCATCCAATGCCTCCGACCCCAATGAATATTTTGGGAATACTTTCCCTCATATTCTGGGCTTTAATCGTCGTTATCTCCATAAAATACCTGACCTATGTGATGCGGGCGGATAATCGGGGAGAAGGCGGTATTTTTGCATTGATGGCACAACTGGATCCCTGGAACGATGCCAAAAAGCGTAACAGATGGCTATTGATCTTCCTCGGAGTTTTCGGAGCGTCGCTTTTATATGGTGATGGTATGATTACTCCTGCGATTTCTGTTCTAAGTGCCATAGAAGGTCTGAAAACAGCCACACCGGTATTTGATCCTTACGTTATTCCAATTACGATTATAATTTTGGTTCTGCTTTTTTTGGTCCAGAAAAAAGGGACTGCGGGAATAGGTTCGGTTTTTGGCCCGGTTATGCTGGTCTGGTTTGCCGTGCTGGCTATTTTAGGGATATCAGGTATCTACCATCATCCGGAAGTATTGCAAGCCATCAATCCGTATTATGCAATCGACTTCTTTGTTCGAAATCAGTGGGATGGTTATGTAGTTCTCGGAGCTATATTCCTGGTTGTTACAGGTGGCGAAACACTTTATGCCGATATGGGGCATTTCGGTAAAAAACCGATACGTTTAGCTTGGTTTTCTCTTGTATTGCCTTCATTATTGCTGAATTATTTTGGACAGGGGGCATTGTTAATGCAGAATCCCAAACTCGTTTCTCAGCCATTTTACCATATGGCTCCGGCATGGGCATTGTATCCACTCGTTATATTAGCAACGGCAGCCACCGTTATTGCATCTCAGGCAGTTATTTCAGGGGCCTTTTCTCTGACCCGACAAGCTGTCTTACTGGGACAATTCCCCCGCCTGAGTATAGTTCAGACATCGAGTGAGGAGATTGGACAAATTTATATCCCCATGATTAACTGGGTGTTGATGATTGCGGCTATAGGATTGGTATTAGGATTTCGTACATCCAGCAATCTGGCTGCAGCATATGGTGTTTCTGTAACCACGACAATGGTAATTACTACCACACTGGCGTTTGTCGTGACCCGTGAGCGATGGAACTGGAAGCTGCCAGCTTCCATTATGGTTACCTGTGGTTTTCTGGTAGTTGACCTTGCGTTTTTTGGTGCCAATATGACGAAGATCCCGGAAGGTGGGTGGTTCCCACTCATCATTGGTCTGGGAGTGTATCTAATCATGGCAACCTGGAAGAGTGGGCGAATGATATTAGCCAATCGCCTGAAAGATATTTCTAAATCCGTAGAATACTTTTTGAATAAAATTAACCAGGAAGCCCCTATCAGGGTAAAAGGGACCGGCATTTTTATGACCGGAAATCCGATGGGTACTCCTCCTATGCTTTTACATCACCTGAAGCATAATAAAGTTCTTCATGAACAGGTAGTCCTCTTGTCGGTTATTACGGAAGAATTTCCACATGTGCCTCATGTTGATCGTCTGCATATGGAAAAACTTGGAGACGGGATCATTCGGGCCATTTTGCATTTTGGATTTATGGATACTCCAAATGTTCCTAAAACGCTTTTAAATTCCGATAAATTTGGTATACCCATCGATCCGGAAGATGTGACCTATTATGTTGGGCATCAGACATTAATTCCGGCTGATGCCAAAGCAGGCATGGCTATATGGAGGGAAGAACTATTTGCTTTCATGTCCAGAAATGCGTCACAGTCGATTACGTTCTATCATATTCCCACAAAACAGGTTGTTGAATTGGGTATACAAGTGGAATTGTAAACGAATTACAAAATTAAAAACGGGTAATTTTAGAATATAGATTATTAAGGTTTAATTACCAGGCTTTTATAATATCCATGTGGAAAATCGTATCAGATTGATGAAATGATCCACATGGATTTTTTTTAATGTCCACCTGTTAAAAATTCCCGATGACTTTAGCTCTTATCTCTCAATACTTAAAACTCAGTATTTCACACTTTGTTACTTAGTCCATCGAGTTCGTATTCTCTGCGGCAATCTTTTTGAAGGTATTGTATTCTTCAGGTGAGAGGTCCCCGAATAAGTAATATAACGGATTGACAGCGCGTCCGTTGATTCGTATTTCATAATGCAGGTGAGGTCCGTCGACTACGCCGGTATTGCCGGAATAAGCTATTAATTCACCACGTTTAACTTTTACTCCAACATGTATACCTTTAGCAAAAGTGGATAAGTGGGCGTAGCGAGACTGGAATCCGAATCCGTGATTGATTTCAATCAGGTAGCCGTAGGTTCCCATTCTTGCGGCGTATTTGATTACACCGTCACCGGTAGCATATACAGGCGTTCCTACGCGAGCACGAAAGTCAAGGCCCTCATGCATTCTCATTATATGATAGATAGGATGATAGCGCATGCCGAATCCACTGAGAATGATGCCCTTGACCGGACGAATGGCAGGGATGTGAGCTAACCGAACCTTGTTTTTATTATAAAAAGCTTTGATTTCTTTAAAACTGACTTTCTGGACGTTTATTTTTCGTTTTATAGCATCCAGATTACTGGCCGTCCATTTTAACAAGTTAGCCGTTTTGTCATTGTAAATGTCATATTTGGAGTAAATATCCGCCCCGCCAACTCCCGCTTCTCTTTCACCGGCTGATACGGGTTTTAAACCTAATACACTGCGATATAAATTATTATCGGTTTGGGATAACTGGCTCAATTCGTCATTAAAATACCGGATACTCGATTTTGTTGCTTTTAATTGAGAGAAAAGGGCGTTGTTTTCGGCTTTTAATGCAATTTCAGAAGGTGTGCCAGCGGTATAGGATAATCCTGTAATGCCAACTCCGGCAAAAATGATACCACATATAATCCAAAGAGATACGTTGAATACTATTTTTTCAATTGGACTGTAAACAACAGGTACAAATTCACACTCTTTGTCATCGTAGTAAAAATACCTATTAGAAGCCATAAAACGATTATTGAGCCAAATGGGATTCGAAAAAATCAAAAATTAAAATAGGAATTTCCTGACGGTAATCAAATATTAGGCTTCAATATTCGGATTGAATGTCGAGAATATTTTATTCGACATCTCCCTCGAAATATTCAATTGCTCTTTTAGGAGTCTCTTTTGACAATTGTTTTTCGGCTATTTTGGCCCTGATTTTTTCCTGGAATGCTTTGGCTGCATCATAACCATAATGGGAGAGAAGATGATTCATGGCTATAACTTCAGCGATGACCGTGATGTTTTTACCCGGTGTGATAGGCAGACGGATGAAGGGTATATCCACTCCTAACAAATTAACGGTTTTACGGTCCAGTCCGGTTCGGTCCAAATCGGATTGTTCTTCCCACAAACATAGTTCGACAATCACTTCCAGTCTTTTTTGGTATCGGATGGCGCGAATTCCAAACATCGACATAACATCAATGATACCCAAACCACGAATTTCCATAAAATGTTTATTCATTTCGGTAGCCGACGCCATCAGAATATTCGTTTTTTTTGTCAAAATGACAATATCATCGCCCACAAGGCGGTGTCCGCGTTCTACCAGGTCGAGTGCGACCTCGCTTTTCCCGATTCCTGATTTCCCACTGATGAGAATCCCGATTCCGTAAACATCTACCATAGATCCATGTACCATGGTCTGGATGGCAAATTGATCTTCCAGAAAATCGCGCAGCAGGAACATGAATTTAGTGGTATCGAAACTGGTTTTAAAAATGGGTATGCCTACATCTGTAGCCATTTTTAATAAGTTATCCGGCAATGAGTTATTATCAGTTAAGAAAATGACCGGTACTTCAAAATGAATGAGGTTTTTAAATGCTTTCTTCTTTTCTTCATCATTCGTGTGATTTAAATAATGTGTTTCGGTATTTCCTATTACCTGGATCCTCTGGTAGGTAAATAATTCGATGAAACCTGCCAACGCCAGGCCGGGGCGGTGTAATTCCGCCTCGGTCACATAGCGTCTGTCGCAGGGGATATCAGCATTGCATGCCTCCAAATCAAAATTCAGTTTTTCTTTCAGGCGTTCAACCAGAAAGGCAACGCTTATCTTTTCTTTTTTAGGTATGGATGGTAATTGATCGAAAGACATGCTGTTATAATTTTATGCTTTTTGAAAGTGTTTATCTTTGTACTTAATAAGTTGTCGCTTTATGGTATCGACCGCTTTATTGATAGCTTGTTCATAAGTTTCCGCCGTCTCTGATGCGGTTAGAAAAGTGTTTGCAAATTTTACTTTTAGTTCAACTTTCTGTGGTTCCTCCGGAGATTCGTTCGGTTCAAATACAATATCACAGTCTATAATTCCATCATAATATTTTTCCAGTTTTTGTGTGCTTTTTCTTGCATAGTCCTGAAGCCGTGTGCTTGCACTGAAATGTCTTGCTGTGATGGTGGTGTTCATAGTATCTCCTTTTAAATTAACTTGTTCTTCAGCTTTTCGCTCTTGGATGGGCCTGTTCGTAGACCTTCTTCAAGTGCTCCACACTCGTATGTGTATATATTTGTGTGGCGGCCAGATTAGCATGGCCCAATAATTCCTTAATTACACGTATACTCGCACCGTGATCCAACAAATGGGTTGCAAAACTGTGACGAAGAACATGTGGACTCTTTTGGGTTACTTCACTGGCCAAATTCAAATAATGTTTAACTATTCGTTGCACAGCCCGCGGATATATTCGTTTTCCTTTTTTTGTCAGGAATACTGCTTCACGGGCATCACTACTAATATCATCTTCCCAAAAAAATTGCCTATTGTCAAGATGTCGTTTTAAACATTTTTCAGCCTGACCACTGAATGGAATGATTCTTTCTTTGGCTCCTTTCCCAAGTATTTTTATTTGATTCATTTTCCAATCGATATCCGAAACATTCATTCCCACTAATTCACTTAAACGAATACCGGTTCCGTATAACATTTCCAGTATTGTACGTTCCTGTTGCCCCCAGGGAGAGCTTACATCTACCAAATCCATCATTGTATCGATGTCGTTTTCTGCAGCAGTATGCGGCAATAACTTGTCTTTTTTGGGGATAATCAGGAGCTGTGCCGGATTGTAATCGATGTATCCGCGTTTAAAACAGAATTTGAAGAATGATCGGGCGGCGGCTGTCTTTCGGGCTATGGTGTTTCTGCTCATTCCCGACTCCGATAAATCTCCCATCCATAATCGAATTACAGAACGAGTCACTTCATTGATATCCACATCGTCATCAGGCGTTCTGTGAACAACATGATTCTTGCTGTAATCCAGTAATTGAAGGAGATCTTTTTGATAAGCCGTGCATGTATGTTTCGAGGAATTTTTCTCGATTTCCAGATATCGGATATATTTTTCTATTAATTCCTTCATCTATTACTAATATGGTATATAACAGATTAAAAAGAAATGAGAAGTATCAATTATCCCGGTTTTTTTAGAATAAAATTATAGATCAGAGCTATATCTTGCGATCTTTCCATCGTATTTCTCTAGCGGAGAAAAAATCAAACAGCACCCGGATACCCAGCCACTCAAACCAAAGGACTCCGGGAATATGTGCGAATGAGTAAACAGGCTTCCATCGGAACCAGAAGGAGAGTATGAAACGATGCATTACGGGCAGTATGAGTGCCAATATCGATAACAGAATGAGAGATTTCCCGGGAATCAATAAACCGGTCAGCAGAGTGTAAACAGGGAAGAGATATATCAGCAGATGAAATAAGGCAGCCAACAGAAATAAAAAGACATTTTTATTGAAGCCATGTAAGAAATTTTTTCGGAAACCTTCATATATATCACGATGGTTTCGATACATGCGGCAAAATACCTGGTTTACCCCATGGAACATGCGCATTTTTAATCCGCTTATTCTGGCTAATTTCGATAAGGCCATATCCTCCACAACCTCGTTTTTTACAGCGGCATGTCCGCCCGTTTTTTGATAAGCTTCCCGCTTTAAGGCAATGAACTGCCCGTTAGCCGCGGTAAAGATAGGAGCTATGTGAGGGTGCAAAAATTTTGGTATCCATTTTGGCAATTCTGTGACATAGTCGGTGATCAGGAAACCGAGCAGGGCATAATAGAGCATCGGGATGAGCACCTGTTCCCAAAATGTTTTTATAATTTGTTGGGGCCATACAGTGATAAAATCGAGATCATATTGCCGGAACCGATGAATTATGTGATTCAAGACCTGCGGTTCAAACCAGGTGTCGGCATCAGCAAAAATCAAAAAGGAGCCAGTCACTTTTTGTGATAATTGATAACATGCCCATGGTTTGCCAAGCCAGTTGTCAGGTTTGGGACTTCCATCAAAGATTTTAATTTTTGACGGGTATTTCATTTCCAGTTTTTTAAGAATTTCTGCCGTGTGGTCCGTGGAGCAGTCATTTAAGATTAATATCTCGTAATTCGGATAATCCTGCTTTGCCAGGCTGTGTACACATTTTTCAATATTTAATTCTTCATTTCGGGCTGGAATACAAATGCTTATGAAGGGAAAATCTTTAGAAGACATTCCCAAGGTTTTTTGAGTACCCGTTTCTAAGGATTCGAATGTTAACCGATTGCGAATCAGAATTCCTGAAACAATAAATAAAATGGCTAATATGAATTGTACAATGATTTGCATCGTGTTATGTTAATAAAATTTTTAAGAAATATTCATGATATTGAAATGATTGGGGACGAAGAATGGTTTCCGTTCAGAATATTAAATAATCTCAGAGCATGAAAATTCTGTCATCGGTAAATGAGGATGTAAGGCATAAAAAGCCGGAGCCGGGGGGATATGAATGGTGGTATTTCGATGCTATTGATCCGTCGGGTATTTTCAGGATCGTAATAATCTTCTATGATGGAATTCCATTTTCACTGGATTATATCGATGCGTGTAAAAAAGCTAATAGTGAGAAGTTGGCTTTGGCAGAAAATCATCCGGGAATCAGTATTTCTGTATATGAAAATGATAAACCCATTTTTTATGATTTAAGTGAATATCCGCAGGAAAAATGTTCGTTTTCTTCTGAAGAAACCTCAGTCGTTATAGGAAATAACAAACTTCACTCTTTATCCGAAGACGATATTGTAACCTATATCCTGGAACTTGATGAAGAATTACCCGATGGTGATCATCTAAAAGGTACGATTACATTTAGCGGGAAAATGATTTCTGGAGAATTGGCACAGGAAACGTCGTATTCGATAAAAGATCGGCACGTATGGAACCTGGTCTCACCTAAAACTAAAGTCTCGGCTGAAATAGAATTGCAAACTCGCATCTACGAAAAAAAGGATATTCTATTTACCGGGAACGGATATCATGATCATAATTACGGACATATTCCCATGTATGATACCTTTCGTGACTGGTATTGGGCTCGTTTCCATTTTGAAAAATATAGCCTGGTAATCTATGCGATGAATGATGAAAAAGAGCGTCATCAGGCCTGGCTCATTGAAGATAAAACAGGGAAAGTAGCCTGCACGTTTACCGATATTGTCTTTGAAGATTATGCAGTGAATACCTTTTTACTTGGGTTTAACCGACATATTCGGATTTCCGGCAATGATAAAAATAATCCTGATATTCAGATTTTCCTTAATAAAAAGCTGGATTCCGGGCCATTTTATGTACGTTTTGCCGCCGATGCCATTCTGCATCTGCCGGAATTAAATAAAGTGGAAAAATCCGATGGGATAGCCGAATATATTTATCCTTCAAGGATGAAGTGGAAGATATTCTGGCCCTTGATTCGCATGCGTCTTCGAATGGTTGGAAGAAAACCACATCCCGTTCAAAAATCCCCGGGTTTATACAGGTGGACCTGGTAGGATGGGCAAGATATATTCTTCTTAAGAGTTAAGAGGGATTATACGAAGATTTTGAAATGGTCTTCGGTATTATCGATGCTGCTTGTTATTCTCAGTCCGTTGAGTTCGTTTGTGAGTATTTGTTCCAGCTCTTTTGTTCTTGGCTGTGCATCTAAATCATCCGGTAAGTCGACATGTTTCCCGATATTAATGAAGAGCTCTGGTTTTTCTGTTCGCATAGTATGCATTGTAATGGTGATTGGAACAAATAAACAATCCGGACAATGTTGATGAAGCCACCCGATGCCATTTTCAAATGTTATGGAATGGCTATATTCAGGTATTATTTTCCCTTGAGGAAAAATAAATAATGATGAGTTCTCTCTTTTCATCGATTCGGAAGCATATCTGAGCGAGGTTACAGCCTTACGCTTGTTTTCCCGATCGACCGAAAATGCCCCGATTTTTTTAAAAAAGGGATAAACAACCATCTGTTTGTCTTCCATCATGGCCCGGGCATTCTGATGAAAAAGAAACTCATTTAAAAGGAAAGGAATCAGTCCGTCCCACCATGAAGAATGGTTTAAAAAATAGACCGTTTTGTCATCTTCTATTGGTTTATATTCCTGATGTATCCAAACACGATGAAATCTGTGTTTAAACAGCCATTTTACGTATAGGCGAAACACAAAAATAAAAGAGGCTGATTCCTGAGCCGGTATAAAAGGGATGGTATTTGAATTATTTTCTGGCAAAAATTCTGAATAACTTGATAAACCGGTTTATTAAACATACTGAAAGATAATCACTTAGATAAAAATAGCGAATAATGGATATAATTAATTCTGAGATTGAAGAATATGCCTTCCAACATACTAAGCCGGCATCAGATATTGTAAGAAAAATTGACGAAGCGACGCACGCCGAACTGCAATACGCTCAAATGTTAAGCGGCAGGGTTGAAGGCCGTTTTTTGCAATTCCTGGTTCAGGTCAGCGGTGCAAAAAATATCCTTGAAATAGGGATGTTCACAGGGTATTCTGCACTTTCGATGGCAGAAGTATTGCCGGAGGATGGGAAAATAATAACCTGTGATACCAATGACCGATACCGGGCCATAGCAGAACGTTTTTTTGGGGAAAGCCCGCATGGTAAAAAGATAGAAATACAGATGGGTCCGGCACTGGAAACCTTGAAATCCCTCAAAATGTCTTTTGATTTAATTTTTCTTGATGCCGATAAAGACAACTACCTGGCATATTACGAATTGATTTTCCCGCTGCTTAAAAAAGGTGGCGTCCTTGTAATTGATAATACCTTATGGAGCGGTGCGGTACTGAATCCTGAAGACAGAAAGTCAAAAACCATTGACATGCTGAATAAAATAGTGCTGGAAGATGAACGGGTAGAGAATGTATTCCTAACGGTCCGCGATGGGATTAATTTGGTAAGAAAAATTCAGGATTGATAAAAAACTGTGCAAATGTACAGTGCTTTTCGATCAATACCTGCTTATTTAAAAAGAGGTAAAGGAAAAGCAATATCGAAACGCTTTGTGTATTTCATAAACTTTTCAAACTGAGAGATCGCTACTCAGGGGATCACAACATCCTTCGAGCAATTTATACGACCTGTCCGGGTTTTATATCCGGACAGGTCATTTTTTTTTATAATTCTTCAGTTACGTATTATTATGATGTTCCAAACTTGTAATCTTGATTGAAGTTCGTATGGTACCGGTTGTCCAAAAAAAAATATTGATCATGGATGATGATGCTTTGCATCGTCAATATATGAGAGATTTGTTGCATAATATTCTGGCTGATTCAGGAATTGTTTATGAGGCTGCTAATGGAAAAGAGGCATTATCACTAATAACCCGGACAAAACCGGATTTGTGCATTCTGGATCTTCAAATACCTGAAAATCAATCGGGTATCGAAGTAGCACGTGAGGCATGGGAACAAGATAATAACCTGAAAATTCTTTTCTGGAGCCAATATTCCGATGAGTTATATGTGCGAAAGCTATTTTCAATTGTCCCGGAAGATGCGATTTATGGTTTCCTGATAAAAACGGCTTTAGATGACCAGATAAATAGTGCCATTCAGTATATTCTTGAATATGATCAGTGTTGGATAGATCCCAAAATCAGGAAAGTCAGGCAGACGACATTCGATAAAAATACCGGGCTGACTGATGTAGAATATGAGACATTGATTGACCTGGCATTAGGTCTGTCGGATAATGCCATAGCCAATCGTCGGTTTATAACAAAACGCGGCGTTCAAAATCGCCTGTCTTCATTATATAATAAACTGGGTGTTACCAACGAACAGGAATTCTCTGAAAAATGGGGCTATACCTTCAGTCCGAGAACACGAGCTGTTGCAATGGCTTTTATGCGTGGTTTGATCAACCAGGATTCCGTTAAAAAAGAGAATGAATATTTACAGGAATGGATAAACAAGGTTTTGTAAAGATACCTTGAAGATCTGTTGTGAAGCACTCCGTTTTAATGATTACCTTGTTATCTTAATAGTTGTAATAATGGCGAGCCGATTAAAGATAACCCTATGAATGGACAAGAGGTTAAAACAAACGGACTGGATTTCCCAGGCAGACTTTTTGCTGCGAAAATTACTCTGGCTATCGGCATCCTTTTATTGGTTATCAAATTTGCAGGATATTATTTAACGAATTCAACCGCTATCCTGTCTGACGCTCTCGAGTCGATTGTTAATGTTATTACCGCATTAATGGCTTTGTTTGCCATCCACATTAGTGCCCGACCTGCCGACCGGACTCACCCTTACGGACATGGGAAAATTGAATTTTTTTCTTCGGGTTTCGAAGGATTGATGATAACCGTAGCCGGTGTTGCCATCATTTATAAGGCCATTGAAAGTTTTTTATTGAAGCCTGATGTTGTGCAGTTAACCCTTGGGTTGATACTCGTTACTATCGCCGGTATCATCAATGGTGCGCTGGGCTGGTACCTTATAAAAAAAGGAAATGACACGAAATCTGCGACGTTGAATGCAAGCGGATATCATGTGTTAAGTGATGCCTATACTAGCCTTGGAGTTATTGTTGGTTTGATTTTAGTAAAATTGACTCATATTTGGTGGCTCGATCCTCTGACAGCAGCTATCTTAGGTGCTCACATCGGCTGGCATGGGTATAAGATTGTCACAGAATCTTTTCACCAGCTTATGGATTCCGCTGAGCCTTCAACTTTGGATAAAATATCTAATGCTTTGCGCGAAAACAGAAGAGATGAGTGGATAGCCCCTCACCGTCTGAGAGCATGGAGAAGCGGTGCTGATTTGTATGTCGATTTTCATTTGATTATGCCTTACTATCACACCCTTCGAGAAACACATGAAGCCGAACATCAAATCCATGAATTAATGGATGATATTTTTCAGGAACCGGTGGAGGTTATCTTGCATATTGAACCATGTTTGCCTCAATTTTGTGAAATATGCAATATGAAAAATTGTCCGGTCCGGCAATTCGAACAGCGTGAAGAACTTAAATGGGATACCGGTTTACTGACCGGGGAATTAAGCCGGCATGTAAAGGGTGATATACCGGAGATCGATCCAAATAAAGTATTTGAGTGATTTAATTTATTAGTAGTGAGTAGTGAGTAGTGAGTAGTGAGTAGTGAGTAGTGAGTAGTGAGTTTTCCTTCCTTTGTTTATTTCAATTTCCATAATTATTAAACAAGATTCGTAATCATTTTTAACGATTCTCTTTCCGGCAACGCTGTAAATTAGCCTTGATCAAAATAATAATGAGTGAATACCGTAATTGTGTTAACTGATACGGTCAGATTTATTTATATTAAGCGGGGCTGTCGAAGGATGACATAAATACCTGTTGAATATTTAAGAAAAGGAAACCGGACTATTGCGGACATTCATAAATAAGGATTCTCTGCGAAAACTGCCGTTTAGTCTATCGGATGTTGCGGTAATTTTGGGTGTTTTCGTCTTATTGGTACTGATTGCCAAAGTGGGGGCAGGTGCGTTTGTGCCATTTCAGCCTGCGAAAACGAATATCAGTATCAATCTGAATCCTTCGAATCTACCGTATTATGCTGCGCGATCTACACTTAGAATGTTTATCGCATTGTTGTTTTCCTTCTTATTTACTATGGCATACGGGTATATCGCCGCACATAGCAAGAAGGCGGAAAAGATACTGATTCCTCTGTTGGATATTTTGCAATCGGTCCCCGTTCTCGGATTTTTATCGATCACAGTTACCGGTTTTATTGCACTGTTTCCGGGAAGCCTGTTGGGACTCGAAGCGGCATCCATATTTGCGATTTTCACCAGCCAGGTCTGGAATATGACCTTCTTTTTTTACCATTCGCTGAAAACTTTGCCAAAGGATTTGGTAGAAGCGTCTACTTTGTATCGATTGACAAGGTGGCAGCGCTTTACAAGGCTGGAATTGCCGTCGTCCATTATAGGCTTAGTCTGGAATGCCATGATGAGTTTTGGCGGAGGTTGGTTCTTTGTCACGGCCAGTGAAGCGATCAGCGTATTGAACCATACTTATGTTTTGCCTGGAATAGGATCGTACCTTGCCATAGCTGTTAAGGAACAAAACCTGCATGCCCTGGCTTATGCATTGTTAACAATGGCTGTTGTCATTTTACTGGTAGACCAGCTATTCTGGCGTCCGCTTATTGCCTGGAGTGATAAATTCCGGCAGGAACAAAGCGCCTCGGCTGAAGCCCCTGATTCCTGGGTTTATAATCTCCTGCAGGCATCGTGGATATCCCATCTTGCCGGACGAATTACTTCCTCTATCGATTCTGCTATCAATCGTTTTTTTCCGAAGTTCTTTCCCGTTTATTCAGAAAAAGAGCATGCTAAACAGGAAAAAGAATGGTTTTTCAATTCCGTGTTGATCATCATTATTGGTGTCGCAATTATCATTCTCATTCATTTCATTTTGAGTAAAGTCGGGCTGGCGGAAGTAGGTAAAACAATCATTCTTGGATTCTTTACTTTTGGCCGGGTTGTCGTACTGCTCATTTTCAGTACATTGATATGGACGCCTATTGGTGTTGCCATTGGTTTCCATCCCAAACTGGCCCGTATTTTGCAGCCGTTTGTACAATTTTTAGCTTCGTTTCCGGCCAACTTCCTGTTTCCATTTGCAACCCTGTTTTTTATCAAAGCTGGAATCAGCATCAACTGGGGTGGCATTTTGTTGATGGCTTTGGGTGCTCAGTGGTATATTTTATTCAATTCCATTGCCGGGGCGATGAGTATCCCGACTGAATTGAGGGAAATGGCAAGTAATTTGGGCATAAAGGGATGGAAGTTATGGAAAAGCCTGATCATACCGGGTATATTTTCGGCCTGGGTTACGGGTGGAATTACGGCGGCAGGTGGTGCATGGAACGCCAGTATCATTGCGGAAATTGTAAGCTGGGGGCATTCGAAATTAGTTGCGGCCGGGCTGGGTGCCTATATTGCCCAGGCTACAACGGCAGGAGACTGGCCGCGTATTGCACTTGGCGTGGGAATGATGAGTATATTTGTGGTCGGTTTGAACCAGTTATTCTGGCGGCGCCTTTACAAGCTCTCGGAGGTTAAATTTCATTTTGATTAACAAGGAATACCGTTATGCAACTTACAAAACCTCATAATGACGAATTAATCACAGCGCGAGGAATAAAGAAATCGTTCAAAATACCATCCGGATCAGGAGTTTTTAAAGTGCTGGATGATGTGAATGTGACCGTTCGTTCAGGTGAAGTAGTGGCTTTATTAGGGCGTAGTGGCAGCGGAAAAAGTACACTTCTTAGGATTCTTGCCGGGCTCATACCGGTAACGGAAGGTGTGGTCATAAGCAGTGGCAAAACACTTGACGGCCCGAACGACGATGTAGCTATGGTATTTCAGAATTTTGCACTTTTACCCTGGCTTACTGTCCAGGAGAATGTGGAGCTGGGTTTGATGGCGAGGGGGGTGGATAAAGATGAACGTCACAATCGGGCACTCAAAGCTATAGATATGGTCGGTTTGGATAGTTTTGAGAGTGCTTACCCGAAGGAACTATCCGGTGGAATGAAACAGCGGGTTGGATTTGCCCGTGCATTTGTGCTGAATCCCAAAGTTATGTTTTTGGATGAGCCTTTCAGCGCTCTTGACGTCTTAACGGCCGAGAATCTCCGCGGTGAAATCGACGACCTATGGGAAGCAGGCTCATTTCCTGCTAAGAGTATTTTGATAGTGACGCATAATATCGAAGAAGCGGTTATGCTGGCCGATCGGGTCATCATTCTTGGAGCCAATCCAGGGCACGTAAGGGGAGAAGTTCTGATCGATTTAGCACGTCCACATAACCGGAACAGTAACCGTTTCAAAGCATTGGTGGATTATATATACACCGTGATGACGAATCCGGAAATAGATCTCACGAAAAAAGAAGAAGAGCTTGTTCCCAAAGAGACGTTCGAAAAAGCACCCGTCTCCTCATATGCCCAGCCTCTGCCCCATGCCCGGGTCGGTGGTATCAGTGGTTTGTTAGAGTTACTCATCGAGCAGGGCGGGCGTGCTGATATTCCACAGTTAGCGCAACGTCTGTTACTGGAGGTAGATGATTTGTTGCCTATTCTCGATTCCGCGGCATTACTTGGTTTTGCAGAGGTCGCCGAAGGTGACGTCACCGTTTCTGATATCGGACAAACTTTCGCAGAGGCTGATATTTTGTCCAGTAAAGTGATTTTCCGTGAACAGGTTTTAAAACATGCCCCGTTGGTTGCTACGATTTATCAAACTCTTAAAGAGAAGAAAAACGGCAAAACCTGGGCAGATTTCTTTTTTGATATCCTGGATGAACATTATCCGGAAAAACAAGCTGAAAGACAATTTGCTACCGCCGTTGACTGGGGACGGTTCGCGGAATTATACGAATATGATGCCAATGAAGGTATTATTCATCTGTCTGATTCTGTGGAAACAAGCCACGAGGCAGAGAAAAGTATTTAACGAAAAGTATCTGAATTCTTTTACTTTTCTTGTCATTTCTTTCTGTAGTTATATAGCCTGATATCTGCATTTCAAATCCACATAAAAAAACAGCTGTTAACATTCAGGGTGGAATGTTAAGCAGCTGCCATGTGTGGGTTTGGGTAAGATTGGGTAATCTTTGGGTAAGAATCAAGTAGCTAATTTATAATAAAAATTTGCAATAGTCAAAAGTACTTAGCAAAGATTTTATTATAAGTATTACTACGTACATAAATTACTAAAAATGTGATAAAATCAAAATCTGATTTCAATTTTATTTTAAAAAAAATTCCGGAAACGATATTTGTCCTGAAATTCACGAAATTCGATTGCGATAGGGTACCATATTGGGTTTAAATAAAAAAGCCGAATAATCAAATTGAAGATTCGGCTTAATTCAGAGGGATTACAGGGAAAAAGTTCAATTGAACAACATTCATCAAAGTAATTTATGATGGCGTTTTTTCAATTATTTTTACCTCCGATTTTTAAAGAACATCTTTGTGAGGATGATATAAGTAATTATAAATTAGTAAATAATACTTAAGTAATTTTAGCTATTAATTGGACAAATGTCAATACTTCACCAACCGGCTGTTATATAGGAATTAAATAACAGAACAAAAGATATTATTTGCAGGGACCTGCTTAAGAAATAGTCAGGAATAGCGTTCTTGAATGATGTTTAAATGGTGTTCAAGATGTCCGGCTAATATGTACAAAATTGAACGGATAGTCATCTCTTTTTCGTTAGCAATACCGGATTTCGACCACACTTCATCATTAAAATTGTCAAACATCCTGAGATTTGATTCTCTCAGTGATATCAGCTCATCTACTAGGTCATCGAACGGTACGGCATCAAAATTAGATTCTGCAACGTATTCATCCTGGTCGAACCCGGGAAGAGAGGCTCTTTCGTTACGGCTGAAACACATTGCCCGGTAAGCGAAAACACGTTCCGTATCACAGACATGGCCAATGATTTGCTTCACCGACCATTTTCCCGGGGCATATCTGTAACCTGTATCTTTATCTTTCCAGGAATCAGAAAGAGATTTAAGTTTGTTGATTTGCTCATTCAGGTAAGTCAATATTTCGGTATCGGGTACCAGTTGAATATATCCACTATAAAATTTGGGATATTCGTCTGGTTTTGGCCTGGGTATCATAATTATTCCTGGTTGAATTCTCACATTTACCTGAATGTAAGAGAACAGCCCCATTTAAACAATGAAAAGGAACGATACCTGTCTTACTTACTTCAGGAATTATGCAGCAGGTTTGAAGACAATTTTCCCCATTTTAACTCTTCTTTGCCGAGCCAAATTTTATAAGAGCCGACAGTATCATCAAAATAATGGGAATCGCATTGTCCGGGAGCGCCAATTTGTTTATACGTTTTGGCTAATTCAGCCTGAGTAAATATTTTGTTTGATTTATAAGTTGAACCCGCTTTTCGATATGCTTCCCGGAACGGCATGCCTTCCATGGTATATTTATTTGCTATATGAGTAGCAAATAAATCCGGGGTAAGGGCTGCCTGGCAATTTTCTGTATTAAAAGTGATCCCCGAAAGGGCATGTTTAACGGCATAATTGAGTTTATGCATTTGAACCAGTGCATCCATCAAAATCTTTTTAACCAGTTGCAGATCGCGATGATATCCGGAAATCATATTTTGAGTTAACAGTTGTAATTCCTGGCTCCAGGCTGAAAAACGATGAGATTCACCCCGAATAAGTTCCCATGCATCCGGATTTCGTTTTTGGGGCATTACACTGCTGCCCGATACCTGGTCGTTGCTTAAATCAACAAATTTCTTATCTGAACCGGCGTAACTGACAATATCTGCAGCCATTCTGTTATAAACCTGGGCCGTTACAGCCATCGATTCGATAATTTTCAATTCGTGCAGACCGCGGGATAATTGAACGGCGGTAACAGCGTATTGAATACCGGAAAAACCAAGCAAATCGGCATATTTATTTCGATTTAAATCCAGGTACGGAACTCCGAAACCGGCCGCAGATCCCAGCGGTGATTTATCGAAGAATTGATAAGACTGAATCAAGGATTCGAATCCTATTGTCATAATTTCAAGATAACCGGTAAACCAGGCATCCGCCGAATTAGGCATAGCAGATTGGGTATGAGTATAACCGGGGAAAAAAATACCTTTCTGATCAATCGCTTTGGCCGTTAATATGCCCGCAATTTCCAGCCATTCACTAATAATTGAGCGTAGTTCAACTTTCGCGAATAATCGAATATCGGATAAAACCAAATCATTTCTCGAACGTCCGGCATGGATTTTTTTGCCGGTTTCACCGGTACTTTCAGTCAGGGCTCTTTCTGTGGCCGAGTGCACATCTTCATCCGCATCGGTTAGTGTGAACTTCCCATTTTCCCAATCGGCATATAATTCCTGCAAATTATCAGAAAGTATAGTGAAATCCTGTTTAGAGATTAACCCTGACTCCAGTAAAACATGGACTTGCGCGATGTTGGATAAGATATCGTACGGGATAAGCGGTAAATCATATTGACGGTCTTCTGCTGCTGTGAAGTTAAAGAACCATTCGGCTCCAAAATCTTTGCCTTTTTGCTGCCAGAGAGTTTTCATGATCTGCCTTTATTCTGAAAAATAATTTTTGATGATGTTTTTATAAAGTTCTACCCCGTCGTATAATTGCTGTACCTCAATATATTCATCTTTGGTATGGGATTGCGGACTATGTCCCGGCCCAATTTTAACTGTTGGAATTTCATGTAGAAATGCCCAATCGGATGCTGTTGGGGAACCAACAAAAGGCCGCCCGGATGCTTTTTTAGCACTTTGTGCAATCTTGCTGTCAGGGGATGTTGAAGCGGCAAGATAGCGGTCGCTGATAATAGATATTTCCGCATCCAGTTTGCTATTCAACAGGTCAAGAATTTGCTCATTTGGAACTTCAGGGATGGTACGGATGTCCAGAACAATATCAGTTGCTTCCGGGGCCATATTTTTTGCGGTTCCGCCATTAATTTGCGTCGGTGTTATTTTCGTTTTTCCGATAAAATCATTTGGCGTATCAATATGGCATTTTTCAAGTTGGACTAAAACTTTACCCATATTATAAATAGCATTATTGCCATCCACACGGGCTGCATGCCCGGAATCTCCCTTCGTCTCAACTTTTAGTATCAAAAGCCCTTTTTGTGCAATGCAGGGCTGCAAAGAGGTTGGTTCGCCGACAATGGCTGCATCAGGATTAGGAATGATATTACGTAATGTGGCCATACCGTTATTTATACCAATTCCTTCCTCGCAAACGGTTATTGCAAAACTGACTCTTCCTTTGGGTTTGAAACCTTCCGAAGCCAATTGCAAGAGTGCGGTGATCATGCTGGATCCGCATCCCTTGGCATCGGTCGTTCCCCGGCCATAAACTTTCCCATTCGTCTTAAAAGGTCTGAAAGGCTCTTTATAATGATCGGGTGAGGGTGGAACAACATCGGAATGGGAATTAAGCAAAAGCCAGGGGTTTCCGTTTCCAAGGTGCATGAGCAAATTATCGCCGTGCCTTTCCAATTCCAGCAAACCGGTTTCCCGAACATAATTTTCAAGCCAGTCAACCAACTCTTTCTCCTGTCCGCTCAGACTTGGAAAAGAAACCATTTTTACCAGCAGGTCTTCAACTGTCAGCATGAATTATTTTATTAAGATTCGTGTATAAGGCTTGTGCCGCCATCGGAAATGGTTTCCGGCGAACAAATGTGTACATTTTTTACTCCGCGGTACAATGCGGAAAATCCATTCTGCAGTTTGGGAATCATTCCTTCTTTAATCCAACCGTCTTTTTTTCCATTCTCAAATTGTTTCAGTTGTATTGAAGGCAATACCTGTCCGTTCTGATCCCAAACCGAACCTGTTTCCGTCATTAAAATCAAATCGTCGCAATGCAAGGTAACTGCTAATTCTGTGGCCAGGGTATCAGCATTTATATTCAGCAATCCGTCGGTGGGCGACCAGGTGAGACAACCAATTACTGGCACATATCCATTTTCTGTCAATACATTCAGCAACTTGGGATTCACTTCCTGAATTTCCCCAACAAAGCCGAAATCAATAGATTGGTCATCGACTAGCCAGGGTTTTCTTCGTTCGGATATCGTCACCATCCCGTCTGCGGCTGTTAGCCCTACCGCATTCATCCCGGCTTTATTTAATTCTGATACCAGGTGTTTATTTACAGATCCGCCGATTATTTGCACAGTTGCTTCCAGGGCTTCGGCATCGGTAATTCTGCGGCCTTCGAATTTTTTTATCGGGATATTCATCTGGTGGCAAAGACGATCAACCTGTTTACCGGCTCCGTGAACCAGAATCACACTTTGACCTTTGTTTAGCTGATTAATGAGCCAGTCAACAAGTTTTTCCAACCTGCCAGGTTGATCGATAATTTCTCCGCCAATTTTTATAAGTGTAGATTCCATAATTTCATTAAGACCGCTTTCTGGGCGTGGAGACGATTTCCGGCTTCCTGGATATGCAGAGCATTTTTATGATCTAATACTTCGTCGTCTGCAACGACATTTCTTCGTATGGGTAAACAATGCATAAAAACACCATCATCGGTATGATCCATATCTTTTTTAGTGACGGTCCAGTCACTGTAATTTTGCCGTGTTGTTTTTTCTTTCTCCGAATCATCATATAACATACCGGCATGCCAGGATTTGGCGTAAACTACATGTGCATTATCGAATGCCTCATCACGATTGTGTGTGATGTTGAATTTCGCCTTTTGCTCTTTTGTAAACTTACGGGCATTATCCAGGATTTTCTCATCCAGTAACATTTCTTTTGGGCAGGCGAGGGTCACATTGGCACCACTTTTGGCAAAAGCTTCGAGAGCTGAATTCGGGACGGCTCTGGGTAAAGGACTTGGATGCGGGGCCCAGGTCAGAACTACATTAGTACCGGACAAATCTTTTCCAAATTGTTCACGGATGGTCATCCAGTCTGCAAGGCCCTGACAGGGATGTCCAAGAGAGCTTTCCATATTGACAACAGGAACGCTGGCTAAATTTGTCATTGTATTCAGAATACGATCTTCCTGGTCGGCTTCCTTATCGTTTAAGGTGGCAAAATATCGTATCCCGAGAGCATCCACATAATTTGATAAAACAGGCACCAGTTCCTTGATATGTTCCTGGCTGCTGCCATTCATGACGGCACCGAGTGTTGTTTCAATGTTCCATGAATTTTTACCCGGCTGAATAATAACGGATTCGGCTCCGAGATGAGCAGCTGCCACCTGGAATGAGATTTGAGTTCGTAAAGAAGGATTGTTGAAGAAGAGTCCGAGAACTTTATTTCGGGCAATTGGTTCTCTGTAATTATTTTTTTTTAAGATGATGGCCAGCTCAATTAGTTTACTCAATTCATCCGTCGGCCAATCAGATAATTGAAGAAAATTGTTGTTCATGATCAGATTAGATTTTTTAACTCTGAGATAAAACTTTCAATGATATCCAGAGAAGTATTGACAGGTGGCATTAACCGGATAACATTCGGGTTTTTTGCACTTCCGGTCAGCCATCCTTTTTCCATTAATTTCATTCTCAATTCTTTTACCGGAGTATCGAAAACCAGTCCAATCAGGCAACCGGCACCGCGGACGGTTATGCCTGTGTCTTTAAGCCCGTTTTTGATGGTATCGAATATAACAACGGCATGATCCATATAGTGTTTTTCTTCTATCTCTGTCAGGGTAGCGAGAGAAGCTGCCATCGCCATCATGCCGCCTCCGAAGGTCGTTCCGAAATCACCTGGTTTTATCTGGCTGGCATGTTTTTCAGGAAGCAGAACCGCACCAATCGGAATGCCGGATCCCAGTGATTTTGCAAGCGTGATGATATCGGGAGCAATTCCGACCTGCTCACTGTATGAAAAAGTACCGGTTCGGCCGATACCAGTCTGTACTTCATCAAATATTAAAAATACACCATATTGGTCACACAATTTGCGAACTTCCCGGAAATATTCTGTGTTAGAACAGACAACACCAGCCATACTTTGGATAGGTTCCATTATGACTGCTGCAATATCTTTATTTTTTTCTAAACTTTTTTTCAAAGCATCTGAGTTCCCAAATGGTATGAAACTGACGGGAGGGAGGATGGCCTCATAAGGCTCTCTAAGAGGAGTTCCGTAGCTTACGGCTAGTGAGGCGAGAGTCCTTCCGTGAAATCCACCCTCCATAGCAATTACATGCTTTTTTCCCGTTAGTTTCCATGCCATTTTTAATGCATTTTCATTGGCTTCCGCCCCTGAATTGCAGAAAAAAACTTTTTTGAATGTGTCCGGAGCCATCGTTATCAGCTTTTGTGCCGCTAATCCCCGCACCGGGCTCCAGGCTACATTCGAGTAAAACAATAATTTATCAGCTTGATCTTTAATGGCTGAAACAACAGCATCAGGCGTATGCCCCAAAATAGAAACGCAATGTCCGCCATAAAGATCTATTAGTTTTTTGCCATCGGTATCGTATAAATAAATACCATGGCCATGTGATAATACATATGGAAACCGATCGTATGTACTGACTTCATACTGGTTTTCCAGTTCTTTAATATCTATTTCAGCAATAGAGTTCATAAATAATGTTTAAAAATTCTTACAGAGTAAAGGCGACCTGGTTTAATCCGGCCGTTTCATCAAAGCCGGAAATAATATTTAAATTCTGAACCGCCTGTCCGGCTGCGCCTTTAACCAAATTGTCGATGGCTGAACCCACTACAACCGAATTCCCACTTTGGTGCCAGCCAATATCGGCAAAATTGCTACCGACCACATTCTTTAATTCCGGAAGGCCTTTGCGCAATCTGACAAAGGATTGATTTTCGTAATGTTTCTTATAAATTTCTTCAATATTAATTCCGTTGTTGGCAACGAATGAAACCGTTAACCAGATTCCCCTGACATAAGGCCCCGATACCGGAGTGAAAAGAATATTTGGTTGATCATTCGTGACTTTTCCAATCGACTGGTTTATTTCACCCAAGTGTTGATGGGTTAATACCTTATACGCCTTTACATTACCAAACCGATGCGAAAAATGAACGGCTGCAGACAATTTAGCGCCGGAGCCGGACGAACCGGTCATAGCCGTAATATGATAATTGTTGCTGCATTCATTTTTAACCAACGGCAACAGAGCTAACTGTATAGCTGTTGCGAAACAACCGGGTACGGCAATGTACTTCGATTTTTTAATATCCGAAAAATTGAATTCCGGTAATCCGTAAACAAAATGGTCAAGAAGTTCAGGATGTGGATGATCCATATTATAATATGTCTGATAATCACCGGTATTTTTAAGCCGGTAATCGGAGCCCATATCCAGAATTTTTCCCTTAAAACCTTTATTGATCAAATCTGCAATGGGTTTGGCTGAACTGCCATGAGGCAGCGCAAACAAAATGATTTCAGATTGATCCGTCCATAATTGGTCCATCGGTTTGATAACCATATCTGCAAGTCCTTTAAATGACGGAAATAAATCATCAAAAGAAGAACCTGCCGATTGATTACCATACAGATTTTGCAAAACGACATGTGGATGCTGAAGCAACAATCGAATGGCTTCCATTCCGGCAAAACCGCTGGCCCCGACAACCGATACATGGACTTTCTGTTCACTCATATTTCGCCGACCCCAACTTCTTGCAGCGAATAATTCTTCAGTTCACTAATGACATGGTCTGCGAGTAATTCTGGTTGTTGCATCGCGTTGGCCGCTTTCATGCCAAGCGTATTCCTAATGTAATTTATCCCCACAATATTGTCAGTAACCGGACCTGTTATTACTGAAGGAGTTCTGCCGTACCGTTTTTTGAATATATTATCAATGGCCCAACAACCGGTCAGGTCTTGTGCTGCCGTTACATGAACAGCAATCCATTTTTGTAAATCTTTATCAATCAATAGATTATCAACTCCATAGGAACCTATGATGCCATCGCCGAATTCCAGGACAATGACGTCTGGTTTGAACGTGTTCAGATGAGTGATAAGGCCTTTAGCCATGGGCAACACATTTTGGTGAGTTGTCGAGACCAGCCCGGCTTCGGTGAAATGAGCACAGGCAATAGCACCGTGATCTTTCATCGATTTGGTATCTCTCATCAGGGAGGCACCGGTTAATTTAGCGGCACCAACCTTATAACCTCTTTCGGTCAGGGTCTGGATAATCTGGGAGGCGGCAAACGTTTTGCCAACATTCATACAGGTTCCTGTGACGGCAATCAAGGGAACGCTGAAATCGATGATTATCGACCCATTCGATAGCAAAATCGCTGATAGTGGCATGAACAAAGCAGTTGTTATCTTCGATCATGACGGCACCCAATACTTCAGCACGCATAGCCGGACCATAAGGCGGATAATCGGATTGGCATAGCCCGATAATGCCACCCATATTCAGTACATTCAGGATATCACCGGTATTGATTTTTCTTGGCACGATACCGCTGTACCCTCTTAATGCCTGGCGTTCTCCTAAAGTCCCTACAAGAATTTGTCCTTTCCTGAGGGTGACGAATTCGCCATTCTTAAGTTCTACCTGATTATAAGTTTCTTTATCATCAAGTAACCGAACAGCGATAAGATATCCGTCTCTTGCTACAATATTATCCGATAACAGAATATCCTGTGATAAAGGAACTGCTCCGGTACTGGAAGTGATGATATCTGATTGAACGACTTTGTATTCTTCCATTGGTCAATTATGGTTTGCGTGAGTATTACTTAACATTGATGAGAGTCCATACAGTTTACTAAATGCTTTTGCTTCGGAACCGGTCCAGAGCAAGCTGTCTTCTCCGTAGTTGGCACCTTTTTGATTCATCATAGAATAAGGTGATTCGGTTCCGTACGAATAAACATTTCCCCGATACAAGTACAATGAACTGACGCCGGTAACTTTCTTTTGGGACGAATCAAGAAATGCTTCGATGTCCCGCATGACCGGATCAAAATAAAGAGCTTCGTGAAGCATCATTCCGTAATGATCGGCAAGACTATCTTTCAGATGCCGTTGCCATTTGGTCATAACCAGTTTTTCAATGTCTTTATGAGCCTGGTAAATGATAGTGGCGACAGGAGCTTCAAAACCGATACGTCCTTTAATACCAATGATGGTGTCGCCCGTGTGCATGCCCCTTCCGATACCATGGGACAAGCCCAATTTTTTGAATCTTTTTCAGCAGGGAAACAGGATCGAGTTTTTCATCATTAATGGCGACGGGAAGGCCCTGGTCAAAGGTTATTTTAATGATTTCAGGTTCATCGGTCAGGTCGTGGGGAGCAGGCATGTTTGGATAAGCCTCAAAAGGAAGTGCCTGTTTGGAATCGAGTGTTTCGTGTCCGCCGACGGTAGTGCCCCAGATACCGCTGTTGATGGAATAAGGAGACTTTTTCGAAGGAAACGCGACACCTTTTTTCGCTAAAAATTCTGTTTGATATTCCCTTGAGAAACCGGCATCCCTGATAGGCGTTATGATTTCCATGTGAGGATAAAGAGCTTTGAGAGCCGAATCGAACCGAACCTGGTCGTTTCCGGCACCGGTTGATCCGTGGGCTATGGTTTCTGCCTGGAGGGAATGAGCATAATCGGCTGCCAGTTTTGCCTGTATATACCGTTCGGCACCGACACTCAGGGGATAGGTCCGGTCGCGCAATACATTGCCTTTAATTAAATAGGAGATCACATCATTATAAAGAGGATCCAAACCACTGATGGTTTTATGTGATTTTGCACCGAGTTTCAGGGCACGTTCTTCAAGGTTCTTCTTTTCCTCATCGGATAATCCCATACAATCGACCGTCACCGTATGCACTTCGGCATCATACGTATCGATCAAATACGGTATACAAAAACTGGTGTCTAAACCACCACTATAAGCCAATACAATTTTCTTCATTTTACTTATTTGGAATTAGGTGCAAAAAAAAAGGCAGAACCGGGAAAGTTCTGCCTTTTAAAATCTTCGAATTATTACTTATTCATGGCATATTCTTCCCGGGCGAATTGAATTCACAGCGACGTCGGCGCGGGTTTTCTATGCGATTAATATGTAATAATTCGTTTGTCATGTTGCTAGTTTAAAAAATCTTTGACTAAAGATGCAAATAAAAAATAAATACCATAAAAAAAGTTCGTTGAATTAGCTTATTGATCCTGGCTAATGTCAAAATCAGTAAGCGCTTTTTTGTTTAATTAGTATTATTTTAATAAAAGATTAGATCGCTATTGCCTTTTAGTGTAAAAAAATGTAAAAAGTACTTATAGTAAGTTTTTAAATCGTATTTGCATGAAGATTCAGACAGAGAGGTGCATATGGGTACGTTTATATGGATAATAATTTTCTTGCTGATATATGATGTGATCTCCCTTGGGTTTTTGTTTTATGCCGTAAGCAAAGCCGAACCAATACCTCCAGAATACATTCATCGACTCTTGAACATCAGGCAGGAGCAGTTGAATTAATCAGAAAGGTTTAAGGAAACCAGGATTTCTTGGGTAAAACGGGCTTATCGGTATGCCGGAATAAATCTTATTGTGTTTGATATACATGGCGTTTGTTATAAAATGTTAAAGCCATTTTTAATAAGTGCCTTAATATTATTCGTTTACAATAGATAACAATTAGTAGCATAAGGACATCCCTCAATAATTAAGACTATGTATTCTATTGCATTCGTTTACTAATCACTTTGGCGATGTTAAGAGCAGGTTATTCTACTTTGATACCCACCAAAGCAAGCAAACGATAACAAAAATTATTAGTGAATGGAATATGAAACGTGTCGCGAATATTTTGCTTGTTGCGGGATTATTACTGATAGGTTTAAGCATTCAAATGGCTTGTAAGTCAACAAAACAAATAACCAAGCCAGTCGAAACCCAACCTATTAAAAAACCCGAAAAGGTATTTACCAAACCCCCGGTAAACCCATTTAAAAGTGATACCACGAAGCCCGAAAATGTAGTTAAGCACAAAATTGTATCCTTAAATACAATTCATTTTGCATTTGATAAGTCCAATATAGATAGTCCGGATGCCCGGTTATTGGCTGATAATGTAACGATATTGCGTAACCATCCTGATATGCACGTAAAAATTGACGCCTATACCGATCATATAGGAGGTGATCAATATAACTTGCGTCTGAGTGAAAGAAGGGCACAGGCGGTTCAGTCTTTTTATACCAGCAACGGAATAGACTCCGGACGCATTATTGCCAGGGGCTTGGGAAAAGCTCCGGTAGCATGCATTAAGATGGATACGAACGGTCCCGGATGTCGAAAAAACAGAAGGGCAGATTCGCATTCTTTTTATCCTCCCGGAGCGTAGTATAAATTATCTGTCACTGGACAAGTGATACCATGAAACACAAAAAGAGCTGATGGCAAATGTTATCGGCTCTTTTTTTATCAAAAAGCCTGAAATAATTGAGATGGGGTAGATTGAAATTGTTTTAAAAAAATCTGTAAGGAATCAGGGTTAATATAATCTTATAGACATATGCAAATACAGTAAAATGTATTAGTGTCAAATAAAGGGGTATGTGGTAAGTGGTCTAGGCCCGGGTTACAACGAAAATGTTTCCCGGGCTATATTTCTATTTTGGAGAATTATTGCACCGTTAATTTATTAGCAATTGTCCAGGATTGAGACCAATTCATTAAATTTGACCGGTTTAATGATATAAGCCGCATAGGGCGTACGGCTTGCCATGACTTTATATTTCGGATCTGTATGGCTTGTCATGTAGATAACAGCCGCATCAATATTTTGCAGTATTTGTTCAATAGCATCCACACCACTCATACTGCCATTTAAAATAATATCAGAAATAATCACATCTGGATTCAATTCCCCAGCCATTTTGATAGCATCTTCACCATTTGCCACTGTTTTTATTAATTCATGCCCGCTTTTATTGATATATTCCTGCAGAACAAATGCTATTAATTCATCATCTTCGATGATTAATATTCGTTTTTTTTCTTTTGCCAAAAGTTTCTCCTTCTATGTAGGTTTACAGGGATTTAAAAAGGATCAATTTTATCGAATGTATTAATGTTATTACCCAAGTCCTGGACCGCTAAAAGTAAATGATAACTAAATAATTCGTATAAACTGAAGGATAATAATAAGGCATAAATAACAAAATTATCAATAATAGTTTCGGCAAAATATGTGCGCATTGATTCCGCATAGTTATATACTTAGTTTTTTTGATTAAAAATCGAATATTTCCTCTAATCTCATGGTATGGATACCGGTAACAGCTTCTGTGGATAAAAAGAAAAAATATGATTTTGATAAAATGAATTGTTATATAAGGGGCAGGGAAGTGTTACGCGCATATAAACAAAACTTTATAACTTTGTGTGATTTCTGAAATATTGGCACAGGAAAACGATTCCCACTATTGGAATATTCTTTTTTTCGATATTTGGGCCTTAAAGGTATGAGTCTCTTTTTTTGTTCTTTAAAAAAATGCATTCAAGAATCATCCCGCTTATTTAATATTAGGTATCCTTTTAGGGACTCATGTCATTTCGATAATAAAAAACGGATTATTATAGATTTGCAGTATCCTAAAACATCATTAACTATCTGGCGCTTCTATCTAACCGGTAGTCAGCCGGATAGAAAGCTACAATTACCGGTGGATGTTATCCTGTAACACTTTTTATAAAAGGATGGGTTTATGACATTGGAAAACCTGAAAATAATATTGAAATCGCCGGGTGGCACAAAATTTGGATCGTCTGAATTGAGAATATCAAAATACGGCATCCTCCTTTTTGCTGATATTACTTTTCTTGCTGGTATCATGTAGAAGCCATTCAAAAAAGGATGGCAATAAAAATCTCAAACCATTAATGCTGACTCAGGATCTGGTTATTTCAGCAAATAATTCTGAGGCATTGATTGATTCCTTTTCGGGACTCGCCGTCGATAATAGTGGCAATATATATGTGGCCGACCAGCGACTCGAGAAAATTAATATTTTTAGCTCCGATGGAAGATATCTCGATTCTCTTGGTCACCAGGGCCGGGGACCCGGTGAATTTGTTTCTATAGATCCCAGGATCAGGATTAAAAAAGATACCTTATATGTTCAGGACAGGGGGGCACGGCGCATTGATCTTTTTGATATTCACAAATGCCGGTTTGTCAAAAGTTTTAATATTCCGAATGCCGTCAGTAAGGGAACCAAATTGGGATCTCCCGGGATATGTTTCCCGACTCCCACGGAAATATTATGGTTTCTTTTGATCAGCCTTATTATTACCCACCCAAGGGGAAAAAACATGTTCTGACTGTTTCCCTTTTAAAACCGGACGGTCAATTCTTAAGAAAGATAGTTACCCAGGCGCCCGTCCTTTATCCGAGTGACCAGACTGTCATGGATATTGAAACTAATGGGGAACAAATAACCCAGGTATTCATTTTCCCTGTAATGGGATTTTACCCGGATACGAAAATTACAATGGACCATGAAAATCACATATATGTTGGTAACAGCGATAGTTTATCTCTTTTGAAATACAATGAAGACGGAAGGAGGATTAGGAGTGTTGCATGCTGATTTGCCTATTGTTAAAATGACTAATGTACTGAAGGACAGCGTGTTTCATAAAAAGTCGAATAAATATCGCAAAGCCGTCAATCATGTTGGCATACCTGGTCAGTGGCCTGCTTATCAGAAAATATTTTTTGATGACAGGAATCGCTGCTGGGTCGAATTATTGAGCCCGTATAAACCGGAACAAACCTGGTGGGTGTTCGATACTTCAGGAAAACCGGAATGGAAATTTACATTGTCTTCGAAGATCACTTTGTATGCCGTTAAGAAGAATGAAGCATATGGCATATGGCAGGATAGAGGAAAATATTCCCAAATAATAAGATACCGGATAAAAGGAATGTAAATGTTAGAACGCGGAAAAAACGGACCAGGCGGATTTGCACAGACAAAAGAATAAGGGATAAATGATGTGGATTCACGCGGTTTTTTATTTAGTTCGTGTGAATTCGTCAAATTCGCGTTATCCGTATTCTATAAATAATTAAATGATGAAAAAGACATCTTTAATACTATTTTCGGCCCTGTGTATAGGTTTGCTATCAGCCTGCTCATCTCATAATTCCGGCAAGATCCCCCGGCAATTTCGTAATCTTAAAAATCTGAAAGTGATACCTGTAGGGGCTAAACCTGTTGACCAAATTAAATTTATACCGGTTGCCACGTTTAAGGATACGGCTAATACTTTTTTGAGTATGAATGATGAAATAGTGGTTGATGCTGCTAACAGGGTTTACTTCACAGGACCCAGAACCATTTCTGTATTTAATCCCGATGGCCGTTATATAACTCATTTCGGGCGAAGAGGGCGGGGGCCAGGCGAGTTTGAAAGTATGTACAAAATGGAAATACAATCGGGCCGGCTTTATTTTTATGATAACATGAACAGAAGAATCAGCATCTTTTCTCTAAACCCACCAATAATTTCCCGCGAAATTATCATAGATCCTAATGACTTTAAGGGACATGACAAGTTAAGAGAGTATAACCTCATGAATATTTTTGTAAGAAAGGATGGGTTCTATTTTATATGACTTCAGAAAACCAATCTTAAATGCGAAATACGATTATTATTACCTGGCAGACAGTACCGGCAGGGTCGAATCCGGGCAAATTTTTAAACGAAGATATGTCAACATAACGAATGGATTAGGTGGCGGACAAGGTGTTGAACCTCCTTTTGTTATTACCAATCCGCCCATACCGTCCTCCCGAAGTTCATTAATGGCGATTTCACCGGACGGGAATATCATTTCAGCATGGTCGCAAAATTTTTTGATTAAGGAATATGGTCCGGAGGGTAAATATCAACAGGCCGTATATCATCCTTATGAAAATGTTCCAATCAATACCCAAAATTATATGAAAAGGTTCCGAAATAAACCTGCAAAATATCGTAATGCGGTCCGGAATAAATTGCAGGATACCTGGCCGGCTTTGAGCTATATCCTTCTTGATGATCAAAACCGGCTTTGGGTGGCTACAATTGGCAACGATCCCGATAATTACAATTGGATGGTAGTCACTCCGGATGGAAAATTTTTGGCCAAATTTAAATGGCCGGGTAAAAGAATCAACAGGGAATTTGCAAAGAGACATATCAGGGTCATTAAAAAAGGATTTTTATATGCTTTTAAGAAAGATACCACGACAGGTCGGGATGAACTGGTTAAGTACAGAATAGTGATGGAACCACGGGCTGGAAATTCCTAAAAAGTATCAATGAATAGGATGGGCTCCACTTAAAAGGTGGTGTCTATCTAATACGGCAGGAAAATTGAAGGAGCAGAAATTATGAAGAAATTATCAGGCGAACATTTTTCCTCAAAATTATTTTGTGTAACAAAAAATATCGTACCCCTTTTGTTCCTTTCGTTATGGGGCTGCTCGGTTCATCATCCAAAAAGAAAATTTTTAGACAAAACCCCACAAAAGGTTCATCATCGTACCGTTATGGGTAAGTTGGATCCTGTTGACAGCTTAAAGCTTTCCACCATTGGTATTTATAGACCCGGCTGGATTCGGCTTAATAAGACTCATCTTTTTATCTCGAACAATGTCGGTGAGTACAAGATTGTAGTTCTGGATAAACATAACCTGAAGGAAAAGGAAGTAGATAACCTGAACATACAAAAGGGTAAGGGTCCCGGTGAAATGGTGAATTTCATGGATTTTGATGTACGGGATTCCTTATTGGTCCTGGCCGACGAGAACCAAAGGAAGATGGAATTCTGGAAATTACCCGACACTTTCCTTAAGGAAGTTGTCATGCCAAATCCGAAAGTCTCGCCTCACCGGCTGCAAATTATAAATGCTAAACGTTATATGCTTTTTTCACCTACTTATTCTTCCGGGTTCTTGTTTAATATTGTTGACGGAAAAGGAAACCGGGTTTCTGGATTTTTTAAAATTCCAGCCAATTATAACAAGTTTGCTTATGAAGGGGAGATTCGGCTTGTTGGAAACGAACTTTATTACGCAGGTTTTTCCGAACCCATTTTAAAAAAATATACGTTGAAGGGAAGACTGGAGTATTCTGTTTCTACGATCGACAATTACAATACGGCAGGAAATTACGCGACCATTCAAGGTGGGACACAGACCGTAATGAGATATGCCCCCGGAGCTTTATTTTCAACCCCGGACTTTGATGTAAGTAAAAAATATTGGTATGTCCTGCCCGCAGCAAATGGCGACCCAAAATTCACTTACCTGGATATTTATGATGAAGAAAACGGTGACTACCTGGCCACTTTTAAACTCCGGCATTTAGCGGGCATGCTTCAGGTAGACGATCATTTTATCTACACGATTGAGAAAGAAAAGGACAATTATCTTTTGACGGTGTACAAAAACAATATTGTACAAAAAATGCATGCCTACCAAACTACGGACAGAAAATAGCAGAGGATGAATAAAATGATATTAATTCAACTCATTTGAATAGAAATTTCTTAATTATGGATACAATAATCAGAAGAACCTGTTTTGCTATTATAGTAGTGCTTTTGTGGGGGTGTTCGGCTCATGAGTCCCAAAAAATTCCCGCTAACATAAAGGATTTGAAGAATCTTTCGGTTTATGATCCTGGAAAATTAGCTATAGATAGTTTGCAGTTTAAAAAAGAAGAGACATACGGGAAGATTTATACTACAATGATGCCGACGTTTCGCGGAAGAATTGCTTTTGTCGATCAAAGAGGAAGGGTTTTTATTGGGGATCAGTATCATTATACCGTTCATGTTTATAATGCAGACGGCAGCAAAATAACCGATATCGGTCGCAGGGGACATGGACCGGGAGAATTCGAACAGCTAAGTCAGGTTAGAATGAGCCGTCATTACTTATATGTATATGATTTTGTTCTGAAACGGATCAGCGTGTTTTCCCTGAAATACCTTAATCTTTTACACACCATAAGATTACAAAATTATGGAGACATTATACCGGCGCTTAAAGGAACCAATCTGGCCAAATTATTTGTCCGAAATGACAGTACCATCCTGTGTGGATTCCTGCCGCCGTTCCAAAAACAAAAAAGCAGACCTCCATACGTTTATTATCTTTTAAACTGGAACGGAGATCCCGTTTCACCTGAACTTTTGGAACAAAAGGCTCCAGTTGGAACTGAAATAAAAATAAAATTTAAAGGACGGGTAGGCTATATTTACTCACCTTTTGGAAGATATTCGCTGATTTCCGAATCGAAAAATGGCGATATATACAAAGCATGGACTAACCGATTTCTTATAAAAGAATATGATCCGAACGGGAGGTACCAGCGTGCTTTTTATGTCCGGTTTAAAAACAGGCCGTTAACCCCGAAAGATCTTGCTGAAACTGCACGAGAACGGAAATGGTCTGCCCGTGTTGTAGAAGCGGCCCGCAATGCCAATTTACCGGGTACCTGGCCGGCTTTGCATTCTATGTTGATAGATGATACCGGCAGGCTATGGGTTGCGACGGTAGTGAAAGACAGCGTCAACTATAAATGGTGGGTGTTGGATAAGACTGGTAAACCGGTGTATACCTTCCGCTGGCCGAAAAACGAACCAATCGAATATATCCGAAACGGCTCGATGTATGTGAAAACTATGGATGATCAGGGTACTATCCGTATTGTGCAATACCGTATCTCGATGAATTAATTCGGGACCCGTTGTGAGATTACTGAATCGATATAAACAAATACTGTTATTTGTACTGCTTATCCTGGTATGGGGTTGTTCAGCACATAAAAATGATGAAATTCCCAAAAGCATCCGGAAGCTGAAAAACCTGACGGTCATTCCAGCCGATGCCAAACCGGCTAATCAAATAACATTTAAGAAGGATGCGGTTTATGGAAACTCCAAAAATGTTCTGATCGGAAGAATAGGTGGTATTGACATTGACGATTCGGGTCGTGTCTTTATCGCTGATTCTCAGAAAATGGCTATTGATGTTTTTGATTCATCAGGACACTATAAAACTCATTTTGGCAGAAAAGGCCGGGGACCGGGAGAATTTGAGAGTATTACTTTGGGATATCCCTTTCACATTTTTTCGGGTAAAATATATATATGGGATCCAAGGCTATTTAGAATAAACGTTTTCTCTTTAAAAACGCTAAAACTTTCTTCGATACGAAATATAAATACAAAATACTGGAACAATGTTAAAGAGTTACGTGAATCGATTGGGGCAGAGTATATACGTTCTGTTTGGAATGATAGTACCTTTTTGGTAGGGTTTGATGATATGAAAGCAATTAAAGAATATCACTTTAAGCACCATACTAAAGGAGTGCTTTCATGGTATTATCTTATGGATAATGAAGGGAAAATTATTTCTAAATGCCTATTTGAACAAGATTTTCCACAACCAGGAGGATTGGAACCTTTGGGGGATTTTGAAGAGGCTAATCGACAGACCCTTTTTACCATCTCCAAAATGAAGCACTTATTTTCAGCCTGGTCGGAAGATTTTCTTAT
Organism: uncultured bacterium; assembly: GCA_963783355.1. Taxonomy (GTDB): domain Bacteria; phylum Bacteroidota; class Rhodothermia; order Balneolales; family DATFMH01; genus CAWANF01. The sequence goes on from CAWANF010000001.1 coordinate 817,248, forward strand.
TAAAGAGTATAATCAGAAAGGAAAATATCTCCGTGCGTTTTACGATACTTATAAAAAGGTAAAACTGAACCGTGACAGCCTCATGCAAAACCTGCATAATTCGAGAGCAAGGCAGGAAGTCATGAATGTCAAAATCCCCCCAACGTGGCCTGCTTTGCATGATATAAAAATCGACGATCAAAACCGGCTTTGGGTAGCCACCATAGTGAAAAACATGAAAGTGTACCAGTGGTGGGTAATAAACCAGAAGGGAAAACTGTTAGCCCAATTTGATTGGCCGAGGAGTAAGCCAATTAAGGTAGTGAAAAATGGGTACATGTATACAGAGGAGACGGATACGAGTAGCGGGATTTCAAAAAATCGTGCGGTACCGGATTGAAATGAAACCGTTTGGATAAATGAGAAAAACTATCGGCACCAGGGAGCGGATAAGTGGTAAAAAAAATCATATTTCCCCTCCCGGGGAGGGGATTAAGGGGTGGGTTTGGAAACGATGAAAATGAATGAAGAAATAACAGGAAAGAGCAAAACGGTAAATCAATGAATTTTGAAATAGGAATCGAAATGACATACCGCGGACCCACCCCCGGCCCCTCCGCAGGAGGGGAGCAATACGGAGTAAAAATTAAAGTATTTCCCCTCCCGGGGAGGGGATTAAGGGGTGGGTTTGGAAACGATGAAAATGATGAGAAATAACAGGAAAGAGCAAAACGGTAAATCAATGAATTTTGAAATAGGAATCGAAATGACAAACCGGGAACCCACCCCCGGCCCCTCCGAGGAGGGGAGTAATACGGAGTAAAATGAGTGTATTTCCCCTCCCGGGGAGGGGATTAAGGGGTGGGTTTGGAAACGATGAAAATGATGAGAAATAACAGGAAAGAGCAAAACGGTAAATCAATGAATTTTGAAATAGGAATCGAAATGACATACCGGGAACCCACCCCCAGCCCCTCCGAGGAGGGGAGTAATACGGAGTAAAAATGAGTGTATTTCCCCTCCCGGGGAGGGGATTAAGGGGTGGGTTTGGAAACGATGAAAATGAATTAAGAAATAATAGGAATAGAATTATATGTGGGACCAGGATTTTTAATTTAAGGCATGATGAAAGGAAAAAGCGGACCCACCCCCGGCCCCTCCGCAGGAGGGGAGCAATTCGGGACAAAAATTAAAGTATTTCCTCTCCGCGGATAGCTTGTCCCGATGATCATCGTTAGGTATTAATGGATAAAATTTGTGCGACTTGACTAAGAACGTTATACTATTATATTAGTATTGTGTGTGCTCGAAATTCCAGGAAATACTGAATCATTTAGAATATTCGGATATGAAAAAAATTCTGTGTGGCTTACTATTGTCCATTTCGTTATGGGGTTGTTCATCGCAAAAAAACGGCCAAATACCCGACCCGAATCCGAAAACTAAAAAATCTTATTGTCATTCCAGCGGACGCCAAACCGGCAAATCAAATCAGTTTGAAAAAAGAAGAAGTATTCGGAAGTAATAAAAATGTCACCATCGGCCGGATGGGACATATAGCTGTTGATGATTCCGGTCGGGTATTTATTGCAGACAAGCAACAACACCGGGTAGATGTTTTTGAACCCAACGGAAAATTTTTGGCGCATTTCGGTCGCAGAGGACGCGGTCCTGGTGAATTTATTGCTATAAGCGGAGTTCAAATTCAGAGTAAAAAAATATTTGTTTCCGATCCTGCCCTGAAAAGATATGATATTTTTGATTTGAACACCTTCAACTTAATAAATACCATAAATTTGGTTAGTAATTTGCATGATATTACGGCACTTAAAGGTGCTTTTCCGGGTGGATATTTTCCTGAAAGTAACGACGCTTTTATTGCCTGGTTTAATAAAGATACACTTACAGCAAATCAGGATTGGGGAAAAGCGCAGACGATGGACTATTATTATCGATTGAATAAAAAAGGAAACATCATTTCCCAAAGGATATTAGAAGTCGAGGGACAATTGAATGTGATGGTCCCCTGGAAAGGTGGAGTTACGGATCGACAGGGAAATTATGCATCGATACCGCGAATAGCTGTCCATCCAAAATTTTATGGAAAATCGTTTACAGCCTTTTCCAATAATAACCATATTTACCAGGCATGGAGCGAAAATTTTTTGGTTAAGGAATACAATCCGAAAGGTGAATATGAACGTGCTTTTTATAACCCATTTCAAGGAGTGCGACTGACAAAAGAATCTGCCGTAAAAGCCGGAGTTCCAAAGCATATATTAAGAGGCTGGAATTCGATGTATCGTTCCAAAACCTGGCCGGTCATTGCTGATATGAAAATCGACAAACAAAACCAGCTTTGGGTGGCAAGCATAGTTAAAAATATGAAAGTGTACGAGTGGTGGATGTTGGATAAGAAGGGGAATCTACTAGCACGCTTTACCTGGCCGCGGGATAAATCCATCCAGGTAATAAAAAATGGTTATCTGTATACAAAAGAGAAAAATAAATCGGGTTTGAATGAAATCGTGCGGTACAAATTAATCTTGCAACCGCTGGGTTGAAACAAATGGTGATTATAATGAGGTTTTACAGCTTCAGAAACAACGGGATGGTTTTACTCCTTTTGATGATTACGTTTATAAGTGGTTGTGGAAAAACACATCGTTCAAACGGTACAATTATCGTTCCTGAAAAAGATAACATCCCCCATTATCATGATTCATTCATTGCTGTTAAAAAAAGTATTTCATTCAATAAACTTCCGGATAAAACACCGATCCTGGTCCGATTAAATAGTTTTTTTTCTCACCCGGAGAAGTTTAAACTGAAGAAATTGCCGGTCTTGTCAATTCCACAGAAATTTATTTCGCTGAACGGAAACAGGATGCTCTTGCTTGATATCAGAAGAAACCAATTACTGGAATATGAAACTAAAACCGATAGTGTACAAATCATTGCATCAAGCGGACACGGGCCGGGGGACTTGCTTTTTGCCGGCGATATGACCCACAAGGGTGATATGGTTTTCGTCACTCAGAATATGCAGATATCCCGATTTGATTGCAGACATGTTCCATGTGTTTACAGTGGGACTACCGAATTACATTATATGCCGTATTCCGTTGCTTTACCTGGTGATTCCATGGCTGTTTTCGGAGTTTCAACAAAAATGATGCGCGGTTTTAAATCCCTCAAAGTTGAAATGGATCTGAGTCACCTGAAAATAGTGCATGTATTTAATTCCGTTGGGAAACAAGTGGCTTCTTTTGGGGATACCTATCAGACCGGCGGATACTGGATGTTGTTCAGGCCTTTTATTTATGATGGTGTGGTTCGGTATAATACTTCTCGTCAATCGTATTTCCTGGCTTACAAGAATTTTCCGTTCATTTATGAATATGGTAATCATTTCCAGCTCAGGCAGGTCTATAAAATCCCGGATTTTGTGATGCCGAAGATGAAATACAATATAAAAAAAGGCCAATTATTTAATCCTACGGGAACCTATAGTGCGATTCAGTCCGTCAGGCAGGTTTCCAATAATGATATCTTATTGGGAATAAAAACCGTGGTGAACCTGCAATACAATAAAAAAAGCCACGAGATGCTCAGGGGGTATCGATACGATTATTATGTTCTCGATCTGAAAAACAACAAAAATTATTTTGCAGGTGAACTAAAATTGAAACGGTCACCTATGTTCCAGGGGATTTATGTTACAGCGAATCAGATAGTGCGAGTAAAGGATGGAAATCTGTATTTGGTGGAGGATAAATAAGTGGGCTATGACGTAAAAAATGGTTGCATGAAAAAAAACTCAACTTTGTAGAAATGGGAAAAACATTGATATGTGCCGAAATGAAACAGATTATGGCCGGGAGTGGTTCGTTTGGCTCTATTGTTAAAATAATTACTAAAATTTTTCATTGGATGTTGATAGGTAGTTAATAATGAGGAAAACTTACATTTATTTTTTGACTGGTTTAATGCTGTTTCTTTTTGGCTGCCATTCCGGGAAAGCCCCGAATTCTGCAAAAGTTCACTTATCTGTCCTAAGGGTCGAGGAAAATCTCTCCGTTTCAATAGACGCTCTTTACAAAGTCGGGTCAGTTGTTGATTTGGCTGTGGGCCCAAAGGGAAATATTTATCTTGCGGACCTGCGGCTTGTAAAAATTCACGTACTTGATCCTCATGGCCACTATCTCTATGCGATTGGGCGAAGAGGCCGGGGGCCGGGTGAATTTGAGTATCTGGGGTTTAATAGTATTCAAATTTATGGTGATACTTTATATGTGATTGATCCCTATCTGAAACGTCTTTCTGAGTTTCATCTGAATAAGCCGAAATTAATTCGAACGATCAATGTTCCTAATATAAAATTCAAGGATTTTGTCGGTAACTTGTCTGTAATTTATCCACTTAACGGAGCACGCTATGAAGGAATTTCCCGGGAAGAAAACCCCTTCACTGCCGATCCGAAAATTATTGTTTCAATTTTAGATCATAATCTTACTCCTATCGACACGATTGTCCGGGAATTTCCGGTAAAATATCCCTTCATATATAAAAACCCAAGAAATAGATCATTAACGGCGTTTCCCAAAACAGAACATCTTGTGCCCGAAACACATTTATTTTTTGGTAGTAACGGGCTGTTATATGAAACACAGTCAGATAGTATGCATATCAGGGTATTCAATCAAGAGGGTCGAAATATCCGTGATGAAGGAGCCGGATACACCCCTGTTCCCCTAACTCATCATGACATTGACAGTTTGCTAACGGGTGTTGATTATAAAACAAGGCCATATTTTTATAAAGCATTGGATCAAAATAATGTAAATGTTCCAGGCTACTGGCCGGCATTGCAGGATTTACTTGTGGATGAACAGGGGCGATGCTGGGTGGAACTGGTAAATCCCGGTAAACCCAAACAAACCTGGTGGGTGTTTGATACCAACGGCAAGCCAAAGTGGAAGTTTCAACTTTCCAGGCACGTGAAATTATATGTTGTTCGAAATCATGAGGCCTATGGGATCTGGAATAAAAAAGGCGAATACCCGCGAATTGTACGATATCATGTAGAAGGGATGAAAAGATGATAGCCGAAAAGGAATACGATGAGTTTTATGTCAAATATCCGATGAACGGGGAACTGGATTTGCAAAAAGAAACGCTGAAGGCGATGGATTATGGCACAGGGAAGTGGACATTTTGTACAAAGGAATCCGCATTATGAATGGATACGTATGTGCTAATTTTAAGTGTCAGAATATCTTCTGTAGTAAAATAAATTGGAATATCTAAAAATCAGGGAATAAAGACGTGAAAAAAACTGTTTATTTTGCATTTGTTTTGATGCTTTTGTTGACAGCTTGTGAAACAAAACAAGATAAAGATGAACTACAGCATAAGCTTTCTCGTCTTGATTTGCATGAAGACTTGTCCGTTACAACTGATTCTCTCAATGTGGTTATTGGTGAAACATTAGTAGGATTGGCTGTAGACCCACGAGGAAATATATATCTTGAAGACCAGGATGAAGCGAAAATTCATATACTTAGTCCGTGGACTTGCTACATTTGAGTAGACACCGAGTTAAGGTATATTGTGGTGTCAACGAAACCAAATGATTATGGCAGAAAAACAGAAAAGAAAACAATATACCAAAGCGTATAAACTGGATGTAATTCAGCAGAGTTATCGCTGCGAGAACATCCGGGCATTGGCCAACGAGCTGGGTATACGCCCGGCCCTGATATATAAATGGAGGGAAACCTATGGCATCGATGGTCCGCAGGCCTTTCCTGGCAAAGGAGTCGAGAAGGTAACCCCGGAACAAGCGGAGCTCAAGCAGCTGCAGGCGGAGAACCGGGAACTGCGCATGGAACGGGATATTTTAAAAAAGGCCATTGGCATCTTCGGCAAAACAAATGGGTAATTTTCCAGTTTATGGCGGGACACGCTCACGAATTTTCCATTTCGAAGATGTCTGCAGTATTTAAGGTGAGCCGGGCGGGTTATTACCGGTGGTTAAGCCGGGGGCCTTCGGAGCGGGCCCGGCAGAATCAGGGGCTGCGCGAGGCGATCCGGGGGATATGGCAGGGCTCGAAAATGGTCTATGGCTCGCCGCGGATTCACCAGAAGCTGGTCAGTCAGGGATGGAAGGTTTCCCGGCCGCGGGTAGCCCGGTTGATGCGGGCCATGGGCATAGCGAGTCGGATTCGCCGCCGGTGGGTCAGGACGACGGATTCCGGGCATGGTCTGAAGGTGGCCCTGAATCTGCTGGAGCGGGAATTCTGTCCCGAGGGGTTAGGGCAGGTCTGGGTTAGTGACATCACCTATCTGCCCGGCCCGGATGGCTGGTTATATCTGACCACGGTCATGGATCTGGGGGACCGGCAGATTCTGGGATGGAACCTGAGCCGGGGTATGAGGGCCGAAGAGACGTCGGTGGAAGCCTTCCGGCAGGCGGTGGCCAAACGCCGACCGGCTCCGGGACTATTGTTCCATTCCGACCGGGGCGTTCAATATGCCTGCGAGGATTTTACCAAGCTGCTGAGGAGCTATAAGGTCACCCAGAGTATGTCCCGAAAAGGAAATTGTTGGGACAATGCCCCAGCCGAGAGCTTCTTTAAAACGCTGAAGTATGAGTTGGATATACCCGGCCGGTATCGGAGTTACTCCCAGGCCCGGGCTGCTATTTTTGATTATATCGAAATCTGGTATAACCGACAACGCCTGCACTCAGCAATTGGATACCTGACTCCGGTTCTGGCCGAACGTAAACTACAACACCAACATGCCGCATGACTACCTTAACCAACTGTCTACTTTTTTGTTGCAATTCCACCGGCTGGCCGGTATCTCAATTCACTAGGCAGAAGAGGACATGGGCCGGGAGAATTTGAGCATCTTTATGGAATCTATATATATGGCAATAGACTCTATGTCATAGAAGTTTTTCCGAATCGCCTTTCAGAATTTAGTTTAGAGAATCACCAGCATATACAGACCACAAATTTTCCCAATATCCACTTTAGAAATCATCCAATCGGTATACCATCTAAAATTTATCCTCTTTTTAGCGGTCGCTATGAAATGATTTTTAGAAACAATCTTGTAACTAGTCCCAATCCAATGATTACATTTTCGATCGTCAACGATAATCTGGAACCTGTGGATACAGCTGTTAGACGCTTTTCGTCTGGTCATGCTTTTCTTTATAGGGATCCCCAAAACGGTAGTTTTACGGAGTTTGATAATAATCTTAATATAAGAACATTGGCCACAATTGGTCCCCAAGGCTATGTATATGAGGCGCAGACCGACCATATGCACATCCGGGCATTCGATTCAACCGGTACAGAAATCCGGAATATATTGGTTAGATACATTCCTTCCCTTTTGACCCATAGCGATCTTGATAGTTTGGCACATGGAATGTCTTTATCATTAAGAAATATGTTTTACAAGGCATTGAATCAGAATAAAATATCAGATTACTGGCCAGCTATGCAGCATTTACTTGTGGATGAACAGGGGCGATGCTGGGTGGAACTAGTAAATCCTGGTAAACCCCAACAAACCTGGTGGGTGTTTGATACCAACGGCAAGCCAAAGTGGAAGTTTCAACTTTCCAGGCACGTGAAATTATATGTTGTTCGAAATCATGAGGCCTATGGGATCTGGAATAAAAAAGGCGAATACCCACGAATTGTACGATATCATGTAGAAGGGATGAAAAGATGATAGCCGAAAAGGAATACGATGAGTTTTTTGTCAAATACCCGATGAACGGGGAGCTCAAACTACAAAAAGAAACGCTGAAGGCAATGGATACATGGTGCAAGGAAGTGGGCATTACGCACACCCCGACCTTCTTTGTGAATGGGTACCGGTTGCCGGATGCGTATCATGATATTGCCGACTTAAAGTATATCACGGCAACATGGGAGTCCCACAGTGGACTTTTCTTCAGAAAAGAACAAAAACCGGCTTTTACAAGCCATTCAAAATTGAAATACCAACAAAATGACGTGAGGTTAGAAAATGAAAAAACTCAACTTTGCAGAAATGGGAAAAACCTTAACCCGTGCTGAAATGAAACAGATTATGGCCGGAAGTGGCAATTGCCAGGGCTTGAACGATAAGTGTAGCAGTGCTGATCATGTAAATGGTTGTAGTGGATACGTATGCGCTAATTATAAGTGTCAGATTGTTACTTCACCAATATGATCAATTTATCATTGTAATATAACAGATAATTGTATAGACCCAGCAATCCCAATTGGATAGGCGGTTCTTTCGATACATTTAACAGGATCTATTCCGAGGTTATTCCTACTGTTTAAAATTTTAAATATACGAGATAGTGCTCGAATATCTCATCCGATATTGGTGACCGAATTTTAAAAATTCATAAAAGGAAGAAATGAAAACTATTGTTTATTCTACGCTTATATTGGTTCTTTTGTTGACAGCCTGTACCTCAAAACGAGGTGAAAGTGAATTCCAACATAGACTTTCTCATATTAATTTGCATGAAGACCTTTCTGTTTCAACTGATTCTCTTAATACAGTTATTGGTGGAATGGTACGTGGATTAATGATACGTGGAATTGCTGTAGATTCACGGGGTAATATCTATTTTGTGGATTATATCCAGGCCAAAATTCAAGTAGTAAGTCCGGAAGGCCGATATCTCGAATCGATCGGGCAAAGAGGTCGTGGACCGGGGGAATTTGAGCATATTAGTGGGGTCTTTATTTACAACAACTTACTCTATGTCTTAGAGAACGGTCCTGATCGCCTTTCAGAATTTCGTTTGGGAAATTATCAACTTCTTAGGACTGTACCTTTCCCGGATATCCACATAGGTAATCAACCAATCGGTGTGCCTAAAGTTATTTATCCCCTATCAAATGGACGCTACGAAGTGGTTTTTAGAAACAGTAAATTAGGAGCGCCTGATCCTAAGGTTACGATCTCCATCCTTAATCATGACTTTAAACCGGTAGATACAAGTGTCCGTCAATTTCTGCGGGGTCACCGTTTCCTTTACCGTGGTCCCGGAGCTTTAGTGATGTGGCCCCGTCTTTCACTAATAAAAACAACCTTAGTCACCATTGGTCCGCATGGTTATGTATATGAAACAAAAGCAGATAGTATGCATATCCGGGTATTCGACTCAAATGGAAAAAAGATCCGGAATATATCGGCCAAATATATTCCTCCCCGGTTAACTCATAAGTATCTGGATAGTCTCGCTGGTAGGATGAATCCCATTAGAAGAAATATGTTTAACAAAGCATTGAATCAGAATAAACTACCGGATCACTGGCCTGCTTTACAAGATTTACTTGTGGATGATCAAGGTCGTTGTTGGGTGGAACTGGTAAATCACGGGAAAAAGAAACAAACCTGGTGGGTTTTCGATACGGATGGCAATCCAAAGTGGAAGTTTCAACTTTCCAGTAATGTGAAGTTATACGTTGTATATAATCATGAGGCCTATGGTATTTGGAATAAGAATGGAGACCAACGAATTGTGAGATATCATATAAAAGGGATGAAAAGATGATAGCCGAAAAGGAATACGATGAGTTTTTTGTCAAATACCCGATGAACGGGGAGTTCAAACTACAAAAAGAAACGCTGAAGGCGATGGATGCCTGGTGCAAGGAAGTGGGCATTACGCACACCCCGACCTTCTTTGTGAACGGGTACCGGCTGCCGGATGCCTATAGTAATATTGCTGAACTGAAGCATATTAGTTTGGCATAGGAGTCTATAAGGTTGACTTCTACCTAAAAAACAAACCGGCTTTTACAAGCCATCTAAAACTAAAATACCGATGAACAAAACGAGGTAAGAAAAATAAAAAAACTCAACTTCGCAGAAATGGGAAAAACCTTGACCCGTGCTGAAATGAAAGAGATCATGGCTGGAAGTGGTACAGGAGGTTGCAATGGTCTAGTTTGTGATGGAACAGATTGTGTGTCAGTATCTACTGTACAAGATTCATTTTGTTATCAGCCTGGCGATTATTGTGATGGTGGATTCTGCATCCCAAGTTGAAGAACTAAAATTTAGTAATATGGACCCATTGAAATATTTTTGTTTAATGGGTCCATACTCTTTAAGGAAAAACGACTAAATTTGCAAAGTTATATTACATATTATTTATTTATGTATAATAATTAAAAATAGTTTTTAAATATGAAAATAAACGAAGATACCTTGGAAGAAAAACCGACAATATTTCAGAGGTTTAAGCATGCTTTCCTCTCTGTTATGATGGGTATTGTTCTTGTTCAAATGTTTCTTTTTTGGTTGGCTTTTCAACATGGCAGCTTTAACTTACATATTTCTGTTGTATTCTTGATGAATAAATCTTATTTCATCGCATATATAACAATTTGTGCTGTGATGGGTTGGTTTAAAGGACAAAAGTTCATTGACTGGCTGAATTATAAGATTGGGTTTTGGAAATTTTGGTAATAAAAAGGAATGTATAATTGCTTCTCATAACATTAAGATAATGGTAACAAAATTTTATGTCTAAAACGAGCATTGTAATTTCATTATTCGTTATAGCGTTTTGGGGATGCTCTACTCACAAAATGAATGAGATTCCCAAACACATTCGAAAGCTTAAGAATTTAACAGTGTATCCGGGCAGTGTAAAACCTGAGTATAACATAAAATTTGACCGAGAGATTACTTTTGACAGTACCGGTACTGTGATAATTGGGAGAATAGGGGGAATCGCAGTTGGCGATTTGGGACGTATTTTTATTGTGGACACACAACAAAATACAATTGATGCCTTCGAACGTGATGGTCATTATATAACCCATTTCGGACAAAAAGGCAAAGGCCCTGGAGATTTCGAATCTGCAGTTGACCTAAAAATATTAGGAAATCGACTTTATATTTATGATCTCTCCCTACTTCGGATAAATATTTTTTCTTTGGATTCCCTTAAGTTTGTTCGATCCATAAGTCAAGATTTGAAAAGTCAGAAGAGTATAAGTGCCCTCGATGATTTTATTCCCATGCAAGTACTTTTTATTAATAAAGACAAATTCTTGGCCGTTTTTCAAAATATGAAGTTAGAGATTCCAGGTTCTTCTATACAAAAAAAAGACAATATTTATGAACGGTACTATTTTATGGATAATGATGGTAGGATTATATCCAGAAAGATTTTTGACCAAAGAAGGCATACTTATTTGACAGCCAATATAAAAGGTCATTATTTTTCAATTAATACATCTCCATTATTAGGTCATACTATAGTGTCCGTAACAAAAGATGGAAATATCTTTTCAGCTTGGTCAGAAGACTTTTTAATTAAAGAATACAATCCTAAAGGTAAATATTTGCAGGCTATTTACTACTCTTTCAAAAAAAAACTACTTACCCGAGAAGCTGCCATAAAGACTGTAGAGGGTAATAGAATTGGCGAGAGTATAATTAGACAAAGTAATATACCCAAAACATGGCCCGCACTAAATGGTATGAAGATAGATGACCAAAATCGGCTCTGGGTTTCTACCATAGTGAAAAACATGAATGTTTACGAATGGTGGGTTCTGAATCAAAAAGGAAAATTGTTGGCTCAGTTTACATGGCCGCGTAACAAACCTATCAAAGTGATAAAAAATGGAAATATCTATACCCAGGAGACGGATACGACGACAGGGATGTCAAAAGTTGTACGCTACCGTATTGAAATGAACCCTTCTGAAAAGTAAAATTTAAAAGGTTGTAACTAATAATCAGAGATGGTGTTATACCTATACCTGTAGATAATATGTGGTAATGAAATTGACTAAAAACAAAAAATATAAGAGTATCGCCATTATCATTTGCTACTTAGGAAAACTGCCTTGGTATTACAAGTATTTTGTTCATTCCTGTAAATATAACCCTACAGTAGATTTTTATATTCTGACAGATGACCGGTCATACTCAAAATCGGTGCCCCCAAATGTGATCATCATAGACAAAACACTGGCCGAAATAAATGAACTGGCTACTCAAAAATTAGGGTTTAAAACCAATATAAATTATCCATACAAGCTGTGTGACTTTAAGCCGGCCTATGGCTTCCTATTTAGAGATATAATTCAGAGTTATGAATTTTGGGGGCATGGGGATATAGATATCATTTTTGGAGACATCCGGGCTTTTATTACGAAGGAAGTATTAAATCACTACGAACTTATAAATGTACGTCACGATTTCCTTGCCGGCTTATTTCCTTCTCTTTAAAAACAATGAAAAGATGAATACGCTGTTCATGAAAAGCAAGGATTACCGGAAAGTATTGAGCAGCGACAGGTATTACTGTTTCGAAGAGACCAACTTTCAATACAACGAATTTACGAATGGGATCCATTTTCCTGATAGGAAAAATGAAATAGAAAGTATGATGCACCTTGTAAAAAGATTAAAAGAGGAAGGTCAATTAAAAACCTATTTTGACCATCATGTCGTTGACGGGATATCCGGAAAATTGAAATGGGAAAAAGGGAAGTTGTACTATAAAAACAAATACGAAATACTGTTGTTTCATATGATCATGTTTAAAAAAATATATAAACCGGAACGAGTAGGAAAAATACCGGATAAGTTCCGTATAAGTCCCACACGGATCTACACATGATTTTAAGAAAACTCAAAAATCAAGTAACGAATGTTGCGGGAAATGAAAACTAACCGGCAAAAAAAGGATAACAGTGTCATTGTCATCATTGTTTTCTTTGGGAAATTGCCCTGGTATTACACCTATTTTCTGCATTCCTGCGAGTATAACCCGGATATACACTTTTTACTCATTGCCGACCATGATATTACAGGGCGAATACCAGAAAATGTTCATTTCATAAAAAAGTCGTTACCGGAGGTAAAAGCATTAGCAGAAAAACAACTTGAATGTAGCATTGCCTCTGACTTGAAGCCCTTTAAATTCTGCGATTTTCGTCCTGCTTTTGGGTTGATTTTCCGGGAATACATCCAAGATTATGCATATTGGGGGCATGCTGACATGGATGTTATCTTCGGAAACATCCGTAATTTTATGACTGGTGATCTGCTAAACGATTACGATGTCATAAGCATGAGGCATGACTTTATTACCGGTTGGTTTACTTTATACCGGAATTGCCGAAAAATCAACCGGTTGTTCCTCATGAGTAATGACTATAAGAAAGTGTTTGCCTCACCACAGTATTTCAATTTTGACGAGACTAATTTCCGTTTTCTGGATTTTTTCGATAGTATTCCTTATCAGCGAATAGCCAGTGAAGTGGAAAGTATGACCCACCTTGTAAAAAAGCTTCACGATGAACAATATATCCGGGCTTATTTTGAGTTACACGCCATGGAATGGCTTACGGGAAACATAACCTGGAACAGGGGACAACTGATTTATAAGAACGAATATGAAATCATACTATATCACTTGAAAGAATTAAAAAAGAAATACCATCCGGAGAGGACACCTAAAAAGATTCCGGATATTTTTCATATCAGTCAATCACGAATTTATTTCTGATATTCCATATGCCGTCCATGAATAAAATAGTACTATTGATCTGTTATTATGGAGAATTCCCCTGGTATTTCCCTTATTTTTTACATAGCTGTAAATATAATCCGTCGGTGACATTTATGATAATTACCGATGCCACTTATAATTATGACCTGCCTGAAAATGTCATTTTCGTAAAAAAATCTCTTGATGAAATAAAAATACTTGCAAGCGAAAAATTAGGCCTGTCATTTCAAATAGATTTTCCATATAAATTATGTGACCTGAGACCAGCTTATGGGTTCGTTTTTACTGATTTTATAAAAGGATATGATTTTTGGGGATATTGTGATATCGATGTAATCTTTGGCAAGATCAGAAATTTTATGACAAGTGAAGTATTAGATCATTGCGATGTTATATCGCCCAGACACGATTATTTACTGGGTGCATTCACACTGTTCCGGAATACTCAAAAAATCAACGAACTGTATAAACAAAGCAAGGATTACAAGAAGGTATTCACCTCCCCCAAACATTATTGTTTTGATGAAACCAATTTTGCCTTTAAACCTTTTGCAGAAGGTCTTCCGCCTGAGGAAATCCAAAGCGAAATTGAAAGCATGACCCATGTTGTCAAACGGTTGGATAATGAACACTATATCCGGGCCTATTTTGATTTTCACATCATTGAAGGATACCCTGGAAGGTTAACCTGGCAAAAAGGAGTTCTAACATACAAAAAAAGGTTCGAGGTGATGCTTTATCATATGGTGCGCTTCAAAAAAAATTGCAAACAAACCCGGATAAAAAAAATACCGGATACATTCCACATAAGTCCTGCGAGGATCTACGCCTGAATTTCAAACTGTTATGAAATTTCCACACTACAAACAATTCGATTCGATGGACTGCGGCCCCACCTGTCTGCGGATGGTGGCGAAGTACTACGGGAAGAACTTTACCCGTCAAAACCTGCAACACAAAAGCCAGATTACCCGGGAAGGGGTCTCGCTGCTGGGCATTAGCGAGGCGGCCGAATCAATCGGGTTTCGCACCGTGGCGGTAAAAGACAAACCTGGAGACCATAGCCCGTGAGGAAGCGGTCCCCTTTATTGCCTACTGGCAGCAGGTTCATTTTGTGGTAGTGTATAAGGTAAAGGGAGATAAGGTATATGTAGCCGATCCGGCCAGGAGTACGATCGTGTATACGGTGAAGGAGTTTCTTAAGGGCTGGGGTGAGAAAAAGACGGTCGACGGTCGACCATCGACGGTCACTACCGGCATTGCCTTGTTGCTGGACCCTACGCCCAAATTCTATACCGAAGAGGAAGACAGGAAACAGAAGCTTAATTTCACCATTCTTCTCAAATACCTGCTTTCTTATAAAAACTTGCTATTCCAGTTAGCATTGGGATTGCTGGCGGGGAGTGTTATTTCCCTCATCTTTCCGTTCCTGACCCAGTCCATTGTCGATATGGGTATCAATACCCGGGATGTTAATTTTATTGACTTAGTGCTTATGGCCGAACTTGTCCTCTTTCTCGGTCAAACCTCCGTGCAGTTTCATCCGAAGCTGGGTATGCTGCATATTAATACACGGATCAATATTTCCATCCTGTCGGATTTCCTGATAAAGCTCATGAAGCTGCCGATAGCGTTTTTTGACACGAAGATGGTGGGGGATATTATGCAGCGGATGGATGATCATCGGCGAATTCAGCATTTCCTGACCGGTCCAACGCTTATCTACCCTGTTTTCCTTTGTTAATTTCTTCGTTTTCTCGGTAGTCATTATCATTTATGATGTGAAGATCTTTCTTCATCTTCCTGACCGGGAGTGTTTTGTACGTGGTATGGATATTGCTTATTCTTGCGATATCGCAAGAAGCTGGATTACAAAAACTTCGACGTAGCCTCAGAGGACCAGAGCAAGGTGATCCAGTTGGTGCAGGGCATCCAGGAGATTAAGATGAACAACTGCGAGATCTCCAAACGCTGGGAGTGGGAGCGTATCCAGGCCCGCCTGTTCCGGGTGAGTGTGAAGAGCCTGGCCCTCTCGCAGTACCAGCAGGGAGGGGCGGTGTTTATCAACCAGGCCAAGAATATTTTCATCACCTTTTTTGCCGCTCTTGCCGTGGTCAACGGTCAAATGACCATTGGTGGCATGCTGGCGATCCAGTACATCATTGGACAGTTAAACGGCCCCATCGAGCAGTTTATCCAGTTCATCCGCAGCACCCAGGATGCGATGATCAGCCTGGAGCGGTTGAATGAGATTCATACCATGGAAGATGAGGAGCCGGAAGAGGTACCGAAATTGCCGTTTCTGCCTGAAGAAAAAAGTATGACGGTGAAGCAGGTGAGTTTCCAATATCCCGGGGCCGGTAACGAACCGGTGTTGAAGGATATCAATTTATATATACCACAGGGTAAAACCACCGCTATAGTGGGGGTGAGCGGGAGCGGCAAGACCACCCTGCTCAAGCTGCTGATGAAATTTTACCCGCCCCAAAAAGGTGAGATCCGCCTGGGGGATACCAACCTCCAGAATATAGGAAATAAGACCTGGCGCAGTGCCTGTGGGGTGGTTATGCAGGACAGCTTCATCTTCTCGGACAGCATTGCCCGCAATATTGCCGTGGCCGATGAAGTTCCCGACATGAAAAAATTGATGTACGCCCTGAATGTGGCAAACATCCGGGAGTATGTGGATTCCCTGCCATTGGGCATCAATACAAAAATCGGTATGGAAGGAACTGGCCTGAGCCAGGGCCAGCAGCAGCGCATCTTGATTGCAAGGGCTGTTTACAAAGATCCGGAATTTATCTTCTTTGACGAGGCCACCAATTCCCTGGATGCCAATAACGAGAAGGTGATCATGAACAACCTGAAGGAGTTTTTTGAAGGGAAAACGGTGATAGTAGCCGCTCATCGCCTGAGCACGGTTAAAGATGCCGACCAAATCGTGGTTCTGGATAACGGAAAGATCAAAGAAAAAGGTACGCACGAGGAACTGGTAATGAACGAAAGTGAATATTATGAATTAGTTAGAAATCAACTGGAACTGGGCGGATAGAAAACTAATCGGTCAGACGGTTACAAACCGTCAGACCGATAAAGGAATGAATCCATTCTTCGTTTCCCTGTTACAGAGAAAGAGCATCGCTGAAGGGAATTTTCGAAGACTTTCCGGGAGGTTTGAGTGAAGTAAAAAGCGGTCTGACGGTTACTAACCGTCTGACTGCGATGGGAGATCCCGGATAGCTCAAAAAACGAGCTTCCGGGATGACGGTTAAATGTAGGGAAAACGTTATGTCAGAAGAAATCAATAAACGGGAAATATCGCAGCTTCGAAGTGAAGAAGTGCAGGAAATTATTGGTAATCCACCGCATTGGCTCATCCGGTGGGGCATAGCCCTGTTCCTGGCCGTTCTTCTTATGCTATTGGCACTGAGCTGGTTCATTCGTTATCCTGATATTATAACGGCAGACCTGATCCTGAATTCCGTAAATGCCCCTAAAGCCATTGATGCGAGGAGCAATGGAAAACTAACACAATTATTGGTTTCGGATAATATGAGTGTGAAAAAGGGTCAAATTCTGGGCTTTATGGAAAACACAGCCGATCCTCAACAGGTTTTACAACTGGCGGATGTAGTCGATACCATGCTGCATAGACTCGACCGTGATGAGATAGGAAAGGTAACAAGGTTCAGCCCGGATCATTATAAAAACCTTGGAGAGTTGCAGTCCGGATTTCAAACTTTTAGCCAGGCTTTTTTGCAATTCAAGTCGTATATGGCCACCGGATATTACCAGGACAAAAGAAGAATTTTATTACACGATCTGGATTATTTAAAACAACTGCATAAAAATTTAATGGAGCAGCGAATCATTGCGGAACGGGATTTTAAATTATCGAAAGATAATTACGCTATCCAGGAGACATTAGCTGTCAAAAAGGTTATAGCACCGGTTAATTTAAAAGAAGATCAGAGTCAGTTGCTGGCCAAGCAAATGCCCCTGACCCAGTTAAATGCCTCGATTATCAATAATGAATCGGCCCAAAATGATAAAAAAGACCAATTGCTGGAATTGGAAAAGGAAATATCAGAACAAAAAATAACTTTTCTCCAGGCATTAAATACATTTAAAAGCAGCATTGACAACTGGGAGTATCAATATGTGCTTAAGACGCCTGTTTCAGGTAAGGTGAATTTTATTTCATTCCTGCAAAAAAATGAATATGTCCAGGCCGGTCAGCCCCTGTTTTATGTAAAACCGCCCAATACAAAGTATATCGGCTTAATGTATGTACCACAATTCAATATGGGAAAGATCAAACCCGCTGATAAGGTTGTTATAAAATTTAACGGGTATCCTTTCCAGGAATACGGTAGTGTAAAAGGTAAAATAAAGGCCATTTCATCTGTGCCTAAAGATGCGAAATACCTTGTTGAAATCAGCTTGCCGGATGGTTTAAAAACCAATTACGGTAAAAAGTTATCATACCGTGAGGGTATGTCGGCATCGGCGGATATTGTAACCGCGAACCGGCGGCTCATTGAAAAATTTATTTATAAGTTACGAAAGGCAAGTTTAGGCAGGTAGTTTTATAGGTTTGCTGAGAAATGGTAGTCTGTTTGATATAACCCTCGTTCCCAACGTCTCGTCGGGAACGAACACCGTACTTCATGAGGCCACCAATTCCCTGGATGCCAATAACGAGAAGGTGATCATGAACAACCTGAAGAAGTTTTTGAAGGAAAAACGGTGATAGTAGCCGCCCACCGCCTGAGTACGGTTAAAGATGCCGACCAGATCGTGGTTCTGGATAACGGGAAGATCAAAGAAAAAGGTACGCACGAGGAACTGGTAATGAACGAAAGTGAATATTATGAATTAGTTAGAAATCAACTGGACCTGGGCGGATAGAAAACTAATCGGTCAGACGGTTACAAACCGTCAGACTGATAAAGTAATGTGACCGATAGAGGAATGAATCCATTCTTCGTTTCCCTGTTGCAGAGAAGAGCATCGATGGAGGGAATTTTCGAAGACTTTCCAGGAGGTTTGAGTGAAGTAAAAAGCGGTCTGATTCGTCAAAACCGGTTATCTCCAACTATAGAAAAACTAATGCTCGTAAGGATTTATTCATTAAGAACAATAGGATGCTTAACAAAAAAACGATATTTCATAAATCTCTATATGAAAATTTGGTTAAGTAATTGAATGTTAAAAACTTGTAGCATTAGATTTTTGTGTGTAAAAACATATTAAACACATAAAAACTAACGTAACAAAGTATATACTTATAGCTTTTATAAGTAACACAGTTATTTCATAACTATTATAAATAAAATATTTAGGGGTAGGCAATGATTCAGGATGCTTTGGTAAAATTGATTTTTCATTTAAAGGAAATTCATACCGTTCAGGAATGGGCAGAGTGTGTAGGATTTGAATCAGGTAAAATATTTTCAGAGCAGTTTCTTAAACATTTTGGGCAAAGACCGTTGCGCATTTTAGTTCATATTAAATTGATATATATATTGGAATTGATATCGATTGAACCTGAAATTTCAGGTTATGAAATTGCTTACAAAACTGGTCTGAAAGATGAAAAAGCTTTGTATGATTTTCTCTCTCGTCATGCACAAATAACAATTTCTGAACTCAGAATAAAATTTCGAAAAAAATAATGAGAATTTTTTTACGAAAATAATGTAGTTAGAAATTAAAAATTAATCATATGGAACAATATTCGGAACTTAGAGTGTTTTTACTGTGAAATAATGATATGGAAAAAAACGGACTATAAATGTTTGATAAAATTGTAGAATTAAATTAGAATTTAAATATTCAATGTTATAGTTATTTAAATGGTTAAAGTGTAGTTTCTATAATTATGAAAAAAGACGGTGTATATTATATTCAATTGTCTATTGGAATAATAGCTGCGGCATTAGGGTTGTTAGTTTATTTCAAATATGAGAGGGGAAAAGGAAAAGGGTATGATTACGAGAAAAATATAAGCATTCGTTGGTCTAACTTTGTGCCTTTAAAAGGTCATCCTGAAAGGGGCTTATATGAAGTATTCTTTATTCATAAAACTAATGATTGTGATTTATGCTTAGATGAAATGAGAAAGTGGTATGGTATCATAAATAATGAAAATATTGCAGCGGTAAATGTTATTGAGGGGACAAAGTCTATGGAAGCAAAACGTTATTTAACAGTTTATCCAACTCCATTTCCTGCAATTTTGGATTCTACTAATTGGTTTGATAGAACTTTCCATTTAAACAACACATCTGAAGGTAGGACGCCAGTAGTCATTATTAAAAAAAATAAAAAATACATAATAATTCATCCGCTATATGAAGCAAAAAATATGTTTGATAAAGAAAAGTTAGTTAGTCAGATAAATAAGTGAATTGAGAATTATGTAAAATGGTAACAAATAAATGGAGATAATTATGAAAAAAATAAAAATAAAAATTTCTACGATTATAATGGCTATAGGAATAGCTATGTTTTGCTGGTTCACGTTAGGTGTGACTCCTACCGCAAAAGCTGGAACGGAAATTTGTGGAGTATTTAATGGTGTAGATGCCTGTGTTTCTCCAGCTGTTAACTGTTTATGTGCTATTATAATTCGTCCAAAACCTCAATAAAATATCATATTAGCCTGTTATAATATATAGCAGGCTTTTTTTTAATTTATTTTGAATAAATATGAAAGAAAAAGTAATAATATTGTTTCTTTTTATTATATGTTCCTGTCGTAAAAATGGAAACATAAATTATGATAAACAATATACAGGATCTGCAGTAATGTCAATTAAGTTACAGAAAGATTCTACAATTAATATTCATGAAAATAATAACAAATTTATAGGTGATTTTTGGAATATGGCGGTCTCATTACATCCATTTCGAATGTATATACCTGATACCAGATATCATCGAGTTGAAATTATTAATAAAAAAGGTAACATTATAAACATTTTCGGCAGGGAGGGTAAGGGACCAGGTGAATTCAATCATCTTAAGAAAATAATTGTGAATGGAGATCGGCTTGTTATTCAGACTAATTATACGTTTGAAGTCTTTGATACAACAGGGCATTTTATAAACCGTTTTTATTTACCTAAAAAGTACTCGGAAGAAGATCTGTGGTCACTGTCCAAATATCATTCTTCGTATTATGTGGCGGGAATTGATGTTAACCTGTTAAAACAAGGACTGAAGGCAACAAAAAATCAAACTTGTTTAATCGCTTTGGATTCTGCTTTCCAGGTTACCCATACCTTTGGTTCTTTTCCTTCTTTTTACAAAGATAATGCTTTTATATGGCGTTTCAGGTCCATGGATATTTCTTCAAACGGTATTCTTGCGGTGGGATTTTATTTATTACCGGATATTTATTTGTACAATTTAAGGAACAGGAAACCGGTTTTTATGAAAAAACTCATGATGAGTGATTCACATTTCCATTTTGCCCGAGAAGCCATTCCGATTCATCTAACAATGGAGGAATTGCGCAAAAGAGCAGCAAAATTATCGTTTATATGGCATACGTACATGATTAATGATAGTACTATTGTACAAACTTTTAATAATCGCTCGTTGAATTATTATCGAGACATGGATGAACAGTATATGCGATTCTATGTTATGTTCAAGACGATTTCTGGTTATAGTAGTGGGCACGCCACTTTGCCGGGTCCCATCGTCGGGGAAGATGCAAAGGGACGATTATATATTCGTGAATCGAATGCACCGAATCGCAGAGTTATTGGAATCTATCATCTTGAATGGGCAAAGAATGATAAGCTCCCAAAATAAAGCCACGTTATTTTATTATTTTATAATTGTTATAATTTCAAGTCTTTTTGTTTTTACCGCATTAGATAAATGGATTCACATAAACGCTTTTCAAATAGTGTTGGTTCATTTCGGATTGACCGAGAGTAGTAACTTATTGTTACTTCTGTCATTTGTGATTATTTCATCTGAGTTAATTATCGGTATTTTGATTATTGTACCTAACCGGCGTAAAATGGCTATTCGATCAGGTCTACTATTATTGATAATATATACTATAGGTTTGTTATGGCTATTTTTTACTGTCCCTAATACATTATGTGGTTGTTGGTTTTCTATTCCAATATTAAATAGGGTGGGAGTGGGGCATTTAGTATTTAATTTAGTCATCATTATTGGGATGATATATCTTTGGAAAAAAACTAACTAAATAATATTACACCTGTTTTATGATTCTTTGTGGAAAGAATGATTTTTAAAAGTAATTTGTGCAAAAGTTTTCTCTCATTTGAATTATTTGTGATAATATACAAATTGCATTTCCGGTAAAAATCATTATTATACTATATCCATAGTAAGTTGACCATTACAAAAAAACGCTTTGTTTCTTAATCGTCCCATAACCACGTACATGTTCATTCTGGCAACGCTTATTTTCGGGGCGATTGCACTGCATGAACTGCCGGTGAACCTGCTGCCTTCGGTCCAGACACCGGAGTTATTAGTTCGTACGGAATGGAACGGCGCTTCTGCGCACGAGGTAGATCACACGATTAATGAAACGCTGGAAGCTTATTTGAGTACGGTTCCGGGGATTCATTCCGTCCATTCCATAGCCAAACAGGGGCTGAGCCTGATTTCCCTGCAGTTTGCATGGCATACGAACATGGACCTTGCTTTTCTGAATACCCGGGAAAAACTGGACCAGCTGCAATATGCCCTGCCACAGTCGGTTGGCCGCCCGGAACTGGTGCGTTCCAATCCCTCAGAAGAACCGATAGCCGTGCTAAGTGTCACATCTCCCGCCGCAAGCGAGGCTAATCTGACCGGCCGCATTGACCTGCGCCAGTGGACCGACCAGGTGCTGACCCGGCGGCTTGAACAAATTGACGGCGTGGCCCAGGCGGTCATCGTAGGGGCGGTACAGCCGGAAGTAGATATTCATTTCAATCCTGATAAACTTAACGAATACAATATCTCAATCAATGAAATTCAGCAGGCGCTGCAGAGTGCCAACCTGTTCAGCGCTTCCGGTTATTTGCGCGATGGGTGGTATCGATATTCTTTAAGAATTGAGAGTCGTCTTACCAGCCTGCAGTCTATGCGTCAATTGCCCGTCAAACAACTGGGATCAAACAAACTTTTATTATTAGGAGATGTAGCTAAAGTCCGCATGGGAGAGGTTGACCCGACGTCCTTTTCGCTGCTCGACCAGGAGCCGGTGATCACCGTGCTGGTTAAAAAAGACTATGGAAGCAACACCGTGGATGTGTTTAACAAGCTGAAACCGGTTTTGGCATCCATGCGACAGACGAATCCCGGCATTCATATTGCCGTTCTGAGGGAGACCGCCACAACGATTCGTTCAACCATCAACAACCTCATTCAAACCCTTATTGTTGGCGCTATTCTTGCCTTCATCGTTCTTTTTATCTTTCTGCGTGATCCCCGCCTGCCCACCACCATCGGCGTTTCCATCCCGGTGAGTATCTTCATTACGTTTTTCGTGATGTACCTGCTGGGAGTGCAGCTCAACATCATCTCTTTAAGCGGACTCACATTAGGTATCGGGATGCTGGTAGATAACTCGATTGTCGTGCTGGAAAATATCAAGCGATACCAGGTTCAGCAGCCTCAATGGCCGATTATGCAGATCGTTTCCGTCGGGACCAAAGAAGTGGCCCTGGCCGTGACGGCTTCAACATTGACGAATCTTTCGGTCTTTCTGCCGTTATTGTTTCTGGGCGGATTTGAGGGCGTCTTATTCCGGGACCAGGCGATTACCATTTCCATCAGTATGCTGGCATCCCTGCTGGTGGCACTGGCTATTTTACCGGTGCTGGCTGTTCGTTTCAGCCGGTCCGATAACTCCCGTAAGGTATCATCGGTTTCTGAAAATTACAGGGTGGTCCGTGCTATCCAGGATGCTTACGAGCGGACCCTGGAGCGGGTACTGAATCATCCGGCTTTATCGCTGTTTATTTTGGGTCTTATCGTCGTTATGACTTTTATTGCATTCTTCCTGATGCCCCGGCGGCCGTTACCCGTTATGCAGCCCACTGAACTGGATTATGAAGTGACGCTGCCGTCTAATACCAGTTTGCTAACCAGCAGGTATACAGCCGAACAGATATCACAATCGCTGGTTACATCGGCCGGGGTTAAAGGAGTGTTAGCCATGGGCGGCTATACCGATCAATCGAATCTTGTGGAACTGAGCCGGGAAGGGCTTGATCGGTTCAGGTTAAGAATCCCGGTTAACGGGAATAAGCAAATCAAATGTACACAGCAGGTCATCGGAACCTTTAGAGATAATCATCCCGACTGGTCCATATTAAAACAAAATAGTTCGGATGTGTTCAGCAGCTTGTTGCAATTTTCGTCGGTGCCACTCAGCCTGGAATTAGTGGGAACAAACCGGGTCCGGAATGAACAATTGGCATCTCCACTGGACACATTCATGAAAAAGATCATACCGGACTGGTCGATGCATTTGAAATATAAACGCCAGCAGAAAATGTACGGGCTGGCATTTCATGATCAGGCCTTGCTGAATCTGGGCATGACACGCGGTGAAGTCATCAATTACCTGCAGAGTTTATCGACCGGTGATGTGGCTACCCAATGGATACATGATCAGGATCAAATTGACGTCCGAATGTTTACCAAAGATGGTCGTTTTTCCGATCCGCATTTAATAAATCTTCACCTGAATGGACGAGTGGTCCCGTTGACCCAGGTCGCTTCCATTGTTAATGTAAAAGAACCCGAGCAGCTCGAACGCGTAGATCAAACCCCGGTATTGACCTACCTGACGGATATCAGCCTGTGGCAATGGTGGTGGCACGGAGATCAAATCATTGCGGCGATTCACCGGTTCATGCGAAATCATGGCATTCAGATCAAAACCAACGGTCTGGCGTTGCAATTGCAATCCTTATTCAAACAAATGGGATTGTTGCTGCTGCTGAGTGTGATTGTGATTTATATCATCCTGGCGGCACAGTACGAAAGCCTGATCTATCCCTTGCTAATTCTTTTTTCCATACCGTTTGCCTGGAGCGGATCCATTTTAATGCTGTGGATGACCGGGCAGAGCCTGAATATCTTTTCCTTTTTGGGATTATTGATTCTAACCGGGATAGCGGTCAACGATGCTATTTTGAAAGTAGATTTCATGCGCCGGTATTATAATGACACCGGACGTTTGCGGGAAGCAATTATGCAGGCCGGTGAACACCGGTTTCGTCCGGTTGTAATGACCAGTGTTACCACTGTTTTTGGCCTGATACCTATGGCGATACCTATTGGGATCGGCTGGGAATATCGTCTCTCGCTCGGTGTTTCATTGATGGGAGGGATGATATCGTCCACTATTCTTACCCTCTTTTTTATTCCGTTATTGTTTGGAGGGTTGGAAAAATATCGTTCACATTTAAAGAAGAAGACTGAGGTTTCAGCAGAAATTTAGATTAATTATGGAGTAAGTTAACTATGGAAGACTGGAAGGTTGGGGATTTTCCAATTCAATTTTCAGAAAAATTGGATTTAGCCGGCGAAGAATCTAAAGAAGAAAGACAAATGGAAATCATACAGGATTTGAAACAAAAATCTGCAATAGATTACCCGTTTCCTGCTACTCCATCATTTCAAAAATTCCATATTCCCGGTATGTTATTTTGTTTTTTGGGATCGATTCTTCTGCTATTGACGGGATGTGGTTCCAAAGGCAAGAGCAGTCCCCAGCCCGATTCCGACTCGGTAGATATCCGTCCGACAGTCATTTTTGCACGTGCCGATCACAAACCGCTTTACTATTATATTGAAACACAAGGGGTAACCGAACCGGTCAGAAAGATAAATATCCAATTGAATCTCAGCGGATTTGTTCGTGAAAGTGCTCTTCAAGACGGTAAAATGGTAAAAAAAGGGGATACGTTACTGGCGTTGAATGATACTGAATGGCAATTGGCGTTTCAGCAAGCACAAACCGAATACCAGAAAGCTAAAACAGGTTATGATATCGAAAAATCCCTACGAAAAGGAAGGGCTGATAATGCGGACTCAGCTCAGACTAATTATATGCTTAAGGTTCAATTCGGATTGGAACAGGCAGAAATAGCTCGTGACAAAGCAAAACTGGACATTCAATATGCTCACGTTGTGGCTCCCTTTTCCGGGGTTTTGGGCACTTCGCAAACTTTTTCACCAGGACAATATGTAACCGCAGGAACGCAGCTGGCAACCCTGGTGGATTTGTCGCATGTACAGGTGCGTCTGGATGTGCTCGAAGAAAACATAGGACGGGTCAAAATCGGGCAGCCGGTTCAAATTATTATGGATGACAGTGCTAAAATGGTTGGGAATGTTACCGGGATTTCGCCACTCGTGAATCAACAGACAAAGACAGGGCAGGTTGTAGCCCTGTTTAATAACCCCAAACATCTGCTGCTGCCCGGCATGACGGTAAACGCCAGGATATTGACCCGTTCGGTTGAGGGCACGGCCAGGGTTCCCCGCGCAGCTGTTTTAGAGCGGGAGAACCGGCTTTTGGTTTTTGAATTACGCGGTGACGAAGTGAATTGGGTGTATGTGCATCCCCTGGCTATGAATAATCAGTGGGCCGAATTGAAAAATAAGGATATCGCTCCTGGTGATACCATTGCCGTGGATCGGCATTTTGCCCTGAGCCATAAAGAAAAGGTAACCGTTAAGATGGAAGAATGAATGTATTTCCCCTCATGGGAGAGCTTGTCCCGATTTTAATCGGGGGGATTAAGGGGTGGATAAAAATCAGGTCATCAATACATGAACAAAAAATACAAATATGACATAATACCATATGATCCCAAGCTGAGGGAAAGGGCCCGATATTTGAGAAACCACAGTACCCGTGCAGAAATTTATCTTTGGAAGTATCTGAGAAATAAACAGGTTTTTGGATATGATTTTGACCGTCAAAAACCTATCGATCATTTTATAGTTGATTTTTATTGTAAGGAGCTGCATTTGGCTATCGAAATTGATGGCGATAGCCATAATGAAAAGTGGAATACCTATGATAAGTATAGAGACAATAGATTAAATGAGTTGGGTGTTAATGTGATACATTTTCAAAATGAAGATGTAAAAAATGATTTGCGAGATGTTTTATTAGCTATTGAAGAAACGATCAAAAATTTGGAAAAGAAAGACAAACAGTGAACCCACCCCCAGCCCCTCCTCGAGAGGGGAGTAATTCGGAGCAAAAAATGAATGTATTTCCCCTCTTGGGAGGGGATTAAGGGGTGGGTTAAGAAACGATGAAAGTGATGAGAAATAACAGGAATAAGGAAAACAATGAATCAAAGAATTTTGTAATAGGAGTCAAAATGACAAACAGTGAACCCACCCCCAGCCCCTCCTCGGGAGGGGAGTAATTCGGAGCAAAAAATGAATGTATTTCCCCTCTTGGGAGGGGATTAAGGGGTGGGTTAAGAAACGATGAAAGTGATGAGAAATAACAGGAATAAGGAAAACAATGAATCGATGAATTTTGAAATAGGAGTCAAAATGACAAACAGCGGACCCACCCCCAGCCCCTCCGCGGGAGGGGAGTAATTCGGAGCAAAAAATGAATGTATTTCCCCTCTTGGGAGGGGATTAAGGGATGGGTTAAGAAACGATGAAAGTGATGAGAAATAACAGGAATAATGAAAACAATGAATCAAAGAATTTTGTAATAGGAGTCAAAATGACAAACAGCGGACCCACCCCCAGCCCCTCCCAAGAGGGGAGTGATTTTCGGGCGAAATTAACGTCTTTCGCTATAGCAAATAAAAATAGTAATTAAGCACACAATTACATTTATATTTGAAACAAACCGGTACACATAGCATCCTTTCATCCATTTTGCGGCGGCGGTATTTCATGGCGCTGGTATACCTGTTGATCGTGTTGCTGGGCTGGGAATTTTGGGTGCGGATTCCGGTGGAATTAGTTCCGGATACCAGCTTGCCGGCTATAACCGTAACTTATTCCTGGGGCGGTACATCTCCGGAAGCCATGGAACGGGATATTACCCGAAAAGTGGAGGGACTGGCCCGGCAGCTGAAGGGGGTAAAAAAACTTCAATCCGTCACCACGGAAGGGACCTCGCAGGTTACGATACAATTCCAGAAGAACGTCCCTGTCGATTATCGCATAGTCGAAATGAGAGAGATGCTCAATAACCTGAGTAACAACCTGCCACTCGATGTTTCACAACCAAATATAACCAAACAGATCCCCAAACAATTACAGGATACCAGGGATTTCATGGTATGGTCGGTCAGCGGTGCCATGAACCGCTATGACCTGTTAGATTGGGCACAGCGAAACCTGAAGATACCTCTGTCCGGAATGGATGGGATAGCCGATGTTCAGCTCTCAGGTGTCAGGGATCCGGCATTAACTATCACTTTTAACCCGGATTATATTCAAAAGTGGCATCTTTCTGTTAACAGAATTTTAGGGCAAATACGAACCGGAATGGATTGGAATACGGCCGGTTATCTGAGTCCGGCTGCCAAAAGAATACCGATGGTTCAGCTTCCTGAATACAAAACCCTCAATGGAATACGACAATTTCCGGTGCAACTGCCCGACAGTTCAGGTATTGTCCGGCTTAGTTCGATAGCCACTGTTGCAATGCAGGATTACCCGGAACACAGTTTGCAAAGATTTAACGGCAAACCGGCACTGACCTTGATTATTGAAAAAACTCCGGGAGCCGATGCACTGAATCTGGCTGCCCGTGTAAATGCGAAAATGGCACAATTGAGGAAATCGCTGCCACCGGGAGTCACTTTACACCTGGAACACGATTCAACAAAAGAATTAAGGGAACGGTTGACAAACCTGGATCAACAGGCCTGGTTCAGCCTCGGCTGTGTTTTCCTGATACTGCTGATATTTATTTGGGAGCTTCGTGCACCATTTATCATACTCAGCAGCATCATATTTTCGGTATTAATGAGCATCGGGTTACTGTACCTGGTAGGATATACCCTTAACATATTTACGATGGCGGCAATAACTATCGCCCTGGGGATGCTGGTCGATAATGCAATCGTCGTTTTTGAACAGGTGCGACCGGAGCTGCCTGAAGAACGTGAGCAAAGGATTCATCATGTCAGCGAAGGAGTAAAAAGAGTCACCGTGCCGGTTATAGGTAACACCCTGACAACTGTTTGTATCTTCATTCCCATGTTGTTCGCACTTACAAAACTGAGATATTTTCTTGTACCACTCGGCGTCGGACTGACGCTGACCTTGCTCTCATCTGTGGTCATTTGTCTTACCTGGATACCGTATGCCCTGGTTTGGTTAATACCCAGGCGAAACCTGAATATCTCTTTTTTAAAAAAAATCAGGAATAAACTGGAACAAATTCGAAAAAAAAGTCGAATCCCGGAAAGAATGTGGCTTTTAGGATTGCTATGGCGTCATCGCGTGCGCTGGCTGGTTTATATCACTTTGATATTTCTTATCGGGATCCCGCTTTTTTTGATTCCGGAACCCAAATGGGCTCAGAATGATGATGCCAAAGGCCTGGAAAAGTTGTCCATGGTGTACTTCAATAACCGCAAGGAAATCGATTCCTGGATTGGAGGAATCTCGTACCGGTTTTATAATAATGCGTATTTCGGACAACCCTTTCAATCGGGTGGAGGTGAGGTTTTGACCGTCGATATTACCGCCCCGATGGGAACACCACTCACCGAACTCAATAAAATTGCCGGCAATTTTGAACGAATCGCTCAGCCTTATAAATACGCGCTGGATTATTTTGAGACAGAGGTATCGGATTATAATTATAATGCCCGCATACAATTCTATTTCAAAAAAGCCTACCTGGATAAGGCGGCACCATACATGTTGAAAAACGATGCCACTTACCTGGCAGCAAGAACCGGGAATACCAACATCTCCGTCAGTGGTTTCGGACAAGGATATTATTCCGGGGGAGGAGGCTCAGGCTCTTCGTATAGTTATAAACTTACGGGATATTCGTATGATGCCCTTTTAAGTGTCGCAAAGGATATCAAAAGGCGCCTGCAGAAGAATCCGAGAGTACGTAATATTGATATCAGCGGATCCGGTTACTTTTATCGATCGGGATTGTACCACTATGTATTGCATCCCAATAATAAATTGTTGTATCGTTATGGGCTGACAAAGTCGTCACTTTATCAAACACTATACCCGGAGATTAGCCAGGCTGCCACCTATGGGAGGGTTCAATTCGGCGGCAGGCAGGTATATTTGATGGGTCGTATCGCCCGGCCGGATCATGCCTATACCAGTCTGATGACAAAACCAAGGCAAACCGGAAATGTTATCTATAAACTGGGGGAAGTGGCTTCTCTTAAAAAACAGAAAGTTATGAGCCAGATAACCAAGGAGAATCAGAGGTATGTACGGTATGTCTCTTTCAGTTTTATAGGTCCTTATGAATACGGTCAAACACTGGCTAAATCGTTATTAAAAAAGCTGCCGCTGCCGGTCGGTATTCATGCTAATATTCCAAATTATAATTTTGGGAACACCAATTCGGAATACCAAGGACTGGCTGAAGTGCTTTTGTTTGCCTTGCTTATCGTCTGGATGATCGTTTCTGCACTCCTGGAAAGCTGGTGGGAGCCGGTCATTATTCTGCTTTCGGTCCCGTTATCACTGGTGGGGGTGATGTATTGTGTCCTGCAATATGATCTTTCGTTTGGAAATGGTGCTTTTGCCGGGACCCTGTTACTGGTGGGAGTGGTGGTCAATAATGCCATTTTGCTTTTACACGGCCGTCAGCTTCAGGGTTTTGGCGGTGTGAACGGAGCCCGGGCGTGGATTTATACCTATCGGGATCGCATGCGTTCGGTTATTCTAACTACTCTGACGACCCTGGCAGGACTGTTGCCGCTGATGTTACAAAACACTTCCGAATTCTGGCACAATATGGCTATTGTTGTTTTCTGGGGACTATCGGTCAGTACTGTTTTGATTGTGTTGCTGGCGGGTATTTGGGAAAAGAAATTGATTTTCAGCCATTTCAGATAAGCACTTCTCAAGATTCGTGGAATACGTATTCAGGAGAAGTCTAAAAAGTACTGAAAACAAGTTTACGACGGCACTTTATTTATTCGGAATTAATATTTGTATATACATTAATTTAATATTAAATTATATCCATGAAATTAGAAAATGAAATACAAATGACCCGGTTTGTCAGTCAGGAACAGCGTACTTGGCTGAATCTTTTGGTTACCGCGAATCGATGCACAGCAGAGATGAACGGAATTTTTAAAAAATACGGATTAACCGAGCAGCAATATAATGTCATGCGAATTCTCAGGGGAATGTACCCCGACTCCGGTAACCTGTTCGAGATCCAGGAACGAATGATTGACAAAAATTCTAATGCAACGCGTTTGGTTGACAAGCTCCGGCAGAAAGGATTAGTTGAACAAAAACCGTGCGTACAGAACCGAAGGAAAGTTGAGATAAAAATTACAGATGAGGGATTGAAATTATTATCAGAAGTAGATCCGGAAATGGAGGATAGCATTAAACGATTATTTGTTCGCTTAAATGATACAGAAATTAAACAACTGGATGAGTTGCTGGAAAAATTCCGTGGATAATAAAGAGTTTAACAAGAAATAAAAAAGGAATATAATGAACAGTGATCAAATGATTAATCAACAAACAAAATTGAGTGAATTGGCCAGGGAAAGAAGGAGTCCGCGGGCTTACGATTCCCGTCCGGTTGAGGATTACAAACTCAATCAATTATTCGAAACAGCACGTTGGGCCCCATCGATGTATGAACGAGCAACCATGGCGTTTTGTTTATGCGACAAGAGATCATAAAGAGGCTTTTAATAACTTTTTAGACAGCCTCATGGAAGGCAACAGGATATGGGCTCAAAACGCACCGATTCTCTTAGCTGTTTTTGCAAGGAAAACATACGAACGGAATGGAAAAGACTATCGTCATTCTTGGTACGACACCGGACAGGCAATGGGTATGTTAAGCCTGCAGGCTACCGAACTCGGTTTGTATATTCACCAGATGGGTGGGTTTTATGCTGATAAAATAAAAGAAGCCGCGGGTTTGTCTGATGAATATGAACCGGTTATTATGGCCACGGTTGGATATGCCGGCGATTTGAACAACTTGCCCGAACATTTGAAAGAGCGGGAGCTGGCTCCCAGGACCAGGAAAGAAGTTGATGAACTGGTTCGCGGTTTTGAACAACACTCCAATAACTAAATAAGGAATGACAAAATGAAATCGGTATTGCATAAAGCGGATACACGCGGGCATGCCAACCATGGATGGCTGGATACCCATCACAGCTTCAGTTTTGCATCGTGGTATAATCCTGAAAGAATGCATTTTGGTGCACTTCGGGTATTGAATGACGATTTTGTTGCAGCCGGACAAGGATTCGGGTTGCATCCACATGACAATATGGAAATCGTTACTATTATGCTGGATGGAACGCTTGAACACCGCGACAGCATGGGGCACACTGAGCAGCTGCATCCCAATGAGGTCCAGGCTATGTCGGCCGGATCCGGAATTCAGCATGCCGAGTATAATGCATCACAAACCGATCCGTTGAACTTGCTTCAGATTTGGGTATTTCCCGACAAGGCCAACGTGGAACCCCGGTATGATCAGCGAAAATTTAATCCGGATGAACGGAAAGGGAAGTGGCAATTCCTGGTAGCCCCAAAAGATTCGGCTGAGGATACCTCTCTTTGGCTGCATCAAAAAGCCTGGTTTGCCCGGACGGAATTGGAAGAAGATGGTTCCATCGATTATCAGCTTCACAAAGATAACCAGGGTGTTTATGTATTTGTCATTGAAGGATCAGTAAAAATAGATGATCAAACACTGAATAAACGGGATGGCATAGGAATTTCTGACCTTGATACATTGCATATTGAGGCAATAGAAAATGCCGACGTATTATTGATTGAAATTCCAACCTGATTAACCGGAATTAATGGATAAGAATACAGCCCGGGTACGTTTTTGGATCCGGGCTGTTTTATTTATAAAGATTAGAATAGTACAATCATTCTGAAAATACCGTTAGCTTAAACCCGGGTAAAACGGAGAGGGGAAAGATGCCGGTTTAAAGTTGGAAGCCGGTTATTTTTCAGTAATTAATATATATTATTATAAAATTCTCATAAGTATAGCAAAATATGATACTTATATAGCAAAATATAATAAGTGTTGATAGTTAATTTTATGTAAAAGCCTGGTGTTATAAATAGAAATAGTAACTCATCAGAGGTCAGGTTATGCAATTCTTCAAGAGACAATTTAAAAAAGCTCTTCCTTATGGACTGGAAGTCATTTTGGGGAACAACAGGTTTATAAATAATCCCTATAAAATTTGTTCGAAAAGAGTATAAAATGTAAAAAGTGCCACTTAATAATAAATTAAACAGCACTTTTTACAAAAGTACCGGTGGTCGGAGTCGAACCGACACACCCGAAGGTACACGATTTTGAGTCGTGCGCGTCTACCAATTCCGCCACACCGGCAAAAATCTACAGAACTGCTTTTATCATATAAAGAACAGTACATCTTTCAAGACCCGTAATATACGGTATAAGAAATTACTTCGTCAACATGGATTTCTGATTTTTTAATACCTGCCTGCAAATGTATTGATCATTAATTGTCCATTTTACGTCCATATTCATGTAAAACGTCCCTTAACCTTTGTACTCCTTCTGAAATAGAAACTTCGTTGAATGCCGTATATCCCAGTATAAGTCCCGGTTTCACTGGAAAATGCATGGCATGTTCTGTCAGTGAATTAACGATGAGGCCTCTTTTTTGTGCCAGTTTTTTTATTTCCCGGTCATCATAGCCATCCGGAAGCCAGGCAATCAGATGCATCCCCGCATCGTTTCTTTCGATATGAATTTTATTTCCCGGTAGTTTATTTATTTCATTGATAAGAATTTCTTGCCTTTCTTTGTACAACAGCCTCATTTTCCGAATGTGCTTTGTGAAATGTCCGTTCTCCATAAATTTTGCTGTGATCATCTGCTCCATGATCGCATTTTGTCGATCGGCAATGGACTTTGCAGCTAAAAATATTTCCGTCACTTTTGGATTGGGTAACACCATATAACCTAATCGTAAACCCGGGAAAAGTACTTTGCTAAAGGTTCCTGTATAAATGACCCCGCTGCCTGAATTCAGTCCCTGCAAAGATGGAAGGGGATTGCCGGCATAACGATATTCACTGTCATAATCATCTTCTACAATCCAAACCTTATTCTTCTTGCTCCATTCAAGCAGTTGCAGCCGGCGTGATATACTCATCGTGTACCCTAAAGGATATTGATGTGATGGAGTCGTATAAACCAAATCGGGCTTAGGATAGTTTTTTATGGCGTAATCCAAATCTAAACCGTCTTCATTAACAGGAACCGGATAAATTTCAGCACCTGTGGGTATATAAGCAGCACGGGTTCCAAGATACCCGGGATCTTCAAGCCAAACAACACTATTTTCATTTAACAATACTTTACCGGTCAGATTCAATGACTGCTGGGATCCATTGACAATGAGTATTTGCTCTTTTTCGCACCGGACAGCCCGGTAGGTTCTAAGATATTCGGCAAGTGTGGTTCGTAATGGTTCATAACCGGCTGATTCACCATATCCTAATTCCGCAGGATTAATATTTTTAAAGATGTTATTGATAGTCTTATTCCATAAATCCATCGGGAAATCAACCAGGGATGGGGTCCCGGATTGAAACGGTATGATCATATCTTTGCTGATATACCTGCGGGTCAGGTTAAACGAATCAAGAAAATAATTTTTATTTATTTCCGGAGATTGGGTTCGAAGATTGTCGTTATCATTTTCCAGGACCGGAAGATGATGATCCGGGATATTTTCTGAGACATAGCTTCCGGAGCCCGTTTTTCCTTCGATGTATCCTTCTATCATGAGCTGCTCGAATGCCAGGGTTACCGTATTCCTCGAAACTTCCAGGGCTGCAGCTAATGAACGGGTTCCGGGCAGTTTTTGTCCACCACGTATTCGTTTGGATAAAATGGACTCTCTGAAATAACGGTAAAGTTGGATATACAATGGCGTTTCAGCTTCCGGGTTCAATTTAATTCCAACCAGCGGAATCTCGCCTCTCTTCCTGGACATAAGAATATTTATTAAGTGGCACTATTAGTTTGTGGTAAAGCGGATCTTTTTATGAGACCGATTTGATAATATATTTCGAATATCACACAAAAGGAATTAAAACAGGTTGAAGTTTTTTAATTAATGAGGAAAGGCATAATGGAAAACAAGAATAACGTGCCCGCGCCATCTGAAAGAGTAAAAGTTAAAGTTTTGCCTAAAAGGGGGCACTACGAAAAAGAGACGATTTACAAAATTCTGGACGACTCTTTTGTATGTCATATTGGATTTGTGGCTGATGGCAGCCCGGTTGTCATTCCCGTTGTATATGGCAGAAAAGACGATAAAATATTTTTCCATGGTGGAAAAGGCAGCAGGTTGCTAAAAACGGTAAAAAAAGGAGAAGATATTTGTATTACAGTCACGTTACTTGACGGATTTGTTCTTGCCCGGTCTGCTTTTCATCATTCGGTGAATTATCGTTCGGTTGTTGCTTTTGGTAAGGCTGTTGAATTAACAAAACCTGATGAAAAGATTGAAGCATTGAAATCGATAACCAATCACCTGTTACCCGGACGCTGGGAAGAGGTCAGATTTCCCAATGAAAAAGAATTAAACGCAACGACCGTATTGTCGTTCGATTTGATGGAAGCATCAGCAAAAACAAGATCAGGCCCCGTATCAGATGACGAAGATGATATGGACTATCCGGTTTGGGCTGGAGTCATACCTGTTCGTTTTATTCCTTTGGAACCTGTACCGGATGATCAGCTAAATAAGGAGATTGAGCTCCCTGATTATATCCGTGAGCTCCCGGGGCGAATGAAAAGTCTTAACATTTAAATTAGTTCAAATTAGGAGAAGAAAATGAGATTAAACTGGTCGAAATTCAATAAAGACGGAATGAAAGCCATGCTTGATTTTCAAGCGGTTGTAGATAAAAGCAATCTGGATGAAAAACTACTTGAACTCATCAAAATCCGGGCATCGCAGATTAACCGTTGTGCTTATTGCCTGGATATGCATACAAAAGATGCCCGTGCGATCGGGGAGAGTGAACTGCGTATAAACCTGCTGCCGGCCTGGAGGGAAACAAAATTTTATTCGGAGCGAGAGCGAGCTGCTTTGGCATGGTGCGAGGCCCTGACTCGGCTTCCGGAGTCCGGAGCACCTGATACTGTCTATAATGAAGTTGAAGAATTATTCAGCCCCGATGAAATTACGGAACTGACTTTAGCCATCGTTGTAATTAATAGCTGGAACCGGTTGTGTGTGGGATTCCGGTCGGAAGCCGGAAATTATGTATCTGATCGAAAACACTGACTATTATTATGCTCGTTATGTAAAAAAGGAGAAATTTCAATATGGAAGTTTCTCCTTTTTTTATGTCAATACAAAGAAAGACCGAAAACAGGCCATCGGTACTATTCATCTTAAAAACATAAACCGTAAACGTACTGGATAATCTGATTATGAAACTCAGATGCCCTGGCTCATCATTATTTTTGATTTCAATACTTAAGCTTCTTCGGCAACACCTATAACGTAGTTTTTCCCGTATACTTTGGCGCATTTCGGACATGTGGTATAAAAGAAGTACACTTTTTCGGGCTTTCTTCCTTTATATTCAACATGATGTTTCATTTCGTCGTACCATTTTGGGGCATCTTTAAAAGGCCCCTCAAAAACCTTGGTCAGGTAGTTACCAGTCAGGTAAACCATCTCTTCTCCCGGAACTTCTTTGGTAACGGCAAAATAGTGATCACTCGACCATGCCGAATGATCTTCGGACAAAACAATAAATTGATGCTCATCCATGGCATGAGCTTCCTCAATAGACCGGAACGTTTTTGAAAACACTTTTCCCATGTTTACGGGGATATGAAAGAAACTCCGGGTTTTGGCTTTCACAAAGGGTTTGTGTTCGAAATGAAGTTCCTGATCTTCCCAGCCCTCTGGTTTAAACTTTGGGCAGCATCCGGTTGGATTGTCCTGCATATCATATTCGGGTAATTTATTAACTTCCATAACAAACTCTCTTTCAGATGATGAACAACGTACCGATAGTTTAATGATGTCGATATCGCTGGCTGTTGACAAAACGGATATTTACTTGAGATTACATTTTATTTCGATGAGTGATTTGGCATCTTCCACATCACGTTCATTTCTAAATGGAATGCTGATTCCTTTTATTTTATTATACTTTTTCCCGTTGCGGAATTGTACTTTCAATTCTTCAGAAACAGGACTTCCTTCTATGGCGTCTTTTGCTTTGTCTGTGAAATAGAATCCGACTGTGAAGGTTTCATCCTGGAGCGATAACCAGAATATAGTCTTCGATTTTCTGGTGACTTTCATGAGCCATCGTTTACCGTCGTTGTAATATCTCCACTGTTCTGAAAAATCGGGGTGTTCTGTATGGATATAATCAAATAAGGAATTCCATAGCTGTTTGGCTGATCCAATAAATCCTTCTACAATTTCCTGGCTCGGAAACTGCTCCTTATCATTTAAAACTGCTTTTACCATTATTCTCTCCTGATATCTTAAATATACAGATAGCTGATTTATTGTTTTGCTTTTAAGTAATGACGTTAGGCATATTTAATGATGTTAGAGAGATAAACGAAAATTATTATAGAACAAACTTTTAGAAAAAAGACGGATACTGCTACAAAGAAGACTATCTCAAAAAAAAATGTTGTAAGATTATAAAAAATCGTATTTAATTTATATACGATTTATTAAGTTTAAACATGTGTTTATTAAATGGTTAGACCAGAAATATAAAATCAGGTAATCTTGCCTGTTTTGACGTGGGACCGATATCACTGTGACCGGGAGAGTCCCTATTAAATTTTTTATGGAGGATGGAAAAATAATCGTTAGCCGGTATTGATCCTGAATTGGCGGGAAGTTGGCAATGATTCACTATGGCTGACCGATATATTAAAATCGTGACAAATCAAAGGGATTTTGTAAAGAAACGCTCATTGAAGAATGTCTGAGCCTAATAATAACAATCAAAGGAAGGAATGAATCATGAAGAAGTTTTTGGTTGAACGTGAAATTCCGGGTCTCGGAAAACTGTCAAAAGAAGAGTTACAAAAGATAACCCAGCAATCGAATGATGTGTTAAAGGATATGAATGTTCCTTATCACTGGCTGCATAGCTATATCACCGGTGACAAAATGTATTGTATACATATCGCCCCGGACGAAGAGACGGTCAGGGAGCATGCCCGAAGGGGAGGCTTCCCGGCAAATAAAGTTTCTGAAATCACTGATTTGATTGATCCGACGACGACCCCGAATAATAAATGATTGAATTCAGGGAAGTTTAACCGTGTGTGCAAAGCGGATCGGCAAACGATCCGCTTAAGTATCCTATTTTTTTAAGCCTGTTATAATGGCTATTCATCAATCTGAATTTAGAAAACTACAATGAGCATATTTTATAAAGTAGCTTACCGTATCGGTGTGACTCCCTGGGAAGATGCATCTGAGACACACGGCGATATGATTGAAAGACTGATTAAAAGAGAAGAAACAGGGAGTAAACCTTATGGTCCGGTTCTTGATCTTGGGTGCGGTTCAGGATTCTGGTCGGTGAAAATGGCACAATGGGGATGGCAGGTGGTTGGAATCGATAATATTCCTAAAGCATTGGAACGCGCACGGAAAAGGGCGAAAACAGCTGGCGTTGATGTTAGCTTTTTGTTTGGAGATGTAACGAGATTACATGAAACAATCGGCGGTTCAAAGTTTAATTTTTTCCTGGATCTTGGATGCTTTCATAGTTTAAAAGATAATCAGCGAATAAAAATGGGCATAGAAGTCAATAATGTGGCTGCACCCGATGCAACGATATTAGAACTGGTATGGAAGCGTCATTTCAGAGGGCCATTGCCACGGGGCGCCAATCCCGAAGAACTTGAAAAAATATTTGCTGGCTGGAAAGTGATCGCAGAAGATCCGATAGATGCATCCGCTCTTCCGGGATTCCTGAAAAATGCCGATCCGCGTTGTTATCTGCTTCGAAAAGGCAACTAATCCCTTTTTAAGTATCCCAAAAGGGTAATTATATTGCATATCAGAAGGGCCTCTCTCATCTAAATCATTCTGATTTTTAGAAATGGTTTATGAATTAAAAATCATGATTTTGGCATTACATTCTGATTCAGCCGGAAGAAGTTTTCCGGATCGTATTTGGCTTTAATTTTTTGAAGACGTTTATAATTTTCTCCATAGATAGGTTTAACCTGGAAGTCATCGTCCTGGTCAAGGTAGTTCGTGTACATGCTGCCATTGGAATAGGGAGTCATTGCTTTATGGAACTCACGTGTCCAGGTTATGATTTCGTCATCATCGTTTGCATTATCCCAGCCCGACCAGATACCAAATGCAAAGTTAGCATCACGATCGGGGAAAGCGGTTGCATTTGGGGCAACCCTGTTGATAGCTCCGCCCATTGGTTCGAAACCCACTAAAGTCAGCGGTCCGGGCAGCGGATTGGTGTAACGAATAAAGGTATCGATTGCTTTGTCGGATAATTCATTCATAAAATAGGATTTCCAGTAATAACGTTCGCCATCGGGCGAGCCGGCGTCGAAATTTTGCTGCAACGCGACATAAGGCATTGGAGTGATTACCTCAAGCAAAGGTTTGCCAGTTTTTTGCAGAGGGGTCAGCAACTTTCTGCCTTTTTCAATATCACCCGAATAACAAGCTATGAGGGCAACTGCGGGTTTACCATGTGATTCTGCAGGAAAGGGAGCCACCGGCGGAATATTTAGTGCTAAGGCATAACAGGCTAATTCGTCAGGTGCCCCGGTCATAAGTTTTCGGTATGTCCGGAGTACGTTTTTCGTTTCTTCTATTGGATAAAACACCTGTGCGGTCAGTACGTCCGGACCCACTTTGTGCAGCCTGAATTCAAATGAAGTTACAATTCCAAAATTGCCACCGCCACCCCGAAGTCCCCAAAAAAGATCCGGGTTTTCATCTTCGCTTGCCCGAATCAGTTTCCCATTTGCCGTTACTACGTCAGCAGAAATCAGGTTGTCGATAGCGAGGCCGAACCTGCGGGCAAGATACCCGATTCCGCCACCTAATGTTAGTCCTGCGATTCCGGTTTTGGATACGATTCCAACCGTTGTTGCCAGTCCGAATGACTGTGTTTCGTGATCGA
This sequence comes from uncultured bacterium, assembly GCA_963783355.1. Taxonomy (GTDB): domain Bacteria; phylum Bacteroidota; class Rhodothermia; order Balneolales; family DATFMH01; genus CAWANF01. The sequence continues at coordinate 857,218 of CAWANF010000001.1, forward strand.
AATCCCCCAATGTGGCACCCGGACCAACATGGGCAATTTGTTTCTTTGGCTCCACCCAAATGGCATTCATCAGGGATAAGTCTATCATCATTCCATTATCACAAACCGCTTTTCCGGCAACATTGTGTCCGCCACCCTTAACGGAAACCAACAAATTGTTTTTTCGGGCAAAATTGACGGCTTTTACAACGTCGGAGGCGCCCTGGCATTGAACTATCATTTCGGGTCTTCGATCTATCATGCCATTCCAGACTTTGCGTGCCTGGTCGTAATCGGGATCTTCGGGTTGGATTAATTTGCCGCGCAGGCTTAGTTCAAATTGTTCGGTGGTTGATTTAACTTGCATACCTCTCCTGTAGTTTTCTGTCTGCCGATGTTTACCTGGTCTGTAATCGGCATGTTTTAATTTCTGGTATGTTTAAAGATTAATTTATAAATAAAATAATAACAATATATTAGCTAAATCTAATATGTGTTGATTGTAGTATCCGGGAAGATTACCGAATACCGATGTAAACTGGTGCAGGTTTCATTTGTCCGGCACGTTGGTGCTGTCGCCTATGAAGATGATACTAAAGAGGGGATCCCAGAATTTATAATGCCAACATAATTTATTGAACGCTCTCGCTGATTCTTTATGTGGGCAGAAAGCTGTTACAGGGATATTCATGATAAAAAATATGGTAGCACAGAAGACCAATCCGTGCTACCATTAATGTGCGGTAATAAAAATTAATTTTACTTTTTAGCTAATTTCTTTGTCAAACGTTTTTGATGGCCCAGTTCTAACATCAAATGGAAGACAGGCACTGCCAATAATGTTAAGAAAGTTCCGGTAATCAATCCTCCTATGGCAACGACGGCAAGAGGAGAAAGACGTTCAATGCCAACGGCCCATTCAAGTGCTATCGGGATCATTCCAACGGCTGCGGCCCCGGCTGTCATTAATATCGGTCTTGTTCTCAGCTGGACAGCTTCAAGTATAGCCTCTCTTGGAGATTTACCTTCCGACATGGCCACTTTTGCAAAATCTACCAGAAGAATTCCGTTCTTTACGATGATGCCCATAAGCAAAATCAATCCCATGAATGAAGGTAAACATCCATGTTTATCGGCTATGAGCATAGCCCATGATGCTCCTATAAGCGCCAGTGGCAGACTTGCCATAATCGCTATTGGATCCCGGAATGATTTGAATACAATTACAAGCATCAAATAAAGCAATACAATACCTATAGCAAAGGATTTAAGAAGTGCCGCAAAAGATTCGTTGAGTTGTTTGTACTCTCCCTGGTAGGAGATAGCATAACCGCGCGGCAAATTGAGTCCTTTTAGTGCCATTTCGACATTAGTATGCAATTGGGTTATTGAAATATTGCTTCGATAGCCGAGAACATCAATAGTAGGAACCAGTGCTTCATGTGTTTCAACGGTTGGTTCGTAAACAACTTTTGGTTTTGCAAAAGACGATAGTGGAATTAATGATCCTTCCATCGTTTTTATCGGAATAGCGGCTATATCTTCTGAATTAGATCTTTGACTGGATTCCAGGCGAACCCAAACAGGTATTGGAATTTCTCCTGAAACACGAAGTTTTCCACCAGGTGTTCCTCCCACAGCCTGTGCTACCTGTCCCGCAACATCCTGTGGCGTTAAGCCATATAACCGGGCTTTAGCTTCATTGATTTGAAGATTTATCCGTTTTGATTTACCCTGCCATGTTCGCTCAAGCCCCGTTAATCCCCGAACATCTTTTAAGCGGTACAAAACAGAATCGGCTAACTGGTCGAGAAGGATGGGATTGTTACCCGTAATCATAATATCGACGGTTCCACGGATTGAGGAAAGTGGGGTAGCACCAAATTCTGTTACGTTAGCAGATATTAAGCCTGGCAGTCTGCGTATTTTTTTTCTGACATCGGCTTCAATTTGGTAGATTGTTTGATCACGATGAAAACGATCGATAATGTTTACCGTTATTTGTCCGTGCTGAAGTACCCGGCTTGCGCCAAAAGATTTTACACCTGCTTCAGAACCATCAACCGCAGACATAGAAAGCAGCCATCCGGATTTAAGAGAACTTTTAATTGAATGTTCAATTTGCGATGCGATTTTCTCAATACCTGGCGCATCCATGTCCGGCTGGGTTTCGTAGTTCACTATAAAAGTACCGCTATCCATCCGGGGCATCAATTCACGTCCGACGATTTTCATTAATGCCAATGATACAAAAAAGAGAATTACAAATGATGAAAGCACCAGCCCCCGATGTTCAAGGCCCCATTTAACCGTTCGGGCATAAAATCGTTTCAAAGGATTCAATACATATTCTTCAAACGGATGCAATAATATATAAAGAGGATCCCGCCTGTCCGGTTTAAGAAAGTAGGGAACAAGCAGCGGTATGATGGTGAGGGATACAATTAGGGATGCCATCAATGCGACGGAAAGGGTAACCGCCAAAGGACGCAATACGGTTTGCACATACCCGCCGATAAACATAATGGGTATGAGAACAACAATTACACTCACGGTTCCTGATGCCGCAGCAAGAAATATTTCCTGTGTACCTTTAGCAGCCGTTTTAATGCTGCTGTCACCTGTTAAACGTATTGTTCGTTCAATATTTTCAATTACAACAATGGCATCATCTGCCAATAGTCCGACAGCAATAATAATAGCCGTAAGTGTTACCATATTAAACTCATAGCCGAAAATATTAAGAACGGCGAAAGTAAGAAGGTATGTAAAAGGAAGAGACAGAGCCGTAATAAACGAAGCCCTCGTATCACCAAGGAAAAAAAGAATTACGATGATGGTCATAATTACAGCATCCCGCAATGCACCGAGCATATTATCGACCGTGAGGTCGATGAGACGGCCCTGCGTGTCCGATACTTCCATGTGAAGCATAGGGAAATTCTGCTCTATTCCGGGCAGCTTTTTTGTTATTTCGGCAATTATCTCACGAGCATGCCCTTTTTCACCTCGTAAAAGTGATATTGCAATGGCGGGTTTTCCGTTACCGCGATAAATGGAAGTGATGTCTGCTTTACCCCAATGAACATCGCCTAAGTCGCCAACTCGTACAAAGTTTCCTTTTTGAATCGGGACCAAAATGCGAGATACGTCATCCGGGCCTTTTGCCAGCACCTGAGTATTAAGCAAATACCTGTTGCCATGCTGATAAATCAAACCTGATGGAGTGGAAATATTTGATTTCGCCAATGCCGAGGCTACCTGTCCTACTGTAAGATGATGAGCTTCGAGTTTGTTTCTATCTAGATCAACAGCTACCTGGCGTTGCTGACTGCCAAAAACTTCGGCTTCGGCTACGCCCGGTATGGTAAGCAAAGCGTCCCGCAATTGATTTTCCGTCAACCGGCGTATTTGAGGCAAGCTTAGATCGTATCCTTTTGAAGCAGTAACCGATAAAATGGTAAGCGGACGGGCAGCATCGGTTATTTTAAATATTAATGGTTCTTTAATGCCTTGAGGCAACAAACTTCGAACACGCGGTAATTCATTTGCTACTTTTGTAGCGGCTTCATCGATATTATTTCCATAATTAAATTCAATTTGAACAGATGAAACCTGATCGCGCGATGTTGACGTTACCCGCCTTACTCCATCAATTGCAGACATCCTGACTTCAATAGGATGCGTAACATCGGTGGCAACATCGTTTGCTGCTGCACCGGGCCACTGGGTAATAACCGCGACTACAGGTCGGTTAGTATCCGGGAAAAGGTTCATCGGCAAGGTAATATAAGCAATGACACCTGCCAGCACGGTTACAAAAGTAAGAGCAATGATGGCATGAGGCTTTCGGAGCATACGCTCGAAGAAGTTCATAACGTCTCCTCTTTATTGATTATTACAGGATCCCCGTCTTTCAAGCTAAGCAGAACGCTTTCCTGGCCTGTTATGACTTTATCTCCGGATTGTATCTTTCCGCTAATGGCAACGCCATTTCTTCCTTTAAGCAAAATAGTAACGGGGACTTTTTGAAGCACAGTACCTTGCTTACTTTGAATAACCTTGAAGATATAGCTGGAATTATGCGTATCATCCGTAACGATGGATTCATAAGGCACCTCGATGCCTGATTGACTATGCTGAAGTACAATCCGGCCTGTTAAACGGGCACCGTTAGACAAATTAAATGGTATCTTCTTTAGATCGGCTTCAGCGGCACCCAGATCAAACCCGTTAACTAAAGGATAAATCCTATCCAATTTTACATTAAGTGTGTCTCCCGCATGGAAAAGTTGCAGGACCGTTCCTTTTTTAACGTATTTCAACAACTCTTGAGGGAATTCAACATGAACCCTGGAACCACCAGTGGTTGTTATTTGATAAATCGGCTGTCCGGGCATAACAACGTCTCCCGGTTCCCGGAGTCTTGCGGATATTATTCCATCTGCCGGGGCACTGACATTTCCGTATCCTTCATTAACCATCAAAGCCTGGATCTGATTTTCAAGTGCCACTACCTCATTGTTTGCGGCAATTGATGCTGTATGGTAAGCATCTAATGAAGACCGACTGCTTCCACCTGCATTAAAAAGATTTTTTTCGCGATTATATTCATCATTCTTGCGCACCATATCTGCTTTGGCAGCGGCGAGGCGGGCTTTTAATCCTGCAAGATTATGTTGAATGGTTCGCGTATCTATTTTTGCAAGAAAGGTGCCTTTTTTAACTGCGATTCCTTCTCTTGGCCCCATGCGCGAAATGGTTCCGCCGGTTTGTGCCGTTATGGTGATATCGCCCTGTGTTGACAATTTGGCAAGTACAGGATAGCCATTTGTTACGTTCGCATCATGAACAACGGCTGTGTTTAACGCCCACGGAGTTATAATTTGAGAGGGTATGTGATCCACTTGTTTGATTCGTTTCACGACAAACGAAATCATGATGATTACGACGGCTAATGCGGTTATAATCCATGTGAATCGTCTCTTTGGTTTGTTAATCTTTTCCATATTCTTGTTCCCGGTTTACGACTTGGCTTTGTATTATTTATTTACTTTTTGATAATTGCTATATGCAGATGGAGGTAATCCCTTGGCTAAACGGAGTGAATCATCTGCCTGCCACCAATGGGATAGCGCCGCATAATAAGAGGCTCTTGCAAAAGCAAGTCTTGCTTCCGCATCTAAGAAGTCTGTTACCGAAAGTCTTCCCTGATTGTATCGCTCTGTTTGGATGCGTGTTACTTCCTCAGCAGACTTCAGAGAGCTCTCTGCTGCCAGAAATTGTGCTTTGCCTGAGTTCCAATCTCCCAATGCTGCAACTATTTCCGCTTTGGCCGACGCTTTTAGCACATCGCTTCTATAGGCTGCTGTATTTTTTCTTGCATTGGCTTCCTGAATGCGGGCGATTCGGGTTCCGCCGGTCCAGATTGGAAGGGCCAGAGTAATACCTACTTGCCAGAACGGATCGTTTTTGCCTTTTCCGTTAAAACCCTGGTTTTCCATCCAGCTCGCCTGTACAAAGGCTTTTGGCAAAAAAGATTCTTTTGCTGATAGTAACCCGGATTTAGCTCCTAATACTTTTTCCCGGATGGATTTAATATCCGGACGGTTATTTATGTTAAAAGGAGTAAGTTGATTCCCGGCGGGTTTCATAACCGGTGGAGTTACCGAATCTGCGAATGCCGTTTGGCCGGAAAGTGCTGCAATATAGGCTCTCAGCCTGGAATTTGTACCGTTTGCTTCTGCAATCTGACCCTCAATAGTACTTAACTCAGATTCCATTCTTAATTGATCCACCGGCATTCTACGCCCGACTTTTATGGCGATAATGGTCACTTTAAGTTGCTTTCGGATGGCATCCGCCTGCTTATTAAGTGCTTCGATTTTTCCGGAAACCGATTCAATTCCATGGAAAAGAGTAGATGCCTGGTTCAGTAATGTAAGGCGTACCTGATCCTCATCGTACCGGGCGGCATGCTCCTGATGTACAAGTGCATTTAAATGAGTAATTATTTGCCCGTTTACGTCAATTGGAAGTGTTAATGATAAACCACGTCCAATCTGACTTTTATCGTAGGGAAGAGTGGCAAAATTTATGGGCGGAGATATTGGACGTGTAAGTCTGTTGTCATTAAAAAACTGCAACTGGCCAAACGCATCAATGGTTCCAAATAGTTTTCCCAGACCTTCACGACGGTTCGCTTCGTAAATCTTTGTATTTGAATGAGCCGCTTTCAATGCAGGGGCGTTGGCTTCAACCTGATGTAACAGTTTCCCTAAATTGGCAGTCTGGGCATAACTTTGAATAGACGCACCCGCTAATAGTCCCAAAACCGTTATTAGAGAAAGAAGTTTTTTCAGACCTTTGGATTTGATGAGTGATGTTTTATTAAGTGCTTTCATATGTCACCTGACAAATCGTTTAAAAATTGATCATTAGAAATCATAAAGAGCCTCATTGTATATAATTAGATAAATAGTTTTCCTGTTGAAATGTTCTGAACAGGGGAGATCATTCTCTCTTAATTACAAACTTTCCCACTCTCTGAACGGCCCGTCGCCTGTATCCACTTGCAGAAAATGCCAGATATAAAAGAGCAGCAATGCCCGTGGAAATCCGGCGGTTTTTCGGAGAACAGAAGAAGGTAGATTTTTTATTATTAAGTAAACGATTACTTACATTCATGGGTAAAAAAATTAATTTTTTAAAGCTTTTCTTATTAAAGAAAACATCCTTTTACAGAAGCGATCTACATTTAGATTATTTCCATTTAATACCATTTCAATATTAAAAGTGATTGGAATTCCCATATAAAGCATGGCAACATCACCCGGATTAATTCCTTTATCCCAAACGCCTTCTGAAATTCCGTCTTTTACTATCTTAATGATATATTGTTTTTGTTCTGTTAGAATCAGATTCAATTTATCTTTAAGTTCCATGTCACCCAGATGTGCCGCTTCTGAGAAAAGAAGAATGGTGATGCCCCTGTTTTCTTTCAGATACTTAACATTCTGACATAAATATTTAAAGAGTTTATCTTCGGCTTTGTCAGGATTAAGCACAATATTTCTGAGCGTTCCTATCATATCAATCGCCACATCGTCCATGATACCTTTTATGATATCGCGTTTTGTTGAGAAATGACGGAAGATGGCGCCTTCGGAAAGCCCTATTTTTTTAGCCAGGTTTCGGGTGGAGAAATGATGAAGGCCTTCATTTGCGATGATTTCCAGTACGGCTTTCTTAATTTGTTCCTGTCGTATGTCTGTTGTTTCTCTATCCATTAATTTGCTTCTTTATATGTAATCACTTACTTACAAATGTACGCAAAATTATATATTTATCAAGTAATATTTTCAGTAAAACAGTAACTTGCATATAAATTTTGGGATAAATATATGTCGTTCAATAAATATCAGGCTGAAAAAAAAATGTGTTTTTACCAGGAAGGGTTAAGTCTGGATAGAAATATGAATTTGAACTCTATTATCATAGCACCGGAGAGGTGATAATCATGATTTCGGCCTTTTGTTATAGCCTTTATCTTCATATGGCTTCAATTCCTCCATCATCATCTCTTCGAGAAGTTTTACCTCTTTTTGATAATCAATGTTTTCATTTTCTTTGTGTTCGAGCTCAGAGACAATTTCAAATTCAAATGATTCTTCACCGAAGGTGTTCCAGTCTTTTTGGAGTTCCTTATTGGGGTGATTGCCAAAATTCAACTGCAACCTGTTTCGATTCCATTTCGCGTTCATATTGGTCCCGCTGTCTACGAAGATTTTATCATTGGCAGTATTCCGGATTTGGAAAACTCCCATATCAAATTTCATATTCTTGTATTCTTCCTTCAGCTCTTTCTTCGTTTTATTCATAAAATGATTATGTCTGTGATGTTGAGAAAAGACAATAATTTAAAACCCAAATTTCCGAAATGAAAATGAAAACGACAATGGGGGAAAAGGAAAGGCGGAGACAGCAGGACGGAAATGATTTAAGGGCTGCAAGAAGATCGGTGGCAACTGGTATTAACTGGCATCCCGAATCCAGTGTCAGTTTTTATCAAAAATAAGTTCCCAATAACCGACGTCCACCCATAGCTTCATCTTGAATCCGACTTCTTTAAAATGGGCCACTTTACTAAAACCAAATTTTTCACATAAAGCGATACTTGCCGGGTTGGGCAGGGCGATTCCGGAGATAACACAATGCACTCCAAATGATTTCAATTCATCAAGTAAAGCTGATTTCAGCCTAGTCCCGATACCTTGTCCAAGTACATTTGGATGCAAATATATGGCTGTCTCAACCGAATGTCGATAGGCCGAACGTTCTTTCCATCGTACGGCATAGGTATATCCGAGCACATTTCCATCATTTTCATAAACCAGCCATGGATAATTCTTTGTGATATTTTGAATACGTTCGATTATGTTTTCGGATGTTATAACCTGTTCTTCAAAAGTGATTCTTGAATTCAGGATATACCCGTTGTAAATATCACGAATATCATCAGCATCGGTGAGTTTAACTGGTCTGATCATATTTTTTGAAGATGTTTATATATCATTTAGAATAATAGCGGAAATTAATTGATGGCATCCGGGATGGTGAAATACCGCAACGCAAAAAAATAAGTATCTGATGTACATGCTAAAGAAATGACAGGGGCTTAACATACCTCATATATCCTAATATTGGGACAATTTTTAGCTATTGGAATATGATTATCTAAATAATGTTTATCAAATGTTACAGGGTCATTCGGTATTGAAATAATAAAAAAACTATAAATTCTACTAATCTACATTAACATTGATTATTCTCCAAAATTCGGGTTCAGCTAAAATTTTTATTCCGTATTTTTTTGCCTTTATTGCTTTACCTGACATAGTTGCGGGATCTGCGACTACGAGATAATCAAGTTTTTTTGACACATTATTTTTAATTATCATACCGTGTTGTTGTGCAATATTTTGAGCGAGTTGATCTATCAACAATATTTCCATTTAATTTAGCTCTTAATTGGCCCGTAAAACAAATAGAAATACCTTTAAGGTTCTTACAATCATTTATGTTTTTTGAGAGAAGTAGATAATCCTCGCTTTTTATCTTATCAATTAATAAATCTAATTCATTTTTTTGCAGACCAAGTAATTGGGTTATTTCTATTAGGTCTGTTAATTCAAATTCTGAAATCTTTCCATCTAATAAATATACCTTGATTACCTCTGAAAGATAATTTTTGTGTAATTTTAATATTTGATCTTTTTTTAAATCAAATTCATTAATAAGATTTTCTAATTGTCTTATTTCTAAATCTGTTATTATTCTATCTGCTATAACATCATTAAGAGTATCTAAATAACTATTTTCATTTTCTTCATTTAATATATAATCTGTCGGAATTCTTTTGATTAAATTTTGAAATTTTGTTTTCTCTTTTTGTAAGTCTATAATTGCATCTGGTCTATTATATTCTAGTTTAGTTAAATTGTAATTATTTATATGATCAAAAAATACAGGTGATGCAAATTGTTTTGAGAAATTATTAGCACCATAATTTCGTATAAAATCTGTTTTAAGTTTGATAAATAGTTTAGCAGTTGCTAAAGCATCTGAAATAGCTTGATGAGTGTTGTTTATCTTTATATCATAATAATCACATAATACCTCAAGCTTTCTACTCGGAACGGTTGAATCAAGCTTTCTGGATAAATTTATCGTACATATACCGTTTAATTTCTTTTTTTGATTAAAAAGCTGTTTCTCGAGAAATCGTAAATCAAAAGGGGCATTGTGGGCTACAAGGGTTGTTCTATTTATAAATGATTTCAAATAATCACTTATTTCAAAAAATTTAGGAGCTTTAGTAATTAAACTAGGTTCAATACCATGTATATTGTAATTCGAAATATCCCGTTCTGGATTTATAAGTGTTGAATATTCATCAATTATTTGATTATCATATACTTTTACGACTCCAATTTCAATTATTTTATCTCCTTTTGATGGTGAGAAACCTGTTGTTTCTAAATCAATAATAGAATAACCATCTTCCATATTACTTAGCTCTGAGTGATATTATAAAGACTTTAAATATTTATTTATATCATTGGTATATGTAACTTTAATTCCCGTTTTAGAACAGGTTATTTCGTACTCTTTATCTAAATCAATATTTAAATCTTCACTACGTAAACCTTGCCATTGAGCTAAATAATATAGGGTTCCAAATTTTTCTTTATTTTTTGTTTCTTTTTCAATCCCTCCTTTAAAAGCTAATAGAGGTAGTTCCCCATTAAGGGCTCTTTCGGCAAGACTTGGTTCTGAAACACTTAATTTCCGCCCAACTTCCCAGCAAATAATCAAACCTTTATCAAGATTTCGCCATCTTTCAGCGAAAGATAAGTTTTCCCTTAAAGGTTCATTTATGGAACGATATATACAAAAAGACATTTATTCTTCCCTAATTAACTTTAAATATGACATATATCAAACGTTATTTAATATAGTGTATTGAAAGTATTTTCCAAATATTCATACAATCAAAATACATTGGATTTTTTATTGATTTTATTAGTCTGATATTCTACTCATCGCTTCAACAGCTTTTCTCCCAATGAATAAACCAGTATATGGTGAGTAACAGATATGAGGGCCAGGATATAACCGGGTATTGGAACACCGGCGGCAAACAGGGCATAGGCAGCTAACAGAGAGATTATAAGTTCCTCGGACAGGCGGAGGATTTCTGACGCTTTGCCGAACTGGTGAAAATCGATCAGGCCCCAGAATCCGAAACCAAGTACCGGAGCTAGAATCATCCAGAATATTTTCATACCGGTACTGTTGCCAAACCAATATCCCCAGTAGCCAAATGCCAGGACGACACCTGCTTCCATGAGTCCGCGTAATCCTAAATTGAATGTTTGAATTTTTGATTCCATAGTGGTTCAATAAATAAAAGAATCGGGAATATAGAAAATCGGAAAACGGAAGATGGATACTATAGCATGAAGAACTGAAAAATCCCCCTTAGAAAAGAGCTTGTCCCGAATACTTTCGGGAGGGTGTAGGGGGTTGTTAAATGAATTCAAAATTAAACAAAAATTACAAGTTCAAAGCCTGAAATTGTCTAAATCAGCCTGACTCATGATTCAGCTAAAATTATTAGTAAAAGCATTCTCAAACGTCTAAAATCAAATATCTAAAGTCTTTTTGAACACAGAGTACATGGAAATAGCAAAACTGAATCTCTTATACCATTTTCAATGTACCAGCTGTTTGTAGCGATGCAGTCCTTGCCGAGCGGTTTCGATCTATCCAGTAAGCCCAAAGTACAAACAGCCATTGCAACTCACCGGCCCAAGCAATAGCCATCACATTTGGCGGTGGTGAGCCAAATAAGCTGCTGGTATGGATGAAAATCAATAAACCAATCATCATCCAGAAGCCATAACTGCCCACTTTATTTTTGGGTTCGGTTGATTGCACATAAAACCACAATCCAACAAAAAAGATCGCACCTTCTGCAAAGATTTCAATAGGCATGTAATTCCAAAGTCCGAATCCGACTAAAGGAGCATTCCCTGGATAGAGCGGCAAATCGGGACGATGTACCAGTAAATCCAGCAACCAGTGGCTCAGTACACACAGTCCAAGGATAATAGAACCTCTGTAATTACGCTTTACAAAATAGTAGACGATACCGAAAAGAATTCCCCAAATAATAGCCATCAACAGGCTGTGAGATATTGGATAATCAGTAAAATTGAGCGGCGTCATTTTAGTGATGCCTGGCTGAATGGCAACATGTTCCCATCCAAGAAGAATAAATGTCGGCCAGAGTAAATCCAGAAACTGTGCAGCCAGGAACAGGGTCCCGAGTGAAATTTTTGGAGTTGCTTTTTTAGCTCCAAGTCCGACACCAAAATGACCGATAAACATAAATAATGAGTAGTGAGTAGTGAGTAGTGAGTAGTGAGAATATATTTGTAATAATGATTGTTCTTGAAATCCTGAATATTAAATAACTAAACTATTTGAAATATTCAATTTAAGGAAATGGATTTCCGAAATTATTGTGCAGTTGATAGTGTATCAGCAGTTAAATTCTGCTTATAAATTTTGCAGGTCAAAGACAACTAACTCTATCACTATAACATTACTTAAAACCTCACACCCACATTAAACAACAAACCCCGGGTCGACCATTTATTTTGTGATGTTTTCGCCGTTTTAACAAGTCCTAAAGCATAAATAAATTGAACATAGGGTTGTGGTTTCATATCAGGGAAAACAAATCCAATTCCGCCGTTGGCTAAAAAGTTGAGTTTATACATTTCATTTGTGATGTCATACGTTATATTCCCGTTAGCATCAGAACCTACTTGTTGAGGATCGTGGGATATGTAGTTGGCTTTCAAAAGATACCCTATTTCAGGCCCAAAAACGGCGTATAAACCTGAATAATCATCCTGGGTGTAATAATGAAACAAAAGAGCCATATCAATATATTGCTGATCTGTTTTTGAATACAAATCTGCGGAGGGAGCATTCGTTAATATTACGATATCATTTGTAGCCTGCTGTTTATCACCCCAATGAAGATATTTGAAATTAGCAGAAACGGAATAGACTTCAGCGAATGGGAATTCAATATTAAGGCCGGCATTATAAAAAATCCTTTTTTGAGATTTAAAAACGGTTGATTGATTCACGTACTGCAGGGATGACCAGGTTCCGCCAACTTCTACTCCGAAATGAATAGGATTATTTTGTGCCAGGGCTGAAACGGCAAGAAAAAGGACAAAGCCCAGGGCAGAAATTATTTTTTTCATATTGCTTATACAATTTAAACTCTCAAGTGTGACAACGACTTTGCTTTATAATAAGCATTAAAACCTAATCCTGCCAAGAAAACATAAGAAACTAAATGTGTTACAGCAGATAAATTTTTTGATTTGTCGCGTTTTCGGGAATTGTACCAAATACTTACAAAATCAGATTAAAATCTGACACCAACATTAAACATTAATCCACGAGTAGACCATTGATCGGCCGAAAAGGATTTTTTTGATGTTTTAATTAAGCCTAGAGAATAAATGGCTTGTATATACGGTTGGGGCTTAATACCGGTAAATATATAGCCTATCCCGGCGTCTAACAGAAGATTCCATCGGTACATATATTTTTTGATATCCGTATTAAAACCGTCGTTAATAGACAAATTACCAACCATTGCATTCCTGTTGTACAGATAATTGGCTTTCAAAAGATATCCTGCTTCAGGTCCAAATAAGGCATAAAAACCAGAAGAATTATTTTGTATGTAATAATGAAATAAAAAGGCCAAATCCAGATATTTCTGGTCTGTTCTCATAGTTATTCCCCTGGAAGTACCGGTTGATGTTCCGGGTATAGTTGCACCTGTTGTTTTTCCATTTTCTCCCCAAAAGACGTAACGAAAATTGGCAGAAAATGAATACTTTTCTGAAAAGGGGAATTCTATACCGGCAACTGCATTATAGAGTAATCTTTTATCATATTTTACCAAAACCGTCTGTACGGAATGCTGGAGCTGTGACCAGTTTCCCCCAACTTCCACGCTAAAATGCACTTTGTTGTTTTGTGCCTGGGCCTCCATGAAGGTTAACAGAAGGAGCACGATGATATATAGAATTTTTTTCATGATGAATAATATCTTTGTCTCTCTTTGATGATAACGATTCCATGTCAAGTATAAGCATTAAAACCTAATCCTGCCATAATTCTGAATCCTTTTTCTATTTCGGTCGTATACTTATTAAAAATATCATAATCGGGAATCATTATGTGGAAAAGAATTCTTCGGGTCTTGACGACTTTATTCAGTGCCTACAGCTTTTACCAAAATCCTGTCAGGTTTATAATCAGCCTTCTTGCCTTATTTCTCGTCCCATACCTGGTGTATATTTTTTGGGGAACCATTATACTGCTTGTCCTGGTGATACTTGGCATATATGCTCTTTATAGATTAATAACCGGTAAAAAGAAAAAATGGACGTGATAAGCGCGTTCGAATTGTTTTTTAAATTTCGGGTCAGAATTCTTAGTAAGTCCCAGGCTCAACATTGAATTCGATATGTCTTATTATAACCATTATTAGAGCTGATAAAATCTCTATCTTTACGCCCTGAAGCGGAAATTTCATCAAAACTTCCTTTCTCTCATTATTATTGAACGGGTGATCAGTCCACCGCGGGTTATATATTATTTCTGTTTATATTCACCTGAGCCTGTGCAATATGCATTTTGATGGCTTTTTATTTTTCGTTCTTTTTCACTTTTAAGTATTTAAAATCAATAGATATTATGAAACAAACGTTGTTTACTATTCTGAGCATCAGTTGTGTTTTAGCCCTGAGCCGTGTCACTCAGGCACAACAAAAAAGTCGTTATGATCAACATAAAGTGTTCGATCAAACTTTTCTGGATCAACCTGGAAACGCCTATCGCAGCGGGGACGGCGATCAGGGGCCGATGTTCTGGCAAAACCGGGCGGATTACGAAATATCAGCCCGTCTCGATACTGAGAATAAGTCTATATCTGCTACCGATGTAATCACATACACCAATAACAGTCCGGATAAGCTGCAATTATGTCTGGCTACAGATGGAAGAAAACCTCTATAATAAAGATTCCCGCGGGACCATTATCGCACCCTCGGATGGTTATCGTTATATCATACCCGGATTCAGCGGTGGTTATACTATCGAATCGTTATCTGTTAAATTGAACGGGAAAACGTTCAAACCGGATTATGTTATTACTGATACCCGCATGCAGATTCGTTTGCCGCAGGTACTGAAGGGAAACGGCGGTAAATTAATCATCAGTATAAAATATCATTATATGATTCCGCCTTTTAAAAACAGGACAGGGTATGGAAAAACAAAAGACGGATGGTTGTTCAATATCGCCCAGTGGTACCCGAGAATGGCGGTATATGACGATATCCGGGGATGGAATAACCTGCCTTACCTGGGCCGCGGACAATTTTATACCGATTATGGAAATTTCGATTATAAGATCAATGTGCCCTGGAATTATACCGTAGTTGGCTCCGGTGAATTGCAAAATCCCAAACAGGTTTTATCGCAGACGGAAATAAAACGGATTGATGAAGCGCGGAAAAGTGATAAAACGGTGATGATCATTGGTAAAAATGACATCAAAGATCCGAAAATGCGGCCGGTACGTCATGGCAGGCTGACCTGGCATTTCAAAATGCACGACGCCCGTGGGGTGGTATGGGCGGCATCGAACGCTTTCATGTGGGACGCGGCCCGAATGAATTTGCCCGGTGGAAAAACCGCTCTTGCCGAATCGGCGTATCCTGTTGAATCAGCGGGAAATAAGGCATGGGGACGTTCAACGCAGTTCGTGAAAGGTACCATCGAGTATAATTCCAAACAATGGTATCCATACCCGTGGCCTGTCGCTATAAACATTGCAGCCAAAGCAGGCGGTATGGAATATCCCGGGGTGACTTTCATCGGTATGGATGGCCGCGTTCCTGGTTTGTGGGGTGTAATTACGCATGAGATGGGACATTCATGGTTCCCGATGATCGTAGGTTCCGATGAGCGCCGGTATGGCTGGATGGACGAAGGATTCAACACGTTTCATCAATATTTATTCAACGCTGAATTTCAATAATGACGAATTCGGACATTACAGTATGTACACTAAATCGCCGGCGGCTTTTGCTGCTCGGGTTTCTCATTATAAAGACATTCCGCCGATTATGACACGTCCCGATGCGGTCAAAAACCATTATGTCGGCATCAATTCGTATGTAAAACCGGCACTCGGCTTATGGATGCTTCGTGAATATGTTTTAGGCCATAAGCGTTTCGATTATGCCTTCCGTACGTATATCAACAGGTGGGCTTATAAACATCCGAAACCGATCGATTTTTTCCGTACGATGAACGACGCATCCGGAGAAGATTTAAATTGGTTCTGGAAAGAATGGTTCTATGAAACCTGGCAGTTGGATCAATCGGTTGATCATGTCAAATATATTAACGGAGATCCCAAAAGCGGCATTGTTATTACGATTTCAAATAATGATCGAATGGTTATGCCGGCAACAGTGAAAGTTGTAGAATCAAATGGACATTCTGGAGAGGTGAATCTGCCGGTTGAAATTTGGCAGCGCGGTGGGACCTGGAGCTTTAAATACGCCTCAACAAGCCCGGTGGATTCAGTCATCATTGATCCCAATCATATGCTTCCGGATGTGAATCAAAAGAATAATATCTGGACCTCGGGAGTTCAGGTTAAATAATAATTTCATTCAATGGAATAAGAAGTATTAAAAAAACGGGAATGGATGACTTTTTGTGGTTTCCCGGAGTTCCTGGTTTAAGTCTGAAATTTCATGAGGCAGCATTGAAAGTGCTGCCTCATATTTTTTTTACCGGCAATGGAATAAGGTCACAACTCGATTATGAGACCTGAAAAGACCTGTCTAAGCCTCACCATTACTTCCCGGTGTTGTCATCCTGAACTTGATTCAGGATCCAGCAGGATGAAGTAACAGAATACAAACCTGATTACGTCTAAGAACGTTTTAGCCAAAGTGATTGGAGTCATCCTGACATTAATTGCCAATGCCCTGCGTTATTAGATCCCGGGTTGGTGCTCCGACGTTTTTTTCGGAGGATGACAATGACATGGAGATTTAGAATAGAAATCTGAAAGACCTATCTAAACCTCATCATCACTTCCCAATGTTGTCATCCTGAACTTGATTCAGGATCCAGCAGGATGAAGTAACAGAATACAAACCTGATTACGTCTGAGAACGTTTTAGCCAAAGTGATTGGAGTCATCCTGACATTAATTGCCAATGCCCTGCTTTATTAGATTCACGGTTGGGGCCGGCGATGTCCTAATTTTTTCCGAGGGATGACAATGATATGATGATATTGAATAGAAACCTGAAAGACGTGTCTATACCTTTTCCACACCTCCCAATCAGAATAAAGA
Source organism: uncultured bacterium (assembly GCA_963783355.1). Classification (GTDB taxonomy): domain Bacteria; phylum Bacteroidota; class Rhodothermia; order Balneolales; family DATFMH01; genus CAWANF01. Next base: position 874,244 of record CAWANF010000001.1, read on the forward strand.
TTAGACTTTGGTAAGCCTCGATATTCTAATTATCTAATGATGCCGTAATAACTTATTATTAGTATTGAGTATTGAGTATTGAGTATTGAGTATTGAGTATTGAGTATTGAGATTTTAGACGTTTGATTTTAGATTCAACATTATTCAAGAGAGCCTATGCCGGGACGTCGAATTATTTTGTTTACCGGGAAAGGAGGTGTCGGTAAGACAACGGTTGCTGCTGCAACGGCGGTCAAAGCAGCCGCTTGCGGGTATAAAACGCTTATCATGTCCACCGATCCCGCACACAGCCTTGCCGATGCTCTGGATACGGAATTAGGACCGGAACCTAAGGAAATAAAGGAGCACCTTTTTGCCCTGGAAATAGACTTGTATTATTCAATGAAAAAGTATTGGGGCGGCATCAGGGAGCTGCTGCTTGTGTTGTTGAAATGGCAGGGTCTGGAATCGGTAGCTGCTGAGGAACTGGCGGCTATCCCGGGAATGGGTGAAGGCTCAGCACTTTTATGGCTGGATAAATTCTATCATGAAGATGATTATGAGGTAATTATCATCGATAGTGCCCCGACCGGGGAGACGCTCACATTGTTAACTTTGCCACAAATTACCAAATGGTGGCTGATGCAGGCATTTCCATTTCAGAAATTTACGGTGAGAACGGTTGGCAGGGCCCTGCGAATGGTAACTGGAGTTCCATTCGATAAAGGCTATAATGAACTGGAAGAGATATTCGGTAAGCTGGAACGAATTCAGAACGTGATGATAGATTCGAAAATTTGTTCCATTCGGCTGGTTATGAATCCAGAACGAATGGTGATCCAGGAATCGCGCAGAGCTTTCACCTATCTGCAATTATATGGTTACACGATAGACGCTGTTATTATCAATCGCATTATTGAGGAATCGAAAGCGGGGACGTTGTTCAGTCCGTATATCACCTCCCAGAATAAATATTTACAGGAAATTGAAGACAGCTTTTCACCATTGCCCATATTTAAAGTTTCCCACCAGGGGAAAGAAGTGTTTGGGATAAAACAGCTCAGTGAGATAGGAGAGAGCCTGTATCAGTCAAAAGATCCTGCTTTGATTTTTAATTCCGATTCGGTGTATCAACTAAATCAGAAGGATGGGAAATATCATTTAAAGATACACCTGCCATTTATAGAAACAGCCGATTATTCCGTGAAGCAATTAGGGGATCAGCTGGTATTACAGGTAAAAAATCAGCGCAGGAACCTGTTTCTTCCCAGTTTTTTAAATTATTACACTATCAGCGAACACCGCCTGGAATCGGGATGGCTGTATATCACTTTTTCAAAAATTCCGGGTTGAATCAGGAAAATGACATCACACGAAAAGTGGTTTCCAAGGTAAAAAAATAGAGATGTCGCAAGTTTGTAACTTGTGACATTTAGGATACTTCAACAGCCTGCGGTTGAAACAGGAAATGATTTTGACGCCAAATAAAATGCGTGTTCATATTATCACAAAATTGATTCAACCGATTGGAAATCCACCGGATATCCTTTTCATTTGTTAAAGGCCTTGTTTCGGCATAATCAAGTTTTAACGGATGAGCTGAGATAGAAACGACTTTATCCTTTTGTATGGCTACATCGAATAATAATTGTAAATCATTTCGATAATGAGGATCGATGGTATAGTCGTTAAGCAGATCCCCGGAACTGTAAATAACCGGGGTTTTATCAAACCATTCGATACACTGAAAATGATGCGGGCTGTGTCCCCATATTAAACCGGCCCCGGCTTCCGCCATCTTCATTGCCAGGCTTCGATATAGTTTATCAATTTCCGGTGCCCAGTTTGGCTGCCAGTGGATTGAAACGATGACGAAATCAACTGATTCTGCCAGTTTCGAAATACGGGTTGTTATCTTTCTGGCTGAACGGACATCCAGCAGTTTTATATAAGAAATACCTGGCTTGTCGGGTCCGGCGGCAAAGTTTTCCTGGTGATCGCAAAATGCAAGAACACCAATTCGTATCCCGTTTTTTCGAACTATGTAAGGACTAAAAGCTTCATCGCTATTTCTTCCTGCCCCGCAAAATTTGATGTTGTTATTTTGTAGAATAGAAAGCGTATCGGTTAAACCGGCTATGCCGGCATCGAGGATATGGTTATTTGCTGTGGAAACCATGTCGATGCCGAGTAATTTTAATACTTGTACCGCTAAGGGTTCGGCCCTGAAATAAAAGGTCTTTTCAGTCCCTTCGAAAAAAGTATTATTGCGTGCCAAAGCACATTCGAGATTGGCAAAAAATAAATCTTTTTCTCTTGTCAAATTGATTAAGTGGCGAATGGCAAATTCAGGTCCTTCTCTGTTAATTGTATTGGTGACCCCGCGAGCAAGCATAATATCGCCCCCTAAAAGAAGACGTACTGTATCCATATGGCTATAAATAGGTTAGTAAATAATGGGCATTCTACCTGTAAGAATACCGAACGACGACTGATGTTTTTTAAAGCGTTTTATTTCTCGTCAAGATACCGGTCAATTTGTTCTATAACTTCCTCGATGGCTTCTTCTTTTGTTTCGCCTGTTCCTGAGATTTTGTGGCCCTTGGCATTGGTAACTACAACTTCAACGAACGGGCCTTTTTGACGGCTTCTTTTTTCATGATATCCACGATATCCCCAACGTGTAAAATTCCTGACTAATTCTTCCTCGGGGATATTAATATCATCCTCCTGATATTTTCCTTCTTCAAAAGCATTCATGAGATAACTCCGATTAGTTAGCCCTCTAAAGGAATGATACTAAATTAACGAGAATTATATGCCCGAAGTATCAAATAAAATCAAAAGTTTAGTATTTATTAATATTTCGATCACCGGGTCTGTATAAAAAAATGGCCCGACACCTTCTGATGTCGGGCTATAACCAGTATAATTATCAATTTTTAAGGTTTTTATTTCCTCATTACCAATTACGGTACATTGATAATTTTCTGGCTTAAATTTGTACCCTCTCTCTCTCAATAAATAATCTATTATTAGTATAACTACTTCTATACAATTACCCAGTCGGGCAACCCATCCAAGATATGTACGTACGTACCCCGTGATTATGTAGGTCAAACTATTACGGCGTATTGAGCCAATGATTATCATAAACTGAAACGAAAATGGCCATAAAGCTTACGGAAACCTATTAAAATTTCTAAATATTGAGCACTGTTAATGGTTCTTTTGCGATGTTATAAGTGAATAGGTCACAGTTACTTTCACCTGGCATTATATCAAAATGAATATTGTTACACTTACTTTAAACCCGGCTATCGATAAAAGTTCATTTGTAAATCGGGTTATTTCAGGAAAGAAACTGCGCTGCCAGCGTCCGGTTTATGAACCGGGGGGAGGTGGCATCAATGTTTCTAAAGCCCTGAAAATTCTGGGGGCTTCATCCCTGTCCTTTTACCTGGCCGGCGGGCCAACGGGCGTATTGCTGGAACATCTTATTCAACAATCCGAAATAAACTATCGGATGATAGAAACCGATGACTGGACCCGGGAAAATCTATTGATAATTGATCAATCCACGGGGCAGGAATACAAGTTTATTATGCCCGGACCACAAATATTGTTGAAGGAGTGGAAAAATTGTAAGAGCCAAATCCTGTCGTTGCAGCCGAAGCCAGAGTTTCTGGTTTTAAGCGGGAGCCTGCCATTGGGTATACCGGACACTGCTTATGCTGAGTTGGCCAAATGGGCACATGAACATAAAATCAAAACAATTCTCGATACTTCCGGACCTGCTTTAGCTGAAACTGTGAAGGAAGGCGTTTTTTTGATTAAGCCAAATTTGAGTGAAATGGCCGCACTAGCCGGATTGGAAAAGATAACAGCCAATGAAGAAGTAGAAATTGCCAAAGGGTTTATTGCTGATCATAAATGTGAAATTATGGTTATTTCCCTGGGTGCCCGGGGAGCCCTGATGGTTTCTGAAAACAGTACAGAATATGTCGTTCCGCCAACTGTTCATCAGAGAAGTTCGGTCGGGGCAGGAGATAGTATGGTTGCCGGGATAGTTTATGCCCTGACACAGAAATGGGTTTATTCGAAAGTTTTAAAATATGGGGTAGCCGCGGGTACAGCAGCTACAATGACATCCGGTTCTGAATTATGCCGTAAAGAAGATGTAGACTGGATTTTTAAATGGCTATCATGAAAAGGATATGTATTGCCGGAGCTGTTGAATGATGTATCTATTGATCATCATGAACTAATTTATAGTCGAAATATGTGATTGGATCCTGTTGATAAAACTGTTGTAAGGCGTGGTATAATTCAGGATAATTCGATTTAAGTCCTGCTGGCTGTTCAAAAAAATACTCGGTGCCTACTGCAAAAAATTCTTTAATATTTGTGGCGGCATAAAGATCCAGAATAGACAGTTTTCCGTTATCTATTTCCGAAAGGAAACGATGGTATTGACTGGTAATAACTGTGGAAATAGAAGCAGGATCTGGTTTAATTGGTGTAGAGGTTACATTATTTTCATAATCCAGCAGATGGGCAAATTCATGAAATACGACATTTCTGCCATCATGCATATCGCCTGACCCGGCAAGTACGTCCTTCCAGGACAAAATGATGTGGCCACGAGACCACGATTCTCCGATTCGTCCCTGGTACCCTTCTATGACAGTTCCGTCAGGTTGTGGATTTTTTACTTTGGCAAAATAAAAATGGGGATAAACCAGAATGGATCGAAGAGTAGGGAAATAATCCTTCGGATCGTTTAATAATAAGACACTTGCCTGTGCTGCTACCGTTACTTTTATTTCATCTGTGATGTTTAGTCCGCCACAGCCTTCAAATGGTTTTTCATCAATTAAAAGTGAAACAAGTCCTTCGAGTCTGTTTTTTTGAGGATGCGGGAACGCAGCCACATAGGGAACATTATTCATGATGATTTTCTTCCAGTCATCCGGTATTGAACTGTTAAGTAATCTGTTCCTGCGTTTCTTTTTTAAACCAAACATTTTTTGAAAACGGTGGATTTATCTTTTAGGATTTTTATGATGAGGGAATAACTGTAAACCCGCTTCAAAATTACAAAAATCATTTTAAAGTAAAATTTAGTTTAATCGCGTAACATATAAGCACTTCGCCACTCTTTTATATAATTAATTATCGATATACGATGACTTAATAAAGTTATCATCTACTGCTAAAAATATTATTATTAATCATTTATCTCTAAAGAGGAGATACCCCATGAAACATATAACGTCTAAGAAGATTGCGTATTTTTCTTTTTTTGTGATCGTAACTATTGTTGCGTTGAATGGATGCAACCTGGCCGGAACAAAAGCAAGCAACATAGCAAAAACAGGGATCAGCTTTGTTGCAACAACCTCTGCAAGTTCTTCACCTGCCGTAGCTCCATCTGCTTTTGGATCTGATTCTGGAACGGTTGCTGCGACTACCGGTTTACAAATCGACACAGCAAAAGTGCTCATTAAAAAACTGGAGTTTCATAGCGCAACCGAAGATTCTTTGGATTTTGAACAAGGTCCTTTGGTTTTAACATTAAATTTAGACAGCACCGTCACGAACGTTGCTATCGATAATGTCCCCCATGGTCTCTACAGTGCCATATCATTTGAAATACATAAACCTCGTCCAAATGAAACGGTAACCGACTCCGATTTTGTAGCCGGACCCAAAGAAGATCAGCGCTATTCGGTTGTTGTTAAAGGATTTTATAACGGGACACACTTTGTCTTCAAATCACACCGGTCTGCCGAAGTGCACATCAAACTGAACCCTCCTTTAAATATTTCTGATTCCCTGTCATCCTACAATGCGACGGTGAAAGTTGATGTAAGCCAATGGTTCGTCGATCAAAATGGAAACATTATCGACCCGACAAATCCTAACAATGAAGAAGCTATTTCGCAAGCGATACGACGCTCGTTTCATGCTTTTGAAGACAATAACCACGATGGACATGATGATCATACCGAGTCAGGGCATGGAGGAGATCATTCCGGGAGCCATCATTAATTTTTAAATGTTAGATGTGTGGATTGACTTAAGGGGGGACCGGGTAATTCCCCCTTTTTTATTTATCCTTCCAGGGTAAATGTTTCAGATCGACATTCCCGCCTGATAAAATAATTCCTACTCTTTTTCCTTCGAATCGTTGTTTTTGTTTGAATAGAGCTGCCACAGGTACGGCTGAAGAAGGTTCGATAATTATTTTCATTCGCTCCCAGACGAAATGCATAGCTTCAATAATTTCATCTTCGCTGACGGTGATGATGTCGTCTAGATTTTCTTGAATAATTGCAAAAGTCAGATCGCTTAATGCCGTTTTAAGTCCGTCAGCAATAGTGGGTGCATTCGTTGCGGGATATCTCTTTCCGTTTTTAAGAGAAAGCCATGCGTCATTGGCCAATTCCGGTTCTGCACCGAGCACCATAATTTCAGGATTGATTGACCTCGCGGCAATGGCTGTTCCGCTCATTAGTCCGCCGCCGCCAACCGGAGCCATAATAATATCCAGGTCGTGTTCATGCAATAATTCAAGTGCAGCCGTTCCCTGTCCGGCGATAATTTTTGGATCGTCATAAGGATGGATAAAAGTGGCACTTGTTTCTTTAACAACCTGGGCAGCGGTTTTTTCCCGGTCTTCGAGAGTCGGTTTGCATAATCGAATAGTTGCTCCATATCCGGCCACCGCATTTCTTTTTACCTCCGGAGCATTTTCAGGCATAACAATATAAGCCGGAATATTTCTCATTTTTGCAGCTAATGCCAGCGCCTGGGCATGATTACCGGAGGAATGAGTTACAACACCGGGTTTAGCTTCTGCATCCGTTAATGATAAGACGGCATTACTGGCGCCGCGGAATTTAAAAGCACCCACTCTTTGAAAATTTTCACATTTAAAATGGATATGAGCATTACAAAGATCATCTAACTGGCGACTGCTAAATATGGGAGTATGATGAACTTGCTGTTGAATTCGATGAGCGGCGGAAATAATATCATCGAGTGTAGGAATCGGTTTCATTCTCTGGTATCTGATATAATATTATGTATTAAAGCATGAATCTAATTAATGAAAATAGTATGTCCAATAATTAAATATCAGAATAGTACCTGAATTTATTTCCATTTAAAAAATACAGAAGAATAGTTTATCAGGCTTGTCTTTCGGAATTTTCTTTTAATTGCAGAAGGATTTTCGTAACAGAACGTTTTTGCACTCTTAAATTTTCTTTGAAACTGGAATTATCCGTATCGGCTATTTCCATACGGATATCGGAAATAAAATTTTCGAGAATCTCAACCAGCATACTGCTTTCTTCTTCCGTTAATTTTAATCCAATCATAAGCAGGACTCCTGTTTTGGTGATCATTACCCGTATCATTTTAACCGTCTAATCTAAAAAAACGTTTAAAATTACCTTTTCATCAGGGTTTGCTTGTTGGATTATAACAGCTTGCCATATAGTAGTATCATGGCCAAAGAATAACCAAGGCTATTCTTTCAACAGGAACATTCATAGTCCTTTTTAGATGCCTTTTCCATCGATTCTTTTCCTTCGTTATAGGAAAAATAAGCCAAAGCAATTGCACCTAAGCTATCTATCAGAAATAATCCAGTCAATTCATAGATTACACTTGAGACCAATAGAATAATGGACATATATAAACAGGTTTTTGTACAATTAGCATCAGCAATAATTGGGTCGGAATCCATTTTACGGCCAACCATAAGCTTCAATTGCATCAGGACGAACATAGAAATGATGGATATGATAGATATGACAATTCCCCAAAAAGTAGTTTCCGGTCTCTTCATCTGATAAATATTTACAATGGCTCCAATGCTGAGAAAAGCAGTCAAAAGATAGAAACTGATTCCATTTATCCGAAGAGCGGTAATTTCAAAGGTGTCTTTCTGTACATTGGGTTGTTTCTTCATTCTGAGAATCATATGGGTAATACCAATAGCAGATAACACTTCGACATAACTATCCAGTCCGAAACCGAACAATACAAGCGTATTGTCGTGCAGACCAAAGTATGTCGAAACAATACCTTCCATGAGATTATAGAATATGGTAAAGATACTCAGCCAGAAAGCGGTGCGAACAAGGTGCTGATATTCTTCTTCCGGTGATATTGTTGAAATATTGTTCAATTCCATGTCGAAATACGATTAGTGCCTGTTTTGTTTGCGGGCCATTTTCTCTTCTTTCTTCCGTAAATCTCTTCGATATAACAGGTACGAAGTTACTCCAGCCGCAATAACGACAAGCGTATTGAAAACATAGGCATTGGGTGAAGCCGATTCACGCAGAGTGAAATAAGAAAAAGCTATAAGAACGAGAATAAACCGGAAAATATGCTTCATGAAGTCAATGACTTTGGCTTTTTTATAATAAATCAAATCACGAACAAATTACGAATAGGATAATTCTTTGTAAAATAACAGGTTATTCATCCGAGGCTTTTCCAAATCATTTTTGCAATCTGTATATCCTGAACAGCAACGCCGGTTAAATCAGCGATACTAATTTGTTTGTCATCTGCTCGTTTTTGATCTCTGGAAATAAACTGGCCTAATTCAATAATTTTATCAGGGGAAATAGTATGTTCTTTCAATGCGAAATGCAATTCTCCATGGTCCGAACATTGTGAAATACTGTCGGCGATAATGATATCAGCCAAACCGAATACATCAGCTTCGAGCTCCTGTTTGCCTTCTGTGTCGGAACCCACAGCGGTAATGTGTGTCCCGCTTTGAATATTATCTGCATGAATCAGCGGGGAATGAGAAGGCGTACACGTAACAATCAAACGGCAGGAGTGAGTCAGGGTTTCGATACTTCTTGTAGATTCAATGTCCCATCCTTCAGTGGTCATTTCATCTTTGTATGCCTGAAGATGTGCCTCATTTCGTCCCCAAACGATGACTTTACGGCATTCGGTAACTTCTTTTAAATATCGTAACTGAAGCCGGGCCTGAATCCCGGTTCCGACAATTCCAATCGATTGCAGGTTCCCTGGTGCTAAACGACGGGCACAAACGGCCCCGGCAATAGCTGTACGAATATCGGTCAACAAGCCTTCATCTATTAAAACAGCCAGTAATTCACCCGTTTTCTGGCTGAATATCAGCATCAGGCCATTGCTGGAAGACAGGCCCAGGCCGGGATTTTCATAAAATCCGGATGCTACCTTAATGACATAAAAATCATCATTCTTTATATATCCGTATTTGATATGCGTATCCCCCGGAGGATTCTGAAAGGAAAGGTGTCCCACTGGCGGTACAACAACTTTATTGGCTGAATAAGCCATGAAGCCTTTTTCCAGATCCGCAATTAAATCAGCAGTAGAAATATTTTTGAGAACGTTTTGAATCTCTTTTTGGAATACTATTCGAGGCACAATGTTACAATATATTTTTAAGGGTTTCTGTCGATATATTGCTGCCGCACACAACGATAACCGTATTTTGATTTTGAAACCGATTCATCCCTTTTAGAAAACCTCCGATGGCAACGCCTGCAGCACCTTCAATCAGCTTGCCGTGCTGTTGAATCATCAATCTGATTGCTTCCTTTATTTCTTCTTCACTAATCAGATAATAATTGTCAACCAATTCTCTGCAAATTTCAAAGGTGATAGAATCTTCTTCAAATCCACCGGCCGAACCATCAGAAAGAGTTTCTTTTTTCTCATATGTTTGATGTTTTCCCGCTTTAACGCTCAAATACATTTCAGGTGAATTTTCAGGCTGGCAGCCGAAAATATTCGTTTCAGGATTAATTGTTTTTAAATAACTGGCAATTCCGGAAATAAGTCCGCCGCCGCCTATCGTCACCAAAACATTATCAATACGGGATAATTGAGAAGCTATTTCCATGGCAATTGTTCCTTGTCCGCCAATTACTTCTTCATCATTATATGGGGAAACCCATACATAATTATTTTTATGAGCTTGACGTTTGGCGTACATTTCGGCTTCATAACTGTCCTGCCCGTAAAATTCAATTTCCGCCCCGTATGATTTGAGGGCTTCGATCTTGGAGGCAGCGGCATTATCAGGCAGGACGATACGGCCGTTCATATTTAATAATTTTAATGCGCGGGCAAATCCAAGGCCATGGTTACCTGTTGAAGCAGTTATAACAAATTGGTTCTTATCGTTTTCGGCAACGGCCATGAGCTTATTCAGACTTCCCCGTGCCTTAAACGAGCCGGTAATTTGTTCACTTTCCAATTTCAGGTATACATTGCCATTACTGAGTTTACTCAGGTAATTGGAATGTATGAGCGGCGTTTTCAATATGTATGGCCTTATACGTCGTTCTGCCTGTAAAATATTTGACAGTATTTCCATTCTCGATGATTCAAAGGTCTAAAACGTTTATTGATATACTAAATGTTTTTTTACCTAACTAAGAGTAAATAATATTGAAGTATGACGAGATCAAAATGATTGCACCCACAGGATAGAGTGTTTATGTTTCCCATGATTAATATATCAACCTAAAAGTACTAGTTGTATTTCATTTACAAGGTATGTTAAAGTTTTACCTGATACTAAAAAAAATAATATCGTAAACATTATTATCCGTTATAACTATATAATAAAAATCTAGATTTATTTATAAGCATGAGAATTGAACAATTTGAAATGGAGCGTATGCAATCGACCTGGGAAAACCTGGTTGATTACGACATGAGTGAGAGCGGAATCAGGGCTGTTTCATTAAATGAGCTTCGCAGGATGGGTTTTGATCTGGACGCTGTTTTAGACATGCCCTTGGGATATAGTCAATCGAATGGAACTATTGAACTTCGTGAACTTATTTCCTCGTCTTATCCTGATTCGAAAATTGATAATATTGAAGTGACTAACGGGACCTCTGAGGCAAATTATTTATTATTACTTAGTATGTTGTCTGAAGGAGATGAAGTGGCACTTGAAATTCCTAATTATATGCAAATAAGAGGGATTGCAAAAAGCCTGGGTGCCAGGGTGAATACATTTTCACTGGATTTTGAAAACGAATGGGAACCGGATTGGGAGTCTTTCAATAACGCTGTAACGAACAAAACGAAACTGGTGTATCTTTCGAATCCGAATAACCCGACAGGCAAAGTTCTGAGTAGCGAAGCAATGCAGCGTATCATCGAACGATGTGAAGAAACGGGCGCTTATTTGATTGCCGATGAAGTATATATCGGTGCCGAACTTAACGGGGATCGAACAAAAAGTTTCTGGGAAATGAGCGATCGGGTTATTGTCACGAGTGGATTGTCCAAAGCGTATGGCATACCAGGGATAAGAATCGGCTGGATTGTTGGTCCGAAAGAGATCATTTACCAATGCTGGACCCAGCACGATTACATTACCATTGGCCCCAATAAATTATCAGACATAATTACCCGGACTGCTGTAAAAAAAGAAAATCGTGAAAAATTATATAGCCGGACCCGTAAAATTCTGGATGAAAACTATCCTGTTATGAGAGAATGGATTACTGGTTTCGGGGATACCTTCCACTTCCGGCAACCGGATGCCGGTGCTTTCTGTTTTCTGAATTATCATTCTGATGTTCCAAGCCTGGAATTTGTAAAGGCTGTCCTGGAAAATCAAAATACATTGATTGTTCCGGGAACTCATTTCGGTACGGAAGGCTTTTTACGTATTTGGATGGGGGCTCAGCAGGATTATCTGAAAGAAGGTCTTCGCAGAATTGGAATTGAAGTAGAAAAAATATTTTAGAAACGGGGCTATGTCGGGATATAAATTGCTTTTCATTGGTTTCGGTAATGTTGGTCAGGCATTTGCCCGTTTTCTTTTAAACGCTGAACAGTTGGCTCATTTTGGTTTCCCGGATGTTAAAGTGGTTGGAATTATAACGAAATCAAGCGGCTGCCTGGTGAATGAAGATGGGCTGGATTTAAAGCGTGCATTGAAAGAAAAATCTACTGCCGGTAAATTTTTTGATACCAATCCCGATTGGACAGAAATGGCCAGCAATGAAATTATCTCTTCCATTTCCTCTGATATTTTGATTGAAATGTCTTCATTGAATATCATATCGGGACAGCCGGCTATAAAGCATATTCAATGGGCCTTTGAACATAAAATGCATGTTATATCAATCAATAAAGGCCCGATCGCTTTTGCGTATCGCGAGCTCATGGATTTAGCTCATTTAAATGATCGCAGATTATTGTTTGAGGGTACGGTTATGGACGGAACGCCTGTTTTTAATATGGTTCGGGATCACCTTGAGGGGTGTAAAATTACCGGGTTCAGGGGAATTTTGAACAGCACTTCTAATTTCATCCTTGGCGAAATGGAGCAGGGATTTACGTTGGAAAATGCTGTAAGAAAGGCTCAGGATATTGGTTTTGCCGAAACGGATCCATCATTTGATATTTTGGGATGGGATTCTGCTTTTAAAACGGCGATTTTGTTAAATGTTCTTATGGATGCTCGATGTACTCCACAAGACATAGAACGCAATGGAATTGAATTAATTGAAATGTCTGAAATTAAAGTGGCTTTGAATGCGAATAAACGGCTGAAATTAGTCTGTGAAGGATATATAAATGATGGAGAAGCTAAGGGAAGTGTTCAGCCGGTAGCCATTTCTCATGATGATATGCTATCAAATATTAATGGCACATCTTCGATTCTTACTTTGCAGACGGATTGGATGGGAGACGTTACGATAGTAGAACATCATCCTGAATTGAAACAAACGTTATATGCTGTTCTTTCGGATTTAAAATGGATTTTCAGGGAAAGGTTTACAGTGAAAAGTAATTAGTAATCAGTGTTTTGATATTCTAACCTCTGAAATTTTTACGAAATAAGCCTGGGAACATCCTGAATTAGGATAAAAATAAAACAAATCTGACGCCAGGGAACAAAATGTCTTGTCGCAAAATAATTTAAGACAATTTTGTGTGAAATGTTTAAATCCACTATGTAAATTAGAGCGCAAAATGAAACTTAATATGAAATTTGAGTAATGAAAACAGATCGACTTGTTGCAATTTGGCTATTGGCCGGATGCGTCCTCATAATGGCTATGATATCTATTGGTGCTATCACACGTTTAACCGGTTCCGGACTTTCCATTGTTGAATGGGATGTTGTTACGGGAACAGTGCCTCCACTAAATCATGCAGAATGGGAAAAAGCTTTCCGTGAATACAAACAGTCGCCGCAGTACAAGGATGTGAACAGTGGCATGGATTTGGCTTCTTTCAAGTCGATATTTTGGTGGGAATATGCTCATCGTTTGCTCGGACGCTTCATCGGAATGTTTTTCATTTTCCAACTCGCCTTTTTTTATTACCGGAAGCAATTGAGCCAGGGAATGGTAAAAAAATACATAATTATCATCCTGGGCGTCGGTGCCGTGGGGGCATGGGGCTGGTTCATGGTGAAAAGCGGGTTAATCAATGTGCCGCGCGTAAGCCCGTATCGTCTGGCTATTCATTTGTCGCTGGCATTGACGTTGTTCAGTTTCATTTTGTGGACAGCCCTCGATTTGCTTCATCCCCAAAAGTCATCGGAAATGAAACCTGAATCCAGAACGCTGATGAGAAAATTATCGACCGGAATATTGGTATTACTGGCATTTCAAATATTTTTCGGGGGTCTGATGTCCGGTTTAAGGGGAGCCATCACATTTCACAGTTTTCCATTGATGAATGGCCGTTTGGTGCCTCTAAACATGTTTTTTATGTCACCTTTTTTTGTGAATATTTTTGAAAACCCAAATTTGGTCAACTTTATACATCGGACACTTCCATATTTCATCACCCTGTTGATTTTTATTTTATGGTGGAAAGGGCGTAAGGAACTGGTATCGGAACGCTTAAAGATTGTAAGCAATCTTTTGCCGTTGATGGTGCTCATTCAAATATCTTTGGGAGCCATTACGGTTTTGAAAAGTTTTGGAACCGTTCCGGTATTCTGGGGAGCGATACATCAGGCCGGGGCGGTCATTTTATTGATACTCATATTGATTATGGTAAATCAGTTACAAGAATCCAGGATCAATCAAAAGAAAAAAAAGGTCGTCATTTAATTTGCTGTACAGTAAAATTGTGATCAATCTTTTTATCGATTAAACCTTTGTTCGTTTTCACTTTTACCGACATCTGAACACTCCAGGTCGTATCATTGAGTTTCTTTCCCGTGATAACTCCCGTATTGATACTTTTTTGTATCAGTGAATCGCTGTCCTGCATATAATATCCATGAACAGAATCAATCTGAGTATTTTTATAACTGAAAGAAGAAAGATTTGGATTAACCTGGAAGACAATACTTTCTGAATTGCTGTTTGGGTCGGTTTGGTTTGTTTCTGGAATATGATTAAAAGAAAAAACAAGATTATCACCTTCAACAATACTGTAATTATTTATTTTTGTACTGTCGTTGGGTTGGAGGAATGTCGTTTTGATAATTTGACGCTCCCTGAGGATTCGATAAATGCGTGATTTGTCAGCAGAGGTATGGCTACAACCGATCATACTGATAAGCAAAAATGTTCCTATGAATAGATTTGAAGAAACAATCCTGATGCTTTTTTCCATTTTCCTGTCCGTAATTGAAGGAAATATTTCCTTTCTTCTTTAATACCTGTAGTTCATATTGAGTTATGATAAGCCATAAAATAATTAATTACGAGTTTTGAAATGTAAAATGCCTTTTAAGTTGATTGGCCCTTATTGAAATAAATAGTTGGTTTAATATTATGGTATATAGTGATTTAGAAACGAATATTTATATGGATATTATAGTTCATTCGTTGATCTGTCCGTGAATTTTAAAGTTTTATAAAAGACGCATAGAAAATTTAAAAACTGGAATTAGTCATGAAACGTAAATACAATTATTTGCTGCTCTTATTAGGTATAAGCTTAGCTTTTTCAGCATGTGGGAAAATGAAATCCGGAAATGGAAATGAAAGTCAGGAGAAAAACGATAATATGCCTGGCTATATACAAAAAAATTATCAATCGATGACAGCAGGTTTCGACACCCTGAAAAAAGATATGCCGCAGGGAATGCAACGGCTGTATCATCAAATTCAGCATCATTATATGGTTATGCAAAAGGAGAGTGTTCCGAAACAAAACGGACACATGATGAAGAATGGAAAGGGCATGAGAAACCGCAAACTTAATGAAATGAACCAGGAAATGATGGCTATGAATTATGGAATGCAAAGAGTCCGGGAAATGAATTCAATGCGTTCCATGATGGGTGCAAACATGATGATGGGAAATGATAATAGCGACACAACAGGGATAGAATCTTCAGGTAATGTCGGAGAAGGTGCTCATTTATTTAAAGAATACTGCTCGTCGTGTCATGGTTCCAATGGGCAGGGCATCAGTGGCGTTTTTCCACCGGTCAGGGGTTCTGGAATCGTAGCAGGAGATAAAATAACCGTTATCAAAATTCTGTTAGATGGGCTGCAGGGAGACATCAAAGTTCATAATAATCATTACAATAGTGTGATGCCCGCATTTGGTGCACGGCTCAGTGATGCTCAAATTGTCGATATTTTATCCATATTACGTGCCATGCCCGGGAATCAGGCTGGTAAAATTAGTGAAAAGGATGTTAGTGATGTAAGGAATAATGTGAAAAACAGAACAAAGCCCTGGTCTCCTAAAGAACTAGGCTTAAGCAGTAATTGATTGAATAGAAAAATCTCCTGATGGACAAACAGGAATTTGGATTCCGGGATCAGGACTTAAAAATACCCGGCATAATACCTTATGCCGGGCTAATCCGTTTTTGAATACCAATCATGAAACATTACGTTTCCACCCAGAATGGGGATTTCTGATACTCATACACGGAGTTTAAATTTCTACCAGTAACTTAAATCCCGATTAAATTGGTTGTTTAAAGGAAATTCCGACACAAAATGCGCGAAATTCTGATGAGCATTCGTAAGGGAATCCATCACCCTTAAAGTTCGTGTGATTCCCTGATTTTATTCGTCTCCCATCGCTTTTTTATGAATCATCTCTTCCGAAACAACAATGGTCCCGGAGGATGAAACATAGATATCGGATCTTTTTTCAGCACCGATATAAAAATGAATTTCTCCGTCTCGTACTTTAAAATAATCGGCATCAATATATACGATTTCCCCGCTATTGGTTATGACAGCGTAAATCTTCATAATTGTTCAATAGAATTTTACTCAGGCAAGTGCTGTTCGTTTCGCTTTGATATTTATCTTTTCCTCGGCCAGTCTGGTCAAATCCAGGTCAGACCGTTTCTCCTCCCGCAAGGTGTCGAGAAATGTAGCGGCGGTATCATCAAGATGTAAAGCCCGGGCATAAGCAATAGCTGTTCCGTAACAGGCTATTTCGTAATGATTAATTTTTTGCAGCGAAATAACGATGACCGCATCTCTGACTTCCGGATCGGCACTGCGATCGATAAGTTCCATCGCTGATTTAATCAGCGTTTTCATGACCTTGCACTGCTCACCTAAAGGTTTGATATCCATTTGTTTGAATACAAACTCCAATCTCTTTAACTGAGCTTTGGTCTCACGAATATGGAAATCAACAAGGTCTTCCAGTTCGGTAGTATATACTTTTTCCCGCCATTTCGGTAATGCCACCAGCTCTTGTAATTCGCCATTGTACAGGTCCCGGGTTTGCTCAATTAGCAGGTCATTTAAAGTGATAATTTTTTCCATCATATTTTAAGTTTAGTTAAGAAATCAGGTCTGTTTAACTCACAATTGGACTTCTGGCTTTCGTATTGATGCTCTTTTCTGCGATTTTTGTGAGTTCGAGATCAGCCTTTTTTTCTTCTTCAAGTGTTTGATTGAAAATATATGCCAGGTTATCCATACCGAGTGTTTTGGCATAGGCAATGACTGATCCGTAACCTGCTATTTCACAATGGTTGATATGTTGTAATGAGGTTATAAGTCCGGCATCAAGGACTTCCGGATCGTTGCATCTTTTGATTAGTCCGGAAGTCTCATCAATCAGGGCCGACATCGTTTTACAACGTTCCCCAACCGGTGACAAATCGAGCATTCTGAATATGGTATTCAGGCGATCGATTTGAATTCTGGTTTCATCTATATGATGCTTTATAAGGCTCTTTAGCTCAGGAGATGTCACCTTTTCCAAAATAGTAGGTATAGCTTTAGTTTGTTGCATTTCGCCATCGTAAATATCCTGAGCCTGTTCTACGAATAAATCTTTTAATGTTGTGATTTTATCCATGGTTGCTCTCTTGTGGATTTGATAAATAGATTTCCTTCACTAATAAGTTACATGGAAACAGATAAGCTATGATTAAGTGTAATCTTACGTTTCCTGTACGAAAATTCGGAAAGCCGGTGTAATGGTTTCTACCAGTAAATGATTATTTGATGTTTTCAAAATATCGGATGGAACATTAATGATAAACGTATCAGGAAGTTTTGGAAACTCCGGTGTTAAGGTATGTATCATCTAAAAACGGCAAAGGTAGTTATGGTTTTGATGCCGCAAAGAACAATTGTGTCGAACTGGTTGAAACCGGAATAATCGATCCGGCAAAAGTCGTTCGGATAGCTCTTGAAAATGCCGTCTCCTTAGCCGGCGTTTTATTGCTTACCGAGGTAACGAGGACGGAGCTTTCGGAAGAAAACCATGAAGAAAAACACACAACCGGTATGTCGTATATGGAATATCATTTTAAAGAAATTTGGATATTTCTTACTGATTTTCGATCAGGTGTTTGGTGAAATCTTTTAAATGATTCCGTACAATTTGTTTAAGTACAGGAACCTTTCAGGTTAAAAAAATGATTAATACTTGTAATGTTCCTGATTATAAATTGAATTATAGCCTGTTGACGTATATAATGTTTCAACGAGTTCAGGGGATTTTATTTTAAACATACACAAAGCAACGGCTGTGTAATATCTTTACGTTGTATTAGAAAAAGGATGGAAAAATGGATGTAAATGATGAACGTTTGACCAACCGAAGACCGTCGTGGTTTGCATTAATCAGTTTTACGATCGCTATTATAGCGATTATTATATTTACCATTTCAGGATATGGATATCAATGGAAAATATGGGGTCTGGGAACGGGTTTTAAACTGCTTACATGGGGAACATATCTGTCAATGTTTGGAATTTTAGTCACATTGATTAGTATGATTATTACACGTCCTGGAAGTAAAAAAAGTGGTTTTGGATTATCTTTATTCGGTTTATTGATATGCCTGGCAATAACGGGTACTGCTATGTTTTTTTATCACCGTGCCACATCGGCACCACCGATTCATGATATTACTACAGATACGGTGAATCCACCTCAGTTTAAAGCGGTTTTGCCTTTGCGAAAAAATGCTCCAAATGGTTCCGATTACGGTGGAGCTAAAGTGGCTCAACAGCAACATGAGTTTTATCCCGATATTCGTCCGGTGATATTGGATGTGCCACCAGGAGTTGCTTACCAACGTTCATTAAAAGCCGCACATGAAATGCGTTGGTGGAAAATTCAGGCAGCGGATTCATTAGAAGGAAGGATAGAAGCAACCTCGACAATTCCCTGGTTTGGTTTCAAAGATGATATTGTGGTTCGAATTGATACAACCCAATCGGGTGGGAGCCGGATCGATGTACGGTCAATGTCCAGATTGGGAAAGAGTGATATCGGAGAAAATGCCCGTCGTGTAAGAAGTTACATCGCTAAAATCGAAGATCAGGATTAGACTTACTAACGCAGTAGAAATAATTTTGAAGCAGGGATTTCAATTTTGAGATCCCTGCTTTTTAAATTCATTTATTCAGCAGATGGGTTACGGGCTTCATTCAGTTTTCGTTCCAAAAGATCGATGAGTTCATCCCGATAAAATTTACCAGGCTTGTTCTCATCGGTTTTTTTCAGGTGATCGACTATCTCATCGATTTTTTTAGCCAGCCGTCCTGTTTCACCGTCTTTTGCCTCTTTAAAATAGGAAGCCAGGATGGCCGGTTGTTTCCGAAATGCTTTTTCAAATTGCTGATAAGCCTGTTTACTGCCATCTTCCATCATACCATAGGATAGGCCCAGATTAAAATAAGTGATATAATTGGCACCGCTGTAACGCTGAGCTTTTTGAAAATCTTTTACTGCTTCAGCTGCGTCGCCGTTGAAAAGTTTAGAAATGGCCCGCTGGGAATAAAGGTTTCCATCTTCGGTATTTTTTTCGATGACGATATCTAATTCTTCAATGGCTTCCGGGTACTTTTCCTGTTTGTCGTAAATGGCACCAAGCTGAGCATGAGCCCTAAGATGATTCGATTCTTTTTTCAAAATTTCATCGAGTAATGCCATTGCCTCTTCGAATTTATCCTGTTCAGAATATAAAACGCTAAGTTGAAGTTTGGCATCCAGGTAATCAGGATCTAATTCGATAGCTTTTTTCAAATCGAATAAGGCATCGTCATATTCTTTGAGCCGCGTAAAAACGGAGCCTCGATTTTTATAGGCTGCTTCAAATTCCGGATTACCTTTGATGGCTTCAGTATAATATTCCGAGGCTTTTAACTCATTGCCCTGTGCTTCGGCAGCATAACCAAGTACAAACCATTCGTCGGATGTACGTTCTTCGGCATCTGCATGTTCAATTTTTTTTAAAACTTTGATGAACAGATTTTGTTGTCTGTTATTCAGTTTAGAATCTTTTAAAAGTAACGGTAACAGGCTGTCAATTTCGTTGGTCATATCTTGTCGTTCTATTTTTAAATTCTATTTCCCAAAAAGGTTACAAAATTACGATGATTTGATTTAGTATCCTAAAATTTGATTGATTTTGCATCATGTACACCCGACTTAGAATTGGGTTGTTTTTCAGCAGAATCGGCACTCATTATGTAGAATCCTTTAAACAGTGGGTTGGTGATTTTATTGGAAGACAGCTTTTCCCTGATCATCGTTTCCGGATCAACCGACCAGGTTAAAGTCATTCCATGTTGAGTGAGTAATGTTTCAATATTATCCCGACCGATATTGTGTCCGAGGTATTCCCCGACAAAAGCGACGCTGTCTTTGATGATTTGGGCATGCAGGTCGCTCATCCGGGAAAAATCAAACAGTGTGAACAGGAAACGGGACTGTCCGGATGTAAGCCTGTTAATGTCATCGAATAATTTCGAAATCGTTTCCAGGTCCTGGTAATCAAGAAATCCTTCGGCGATAAACAGTGTCGGAGTATCTTTTTTGAATGCTTCATTTTCGGAGAGCCCGTCAAATAGTCCCTGCCTGTGAATAGCCACTGGGACAAAGTGAAGGAGAGGATGGTTGAAGTGAATTTCTTCAACTAGTTTTTGTTTCAGTGTAATGGTATCCGGCTCATCAACTTCGAAAGAGGGTAATTTATATCTCGCAGTTCGTATCGCCGAAAAATCCAAACCGGCTCCGAGCACAACAACCTGGTGATATCCTTCGTTACGAGCCCGTTCTATTTCTTCACGGATATAAAATTTACGCATCAGCAGATGCATCAGATCCCCGGGGAGGACTAAATCTTCCATGATGATGGAAAATTTTCTGAGCCATCTGATTTTAAGTAAAGAATGAAAAAAATTGAATGGGAAAGGCAGATGTTCAACAACTTTCGAATAATATACCGCAGAATCTTTGTCGATGAGCCTTTTATAGGTATCATCACAACTTAATCCAAACAGTTTGATAATTATGAATGTAGCCGTGTAACTGAAATGTTTTTTTAAGTTCATGAGTAAAAGTTAATAACAACTGCTGTTTATTACCGAGTTAATTGTTATATTTGCAACCCAAATTTAAGGAATAAATCGTTGCCCAGAAGACTAAGTACCAGATACATAAATAAGAAACTTCACGGCTTTGGAAAAGCCGTCAATGTAGTTTCTACCGGCAAATGGATTTTACTGACAGTGCTAGTTGGCGTTGTTGCTGGGATTGGTTCCCTCATTTTCGCTTACATGCTCGAACACCTGCAGCATTACTGTTTTGTCGTTCTCGCCGGATATAATCACCCGCTTCCGGGAGGTGAAGGTGGCGGTGGCCCCAGTGCATTCTCAATTAACCAGGTTCTAAACGTAGGCCATCGATGGATATTACTGGTAATGCCGGTACTTGGTGGGCTGCTTTCCGGTGTGCTTGTTTATTATACCACACCACCATCCGACAGCCAGGGTATTGATTCCGTGATTGAAGCTTATCACATGAATAAGGGGATCATTAAGCCACTTGTACCCGTCATTAAGCTAATTGCAGCCGTTTTAACCATTGGAACCGGAGGCAGTGCCGGCCGTGAGGGTCCGATGGGGCAATTTGGCGCCGGTTTCGGGTCCTTTTTAGCTCAAAAACTGAAACTCTCAGAAAATGAGCGGAAAATATTGTTGATGGCTGGTATGGGGGCTGGTATTGGTTCTATATTCCGTGCTCCATTGGGTGGTGCCATTTTTTCGGCCGAAGTCCTGTATCGCAAGGATATGGAAAGTGAAGGCCTCATGCCTTCGATTATCTCGTCTATTGTTGCTTATTCCATTTACGAATCGTTCAAAGGCTGGCAGGAGATATTTACTTTTCAGTCGATACACTTCGAAAAACCCATTGAATTGCCGCTTTACATTATACTGGCATTAATTACCATGGTCGTTGGTATTGCGTATGTGCGAATTTTTGTTGGATTCAAATCCGGTTTTTTTGAAAAAGTAAAAATACCCAAGCCACTGAAACCAGCGCTTGGCGGATTGATGGTGGGCATGATTGCCTTTTTCTTCCCGGCGGTCGTTGGTTCCAGCTATGGATATCTGCAACAGGCATTGTATGGAAATCTGACCATTACATTCATGTTGGTTCTTGCCCTGCTAAAGATTTTTGCAACCACCTTTACATTGCAATCGGGTGGTACCGGTGGCGACTTTGCACCTTCTCTTGTAATTGGTGGATTGATTGGCGGAGCATTTGGGGCATTCGTTTTTAATTATTTCCCGCAAATAGTTTCTGATCCGAATGGTTATGTTTTAGTTGGGATGGCAGCTTTCTTCAGTGCCGTCGGAAATGTTCCCATCGCCAGTACCATTCTTATTACAGAAATGAGTGGAAGCTACCAGTTATTGGTTCCTTTGATTTTTGCCAGTGCGATATCGTATCTGGGTGCACAGAGCTGGAGTATTTATGTGGAACAGCTGGAATCCCGTGTGGGAAGCATCTCACACAGGGGGGAATTTATGCACGAAGTTCTGGAAAGTGTCAGAGTAAGAACAGCATATCGCCCGGTCCCTAAAATGCCAGTTGTCAACGTCCGCACACCGATTCACGATATTTTGGATGCTTTAACGGCATCCGAAGCCATGGTCTTGCCGATTAAAGATGATAATAACAAACTTGTCGGACTGGTTTCGCTTTATGATGTAAGGAGCTTCTTGCATGATGACAGCTCACCGCTAATTATTGCTGCGGACATTATGAGTCCTTTGTATGTTTTACACTTAAACGATACACTTGAACGCGCCTTTGAATATTTTATAGAATCCGGTTTACCCGAAATACCGGTATTGGCTAATGGTTCCGACAACAGGGCTATTGGAACTCTGAGCGAAAGAGGTTTCCTGATGTCCTATGAAAAATCAGTAAAAGCCTCCGGGGCAACTTCCCACTTCTGATTTTCAACCTCAATTTATTACAGAGTTTCCGACAGCTGAAAAAATCAGCGTCTGGAACTTCTGTGTCATTACCAACATTTAATAATTTTTGAAAAGTATGCATCTCAAATACCTGTTCTATATGTTTCTTTAACTTTTATTGAAGTTGTGGGAAAAGTTGGTATCTATTAAGTATAGCTTAATCAAATAATTGAGCTGCTTAGACTTAATATATATAGGTATCATAAAGAAATTATTGTATAATAATTAAAGGATGGGCAATCGTTAATTAACCTGTTTTGTATGAAACTGAACAAAACAATATCGGTTTATATCATTACGGCCATTCTTATATTGATCTCGGGATGTTCTCCAAAGGTTCAGAAAGTAGTGACAAGCCCGGGAAATAATCATGTCTACGATTCTGCTTTTCCCCAAAAAAATACAGCTAAAGATTTAGCTCATATCCTGCGTTCCATCAAAAGAATCAGTTGTTCGGCCTACTATAAACAATATGTCTATCCCAAAGAAAATACGATGGCTATCGGGGATATCAGGGATGGAAGCTTCATGAAAAAAGCCTCATATGAAGTGACAACGAATAATTCGGTTGCTGGTACGGCCACTATTCTTTACAATGACGGAAATGATGTTTTACTACTGACGTGTGCCCATGTCGTCAATTTTCCGGATACGGTCATTTCTTATTATAAGATACCTGCCGATCCTGCCAGCCGGATAATAAAAAGTGTTTCTATCAAACAGCGGCAGGTGAATATGCTCATCGATGTGCCGGATTTGGGATATTATAAGGTATTAGCGATGGATACGGATGCCGATCTTGCACTATTGGGAATGTCCATTGGGCCGTTTTCGAACCAGGATTTACCTGTTTTTAATTATCCGATTGGCAAACCGGAAGACCTGCAATGGGGATCTTTTATATACGTTTTGGGCTATCCTAAAGGCTATAAAATGGTTACCCAGGGCATTGTTAGTGAACCTGATCGGGATCATTATGGAAGTTTCATGATGGACGCTTTATTTAATAAAGGGATTAGCGGGGGAATGGTTCTTGCTATTCGCAATGGGGTTCCAAATTTTGAGTGGGTTGGCATTGCAAGTACCGTAGCGGCCAGTTCTACGACAGTTTTGAAACCCGATGAAAACCGGGCGCCGCTTTATGACACCTATACTCCTTATAAAGGGAATATCTATATCGACCATCAATTGAATATTGAATATGGTATCGACCAGGTAATATCCGTAAACCGTATCAGGACTTTCATTAAGGATCATGAAATCGAATTACTGAAAAAAGGATACGTGTTGAACGGCTTTTTCAATGATAAAAAAATAAATGGGGATTAGGGCTTTAAATGAATCAACCCTATTTATCCAGAAACCGGTTTATTGATTCATTGACTTTATTTTGAGCACAGCCAACCCCCAAATGGCCACAGTCATTATCAATTTTAAATAATTTAGCATGGATCAATCCGGCGAAATGTATTGCCGGTCCGGGATTGACCATATGATCCTGCAGGGAAGGGATAATTAAAACTTTAGCTTTTACAGATTTTGCCGCTTTTTCCATGGAATTATCGTAAGGACGTGCCACATTTTGATCCATCATCGCTCTCAACTGGCTCGCCCAGTTGTAGGGATTGAATGTCTTTTCAAAATTTTCATCTGTGGATTTGATGAATTTATTAAAATCTGAGGGCTTTGTTTTCCTTCTTCGAAACGTTGGTGTTGTTAGGTTCATGGTTTGTATAGCATCCACCGTTTTTGCAATAGAAATTTCACTGGCATCACTTTGAAACCCCTCGTTGATGGCCCGGAGTTCAGCTGTCCATAACAGTAAATCATAGGAAGTTAAACGCGGAGAACCCACCACCGGGACAGCTTTATCCATAAAATCCGGATATTCAGTTATCCATTGAAAGGTTTGCATCCCGCCCATAGAAATTCCCATTACAGCATAGACATGATGTATATGCAAAATACGGGTCAGCAACGTATGCTGGGAATGAACCATATCCCAGATATTGAATTCAGGGAATTTACCGTTTGGCTGACTGGCACTATTTGACGGGGAAGAGGA
Organism: uncultured bacterium; assembly: GCA_963783355.1. GTDB lineage: Bacteria > Bacteroidota > Rhodothermia > Balneolales > DATFMH01 > CAWANF01. The sequence goes on from CAWANF010000001.1 coordinate 899,036, forward strand.
TACCCCGTTACCTAAGGCATCAAGAGTAATAACATAAAATTTTGTACTGTCGGCCATATTTCCCGGTCCTACAATTCCTGTTAATTCTTTGGTATTACCTCCAAACCAGGTGGGAAATATGATCACATTTGTCTTTGATTTATTCAAATGGCCGTATGTCCGGTATCCGATACGACAATTTTGAATAACCTGTCCGTTTTCGAGTTTGAAATTTCCAATATCGCCAAAATGTTGTTTTGACTGAGCATAGGATTTGGAGATTAGGGTGAAGGTAAATAAAAAAATAAATGTTAATAGCCGTTTCATATCTAATAATTATATAGGAGCCTGTAGTGTAACGCTTTTAAATAATCATTTTAATAAAAACATGAAAGAGGCTTATTCAACTTATTTTTGGGAAAAATGATTTAAAATTGTAAAAAGACCACGGTTTTGTATTCGCAGGCGGACATTCAAATGTTTGTTTTTCGTGCCGTGTGGGATGCTCAAATGTTAGCCGAAAGGAGTGCAGGGCAAGTTGCCGGGTACTGTTATCATCATTTCCGTATCGATGATCACCCCATAAAGGATATCCCGCTGTGGCAAACTGAACTCTGATCTGATGAGAGCGACCGGTTTCCAGTTCTATATGTACCAGGCTGTAACCTGATTGATAATCAATGGTCCGGAAATGCAGAATTGCTTTTTTACTGTTTCGTGTGTCACCAGATACGCTATATACCATATTATTGCTATTGTCTTTTTTTAGATAGTCCAATAACATTCCTGTTTCGGGTGTTTCCCCATGAACAACAGCCAAATATTCTTTTTTTACTATTCTTCGACGAAACTGATCGGATAATCTTGAAGCCGCCTTTGAAGTCCTGGCAAAGACCATACACCCGGAAGCCGGACGATCAAGCCGGTGAACTAATCCCAGGAATACATTACCCGGCTTATGATATTTTAGCCTGATGTAATCTTTAAGCATGGTCAGTATATCAGCATCGCCTGAGTTATCCTGTTGCACAGGGATATTGACCGGCTTGTTAACTACCAGTAAATGATTGTCTTCATATATAACCGGGATATTCATTTTCGCAGGTTCATTAGATGTTAACAGCTAAAAAGAATTGCACAAAATATAACCGTTTTAATGAAGCAAACGAAAATGGAATCCTGTTTAATGACTGATTTGCGGTTTAATTCCCAGGAAGTATTCCAGGGGGATATGAACCCGGCCTTTCCAGGATTTTTCTGAGTGATCGTCTCCCGGAAATACTTTGGACATAAAATTAATCCCTTCCTGGTAGTGATGTTCCAGCATAATGTTATCCACAACTTTTTGAAAAGGACCGTATTCTGCATCCAGGGTTTCTGTGCCATGATCAAAATAAAATTCATGATTTTCCGGGTTCGGCAAATGATCTCTGAGGTATGTTACGGTTACGCTGTCAGCTACAGGCCAGTGGGTTGACAGGCAACCGGCACCTTTAAAAAGGCCGGGATATTCACAGACGGCGTATGCCGATATTAAACCGCCCATGCTCGAACCCATTATAAAAGTATTTGCCTGATCTGTTTCCGTTCGATAATGATTGTTAATAAACGGACGCAGCTCATTGACGATAAATGATAAATAATTATCTGCCAGGGAAGGCCCGTCAAAATCATGCCTGAATTGCTCATAGATATCCTCGTGCTCTTCCAGTGGTTTTTGAGGCATATATTCATTCATCCGTTTCGGTGTATTCCAGATACCGACAACAATGGCCGGACGTATTTTACCAGCTTTGATCAACCCGGTCATGGTTTCATCTATGCCCCAGTCAATTTTGGTATAGGATAATGAAGGATCGAACAGGTTTTGTCCGTCGTTCATATATATAACAGGGTATTTATGGCCGGTCTGTTCTTCATAATTTGGTGGCAGCCAGACATCGACAATGCGCGTACGAACATATTTGGATGGGAAATCGTGATAACGTTCCACCGTTCCGGTTACTCCACTCACTTTCACTGCTTTAGGTTTGTCCGACTTACATCCGGCCGAAATCAACATGAATGGAATCAACAGCATGAATAGTTTTTTCATAGGTATCCTAATTGCGTTACTCTCTTGAATTGCTGATCATTACTAAAATTTATCAAAATTAAAAAGAATTAGGATATTTAGAAATATGTGAATGAAAAACTAAACCTTTTGATTTTATTGAGAACGCTCAACCTATGAAACATCAGGAATGATTAATTACATATGAAAGACTCTAAAAAACGATTTACTGAAAGAGTCGAAGACTATATCAAATACCGGCCAGGTTATCCAGAGGAATGTATCGATTATTTAGTATCTGAAGTGGGTCTCAGACAGGATTCAGTTGTGGCCGATGTTGGTTCGGGGACAGGAATACTATCCTCACTTTTGTTACCTGTCGTTCAAACTGTATACGCGGTGGAACCCAATTTGGAAATGCGAATTGCTGCGGAAAACCAATTATCGGGTAATAGTCATTTTCTGTCGGTAACCGGTTCAAGTACGGATACTGGATTACCGGATAATTCCGTCGATTTCATTACAGCCGCACAGGCTTTTCACTGGTTCCCAATTCAGGAAACTCTTAAAGAATTTAAAAGAATTGGCAAAGAATCCTGTAATATGGTCCTGATTTGGAACAGCCGGAAAAAAGACACGGATTTTTTGGAAAAATATGATAAAATCCTGATGAAATATGCGAATGATTATCAAACCGTTAATCATCAGAATCTGACTGACGAGAAATTGAGTGCCTGCTACAATGGAAAGATGACTAAAAAAACATTTTCAAATTACCAGAAACTCAATTGGGATGGTGTGAAAGGCCGCTTATTATCATCATCTTATTGTCCGAAAGAAGGGGAAAAGAATTATGAACCGTTAATGTCAGCCATGAAGGAATTGTTTGACGGGCATATTGAGAATGGAATTGTCACTCTTACCTATGATACGGAATTGTATTGGGGGAGTATTATATAAATGTTTTTGTGGTAATTTTTTTCGTTCCTTATCTGCTTTTGTACTCAATTTGTCAGTTTTTAGGAATTGCAGGATGATTTTGAGATTTCCACGTTAATTACATAATCGATACCGGATTGATACTTAGATAAGGCTCGATTATATTGATTTACTATTAGTTGTTAGTTATGATTAATCCATAATAATCAGAACTAACTCGTTAATAACAGCTTATTTTTTGTCTGTTTCTCATTCGGAGGATTTTTCTTATGCGTAGAGCAGGGGATTACGGGGTTAGTCTTAGGCATATCTTTTATGTTGTTTTAGCGCTTACAACATTTACTTCCTGTTACGATTATAAGACAGTGTCCCGTGAAATCACACCGGCAGATTATTCGGAAACACTCAATCATGAATCACCATATTTAAAAGCTCATATGCATGATGGGAGTGTATTTATTTTACATGCCTGGAGTGTGGATTCGCTGGATCATTTTGTTAAAGGTTCCGGAATACAGTTCAACTTTAACCGGGAACCCGTTAATAAAGGAAATTTCACGATCCCTATAGATTCAGTATCCGTTTTTGAAACCAATATGCTGCATCAGTCTGGTTCGATAATAGCACTTTCGGTGATAACCGGTGTGTCTGTTGCTATTACTACGGCATGTATTGCAAACCCCAAAGCTTGTTTTGGTTCATGTCCGACATTCTATGTTACGGACGGACATCATATGGTTTTACAGGCTGAAGGGTTCTCCTCCAGTATCGCTCCGAGCCTGGAAGCGACAGATGTCGATGAACTGTATCGTGCACACCCGACCGGTAAAACGGTAAATATTGAAATGACGAATGAAGCCTTAGAAACACACGTTGTTCGTTATGTTAACCTTTTAGCGGTTAAAAAGTCAGGGAATGAATGTGTATTCAAGGATATGGATGGAAATTACTGGAGATCAGATAAAATTGTAGCTCCTGATTCATGCACGGGCCCCGAAGGGTCAATCCTTAAAAAAATTATCGCTTTCGACGGGAATGAACGTTACAGCCTGGCCGATTCTTCCTATCTCGACACTAAAGAACATCTGGACTTATGGTTTAATCACGTTTCCAAAGGTAAGAACGGTATCGTTATAGCCAGCCGACAAACGTTGTTATCAACCTATATTTTATACCAGGCCCTGGCTTATATGGGTAACGATGTCGGGAACTGGTTTACAAAATTAAGTAATAATGAGGCCGGGAAAAGCAATCTTTCAGGAATGTTGGGAAAAATAGATGTATTGGTGCAAGACAGTACCGGCAATTGGGTTCAGGTTGGAACCGCCGGAGAACATGGCCCATTGGCTACTGATACCTATTTGGTGCCACTGCCGGCCCAAATAAAAAAGGGGCCATTGCACGTACGAATCAGAATGACAAAAGGAGACTGGCGCATCGATTACCTGGCATTGGCAAGTCTGAATGGAAAAGTGAATCCAATCCGGATACCGCCATCAGTTGTGCTTAAAGACAAAAGAAAAGATACAAAAGCTTTTGCAGATCTCACCGATTTTAAGAAAAAGCTGATAACATTTCCCGGTGACAAATACACATTAGAATATCGTTTACCGGAGACAGCCGATCATTATGAACTGTTTTTGCAAAGCCATGGATATTATCTCGAATGGATGCGAAAAGAGTGGATGCATGAAGAAAGTCATCAGAAACTGGTTCAGTTATTATTCAATCCTTTTACGATGCTGATGGATTTGGCACCGGTGTATAAAGAAGTTGAAGGGCAAATGGAGGAACAATTCTGGAATAGTCGTTATGCACACCCGTTTAAATAAGCTATCATTAATCATAATGCCGGTATTCTTGTTTTCGTCATGTGCTACCGTTCATGCACCGAATGGCTGGCTGCCGCCGGGAGCTAAAACGTTGCAAACAGAAGCTTATGGCAGCTGGGTAAATATCCGTATTTCAAATACAGATACCCGATTCGAAGATTATCAGCTGTCGGGAGAATTTATTGCTGTTTCAAATGATTCCGTTTTTGTGTTAAATCAAAACCAATTGATTGCAGTATCAATTGATAATATTCAAAAAGCCAGATTGGTCGAGTATAATTCACACGCAGGTGAACTTGGTCCGTTGGTATTGTTAGGAGCTCTGTCAACTGCCTCTCATGGTTTTTATTTATTATTAACAGCGCCGCTTTTATGGATATTGGGTGGCAGCCTGGCCGTTTCCAGTCGTTCGCGTGATCCCATTCTCGATTATCCAAAACATTCATTTTCAGAAATGAGGAAATTTGCCCGTTTTCCTCAAGGTTTGCCCAAGAATCTGAATCACAATGCCCTGAAGTCCAAACCTTTTGAAGAAAGAGAAGTTGGTGTACGGTATTAATGCCGTCTTGTTTATAAAAAGCAGCAGGTATGCCAGGGGATTCTTTTCCTTAATGCGGGTGGTTTAAAAAATCGATTTCGTAACATTTTTAATCCAATTGATTTGGGATTCCCGGCAAGTATAAATTGGATAGTTTAACTACCACTGATTTATAATACCGCAACATTTTTCCCACGTAAATGTTCATATCGATTCAAAATAAATAATTACATATTCATTATGAATCGAATTTATGGAGGTAACTGCAATTTATGTTAGGCGAAATATTACGGTATCTTGTTGGCCATTACCGGTTGAATCGGTTGAGGAACCACATTGCTGATCGGTTTGATGGTTTTCAAATAGGCGAAAACCGCAGCTAATTCATCGTCACTCATCGCATTAATACCTTCTGCAATGGAATTCATAGGTGGCAGCAACGGCCTGGTTCCATCCATTCCCTGAAATTTCTTTTCCCGGATAGCCTTAAAAAATTGTTCCTGAGTCCAGTTGCCAATGCCGGTTTCATCCGGAGTGAGGTTGGCAGCGAATGAAATTCCCCAGGGACCATCCCAAACGGTCAAATCGTTGGTAACAGCAAGGCCTTTTCCTTCTATTTCGGAACGATTGACAGGTAAAGCTGGTGAACCTGCAGGATGGCCGGAAAGAATCCTTGTTGTATCGGGTACCGGTCCCATTGCGGTCATTATTTTCGGCGTATGACAATCGTTACATCCTCCTATTGTTACAAGATGCCTTCCCCAGGCAACCTGATTTCCAAAACCGCCAAAATTCGTTTTGGCAGCGACAGACATTATTTGTGACGTTTTTTCGTTTGTCGATTTCTTTTGATTACAGCCGGAAAAAGCGAAAAACAAGAGAACAGCGTATAGAGAGAGCCATGTTTGTTTTTTCATAATACAAACGGTTAAGAGTTTAAATACCTGGTCAGGTAAGAGAGTATAGTATTGAACTATTATTTGAATGTATATTCGGAAAACTGATAGAGCAACAGTTTGAAAGTTAGATTCCTATAACAAATAATAACAGTAATTTGTAAAGTTAATTTTAACGGAAATGCTTGAGCGAGGCATTTTGGATAATGCTGGTGATATATAAAAAGTAGGCTGACAGGGGGGCTTATAAATGAGGTTGCGGGAGGAATAGCTAAGAATCGGCTTAATGTATGAATCCAGGAATTATAATAAGAGATGACATATAATGAGATTATTTTACTTTATAATGAATTTTTGGGATTGAAAACAAATCTGGAATATAACAGAAGGATGGGCTCGAAATGTTAGTAAAAAAACAGGTATCTATCCAGTTAAATCCTATGAATCGAATACAGCGCCTTTCACACATTTAAGTTAATTTGCAGCTTAAATCAGGCGCCGCATTGATCCATAGTTCTTAAATCTCCGGATATTAGAGAAAGGTTTAAACCAGGGTAAAGGAATCCGAATACCGGGTAATAAGGTTAATTTCTTCATCCGTTAATGTAAAGCTCATAGCCTGGACATTGTCTTTTACCTGTTGCGCATTACGTGCCCCTGACAATACGCAGCCGATTCCTTCCTGATTGGCAGTCCAGTTTAGTACTAATTGTGCCAATGTAGCATTGTGCTTTTCTGCAATCGGTTTGATTTTATCCAGTAAGTCATTGGCTCGCTTAATGTTTTCATCGCTGAAATAATTGTTGTTTTTACGGGTATCGTACCCGGTAAACTTATGCCCGGGTTTTATCTTACCCGTTAGTAAGCCACGTTGCAATGGACTATATGGTAATATTTGCATTCCTGCTTTTATGGCTTGCGGAATTACATCATCTTCTATTTTACGGTTGATCATACTGTATGGGACTTGGTTTGAGGCCAGCTTTACGGTCTTCAAAGCTTCTTCAACCTGCCCGGCGGAATAATTACAGACTCCGGCAGCACGAATTTTACCTTCCTGCATAAGTTCTGCGACGGCTTCCATGGTTTCAGCGATTGGAGTTGCAGGATCTGCCCAGTGAATCTGGTATAAATCGATATAATCGGTTTTCAGTCTCCTGAGACTGTCCTCGCATTCCTTTTTAACCCGTTCTTTGGATGCCCACTTGTAAATTTTTATGGGATTTCCTCTATTATCTTCACTGTCGAAGTAGAATGTTCCATCATTGCTTTCCCAGTTCAAACCGTATTTTGTGAGAATTTGATATTGATCACGGGGAATGCCAGTCATTGCTTTAGCTACAATTTCTTCACTTCTCCCAAGACCGTAAACAGGGGCCGTGTCAATAGAGGTCATGCCAAGATCAAAAGCAGTGCGAACGGCATCAATTCCTGTCTGTTCTTCCGTTCCACCCCACATCCATCCACCAATGGCCCATGCGCCGAATGCAAGAGGAGTAACTTTTATATCTGAATTTCCGAGTTTTCTTAATTCCATTTCTGTAGTCAGTTTTATTGTCCATTATTCCATTCAATAATCATTTGATAGTAAAGGTAATGAATGGAGCTGTGAATATTTTGGTAATGTAAATTTATAGAATCTGAATTTTTAAATACTTGTACATTTCCATTAATCTCAGGTAATAATTAAAGAAGAAGCAACGATATAAACAGTTCGAACCCCTGATCAATACATCCCTGAAAGCAGATACCTTGCCCCATCCGCTTCATAATCCTAATTATTTTGAACTCGTTTACATCGAGAAAGGTTCAGGTATTCATATTGTTAACGGGAAAGAGCTCCCATATCAGCAAGGATACCTGTTTCTGTTAGGAACTGATGATATGCATGAATTCAGATTTCAAAAAAAGAGCAGGCTCATTATTCTTTGAATTATATAGGGATATTCTTTAAGAAAAAATGGGATTGACCTTAAGTGATTACATCAATCAGTACCGGTTGCGGCTGGTGGATTGAAGGTTAAAATATGGAAAGAATCCCGTGAAACAGGTTGTGATCGATTTTGGGTTTGTGATGAAAGTCATTTCAATAAATTTTTTAAAAAACATAAAGGGATAACTCTCTTTGCTTTCAAAGAATAATGTGCAAAATGCTAATCTGAGTTCAGGGATTAATTTTTGCAAGAACAGGATGTGTTGAAGTTACCTGGAAGTTTTGAAATATCGTAGATAATATCTCGCTATGAACAGTGACAGAAAGATTGTAAATCCTGCAACAGCAAAAGCAATTCGCCATGTGGGTCCGGTTGAAAGGCTATGCATGAGCGCATAAAATGAGAAGAGGACCATTCCCGGTGCAAAAAAAGTTATTCGATTGTTTCTTTTTCTATGAGACGCCATAATGGAATAAATTATCAATTAATAATTCATATTTAGCCACCCATCGGTAAGAGCATGATTTATAGTCGTTAGTATTTATATTAAAAAAACGGGCAGAAATGCCAATAAAATGGAAAAAAATTGATTAAGTTTTGTTTTTGTATTTATAAAGAAGAAATCTATAATTCTAACAGCTAATAAATAATAGAATAAGATGAGGACGATTAATTCAGCAATCATAGGATATGGTCTGGCGGCAAAAGTATTTCATGCTCCGTTTCTTCATACGAATCCAGGTTTTAATCTTAGCAAAGTACTGGAACGACATAGTGAGGAATCCAAAAAAGATTACCCTACGGTGGAGGTGGTCAAAACAACCGAAGCATTGCTGGACAATGATTCGGTTGACCTGGTTGTCATTACGACTCCGAATCAATTTCATTTTCCATTAGCGAAACAGGCTCTGTTATCAGGCAAACATGTCGTCATCGACAAACCCTTTACTGTGACGACTTCGGAAGCGGACGAGTTAATTAAAATCGCCAGGGAAAATAATTTGGTTTTAAGCGTTTATCAAAACCGCCGGTGGGATGGTGATTACCTTACGGTCAGGAAAATTCTTAAAGAAGGCTATATCGGCGACCTGGTGGAATATGAATCCCATTTCGATCGCTTCCGCAATTATTTAAAACCAGATGCCTGGCGGGAAGGGGATGCACCGGGCAGCGGTCTTTTTTATGACTTGAGTCCGCATTTGATTGATCAATCCCTGCAGTTATTCGGCTACCCTGAAGAACTATTCGCCGATATCAAGACACAACGTGACGGAGGTAAGACCGATGATCAGTTTGAATTGATATTATTCTACAATAAGTTAAAAGTAACACTTAAAGCAGGTTTGCTGGCTAAAGAACCCGGGCCACGGTTTCGGCTGTATGGAACACAGGGTTCTTTTGTAAAATACGGAGAAGACCCTCAGGAAATTGATTCTAAAGGAGGGATGTCACCTCTGGATCCAAACTGGGGAATCGATGACAAAACCCAATGGGGGACATTAAATACCGAAAAAAACGGGATTCATTTCCGGGGAAAAATCGAAACGTCGCGTGGCTGTTACCAGAAATACTATGAAAATATTTATGATGCCATCGTTCACCAAAAAGAGCTCAATGTGAAACCGGAAGAAGCCCGGGATGTTATCAAAATTATTGAACTGGCCTTCCAGAGCAACCGGGAGAAACGGACAGTGAAGTTTAGTTGAAAAATTAAACACGAATGACGCGGATTGTACTAATTTTCGCAGAGTTAGTTATGGATGCAAATCCACAATTTTCGAATGCTTAATTTAATCATACCAATTATTCGTGCAAATCCGCCTCTTCCGCGTTGTCCGTGTTCTATCTTTCAGTCTGAATCACGCCTGACTGCAGGCCGGGATTTAGCAGATTAACGGATAGCTCAGAAATAACTCTTAACACTAACCTCATTCCAGTGGAATTCGCTTTTTGTTCTGTTCCAGCCATTGTTCGAAAGACTGCAGTTTGGGATTTAATTCTCTGGTTTCATCAACATTCCGTATTCCGCAGAAATAATCATTAAAATCACGATAGAACTGGAACATGTTGCCAAGGTCATCCGCACCGGGAAAGCCAAAACCCCGAAAAGTTTCCGGTGTAATTTCATTGTAGACCACTTTTTTACCTAATGCTTTGCTCAAAGCAGACGCCATTTCATTTCCTGTGAGATGTCCGCCTGCAATCCCAACAGTTTTCCCGATATAATCACTTTCTCTTTTAAAAATTCCATAGGCGCAACGACCGATATCTTCCACAGCGATACCCGAAAGTGGTTTGTTTCCCATAGGAAAGGTGATGGCGAGCTGTCCGTCCGGACCCGGTTTCGGTCCCATTCCGAAATGAATGAGGTTATCCCAGTAAAAGGATGCCAGCAGGAATGTGGTCGGAACGCCAAGATCTGTGAAAAAATGATTCGCCTCGCCTTTACCATCGAAGTGCGGGACTTTATATTTTTCCATAAGCGTGGGCATCCGGTTATCACTTAGAGGAATCCATTTGCGTGTATCTTCGAGCGTGGACCAGATGACATGTTTTAGTCCCGCAGCTTTGGCGGCTTCAGCCATATTCGAAACTTGTTTAATCTCTTTTTCAGGAGAAAAATGTTCCCAGTAATTGGTGACACAAAAAGCACCATAGGCATCTTTGAAAGCATTTTTGAGACTCTCAATATCATCAAGATCTGCGGTAAAGATTTCAGCACCGTTCCGGGCGAGGGCTTTTGCGTTATCCGATTGAGGGTTACGAGTGACCGCGCGAACCTGGAATGCACTGTTGGAATCACTCAGAATAGCACGTGCAAGTCCACCACCCTGAGCACCTGTTGCGCCTATAACTACGATTGTCTTTTTTGAAGCCATAATTACCTCGTATTTAGGGTAAGAGACAAAAAGAGTCGAATATCTCTCACCGTTTTATTGCTACATTTTTTTGTCCGGTTACACGCCGGATTCATATTATCCTCAAAGTTAACAGGTAATTAAATACCAAATAATTTAATATGAAAATATATTTTCTTAAGATTTTCAAACCATGTTTAACAGAATCCATCAGATTTATTTTAAAGTAGTTTCCAGTCGGGACTTTTTTAATCCTGTCACCATATCGTTATTCTTACTTTTTCCGTAATTTAGACTCCATGGCGCTGAGTTTAGAAGAAAAAGTTAATAATCTCCCGACGAATCCGGGTGTCTATATATATAAGGACGCTAACGGCAAAATCCTGTATGTGGGGAAGGCTAAGCGTCTGAAGAATCGTGTGCGCAGCTATTTCCAGGATTCCCGCAATCATGACGGACGAATTAAAGTCATGGTTTCCAAAATAAACGATCTGGAATTTATCATTACTGATTCTGAAGCCGAAGCGCTCATCCTGGAAAGCAACCTGATCAAAAAGCATCATCCGCGTTATAATGTGATGTACCGGGATGACAAGACGTATCCGTATATTTGCGTGACCAGCGAAGAACGTCCGCGTGTTTTCCCGACCCGGACGATTATCCGGGATGGCAGTAAATATTATGGCCCGTATCCGAATGTGGGGCAGATGAAACGGATGCTGGAGACCATTCGCCAGGCTTTCGATCTGTGCACCTGCGCCTGTTCTCCAAAATTGATAGATCGGACCCGCAGCAAACCCAAATGGCATAACTGTTTCAACGATTATATCAATAAGTGTTCCGGTGACTGGGAACTGGAATATTACCAGGATACGATGGATAAAGTCCTGCGTTTGCTAAATGGCAAGACCGATGGATTGATTCGTGAGCTTCGTGAAGAAATGGCGCTGGCATCCAAAGCGCTGGCCTTTGAAAAAGCGGCGGCTTTACGGGACGGTATCCTGGCGCTGGAGCGATACAGCGAAAAAATGAAAATGGTGACCGAAGACATCATCGACCGTGATATATTTGCCCTAGAAGTGGACAGGGAAGAGCCCATTGCCTGTGGCGTTTTGTTCAAAATCAGGGACGGAAAACTCATTGGTAAATATCATCGCTATCTGAAAAACATCGATGACATCCCTGAACCGGAAATGCTGCAGTCGTTCGTAGAAGATTATTATACCAGTGATTTGGCTGGTGTTGTACCCGACGAAGTGTATTTGAGTCACGATTTGGTGGACGAAGAACCGCTTCTTCAATATCTGTGGCAGGAACACGGGAAAAAAGTGCCCGTTCATGTTCCGAAGATTGGTGAAAAAGCTCAATTGATTAAGATGGCAAAAGCCAACGCCCGCCTGATGATCGGAGAGTACCAGTTACAAAAGGCCAAAGCGAATAAAGAACGCATACCTCATTCGGTAAAAACATTGCAGCGTGATCTTCGTCTGGATCAATTGCCCCGGCGTATCGAATGCTTTGATAATTCCAATATCCAGGGAAGTGATCCGGTGGCGTCTATGGTGTGTTTTGTCGATGGACAGCCGAGGAAAAGTGAATATAAACGGTTCAATATTAAGACCGTTGTCGGTCCCGATGATTTTGCTTCCATGCGAGAAATTGTTAGACGCAGATATACCCGGGTGTTGAAAGAGAAGCAGCAAATCCCGGATTTAATAGTTATTGACGGTGGAAAAGGGCAGTTGTCGAGTGCTGTGGAAGTCTTGAAGGAAATCGGGTTTTATGGCCAGGCAACCGTCATTGGATTAGCTAAACGGTTGGAAGAAGTCTTTTTCCCTGGAGAATCGGAACCGATCATGATCCCTAAAACTTCTTCGAGCCTGAAATTATTACAGCGTGTACGCGATGAAGCGCATCGTTTTGCGATAACGTTTCACAGGGAAAAACGCAGAAAAAGAACATTACGAAGTGAATTGACCGATATTGAAGGAATCGGGCCAAAGACTGCGGAAAAATTAATTAAGCAGTTTGGTTCTGTTAAAAAGGTGAAAGAATCTACTGAAGACCAGTTACGTGAAGCGTTGGGTAAAAGGACCGGCCGTATGGTGTATGAATACTTTAATAAAAAGGAGACAGTCTGACATCGCATCTTTATGCTATTTTTTAGCTGCAGGGTAAGAATTATGTTTTTATCAGGCGAAGACTATTGGTAAAGCTGAGATTTTTATGACGTTCCGGTGTACATCCCGGGTTAATGGGATTGATTAGGTTTACTTGAAATCACCGTTCCAGGTCAATCCAACGGGCTAAAAAAATTCAGTGATGAACCATTAATTTGAAATGTTTGAAAATTATGAAACATTATGATGATTGTTTTTGTTAAACATAACAGAGACAAGAAGCAAGAGTTGTGTGAAAAAAACAAATTTGCGCGGGATTGAAACAATATTTAAAATTTCAGGTACGTTAAATTTATATCTATGAAAGAATCTGAAAGAAAAATCACAAAATACGACGAACTGGACGATCAAGAGTTAGTTCGTATTTACCGTAGAAAAGGCGATCAACGGGCTTTTAGTATTCTGCTCGACAGACACAAAGCCAAAATTTATTCCTATATATACAGCATGGTAGGACGTGCAGAAGTGGCTAATGACATATTTCAGGAAACATTCACGAAAGTCATTACCAAACTGGACGAAACCTATAATGAACAGGGAAAATGGATCGCCTGGGTCATGAGAATTGCTCACAATGCTACCATCGATTATTTGAGAAAACAGAAACGCTTTGTTGATGTTAATTCAAATACTAATGATGACAGCTATGATTTCTATGAACGTCTTCCAGATGATAAACTTATCGACGCAGAAGAACGCCTGGAAATGGATGAGGCAAAAAACAGTTTGATGAAACACATTGCTCAATTACCTGAAGAACAACGTCAGGTAGTTATGCTTCGCCATTATTATGAAATGTCTTTCAAGGAAATTGCTGAGCTGACGAATGTTTCCATTAATACAGCGTTGGGTCGTATGCGTTATGCATTAATCAATTTGAGAAAAATGTTTGAACAAGAGAACGGTGATGAGGTAAAATATGCAAAACATTGAAGAGCTTTGTATCAAGTATTTGATGGATGAGCTCGATCCCTCAGAGAAAGTCCTGGTAGAGAAAAGAATGAAGGAAGATCCAAACATTCTTATCGAAATTGAAAGTTTGCGTTGCACATTAAAGAAACTGGATGATCTTCCTGTTTATAAACCTCCAATGGAAGTTACGCAAGCCATCGTCGATTTAGCCAGGGATAATAAACGAACAACGGTAACACCTGTACCATTATTGGGCTCTATGGCTCATAATGTTCGCTATTGGGGAGCTGCCGCGGTTTTGGTTCTGAGCGTTTCGGTCGGTTCCTATTTCATTTTTTCCAATGGTTCACAATCGGTGAAATTGAATCTACCAACCAATACAGCTGTCAGGGATCAGGCTATGCAAAACAACCAGGCAGTGAAACCCTGGGTAGATAAAAATAATATCATGTATATCTCTCCGTCAAATTCATCACAAGTGGCTTCGGCGAACAACGATACTTCACTTTCGGGGAGCATGAAAAAGCTTAAACCATTAAAAAATCCAATTTTACAACCTGATCAGCCGCTTGACCTTCATTTGGCACGTACTAAACAGGAGCAGCAATAGAAAGATAGATACAAAAAAAATTACGGATGATTGAAAGAGGGTCTGATTTGCAGTATCATTTAGCATGATACATAAACATATTTTGGCCCTTATTTTTTTTCTGGCTTTAACTACTGGACTCTATGCCCAGGGAAGTCATAGTTGGCTGCCTGTTACACTTAATAAGTCCCTTCAAAAAACTACGGCATCAACAGTGAGCATTCCTTCAATAACGGCCGCTTCCGTCGATAGTATGTATTTTTCTACTCATGATACGTTAAAAGGATTTTCCGTAGATATGGGACGGGGGGTGACAACCGGCGTGTTTTTTAACGTCCCCAACGAATGGTATCCAATCAAAATAAAGAGCCTGGTTGTTTATCTGTATGGCGGCAGTTCATCTTCTGGAGAATTATTACCAGCTGATTTGCTCGCTTATTTATGGAAAAATGTGTCGGTACCGACTGATATCAGCGATTCAACAGCAGCAGACAGTTCCTTTACACAAACCATATCCAATGTTTCGATAGAGCAAAAATTTCCGATTCAGTTTGTTTTTAATGACACGGCTTCTATTACGACACCGGTTCCGTTTGCCGTAGGAATTCGGTATGCCGGTACTACCGCAGATACCGCAAAGTGTATTAGTCCCGGTTTTGGAAATCCCCCGGCTGCTTACAGTGATTTTTATATTGATAGCACAAGGACGGATACTTCGGTAAAGGCCGTATATTATAATCATTCCACATTCTGGACAAACCCGAATCAAATAGGAAATATGTCGGCATATATTATTGTTGAGGCTAATATGGTCGGAACCGGGATTACAGAAGAGCGATGGCACTTTCCCGATACTAAAAATGTAATAGAGAATTACCCGAATCCGTTTAATCCTGAGACGGTTATAAGAGTAACGAGTCCGGTTACAGGAAAAGCGCAGATTGAAATTTATAATATACTGGGACAGAAAGTATATTATATGAACGTTAAAGTTAAATCCGGTGTGAGTTATTCCTTTCAATGGGCACCCGGAAATAATTCGTCAGGATTTTATTTTGTAACAGTATCTGTCGGAAAGGATCGTTACTTTCATAAAATGTCTTATTTGAAATGAAAGGTAAATTTTTTGTTTACATGAACCTTGCGTTTTATATTTCACAGATAAAATTATCTTCAATCAGAATTTTTTAAAGTTTATCTACATGGGTAAAGTTATTTCCATAGCCAATCAAAAGGGAGGTGTTGGAAAAACCACAACAGCTATCAATCTGGCCGCCAGTTTAGCAGCAATTGAACATCCAACATTGCTGATTGATACCGATCCGCAAAGTAATTCTACAAGCGGGCTCGGAATAGAAGCAAGAACAGTCACCAATTCCATATATGAAGTAATGGTTGGCGGAGTGGATGCAAAAGAAGCGATACGAAGCACTGAACTGCCATATCTGGACATCATCCCATCACATATCAATCTGGTTGGAGCAGAAATTGAAATGATTGACAGGGACGAACGTGAAAAAATTCTCGATAAGGCTATACGGGATTTGCGTGATTCGTATGATTTTATCCTCATCGATTGTCCTCCTTCACTTGGATTGCTCACGATTAATTCACTCACCGCTTCGAACTCCGTTTTAATTCCGGTTCAATGTGAATATTTCGCGCTGGAAGGATTGGGGCAGCTCCTGAATACCATAAAGATAGTTCGCCAGCATTTAAATAAGGATTTGGAGATTGAAGGGGTCGCATTGACCATGTATGATAACAGAACGCGGTTATCAAACCAGGTAGCCCAGGAAGTGAAGAGATATTTTAATGATAAAGTTTTTAACTCGGTTATTGCCCGGAATGTCCGGCTGGCAGAAGCTCCGAGTTTTGGAAAACCCGTTTTATTATACGATTCGGTAAGTGTGGGAGCGAAAAATTATCTGACTCTCGCCAGGGAGATCATCAAAAGAAATAAAAAGCTCTTCCGAAATAGTCCTATTTTTGCAACAGAATCAGATTCCGACACAGAATAACAGATCATTTTTTAACGAGTTTAGATATGGCTAAGAAGAAAGTTCTTGGCAGAGGTCTGGGAGCCTTTTTCCCTGATCTCGAGGATGAAAAGGGAAATAATGAGTCTGCCGGAAATGGCGGACAAATAGAAAGTAGTAACAATCCGTATGTTGATGGGAATACACGGATCAATATGATTATGCATATTCCCGTGGTCAATATTCGGCCAAATCCCAATCAGCCCCGAAAAGAATTTGATGAATTTAAACTACAGGAGTTATCCGACTCTATTCGTCAGCACGGACTCATACAACCTATAACAGTTCGTTATATTGGTAAAAACAGATATGAACTGGTGAGTGGTGAGCGGCGGCTGAGAGCAAGCATAATGTCAGGTATGGATGAAATTCCATCCTATATCCGTGAAGTAAATGATGAAGATTCGCTTGCTTTTGCTTTGGTTGAGAACGTTCAGCGTGAGGAATTGAATCCTATTGAGATTGCCGTTGGATATAAAAGACTGATTGAAGAGCTTGCTTATACCCAGGAACAGGTTGCTCAGAAAGTTGGGAAAAACCGAAGTACGGTCACAAATCTGTTGCGCTTATTAAATTTACCCGCTTTCATACAAAAAGCGTTGCGTGATGGTAAAATAACAACAGGGCATGCCCGTGCGTTAATCACCATAGAAGATCCGGAGTTGCAGGAAAAAATCCTGAATAAAACCATAGAAGAAGATTATTCCGTGCGACAAATTGAAGATGTTGTCAGGAATGCTTCGAAGAATAAAAAGAAGAAAACCCGGAAGATGTTGTCGGATAAGGAACAATATGATATCGGGTTACAGGATGTTTCCAAACAACTGCGGAACAAACTGAGTACCAAAGTTCAAATTAAAAAGAAGAACATTGGAGGCGAAATACGAATTGAATATTATTCAGATGAAGATTTGGATCGCCTCATCAATATCTTTGACCAGATTTCTTAAAAAAGGTTTGGTCTTCCTGGTTTTGGCCTTTTTGTTCGTACTTCTTGGCCAGAATCAGGCAATGGCTCAATCCAGGCCGGATAGTACGCAGCGCCATGAACTTCAATCCGGGAATACACGAGTTCAGCCTGAACCTGCTCCAAAATTATCAATGAAAAGGGATACGGTTCCAAGGCCCAGGAAAGTATTGTTGAAATCAGCAATTATACCCGGGTGGGGACAGGTGGTAAATAAACAATACTGGAAAGTCCCGATAATCTACGGTGCTTTAGTGGGGTTAAGCTGGTACAGCGTACAAATGACCAAAAATTATCATGAATTCAGAGCTGCATATTATAATTCATTGAGCGATCCCTCAAGAAATTATCATTCAGATCAACGATTTGGGCCGACTCCTGCTTATCTTGTGGGACAATCAGCCGATGCATTAAAATATTATAGAAATTATTATAGGAATACCCGCGATATGGTATATTTGGGAATTGGTTTGGCATACGGCCTGAATATTATTGATGCTTACGTTTATGCACAAATGAGGGATTTTGACGTCAGTAATAATTTAAGTGTACAGGCTTCGATCGTTCCGCAAAATATCCCGGCACAGGGAACCGGAGTGGGCTTACAATTAACATTTCGCCTTAAAGCGCGATAAAAGTGGAAAGTTTTAATATTATGGATGGAGAATTAGAGAAAGCCATTAACATTCCCGATAAGTATAAAGAGGAAATAAACAGTGATATCTGGAGTGTTTTTAAAATTATGGGCGAATTTGTCGAAGGATATGACAAATTACTTAAAATAGGCCCGTGTGTTTCCATTTTCGGATCCTCGCGGTTGCGACCCGGGAATAAATATTATGATACGGCGGTTGAAATTGCTTTCAAACTGACAAAACTGGGATTTGGTATCATAACGGGCGGGGGACCCGGTATTATGGAGGCCGCCAATAAAGGAGCTAAACAGGGAAATGGTAAATCAGTCGGGCTGAATATTAGGCTGCCACACGAAGAGGATCCTAATGTCTATATCGACCCTCATTATTCCATTGATTTTAATTATTTTTTCGCAAGAAAAGTAATGTTTGTGAAATATGCTCTGGGTTTTGTAGTTTTTCCGGGTGGATTGGGCACCATGGATGAACTATTTGAAGCTTTGACCCTGATTCAGACTAAAAAAATTGATAGTTTTCCGATTGTACTGATGGGGTCGGAATTCTGGAAAGGCCTGTTAGACTGGATTAAAATTGCTATGGTAGAAAACGGTACTCTCAAAGTTAAGGAACTGGATTTGTTTAAAGTAACGGATGATGTTGAGGAAGCTGTTAATATCATTGGCAATTTTTATAAAGAACATGAGATAAGGCCAAATTTTTAAAGGATTTAATAAGATTTAGCCAAATTAGTGAGAAGTTTTTACACAAAGTTTATCTAACTTTAATATCTTTACCCGATAATAAAATAAAGTTTAAGTTAAATTCGTTTTTTATCCGTAAATCGTAACCAAATTAAATAACTATGAGGTTTTTAAGTCGAGTCCTATTAACCTTTGGATTATTGCTTGCAACGACCATTGTGGTACAAAATGTTCAGGCACAATCAAAGAGCGATGTCATCAAAACATTTAATCAGGCTTATCAATATGCCAAGCAAAATGATTATCAGCAGGCTATAGATACATTTCAAAAATGTATTCAATTAGCTGATAAGGTGGGCCCAACTGCTACTGATGTCAAACAGAAAGCACAGGAACAACTAGCACCGCTACATTACAGATTGGCAGCTGACTTTTATCGTCAGAAAAAGATGTCTGAATCGATTCAAGCATTCGAAGATGCCATGAAAGTTGCTGAAAAATATGGTAACAAAGATATTGCGGAAAGATGTAAACAAAATATTCCAAAACTCTATTATGCCAAAGGGAATATGGAATATATGAACGGTGATTATTCTTCTGCTATACAGGATTATGACAATGCCCTGAAACTGGATCCCAATAATGCCAAACCTTACTACCAAAAAGGCTTGAGTTATAAAAGTATGGACAAGGGTAATAAAAATGTAGATAAGCTTAAAGAAGCTTTGGACATGTGGGATAAAGCCATTGAGATAGGCCAAAAATCTCAGGATAATGTAACAGTTCGTCAGGCAAAACGTGCCGCATCCGATTTCCTGGTCTATAAAGGGGCTAACGATACAGAAGCAAAACAATATAAAACAGCACTGGAATTGTTAAAGAAATCACTTAATTATGATGCAACGAATCCAAATGCCTATTATCGTCTAGCCGAAACCTATAATAAAGTTCATAGCTCGGCTAATGCTTTAAAATATGGTGAAATGGCTTTGAAATATGAAAAAGGTGGAAAAACGGATAAAGCAAAAATCTGGTTTGAAATCGGTACTGCTCATAAAAATCTCAAACAAAAGAAAGAAGCCTGCTCCGCATTTGAACAAGCGGCATATGGTTCTTTTAAACAAATTGCTGATCACGAATTGAAATATGACCTTAAATGTGCGGGTTATACTCAGGATTGATTGAAAAAACATTTTATTTTAAAAGAAAACCTCCGGCCTAACCGGGGGTTTTTTTTTGCCTGTTAGCTAACGGGTGCTTTTTTAGAAAATGATAGGTTTATCCTTAATTATCATTGTCTTATCTTCAGGATATTACCAGTGTGGGGAATTATTTTATAATCTGGTACGGTACAGTGCGTTACTACTATGAATATCAAAGTTTTAATTAAAAAATATATTAAAAATGTCTGAACAATTAGAGCAATTAAGTGTTAATACTATTCGAACATTGGCAATAGATGCCGTTCAGAAAGCCGGTTGTGGACACCCCGGTTTGCCCATGGGAATGGCTGATGCCGCTTATGTATTATGGACACGTTTTCTACGTCATAATCCTAAAGACCCCAAATGGTTTGATCGGGATCGGTTTGTATTATCAGCAGGTCATGGTTCCATGTTATTATATAATTTACTTTACCTGACAGGTTACGATCTTTCACTTGAAGACCTGAAACAATTTCGTCAGTGGGGAAGTAAAACGCCGGGACACCCTGAATATGGTCATACCGCTGGAGTTGAAACTACAACAGGCCCTCTGGGACAAGGCTTTTCTAATGGTGTTGGGATGGCCATTGCCGAGGCATTTCTTGCTGAAACTTTTAACAAGCCGGATCATAAGGTGATTGATCACTATACCTATGCTATTGTCAGTGACGGTGACCTGATGGAAGGTATTTCTCATGAAGCAGCTTCGCTTGCAGGGCATCTAAAGCTGGGAAAATTGATTTATCTTTATGATGATAATCATATCTCTATCGAAGGTAATACAAAACTGGCTTTTACTGAAGATGTCGGAAAGAGATTTGAAGCTTATGAATGGCATGTTCAGCATATTGATGGCCATGATCGAAATGCTGTAGAAAATGCCATCATTGAGGCACAAAAAGTATATGATAAACCATCCCTGATTGCCTGCCGGACGCATATTGGTTTTGGCAGCCCTCATAAACAGGATACGGCAGCATCCCATGGGGCGGCTTTGGGCGAAGAAGAAGTGCGGCTAACAAAGGAAGCTTATGGTTGGGATCCAGACAAAAAGTTTTATGTGCCGGATGAAGTCAAAAAACATTATGAGGAAGCTATTGCCAGGGGAAATGAATGGCAAAGTGAATGGCGGATGAGTCTCGAAACATATCACCAGTTGTATACAGATGAAGCTGAAAAACTGGAGCAATTCATGTCAGGAAAATTGCCGGAAGGGTGGACTGATAAATTGCCTTCATTTGCTGCTGATGAAAAAGGAATGGCAACCCGAAAAGCATCCGGTAAAGTGTTAAATACTATTGCGGCATCCATCCCGAATATGATTGGGGGTTCGGCCGATTTAGCTCCTAGTACCAATACAAATTTGGATGATTATCCGGCTTTCGGCGCATCAAATTATGCTGGCAGGAATTTTCATTTCGGAGTTCGTGAACACGGAATGACCGGAATTCTAAACGGCATGACGCTTCATGGCGGTATCAAAGCATATGGGGCGACATTTTTCGTATTCTCCGATTACAGCCGGCCTTCTATTCGTCTGGCGGCGCTCTCGAAAATTGCACCCATTCTCGTATTCACGCACGACAGCATTGGTTTGGGAGAAGATGGCCCGACGCACCAGCCGGTTGAGCATTTGATGGCTTTACGTGCAATGCCAAATACAACCGTTATTCGTCCGGCCGATGCCAATGAAGTCAGTTATGCCTGGAAAGTGGCCCTGGAGAAAAACGATGGTCCCGTGTTATTGGTTTTAACACGCCAGGCACTTCCTGTTTATGAAAGGGATGAAACCAATGACGCTTCTAACCTGGAAAAAGGAGCATACATACTGAAAGATTCTGATAAGAACGAACCGGATGCCATTCTGATAGGAACGGGTTCTGAGGTTCAGTTAGCCATGGAAGCCCGTGAGTTACTTCTAAAAGAGGGTATCGATGCCAGAGTGGTAAGTATGCCCAGCTGGGAGCTGTTCGAGGCTCAGGACGAAGCTTATAAAAATAAGGTTCTGCCACCTGAAGTCGCGGCGCGTGTGTCTGTTGAAGCCGGGGTAACTTTCGGCTGGCATAAATGGGTCGGTGATAAAGGTAAAAGCGTTGGACTGGACCATTTCGGCGCTTCGGCTCCTTATCAGACCATCTTTAAAGAATTTGGAATCACCGCGGAAAAAATGGCGGAAGAAACTAAAAAATCTCTGGCAGCCGTAAAAAGCTGACATTATTTATTCCTTTTTTCAAACACAGGCCTGCCGGTCTTCATCGGCAGGCTTTTTTTATGTGTGATAGTTTCCGGGATAGGATAAAATTAAACTAACTAAAATCTGACATCTAAAGTCTAAAGTCTCAGTACTAATTCTTGTGAATGCACGTGAAGGTGATGTCGTCGAACTGTTTTTCTTCACCGATAAATGAATCAAGTGAGAATTGAATCTTTTTATTAAGTGTTTTGGCATCCAACTCACCGTAAATATCAATCAACGATTGCAGACGGCTGATTCCAAATTCATTCCCGCTGAAATCCCGGGCTTCGGTGAGTCCGTCGGTATACAGAATGAGGCTGTCACCCGGTTTGAATTCGATTCTTGTTTCCTTTAAATATTCATCAAGCTGCGATGATGGCGCCATACCCAAAGCCAGCCCGGCCGTTCGCAATGTCAGGGTGCTGTCTTTGTCTTTCTTAAATAAAATTGGGGAGTTGTGTCCGGCGCGTGCAAATATGAAATGATCTTCATCCTTTGGGAAGAATGTCACACAAGCCGTAACAAAGGTTTTATCTCTTTTGCCGGATTTGATGTAGTTATTGAGCTCAAGTAATAAAGCCTTTGGAGACGGGGCCGATTGATTAATAAGCAAATGAGCCATCGCCTGAATCCGAACCATATATAAGGCCGCGGTGAGTCCCTTACCGGAAACATCAGCAATAATGACATATGAGCCTTTTGGGGTATTAACAACATCGATATAATCGCCGCCGACTTCTTTTGCCGTGTTTGCAAACGAAGAAATTTCCATGTTTCCGATAGTCGTATTAGAAGGGGGCAGAAGACTTAACTGAATTTCACGGGCCAGGTCAATTTCTTTTTTTACGTCCATTTTTTCCAGCAGTTCCAAAAGGAGAACCATGAGGATACCAGCAAATGAAATCGGAAGCAGTGCGGTTGCAAAAAAGCCGGTTGTAAAGTAATGAAGGAAAAAGCCGAAAACCGACGCTCCGAATACCAGCCGGCGCGTTGGATTTAACCTCTTGCTCAGCGCGTTAAACAGGCGTATCACTTTTATGTGCGGACCAATATGACTGACTCCGGACTCACCGGTTTCACCAACTGCCTCACGGTATAATGCAATAATACGGGTGGAATCGGCGTGTAAGTCTCGTTCCAGTCGCTTTCGCGTCATTCCTGACGTATATTCCTTGTAAAAGGATTTCGTACTTTTAAAAGCTTCTCTGGTTTCGTTCTTCAAACTCATTTTATAAGCTTTTTTGGTTTCGTTCCTCAATCTCATTGAACAATAATTAAATAAGTTTTATATCGAGTTATTTAATTATTCGAGAATAATCTTAAAAAGTTTAGCTTCGTACAAACATTTTACATATTACCTCAAAATAACTGAAGTTAAGTAAAGTATATAATAGATATAGTAAAACACAATAAACCGAATGTCAGATAAAAAGCTTTTTCTACTGGATGGCATGGCTTTGTCGTACCGTGCCCATTTTGCTTTCTTAAAAAGTAATCTCAGAAATTCAGAAGGCATATCGACCGGGCCGATTTACGGTTTTGCCATGACGATCCTTCAGCTGATCGAAAAAGAAAAACCAACACATATTGCTGTAGTCTGGGATACCCATGCGCCGACTTTCCGGCATGAACTTGATGAGAATTACAAAGCGAATCGTCCGCCGCAGCCTGAAGATCTCAAAGTGGGAATTCCGTTTATTAAAGAGATGGTTGACTGTTTTAATATCCCCAATATCGAGAAAGACGGTTTCGAAGCGGATGATATCATCGGTACCATTGCTACGGAAGCCAGCGGGGAAGATGTGGATGTTTTTATGGTCACACCCGATAAAGATTTTATGCAGATTGTCTCGGAGAACGTAAAACTGTATAAGCCGTTAAATCATACGAAAGGTTTCGATATTGTTGATATTGATGGAGTTATCGATTATTTCGGGGTCAAACCTGATAAGGTGATTGATGTATTAGCGCTGATAGGCGATACAAGTGATAACGTGCCGGGAATGCCGGGCGTTGGCAAGAAAGGAGCGCCCAAGCTGATTAGTGAATATGGATCGATCGATGAACTGCTCGAAGCGGCGCCGGAGATGAAAAAGTCCAAATTAAAAGAGAATTTATTGGAAAATGCCGAACAGCTTCGTCTATCCAGGAGAATGGTAACGATCATTACGGATGTTCCGGATGTTCCGGAATGGGAAGCTTTAAAATGGAATGGAGCTAATGCGGAATCAGTAAAAACCTTTTTCAGGAAGATGGGGTTTCGGAGCCTGGAACGACGTTATTCAGAAGATTTGCCAGGTTTATCAAAATCAGCGAAAGCGTCGCCGGATGGACAATTTTCTTTATTTGATACGCAATCAGATCAGACAGAAACCGGGGAAACCGGCGGGTGGGATGTTTATGATGCTTCTAAAGTAGAGTACAAGCTGATCAACACGGTTGATGCGTTAAAACAACTGGTGAAAAAACTGGAAAAGGAAAAGATTCTTTGTTTTGATACCGAAACTACGGGAGTAGATCCGATCGTGGCCGAAATAATCGGAATAGCTTTGTCGGTGACCGAAGGAGAAGCCTATTACATTCCCGTCGATGTTGCTGATGGCCTCAAATCCGATGAAGCCCTGAATATTTTAAAACCCTTGCTGGAATCGGAAAAGTCGTTAAAAGTAGCCCAAAACTACAAGTATGATTATATCATGCTTAAAAAAATGGGCGTTCAGGTCAACGGGCCGGTTTTTGACACGATGCTTGCCGCTTATCTTATCGATTCCGGGCAGGCTCTGAATATGGATGCCCTGGCACGTAAATATCTCAATTATGATCCCGTTTCTATCACAACCTTAATAGGTAAAGGCAAAGCCCAGAAATCCATGAAGGATGTCCCTCTCGAAGAGGTTGTCCCGTATTCGAGTGAAGATGCCGATATTACGCTTCGCATATATCATGTTTTAAAGGATATCATTAAAAAAGACGAATTGGAAGAAGTGGCCGGAGAAATCGAGTTTCCGTTGGCGAACGTATTGGCACACATGGAAATGAGAGGAATTCATATAGATATGAATCTGCTGGATGATTTTTCGAAAGATTTGGGAAAGAAGATGCTGGATATGGAGAAAGAAATTTTTGAGAAAGCCGGTTGTGAGTTCAACTTGAATTCGCCCCAGCAGCTGGGTGATGTGCTTTTCAACCGGTTAAAACTTCCATCAGGTAAAAAAACAAAGACCGGACAATACTCTACATCCGAACAGGTTTTATCGAAATTAGCGGTGAAGTATGAACTTCCGCAAATTGTTTTGAATTACCGGGCGATCAACAAGTTGAAATCAACATATGTGGATGCTTTGCCACAGCTCATAAATGCTGAAACCGGACGTATTCATACCAATTTCAATCAAAGTGTGGCTGCAACCGGACGTTTATCTTCATCAAATCCGAATCTGCAAAATATTCCCATTCGTACCGAGCAAGGCAGGGAGATCCGTAAAGCCTTTACCGCTGCCAAAGGGTACAAAATCTTATCGTCTGATTATTCCCAGGTCGAATTACGAATTATAGCTTCCATTGCCGAAGACGAAGCGATGAAAACAGCATTTAAAAACGATGAGGATATTCATGCGCGTACAGCCAAAGAGATCTTTAATTTGGATTCGATAGAAGAAGTGACCCCGGATCAACGCAGAAAAGCAAAGGAAGTTAATTTTGGTATACCGTATGGTGTCAGTGCATTTGGCCTGGCACAGCGGTTAGGTATTGAAAATGGTGAAGCTAAAGCCATCATTGATGCCTATTTCGAACGTTTTCCGAATATTCAGAATTATATCAATGAAACCATTGAAAGTGCACGAGCTAACGGATATGTCAAGACGTTATCGGGGCGCCGCCGTTATATTCCGGATATTAATTCCGGAAATCATAATATTCGGGGGTTTGCCGAGCGTACTGCCATCAATATGCCTATCCAGGGCACGGCTGCCGATTTAATTAAAATCGCGATGATTAATGTGGAAAACCGGCTACTGAAAGAAAATTTCAAATCCCGGATGCTCCTGCAGGTTCATGACGAATTGGTATTTGAGATCCACGAAGAAGAACTTGAGGTAGTGCCAAATATCGTCAAAGAGTTGATGGAATCGGCTATGGAACTTGAGGTGCCGTTAAAAGTGGAAATGGGCATTGCCGATAACTGGCTGGATGCGCATTAATGAGTAGAGAGTATTGAGATTTAAGTAGTGAGTAAATGTCCTAAACTGATATAGCTTGCCCGGTCAAAAAGGAAACCAAATGAAGAAAAATCAACGCAAGCTATATCGAAGAAGACAATTCAGTGAGCAAATCAAACGCAAGGTGGTCGGGGAATTTCGAGCCGGTCGCTATACGGTTCAGGAACTCGCCGATTTGTATTCCTGCTCCTTTCAGAGTATCTATAAATGGATTTATAAATATTCACCTGCTGATTCCCCCAGCGTAACGGTAGTAGAAATGAGTGAAAGCACCGATCAAAAAGTAAAAGACCTTCAAGGCCAGATCGCCCGGCTGGAACGAGCTTTGGGCCAGAAACAAATCCAGGTGGACTTCTACGAGAAGATGATCGAGCTGGCAAAGGATAAATACGATATTGATATAAAAAAAAACTATTCTACCCGACCCTTGGGTGGTTCCGGGAAAACCGGGAAACGATGAGGTATTCGTTGAATGCATTATATCGAGTCCAACAGGTTAGCAAACAGGCGGTTCTGGAGCACGTTGCCCGTGAGCAGGCCGAGCGGGAACTCATCGGCCGGCTGCTGCCCCGGGTAGATGCCGAACGGGCCCGCCATCCGGGCTGCGGGCTGGAAAAGCTGTATTGGAAGCTGGCCCCCGAAGGGATCGGCCGGGATAAGTTTTGCGGGATCTTTACCGAACTCGGCTACGGGGTTCGCCCGGTCCGGCGACGCTGGCGTACCACCTTTTCGGTGCTCACGGTCTTTAAGAATCTGATCGAATCGCGGGTGGTAACCGGACCGAATCAGGCCTGGCAAAGTGATACGACCTATATCAGGGTGGGCCGGCAGTGGGGTTACCTGACCTTTATCATCGATGTATATACCCGGGAAATCCTGGGCTATGCCAGTAGTCGAAGCCTGCGGGCCGAGGCGAATCTGCGGGCCTTGAAACAGGCCGTGAATCGGTTTACCAGGACGGAGTTGGCCGGACTGGTTCATCACTCCGACCGGGGGCGACAATACCATAGCACGGGCTATTTACAGCTGTTACGCCATTATGGAATTCAGGTAAGCATGGGGAAAATAGCCCAGGATAATGCCTATGCCGAACGGATAAACGGCATCATCAAGGCCGAATATATTCAGCACTGGGTTCCCCGGACGTTCGCCGAATTAAAACGGTATACCCGCAAGGCCGTAGCGCATTATAACCGGGAACGCTTGCATCGGAGTCTGGATCGTCAAGCTCCAAAGACCTATTTGCAGCGTTGGAAACAGCAGGATCCGCAGCAGCGTAGAATGCAGGTTATTTATTCCCTGGAATCGCCGACATTTATGGAGGTTAACCTCCATAAATGTGTATCTTCTGCTCAGGGACCTATTTGTGTGCTATCGTTAAACTAATAATCATTAAAACGGGCAAGCTATTTTAGGGACGGACAAAAGGGACGCAGCATGCTGCGTCCCTTTGTAATTCAAGTGCGAAAAAAAATAACTTTATCAGCGGAAATTCAGTCCAAATCCAACATTTGCCATGGTATACTTCGAAATGGTATAGGTACCTGAGATATAGAATATGGTGAGTTTTAATTTAAACCCAACCAAGGCTCTGAACGAATTTGCTCCTTTTATTTTGATATCGACCGGTGTATCAATTTTTACCACTTTTTTATGGTTCACATTAGATGATGTAGGATCTGGAACTGTTAATGGATAACTTCCCGGGGTGGAAGTAGACATTTTAGAAGATTCGTAACCAACTCCCGCATACACGGCAATAATCGGTAAATTTTTACCGACCAAAGCATTAACCGTAAAAGCCTTTGTTTCTGTTTTTACTTGTTGGCCATCCCAGGTATGATGAAGGGTAGGAATCCGTTGTGATTTCCAACACCATTAGGGTTGACAGTTAAATTGCCAGATGCTTTAAAGTCAGTATATCCGGCCATAATGGAAAGTTTAACGGGTAATAAGTTTGCCTCCGGGTAAATATTGATTTAGACCGTGTTGAATACCGGCACCAAACAATTGATAATTTCCATACTTATTAGATATTGATTTTAGGTAAATAACGAATGGATAATTGGGTATGTGCAATTAATCCGATGCCTGCCTGTAACATATGGGGTTGGAACATAATGAAAACCAGTTCCTTTGAGGGTAAATTACAATAAGCAATGTTATACCCGTTTACCTGTGATTGAAGACATTTGCTCCAGACCTTTTGGTCCGCTAAATGATGGGGAATTAGCGCCGTTATTGTAATGAAGTGTATTGAAGATCCTAATGAGCATCGACATCGAAATGATTGGTCACTATTAGGTACCATGGCAAACCAATACGTGCAGAAATATCAAACCCCAATTTTTTATGAGGAGTAGGAGATATGATCCAGCCAGAATTAAGTCCTGCACCAAATCCTCTTCCCAAGTGGATTCAAATAGGCCGAGCGAATGTATTAGCATCTTTTGCCTGCCTGTATTAGTTGGCCAACATTACCTAATTGTGCGAAAGAACGTTTAAATGAAAATAATGTGAGAAGAAGTAAGAAGAGATGTCCACTTAAAATTTTGTGCAAGCGTTTTGACATAGTGACCTCGTTAAGGTTTTTAAATGTAAAGACAATATAATTTCTTCAATGTATCTAATTCGTAATGTATAAGAACCTGGTTCAATATTTTGTTACACGATAGATATTATTAACCGTCTGTTCCGGAATTAATATCTTACAAAATTTTATTACAAACAATTGTAAGACCACAGGCTGTTGTCCGTTAGCCATTAAATGCTGATGCGGATTTTCCTAATTCTTTGTTAATCGGAAAGGGAATGAAGTATGAGTATATATGATTTGTACCGGCTTTTCTCAATATTTCCGGCTTCAAAAGCTTTTTTTACAGCGCAACCCGGCTCATGGTCGTGAGTACAATTATAGTAACGGCATTGTTCCCGGAATGGTACCATTTCCGGGTAAAAGAGAGATAATTCATAGGGTTCAATATCTACCAGGCCAAATTCACGAATGCCCGGAGTATCTACCAGAAATCCACCGAATGGAAGAGGAATGAGTTCTGCAAATGTAGTCGTATGGATACCTTTACCTGAATAACCGGAAATTTCACTGGTAGCCCGGTTGAATTCCGGGGAGATGGCATTCAAAATACTTGTTTTTCCTACCCCGGAAGGCCCAATAAATACAGATGTGTGATCTTTTAATTCTTCTGAAATTTGTTTTATGCTGTCTTCGTCGTATATGCTGCAGCTTTGAATAGAGTAATTGATCTCTGTGTAAAGTTGAATTAATTGATCGACCTGCTCTTTATCCTTATCTGAAGCCAAATCCATTTTATTTATGATAATAATTGGCTCAACTTCGTAAGCTTCACAGGTTGCCAGGAAACGATCAATAAATCCTGTTTTGATCCCTGGATTTTTAACCGACTGAATAACGAATCCACGATCGACATTAGCGGCTATAATATGTTCACCTTTTCTGCCATGTGTGGCTTTTCGGACAATTTTGTTTTCCCGTTCGTGAATGGACGTTATCGTTGCCGTCTTGTCATCATTTATTATAAAATCAACGATATCCCCAACTGCTATCGGATTGGTTTGCTCAAGTTTATCGAGACGAAATTTTCCCGGTAATCGGGCTAAAATAGTTTCATCATCGATATTACTGATCTTATACCAGCTGCCTGTCGATTGTATGACTCTGCCTGTTTGGGTCAAATACGTTTATATTGGTGAAAAATGATTATCAATATAAAGATATTGATAAATTTTGGTAATGAATGTTTAAGATTCTATAAAAAAAAAGCCCGGCGTTCAACCAGGCTTTTTCTGCGTTATTATTTCTCAATTCACAACAGTAGTATCGGCTTCCGTTGTGACTATTGAATTGTCTTTGTCGTCTTTACTCTTTCCGTCTTCTGATGTCTTTTTCTCTTCAACTTTAAACTTTTCTTTCGGATTCATCATCGGATTCAGGTCAAGGACATTATCCAGAAGATTTTCAATTCGTTCGATGTATGAGATTTTTAAATTTTTGATGATATCACTCTCAATTTCCTCTACATCACTCTCATTCTTTTTAGGCAGGAAAACTTCTTTAATGCCTGCACGCTGTGCTGCCAGAACTTTTTCCTTAATACCTCCAACCGGCAGAACAAGTCCGCGTAAAGTAATTTCTCCGGTCATCGCAATCGTATTTTTTACTTTTCTTTGCGTAAAAATGGATGCTATGGCCGAAAGAATAGATACACCCGCCGACGGTCCGTCTTTTGGAATGGCACCGGCTGGTACGTGAATATGCAAGTCCCAATGATTAAATGCTTCTTTAGGGATAGCATATTTTGCTGCATGAGCTTTCAGATAAGAAAGTGCCAGTATGGCCGACTCTTTCATGACATCACCTAACTGGCCGGTAATATTTAATTTTCCGTTTCCCGGCGATACACTAGCTTCTATGAACAATATAGAACCACCGACCGGGGTCCAGGCTAAGCCTGTTGATACACCGGGAACCGTGGTGCGTTCTGCGACTTCAGAAAAGAATTTTCTTTTGCCCAGGTATTTCTCTACATCTTTCAATCCAATTTTGGCTTTTTTGATGTCTTCCAAAGCAATTTTACTGGCTACGCCACGGGCAACACCGCCGATTTCCCGTTCCAGGTTTCTAACACCCGATTCACGTGTATATCCGTCGATGATCTTACTGATTGCTTGATCTGAAATCTTGAAAATATCTTTATTCAGACCATTTTCCTCAATTTGCTTGGGAACCAGGTATTTTTTAGCAATTTGCAGCTTTTCTTCCTGGGTATAACCGTTGATACGAATGATTTCCATCCGGTCTCTCAAAGGAGCAGGAATAGTATCCAGACTGTTTGCCGTGGCAATGAATAAAACTTTCGACAAGTCGTATTCCAATTCCAGATAATTGTCATAGAATGAATTATTCTGTTCCGGATCCAAAACTTCAAGAAGGGCAGAAGTTGGATCACCCCGGAAGTCGGTTCCGACTTTGTCAATTTCATCAAGCATCATAACCGGGTTGCCGGTACCGGCTTTCTTTACATTTTGAATGATACGTCCGGGTAAAGCCCCGATATATGTCCGTCGGTGGCCACGAATTTCTGCTTCATCATGCAGGCCGCCAAGGCTAAAACGGACAAATTCACGGTTTAATGCTCTGGCAATGGAACGTCCCAATGATGTTTTCCCGGTTCCCGGAGGCCCGTAGAAACACAAGATTGGCGCTTTCATATCTTTTTTCAGTTTCAGTACCGCCAGGAATTCTATAATCCGTTTTTTTACTTTTTCCAGGCCATAGTGATCTTCATCAAGTACTTTTCGCGCCCGTTTCAAATCCAGTTTGTCTTTCGAAAAATGTTCCCAGGGCAAATCCAGAATCCACTCGACATAGTTCAGCATGATGCCGTAATTAGGTGCCGAGGATGGAGTTCGTTCCAGTCTGTCGATATGTTTTGTCAGTTCAGCACGGACCGATTCCGGGAATTTTTTGTCTTTTGATCGGTCTCTTAATTTTGTTACCTCGTCTTTTTCCGAATTCTCGCCTAATGCTTCCTCTATGGCTTTTAGTTGTTGACGGAGATAAAAATCTCTTTGTTGTTGATCTATATCCGTTTTAACCTTAGATCGAATTTCCTCGCTCAGATTTAGAACCTGAAGTTCCTTATTTAAATATTCGATGATATTATTCATCCGGTCTGAAAATTCCCTGATTTCAAGAATATTTTGTTTCTCTTCAACGGAGATGTTCAGGTTTGAAGAAATAAAATTCAGAAGAAAAGTCGGGCTATTGATATTTTCAATAGCTATAGTGGCTTCAGAAGGGATATTTGGAGATAAATTTATGATTTGTGAAGCCGTTTCTTTGACAGAACGGAGGGACGCATCGAGTTCGATACCCGACATATCCTGGATGTTTTTGTACGAATGCACTTTGGCTGTAAAGAATGGCTCCGCTGAGGTCATCTCTTCAATTTCGAAAACACTCTTTCCCTGTATAACAATACTTTTACTGCCGTCGGGCATTTTGATTAATTTCAAAATTTGAGCCACTGTCCCGATTTTATATATATCGTCTAAGGTCGGATTTTCAACTTCTGCATTTTTTTGAGAAACAACCCCGATGATCTTGTCATTTTCGTAAGCCTGTTTTACCAGTGCCAGTGATTTATCCCGGCCTACGGTTATAGGAATCACTACGCCGGGAAATAATACGGTATTTTTTAAAGGTAAAATGGGTAATTCATCGGGAATCTTTGATTCGGTGAGTTCTTTTTCTTCCTCAGCCGACATCAAAGGGATGGCTTGTTCAAACTCATCGAAACTATCATCAGTAAGCTGGTAAATATTATCAAGAAATCCTTTAGTCATAATGTTGAGCCTGTTTCCTATAGTTTTTTCTACTTTTTAGAACTTTAAGGCAAATAGAAAGCCAGATATTTCATTTCTACCATTTAGGCAGAAGAAAAATTTTTATCATGGCATTATATCATCAAATAGTACCTTTTCTGTCATTCGGTCATGTTTAAACAACTCTCGATAGGTGCTTTTTTAGGAAACTTTCTGCCTTTCAAAGGTTGACTGGCTTTATCTTTTGAATGGTAATGACTTCTTTTTCTTATTTCTGACTAATACCGGTTCCGGGATCGGTTCGGGGATTAACCGGTCTTTTAGGGCATTCCAAAGATTCTGTAGGGTATTTTTAATAGATAAAAACATTGTTTTAGATTTTTAAAAGCGATAATAGCTTTTTTGCCTTTATATATACATAATTTCTGAATATAGTTTCCAAAATCATGCCTCTTTACCTATGTAAGCAAAATGTCAGAATTTTAAAACACATTATTACTTAATAATAATTATTAAACAGCATTCTTTAGTAATTTATTGCTATAAATAATTATTTAAAAATAATTTGAGATGATAAATCAACAAAAAAGAAATTCTCCGGTCCTTTTTGAAATCAAGCGAAATTCTGCCATAATTACATTAAATCGTCCAGAAAAACATAATCCACTTAATAATGAGTTAATTGATTATTTACTTAAATACCTGGATGACGCTGAAGATATTCAGAAAATTCATTCTGTTATATTAACAGGACAGGGAGATGCTTCGTTCTGTTCGGGAGCAGATTTAACACAGGCAAAGCTGGGTATCAGCGGTGAATATGAATACCATCTTAAAACATATTATCACCCGGTTCTCCATAAAATCATGAGCATGGAGAAGCCTGTCATAGCATCGATCAATGGGATGACCGCCGGTGCCGGTGTAGGTTTGGCACTTGCCTGCGATTATATCATAATGAGTGAAGCTGCTCAATTCTATATTGCCTTTTCAAAGATAGGTTTGATTCCCGATACCGGAGTTATGACATTTCTGGCACGACGTCTTGGTAAATATAAAGCCTTTGAATTAGCCGTTTTAGCTAAAGAAATAAATGCGGAGGATGCTGTTCGGCATGGATTGGCCAATGAAATGGTCAAAGTGGAAAAATTAATGGATCGCACTCTTAACGTGGCTCAAGAATTTTCGAAAATGCCATTAATTACTACAGGTTTAATTAAAAGATTTATCAACAGGGTTGAGGAGCTTTCTCTCAATGAAGCTCTTGAAATGGAATGTAAATTACAGGAGATAGCCGGGGGTACCGAAGATCATATGGAAGGGATAACAGCTTTTCTGGAGAAACGAAAACCTGAATTTAAGGGACATTAAAAACGTAATTTCAGTGCGGCAATACCAGCTCCGACAATGTACGTCTGGTGATTGGATCCGGTTGTATTTATCTGTGTACCAGCGGATAATTCAAAATGCTGAAAGTTCAAAGCGGCACCGAAACCAAATATCGGTGAATACCCTTTTTCCAGTTGAACACCTGCTCTGATTGGAAGAAAATGCAATAAATGTAATTCAGTCCCAATATTGGTGATGATTTTTTGGTTATTGAAAGTTTGCTGGTTTAATGCATAAGTAAAATCGACCGTAGCCATAAAAAGCGGGAGCTGAATGGCAGAACCAACATGTAAAGCTGTTGGCAATGATATGTCAAGATTATTTCCTTTTAACAAATTGGCACTGCTATACGAAGTTCCATTTGGATCGTCGGCCGCTATAAAACGTGAGAACATTCCGGGCGATCCTGCAAAGTCGGTATGAGTAACATTTGGAATTGAGGTTGTAGATGTTTCACTCGGTTTGGCGTAATAATGTTTCACATTTTTATTGTATCGGACAAAGCCAATGTCGGTTACTGAAACACTTAGACGTAATGACTTTCTTAAAACGGGAGAATTTTTTTGCCGCAATAAAGAAATATCATTTCCAAGCGCCATGATGTATGTTAATCCCATATCCAGTCCGACCCCCATACCTGTTGGTTGGGCCAGATCAAGCCTTGATAAAGAATTCGGAGGATAAGAAAAGCTGTTCGTATTGAAGTTATAAGTTCCAAGATTATTGCTTAAGGCTCCGGTGCTGACACTGTTAAAGGATCGCTGATTTACGGTTCCGGATTTGTTTCGTATATATTTTGAATTATACTGCCCGTCAAAATACATTCCGGCAATTACAAGTTTTGGTGCAATACCAAAATAGAGTCGATTTAGCTGTGATGTCCAGCCGTTAACCAGCGACAGTTCTTGTGCATATCCAAAGGAAATTTCGTGATAGACTGCAATCGATTGACTGACGCTGCGATTTAATATACCGGTGGTATCCGATTGCACGAAATGGGTATCATACCATCCACGTCCGACATCAATATGATTAACGCCTCGGGTGCGAACGGCAAGAGAAAATGCATAATGCCTCTTTTGCCAGCTTAATCCCAGCAATAAGGCGTTATATTGTGCTCTTTTGCTGTAAACCTGGTTATTATCCGGGAACCAGCTGCTGATGGCAGCCGTATTTTGAGTTGAGGTAAACGTTTCCTGATTATCAACGGTCAGATTCCCCTGATTTGGGGAAAATACATCTGAGAACGCCTGGAGTGGACGTTTTTGTGTTTTCAACGGTTTGTTATTCAGGAAAAGGCCAAGCCTTCCCAGGCCCATTTGAATCTCAAATTTGTGATCAGGAATGAGCAGATTCGCGGGATTTAAAAAATTTGATGAATAATCAGATATATAGGTTACACCGCCACCACCCATTCCAATGTTTCTGGGGGTCAGGATAGATTGAGCCAGCGACTGTTGTGTTAACAGCGTGAAGAGGCCAAAAACTAAAAGGGAAAATAATTTTGTACTAACTTTCATCGATTTTAAAAAGAAGCGAGGGATTTATTCGCTATATGAACAAACGCATCAAATATATGATAGAATAGTCAATTAATCATTCATTATGTCTAATTTGGCAAATTTCAGTAGCAATTTCTTTTGTCCGAAATTATTGAAGAATACGACTACTTTGGTCTTATCACCAAACCCTTCTTTACTGATAATTTTACCTTTACCGAATTTTTCATGATATACGCGGGTTCCGGAAGAAAAGGAATCAAATGTTACGTCATCATATTGAATCCGTGTGCCTCTGGAAATTTCTTCTTTTGGCGTATTTCTGACCGGCTTTTTCC
The DNA here is from genome assembly GCA_963783355.1 of uncultured bacterium. Taxonomy (GTDB): domain Bacteria; phylum Bacteroidota; class Rhodothermia; order Balneolales; family DATFMH01; genus CAWANF01. The sequence continues at coordinate 935,341 of CAWANF010000001.1, forward strand.
AATCGTATTCAACATGGAAGTTATTGTTATTTGTACTTGATTTGCCAAAACCCGAACTGCCGGAGAATTGACGGATCGTTGAACCGGCTTCTGTCCTTACAACCGAGGAGTCAATTTCATCAAGAAAACGGGAGCGTTTCATGGTTTTCTCTTCCCCGAATTTATATCTCATCTTTGCATGACTGAAATATAAATCTTTTTTAGCCCTTGTTATAGCGACATAAAACAAACGTCTTTCTTCTTCTATGTCTACCTCGTCACCATTACGGGCGCCAATGGGGAATAAGTCTTCTTCAAGTCCCACGATAAACACAACAGGAAACTCAAGTCCCTTGGAAGCGTGAATGGTCATCAGGGTGACAGAAGGCTTGTCTTCTTCATAATCGTCAATATCTGTAACAAGGCTAATTTCCTGTAAAAATGTCCCCAATGTAGCATCCTGAGTACTTTTCTCATGATAAGAAAGGGCATTCATCAACTCGACGACATTTTCTCTGCGTGATAACGATTCCTGTGATCCTTCCTGGATATATTGCTGAACGTAACCGGTTTCCTTGATAAGATGCTGAGCGGTATCGACCAGCGGTTCACCTCCCAGGCGGGAACGGACATCTTCAATGATATCTACAAAAGTGTGAATTTGATTTTGAGCCGGTTTATAGACACTCAGTTCATCAATATTTTGAAGAACATCCCAAATTGAAATTTCTTTATCCCTGGATTCCCGGATAATCGTTTCAAGGGTTTTCGCCCCGATTCCACGGACAGGTTCATTAATGATTCTCAGCAGGGATTCTTCATCACTTGGGTTGATGATAAAGCGCAGATATGCGATGACGTCTTTAATTTCTTTCCGTTGATAGAAGGAGACACCTCCCACAAGCTGATAGGTAATGCTTTTTCGACGCAAGGCGTCTTCAAAAATACGGCTCTGGTAATTAGTGCGATAAAGAATGGCGATATTACTGAAGGGTATCCCTTTACGCATTCTCAGCTGCTGAATATAATCGGCAACCCTGTTGCCCTCATCCCGATCGTTGAAGTTTTCCAGTAATGTAATTGGATTACCATGGTCGTTTTGCGTCCACAGATTCTTTTCAAGCTGATGTTTGTTTTGCCGGATGATAGAATCGGCCGCTTTCAAAATAGCTTTAGTCGACCGGTAATTTTGCTCGAGTGCCACCCGTTTTGCATTCGGGTAGTCTTCTTCAAAATTCAGGATATTGGAAATGTCTGCGCCTCGGAAGGAATAGATACTTTGTGCATCGTCGCCAACAACGGTTATATTCTGAAATTTGGCTGCCAGTAATTTTGTTACGATATACTGAGCGTGATTGGTATCCTGGTACTCATCGATGAGAATGTAGCGGAAACGATCCTGATAACGTTCCAAAATCTCAGGATTCGACTGAAATAACTCAATAGGTTTAATGAGTAAATCGTCAAAATCCATTGCGTTGCTTTGTTTTAAACGGGTTTCGTAAATCGGGTAAACTTGTGCAACGATGTCATCGATCGTGCTTTGGATGAATTTGTCCCGGAATGTCAGGGGATCAATAAGCTGATTTTTGGCACCGCTAATGGCGAAGCGAATCATTCTCGGTTTGATCTCCTTGGTATCATAATTCAGTTCTTTAAGGATATGACGAATTAAATGATCGGTATCGTCGGTATCGTAAATACTGAAATCTTTGGTGTAGCCAAGTGTTTCAGCTTCATATCTTAAAATTCTTGAAAAAATAGAGTGAAAAGTTCCCATCCATAAATGCCGGGCATCCTCACCAATCAGTTTATCGATACGTTCCCGCATTTCCCGGGCCGCTTTGTTGGTGAAGGTAAGAGACAGGATTTGATAGGGAAGAGCCTTTTGTTGATCCAGAAGATAGGCGATGCGATAGGTCAGAACCCTGGTTTTTCCACTTCCGGCACCTGCCACGATAAGCAATGGGCCATCGTCGTTGACAACGGCCTCTCGTTGATTTTCATTTAAAGGTTGAAGTATCGCTTCGGTTTTATTGCCGGCATTATCCCTGGGTTCGGATGGTAGAGAGAACTCTCGCATTTAATAATAACAGTCGTTTATTTAAGCTTAAATACTACGAATAAAACGTAGTTAAGCCGCAGTTAGTGTTTCAGGCCCGGCCGTCATTCGAAGTCGGCCAGGATCGCTTTTAGTTTCTGCAGATTCGTTTCCGTATCGGATTTCTTATTCCGTTCATTTTCAACGACTTCTTCAGGCGCATTTTCAAGAAATTTCTGATTCTGCAATTTACCATTGATAGAACGGAGGAAATTTTCAAGGCGATTTATTTCTTTATCAATACGTTCTTTTTCCTTATCGAAATCAATGATACCGGCCAGAGGAACATAGACTTCGGAACCGTCTATAACCGCAGATGCAGCTGCTTTTGGTTTCGACAAATCATTGTCTATGGTGATATTTTCAACATTTAATAACCTGCGGAAGATATTGGAATGCTTCTGCAGCTTTTCTGCCGTTTGGCTGTCAATCGCTTTAATGAGAATATCGATGTTTTTGTTGACCTCGACATTCATCTCAGCCCGAATATTTCGAATTGAAGACACCATGGATTGAATGGTATTAAACAATTCGGCTTCCTCTATAAACAGCAAATTGTTATCAGCAGTTGGCCATGAAGAACGGATAAGCGCCTGTTCTGGTGTCCTCTCACGCAGCCTTTGCCATATTTCTTCAGTAATATAGGGCATAAATGGATGAAGCAGCTTCATCAGTATTTCAAAAATTGATATAGCCCGGGCAACCGTTTCTTCGGACATTTTTTCGTCGTAATTGGCTGGTTTTATCAATTCCAGGTACCAGTCGCAGAAATCATTCCAAACCAGGGAATAAATCTTCAAAAGGGCTTCATTCAAACGATATCGACTCAGATCTTCTTCGATAGCATGAAGGGTTTGCTGTACCCGTGTGATCATCCAGCGATTGACGATATCCGTATTGGTATAATCGATCTCGGCGGAATACGTTTTGTTTTCTTCCATATGCATAGAAAGGAAACGAAATGCGTTCCATATTTTATTGGCAAAGTTTCTTCCCATCTCAAACTTCGTCGGATCAAGCTTGATGTCTTGTCCCTGAGCGCACAGAATGATCAGGCAGTAGCGGACGGCGTCGGCACCGTATTGTTCAATCATATCCAATGGATCGATACCATTGCCAAGGCTCTTACTCATCCAGCGGCCAAGCTTATCCTTGACCATCCCGGTAATGAAAATATCGTTATATGGAACTTCCCCGGTAAAATGAAGTCCGGCCATAATCATTCTCGCAATCCAGAAAAAGAGGATGTCGTACCCCGAAACAAGTACATTGGTCGGGTAGAAGTAATCCACTTCCGGAGTTTTTTCCGGCCAGCCTAAAGTAGCAAATGGCCAAAGCCAGGAAGAAAACCAGGTATCGAGCACGTCCTCATCCTGAATCATTCCCGGTTCCGGTTGCTCGACCGACACCACAAAATCCCTTGATTCGTCGGCTTCGCCATTTTCATCAGTATAATACCATACAGGAATGCGGTGGCCCCACCATAATTGCCGTGAAATCGTCCAGTCTCTAATATTTTCGAGCCAGCGATAATATTCATTTTCCCAGCGTTTTGGATAAAAACGAATATCGCCTTTTTTTGCAGCCTCGATAGCCGATTCGGCCAAAGGTTTCATTTTTACGAACCATTGTCGGGAAATCAGTGGTTCAATAATGGCCTTTGAACGGCTGGAAATGGGAACCGTATGTCTATAATCTTCCACTTTTTCCAGGAAGCCCTGTGCTTCTAAATCCTCGATAATCCTTTTTCGGGCGTCAAACCGATCCATACCTTCGTAAGCGAGGCCATTCTCATTGATGGTACCATCGGGATTCATAATATTGATGACTTCCAGGTTATGTCGTTTCCCCATTTCAAAGTCATTTTTATCATGGGCCGGGGTGACCTTCAAAGCTCCGGTGCCAAATTCCATTTTCGCATATTCATCAGCGATGATTGGGATATTACGTCCAACTAATGGCAGAATGGCATTCTTGCCGATGAGATGTTTGAACTGTTCATTATCGGGGTGAACAGCTATGGCGGAGTCGCCCAGCATCGTTTCAGGACGTGTCGTTGCAATCATTATGAATTCATCCGAACCTTCGACAGGGTAGCGGATGTACCACAGGTGGCCGTTTCTTTCCACATCATCTACTTCTTCATCAGAAAGGGCCGTCATATCGGCCGGACACCAGTTAACCAGGTAATATCCCCGGTAAATTAAACCTTCATTATAAAGTTTTACGAATACATCCTGCACCGCTCTTGAGAAACCGTCGTCCATCGTGAAACGTAGTTTGCTCCAGTCGCAGCTCGTTCCGAGCTTTTTCATCTGATCGATGATGATGGCGCCGTATTCATCTTTCCATTCCCATACTTTTTCGATGAATTGTTCCCGGCCCAAATCGTGGCGTGATTTACCTTCATTCTTTTTTAAAGTCTTTTCCACAACGTTTTGAGTCGCAATTCCGGCATGATCCGTACCCGGAAGCCAAAGCGCTTCAAAGCCCTGCATGCGTTTCATCCTAATTAATGCATCCTGCACCGATCCCTGCAATGCGTGGCCCATATGCAACCGTCCGGTTACGTTGGGAGGCGGCATCATAATAGTGAAGGGTTTTTTATTTTTATCGGGCTTCGTTACAAAAAGCTCATTGTCCATCCAATAAGAATACCATTGCTGTTCAATGGATTGCGGATCATATTTCTTGGGAATTTCCTGCATAATCTGATTAAACGTTGCGTAAAATTATCAATATGTTAGGCCATTAAAAAAATGACAACCCTGAAGTTGTCAAAATTGGTATAAATATAAATCTGCTATCGTCAATAAAATACAGATTTCTAAAATAGGAAGATGAAGAGTAATGATCAGCTAAAAATTACCGTGAAGCCCCATTTTTGATCATTACGGTTTAACGAGAAGCGAAGTAATACAAAGAAAACACGAAACCAGAATAACAAGAAAAGGCCTCTCGTATGAAAGGCCTTTTCTTAACCTGTTTAAAATTTTCGTCTGAGTAAAACTCCGAAATGTCCGTCGCAATTATGAATATGCGGGTACGTTTGATACGATTTATTATCCTCAGCTAATACTTCTTCCGGCAGGTAACCACTCAAATCTTCCAGTTCAAAATTGTCGTAGTTTTGGAGGAAATTTTCAATCTGCCCCATATTTTCTTCCGGTTCCAGGGAACATGTTGAATAAACGAGGCGTCCATCTTTAGCAACCATGTTTGCAGCGGCATCAAGCAGTTCAGCCTGTTTCTCAATAATGTTGTTCAGTTCCTCTTCGGTACGGCGCCAGCGCAAGTCGGCTCTTTTACTTAGTACACCCGTTCCGGTACAGGGAGCATCCAATAAGACGGCATCAGCCAGTTTGAAACGTACTTCCGTGGCATCAGCTCGTTGAATTTTTACGATATCGGCACCATAATTTGTCGCATTTTCTGCAATTTTAGAAACGCGGTTTCCATTAATATCAACGGCAAGGATGCTTCCTTCATTTTGCATCAAATCTGCCATCACTACGGTTTTGGTACCGGGAGCGGCACAAATGTCATAAACGGTTTCACCCGGCTGAGGATCCAGAATCCATGGCGCAAATCCGGCTGCAATATCTTGTACGAGGCACAAACCCTTCTCAAACCATCCTTTTTCCATAACAGGACGGATGCTTTTCATTTTGAAATAGCCTGGCAGCCAGTCACTTTCTTCAAATTCGATATCACTTTTCTGCATGCGCAGTTTAAAGTGTTCCGTTTGAGTACGAATATTGTTTACACGAATGTAATATTCGGGATGGTGATTATTCGACTGCATCAGTTGGAAGGCCTCCCGTTCCCCAAAACGTTCAACCCAGCGTTTTACCATCCATTCGGGATGGGAAAATGTTGTTGCAATAAGCTTAACCCGATCGTCTGCCGAAGGTTTGGGTAAATCATTGATCTCACGTTGAATTTTTCTCAGGATGGCATTAACCAAATCACCTGCTTTGGAACCCAGATGTTTTTTTGCAAGTTCGACCGATTCATTCACCGCGGCATAATCGGGAGTCCCATCCATGAACAGTAAATCATAAATACCGAGCCGGAGAATGTTCTTGAATGGGCTAGCCATCTCATCGAACTCAACATTACTATAGTGACGAATCAGGAAATCAAGATAACTTCTGCGGCGTAAGATACCCTGAACGTATTCATTTCCTTGTTGTCGGTCTTGTCCTTCAAGCTGATTCAGAATGCTGAGATCCAAATTTTGTTTCTCATCAAATTCTGTCAGTATTTCGATGCTCGCCTGACGAGCTGTTTTAACTTTTTCTTGTGCCAAGGGTTACGACATTTTAAAAATTCAGATTTTTGCTCAAATATAACGTAAAATTTACTTAAAAAATGTTTATCTGCCCGTTTTTGTAGTTGAACCTGGCTTGTCGGTGCAGACTATTATTTTTAAAAAATGTTCATAAAAACTATTAGCTCTTAGTATAAGCAAAATGCGGGTATTTTTTAAAGCAATCATAAATATAATTCCACATTAACTGATTAAACTCTGTAACGTAATTGCATTGCTTTTACTTATAGTTATTTTTAACTTTCCGAGCTTTAGCGAAGCTATTTCTTTGTGTAATACCAAACGAATAAAATCAAAGAGCAAACATACAGGATAATAGGAATGAATAAGGGAACCATAGCACAAGTAATTGGCCCGGTAGTCGATGTAGATTTTAATGAAGGAGAGATCCCACGCGTATTAAATGCTTTGGTGATTGAACGCGAAAGTGGAAAACTGGTACTGGAAGTGGCGCAACACCTTGGCGAAAATCGTGTGCGCACTATCGCAATGGACTCAACCGATGGTTTAGTAAGGGGAATGGAAGTAATTGATTCCGGATCTTCAATCTCGATGCCGGTCGGAGAAGATATCAGAGGCCGGCTTTTTAACGTTATAGGAGAAACCATAGATGGTATAGATGCACCTAAAACTGATAAAAAATACCCCATTCACCATCCCGCACCTACATTTGAAGAATTATCTACGACTACTGAAATTCTTGAAACGGGAATTAAAGTGGTCGATCTTATCTGTCCGTATGTCAAAGGAGGGAAAACCGGATTGTTCGGTGGTGCCGGTGTTGGTAAAACCGTACTCATCCAGGAATTAATTAACAATATCGCTAAACAACACGGAGGATTATCAGTATTCGCCGGCGTGGGTGAGCGTACCCGTGAAGGAAATGATCTGCTTCGTGAATTTATCGAATCGGGTGTTATCAATTATGGCGATGAGTTTAAAAAGCTGCTCATTGAAAACGGCGACTGGGATTTATCTAAAGTTGATAAAGATGCATTGAAGACTTCCCAGGCAACATTGGTTTTTGGACAAATGAACGAACCCCCCGGAGCCCGTGCCCGCGTTGCTCTTTCTGGATTGACGGTGGCCGAATATTTCCGTGATGAAGTAAGTCGCGATATACTCTTGTTTATCGACAATATTTTTCGTTTTACACAAGCCGGTTCTGAAGTTTCTGCGTTACTTGGCCGTATGCCTTCCGCAGTAGGTTATCAACCGACTTTGGCTACTGAAATGGGCGATTTGCAGGAACGAATTACCTCAACTAAAAATGGCTCTATTACATCAGTTCAGGCTGTTTATGTACCAGCCGATGACCTGACGGATCCTGCTCCTGCTACAACATTTTCTCACCTGGATTCCACAACGGTACTTTCCCGTCAGATTTCATCAATGGGTATTTACCCAGCTGTGGATCCCCTGGATTCATCTTCACGGATTCTTGATCCTCATGTCATTGGGACAGAACACTACAAGTGTGCTCAGAATGTGAAAGAATTGCTTCAGAGGAATAAAGATCTGCAGGATATTATTGCCATTTTGGGTATGGACGAATTGTCCGATGAAGACAAATTAACTGTTTCACGTGCACGTCGTGTTCAGAGATATTTAAGCCAGCCATTCTTTGTTGCCGAACAATTTACAGGTATGCCGGGTAAATATGTTCGCCTGGAAGACACTATTAAAGGCTTTAATAAAATATTGAATGGTGAGCTCGATTACCTGCCTGAAAATGCTTTCTATATGGTAGGAACTATTGAAGAAGCAATTAAAAAAGGTGAAGAACTTTTACAAGAAGCTGACAGCTAATACAGTTCAATGAATTCTTTTAAAGCACAGATTTTAACACCGGACGGACCTGTTTTCGAAGGAGAAGTAATTGGAGTACTTATGCCCGGAACATTGGGTAGTTTCGAAGTGCTCTATAATCACGCCAACCTGATGTCCACGTTAGATGTTGGTTCGACAACCGTACGTAAGGATGAAAATTCAACCGAAATATTTGCTATCAGTGGCGGATTTGTTGAAGTCAGCGATAATAAACTTATTTTACTGGCTGAGGCAGCAGAAAGGGCTGAAGATATTGATGTTGCCCGTGCCGAAGCTGCCAGGGAACGAGCACAGAGTAGGTTGAAAGAAGATGAATGGGATCGCCTGAGAGCTGAAATGGCTTTATTGCGTGCAATGAACCGGATTAAAATAGCACGTACTGTTCAGGTTCGGTAAATAGTATATTTCATTCAGAGATTAAATACACAAAAGGCGTTGGAAATGGTTCCATCGCCTTTTGTTATAAATAATAGTGAGGGTATCAAATCTTTTTACTCTGCTCTAAAATCTAAAATATCACCAGCCGATCTTACCTTTTTTCTTACCCTTTAAAGGATTTTTTACAAGGTTGTCTTTGGGTGGTTCCTGCGGTACATATCCTTTTGGTGGCTCAAAGGCGTCATAGCTCCAGTGGTCGTTGGGATCTTTCATACAGCGATCGATGAAGTCCCCGCAAATCGGAAGAGCTGTTCGGGCACCCTGTCCGATATACGTGTTTTCAGGGAAACGAATCATCCGGTTATCTCCTCCGACCCATGCGCCCATTACGATATGAGGTGTGAAACATATAAACCAGTTGTCAGCGCTGTTTTGGGTGGTTCCTGTTTTTCCTGCAATATCCTGGTAAACATGATAACGGAATCGCAAACGGATACCTGTCCCGATATTTCTCCCATCGCCGGTATCAACACCCCGGATGACACCACGCATCATATCAATCATCGTATAAGCGGTTTCCGGGCTAATCGCTTCCCGTTCAAATTTCGGATGAAATTCTTTCAGGATATTACCTTCTTTATCCTCGATCCGGGTAATTGCGATGGGTTCGATATGAACCCCGTAATTGGCAAATGTACCATAGGCACTGACCATTTCAAGTAAACTGACATTCGCAGTTCCAAGTGCAATGGATGGTACCGCTTTTAATGGTGAATGAATTCCCAGTCGATGGGCCATCGCTACAATTTTCCGTGCAGCCGGATATAGATCTTCCAATTTATGCGTTCCTGGATATCCGGCCAAATCAGGTAAAAGTCGTACAGTTACATTATTTAAGCTTCGGGCCAGAGCCTGCCGGAGGGTAACCATATCCGGCCCGCTTGGTGTATCCATGTCGGTCGGTGACCAGACCTGCCCGTTATTTCCCCGATAGTTTATTGGATATTTTGAAAACTTAGTATATGGGGGGTAACCATTATCGATAGCTACGGTATAAACGAATGGTTTAAATGTAGATCCGGCCTGTCTTCTCATTTGATAGACATGATCGTACTGCACGTGTGCATAATTCGAACCGCCCACCCAGGCCAGGATATCGCCATTTGTGGGATCTATGGCAACAAAACCAGCCTCGAGACGCGTGTCGGCATGCTTGACGGAATCAATAAAAGTTTTATTTGCTTTTAGAGAATCGAGAACCTGTTTTTGCGTCTTATAGCCAAAGAAACCATTTTTATAGGAATCGGTTTCTTCGATAAATTTATTAAGAAAGCCGGGGTATTTCTTCCAGAACTTATTCATATAGGTACCGCCGGGAGTCGTCCACTCATTCTCAAAAATGGTTTGAATAGAGTCGATTTTTTCTCCAAGAGCCTGTTCAGCATGTTTCTGCATCCTGGAATCGATAGTCGTATAGATTTGAAGTCCATCGCTATATATGTCATAGCCGTGTTTTTTAGCCCATTTCTGAACTTTCTGACGTACGTATTCTCCAAAATACCTGCTTTTTTTACTTGATTTGAAGGGTGGATGATAGTCCAGCAAAATGGGCTCTTTGCTAAGTATTCCACGTTCTTTCTGTGTGATAAATCCACGTTTTGCCATTTGATACAAAACCGTATTCCGGCGTTGTTCCGATGCCAGGGGGCGTAATCTCGGGTTATAAGCAAAGACCGCCTGTAAACTTCCTATAAGCGTCGCAGCCTCTAGTATATTTAAGTCTTTGGCAGATTTGCCAAAATGCGTTTGTGCTGCTGCCTCGATACCGTAAGCACTATTCGGAAATTCTACGGTGTTAAGATACATTTCCAGAATTTCCCGCTTGGTATAATTTCGTTCAATCTCAACGGCGGTGAGCATTTCACGAAGCTTTCGTGTCACAGAAAATTTACGGCCAATTTTCTTATACAGGTTCCTGGCTAATTGCTGGGTTATTGTAGAGCCTCCCTGTGGATTTCCCATCATAATGTGGTAGGGAATGGCCAGTGTCCGATACATGTCTATTCCCCAATGCCGGTAAAAACGGTGATCTTCCGTTGATATTAGTGCGTGAACAACGTTGGGTGAGATTTGATTCAGATTGACATAAGTCCGGTTCTCGGTAAAGTATTTGTCCAGAACGACCCCATCACTACTCCGTACTACACTGGCAATATCGGTTTTAGGGTTTTCAAGCTCTTGTATGGAAGGAAGTCCCAAATAGAGATAATAAAAGAAACCGGCACCCGCAATGAGGCAGACTCCCAAAAATATGAGTGTCCTTTTACCCAGTTCTCGCCACGGGAAGGGAGGTTTGTCTTTAATAGAGAAAAATCCCGATGATGTTTTATCATTTGATGACGAATGAACAGGATTCTTCTTTTCGGAAGCTTTTCCAGTGCTTTTGGCAGCCTTTTTTGACGTTTTAGGTTTATCATCCAGGTCATCATTTTTTTTGTTGGCCTGTTCTCTGATTTTTTTCCGGTAATCAGGATCGTTAAAATACCGTTCTAAGTCGTCGTTATGATTATTATTTTCACTCATTAATTATAAATCAATCCGGAAACAGACATTCAAAATTTCTATTCAGGCCATGCCATTTAACGAGATCCAGCCTGTTATTATTATATACGGCAATGGTTCGGTTATTAAAAAAATTGCCCAAATTTACATATAAACCTTGATTTATATTGCGATATCTGGGATAGTGGTGATGTCCACAAATAATAACATCAAACCGGTTTATTTGTAATTGTTTTTCTGCCCAATCATCTATTGCAACAGTACATTCCTTTTCTTCTCTCATCAAAACAGACCGGCTTACATGAGAAAACCATTTCGTCAAAGCAATCCCTGCTGATGGCGGAAAAATGAATTTATATAAAGAAACAAAATAGGGATTTCTTAACAAACGGTGAAACAAAGGCCTGGGTAATTCAATGTTTTTTTCTTTGACGCCGTCACCATGAAGTAACAGAAATTTTTTCCCGTCTAATTCTAAGATACGATACTCCGGTTCCACATCGAAACCGAGGTCAGCAAAATGGTGATCGACCCAATTATCGTGATTGCCGGTAATATACAAGCAAGGTTGTCCCGAACGGTTATATTTTTCAAACCGTTCAAGTATGTTCTGTCCGATTTTTGGATAATATTCAGGATATTCCATCCAGTAATCGAATAAATCACCCAAAATGCTTATCCTGTACCCATGTTCTTCGGCATAATCAACCAAGCCAATTAAATCACGTTCTATTTCCGCCTCTTTTTTGTCACTGAATGCCCCGATATGGACATCGGAGATAAAAATCATCGGTGAAGATATCGTAACCTGCGACGCTTCCTGCTTATTTATCATTCTGTTTCTTCAATTTGTAAAACAGAAGCATCTCATCGACTTCATTATCTGATACGATGACATCCGGTTTCTTTTGCAATGGTTTGTTTTTCGTAGGAGATTTCGTTGTGGCAGGAGACAAATGTAATCGTTTTCCAAAATCGGACGATGATTGGCTTTCTACATGGTAAAAACGGGCTTTCTGAAGGATTTCATTATCATCCGTTACGACTATCCATTTTTTTGAAGCGTCTTTTTTACTTAACAGGCTGATGATTAGATCATCGGCTTTTTTATTATGGCTGTAAGAAACAGACAGTGCTTTCCTTTTGATATTTTCTGATCCCGCCGCCCCGTCAAATACAAGATGAGCCGTACGGTTCTCGTTCAGACAAAATACAGATAAGGCATCAACCAGATAACGACGTGCCTCGAACGGATTCCCCGGCAATGAACGAGCTATTACCGGAATCTTATGCATCAGGTTATATGCGTCAATCAGCCATTTCTTTGACATGAACAGTGTTATTTTTTTCGGGTTACCACATAATGGATCAACGCTTCCATATTATTCCGGCCCTCTGAATTCGGAAAATTCTGCAGCAAATCGTAAGCCTTGTTGACATACGAAACCATCACCTTTTCAGAATATTCAATACCACCTTTTTCTTTCACAAAATTTACTATTTCTTTAACGTCCGCTGCTCTTTTTTTATTCTTTCTGAAGACTTTTCGAATATGTTTGCGTTCGGTCACCGAAGCGTTATCGAAGGCTGCAATCAACGGTAGCGTGATTTTACGCTCCCGAATGTCGTTGCCCGTTGGTTTACCAACATCCGTTCCGCCGTAATCGAAAAGATCATCCTTAATTTGAAAGGCGATACCGATATTCTCTCCGATATCTTTCAGGTATGTTTGATAATCTTTGTTATCGGTGGTGCTTATTGCCCCGCATTCGCAACAAGCCGTGATAAGACTTCCGGTTTTATCGGAAATGATTTCGAAATATTTCTGTTCGGTCATATTCAACAGGCGTGAAGCTTTCAGTTGCCTCAACTCACCTTCGCTCATACGCCGAACGGCTTTTGAGAGAACTTTCAATAACTGGAATTCATCATTTTCGAGTGCTACCAGCAATCCTTTGGCAAGAAGAAAATCTCCCAGGAGCACACTTGCTTTATTTTTCCAGACTTTGTTAATACTCAGGAAACCACGTCTTTTTTCTGCATCATCCACCACATCGTCGTGTATCAGGGTAGCGGTGTGTAATAATTCGATCATAGCTGAGGCGATGAAGGTACGCTCATTTATTTCACCGCATAACTGGGCAGAAAGAAAGACCAGGATAGGGCGCATTTCTTTACCCTTGGTCTTTAAAAGGTAAGCGACAATTTTATCGAGTAAATAGACATCGGTTCGCAATGCATTTTTAAAGAATTTTCGAAAATGTTTTAATTCTTCATCAATAGACTTGCGTATTTCACCAAGGTCTTTGGGAACCGATTGGTCAAAAAGGACAACGTTTTGTGTATCAAAATCGATCATCAAAAAGAATTTTTTAAAAATTTAGTTAGAAACTACATCAAAAAAGTGGAAAATAATGATATAATTGAATTCAATTTGCAGTAATTTTTGCAAGTGATTAAGTTCGAGTCCGAAAAAACTAAACATCGTAAAAGGTAACAGCCTTGAAAACATTAAAAAATATTGGAGTTTATACCAGCGGAGGTGATTCTCCGGGTATGAATGCTGCCGTTCGGGCAGTAGTTCGTACAGCTAAATATAATGATATAAATATAATTGGTATACGCCATGGTTATCATGGTATGATTGAGGGTGATTTTGTTGAACTGGATGGTTCTTCGGTATCTAACATTATACAACGTGGCGGAACCATTTTGAAATCAGCACGTTCTGAAGAGTTTCGTACGCCCGAGGGCCGAGAAAAAGCAGCTGCTAAAATTAAAGAAGCTGAAATAGATGCTCTTGTTGCTATCGGCGGTGATGGTACGTTCCAGGGAGCAACTAAACTGAATGATGAATATGATATTCCGGTCGTAGGAATACCCGGAACTATCGACAACGACCTTGCAGGCACTGACGAAACAGTTGGTTACGATACCGCTCTGAATACCGCAACAGAGGCGCTGGATAAAATTCGTGATACCGCAGATGCGCACGACCGTTTATTTCTGGTTGAAGTGATGGGACGAGAAGCAGGGTTTATTGCCCTTGAAACCGGTATTGCCGGGGGGGCCGAGCTGATTCTTTTGCCAGAGACCTTAACCGAAATCCGGGACATTAAAAATTCTCTGGACGATGTATTTGAAGCACAGCGCCGAAGCAGCCTTGTGGTTGTCGCTGAAGGCGATGAAACGGGTGGTGCCATCAAACTTGCTGAAAATCTGAAAGATGATTTTTCAAAATATGAGATGAGAGTTTGTATCCTTGGCCACATTCAGCGTGGAGGAAGCCCTTCAGCCCGGGATCGTGTACTTGCCAGCCGGTTGGGCGCTGCTGCTGTTCAGGCTTTGATAGATGGCCATGAAAATGTGATGGTTGGTGTTGTAAATAATGAAATTAAAGTGACCCCGCTCAGAAATACATGGTCGAAAAAGAAAAGTATTAATTACGATTTGCTGGAACTCGCAAAAATATTAAGCTAAATACTTAAAAATGTTAAAAACTGACCTCAGTGATGCCAAAAATTTTGTAGCTGGCGATGACCTCGAAAAAGCTGAAAAAGAGGCATTGAAAGCATTTCATGCTGTTCAAAGCAAAGCGGGCAAAGGCCCTGAATGGCTGGGTTGGAGATCACTGCTTTCCAATCCAAATGATGCCTTGATTGAACAGATTAGCACGCTGGCAGAAAAAATCAGGGAAGATGCCGATATTTTCGTCGTTAGCGGTATTGGTGGTTCTTATCTCGGTGCCCGTGCGGTGATCGAGGCTTTAACACCGTTTTTCGGTAAAAAGAAGCCTGAAATTATTTATGCCGGCCATCATATGAGTGGCAAATATCTTAAACAGTTGCTCGATTACCTGAATGAGAAAAAAGAGGATGGCTCAAAGAAGAGTGTCTATTTGAATGTCATTTCAAAATCAGGGACCACCCTTGAAACAGCTCTGGCTTTTCGCATTCTCCGTGAATGGCTGCATCAGAATTTTGAGGATGCCAATAAACGTATCTTTTGTACAACCAGCGAAAGTGGGGGCGCCCTGAATAAAATCATCGATGCGGAAGGGTATGAAAAGTTTATTATTCCTGATGATGTAGGTGGACGTTATTCGGTGCTGACTCCGGTTGGTTTGCTTCCTATTGCTGTTGCGGGGATTGATATTCGCTCGCTATTTTATGGGGCTATCGCTGCCTTCCAGGATTACGAAGAAAATCCTGATGACGTTATTAACTACGCCGCATTGAGATATGCTTTATATACCAAAGGATTTGAGATCGATATATTCACCTCTTTTGAGCCGGAATTACGTTCTTTTGGAGGCTGGATGCAGCAGCTTTACGGAGAAAGTGAAGGTAAAAACGGGCAGGGTATGTTCCCGACGGTTCTAGGTTACTCAACTGATTTACACAGCGTTGGACAGATGGTTCAACAGGGGCAACGAAATATGATTGAGACCTATCTTGTTGTTGAGAAAACACAACATCCGCTGAAAGTTGCTGAAGAAGCCGGCAATAGTGATGGTTTGAATTATCTGGCTGGTAAGACATTTCATGAAATAAATGGGAAAGCATATGAAGGCACGCGGGAAGCGCATATTCAGGGAGGCGTGCCGGTCATTAGTCTGCATCTGAATAATCTTGATGCAAACAGCCTTGGAAGAGTCATATACTTTTTCGAGCTTGCTATTGCCGTATATGTATATTGTCTTGGCGAAAACCCATTTAACCAGCCGGGAGTGGAAGATTACAAAAAAGCAATGTATCGACTACTTGGCAAACACTGAATTTTATGGCAAACGAGAAAAAGGAAAGCAGTAACCCGTTTATATATGTCGCTGTTGCCGGTAATATTGGTGCAGGCAAATCTTCATTAACAGAATTATTATCGAAGCACTATAACTGGCAGGCATTTTTTGAGTCGGTTGATAATAATCCTTACCTGGCCGATTTTTATGAAGACATGCGCCGGTGGAGTTTTAACCTGCAGATATATTTCCTTTCCAGCCGTTTTCGCCATCAAAAAGAAATATTAAGCCGTTCAATCAGTTTTATACAAGACAGAACGATTTATGAAGACGTTGAAATATTTGCCAGGAACCTGCATGAAATGGGTCTGATGAGTGATCGTGATTACAGCAATTACAAGGCGCTTTTCAAGGAAATGGTTGCGTACCTTCAGCCGCCAAATTTGTTGATATATTTACGGGCTCAGGTCCCGACACTAGTTCGCCAGATTCAATCACGCGGGCGTGAATATGAGAATACGATTCGTATTGATTACCTCGAACGTTTGAATAAACATTATGAAAACTGGATTAATGATTATCCATATCCGAAGCTGATCATCGATACCGATGATCTTGAATTTGTGCATAACAAAGAAGACCTTGGAAAGATCATCGATTTAGTCGACCAAAGGGTGTTCGGATTGTTCCTATAATTTTGCGTTTGAGGTGGATAATAGCTAAATTTGCGGGCTGTAATAATATCCGTCAGTATGATTGAATTTAAAGTAAACGAAATACCGGATGGCAAGTCGGAGCAGGTGCTTTCGATTGATCCAATTCAGATCGATATTGAAGATGTAGAGTTGAACAATCTTCAGTTGAAAGTACACTTTGACAAGTCGACAGAGACGATTCGTTTGCATTTTAATGTAATTGCAAACGTAATATTGATTTGCGACCGTTCTCTGGATCCGTTTGATTATATTATTGATAGAGATTATGACATCGTTTTCAACGAAGGTGAAGTAGAAGAAATCGAAGATGAACATTCGGCTATTCGTTTCTTGAATAGACATGAAAATAAAATAAGGATCGATAAGGAAGTCAGGGATACCATTTTGCTGGGAGTACCGATAAAAAAATTACATCCTAAGTATTTGGATGAGAATGGAAATCCAACGGATTTTCAAAAAACATTCTCTGATAAAGAGTATATTGATCCTCGCTGGGAAAAATTAAAATCATTGAAAAAAGATTAACCGAGAAGAACTAAGATAAAAGCATGGCACATCCAAAACGTAAAACTTCAAAAGCACGCAGAGATATCCGGAGATCACATCATCATGCTTCGGAGCCAACATTAGCTACTTGTCCGAATTGTGGTGCAGCTCACGAACGTCACCGGGCATGCAAGGAATGCGGATACTACAGAGGAAGACAAGTAATTACGGTTAAGGCCTGATACGGCAGACCCGGCCTTAAATCCAGATAATCTATGAAAATAGCTGTTGATGCCGTAGGAGGCGACCATTTTCCGGTAAATCCCGTTGAGGGTGCAATCCTGGCGACAAATGAAATAGAAGATTTAGAGATATTTCTTGTTGGCCCGGAAGAATTACTGAAGAAGGAGCTAAGCAAACATAACTACGATAAAGACAGAATCGGCATCATCCATGCACCACAAATGATCGGTATGGATGAATCACCTGCTAAAGCAGTAAAAACCAAGCCGGAATCGTCCATTGTTGTTGGTTTGGCATTACAAAAGAAAAAGATGTGCGATGCTTTTGTCAGTGCAGGTAACACCGGGGCTTTGCTGGCTGCCTCAACATTTATATTAGGTAAGCTGGAAGGTGTAATAAGGCCAACGATTTCTTCTCTTTATCCAACTTTAAAAGGCAACAGGATTCTTGTCGATGCCGGGGCTAACCTGGAAGTGAAACCAGAGATGCTCTATCAATTTGCCGTGATGGGAGAAATTTATTCCAGGGAAGTGCTAAAGATCGAGAAACCGATGATTGGCCTCCTTAATGTTGGTGAAGAGGAAGAAAAAGGCACGGATGTTCTTAAAGAAACGTTCCAGCTGTTAAAAAATCGTTCGAATTTTGTCGGTAATGTGGAAGGCCGGGATATCCTTTTTGGCAAAGCGGATATCTTTTTGTGCGACGGCCTTGTGGGGAATATCACGCTCAAATTTGGCGAATCTATTGTTCCTGCGTTTAAGATGATGATCGGCAATGCAATCAAAAAAAATAAATTGAACCAGGAAGAACAGGATTTAGTCCTTAAAATAGTTCAGGATGTAATCAGTCCTTTTGATTCGGAAACCATTGGTGGAGTACCCTTTTTAGGGGTAAATGGTACAAGTCTTGTTGGACACGGTAGTAGTTCGGCTAAAGCAATCAAAAATATGATTCTTAATGCATCATTGTGCGTCGAGAATATGATAAATAGTAAAATTGTCTCTTCTCTCAATAACTAATACTCATAGATAACATGTCGGAAAAAATATATGCCAAAATTACGGCTTTGGGCCGTTATTTACCCGATTATGTATTGACGAATGCTGAACTTGAGAAATTGGTTGATACAAATGATGAATGGATAAGAACCCGTACTGGCATTCGGGAAAGAAGAATTTTAAAAGATCCTGATAAAGCAACGGCTTTCATGGCTGCAGAAGCAGCTAAAGAAGTCTTGGAAAAAAGGGGAATATCGGCAGATGAAATTGATGCCATCATCGTTGGAACCGTAACGCCGGATTATTTCTTCCCGGCAACAGCCTGCCTGGTTCAAAATATGATTGGAGCCGGCAACGCCTTTGGTTTTGATTTATCGGCAGCCTGTTCCGGATTTCTTTTCTCACTGACAACCGGTGCTTCATTTATTGAATCGGGCCGCTGTAAAAAGGTTCTTGTAATTGGTTCGGATACGATGAGTGCTATTACCGATTATACGGATCGTTCTACTTGTATTTTGTTTGGTGATGCCGCCGCCGCTGTTTTATTGGAGCCCTCTGACGATGATACCGGAATCATCGATTATGTGCAGCATTGTGATGGTGAAAACGCCGATTGCCTGATTCAGCCTGCCGGTGGAAGCCTGAATCCTGCGACTGTTGAAACCGTACAAAACCGGATGCATTATATTAAACAGGAAGGGCGCACCGTATTTAAAAAGGCAACTGTTGGAATGGCGGATGTGTCAGTAGAAATTATGGAACGCAACGGATTGACATCTGATGATGTGGCATGGCTTGTTCCTCACCAGGCCAATCTTCGTATCATCGATGCCACAGCAAACCGTATGGGGTTGAATAATGAAAAAATCATGATCAACATCGATAAATACGGAAATACTACGGCTGCAACGATTCCACTATGTTTATACGATTGGCAGGATCAACTGAATCATGGGGATAATCTTATTTTATCGTCATTCGGAGGTGGTTTTACATGGGGATCCATATATGTTAAGTGGAGTATTAAATAATGAAAACAGCTTATCTGTTTCCAGGGCAAGGTGCACAATTTGTTGGAATGGGCAAAAATCATTATGATGAAAATGATTCATTTGCTAAATATTTTGAAAATGCAAACGAACTATTGGGTTTCTCTCTGACAGAAATAATGTTTGATGGTCCTGTAGAGAAGCTGAAACAAACAGAGTTTACACAACCAGCTATTTTTCTTCATTCCGTTGCACTTTTTTCGACTTTGGATGAAACACCTGATGCCATAGCCGGACATAGCCTTGGGGAGTTTTCAGCCCTGGTAGCCTGTAAAGCAGTCTCTTTTGAAGATGCTTTGTTTATTGTGCGTAAACGCGGCCAATTGATGCAGGAGGCCGGGATTAAAAATCCGGGAACGATGGCTGCTGTCATAGGAATGGCTGATGATGTTGTGGAACAAGTTTGTGAAGCAGCTTCTACAGATACGGGCGCTGTTGTCATTGCAGCAAACTATAACTGTCCCGGCCAATTAGTAATTTCTGGTGATGAAAAGGCCATTGATCGTGCAGTTGAGCTTCTTAAGGAGAAAGGTTGCAAACTTGCTAAAAAATTACCGGTTAGTGGGGCTTTTCATTCACCTTTGATGAAGCCTGCATATGAAGGTTTAAAAGAAAATCTAGAAAAACTGAATATTAAAGTTCCGGTTTGCCCGATTTATTCAAACTATACGGCTAAACCGACGACCGATCCGGAAGAAATCAGAAGTAATTTATTGAATCAATTGTTGAATCCTGTGCGATGGACACAAACGATGATTAATATGCAGACCGATGATATTAGTAACTTTGTGGAAGTTGGCCCGGGGAAGGTGTTGCAGGGTTTGGTTAAACGAACATTAAAAGAAATTGAAACAACCGGACATCAATAAACGAAATTATTTATGAGCTTTAGTTTGAGCGGAAAAACTTGTTTAGTAACGGGTGGAGGGCGAGGAATCGGAAAAGCCATCGCTCTCGGTCTGGCAAAAGCCGGTGCTGATGTTGCCATTACTTATTCCAGATCAGAAGAAGCTGCGAATGCTGTAAAAGAAGAAATTGAAAACCTGGGCAGAAAGTCACTGGCCATCCAGGCGGATGCTGTTAATTTCGCACGAGCCGAAGAAGTCATTAGCACGATCGTTGATGCCTGGGGAAAACTTGATATTTTAGTCAATAATGCCGGTATCACAAAAGATACGTTGGTATTACGGATGAACGAAGAACAGTGGGATGCTGTTATCACAACCAACCTGAAAAGTGTTTTTAATTATAGCAAAGCAGCTGTTAAACCGATGATGAGAAACAGGGCAGGTGCTATTATCAATATAGGTTCGGTTGTTGGAATAATAGGAAATCCAGGTCAGACTAATTACTCAGCTTCAAAGGCCGGAATTATCGGGTTTTCAAAATCCCTGGCCAAGGAAGTCGGTTCCCGTAATATCAGGGTTAATGTTGTGGCACCTGGTTATATTGAAACGGAAATGACTGAAAATTTAGGCGAAAAAGTTTTAGAAGCTATGAAAACTGCAACACCATTAGGGCGGACAGGTTCTGCAGAAGATGTTGCAAACGCTGTTATTTTCTTGTCTTCTGATGCAAGTTCGTATATTACGGGCGATGTGCTGAAAGTAGATGGCGGCATGGCTATGTAAGTAAACGCAATACTTTGAATTAAAAAATTGCGCTTACTAGAATCAATTTTTATTATTTATCGATTTAAAAAAGTATTTTCAGACAGTCTTTTTTAATCGTTTATAACGTACGTAAACTTACTATAAACAATACATAAACAAGGAAAGGATATGGCACAAGATATTGATGCTAAAGTAAAATCTATCATTGTTGACAAACTCGGTGTTGACGAAGCTGAAGTTACTCCTGAAGCTAATTTCACAAACGATTTAGGTGCCGATTCATTAGATACGGTTGAATTGATCATGGAATTTGAAAAAGAATTCGATATCAGTATTCCTGATGAAGATGCTGAAAATATCGCCACCGTTGAAGATGCTGTTAAATACATTCAAAGTAGAAAATCTTAATATCATAGATCGCCTACTCAAATAATACATCATGTCAAATCGAAGAGTTGTTATAACGGGAATAGGTGCTTTAACACCGGTTGGTAAAGATGCCCCTGAATTTTGGAATGGATTAATATCTGGAAAAAGTGGTGCGAGGGCTATTGAGCACTTCGACACCACTAACTTTCCAACTAAATTTGCCGCTCAAATAGATGATTATAATGCTGACGACTACCTCGATTCTAAGACGGCACGTCGCATGGATCGTTTTTGTCAGTATGCTATGGTCGCTTCTGATGAGGCTGTCAGGGACTCCGGTGTTGATCTGGAGAATATTGACAAGGACAGGGTATCTGTCATCGTGGGATCCGGTATTGGAGGAATGGACACTTTCACAAAGCAATGTATTGCTTATGAAGAACGTGGTCCGAGGGCAGTTTCCCCATTCTTTATTCCAATGTTGATCCCGGATATAGCCTCTGGTCAAATCTCTATTAAATACGGTTTTCGCGGACCAAATTACTGCGTGGTTTCAGCTTGCGCTACCGGTTCTCATAGTATCGGTTTGGCATACGACGCCATTCGGTATGGGCAGAGTGAATATGCATTATGTGGCGGAGCCGAAGCACCTATTATTGAAATGGGAGTTGCCGGTTTCAACTCGATGAGAGCTATGTCGACCCGAAATGATTCTCCGGAAACGGCATCTCGTCCATTCGACAAAACAAGAGACGGATTTGTATTAGGTGAAGGATCCGGTATCCTGTTTTTAGAAGAATACGAGTCGGCAAAAAAACGCGGGGCCAGAATTTATGCTGAAGTTGTAGGCTATGGTTTTTCTGCTGATGCACATCATATTACCGCTCCTGATCCCGAAGGAAATGGGGTCATTCTCGCAATGAAAGCTGCTTTAAAAGCGGCTGATATCAGGCCGGAAGATGTGGACCACATCAATATGCATGGAACGTCAACTCCGCTTGGTGATATTGCAGAGACGAACTCTATTAAAAAAGTATTCGGAGATCATGCTTATAAAATTAATTTGAATTCAACTAAGTCCATGACAGGACATATGTTGGGTGCGGCTGGATCTGTAGAGTCCATTGCGGCAGTAATGGCGATATATCATGGAATCATTCCGCCAACCATTAATTACGTAACACCGGATCCGGAATGTGATTTGAATTATACCGTAAATGAATCCGTAGTACGTGATGTACGGTATGCTATAAATAATGCATTCGGATTTGGCGGGCATAATACTTCGCTTGTTTTTAAAAAATTTGAAGAATGATATTAAAATGATTTCGCGAATTAGGGCGTATTTTTTACGTAAAACGCTCGATTTCGATAAAAGACAAAAAATTGCCTTTCTCGAAGAGCTCATAAATGAGCCCATCCTGAATACAACTATATATTTGAAAGCCCTCAGGCATCGGTCTAAACTGGCCGATGCCGATTCTTCTTATCAGGATACCGATTCCTATGAACAATTGGAATTTTTGGGTGATGCGGTATTGGACCTGATTGTTACGGAAATATTATTTGAACGATTTCCGAATGAAAATGAAGGATTCATGACCAAGTTGCGTTCGAAAATAGTTAAAGGTGATTCCCTTGCCATTTTGTCTCAAAAACTCAATCTGGGATCCGTTGTTGAAGTTGGCGAACGGGCAAAAGGTCAGGGTATCGAATATTCAAATAGTGTGTTAGCGGATATCTTTGAAGCTGTTATTGGAGCTGTTTATAAGGATAAAGGATATAAAAAAACGTTCGATTTTGTATATAACATCATCAGGAAGCATGTAAACATCAGGGATTTGGTGAAAACCCATGATAACTATAAAAGCCTGCTGCTGGAATACGCCCAGGCAAATAAGTTATCAATTCCAAAATATAAAGTTGTTTCTGAAAAAGGCCCGGCTCACGACAAAATTTTTGAAATACAGGTTTCTATCAACAATGACGTGTTGGGTAATGGCGTTGGTAAAAATAAAAAGACTGCTGAGCAAGTAGCTGCAAAAGGGGCTTTGGTCCGTTTAAAAAGTCAATTAGTTGCAGATCAATAATATCATCATTTAAGGTTTATTGTTCTATCCCGCAAATCTTCAGTTTACGAAAGGAAAGGTAATGGCACAGATTATAGAAAAAATTAAGCTAATAAAAACAAGACAATCCGGTCTGTTAAATGTAGATTTTAAAAATTTAAAGTTCGGTGAGACGTTCAGTGATCATATGTTTTCTGTTGAATACAAAGACGGAAAATGGACAAATCCGGAAATAAAACCATTTGGTAATTTTGAAGTATCGCCTGCAACAAGTGTTTTCCATTATGGACAAGCTGTTTTTGAAGGAATGAAAGCTTTTCATTATAAGGATGGAAAAGTTAACATTTTTCGTCCGGATGAGCATTACAAAAGATTTATCCGTTCCTGTGAACGTATGGATATTCCGCCAATAGACGAAAGCCTCTTTCTGGAAGGTTTATATAAACTGGTTGAATTGGACAGGGAATGGGTTCCCACTGATAAATTTAAATCGCTGTATATTCGTCCTTTTGTGATTGCAACGGATAATTATATCGGTATCAGAACTGCACAGTCTTATCGTTTCTTTATCATCACCAGCCCGGTAGGCAATTACTATAAAGAAGGAATCAGACCTGTTTCATTAACTACGATGCCTGAATTTGTGCGGGCTGCTGAAGGTGGAGTTGGTGAGGTAAAGGTCCCCGGAAATTATGCGGCAAGCTTATATCCGACCCGTATTGCTAAAGAAAAGGGATATACGCAGGTTTTATGGCTCGATGGCCAGGAAAAGAAATATATTGAAGAGGTCGGGACCATGAATATATTCTTTGTGATGAATGATACGCTTCTGACTCCTGCTTTGCATGGCAGCATATTAAGCGGAATTACCCGCAAAACGGTCATTAGCCTTGCAAAACAATTGGGTATTCCATTTGAAGAAAGGCGAATATCAATTGATGAACTTATAGATTCATATAAGATGGGTAAATTTCAGGAGGCATTTGGTACGGGTACAGCTGCCGTTGTATCTCCTGTAGGAATGATTCATCATATGGGAACAAAAATATTTTTAAACCAGAATGAAATGGGGCCTGTTGCCCAAAAGATGTATGATACGATAACATCTATTCACCATGGCGGGGAGAACGATCCTGATAACTGGTGCCACCTTATTTAGTTACTTTTTTCGAATTATGGAGCCGATCATTTTTTTTGACCGGCTTTTTTTGTTTTATTCAGTTAGCATTCATTCATAAAACTATTTTTTCCATAAAGTGAATTACTTCAATATGCTATATTTTATTTGTTTGAATGGTGCTGAGGGGTAAAAAAGCAGATATTATGAATCGCCAGGCGGAGTATTTATGATTGTCCAACTTTTAACACCAGAATTCAGAGAGCTCATAAAAACGCGTAACTGGCCGGCGCTGAAAGAGAGTATTACAGATGTTCCTTCTGTAGATTTGGCTGAATTATTTGAAGAACTTGATGACGATACGGCACTAATTATTTTCCGGTTGTTGAAGAAAGAAAAAGCTTCGAGTGTTTTTTCATACCTGAGTTCAGCCAAAGGCATAGGATTATTGGACCAGTTCAGCAGTCACCAGGTGAAGGAGGTCTTTGCCGACATGTCGCCTGACGACCGGGTTGCTATTCTTGAAGAACTTCCCGGGCATCTTGTTCAGCGTGTTATGAATTCCATGGATCCGAAAGATCTCATGGAAGCAAAACAAATTCTAGGTTATCCGGAAAACAGCGTTGGCAGACATATGACGCCGAAATACGTAAGGATTAAATCGGAATGGACGATTGAACGAAGCCTTGAACATGTTCGCAAATGGGGACGCAAAGCCGAGACTATTAATGTTATTTATGTGGTCGATGAATATGAAAAACTAATAGATGACCTGAAACTTGAGCAACTGCTCCTGAATTCTGCAGAGTCGCTGGTTTCTTCGGTTATGGATAATTCGTTTGTTGCTTTAAATGTTTTTGACGATCAGGAAGAAGCCGTTAAGATGCTAAGCAAGTACGACCGGGTCGCCCTGCCTGTAGTCGATCATGATGGCATTTTGGTCGGCATCATTACCGCTGACGATGTTTTTGATGTTGCTGTGGAAGAAACAACCGAAGATATGCAGTTGATGGCCGGTATGGAGGCTCTCGACAGCAGCTATTCGGAAAGTACAGTTCTTGATATGGTAAAAAAAAGAATCGGTTGGCTGCTCATTCTCTTTATCGGGCAGATGCTTACAGCCACAGCCCTGAGTGCCTTTGGAAATATTATTGCCAGTGCGGTTTTCCTTTCGTTATTCATTCCAATGATCCTTTCAAGCGGTGGTAATTCGGGTTCTCAGGCTGCTACTTTGATTATTCGGGCTCTTTCAACAGAAGACATACATCTTAAGGAATGGTTTACAGTTTTGAGACGTGAAATAGTTTCAGGGCTTATTCTTGGTTCTTTGCTGGGAGTATCAGGTTTTGTAGTGATAACATTTTGGGCACATTTTAATGGTATGGAATTGAACAGTATATGGTGGTTGAGTGCTATGGCCGTTTCATTCAGTCTTGTTTGTGTTGTTTTATTTGGAAATTTACTGGGCTCGATGATGCCGTTTTTCCTTTCTAAACTGGGTTTAGATCCGGCTGTAACATCCGGGCCTTTCGTATCTACTATAAGTGACGTCACGGGAATTTTGATTTACTTTTCTATCGCTGTCGCTTTATTAAAAGGGATCTTATTTTAGTCATCACTTTTTATATTACGATTGTTATTTTGAGTTCCGAATGTGAGTCAGTTAAATATTAAAAAACAGGAATAATGAGAGTTTATCTAGATCTTGTCGACAGGGTGTTAAAAAATGGTGTAAGGAAGCACAATCGCACTGGCATAGACACCATATCGAGCTTTGCAGAATTTTATAAAGTGGATTTGTCCGAAGGTTTTCCGTTGCTGACTACAAAAAAAGTGATTTTCAGATCCGTTATTTTGGAATTGCTGTGGTATCTGCGTGGCGAAAACCATATCAGGTGGCTTCGGGATGAAAATAATTGTCATATTTGGGATGCCTGGGCTGGTGAAAATGGGCATGTGGGACCTATTTATCCAGTTTTGTGGCGCCATTTTCCTTATGCTGAAGAAGAGCAGATAAACCTGGACGGTGTCGGCGGTAATGTACAACGTTCGATCATTGTTCAAAAAGAGTTTGATCAGGTTAAAAATGCTATCGAAATGCTTAAAACGAATCCGGAAAGCCGGCGAATTGTCGTTTCCGCCTGGAATCCCGGATTGTTAAGTAAAATGGCTCTGCCCCCATGTCATATAATGTACATTTTTAATGTTGCAGATGGCCGGCTGAATTGTCATTTAACCCAGCGTTCCGGCGATATCGCCCTGGGTATACCATTTAACCTCGCATGTTATTCTGCACTCACCATGGCCGTTGCACAGGAAGTCGGTTTACAACCCGGTACATTCGCTCATACTATCGTGGATGCCCATATATATGTAAATCACATTGATGGACTCAAAGAACAGCTGACAAGGGAACCGTATCCACTGCCACAGCTGGAAATCGCCAATAAGCCGGTTGACGATTTAACACTTGAAGATTTTACACTCAAAAATTATCAGCATCATCCGTCTATCAAATTTGAAGTTGCCGTATGAAAATTGCGCTCATTGCGGCACATGCACAGAATTTAGTAATTGGAAGAGATGGTGACTTACCCTGGCACTATTCAGAAGATTTAAAACACTTTAAAAGACTGACCTTGGGCCATGTTCTTATAATGGGGAGACGCACTTATGAAAGTATTGGAGCTAAACCGTTACCTGACAGGACTAATGTCGTTATTAGCCGTACGAAGAAATATGAAAATTGTCAGACTTTTATGAGTCTGGAAGAGGCGTTGGAGTATTACAAAAATGAAGAAATCATTTTTATCGGGGGCGGCGCCAGTCTATATGAAACAACAATTGAGAGAGCCGATTATTTGTACATTACACAAATTTACAGGGATGTGGAAGGTGATACTTATTTCCCGGATTATCGTGATCAGATTGGAATCATTTGGAAATTAGAAAAGCAGGTCGATATGGGTGAATATTCTTTCCTGGATTATGTGAGAACTTAAACTATAGCGAGTTATATTTTTGTAATCGGTTGGATACCTTTCCCGATTTTTATTACCCTTTATAATGTGGGATTATTTCAAATTAAGAGAGCGAAAAAGGGAAATGGTGCATACTGTTTTAATTATTGAAGGGGATAAGTCCAATCGTGTTCAGATGAGTAAAATATTGGGTAAAGAGTTTGAAATAAAGCATACATCTGACATCAAATCGGCATTGAAAATTATTTCAGAATCGGATATTCAATTAGTGATGCTGGATCATAAATATTACCATCTACATGGGATTTCACTGCGGCAAAAATTATCCGATCACTTTAAAAGCCTGCCATTAATCCTCATGATTAAATCGGCAACGGGCAGGGTTCGTTTTACGAGGATTCAGTAAAAAAAACTCTTATTCTAAAAATCGCTACAAATACTTGTCTTCATCAAGTATATTCAAGTCAATTGAGAGTTTTGATAATAGTATGATATTAGTATAAATGAGTTATTGCGAATTGTTAGAATAACTTATATTAATTAATTATATAACGAATATCCTTGTTATCTGAATAGAAGTCTGTCATCGTGGATGTATTTTGTCCAATAATTATTTAATGTGCAGAGATTATGAAAAAGGGCTTTGGAAATTATATTTTTTACCTGGCAATCACATTATTATTTCTAACTTCAGTTCCGGTTCCCTCGGTTGCTCAACGATACATAGCCAAATATTTCAATAATGAGAAAGGTAATCTTCCGTCCGCGTTATCAAAAACTATCTTAAAAGATAAAGCCGGTTATATATGGATTGGAACCGATGGTGGTTTGATCCGTTACGACGGTTACACATTTAAGATTATTCGGGATCGGCTGCAAAGTCATTATGTTAAAGATATTACCGAGTTGTCGAACGGTAATTTACTCGTCACAACGGACTTAGGAATTTCAGAAATTAAAAATTATCCGGATTCTGTCATTGTAAAACCTTTACTAAAAGGCAGTACGGTTCCCAATGACTCATCTATTTATTATCCCAAAACAGTATTTGAATATAATAAGGGCGATTTGTGGATAGGGGAAACCAATGCCATCATTCGATTACGTAATGGGCATCAAAAAAAATATGCAATAGATAGTAACTACCTGCCTGATAGTTATTTGCGAACATTTATGTTCACTAAGGACAAGTATAATAACCTTTGGGTTGCCAGTCAGGCGGGTTATCTTTTTTATCACGATACCAAATCCGATTCGCTGATACATATACCGCTCCCGGGAAATCTTGAACATAACCAAAATTTTAAAATCAGTGCTATACGATCTCAACCGGATGGCTGGATCTGGGTTGGTACTTCTAATGGACTTTATCGTTTTCATTCCGGGAAAGAGGCCTCGATTAACGATTGGGAGAGGATTAACGACATACCTAAAGTTTCCTGCATAACAAGTATCTATGATGGTAAGGCGTTTGTCGGAACATGGCTGGACGGTCTTTTTGAGGTTCGCCGCAAAAATAGTCGTCTCGTAACCAGACGTGTTAATGCTATCCGGGATCAGAATATAAATAACTTGTCCTACTCAAAAGACGAAAGTCTTTGGATTAGCTCCGATCAGGGATTTATACTGTTATATCCAAGAATATTTTTAACCGCAGATTTAGGATCCAAGTCGAAATTCATTAATTCCGTTGTAATCGACAGTGACAATACCGTCTATGCAACGAATGGCTATTCTATATTCAAAGATCTTTATAGCCATGATAGTTTTACTATGAATGCTATCGATAAATCTGAAAACAACGAGATTTATTCAAGCCTGGCATTGATGAACCATCATTTATATGCAGGAACGCGAAGTGGGCATATTTATGAAATTAGAAATAATCATGCCAAAAAAATTGCCTTTATAGAAACGCTTGGAAGGAGGGATATTCATTTTATGTATGCCTCGGATAATAAGCACCTATGGATTTGTCAGGATGCTTTAAAAGGGATCGCTTTATATCGTCCCGGAAATGGAATATCCTATTATGGGCCAAAGAAAGGTGCTTCGGTTAACTTCAACGTTATTCGGTCTAAAAATAACATGATTGTTGTGGGTGCGACCGGGGATAACAGCTATCTGTATGAATACGATGAACGAAATGACCGCTTTTTAAATATTAGTGCGGCACTGCCAAAATCAATATTTAAAGGGAAAAGCAAACCTTTAAAGGTAAACGATCTGACATTCCAGTCAGATAACCATCTGTTATTAGCTACAAATTATGGATTATTCTCGATATCCCTGCATGGTTTGAAAAATGCCGTATTTAAAAATTTATTGATCCCGGGTTATTTTAAATCGGTTATTGTAGATAAAAATGATGATATCTGGATAGGTTCCGAGAAAGGATTGTTTGACAGTTATCGTGGTGAAGTAACACGTTTTGATGAAAATGACGGTTTAGCCAGCCTTTCAATTACATTTGCCGGGATGGCCATTGATAACGATAATCATCTATGGATAGGAACATCGAATGGGTTGATATATTCAGACAAACCGGTGACCAACTTTTCGAAAGCGCCAAAACCCATAATTCGTAAGATTTTTGTTGATAACAGCCCGATAAATTTTCATTCCGGTAATACCATTCATATAAATAGGGGAAGTAATGTTCAAATACATTTAACAGCATTAACTTACCCAACCGATAAAGTCCGGTTTGAGACCATTTTGGCGGATGAGCACGATAATATCTTATACCAGGGCCGCTCTGTATTAGATCAGCTTAATATTCCGGTTAATTATACTGGAAAAATGAGCATCTATATTGTCACCAGTAAATCGGGCTATAACTGGAGTGATCCGGTGATACTGGAATTAAATGTATCCTTACCCTGGTATTTGCGTTGGTGGGCTTTCGTTTTATACCTGATACTATTCAGTATTGTTGTCTATACACTCATTGATTATCGCCGTTCTAAAAAAATCCAAAAAATTGAACGGGAAAAGTTTGAGCGCCAGGATCGCATTATGTGGCAAACTCTGGACGTGGTTCCTCATTTCGTATATGCACGAGATTCCGAAGGAAGATATCTTCTTGCTAATAAAGCTTTATTAGATGCCTACAATACGACAAGGGATATTTTAATCGGCAAAAAAGACTCTGATATCATCAATGATAATAAAGAGATTGAGAACATTTTAAGTTCCGACAAAAAAGTAATAGAATCCGGAAAAGAGATGAAATTCTCCCAGGATTTTGAAACAATGGACGGGGTTAAGAAAAAGCTTTTAGTGACCAAAGTACCATTCACACTGAATGGGGAAAAGTCGAATGCTGTCGCAGGAGTCGGGGTTGATATTTCCGACCTGATAAAGGCCCAGGAAGCATTGCGTGAGAGTGAAAATCGGTTTAAAATCCTTTCTGATGCTTCTTATGAAGGAATTATTATCTCTGAAAATGGGAAAATTATAGATGTCAACAGGAGGATGCTTGAGATCAGTGAATTTGAAAGAGATGATATTGTCGGAAAAATGGTTTGGGAATTTATTCCTGAGGATAAGATAAAAGAGATTGAGGATTTTGTTCAGCGAAATGGAGAAGATTCGCAGGAATCGGAGCTCTATAAAAAAGGAAATATTCGTTATCCGGTAATTTTGCAGGGACGTGAATTCAAAAATCAGGGCAGAATACTCAGAATGACAGCTATTCGGGATATTACATCCGAGAAAAAGGCTGAAGAAGTCATGAAAGAATACGCCCGAAAACTGGAAAACAGTAATAAAGAATTGCAGGATTTTGCTTATGTGGCATCACATGACCTCCAGGAACCGTTGCGTAAAATCCAGGCATTTGGAGATTTGTTGATTACTGATTTGGGTGAAAAAATCTCCGAAGATGCCAAATTTTACCTGGAGCGGATGCGATCGGCATCAGGCAGGATGCAAAAGCTTATCAACGGTTTATTGAATTTCTCGAGGGTAACTACAAAAGCAAAACCGTATGAACCCGTTGAGCTTAAGAAAATTGCACGCGAGGTATTAAGTGATCTGGAAATCAGGATTAAGGAAACAGGAGCCGAAATAAAAATAGATGACCTGCCGAAAATCGATGCAGATCCCCTTCAAATGCGGCAATTATTCCAGAATATTATCGGGAATGCCCTTAAGTTCATAAAAAAAGACGTGAAACCAATCATTCGAATCGAAAATAAAACAGAATCAAAACCGGATCAGGATGCACTGAAAATAGGTAGTGAAACTTTCACAATCGTATTAAGTGATAATGGAATTGGTTTTGACCAAAAATATGCAGATAAAATATTCAGTGTTTTTGAACGGCTTCACAACCGATCTGAATATGAAGGAACGGGTATTGGGCTTGCTATTTGCCGAAAGATTGTAGAACGTCATAACGGGTTGATTTCTGTACAAAGTAAAGAAGGTGAAGGTACTTCGTTTATAATCACTTTACCCGTTCACCAGAATAAAGAAAAAGAAAATTAAATTAAGATCGTAAGCTGAAAAGCGTATATAAGTGTGAATTAATATGAATAAAAAATCAATAGTAATTTTAATGGCGGATGACGACTCCGACGATCGTCTATTGACGAAGAGAGCATTGGAACAAAATAATATTGTCAATGATTTTCGGTATGTCGAAGACGGGGAGCAATTGCTTGATTATTTAAATCACAAGGGAAATTATTCCGACCCGAAAGATTCACCGCGGCCCGGACTCATTTTGCTGGATTTGAATATGCCCCGGAAAGATGGACGTGAAGCACTTAGCGAAATAAAGAAAGATGAATCGTTGAGAAGAATACCCATTGTCATTCTGACGACATCGAAAGAAGAAGAGGATATATTACGCTCATACGACCTTGGAGTGAATTCCTATATAACTAAGCCGGTCACGTTCCAGGGCCTCGTCGATGCTATGAGGACAATAGGACGGTATTGGCTGGATATCGTAAAATTACCGATGGACGATGACGAGTAACAAATCATCCTGACGAATAAATGTCCAATGACCCGATAAACATATTGCTTGTCGATGATGATGAAGATGATTACTTCATCACAAAATCGATGTTAGAACGTATCCGGGATACGAAGTATAATCTGGAATGGTGTAACCGGTATGATCCTGCGTTAGAAAAAATGCTCGAAGATCGTTTCGATGTCTACCTGATCGATTATCGGCTGGGAGCAGAGAACGGCCTGGATCTTCTTAAGCAGGCATTGGATGGCGGAGTAAATTCACCCATTATTTTGTTGACCGGCCAGGGAGATCGCGAAATAGATTTGGCTGCTATGAAGGCGGGAGCTTCTGATTACCTGGTCAAAGGCATTATTCAGGCTCCACTTCTTGAACGCTCCATTCGTTACGCTATTGAGCGCAAGAGAACCGAAGAGGCATTAAAAGAAAGTGAAGAACGTTATCGTGATCTTTTTGAAAATGCCAATGATATGATCCTGAGCGTGGATATCGACGGACATTTTAATTATGTGAATCAGGCCTGGAAAGATATCCTGGAATACGATAACAAAGATATCGAGAACCTGACTATATACGATGTTATCCATGAAGACAGCCGGGATAAATTTGATGAGGTGTTTGCGGGTTGCAAAAATGGTGAAAATATTGACCTTGTTGAACTTATATTTGTAACTAAGGATGGCAGAAATGTTTATGTACAGGGTAGTGTAAACTGCAAATTCGTAAACGGAAGAATGGTCTCAACCCGGGCTATTTTCCGGGATGTGACCCAGCGGAAAAAAGCCGAACGAGAAAGAAACCGACTTTTTGAAACATCGCGGGATTTAATTGGTATACTGGATTTTGAAGGACGATTCCACGATTTGAATCCTTCGTGGACGCAAACACTGGGTTATTCCGAACAAGAGTTCAAGCAGATTAGTATTCTCGATTTAATCTACCCTGAAGATCGTAACGATGCGATTGACGTGATAAAGAGAATTGTCAATGATCACGATAATTCGATATTTGAGTTACGTTTAATAAGCAAAGACAGTTCGTATAAGTGGTTATCGTGCAGCATTACTGTTGAAGAGAAAGAACAATTGATTTACGCTTCGGCTCGTGACATAACAGAGATAAAGAAATCGCGGGTAGCGCTATTAGAAAGTGAAAAAAGATATCGTGAACTTATCGAGAATAGCCAGGGCCTCATTTTCACACACGATTTAAACGGGAAAATATTGTCTACAAACCGTGCTTTTGCCGAAACATTAGGAACAACGCAGGCCGATATTATAGGGAAAAGTTTGAATACGTTTGTCAAAAATGATACAGATTCAGATTTTCAGTCGTACCTGGATGATATTAAAGATAAACCACTGGTAAGCGGTTCGTTAAAGCTGGTCAAGCAGAAAGGGGATCCACTTACTGTCGCATATAGGAATTTCCGTTTCAAGCCTCAGGACAATGATGAATATGTCATTGGTAATGCACAGGATATCACCGACAGGGTAAAGGCGGAGGAAGCATTGCTAAGGGAACAGCAGCAATTACAGAATATTATAGAGAATGCTCCCGTTCCCATGGCTTTACTGGATCGTGATTTGGTTTTTATCACACACAGCCAGAAATGGATACAGGAATACGCACCCCGATCTTCAACTGATATTATTGGCAGATCATATAAAGAAGCGTATCCCTGGCTGCCGGAATACTGGTTTGAAATTTGCAAGGAAGGACTGACCGGCAAGGTATTATCTAAATCGGAAGACGAAATGGCCATGTTTAATGGCCGTAGAATTCATTTTCGTTGGGCCATTCACCCCTGGATGGACGATACCGGCAGTGTACAAGGTATCATCCTCGTTTCTGATCGTATTGATGAACTCGTAAATGCCCGCCTGGAAGCCGAGAAAGCGAATAATGCCAAATCTGCATTTTTGGCGAATATAACCCATGAATTACGGACGCCATTGAATGCTATCCTGGGGTATTCGCAAATTTTGTCGAAGGATAATTCACTAACTGGCAGTCAGCACGAATACATCAGCAATATGTATCGAAGCGGAATGCATTTGTTGAATATGATCAACGATATCCTCGATTTATCAAAAATTGAAGCCGGAAAACTGGATCTCAATAATGAGGTTGTCAATTTGCATGAAATGCTCGATGAGATAAACGGCGTTTTTTCACTCAAAAGTCACGATAAGGGATTAAACTGGACAATTGTTAAAGATAGTAACTTACCTGATTTTATTGAGTCGGATGCGGCAAAATTACGGCAAATTCTCATTAACCTGGTCGGAAATGCCATAAAATTTACCGACAAGGGTTATGTGGAATTAAAAGTGGTCGGGGAAAGTGAATCGAAAGATGATAAACGGGTTCGGCTAGGCTTTTTTGTTAAAGATACCGGTCGGGGAATACCCGAGGACCAAATACAGGAAATATTTGAACCGTTCCGGCAGGTCAAAGGGCGTATCAGTGAAGGGACCGGACTTGGTTTATCGATCACACAGCGGATTGTTAAATTGATGAATGGTACAATATCTGTAAAAAGTGATATTGATGATGGGACATTATTCCATATAAGTATTCCATTCAACGTATGTGAAAGCGCGAATTTGGAAGCTGATAATCAATTTTCCATGGTCTCCGGAATTAAA
The DNA here is from genome assembly GCA_963783355.1 of uncultured bacterium. Taxonomy (GTDB): domain Bacteria; phylum Bacteroidota; class Rhodothermia; order Balneolales; family DATFMH01; genus CAWANF01. The sequence goes on from CAWANF010000001.1 coordinate 970,544, forward strand.
GGGGACTATAAATGGAAAGTGCTCATTATCGACGATGTCGATTATAATCGCTCGGTATTGAATGTGATGTTGAGCCGGGTCGACTTTGAATGCATCGATACACCGGACGGATGGAGGGGGCCTGATTTAGCGGGGATTATGAATCCGGATGTCATTTTTATGGATTCATCATTGCCGGATGTGGATATCAGGGAGATAACGAATGAAATTCGCCAAAATTCGGAAAATAAAAACCTGATCATCATCGCATTGACGGCGATGGGTATCCAGGATGCAAAAAATGAACATAATGGAATTGGATTCAATGATTACATAAGAAAGCCGTTTACGGAAGCAGAAATATTTGAATCGATTCACAGGCATACGAAAATAGAGTATGAATTCAGTGATAAAAAAGATGAAAAGGAAGCAGTTACGGAATTTTCTGTTATGGACGCAGCCAAAGGTATTCAGGAACTGCACAATCCATTAAAAAGCAACCTGATTGATGCATTGGAAATGCAGGATTTGGACGGTATAGAGACAATAACCAGGGATATGGACAAACTTCAGGACAATGAAGCTTTGACAAATCGGTTAAGAAATGCTGTTTTGAAATCTGATTATTACTTTATCACTTTGCTGAATAAAAATTTAGAGAATTTAAAAAAATAGTTTAATCTAAGATTATTTGTTATAGGGGGTTTTAAATATTGAATCAAAAAATGAGTGAAAAATCTTCCATTATATTAATTGTTGACGATACTCAACATAATGTACAGGTATTATCACAGGTAACACGTGCTGAAGGCTACCAGGTAATTGCTGCTTTTAATGGTACCGATGCGGTAGAACTTGCCAAAAAGCGCAAGCCTGATCTTATTTTACTTGATGTCCTTATGCCCGATATGAATGGATATAAAGTTTGTGAGATATTGAAAAAAGATCGGGAATTAAGGGATACACCAGTGATATTTTTAAGTGCCCTTTCGGATGTTGAATCAAAAATAAAGGGTTTCAAGGTTGGAGGAGTCGATTATATCACCAAACCGTTTCAACGGGAAGAAGTCATTGCACGTGTCGAACTTCATTTAAAACTTAAAAAATTAGAACGGGAAAGAGAACGATATATTAAAGAGCTGAAAAAAAGAGAAAAGCATCTCGAACAACTCATTCGTGCAAAAGATGAAGTCATGCGAATAGTAAGCCATGATATTCGCAATCCACTGACGGGCATAATCGGGTTGTCTGATTTGATGCTCAATAACAGCGAACAATCTCCTGAGATGACGGTAAGAATGGTAAATGCCATCAAAAAAGGAGGGATCGAGATTATGGATCTGGTAAATGATATCCTTGAAATGGATTTCGAGAAAAATGAGGCTTTCAGTATAAATTATGAGGATGTGAATTTAGAAGAATTACTCAATAAGGTTATTGAGTTACATAATTCGACTGCTATTTCAAATTCTATAAAACTAACTTTTGATGTTGAAAAAGACCTTCCATTAATACCTGTCGATTCCCAGAAAATAAGCCAGGCTATAGGGAATCTTATCTCAAATGCTTTGAAATTTACACCGCAGGACGGTATCGTTAATGTCGCGGCATGTATAACGGCGAACAGTCCTAAAGTTGTGCGCATATCTGTGAAAGATTCAGGAATTGGTATTCCTGAAGAAAATATTCCTTCTCTTTTTAATCGGCATGACAGAAACAGGAGGTTAGGTTTAAAAGGTGAAAAAGGCAGCGGAATGGGACTCGATATTGTGAAAAGATATATCGAGTTGCACGAAGGCAAAATAGAGGTGGAATCGAAAGTTGACGAAGGAACCACATTTACGATTCAATTTCCGGCAACACTCGAATAACAAAAACATTACTATTAAGATATTATTTACACAGTCTATACTATTAGTATCATTGGGGTTTTTTGAATCATTTTTTTATTTAATCGAATCGATATATATTCGATTGTTTTGGGTACTCAATAATGAAGATGTCATAAAGGAAAAAGGGACAGCAATTGATTTAGATACGGTTGAATTGATTCCTGTAAAATTAAGAAGGACACAATGTATACAATTTTAGTAATTGATGATGATGAGCCTATTCAGATAATCCTGGAAAATATTTTATCTGCTGAATTTGATGTTCTTTTAGCAAATAATGCTCAGGAAGCGATAGATATATTGTCAGATAATTCAGTAAATCTGGTTTTGTCAGATGTATATATGCCTGGAATCAACGGGATACAATTGTTGCAATCATTACGGGGTGATGAAGATAAAAAGAACATTCCGGTCCTGATAATGACAAATCTTCCCTCGGCGGACAAAGAACAACGGGCCAGTGAACTGGGGGCTGCTGATTTCATCGATAAAACAGTTTTATTCAGGGACAAAGAAGCCTTTATGAACAGGGTAAGGATGAAGATCCTTACAGATGTTAGAGTTCCGGATCTCAATGAATTACTGAACACCAAGAAGAATGAAATCATTGGTTATTTAATGAATGAAGCTGTTTTCGGGACATTCAGTTCAATATGTGAAATTCTTTGCAAACAATTATATGACTTATTTGAAGTTGATTTATGTACGTTTTGGCTTGTAAAAGAGGACGGACCCGAACTGGTAGTATTAAATATTAATTCTGACCTCCCAAATCTCGATTATGGGAAGGATGATTTAAAAAAAGAACTTAATTATCAAAACCTGGTTCGAAATAAAAAAGCTTTTTTTAGCAACCATATTTATAATCGCGATGCCGGTATAATGACGGAATATTCTATCAAGAATAAACTAACTGCAGAAATTGGATTACCGTTATTTTCAGTCTCTGAGAAGATATTACTGATGAATAACATGCAAATACCCGATGACACGCCCCTTTTTGCTTTCCTGGATATTAAAAGGAAGAAATTATTTCCGACCAATGAATATGAGCTCATCAAAAATCTGATAGTACAGATGGGGCCGGCTTTTTGGCGCCTATATAATCAAAATTAAAAGTTATATCTTCTTAAATGACTGGCAGCCCGGTTGTCTTATTGCTTCTGGAAGGAACATATCCCTGGTATCGTGGCGGGGTGAGCGAATGGGTCGCTCAGTATCTGGATGCTTTTCCCGATTATCAATTTAAAATTCTTCAGGTAGCTACTGATGAGTACCTTAACAGGGAGCTGAATGCTTCATTATATGAAATTCCGGAAAATGTGGTATCCTTTGTTCGAATTCCGCCCCCTGACTTATCCCGCGATTGGCGGGAAGAATCCATTGACTGGTATCATCAGAATGAACCGGAAATAATTCCGCTTCTTAATAATTTACATGCTATTCATGTAACGAATACAGGATTTGCCGGGTGGCTGGGAACGACCCTTTCGCGGGAGTTGCATGTTCCTGCAATATTAACAGAGCATGCCATCTATTGGAAAGAGATAGACATGGGGGCAGTAGCCCTGGAATGCGGCTATAAAATCCCCTCCGAAATAAGACAGAAACAACGATTTGTTGAAATGTTCCAGTCAATGGCAAAAGAGATTTACCGTAATGCCGATCGAATTATCAGTGTTTCGGAATGCAATATAGGCGAACAGGAAAAACTGGGAGCTCAAAATTCTGTTCACATACCAAATGGAGTTTCCGGAGCCTTTTTCAATACTACATCTCTGGATATAGAAAGAAAAGCTTTAATGATAGGATGGATTGGGCGATGTGCCAATATGAAAAACCCGTTACGTTTCTTCACCCTTATTGATGCGTTCAGGGAGCAGGATACATTCCCGGTTTTTTTTATGATGATGTTAAGTGATGCCGGAGAAAAAAATCTTGAAGCAGAGGTACGTCATAAGGCGGAAGAATATCCTGAGTTAAAAATCATCTGGAATCAGCCGGCCATTCGACACATTAAAGAAATGGACGCTGTGTGCATAAGCAGCTATAATGAGTCCCAGCCACTTGTTTTATTTGAAGCCCTGGCCAACAAAAGTTTGCCTGTTGGCTGGAAAGCTGGAGACGCTAATGAAAAATATGGAATATTCATCGAACAGGAATCGGACGCCGGCATTTTAAGAGATAAAATATCAGAACTGTGGATTTATAAAAAGAAGTGGGTAGATGAGGTCGAATCACACTTCCTTTATTTAAAGACACAACATACCTGGGAAGTCATATTCGACAGATATCGAAAAATATTTGAAGATATTGACTGATTCGTAGAAAAATTAGACGTAATATTGCTAAATACGTAACAGAAGTGTCTCTCTTTACTCTATTAAACAGAGTGATTCGTTGGGTTTCGATATTAGATATAACAGTAAATCAAATTAAATTAAATAGGAAATATTTTTGGGCTTGGATCATAAACCGACGGTTTTACTCGAGACGGAGGGTTCTTATCCATTTAGCGGCGGGGGGATATCCACCTGGGCTCATACTTTATGCAAGGAATTAAACGAAAAGATAGATTTTATCATTTTTACATTGACGGGTAATCCAAATGTGTCAATGCATTATCAGATTCCGGACAACATAAAGTCAGTCATTCATATTCCTCTGTGGGGCGCAGAAGATCCAATGTCCTATTATGATCAAAATCGTTTGTTTTCCAGCCACCTGGAGAAAAAAAATGAAACTACACCTAAAAATATTGAATCCCTGTTTTTCCCGATATTCCGGGATTTCGTTGATTGCCTGGTTGATCCGCTTAACACGATGAAAACCTCACCTCAGGTCATTTATGGGTTGTGGAAGTTTTTCCAGCATTTTGATTACAAAATCACCATGACGAACCTGATGCTCTGGGAGTTTTTTAAGGGCCGGATCTATGAGTTTTATAGTAATGAGAATGGGAAAGAGGACAGTGAGATCCCCAGGTTGATGGATGTGACTTTTGGAATGCGCTGGTTATATCATTTTTTAATGCCGCTTGCGGCCAGTATTCCTAAAGTGGATTTAACGCATACTACACTGGCTGGTTTTCCTGCTATACCTTCTATTGTTTCAAAATTTGAATATGGAATACCAGGTATTGCGACCGACCATGGTGTTTTTATCAGGGAGCGCCATATCAATGTGAGTACAGCCGATTTTCCATATTTTTCGAAAAAATTATTGCTCGATTTATCAACACTAATCACGTCAGCGGTTTATACCACAGTGGATGAGATACTGCCGGTATCTTCTTTCAATAAATCATGGGAAATGTTATTCGGAGCCGATAATGAAAAAATTAAGGTGATTAATAATGGAATCGATCCCTTGTACTTTGTCCCCAAACCGAAACCGGCACAAACGGCGAATGTACCAACGGTTTTAGCAGTAAATCATGTTTTTCCTCTTAAGGATATAGAAACAATGATTAAAGCCTGTGATATCGTTCGAAAAAGCATTCCCGAGGTACAGTTCCGCGTTTATGGCAGCCTGACCGTAGATAAGGATTATGTAACAAAATGCCGGGAATTGGTAAAAGAATTAAATGTAGAACAGAACTTCACGTTTGCAGGGTTTCACTCAAATCCCCAGCAGGTATACAATGAGGGGGATATCTATATCCTCACTTCGATATCGGAAGGGGCACCCTACACTGTTATGGAAGCGATGAGCTGTGCCCGTCCTGTTGTGGCTACGGATGTCGGCGGCGTTAGAGAGATCATCCAGGATAATGGTATTTTATGCCAGCCGCGAAATCCGGTACAAATTGCAGACGCAGTCATAAAGATGTTGAAGGACAACGACATGAGAGTTAGGTTAGGCCGCAATGCCCGTGATAGAATTTTACTATATTATACCAAAGAGCAGTCGGTGAATTCGTATCTGGAAACCTATATGAAGTTGATTCAGAAACCGAAAAACCCTTTGAAAAATCATATCACCGTTCCTTCGGTGAAACGTTTATTGGAATATATAGGTGATTGACATCAATGAAATAGAACCGGAAGTTGCACAAGAAAGAGTAAATGAACTCACTCTTAAGGTGAAGGATACTATCGGTAATCCGGTAAATATATGGGCTGTGGCTTCAACGATAGAGTCATTGGGTATACGGCCGGTTGACGTACAAAATGAATATGGTTTTGAAGGGATAATCCCGCTGGCAGATACCATTTACCAGGATTTAAAAAAGATAGAAATAAACGAAACTCATCAAAAGGAACCTGATGCCAGGTTTTCATTTTGGGCAGTTGTAAAAAAGGTCTTTCACCGGATTGGACAGTTCCTGAATTTCTATAAATACGGTTTGATGTATATCCTGCCAATGTTAACGCAGGTTGTCGCTTTATTTGTTTTTAAATATTCATTGTGGGCTTATTTATATTTTAATGTAGCTCAGGCCACCATCGTAGCTATAGGAACGATGATGGGATTTATTATTACCGGTGGGTTTGTGCAGGTGCTTGGAAGAGTGATTTCTTTTTATGCTGGAATGGAAAATTATCTTCTGGCCAGGAAGATTAGTAATTTTTTTATAAAGTGGGGTATTCTCAGTTTGTTTGGCATCGCTTTACTGCTTTATGGTCTGAATATCGTCATACCATTTTACCCGCAGTCTATGTTCCTTCTTTCTATGATTTATGGATTTATGATCGGTATCCTGATACTGGTCGGTGCCATATTATATGCTTTGAAACAAACCATGGTGATATCGACGTCGATTATCGCCGGTACCGCACTCGTTATCGTAAATGTAGACTATTTCCATTTAAATGTTTATATCGCTCAATGGATTGGAATTGGCCTTGCTGTATTAGTGATGCTGGCTTATGCAAAACTGTATTTTTCGATAAAAATCCATTCCATGAGTAAAGAGATGTTGTCGTCGACATTACCGCGTTTGGAAGTGATTTATTATGAGAATTATCGTTACTTCCTGTATGGCTTTTTATATTTTTTGTTCTTGTTCATGGACCGGATTATGGCGTGGTCTGCTGGACCTCCGCCCCCCACGTACATCATTTGGTTTAAAACACCATATGAATTGGGTATGGACTGGGCATTATTGAGCCTGATACTGACAGTAGGGGCTTTGGAGTATAGTATAAATTCCTTTTCAAAGTTGTTGATTCCAAAGCAGAAAGATATATTCATTAACCATGCCGGGAAGTTTAATAATTATTTTTTTTCATTTTATATCAGGCAATTATTCATATTAGTTACAATTGGTATTTTATCAATTATTATAGCCTATTATGGTGTTCTGTATTTTAAACAATTTGGATATGAATATTCGATTATCAATGATTTCTTTTCCAGTGAGATCACATTTAAAGTGTTTTGGATTGGCAGCATCGGATACCTGTTCCTGTCGATTGGACTTTTACATACCTTGTTTTTCTTTACACTGGCACGGCCCAGATATGTAATCTATAGTATGATTGCCGCCGTTATTGTAAATTTCACCGTTGGTTATTTACTAAGCAGAACAATGCATTACGAGGATGCCGTATTCGGACTTGCAGTTGGAGCTTTAGTATTTGCCATAGTTTCGGGAATTATAGCCGTCCGGTTTTTTAAACGACTGGATTACTATTATTATTCCGCTTATTAGACAATACGATTATGATTCATGACGTAAAAAGTTATTTTCAAACCGTATTAGGCAGGCTTTCAGGAGCCTTCCGAATCGAGGATTTTACCGTTGAAGATCAAGCTGAATTCTGGAATATTGCTGTAGAATATCTTTCAGAACTCGAGCCTGCATCGTATGAGGCGATCGTTAATTGGGTAGATACTTTGTTCAGAGCGCCTATTCATCTGGTCTATCGCAGGCAGGATAAAAAACATCTGACACTGCTTCACCGGCAATTATTGCCACAAAACTTCAGCCGTTTTAAGAGAATAAGCGAGGAACTCAGCGAAGAAACACTTAATGTGGCTGAAGAGATACAGAAGCAGGATATCATATCATTGTTCGAGCAGCAGATCAATAATATTGATACCATAGTCGATATGGAAGATGATCTGATGCACTTCGGTCGTATAAAACTGAGCATCGGGGATTGTGAACGTATTCCTTTATATGACAAAGGCGGGCTTTGGGGAATTTATTGTGTCGGTCCATATGTAATGCACCCAAAAGTGTTAGATGCGAAGATATCTATTGTTGGACGAACTTTGTCCCGTTTGTTATTCCAGATTGAACAGGAAGAACGTAAAGAGATTGATAAATTTGAAATTGAAGCTAATGAACGAATTGGCTCTTTTGGCTTAGGCACGCTGGATATTAAAAAAATCACCCGTTTTTTCATTCGGTATATATGCAATTATTATTCTGCGACTGGTGGAGTCGTTTTTGAATGGAACGGCGGTACATTTAAAACCATTGTTGGGCATCGTTTAAATGATAAGTTAATTGAAAGTGTTGGGAACTCTTTTGTCTATTATTCTGATAATGGTATAAAAATCGATAAGACAAAAGAATTACCATTAACTAAACTATTAGAGGAATACAAAATTGAAGATCACCTGATAGCGCCATTTTCATATCTGCAAAAAAATGGATTCTTATTTCTGGCTTTTAAAAAGAAGTTCAATAAAAATGAAAATGACTTCAGAAATCTTATAAAAAATCTTTCTGTAACTTTTGGAAATTTGCTCGATTTCCAGGAGAAAAATTACAGCATTTCTGAGAGCGTGATCGATACCTATTACAATTTGCTCAGGGGGATGGAAAAATCAAGGAAATCCACATATTTCCATACTCCGCGCATGGTCGCTTTTGCTGATAAATTCTCCATTTTATTAGGTCTGGATGATAATGAAAAAGAAAACCTGTTAATGGCGGCAAAATTGCATGATATCGGTTATACCGGTGCTGTGGAAATTAACGAGCAACTTAATGTCGGCGGGGAATTGGAACACCCGTTAATCGGGGAATTAATGGTAAAAATGCTGCCTATTCATTCCGATGTTAAAAATGGTATTCGTATGCATCATGAATGGGTTAACGGATCGGGAACACCCAAAGGATTAACAGGTAGTGAAATATCCTGGACGGGGAAAATTCTGGGTATTTTAGAATATATAACCGAATTCATAGAGAACAACCAGGATGCAAGTGAGGAAGAATGGGATAATCTGGAAACCCGTCTGATTAAAAGTTTAATTGATCGGACGGATAAACAATTTGATATCGTACTCGTTCCTATGGCAATTAATATGGTAAGGGCCCTAAAATGGAAAGATTGTGTACAACTGGGTGTCTCATAATGACAAGAATCTGTTTTTTTTTCGGGATACTGATTATGCTGTTTACTGGCTGTAAAACCATGGAAAAAATCAACTCATTCAGTATAAATTATGGCAAGTTGAATCCAAGCCAAATAGATGGTAAACAAATGGTTATTGTTGAACCGGATAATTATAATCATGTTGAAATCATGTCATTGAAGAAAACGGGGGCAAAAATTATTGGATATGTAAGTCTGGGGGAAGTAAATCCGAACCGATGGTATTATTCGAGCTTACAAGAACGTGGTTTCCTGGGGGAAAACAAAAACTGGGGAAGTTATTATATCAATCTGAAGGATTCCGTATCCCGGGAAATACTGCTTAACAGGGTAGTTGCCAATATCGTAAAGAAAGGTGTTGACGGCCTGTTCCTCGATACCGTTGATGATGTTGCTCCATATACCGACAAGGCATATTTGCAGCCCTATATGGTGGAATTGATAAAGGATATACATCAGCGTTTCCCAGGTATGGTGATCATACAGAATGCAGGGCTGTTTCTCTTAAGTAAAACCAGGCCATATATTTATGGAGATTTGATTGAAGATGTGGCAAGTGCCTATAATTTCAGTGATAAAAGTTATCAACTGTCTGCGCAGAAGTCATATAGCGACAAGGTGCAAACCATAATGACATACAAGAATAAATATCATTTACCATTTTTTATTGTCGACTATGCCAATAATTCACAACTGAAAAAAGAAGTAACATTGAGGCTGGATACCTTAAATATTCCATTTTTCATAGGAAACATAGGCCTCAATTAAAAATTATCATTCATCAGATTTTAAAAACCGGCCACTAGTATTAAGGCGAAAAATTAATGTTCGACTATTACACATTGCATGCTCTTTTTGCTGTACTGCGCTTATTTATGTGGTTTCTTATACTATTCTTATGGATAGCACCATTTCTATTTAAAGAAACCGGCAAATTGTCCGGAATTGAACGTTTAGTTTATTCATGGCTGGGATTAGGTGGCACAATATTATTTTCCATTGCTACTCTGACCATACTTCATATCTATGATTTTTTCAGCATTGCACTTACTATACTCCTGATACCTTTGATTCGTGCGCTCTGGATTAACCGGAAGGAGGGTATTCTGGTATATCTTGAACGATTTGAAGTCCGTGCCATTATCTCCCATGTGAAAATTATCGAAAGTTTTAAAGGGTTTAAGCAATTTTTTGATAAAAAAAGAAGTGATAATGACAGTAAGGGAGATTTAACATATCATCGGATTCGTTTTTGGTCCATTTTTATCATAATAGCCGTAAGTTTCTTTTTGAGAATTATTCCGGCCCTGCAACATGCTGAACCTTTTTCCAGGGAATGGTTTTTCAGTTTACATCATATGAAAGCTATCAGGCTTCAGGATTATTATGATGGTTCCCCGAATCCTGCGGGTATGTATGCCTTTTTGACCTTGTTCAGTATGATAACCCAGGTGAGCCCGGAAATGATTTTGCATATTTTCGGAGCTGTCAATAATATTCTGTTACTCCTGATTATTTACTGGTCATTAAAAAAAATATTAAAAGATGAAGATTTTATTGCCCCGCTGTTTGGAACGGCAATACTTGGTATCATCCCGGCTCTGTTTCTGCCTGTCGATTTGAATCACCAGACCGAAGCCAATATGCTCATGTTTTCACTGTGTTTTGGTATCCCCACCATCATATTGTTTATGATGGATCGAAAAGAGGCGTTTAAAGGGAAGATGTTTTTTATCTCAATGGGAATAATCGCGACCGGCCTGACCAATTTATTTGTTTTGCTGATGGTGGTTATGCCGTTCCTGATTCTATCATATATTGTACAAATATTTACCTTCGATATTCAGAAAAACATCAGGGTTTTGATTCGGATATTTACTTCTCTTGGTATTGTTGCGCTGCCTTATGCATGGTATCTGTTTAAATATCATCTGAATTTTATTGATTTCATTCAACAGCAATTATTTTCCACAAGTGTTTACAGCAACTTAACCCATTTATTGTTGCCTATAAACGAGTTAAGCCATATTTACATCATTATTTCGGCTCTTTTGATAATCATTTACGGAGTCATATTAATCATCAAAAAGGATAAGACCATATTTAACATCTTATTGTTTTTGTTGGTATTTATTCTTGTTTCACTTATATACATTCCGTATTTCAAAATTGGGTACAACTGGATTGATTTAGACCAGATGAACAGTTTCTATACGGTTTTGATAGCAATATTTTTCGGAGTACTGTTCTTCCCAGTATTTTTCTTTATCAGGAAAATATTTAAGTCAAAACCGGCCATTGGATTAATTATCAATGGGGCTCTTTTTCTGGGAATAATTGCTTTTGTAGTTCATAAAAAAGGATTTGCGAATTATTACCAACCTGATTCCAAAACATTTCCAGGCAATTTCTATAAAGCTTATTATCAGATAATTAATGATAACGTGCCCAATACGTATACGGTTGTCGGACCGGATATCGATTCTACAATGGCAAAATATCGGCATGGATTCATGGACTATAAATATTTTCTGAATAATTATCCTGCAATAGATTCGGTGTACTACAATAAGTATTATCAGAATGTGAATGAACGGAAAAAACACAATAATCTTTCAAATGTGTTCCTTTTCATTGAGAAAAAGCCATATGATGAGATACAGATAGGTATTATGCCAGATCAAAAAGAAGTTATGCCAACTATGATAAATTGGGTGGAAAATTACAGGAAGAAAAAATACCGGCGGGTAAAATTATACTATACATCGGATGACATTTCTGTATATGAAATTATCAACGATCCGGGATCTTCAAACGTATTAAATGTTTTATTTCATAAGAATATGGAGAATTAGGATTTGAGAGCACGAACCTGGATTTCTGGAATTATTGGCCTTCTTGTCTTACTGATTGCAATGATAACGTGTGATAAAGAAAATTATTTATCGGCGCCTGTTCATACAATGACACAATATTATCCGAATAATTTTGAAAGCCTGGATGAATCTCACCTGGTCAAAGGAATGCCTTTGGTTATGATTTTGAATAGCCCGTTAGATTCATCCAGTAAAGTGGTTTCCGAAAACATAAAATGGGCTATGAATTATTCCAAAATCCCATTTATTACCCATAATGTAAGCAATAAAAATAAACTGGATATTCCGTCGTCTGTAAAAGTTATTTGTTATACGCCTACGACTTCGGATAGTCTAAGTGACGAAATTATAAAGCAATTTGTCGGTTTTGTAGCGAAAGGGAATACCCTGATAATAACAGATCCATTATGGGATCCACGAATGGCGTTTATTGAAGGTTTAAAACCGGCAGTTGACTACTCATCAAATAGGAAAGCAAGGGGATTGTACTTTAATGAAGCTATGTTGCCGGGATTCAAAGATCTGAAGTTAAGTGGATCTGGTTTTGCTATTCACTATGGTTTTAAAGCTGATTTGTTTATGCCGACAATTCATGTTGTTGCATCCGCGGCAAATGACAGAAACTACCCCGTTATTTATTATAATAAAATTGGAAAAGGTAAGGCCTTTATATACAATTCCAGTACTTTTAACGATAAATCGTATCGCGGTATCCTGTTCTCGAATATTATTGAAGGTCTTCCCGGGGTTCCCTATCTCACGGCAAATGTGAGTACGATATTCCTGGATGATTTTCCCCAGCCATTATATAATTCGAAAGAACCACCTATTTCGAAAGAGTACGATTTAACGGATGCCCAGTTTGTTACGAAAATCTGGTGGCCCGATATGGTTGCCCTGGCTGATACGTTTCATTTTAAGTATTCGGCTATGACTGTTTTTACTTATAATAATGAGATTTCTCCGCCATATGATTTTGCACAATGGCGATATGCCAAAGTTCAGTTAAACGGACAAACGGTTGAAGCCAGTCCCTGGTTAGCCGAACAAGCTAAAAATCAGGGTTACGACATGGGATTTCACGGATATAATCACATTTCTTTGATGCAAAAGGACTGGCAGACCAAACAGGCTATGGTAACGGCCATTGTTACAGCCCGTAAGAAATGGAGACTCCTCCATTTGGGCCCAATGCCGGTTACCTATGTGCCGCCAAATGATTTTATCGATTCTTTGGGGCTTCAAAGTCTAGTGGAAGGGATGCCAAGTCTTAAATACATGTGCAGTGTGTATACAGACAGTGTGGCAATAGGCGATGGCCGTGAATTTAGTCCCGATCCGTATGTACCTTCTTTATTTGATTATCCCAGGGTTTCCAGCGGATATACCGATAACAGTGCATCATTATTCAACCAGGAAAGTTTGTATATCCTCACTGGTATTTGGACCCATTTTATACACCCTGATGATGTCTATGATTTACCGTCTGAAGGCGGGGAGGGGATATTCTCCGCCCGTAATATCAGGGGATTGGGATGGCATCCGTACGGTAAACATAAAGTCGGGTTATACGAAGTGTTTAAAGGACGTCTTAAAAAATCATTTCGTTTGAATCCTTTACTTCGAATTAAACCTGCCCGGTATGCCGTTCCCATTGTAAAGAAATGGCGAAGTAGCCGGGTTGACCGTATTTCGCATAAATCGACAATCGAAATTAAATACCACAACTATTATAATAAGGCTGATACGACTTTGAAATACTGGTATGTCTATGTGCCTGATTATGCTGAAAATAAATATAGCGCTCTCATTAAGAAGCAGGGAAATCAATACGGTTCGGTAAAACTATGGAATGGTTCTCTTTTTGAATTTAATACAAAACAAAATGATCTGTTTTTTCCTGATTTTTATGCTCTAAAGGTTTTAAAACAAAATGACCTAAATGAAGTAGTGGATTCTGCCCTGGCCGAATACTCAAATTATCATACGGATAAAGACACCGTTTATAAAGATGAAATAACGCAAAATATTACAGACCCAAGATTGCGTTTGGCCCGTTTAGCACTGAAAAAGAAACCAAACTCTCATTATTTACAAGACAGAGTTGTCAAACTGGGAGTCGAGTTTGATAAGGTGAATGTGTCTATTGCGATTTTGGAGCATCGGTTATTGAGTGAAAATGCATGGCAACAGAACACGGCAGATTTACTTATGAAATATTATTCGTGGCAAAATGAGGATAATCATATCTGGGCACTTTTAAAGAGACGATGGAATAAATATCCGACTTCCCAAACGATTGAAATGGAAAGGTATATAGTACGGAAATCTGGATCCCCGAGTGATGAGTTTAGTAAATTATGGCTGAAGAGGAGTATAAAGTTACATCCGAATGATATTAAACTGAAAGCCAGGTATGCCTCTCTTTATCAATCGGAACAGGAATGGCCGCTGGTGAAAAAATATCTTAAGGAACTTATCCATCATAATCCTGATTCAGATACTTTATATCATTTTGCCCTGCAACATTCCTTTTGGTACGATAAAGCGGATACAACATTTAAATGGCTCAATACATTTCCCAAATCATCTTATACACAACTTAAACCATTCAGCTCTGATATTGCCAATTTGTATGCTTACAATGGAAATAACGTCAGCAAAGCAATCTTATGGGCGGAAAAGGATCCTGAATTTTGATAAGAGAACGATCCTGGATTGGTATTTGGATCAAAAACGATATGCCGATTTCGAAAATTTAAGCGGAATGCATTACTAAAAAAACATCCAGATAACGATTCCCTCAGGACTTATATCGGCGGTGCCTATCTTGATAATGGATATGATGAAGATGCATATAAAACTATCTATCCGCTATTTGAGAATCATCATATCAAAGCGCCTTTAAAAAAACGTGTGCAACAGGAATTATCTTACCTGTCGTATAACGAACAAAAGAAAATGTATGTGAAATATCCTGATTTATTCCAGGAAAAATTGCGTAAAAACCTGATTATATGAGCATCGGATAGAAGAAGGGTTTCAGCCGGGAATATTGGCCAGCTATTCGACAGATAATTTTAAAAATACGCTTGCGAAGACCCAGTTGAGCGGATCTTGGGGAAACCGGTTGGATCAGATAAATACGATAACAGCCGGATACGATTACGTGTCTTCCAATATCAATAATACTCCGAGAAACAATAGTTTACAGGAAATTAATTATGCCTATCAAAAATATTTCAAAGAACAAACATTCCAACTGAATTTCGGCGCAGGTGCTGCATTATTGCCGGGAAATGGAATTCTTCCAAATGCTGCGGCCGGATTTTCATATAGTGGAAAATCACTCTATAACTCAACGCAACTACAGTTTTCACCGGTTTATACGAATATCGGTGTGAATAAGAAATACAGTAAATTGAACCTGAATATTTACAACGAATATTATTTACTCGGGCGGCACTTGGGAACCAGCCAGTCTTTTATTGGTAACCGGTATTCCAACGATGTCTATTCATGGGAATTGGACGGACATGTGTATGTTGTTCCGTGGGTGAAATCCAATTTTCAGCTGAAACCGGAAATCATGTATTCCTATTCAAGTGCAACGAAAAATTATGCATCTGGTATTCCATACTGGACCCCTCATAATTTGAATATCGAAGGCGTTGGGCTGGCCTGGACCTACACCAAGCAAATAATGATTCCGAAATTCACCATGGACGGGGAGATGTTGCTCAATAACGATAATCAGAATGGATTATATTATTCGGCGAATATTAATTTGAAGGCCATCGTCTTTAAGTTCTGGCGGGTAGGTTTGAAAGGGGATCTTTCAACCAGCAAGGTATACCGTTCGAACAGCGTGTCCTTGTCTATCTCTTATGTTTTCCCAAAAAGATTTTACTAATCATCTAAAGTCTAAAGTCTCTATTATCCGATCTCGAAATCCTTCAAATGGGTTACATAATGTTTTACGACGGGCTTGGTCAGTGCGATGATATTTTTGGTATCGGCTGCCCGGGAAAATTCAACCGCTTGTTCTTCATTATTTAATATCCAGATACTGTCATTTTGGTATTTATAGGCTTCACTGGAACTCTTATCATAAAAATGATAGTATGAAACGGCATCTTCGTCGTATGGAAGTCCGTATTTTTTCAGTACTTTGGCTGTTTTTTTAGAAATATCACTTTTTTGCTTTTCTGTTGGTTCACTTTTTAAAAATGAAGTGCGAAATAACTGCCTGTTCAGGAAACGTCGACACAAATCCGACAGAATGATATCTTTTTCGTACTGCCAGTATTTGATACTCAGCAAAACGTCATTATCATCGATCATCATGTAATGTTCTATCATTTCATCCGTGATGCCTTTCTTTGCGGAAGGAAATTCTACAAGCAGGAATTTAAGCGAAGGAGATGGATGAAATAATTCTTGCCCGTTATCCAGCAAAAACCGAACTCTTCGGAAAATCGATAGCAGCAGTTTATCGGCGCTTAATACGGTTTTATGGAGATAAACCTGCATATACATTAAACGGCGGGCGATGATGTAGTTCTCAATGGCATAGATACCTTTCTGTTCAATAACCACATTACCTTTATGAATACGCATCGTTTTGATGATACGATCGATACCAATTGATCCTTCATAAACGGCCGTATAGCTGCTGTCCCGTTTCAGATAATCCATGCGGTCTATATCCAGCTGGGAAGAAATCAACTGGTGAAGGAAACGCTTGGAATACTGATCTGTAAAGATTGATACCGATGTATTTAATGCCCCATCGAACTCTTCATTCAGTTTCTGCATGATGGCGAGTGTCATCATCTCGTGGTTGAAATCCCTGATAAACGTATGTTCCAGGGTATGGGAAAAGGGGCCGTGCCCGATGTCGTGCAGAAGAACCCCGATCATCGTGCTCTCATATTCGTTCAGACTGATAGTCGTGTCTTTTTCCCGCAGGCTGCTCAGCACGCGCTGCATTAATCCCATAGCGCCTAAAGCATGGGAAAAACGTGAATGCTCCGCTCCGGGGAATACCAAATAGCCCAAACCCAGCTGGCGTATTCGCCGTAAGCGCTGCATATATGGATGGTCAATTAATTTTAGCACCGTTCCTTTCGGGACATTTATGAACCCGTGAACCGGATCGGTAAAAATTTTATACATACTGCTTTTATCCATATGCTATCTGTCTGGTATTCAATATAATAAATACAATTACATAAAGTTAAATATCTAATTCCGGAAGCCGGGCCGGACGTTGATCGGCGACATCGTACCAAACCAGAACGGAACGGCAGATCGCCTTCAATTCTTTCGTTTTTTCATCATATGCCGCCTGGAAAGTATGAACGCTCGTATTTCCTGTTTTATCGAGGCGCGACCCGATAATCAATTTAGATGGATAATGAACCTGGGCAATATAGTCGATTTCGATGTGAACGAGTACGAATGATTTTGAGTGCCCGAAATCGGCAGCTAACCGGTCAAAACTGTGCAGGAAATGAATACGTGCCTCTTCAAAGTACGTGCTGAAAAGGGCATTGTTAACATGTCGCAGCGTATCCAGATCACGATAACGAACCTGTATTTCTTTCCATTTGGGAAAAGCATCAGGTTGGTATTCCGGATGTTGTTTCATAGATAAGAAAATCTTTTTTCAATAATTATTGTTGTCCCAAAACGTATAGTAAGTACTATTTTTTAATCAGACGGAACAAAATACGATTAAATGCATTGATAAACTGCTGTAATTGAATTACTATTTCAAGCCAAACACGCTATAATTATTACCATTTACAGAATGGAAAAATTTATCCTTTAATAACATTATTTAAGATTTATGATTGATAAAAAAGAACGCACATTCCTGGAGAAATTGCTTATTACTCCAAGTCCTACCGGTTTTGAAAGCGCCGGACAAAAAGTATGGCTCGAATATGTCTCGGAATTTGCCGATGAAACAGAAACCGATCATTATGGTTCGGCCGTGGCAAAGGTTTTGACATCCCGGGAAGCCATAACGGTCATGCTCGAAGCTCATTGTGATGAAATCGGGATGATGATCCAGTATATCGATGAAAACGGTTTTGTTTATATCACAAAAATTGGAGGCAGCGACCCGTCTATTACAAGGGCTAAACGTGTGTTTATTCATACTGATAAAGGCGTTGTAAGCGGAATAGTAGGGAACACGGCAATCCATTTGCAGGATAAAGAAAAAAATAAAATTCCTACCTGGAGTGAGCTTTTTATTGATATCGGTGTGAATAGCAGGGAAGAAGCTCTGGAACTAGTGCAGGTTGGCGATCCAATCACCTTTACAGACGATTTTGAATTCTTAAACGACGACATTCTTACCGGCCGCGCTCTTGATAACCGAATTGGGGGTTTTGTGATTGCTCAGGCTCTGAAAAGGCTTAAAAAGAAGAAGAAAGATTTGCAGGTCAATGTATTGGCTTTGAACTCCGTGCAGGAAGAAATTGGTGGTTACGGGGCTCGCATGATGAGTTTCCGGCTGATGCCGAATGCTGCCATCGTTACTGATGTCACTCATGCCACCGATACGCCGGGAATCAATCATAAAGAACATGGACAGACGATTTTAGGAGGCGGTCCGGCTGTAATGCATGGATCAGCCAATCATCCCGTTTTAGTTAAAAAAATTCTTAACGCCGCATCTAAAAATAATATATCGGTACAACACGAAGCTACCAGTTACCGTACCGGAACCGATACGGATAGTATCTTTCATATTCAATCCGGCATACCGAGCGCTTTAATGTCCTTACCTCTGCGTTATATGCATTCGCCGGTCGAAACGATATCGATGAAGGATGTGGAGGATCTCATTTCCCTGATGGTTGAGACGGTTCTATCATTGGGAAAAGGTGAAACATTCAGGAATATTTTATAAAAATAACCCCTTCATGTACAGAAAATTACATGTCCGGTTATTTTAAAATGATATTGTGAAGAAAGATTTACCAGTTTTTATAACTATTGATACCTTGGTGACTTATCATTCTTAATTGATGATATAAAAACCAGATAAACGAAAGATATTTCATAATGAAACGCTTGAAAATTTTTATGAGCTGGATAATCACGCTTCTTTTTTTCGGCACAGCGTGGGCTCAGCAGAAAAATACTTACGATCAGCATAAAGTCTTCGACGAAACATTCTTAAATCAGCCCGGTACTATTTACAGGAGTGGAAACGGCGCTCCCGGACCCGATTACTGGCAGAACAGGGCGGATTACGTTATCGCCGTCAAACTGGACACTACTCAAAATTCCATCAACGGGTCGGATGAAATAACGTATACCAACAACAGTCCCAATAAGTTACATTATATCTGGCTGCAACTCGATCAAAATGCATTTAAAAAAGACTCACGGGGTTCCGCTGTAACGCCTATCGGTGGAAATCGTTTTGGAAGGGGCGGAATTAAAGACGGAGGATATCAACTTTCTTCTGTTAAAATAGAATTGAACGGGCATCGGTATAAGGCCGATTATATCGTTAGTGACACCCGAATGCAGATTCGTCTGCCCAAGGCGTTGAGTGCAAAAGGCGGACGGATGAAAATTTATATTGATTATTCTTTTAAAATCCCGAGATATGGACTCGATCGCATGGGAATGACACCAACAAAGAACGGAACGATTTACCAGATTGCCCAGTGGTACCCCCGGATGTGTGTTTATGACGATGTGCGTGGCTGGGATACACTTCCGTACCTCGGACAGGGAGAATTTTACCTCGAATACGGTGATTTAGACTACAAAGTAACCGTTCCATGGAATATGTTTGTCGCGGGCGCGGGAACACTAGAAAATCCCCGTGATGTTCTCACTAAAGAAGAAATGAAACGGCTGGATAGAGCAAAAAGAAGTGATAAAACCGTCTTTATCCACAAAAAAGATGAAATAGGTCAGAAATCGATGCGCCCGGTAGATCATGGATACCTGACATGGCATTTTCATTTGAACAATGCGCGTGACGTTTCCTGGGCAGCTTCCAACGCCTTTATCTGGGATGCCGCCCGAATTAATCTGCCCAGCGGCAAAACGATTTTAGCCGAGTCGTTCTACCCGGAGGAAGTAGACAATCAACATGCATGGGCGCGGGCAACGCAATATGTAAAAAGTACTATTCAATCCGATTCGAAAATGTGGTTTGAGTATCCGTATCCGTCGTCTGTAAATGTCGCCGGAAGTGTACATGGTATGGAATATCCCGGCATTGTTTTCTGCGACTGGAAACGCACCGACGCCCGTCTCTGGGGCGATATCACTCATGAGTTGGGACATACATGGTTCCCTATGATTGTTGGTTCTAATGAACGCCGTTATGCATGGATGGACGAAGGTTTCAATACGTTTATTGATATTTTTTCAACCAGGGCTTTTAATCATGATGAATTCGGAAATTATAGCGTGAGATCCGATTCCGCCCGCTATATGGATGCCTATTTATTGGATCCCGATGCTGATCCCATTATGACCCAGCCGGATGTCATTCAACCCGGTAATCTTGGATATGCCGCTTACGACAAACCCGCGTTGGGATTGTATATGCTGCGCCAATACATCATTGGCCCCAAACGCTTTGATTATGCATTCCGTACGTATATTCGCCACTGGGCGTACAAACATCCCACCCCAAAAGACTTTTTCCGCACGATGAACAGCGCCGCGGGTGAAGATTTAAACTGGTTCTGGAAAGAATGGTTCTACAAAAACTGGAAACTGGATCAGGCGGTGAAAAACGTGAAATATGTGAACGGGAAACCTTCGGAAGGAGCCGTAATCACAATCACGAATAATGATCGTATGGTGATGCCGGTGAAAATTAAAGTTGTGGAATCGGATGGACATACAGGGATAAAGAAATTGCCCGTTGAAATATGGCAGCGGGGTGGAACATGGTCATTTAGGTATGATTCTACAAGCCCGATAGATTCAGTGATTGTTGATCCTGACAATCAGATGCCTGATGTCAATCCACGCAATAATATCTGGACCTCCGGGATCAGTATTCATTAATTTTAATCGTGTTTACAACACCACGGGGTTGCAATGAATGATGAATCCCGTTGTGCTTTGTATCATAATAAGAGTTGTATCAGGTTCATTTCCGGAAATTATAAAAAGACTTTTAAATAAGATTCAAAACTATAATATGGTTTATATAAATATCATAACATCTTACAAATGAATAAGTTAAAATATATACTTCTGGTCGGTATTTTTTGTTTTTCTAATTTATCGATTGTAATGGCTCAACAGAAGAGCAAATACGATCAACATAAAGTGTTCGACGAAACATTTTTAAATCAGCCGGGAACGGCATACCGAAGCGGAAGTGGCGCGCCGGGTCCTGATTACTGGCAAAATCGTGCCGATTATAAAATCGATGCGAAACTGGACGTCAAAGACACGACTCTCAGTGGAAATGTTGAGATATCATATACCAATAACAGTCCGAATAAATTGCCGTTTGTCTGGCTTCAGCTGGATCAGAATAATTTTAAGAAAGATTCGCGCGGAAATGCCGTTACGCCTATCGGTGGGAATCGCTTCGGTGACGGGGGCGTGAGTGATGGCGGAGATCAGATAAAGTCGGTTGAAGTAATACAAAACCGGAAAAGACATCATGTGAAATATCTTGTGAGCGATACCCGCATGCAGATATTTTTGCCGCAGCCTATTCAACCCAAAGGCGGTAAAATTACGATTCTCATAAAATACGCTTTTCGTATCCCGCAATATGGCATCGACCGGATGGGCATTCAGCCAACGAAGAACGGAAATATTTATGAGATAGCCCAGTGGTATCCCCGGATGTGTGTTTACGACGATATACGCGGCTGGGACACTCTGCCATATCTTGGACAGGGCGAGTTTTACCTGGAATACGGCAATTTCGATTATAAAGTGACGGTTCCCTGGAATATGATTGTGGTAGCGACCGGCACACTGGAAAATCCGAAGGATGTCCTGACCAAAGAAGAGCAACGCCGGATGGATCTGGCAAGAAAAAGTGATTCAACGGTATTTATTCGTAAAGCATCTGAAATTAACGATCCGAAATCCCGGCCGGTTCATCACGGTTATTTAACCTGGCATTATAAATTGAACAATGCCCGTGATGTATCCTGGGCTGCTTCAAAAGCCTTTATCTGGGATGCCGCACGTATCAATTTACAAAACGGGAAGAAAGCACTTGCAGAATCAGCCTATCCGGAAGAAGTAGCAGGAAATGATGCATGGGGTAAGTCGACTCAGTATGTGAAACAATCCATAGAATATGATTCGAAAAAATGGTTTGAATACACCTATCCCGTTGCTGTGGATGTGGCCGGAAATGTTCATGGTATGGAATATCCCGGTATTGTTTTCTGCGGATGGAAATATAAAGGCAAAGAACTGTACACCACGGTAACGCACGAATTTGGGCACAACTGGTTCCCGATGGTTGTGGGTTCGAACGAACGCCGTTACGCCTGGATGGACGAAGGTTTTAATACGTTTATCGATATCTATTCCACGAGAAATTATAAAGATGATAAATATGGCGATTATGATGGAATTGCTGATGAACCGGCACAGTTTGTTAATGAACAGAAGTTGCTTCAGTTTTATGGAATAAAAGAAGAACCTATCATGACATTGCCGGATGTCATCAATCCTAATTATCTGGGACAGGCGGCGTATGACAAACCTGCGGTTGGATTATACCTGTTGCGTCACATTATCCTGGGGCCGGACCGGTTTGATTATGCATTCCGTACTTACATTAATCGCTGGGCTTTTAAACATCCCACACCGAAGGATTTCTTCCGGACTATGGACGATGCTGCCGGGGAAGATTTAACCTGGTTCTGGAAAGAATGGTTCTATAAAGACTGGAAACTCGATCAGGCGGTAACTGGTGTGAAATATGTGAATAATGATCCCAAAGAAGGATCAGTTATTTCTCTATCGAATAACGACCGTATGGCTATGCCTGTAATACTCAAGGTTTACCAGTCAAATGGAAAAAATGCCATAAAAAAACTTCCGGTTGAAATCTGGCAGAGAGGAAGCAAATGGAGTTTCAGATATCCGTCGACCAGCCGAATCGATTCGGTAGTTGTGGATCCTAATTATGAGATGCCCGATGTGAATCGTTCCAACGATATCTGGCGTTCGAGCATTAAAATTCCTCAGAAACATTAAGTTTCTAAATAATTTTGTCATAAGAGAGCCCGGATAATTTCCGGGCTTTTTTTGTATGACTAAGCCGGGGAGGTTTTGCTTTTTAGATATTTTTAGTATTGTTTATGGTTCCTATATCAAGCAAATTTAATTTATTCAGGATATCCACATTTTTATCATTGATTTTATGCGTAGTTACTGATTCCTGAAATTTTAAAATCAACCTAAAAAAACTTATTCATTATGACGAAGTTACGCTATGCCTTATTGGGCGTGATCGGATTTGTTATGTCTTCCGGAAATATTATGGCCCAATCGGTTACTAAATATGATCAGCATAAGATATTTGATCCGACTTTTTTAAGTAATCCCGGAACCGTTTACAGAAGTGGTAACGGCGCACCGGGTTCAAAGTATTGGCAAAATCGTGCCGATTATGAAATTTCAGCAAATCTCGATACCACCAAAGAACTGCTTGATGGTAATGTGATCATCAAATACACCAATAACAGTCCCGATGACCTGACCTACCTGTGGCTTCAGTTGGATCAAAATAACTTCGAAAAAGGATCCCGGGGTGTGGCTGTAACCCCTGTAGGCGGCAATCGTTTCGGACAGGGCGGTTTGGAGGATGGCGGTTATAACTTAAAATCGGTGCAAATACGTCTCGCCGGAAAAACCTACAAGGCGGATTATATCATTTCGGATACAAGGATGCAGATTCGACTTCCGAAAGCTTTGCAATCGAACGGAGGAAAAATAGAAATTCATATCGCTTATTCGTTTAATATCCCTGTGTATGGCATTGATCGAATGGGACGCATGAAGTCGAAAAACGGAGAAATTTATGAATTCGCCCAGTGGTATCCGCGAATGTGTGTTTATGATGATATTCGTGGTTGGGATACGCTGCCGTATCTTGGTCAGGGTGAGTTTTACCTGGAATATGGTGATTTCGATTATAAAGTGACGGTTCCCTGGGATATGATAGTTGCAGGTTCCGGTGAACTTCAAAATCCTTCCGATGTTTTAACGAAAGAGCAGTTAAAACGCTTAAAAGAAGCTCGCGAAAGTGATAAAACGGTGTTTATAAGGAAACCTGAGGAAATTAACTATGCGAAAAGCCGGCCGGGTCAAAAAGGAACATTAACCTGGCATTTTAAAATGAATCAATCGCGCGATGTGGCCTGGGCTGCATCAACAGCTTTTATTTGGGATGCGGCACGAATCAATCTTTCTGGCGGCAAAAAAGCACTGGCGATGTCGGTCTACCCGGTAGAAAGTGCCGGTGAAAAAGCATGGGGACGTTCCACGGAATTCGTAAAAAATACCATTGAAATCAATTCCAGGCGCTGGTTTGAATATACCTACCCGGTAGCTGTGAATGTTGCCGGCATCGTTGGGGGTATGGAATACCCGGGAATCGTGTTCTGCAGTTCTCATGCCACGGGCGCTGGTTTATGGAGTGTGACGGATCATGAATTTGGCCACAATTGGTTTCCGATGGTGGTGGGATCCAATGAACGCCGGTATGCCTGGATGGATGAAGGTTTCAATACATTCATCAATATCTATTCGACACGGGATTTCAATAATGGAGAATATAAACCTCGAAGATACCAGGCTCGTAATATTGTGCCATATATGATGAGCCCTAATGAGGATCCGATGTATAATTACCCGGATGTTATTCAGCCGTACAACCTGGGAAATATTGCTTATTACAAACCTTCCCTTGGATTGTATATGCTTCGTGAATATATCCTGGGCCACGACCGCTTCGATTATGCTTTTCGTACTTATATCCGGAGATGGGCTTTCAAACATCCAACCCCAACCGACTTCTTCAAAAGCATGAACGATGCCTCCGGTGAAGATTTGAACTGGTTCTGGAAAGAGTGGTTTTACAATAACGACTGGAAGCTGGACCAGGCGGTTACCGACGTGAAGTATATCAACGGTAATCCGGCTGAAGGAAGTATTATAACCATTGAAAATAACGACAGAATGGTGATGCCGGTCAAAATAAAAATTGTCGAGTCGAACGGTCATTCCAATACGCTTCGTTTGCCGGTTGAAATCTGGCAAAGAGGCGGGAAATGGTCTTTTCAATCTAAGACGGGCAGCCCGATAGATTCGGTAATTGTGGATCCTGATAATGAAGTTCCGGATATCAATCCTTCAAATAATATCTGGACATCCGGAGTTACGGTTCAATAACGGTTCTCCGCAAAAGGAGCTAAGTTACAATCAACGATACGGAAATGTGAAAAGTTTTAGTAAAAAGGGCATCTTTAATGCCCTTTTTTAATATTAGTGGTTATAGTTACCCTGGTTTATTAAAGCATGCCATTTGCATGAGCTAACTCTTCAGGAATTTCTTGTTTCACATTCCAATGTTCTACAATCATTTTGTTTTCTAATCGGTATATATCATATATAGCAAAAGACGAATTATTACGTATTCCTTTTGATTGTGTGATCACAAAATTGCCTTCTCCGATAACCCGATAAAGATCTGTTATTTTAAGAGATTGATAATATTCCTTTAACGCATCGATACCATCTGAGAAATCAGGATTATGCTGAATAATATCGTCTGTGACATATTTACTCCATTCGTTTTTCTTACCAATCAGCACATCACGAAAATACGAACGTACAACCGCCATGTTCATTTTTGTCATTTCCGGTTGTTCTATGGCAGTTGGACCTTCCACGACGGCATGCTTTCCGGCTTTTATTTCCGGAATTTGTTCAGATGCATCCCAATGTTCTGCAAGTTTTCCATCCTCAAGACGAAATAAATCAACAACTGCAGTCTGTTGCCCCATAAATTCGATGCTCAGATGAACGGCAACAAAATCATCATTGCAAATGAATCGAAAAAATGGCGTTGATTTATTTTGAGGTTCAGGTAGTTTTTTCAGGTAGTTCAAGAATTCGAAAAATCCTGCCTTGCCCGTTCCCACTATTGGGTTGTGCTGGATGTAGTCATCTTTGATAATTTTGTCGGCTAAGTTTGAGTCTTTTTGTTTTATAACCTTTGTATAGAAATTAATGACAGTGCTCTTATTTCTATTATGTTGTTCCATTATTAGATCCTTTAGTTGGATGAAATGATACGACCGGATGGGGCATACCAATAGAAGGATTGATTTTATGACCAATCTCATCTTATTTAGAAAAATGTGAAGTTAATTTTAGTAGAAGATGGTAAACACAACTATCCCATTATACCGAATCGGGGAGATTCAATTCGTGTGTTTACCCTGCCGTGAGGAGGGCCGTTTGAAAGGTATCAATATGTATGAATTGACTATTCAGATGCACATTATAAAAAATATTATTTGTATTTGAAACTTTCCCCGTCAGTTTATTCACATAACCGAATATTACGAAACACGGTATAATCAAAAGCGTTTTTTTGCCTTTTCGAAATAACTTTTTGCCTTTCTTAACAAATTATACCTAAAAACTTTAGTAAATATCGGGTGTTTCAGTCGTACGATTATTGTGACGGGGTTCGAAAATTTATCCTTATAATCAATCTATCATTTAACTTTACTAACTTCACAGGTTCTTCATTTATTCATAATCGCTTGTTCAGAAGGGAATTATAAAATCATTTAACAGGATGAATAAAAAAATTATCAATTTTATTATCATAGCTATTCTTTCCGGGGTAACTTCAGCTTTTGCACAGGAAACAAGCACATACAATCAACACAAAAGTTTTGATCCTGAATTTCTGAATCAACCTGGAACGGCATACCGAAGCGGCAGTGGCGCCCCGGGCCCGGATTACTGGCAAAATCATGCCGATTATAAACTGGCAGCACGTATCGATACAAAAAATAAAATCATATCGGGGACGGATGAAATCACATACACAAACAACAGTCCGAACAAGCTGCCCTATGTCTGGCTGTATCTCGAGCAAAATATTTATACTAAAAATTCACGCGGGGCTTTAACCAATCCTGCAGGCGGACGTTCGTACGGCCCAAAACAATTCGATGGCGGATATAATATAAAGTCGGTAAAAGTGATTCAGAATGGACATATTTATGCTGCCAATTACCTTATTTCAGATACCCGGATGCAGATTATTTTACCCGGGCCTATGCATTCAAAGGGTGGCCAGATAAAGATTATCATCGATTATTCGTACAGGATTCCAAAAACGGGAGTAGATATAACCGGTTATGAGTACACAAAGAACGGGACCATTTACCAGATTGGACAGTGGTACCCGAGAATGGCTGTTTATGACGACATCCGCGGCTGGGATACACTGCCATTCCTGGGAGCGGGAGAATTTTACCTCGAATACGGAAATTTCGATTATACCATCAATGCGCCCCGGGATATGTTGGTCTTTGGGTCAGGTAAGTTACAGAATCCGAAAGAGGTATTGACCAATGAGGAAATTGAACGGTTGCAAAAGGCATATCACAGTGAGAAGACGATATTCATTCGTAAACCCGAAGAATTACACAAGCATGATACAAAACCCGGAAATAATGGCCGGTTAACCTGGCATTTCAAAATAAATAATGCCCGTGACGTGGCCTGGGCGGCTTCAAAGGCTTTTATCTGGGATGCGGCAAAAGCGGATATGCCCGGTGGCCGGACGGTTCTTGCACAATCAGCATATCCGGAAGAATCGATGGGGAATGATGCCTGGGGACGTTCAACCGAATATCTCAAAAAAAGCATCGAATTTTACTCACGGCAGTGGCATTTCAATTATCCGTATCCGGTTGCCACGAATACGGCCGGATATGTGGATGGAATGGAATACCCGAGCATCGTATTCTGCAGTACCGACAGCAAAGCCCGCGGCTTATGGGGTGTCACAACACACGAAATAGGACACACCTGGTTTCCTATGATTGTAGGTTCCAATGAACGCCGGTATGCCTGGATGGACGAGGGATTCAATACGTTTCAAAATATTTTGTCATCCGATCATTTTAACAACGGAGAATACACCGATTCAACATACACCGCGCGTCGTCTGGTTGGAATCATGAAACGCAACCTTCATCAGCCAATTCTGACCTATGCCGATTACATCGATGCCGGTTATCTTGGCTACCTGGCTTACAGTAAACCTGCTGCGGGATTATACCTACTTAGAAATTACATTCTCGGCGCCAATCGTTTCGATTATGCATTCAGTACCTATGTCCGGCGATGGGCCTACAAACATCCGCGTCCGGTTGATTTTTTCCGTACCATGAACGATGCGGCCGGGGAGGATCTCAACTGGTTCTGGAAAGAGTGGTTTTATAAGAACTGGAAACTCGATCAGGCGGTGAAAAATGTTAAGTATGTGAATGGTGATCCGGCCGAAGGTTCGGTAATAACCATCACCAATAACGACCGAATGGTGATGCCGGTAACCGTGAAAGTTGTAGAATCGAATGGACATTCGGGTGAAAAGAAACTGCCGGTAGAAATCTGGCAAAGAGGCGGTACCTGGACATTCAAGTATCCTTCAACTTCCCTTGTTGATTCTGTGATCGTCGATCCCCGGAAACAGTTGCCGGATATTAATCCGGAAAATAACATATGGACATCAGGTGTAACCGTCAAAAATTGATATAAACCTGTGACTGATTGCTGATAAGAGAAGAACCAAAAAAATATTTTACGTCATTTTAAAATTTGTGAGCTTCAAGTAAGCTATTATCACTTTAGTGAGGTCAATTAAATTAAAACTATATTATCTATGAAACATTTGCGCATCTTATTGAGCGGCAGCCTGTTTATTCTATTTACGTACGCTACGGCAACGGCTCAACTCGTTAAAAAATATGATCAACATAAAGCTTTTGATCAAACATTTCTAAATTCCCCGGGAACGGTTTATCGAAGCGGCAGCGGGGCTCCCGGTCCGGAATACTGGCAAAATACAGCGGATTACGACCTGGCGGTGAAGCTGGATACGACAAAAAAGACTATATCAGGTTCCGATATCATAACATATACCAATAATAGTCCCAATAACTTGCACTATTTGTGGCTACAAATGGATCAGAACCTTTTTAAACCTACTTCCTGGGGCGCAGATGCTACCCCTGTTGGAGGCGACCGGTTCAGTATCGAAGGATTTGACGGCGGTTACAGCTTGCAGTCGGTGGACATATTATTGAACGGGAAAAAATACAAAGCCGACTATCTGGTAAGTGATACCCGCATGCAGATTCGCCTGCCACAATCATTGCGTGCCAAAGGCGGACGCATGAAAATCATCATTCACTATTCATTCCGGATTCCAATTCATGGCGCCGATCGTATGGGACGTCTACAGACTAAGAACGGGATCATATATGAAATCGCCCAGTGGTACCCGAGAATGGAAGTTTATGACGATATTCGTGGCTGGAATACCTTGCCGTACCTCGGATTAGGTGAGTTTTACTGTGATTACGGCAATTATAACGTAAGTATCACGGCTCCGGCTAATATGACGGTTGTTTCTTCGGGTGTCCTTCAGAATCCCAAAGATGTCCTTACCCGGGAAGAAATGAAACGGATGGATAAGGCTCGTCACAGTGATAAAACCGAGTACATTATCAAACCTGGTGAAGTGAATGAAGCTAAAATGCACGTCAAAAATAAGGGAGATTTGACCTGGCATTTCAAAATGGAAAATTCCCGTGATGTCTCCTGGGCTGCTTCAAAAGCTTTTGTCTGGGATGCGGCGAGGGTTAAGCTGCCGAGTGGGAAATCGTGTATCGCAATGTCGGCTTACCCGGTTGAGGTCGATGGCAATGATGCCTGGGGACGTTCAACGGAATATCTGAAACGCTCCATCGAGATTTATTCGAAATTGTATTATGAATTTCCCTGGCATTCGGCAACCAACGTTGCCGGGATCGTGCACGGAATGGAATATCCCGGTATTGTTTTTTGCGGCTGGAAAGATAAGAACGGTAGTTTATGGGGAGTAACGACTCACGAGATCGGGCATAACTGGTTCCCGATGACTGTTGGTACGAATGAACGCCGTTATATGTGGATGGATGAAGGCATGAATACGTTTCTCAACATATATTCAACTATGTATTTCAATAATGGTGAATATTATCATGCTAAACGTGAACTGCCAGGCAACCTGGCTGGTGCTTTGGCTCATAATAAAGAGCCTTTGATGACGGCACCGGCTGTGATTTCACTGAGATCCTACGGTTTGTATTATTCAAAAACAGCGATGGGACTTCAGATATTAAGAAACGATGTGCTGGGACCCAAAAGGTTTGATTACGCATTCCGTGCGTACATTAAACGATGGGCATTCAAACATCCGCGTCCGCAAGATTTCTTCCGGACGATGAACGATGCCGCCGGAGAGGATTTAAATTGGTTCTGGAAAGAATGGTTTTACAAGACCTGGAAACTGGATCAGGCGGTTGAAAGTGTGAAATATGTGAATGGTGATCCGGCAAGCGGATGTGTCATAACAATCAAGAATAACGACCGGATGGTGATGCCGGTAACTCTTAAAGTGGTTGAATCCAATGGAAAAACCGGTATTAAGAAACTGCCGGTCGAAATCTGGCAAAGAGGCGGTACCTGGACATTTAAGTATCCTTCAACTTCACTTGTTGACTCTGTTATCGTCGATCCGAATAATCAAATGCCGGATATCAACCGTTCAAATAATGTATGGACATCCGGTGTGACAGTTCAATAACTGTTTACTATAACAGTGCTTTTATTATCCCTTCCTGATATTTCCGGGAAGGGATAAGTTTTTATTGTCAAAATTGATGAGATACAGGAGGATGTGTCAAATCAGGATCTAATAAGCTAATTCAAAATCATATGAAGAGATTTCTGCAGCATATAATGGGTGGTTTCATGCTCGCCTCTCTGCTGAGCGTGAGTGTAAGAGCGCAAAACAGCACCTATAACCAGCACGATGTTTTCGATCCCACTTTTATGAACCATCCGGGAACAGCGTATCGAAGTGGAAGCGGTGCCCCGGGATCGATGTATTGGCAAAACCGGGCCGATTATAACATCAGTGCCAGGCTGGATACGGTAAACGACCTGGTAACGGGCCACGATGAAATCTCTTATACAAACAACAGTCCGAATAATCTCCATTATGTCTGGCTGCAGATGGATCAAAATATTTATAGAAAAGATTCAAGGGGACATTATGCGCAGGGTATGTCGACTTTTACCGGCGGTTATTCGATCAAATCGATAAAAATAGTATTAAACGGTCGTAAGTCGGTGCCGGAATATGTGGTTTCAGATACGCGCATGCAGGTTCGTTTGCCGGAAGCCCTGAAATCCGGCGGGGGGAAACTCAAAATCATTATTGATTATTCGTACCACATGACCGAACACATGGGACGCACCAGTAAGATGGAATCCAAAAACGGGGCCATTTACGATATGGCCCAGTGGTATCCCCGGATGTGTGTATATAATGATATACGCGGTTGGGACACACTTCCGTATCTCGGGGCAGGTGAATTTTATTGTGAATATGGCGATTTCGATTATAAAGTGACCGTTCCCTGGGATATGATAGTGGCCGGGTCCGGAGTCTTACAAAATCCGCGTGAAGTGCTTACCAAAGAAGAGATCAACCGGCTTGATGAAGCACGGAAAAGCGATAAAACGGTCTATATTGTTAAACCTGATGAGATAGGTAAACCGGATATGCGCCCGGTGCGTCATGGTATGGTGACCTGGCATTTCAAAATGGAGAATTCCCGTGATGTCTCCTGGGCCGCTTCAAAGGCTTTTATCTGGGATGCTGCACGGGTTAACCTTCCGGAAGGAAAGAAATCCCTGGCGATGTCGGTCTATCCCATCGAAAGTAATGGACAGAAAGCCTGGAGCCGTTCTACGGAATACCTGAAACACAGTATTGAGATCTTCTCGAAGCATTGGTTCGTTTACCCGTATCATTCAGCGGTTAATGTTGGCGGACCGGTGGGAGGGATGGAATATCCCGGCATCGTTTTTTGCAGTTACCGGATGACAGGAAAAGTCCTGTTTGCGGTTACCGCGCACGAAATCGGGCATAACTGGTTTCCAATGATTGTCGGCTCCAACGAACGGCGTTATGCATTTATGGATGAAGGATTTAACACATTTATCGATATTTATGCGCAGCAAGAGTTTAATCACGGGGAATATGCACCGAAACGAGATGGTGAGTTCGATCCGAAAAATGTGAATCCGGCACAGGGTATCGTACCTTACATGTTGAATCCACAGACCGAACCTATTATTACTCAGGCGGATGTTATCCAGGGCAGATACCTGCATTATCTCGAATATTATAAAACGTCACTCGGACTCTATATGCTTCGTGAATATGTGCTTGGACACAAACGCTTTGATTATGCATTTCGCAGGTACGTTCATCTTTGGGCGTACAAACACCCGACTCCAACCGATTTCTTCAGAACGATGAATGATGCGGCAGGAGAGGACTTGAACTGGTTCTGGAAAGAATGGTTTTATAAGACCTGGAAACTGGATCAGGCCGTTAAGAGTGTGAAATATATTAATGGCGATCCGGCCAGCGGCGTGCTCATAACCATTACCAATAATGACAAAATGGTCATGCCGGTGACGATAAAAGTGGTTGAAACCAACGGGAAGACCGGTGAAGTCAACCTGCCGGTTGAAATATGGCAGCGGGGCGGAACCTGGTCATTCAAATATGCTTCCACCAGCCGTATTGACTCGGTTATTCTCGATCCGGACGGACATTTACCGGATGTGGACCTGAACAATAATATCTGGACTTCGGCAGCGGACTGAAAAGATTAGAGCTGAGAGTTTAGTGATAAGAGTTAAGATGGTTCATTTTCCGTATCCGAAGTGCAATGTCACGGTGAGCGGAGTCGAACCATGAAGTCGAAGGAACGAGCATAGTAGACACGGAAGTGTTGGTCAGTGGCCTGTTTTCGATTTACTCTCTTAACACTCAACACTTTTAACTTAACACTATAACTTATTCGTGTTCTATTTTACTAATGAAATGCGTAATATTGTGGGGAATAATATGGGCCTGTAGCTCAGTTGGCTAGAGCGCCTCGTTCGCAACGAGGAGGCCGGGAGTTCAAGTCTCCTCAGGTCCACTAAATTATTTTGTAAGTTATTGAGCTCTATTCATTTGTGGTATTGAAAAGTTAAAGATAGTGCCTTTCCCGATTTCACTTTCAACCCAAATCCTGCCTTCATGAATTTCAATAAATTCCTTACAAAGTAATAATCCTAAACCGGTTCCTGTTTCCCTGTTTGTTCCCCTTGTTGAATGGGTATAATCAATCCTGAATAATTTATCTATATCGTCTTTTTTTATCCCAACCCCATTATCTGCAACAGAAACAATCAATTGATTTTCTTTTTGTTTCGCACTAATTATTATTTCACCGCCGGTCCCGGTGAATTTTATTCCATTAGAGATTAGATTTCTCAATATGGTATTAATCATAGCCTTATCAGCAAAAACCGGTAAACTGTGCGGTAATTTTTTATTAATCGTAATGGACTTTTGATGCGCTGAATCATTCGACAATTCTAATACTTCATTGATTTCAGATTCTAATTCGAAATATTCGGGATTAAATTTAATCTTCCCGGTTTGTGCCTGAGCCCACTGTAATAGATTCATAAGAAGATTCATGGCCCGTTGTGTAGAATCCTGAATAAAGGTGGCGTATTTTTCTAATCCTTCATAGTCCTTATGTTGAAGCTTGTCTATGATAAGATCACTAAGGCCGATAACACTGCTAAATGAACCTCTCAAATCGTGCCCAATGATAGAAAAAAAGCGATCTTTTGTTGCATTGAGCTCCTTCAGGCGTATTTCATTTTCTTTAATAGTCTGTTCTGCACGTTTTCGCTCCGTTATATCACGTACATTAAGTACAACAGATTTAATTAAAGGATTTTCTAATTGATTGGTACCATAAGCTTCCAGATAAACCCAACTTCCATTTTTATGACGATGCCGGTATTGTGCTCCGCCATTTGCTTTATTATCAAGAATGTCGCGGAAATCTTTTTTCGTTGATTCCTGGTCTTCCGGGTGAATCATCGTTTCAATTACGGGGATGCCTACCAATTCTTCTTGTTTATATCCCAGAATCTTCTCACATGATTCACTAACGTAATGCTGAATTCCTCTGGAATCCAAAAGCACAATCATATCAAAAGAATTCTTTATGAGCTGTTTAAATCGTTCTTCGTCCGCAAGTATGTAATCTTTTTTTTGCATCTCTAATCTTTTGAATCATGGATTCATTTCTTTCTTACTGACTGTTATTCTGCTCTCTTTGACATACTTGATACAGCCTGAACAATTTTATGATTTATGTCATACCGGCTAACAATTTCATATAAACTGAAACACAAGGGTAGCATCAGTTCTGCCCATGTTATGCTTGTTTCCTGCATATGTCTCACTCGCATAAAATTTATAACAACGCGAATAAAATGAGGAAATAGGAATTAATATCAAAGTGTGAATATGGAAATATTTCGTGTAAACGCCCCTTTAGTGCGTCTTGCTAAACCCTGAGTTTTGTCTCAAAATTATGGCTTCGGACGGCCAAATGCATGAGTGGCAGTTTTTTTATCGAAATAAATCAAAACGTCCAATTCATTGGCTAATGATGTAATAAGGCAGGGCAGATTTTTTGCAATCGATCTGATATCCCTGTTAAAATTCAACGCAATTAAACCAATCCGTCTTGTTTTCTTATTTAAGAGATTTTTCGCTATAGTTAATGCGGACGCCGAAATCGCTAACAATATAAGGTAACCCGAACTGGTTTCCCGGATCTCTCTTACCCTTCACTTTTCCGGATAAGACATTCTTGCTTAACGTGATCAAATCGTGAACTCTTTTTTGGGTTTCCGGATTTTTGCCATTATAGTGCCCGGGGTAAAGAAATTTAATATCGTCTTTCTTCATAATCGCACTCATTTTCCTGCAAGTAGCTATGAGTTGTGAAAAAGTACCGCTAAATAAAAGCAAGTTCCCGGATCCAAAGGAATCGCCACTAAACCCGTAACCGGCAGATTTATCAATAAATGTTGTTGAGCCGGGTGTATGAGCCGGAGTAAAGATGACTTCCAGTTGTCTTCCCCCCAAATCAATGATTTGTCCGTCTTTCAAATATTTAACTTTACCTTTGTAATTCGGCATAGCATGCGGAATGTTTACCGTATCTCCCGGATTAATGTATACCTCAGGGAAGTAGCCAACATTACCTACATGATCCCTGTGGACATGTGTGGCAACCACCATGATAGGTTTCTTTGTAATAGAAGCTACAATCTTATCCAAATGGGCAATTTTCATTCCGGTATCTATCAAAACAGCTTTATCATTTCCTTCTACGATGTACAGACTTTCGTTATATAACAAATGCCCGGTGCCCACCCAGGTGTGGTCATCAAGCTGATGGATAACAACATCGTCATTTTTGAAAACTACTTTGCCTTTAATTGGCAGAGTATGCACCTGCGCAAATGCCGCAAGCTGAAACGAGGTGAAAGCAAGGATAAATAATACCAGTTTTTTCATAATTCATTAATTTGAATTCACTTATCGGGAGAATAAATACTTTTTTTTTACAGAAAAGTCAATTGCAACCGACAGTGTGTAATCTTGGACTAACAACACTGTATTTAACAGGCTTCTTTTGAATTATAATTTAACAGGCAAAACGGAAATTCCGAACGGAAAAATGTAAAGGACTGGCGAATAACTATCAACTTGATGTGCTTTTATAAGCAGTCAAGCTACTTGATGTTCGGTGCATCAAGGAATCGCAGGGCTGTTGAGGTGAATGGAACCGCGGGATCATAAACAGGAACGTGGTCACCGCCCGGAATAATCCATAATGCGGCATTCGGTATTGAGCGGTAGATGTTTACAGGAATTTCAACGGGAAAAAAATTGTCGCGATCACCATGCACAACGAGCGTACGGGCTGTAATGGTTGATAAACTATGTGCGGTGAAATTCATATCGTCATAGTTTTCGTGTAACGCATTAAACTGTGTAATCAGTTGACGAATTTGTTCGTCACCGTGTTTTGCACACTCCCGATACATTTCCCGGACTTCCGGTGGTATGGTATCAAACGAAGCTCTGCGCATTATGGCCCTTGCCTGATCGGGGAAATTGGACGTTGCACTTATTAATACCATTGAATTTATGCGATTAGGTTGGCTCGTGGCCATGTGCAGTAAAGTCATCCCGCCGGTACTCATTCCCATAGCCGAGAATTGACCAATCCCTAACTTTTCAAGCAAGAGGAATACGTCACTGGCCGCTTCCCGATGTGTAAACTTGTTCCCCGGATTGGTGGAGTAACCGTGCCCACGCAGGTCCGCGACGATCAGCCGGTAGTGCTCTGAGAGACTGGAGATAAAGGGATGCCAGTTCTGCGCACAGCCGCCAAAACCATGCAAGAGCACAAGCGGCTTACCGACTCCATACTCCTCGTAGTACATCTCAAAATCGTTAATTTGAACGGTATGCCCGCGAGTAGTTGTCTTTTTAGGAGCGTAGTTCTTCTTCATAAGGATTTATTGGTAATTGATTGACAAAGATAAAATATATGAGTAGCGGCAGAATGTTGGGCACCTTTTTTCAACCTAATCTCTTTTAGCGGTTACCCTTCATTCTCGTTGTCATTTTATAAGCCAGTGCTGCGTCGGTAAGCGGCGTTAAAGTATCTAATAATATGTTGTATGTTCCTTTTTCAGACAGTTCGTTGGCAACTTTTTTAATCAGGGCTAAAGTAGCTTTCATCAAACCTGAACCAAGGCTCACTCGGGCAACGCCTGAATCCTGCAACTCACTTATGGATGGGGTTGCACCTGCTCCAATTGTAGGATTTGCAAGGATATTGATCGGGGCATTAATTTTCTTCACCAATGTCGCAATCGTTTCTTTTTTCCATACAGGTTGTACAAATATACAGTCGGCACCGGCTTCCCGGTATTTATTGCCACGCCTTATTGACTCAGATAATTTTTCCCGGGTTGAACCTGTTGAAGTGTAAAACGAATCTGTTCTTGCATTAATGACCAAATGAAAGTCCATTGAATCGGATAATGCACGAATAGCCGATATTCTTTCACAAAATTCCATCTCATCAATTAACACGGGATTCAAATCTAAACTGCCTTATAACCGCTTGCTTCTATTAATTTGGAACTTCCAATGTCCCATGAATTTAACAAAACAAGAATTTCATCATCATGATGATATTTCAAGAACAGTTCGGCTTTTTCTTTTTGAATACTTGAAATCATAATAGTGTCTTTTTTATTTGCACATTGCTTTAAGCCAGCCGTCGACCACGCGTTAAAGCTGTACACGAATGAATATTAAGTTGATAAATAATGAACGATGAGCAAAAAGCCAGAAAGTTGGAAAGCGGGGGCGAGGCGTGTCCGCTTAATGCACTGGTTAAATGCTTGGTAAATTATGATTATTTCATCCAGGGTAATAGTCGATGCTGTCTCCATTTCCAGGTAACGAATCATCACAAGCTTTGGCTCATGGCCGGGTGAGTTAGTTGAGGGTGATACAAGTTCGTCATACAAACTGACCCGCAACAACATCGTGAAAACTCATTTCAATGCAGCAGTCACTGCTTTAATGAAAGCTGACTGGTGGATATAGTAATCGTCACCTTTGGCATTATCCCATGCGCTTTGAACTGCGATGACAAGTTCTTCTGCAGGATCAATATAGATCAGCTGTCCATAGATTCCCATAGCTGCGTAGGAACCATCATTGATCAGCCACCAGAGATACCCATAGTTGTCTGCACTCTTTGAGGGTTGGGTGGAAAGCTCCATCCAATTCTCCGGAAGCGTGGATGAACCGTCGGCCAGTCTGCCATTATTCATTGCAAACAGACCCAGACGACCGTAGTCACGCAAGGTCGCGCTGAAACAACATGCGCCGGTTTGAAGACCTCCCGGGTACGACATCCAGTTGGCATCGGACTCCATACCGAAGGGCTGCCATATTTTCTTTTCCAGGTAGGTCGCAAGATCTTCGCCAACAGCCGCCGCTACAACAGCTCCCAAAAGATTTACTTCTGCATCGTTATAATTGAATGACTCCCCCGGTTTGGCATAGCGGTTTTTACTTCCCAAAAATCCGATAAGCTCCCCGATCGTCATTCCTCTGGCCGTTTTCCAGTCGGGATCCTGCTCGTTGAGGTTCCATTCCACACCCGATGACATCTGCAGCAGGTTTTGGATGGTTACCTGTTGATACGATGTCCCATTCAGTTCTGGCACGTAATCAATGACTTTGTCCTCAGTGCTCCTGATGAAGCCGTCGGCAATGGCTGCGCCTACCAACATTGACAAAATCGATTTGGTCACAGACATGGAGCCCCAGCGGGTTTGTTGAGAATTACCCGCGGCGTAGGTCTCTAAGACGATTTCACCGGATTTGATGACGAGCAATCCCGTAACCTTGTTGTGCAAGATGAAGTCATCCAGATTGTATTGCCTGTAGAGTGGTATAACAGCCGTATGACGTTGGTAATTCCATATCCGATAGTGCAGATCTGACAACGGTTCTTCGCTGGTCTGCAAAGGAAAAACATGTGCTCCACGGTGAACGGTGCGTGTGGTGTATATGCGATCAAGATTTCTGAACCCTGCCACTTTTTGTTCTGGTGACCAGGATGCGATCTCCTCCCAATCCATCCGGCCTGTCTTCGATTCCAGGTATTCTGTATCCTGATCTGGGTCTACAAAAGCAGCCCCGGTCATAGGATCATACGAATCATAAAGCACTTGCAACAGGACCAACACGACCAAAAGTCCAATCGGGAGACCATACCGCAATTTTCTGAGGCTTAGTTGTTTCTTCATGGCAAAATAGTTTTGGTGATCTGAATCTAATACCGTTCCCAATTGTATTTATAGTGCCGGGTGTTTGCTACGCTCTCCGAAACGACTTCTCAAACTGATCTAAACCCTGAAAGCCAGAAACTGCGCCCTGGCAAAGCCTTCATCGAGGATGTCCTCACGTGTACTTAGAGACAACAATCCTTTCTTAATAAGACACTATGATGAGTAGTTTAATCTTTTTTCAAGACTTTTCCGAAAATGATCTAAAAGTAATAGCTTGAAACAATTAGTAGTATAACGACACTGCTCATAAGGAAAGGGATGATGCTAATTTAACAGACAAAACGAAAATTCCGAACGGAAACGAGAAAAGGCTTAGCGAAAAACAGCCCCCATGATGCGCCTGTTATTGGGCGGATTTAAGGGAATCATACTCTACGAGATCGACTTTCATATTGAGTTCATCTTTTAACTCTTGCTTAATGCCGATAAAATCTAACAAGCTGATTTTTTATTAAATTTTAACTAACAGATCAATATCATTCACATCAGCTTCTCTTCTGGCTGTTGAACCAAAAATGCCAGCTTTTTTAATACCATAATTTCCAATATGGGCTGAATTTTTTGTTTGATATTCTCCAAATCTATCATAACCGGAGTAATTTTGAACTTATTTTATAATATAAAAATGTATTTGGAAAGGAGTGATAAATGCAATCTAACGGTTTGGCTGTGATTCCATTGCGGAGAAAAATCAGAATAGGAATCATAGTTTATAAAGTTAATATTTTTTCGATTTATTACCATTAATAACAATGGATTATAGCCGGTGTTGTGCTTAGTTGTTTTATTAATCTTTCTTAACAGCTTTATATAACACACTGGCTTTTGAAGGTTTTTGCGTTAAGAGTTTGTTGATATATTCCCTGAATTCAGGAAAAAAAGTTTCTTGTCTTTGCTCCCAAAAAAGTTGCATTCCAGGTTGTTCAATAACGTTTAACACTATATTAGTTATTGAAGATTCAATTTGAGAGTCAAGAGCCCCTTCTTTGCTCAAATAAAAATTAGTTTGAAAAACCCAAAATACTGATTGTATTAGAAAAAAAAACTGAAGTAGTTGTTCTTTTGACAGGTTGTCTGGATTCGCCATACCATTAATCCAAATTTTAGATGATTCTGGATTATTGCCAATTGTTAAATACCACGATTGTATTCCATTCCCAGCTTCTCGAGCCATAGTAGATTTCAAAGCCTGCGTATTTTGACGTAAGTCTCGGACAAGGACAACAATTGACAGCACAACAGCTATAGTCCCTATGATAGCTGATATATAATAAATATTTTCTAAGCTCATATTTTCCTCATTAATTTTGATTAAGCACAACATTGGCATATCACAAATGCTATTGAGGTTATCCTTTTTTCGTACGCAAATTTAAGTCGTGTTAATCTTATAATAATGAGGATAAAATGAAGAATTCGGAATTAATATCAAATTATAGATATCGTCTAATTCCCATTAATTCTATTGGATGCCATGAAAAGACCTATAACAACCCTGCATTCAATAGGCGTTTTTGAAATTATAATTTAACAGACAAAACGAGAAATCCGAACGGGAACGTGAAAAGGCTCAGCGAAAAACGTTTCCTTAATGCGCCTATTATGTGGCATTCTGGTGTTAAATATTTAAGATTGTTGGCGGCAATGGGTCAATCTCTTGAATAAGTTTATTGAGATCTGTACACATATGTTGAGCTTCGGCTATCCACTTCTCAATTGTATAGGCATTGTAACCTTGCCAGGTATTGCCGTCCTTATCGATTGGATATCTAGGAAATTCACTATGCGGACTGTTCTTGTCTTTTTTTACAGTATCGAGAATTCGACCCGTTAATTCGAATTTCTTCTTTGGATAAAGTTTTCGATACCTTCCATAAAGTGACTGTAGATCATGGCTTTTTTCAATACTGTTTGTCAATTTGAGGATTGCACCTTTAATAAATAGTTCTACAGCGTGGTCAAAGAGAAAATGAGCAGTCTGCGCTTGAGCAAATGTGGCTGGCAAACTGCCATTAAGCATAGATTGGAAAATAT
The DNA here is from genome assembly GCA_963783355.1 of uncultured bacterium. GTDB lineage: Bacteria > Bacteroidota > Rhodothermia > Balneolales > DATFMH01 > CAWANF01. Next base: position 1,011,833 of record CAWANF010000001.1, read on the forward strand.
GTCGACTGGAATTGGAATAGGCTATAGAGACGCGAAAAAATAACTGCGGTTTAGAGTAATCACCAATATTATCGTCTATAACTGTCATAAATTTTGAATGTTAATAATAATCTTTCATTGGTATTCTGCTTTGCCACATAACATACAATTATCCCAACTAACATAAATTATATAAGTTTATGCGGCAAGTGATAAATTGAACCGATCCAATTAAACGACAGTAGAAACCCGATGCATAAACTTGTGATATATCTGTTCGTGAGGGGGATGCCTGTATAATCAGCCACTCATCGGATATAATTCACCGGATCTCTGCTAAAGGAATGGAAAATAATGTGGTTGCCAGTGTGATCATTAGTAACAGGGTAGGAAGAATCCCAGGCATTTGTAACCGGTGGTTATTCGTACAAGGGAATTAGTTGCCGGGCGGATTGGAAGGGTATCATATTTGAGCCCCGGTTTGCCTTCGCACATCTCGTAAAGTTATCTAAACAAGTTGACGGCAAAATTATGTATTCCAAAAATTAGAAATTACTTCATGAATAAAATCTTTTTTTTAAAATACTGTTGAACGTTAGTATTCATTAATGCGTTATAATTCAAAAAGATAAGAGTTTTTATTATTCAAGATTTTATTGATTGTGTGAAAATACTTTGATATAAAATAATTCGTTATTGAAATAAAAAATACATCTGTGTATATTAGTTCAATATTAAACTATTATATATACAATAATTAAAAACAGGTATTATGGAAACAACAAAAACTCTCTGGAAAATTGACCCGACCCATTCCGAAATACAATTTAAAGTAAAACATCTTGTCATATCTACAGTAACCGGCAGTTTTAAAAATTATGATGCAACCGTTGAGACTGTCGGTGAATCGCTGGAAGGCGCAGAAATTTATTTTGAAGCTGAAACGGGCAGCATCGATACCGGTGTGGAACAACGTAATCAGCATCTGAAATCGGATGATTTTTTCAATGCTGAAAAATTTCCCAAATTGACATTTAAATCCACTTCATTTGAAAAAACAGGGGATGACGAATATAAATTGACCGGTGATCTGACGATCCGCGATGTTACCAGGTCGATTACATTAGACGTCGAACACGGTGGAACGCTTCAGGATCCGTATGGACAAACAAAAGCCGGTTTTGAAGTGACCGGTAAGATCAACCGTAAAGAATTCGGTTTGAAATGGAATGCTGTCACAGAAGCCGGTGCGATTGTTGTATCAGATGATGTGAAACTGATTATGAATGTACAGTTTATTCAAAGCTGATTAAATAAAGCGATCTGTTCTAATAAGGGTGCCTTTGCCAGGGCACCCTTTTTTTATGCAGTAGAAATTAACTATTGAAATTTCTGTTGGTTTATAAATGACGGTGAAGAGAAAAGCCGGTTCAAATGTGTTAAAAAGAAAAAAAATCAGAATAATGGATTTCTCTTTCTATGATTAGTTAATGTAGCTTTTTAACCCTCCTTAAAATCCAATCACATCTTCTGTTGTAAATTTATTTGTACTTAGTTTATAAATTCACAGAAGTGGGCCTCTGCTCATTAATAAGCCATCTAAAAATTCAAATTCGGACAAAGTGGTATTCGTAAGATGTGTTTTTCGTTATTGTTAGAGATATATTATACCGTATGTGTTATTTCATTAAATAATGAAATAACGGAATGTTTTAATTATATCCTCTTAAAGATTAAAAAATGAAATTAGGAATTCACGCCTACGCATGGTGTTCACAGTGGAGCAACGACACTCTATACCTGATTGACAAAGTCAAAAATTTTGATCTCGATTTTATTGAAATCCCTTTAATGTGCCTCGATACTTTTGACGGGTCCGCCGTTCGTGGCCGGTTAGAATCCGTTGGCCTTGGTGCTGTCACTTCAACGGTTTTACTGGGTGATACGGATATCACCAGTGACGACGAACGCATACGTCAAAATGGCTATGAGTATTTGATGAAATGTGTGGATGCCGCAGCGCAAATAAATGCGAAAAGCTTTTCGGGGGTCATTTATTCCCAACATGTCAAACAAACCACTAAAGCAGCAACTGAAGATGCATGGAAATGGTCAGCTGAAATCCTGGGTAAAGTTGCTGAACATGCCCGGGAATATGGTATTCAGATTGGCCTGGAACCGGTTAACAGGTACGAAACATATCTCGTTAATACCTGTCAGCAGGCTCTCCGGTTAATCGATATGATACAAAGCCGATAATGTGAAAGTTCACCTGGATACATACCACATGAATATTGAGGAAAAAAGCTTCTATGAAGCAACCAAAATGGCCGGTGACAAGCTAATACATTATCATCTGTGTGAAAATGACCGTGGTATCCCGGGAACCGGACTGGTTGACTGGGATGGAATATTCAAAGCTTTATCCGAGATCAATTACCAGGGCTTTGCCGCTTTAGAAAGCTTTGTGGACAGCACAGATAATATGAATACCTGGGTATGGCGCAAATTAGCTAAAGATTCAGACACCCTCCTGACGGAAGGCGTGGCATTTATCAAAAAAATGCAGCGGAAGTATAACCTGGTTTAACAACTGATTTCTTTAATGCTAAATAATTCCCGAAACTGATCATGAATGTGCCGTTTGTTCAAAGCTGAGAAAACACAGCGATCTGTTCTATAAGGTTGTCTTTGCCAGTGAACCCTTTTGTGTGAGTGTTAGATATTCATTACCGGATCCTCTATTGTTATATCATCGCGCGTGGAAAGAAAAGTCTGCCCCGTTGTGTAAAAAAAAGAAAAAGACTCAGAATAATAGATTCCTCTTTCTATTTTAAACGATGTGTATTAAATGGTTGAGTTGAGGAATTGTATCCAGGAACCATTTATAGTAAACCGTGACTTTCAGGATGAGTATGCCATGAATCTTCAATTAAATATGTTCAAAAAAATAATCGTTGCTGTTTTTATAGTAATATGCAGTTTCTCTTTGTTTTCAAATACCTATGCTTCCCAAAACAATAATCAAGTTGAATACCGTAACGTCCGGCCGGATACGGTCGTTTTGTTTAATGGCAATGGCCTGAAGAATCTGAAAATAGTTTGGAAAAATTCCGAAGCCTATCATATGAAACTATACGAGATAAAAGATCATGCCATCATCTTTAAATCACGTCAGCCGGGATACCTGAGAACGAAAAAGAAATACAGCCAATTTACATTACATGCCGAATGGGCCTGGCTTAGTCCGAGCGAAAATGGCAACAGTGGTATACTCATCGATATTCAGAAACCCGATGTCGTATGGCCAAAATGTATTCAGATCAATTATAAGAACCAGCATGCCGGGGACTTCATCTCTATGCAAGGGATTTTTTTCCCTGAAGCGAAGGGAAAAGCCAAAGGAGTTGTACCCATTTTACATTCCCCAAGTGAAAAACCCATCGGCGAGTGGAATACCTGTAAAGTAGTTTGCGAGGGAGATTCCGTCATGGTTTATGTAAATGGTGTTTTTCAAAATAAAGCAACACATGTGACCCTGAAAAAAGGGTATATCGGTTTTCAGATGGAAGGTTTACCGGTGAAGTTCAGGAATATATATGTAATTAAGAAATAAAAACGAAGTAAACGATTCGTAAATCATCCATTTTATGTCCACTTCATTAGAGAATAAATCAAAGCTTGATGAGATAAAAGAACGCTTTGATAATGATGTAGAACGGTTTTCAAATATTGAAACAGGGCAGTCTGCCACCATTGATGCACCGCTGGCCATGGAATTAATAACACAGGCTGCGTTTCATGCGACTCCGGATATTAAGAGGGTTCTTGATATCGGTTGCGGTGCCGGAAATAATACTTTGAAGCTGCTGGAATATTCATCACCATTCGATTGCGATCTTGTGGATCTCAGCCTGCCAATGCTGAATAAAGCCAAAGAGCGTATCACTGAACAAAATTCGGGATCTATTCGAATCTATCAGGAAGATTTCAGGACAGTCAAATTGCCTGTGGAGGGATTCGATGTAATACTCGCTGCAGCTGTTCTGCATCATTTAAGGGACGATGCAGATTGGGAAAATGTATTTCAGAAAATATATGATCTTACGGCACCGGGCGGTAGTTTCTGGATAACGGATATTATCACGCAGGAAACGCCGGTTATTCATTCGATGATGTGGGAACGATATGGGAAATATCTTCAAAGTCTGGGAGGCCGGGAATATCAGGAAAAAGTATTTCAGTATATCGATAAAGAAGATTCTCCGCGCCCGTTAACCTATCAGCTGGATTTATTGAGAAAAGTCGGATTCGGAGCAGTTGAAATCCTGCATAAAAACTCCTGTTTTGCGGCTTATGGGGCGATCAAAAAGTAGATTATAGTGGAATGTAGGAAAGGCTGCCTTTTATGCAAAGACAGCCTTTGTGTTAACCCTGAGCGGACCTCTTTTTAACTGGCCACGGGTTTTTGATGTAGCTTTATGGTTCCAACATCTGTAGAGTCACCGGAATTAACCTGTATGTTGGTCAAAGTCGTATCATTATAAGCGGTATCCCGGGGACTGATCGAGAGGGAATAAGTTCCCGGAGTTAATCCGACTACCTTGAAATTGCCGCTTGTTGTATCGGCGAAAGTACTTACCGTATCCTGGTTCATGATGGCAAGAACGATGGATTTTGAGGATGCCGGATCAACCATGCCTTTGATGAAGCCATCCATTTGCAGGTTGACCGAATGAATAACGGGTTTCATCATGAAGCGGCCATTTCCTGTTTTGTGAATAGATTGAGCGGCATTGAAATCCAGTAAAATATTATATGTGTCGCCGGCATTGACAGTGATATTGGCATTGATTTTTATGCCGGTTTGAGTACTGCTGGGAATTGTTAATGCATAATTGTTACCATCGGATGTTACGGTGTTATTTGTCCCGAGAATCAGTCTGATTTGACTGTATGTCCCCGGGTCGAGATCCGTTGTAGCGAGTAACTTATTCTTACCGTTTGTCAGGTCGAGCAAATTGACCGTTTGAGCAGAATCGCTTAGTAACTGCCATCCGCTTGTTGAGTCTGTTCCATTTTTATGAATTTCTAAACGAACTACGCTGACTGTTACGGCGCTGATATTACCTATGGCCGGTTTATCAGTCATGTGAATATTCACCCGGCCTTTTCCTTTACCCGGTCCATTTAAGTTTACATGGCTGGAATTGTATGTATTACAAGCCTGGAGTAATAAAACTCCTGAAATCATAAATAATATCAATAGAATGTTTACACTCACCGGTAAAATCCTGATGAATTTTTTCAAAAATCTTCTCCTAAATAATTTTTGTTAATAATCATAGAACCAAATTCAGTTGCATTATCACTGAGGTCGTAAGTCATTTGACATATAGAAGATAGAATTGGTAGCGGGGCGGGCTCCCTGGTTTGTGGTGAATTAACAGATAACGTGGCAAAAGGGGGAGTGCATTAGGTTTTAATAGATTAGAGCAAAGAGTTAAGAGGATAATCTTGTGTAATCCTGTCATCTGTCCAATTTCCCGAATATAAGTCGGGACTGGTGTGAATCGGAAAAGAAGAAACCGTAAAGTGCACTAAGGTTGCACCAGGGGACACAAAGTTTTTTTCACCTCCGTGTTCTCTGTTACTAAATCGCAGTCTCCTTGGAATAACACTGCCTGTTATGGTTCGACTCCGCCCATCATGACATTTATCAAATAGAAATAAAAAAAGCCCGTTGCAACGGGCTTTTGAATAAAAATAAATCTGCAGCTTAAGGAAACATAACCGCAAGACCTTCGGGCTATCAAACCCGATAGGTCTTACGGTATTTGTCCTTTTAGCTAAGCAGTAGCATTATCCGGCTACTGTAACGGATTCTTTAAGTTTGGCTTTTTTTAATTGAGCCTGTGCCGCTGCCAACCGTGCGATAGGTACACGGAATGGTGAGCAGGATACATAATTGAGTCCGACGCTATGGCAAAACTCAACAGATTTTGGTTCACCGCCATGTTCACCGCATATACCAACTTTAAGGTTTTTGCGAACAGAGCGTCCTTTTTCCGTACCCATTTTAACTAATTGTCCGACACCTCTTTGGTCGAGGACCTGGAATGGGTCAACGGGGAGGATTTTTCTGTCCAGATAGTCGGGCAGGAATTTGGAAGCATCGTCGCGGCTGTAACCGAAAGTCATCTGAGTGAGGTCATTCGTACCGAAAGAGAAGAACTCAGCTTCTTTGGCAATATCGTCAGCCGTTAAAGCAGCGCGGGGAACTTCAATCATGGTCCCAACCAGGTATTTCAAATCGGTCCCGGCTTTTTCGAATACCTTAGCTGCAGTGCTAACAATCACTTTCTTCTGGTTGATAAACTCTTCAACGGTACCTACCAAAGGAATCATGATTTCAGGAATGACGTCAATGCCTTCTTGCTTTAACTCAAGAGCAGCTTCAAGAATAGCCTGAGCCTGCATTTCCGTAATTTCAGGGAAGGTAATTCCCAAACGGCAGCCTCGATGGCCAAGCATCGGGTTGAATTCTTTTAGTTTTTCAACTTTGCTGTTGATGATACCTTCAGAGACACCCAGTTTGGAGGCCATTTCTTTCATTTCTTTTTTAGAATGTGGCAGAAATTCGTGAAGTGGCGGGTCGAGAAGGCGAATCGTGACAGGCAGATCTTTCATCGCTTTGAATATTCCAACGAAGTCAGATTTTTGAAGAGGAAGCAATTTAGCCAAAGCTCTTCTTCTTTCTTTTTCGTTGTCAGCCATAATCATTTCGCGGACGATAGAGATGCGGTCGCCTTCGAAGAACATGTGCTCGGTACGGCAAAGGCCAATTCCTTCAGCGCCGAAATTACGGGCCTGAAGAGCATCTGCCGGGTTATCGGCATTGGCACGTACATTCATCGAACGATTGGCATCAACCCATTTCATAAAGGTTTTGAAGTTACCGCTGATTTCCGGTTCTTCCAGTTCCTCCTGGCCGAGAATTAGTTCACCGGTAGCACCATTAATGGATACCCAGTCTCCGGCATGAACTTCAAGTTGTCCGTTTGTAAATGTTTGTGTTTCATAATTAACAACGATATCGCTACAACCGGCAACACATGGTTTACCCCAGCCGCGTGCAACAACAGCAGCGTGAGATGTCATGCCACCACGGGAAGTGATGATACCTTGTGCGGCAGACATGCCTCCGACATCTTCAGGACTTGTTTCGATTCGTACGAGAACTACTTTGCGTCCTTCTTCCTGGGCTAATTCGGCATCTTCAGAAGTGAAGACAACTTGTCCGACAGCAGCTCCCGGAGAAGCGGGAAGGCCCTTGGCAATTACCTTTTCGGCGTATTTATCTGCATTTTTGAATTGCGGGTGCAGAAGTTGATCCAAGTGACCGGGTTCTACAAGATTCAATACAGCCTCGGATTCGGTAACAAGGCCTTCGTTAACCAAATCGATAGCCAGTTGAAGGGCAGCGGGCCCGGTACGTTTACCATTTCTGGTTTGAAGCATATACAGTTTGTTCTCCTGGATGGTAAACTCAATGTCCTGCATATTTTTGTAGTGCTTCTCGAGCTGGGTTGTCAGCTTGGACAACTCATTGAATGCAGAGGGCATTTCTTCCGAAAGTTTCAGAATGGGTTCCGGAGTACGGATACCGGCAACCACGTCTTCACCCTGTGCGTTTCTGAGAAACTCACCATACAATTTGTTTTCGCCGGTAGCGGGGTTACGCGTGAAGCAAACACCTGTAGCGCAATTTTCACCCATGTTGCCGAACACCATGGCCTGAACGTTAACGGCAGTACCGATAAGTCCCGTAATTTTATTGATGCTGCGGTATTTGTTGGCGCGTTCACTGTTCCAGGAGCCAAATACGGCATTTACGGCAAATGTCAATTGTTCCCAGGGATTGTTAGGGAACATGTAACCGGTATGCTTACGATAAATGGCTTTATACCGGTCGACCAGGACTTTAAGATCCTGAGTAGTCAACTCGATATCATTTTTAACATTCTTTTCTTTTTTGAGCGTGTCGATAGCATGTTCGAAATGGTCGTGAGAAACGTTCATTACAACATCTCCGAACATATCGATGAAACGGCGGTAACAGTCGTATGCGAAACGTTCGTTTCCGGTCTTTTTAGCCAGACCGACAACCACTTCATCATTTAAACCAAGATTCAGGACCGTATCCATCATACCTGGCATGGAAATAGCCGCTCCGGAACGAACAGAAACGAGCAAAGGAGAGTCGGGATTCCCGAATTCCATGCCCAGTTCGTCTTCTATAGAATGGATGCCATTTTTGATGTTATCGGTAAGGCCATCTGGCCATTCACTGTCATTCTCATGGTAAAATTGACATGCTTTGGTGGTGATAGTAAAACCCGGAGGTACAGGTAAACCGATAGAAGCCATTTCGGCGAGGTTGGCACCTTTACCACCTAAAAGCTCCTTTAATTCTTTACTTCCCTCAGTATTTTTTTGATTAAAAAGATAAACGTATTTTTCTAGGTTGGCCATATTTCATTTCCTTAAAGTTAGCTAAAAGGTTCACTGTAAATTGAATGATGAAATATTTCAGTCACTCTCTTTACAGAAATGATCCTTCCAATAATTTTTAAACACATAATGCTATGTATCATGTTAAAAGGCTGTATATATTTTGCTTACTGATTAGCAATAATTGCGGTTCTCCAATGGTATTATGATAAGTCATCGAGACGCAAATCAATCGCGAAAGCACTGATTTAATAATCGTTATACTTACAGCCTTATAAAAAGTTAACATCCGTACATTGTAGTTATTGTCCACGAATTAAATAGTCAGAAATATTGAATTAATGATACCCTTTGGATCAGTCTTCATGATTATGGATGATTTTTTCTTCGATTTGATCCAATTTATCCTCTATCTCCTGCAACTTGAGCAGAATCATGATATGGGTTTTTTTAGCATCTATACCCACCGGACTGGTATCGCTTGCAATTTCCTTTTCTATTTTTTTATACTGATCAGATGGTTTTTTCTTCACGGTAATTTTACTTCGTGGTCAAAGGTTTAGAAACAGATGTTCACCTGCCTAAAATAAGGTCATTTTACCTGAATATAAACATCATAAATAGCGTGTTTTGGGCGATTTTTGAGATGGGCATAAATGCCGTCGTAAAACTACCATTCAATTATGTAGGTATTGTCATCCGAATCTGATTCCGTTACAATGATATTGGGCGTACCGGAACTGTTTTGTTGATATTTTTTGACCGTTGATTGTATGAGTCCCCGGTGAAAATATTTCGGATAGGGTGAGTCGCAAGTGAGCTTGCCTGCTTTTAAATCGATAATGGAATATTCATATTTACCGATATCCTTTCCACGATGATTAAGGTGATAAGCTTTGTTAATTGATCGAAGGGCATTATGAATCCCCTCAATATCTTGTGGCCAAAGTACTTTATAGGGAACGGATTGTCCGAATTGATAGATAATATCCGGGCCTAAATAATCAAATAACTCATTTAATGCAGTTATCCACGGAACCATTGGATACCATGCATTACGTTTAATTTCACTTATACTGTGATGTTTCAGAATGTTTGCTGCAAGCTTTTTCAGAAGATATAACCCATCGATAAGGGCTGAAATAGTATATCCGTTTACAAGTTCATCATCTAATGTATTCAACATGAACAAGGTCTCCGATGAAAGATTTTTCAGGCGCTAAAAAAGATGTTTCCGGTACATAAAATTAAAGCTGCTAATTGTAATTGAAACTTATCTTTTATTGTATAGTTATGTATTAATAATAAACAGATATAACATTATCATAAAAATATTTTAATAACGCAACTATAATAAGCTACCTGAATTTTTGGATAAGCCAGATGATGAGGGTAAGAATGATACTTAAAATAATGGAAGTAGTGATAGGAAAATAAATACTATAATTTTGTTTGTGCATCGAGAGGTCACCGGGCAAATGTCCTAACCCTGATTTTTGCAATAATGGCCATAGTATCCCGGCTAAAATAAATAATGCGCCAATGGTAATTAAAATTTTTGAAATCCCGCTGAATTGTTCTGGCATAATCTACAGGTTAAAAATTGAATATTATTTCAATTAAAATAACAATGAAATTAGTTTGTTTGAAATTCGCCTATAAATATCTTTAAAAAAAGTAAATCATTTATAAACAAACTATTATAAGATTCTGGCTGTTCGGTCTGGAGCGATAATTTAAATTTTTATAAATCTGCTATCTGTCGGAAAATTCCGTTTTAAAGAAAATGTAAAAATTGATGTCAAATCCTTTACATTTTAGCAATGTTTTTTTGTTGGTGTTTTTTGCATTCATAGTGTAAATTCTTCAACGATTAATCTGCCAATCCTGCATTCTAATATTTTTGATATTTTTTTGGCTTGATAATATAATTTTTGATTAGTCGCAGGATTATAAAAACAGTTGTGTCTCTATTTAGTAGGTAAATACCAGTCGAAAGTGCCGGATTGCAGTAGATTAAAGGAATGAAACCGGTATGTCTCAGAATCAGGGAATTAATGAAATTATTAACGTTTATTTGTTTTGTTTTCAGTGCGGTAAGTGTAAGTGCACATATTCATCACGAAAGAAAATTGCCACGTCCGGCCCCCGTCGTCGCATCCAGATTACACGGGGCTATAACTATTGATGGGATTTTATCGGAACCGGCCTGGAAGAACGCGAAAAAAGTAACCGATTTTACTCAGGGAAGTCCAGACGAGGGGGCTATGCCAACAGAAAAAACAGTGGTAAGAGTTTTGTACGATAATAATGCCATTTATATCGGGGCCCGGATGTATGATAATCATCCGGACTCTATTATCGCATTATTGGGGCGAAGGGACGCTCGTTTGAAAGCGGATAATTTTTCTGTCTATTTAGATCCGTTTAACGATGGCCAGACCGGCTATTATTTTGCAGTGAATGCCGGAGGGACGATTTACGACGGTACGATGTTTAATGATGTAAAACGGGATAATTCATGGGATGGCGTCTGGACCGGGAAGGCGCATCGTGATAAAAAAGGCTGGACTGTCGAAATGCGTATTCCTTTCTCACAAATGAGATTCCATGAGGAAAAAAAATATGTATGGGGAATAGACTTTAAGAGAGATATTGGCAGAAATAATGAAAGGGATTTCCTTGTATATACGCCGAAAAACGGGAATGGATTCGTTTCCCGTTTTCCCAAGCTCCTGGGAATGAAAAAAGTAAAACCAAAGCAGGATCTCGAAGTTGTACCTTATATTACCAGTAAGATTTCTTCCTTGCAGCACGATCCCGGGGATCCCTTTATAAAAGGACCTTCTTTTAATGTTAATACCGGCGGCGATGTGAAAGCGTCTGTTGGAAGCAACCTGACGCTTGATGCTACGGTGAATCCCGATTTTGGCCAGGTTGAAGTCGATCCGGCTGTTGTTAATTTGTCTGATGTTGAGACTTTTTATCCTGAGAAACGCCCTTTTTTCATCGAAGGGAATAACTTTTTTAATTTTGGGCATGGTGGGGCTACGAGTTACTGGAATTTTAACTGGCCACATCCTCACTTGTTTTATTCCAGGCGAATTGGACAAAAACCACAAGGGAATGTTCCCGATAACAATTATGTCGATTATCCTGATGCCACACATATCATTGGAGCCGCAAAAATAACCGGGCAAACTGAAACCAACTGGAATATAGGCGGGCTGGAAGCGATAACCTCTACTGAAATTGCAAAATATTCGATCAATAACAGCATTCATCAGTTACGTGTTCAGCCACTGACAAATTATAGTGTACTCAGGGTTCAAAAGCAGTTCGATAATGCAAAGTCGAGCCTGGGAATTTTGGGTACATTCACCAACAGAAGTTTTTCGGATAATAATTTGAGAAACCAGTTTGACAAATCGGCTTCTTTATTTGGTGTGGATGGTTATACTTTTCTTGATCCGGATCGAGCGTGGGTGGTCAGCGGATGGCTTTCCGCGAGCAATATCACCGGGACCAAACAGCGGATGCTGGATGTTCAGACCAGTTCACGTCATTATTTTCAGCGGCCCGACGCCCGGAGTTATGGGGTGGATAGTTCTGCGACTGCAATGAGAGGTATGGCCGGACATGTCGTTTTAAATAAGCAAAAAGGTAATTTTTATGTGAATACTTCTTTAGGTTTCATCAGTCCGTCTTTCGATCCAAATGATTTGGGGTATCTCGGAATTACCAATCGTATCAATGGGCATTTAGGTGGCGGATATAAATGGACGGATCCTACTACCTGGTATCGACAGATCAGTTTATCTGCTGCTTATTATGTTTCATATGATTTTGATGGTAACCGAACGGGTTTGGGAATATTTCATTCCGGAAATTTCACATTTCTGAATTATGATGCTTTTCGCTGGCATTTAATGATCAGTCCGGTGAGTACGATTGATGATCGCCTGACTCGCGGAGGACCGGTATCTGTTCACACACCCGGGATTAATTTCGGCGTTAATTTTATTACCGATTCAAGCAAAAAAATGTTTTTATTTTCCGGTTTTGGTCTATACAATTATCGAAACGGTACAAATGGTATGAATTATTCCCTGAGTGCCAACTGGAATCCTGTTTCAAATATATCTTTAAGCATAGGACCTCACTATAATTTGCGTCATGTGTTTGCAAAATATGTTAATACCTATTCCGATCCTTATGCTGTAAATACATTTAAAGAGCAGTATGTATTTGCCAACCTGGATCAAAAAACCGTATCGGCAGATGTCCGGGTTAACTGGACTTTTAACCCGGCATTGAGTCTCCAGTTATTCGCGCAGCCATTAATATCGGCAGGAAATTATACCAATTTTATGGCATTAGCCCGGCCCGGAACCTATCAATTTCAAATATATGGACAAGATGGGTCTGCTATAAATAAAAATCAGAATACCTACATTATAGATCCGGATGGCAATGGTCCGGCTTCTCCATTTCAATTGAATAATCCCAATTTTAATTATAAATCTTTGCGTGGAAACGCAGTTTTGCGCTGGGAATACAGACCGGGTTCCACTATATTTTTTGTATGGACACAATCACGGTCTCAAAGCCAGACGCTCGGTTCCCTGGACTTAAATAATTCTTTCAATGCCTTATTAAATACAAAACCGAATAATATTTTCCTCATCAAGTTATCGTACTGGTTTAATGTGTGATATATTTTTTGGGAGTCAGGAGTCAGGAGTCAGGAGTCAGGAGTCAGGAGTCAGGAGTCAGGAGTCAGGAGTCAGGAGTCAAAACCCTTCCGTAAAGCCAGTATTATCAATACTTAAAAAATCTTTGTAACCTTTTCTTTTTTTGAGTGTAATTATTAGAAACAGGAACACTCAAAAGATGAAAATTGGCTCAACCATCTGATAATACTTTAATGCTGCAGGTTAAATCGGGAGATACCGACAAGCTTGGTTTGCTATTCGAACGATATAACCGGGCGCTGTTCGGGTACTTCATGAGAATGACCGGTTGTCCGTCTCTGAGTGAAGATCTGGTTCAGGATGTATTCGTCAGAATTCTCAAATACCGGCATACCTATAAAGATGAAGGTTCTTTCATGACGTGGTTATTTCGGATTGCACGAAACACTCATATCGATCATTACCGAAAGGCAAAACGCAATGTGGCCATCGAAGAGAAGTCGGATCCCGATAAACTGGCAGGGGAAAACCCGGATGAAAAGATGAATGAGGTCGATGAACGCCGAATTGACTGGATCAGGAAAGCCCTGGCACAACTGGATGAGGATAAGAAAGAAGTATTGGTGTTGAGCCGCTATCAGGGTTTTAAGTATCACGAGATAGCTGAAATTCTGGATTGCTCGGTTTCAGCGGTGAAAGTCAGGGTCTTCAGGGCAATGAATGAATTACGTATGACGATTTCGAATATGAAAAAGGAATTCGATTATGATTGATGAAAAATACAGCGATTTAATAGCAGACTGGCTCGATAACAGCCTTTCTCCGGAAGGTAAACGGGAATTGGATCGATTGCTGGAAGAAGGAATTATCGATCCCGGTGAGCTTGATGATTTCAAAAATCTGTATTCCGGCATGGAACAAGTACAGGTTCCCGACCCGGGAGAGAATTTGCATTTGAATTTCTATCGATGGCTGAGCAGGCAGCGTCCGTCAGAGCCAGGACGGATAAAAGGATTCCTGTCGGCATTTTTTGCGAAAATCGAAGCTGCCACTGTTCGCAGGATGGCCTATGCCGTTATCATTTTAATATTCGGGTTTACAGCAGGCATGTTGTACCGGGTAAACACCGTACGAACACAGGAAATCAAAAACCTGAATACGGAAATTAATTCGATGAAGGCAATGATGGTTCTGACGCTGCTGGATCAATCTTCATCATTTGACCGGCTAAAAGCCGTAAGCTTAAGTACTGGTATAGATAATAGAGATCAACGCGTCATCGCAGCTTTGTTTCAAACACTGAATAACGACCCCAACGTGAATGTCCGGCTGGCGGCATTGGAAGCCCTGTCAAAAAGAGGGCAGGATCCCATGGTTAGAAAGAACCTGGTGCTCTCCATCGATCAACAGCAATCACCTATTATCCAGGTGGCCATGGCCGATGTAATGTTGTCATTAAATGATAAAAACTCCGTACAGAAATTTCAGCAACTCCTGCAGCAAAGAGATCTGAATAAGACGGTAAGAGACCACATAGAACATACTATATCAAAACTTTTATAGGAGGAATTAGATGAAATTACGACTTTTTGCGGCCGACATACTTTTACTTCTCATATTATTAGTAAGTACCGCTTCGGCGCAGGAATATCGAAAAACATTTAACCGGGATTTACCTGCCGGTGGTATAAATGTCATAGGTATATATAATGTTAATGGAAATGTTCAAGTCGTTGGTTATAAGGGAAATAAAATTCTTATATCCTATGAAAAAATCATAAAAGGCGAGAATAATAAAGATGTTCAGCGGGGTGCTAAAGAAGTCTCTTTAAAAACCGATAATTCCGATGGGGCCGTACTGATTTATTTAACAGCACCTTTTATTCATGCCCGGCGTGAGGGGAATAAAATCAATTACAATATCCACAGTGACAATAAGAATTTTCATTACACTTTTAACATTACAGTAAAGGTCCCGGAATCAATGGAGCTTAATGCGTCCACCATAAATGGACATAAAGTAGAGATTAAAGATGTCCATGGGCTCCTGCACGTTCACAATGTTAATGGTTCTATTCAATTGTCGGGAGTATCAGGAAAAACAGAGGCGGCTACTGTTAATGGCAGTATTGTAGCGGAATATGTAAAAGATCCGGGAGCGACGAGCTCTTTCAAGACCATCAACGGGAAAATAGATCTGACCATGCCCGGGCATTTCTCCGGTGACATTAAATATCACATCATGAATGGGCATTTCTACACCAATTTTGACCAGGTAAGCCGGGTTCCTTCGAAATTAGACGTGAAGAAAAGAAAATATGGAAACGGGATCTTGTATAAAATCGACAAAAATGCCTCTATTCGGATTGGAAAAGGAGGTCCCGTGTATTCCACCTGGGTTTTAAATGGAAATATTTTTTTAAGACATAAATAAAAACAATCAATTCACAAATTATGGAAAAGCTAACAAGGTTGTTCACCAGTTTGGTTTTAGTACTGTTCAGTGTGTCGGTTTATGCCCAATCCGGGGATATGCAGCAGATTGCCATACCGCTTTCGCATCCCGACAAGCCGGGAAAACTTAAAGTAGGACTTGTTCAGGGATCGATTATGGTAACAGGCTATTCGGGAAAAATCGTCATCGTTCGATATCAGGCTAATAAAAGCAGCATATTCGGACGGAATCAGGATAAAAATGTACCTAAAGGCATGAAAATGATACCCAATCATTCTTATGGCCTGGATGCCCGGGAATCGGATAATGTTGTAACTATTAATTCGGAAACACCGAATCGTGAAATGGGGCTGACCATTCGGGTTCCAATGAATTTTTCCCTTAGTCTGTCTACGGTCAACGGTGGTGATATTGAAGTTAAAAATGTCCATGGCGATCTCGACCTGAATAATGTGAATGGCAATGTTATACTTAAGGAAGTTTCCGGTTCGGCCAACGCGAATACCGTCAATGGAAAAATTATTGCCGATTTCAGTAAAATAAATAAAAACACGCCAATGGCGTTCACTACGTTAAACGGAAATGTAGATTTAACGTTTCCCGCAAATGCGAAGTTTTCAACCAAGATGAAAACCGACAGAGGCAATATTTACACCGGATTTGATATGGATTTATCATCGAATGATCAATCAAAAGTTGAGACAAAAAGAGATAAAAATGTTTACCGGGTGACCGTCAATAAATGGCAATACGGAAAAGTGAATGGCGGCGGACCCGAAGTCCTGCTGAAAAGCTTTAATGGTAATCTCTATATCCGTAAGAAATAATTAAGCCTGACTGATATTTAAGAATATTTTTTAAAAAGTGATTAAATCTTGTAGCGTTTTCAGGTATTCATTCGTCTTACAAACAGATGAAGGCAATCATGTTCATATTACTTCTAACATTTATCGGCCCTGTTTCCAATACCGAGACGACGATGGAGTGGCGGGCTGTTTTCTATCAGAACATTATGCTGAAGACGTTTCTGCTGAAAACAGCGGATCCGGTTAAGAGACAAAGAATAAACGAGGGGTTTTTTAATCTTCAGGATCAGAAATCAGTGGCTAATGATATTGGAAAAACTGAAATGACAGGATCTGCACCCGATTCAAGTGATGTTCGGTATTCTGATAAACCTCAATATGACTATCCGGATCAAAATGAGGTGACAGATGAAGATGAGCATTCTGTAATTATAATTTTGAAAAAAGTAACTCAATATGTAACCAAACCACAGGACAATCGTATTATTGACGAGTTACTGAGATTGTTGATTGATGCCTGAAGTATCAGTTATTATAAGTATTATGAGTTCTCTGCTGTCGTAAATAACCACGTTGTAATTAATTTTCAGGAATTGGATGAATTCGATTTTAAATATGAGGATGGGGCGCAGTGCAAAGTTAAATTCTTTATTATCTCTTGCTTTTCTGTTACTTGCAGGCTTTCCCGGCATCGTAAAATCCCAATCAGGATTACGAAAAATCAAGGCTGTCAGAACAAAAAATTCTATAGATATCGATGGATTATTGAACGAACCTATTTGGCAAAAAGCTCCGGCTATAACACAGTTTAAAGAGAAAGATCCGGATCAGGGAGCGCTGCCTACCGAAAAGACCGTCGTTAAAGTTTTATACGATGACAATGCCATCTACATTGGTGCCCGGATGTACGACAATGCCCCTGATTCGATTGTCGCACAAATGGGCAGGCGGGATGCCGATTTAACAGCCGATAATTTTGTTGTGTACCTTGATCCTTACAACGATAAGCGAACGGGATTTTATTTCGGGATCAATGCGGCCGGATCTATTGAAGACGGTACTCTTTTTAACGATAGCTGGGATGATGATTCCTGGGATGGAGTCTGGCAGGGCAAGACACATATCGATAAAAAAGGATGGACAGCTGAAATACGTATTCCATATTCGCAGCTTCGTTTTCAAAAAGCCAAAAACTATGTATGGGGTATCAATTTTAAACGTTTTGTCGCCCGAAAAAATGAGAAAGATTATATCGTGTATCAGCCACGAAATAAAAGTGGATTTGTATCCCGGTTTCCGGAACTGACAGGTATAAAAAATATTAAGCCACATCATCATTTTGAAATTGTTCCATACATAACCACAAAAGCTTCCTATCTAAATATGGATCCGGGAAATCCGTTCAGAAGTGATTCCCATTTCTCACCCAACACCGGTGCCGATATCCGGACATCCATTGGCAGTAACCTGATTCTGAATGCGACAGTAAATCCCGATTTTGGACAGGTTGAAGTGGACCCGGCCGTAGTAAATCTCAGTGATGTGGAAACCTACTATCCTGAGAAACGTCCGTTTTTTATCGAAGGTTCTAATTTTTTTGATTTTGGTGAAGGAGGAGCCACCGATAACTGGAATTTTAACTGGTGGTCACCCACATTCTTTTATTCGCGTAGAATAGGCAGAAGCCCGCAGGGGAGTGCTCCTGATAATGCGGATTATGTTAAATATCCTGATGGTACCCATATTATTGGAGCAGCCAAATTGACCGGGCGGATGAAGGATAACTGGAATATCGGGGTGGTTCAGACGTTGACTTCCCGTGAAAATGCGAAATATGCCATTGCAGACAAAATATATTCTTCGGAAGTCGAACCCCCGTCATATTATGGCATTATCCGGCTGCAAAAACAATTTAATCAATCACGCCAGAGCATTGGAATATTGACAACGCTGACTGCGCGTAATCTTCCTTCGGGGGCTTTGCAGAATCAATTAAATAAAAGTGCCGGTGTGTTTGGAGTGGATGGATGGACATTCCTGGGTAAAAAGAAGACCTGGGTTATAAACGGCTGGATGGGAATGAGTCATCTGACAGGGACACCACAACAAATGGTCAATCTTGAATCCAGTCCCACACATTATTTTCAACGGCCTGATTTTCATGGTTATCACATTGATAGTACCGCCACTTCTTTGACCGGGTTTGGTGGACGGATTCGTCTGAATAAAGAACGTGGGCATGTTCTGGTAAATGCTGCTTTTGGTTTTATGGGCCCCCGTTTCGATTTGAATGACGTTGGTTTTATGGGAATGAATAATGTTATTAATGCACATTTCGGTGCGGCATATTACTGGTCGGAACCCACAAACTGGTATCGTGACTTCCTGCAGCTGGCAGCTGTGTATACTAATTTTGATTACAACGGAAATAACACGACGCTTGGAATCTTTTATA
This sequence comes from uncultured bacterium, assembly GCA_963783355.1. GTDB lineage: Bacteria > Bacteroidota > Rhodothermia > Balneolales > DATFMH01 > CAWANF01. The sequence goes on from CAWANF010000001.1 coordinate 1,030,736, forward strand.
AAGGACGTGTTCATTTTCTGAATTATTATAAAGTAAGCTGGCATTTTTCAGTTCAGCCGAAAACAATAAATGATCGTTTGACACGGGGAGGGCCTTTGGCATTGAGCTTACCCGGTGGACAATGGAATCTGGATTTTAGCACTGACAGCCGAAAGAAAATCATTCTTGATGGTGGTTTGTTTGAAGGCATACAGCCAGGAGAATACCATGAATGGGATCTTTATACTGATGTTGAATATAAGCCGTTGGCAAATATCACATTCAGTGTGGGGCCTGAGTATAATGTGAATTATAATAATTCACAGTGGGTAAATGTGTTTGCTGATCCCACAGCTGCAGCTACCTATGGAAAGCGATATGTTTTTGCATCATTGGATCAAAAGACTGTTTCGGCAAGTATCCGGCTAAACTGGACGTTCACCCCGGCTCTTAGTCTACAGATGTATATGCAGCCACTCATTTCATCAGGAAAATATAGCCAATATAAAGCTTTGATGAGGCCCAGAAGTTATGATTTCTTAGTGTTCGGAAGAGATGGCAATTCGACATTTAATCAACAAACGTATACCGCCGATCCCGATGGGATTGGGCCGGCGCCGGCTATGTCTATTGACAATCCTGATTTTAATTATAAGTCGTTGCGGGGAAACGCGGTATTACGATGGGAGTATCGGCGTGGCTCTACATTATATTTGGTATGGACGCAGTCGCGCAGTGAATCGGCCAATTACGGATATTTTGATTTCGGACACTCCTTAAACCGTTTGCTGACAACAAAACCCAGTAACATTTTCCTGGTTAAATTTTCGTACTGGCTAAATCTTTGACAGGAAAAAGATTTCAGTGATCAGTGATCAATAAACAGTTAACAGGGATCAGGGCTCCATGTCCTTTGTGGTTAGATTTTACCACGGAGGACACGAAGGAATCTAAAGGACCTATGCGGTTTATCTTTAAATTGAATTCTTCGGATAAACAAATTGATTGATATCGGTATTCAGGTAATCGTACAATTCTTTCAGTTCAGGATCGTCTGTTTCGGCAAACAGGAACCCGGCGAGACCATATTTATTCACATCCGTTCTACGAATCTCAAGGGGTTTGGTGAATAGTCCGGCCAATCCTTCATAATCGAATGAGATCGCTTTGAGATTCCATTTTCCGGAATCAACCGCCGCTACATTGATGCTGTACGTTTTGCCTTCACGATTAGCCAGGAGAGTGTCCCAGTCGGGTTTTAGCTGCTTAAAAAAGTATTCGTAGATATTGATTCCATAGGCATGCCGGGTGATGTCGGTCGTGCACCAGCCGGCGAAACGCGAGGGATTCGCTTCGATTGGTATAACTCCATACCTCTCACTAATCCGGAACTCTACGTGGATAGGGAACTTCCTCAGATCAAGAGTTTGTCCCAGACGCGTTAATGCATGGCCAAAAGGTTCACTTAAAGCACGCATAATATCAGACGACATGATATATACTTTATCATCAACATCATCTTCCGATGAAAAAAGATGCTTCATGATATTGAGAACGACCGCTTCACCGTTTTTATCATAATAAGCATCGACAGCATATTCGTCTCCGTCAATTCGTTCTTCGATAAGCCATTTCCCGGTATTGATGACTTCGGGCGGATACATATCCTTCGTAGCATCAATTTCTTTACGTATCGAGCGGACAATTTCCGGCCATTCTTCATCCCGGTAAACGGTATAAACGCCCATGCTTACAAAACCCACAGCAGGCTTAATGACAAAAGGTTTTTCAATTTCACGGATGTCAAAAGTATCAAGATCTTTCTCATCGACAAAGGTGAAGAAAAAGTCAGGATAGGTTTGATGAATCAATTCTCTGAATACATGTTTATCTTTCAATTTCCTGATAAAATCGGGCAATTGGGTAGCATTTAAGTTCCTGCTGATCCAGTTAATGGAATTTTCCGAATTTGTATAGAGCAGGGGATACCTTTCAGATTTTAATTTTTCAATAAAATCATGTTCGGAAACAAGGTTTACCGGGCCGGGAAATGTTTCATTTCGTGCCGTCTCATTATCGAGGACAGGGACAGACAGTTTCGAGATAGTCTCTTTCAGGAAATCGGATATATACGGTTTTTCAAGGATGATCATGCATTCGGAAGATTGATGAAGACTGGTATTTTGAATCGTTAAAGTACGATGAGATCGGACGAGAGCAAAGTCAAAAATTGTAAGAAATTCGAGGTATAGTTTGGCTGTGTCCTATATGGCTGTCATTGTATAATCGATACAATAATGTATCATCGATGGAATCTTAAAATCCAACGAATCTGTGATTTAGACAAGAAATGAACCAAAGGGAGTGCATAATATTACACGAAGAACACAAAGTGAAATATGCTGTTTTTACATCAGTACCTTTTAGTGGAATTTGGGCCTGGATTTACAGAAGGGGATTCCTTTACCGCAGATTCTCCGGAGTGACGTGACAAAATTGGAAAATAACGTGTCAAGGAGGAGAAATGAGCAATCGTTGAGTGGTAAAAGGGTTATTCATGAATGAGCCATTTATGGTTTTGTCCCATACTCATTAAACAATCATCCTTTTTTTATATCATTTTTTACTGGCATTTTAAACAGGTATTCCATAGACTTTCCTTAACAATATTGAGTTATGTTGAAGGGCTTGGGAAATATACAGAATCATATATACTATCAAGAGTTTAGAAACATAGTACGAAAAATATCTTTTTTACTTATGTTTCTTACTGGTATTGTATGGTTTTCAAGCTGCGGGAAGAAGACTCCGACCTCGTCCGGAGGCAACGGAACGCCCACAGACACCCCACCAAGCATCATGTGGAACGGACCGACAAGCATCGAGAACGGCGCCGTACTCGACGCAACATACACCGTCAAGGACGACAAGAACGTCGTCGACGAGAAAGTCACGGGATCCGACGGCTACAGCCAAGAGAGCTCGCCCATGAGCAAGACCTACAACGGCGAGATCAAAGACACGATCAACACGAGCGCACAGAGCATCACGTACACGATCAGCGGAACGGACAACAACAGCCAGACAACCACCAAGAAATTCACGGTCGCCATCACGCAACCAGCCGCCACGCTCTCGCTTAGTCCGACCAGCGTACAAAACCACACGAAAATCACCGAGAAGCTCACCGCGCACGACCCCGACGGCCTTACGAAGATCGGCATCGAAGGATACCTCACCAAGAGCTGGGACGTGAGCGGAACCGACGCGAGCAAAACCTACACGGACAGCATCGCAGTCACCGGCGCCCTCCCACAGACCAAAAACATCACGCTCTACGCGATCGACACGAAAAACGACACCACAAAGAAAAACCTCACCTTCACGATCACCGCAGCACCACAGAAAACCTACACGATCGCCGCACACCTCACCAACGCGCTCAACGGCACGAAACTCGACAGCACACACGTCATCATCGACAAGAACGGAAACCCGATCACGCAAGCGACAACAGACAAGAGCGGGAACGCGACCCTCCCCGTCACGCAAGACGCCGGCGCACAAGACACCTACACCCTCGCAGCACACCGCAACGGCTTCGTGGACAACACCACAAACATCACGGTACCACCAGACACGAACGAGACGATCAAACTCACGCCAGAACAGCTCGAGTGGATCGGCACCCTCCAAAACATCGCGCCAAAAGACAGCGAGAAAGTCACGCTCACCGACCTCGTCAAGACAAAGACCGGCTGGATCAAGGACGCGAGCATCCAAAGCCACAGCCAAGGACTTACCATCCACCACGCCAGCGGAAACACCTACTACCTCATCGGCGATGCGAGCGGCACACAAAACATCGTCGTAGCCGCGACCAGCGGAGCAGGACGCAGCGGAACACACACATTCCCGGTCACCGTCAACCAACCAGCAGCGGTGAGCATCGCTGGATCAAACCAACAAACCATCACACAAGTGCCCGACACGCTCGACCTCGCGACAATCGTCACGAGCAGCGCACCGATAACCAGCAGCAGCATCACCGGACCCTCACAGCTTACGATCGCGAACATCGGCGGCGGGAAATGGACGATCACACCACAAACAGACGGCACGTACGACTTCACGATCAACGGAACCAACAACCAAGGAGGAACCGCGCAACAAACCTACTCCATACAAGCGCTGCACGCACCAACGATCACCGTCACGGTACGCAACGACGCGACGCAAAAGCCCGAAGAAAGCTACCTGATCGCGCTCGGACGCGTCATCAAAAACGGCAAGCTCGTCACGCGAGACAGCCTGCACAGCACGAACGGACAATTCACCCTACAAGTCGCGGACAAGGACAGCACGACCTTCCTGGCCGGCGCGATGAAAAACAGCAAGCTCTTCGGATTCGAGCGCACCAAGACCGACACACACCACAACCAGGACGGCAGCTTCGACATAGACGTCGTCGACTTCTTGCTCCGCGACCAGAACGGAAACGCGAAAGACTACACGAGCGAGACGCAAGGATACCTGAGCGGCGACTCGCTCTACATCGGCGGACCAGGAGCGCAAGACCCGACAGCATTCGTGAAGATGTTCGAGCAGGTATCCGGAAACGGAACGCTTGGGTTTAATGGCGAGTCTTCTGTGTACTGGCATAATAATTTCCACCGATTCGCACAATCACAAAATAGCGTCGGGCCGGACCACGTTTACCTCATAAAGAAACTGTATTTCACGAATACGAAAGATACTTTTACTATGGAGCAGAAAACCATAGACCGCGCGATAAAAATATATGATACGTACATCAAACCCGTCATGGGAAAATACGCGAAGGACATCCAGATTATCGACAGTCTCGCGTATAATCCAAGCAACCAGCCTCCAAATGTCGAGTTTATCGTTCCGAGAGGAGACTTGAGCGGCATTCATGTCGGTCAAATCAATACGTGGGGCACACGCGGTCCTCCAATGGCGATGATGGAGACGATGTCCAGTCTGCGCTCAGGACCGCCGAACTACGATCCTGGAGGAACTGTTATGGTTGTTGCTTCAAGCCAGGAGCTCACAAGCGCTCTCTTCTATGAGAGCATCGGCGATAACGATAACACCTCAAACTACCTGCAGAGTGATATCCGTGAGACTGCTCCCTCTGACTACCCGACAGGAATCGACTACAAGGTCGGGTTCATGACGTTCGACCCGAACTTCACCGGACCAATAGACAAGGTCCTCGGCCTGCGGCTCTTGCAGTGAAGAATATTTTTAAAAAAGCAAAAAGCTTATATTATTACGGTTAGGTAATTTATTGATTTTGTCTGGTTATTATTCATTTGTTTTCAGCATTACCCGGCATAGTTGTTTTAGTCATTGATTCAAAATCTCCCGAATCAATTTGTCTCTAATCAAATTGGGAGATCCCGGATATTTCAAAGAGCGAAATTCCGGGATGACGACAATTGGGGTTGTTGGTGTCGCTTATAAGCATTATTCAGGGCTAAAACAACATCCCCTCATCAATGTCATCCCCGGGTCTGACCGGGGATCCCATAACGTGGTGGATTGGCTGTGAATGCAAAGAAGTAATGAAAACCTATAGTTAAAGCTTTTTCTGCAACAGGAGATCCCGGATATTTCAAAAAGCGAAATTCCGGGATGACGACGATTGAGGTTGTTGGTGTCGCTCATAAACATTCTTCAGGCTGTTTACAACATCACCGCATCAATGTCATCCCCGGCCCCGACCGGGGATCCAATAATGTGATGCCTTGGCTGCGAATACCAGGAAGGCCTGGGACCCTTATGGATATGGTTTTCCCATTATTAGGAGATCCCGGATATTTCAAAGAGCGAAATTCCGGGATGACGACAATTGGGGTTGTTGGTGTCGCTCATAAACATTATTGAGGGCTGAAAACAACATCCCCTCATCAATGTCATCCCCGGGTCTGACCGGGGATCCAATAACGTGGTGGATTGGCTGTGAATGCAAAGAAGTAATGAAAACCTATAGTTAAAGCTTTTTCTGCAACAGGAGATCCCGGATATTTCAAAGAGCGAAATTCCGGGATGACGACAATTGGGGTTGTTGGTGTCGCTCATAAACAATATTGAGGGCTAAAAACAACATCCCCTCATCAATGTCATCCCCGGCCCCGACCGGGGATCCAATAACGTGGTGGATTGGCTGTGAATACCAGGAAGGCCTGGGACCCTTATGGATATGGTTTTCCCATTATTAGGAGATCCCGGATATTTCAAAGAGCGAAATTCCGGGATGACGTTAAATGAGGGTGTAGGTGTCGCTTATAAGCATTAATCAGGGCTACCACACCACCACCACCACATCAATGTCATACCCGGCTCTGACCGGGTATCCAGGAAGGCACAGGCCCGGCAACAAATGTTAGGAAAGAATGGAAAAATACATGACAAAATCCTCACCTGTTTTGTCACAATAAAAAAGGGGAGAACACCGAATGGTATTACTCCCCTTAACCTTAGATTGAAACCAATTGTTAATACTTAAGCTGGCCAGTAGGATCAGAGCGCCAGGATTGCAGCACTTTCATGTAGTTAGCACGTTCAAAGGCTGCAGGCTCGGCAACATTGGCCTGACTCAGACTGCCCTGCATTTGTTTAACAGAGTGGTAATCGTGTTCTTCCATCCAATCGGTCATGGCTGTCAGAATATCACTAATACGTTCGATACCGTTTGCAAGCAACTCAGAGGCCAGCATAGTGACTTTGGCACCGGCCATCAATCCTTTCAGAGCGTCTTTATAGGTATGAATGCCACTGGTTACCGCCAAATCAATATTTACCTGATCATAAAGAATGGCAACCCAGCGCAATGGCAGACGTAAATCGAATGAGCGGCTCAATACCAGGTGAGGCTCAACTTCCAGATTTTCGATATCCAGGTCCGGTTGATAGAAACGGTTGAAGAGTACGAGTCCGTCGGCCCCGGCTTCTGCAAACTTCAATGCCATATTAGCCAGCGAACTGAAGAACGGGCTCAATTTGACGGCAACAGGTATCTTTATGGAATTTTTTACATCCCGGACAATGTCGAGATACATATTTTCCACATCGACACTGGTCATTTGCAGACTGGTAGGAATGTAGTAAATATTGAGCTCCAGTCCGTCGGCACCGGCATTCTCAATCTTTTCTGCATACTCGATCCATCCCCCGGAAGAAACGCCGTTCAGGCTTCCGAATACGGGAATATCCACCGCTTCTTTTGCCTTCCGGATATGTTCGAGGTATTCATCCGGGCCGGTATTATAATCCTCCATTTCCGGGAAATAGCTCAATGCTTCGCCAAAACTCTCACTGCCGTAGCTGAGGTAATGATCCAGTTCATGGCTTTCATTTTTAATCTGTTCCTCGAAAAGAGAATACATCACTACTGCACCCGCGCCCATATCTTCCATCAATTTGATATTGTCCAAATCGTATGATAATGGAGATGCAGAAGGAACGATGGGATTTCGAAGGTCTAATCCTAAATAACTTGTTTTTAAATCCATTGATTTTTACCTCAAATTAATATGTGAATGCTCTTCTTCTGTACTCACAGTCTGTTTAGACATTTGCTCATACTTTTCCCAGCGTTGCCATACATTTTCCTGAGCCTGTTCGAGCAGTTTCTCTGCTGCCGCAGGGTTGGTCCTTGTCAGCAACTTATACCGGTTTTCGTTGTACACATAATCCTTCAGGGGAATTTTTGGTGCTTTCGAATCCAGTTGAAGCGGGTTTTTGCCGTCTTTCGCCAGTAACGGATTATATCTGTAAAGAGGCCAGTATCCCGATTCCGTAGCAAGGTTTTGCTGTTCCATACCCTTGGCCATATCAATACCATGGGCGATACAGTGACTGTAGGCAATAACCAGCGACGGACCGTCGAAAGCTTCGGCTTCCTGAAGCGCCTTAATCGTTTGATTTTCATTCGCTCCCATGGCGATTTGAGCTACATAAATATAACCGTAACTCATTGCCAGCATGCCAAGATCTTTTTTCGGTGTAGCTTTACCGCCGGCAGCAAATTTTGCCACAGCACCCAGGCCAGTTGCCTTCGAAGCTTGTCCGCCGGTATTGGAGTAAACTTCGGTATCCATAACCAGAATATTGATATTACGTCCGGTGGCCAGAGCATGATCCAATCCGCCATAACCGATGTCATAGGCCCATCCGTCTCCGCCGACAATCCAGAGCGATTTTTTAACCAGCATATCCGTCAAGGATTTCAAATCTTCAGCGTCTGCTCCCTTCAAATTGTTGAGTTTTTTCAGGAGTTTTTCAACACGTTCGCGTTGAGCGGCTATTCCGTCGTAATCAGACTGGTCGGCATTCAGGATTTCATCAGCCAGGGATTCGCCAATGTCACTTTTCAGTCGGGCTACCAGTTCATTGGCATATTCGACTTTTTTATCAACAGCCAGGCGCATGCCAAGACCAAATTCCGCGTTATCTTCGAACAGGGAATTGCTCCAGGCCGGCCCTCGTCCAAGACTGTTTTTAGCCCACGGAGTTGTTGGCAGGTTGCCACCGTAAATACTGGAACACCCGGTAGCGTTGGCAACGATCATATGATCGCCGAACAACTGGCTAAGGAGTCTCAGGTATGGCGTTTCACCGCATCCGGCACAGGCACTTGAGAATTCAAACAAAGGTTCGAGTAACTGAACTTCTTTGACTTTGTTGAATTTGAATTGTGTGCCATTCGGATAAGGAGTTGTTTCCGGCAATTTCTTGAAGAAATTCCAGTTTTCCTTTTCCTGTTCCTTGATGGGAAGCTGAGGTAACATGTCGATTGCCTTATGGCTTGGATGTGATTTATCTTTGACCGGGCAGACTTCCACGCAAAGGGTACATCCGGTACAATCTTCTACCGCAACCTGCAGGGAATATTTCTTGTCCGGTAATTCACGCCAGCGGGCATCCGTCGATTTAAATGTTTCCGGAGCATCAGCCAACAGTTCGGGTTCATAAACTTTGGCACGAATAACGGCGTGTGGACAAACCATTACGCATTTGCCGCATTGAATACAAATGTCGGGATCCCAGACGGGCACTTCCTGGGCAATATTCCGTTTTTCCCATTGGGTGGTACCACTCGGATAGGTTCCATCATTGGGCAGAACACTGACAGGCAGTTCATCACCATGTCCCGCGAGCATTTTTGCGGTTATATTTTGAATGAAATCCGGTGCTTCAGCCGGGACAACAGGGGGGATCTGGATACCGCTGCCAGCTGTGGCCGGCACTTTAACTTCATACAAATTTGCCAATGCGGAATCGACGGCTTCATAGTTCATACGAACAATAGCATCTCCTCGTTTTCCGTATGTCTTCTTTATCGCTTCCTTGATCTTGGTTATTGCCGTATCTTTAGGCAATACTCCGCTTATGGCAAAAAAGCACGTTTGCATGATGGTATTGATACGAATACCCAGATTGGCCTCACGAGCCGCTTTGTAAGCGTCAATGACATAAAACTTTAATTTCTTGTCGATGATTTGCTGCTGAACTTTCTCTGGTAATTTATCCCAGACCTCATCGGCATTGAAAGGACTGTTTAAAAGAAATGTTGCTCCTTCTTTAGCCAGTTCCAGTGTATCGTACCGTTCGAGGAATCCAGACTGGTGAACGGCAACAAAATTTGCTTTCCTGATCAGGTAGGTACTGTGAATGGGATCGGGACCGAAACGCAGGTGAGAAATGGTACGGGCACCGGCTTTTTTCGAATCATACACAAAATAACCCTGCGCGTACATATCCGTTTCCTCACCGATAATCTTAATGGAATTCTTATTGGCACCAACGGTTCCGTCAGAACCGAGTCCCCAGAAAACGGCACGGGTTACTTTATCTGGTTCGATATCGAAGTCCGCGTCGAAAGGAAGACTGGTATGTGTTAAATCATCATTGATACCAATCGTAAAATGATTCTTCGGACTTTGATTTTTCAGCTCATCAAAAATAGTTTTGATCATGGCTGGCGTGAACTCTTTTGAAGACAAGCCATAACGTCCGCCGGTAATTTTTGGGAATGTTTTGAACGGTGCTGTCCCGGATGACATACTTTCACTGATGCCTGTTACAATATCCTGGTACAAAGGCTCACCGGTAGATCCAGGCTCCTTCGTTCTGTCGAGAACCGAAATGGCCTTAACGGTTGATGGTAATGCTTTTAGAAAATGTTCAACTGAGAACGGGCGGAAAAGACGAACTTTTATCATCCCGACTTTTTCACCCTGTTCCACCAAATAATTTACTGTTTCTTCAGCCGTTTCACTTCCGGAACCCATTAAAATGATAACACGTTCAGCATCCGGAGCACCAATATAATCGAAAAGATGGTACTGGCGTCCGACTTGTTTGGCCAGTTGATCCATGGCTTCCTGCACTATAGCAGGAGTTGCCAGGTAATATGGATTAACGGTTTCCCGTCCCTGGAAGAATGTATCAGGATTTTGAGCGGTACCGCGAATAAACGGATTGTCGGGGCTGAGCGATCTTTTCCGATGCTCGAATACCAATTTGTCATCGATGAGTGCACGAATGGCTTTATCAGGCAAAACTTCAATTTTTGAAATTTCATGCGAGGTACGGAACCCATCGAAAATGTGCAGGAATGGAACACGTGATTTTAGCGTACTCGCTTCAGAAATCAGTGCGAAATCCATGATTTCCTGCACGGAATTGGCAAATAACATACCCCATCCGGTAGAACGGGCTGCCATAACATCCGAATGATCACCAAAGATTGATAATGCCTGTGCTGCTATTGAACGTGCTGCAATATGAAAAACGGTACTGGTTAATTCACCTGCTATTTTGTACATGTTCGGAATCATCAACAGTAAGCCCTGGCTTGCCGTAAACGTGGTGGTAAGAGCACCACCCTGAAGGGCACCATGAACAGCTCCTGCTGCTCCTGCTTCTGATTGCATTTCCATTACCTGGGGGACCGAACCCCAAATATTTTTGTCCTTTCTGACACTCCATTGGTCGGCAAATTCACCCATAGGGGAAGCCGGGGTAATTGGATATATCGAAATTACTTCGTTTGTTTTAAAAGCCACATGAGCGGCGGCTTCATTGCCGTCCATGGTCTTCATTTGACGTGACATAACTACCCTCTGTGATTTAATATTAACTAAGATTCAATCTAAAAAAATAGGTATATAAGACCTTAATATCTTAAATATATAGATACCGAATTTTAACACAATAATCCAACGTAAATTGGACGAATAGTTTACTTATTATGACCTTTTATTGTCTTTTTTCGATGTTCTCAGTCTTTTAAAAGGCGGGCAATCATAAGAATTAAAAGAGAACTGAATCCTAATCCGGCAAGAATAATTTTGTTGACATTATAAACCGGTTCAAACCAGGCTTTATTATCGCGGATGTTAATAAAACCCAGGGGAGTGATTTTTCCGCCGCCGCCACCACCGCGTCCTTCGCCTGTATCTGCCGGTTCGGCATGTTTTACATGACGTCCCCGTCCGAAACCAAAGCCAAATCCTGAACGAACTTCGGCAACAGAAATGATGGTCGTGTTATCAATCCTGACCGGATCTCCAAAAGCGACATTCGTTCCGAGACGTCCCATCATTTGCTCTATGATTTTTTGAGCTTGTTCGGAACCGTTTTTCTTTACTTCTTCGATGATGGGTTCTGTGTTTGAAGTTGCAGCCATAATTTTCTCCTTTTTAAATAGATCTTTATAATAGCAATGACGAAAAAATAATTAACGTTCAGTTTCTTCCTTCAAGGACGATTTTTAAATTTGTTAAATCATTTGCAAGCTGTTGTACCATCTCACTTTTATAGAAGGGAAGCAATGATCGCCAGAATAAATTTTTTCCTTTGACAGAACGAATGCAGATTACCTGGGTGATGGGGCCGTATGAACGAAATTTTGTTGTTGAGAGGGTCCACATCGTTTCCTGTTCCCCACGGATAATCAATTGTTCAAATTCACGAACGTCAACCACATTTTCAATTACGGTAAACAACTCGTCATTGGTTTTTAGAATCAATTTATATTTGCTGCCTGCTGTTCTGGGATTCCCCTCAATTTTTTCGATTTTTTGGAAACCCGTCAGCCAGTCATCCAGTATTTTGCTATTGGTAAAGGCATCAAAAACCAAGACAACAGGGCGTTCTATTTCAATCCTGGATTCAAAATTAATGTTCGGGATTATTATTCCAATGGAAAAAAATACGGCAGCAATAAATAGTAGAAATGAGGAAAAAAATCCTATGATTTTCATACGCCTCCTGATGAATAAATAAGTAGACTAACCGATGAAATAAAAGTAAACGCAACTAATTATGGCAGATCACTAAAAACAATATAATTAAATAATTAATAAGTTAATTATAATAAAAGGAAGTAAGCGGTGTCTTTACGATTTAAACTTTTTTTCGTTAGAATACCAAAGGAAGGTGCGGTGAGCCGTTCTGATGAATATATATGCGATAAGGTAGGCAATAGCTGTTTTGAAATCCTTGTTTATAGAATAACTCGTTATAGCCCACAATACAATGAATATCAAAAAACCGATAAAAAGGACCGAGATATACCATTTTCCACCCCATGTGAATTTTGCCTGTCCCTGCTTACGTATTTCCTGCCAGTCGTCCTTTTCAGTATTTTCCATTTTGAAATCATACGTTGTTTAAAATTGAATCGAAAATATTCAAACCATACTTCAAAAACCATTTTTAATCAAACAAAAAAGCCGGAAACAAGATTTACTCATTTCCGGCTGCAGTAAATATTTTATATCTGTTATTGTGGATTTGGGCCTTCGGTGACCTGAACAAGATTATTGGTGTTAAGCCATTTGGCATAAGCCTTTTTAACTTCCTGAGCCGTTAACTTGACGTAATGTTGGGCGGCTATGGTTGGCTCGTCCAAAGGCAAATCATTCATCGCCCTGGAAAGTAATCCTCCGGCAATGGCATTTTCGCTTGATTCAGAAAGTGGGATTTCACGAAGTAACAGCGACTTGGCTTGTTTCAGTTCTTTGGGGGTTACTTCCTGCTTTTGCATTTGCTTTAAATCGCGAACGATGATAGTCCTTGCCTTAGAAACATTCGGAGGGTCGCATGCATAATTCACGGAATAAGTGGAGCGATTCTTACCAATATTGAAGGAAGAGGATACATAGTACACAAGTCCGGTATTTTCACGTAAGTCCTTATATAAGCGTGTAGCATAAAAGGCTCCGCCCAAAACGTGATTACCTACCTCGAGTGCGAAATAATCGGGGTTGGTCCGGTTAAGTGCCAGGTTTTCGGCGAGAACAACTTTGTCCTGAACACGGCTGGCATCAGGAACATGTGTTTCAGCAGATTTATTGAGAGGTACGGAAGTAAGCTCTACTTTCGGTTTTGTACCGGTCGCTTTCCACGAACCGAAATATTTAGAAATCACCTTTTCAGCATTAGATGGTGTCACATTGCCAATGACGACAATCGTTGCCAGGTCAGGACGAAATACTTTTTGATAATAGGCTTTAACATCACCTAAAGTCAGCTGATTGATTGATGCAGGAGTAGCATGACGCAATGCCGGATCATTTTCAGGCAGCAGGGCTTTATGAATAGCTCTTGAAAATAAATAATCAGGGCTTTTTAACTGTCCGGCTACGGTGGCAGCCGATTGGTGCTGGATGATCATAAAGGCCCTTGCAGGCAGGGCGGGATGAAGAATATTATCTGCAAGTAACTGGACTCCCTTGTCAAAATGATCCGTCAGAACCTGCAATGAGAAATCAGAACCCGCAGATTCGTTGGCTCCTATATCATCGAGGGCTTTTTGGAACTGTATACGGTTCAAAGTGGTCGTTCCATAATCGAATAACTGTTCCAGTACATCGTCAGAGCCTTCCTGACCCTTGGGGGTTTCTAAGTCAGGATTATTCTTTACTGACCCATAAACACTGATTGTATTGCTTACTTTTTCCGGTTGAACAATGAGTTTTATGCCATTCGGAAGTGTTTTGACAGTCGGGTTAACGATCGATTTCGGAACTTTTAGCCGTCCTATGGCAGCATCGGCCCATTTGGGTAAAGGTACCGGCTTTGGATTGCTTGGTGCGAACGATTCTTTCCCTCCAAATGATTTGTGGGAAATGGGTTTGCCGGATGATTGTGGTGTCAGGATAGCTACGATGGCATGATCAGAATCAAGGTATTTTCGTGCTACTCTGTTTACATCGGCTACCGTAACTTTCTTCAGGGCATCCAGATCCTCTTCAGGTGAATGGTGTTCCTCCACAGCCAGAGCCTGAGACCATACGGAAGCCAGACCGGAGACCGAGTTTTTCTGAAATTCAAAAGATGCAATTTCGTGCCGTTTGGCGGCCGTAACGAGGTCCGGATTGACGCCGTTTTTTAATTCGGAGGCCAAAACAGAATGGACATCACCAAGCAGTCCATTGGCATTGCCGCCTCTTGGAAATACGGCAAGTGCAAAACCGAGGCCGGCTTTACGCAGCGCATTCATAGAAAATCCGGCATATAAAGCTTTGCCTTGCGGAACCAGGGAATAGAGTTTACCGCGCTGGCTCGAAAGGACATCAGATAAAATCTGAGCGGCATAATAATCCGGACTATCAATGCCGGGCATACGATAAGAAACGACCGCTAAACCGTAGGGTAAATCTGTTTTTAAATGTAACGTATCCTTTTTTACAGGGTGCAAATGAATAGCGGGATGAGCCGGAATTTTTTTTGAAGGGATACTTCCAAACAGTTTTTCAACCTCACTCAATGTCTTTTGGGGTTCAACATTACCGACAATAACTAAAATAGCATTATTGGGAGCATACCATGTATTATGAAATTTCTGAAGCATGGCACCGGTTGTTTTATCGAATGAAGGTCGGGTTCCAAGGGCATCATGAGCATAAGGTGTGCCGTTAAACATGGCTTTCAGCAGTTTTTTATAAAAAACATACTGTGGATTCGACATATCACTGGCCACTTCCTGTTCGATGGCACCACGTTCGTGAGACCACAGGGAGTCGCTATCCAATACATTTTTCATCCTGATGGCTTCAATATGCAGCGCCACATCCAAATCTTCTTCCGGAATGGTGAAAAAATACTGGGTTACCATTTGCTGTGTATCGGCGTCAAAGTCACCGCCCATGGCTGCTGTAATATCAGCAAGCTGATTAGCGGATAAACCTTTACTTCCCCGGAACATCATGTGTTCCTGGGCGTGAGCCATCCCCGGAAAACCGGCAGGAGCCTCATTGGAACCAACCAGGTAATTAATTTCTGTTGTTACAACAGGAGCTAAGGGATTGCGTACAATAACGACTCTCATGCCATTTTTTAAAGTATGTCTTAGTACTTTTTTTGGGTTGCTTGCCAGGGCAGGAACCGATAAAAGCATTGAGAATAGACCGAATGAAAGTAATTTTAGAAACGATAAATTAGATTTTCGGTTTTTTAAATATTTATTGAAGTGTAAGAGATATTTCATAGAGTATTTTGTTTTCATTGCCATTTATTTGCCAATAAGTAAACCACGCTTTTTTCATCCGGGATCAAATCGCCCGGAATACTTTGTTTTTTTTCTACCAAAATTTACATAAACATAAGTGCCAGCATTACCCAACTTGCGATAAATGCCAGTCCTCCGAAAGGAGTAATGAGTCCAAACCATTTTTTATCACTTATTACCAGGAGATACAGGCTTCCTGAAAAAAGAATTATTCCCATAATCATGAGCCAACCGGACCAAAGGATATAATTATTTGATGTTAATGCATTATTCAGTATTCCCAACAAGATTAATCCCAGGGAATGATACATATGATAATGTACTCCGGTTTGATACGTTTCCATGCGTTCTTTTGTTACTTTCGATTGTAACCCGTGAGCGCCAAAGGCTCCAAGAGTAACGGCCACTGCGGCACTGAAAGCGCCGATAATAATAAATTGAGGATGCATGAACGAATGCTGTTTCTGTATTTATATTGCCATCTTAACGTGATAGTTATGGAAAAAATTCTTTACCTCATAATCGGGGTTGGAAAAGATTGTAAATAACTAAAGCTTTATCCTAAGAGAATTTCTAACTATTTGGTGATTATAAAACAGTTAAAACGATATTATTTAAGATTGATGTTATAATATTTGATTGATAAAACGATAAATTATTATCTCCTTACCATTATGCTGCTGCAATAAAGTAGATACAAACGGTACTGTTTCCTTACAAGAAAAGAAGTTTAATTATGGATAATATAATTACGGAATCAACGATTACCTGTCCGGTTTGCAAAGAAATGCACAAAGAAGAAATGCCATTGGATTCCTGCCAGTTTTTTTGGGAATGTCCCTCTTGCCATAATATTATTAAGGCGAAGAAAGGAGATTGTTGCGTCTTTTGTTCCTATGGTGACGTTCCTTGTCCGTCCATGCAACAGGGCAACACATGTGAATGCTGAACCATTAAAAGCAGCAACTTAAATCTGAAGATCGGTAGAGATGTACGATTTACAAGGTAAAGTTGAAAGCCATTATGGCCGGGCTAATTAATGGTATAATCAACTACTTTGAATAAAACTCGTGTTTAAAACCGCATTTATCACAAATATATGCTATCCCTTTTTTGCTGAATAATTCCAGGTCGAAAGCTGATAGCCATTTCTTATTCATCGCCACTCCGAATTCATAAAATTTGTCATTTTCACAATGATGGCATTTTAGCGGTTTGCTTTGGATCATAATGGCATGAGATTCTTTCATTTATACTCTCTTTTTTGATGTTTAGCATTTAAAAAAAACAATACGAAAAAGAAATGAGAAAGTTCAGATGCATCAATGATGCTAAATGGGGCATATAGATTGGCAAGTAAAGGCTATAAAGCTTTTGTAAGAAAGGATCATGGTTTGCTGAAGCATGTAAAAAATAATTTTCGAAATATTTTTTCATTAGCATTAAATGCCACTGAAACCTGGAAAGGACTGTAAGGTGTTTCATAAATTACCCCGGCCTGGTTATTCATGAATCGGGTTTTTACTGTTACCTTTTGGGTTTTTATAACATGCGGTTCGATTATGGATGCGGCAGCCAGGGGATCCCATGCGTAATAATTACCACTGTAGATTATCGATTTCTGACTATTTAATATCTGGTAGATGATATGTCCTAAAGCATTATGGTTCAATAATTTGAATTTGTTAAAAAAATCTTTATTTATTGGAACCTGGTTAGTAGCATCGAGTGGAATTTGTACGATTGAAGCACCTGATTCAAAGACAATGTTGGTTGCTTTGGGATCAATATAGAAATTCCATTCTGCGTTGTCCGGATACTTAGAGTCTGATACGTTTCCCGGAACATGGTAGGCACCACCCATGACGACAATCTTTTTAATATTGTGTAAAGCATCCGGATTATCCTGGATGACTTTGGCAATATTGGTTAATGGTCCGAGTGCAAGTATTGTAACGGCGTGTTTTCCATCAAGTAGTTCGTGTTTTAAGAATGAAACCGCATTGTTTTTGGGTGTTGCTTTAGTTGAAACAGGAAGATTAACGCCTGGTAATTGATCCGCACTTTTTCTCCAGATGGCTGGAAAGGCATTGTTTCCTGAAATGGGTTTTGTTTCTCCTTCGTAGACAGGAATATCAGTGTGGTGGGTGAGTGTTAGTAGTCTTTCAATATTGTTTGCTCCAACCCCGACATGGGCAACACCATTAACGACCGTTATCGCTTTAATGTGTATTTTTTTATGTGCTAACAACAGCGAAATCGCCATTAAGTCATCGGTACCTCCGTCGGTATCAATGATATATTGAAGATTATTCTTCCCATCCTGCTTATGATTTTTTTTTACCTCATTTTTACCCAGAATCGAAAGTAATAACAGGCCAAGAATAAATTTCATATTGTAAGAATTACAAACTCTAAAAATAGTTTAATAGCAGGTACCGTTTCTCCCAAAAAATATCCCGAGCAATATTCCCGCAAGAATACCCAAAGTGATTTCATTTGTTATGAACCCGAAACCTACACCCAATAACAATCCCATTGTAAAGTTCTTACAACTAAAATGAAAAATCAGCGCTCTTTTGACTCTTTCTATCATTTTATCCTTAATTGTTACTCTCGTTGATCGGGTAACTATTTGTAAAAAATTTAATATTGAATCAATATAATGTTTTTATCAAAAAAATAGCCATTGTTTATTTTAGGGCTTATGGTCCGTATCATTGTAATCAACGGATTGGTGTACCACTTCATTTCTCATTAAAAACTTACCCGAAAAGGTCATTGGTAAAGGAGGTGCATTGAAAAGGGTTCTTTTTCCTAATGTTTTCTGAGCACTGATATGAAGATGGGGGCCATAACTGTGGGCGCTGTTACCAACTTTACCAATGAAATCACCTATTTCTATTTTGTCGCCTGGTTTAATGACTAAACTCCCTTTTTTCAAGTTAGCTAAAACGACGAATACCGAATCACCGCACTGTATAATGACATAATTACCGCCCGGTTTCAGGGTATCTGTTGGATGAATGGATAAATCAGTCCGATCATTGCGGGTTTGTATCACGGTTCCCGTGCAGGGGGAGTAGACCGGTTCTCCGTAGATATTAAAATTTTCGGGCTCATCCGGGATCATATTTTCAGACTGATTTCCCCATCTGTTTAGCTTTGAAATATCTACAGCCCATTTTTGTCCCTGCCAGATTGTTGGTTCTTTTTCAGAAAACCGCTGATGTTCATTCATCAATATATGATTCCCTCCGTTTGCTATGTAATAGTTTCCATCTTTTAAAGGAAATCGGAGGTTGACTGATTTTTCCGGGATTACAAAGGCTTTGTTTGACAGAATAAGGAGTGGTAAAGATGTGAAAATGAACAATAAAGAGATAATTAGAATGACCCATTGCCGTAAATCCATCGAATTCCAGATGGGTTTATTCCAGGAGCGAATTGCCGACTGAAAAATGATGAATGAGAAAAACAAGATATACAGGAAACGCAGATAATAGCATAATAACGACCAATTCAGCAGATAAAATAGGGTTAGTAAACTTACGCCTACCGCAATCGTTTTTAAAAACCATATCAGCCAAGATTTTTCGGGACTGTGCCATTCCCAGAATAGCAGCAGAATTGGAAAAATAATAAGTAAAATAATAGAGTAAATGAGAGACGACATAAGAGGCCTGATGAATAAATATTTTCAATAGTAAAATATTGAAATTCTAATCCTCATCAGGTTAAAGCTTTTTATTATTTCCGGAAAAATTATAATTGAGCCTATTCTATCATACCATAAAGAAGTTCAATTTCTGCTTTCCAGTTCGCTCTGTCGGGTGTTTCAAGTATCAAGGGTATTTCATCAAGATTTGGATCATTGACAAGCATTCGGAAAGCCGGTAAACCGATTTGTCCGAAACCAATTTTCTCATGCCGGTCAACATGACTCCCGAGCTCTTTTTTCGAATCGTTAAAATGCATCCCTTTGAGATAATGAAAATCGATACAATCATTAAAATTATTCCATGTCTCCCGGTAACCTTCTTCGGTAGTAATATCATATCCGGCAGCAAAAGCGTGGCAGGTATCAATGCATACCCCAATTCGATTTTTATCCTCAACATCCTTTATGATGGTTGCAAGGTGTTCGAATTTATAGCCAACAGCGGAACCCTGACCAGCTGTGTTTTCAATGATGACAGAGACGCCTTTAGTCTGTTCGAGCACCATATTGATGGATTCTGCTATGCGTTTCAGACACGTTTCTTCACTTATTTTCTTTAAGTGAGCTCCCGGATGGATATTCAGCATGGTTATTCCCAATTGCTCACAACGGCGGACTTCATCAAGAAGAGCTGTTCTGGACTTTTTCAAGCCGTCAGGATTGGGATTCCCGGAATTAATCAAATAGCTGGCGTGGGGTAAAATAAATTTAGAAGAATAACCGGTTTTCTTACAATTATTTTTAAATCCTTCAATATTGTCCATTGTCAAAGGTTTTGCATTCCATTGCCGCTGGTTTTTAGTAAAAAGAGCAAAAGCCTCTGCACCAATCTCTTTTGCATTCAACGGGGTATTTTCCACGCCACCTTCGGCACTTACGTGTGCGCCAATTCGTTTCATAACATTTTAATTAGTATTGATATCTCATTCTTCAGCTTGAAATGAAGATAGAAAATGAAACGAATATTTGTATTGTCCGGCTGAGATGTCTGTGTTACGAATGATTCCGGATCCCGGTAGGAGCCGGGGACGATATCTCTTTTGGCTGGCTATATTTTTTTTGAAATTACAGTAACATCACATCAACGATGTAAACCTGAACTTTATTCAGGATCCATGAAATTGAAGGCTCGGTTTGCATTCAAGAATCTATTCAAACTCATGGGATTAGCAGCTTCATTCAGGTTAAAAGCGAAATGAATACATAACCTTACCTCATCCCCGGTCGAACGCAAGAAAGGCGTTTGTTAATAACGAACAATAAAAATGGAGTTCGGACTATGTTAAAATGAGTTGAATTATGCTTGTAAAAGCCTGCCTCTATTCATCTTCGGTGTTTACAGTTTCATCTTTAGATAGTTTTTCCGCATGATCCCTGATGCCCAGCATCCATTTACGTGCCATATAGAAGGAGGCTGGATCGAGCAGGAATTCCATAGTTTTAGTCCTGATGTCATCTTTCAGGTGTAAACGGTTACGCGATACGAAACGCGTGGTATGTTCATCGATCGGATATAAACCCATCGACCAAATCCATCCTAAACCATTTTCTTGTTTACCTAATACCAGAAATTTGTATTGTTCCAGGTATTGAATAGGGAATCCCTGTGTTTTTTTTACCGGAAGTATATCACCTTCTTTTAGATCTTTGGATTCTGATACTTCAATCGGGTTTTCCATATTTCCAATATAACCGAACAAACGGTCTAGCCACTCGTAGCTGAATTGGGCATCCTCGGAATATCCCATTTTCATAATCCCCGGCCAGATTTGTTTAGGCGTCGCATTGATGGTGACAGCCCTTGTGGTTTCATATTCCGGTTGAGGGACATAGTCATCCCCCGGCATGTTTCTGGTCACTTCATCTTTGGTAGCGCCCCAGCGATGCTGCCACGGACGGATAAGCAAAGGATAGGATGCTATGGCCAGGGCACCGGCGGCAGTAATCCCACTTGCAATGCCGATTTTCTTAAACATGCCGTTGGGTTTGCTATCCATGAAGAGAAGATCTTTCAATGGCTTATTCAAAAGATTCTTTTGTTTGGTTAGTTCCTTGATATCCATATGAATCACCTTTATAAATGCATTTAGGGAATAACCGGTCATAAAGAATCTTATTGGATAACCGGTTACTTATATAAGTAATTATGCCAATAAGTAAGGCTGATTCATACATCAAAATTCTTATTCACTTGTAGGGTAAGCGATGAAAGTGGTGTAGTATCATAACTTACTGCCACGGAATGATTATGGATTTTATAAATAATTGTAATTATTGAAAAATTAGTATTTATTTATAGAAACTATTTAACTTGTTACGGAGGTTGGAAATGGAGATGTCTGCTATCAATTATTGGGCCGTTCTTGTCGCTGCTTTAACCAGTTTCGTTATAGGAGGTTTGTGGTATTCGCCGTTTTTATTTGGTAAAGCCTGGATGGCGGAAAATGGATTTAAAGACGAGGATATGCAGCAAGCAAACATGGTGAAAATTTTTGGAGGGGCTTTTATCCTGAATCTCATCATAGCTTTCAACCTGGCGGCGTTTCTTGGAGATAAACAGGATTTGGCTTGGGGAATGACCGCTGGTGCCCTGGCAGGTATTGGCTGGGTGGCAGCTGCGTTTGGTGTCGTTTATCTTTTTGAGCGCAAATCCGTGAAACTGTTTCTGATTAATGCCGGATACCAGGCTGTAGTATTTATCTTGATGGGAGGCATTTTGGGGATCTGGAAATAGGGGATGTTTGGGAAACAGGAAATCCTGGACGCCATTAAAATTACATATTATTCATCCTTTCATCATGTTTTCCATCCGGATGGTTCCGGGATTGGAGAAAAAAATATCGGAGTAGCGATTGGTGACATACGCCATGTAATCTGCCAGGGCAGACGGGTAGACACCTCCCGATATATAGCTAAGATGAACTCCCGAAACAGAATCCAGTCCAGGTGATACAACTTTATTTTGAAATATTTCCAACAATAGTTCCATCTCCTCCTTGATGGAATGTTCCAAAATACCGGCGCCCTTATTCTTCGAAATGAGATAAGCCTTTTGCTTTGGAATATCTTCGGTAAATCCCAGGCCGAAAGGAATAACCTGTTCAGTTATTTTCGTACGTTCGTAATTGGTCGGATCCTGTTTGCGTGAATCCTGTTCCAGCTTCAGAATTTTCTAACTCATTTTTTTAAACAAAAATAGAGTTAGAAATGAATACATCAATGGTAGTTGCAAACAACGGCTTTCTAAACTAGACTGAAAGCCTATTGAGATAAATATTCGGTTGGTTTCACAACGGAATGGTCCCGGTGTCGTTGTGTTTTGATTAGATTAATATTTGTGGTGAATAAGAAGCTGATGAAGCCGGATAACGCAACCATTGGAAGCATGGAAGTTCCTGATATTCCTGCAAGTATGATCCCGGTACTGACAGGTGTTTTAGTGACAGCCACATTTGCCGCTGCCATCATGCCTAAAATGGCTAAGGGGAGCGGAATCATCTGGTGGGAAATCAAATGAAGAGCTAAACCTAATGTTCCACCGATAAAAAATAACGGAAAGATAAATCCGCCGCGAAAACCAGAATTTAAGGTGAATCCGATTGCGAATATTTTAATCAGAGCTAGTAGAACGAGCAATAGTACTGCCGCCATTAAAGAATAATGCTGCAACAAAATGTTTTTGCTGTTTACAATAGACTGAAGTTGATATTCACCCCAGAAAAGTGAAGTAATTGGAAAATTCGGGGGAAGAAGCAATTCCAGCGCTCCAATTAAAAATCCCCCGCTGGCCGCAAGCAGGATAATATGATTATGGATTTTTCTGGCAATGGAATCTATTTGCTGAAATATAAATGCAAAAAGTCCGGCTGTGAATGCTCCAATTATTCCGATCACTACACACCAAAAAATATCTTTACGTGTGTAAGCTGGAATCTTGGTGAAATGGAATACAAACCCATTATAACCCAAAATGATTTTAAAAACTCCGTAACTAATTAGTGCTGAAAATATGGAAGGGATGAGGGCTTCATAATATTCTAATCCACGGCGATGTGGAATTTCAAGTGAAAATAATGCTCCACCCAGAGGCGAACCGAATAGCGCACCAAGAGCTGCCCCCATGCCGCAAAATGTAAAGGTACGAATAGTGTCATGATAGGAAGTAAGTTTGGAGGACAACCAGCTACCGAAACTGCCGACAATCTGTACAAGTGGAGCTTCGGGGCCTGCACTGCCCCCAAATGCAATAGATATCAGAGAAATAACAATCATAGCCGGAGTCTTTTTTATATCCAGTTTGCCGTTTTTCATGTTGATATTATTTACAACGGCAGATATTTCCCCACAACGACCAATAAATCGGGTTGCAAGGCCGACAAGAAAGCCGCCAAAGGTTGTGATTATTATGGTGACAGGCCAGGCCGGAAACGTCGAAGGTAATAAGTGTCCGATCCAATCATGAAAAGGCATCCAGACGATGTGCACGAATTGATTCATCATCTCGAAATAAACAGCAACCATGAATCCACCAGCAAGACCAATTATGGCAGCCCAAAACATTACAAAACTATATGATGGCCAACGGTTAGTTTCCGGATTAATGAATAAGTAATTCTTCAATTATTCTCACTGCTTTTTGGATGTTTATGTGGATTAGCAAATTATAAGCAGAAAATATATCGCAATACGATATAAAATGATAGGATATTTATTTAATCATTATGATATTCTCTTCAACAAGGGTTTAAGACTATGAAAAAAACAGATATCTCTGATGAAGAATATGCTTTGCTGGCAGAATTTCGCTATGCGCTGCGGAAGTTCATGAATTTCAGTAAGGAAGAAGCTGTGTCGGTTCATTTGACTCCAAAACAGCATCAGGCTTTGCTGGCCATACGTGGATTCGGAACGAAATTAAATCCAGTATCTGTCGGAGATGTGGCAGAGTGGTTACAGATTCGGCATCATAGTGCGGTTGGGCTCATAAATCGCCTGGAAGGCCTTCAACTGCTTCAGCGAATGACCTGTGAAAATGACAAAAGAAAAGTGAATATTGTGCTTACCCAAAAAGGAAGCGACTTGTTAGATGAGCTCACGGCTGTTCATAAGGAAGAAATTCGGCGTATTGGCCCGGAACTCAGAAAATTATTGCATCAGTTGTCCGATGAGTACGAATAGTTCTTGAGATTTTTTAAAGCATTGAAATGGGCAATAAATGCCTCGGCTTCCTGTTTTTCGAAGCATTTCAGGGCTGGTTTATCCTCGTCAATGATTCGTTCGAAAGAGAACAGATGTTTGTGGTTATAATCAAAAACCAAACCTCCATCATCGTATGTTACGGATTTGATATCACTCAAATTGTATTCGAGTTTACGGTTAATTAATTCGCGCACATGCGATTTGACAAAATTTGAAAATTCTCCGGCCCAATCGTCATTACTTCTATTCTTGTTTTCTGATAAATCTTTATTTGCCTGATTCAGCATCTCTTTCGAAAGCTGCATGTAAACCGTTGAGTCGTTTATTCCTAAAATAATTTTGTTGTCACTCGTTTGAATCGAAAAATTGTGCTCTCCTTTAGAGTTTGCCCAAACATTAGAAATATTTTTGGATGAAGAATGTTTGGAACAGGCACACATCATAAGACCTATAGCTAGAGTTACAAAATATTTCATGATATAAACCTCAGTTAGAGAGTTGGGTATTTTCCATTCCCGGTTTTAAAATTAACCAATATTACGCAATGAATGCGTAGAGGTTTCAATAATTATCCATTAAGCCATTTCCTTACAACTGAGTGTAATTTTTAGTAAAGAGCAGGGCTATTGGATCGTCGTAAGATATTGAATAATTGGTACATCAGCCAATGCTATAGAAAAATATAAAGAATACAAGCCGGAATAAAAAAAACGTTTAAAAATGGTCAGGTATTCCGGTTTAATCAGCAAACTATGTAACCCAAACACATTGACACAGTAGCACTAAAACACGAACCTGTTCGTTAAAAACAAATATAACTATATGGTTATTTATTATTTTATTTCGTATCTTTGTTTCAAACTAACAAAACATCAAATTCTGAACTCATATGACACATTTAACCTTAGAGAGTTTCAAAGAAAATGTCTTCAACTTTGAGGCCAACAAAGAATGGAAATTTGAAGGCGATCTTCCCTGTATCATCGATTTTTATGCCGACTGGTGTGGCCCGTGTAAAATGGTTGCTCCAATACTCGAAGAATTATCCGAAGAGTACAAAGGGAAAATAAATATTTACAAAGTTGATACGGAAGATCAACAGGAACTGGCGGCTATGTTTGGTATTCGCAGCATCCCATCGATACTGTTCTGTCCCAAAGACACACAACCACAAATGGCTATGGGGGCATTGCCCAAAGCCACATTTGTTAAAGCCATCGACGATATTTTGTTGAAAGATCAGGCAGTCAAAGAAGAATCCTGATTTTTTAGGTAATTTTATACTCCATTTACAGCACCCTGTCCGAATGTTCTATGGTTCGGGCAGGGTTTTTTTATTTTATTTCTTTCAGGAAGGAAAGGTATAGAGAAAACGTTTGATCTTTTGGGTCGGTGTTTTATCAAATTCCTCAGGGTAAAGCTTTATTTCTGCTAATTGTGAAAAAGCAGGCAATTCCTTATTAATCACTTTCCTGATCTCTTCCATTTTATTCTGAAGCTGTACTTCTCCCAAGTGTTCTTTATCAGCTGCCTCCATATCCGGAAAAACAAGGGTGTACAATTTGCCGTCTTTTTCCAGTATCAGCGATTCCTGGATATAGGGCATATTATTTAACAGGGATTCGATTTCTTCCGGGTAAATATTTTGTCCCGATGGCCCCAGAATCATATTCTTACTACGCCCTTTTATATAGATAAAGCCATCTTTATCCATCAGGCCGAGGTCACCGGTATGAAGCCATCCGTCCGAATCAATGGTTTCGGCTGTGGCGATGTCATTTTTGTAATATCCATTCATCACATTTTGGCCTTTTACCAGAATTTCTCCAGCTTCGGCAGATGTGCCATTCCTTTGAATGCGTACTTCCATTCGATCAACCGCAACACCAACCGACGTCAGCCTAATTACATCATGAGGTGCATAACTGATAAGCGGACCACATTCGGTCATCCCGTACCCGATGGTATACGGAAATCCGATGGTTTTCAGAAATTTCTCAACATCATGATTCAAAGCCGCACCGCCAATTACGACTTCCAGGAAGTTTCCCCCCAGGAAATCTGTCAGCTTCCTCAATATTTTTCGATAAATAAAAGCTCTTGCACCGGGCAGCTTTACGGCCAGTTTTACGGCCGGTTTATCTAATTGCGGGCGGATTTGTTTCTTGTAGATTTTTTCGAGTATCAGGGGAACCATGAATACAAGCCGGGGCCTGACCTCGTGAAAAGCTTTTAGTAATATATTTGGGGAAGGTATTTTGTCTAAAAATGTGATATGGCATCCCATCGTTGTCGGGAAAATGAGTTCGAAAGCGCCTGCTAGGGCATGAGCCAATGGCAAAAAGGAGAGAATGGCATCTCCGGGCTGCAGGGGCATGTTATCCCTTGCATAAATTAAATTGGACAGGAAAGAACAATGTGGGAGCATGACGCCTTTCGAAAAACCGGTTGTACCGGATGTGTAAACAATGGCGGCGAGATCTTCCAGGGATGGATGAACTAAATTGAATTGTTGAGGGCTGATGTTTTTTTCAGCCTCGTGGAATTTACTGTGAACTTTGTCGATCTCCTGTTCAATCTTATCTGTTTTTTTATGCAATATTGTAAAATCAGATAAAGAAAAAACGGCTAACAGCTTACCCATTTTATCGAAATCAAGTTTCTCCGCAATGGTATCAGACGAAAAAAGAAACTGTGAATCGGAGTGATTGACAATATGATGGACATTTTCAGGGGTGAAATCGGGCAGTATGGGAACAATGGCTGCACCATAGGTGATGACACTGATATATATAGTGGCCCAATTTGAGGAATTCTTCCCAATCAGGGCAATCTTATCACCTTTTTTTATTTTATTGGCCTTGAAAATCTGGTGGAAAAGCAAAATATCTTTAGCCAGTTCACCATATGTTTTTGTGCTTCCCTCAAAGTCGGAGTAGGCGGGGAGATGCCAGTTTTGTTGTATGCTGGTCTCAATAAAACTGACGAAATCGTTGTCAGGCATAAGTTCTCTCTCGAATGTTAACAGAAATCGTATAAATGATTAATATTATAAATTTTTAGGCTGCCCTACAGTCCGTTCATTTTGTATGTTTCCGGTATTTAAGGTGCCGGCAGGTTCAAACATCAAAATCTGGGCTTCTTCCGGGGCATATGGCTGATGTTCAACACCTCTCGGAACGATGAATAATTCACCCTCATGTAGTTCGATTTCTCGATCCTGCAACCGAATGATGATCCGTCCTTTAATTACCAAGAAAAGTTCGTCCTCATTTTCATGAGAATGCCAAATAAATTCGCCTTTAATTTTTGCGATTTTTACATGTTGTCCGTTTAAAGACCCAATGATGCCCGGTTCCCAGTAATAGGACACTTTTTGAAACTTCTCTGCAATATTTACTTTATCCATGCGAATTAACCGATTATTAATACAGATATGAACCGGTTAAAATTACAGAAAACTTTGGCAATTAAAATAGTTTTTTCGCTGAAATTACCCTGTTAAATGCATCAAATGTGAGTTAACTGATATCTGAAAGGCCGTGAGCCCGGAATGCGTATAATAATATTTCTGGCTTCCATATCGAGTTTTACGACTTCGACATACCATTTGATGGAACCGACATCTTCTTTCTGAAGCTGTATACCAACACATTGCGTTAATTGTTTGTGTGTCAATTCACCGGCGCCTTTTAAACATTCTTCAATGCAAGCACGAATAATAACATATTTGGATTGATCGATCCTAACGCCATTTTTCCTTTTGTCAGGATTTAATGTTTGAATTTTGTGAGTGATTGTTTTGCTCGTCATTTTATAGGACCTGACTATTTTCTTGAGAATAATCAAAATTCAAACTCAATAACCAGCTGGTATTTCTTGCTAAATTAAGCAGTTATATTGAGCTGTTGCTTAATCCAAAATTGAAGTATTGGATATGTACTAATCTCTTTATTTAGATGAATTTAGGCTAACAACCGAAAAAGCCTTGTCTCAATCTACGTAAGAAGTATTTATACTAGTGTCAAATTATTAGGCGTAATTCTAAATACATACGTAATAAGTAATTAGGGTTAAATAAAATTTAGATGCAAATTTATTTAAAGATAATCGCTTCATAATTCTATTATTCACCGTGTTAACGGGTAACATTATCATCATAAAAGTTTAAAATTCCGTTAATATTTACAGTCATTTTTCGTGGTATTCTTGTACCATGAAAATTTTATTCGGAATACAGGGAACCGGACACGGACATATCTCAAGAGCCAGGGAAATTCTGCCCGAATTACAAAAATATGCCGAAGTCGATGTGTTGATCAGTGGTTATGGCTGCAACCTGGACTTGCACGGATATCGCGTCGATAAAAAACGCGGGATTAGCCTGGTCTACGACAGACGCGGAAAGGTGTCTTTTCTGAAGACTATCGGTAATATCAAATTCAATGTTTTTGTGGATGATCTTATGGGCGTCACAGCCTCCGATTACGACCTGGTTATCAGTGATTTTGAACCCATAACTTCATGGGCAGCCAGGAAATCGGGTATCCCGGTTGTCGGACTAAGCCACCAGGCCTCATTTTTATCTCATCGAACTCCGCGTCCGCCTGTTCGTTCATTTTTTGCAGAAAAAATTCTTCGTCATTATGCACCCTGTACCCATCCTGTTGGATTTCATTTCCTGAGATATGACGATTTCATTCAGCCGCCGGTTATTCGTTCTGAGGTAAGGAATTTAATACCTACGACCGGAGATCATGTTACCGTTTATTTACCCGCCTATGAAGATCCTTACCTGGTGGATATTTTTTCACAACTGCCCGAAGTGGACTGGGAATTGTTTTCCATCCATACAACCATTCCGCATCGAATTAAAAACTGCCTGATTCAACCGGTCGAAAACCATTCCTTTTTGAAAAGTCTCGAATGTAGTTATGCCGTGATGACCGGTGGTGGTTTCGAAACCTGTGCCGAATCGTTATTTCTCGGGAAAAAATTGATGGTCATCCCAATCACCAATCAATACGAACAACAGTGCAATGCCGCAGCCTTGTCTAAGTTTGGGGTTCCGGTTTTGCAGAAGCTGGAACATACCAGTATTTCTCATATCGACCAGTGGTTAAATGATAATTTTTCCGCCAGACTTCCAGAATATTGTAACGTACCGATACTTATTCGGCAAATCATTCAGTCCTATCGGGACAGGCGTTCTGAAGCGGCCTGATTACGGTTCTGTTCCGCTTTCTTGTTAACAGATTTTAATATGAAATCATCCCAAAATTCATTGAGTTGATTTCAGCCTTGTGCATATTACCTGTAGAACTTAATGCACACTATCATCAAAATTTGGAGGCTGTTTACTCATATGAAAGCGCCAGAGCTGATCAATGAATTAATCCGGCAGGAGAATCCAGATTGTGTTTCTGTCTTTTTGCCGACCCATATTAAAGGAGAGGATGTCCAGCAGGACGTCATACGGTTAAAAAATCTTATTCGTAAAGCGAGTAATGAATTATCTGATAAAGGATTGCGTGATGAGGTTATTGAGGACATTCTGCAAGATGCCAAAGCTTTGTTTAATGATACGAAATTCTGGCAGTATCAAAACGAAGGGCTTGCTTTATTTATTCATCCCGGTTATTTCAGAATTCAAAAGACACCGTTTCGAATGAAGGAGCATATTTATATTGGTGACCATTTTTCCATAACGCCAATATTGCCATTATTGTCACGGGAAGGATCGTTTTTTATCCTGGCTGTGAGTCAAAAGGACGTTCGTTTATACAAAGCTGATTTGGAAATTATCGAACAATTGCACACCGATGAATTTCCGAAAAGCCTGAAAGAATTTTTGAAATATGATGATCTTGAACGTCAGTTGCAGATGCGATCTTCGACAGGAGATTCCGTTATATTTCATGGACACGGAGGAGGTTCTGATGATGCGAAGAAGAATATCGATCGGTTTATTAAAGCCATCGAAAGTGGAGTGACCGGCCTTCTGAATAACAGCCAGGATCCATTAATTCTTGCCGGAGTTGAATCTATAACCTCAACATATCGTGTTCATAACCGGTATAAATATGTCCTGGAAAAGGAGATAAGGGGAAATCCGGATATCATAAAAGACAGTATTTTACATCAAAAAGCCCTAAAAATTGCCGGAGAATATTACCTTTCTGATGTATATGATGATATCAAACGATTCGAAGAACTGGTGGGAACCGACAGATGTTCGACGGATATCAGGGATATCGTCATTGCCTCTGAATATGGTAAAATAGACACTTTGCTGCTGGCCGTCGGTACTAATAAATGGGGCAAATTCGATAAAGAAAAACAGGAGGTACTGGTCAGTAATCACCCGGTGAAGGAATTCTATGATTTAGTCAATTATTCGGCCGTCAAAACGCTGGAAAATGGCGGCAGCACACATACGGTCAATGCACGGGAAATGCCCGGAAAAGCTTCTATGGCGGCTATTTTTCGGTATTAATCAGATTATTAAAAGGGAAAGGGCACCAGTTGCGATAATCAAAGTCAGAATGAGCAGGATCTTATACCCGGCTTTTAATCCGGCAATGCCATTGAAAAGAATTCCCTTAACAAGTGTATTGATGATAGCCGCCAGGAAAAGGGCAAAGGTTGCAACGTGAATGGCCAGATCGCCCAATGTCATATGAGATACCGAAAGCGTGATGGCATCGACATCAGCCAGTCCTGATATGCCGGACAAAATATATAAACCGGTTTCACCAAACCAGTAACGGAACGCAGCCGCCAGCAACATAATGGCGGTCAGCAGCAGGCCGAATTTTATAGCGGGCAATAACTGGAAGGGATTGGAAATTAAGACTTCATTGTCTATGATAATATGACGGCTTTGATACCATAGAACAAAAGCTGCGGCATAGGTCAGTATTCCCATGATTCCCAAAGGAATTGCTAATTCAGATAACAATTGAAAGTTGACAATGCCCGCAATGACCAGGATGCGTGGAAACATGGTAGCTGAAGCAACGAGAACCCCGGCATTAATGAGATTATTTTCTTTATGATTTTTGATCATACGGGCAAAGTTGATAGTGACAACTGTCGATGATACGAGTCCGCCGAAAAGGCTGGTAAAGAAAACACCTCGCTCTGGTCCTCCGATTTTTATAGCAAAATATCCGATGAATGAAAGTCCCGCAATCAGCACCACCATCCACCAGATATGATATGGATTTAAAGAATTGAGCGGGCCGAATCCTTTATTGGGCAAAACCGGTAAAATGACAACAGATATCAGCAATAGTTTTAAAACGGCAAATAACTCTTTGGATTCAAGATGAGTAAGCCAGCGATGTAACACTGGTTTCAGGCTTAGGATAGTGGCTGTAATGACGGCTGAAGCGGCAGCGACGGCCATGTATCCCTGGACGGACAAGGCACCCAGTGCAAAGGTAACCAGTGATGCGACTGCCGTAGTGATGCCCACATCTTTATCTTCTTTGATATCCATGATATGCGCGGAAATCAGCAGGCCGGCGAAGGCAATAAAAGCAAAACCTAGCAAGATATTTCCGAGGTCACTGGCCAGGGCCGCCCATAAGCCACCCAGTAAACTAATCAGCCCGAATGTTCGGATACCGGCTATGCGCGTTCCTTCCTGCGCCTCTCTTTCATGCCAGCCCCGCTCCATCCCGATAAGAAATCCAATGGCCAATGCCAGGCCGAGTCGGATAAACAATTGCATGGACGCTCCGGTTTATGTCCGTTATGTCTATAATTGATTAAATAGTAATCTTTTAAGCAAGATACGTTTAAAAACAATTTAAGTCATTTGCAGATAGCAGGATACAATAATGTGTTGATAGTGAATAGGAGGCTGATATGTTGGTTTGTGTTTTACTTCAATAAAAAAGGCTAGGCAAATATGGAGTAATTTTATTTTGAATTTAACAAATATTTATTCATTTTGATTGGGCTATTTCATTGATTTACAGTTAATTAGAGTTTTCTTTGAGAATACAATTCGGAGAGGATTTAAAATTTATTTGTGCTAAAAGTATGGGTATGTACAAATGATTAATAATAAAAAAATTACGGTTGTTCTTCCCGCCTATAATGCGGAAAAGACATTAAGGGAAACTTATAGTGAAATCCCACTGGATATTGTCGACGAAGTTGTTATTGTAGACGATTTTAGTAATGATAGAACCATTGAAATTGCTGAAGAATTAAAAATTGAACATATCATTCGGCACAAGGCCAATTCGGGTTATGGTGCTAATCAAAAAACGTGTTACAATAAAGCCCTTGAATTGAAAAGTGACATTGTAATTATGTTGCATCCGGATTATCAATATACGCCGAAGCTAATACATTCTATGTGTTATTTGATAGTGAATGACTTATATAAAGTCGTATTGGGTTCCAGAATTTTGGGCAAGGGAGCAAAAAAGGGAGGTATGCCTTTTTATAAATATTTTTTTAACCGTGTACTGACTTTGATTCAAAATTTTCTAATGGCTCAGAAGTTATCGGAATATCACACAGGATACCGGGCATTTTCATCAGAAGTTTTAAAAGAGATCAACTTTAGAAAAAATTCAGATGGTTTTGTTTTTGATAATCAAATGATTGCTCAAATATTTTTTAAGGGTTATGAAATAGCAGAGATTACCTGTCCGACAAAATACTTTGAAGAGGCGTCATCTATAAATTTTATGAGGAGCGTAGCGTATGGTTTCGGGGTTCTGAAAACATCATTTCAATATTTTTTAGCTAAAAGATTAAACATTCGATTTGAAATATTTAAATGATAACACAGGTAAAATCGAATATTTCAGTCGCAATTCTGGTATTTATCAATTTTATATTTACCTATAAGTATCTTTCAAGATATACGGAATATGGTTTTGTTATTTCTGTAGTACTGGTGTTTATTCAAATACTGATTTATAAATATCAAAACTTCCGTTTTTTTAAAAAACACGGCAGCAAAAGCATCTTATTTTATGGTTTCCTCATTCTTGTAGCCGGCTTAATTGTTATCAGTCATTTCGGAATTCCACTTTACAGGTTAAGAGTAGATAGATACAGTGTTATCTCATCTTTTTTAAGCAAGCTGTTTAGCGGGCAATATCCCTATTTCGCACGATCTGTCAGGGGAAATTTGCCAGGTCCCATGCCGGTATATTTTCTTATAGCTTTTCCTTTTTATCTGGTTGGAGGACTTAGCTTGTTGAGTGGCATGGGATATATTATCATGGCCTTTCTTTTAAAAAGATATCAGATAAACCGGCATCATATTTTTTTGTTATTATATTTGTATACTTCTCTTTTTATGGTGTGGGAGATTGCTTCAAGGAGTAATATTTTTACGTATTCCGTATTATTACTTCTTGTTGTCATAGGTTTTGTCAGAATCGATAAAGAACAAAATCTTCAGCTCATCGCAGTCGCCTTACTTAGTGGATTGATGCTTTCTACAAGGAGTGTTTTCATTCTTGCTTATATTGTCTTTTTTTTATCAGCAGTAATTAATGGGGAAATTTCTGTTAGAAGATTCTTCGTATTTGCCATTACTTCAGTATTGGCTTTTTTATCCACTTTTTTGCCTTTTATCGTTTTTTCCCCTCATGATTTCTTCAAAATGAATCCCTTCATCATCCAGTCCTCTTTTCTGATCCCTCAGATCTATACCGCTTTATTTATTCTTATTGCCATTATATTTGCTTTTTTTGTTACTGATGATGCCGATAAATTCTTATTTAGCGGATTAAGTTTATTCACATCGATATTCATTTATGCCTTTTATTATGTGGTTCGGTATGGCTTCAATGAAGCCTATTTTCACAGTAAAATCGATATATCTTATTTCATTTTCTGCGTTCCCTTTTTCTTGATTTATCTGATTTGGAATCAAAAGAGTCCGAAAAAAGTGACAAAAAATGTTAAGGGATTAATTTGATCCTATGGCTTTTGAAATTCTGTTAGACAGCGCTATAAGTATTTCATTGGTTTTCAGGATATGGTCGAAAGGCTCGATGGCGATCGTTTTATAACCTTCTTTGTCTGCCTGGCGAAACCGGTCATAAATTTCGCGGGTTAACAGTTCGTAATCGCCGGAATAGTGCAGGATATTGGACTGTTTTTGTTCCGCATACTGGTTGGAATGAACAAGATATAATGTTTCGAAATTGGCAAAATCTTCATTATCCCGTAACCATCTGACTTTTGCTTCCGGTGAATAATGTGTGTACTTCATGCCCGGACTTTTGGGAACGCCGGAATATTTTTTAGTTTCCCAGGCGATGATTGTTTCGTGAATAACGTGTTCAATGGCTGTTTTATCCACTTTGCCCGGACGATATATCTCAAATGGTTTTTCCGAGACATCCAGAACGGTCGATTCGATTCCGACTTCACAGGAACCACCGTCGATCACCGGAAAATCGGGGCCAAAATCATCAAGTACGTGAATTGCTTTCGTGGGGCTTGGTTTGCCCGAGGTATTGGCGCTCGGTGCTACCAGCGGCCCCGCAGCAGAAATCAACGACAGGGCGACCGGGTGGGCCGGCATGCGCACGGCAACGGTGTCGAGTCCGGCAGTGATGATATCGAGGACTTCCGGCTTTTTCTTAAATATCAGCGTTAACGGTCCCGGCCAGAAAGCCTGCATCAGTTTTTTTGCTTCTTCGGGAATTTCACGGGCAAAATCGTTCACCATCTCCATCGAAGAAACATGAACGATCAACGGATTGTCGGACGGCCGTCCTTTAGTTTCATAAATTTTTCGTATAGCCTCGGGATTCCAGGCACTTGCACCGAGTCCATATACCGTTTCGGTTGGGAAAAGCGACAATCCCGCCGTTTCGTAAGATTTCAATATAATTCTTAAGCAATATCCTGGGTTTCCTTGATTTCTGTTAATTGCCTGAAGAATGTGACCGCCGAATCGACATCAGGAATGTTATTGATGACAAAACGCACGGCATCATCTTTCTGAACCAGCTTGAAATCTCCGTTCGTTTTATCCTGGATGATTTTTAGCAAATTTTGGAAACGTCCGTCTTCATAAAATGTGGCGCTGTATTCTTTCTTGCTGCTTGGGCAGGTAATCCACATCCGGTTGGCCCGGATAGTAATTTTATCGAGATACAAACCGGAAGCATCGATTTTAATCTGAGCCGCTTTCACCAGGTTCCGGCCTTCGTCAGGCAATTTCCCAAACCGGTCTTCTATTTCTTTAATCCAGTCGTTAATCTGTTCCTCGTCCTGTGCTTCCGCCAATTTCCGATACAAGTTTAGCCTTTCCACATTATCCGAAATATAGCTACCCGGGAGCATGGCTGAGAGGTCGAATTCAATGGTTGTTTCTGGCCGTTCCGCTTCAATTTCAATGTCATCGAACAAGCCCTTGAATTCTGTTTCTTTCAATTCCCTGACGGCATCATTTAGGATCTTAGTGTATAAATCAAAACCGATTTCATTGATGAACCCGCTCTGTTCGGCGCCCAGAACGTCACCGGCGCCACGGATATCCAGGTCGCGCATGGCAATATTGAAACCCGAACCTAAATCAGAATATTCTTCCAGGGCGATTAGCCGTTTCCTGGCATCGACACTCAAATCTTCCAGGGGCGGAGTAATAAGATAGCAATAAGCTTTTCTGTTCGAGCGCCCGACACGTCCGCGCAATTGGTGCAGCTCCGACAACCCAAAACGATCCGCCCGGTTGATGATGATGGTGTTGGCGTTGGAAATATCAATCCCGTTCTCTACAATATTGGTCGATACCAGGACATCAAATTTGTGATGATAGAAATCAGTGATGATCTTTTCGAGCTGTTTCCCGGTCATTTGTCCGTGTGCAAAACGAACGCGAATATTCGGGACCAGCTTTTGAATCATATCGGAAAATTCTGCGATATTGCTGACCCGGTTATGAATCACGAAAACCTGTCCGCCACGGCTTGTTTCCTGCAAAATGGCATCGTGCATAAGCATGGAATCGAAACTGTGAATCTCGGTATAAACCGGCTGGCGATTGGGCGGCGGCGTATTAATGATGCTCAGGTCTCGTGCACCCATCAACGACATATGGAGTGTTCTCGGGATGGGCGTGGCCGTCAGGGTCAAGACGTCCACGGTTGCCCTGAATTCCTTTAATTTTTCTTTGGCGGTGACGCCAAAACGCTGTTCTTCGTCAACAACAAGCAACCCGAGATCTTTAAATTTGACATCTTTGGAAACCAGGCGGTGTGTTCCAATCAGGATATCGACTTTTCCTTCCGCCGTTCTTTTTAAAATATCTTTGATATCAGCTTGCGAACGGAATCTGGAGATGACTTCAACCGTCACCGGGAAATTGCTCATTCGTTCCCTGAATGTTTCATGATGCTGATCGGCGAGGATGGTCGTGGGAACCAACACCGCAACCTGCTTGTGATCCATCACCGTTTTAAAAGCAGCCCGAACGGCGACTTCTGTTTTCCCGAAACCAACGTCACCGCAGACCAGTCGATCCATTGGAGTGGGGGATTGCATATCTTTTTTTACCGCTTCAATCGTTGATATCTGGTCGGGTGTTTCTTCGTATTTGAATGAAGCTTCCAGTTCTGTCAGCCAGTTATTATCAGGTGAAAAAGCAAAAGCCTTCTGGGCCTTTCTCTTTGCGTATAACTTGATCAAATCCCGCGCAATATCTTTCAGCCGGCTTTTTGTTTTGGCTTTCTTTCTGGCCCATTCGCCGGTTCCCAGTTTGGTGAGTTTGGGTGCGGCCCCGTCTTTGCCGGAATATTTTTGCAGCTTATGCAGGCTCGAAACGTTCACATACAGGATGGAATCGTTCTGGTACCTCAATTTTACGGCTTCCTGCTGGGCGTCGCGGACTTTTATTTTCGTGAAACCGGCAAATTTTCCAATTCCGTAATCAACATGGACAACGAAATCACCGACGTTTAAATCACGGAGTTCTTTGAAGGATATACCGCCTCGTTTGGGCCGGTTCTTGATATTCGGACGATGATACCGGTTGAAAATCTGGTGATCGGTGTAAATAGCGGCGGCATTATCGTGAAGGATGAAACCCTGGTGGATGGTCTCAGTTGAGACATGATATCGATTGATATCGGAAGGTTCGCCAAGCAAATCTTCAAAACGGTCACGCTGCCCGTTATTATCACAAAGAATATAGGTCTCGTAAGCTTTTTGTGATAAATCACTGATATTGGCTTTCAGCAGCTTAATAGAAGCGTTAAAATCGGGTTGGGGAGATGCATTCAGTTTAATCGTAGTATTTGCTTCGATATCGTTTGAGAAACCGCCCACATATAAAATGGAATGATGTTCCAGACGTCTTTTTAAGTCTTCGGGAGATAAAAATAAATGTTTGGGTCCGATTGGGTCGGTATCATCTTTTCGGCTGATTTCCATGAACCGTTCCCCGGCCTGCTGATATCTTTTTTCCAGGTCGCTCAGGATAAACGGAAGGTTGAAAATGACGAGAACGGTATTTTCATCCAGGTATTCGAAAAGGTCTTTTTTATCATACTGGTCGAGAATATCGACATTCGGTACCAGGTTGGCACTATCCAGGTAAGCAATGGAACGCTGAGAGTCGGGATCAAATTCACGGATAGAGTCCACTTCATCACCAAAAAACTCCAGGCGAAGAGGATAGTCACCCGAGTATGGAAAAACATCCAGGATACCGCCGCGTTTCGCAAATTCCCCGGGGTCATTGGCGAAGGTAACCCGGTTATAGCCTTGTTCCAGCAGCGTATTCTCTAGTACTTCCGGAT
Organism: uncultured bacterium; assembly: GCA_963783355.1. Classification (GTDB taxonomy): domain Bacteria; phylum Bacteroidota; class Rhodothermia; order Balneolales; family DATFMH01; genus CAWANF01. Next base: position 1,068,978 of record CAWANF010000001.1, read on the forward strand.
TCCATTCCGAACCTTTTGTGATTTTGAGTGTCGCCTTGTTGAACGTTTCAGGCGAGGCAATTTTATCAAAGATGGCTTCCGAAGACGTGATGATGGTCTTGCTTTTTTTCGTTAATATCGATTCCAGGACTTCCGAACGGCGAACCATGGCATTAGAATCCGGAATTTGTTTGTCGTCATATGGCTTGTGATTGGTCGGCGGCAACAGATGACTGTTTTCAACTCCCAGCGTATCAAGATCCGATTTAAGAAACTGTGCTTGTTCATTTTCGGGATAAATCGCAAGTATTGTCCTTTTCTCTTTTTGCAGTGACTGAATCAAAAAGGAAGGAGTTGATCCTACAAAATGCTCGAGTCTGATGATATGCTTATTTCTGATATCGTTTTCAATATCAGAAAGCGGTATACAGCCGGAGAAGAAAGTACTGATGTTTTCTAAAGCCATCTAAATTTACTTCGGGAATACAGTCGGAAGTTATTTGAAAATATTCAGGTAAATAATGTTCGTATTAAGTTTGGTAAAGTACGGAAAATTGAAAGTTTTATCATTTAAAATTCTAATTCAAAAAAAAAGAATCCGATGAATAACGTTCATGCAAGTACGTTTATGATATTTGTGAAAGGAAATTCACTACAATTTATCACGGGATTCTGCAACTCTTTGATCTGTTTGAATTAATAAAAATTTAAAAATCCCCCAAGATACATAACTATATGATTATTAATCGTATAAGAAAAATATATAGTTGACTGTGTTATCTAAAAACATAATTTGAAAACAGGACACAAGTACCTGTTTTGGCAATGAAAAGACTATTCGTTCTCTATGTCGTGTTTAGTAATCACATTAATCGTTGTAATCGCACAATCGTTCGCATATTCGACTAATAAACCAATAATCAATTCAGTAGATTATTACAGGATAGGTTTATCAAAGGAAGAGCAGGGGGACTGGAAGGGTGCACTTGATGTTTGGATGGAAGCTAAAGAAAATGCGGGCAATTCGACTGAAATTGATCCGCGTATTGGATTTTCTTTCATATCACTGGTGACAAAAGAAAAAGCAAAGAGTTTCTACAAAGCAGCTTGTAAAATGTATTTTTGGGCACTTTCTTCCAAAAATATTACAAGATTTCATAGGGATTACTTACAGGAGATTAGGCGATTACGGCCCTTGATGAAACCCGGAGTATTTCATCATCTCATAGATCAGCTTAAGCATAATAACCCGGTTGTTCTGAATGAGATTAAGGGTTTCTGGATTGAAAACGACGCAACTCCGTCAACAGCGGAAAATGAGCGATTACTGGAGCACTGGGAACGTATAGCTTATGCCAGGGAGCATTTTAATAAAAATCATTCTACAGTTTACGGAACCGACGAAAGGGCTGATGTTTATATCAAATATGGGCAGCCATCTATTATTCGAAAGGGGACAATAGCATTAGATCGATTTAAGATTGAGACCTGGACCCGGGAACTGCTCAACAAAGATGGATTCAGTAATTCGTTTATAATGGCTCCAACCGACGAAGGATCTATGGGTAATGCCAGGGGATCTTTTGCACGTCCACCGGTAAGCGGAGACGCAAAAATCCGTTTTTTAGTCAACCAGGTGTTGCAATTGAATCATTATAATTATTATGAGATATGGATATATAAGCAATTGAAAGACAATCAGAAAGATAATGTGATATTTATTTTCGGAAGCCCGGCTGACGGAGGTGGCTTTCAGTTTGCTTGGTTCAATTGACGATTTTATTTCTTCTTCTGGTTTTAGAATGCGGCGTTTTCCTGTGGATGCCACACCGTATAATTTAGGGCCTTTGCTTCAGCTTTTGTATTACGAATGCGTTAAAGATGTTGATCCCTATTTCAATACGGTCTTTCACCGGTTAGAAAATGACTGGGTAACTCAAAATCAGATTGCAGACGCCTTTATTTCGAATCATAATAGGAATCTGAATAAAGAGGAGATAACAAATCGTATCAGGAATGCTCCTGATGAAGTTTCGACTTACAAACGGGCTATTCCAAAAATTAACCTGGGCTACAAAATGGCCCGTTACCTGGATAAAAATAACCATGAGTTTGTTAGGCTGTTCCTGTATTCGACGCCTCAAAATGCATTGGTTCGCGATTACGTGCCAACCCTGAAACTTAATCGTAAGGCAAATTATACCCTTAAGCATTTTTATGTTTATTGGGATGATAACTGGAAAAATGTCCGGTCGGGGCAGGATTATCCTGATGTGTTTATGAAGAATAAATCCGGTATTGATGAAAATGAACCTTTTCCTTCAGAATCTGTTTTCGAAATACCTTTAAATAAAATGACCCGCAATGGAATGATTTCAGCCGATCTGTATAATTTGTCAAAAGATACATCCGGGGTTCAAACAATATATCCCGATCAGCTTATTGGTCTGGGAACACAAAAATTAGATTTACCTGACGACAGTCTCCGTTCAACTCCGGAAATTCTGGAAATGAGCGATGTCGTTATCGGGTACCAGCTGGATTCCTCATTTGTGACATGGGAAAAATATTCGAAATATCCATTCTATCGTTCCGGAAATGAATACGATACCTGAGGGTATAAATATGATGATCAATCTTGAAATGTATCATCTGACGGAAGATTATGATGGGAAGTATCGTTTCTCAATCAATTATAAAATACTTCACGTCAACAGGAAGGGGAAACCGGCAAAGAATACATCCAGCTGCAGGGCTGACGGTTAGGTATGAATCGGAACAGAACAGGGCAAATGAAAACCTGGAAATTTCTTTAAAGGACCTAAAACCCGGCAAATATCTATTACAGATTCAGGGTGTAGATGCGAAATCAGGTAATGAAGTAGAAAGAGAAGTGTTGTTTGAAATAAAAAAAGCGGCCAATCGTAAATCAACCGCTTTCTCGTCTAATTAGCAATAAAAACAGGAATTAAACAACTTCGGCTACCTTTTTCCAGGGCATGTCGAATGCGGCGGCCACATCTTTATAGGTGATAAACCCGTTGTCTATATTCAGGCCGAATTCAAGTTCTTTATTTTCGGCAATGGCTTTTTTCCATCCCTTGTTTGCCAGTTGCAGAGCGTATGGCAGGGTAACATTTGTTAAGCCTAAAGTGGATGTATACGGAACAGCACCGGGCATGTTGGCGACACAGTAATGGATGACATCATCAATGACATATATCGGGTTGTCGTGCGTCGTGGGATGAGCGGTTTCAATACATCCGCCCTGATCGATCGCGACATCCACAATAACGGAACCCGGTTTCATCAGCTTCAGCATATCTCGTTTGATCAGCCTCGGGGCTTTGGCACCGGGGATCAAAACAGCGCCGATTACCAGGTCGACATGGGGCAGAAATTCCCGGATATTATGCTCGGATGACATGATTGTGGTTACATTTTTCGGCATGATGTCATCTAAATGACGCAAACGGGCTACATTGATGTCCATAATGGTGACATTGGCGCCCATTCCGGCTGCAATTTTAGCGGCGTTGACACCAACGATACCACCGCCGAGAACCAATACGGTAGCAGGTGGAACTCCTGGGATTCCGCCAAGCAGTACACCGCGTCCGCCCTGGGCTTTCTCGAGGTATTTGGCACCTTCCTGAACCGACATACGTCCGGCCACTTCACTCATAGGTATCAATAATGGCAGGGAAAGATCTGCCTTCTCAACCGTTTCATAAGCTATAGCGACGCATTTAGATTTGATAACCGCTTCCGTAAGTTCACGGCTTGCAGCAAAATGAAAATAGGTAAAGATGATTTGTCCTTCACGCATCCGTGGATATTCCACTGCGATGGGTTCTTTTACTTTCATAATCATTTCTGCACGTGACCATAAATCTTCAACATCGTCAAGCATTTCTGCTCCTGCCTGAATATATTTTTCATCAGGAAAGCCACTTCCCAAACCAGCATTCTTTTCTACAAGGACAATATGGCCGTTTTTCTTTAATTCGACCACACCGCCCGGTAAAAGAGCCACCCGGTTTTCGTGTGATTTAATTTCTTTCGGAACTCCTATAATCATGAAAAAATCCTTAGTTTGATTTTTTTATTAAAAGAAATGTGTCTTAAGTCATAGTATTAGAAAAAATAAAAAGCACTCAAACTTATGAATATTTTTCTAAAAAGTCGCTAAACGGTTTTCTCTGCAATTTTAGAAATAATTATTACGTTAGGATGATCTTCGGGGGGAATCTTTCCTGATATTTTATATTTTCATACGAGCTTGAATAAATGGACGTGCATGATATCTAAAGAAATATTCGAAAAAGTCAGAAAATTAGAGATTCGTACCAAAGGATTGGTCAACAATCTTTTCGGCGGGGAATATCAGTCGGCGTTTAAAGGCCGGGGGATGGTCTTTTCAGAAGTCAGGGAATACCAGTTTGGCGATGACATTCGCCAGATCGACTGGAACGTAACGGCCCGGACCGGGGAGCCGTATGTCAAAATTTTTGAAGAAGAACGTGAGCAAACTTTAATGCTGTGTGTTGATATTTCTGCAAGCGGTATATTTGGAAGCAAGAATCAGCGCAAAAGGGATTTGACAGTTGAGTTGTGCGCCGTTCTTGCATTCAGCGCTATCAATAACGGCGATAAAGTGGGCATGGTCTTATTCAGTGACCATGTGGAGAAGGTGATTCCACCTCGAAAAGGCCGGTTACATGCTCTTCGTTTAATTCGGGAGCTATACACGGCCAAACCCGAAGGTACTGGTACTGATATTAAAGAAGCACTCAATTATGTAAATAAATTGCTGAAAAGAAGATCTATTTTGGTTCTTGCGAGTGACTTTCAGGCTCCTGACTATGATAAACAGATTAAAGTCACCAATAAGAAGCACGATTTAGTAAGTATCCTGATTGAAGATCCACTGGAAAATGATTTACCTTCGCTGGGTGTCATCCCGATGAAAGACGCGGAAACAGGAGTTGTTCGCTGGGTAGATACGAGTAACAAGAAAGTCAGGACGGCTTACAAGGCCCGGCGTATAAAGCGTCATAAAGAATTATTAAATCATTTTTTGAAACTTCAGGTAGATATGGTTACTGTTAGAACCAATGAATCGTATGTTGAACCATTAATGAATTTCTTTGAACGAAGGGTAAAACGTTACTGATGAGAAAAATTCGGCATTTTTGTCTTTTTTTACTACTGGTTGCCGGGATATACGCTAACCCGATGAATGTACAGGCCCAACAGGTGAATGGGATTTCTACGGTCGATTCCCTGAAAGTAGGGGATAAATTCACCTATTCGTTGCTTGTCAGAACAGAAAAAAATTATGATCAAATCATCTATCCTGATTCGAGCCAGTTTGGTAATACATTCCAGATTAATAGCCTGAAGAAGTTTAAGAAAACAGATTATTCCGATAGCCTTGCTTATTCCCTTCAATTTTTCGGATTAAAAGATACCACATTGGGTCCTTTAACCGTCAAGTTTATCAGTGGACAGGATACTATAGTCAGACATACTCTTCCCATTACAGTTTATTTTCAAAGTGAAATTAAGGATAGGCAAAAAGCAAAGTTCCAGCCACTAAAACCTATCTATCAATTCGCAATTAATCTGCTTCCGTATTTAATTATCTTATTGATAGTCCTTCTGTTAGGATGGTACGCTTATAAGTATTATAAGAAGAGAAAAGCGGTGCCGCCGAAACCGAAGCCTGAACCCGTTATTCCGGAAGAATTCATAGATCCACTGGAAGAACTTGAAAAAGCAATGGTGGATTTACAGGTCGATCCTGCCTTGACGCAGAGAGATTTTAAATATTTCTATTCGAAATACGGTGATACGATCCGGGAATATTTTGAACGACTTTACCAGATTCCGGCTTTGGAATACACAACACGCGAGCTGATTCGGGATTTGGATTCTCATGCGGTAGACAGTGTACTGATTGACTGCACCAATAAGATATTGCGTCAGGCCGACATGGTTAAATTTGCGAAATATGACCCGACCCTGGATCTTGCTCATAAAGATTTGGAAACCGGACAACAGTTTTTGTCCCGTGCCCGTGAAGTTGATCGATCCCGGGTAGAACGGATGCGTGAACGGTTCGAACAGCAATTGATGGAGCAGCAATCGGAAGATGAGCCGGACGAAGATATGAAAGAAGAAAGTAACCAGGAATAATTTCTATGATTTGGAAAGATCCACAATGGTTTTGGGCCTTATTAGTTATACCGGTTGTCATCGGATTGCAGTTATGGCGGTATTTCAGGCACCGGGAACCGACACTAACATTTTCAAGTGTTGATGATTTACAGGATTTACCCGGTAACTGGCGAAGTTACGGGCCATGGATTACACTTACGTTACAAGTTGTAGCGATTGCATTGGTTGTCACCGCGCTTGCACGCCCACAGCTTGAGAATTCGCACATTGAACGCAGTGCCAAAGGAATTGATATCATGCTGGCACTGGATATTTCATCTTCAATGAAAGCCGAAGATTTGAAGCCCAGTCGTTTTAAAGCGGCTAAGATGGTAGCATCCGATTTTATTGACAAGCGCATCTCCGACAGGATTGGCCTCGTTATTTTTGCACGCCAGGCATTTACTGTTTGTCCTCCAACGCTGGATTATAGTCTGCTCAAAAATTTACTGAATGGTGTTGAAATGGGGGTGGTTGAAGATGGTACGGCCATTGGTATGGGTATAGCAACAGCGGTTAACCGTATTAAAGACAGTAAAGCCAAAAGTAAAGTAATTATTTTACTTACCGACGGACAGAATAATGCCGGTGAAATTGACCCGGTTACAGCAGCTGATTTAGCAGCGACGTATAATATCAAAATATATACGATTGGAGTCGGAACAAGAGGGATGGCTCCTTATCCCATTGACGACCCGGTTTTTGGGAAACGATATCAAAATATTAAAGTTGATATCGATGTGGGTATGCTGAAGAAAATCGCTAAAATTACGGGTGGAGAATATTTCCGGGCTACGGATACTCAGTCTCTGAAAACAATATACGATAAGATCGATAAAATGGAGAAAACCAAAATAGATCAGGTCATTTATACCGATTATAAAGACTTATATCCCGATTATCTTTTGCCCGGTATTTTACTGTTTATCTTGGCTTTTGTGAGTGATAAAACATTATTCCGATCGGAATTAAACTAATAAACATTCGTTTATTCCTTACATCATTTTCACTTCAAATGTACTGGATACCCGGTCATAGCTGGCTTCGCTCCGCCTCTTTTTCGAAGGTATGAAACGGAATAAGTGATAACGTTTAGAAATGTAAATAGCAGGCGGAGAGAATGGCATTATTCCCAAATTGCCTGATTTCTCGCCTTAAGGGGAATCAGGCATGATGAAAAAAAACTAAAACCATTCAGTTTAAACACCTTTTTTTCTTGCTTAACTTACTGGCGTTCGGTAATCTGTTCGGTGTATCGGTTCGAGTAATTAAACTATTGTCATAATCTGAATTTTATGAAAACGACAGCCCTCTTTTTCCTGTTATTTTTTACTTGTTTTAAAACTTTGAAAGCACAGACATCATTAAAAGAAGAAAATAATCCAGCTATTGTTCAGACAACAAACGGAGCCGTTGAAGGAATCAATGATTCCGGTGTTTATATCTTTAAAGGGATACCTTTCGCACAACCGCCGGTAGGAAATTTACGATGGAAAGCCCCCCGGCCAGCCAATAAGTGGAAAGGCATTTATAAAGCGGATCATTTTGGAAATGGATGTATGCAGTTACCTGTTTTCGGGGATATGAACTTCCGTTTTGCAGAAAAAAGCGAGGATTGCCTTTATTTAAATGTTTGGACACCTGCTAAAATCAAGAACAGGCATCTTCCGGTATTGGTATATTTTTATGGCGGTGGATTTATTGCGGGTGATGGTTCTGAACCCCGGTATGATGGCGAAAATATGGCAAGAAACAAAGACATCGTTACTGTGACGGCCAATTATCGTTTGGGAGTATTTGGATTTTTAGCATATCCCGGTTTAACCAAAGAATCGAAGCACCATGCTTCCGGCAATTACGGTTTAATGGATCAGGTCCAGGTATTGCGGTGGGTAAAACAAAATATTGCAGCCTTCGGAGGAGATCCAAATAAAGTTACTATTGCCGGGGAATCAGCCGGTTCTATCTCCGTAAGTGCGTTAATGGCGTCTCCGTTATCTGAAAATTTATTCAGAGGAGCCATAGGTGAGAGTGGTGGTTTATTTACTCCCATTACGCCGGCACCATTAAGTCAGGCTGAAGAAACAGGCGTAAAATTTGCGGATTCACTGGGCGTAAAATCATTAACCGATCTGCGGGCAATGTCAGCATCGGATTTGTTAAATGCCAGCGGTAAATTTAAAGGAATTCGCTTTTGGCCTGATGTGGATGGATATTTTCTTCCTGAATCACCTGCAAAAATATTCGCTGCCGGACAACAGGCTCACGTTCCACTGCTTTTGGGATGGAATTCAGAAGAAATGAATTATCATGCACTGATGCGGCAGTATCAGCCGACTCCGGAAAATTTCGAGAAAGTGATAAAATCCATTTACGGTAAAAATGCCGACGAAGTTTTGAAAGTTTTCCCCCATGCTACTGAGCAGGAAGTTATTGCATCGGCAACTCATCTGGCCGGAGATCGTTTTACGGTATTCAGTACCTGGAAATGGGCCGACTTACAGAGTCAGACAGGAGGGAAACCGGTATATCGATATTATTATTCCCGTCCGCGTCCGGCAATGAATGCATCCATGGGTAATGCCATTCCAGGATTGGCAGGTGGAGTAAAAAAAGGATCTGGAAATACATCGAAAATGCCTCCGGCGACAGGCGCTGTCCACTCTGCTGAAATTGAATATGTGATGGGAAATTTACCTACGAATCATGTTTACGACTGGACCCCCGATGATTATAAAGTCTCTCACATATTTCAGGATTTTGTAGCCAATTTCGTCAAGAATGGTAATCCCAATGGATTAGGTTTGCCAACATGGATACCGCTGAATGATGGCCATTCCAGGCACTTTATGCATATTGATGTAAATACTCGCCTGCAAAAAGTTAAAGACAGAAAGCAGTTTCTTTTGTTAGATCAGATTTATAATAAATAAAATAACAGCGATATTTTTAGTCGTTGATCATGTGATAATCAGCCAGGTACATATTTTTGAATCCAGACTTTATGATATTTAACTTAATTCCAGATTTGCTTTCCATATTGAAAATATCTTAATCCTTTTATTCTACCCCATGAAGATTATTCGTTTTTTTGTTTTTCCATTGCTGTTTGTACTCGTTCTGCAAATTAAAGCAAAAGCCCAGCAAAATAGCTTGTATCACTTTGCCGGTAACCTAAAATCCTATTCAAATCATCATGATATCTTTACTGCAAAGCTTGAGAACGGAGCTGTAAGAATTGAGCATCTGAAGGGCGTTGGTTATCGCATTCGGTATTCGTTTACCGGTAAATTTCAGCCTTTGTTTTCTTATGCGACAGTTGATAATATGCCGGCTGATCAAGCTATTAAAGTAGCCAATAAGGGCAGTTATCTTGAATTGCGCAGTGGTGATGATATTATATCTATACAAAAAAAGCCATTCAGGCTTTCTTTCTCGACGCAAGATGGTTTTAATTATCTGAAGGAATCTTATGGTGCCGGACACAGGGGACAAAAAATCGCCCACATTGTTCAGTTGAAAAAAGGAACAACTTATTACGGCCTTGGGGAAAAAGCCTCATCAATGGTTCGCAATAATAAAGTATTTCATTTATGGAATTCGGATACGCCGGCATATACGATGAATGAGGATCCCATTTATGAGTCGTATCCATTTTATATAGGTCTTTTAAATGGAAAAGCTTTTGGTGTTTTCTATGATAATTCCTTCAGGACAAAATTTGATTTTGGCGGCCAGCTTAAAACGGGCATCGGGTATTATTCCAATGGAGGGGAATTACGATTTTATGTTTTCTACGGGCCCGAAATCAAAGATGTGCTTAGGAAATACACCGACATTACCGGCCGGGCTCCGCTGCCGCCAAAATGGGCGATGGGCTATCAGCAAAGCCGATGGAGTTATTATCCTGATAAAGAATTGTACCGCTTAGCCGATGAATTCAGATCGCGGGGTATTCCATGTGATGCTCTCTACCTGGATATCGATTATATGGATGGTTACCGGGACTTCACCTGGAATAAAAATTATTTCCCGGAACCGGAACGGATGCTGAAACAATTAAAAGACCGTGGTTTCAAAGTCGTCACAATCATCGATCCGGGAATTAAACTGGACTCCACGTACTCAGTTTTCGAAGATGGCCTGAAGAATGATGTATATGTAAAATATCCGGATGGAAGTAATTACGTTGGAACAGTATGGCCGGGAAAAGTTAATTTCCCGGACTTTTCCAACCCTGTAACCCGTAAATGGTGGGGAAAATGGATAGGCAAAGATCTGAATGAAGGCATTTCCGGTATCTGGAATGATATGAATGAACCATCCGTGTTTGATGGAAAAACTATGCCTAATTTCGTTGAATTTGATAAAGACGGTCGCAAAGCCAGTGCTGATGAGATGCATAATTTGTATGGCTTGCTGATGGCCCGAGCCAGTTATGAAGGATTCAGAAAGGCGGAACCCAATAAACGTCCGTTGATAATAACACGTGCGGCATTTTCCGGTATACAGCGTTATTCAAGTATGTGGACGGGGGACAATGCTTCAACTTGGGATCATGTATATCTTACGATGCCAATGGTTATAAGTACCGGACTTGCCGGCGAGCCGTTTGCTGGATTTGATATTGGCGGTTTTATTGGCAGTCCCTCTGGTGAAATGTATATGCGTTTTCTTCAAATTGGTGTTTTAATGCCTTTTTGCCGTACTCACACAGTAGCTGATTCCCGTGCCCAGGAACCCTGGGATTATGGACAGATGTACACGTATATCAATCGGAAATTCATACGTTTCAGGTATAAAATCCTGCCTGTTCTTTACACCTCGTTTTATGAGAGTACCCTCGATGGCAGCCCGATTATCCGGCCGTTGGTATGGCAGTTCCAAAACGATCCAAGAGTTTATCATATCGATGACCAGTTTATGCTGGGAGATCACCTGATGGCGGCACCTGTGCATAAACAAGGGATGAATTCTCGCACGTTATACCTGCCTGATGGAAAATGGTACGGGTTCTTTAATAATAAAGAATACGAAGGCGGTAAAGATATCACGGTTAATGCCCCGATAGATGCCGTTAATGTTTACAATAAAGATTTTACCCATCCATATGCCGGATTGCCGTTATTTGCACAGGCCGGTTCGGTGATTCCTATGCAGCCGGTTCAGCAATATGTCGGGCAGAAAAAAATTACCAATATGACACTGCGGATTTATGCTGGCGCTTCGCAAAAAAGTTATTTGTATGAAGACGATGGTAAGTCACAGGAATATCATAAAGGGGTTTTTCGATTTACTACATTTCAAACCGAATCAAGTACGCAAGAGTTAAGCCTCGATATTAAAATGAACGGGCATTATGATGGGGCCGTATCTGGTTTTAAGGCAGAAGTATACGGCTTAGATAAAGCTCCTGAAAAAGTAGAAGTGAATGGGAAATCCATAAAATCAAAATATGATGATCAGACTCACATTTTGACTTTTAATCTGAATGCCAAACCACAAAAAATAGAAATTTTGAAATAAGTTTGAATCCTAGTTGAATCTTCGTTCCCAAGGAATAACGTTGGGAAGAATGCTCCACTTCCGGGAAAAGGAGCAGAGCTCCCAAAGTTAGCGTTACGAAGCAGAATTTCGCTACGAGGGTTTTTCCTCGTTCCCAACGTCCCGTTGGGAACGCAACGGGGGAAGCTCCGCTTCCGGGAAAGGGAGCAGAGCTCCCAAAGCTGGCGTTACGAAGCAGAGCTTCGTAACGAGGGAAACGAGGTCATTTTTTTTACTAATACATATATATTATATCCTAAATTTACCACAAGGTATATGTGAGGTAATTAATGGTAAAATAATTCCAATTATTAATTAATATGAAGAATAGTAAAATAATACTAATAAGTATCTGTATTGGTTTTGTAATATTTTGGATTTTTTTAAAACCACCAAGTCCATTCAATTTTTTTTGGGTTTCACTTTATGCAACATTGTTTGGTACAAATAATATTATAACCGAGGGTCAATTCATGTATTTTTTTGATATCCTTACAGCCATAATAATTATTTATGGTACATTTATTTATTTCAAAAAAAAAGCAACAAAAATAGTTATACATAGTTTGGGAGGAGCATATGATAAAGGCTTTGCTCGGGCCATTCTTGATTATGCTATAGCACATAGCATCGCAGGGTGTAAATATAGCCTTTGAAGCGGATTTTGCCCCATATCAATCCTATGAACAGGATGCAATTAAAGATCCAAATATGGGACCAACGTTACAGTTTTCGCATTTAGATGATAATTTGGCAGGTAACAAGCCAATTAATGGTGCAATTATGATGGATACAAAATCAGATGTATAACAAAGACATAAGTTGCGTACTTTTCAAAACGATATCAAAAATATACCAGCAGGTAAATATAAGGTTATAAACGGTCAGATAATTCCAATTATACAATAACTATTATGAAAAAAAATATAATCATTGTAATAAGTCTCGGAATTGGAATAATAATTTTTTGGTTTGGCATGAGGCCTCCTAGTATATATAGCTATTATCCTATTGAATTATATTATTTATTATTTGGAGATAAAGAAAATGTGATTATAACAGAGTATAGATTTATAATTATATTTGATATAATATCAGCAATGGTTATATCATATTTGTCATATTTATTAATAACTTATTTGGTTGATGAAATTAAGAATAATGATTAATATAATACTATTTGTTATGGTTATACTAAATGATAAATATTTTTTAAAAAAATAATTAAAATGTATAGTAAAAATAAATATATAAATGGAATAAATTAGTATATGAAAAAATATAAAATATTGATGATAAGTATAGGGATTAGTTTTGCAATATTTTGGATTTTTTTAAAACCACCAAGCCCTTTCAATTTATTTTGGAATTCACTTTATGGTACATTACTCGGTATGGATACTAATATAACCGAGAGTACAATTCGCATATTTTTTTGATATCCTAACAGCCATGATAATTACTTATGCTATATATATTTATATAAAAAGAGAAAGTTAAATATAAGGGCTAAAAAACCCTTAGACCTAAGCTTAGGAGGAGCAAATGTGTAAAGATTTTGCATGTGCCATTCTTGATTACGCCAGAACATATGGCATCGCAGGAGTGAATATTGTCCCCTTCAATCCGATCAACAGAGTACGGTCAGAGAAGAAAATATGAGACCAAAGTTTTTCGACAAGTAGTTTTGTTTATGTCTATTCAACACACAGTACTAAATAATACTAAATCGCAGACAAACGTTAAGTTGATAAATGGACAAAGCTTCAGCGGTTCTGTCGTTGGCCAAGTAAATTCCCTCATTAAAAAAACCATCGAAATGAAAGCCAGCGATATTCATTTAGAACCTTACGAAGAATCATTTCGGTTGCGCTATCGCGTGGACGGAGTGTTACAAGAAATAGGAGCGTTGTCTCAGGCTCAAAAGGATGCCATCTTGTCCCGACTTAAAATTATGGCCAAACTGGATATTGCAGAAAAAAGAAGACCCCAGGATGGAAGAATTCGCATCGAAAAGCCTTCGGTAAATGGAGCGGATAAAACCAACAAAACTGTGGATCTTCGGGTTTCTACGCTACCTACCGAGTTTGGGGAGAAGATAGTACTCCGTATCCTGGACAAGGGGGATCAGAGTCTGGGACTCCGTCAGCTTGGGTTCAGAGAAACCAGCCTGCAGGCTTTTCGCAAGGCCATTACGAATCCTTATGGAATGATCCTGGTCACCGGTCCAACCGGAAGCGGTAAGACCACTACATTGTATGCCGCTCTGAGTGAACTCAATACTCCGCGGGTCAACATTACCACCATCGAAGATCCGATTGAATACAATCTGCCGGGCATCAATCAGACGCAGGTTCGAAGTGATATTGGGCTTACGTTTTCAGCCGTACTCCGGGCCATTCTGCGCCAGGACCCTAATATTATCATGGTTGGGGAGATCCGGGATCAAGAAACGGCAGAGATTGCCATCCGTTCGGCCTTAACCGGGCACATGGTATTTTCTACCCTGCATACCAATGATGCACCAGCAGCCATAACGCGACTGATTGATATGGGTGTAGAAGCTTTTCTGGTCGCATCCTCAGTACGTTTAGTTATGGCTCAACGTTTAGTGCGCCGGATTTGTCCAGAATGTAAAACAGAATTTCGCCAGATCCAGGTCTCGTCTACGATGCTTCCGGCATTACGAAGCAGAGCTTCGCAATGAGGGTTATTTAATATATTTCTCCGCGCAAACCCTTACCATCCGCGTAATCTGCGTTCTATCACCGCCCGAACGAAATAACGGACAAAGGATTGGTTTTCGCAGCCACCCGGGCGGGGAGCCATGATGCCAGGGTGCAAAGCACCATGGTCACAATAGAGACGATGACAAAATCCATAAGATGAGGCTGAACGGGAGCGTAAGACATATAGTAATTTGCCTCGGAAAGTGGTATAAGATGATAGGTGCCTTCCAACCAGTTAAATAATACAGCCAGGCCAATACCGATAATTAATCCGGTGATGGAAACAAAGATACCTTCGTACAAGAAAATCCGGTTTATCCGTTTATTATCGGCTCCCATGGTTTTCAAAATCCCGATGTCACGGGTGCGTTCAAGAACCATCATGAGGATAGTTCCTATAAGATTGAATGCCGCAACGATAATCATCACGCTGATCACAAAGGGGATAGTCTGTTCCTGTAAATTGACCCACGCAAAAATACTTCCATAGTTTTCATAAATGGTATCGGCATAATAGGGGAAAAGCATCTGGTTGGTCATGCTTTTTGCAACATCGCGAATATCGTTCACATTTTTTACCTGGATTTCAACCTTGGAGGCTTCATCCGGACCCATTTGAAAGAGCGTACGGGCATACCTTCTGGCCATCAAGACGATGACATCATCAAACTTATCAATGCCGGTCTCATAAATTCCGGTAAGTTTGAATTGTTTGATATCCGGCAAATTTATGGGCGAAGGGAGTCCTTTCATGGCATAGGCCGTTATAACCGATCCGATATGGGCATCCAGCTCTTTAGCAAGCTTGGATCCAATGACAATGCCGGGCAATCCTCCCGTACTGTCCGGTAGTAAATTAAAGGTTCCCAGTTTGATATAATTTTTAATATCGGTTAGGTCTCCGGAAGGACTCACACCTTTTATAAATGATCCCTGTATCTGATCTTTGGTCTGAATCATTCCCTGTCCAAGAATTATGGGCTGAATGGCTTTAATCCCTTTAAACTGATGCAGATAGGTGTCTAGCGTATCGACACGAAATATGGGATCACCGCCATATTTCTGAACGGTGATATGGGCTCCGAAACCGAGAATTTTGTCTTGAATTACCGATTTAAAACCATGAACGATGGAAAGGGCAATGAGCAGTCCGCCGGCCCCGATGGCAACTCCTGTAATCGACATAATCTTAATAAATGACAGGAATCGATCGTCTTTTCGCTTTCCGCGAAAATATCGTTTAGCCAGAAACCACTCAAATTTCATACACTAAAAAAATAAAACGGGACGGTCAAATACATCCCGTTATGAATATTTATTCAGGCCTCATATGCGGGAAGAATAATACATCCCTGATAGATTCCTGATTGGTCATGATCATCGCGAGACGATCGATACCAATACCGAGTCCGGCAGTGGGAGGCATACCGTATTCAAGGGCACGAAGAAAATCTTCGTCCAGTGTCATGGCTTCTTCGTCGCCCTGGGCACGCAGCCTTGCCTGTTCTTCGAGTCTCTGGCGCTGATCTAAAGGATCGTTAAGTTCAGAGAATGCATTACAAATTTCTTTACTGTTGCAAATACCTTCAAACCGTTCCACGAGGCCTTCTTTGCTGCGATGTTTTTTAGCCAGGGGGCTCATTTCTATAGGATAATCAGTAATGAATGTTGGCTGAATCAATTTCGATTCGACATAAGTACCGAATATCTCATCAATGATTTTGCCTTTTCCCATTGTACTGTCAATATCGACATGCAATTCTTTAGCGGCTTTTTGCATATCCTCTAAACTCATGCCATACAAATTTATACCCGTTTCCTTTTCAATGGCCTCGAGCATTGGGATTCTTGGCCAGGGACGTTTGAAATCGATAATATTTTCACCAACCTGTACCTGGGTGGAACCATGGAGTTTCACGGCCACTTTCTCGACCATTTCTTCGACGAAATCCATCATCCAGTTATAATCTTTATAGGCTACATAAAGTTCAACCTGGGTGAATTCAGGGTTATGAAAACGATCCATACCTTCATTTCTGAAATCCTTTGAAAATTCAAAAACCCCGTCGTAACCGCCGACAATCAACCGTTTCAGATATAACTCGTTAGCGATTCGCAAATACAGCGTCATATCCAATGCATTGTGATGGGTCATAAACGGACGTGCGGCAGCACCGCCATAAATAGGCTGCAGGATAGGTGTTTCGACTTCCAGGTAGCCTTTTTCCAGCATGACATCCCTCATCGTATGAACCATCAGGGATCGTTTCCGAAATACATCACGTATTTCAGAATTTACGACTAAATCCACATATCTCTGGCGATATCGTTGCTCTTTATCTGAAAAGGCATCATATATTTTCTTTTCACCATCTTCTTCAACTTCTTTAGGAGTGGGAAGAGGGCGCACTGTCTTTGACAATAATTCGAAAGACTCGGCATGAATGGTTGTTTCTCCGGTCTTTCGTGATGAAATACAAATCCTTTTATCCCGACAAAATCGCCGATATCAGTCAGTTTTTTAAAGACATCGTTATAATTCTCGACCCCTACATCATCACGGCGGATATAAACCTGGATAGTTCCTTCCGAATCAAGAAGATTGAAAAAGGAAGCTTTTCCCATAATGCGCTTGGTCATAATACGTCCGGCTACCGAAACCCTGGCGGGATTTTCATCATCTTCTTTTTTGATTAATTCCGGCTGGGCAAAAATCTGTTTAGAAGTATGATCAACATCAAATTGATATGGATATGGATTGACGCCGAGTTCTCTCAACTGCTGGAGTTTCTGGCGTCGGAATGCTTCCTGCTCGCTAAGGCTTGTTTCTTTATCGGTCATAGATTAAATAAGACGTTGCTATTCGTAATTCTAACGTTTAGTAAAAAATCGTACTGTTTATATTAAATTCTTAGAAATATTCTTTTAACCGGCAATTATGAAAACAGGCAATCTCTGAAATTTTAATGCTTAACAACTAGGATTACCGGGCCGGATTCTAAATCAATCTAAGATAAGGTCATTTGAGGAGATTTACACTTTTTGATTCTCTAAATGTTTGAAAGTTATTCGTAAGTTATCCATTCCATGATGATGCTTGTTTATATCTCTTTAAAAAGGAAACGGAAGATTCGTTGTCTGATGAAAGAATCTCAGGATATGTGATTTACAATATGTCTTTACAGAAATCGGAATATTTTGAATGGGAATATATTCCCCTCGATAATGAACGCCTTCATCTGGGGATGACTAAAGTGTGTCTTTCTGTCCCGGTGAAAATGCTTGATGCTAAAGAACATGCTGAATATTCCTTGCTTACCAACCCTGAACGAAAGGCTGAGTTCCTTACATCAAGGGTCCTTATAAAGGAAATTGCCGGAAAATGTGGTTATCAGGATTATTTTCATGTTCAAAAAGACAAGGATGGCAAACCTTTTGGCATTTATGAGCAAGGCCGGTGTCATTTGAGTATTTCCCATTCCCAAAAATGTATTACCGGTATCATTTCTGAAGAAAAAGATGTGGGACTCGATATTGAAAATGCAGGACGAACAGTAAATCCGGGGCTCAGGAAAAGAATATTGAACGTGAAAGAAATCAATCTGTCCGAAGAAATCGATCTAATCCGAATATGGACGGTAAAAGAATCGATTTTGAAATTACTGGGTACCGGATTACGAAAAAATATGTCTGACATTATACTGGAACCTGATAAACGGGATACCTTTAAAACGGTCGTTGATTTTCGAAAAATCAGGATACAATCTTTTCTGTATAAAAAGTGGTGGATCGCAATAAGCCTTTTTGAGTAAAGCTATATTTAGCATTAAATTGGATACATATCTTTAATGAAAAAATAACCTAATTAACATATCTATTTATGGATATAACATCATATTCCAGAGAGCAAATTGTATCCGGCCTTAATAAAGCGGAAAATAGTTCCCAAAACCTGAGTGTTAAGATGCTATTTTCACCTATCCGGATAAATAACAACAATTTTGAACAAGTATGTGAAGTATTTACAAATATCAGGGATCATAATTATGAAACAGTAATCATTCTTGAGGGTTGCGACCATGAGCTGGAAAAAAAGATACCAATGCCATTAAACGATTCATTTAAAACTCAGCTTGGTGATGTGCAGGTTAATGCCAAAATGCGGGATGAATTTTGTGATGAAGAAGATGATTTCTATATAGATAATAGTGCTTATTATGAGGAAATGAGTTTGTTTCATCAGCTGCCAATGCTTCAGTGTACAGTAAGGGAACCTTTAGTCGTAAGCATGCAGGTATATGATCTTGAGGGAACATCAATAATCAGGGAGCTTGCCTTTGTTTTGTCGGAGGTGCTGTATAACAGGAATGTTTTAATTATTGTCTGTACCGAGATGTCCAATACACAAACCGGGACACTGGATAAAATTATGCAATATTATTCGTCAAATGACGACTCAAATCTGAAAAACACGATCAATAGCGATATGGTGGATATCAAGGGCCGATCAGCATTGATGACAGGATTTATGATTGCCCAGCAATGGGGGCTCAATATCCATTTTGTGAATGATGTTTACACGAAACAACCGGGGACAAGCCTGATTACCGGCTATGCCTGTCTAAACAGCAACTGAGAATATTTTGCCAGAAATAAAGCCTGATATTGCGATTATAGGTGCCGGAGCTTTAGGTACAAACCTGGCTTTGGCACTTTCCGAACATGGATACGCCGTAAAAGGCATTTTTAACAGAACGGAAGGAAAAGCACAAGAGGTTGCACGCCTTGTTAATGCCGATCATTATGGTTTAAATCCCAAAAAATCGGGAGAAATCGGTCAAATAATTTTTTTATGTGTTCCCGATGATCATTTGAAGAACATAGCTCATCATTTAGTTTCTACAATAAAGAATCTCCGCGGGAAGTATTTTGTTCATTGCTCCGGAGCCAAATCTGCCAATGAGATAGAAGAATTTAAATCGGTCGGTGCATCTGTAGCATCGTTTCATCCTTTACAGACCTTTTTAAAAGATCCTAAACCGGATGCCTTCAAGAGTGTAAATATCAGTCTGCAGGGTGATGAACAGGTTATTGAGGAACTTAGTAAGATAGCTCTGTCTTTAAACGCTCAATCTTTTAAAGTTTCCGAAAAGGATAAAATACTATTACATATTGCAGCTGTTTTTGCCTGTAATTATATGGTTTCTATTGATATGGCTGCAAAAATGATATTATCCGGTTCGGAGAATCCAAAAAATATTACACTCGATAAACTGTTTCCCCTGATGGAACAAACATTGAATAATATTGAAAATTATGGTCCGGAAAATTCTTTGAGTGGCCCCATTAAGAGAGGAGACGCCGAAACGATTCGCAAACATCTTCAGAATATGGGTGAAAATGAAGATCTGATCTCTTTATATCAATCATTGGGATTATTTACATTGAACCAGTTCATTGACACAGGAATGTATAAGAACGAAAACTTACAGGAAATTATTCGTTTATTTAAAAACAGGGAGATTGAGAAAGAAATCTGATATCGAATCTGATTATTTTGAAAAAGTGTATGAAGTGGTGGCTCAAATACCGTATGGAAAAGTGACAACTTATGGAGCTATCTCTTATTATTTGGGTTTGCGAAGTGGTGCCCGTATGGTTGGCTGGGCTCTGAACTCAACGAAATTGGCTAATAGTTTTGGAGATTTGCCTTGTCACCGGGTGGTAAATCGTTTGGGACAATTATCCGGCCGCCGGCATTTTGATGGAAATGTGATGGAAGAACGGTTAAAACAGGAAGGGGTTACTTTTTTGGATGAAAACACAGTTGATTTGAGTAAACATTTTTGGGATCCGGAAAAAGAACTGAATTGATTATTCCATTGTGAATATTTCGTCATTAGACGTTTAAAATGCTTATATTTAACGCCTGAACGTTAAAATCAGCCTTCCTTGTAACGGAAAGGCTTTTTATTTTTACCGAGGTTATATTAATGCCTACTTGGAAATTAAACACAGAATTTAAATTTGATTCCGCTCATGCCATTGAAGGCTACGATGGTAAATGCAGCAGGATTCACGGTCATACGTATCGTGTAAAAATTACGGCAAAATCTCACAAACTGAATCCATCGAAGTATCTTCATACACCGGATATGGTTTGTGATTTTCGCGAATTAAAATGGGCTGCACGGGATTTGGAAAAGGGTGGACTGGATCACTGTTTTTTGAATGATCAGGTGCCGGTCATAACTACAGCCGAACGTTTGGCCGAGTATATTCACCAGGAGACAAAGAAACGAATTCCGGAAGAAATTGATTTAGTAGTTACCGTGTGGGAAACACCGGAAAGCTGGGTTGAATATACCGATCAGGATGTATAAAAATCGTTTAGAGAAAAATATTACCGAATTAGAGATCGTCCGGGAGCAGGATAACATTCAGTACCCGGTAATGGAACATTTCTATACTATTCAGGGGGAAGGTGTGCATACCGGGAAACCAGCCTATTTCATCCGGTTGGCGGGTTGTGATGTCGGCTGCTGGTGGTGTGATGTGAAAGACAGCTGGGATGTTAATTCACATCCAAAAGTTAGTGTAGAACAGTTGGTGTCGGCTGCTAAGAAATCCGGAGCTTCGTTTGTAGTTATTACCGGTGGGGAACCATTATTGCACGATTTGACGGCACTTACCCTGGCATTAAAAAAATCCGGCCTTCATATTCATATCGAGACGAGTGGTTCTTCTCCCGTTTCCGGCCATCTCGACTGGATTACGCTCTCACCTAAACGGTTTAAAAAGCCGCTGGATGAAATTTTTCCTTATGTCGATGAATTGAAAGTGGTAGTCCTGACCAATAAAGATCTGAATTGGGCAGAAGAAAATGCTGTTAAATGCCCGGAAACAACACGGCTTTTGCTCCAGCCTGAATGGGAGACACCAAAGTCGATGGATATCATCGTGGATTATGTGAAAAAACATCCGAAATGGGGCATCAGTTTACAAACCCATAAGTTTCTTGGGGTAAGTTAATCGTGGATTTTGCGGATACCGCTGTCGTTGTCACGGGGGCCAGTCGCGGAATAGGCGAGCACATCGCTTACGAATTCGCAGAACAGACACAGCATTCTTTAATCCTTCTTGCCCGTAATTACCAGGAATTGGAAAAAGTAAAAGAAGAATGTTTGAAGAGGGGAGCAAAGCATGTTTTTATTCAATCCTGTGATTTAACCAAAGCAGACAATCTGAATAAAATCAATCTTCCACCTGATTTTCAGAAAATTGAAGTTATCGTTAATAATACCGGGACTTTTTTAGCAGCAAAACTGCAGGATACATCGAATGATGAATTCGTTGGCCAGTTTAATGTTAATGTGTTATCTGCTTTCAATACGGTTCAGCACTTTTTACCCTACCTTAAGCAACGAAAATCAGGGTATATCATTAACATTTGTTCCGTTGCCAGCTTGTCTGGTTCCGCCGGTTCTGGAGCTTATGTGACTTCCAAGCATGCCGTTTTGGGATACACCCGGTCACTCAGGCAGGAGCTTAAAACTGAAAATATCGCCGTGACGGCCATCAATCTCGGCTCAACGTATTCGACATCATGGAAGGGCAGCGGTGTCGATCCCAAACGCCTCATCGATCCGAAAGATGTCGCCCGCCTTATTCGAAATATTACGGAATTATCTCCGCAATCCGTGGTTGAAGAAGTGATTATGCGCCCGATGCCGGGTGATTATAAATGAGAATAAAAGTATAGCCTTGGACGGCGTTTATTTTTATTTTCAGGATTCAGGAGGGATACGCTAAACTGATATGAATTTGTTGAGTGGGTGAATTTCGTTAGACTCAATTACTCATTTTCTCAATAACTCAATAACTAATTAACTTATTTCCCTTTCTTTAATAGTTGTTATTTGTATAGCCAGGGTATAGATTAAATAGTCATAAATTATTAATTATCGGTAAGCCTATGCGCTTTAACGAAATTCATAATATTACAATTCCTGCCAAATCAGCCTTTGAAAATTTAATTACAGATCATTGAACCATGAGATATCAGACAAATATTTCAAAATTTTTTTTCAAATCTTTCCTTCTTTATACCAGCATTTTTGGACTCATTTTTATGATTGGCTTGTTCCCGGGACCAGCCCAGGCACAGAATTCGTATCTGTCTGTACAAAACTTGCAGACGGAATACCTGCATAACCCGTTAGGAATCGATATGCCCCATCCCCGGTTTTCATGGGTAATAAAAAGCTTTAAACGAAATATCAATCAATCGGCTCTGCAGATCCAGGTGGCGACGAATGAAAGCAATCTGCGGTTAGGTAATGCGGATATGTGGGATTCCGGAAAAATAAAATCCGGTAAATCGATTAATGTTCCTTATGCAGGGAAAAAGCTGGAAAGTGGACAAACCTACTATTGGAGAGTGGAAATATGGGATCAAAATGGAGTGGCCAGTTCATGGAGCAAAATTAATTATTTTCATACCGGTTTGTATAACAAAAAGGACTGGCAGGGGGAATGGATTGGAGATGTCGATTCTACTGTATCTTCCCCTTTGTTGCGTAAACAATTTGATATCACAAAAAAGATAAAAAATGCTTACGTCTATGTGAGCGGACTCGGTTATTATGAGCTCTATTTAAACGGTAAAAAAGTGGGTGATCATGTTTTGGATCCCGGAACATCAGATTTCAATAAAAGAGCTCTATATGTGACCTACAATATCAAAAAGTATCTACAATCCGGGGAAAATGCTGTTGGTCTTTGGCTCGGGAATGCCTATTTCAAAACGAACCGGGAACGGCCATTCCGTTTTTACGGCCATCGTCCCCAGGTGATTATGCAGATGGAAATTGATTATACCGACGGGAGTACGGTTCATATTGTTACCAACCCCTCATGGAAAGTTTCTGCCGGGCCAATCAGGTCAAATAGTGTCTATGATGGGGAAGTTTATGATGCTCGAAGGGAAAAAAACGGATGGGATAAGCCTGGATATAATGATGGAAGCTGGCATGATGCCATAAAAGCTACACCACCGTCGGGCCGCGTGTTGTCAGCACAATTAATGTCGCCAATCAAAGTTGAAAAGACTCTTTTTGCAAAGAAAATGTGGGAGCCGGTGAATAATGTTTATGTCTATGATTTTGGCCAGAACTTTTCTGGATGGCCAGTCCTTCACGCTGATGGAGGGTACGGGAATAAAGTGGTTATGAAGATGGCCGAAGTTACCCGTAAAGATATGCTCGGGATGCAGGGTAAAAATACGATGGGAGTTGTTGATACTATTGACGCCATTGAAAATCGAAATGCCAAAGCCCGTGATATCTATTTCCTTGCCGGCAAACCCGGAATAGAAACCTATTCACCAAGATTTACGTACCAGGGTTTCCGCTATGTGCAGCTGGAGGGATATCAGGGCAAGCCCAACATTAATACGGTTACCGCCGATTTTGTCCATTCTGATGTTAAACAAATTGGTGAATTCCATTGTTCAAATCCGCTTTTTAACCAGATCCATCAGAATATATTATGGGGACAAAAAAGCAACTTAATGAGCATGCCCACCGATTGTGATCAGCGGAATGAACGAATGGGCTGGATGGCTGATGCCGATCTTTCTGCGGAAGAAGCTATGCATAATTTTGATATGGCTGCTTTTTATACCAATTGGATTCGGGAGATACAGGATGAACAACATCCGGATGGAAGTGTTCCTGATATCGTTCCGGATCATAAATGGGTAAAAGGAACCTACCGGGGAACACCGGCGTGGCAGGTAGCTTATCCTTTACTCGTTTGGTATGTACACAAGTATTATGGTGATAATAGAATCATAGAGGAACATTACCAGAGCCTTGTTAAATGGATGAATTACATGAAATCCATCTCTCACAATGATATCATCAGCAGGGGACGCGGTGATTGGGTTCCACCCAAAAGAGGAGGGACGCCAATCGACGGTTCTATCGCGCTCACCTCCACCGGTTATTACTATAAAAGTGCTGTGATGATGTCGGAAATGGCTGAATTATTGGGCAATTCCCAGGATCAGCAGAAATATTCAACCCTTGCCGAAAAAATAAAAACGGCATTCAATCAACGTTTCTGGAATGCTTCCAAAGGTTATTACGGTAATGGTTCTCAAACAAACAATGCTTTTGCTTTATACGCTGGAGTGGTTCCCAAAGCTCAGCAGAAACAAGTGGTTGAACAATTGGTAAAAAATATTACGCTTAAACATAATAACCACCTATGGACGGGTATTTTGGGTACCAAAGCTTTGATAGAGGCATTGTCTAAATACGGCGAGGAAGAACTTTTATATAATATTACTAACCAGGTGACCTATCCAGGATGGGGTTATATGATTGCTCAGGGTGCCACAACGTTGTGGGAAAGATGGGGCGGGTATCGTTACTTCGATGCCAGTATGAATTCATTAAATCATATCATGTTCGGAAGTATTGATGAGTTTTTCTACAAAGATCTGGCCGGTATTCGCTTTAATGAAGCAGGATATAAGAGTATCCTCATTCAGCCTCATATTCTTGGTGACTTACATTATGCGAAAGGTTCAATCAAAACACTGAGAGGCAAGATATCATCTGATTGGAAAAAAGAAGGAAATGAAATCAATCTTAAAGTTTCGATCCCGGCGAATAGTAAGGCTACTATTGACATTCCCAAATCAGATTTAACGGGACCTTACGCGGTCAGTGAGAATGGAATTACTATTTGGAAGGATGGATTATTCCAAAATAATGACAGAGGTATAAAAAACGCCAAAGATAACGGCAGTTATATCCGTGTAGAAGTTGGGTCAGGTGATTATTCCTTCACATTGACCGGGAAGGAATAATCATCATCTCATCAACAAAAAATCTTGTTATTTCATGGCTGAGGCTGAAAGTAGCCATTCACCTCGTACCCAACGTCCCGTTGGGTACGTACATAGTGAAGCTCCGCTTCGAATAAGAAAAACCTATGGCACTAGACTATTTAAAACAAAGACAGTCCAAAATATGGCTCAATAAATTAAACAAAGCTGAAAAGTTTAAGCGAAACAGAGTTTCCAGGGGTATGCATTCCCAACGAGACGTTGGGAACGAGAGAAAATGACGGCAGGGGAATAAAAAACGTCAAAGACAAAGGCAGTTATATCCGGGCAGTTGTTGGGTCAGGTGATTATTCTTTTAAACTGGCGGGGAAAGAATAATCACCTGCTCAACGGGATAAAAGTTATTTCATGGCTGAGGCTGAAAGATATCCGTTCATTTTTTCCGCTTCGGTCATGTATTGCGTTTCAGGATATTTATCAATCACTTCGCCAACAAGCTTTTGGGCATCTGCTAATTGTCCTGCTTTCATATATGAGCGTGCAGCTGAAAGAAGGTTATAGGGCGTTGTGGAATTATTCTTATCCCAATTTGCAGCTTTTATATAGGCCTGGGCTGATTTTTGATATTCACCAAGGTTACTTAAAATAACCCCTTTTAAAGAAATGGGGCCTACCCCAAGTATCCCTTCAGGAATTTTATAATTCTCGATGTAAGATAAGGCTTTTGTATTGTCACCCAGGTTTAATTCACAAATGGCCGCATAATATTGGGCAAGGTTGCCTGCCGTTGTTCCTGAATATTTATTGGCAATTTGAGAAAATCCCAGGGTGATGGCCTGTTGATCACCATCAAGAGCTTTTTTGAAGTCGGACTGACGAAAATAATTCTGTGCGTCAACCATCAAAACTTCTGCCTTGTGATTCTGTGACTGATTGTAATAGTATAAACCAATAACCGAGCCTATTACCAAAAGGATTGCAACTCCAATTCCTATGGCTATTTTATAGTGGTAGGTAATATAAGCCACAAAACGGGCGTATATTGTGACGAGGGTATCCTCGTTAAGTTCTTCTTTTGGTATGTGCTTATTAGACATTGCTTATTCTGTAATTAAGATCAATTGTTAGCGCCTAAAATTATGATTGTTTTTAATGCAGAGCAAAAAAATTATGAGATTCTGTTTAAAGTGCCTTTTTTGAGCTCATAAGTGGTATTTGAACGTTCTGCGATGGTGCGATCGTGCGTGACTAACACAATGGACAAGTTCTCCTGCTTGTTTAAGTTCAATAAAATATCCAGCATCAACTCGGTATTTAGTTCATCCAGGTTCCCCGTGGGTTCATCAGCCAGTATTATTTGTGGATCATTCATCAATGCCCGTGCTACCGCAACCCGTTGCTGTTCCCCGCCTGACAATTCCGATGGCCGGTGATGTATGCGTTCGGCCAGGCCAAAACGCTCAAGAAGCTCGGTGGCTTTTTTCTGAATGTCGCCGGACTGTCCATTATTGATTAATGCCGGCATGAAGACATTTTCCAGGGCCGTAAATTCGGGCAGAAGATGGTGAAACTGGAATACAAAACCCAGGTTTCTGTTACGGAACTCTGCAAGCTGATTTTCATTCATCTTGTTAAGTTCCTTTTCTTTAAAGAATACTTTCCCGGACGAGGGTTTGTCTAAGCCCCCAAGTATGTGCAGCAAAGTACTTTTGCCACAACCACTTGGACCCACGATTGAAATAATGTTTCCGGATTCAATACGAGAGCGTAGCACCACTCAGTACATTCAGGGGCTCTTTGCCTGCTTTTGCAGGATAATCTTTGAATATATTTTCCGCTTTTAGTAAAACTTCATTACTCATCACGGAATTCATTGATTGTTATTATTGAATTGAGGAAATATCACCGGTTCAATGAAGGTACAAACTCCACTTTCCTTGTCAATTTCGGCATGAACACCACAAATCCGGTTATCACCGTTGGCTATTTTGTAGCGATGCGGTGTACTGAGAAGAAAACGTTTTACAGCCGTGTCTTTATCCATCCCGAGAACCGAATTAAAAGAACCTGTCATGCCGGCATCTGTTATATAACCCAGGCCTTTCGGGAAAATACGTGCATCATTCGTCGGTACATGCGTATGGGTTCCGACCATCATGGAAGCACGCCCGTCGAGATACCATGCCATCGCCCACTTTTCGGCAGTCGCCTCCGCATGGAAATCAACAAAGATGATGCTGGTTTCTTCTTTCATTTTATCAATGACATAATCGGCTGTACGAAAAGGATCATCAATAGCCTGCATGAAAGTACGACCCTGTATATTAAGAACACCGATTTTTTCAGTATGTCCCGGAATATCATAGATGCCGTATCCAAAACCATGTGCCCCCTTTGGATAATTCATTGGACGCAAAAGATTTGAATCCGTCTTCATATAGGGATAAATTTTCCATTTATCAAAACTGTGGTTACCACCAGTAATTACATGGGTACCAAGACGATAGAAATGTGATACTATTTCTTCATTCAGCCCTTTTCCCTCGTGGGCGTTCTCACCATTAACAATGACAAATTCAGCTTTATACTTGGAAATAAAAGAGGGGAGCATAGTATCAAGGAGTGCAATACCAGGGGACCCAACAACATCAGCAATAAAAAGAATACTTAAAGAATTTGAAGACATACAAGGATATTTATTGAAAATCCAAATGTTAAATATAATAAAAAAGGGCACCATTTAGTGCCCGTTAAAAAAATCGCTTAAGAGGCAAGGATGTGCAATAAACCTTGCAACCACAGTGGGTGTCCGCTTAACCAGGTCTAACTTCCACTATTTCCGATAAATCGGAACATGAGGCCTGTTATTGCTGACTAAAGTCAAACTCCCTATATCATAATTATCGTTATTGACATTTCCTGTAATTGCCTCAAAAGCGACTAAAGGAAATATCGTAATTTTACACCTTAATTTCAGATAAAAGTTTACTCATTTTATTATTTACGTAATCAAAAATGTCGTCCGATAAATTCTGTCCGGCATTTTTCCTGCGTTCCAGGTACAGCTCTTCAGCTAAACTCAGACAAGTCAATATCATAACAGTAGTCTCTGATTGATTGGATAACTCACTTTTGAATGTTCGTAAACGATTATCGACGTATGCGGCAATTTGCTTCATGTTTTCCTCTTCCTCATCTTCGACTTTCAGAGGATACTGCCGGCCAAAAATGGTAACTTTAATGGATTTCATAGCGTTGACTCGTCGAGATACTGATCGATTTTTTCAATGAGGCCGATAATTTGCTGACGTATGGCAATCCGTTCCGTTTCTGAAAATTGATCATCCGGAATAGAATTTCCCCGTTTTAAATGGTCTATTTCACCACGAAGACGTTCGTTTTCTTTCGCCAAAATATCGTTTTTTTGACGTAGTTTTCGAAACTCACGCTGTATTTGCTCCAGGCGTGTTTCAAAAGTTTCATTATATGGTTGCTCCTTGACGTTCAATTATAAGAAGCGGGTTTAAATTTATGTACGAAGTTTCGCAGAGAAGTTTTTCTGCATCTTGTTAAGAACCTTTTTAATTATAGGTTCTACATCACTGATAGTCAAGGTCTTAGTTTTATCTAAAAAAGATAATCTGTAAGCGATACTTTTCTTATCATCTCCAATTGATTTGCCCTCATAAACATCGAAGATATCAACAGAGGTAAGAAGTTTACCGGCCGATTTACGAATATTCTCTTCCAAATCTCCTGCCGAAACACTTTTATCTACGACTAATGCGATATCATATTCAAATGAAGGAAACTTTGGAATCTCAGTAAACGTCTTCTCAGCTTTGCTCACGAGTACTTTTTCAAGCTCGGTCAATGAAAATTCAGCAATGAATGTCGGTGTCTCAATATCAAAAATCTTTAATGTTTTTTTATCGACACGACGGATGGAACCGAGAACGGTATTATTGAGTTTGCAAACAAGTTTGTCAGGGCTTTCTGTTTTATAGCTTAAGGAATCAGAAATACCCATATAGGTGAAGAACCCGTCAACAGCACCTTTTAAATCAAAGAAAGTAAAATTATCTGATGTCTCGGACCAATGCTCTTCATGTTTAATGCCCGCTATTCCCATCAATAAGTGCATTTCTTCTTTTATACCTTCATAATAAGTTCCGGACTCTGATTTCTGAAAAATATGGCCGGTCTCAAAGAAACGTACGGAGTGTATTGAACGATTAAAGTTGTATGATACGGCCTTTAGGAACCCATACGATAGGGACGGACGCATGATTGCCTGATCTTTAGAAATGGGATTTAAAGTTGGAATAATAATGTCTTCGGTGATCCCAATCTGAGAGGGACCGTATTCCGGCAATAATGAATTTGTATATATCTCTTTATAACCCAGTGATTTCACCGAATCCAGCACTTTATTCATTAAACTTTCATGAAAGGGCAACGGGGCCGGGGTAATATGTTTAACATATTCGGGAACAGGGATCTTGTTGTAATCAAAGATGCGTGCGACTTCTTCAACCAGGTCTATTTCCCGTTCGATATCCGGCCGGAAAGTTGGAACCTGGCATTTTAAAACTCCCTGGTTATTTTCTAAAACTGTAATTTCAAGACCGTTGAGAATTTTCTCAACTTTGGCAGCTTCCAGCTGGGTTCCCAATACATTATTGGCGAAGTCTACACGCAAGCTTAATGTAATGGGTTCGGTAGTTACCGGATGAACATCAGTGGTACCGTCAGCGATATGGCCACCTGATAATTCTTTAATTATACGGGCACAACGTTCTGCTGCCGTTAATGTTATATTTGGGTCGATTCCCCGCTCAAAACGGTAAGAAGCATCCGTTTGGAGTCCTAAAAGGCGAGATGTTCTTCGAATACCTGTTGGCTCAAAATAGGCGCTTTCAAGCAGAACCGTTTTTGTTTTATCATTAATCTCTGAATTTAGTCCGCCCATAATGCCGGCAAGAGCAACGGGTTTTTCACCGTCACAAATGAAAAGAGAGCGTTCAGGAACACTTCGTTCTACATCATCAAGGGTCGTGAATTTTACTTTTTCCTTGTACGATTGAACAATAATTTTTTTACCGGCAACTAAATCGTAATCAAAGGCATGCAATGGCTGCCCTAATTCATGTAAAACGTAATTAGTTGCATCCACTACGTTGTTGACAGGACGTAATCCAATGGCCAGAAGTTTATTTTTTAGCCATTGCGGTGATTCCGAAATGGTTACATTTTCAATAATTTTAGCAACATATCGATGACATTTATCCGGATCTTTTATTTCAATTTTGATTTTGTCATCAAGAGTTTTCTTAGTTCCTGTTTCAAAAGAAGGATAGGTCAGTTTCTTTCCTAAAATGGCTGCGAGATCGCGGGCTACGCCTATATGACAACTGGCATCAGGACGATTAGGGGTTAGGCCGATTTCAAATACGTAATCTTCATAAATATCAATGACCTTCGAAAATGAAACTCCGGCTTCGAGTGAATCATCCAAAACCATGATTCCTTCGTGATTCTCACTGAGGCCGAGCTCGTCTTCGGCACAAATCATGCCTTCTGAAACCTGTCCGCGGATTTTGGCTTTACGAAGGACTAAACTTTCTCCATTGTCCAAAACGATTGGCAATTCGGTGCCGACCGTTGCAACCGGAACGGTTTGTCCGGCCGCTACATTGGGGGCTCCGCATACGATTTGAACCTGACGTCCGCCAAGATCGACAGAGCAAACACTTAAGCGATCGGCATTCGGATGTTTTTCGCAAGTTAATACCTTACCTACAATGACACCGTCGAGTGTACTTCCAATATGTTCAACGTCTTCGACTTCGAGGCCTGCAAGGGTCAGTTTATCGGCTGTTTCATCCGCTGTGAGATCTAATGCAAGATATTCTTTCAGCCAGTTGTATGAGATTTTCATCGTTTAATAACTATTTATAAATAATTTCAGGCGTTACACAAATTGCTCGAGAAAACGCAGGTCGTTTTCATATAAAATTCTGATATCGTTGATGCCATATCGTAAAAGGGCGTTTCTTTCTACGCCAAGGCCCAAGGCAAAACCACTATACACTTCCGGATCGAGTCCGGCGGCTTTGAATACATTGGGATCCACCATGCCGGCTCCCAGGATTTCAAGCCACTGGCCTTTGCCTTTGGCATCCCACCAGACATCCATTTCGAGGCTGGGCTCGGTAAAGGGAAAGAAGGAGGGACGGATGCGGTATTTTACATCGGTACCGTACATCATTTTTGCCAGGGTGATAAGCGTTTCTTTAAGTTCAGCGAGAGTCACCTTTGTATCGACATACAGCGCTTCAATCTGGTGAAACAGGCAAAACGACTTTGCTGTTATGGATTCATTACGATAAACACGTCCTGGAATGATGGCGCGAATAGGAGGTTTTTGTGTCTCCATTAAATGAATCTGTACGGGCGATGTATGTGTCCGCAAAACAAGATCTTCCGAAGGATCTTCATCATTTTTCTTGATGAAAAAGGTATCCTGCATGTCCCGGGCCGGATGCTCGGGCGGGAAATTTAAAGCCGTAAAATTGTGATAATCATCTTCCAGTTCAGGGCCGTCGGCAATTGTAAATCCAAGGCGTAAAAAAACACTTTTCAACTCATTCATTACCTGGGTAATCGGATGAAAAGATCCTAATGGAGCCGTTGGTGCCTGAAGGGTTATATCATCGGTTGCTTGGATATCGGCTGTAGAAGAGGATTCCAGCTCATTTTTTGCAGCCTCAAATTTATCTTTGGCCAGGTTTTTAAGGGAATTTAATACTTTTCCTGCTTCAGCACGTTCAGCGACAGGAAGTGTCCCTATTTTTGAAAGTAAGTCCGGAATTTGTCCGTTACGTGATAAATACTTTAGACGAAAACTCTCCAGTCCGTCAGCTGTGGAAATAATATATTGTTCAATTTCCTTCTTAATCGTCTCGATTTCAGCGTTCATTTCCTGCCATATTCGACTGTTAGTTGATATAAATAAAAAAACCGGCAAACCACCTCACCCATGTAAGACAGCTTGCCGGTTAAATTGTCTGAAAAATTTTAAGCAATCGCTTCTGCAACGATGGCTTTGAATGCTTCAGGATCGCTAACCGCAAGATCAGCCAGAACTTTACGGTTAATTTCCATGTTTTTCTTGTTCATGGCTCCCATCAGTTGGGAATAAGAAGTACCATTAATACGAGCTGCCGCATTGATACGGGTAATCCATAATTTTCTAAACTCGCGTTTTTTGGTTCTCCGGTCGCGATACTGATATTGTAAACCTTTTTCAACAGCATTCTTCGCAACCGTATAAACTTTACTTCTTGCACCCCAGTAACCTTTCGCTTGCTCCAGCACTTTCTTGCGACGGCGACGGGAAGCCACTTTATTTCTTGCACGTGGCATTTTGTATTCCTTTTAAAAAGTTTACGGTTTAATGATTAAAATCTTACTTAGCGTAAGGGATTAGATCGCGTACATTCTTGATATTGGCACTATCAACCAATGTTGCTTTTCTTAACTTACGTTTTGTTTTTGGACTTTTTTTAGTCAAAATATGACTACGGAATGCCTTTTTTCGTTTTATTTTGCCGGTTCCGGTCAATTTAAAACGTTTTTTGGCTCCGCTGTTTGATTTTACTTTAGGCATAATGTATGCGTATTCTTTATTTATAAGATCGAAAGCCTTAAATATACGTAGAAGCAGAGTGCATTACAATGCTTAAACGCTATTTCTCAGGTGATAGGATCAATGTCATGCGTTTACCTTCCAATGTGGGTGGAGATTCCACTTTACCGACATCATCCAAATCGCTTGCCAGGCGTTTTAGTAAACTTTCTCCTTGTTCACTGTAAATAATATCACGTCCCCGGAACTGAACCGTAGCTTTTACTTTATTTCCATCCTCCAGGAATTTACGCGCGTGGCGAATTTTGAAATCATAATCGTGGTCGTCGGTATGTGGACGAAAACGCAATTCCTTGACCTGTACGGTGTGTTGCTTTTTCTTGGCTTCTTTTTCTTTCTTCTTCTTTTCGTACAAGTGTTTCTTGTAGTCCATGACCTTGCAGACAGGTGGTTTGGCATCAGGTGCAATTTCCACTAAATCCAAATCATACGATTCAGCAATCTCCAAAGCTCTTTCAATATTTGCTATTTCGTGTTCGCCGTCTGGTGTAATAACCCGTACTTTATCAGCCCGAATCTGCTCGTTTATACGACTTTTGTCGGTCTGAACATTCGGTCTTGGCGAATAATATCGTCTTGCGATAGTTAAATCTCCTTATTTCGTTAATGTTTATGATTTACTCAGGTAAAGTTTTTGAGTCAATCTCTTTATTTATTTTTAAAATAAAGTCAGAAAATTTGAAACTTCCAATATCTCCATGTTTATGTTTACGGACAGATACTGTACCGTCTTCTTTTTCCCGTTCTCCAATTATTAACATATACGGAATTTTTGACGTTTCCGCATCACGAATTTTAGCACCAATTTGTTCACTCCGGTCGTCGACATCAACCCGGATGTGATCTTTTTTCATTTGGTTGGCGTATTCGTGGGCCAATGCATTATAGTCATCGGAAATGGGCAAAATGACGGCTTGCTTAGGAGCCAGCCATATTGGAAAATCTCCTGCAAAGTGTTCAATCAAAATACTGGTAAATCGTTCCATGGAACCAAATGGCGCCCTGTGAATAATGACCGGGCGGTGCTTTTGATTATCAGAACCTACATAGGTTAAATCGAAACGTTCAGGCATTACATAATCGACCTGAACGGTTCCAAGCTGCCATTTTCTCCCCAGCGCGTCACGAATAATGAAGTCGATCTTTGGTCCATAAAATGAAGCTTCACCTTCGGCAATAGTATAATCCAGGCCTACTTCATCAGCTACTTCACTGATTTCACGTTGTGCGCGTTCCCAATATTCGGTTTTCCCGCCGTACTTACTCTCATTGTCATCACGGAAAGAGAGACGAATGTCCACAGGCATATCGAATATACTGAAAACATACTGGGTCAAATCGATGCAATTCTTAATTTCGTCTTTAAGCTGATCGGGGGTGCAATAGATATGAGCGTCGTCTTGCGTAAAACCACGAACACGTGACATTCCATTTAATTCGCCGGATTGCTCATACCGGTAAACCGTTCCGAATTCGGACAGGCGAACGGGCAGATCACGGTAACTGTGCATCTCACTGCTGTAAATCCGGTGGTGATGCGGACAGTTCATCGGTTTCAACATGTACTCTTCATCATCCACTTCCATCGGTGTAAATTGCGAGTCTTTATAATAGGGATAGTGTCCCGAAGTTTTGTACAGGTTGATATTCCCGATATGCGGAGTAATCACTTCCTGATAACCCCGGCGAATTTGCTCATCCCGCATAAAGGCCTCCAGAGTTCGACGCAGAACGGTGCCATTTGGCAGCCATATGGGCAGACCCTGGCCGACCAGAGAATCAATGAGATAAATACCAAGCTGGCGGCCAAGTTTTTTGTGATCCCGTTTCTTAGCTTCTTCAAGATTGTGCAAATATTCGTCAAGCATCGATTTCTTCGGAAAAGTGATGCCATAAACCCTTGTCAGCTGCTTGCTGTTCACATCTCCGCGCCAGTAAGCTCCCGCAATATTCAGTAATTTGACCGATTTAATACGATCGGTGGAAGGGATGTGCGGGCCCCGGCATAAATCTGTAAAGTTTCCCTGTTCATAAAAAGTAATAGAACCGTCTTCCAAATCTTTAAGCAAATCAATCTTATATGGATCGCCTTTTTTGGTAAAATATTCGACAGCTTCCTTCTTCGGGACATCGATGCGTTTGTATTCGGATTTGGTTCGTGCCAGTTCCAGCATCTTATTTTCAATCTTCTCCAGGTCTTCCTGAGTCAGATTATAATCCCCGAAATCCATATCGTAATAGAAACCATTTTCGATAGGAGGGCCAATTCCAAATTTTGCCTCGGGAAAGAACTCCTGAACGGCTTCTGCCATCAGGTGGGCGGACGAATGCCAGAAAGTATATTTCCCGTCATCACTATCCCATGTATTGATTTTGACCTTGCCGCTGTGAGGTATAACCCTGTTCAAATCAAGAATCTGATCATCCAGGGTAATACTTAATGCATTGCGTGCCAGGCCTTGTGATATACCATTTGCCACATCAAAACCAGTGACGCCATGCTCAAATTCTTTTTGAGATCCGTCGGGAAAAGTCAGTATTATTTTTTCTTCACTCATAACCATGTTCTTAAAAAAGAAAAAGCGCAGGCCTCTTATCCATGCGCTCAAATTTGAGTGGGTTGTAGCAGATTCGAACTGCTGACCTCCACGATGTCAACGTGGCACTCTAACCAACTGAGCTAACAACCCAAAACGAAGGCATAAGATAAGCAGAAATTGCTTTATATATCAATCCTAAAACGCCATTATATAAATAATGTTTTGCTGAAATTAACGGTATATTTAAATAAATAACTGAAAATTGAATTGTTAACCTCTATATGGGTTAATTAATTATATCATAATGACAATAGATTGCATAATAAATACGCATTTGGTTGTCAGGTTTTTTAAATTGTCGAGCTTTATTTAATCGTTTAACCGGTATTTTTATAATGAAGATCAGGCGCGAACTCAGAGAAGCCGTATTAAAAGCTCTTTATGCTGCTGAATTAAGTGGTGACAGTCTGGAAAATATCCTGACTTACACGCTTAAACCTATTGTCAACAGTATTAATAAGACAGTTGATAATGAACAAAATATTGAAGACTATGACGAGAAAGAGGCGATCGCTTTTGCCGAGAGATTATTTTTGAAAACGATCAATCAGGAAGAATTGATGGATTCGGAAATAAAAAAACAAGTCGAGAATTGGGATATAAACCGGTTAGCTATTATTGATAAATTGGTTTTGAGAATGGCGATATGTGAATTGATAAACTTTTCGGATATACCTGCCAAAGTGACGATCAATGAAGCCATTGAAATTGCCAAAAAATATTCGACGGCAAAATCCGGACGTTTCGTTAATGGTATTCTTGATTCTACCTATCAATCGTTGAAAGATGAAGGTAAGATCCAAAAAAGTGGAAGAGGTTTGATTAATATCTCCACTCATAAAAATTAGTAAAGATTCATTAAGCTGATTTCCATTGTCTGAGCAGAAAATTATTGCCATAGGAGACATTCACGGATGTGTTAAGACACTGAAAGCCCTGCTTCGCAAATTGAAGGCATTCAGTGACAGCACGTTTGTCTTTCTTGGAGATTATGTCGATCGGGGTCCGGATCCTAAAGGGGTGGTTGATATGCTGATTGATTTTTCAAAAAAGCATAAATGCGTGTTTCTTCGTGGTAATCATGAACAAATGTTTATGGAGGCTATTTACCATGGTGATATGGAAGGGTGGTTTTTAAATGGAGGACATTCAACCTATAGTTCTTATAGTTCTGCTCTGGGACGCATGAAAATACCGGAGAATCACGAAATGTTTTATAGTAAAACAGTATTTTTCTACGACACTCCGGAATACTTGTTTGTCCACGCAGGATTAAAATCACAACTTACGGTTGAAGAAAGCCTGGATGACCCGAATAATTATGAAAGTTTTTTATGGGAGCGATCTCATTTGTATTCGAGGGAAAATGTTTGGGAGAAAACAGTAGTTTTTGGACACACCCCCGAGCCGGTTCCGTATGTTGGAGAAAATATGTTGGGGATTGATACGGGTTGCGTTTATAAAAAAAAGGATGGTCTTGGGAGGTTAACGGCCGTTTTGTTGCCGGATATGGAATTTATTCAACAGAAATGTATAGACAGGATTAATTGAGAATATGAGTTTACGTTGTGGAATTGTAGGTTTGCCTAATGTTGGAAAATCAACCTTATTTAATGCACTGAGTAATGCAGGGGCCGAGGCGGCTAACTTTCCGTTTTGTACCATCGACCCGAATGTTGGAATCGTGCCGGTACCTGATATGCGTCTTTCAAAACTGGCCGAACTGGTAAACCCGGCAAAAATTACTCCTGCTTCGATTGAATTTGTCGATATTGCCGGGCTCGTAAAAGGAGCTTCGGAAGGTAAGGGCAAAGGAAACGCGTTTTTATCCCATATTCGGGAAGTCGATACCATTGTTCATGTGGTTCGCTGTTTCCAGGACGACGACGTCATTCACGTGGAAGGAACCATCGATCCCATTCGTGATATTTCCATCATCCAGGACGAACTGATATTCAAAGATCTTGAAACGATAGAAAAACGCCTGGATCGCCTAAAAAAAGAAGTGAAGAGCGGAGACAAATCTGTCAAGGACAAACTGGAATTAGTGGATAGACTTCATGATTTCGTAGAACAGGGTAATACGGTTCGTGCTTTTGATGCTGACGATGAAGAGAAAGCCATTTTCAAAGAACTCTTTTTGCTTACTGATAAACCCGTACTGTATGTCTGCAATGTAATGGAAGATGATCTTCCGGATGGGGAAGGAAATGCATTTGTAGAAAAAGTCCGTGCACGTGCAACGGAAGAAGGGGCTGAAACCGTGGTTATCTGTGCGAAGATAGAAGCCGAAATAGCCGAGTTGGATGAAGAAGAGAAAGCAATGTTCCTGCAGGAAATGAATCTTGAACGGCCGGGGCTGGATAGGCTGATTCATGCAGCTTATAAAGAACTCGGTTTGATAACCTATTTTACCGCCGGGCCCAAGGAAGTTCGTGCCTGGACAATTAAAAAGGGCTGGAAAGCGCCTCAGGCAGCCGGGGTTATTCATACCGACTTTGAACGTGGATTTATCAGGGCAGAAACCATTAAGTATGAAGATTATATTGCCCTGAAATCAGAAGCTGCAGCCAAAGAAGCCGGAAAAATGCGTTCTGAAGGAAAAGAATACGTAGTGGAAGACGGTGATGTTATGTTATTCCGGTTTAATGTCTGATTATTAGCTGTTAAGTCAAGTTCACGGGCTTAAAAGCAATAAATCATGGATTACGACAAAAATCCTTTTAGGGATATTTATATAGAAATGCCCTCCATTAAGCATCGGGAAATTAATTCTGAACTGTTTTTACAGTTACTTTTTGAGAGCATATTTTTTCGGTGTGTTCTGACCGTATCGAAAGATATATGAAGTATTTCTGCAATTTCTTTGCCCTTGAAGCCTTTGATCAGGTAATTTATAACAATCATCACATTATTAAATGACTGACTAACAATGTGATATCACACTTGTTGTAAACAGAAGAAAAATAATAAATCGACAAACTGTGTATTTGCACATTTGTACATATTAATTAATGTGTATTTGCACACAAAAGAGACTATCCGTTTGAAGTAAAGGAAAAACGAAGATATAATCACTCCCGATAAATCAGGTTTATTCATAGATGGTATTTAGGGAGGATGGTAATGTCTACAAAAGTCTCTGCTTATTTTTTGATAATATCTATTGGTCTTAATATAAGTGTTGCAAATGCATATACGATATTCGGCTCATCAAAAAAGATTGAAAAAGGGGAGATGGGTTATTTCGTTGGTAAGGGAAATGGAAATTATACCGTCGGAAAATTAGACGGAGTACATTATTCGGTATCCAATGCTCCACCTGCAGCTGGTTTTACCTATCAGCCCACCGACACCATCAGGGTCGGAGATACCATTACATTTCAAAATTCTTCTACTGATCCGGACAATAATATAAAAAGTTACTCTTGGGATTTTAATGGTGACGGAAACGTTGACAGCCAGGATAAAGATCCGTCCTGGACACCAACAGATTATGGAGAATTCAGGATTACATTAACGGTTATTGATTCCGATAATGCATTGGATTCCATAACAAAAGTGGTCACTGTGTATCCGGCTGTGAAAAATTTTACTCCCGTCCGGATAACAAACGACGATGTGGATGATGTTGAGCCATCATGGGGTGGAAGTGATCTGTATTGGCTGAAGTGGGATGGCGGCCACAGTAACAATAAGGTGATGGATTATAATAATGGAGTCCGGAAATTCTTATGTAAATAGTTCATCAACATTATCTAATTCTGAATTAAGAGTGATTGAGGAGCCGGTTTATATAGGAATTAGTTCTAACGATGCTCTCGAAAGGGTATATGTAAACGGTGTCTACCAAAATTCAAATTCTGCGACATCTAATTATATCTACAGAAATCCTTCTTATGATCCTATAAATCAACAGGTGGCTTATGTGGTCGGACAGGAAGCAAGCCATGTTCTTGGTATTGGAGACGATTTTATAAAACTTGACGGTTTTGCTGATATTGCTTTTCCCAGAATCCGTGGCAATAGTGTCTATTTTGCAGGAAAAAAAACAGGTAAATTAACTTTTGGGATATATAAATATAGCTGGAAAAAGGGAGATTCGGACACCACAGGTACGGTTGCTACTATAGAGGATCGTGGGTTTAATTGTGGTGCATCCGGAAAGCTCGCCGGAAGAGATACATTATTGGGATTCGTGGCAAGTGATGATGGTTCAATTATTGCATGGCGTACAGAACAATTTCCTATCGAAGCAGAATATTACAATGCTTCAACAAATTCGACCCAGATTTTGACCGACAAAGGCATTGAAAAGGGGGCACCGGTGGTCACCCCCGATGGTCGATATATCCTTACAAATTCAACATTGACGGATGTGGCAGATAACAAAGAATACAGTATTTACGGAGGATCTTTTACAGGCGGGGCGTATGTTCATTCCCTGGATACCGATGGACGGTATGCCGTATTTACTGAAGCCCGGCGAGTGTATGTTTATGACCGTGAACTGAATCAATACGAAATGGTTTGGGATGACGGCGAGGAACAACGTCATCCAACTATTGGTGCCGGCGGCATTGCCTGGCAACAATTTGATGGACATGACTGGGAAATTTATAAAAGTCCGATACCCGGTTTTATGGTCCCTGAGCAAACCGACGGCAAAGATTTAAGCAATTACAAAACCGGGAGCGTTGGGAATGCTGAGAATGCAGAGATTAGTGAGAAGGGACGTTATATTGTTTGGTTTGGCGAGATTGGAGGCAGAAGTCCGGAAGTATTCTTATATGATTCACAAACGAAGCAAACGCAACAAATCACTCATGATGGCTATAGCAAACTTACAATATCAAGTGGTGGACCTAACACGCTTTTTGTCAGTGAAAATACAAAAGTTATTATATGGGAAGAAACCGTAAATAATACGGCAGTCACTTGTATCTATCATATTGATTCAGGGCAAATAACAAAACTTAATGGTGATCAACTCCCCCTCAAAATGAGTGAAGATGGGGCGGAGATATATTTATATAGTGCCCAGGAGCAAGATATTTATAACATTAATGACAGCAATACGATAAAGCTCGATCATTACCCGATTGCTATCAGTTCCAACTTGGAATATATGGTGTATGGAGATGTAAACGGAGAGCACATTGAGGATATTCCTGGTAGAAATAGTGAATTAATCAATCAGAATGTGAGCTTTGGGTTAGCTAATCTGTCAGATGTTTATGTTAGTGATGATGGAAATATTGTTACAATCGCAGGAGCTAAAAACAGCCAGGTTGGTTCGGAGGAAATTTACTTATACAATCACTCCACAAAAAAGCTCACTAATCTGACAAATAATGATATGGATGATGGTGCTCTGAGTATGAGCAACGATGGGAAGAATTTATACTGGTTCCACGTTCAAAATACTCAAACATCAAAACTTGATTTATATCATTATAACATAGAAACCGGAGACTCGGAGCGAGTTGATACACTCCATGAGGAGTTATCATTCATTAAATCATATCATGAGACCTCTGTCAGTGCGGATGGCAACAGATTTACTTACGAGAAAAACAGGCCCGCTGACGAAGTTTATACTGTCTCTGGCAATATCTATTATTATGATAATCAAATCAAAAAGGTGAATCCTGTTACCAGCGATATCTTACTTGAGCTGACTCCTGTAATAAGTGCCGACGGCTCGAGGATCGTATGGAAAGGCAGTACCGGTACCGGATCGCAGGCTACGAATGATATATGGAGCTATAATGCGGGGAGCAACTCTGCCACACCTGTTGAGCAACAAAAAGTGGGTTTACCTGAATCATTCAAACTAAAAGGAAATTATCCGAATCCTTTTAATCCTACAACTAAAATCAGTTTTCAGTTACCGGAAAAAGCAGATGTTACTCTCCAGGTTTATAGTATTTTAGGTCAGTTGGTACAAACGCTTCACAAAGGTTTGATGCCGGCCGGAAATCATGAAGAAATCTTTTTTAATGCCAGGGACTTAGCGAGTGGCGTCTATTTTTACAGAATCATCGCAAAAGGTACCAATCATCGTTATATGGCAGTGGATAAATTTTTATTGATCAAATAAAAGATTGATAAAAAAAACCAAAATATTTTTCTACTCTACTGCTAACTGCTAACTGCTAACTGCTAACTGCTAACTGCTAACTGCTAACTGCTAACTGCTAACTGCTAACTATGTTTTAAACTGTCAACTTGGGTACTGTCGGAAAGGGCTTCGTCCTTTTGTTGATGTTTGTACATTTGATCAGGAGTTTGGTTGTAATTGATATTATCATGAACCATCCAGGAATCGGGAAACTTATGCTTTAATTCTTTTGAGAACTGAATAGCCTTTTTTCGATCTAAAAAATCTCCGATGTGCACACGATAATATGGCTGTTTAAAAATAATGTAACCGTTGGCTTTGTAATGAATATTTTTTTGTTGAAAAATCCAGTCGTTGTATGCGTGTAAAGCCGCTTCTGCCGTACTTTTATTTTCGGAAGACAGAATCTGAATGCGATAACCGTAATTACGAACCAC
This sequence comes from uncultured bacterium, assembly GCA_963783355.1. Lineage (GTDB taxonomy): Bacteria > Bacteroidota > Rhodothermia > Balneolales > DATFMH01 > CAWANF01. The sequence goes on from CAWANF010000001.1 coordinate 1,111,182, forward strand.
TTCGGTGTCTTCATTAGCCACAGGTTTGAAAGCATCGGGTACAGAATTTTGATAAGATGAATATAAATCATTTAAACTATTCCGATACTGTACCATATCGTCTGGTGCTACATTGGTATCAATGGTTTTTCCATTCGCCTCAACAAAATGGGTTCGGGTGGTGTCTTTTGAAGTGGGCCTGGATGAAGAACAGCCTGTACCAATGATCGCTAAAAAGGATGTGTACGTTAAAATTTGATGCAATTTCATTATAGATAAGTTCATACAGCAACTCAATATTTTTTTGTATAACGATAACCTGAGTAAATTATTTCCGTATCAGACACCTACCGGGTGCCAGGTCGTTTTTATCTCTTCAAACTCCTGAATAAGATACGGATTTTCAGCATCTTCTTTTAACCAATCCTTATAGCCTTTAAAGCTGACTCTTTTAACATTCAATGAGGCATTTTCCTGGATAATTTTTCGATACGAATCATCATCATTGGCATACCATATGGCATTAATATCCATATGAGAAGAAAAATGGGACACCAGCTCTTCTTTTTTCCCGGTTAAGATATTTACCACCCCGGCAGGCACGTCAGATGTCTGGATGACTTCTGCAAGTGAAATGCCGGTTAATGGATTCTTTTCGGACGTAAGCACTACGAGCGTATTGCCGCCAATAATTACGGCACTAATCATCGTGGCAAGACTTAATAATGGATAAGAATCGGGAGATATAGCACTAACAACACCGGTAGGTTCCGGAACTGAAAAGTTGAAATGAGCACTGGCAACGGGGTTGATAGTCCCGAATATTTGCTGATATTTGTCCGACCATCCCGCAAAATAGATAAACCGGTCAATTGCTGCATTAACCTCATTTTCAGCCTTGCTTTTGGAGTAGCCTGTTGTCATTAACTCATGGACAAATTGCTCTTTTCGACCCTCGAGTATCTCGGCTATTCGATATAAAATTTGTCCGCGGTTATAAGCACTTTTAGATTCCCATCCCGGCTGGGCCTTTCTTGCAGCTACAACGGCATTTCTGAAATCTTTACGTGATGCCAGGCAGATGTTGGCAAAAGGCTTTCCGGATTTGTCTTCTAATATAAAATATCGACCGGATTCAGATCGCGGGAATGCCCCGCCGATGTATAACTTATAGGTTTTCAAAACAGGTATTCTATTACTCATCAGTTCAACTCCAAATAAGGTAAAAGTCCATGTAAACCACCTTCACGGCCCATTCCGCTTTCTTTGTAACCACCGAACGGAGAGGTTGGATCAAATTTATTATACGTATTCGCCCAAACGACCCCGGAACGCATCTTCCGAGATACCTGGAAGATTTTGGATCCTTTATCGGTCCATACTCCACCAGAAAGGCCGTACGGTGTATTGTTAGCTTTTTTGATAACTTCTTCAGGAGTTCTGAAGGTCTGAATGGTCAATACTGGTCCGAATATTTCTTCTTTGACTATTCTGTGTGATTGGGATGCTTCCATAAAAAGGGTTGGACGGCACCAGTATCCCTGTTCGGGAACATGACATGAACTTTGATAAATGGAGGCTCCCTCATCTATACCGGAAGTGATCAGTTCATTAATTTTATCCAGTTGCATACGGGAATTGATAGCGCCAATGTCGGTGTTTTTATCCAGAGGATCACCAACAATGAGCGTTTCCATACGGGTTTTAAGTTTTGCGATAACTTCATCAGCAACACTTTCCTGGACAAACAACCGGGATCCGGCACAACATACATGTCCCTGATTGAAAAATATCGCATTGATGATTCCCTCCACTGCTTGTTCTATTGGTGCGTCTTCAAAGATGATATTGGCACCTTTTCCACCCAATTCCAGAGAATATTTTTTATTCGTTCCGGCCAGGTTCTTTTGAATAATCTTTCCAACTTCCGTAGAACCGGTAAAGGCTATTTTATTCACATCGGGATGATCGACAATGGCCGCTCCGGTTTTGCCCGCGCCGGTTATGATATTCACGACTCCGGGTGGTAAATCAGCTTCCTGGATTATCTCAGCTAACTTCATGGCCGTCAACGGAGTGGTTTCCGCGGGTTTCAAAACAACTGTATTGCCTGTTGCAAGGGCAGGAGCTATTTTCCAGGCGGCCATCAATAATGGAAAATTCCATGGAATAATTTGTCCGGCAACGCCAAGGGGCCGGGCTGTCCTTCCCGGAAAAGCATACTGAAGTTTGTCAGCCCAGCCGGCATAATAGAAAAAGTGTGCCGCAACCAAAGGTATATCGACATCACGGGATTCCCGTATCGGTTTACCGCCATCCAGCGATTCAATTACGGCAAATTCACGTGCCCGTTCCTGGATGAGCCGGGCGATTCTGAAAATATATTTTCCACGTTCTCTATCCGAAATTTTCGACCATGTTTTATCGTAAGCTTTTCGTGCTGCTTTTACCGCTTTATCAACGTCGGCCGGTGTTGCTTCGGCTATTTTTGCCAGCTTTTTTTCATTTGAAGGATTAATGGTATCGAAATAACGGCTTTCTTCAGGTGCCGTGAATTTTCCGTCAATGAAAAGATCATATTGTTCTTTAAGATGAATATGATCGGTGCTTTCCGGTGCCGGTGCATATTCCCATTTCGAATGAAAATCGAGTTTTTCGTTCTGTTTAGATTCTTTTTCTGTAAGCATAAGCTTAAATCAATAGTGATAAAAAATCTGAAAAAATCAGTTTTAAAAGTTAGCGTCAGTCGTTGGAAAAGTAGTCGATTGATTGGTAAACGCCGGTTTCCTGTTTCACAATCTGCATGAGCAAATCATTGGCCAGAGAACTGGCTCCGAAACGAAAATAATCCGGACTTAGCCAATCAACACCCAATGTTTCTTTAAGCATTACAAGATAGCGCAGGGCCGTTTTTGCATCCCTGATTCCACCCGCTGGTTTCATTCCAATCATATTCCCTGTTTTGAAAAAATAATCGCGAATGGCTTCCAGCATAACTAAGGTTACGGGCATGGTTGCGGCAGGAGATATTTTTCCTGTAGATGTTTTTATAAAATCAGCCCCGGCATAAATAGCGATATCACTGGCTTTTCGCACGTTCTCCAGTGTGCCTAATTCACCGGTTTCCAGTATTACTTTCAAATGGATATCACCACAAACCGATTTTATTTCTGCTATCTCATCAAAGACATAACCATTTTCGCCTCGCAAAAAATGACCACGGGAAATAACCATATCTATTTCATCAGCACCTTCATCGAGGGCGTATCGCACTTCATCAACCTTTACTTGTCGTGTTGTCATGCCGCTTGGAAATGCCGTGGCAACACTGGCAACATGAATTCCCGAACCCCGTAACGACTCTTTTGCAATCCTGACGAGACTTGGATATACGCAAACAGCCGCCACATTCGGAATATCCTTAATTTCTGAATGCGGGTGCATCGCCTTATAACATAATTGCCTGACTTTACCGGGAGAATCCTGCCCCTCGAGTGTTGTTAAATCGACCATGCTCAGCGCCAGTTTCAGGGCAAACATTTTGGATTCTTTTTTTATACTGCGCGTATTTAAACGAGCCACTCGCTCTTCAACCCCAACCTGATCGATAGGAATTGTTTTATGAAAATCTGGAATGTCCAAAGTTTGAATACTCATAAATTATCATTTAAAATATTTTACAGTCACAGGTACATGACAGGTTGTCTCTCCGGAATTGGGATGAATAATATGTCGTATAATTTTACAAATGTAAAAAAAGAAGACAATTGTATCAGATTTCTTTAATTTCACCTGTTTTCATAAGTCGAATATTAGGCATACTCCAGTTAATTATCCAGTTATCAATTAATTAAATAAGTGTGCAGGAAAGGATGAGAGAAGGGTAATATTATTAATATGTTAAAAACAGACCTTAGGAATAAATATTTAATTATGAGGAATTTGATACAAAAAAAAATTACCGGAGCGGCATTAGCTCTTTTATTGATAACGGCCCCAAAAATTTATGCACAATATAATCCTAATCAAAAAGTAGATACTTCCTTTGTTTCGCCCGAAGTGGTAGTGTCTTCAACAAGAGTACCGCAGACGATAGAGCAAACAGGTAGAAATATTACGGTGATTTCCCAGCAGGAGATTCAGCAACTTCCGGTTCATTCCGTCGATGAACTCCTTCGGTATATTCCTGGTGTTGAAGTACAATCGAGAAACGGGTTTGGCACTCAGTCGGATTTCAGCATCAGGGGAAGTACGTTTTCCCAGGTGTTGGTTTTAATTGACGGACTGAAATTAAATGATCCCCTGACCGGGCATTTCGATAGTAATATTCCGATATCACCAGCTGAAATTCAGAGAATTGAAGTCCTTCGCGGGCCCGCTGCCGCAATGTATGGTGCCGACGCAATGGGCGGGGTGATTCAAATTATCACCAAGACATTTGCAAATAAGACTTCCGACCAGACGAGTTTGAGCAGCTCCATTAATTATGGACAAAATCAATTAATTGATAGTCATTCTGGGTTTTTCTATAAAAAAGGCAATATCCGGACAGGGGGTGGATATCTTATTAATGAATCTCCAGGGCAGGAACTCGGTTCAGGAACTAAAAATTATTTTGATAATCGAACATTATCAGGTTCCTTTGGATATCATTTTTCTAAAAAATGGGATGTTGTTGGCCGTACAGCTTACGATTACCATAATTTTAACGCAAAGTATTTTTATACCAGCAGTCCGTATGACAAAGCGACGGAACAAACCCGCGGCTGGTGGAATCAATTGCGTGTGCGCCATTTAAATACGAATGGATATACCGATCTTGATCTCGGGTTTAAAAGGAATATCGATCATTACGTATTTAATCCTGCTTTTCCGCCGGCTAATCATCACGTTACCAAGTTCTGGGATATGCAGGTAAACCATTACCAGCGTTATTCTCATGTTTTTAGCCTGAATTCCGGAGTACAGGCCGATAATCGGAACATCGTAAGTAATGATCGGGGCATTCATAACGACTGGCATGGTGGAATATATGCGGTTGGATTTTTTCAGCCCATTTCTCAATTAAGCCTGACGACTAGTTTTAGAGGTGATTACGACCAAAATTATGGCTTTGAATTGTTGCCACAACTGAACGCATCATATGGGAGCGGAAAGTGGATTTTTAGGGCAGCCGCTGGTAGGAGTATTCGTGCGGCGGATTTTACCGAACGTTATATATCAAATAATTTGCCAGGACCGTTGTCACCCGGGAGAAATATCGGAAATCCAAACCTGAAAGCGGAGCAGGCATGGTCGGCCGAAGCCGGTTTTGATGTTTTTCCGGTATCCGGTTTAAAATTCGTAACTACGCTTTTCACTCGGAGATCTTCTAATCTGATTGATTATGTGATGACAAATGCCGCTAATATCCAAAATAACGGTAATTTGCAGCCCAATGCCGATTATTTGTATGCGGAAAATATAAAATCTGTGAATACGACCGGTCTTGAAATGGAAGGCTGGCTGAGCCAGAGGCTGGATAATAACTGGAATCTTCAATATGAAATAGGGTACACCTATCTCTATTCAAAAAGTGCTAAAGGTGTCATTTCAAAATATGTATCCAATCATGCAGGCAATATGATAAGCACCAATTTGATATTGAATAACAGGCGGTTCGATTTGGGAATAAATGGATTGTGGAAACAAAGGAATCCGGAGTTTTCTCAAAGTATTAACAGCGGGATGTCGAATGAATATATGGTATGGAATATTAAAGCCGGGTACAAAATCTATAGGAATATCTCATTCAATGTGCAGGTTGAAAACCTGTTGAACGCCCAATATCAGGATATTCTGGGAGCGAAGATGCCCAATCGCTGGATGATGGCCGGTTTTAGCTGGAATATGTAAGGCTGCAAAATGCACTATTACGTTTTAACATTTTATTTGACAAGCTTTGATATGGACTTGAAGGTGTCGTTTCCGGCATAACGGCATAATTCAAACAGAATTGATTCGTAAGTCGTAATGATAGCACCTTCTGTCCGCATTCTCTCGATGGCGATACTTTTATCATGAGCTTTTCTGGATGAAACACAATCCTCTATTACAATGGGAACAAATCCTTTATCCAAAAGATCTAAAGTAGTTTGTTGGACACAGATATGAGATTCGATGCCGGCAATGATTACCTTATTTTTGCCGGTTGAGTCCAGTTTCTTCATAAATTTATCATCGTCACAACAACTGAACGATATCTTTTCAACAGGCTTTGAATTAACCAGAGTCTGTTGAATGGAATGAATAGTGGGGCCCAGGCCTTTCGTGTACTGTTGGGTCACAATGATTGATAAATCCAAAAGCTGCAGGCCCTGAATCAGAATGGAAGTATTACGTGCTAATTGCTCATGCTCAAAAATATGAGGAAACAAGCGTTCCTGAATATCAACTATCAGGGCAATGGTGTCTTCTTTAAGAATTCTCATAAATGAAAGTATTTAATTCGAAAATTTTTCAGGGTGAGCATCTTTTAATTTACCGAAGGTATCCCGCTTCCGGAAAAAATAATTCCACACCAGGCTAATCGATACTTGTCCGGGATGTTCATCATGATTTGTTTTCATTAACAGGTTAGCTTTACGTTTTTTCTTAATTTCCGAAAAATGGCTCCAGAAATAAGTATGAGCTTTCATTATGGCTAAATATTCGCCGGTATTCAAAGATAAAATGGAACGTAAGGCCGCTAAAAAATCAAGGAAGAAGCGTACCGGGAATAGAGTCAGAAGCTGCTTCTTTGAATAATTCTTGTACAACATGACAAGATTATTACGAAAATTATAGTACACTTTCCGGGGTGAACCCATGGCTAGTGAGCCCCCGCCCAAGTGATATACAACGCTTTTCGGACAATAAGCAATCAGGTAATTCCTGTTTTGAATGCGCCAGCATAAATCAATCTCTTCCATATGAAATTCGAACTGCTCATCGAATCCGTTCATTTCCTTGAAAATGTCTTTCCTGATAGCAAAAGCGGCGCCGCTCGCCCAAAAAATAAAATCCTCATTATCGTATTGTCCGGAATCCTTTTCAAGTGTTTCAAATACCCGTCCGCGACAAAACGGATAGCCGTATTTATCGATATACCCGCCAGCAGCTCCAGCGTATTCAAAAGAAGTTTTATCGTTATATGAACGAAGTTTGGGTTGTACGACAGCTATTTTGGGATTCCTTTTAAAGCAATAATCCAATTCATCAAGCCAGTCCGGTTCTACTTCAACATCATTGTTCAAAAACAGCAGGATATCACCGTTGGCATGGTTAGCGGCACGGTTATTTCCACCGCAATATCCATAGTTTTTATCCAGTTTAACTATCCGTACATTAGGATAATGTTTAGTGACCCATTCTTCCGAACCATCGGTGGACGCATTATCGGCTATTATAATCTCAAAATCAGAAAAACAGGTTGCTGCAACAGACGGCAGAAATTTTTTCAGGTGATGAAGAGCATTCCAACTGACGATGATTATGCTGAAACGACAAAAGGGCATAATGGGTTATTTATATGTGTGATAACGAAATAAATGAAAAAGATGTCAATTTTGTTTTGAAGTTGTTGGGAAAATCCTAAAATTCCGCTTGAATATACATACTGTCAACGGATTAAGAGAGTATAAAATACTGAAATGTTAAAAGTTGGACTAATTTCTGATACGCACCATTACCTTGACCCTCAGATTCCGGAATATTTTAAGGAATGTGATGAAATCTGGCATGCAGGTGATCTGGGTACCATCAAAATTACCGAGGAACTGGAAAAAATAGCTCCGGTTACAGCAGTATACGGTAATATTGACGGACAGGATGTGAGAAAAGTGTACCCATTGCATCAGCGCTTTGTTAAAGAAGGTATGGATATTTGGATGACTCATATCGGTGGAAGTCCCGGAAGATATGCTTTACCCATACGGAAAGAGATGGAGGAAAATCCGCCGGATATGTTTATTTGCGGGCATTCTCATATTCTCAAAATCGCCAGAGACCAGAATAATCAACGAATGCTGTATGTCAACCCGGGTGCTGCCGGAAGACAGGGATTTCAACTGATGAGAACCATTGTACGTTTTAAGTTGAATAATGGTAAAGTATCCAATATGGAAGTGATAAATCTTGGTAACCGCACCGAATCTGAGGAATAATTTTAAACGGAAAAATAGCGTTTTTTAGCAGATTAAAGATTTTTGATCTTACCTAATCATAATTCCTTCTGTGAGATATGAAAACGACCGGTATCAAGCAGGGTTTTTACACTTCTATTCATAACAAATGATATATTCGCTTTATCCATTTCCTCTTGGCATTTAATTCATTCAGTTAATATTCTTTTCTGTGAATTTATTGGCAATGATCAGAAAATAACACATAGCGTATGTCAGGTATGAGCAAAAAAAGGCCATTGATAACAGGGATTGTATTGGTTTTAATCATTTCGGCAGTATTTATTATTTGGAGAGAAATAGCAGTGAGTAATGAGCCCTGGCAGCCGAAATCAGTGGAAAAAGATTTGCCCGGCGGTAAAAAAGGACAACTCATAAAGTACGGCTATGATCTGGTCACCAAAACCTATAAATATATCGGTCCGAATGTCCGGGATGCATCGATGCGTTTGGCTGGAAATAACTTAACATGTCAAAACTGTCATCTGGATGCCGGCAGAAAACCGGGAGGAGCTTCGTTTGTTGGAGTGTTTGGCCGATACCCAAGTTTTAGAAAACGCTCCGGGCAAACAGGAACGCTCGAAGATCGCATTAACGGTTGCATGCAACGCAGTATGAATGGCAAATCGTTAAAAAAAGACAGCAGGGAGATGAAAGCGATTGTGGCTTATATGAAGTGGTTGAGTACCGATGTGCCGCCCTCAAAAATTGCAGAATATAAAGGTTATGATCCGGTGATTATACCGGATCGTGCAGCCGATACCACACATGGTCATATGAATTTATCGGTTGAATTGCCAGCGTTGCCATGGTGCCAATGGACAAGGGTTACTGAATGACAAACTTAATCCACGCTTAGGATTTTTATATCCACCTCTTTGGGGGGCTCATTCATTCAATAAAGGAGCCGGTATGAACAGGGTGATTACCGCATCCCGTTTTATCAAAGGGAATATGCCCTTTGGAGTGAATAATTTGCATCCTTTTTTAAGTGATGAAGAATGTTATGATGTGGCGGCGTTTATCGATTCTCGGACAAGGCCAAATAAACAAGGGTTAAGTGATGATTATCCCGACCGTAAACTGAAGCCTGTTGACTGTCCGTACGGACCCTATGCCGATAGTTTTTCACAAAAACAGCACCAATTAGGACCTTTTTCGCCGATTAAGCAATACTACAAAAAGAAATATCATATGAATTAGAAAGATGCCATACCTCAAAAGGGCATTAGGGCATAACCTTTTAATTCATACGTTGGCAATACGCTCAATGCTGAGACGGCCTCTGTGACAGCAGGGTTTAAATTTTTTTGAGTGTAGCCAAGCCCTGTCATTGCCTGACCGCAAACAAAAATCTTAACGTGTCCTTTTTCCTTTAATTCTTTCAGCAGATAGGAATTGGGATTGTCATACTTGAAATGCTTTTTATAAGCACTGTCGTTTAGGGCACAATATGTTGCCGATCCGGTAATGATAGCAACGAGCTTCATTTTTTCAGGTTTTATACCCGCTTCAGCGTAGACATTAATGAGCCGGGCCAAATGCACCAAGCCTTCATTAGTATCATTTCTTTTGCCGTTTTTTGTAATAGAGAAAATAATTTTATACTCCATATTTTTATCGGGCTGAACCGCGGCTTGGGGCAGGGGATGGGCCGCTCCATAACCTTTGATGACGGGATATTGCCATTCCTGGGCAAATGCGTTGCCGAAAGGCAGTAAAAAAAAGACGAATAAGGCGATTTTTAAATATTTTTTATCCATTTCAATTCCTGGTTTTTATAGAGAGTACCTGTAATGTCAACCGGTTTATAAACCTCTGAACATTGATTGCGTATTTCCTACAGGAATATAATTAGAAAAAAATGTAATAAGTGAAAACTACTTTGCCGATTCGTGAATATGATGGGGATTCTTGCAAATATGGGTATGCCGGCTGTTTTTAAATGTTGACCAGGCCAAAAATCCGGCACCGATAAAAATAAATAACGACTTGAAATATTCAGTTTTCAAAGCGGTTCCTCCAAAGCCGGAAAGTTGGCCGTTTTCCGGGATCAGAAATTGAGCTGCTACAAGAATAACCAGCCCAAGGCTAAAATATGATATCAATTTGATATTTCTATGATTCAGCCAGGTTGGGATAAAACCGACTAAGCTAACCGGGACAACCATGATAATAAATATATTTTCCATGGTGTGGCCAACAAATTCCGATGCAAGCGGAAGCAACATGATTACAAATGGATGAACCATACAATGAACAAGGCACAACGACGAAAAGAAAATGCTGATTCGGGACCAGATTGTTGTCGAAACTTTGACGTTTTCCATGCTTCAGTTATTCAGATTAATTTGTTTATGACATTCGGGGCATAAACCATGCAGTCGAAGCTCTTTCTCTGTGACAACAAAGTCTCCGGGACAGGGGACATCAGGTATCTGATCTGCCCCGTTGATCGGCATACAATAAATTCTTTCGCATTTATCACATATAAAATGGGCGTGTGACCTGTTAATATCGGCCTTCTCTTTGTCTTTTAAGTAAATCGCATACTGCCAGTTACGATCTTTATTGGCGACTTTATGAATCAACCCTTTTTTCTCAAAAGCATTTAGAGTACGGTAAATAGTCACTTTGTCAATGAGATATTTTTGCAAGGCTGTGGCTATTTCATGATGGCAAAGTGCTGTTTTTGAATCAATCAAAACATTCAAAACCTGCAAGCGGGTATCGGTTATCCGCAAGTTATAAGAGTGGAGTATATTTGATAATAAATCTGAATTCATAAATGAACGGCATATAAATGCAACTAGGTTGCAGAAAGATACGACTAATTGCAACTAAGTTGCAAGATTAAAAAATATTAAAATAATAAATGCATGTTTATGAGATATTTTCGATAAATATTTAAATCAAAAAGATAATCTTATTAAATTTCGCAACATTCGTTATAAGTCACGATATTGAAACACAAAAAGTTCATCAAAAAAGATAGTCGGCTTAACATTGAAAGAAATTATTAGAATAGCATCGGGACAGGGTTTTTGGGGAGACCTGCCTACCGCACCAATTGATCAGGTTCGAAAAGGACCCATCGATTATCTGGTTATGGATTATCTGGCTGAAGTAACGATGTCGATTTTGCAAAAACAAAAACTTCGGAATCCATCTTTTGGTTATGCCCGGGATTTTGTGGAGGTGATAAGGGAAATTTTACCGGATATCAAAAAGAAGGGAATCAAAGTTATCTCTAATGCCGGCGGGGTAAACCCTGAAGCCTGTAAAGACGCTATTTTGGCTTTGATTAAAGAGAAAAAATTAGAAGGCCTGAAAATAGCAATCGTTAATGGAGACGATATCCTTGGTCAAATTGATAATTTGGTAGCAGATGGACATCATTTAAAAAATATGGATGATGGCGTATCAATTAATTCCGTTTCTGATGAGCTCCTGAGTGCTAATGTGTATTTTGGTGCTAAGCCTATCGTGGAAGCTTTAAAAAAAGGGGCTGATATCATCGTGACAGGCAGGGTTACCGATACCGGATTAACATTAGCCCCGATGATTTATGAATTTGGATGGGATTTTGAGGACTACGATAAGATGGCTACCGGTACCGTAGCTGGGCATATTATCGAATGTGGAGCCCAATGTACCGGTGGTAACTATACCGACTGGGAAGAAGTTCCGGATATTGAGAATATTGGCTTTCCCATCATTGAAGCTCATTCAAATGGTGATTTTTATGTGACAAAACATGAAAATACCGGTGGTTTGGTGAACCTGAAAACGGTTAAAGAACAATTATTGTATGAAATAGGTGATCCAACTGATTATATTACCCCCGATTGTATTGTCGATTTTACATCAATAAATGTAAAAGCGGCAGGTTCAAACAAAGTAAAAGTCTTTGGAATACAGGGCAAGCCGGAAACGCCTTTTTATAAGGTTTCCGCCAGTTATAATAAGGGATATAAATTATCATCGACATTGGTTTATTCCTGGCCCAATGCACTAAAAAAAGCCCGAAGAGCGGGTGAAATATTGACCAGAAGGGCAGAAAATTTAAAACTCGATATTGAATCATTTAATTGCGAATATATCGGTTTTAACGGATGCAATGAAGTTCCGGTAACAGACGATTTCTTACATATAAATTTCAGCGAAATACAACTAAGGGTTTCGGCATCTGGTAATAATAAAGAAGCTTTAAACAGATTTGGAATGGAAATTGCCCCATTGATTTTAACGGGCCCAAGCGGAGTTACCGGTTTTGCCGGCGGAAGGCCGAAGGCAAGTGAAATTGTCGCTTATTGGCCGGCACTGATAAAAAAGGAAGCCTGCCATCCCCGGGTAACTCTTTATGAATCATAATTATTAAACTAAGAGCCATAACATTAATATTTGAGAAAATAACATGGTTATAGGAATTATTGGAGCTGGTATTTCCGGTTTGGTTGCCGGACGTTTACTGGCAGAGGGTGGACACGAAGTTACCGTTTTTGAGAAAAATCCTTCATTAGGCGGTAAACTTTCGACTTTAAACCTCGGAAAAGACAACAAAACTTTAGTAGATAACCGGGTTGCGTGTTTCCCGGTTTCGGATTCTGTTTTTAAAGAATTTGTAAATGAATTAGTTGAAAAAAATATCCTTACCAAATGGGCGGAATATTTTCCTTTTCATGACGGTGAAGAAGTATTCGACAATTATCCTGGTCATGAAAATCGTGATTATTATGCTGCCCCCGGTGGTATTAATGCAGTCACAAAATATTTGTCTCGATGGGTTGATATATCATTAAACGAGTCTGTCGGCGGATTTACGTTCATAGGTGATAAAAGGCATAAGAAAAAAGCATGGATGATCAACCTGTCCAGTTTTAATGTCTTTGAATTTGATGCTATTATTATAGCTATTCCTGCCATTCAGGCTTACGGCCTGATTGAAACGTCACAGGATGAAACAGTTATTCGTGGTTTAATCAGAGATTTGGATCACATAGAATATGATAATTGCTTATCCTTGTCGGTTGGATATAAGGGACAGCTTGTTCCGGATTGGAAAGGTATTGAATCTCGGCACAATGATATCTCATGGATTTCTAATGAGTCATCAAAGAGGCAAAATGATGATGAACTGGCTTTAGTTATCCAGTCATCACAGGAATTTTACCATAAACACAAAAACGATCCAGCCGAAAAAATTGTCCTAAACCTATTGAAATCGGCATCAGAAATTGCCGGTGAATGGATTGAACAACCCGAGTGGTCCCATCTTGATAATTGGATGTATAAAGTAGCAAGGAACCCCCTCGACATTCCTTTTGTTGAAGTAAAAAGTGATGATGGTCCGTTGGCTTTAATTGGTGATTATTTTGGTGGTAATGATATAGAAGCTTCATATTTGTCGGGATACAAATTGGCGGAACATTGGTTGGAAAAATATCCCGCAAAATAGCCTTTAGCTGTGCAAGACTTATTCAAGCTCAATAGATATTTCAAAAAGTATAAAGGTACCGTAATACTCGGTACCCTGTTTCTTACTTTGGGAAATGTTTTCCTGGTATGGATTCCTATATTGGTGAGAAAATCTATTGATGATGTTCAACATATTGTCAACAGCACGAATCACAGCAATAGCAGTGTATTTGAGATTCTGTTTCATCAACACCTAGGCCTCACTCTTGCCACCAGCGCCGGTTATCTGGTCGGGGCTGCATTTATGTATGGATTGTTACTTTTTCTGACCCGTCAGACACTCATTGTTACCTCTCGCAGGATTGAATATGATATCCGAAATGAGATATTCGATCATCTGCAAAAGTTGCCTCAACATTTTTATAGCCGGTGGAATTCGGGCGATATTTATGTCCGGGCAACCGAAGATGTAATGCATGTCAGGGAATATTTTGGCCCGGGGTTTATGTACACGGTAAATACAGTAAGCCGGGCAGGAATCATCATTGTGATAATGCTTGTTGTGAATACAAAATTGACATTATGGGCATTGATTCCACTGCCATTTTTATCGGTGATGGCTTATTGGATAAGCGGTTATATTAATGAACGTTCCCGTATTATTCAGGAACAATATGCACGAATTGCCGGTAATGCACAGGAAGCATTTTCAAGTATCCGGTTGATAAAAGCGTATGTTCGCGAAGATTATCAACAAAAAATCTTTGAAGCGGAAAGCGATAATTATCGTGTTAAGAAATTGAAACTGGCGGTTATCGAATCGTTGTTTTTTCCACTATTGAATCTTTTGATTGGTATCTCTGTAATACTTGTGATGTGGAAAGGCGGAATCATGATCATGAATGGTCAGCTGACGGTCGGGAATATTGCTGAGTTTATTATTTATGTCGCGTACCTGACCTGGCCGGTAGCATCACTAGGTTATACATTGAATCTCTTACAGCGTTCTGCAGCTTCCAATAAGAGGATAATGGATTTGATGGCTGAATCACCACAAATTGAAGATAATGAGCACACAAGAACGGAAATATCCAGATTGAATGGCGATATTGAATTTAAAAACGTAAGTTTCAGGTATCCCAATGCGGAATTGGATGCTATTAAAGATATAAATTTAAAGTTAAAAGCAGGAGAGAACATAGCAATTGTGGGGCGCACAGGTTCTGGTAAATCGACACTGGTACAATTATTACCACGATTATATGATGCTCAAAAAGGGCATATTCTTATTGATGGAATTCCGATAAATGAAATACCGGTAGCTGTCCTTCGGGATTATATTGGCTACGTGCCACAAGAAACTTTTTTGTTTTCAGATACGATTAGAGAAAATATTGCGTTGGGTATGGAGGAAGCTGAGGATGAAATGATATACGCTGCGGCTGATAAAGCTCAAATTTTGGAAAATATTTTGGATTTTGAGAAAAAATTTGAGACTATATTGGGAGAGAGAGGAATTACACTTTCCGGCGGACAAAAACAGCGTACGACTATAGCCAGAGCTTTAATTAAAAATCCTAGTATAATAATTTTTGATGATTCCTTAAGTGCGGTTGATACCAAAACGGAAGACGCTATATTAAATCATTTACGCAATGAATTAAAGGGTAAAACAACCATAATGATTAGTCACCGCATATCGACTATTAAAGATGCAGATATTATTTTTATGCTCAGAGATGGGAAAATTGTGGAGTCGGGTACTCACGAACAGCTTATCAGACAAAAAAGTTTTTATGCTGATATGTATAAAAAACAGCTAATAGAAGAAGAATTGGCGGAAATATAATAATAATGTTAACAACCAATAATAAATAATATAGCTTCATTTGTCTGAAAGCGAATGAAGCCTGAATTAAATAACGGAGAAGACGATGATAGTTGTGCCACTTGGCGTTTCATCAGCCACACCTACAGTAAATCGCAGCCTTCCATCTGTTGCCCTTTGGCGTGATGGCCAGGTATTTTTGTTTGATTGCGGAGAAAACGCCCAGACAAGGATGCTTCAGGCTGGAATCAAGAGATCGAAGATTGATTATATATTTATATCACATTTAGATGGTGATCATTATTTCGGTTTACTGGGTTTATTATCAACCTTGAATCTGCAACGCCGCGAAAACGAACTGACTATTGTTGGTCCGGCGGGTATTAAAAAGTTTGTAGAATTCAATTTAGATATCGCTAATATCGATATGACCTTTAAAATCAACTTTGTTGAATTGAAAGAAGGTTTTGATCAACAAATTGTTGTCGACGAAGCAGATCTTTTCGTCGAAGCCAGGCCTTTGGAACATACTAAATTCTGTGTCGGTTACCGTCTTCAGGAGAAAGATAAACCGGGTAAAGTTGATGCTGATAAAGCCAAAGAATTAGGTGTTTCAGAAGATGCTCAGTTTAAACAGCTCAAAAAGGGTGAAGATGTTACGCTGGAGGATGGAACAGTTGTCAAAGCAGCCGAAATAGTTGGAGAACCAAGAATCGGTAATTCCTTTGCCTATGTTACCGATACAGTGTATTGTAACAATGCTGTTGAACTGGCTAAGAATGCTTCAATCCTGTATCATGAAGCTACTTTTGGTCATTCTCTCGAGGATAAAGCAAAAGAAACCGGACATTCTACGGCTGAACAAGCTGCGGCGGTTGCCAAAAATGCAAAAGCAAAATTACTGGTCATTGGGCATTTTTCGGGCCGGTACACCAATGAATTCGTATTGATGAAGGAAGCCAGGCGCCTGTTTAATGACACATGGCTGGCTACTGAATTACGCCCGATTATGACGGATCCGAAACACGAAAAGGGAATTATTACTCCTAACGTGGATGAAGAAAAACCAGCTGATACCCGGAAACCATCCTATAATAAACGTAAATTTAGCAACGGCAGATCCGGAGACAAGCGGAAGAAATTCAAAAAACGCACCGTTGTTGGTTCCAGTAATCCAAATAAATTCAGCGAATATTATCGTGGTAGCGGTGGCGGAAGATCTTCTGGCCGAGATGATCGTAACAGAGATGGTAACAGGGAAAACAGAGACCATCGCGACAGTCGGGATCGCAGAAATAACCACGACAGAGACTACCGGGATAATCGGAATAATAATAACCGGCGAAATGATCGTAACGATCGCAATGATCGTAACAATCGTAACGATCGTAATGACAGGGATAACAGGAATCACAATCGTTCCAATGACAATCCTAAATATAAGCCAATAACGCCGAGAACACCGTTTGATGAGTTCAACCGATTCTAAGAAAGGAAGTCACGTAAATGCAAAGGGTAAAGTTGTCGACACGAAATTATTCAGACGGCTTTATTTCTATTTGTCACCTTACAAATGGTGGGCAATATTTGCTGTATTTCTCACCCTGAGTATTTCTTATCTGGGACCGGTACGTCCTTATCTTACTCAAATTGCTGTTGATAAATATATTGCCAAGGGGGATGTTCATGGCCTTCTTGGCATTATTCTTTTATTGTTTCTCGCATTGTTAGGCGAGTCCATTCTTTTAATTGCGAATACCTATTTAACGCGGTGGATAGGTGAAGGTACACTGAACAGGTTGAGAAATGCCGTGTTCCACAAAATCCAGAATCTTCATGTTCAGTACTTCGATAAAAATCCGATAGGAAGATTAATTACCCGAACTACCAGTGATATCGAGGCAATCGATCAGCTGGTGTCGTCCGGTGTGATTAACATGATGGGGGATCTCCTTCGTATCGTCTTTATCGTATTTTTCATGGTTGAGATGAGCTGGGAATTGACGCTTGTCACACTAAGTACATTACCAATACTTATTTATGCCACTTTCTTATTTAAGTCGAAAGTAAGGGTATCTTTTCTCGAAGTTCGTGATCAGGTCGCGCGGCTGAATGCTTTCATCCAGGAGCACATTAATGGTATGAGCATTGTTCAGTTGTTCCGAAGGGAAAAAAAGGAAGCCCGCCGTTTTGAATCCATAAACAGGGATCACCGCAGCGCTCACATCAAGACTATCTTTTATTTTGCATTGTTCTGGCCGACCGTAGAGGTTATCTCCAGCCTGGCGATGGCTTTAGTTATCTGGTATGGTGGCGCGAAAGCATTAAGCGGAACGGTGACTTTTGGTATGCTCTTAGCATTCATTCAATATGTCAGGCAGTTCTTTTTACCAATTCGTGATTTGTCTGAAAAGTTTAATACGCTGCAAAGTGCTATGGCCGCAACCGAGCGAATCTTCAGTGTATTAGATACTGAAACAAAGATAAAAGATCCGGAAAATCCGGTTAAAGTGGATGAATTCAAAGGCAGTATCGTTTTCGAAAATGTTTGGTTTAAGTACAATTCCAATGATGACTATGTGCTGAAAAATGTTTCTTTCAAGGTAGACACCGGTGAAACGGTTGCTATTGTCGGTGCAACAGGCGCTGGAAAAACGACTATCATAAATCTTTTAACACGCTTTTATGAAGTAAATGAAGGTGCCATTTTATTGGATGATATAAACATTCAAAAACTTGCCTTACGTGATTTGAGGAGAAATTTTGGCCTGGTACTTCAGGATAATGCTTTGTTTTCCGGAAGTATAATGGAAAATATTACCATGGGAAATGAACTCATCAGCCGTGAAAAGGTTATAGAAGCTGCTAAGCTCGTTGAAGCTGATAAATTCATAAATAAACTACCAGGTAATTATGATTTTGTTCTCAGGGAGCGGGGAGCCTCGCTTTCAATGGGACAGCGGCAAATGATTTGTTTTGTCAGGGCACTGGTTTATAATCCGAAAGTCCTGATACTCGATGAGGCCACTTCAAGTGTCGATTCTGAAACAGAAATTGCCGTAAATTATGCCAATCAGGTTTTGATGAAAGGACGTACATCCATTGTCATTGCTCATCGCCTGTCTACAATACAACATGCCGATTTAATCCTGGTAATGCATAAAGGTGAAATAAGAGAACGGGGCACACACAAACAGTTATTGAGAAAAAAAGACGGTATCTATCGGAAATTATACGAGTTGCAGTATAAAGATCAAATTACTTCAAAAACAGAAGTTGTAACAGTAAAATCCTGATTATTTTTTCCTGCCGATATATAAAAGATACTTCCAGATACCCAAGTAAGCCCTTTTGGTGACTTCCTGAGTGGGTTCGAAATGTTTTCTTAATCCGGGTAAAAGATGACTGTCCATCCGTACGTGATTGACACCCATCCATTTTTTAAATGCAGGCCAGCCAGATTCAAAAAAATCGACCACTGCAATGAATCCATTTTCCTTTAAATGGTAATGAGCGCTTTCGATAGCTGTATCCCAACCGGGATTCATCATACTCAGCGAATATGAGAAAAGTATCAGGTCAAATTGTTGTTTTGGAAATGCTTTTGAATCGTAATATACTTCATTCAATGAGATATTTTCAGATCGTTGTGAGAATTTTTTCCGGGCGATTTTTAACATTGATGAAGAGATGTCCACTCCGGTTATATGGGCGGATGGATATTTTTTGTGGAGTATCGCCATATTTTTACCGGTTCCGCATCCAACTTCCAAAATCTTCTCAGGCTTGAACTTCTCAGGTAAATAGTTCGTAATAATTTCCTTTCGTCCAAACAGAAAGCTCCACCTTGTGATATCATAAAACAAGGAATGAAACCTGTAATACTTTTTTAAAACTTCGCCGTATTGAGTGGATTCAGACATTAGTAAATTTTCGCAAAATGAAGGCTGGTATATGTTCCAACTCTATCCGTTTTGTGTAATTCGGTTGTTCTATGGTCATCAAAAGCCAGAAAATTTTGTATCTCTGCCGGGATGAAATCAATATGTTTGCTTGCCGATCGCATCAGTACTTTGGTTCCCGGTTTACTGTTTTTGAATATCAAACTCCATTCTTTTAAGAGTGTTTCAGGCTTGTACCATGCCAGCCAGTCCTGGTGATCTAAAAGAACATAATGGCTGAATTTTGCTGGATTTTTTTTAAGAAATGAAATTATAGAATCGGTATGAATGTGAATCTTATCTAAATGAGATTTCAGGAATGAGAAATTATCTTCTTTTAAATATTCCGGACAACAAGCGTGAGTGTAGGAACCGGTCAGATAAACTCTCCAGAAATAATTATCAGATACAGGAACTTCGGTAAAAACATGGCGGAGTGATTTTCGAATGAAACCATACAGACCTTCATCAAACTGCGATTCAATCAGATTCATTTGAGCAGCGGGAACCCCGAGCAATGACATCGTAACCGGTTGCCGAACAATGAACTTACTAATGGTATTCCACAGTTCAGGTTCGATTTTATTATATACTTCCTGTTGTTCTGCAAGCGTATTTGATTCAAGTAAAGCACAAACATTTTTCCATAGGCTCCGTTTGCTTTTTAAAAAATGATGTGCCATCCAGGCAATGTTACCTGAAGTCCCGCGGTAATAAAAAGTGCGGTTATCCTTGTTTGGAACGAAATAGAAGTATTTATCATCCCAAAAATCTTTTGCTTCCTCAGAAAGATCGACTCGTAACAAATCAAAATATATTTCCCGGGCTAAGACATGCTCTCCGTTGCCGAAGAAAAAGAAAAAAGCCGGGTAATCCAGTTTTTTTAAGGCTTCTTTCTTTAGTTCAAGCAATGCATTTTGCCGTGGATTTACATCAATAGCATGAACAGCAGAAGGGTTATCAAGCAAATAATCCAATGCGTTACAACCAGCGCTCGTTATCATAGCAACTTCACTGGAAGAATCTAATTTAAGCAGTTTGCGGTCTATGCGGGGATCTTCCCAGCATGTATTATAAATAAGATTATTGTTATGAATGTAATGGAAAACCCTCTGCCGGGTTTTATCCATGATTTGCAGAATTGGATTGGTCGGCATCCTAATTCGTTTACTTTTTTGATTTTATGAAAAAATTGTTCGGACTTAATATAATTCAATATTAGTAACGAGTTACTATAGCTGATATTGAAATAACAAATTTTTAACATCGGCCGGGGTATTTTCAGGCAGAGAATAGTAATAATCCATATGATAGGAACCATCATTAAACAGGACCGGTAACTCTTCGGAATTTTGAGCCAATTTATAGCCACCGGCTCTCATAATGGCTGCCGGGGCGCATAAATCCCAATGTGCCGTTTTTCTCATACTCAAATAACCATTCGATTGTCCAAATAATGGCCCGAGCATTTCAACTTTATCATAAATGTACGGGTAGCGTTCTATATGAAGCTCATTTTTTAATCTCGATTTCAGCTCGTCATCGACTCTTTTCATGATGATTTTGGGATCTTTGTCGGGCCATTCTGTTGGTATCAGGTTTTTGGGAGGTTTTCCATTTGACAGAAAGAAAACACCATCCAGGGAACTTCCTACAACAAATTCCTGGCTGATTGGCTTATAACATATTCCAAAATCCGGGATTCCATTTCGGCAGAATCCAATGAGAATAAAGAAGTTGTCATATCCCCTGACAAAATTTTTTGTTCCGTCTATAGGATCGATAAACCATAAATATTCTGCTCCAGATTCATAATTTTTATTATCTGATTCTTCTCCAATGATCGTTTCACCGGGAAATAAATCGGACATAATATCCAGGAAATAACCATTTGCCCAAATATCGGCATTTGATACCGGTGAATCATCGGGTTTAATCATGACTTCAAATGATGCATCATTCCGCATCTGAATCACTTTTTTTCCGGCTTCAATAATATGAGGCTTTAACTGATTGAATCGGTCATGATATGTTAAGTCTTTAAACTCCATTTATTTATTTGACAATGTTTATAAATTTCATAAATCTAATATCCATATGGATGAGAGTTATAACAACCCAGGTTTGTAACAACGTTTCATAATAAGAAATCATACAATTGCCGTTTATTCCTTTTGGTAATTGCGGTATCTTAGAATAACAGAAAAATTCATGAGTCAATAATGATATGGACAACACGGTAGACCTGCAACGTAATCTTAAGCATCAATATCGTAATATCAGACGTTATATAAGAGCAAATCCCGAAAAAGGATTAGCTGTTACCTTTGTGAGTGGTCTAGCTCTCGGAATCTTTCTGAGTAAAATTCTGAAGTAATATTATTGATTTCTATACCTATAATCTCAAGCAGATTATAAATCCTGAAAAGTGTCTATTGGTTTCAATAAAGTTTTTATAACTTCCTGCACTTGAATTGATATAGCTCAGTTAATATTTAAAAAAAAAGATATTAAAAATGGAATTAACCCGTACAACCGATCAGATTGATGAATTATTCCAGCGCGTTGATGCGCTGAGGAGGTATCTTTGACTATGATCAGCGTAAAATCCGAATTATAGAGCTGGAAGATCTCGCCCAGCAGCCGGGATTTTGGGATGATCCCGATAATGCCCAATCGGTCATGAAAGATCTCAATGATGAAAAGGAATGGGTAAAAAGCTGGGACGATCTGGATGAACATCGTCAAAGCGTCATTGTTTTTAAGGAGTTCCTGAAAGAGGGTGAGGATGTCTCGGAAGACATCAATAATGAAATTTATTCAATCGAAAAGAAACTTGCCGATCTTGAACTCAAGAATATGCTTCAGGATGAAGATGACAAAAGGGATGCCCTCATTACCATCAATCCCGGAGCAGGAGGTACCGAAAGCCAGGATTGGGCGTCTATGCTTTACCGAATGTATGTTCGATGGGCAGAGCGTCGCGGATATGATGTAAACACACTTGAATACCAGCCCGGTGATGTTGCCGGTATTAAAAGCACCACAATTGAGGTCAAGGGAAATTATGCTTACGGTTATCTGAAAGCTGAAAACGGGGTTCACAGACTTGTCAGGATATCGCCGTTTGATAGTAACGCCCGTCGCCATACTTCATTCGCATCTGTATTCATTTATCCAATTATCGATGATAACATAGATATCGATTTGAATCCCGATGATATCGAATTACAGCGTTTCCATTCCAGTGGAAAGGGTGGCCAGAATGTAAATAAAGTCGAGACCGGTGTTCGTTTGGTCTGGACCGGAAAATTATCCAATGGCAGCGAGGAACGTGTTGTGGCGGAATGCCAGCAGGAGCGTTCTCAATTGCAAAATCGTGAAAAAGCGATGCAGATGTTGAAATCCCGCGTTTATGACCTGGAAAAAAGAATTCGGGATGAAGCAAAAAGCGAATTAGAATCTACTAAAAAAGCGAATGAATGGGGTTCTCAAATTCGATCATATGTTATGCATCCGTACAATATGGTAAAGGACCACCGGACCAACCACGAAACATCTAATGTCGATGCGGTTATGGACGGTGACCTCGATGATTTCATAAAAGCTTATTTAATGTCCTGATGAATAAAAATTATGATTTTCTGGTGTTAGGAAGCGGAGCTGCGGGCTTGTCTTATGCCCTGAAAGTCGCAGAATTTGGAACGGTTGCCATCGTCACCAAAAAGAATTCGACAGAATCGAATACAAATTATGCCCAGGGCGGAATAGCCGCGGTAATGAGCGAAACCGACGATTTTGAAAAACATGTTCAGGATACCCTGATTGCAGGCGCCGGTTTGTGTAAAAAAAAATCGGTTGAGCTAATTGTAAAAAAAGGCCCGATAATTATCCGGGAGCTCGTTGATATGGGGGCTGAATTCACAAGGAAGAATGATGAATTTCATCTCGGACGGGAAGGTGGACATTCTCATAACAGGATTGTACACGCAAAAGATACTACCGGGGCCGAAATTGAACGGGTTTTGGTTAGTAAAGCAGAAGGACATCCGAATATAAAGATACTTGAGCATCATTATGCCCTGGAACTTCTCACAGAGCATCATATGGGTAAACGTGTAACGCGCTATGATGAGAATATCCATTGTTTCGGAGCTTATGTTTTAGATATTCATACAGGGCATGTCGATAAAATTTTGGCTAAAAGTACGTTACTGGCAACCGGTGGAGCCGGACAGGTTTATCAGCATACTACAAACCCGGAAATTGCAACCGGGGATGGTATTGCCATGGCTTACAGGGCAAAAGCACGGATAGCCAACATGGAATTCATCCAGTTTCATCCGACATCGCTTTATCTGAAAGAAGCCAATTCATTTCTTATATCTGAAGCCGTGCGTGGACATGGCGGTATCCTCAGAAATAAGGATGGATATGCTTTTATGGCTGATTATGATGAACGTAAAGAACTCGCTCCGAGAGACATTGTTGCACGTGCCATTGATGATCAGCTAAAAAAAAGGGGGGATGATTGCGTTTATCTGGATGTAACTCATCTTGATGCCAATGAGCTTAAAAAATCGTTCCCTTTTATTTATGAAACCTGTTTATCGTACGGGTTAGATATCACTGAAAAGCCGATTCCTGTAGTTCCCGCAGCACATTATATTTGTGGTGGTGTAATAACCGATTTGGAAGGGAAAACATCTTTAAATGGTTTGTTTGCCTGTGGCGAAGTGACCTGTACAGGCGTTCATGGAGCCAATCGTTTGGCCTCAAATAGTTTGTTAGAAGCTTTGGTATTTGGGGAAGAAGCGGCAAAAGCATCCATAGAGTACAATAAAGGAGTGGTATTTAATGAAGATTTGCCGGAATGGGACGAAACAGGAACGTTTAATACCGAAGAATGGGTCTTGATATCCCACAATAAACGCGAATTGCAGCATATCATGTGGGATTATGTCGGGATTGTTCGAAGCAATTTGCGTCTGGAGCGGGCATTTCGCCGTACAAAATTGTTGTACGAAGAAGTGGAAGATTTTTATAAGCGAAACAAGGTCAGTGTTCCTTTGTATCAACTGCGAAACATAATTGCTGTTTCTTATATGATTATACGCTCAGCCCTGGAAAGAAAAGAAAGCAGGGGCTTGCATTATACGACAGACTATCCGAAAACGGATGAATCGGAATGTCACGATACGGTGATATGATTAAGGTTGGATTAACCGGCGGGATTGGAAGCGGGAAGAGTACCGTGTGCAAAGTCTGGGAATATTTAGGTGCAAAGGTTATCTATGCCGATGATCTTGCCAAAGATCTGATGGAAAGGGATCCTGCATTAAGGAAAGCTTTAATAAATGCCTTTGGTCAAGATTCTTATTTAGAGGACGGGAAATTAAATCGCCCCTATCTTTCAAAAGTGGCTTTTGAAAAAGGCAGGGTAAAAGAATTTAATGAGTTAATCCATCCCAGGGTATTTGAAGAGACGGCTATTCTTTCAAAAAGGGCAGAAGAAGAGGGATATCCAATGATCGTTAAGGAGGCTGCTTTACTATTGCAATATGGCCGTCCCAATGATTTAGATTACATCGTGGTAGTCATTGCAGATGAACAAAAAAGAATTCAGAGAGTCGAAAAAAGAGATCATGTTGATAAAGATTCTATTCTGCAACGTATTCGGAAGCAACAAAACCAGGAAGAAATGGTAGTGTTTGCCGACATTATTATTGATAATAATGGATCCTTAGAGAGTTTAAAGGAAAAAGCAGAAATATTATTTGATAAGCTCATATCAGGGAATAGTTGAAAACCCGGGAAAGCTCTTACAAAAAATGACTATTAAGTTTTTTCAACTTTCTTCTGTCGCACTAAAATATTCAGTATTTTCATAATGTTACGGTAAAAATTTAAAAAGTATAATAAAAAGTTTGGAATGAAAGCGCTTTTCTGCTTATCATAAGGTACTTTGTTTACCGATTGAATGAAATATCATGATAATTATTTGCGGGATTGATGGAGAGACTTATTACACTGGAGGAATTTATAATTTCCAGACAGAATCGTTTTTCGGGAGCAACCGGAGAGCTATCTCAGATATTGAGAGATATAAGTCTTGCTGCAAAGATTGTTTCTCGTGAAGTAAATAAAGCGGGTATTACCAATATCCTCGGTTTTAATGGAAGTGAAAATGTTCATGGCGAAAGAGTTAAAAAACTAGATGTCTTTGCTGATGAACAAATGTTGTACGCATTATCGCGATCCGATATTGTTTGTATGATTATAACCGAGGAAAATGAAGGAATAATACGTTTAGGTAATACTTCGGGAAAGTACATTGTTTATTGTGACCCTTTGGATGGATCATCAAATATTGATGTTAATGTATCTATCGGCACGATTTTTTCTATCTACATGAGAAAAAGTCACCGGGCCGATTATCCGGATAATGATGATCCAATGCAGCCGGGTGTAAATCAGGTTGCAGCAGGATATGTTCTTTACGGATCCAGTACGATGATGGTTTACACTACCGGATTAGGTGTGAGCGCTTTTACTCTGGATCCCAGTATTGGAGAGTTTTTCCTCTCAGAGGATAATATAAAAATTCCCGAGTTAGGGCCTTATTATAGTGTTAACGAGGGTAGTTATAATACCTGGGAAGAAGGTTTGAAGAAATATGTAAAGTACTGCCAACAGGAAGATAAAGATTCTTTACGGCCTTATTCGGCCCGATACATAGGTTCCATGGTTGCAGATTTACATAGGATCATGTTGAAAGGCGGGATTTTTATCTACCCTCAAAGTAAAAGATATCCGAAAGGAAAGCTTCGTTTAATGTACGAATGTAATCCATTGTCTTTTATCATCGAACAGGCGGGTGGAAAAGCCTCTACGGGAAGCAACAGAATAATGGAAATTGATTGCCATAATATACATCAGCGTACGCCGGTTTATATAGGTTCAAAGCAGAATGTGGAACAAGTAGAATATTTTTTGAATAAATATGATAATGCTGCCAATGAGAAATTAGTACAATCCTGAGGTCAAAGGTTAAAGGTCAAGTGGGGGAGTCATGGCATAAAAAACTCCCTCATATTTTGTACATTAAAAAAGGGAGAGCGGAATAACTCTCCCTTTTTGTTTTTATCTCAATTCTCTAAATTCACGATCATGTGATACTCAGAATGCTACTTTCATCCCTTCGGTTATATCGTGATTTATACAGTATCCGCCATTCATTTCAACAACATATAATGCCGGGCCATCCGAATTAAGTTGTTTTTCGGAGTAAGGCTGGGCTGAATGATGTATCCTGATAATTTTTTTATTCTTATCAAGAAAGATGATATCAAGCGGTAAAGGGGTATTAGCCATCCAAAAACTAAGGTTCTGCACTTTTTGAAAAATAAATAGCATTCCTTCGTTTTCGGGCAAATGTGTAACATTCATCAATCCTGTATCCCGTTCCATAGAATTATTGGCGATTGCGACATGGGCTGTCGAAATCGTATCTCCTTTAGATGACAGGAAAGAGACCGTATGGGTCGGGGTGATGGTCCGACTCATTTGCTGAGTATCTTTTGATGCATTACGAGAAGCTTTTGAACAATTTGTCATAATAAAAGCTGCCAGGACAATGCTTAATAGGAATCCGGTTTTAATCGTTTTCACCTGGTATATCTTCCTCATTATTATTTTTATTCTTTTTTATCTGCAGGGTTGTCTGATCTGTAACTGATCCATTTTTTATAAGGACTTTATAGTTACCAGGGCTCAAATAGACATCATTATGATCTTTGGATGCTCTTTTGTCCATTTTTAAATCATAAGAAAAAACATGAAAGCCGACAGAAGCCGGAGCCTCCATTTTTCTCAGTAATTTTCCATCTTTATTTATAATGGAGATTTCAACATTAGTGTGATTATTTGATTTCCCGATATAATAAAGTAAGGTAACGTCCGGCATATCCGGTTTCATATATGGATATCTTGCTTTGCCCCATTGTTTTGAAAATCTTACATTCCCGGGTTGAAAAGCCATAACCGGAGTATCCAGTTTATCAACGGTCAGTTTTTCAAAAGGTTCGATATTCATGGTATAAACACTTCTTCCATGAGTACCCATAACCAGAACATGGTCTCTCTTCTGGATCGTCATATCATAGGTTGGAACGTTGGGAATAGCTGTATCTATAACCTGCCAGTTCTTTCCCCCATTTAAACTGAGATACGCACCATCGTCGGTACCGGTATACAACAAATCGGGGTTTACCGGATCCTGAACAACTACATTGATATTTTCTTCCGGCAAATCTCCGCTTATTGATTGCCAGGTTTTGCCATAATCGGTTGTCTTATAGATCATAGCCCTGAACTCATCGTAACGGTATGCGGTTAGCGTCACAAAAGCAGTTGCTTCATCGTATGGTGAAGAAAAAATAGAACTAACCCACATATTTCGGGGTAATGAGCCAGAAACCAGCTGCCAGTGTACGCCACCGTCTTTTGTCAGTTGAATATTTCCATCATCTGTTCCGACCCAAATCAAACCAAATTTCAACGGGGATTCAGAAATGGTTGTTAATGTGGAATAAGGAACATTACCCTGTTTATGATTGGTGGTTAAATCGGGGCTGATTGGTGTAAAATGATTTCCCTGGTCCAAACTGCGTAATAAACGCTGAGAGCCCATATAAATAATATCGGAATTATGCGGACTTATGATAATGGGAGCATTCCAGTTCCAGTGGTAAATTGGCTGTCCGATGTCGTGTTTCGGAGTGATATAGTCATGAGACATTGTATTTCTGTTAATACGATAATAGTTACCGTATTGATATCCTGCATAGACAATCCCATTATCCCGAGGATCAACTGCAACATGCATACCGTCGCCACCGAGAAGCCGTTTCCAATGTGGCGATTTGTTGGGAATCGTCCCGGAAGAACCGTAAAAGACACCATTATCCTGTAAGCCACCGTAGATATTGAATGGTTTCTCGTTATCAACACTTACACTATAGAATTGACCTACCGCCATATTATTCAAATGATTCCAGTGGTCCCCCGAATCGTAACTGACATACGCTCCGCCATCGGTTCCGAGAATGACATGTTTAGGATTCGATTCGTCATACCACAAAGCGTGATTATCGGAATGGGTTTCTCTGTTTCCTACCAGGGTAAAGGTCTTACCACCATCTTCAGAACGTAATACAGGGACCCCAAAAATGAAAATCTCATTCGGATTTTTGGGATTTACACGAATCTGTGCGAAATAATAACCATAGGTATAATAAACACCTTTGAGAAGATATTTATTGACTTTATGCCAGTGTTTGCCGTAATCATCCGAGCGAAAAACTTCAGCTCCTACAACATCCGAACTCACTTCCGCAGATGCCGCATCTTCGCCATTATAATCGGCTATATCTTTTATAGAATACTTTCCGTTTTTGATATCATTTTTAACTGATTGGGCGGAGTATTTAGCCGGGAAATCATTCTTTTTTAGAAATTTATCCAGTTTTTTATCATCAAGTTTCAGGAAATCGTCTGCCGACATATTTTTAAAAGAAGAAAAGGTGAGTCCTTCTGAAACGTTTTTATTTTCCTTCTCTGATTTTTTCTTCTTTTTAACTTTATCCTGATTATCAACAACGGCATATAAAACGTTTGGTTTCGACTGGCAGATATCAAGACCAATACGTCCAACATTGGAGCCGGATAAAAATCCTTTATCTGATTTTTTCCATGTATTACCACCGTCGTCCGACCTGTAAATGGAAGAGCCTGATCCCGATCCTATGAAATTCCATGGGTAGCGTTTGCGGGTCCATGTGGCAGCCCAAAGCTGATTTGGATTTTCAGGATTGATAACTAAATCGATAACGCCGGTCGTATCGTTAATAAAAAGCGTCTTTTTCCATGTTTTTCCACCATCGGTAGTTTTATAAACTCCACGGGCATCGCTATTGGAATAAAGCGGGCCTTCGCTGGCAACCCACGCGATATTCGGATTCGCAGGGTGGGTTATAATTCTTGAAATATGCTGTGTATTCGTTAAACCTTCAAAATCCCAGGTATTTCCGCCATCCATACTTTTATAGATTCCGGTGCCCGGATAGCTGGAACGGCTGCTGTTCACTTCGCCGGTTCCAACCCAAATAATATTAGGGTTAGCTTTGGATAAAGCTATATCGCCGACAGTAAGTGTTCCATTTCCGTCGAAGATGGGCTTGAAACTAGAGCCATTATTGGTTGTTTTAAAAACACCACCGGAGGCGTATGCGATATAGAACTCATTAATATTGGAGGGATTAACCGCAATGTCCGTAACACGGCCTGCCATCACAACAGGACCAATACTTTTGACCGGCATTTTTTTAATGAGTGACGAACCGGCCATCGTTGATCGCCTGGAGATATATGATTGTACTTCCGAAGAGCCGGAAGGGGTGACTTGTGCTTTTGCCAGGGTAAATGTGCCGCCCAGTAATAGCAGATACAGAATAGGTATGCGCTTCCAGGAATTGTTCATAATATTCAAGATTTTATCAGATAATGATTTAATAATGCGGGCTATATAATAACAATGATGATAGTCTAAATTTTTAAAAACTTATTAACAAATAAAAAAGACGGTACAGAAGTTGTTTAGAGTATTTGAATATCCGGTGATCAAATGGAAATAAATAATGCGAATTATACGTTTTTTAAAACATGGATGAGGGTAGTGGGTTTGTAATTATTTACAAATAAGGTTATCTTAGCTCTGATAAAGTGAGCGCCGTGAGGGCTCGCTTTTTTTTGTACTTATAATCCTGAATAATTGGTCGAAACAACTGAAAATAAAATAAAAGAACTTCTGGATTCAATCCTTGAAAACACCCCTATGTTTTTTGTAGACATGGAATTAAAGGGGAACAAAGGAAGCCGGACACTTTGGGTTTATGTCGATAGTGAAGAAGGTGGTATAAATCTTGATCAGTGCGCCAGGTTAAGTGAAGAACTAGGCCTTTTAGTTGAGGCTCACAAGTTGATTGATGGCCGTTACCGGTTGAATGTTTCATCACCGGGGCTAGACAGGCCTTTGGTTGACATACGGCAATACAAAAAAAATAAAGGCCGTAAAGCCTCTGTTAAGTGCCGTTTTGGAGAAGAAGTGAAAACAATTAAAGGTATTTTGAAAAAAGCAGACGACGACCAACTCGTGATTGAACAGGATAATAAGAAAGAACAGGTCATCACATTTGACGACATCATAGAAACGAAGATTTTAGCTGCCTGGTGATTTTCATAACGCTGATTGGGAGAATTCAATGAAAGGTGATATTTCAAAACAAATAGTTCAATCTTTTGCTGAAATAGCAAAAGACAAAGGGATTGACCGTAATCTTTTGCTGTCGATATTGGAAGACGTCTTTAAGTCCATGATACGCAAAAAATACGGATCTGATGATTCTTTCAGCGTCATCTTAAATCCTGACCGCGGTGAAATTCAGATGCTTCATATTCGGGAAGTGGTTCCTGATGAAGAACTTACCGATCCGGTTATGGAAATAGGAATCACTGAAGCTCATAAATTCGATGAGGATCTGGAATTCTACGATGAATTTGCCCAGGAAATTTTCGTGGAAGATTTCGGCCGACGTTCGGTATTAATGGCGCGACAAACTCTCGCTCAAAGAATACGTGAAATTGAAAAGGAAAACGTATTCGAAGAATATATGGATCGCGTTGGTGAAATTATTTTAGGTGATGTTTATCAGGTCAGGAAAAATGATATTCTGGTAAATCACAATGGCGTGGAACTGGTTATGCCAAAACGGGAACAGATTTATAAAGATCGATTCCGTAAAGGGGATACTATTCGTGCCGTGGTAGTGGAAGTGAAACGGGAAAACGGGAATCCAACCGTTATTATATCCCGTACATCGCCAATATTCCTGGAACGCTTGTTTGAAAATGAAATTCCTGAAGTTTTCGATGGTATCATTGAAATTGTCAAGACCGTTCGTGAACCCGGTGATCGTTCCAAAGTGGCTGTGACATCTCATGATGAACGGGTAGATGCCGTTGGAGCCTGTGTGGGAATGAAAGGTGTGCGTATACACTCGATTGTTCGGGAATTATGTAATGAAAATATTGATGTAATCAATTATACTGTTAATAAAATAGATTTTATAAAAAGAGCTTTGCAACCGGCTGACGTATTGTCTGTTGAATTGGACAATACAGGAGTATATGCTAAAGTTGTTGTACCGGTCGATCAGGTATCGAAAGCTATCGGAAAAGGTGGCGTAAATATTAGATTGGCTTCTAAGCTTACTGGTTGCGAAATTGATGTTTACCGTGAGGTTGACGAAGAAGACGATATCGATATTTTTGAATTCTCTGAGGATTTTGGAAATGAAGTTGTTCAGATGTTATATGATATCGGCTGTGATACAGCTCGGGCCGTCCTGGAACTCGATCCTGTTGAATTATCACGCAGGACTGAAAATAAAATTACGGAAGACGAAGCAAGAGAAATAATTGATATTATAGAAGAAGAGTTTGAAGAAGATTAGTATCGTTATCTAATGTTCCTCGCTTCTTCAAAACAAATAGATTTATTCTAATTATACTTATGACGCAAGGCGGAAAACCTAAAAAGCTTTTTAAAGTTGCTAAAGAATTCAATGTTTCTACTCAAACTATTGTTGAAACACTGGATGATAAAGGCTATACGATTCAGAGTAGGCCTAATGCAACAATTACACCCGAAATGTACAGCGCTCTTGAAGAAGCTTATGGCATTGACAAGGCCAAAAGCCGGGAACATGAGCGTGCGAGGGAAGAATATGAAGAACACCGGAATACCTTGCGGCAGAACAAAAATGAATCCGTAACACTGGATAATCTCCTCGAACCTCTTGACGACCTGCCTCTTGAACCGATTGATGAAGAATCGGAACCCCAAAAAGAAAAGGCAGAGCCTGAAGCTAAAAAAGAGATAGAACCTGAAGAAAAGGTCGAGCCGGAGAAAGAAGAAGAGAAACGGGAAGAGATTAAAGCTGAAAAACCCGAAAAGCCTGAAAAGATTATTGAAGAGAAAAAGGTTGAAGAAAAGCCGGTAATCGATTTAGAGGCAAAAGATAAAGAAACTGAGAAGAAGATAGTTCCTGAAGAGAAAAAGGTTGATCAGCCAATACCTCCGGAACCTGAAGAGAAAGTAGAACCTGTTGTAGAAGAGAAACAGGAAGAGATTAAAGAAAAAGAAGAAAAGCCGGTCCCCAAAAAGGAGAAAAAAGAAGAACCCAAGATAGAGGAAGAGCCGGAAACGGAAGAAGAATTTGAAGAAGAAACGGAACTCGATGTTATCAGAGCTCAAACTGAGAAATTAAGAGGTACACGGGTCTTAGGTACAATAGATATCCATAAAGAGTCGCCTAAAAAGAAAAAAGCAAAAGGTGATAAGTCTGCTGATGGTGAATCCGCTGATGACAAACAGGCCAAACGAAAAAAGAAAAAGCGTTTAAAAAGGTCGAAGAAAAAAGACTCTGGCACTAGTCCCAATACTGAAAAGAAAACGGAAGAAGCGGCATCTGCATCAAGCAAGAAAAAGAAAAAAACAAGACGTGGAAAACGTGTTGACGAAGAGGATGTAGAACAAAAAATGAAAGAAACCATGGCGCTGATTCAGTCGTCAGGTGGTGCCGGTAAAAAACGCCAGAAACGGCGTCGGCAAAAACGCGATGAGATGGCTGCGGAACGTGAAAGCCAGGCAGCTGAAATGGAGCAGCAGGGCGCAGTATTGGAATTGACGGAATTCATCACCGTCAGTGATTTAGCTGAAATTCTGGATGTGAATCCAACCGATATCATCACCATCTGTATGAATCTTGGTATTATGGTATCCATTAATCAACGGTTGGATGCCAGTACAATTGAACTCATTACCGAGGAATATGGACGGGAAGTCCGTTTCGTTGATGCTGAAGAGATACTTGAGGATATTTACGAAGAAGGGGACGATGAAGAAGATTTGATACCACGCGCACCTGTTGTAACGGTTATGGGTCACGTTGATCATGGAAAAACCTCTTTGTTGGATTATATACGAAAAACTCATGTAGCCGCTCGTGAAGCCGGAGGGATTACACAGCACATTGGTGCTTACGAAGTGATATTGCCAGGTGATCGTAAAATCACTTTCCTTGATACTCCTGGACACGAAGCTTTTACGGCTATGAGGGCACGTGGTGCCCAGGTAACGGATATTGTTATTTTGGTGGTAGCTGCCGACGATTCGGTGATGCCCCAGACTATTGAAGCCATTAATCACGCCCAGGCGGCCGGTGTTTCTATTATCGTGGCTATAAACAAAATTGATAAACCGGGTGCAAGTCCGGATAAAATACGCCAGCAGCTTTCCGACCATAATGTATTGGTCGAAGAATGGGGTGGAAAATATCAGTCGGCTCAGGTATCGGCAAAAACAGGAGACGGTATCGATGGATTACTTGAGAAAGTATTGATTGAAGCTGAATTGCTCGAATTAAAAGCGAATCCTGATAGAAATTCTTCGGGTATTATCCTGGAATCCCGAGTTGATAAAGGTAAAGGTGTCGTTGCGAATTTACTTGTAGATAAAGGTACTTTGCATATTGGGGATCCTTTTGTTGCCGGACAATACTATGGCCGTGTCCGTGCTATGGAAAACGAATTTGGAAACCGGATAGAATCAGCCGGGCCATCAACCCCGGTTCAGATAACCGGTTTCGATGGTATTCCACAGGCTGGCGATAAGCTGATTGCGATGGAAGATGAGAAACGTGCAAAAGACATAGCTCAGCAACGCCAGCAAATCAAAAGAGAGCAGGACCTTCGTAAGATTAAACATATTACACTTGATGATCTTTCGCGCAGAATGGCACTTGGCGGAGTTTCCGAACTTAATATCATCATAAAAGGGGATGTAGATGGTTCCATTGAAGCCTTGTCGGGCGCATTACAAAAATTAAGTACCGAGGAAGTGAAAGTGAACATCATTCATACCGGTGTCGGAGCCATCACCGAATCCGATGTGTTATTGGCATCGGCTTCCGATGGTATCATCATCGGTTTCCAGGTTCGGCCATCTACCAATGCCCGAAAACTGGCTGAACGCGAAGAAATTGATATCCGGTTATTCAGTGTCATTTATGATGCTGTTGATGCTGTCCATGATGCCCTCGAAGGACTGTTGTCTCCGGAAATTAATGAAAAAATCAACGCTACTATTGAAGTCCGTGATACCTTTAAAGTACCCGGTGTAGGCGTCGTTGCCGGATGTTATGTGACTGATGGTAAGATTACAAGAAACAGTAAAGTTCGCCTTATTCGGGAAGGTATTGTAATCTATGATGGCGAGCTCGATTCATTAAAACGTTTCAAAGACGACGTACGTGAAGTGGCTTCAGGTTATGAATGCGGCCTTTCTATAAAAAATTACAATGATATCAAGATTGGTGATGTTATAGAAGGTTATGAAGTAGTAGAAACCAAGCGGAAACTGGCTTAAACATATTTATGAGTATTCGTACAGAACGGCTGGAATCTCTTATCCAGAGAGATTTAGGCCCAATATTTCAGGAGTATCAAAACGATACGATTATTACGATCACAAATGTTCGTATCACACCAGATTTATCTATTGCGAAAATCTACTTGAGTATTTTGGCACCTGGAAGAGATGTAAAGCAGGTTTACGAATTCTTAAATGATCATAATACGGACATCAGAACGAAATTGGCCCACCTTATTCGTCATCAGGTACGTAAAATACCTGAACTGCATTTCTATCTGGATGATACATCGGAATACGTGAATCGCCTCGAACAGATATTCGATAAAATTCATCAAAACGATGCCGACAAAGGCGATACCGGAAATGATGAATAAGAAATATGGCTGAAGTCGTTTTATTTACCGACTACCCGTTATTTTCTCTGGAAAACCTGCCCTCACCAGATAACTCATTTCAAGACGGAGCCATCTTCTTAATTGATAAACCTAAAGGCTGGAGTAGCTTCAAAGCGGTCTATGAGCTTCGGAAACTCATAGGAATAAAAAAAGTCGGACACGCAGGTACACTTGATCCCATGGCTACCGGTTTACTTATCATCTGTGTTGGAAAGGCTACGAAATCAATCAGCCAGATACAGGAACTCCCGAAAAGATACCTCTCCAATGTCCGTTTTGGGGCATCAACCCCGAGTCTAGATGCCGATACAGAAATTGATGGCGAGGCACCGTTTGAGCACATCTCTTTGGAGCAAATACAACAGGTATTGGTTAATGATTTTCAGGGCGAGATTGAGCAAATACCACCGATGTTTTCAGCTTTAAAAAAAGATGGAAAGCGTTTATATAAACTGGCGAGAGAAGGGAAGACGGTGGAAAGAAATCCCCGGTTGGTTACCATTTATGAGTCGAACATCATACATTTCGAGAATCCTGATTTGATTTTAGATGTGAAATGCAGCAAGGGAACTTACATCCGGACATTAGCAGATGATTTAGGCAAGAAACTTGGATCTCTTGCTTATCTTTCAGGATTAAGACGAACAATGATTGGAACGTATTCGGCTGAAAAAGCATTAAGCATAGCTAAATTGAAAGAAGTATTCGAGTTATGACCGAAATAGTTAATCTGAAGGATGTAAAGAGAGATACGGATACCGTACTTACGGTCGGAACTTTTGATGGTGTTCATGAGGGGCATAAAACCATTATCTCCAGAGTCGTCGAAACCGCTAAAGCCAAACACGCCAAGAGTGTATTAGTAACATTCGACCCTCATCCCCGGGAAATCATTAAAGCGGGTATCAACGGTATCCATTTGATT
Source organism: uncultured bacterium (assembly GCA_963783355.1). Taxonomy (GTDB): domain Bacteria; phylum Bacteroidota; class Rhodothermia; order Balneolales; family DATFMH01; genus CAWANF01. The sequence goes on from CAWANF010000001.1 coordinate 1,147,422, forward strand.
ACCACCTTACAGGAGCGTGCCGAGATATTGGATAAATTGGGCATTGATGAAATGATTGTTATACCGTTTACGCGTGATTTTTCATTGATCAGCTCAGAAAAATTTATCCGGGAATACCTGTTTGAAAAAATCGGTCTCAGCAAGATAATCATTGGTTATGATCATCAGTTTGGCCATAACCGGGAAGGGACTAAAACTACGCTTAAAAATCTCGGCAACGAATTGGGTTTTGAAGTTGAAGTTGTGGAAGCACATGAAATAGGTACGATAACGGTAAGCAGTACGCAGGTGCGGAAGGCCCTGGAAGAACGAGGTGAAGTTGAATTAGCTCATAAATTCCTCGGGCACCCTTACCGGATTACAGGTACCGTTGTGCATGGTGATAAACGAGGCAAGTCCATTGGATTTCCCACAGCTAATATTAAACCCGATAATGTTAAAAAGGTTATTCCTAAGAACGGGGTCTACGCTGTCACAATCATTATTGGAAATGAGCATTTTAAGGGAATGATGAACATTGGTGTGAGGCCCACTTTTGAAGACGGTAATGCACGAACATTGGAAGTAAATATTTTTGATTTTAACCAGGAGATTTATGGTTTGAACGTTGAAATATGGTTCATTAAACGCATTCGTGATGAGATGAAATTTAATGGAGTGGACCAGCTTATAATGCAACTTCAGAAGGATAAAGAGATTGCTCTAAAGCTAAATAAGTGATATCTTTGACAATTCGTAGATAAAAATAAGTATCTACTTTAGCATATAAATATTATCTAAAGCGGAGAATTCATAAAATGAATTTAACACAAGAAGAAAAGAAAGAGATTTTTGAAAAATACGGTTCATCGGTTACAGATACCGGCTCACCAGAAGCACAAGTGGCTATGTTTACCGAACGTATCATTCGATTAACCGAACATCTTAAAATTCATCAGAAAGATCACTCAACTCGTTTGGGGCTGTTAAAATTGGTTGGTAAGCGTCGTAAGTTGCTAAATTACCTGATGAAAAAAGATATTGCAGGATACAGAAAGTTGATTGAAAGTTTAGGTATTCGTAAATAATTTCAAAAAGGCACAATTAACAGTGCCTTTTTTTATACCTTTCTCTGTGGCAAATGACGATTAATATCTTCATGATTGCCTTTTCAACTCGCACATAATTTTTAAAATTTTAAGATATTTCAGACAAAATATCTCTTGATAATTTTGAATCAAGATTACGGTAATTAAAGGAAAAAAAATGAAGGAAGATTTTAGAACAGTAGAATTCGCACCGGGTAAAACGATATCGATTGAGACAGGCCGGCTGGCAAAGCAGGCTAATGGTTCGGCCGTCGTACGGATGGGAGATACCATGGTTCTGGCTACGGCTGTAAGCAGGACAGAACCGAAACCCGGTCAGGATTTCTTTCCATTGTCAGTTGATTTCCGCGAGGGATATGCTGCCGGTGGACGTTTCCCGGGAGGATTTATCAAAAGAGAAGGACGCCCTTCCGAAAAAGAAATTTTATCAAGTCGTCTGATTGACCGCACTATTCGTCCAATGTTCCCGGAAGGGTACATGAATGAAACGCAAATTGTGGCTTATGTCATCTCATCGGATGCAGAAAACGACGGTGACGTGCTTGGTGGTGTGGCAACTTCAACAGCATTAACTTTATCGGATATCCCATTCGACGGTCCGATTGCTGAAGTCCGTGTAGGACGTGTCAATGGAGAACTGATTATCAATCCGACAGTCAGTGAATTGGCTGATACCGAAATTGATATGATTGTTGGAGGTACGATTGAAAGTGTGGCAATGGTAGAAGGTGAAATGAGCGAAATATCTGAAAAAGAAATGCTCGAAGCCATCAAATATGCCCATCAGGCTATTATTAAATTGTGTGAATTTCAGCTCGAATTAAAGAAAGAATTTGGTAAAGAAAAACGGGAATTTATCCCACCTGAGCCCAATTCTGAGTTAGTTGCAAAAATCAACGATATCATTGGTAATCGTTTTTATGAAGTATCAAAAGCACAATTAAGCAAACATGAATACAACGAGGCCATTGCTGAGATTGTGCAGGAAGTTCAGGAAAAGCTTGCTGAAGAATATCCGGAACAGGAAATGGATATATCCGAAATCTGTCATGATATTCAAAAAGATATTTTACGTAATCTCATCCTTGATGAAAAACTTCGTATCGACGGTCGTAAAACAGACGAGATTCGTTCTATCTGGACGCAAGCCGGTTATCTGCCAAGAACTCACGGTTCTTCTGTTTTCACTCGCGGTGAAACACAAGCTTTGGTTTCTGTTACCTTAGGAACCAAGCGGGACGAACAAAGTGTAGATACCTTGTTTGAAAGCGAGCCAAAGCATTTCATGCTGAATTATAACTTCCCGCCTTATTCGGTTGGTGAAGCCCGCCCAATGCGTGGTCCAGGCCGTCGTGAAATTGGACACGGACATCTTGCGGAACGCGCGCTGCGTAAAATGATGCCTTCGGTTGAAGAATTCGGTTATACCGTTCGTGTCGTTTCCGATATCCTCGAATCCAACGGTTCTTCTTCTATGGCAACCGTTTGTGGTGGATCGATGGCGCTGATGGATGCCGGTGTACCTCTTCAAAAACCGGTCGGTGGTATCGCCATGGGAATGATTGTCGGCGAAAAAAATACCGTTGTCCTCTCCGATATTCAGGGACAGGAAGACCATATGGGTGACATGGACTTCAAAGTTTGTGGCACAGTCGATGGAATCACAGCTTGCCAAATGGATATCAAAGTCAAAGGTATCGATTATGACGTGATGGAAGAAGCCCTGATTCAGGCTAAAGAAGGACGTGCTTATATCCTTTCCAAAATGGCGGAAACTATCTCCGTTCCAAGAGCCGAACTTTCAAAATATGCTCCTGCTTTCACACGTATGGAAATTGATGCCGATCAAATCGGTGCTCTTATCGGTCCGGGTGGAAAAATCATTCAGGGTATTCAGAAAGAGACCGAAACGGAAATCAATATTGAAGAAGAAGGCAACAAGGGTATTGTCACTATTGCTGCAATTAACAGCGAAGGTGCAAAAGCGGCCGTTGCTAAAATCAAAGCTATCACCGGTAAATTAGAAGAGGGTGAAGTTTATGAAGGTACCGTTCGTTCAATCAAAGAATATGGTGCCTTTGTGGAAATCATGCCAGGCAAAGACGGACTTCTTCATATTTCCGAAATCGACCATACACGTACCCGTGATGTACATGATGTGTTAACGGAAGGTGATAAGATTAAAGTCAAACTTCTGAAAATTGAGGATGGCGGAAAATTAAGATTATCAAGGAAAGCTTTACTTCCTCAACCCGAAGAAGATGAATAATCTTTTACGCTTAATATTTTTTGAAGCGCCTCTCGTTGTTGAGGGCGCTTTTTCTTTTTAAAGTTGAATAAAACAGCTTAGCTTAATTGCTAAAACATAGAAATATATCAAGAACATATGAATAAAGAGAGTTCAGCAGAACATATTGAAAAGACAGTGTTACCCAGTGGTTTGCGTATCATCACAGAAACAATAGACAGTGTACGAAGCATCTCTGTTGGAATTTGGATTAAAACGGGAAGCCGGCACGAGAGAGATGAAATGGCTGGAATTACCCACTTCCTTGAACATATGTTATTTAAAGGAACCAAGCGAAGGAATGCTTTCGATATTTCTTCGAGCGTAGAGGCTGCCGGCGGTTATTTGAATGCTTTTACATCTTCTGAATACACCTGTTATTATGCCCGGTGCCTCGACACCGAATTAGAAACCGCTTTGGATGTGTTAACCGATATGGTTTTAAATTCTCAGTTTCCTGAAGAAGAAATTGAGAAAGAAAAGAAGGTTGTGATTGAAGAAATGAAAATGTACCGTGACAGTCCGGAAGATTTTGTTTTCGAAGAATTCAGTTCCCAGGTTTTCGAAAATCATCCTTTAGGACGTCCCATAATAGGTTTTGAATCGACCGTTTCAGCATTCAGCCGTGACGATCTGTTTCATTACATGGATGAGCGCTATCAGCCCGAAACTATCATTATTACAGTTGCTGGAAATGCCACGCATCAGCAAGTCATTAATTTGACTAAAAATTATTTCAAGGATAAAAAGAAGAAAAAAGTTGAGGAAATAAAATCAGTCATCACTCCTTATCGTCAACAGAAACGAATTTTAACACGTCCAATCGAGCAGACTCACTACATTATCGGGAAACGTTCGCTTTCATCGGTAGATAATGACCGTTACAAGTTGCTTTTGGTAAATACGATTTTGAGTGGAGGAATGAGTACCCGGCTGCATCAGAATATTCGGGAGAAATACGGATATTGTTACTCCATCAATTCTTTTATTCAATCCTTTATGGATATCGGTTTATTTGGTGTTTATATCGGAACGGATAAATACTACCTGGATCATGTAAAAGATCTTATATTCAAAGAGTTCAAAACCTTGAAAGAAACAAAAATCCCGGAAAAGGAATTTGAACAAGCTAAAACACAGCTTAAAGGTAAATTATTGTTATCCCAGGAAAGTATGAGTAACCGGATGACGCGCCTGGCAAAAAGTGAAATTTATTTCAATCGTTATATTCCTTTGGATGAATTAACCGACAGCATTGATGCGGTTACTCGGGAACAAGTACTCGAATTTTCGCAAAAATTTTTAGATGAAAAAGAATTCACGGAAACAATCCTTCTTCCGGAACAAACAAAATGATTTAGAAAATTATTCACAACAATGGCGAATGTATCTATACGTGATTTAAAAGATCATGAAGGTGAAATAGTTACCCTTCAGGGTTGGGTTTACAACCAGCGATCAAGTAAAGCATTGGTCTTTACTATTATGAGAGATGGCTCTGGTTTGTGCCAGTGCATAACTGAAAAAGAATCGGTTTCAGATAAAATCTGGGAAGATGTCAATTCTTTGACCCAGGAAAGCTCGCTTCGGCTGACCGGAAACATCATCAAAGATGAACGAAGCGTGGGTGGCTACGAATTGCATGTTACCGATATTGAAATTGTTCAAATAGCCCATGAGTATCCTATTACGCCAAAGGAACATGGTGTGGAATTTTTGATGGATAACCGGCATTTATGGCTCAGAAGTCAGCGTCAGTGGGCAGCAATGCAGGTTCGTAATGAAATCATTTATTCCATTCACCAGTTTTTCCAGGAACGCGATTTCATACAAATGGATGCTCCTGTTTTTACAGGTAATGCCGCTGAAGGGACCACTACATTATTTGAGACGTCCTATTTTGATCAGCCGGCGTATCTGACACAATCAGGACAACTGTATGCTGAAGCCATTGCCATGGCTCATGGGAAAGTCTACACCTTCGGCCCAACATTTAGGGCTGAGAAAAGTAAAACACGCCGGCATTTGACGGAATTCTGGATGATAGAACCGGAAATGGCGTTCTATGACCTCGACATGGACATGGATCTGGCGGAAAATATGATATCCTATATCGTTCAGCGTGTTCTCGACAAGAAGGAAAATGAGCTGATGATTCTTGAACGCGATCTGGAGCCGTTAAAGAAAGTGAAATCACCATTCCCGAGGATTGCGTATACCGATGCCGTTGATATTCTGAAGAGTGATAGAACGAAGAAGATGCTCGACGACATGGAATCATCCCGGCGTGAAGAAATTGAAAAGCTAAATGCTGAATTGGCAGATCTTGATAAAGAATTCGGACAGGCAAAGAAAGGGCGTAAATTTCAGATTGAAAAACGCCGGAAAGATATACATGCCGGTCTCGATCAGGCCAACGAGGATTTACGCAATATCCCTACCTGGCGTGAGTCGGTAGTGAATTTGAAATGGGGCGATGATTTCGGTGGCAGTGATGAAACTTTGTTAACGATGCAGTTTGATCGTCCGATTATGGTTCATCGTTACCCCGCTGAAGCGAAAGCGTTCTATATGAAACGGGATCCGGAAAATGACAAGCTTGCGCTGGCCGTAGATGTTTTAGCTCCGGAAGGTTATGGAGAAATCATTGGCGGTTCACAGCGTGAAGATGATTTGGAGGTCATGATGAAAGCCATCCAAAAGCATAATCTGCCTGAAAGCGCCTTCAAATGGTATCTGGATTTAAGAAAATACGGAAGCGTTCCACATGCCGGTTTCGGGTTGGGTCTTGAACGAACGGTTGCATGGATTAGCGGACTTGATCACGTTCGTGAAACTATTCCTTTTCCAAGATTAATGGGACGTTTGTATCCATAAGCTTTAGAGAATAATCTGGTGGCAAAACGAACAAGTATAGAATTATACAAGGGTTTGGTTGAAGAGCTGAAATCTGGTCAGGCCAAACCCGTTTATTTTTGCTGTGGACAGGAGGTATTCTTCCTGGATCGTATTCAACAATTAGTGACCGATTCAGTTCCCGTTGATCAGCGTGATTTTAACATGGATGTTTTGTACGGTCAGGATACGAATCTGGACAGAATTTTATCCATTTGCCGTAGTTTTCCCATGATGGCAGACAGAAGAGTCGTTATTGTTTGTGATTTTTTCAACCTGACAAGCCGAAATGAAGCGGATCCGGAGAATTCGGTTTCAAGTAATCTCGATGATTTGATTCCATACGTCGAGAATCCGAATCCAGGAACTTTACTTCTGATTCTTGATGAAAAGAAACCGGCCGGAAACACCCGGTTAGGTAAAAGTCTGAAAAGCTCGAAATTCGTCGGTTTTTATGAGTTTGAACCCGTTCCGGATTACCGGTTATCGGAGTGGATCCAGGAATGGACAGAAATTCATCATCAGAAAGAGATTGATGCTGCGGCGGCGGAGTATCTGGCACAGTTTGTCGGTAATAATTTGCTTCAACTGACGACAGAGATTGATAAACTGAGTACATACATAAAAGAGAATTCCGCTATCAGCAGGGAAGATATTCAAAAGCTGGTTGGGGGAACGAAAGAATATTCGGTATTTGAATTAAAGGACGCCTTAGTTGCAAGGGATGAGGTCAAATCTCTTTTTATCGCTGAAAGAATGCTGCACCTTTCTGAATCGGATACGGGTGAAGTTATTAAAACTATAGCCTTTCTATACAGTTTCTATTCAAAATTATGGCAAATCATTAAATTTAAAGAAAAAGGATTGACGCCTGCTCAAATTCAGAGCAAAGTGGGTATTAAAAGTTCCTTTTATTTCAATAACCTGATGAAAGATGCCCGTAATTATCGGTCGACAGATATCCTGGTCATCTTTGAAAATTTACTGGATGCTGATAAAGCCATAAAAGGATTCAGTAAACTTGATGCGGGGTCTATTTTTTATATGACCATTCGGAAACTGTCTGTCAGGTATTCTTAAGATAATAGATATTAGACTTTAGAAAATTTCGTAATCTCGTTCCGTCACTCCGGGCGTAACAGGAACCATCCTCAATCAGGTTGAATGAGAATTTCTTTGCGCTTCTGGCTAAATTCCTGTAGCGAGGGCAAAACTCGTAAAACTGATATCCACCCCGGTGTCATCCTCGACCTGATCGAGGATCTAAAAAGCAACGCTTTGTCAACTGTCATGAAACTGGTTCCAACGGGTCATACTCCAAATATCGGTTATAAGTGATAATCTCATATTGCTGGATTCCCCGTCAGGCGGGGAATGACGTCGTTTGGGGGTGTTGGTGTTATATGGAAACAACAATCAGGATTCTTTAATCTCCATACCACCGAAAAAAATATCTCTTTACATCAACCCGAGGCGTAACAAGAATACAAATGTTGCGTTAAAAAAGCATATCATAGTGCTCCAGGTCAGAGTCCTGAAGCGAGGGCAAAACTGGTAAACCTGATAAACACCTCTGTGTCATCCTCGACCTGATCGAGGATCCAAAAAAGTGATATATTGGCAACTATTATGAGGATGGCTTCAATCTGTCATATCTAATGCCAGCTGAAAACAGATACTCTGCATGGCTGGATTCCCCGTCGGGCGGGGAAAGACGTCGTTTGGGGGTGTTGGTGTTATATGGAAACAACAATCAGGATTCTTTAATCTCCATACCACCGAAAAAAATATCTCTTTACATCAACCCGAGGCGTAACAAGAATACAAATGTTGCGTTAAAAAAGCATATCATAGTGCTCCAGGTCAGAGTCCTGAAGCGAGGGCAAAACTGGTAAACCTGATAAACACCTCTGTGTCATCCTCGACCTGATCGAGGATCCAAAAAAGTGATATATTGGCAACTATTATGAGGATGGCTTCAACCTGTCATATCTAATGCCAGCTGAAAACAGATACTCTGCATGGCTGGATTCCCCGTCAAGCGGGGAATGACGGGGTTAGGGAAGTGTTAGTATCGCTCATAAACCACATTTCACGTCATTCCGGCCCGTGAGCCGGAATGACGTGACGTTAGGTGGTATGCAGGCTAGGAGATCCCGCATCGGAGGGCGGGATGACGTCATTAGGGGATGTATTTCCTTACGATTTAGGTAAGAATTATTTTTTTAACAGACTACTGTCTATTGATAATGTAATAATACTCTATCACACTAACAGTCATAGTGTTACGCTCTAATACTTAAGTAGTTTTATAAGTGTGTTTTCTAATCTGGAATCGGCCAGGAATTCTTTTTCAAGAGTAGGGGATGTCGGTACCGGGGTATCGAGTGAAGAACATTTCAATAACGGCGCATCAAGAAATTCAAAGCAATATTCTGAAATCAACGAAGCAATCTCACTCATAGGGCCCATCGTTAAAGAAGCTTCCTGCAGGAGCAAAATGCGGTTTGTCTTTTGAACGGATTTTTTAATTGTTTCCAGATCAATCGGGACTAATGTTCGCAAATCAAGAACTTCAATTTCAATGCCTTGATCACTTGAATATTTATTAGCTAAATCGAGTGCCCAGTGGACGCCCATACCATAAGTAATTATCGATGCATGCGTTCCTTCCCGCCGGATTTTGGCTTTACCCAACGGTTCGAATGATACAGTATCAGGAATTTCTGCTTTAATGCTTCGATATAATTTCTTGTGTTCAAAAACCAGGACCGGGTTCGGGTCCATTAACGCACTATACGTGAGAATTTGTGCATCTTCCACCGTTGCCGGGACGGCAATTTTTAACCCTGGATGTTGCATGAACCAGCCTTCAGGACACTGAGAATGAAAGGGTCCGGCACCCACGCCCCCACCATTGGGACAACGAATAGTAATATTGACAGGAGGAGACCAGCGGTAATGTGATTTTGCAACGTTATTAACTATTTGATTAAATCCGCAGGTGATAAAATCGGAAAACTGCATCTCCACAACGGGTTTAAAACCTTCCAGGGCTAAACCATACGCGGCTCCAATGGCTCCCGATTCAATAATTGGGGTATTCCGTATCCGTTCCTTTCCATATCGTTCCAGAAAGCCTTTAGAGACCTTAAAGACGCCGCCGTATTCTGCAATATCCTGTCCCATAAGCAGATATCGATCATCTTCATCAAAAGCCTGTTGTAATGATTGAGTAATACCTTCGATAAAACGTTTTTCACTTTTAGGTAAATCCTGATTTTTTTTATCGTTGAAATCAGGAACATCCGTAAATATGGCGTTAGATTCACGATTTGCATCAGGTTCGGCAAAAGGAGCATCCAAAGCCCGGTTTAAATCATCTAAAAACAACTGATCGGTCTTTGTTTTCAGCTCGTCCAATTCAGTTTTTCCTGCATAATCATGCTTTAAAATCCAGTTTTCTAAATTTAAAACAGGGTCTTTTTTAGCCCATTCTTCAAATAAGTGATTTGGCACATATGCTGTTCCGGAAGCTTCTTCATGTCCACGCATACGAAAGGTCATGGCTTCAATCATAATGGGCTTTCCTTTTTTTAGAACCAACTCACGGGCATACTTAATTGTCTCCAGTACTTTAAATATGTCATTTCCATAAACCTGAATGCCATCAATTCCATAACCGGCCGCACGATTGATCAGATTTTCTGTCGCAAATTGTTCGGAAACAGGCGTTGATAATCCATAACCATTGTTTTCAATCAGGAAAATGACCGGCAATTTCCATACGGCGGCAAGGTTTACAGCCTCGTGAAAATCACCTTCGCTCGAACCTCCATCGCCGCAAAAGCTTAAAGCCACGAAATTTTCACGTTTCATTTTAGATGATAAAGCAAGTCCATCAGCAACGGGCATCATTGCAGCCAGGTGCGATATCATTCCAACGATACGATACTCCATCAAACCAAAATGAAACGAACGTTCACGCCCGTGGGTGAAGCCATCTTTCTTACCGAAAAGCTGGCAAAAGAGTGGGTAAAAAGGTATCTGTCTTGTAGTAAAAACCCCCAAATTGCGATGCATTGGCAAAATATAATCCTTATCATCTAACCCTAATGTGGCACCAACGGCAATTGCTTCCTGCCCAATCCCTGAAAACCATTTACTTATTTTATTCTGTCGCAATAAATTTAACATTTTTTCTTCGATACGGCGGGGCAGAAGCAACTGCTGATAAAGCTGAAGTATTTGTTCTTTGGAATATTTTTTTTTCGTTGATATCATCTAATTAATTCAAATTTTTTTTATTTTATGCATCTATTTATTTGCAAGTCAGATAAAGAGTAAGATGGATCGAATGAACTGATTTTGTTCTTTATTCGTTAGTTTAAAAGTAAGAATAGAAATGCGTTTACTTAATCAAAAATATTAAGTTAAATAAAAGACATTCAAAAGACGTATAATGTAATTTTACACTAATTGACAGGAATAAGTTGTAATAATTACAGCTTAACACAAGGTTCGAAATTGTTTATATATGATTGTGAGATATTGAAGAAAGAACTTTCAAGTATAGTCGATCGAGGCAAAACAGCAGGGGGTTTTTGTCCATGCTGTTGTATTGTTCAAATGCGACTGCATACTCTAAAACGAATAAATTAAATCGTTTAGAGTCATGTTCAGTTGCATTTTTCTTTATTACAAACTGGTTTCTCAAAATGAAAACCAGAAAAATTCTACTGATAATCCTAATCCGTAAGCAAGACAAGTAAATGAAAGCATTAGGTAGACAAATTCTTGTGGAATATTACGACTGTAACAGCGACGTCCTCAATGATGTCGCACAAGTCGAGGAAATATTACTCAGGGGCACAAAAGCTTCGAGGGCAAGTATTATTTCTCATAATTTCCATAAATTCAGCCCTCATGGTGTCAGTGGAACAGTTGTGATTGCCGAATCTCATGTGGCAATTCACACCTGGCCTGAATATGGTTATGCTGCTGTAGATATTTTTACCTGTGGAGAGACCATCGATCCCTGGATTATACAGGAGTACTTGAAAGAAGCCTTTGAATCTCAAAACATTTCCAGTATGGAACTCAAGAGAGGGCTGTTTAAAGTTGGACCGGGAGAGGAATTACTATTCAAACCCAAAGACGCAATGAAAATTAACTCCATTTATTAAGGGTAGCTGCAATTTGATGAATATAGAACCACAATTAGCTGTAATGACGAACCAAATGGTTAAAACCCCCGACATATATTGTTTAGTAAAAGGTGCTGCCGAGGGGCGTATGCCTTTGAATGCATTTGATAATGCACTTCTCGAAGCGGGTGTTGGAGATACGAACCTCGTACGTATGAGTAGTATTGTCCCCCCATCTTGTGAAGAAGTATCGAAGGTAAATCTTCCTGGAGGCAGCCTGGTACCTATAGCTTACGCATCGTACGATTCCCGTAAACCCGGTGAAATCATATCTGCAGCTATTGCTGTAGGGATACCTGAAGATCCGGCACTTCCCGGAGTCATTATGGAGCATGAAGACAGCCTGCCATTGGAAGAGGTGGAAGCAAAAGTTCGTCAGATGGTTAAAGATGCCTTCGATTATCGGAAACGTAAATTGAAAGAGGTTAAATCGGCAGGTATTGAACACACTGTTGAAAATTGCGGAGCCGTTTTCGCTGCTGCTGTCCTTTGGTATAAAGAAGGAAATAAAGAATAGATTCTGATGTCACTAATTTACAATGAATATTATAATGAGGCCACCGGACTTACCGTTGGCCTCAAACAGTTATTATTCTCGGAGCAATCACCTTATCAATTGGTCGAGGTGTATGAGACGGATACCTGGGGCAACCTGATGACCATTGACGGTATGGTTATGTTGTCCGAAAAAGATGAATTTGTTTACCACGAGATGATTTCCCACGTTGCACTGTTTAGTCATCCAAGTCCTGAACGGGTATTGATTATCGGTGGAGGTGACGGTGGAACAGCCCGTGAAGTTTTAAAACATAAAAGTGTAAAAATCGTCGATATGGTTGAAATCGATGAAACTGTCGTTCGTGCATCGAAACTTCATATGCCCGAAGTCGGTGATTTTGACAATCCAAAGTTGAATGTGCTGTATGAAGACGGTATCGCTTTCGTAAAGAATATAGAAAAACCTTATGACGTGATCATCATCGATGGTTCTGACCCCGTTGGGCCTGCCGAGGGTTTATTTCATAAAGATTTTTTCGAGTTTTGCTACAAAGGTCTGGCTGAAAATGGGGTTTTGACAGCCCAAACAGAAAGTCCGTTTGTCCCCGCTTACCATAAAAGTATTCGCCAGGTTGCTAAAGCCATGGCAGAAACTTTCGACGTATTCAAAATGTACCTGGCCTTTATTCCTTTATACCCGACCGGCATGTGGTCGATGATGTATGCAAGTAAAAGTATTGTCCCTCATTCTGAAGAAGTCAAAGCCCGTGTGAGTAAAGGAATGCAGGAATTTGGACAGTCAATGAAATACTATAATGAGGATATGCATTCCGGAGCTTTCGCATTGCCAAACTTCGTAAAAGAAATTATTCGTTAATTTTGTCAAGTCCTTTATTGTTAGGTATGGAGATCGGATATTGAATTCATGAATAGCCGATTTTCATACCTTTTTTTTATCTGTCTGTTTTTTGCAGGTTCAAATGCGTGGGCTCAAAAGGCCGATTCCGTTCAGGCTAAAATGATCTGGATGCTGGATCTTCATGAACAAAAATTACCCTCAAGACTGCAAAATTATTCTCAAAAGGATAGTCTCGATTCTATTAAACGGGTACGAATACATATTCTCAAAGAATTTTATGATTCTGGATATTTCTCGGGAACCATTGATTCAATCATTTTAAAGAGGGATAAAAAAGCATCTGATATCATTTTTTATTCGCAGAAAAAGAGTCGTTACGATGTGGGGATTATTCATCTAATATCTACTTCAGATAACTCTAAATCAGTAGTGATATCAGATGATTTGCTGCATAAGGCAGCTCTTCGGAAAGGCGATAAATATTCATCACTATTATTACAAAATGATATCCGTCAAATGATCCGCTATTATGAGGACGACGGCTATCCATTGGTTAAAATAACTATTAAGAAAATGGATATTCAGCATACGGATCGTCTGGTAAACATATTTTTAAAAATTAATCCCGGCCCGCGAATGTTTGTATCGGGTGTCATTATTCATGGGATTCAGAAAAATGACCCTGATTACATTGCTATGATTACCGGAATTAAAGATTCAACAATCATTACCCCACGTTTAATGAAATCAGGGAAAGATAATCTTCAGAATTCAGACTATTTCAGTTCGGTCAGTGATGGTCAAATTCTTGAAGAAAATGGCAAATACTTTGTCTCTTATGATGTCCAGGAAAAAAACACGAATGCTTTTAACGTGATTTTGGGATATGTGCCAAGGGAGTCCGGGAGCAGCGGTATCATTGTCGGGAATGGGGATTTACTGATTCGCAATGCCATATGGAATGGTAGTTCACTAAACCTGTCATTCAACCGGGTTCAAAAGTATGTCACAAAATTCCAGCTTGGATTTGAACGGAACTGGTTGTTTCATATTCCGTTCAGCCTGGGTGGACGATTTCATTTCCTTCAGCAAGACAGTGCCTACCAGACACGGGATTTGTTTTTAAAAGCAAGTTATAACCTGAACGGTGCCACGAAAATATCCGGCGGGATTCATCAACAATCGGTTTCTACAAACAGCAATTATGCTATTCCTGTTCCGGTGTATGACGGCAGCAGTCTGATGGCCAGCATAGGCCTGGATTACCAGTCGGTTGATAATATATTGATTCCACGAAAAGGCCTCTATTTTTCACTGGAGGTAGAGACCGGGTATAAGCGCTTTAATGATGAACGTATTACCGCAGATTCTCTGAAATCACGATTTCGACAGCAATCCATACGGTTTTATTTCCAGCCTTATTTTAATCCTTTCCGGCGCCAGGTGTTGACATTTTCCGTTCATGGATACTTTTTGGATTCCGGTTTTTACACACTCAGCGATTTGATACGTTTCGGAGGAGCTGAATCTATCAGGGGATACAGGGAAGATCAGTTTCAGGCTTCCCGGTTATTTTGGGGCGATGCGGAATATCGTTATTTACTTGATCCGACTTCCTATGCCTTTATTTTCGGGGCAGACGGCACCTATTTGCGTCCCCGATTGAATATATATAATAATATGACTCCAAAACAGGTTCAGTGGCTGCATTCCTATGGATTCGGGTTCGCATTTCAAACGAAAATCGGTCAGCTGAAATTTTCGTATGCAAAATCCCCACAGGTACCTTTCTCAAATGGGTTAGTGCACTTCAGTGTGAAAGGAAATCTTTAGTCAGGAGTGGAGTCAGGAGTCAGGAGTCAGGAGTCAGGAGTCAGGAAATAATGTTTTTAAAATTGAGTATATAAACATAATTTTTCATTATTTTCCGTATTCCGTATTCCGTATTCCGTATTCCGTATTCCGTATTCCCGTTATTCCTTTTCCTTTCTTTTCATTAAAAATCTGTCGAGCCCCACGACTATGGCAACGGTGAATCCCATGCCAATAACGGAAAGAATGGGCTCCCAAATAACTAACCCGCCCAGAGTACCTAAAACAGCTCCTAAGTATTGAATGTATTGAAGCTGCTCATTGGTTGTTCCTTTAATCAGGGCTTCGAGCTTACCTTCTTCCAATTTCATGATATTATCTTCAATTAGCGCATGGATATCGAGTTCGCCAATTAAGGTGAATATCAACTCTGTAATGACGTTTTCAATAGATTCGCTGTGGCCTTCAATAGTTTCAGGTAAAGAATCCAGGATTTCATCAAGACGGTCCATCTCGTTTATCAGGTTATCGGGAATATTGAGGAGTGCTTTTTCCACGACATTTTTAGCGTCACTGCCGCGTATAATCAGATACGCTTTAAGGGCAAGCCTTTCGAACCCACTGTGTTCCACACCTTTTTCGAGCTGAGTTATGATACTCTCGGCCAGGGTATTACGGAATTCATCATCATTCAGTTGTTCTTTAACCGACCAGATTAATAAATCTTTTAATTCCTGGCGAAATTCCGGGTTATCGATGATTTTTCGGAGGTTGTGTATAGTCTTTTCACGATAAGCGGCGATGATTTCAACATCAGATATCCGGGCTTTAATTAAATCGGGATTGATTAAATCACGGGAAACAGCTTCCGCAAGGCGATAGGCAATCCGATCTTTCTGAGCCGGTATCAAGCCCTGGCCTAATAGTGGCCGTCTTTTTAACGGGCGAAAAAGCATTGTGATGGCCAGCCAGTTTGTTCCGTATCCGATAAGGCCGCTAACAGTTACTATTTTCAATAATCCCTCAAAATGAAGCGTATAGCCAAAGAAAGTCGCCTGCATTCCTGGAAAATCCCATATTAGCGAAACCAGGAAGGCTACAAGCAAAATGTATGGATATACCAAAAGGCTTTTCATCCATATTGAATTGCCAAAACGTTGTTGAGGAAGCTTCTTTAAGTCAGAACCGGAAGGTTTATCCTGTTTATCCGGGCCATATTTCTGAAGAAGGTCAATCAGGCTTTGAACATAACCCAGATCCTTGTTCTGATCGTCTGAATCAGAAATAACCAACGGTTTCTCTTCCGAATTTTTCTGTTCTAATTGCTCTGTGGACATAAAGATTTATTTAAATCAACTATTAAAGATGATATGTGAAATACGAGTTAAATCCTCAAAAAGTTTTGATTTATTTATATCCGGAACAGGAATATTGTTATTCAGTAAAGCAATAAGTTCATTAACAACACGGGAATTTTTTAGCTTTTGATGAAACGTCATCAACCCAAATCCCGGATTCAACTGATTATTTTCAATCATTATCCAGTTTTCTTCAAGTAATGAATCCATTGCTTTTCCGAATCCTGAGGGTTTCAAAGATCCGGAATCAACCAAATGATCCAAAAAAAGGGAAATTGTCAACCGGGGTGACAGCAGATACGCAGTATCATTATAATTTCCCTCACTTTCCGGAAGGAAGAAGGTATTAATCTCTGTATTTATGGCTTTATATTGATATTCATTTTTTTCGACCGGTCTCGATATGGCTTTTTGATGATGCTCAAATATGAATTTGTATAAATCATATTCTTTTTTCCGAAGCAGAGGCCGAACTTTTTCCGGGGTTAATCGGCTATCAATCGGATGAATACCTTCGTGTGGGGATTTAACGGGTGTTTTTGACCAAACAGCAGAAGGAGTGAAGGCCTCGGCAGGCTGTGTTTGAATACATTGTTCATATTCATGAAGCCAGGTTGTTTCATAATATGTTCTTTCACTCGTTCGGGGATACGTGATCAATGCCTGCTGATACTCGCGAAGCACAAATGTGAATAAGTGATTCAGCGACTGCTGTGCTTCTTCAAAGCTACTGAATTGATCCTGGGCCCGTTCAAGAATATCTGCCGTATTTATTGGGGCCTTTAAATGATGATTTTTCTTGGAATGGCCTGTTTTTGAAACTTGAACCCGGTCTCTGAAATGAAGTAAAACAGGCTTTTCAGTATTAAAACATAAGTCCGGATATTTTATATCCCTAAAATGAGTAACAGTCTTTTGACCAGAAAACAAATCTATCGCTGCCAGTTTTACCCATGCCATTTTTCCCAAATAAGGCGCAAATACCCTATCCGTGAAGTGATGCAAAATGAAACGGTTTTGCATCTCATGAAAGGGCTCTTCTTCGTACGGGCTTGCACTATCGATGGCATCCTGAATGGATGAAGGAGTGATGCTTTTTAAGTATGTTCGTTGAATTTCAGGGATTTTTAAATACTTAAATAAGGAATAGGCAATAAATTCACCCGCAGAATCGGAATCGGTGGCGATCACAATTCGGGAGGCCCAGGGTGCCTTTTCTTTTAATAACGTACGTACCGAACGCTGCTCAGGATTGGCTCTTAACTCCAGTTTATGCTTTTTCCAGTTGTATAAAGGACGCCAGCAAAACCCATTTGTGGCAATAACTTCGAGATAGGGAATGTTAAATTGCCGGATTATGGATGCAATGCTTTCCGATTCGACAATTAGGAGAGTATATTCATACGAAGAAGGCAAGGTATCTCAAAGCCGGTGAAGCTTTAATTAATTGATTCGTTGCCCTTGAGGAACATCCCGGACTGAAACGGATTATTTTCCTTTTCAAAAAAGGTCTGGGCTACAATATCCTTTATTTTATCGAGCGTGACACGTTCTGTGGAATGCAGCATCACTTTTTCGATGATCTTTTCCATGGAGATATAATCGAGCAGGCCAATATTTACCAATCCGAGTAAATACCCGTAAGCTTCCGGAGTGATGATCATTCTTTCGGCAAAATGCAGGATTCGATGGGGTTTATCATTGCTTTCTATGGATTGTTGCTGAAGCATTTTATCCAGTTCCCCGGATTCCGTCTTTTGCAATATCCAGGAATAGGCCGCACTGATTTCGGAACGATTGTAAGTCTTCAGGTTCTCTGTTTTTATATCATTC
This sequence comes from uncultured bacterium, assembly GCA_963783355.1. Lineage (GTDB taxonomy): Bacteria > Bacteroidota > Rhodothermia > Balneolales > DATFMH01 > CAWANF01. The sequence continues at coordinate 1,165,259 of CAWANF010000001.1, forward strand.
AGTGTTTCCCCAACAGCGATTCGACGCATCAGATAAATAATAATATCAATGACATTATTGATCATATGAAATAGATATTTTTCTCAGATAAAAATTTTCTTTGGTTCTCATATTAGCCCGTTCTTCGTCACTTTGATCATCGTATCCGACCAAGTGTAACAAACCATGTATTAATATACGAAAAAATTCAGTTTCCGGTTTTTCTCCGACTTCGGTTGATTGCTCATATATTCTTGGTGCACAGCAAAATAAGGTTCCTTCAATATTTTTTTTACCCTCATCCTCGTCATAGTTGAATGATATGATATCCGTCACATAGTCTCTTTGAAGATACTTTTTGTTTATTTCTATGATTCCCTCTTCATCTACATAAACAACTTCAACCATCCTGAAAGAGCAGTCTTCTAACTCCTGTATCAAAGAAGCTGCCGAGTGAGCGTAATCTTCAGTGACGGGGATCTCTAAAGATGTCTGATTGAATAAGGAAACGGCGGGTTCAGTCAAATTAGCGGGTTACTTAAATTCCAGGTTAAATTTCATCATCGAAGCTGAATCCTTCGAAATCAATGGTATCAGTCAGTGATAATGCCACACTGCTCATCATGACTTCGGTTGGCAATTTTGTAAAATCGCCATTTAACAAGGATTCGTTTACATTGGCGTACAAACTACATCCGGCTTCTTTTTCAACAATCAGGCCGGATACTTTTCCATTCGATTTTCCGAAAAATGTTGCCTGATTCAATAAATCACTAATGACAAAACCCGTACAATTATGCAATTGCAGAAAGGTATTATGGGCATAAACGGAAACCATATGCATGATTTCATCATCAATCTTCAAATTGATATGAATCTCCAAAGCCAGCTTGCGGGCTGTTTTCTCCTCGCTGACTTCCAAACGGTAAACGTTGCCCGTAACTTTTACCGTAGCATTTAAGGTTTTTCCGATTAATTCAATATTTTCAGCATTGAATTCATTTATCATATGATGCTGATTCTAAATATGTGAAATAGATTTTGTTAACTGGTACTAAGTTAATATATCATAATACCAGCTAACAATAAATTCAATTCATGTGTACGTAAAAGAAAGAAATATGATTCAAAAATCAATCAGGAAATATTTGATTGACCATTTTTTCATTTTCTTCTTTTGTTTTCGGGAAACCAACCCGGTTATCGGTAATTTTATCACCAATTGTAGCAATATGTAAAGCCTGCCCCGTATCCCCGGACATAAAATAGATTCTTTGCAATATAAATAATCGAGCTGCGGCATAGTACACGTCCCGGATGTAATTTTCCCGTTCCTGCATCAGTTTGTTTGACTCATTCTGATACTGCCTGCTCTTACTGAGATTGGCATTGGTTCGTGCTTCCTTGCTTTTCTGATTCAGGTCCAGAATACGGGCTTCCAGATCAGTCAGATCATCCATGTTATTTTGAAGGCCATTAAGAAGATCGGTGTAGGAATCTTTACCCAATCGATTCGCGTCCGTTGTATCACCCATTTGGGCATATTTATAAGCATACCGGATCATAGCAGCCGGATCACCTTTAACATGAGAAAACGGAATCTTATTTTCACCCCAGCGTAACCAATAAATTGCGCTGTCTGCTTTTCCCGTATTATAATACGACATAGCCTCACTGGCAATGAGTTCCCGGTAATTTTCAACCATGCGCCGAATATTTTCATCGAGATAAACGTTGGGATCATTCAGCCCCCGCAGGCGGAATATTTTAAGCCGGTTCGCCATCATTTGTGGTTTGATATATGGGGAATGAGTCGGATTTTTCTTTGGAACCACACGATAGGCCTGTCCTTCAAGCCGGAAATAGGACTGAAGATTTAATTGGGCGTCATGGGAAACGGTTACGGCAAAATAAACGGGTCGTGCCCAGCGATTTGTCTTCAAAATATCCAGTACCAAATCATCCTGAATCCGGGTATAGTATAATTTTTTGCCACTTTGATTCTGCCCTAGATAATTTCCCTGGTAACTCCACGCCACCTGGTTGTCCAGTGAATCAACGGGCATCTGGTACTTCATTTTATCTGTGTTGAGTACGTAATTGGTATCAACTTTTCCGAAATGTCCCTGCAGTGCAAACTGTTCGGAATGATTGGTATCCGAGAAACGCTCTTTCAGATAATTTTTATCCACAGGAATAGTAATTGTTTGCGGTGTATAGAAATCGGACGGTTTGTTAAACCGAAATTTAAGTGAAAGCTGATCGATTTCTTCATCCGTATATGAAATTGGTAATGGGGGAGATTCGTGTGACCATTGATTTTTCAGCTGTTTGATATACCATTCCGTATTTAAAAGACTAAGGCATACTACACGAACATCGGTCCGGACATGTTCCACTTCCTGCAAATACCAGAGCGGAAACGTATCATTATCCCCGTTTGTGAATAAAATAGCATAAGGGGCACAGGAATTGAGCAGGTTATAAGCGTAATCCGGAGCTACATATCTATGACTCCGGTCATGGTCATGGTAATTTTCACGCAGCATATTCACAGGAGCTCCTATAAAACATAAACCGGCTATTCCGTACGCAATCCATTTATTTTGTTTGATCATATCGGTTGCCAGTTCGATAAGCCCGGTCACGCCAAGTCCAATCCATATAGAATAGGCAAAAAAGGATCCAACAAAGGAATAATCACGCTCACGCGGCTGAAATGGATACTGATTCAGGAACACAACGATAGCGAATCCCGTCATGATAAACAATGCCAGAACAGCCAGAGCCCGCTTCCAGTCTTTCTGAAAATGAAATACCATCCCGACCAGCCCGATGATAAATGGTATGAAATAATAGACGTTATGTGCCGGATTGTCTTTGTTTCGACTCGCTGCAAAGCCGGCATTGACCCCGGAATCCTGTACATCACTATCTCTTCCAATGAATTGCCAGCCAAAATACCGCAGGTACATATGCCCGACCTGGTAATCCCAGAAATAGCTCCAGTCGCTGCTGTATTCCGCGTATTTCCTCAAATGAGAAGGATCTTCATCATAACGTCGGGGAAAAAAGACTTTCTTTGATCGATCGATTCTTCCAAGATCATTATTATAATCATAACCCCGGAATAAGGGGGTTTGTCCGTATTGATCCCGGTTGATATAGCTTACAAACGACTGCACTGTTTGCGGGTCGTTCTCGTCAATCGGCGGATTCTGCATGGAACGAATCATCACCAATGCATAACTGGAAAATCCGATGATAATCATCGCATAGCTCATTAAAGCGATATTCGCTATCCTGTAATGCCGTTTATGCGTGAAATAAATTCCCCAGATGATGATGGCAATAAAAGTAATCAATAAGATAGCCGGCGTTATGAGTCCGTAGGTCGATGTTTCTATATGCCCGGCCAGACTGGGAATATCGGCAACGGTTAAAGGGTAGATAATCAAAAAAGCAACCGATGCAAGAACGGCCGCAATTAGAAATGTCTTAATGTTAAATTCGTATTTCTTAAAATAGATGATGGGGACCACGAAAAATATGGCCAGCAGGTTCAGAAGATGCACTCCAACAGCCAGGCCAAACATATAGGCGATAAGAACAAGCCAGCGCTCATTACGGGGCTTGTCATGGTTTTCCGACCATTTAAAAATGAGCCATACAACGATAGCTGTAAAAAACATTGAAGTAGCATAAACTTCGGCTTCCACGGCATTAAACCAAAATGAATCGGTAACGGCAAAGGTACATGCTCCGATAACAGCACCGCTGTACATACTGATTTTTCCAATAAGGGAATAGCTGTCGGGATGTCCGTTCCATTCTCTGACCAATCGAACGATAATGAGATAAAGCAACATCACCGTAAGGGCAGAAGTGATACCGCTCAAAAGGTTTATGCTGAAAGCGACTTTCGTGGCGGGTACGAACATCGAGAATAATCGCCCTAACAGGATAAAAAATGGTGAACCCGGCGGATGGGTGACTTCCAGTCCGTGGGCAACGGCAATAAATTCGCCCGGATCCCAAAAACTGGCTGTTGGTGCCAGGGTCGAGACATAAAGTATTAAGGCATATAGAAATATCAGGATCGCGAATACGCGATTTAATGTCTTGTGGTCAGTTTTCATGTGAAACAGGTTAGTGGACTCTTAACGACTTCGATAGATATTCAAAAATCTTATAATTACCTCCATTAGAGGCAATTATAGCGACAGTTATCAGCATAAGCAAAAGATTCCCGGATATTAATTAAAAATTATACGATTCATTATTCGGAAACGGACCTTTGGTTTAGCCTAATGATGAGTTAATCCACTCTTTTAATACCAAAAATGACTGGATGCACTCAATTCATCTCCCTATGATTTAATGACGATAATATATAGCAAAACTACGGGAAACGAAATAACAAACGGAAAACGGAGTATTGACAATGGGAACGGAAAAACGAAAGGGAATTGCTCCTGCCTAAGATTTAAATATTTATTTTAGCATTTCTTTTTTTAACATATACCTGATTGAATTGATTGTGTTCGAATATATTATGCGTTATTTCTTTTACACTTAATCAAAACTAACAATGTTCTATCTACTCATTGTTCTCCTGTTTCTACCTGGAATTACCAGACAGGGTCAAACCTGGGAAACCCCATTCGAGAAGAGCAACGGAACCGAATCCGCAACCTACCAGCAGGCTATATCCTATTACAAAAGACTCTCGAATACGTTTAATGAAATCAAAATGATATCGTTTGGAAAAACGGACATTGGAAAACCGCTCAATCTTGTGATTATCTCCAAAGATCAGGATTTCGACCCTGAATACATTAAAAAATCCAACGAACGCATTCTGTTTATTGATAATGGCATTCATCCGGGAGAACCCTGTGGTGTTGATGCCTCTATGATGTTCGCCCGCGACCTGATGCTTAAACCCAAAATGAATAAGCTACTCGATCACGTCGTCATCTGCATCATCCCGGTGTATAACATTGGCGGGGCATTAAACCGGAGTTGCTGCAGCCGGGCCAATCAAATCGGGCCAAAAGAATACGGGTTTCGGGGGAATGCCCGCAATTATGACCTGGATCGTGATTTTATCAAGCAGGATACCCGGAACGCCCAGAGTTTCGCCCATATATTTCATACCTGGAATCCCGACGTCTTTGTAGACACCCACACTTCGGATGGCGCCGATTACCAGTATCCAATGACGCTCATAGCCACTCAAAAAGACAAGCTGCAACCAATAGTCAGCCATTATCTAACGAATAAAATGGAGCCTGATTTGTACAAAATGATGGATCAGTCGGGTTACAGCATGACTCCTTATGTGGAGTCCTATAAAACGACACCGGATTCCGGCATCGTGGCATTTATGGATTCACCGCTTTATTCCAGCGGATACGCCGCCTTGTTTAATACCATCAGCTTTATCTCGGAAGCCCATATGCTCCATACGTTTAAAAAAAGGGTGGAAGGGACCTACGCTCTACTGGAATCACTGCTAAAAATTACGAACCGGGATTATAAAACCATCGGGATGAACCATGCCGAAGCGGACAGTGCTGTTTCCCATCAGCAAAAATATGTACTGCAATGGTCGCGCGATACGACGGATTATAAAATGATCACCTTCAAAGGATACCAGGCCGGATATAAAATCAGCAATGTGACGGGACTGAAGCGACTGTTCTATGATGAGAGCAAGCCATATACGAAGAAAATCAGGTATTATGATTCCTATTTACCATCATTAACCATTCAGAAACCCATCGCTTATATGATTCCTCAGGGCTGGCGCCATGTCATTAAGCGGTTAAAGATAAACGGGGTGGTCATGCATCAGCTCAGCAGGGATACGACGATTAATGTGGCGATGTATCACATTTCTAAATATCAGACATCAACACGGCCGTTTGAAGCGCATTATGTACACCACGATATCGGGTTGAAAACAGAAATGGTGCCATATCATTATTATAAGGGCGATTATGTAGTGTACACGAATCAGCCCGAAAACAGGTACATCGTGGAAACGCTGGAACCTCAGTCGCCGGTATCCTTTTTTGCCTGGAATTTCTTTGATTCCGTGCTCATGCAGAAAGAATATTTCGAAAGTTATGTTTTTGATGATACCGCGGATAGTCTTTTAAGGGAAAATCCTCAATTGAGGAACTCGTTCGATGAAAAACGGATGACCGATTCCGCTTTTGCATCAAATGCCCATGCCCAGTTAGATTACATATACAAACATTCAAAATATTTTGAGAAAACGTTTATGCGGTACCCGGTGGGACTTTTATATAGAAATGTTTCTTTGCCGCTTGAATAGGGATAGTATAAAAAAAGTATGAGAAAGGGCGGGGGCAGATATTTATGTTTTTCGTCATTATCAGGACAGGTGATTAATTGCCACGGACTAATAAATGGCAAAACGTCGCTAATAAATCATTTAGATTCTTTTTCAAGTAGTTGGTCACTTTGTCTTATCAAATATCTTCTCTTTTCCAGATCGGTTTCTGTATTGAGCCGTTTCTGAATGTCAATGTACTTGAACTTTATATCCTGGAAATAATCGGTTTGTTCGAATTGTATCAACCATTCAGAAAAGTCCTTTAGCTCTGAATGTCCGGCCGAATAAGAGAAGTGCTCCAAAAACATGGGATTGTCCCTGTATGAACCTTCGTATGTATCGACAGGAACAATATCCCTGCCAAAGAATTTGTCAAAAACGTAGATGTTTGAAAAGTACGTTTGTATCGCTTTCTGTTCAGCGTCTTTCATCTTACCCGTCTTGAAAAGAATAATGGTCCATTCAAAGAGAAAGTCCGGGAAGCCAATGTCATCCGGAAAATTCTTTTGAAACCACCGGAGATAAGTCAGTCCGCCTTTATAATCATGAAGTTTTAAGAATAGTTCAGGAGGCATATATCGAAGTCCCCGGCTATCGTCATACCCGCCAAATTTTCTTTTCTCGGCTGCAAGTATTTTCCTTATAGTCGCAATTTTAGTTCTAATCCGCTCTTCCTGTTTTGGAGTCATTGTTCTTTTTGATTTAAAATCGATGTTATCCAGTTATATTCATTATCTGATATAAGATATTTTTTAATAATTTATATTTGAGATTTGATGGCCTCAATATCTTTGAGCAATTTTTCCGATTTCTTTCTGGATATGTTTTTGGCAAATGGTCTGATAACAAAGTAAATACCCGATACGAATAATGTAATTCCCAAATAACTAAATATCATAACTGTTTTGTTATTTCTTACTGTTTCATAAATAAAAAAACCATATCCAACTGAAATAAAAAGTGCGGCAATAATTTGAAGCGAATTGATTTCAGATTTTTTTTGGATGGCTATTTTCAAATCTTCAAGGAAATCTTTATTAGATTTAAGTTCGTTTTGGGTAGTTTTTCTTAAAGTTTTCAGTTTTATAGAAATTCCTGAAATAAATCCAATTGAAATTAATATTTCACCAAGAGTGGTTGTCCATAGTAAAGGTTTGTTGAATACTATCACAAATACGAAAATAATAAGACACAAAATTAGTATTGCAATGAGCAAATAAATATTTCTTTTTTTGCTGGAATGATAAGATTCAATTGCAGATTTTATTTCTTTAGAGTTGGGTAAATCTAAAGCTTTTTCTGAAGTCCAAATTTGCTTGATATTTTCAAAACTGTCCATTTTCTTTAAATTTTTTAGTGAGTTTCTCTTTAATTCTATGGAATTTTACACGAACATTGGCATGAGAGATTCCAGTAATTGCTGCTATTTTTTCTTGTGGAACATCTTCTAAAGAAAGTGTTACAATTATTTTATCTAATTCAGGTAGTTCAGAAATATATTGATGTAGTTGTGCTAATTTTTCTTCTTTTTCGAAACTTATTTCTTCATTTTTTAAATGAAGTTGAAGTTCCGATTTAGGATGAGATTTATCTTTCTGAATTTGACGCAAACATTTGTTGGTTGTTATTTTATAAATCCAGGTTCCAACAGAAGAACGATTTTCAAATTTATTTAGGTTTTCCCAAACGGCTATGAAGGTTTCTTGTGTCATATCTTTTGCCATATCGTAATCATTGAAATAGCCGAGGCAAACACGGAATATTTTTGGAGAATAGATTTTATAAATTTCGTCGAAATTCATATATCGAAAAACTTTGTCGAAATGAGTGCTAAGGCAAAATCGTTATTTAAAATTGACTTTTTTGTTCTATTCTTTCTTTTCTGATTAGGAAAAGTGACATTAATTGCAGCGTGATTCCACTACCCATAATAAACCCTTTGTATATGTTTGGAATATGAAAAGTGCTTAATCCTTCTACAAAATGAGGACTTACCACTAATAGTAAACCTATTGAAATGAAAGGAAACCATTTTGATTTTCTAGTTCTACACATTGTGTTAAATTTTTAAATTATATTTTGAAAATGTATGCTTTAGATGCAAATATTTTAAAAATGTTACACCCTTTCTGTTATTTTTTATAGCTCGCTGTTTGTAGATAACTTATGATAAGGTAGTTGGCTGATAACGTATTATATAATATAGATTTAATAAAAAAATATTCGCTAACGGTAAACGGTAATTTGTCGATACGGATTTCGAAGAGCGTCAGAGCCCGGCAGGGCGAAGATGCTCAGGAAAGGAGAAAAGATAGCGCACGGAACGAGTTCCGTAATGAAATTTTCTAATCGTTTTTGCATGTGATAAATAGCCTCTAAATTTTAGATAAAGCACAACAGTTTGGCTATGTGTAGTGCGGATTTACGAAGTACTATCCAGTCCACATGTAACGAATTTGGCTAAGAACCCAAAGCCTTTCGTTTAACCTTTCACCCGCCATGAGTTTATACAATGTTGTGCTGCCGTGGTTTTGTTTTTTATCAGTTTTTCCACTTCATCAATATCTGGGTCATATAGATATGAAAGAGCAAGGCCGGATTCCCCTTATGGGTTAAGGGTTATGCAGGCATTTATTTTATTTCGAGTCCATTTTCTTCTTTACATTTTCTATGCGTTGTTTGTAAATATCACTTCCGCTCAGCTGCCAGGCTTTCGTTACATTTTTCAATGCCTCAGTATAGTCTTTTGTTGCCATGTAATAATCAGCCATGGAGCCATACACATTGGGACTGTTGGGGTAATATTTAATGGCCAGTTCAAAAAATGTCTTCGCTTTCTTCAACTGTCCCGAATTCAGTGCCATGTCTCCCAACATGTTGAAAATGCCTTCGGGATAGGGCGGAACAGTATATCCAAAATGACTCTTGAGTTTGTTTTCTCTGTGCCTGATGATTTTATATAATTCCGTTGCCGGCGTGTCCGGTGTGTTGAACTTGTAGGTTTTCTCCATCTGGAACCAGTTGAAAAGAAACATCAAGCCGCTTCTGATGGAAGGAATGGCCACCGTGCCGTGTATGTCATTAGGAAAAAACTGCCATTTAAAAGTCAGGTTGTCTTGCTTGTTTTGTTTCACGATGTCGGCAAACCCGATGTTGGAGCGTGGAAACAGCGTATAGTCCGAAGTATCCTGCATCACGTTCTTGATGGTGATGCCGGGGTTCTGCATGTCCAGTTGTCCGCTCAGCGACAGATACAATGCCTTGCCTTTGTAATCATTTGCAGCCAAAATCTTCCGTGCCAGTTTCAGCATGAGTTGATGATCCCAGTCCAGGCTTGGGTCGATGGCCAGGTAATTGGCAAACAGTTGCTGGTGGTGAAGCAAGGTGTAAATGGTAAACAATCCGCCGTAGGAATGACCGATCAAAGTCCGGTAGTCTGTTACAGGGTATTTCTTCGCAACGTAGGGGATAAGTTCGTCTGCAATGAAATTGTAAAACTTCGCTGCGCCACCACTTTTCTCACGGAAGGGCATGCCATATTTTGACGTAATTTTTGTGGGGGTTAAATCCAGTGTTCGGTTTTTGTTGTTCGAAATGCCAATGAGTACCATTTCCGGGGTGAAGCCACCGGAATAAAATTGCTGAAACACACTGACTGCAGGAAGAAATACTTCGCCATCCAGGATGTAAGCCACAGGATATTTTTTGTTATTCTTCGGATTGAAATCGCCGGGCAGTTGTACATAAAACTTTCTGTATTCTTTCAGTGATTTCGAATACACACTGTCAACAGTCCCTTCCTGAACCAGAAATTGTTTCGACTGCGCACGGACTGTAAACTGAAAAAGTAAAACAAAGGCGGTGCATAATAGCATTCTCATTTTGAAAACGTTTAATTTATTTCCTCAACTATTCTGTTTTTAATCAAAAATCAATGGTCAAAAAATCTACCCAAAAATTACAATATCGACTGAAAAACACGGATAGTGGTTATTGGGCCGAAGAAAAATAGGGAAATAATGATAGTAAAAGAAGTTGTTTCGTTTCGGGGTAAAATCAACCCGTCTCGTCTCGCCTTTGGGTGAGCCCGCAGTCACTCCAGAGGCGGACAAGCTCCAGGGGAGGGGATTTTGCCGTGCCTCACTGTGAGAAGGAGCACTTCATTAAGTAGTTGAAGCTATACCTAATTACTACTCAGCCGGCCCAATATGGTATCCAGAGATGTAGTTAACTTGGCAAGTGCACTACCTATGGCTTGATCATGCGTATCGCCCTGATTGGTAACGGTAATAGGTTTGCGGCCTTCCAAACGTGCTTCAATCATATAACGTATGGTGCCCAATCCGGTTTTACTGCCGTCTTGATCAGAGAGATGAACTTCAATACGTGTAATCTGATGACTATACCGGCTTCCGCGGCTTCGATCACCTCATCTATATTGTCGCTCCCTAACCCATTTTACTTCGCCTGATTAAATTTTTCTGCAAGCTCTTTAAGCTTTTTTAAATACACGGGTTGCAGCACTTCCCATGATAATTGTGCCAGTTTTTCTATTGAAACAGATTGCGGGTTGTTCTCAATCCCTTTGGGTAATAAGAATGGATTCTTATTTACACGATGGAAAAGAGAATAGTGTTCTGGTAACGCTGTCAATATAAGCGGTAAGCCACCAGGCTTTTAATAATGGTCATAAACAGCACTGGCGTCCACACGAAAAAATCACTCGGTATCACTATCCACTTCATCCTTTTTCCCACCCTTCCCATGATGCATGTCTACACTACCGCCACCCACGCCACCCTAGGAAGCTACCGTAGTATGTTTATCGGTTATTTCCTCGCCTAATGCTTTTGAGATTGTTTTTGGAAAATCATCGGGAAGTTCGATTTCAACAAGTGAATGTTGGTTGCCTTCAAAAAGTCCGGTTGAACATAGAATACAGAGGTCCTCACTTGTATGGTTCCAGAATTTATGATCACTGACATGCGTTTCGAAAGGTTCCAGTAATTTATGGATTTCGGCATCCGCCATTTCACCAAACCCATGTTATGGGCAGGTTTTCTATTGATTAAATTTTTGTAACTAATTTTAACCCGGTCAAATGCAGGAATGCAAAAAAAATAATGGTTATACTTTATTAAGTATGCTAGAAACCGGAACACTAATTACGCCAGCTTTTTTCATGTCCTCCTGAACATTTGGATTACTTGTATAAGCCTCTAATACTTCAACACCAGGAGCTTCAAAAATCATAGTTACATCATTTGGATTTTTTACCGATGTATAAAGTCCAAGTAGTTTAACGCCTGCTTTGGCACGTTTAGGTTCATCTGCCTCAAAGACCCTTTTCCACTTTGTGAAGTCTTCCACTTCATGTTGCATAATTACTGTTATCATTGTTTTTGATTTTAGATTTCCTACTCATATGGCTTTTCGGTGTCGCCCCGTTTTTTAATGGTGTCTGGTCTCCATTATATTCTTTAAATAATAAATCGTGTTAATATATGTTGAAAGAAATGGTCGGTTTTTTTGTCAATACACCAGGTCGTCATCTTTTTTAAACTTGCTCATAACGGCTCCAGCGTTTAGGGGGCGTTATTAATATGTAATTTAGCAGACAAAACGAAAAATACGAATCGAGTCGTTGAAAAAGCTTGGCAAAAAACATCCCATGGAAACGCTGGTTAACCCCAGATGCCCGCACTACATATAGACTTTAAAAAGTTTATACCCAACAACAGAATTTATCAGGAACGCGCAACATGGCCGGAAGGCACCCGGGGAAACCGATGATAAGGCTCTTGCTACTAACAAAGAGCCAGGTAAAAGCATTGAAAAAGATCCGCAGGCCTGACGTTTCCAGCTGCCAACGTCAGGGGATTGGCGAAGTACGGGAATGGTAGCTGGTCAAGTCCGGAACAAATGCTGATGATAAATTCCGTCCGCACGTATTTTGCCAATCTATTGTTAGCGGTTCGTTGCTTGTACTCTGCGTTTTCTCGGTTTTATATGAGCGAAATCTTCTTTATTGGTAAAGTACTCAAGCCCTAAAATTAATAATGTTGAACTGAAGAAATTTACCCGCTGAATTATTGGTGATAAGTTCCAATCTCTTGTGGCCCATAAGAATATACTGTAATAAAAAATCACAAGAGAGACTATACAAAAGAATTTAAATAAATGAAGCCTTGTCTGTAGGATATAAAACGTTACAACAAACAGGCATGTACCAAACAAAGTAATCGATATGTTTAGCATTAAGTCATGCAAAGGTGTTATGATTAAAAACGTAAATAGAATGTTAGCCATACTTCCATATTTTAGAATATAGCCAGCATTTTTTTCAGGTATTTTTTTTGACATATTATTGAAAAATATTGCATAACTAAATGGAAGAAGAATCATTCCTAAATAGGCCCAAATCCTGGAAGAGTTTTCAGCGCCATTTAACGCTTTTGCTCTAAACAAGTTGCTTATAAAATTTTTTGTCCAGTCAAAACCAACAGAATTCTTGTCAAACATAGTGCCTCCAGGATAAACGGAAGTTGCTATTATCATTAAAATCAAAGAAATGACTATTCCTATTAAAACTGAATGTTTCCTAATCATTTACGTATTGTGTTGGTTTGTTAATTACTAACGAAATAAATCACTTGTCATATTGTTACAAGTTTACAAAAAACACCATAATCCGCGTTCATTTATTGTGTTTCACGGTTTGCAATGCCCGCAAACGGTCCCGGCTATGAGTAGTTGAGTGGGTTAGTACGAACTTTTGCAAGTATACATATTGTTGGGAGTAGCTTTTAACTAATAATTCTTTTATCAGCTTCCAATTCGGTTTGAATAATTTTAATTTTTTCTAAAATTGGTTTCACATCTTTAGCGGCAGCTCGCTTATTAATCCAAATTGTAAAGGCGTAAAACAGAGCCAATCCTATTATTGTTACCGTTTTTGCGTTTGCAGTCAGAGGCAGTATATTTTCGGCAAGACTATTAGTCCAATGATAGTCAGATGGGTTTCCTAATCCCAATATGAATATAAAATTCATAATAAAAGGAGGGATAGCATACCAATAAAGAGCAGAATCTAAAAGGTTTTTTTGCTCTGACATCGTCGTTTTTTGTTGTTTTAATTGTTCCGACAACGACAAATGCAAATCGTTTTTAGTGTTCCGGATCTTTGACTTTCTGAATTTAAATATGACAAAAACAAACCAGGTAATTGCTAATATACAAGCTGCTTTAGTAACAGGAAATGGGATTTCATATAATAAATAGCCAAAAATGAGCATTCCAATTACCGAAGCAGAAATCTCTCTAATATCTCTAAATCGAATCTTTTTTTGTATACTCCTTACTTTAGTATTCAATTCTTCTACCAGCTGGTTTGTTTCAATTGATATTTGTGCTGTTTGTGAAGAATTATTCCAAATATCTTTTAATTCTCGTTCTAACATTTTATTTGATTTTTGGAGTTATACATTCAAATAATTTCTTTCTAATTCTCTTCATTTTTACTGCAATATGATTTTCTGATAATCCAGTGATTACTGCAATTTCTTTATAGGATAAATCATCTAGATAAAGGACAATAAGTGAAGTATCAGTTTCATTTAAAGTTAAAATACATTCTTTTAAATAATTGAATTTTTCTTGTTCAGTAGCATCAATTTCCTTTTCTATTGGTGTAAAATGAATAGACTCAAACCTGTCTGTTTTGTTATTACTTTTATCAAATTTCATTTTTGAACGCAAACAAACATTAATAGCAATTTTATATACCCAGGTATCGATAGATGATTTACCTTTAAATTTGTCAAGAGATTTCCAAATTTGAAATACAACTTCTTGAAAGAGATCTTGAGGTTCTATTGGCGCAACAGCATAAATATTACAAATCCTGTATATTTTATACTTATTCCTTTCAAGAATTTCTTCAAAAAAGTCATCATCTTTTTGTTTTCCCATTCTGTTTAGATCTTTCAGAAAGTCAATCCTGTCAATTAATTATACCTAGGCTTTTTCGCTTATTGCCTTTTTTAAATTGTTTTTAGATGAACTTATAAGCAGAAATTCAATAAAGAAAGCGCAGATAAGTATAAGGCTAATCTCTTTATACGATTCACCCAATACCTGGTAGCAAATGATTAATAAAATAGCCCAAACAATGCTACTAATGAATTGAATCCTTGTTAAAATTTGAATGAAATTTTTTGTCTTTTCCATTTTCTTAATTTTTAAATGATTGTTTTTTAGTGTCTCTATTATAGTTAGTGACAGGTTTTAAGAAAATATGACAGAAAATATTATTATTTATTTTGGAGAAGGCCGGATTCAAATTACGCCCAACGGTTTAGTTATGCGCAATAGCTTTTGTTGTAGCCAGTTATTCTATTATTGCTTTATATAGTTTATCCTTAAAATCTTCCTGACGCATTTGATTTCCAACTTCTTCCGACTGCTTTTTATAAATCGGGTTATTCATTAAATCCAGAATTTCAGGCTCCATTTTTTCAGTATTAATCTTACTGATTTTAATTCCCTTAGGTCCGGCTCCGAGATCTACTATTACGCTATTCCATACAAATTGATCAATAATGTGTGGAATAATAATGCTGGCGCAACCAAATTTTAGTGAAAGATGTGTAGTGCCTGAACCACCGTGATGGATAACTCCATATACTTTTGGAAAGAGCCATTCGTATGGAACCTGAGATACAAAATGGATGAATTCAACATCAAACCATTCCGGTTGTATCAGCCCCCCTGAAGCAGTATTGATAATGGCGGGAATATTATGGCGCTCAAGAATTTCTAACAGGATGTGAGTATTCTTTTGGGGAGCAGGATTAACCATGCTTCCAAAAGCGATGAATAGAATCCTGTCATGCTTTTCGATAAATTTTACTAAACGGCCTGAAGGCTTCCGGTTTTTGTGTTGACTCCTTTGGTGATACCCTAAAACCTTCAAATTTTCAGGCCAGTTGCCGGGACGTGAAAACAGGGAAGGAGAGATGGTGTAAATTGACTTGCTGTTCCGGAGCACATTTTTTATTTCGCTCCATTTATATTTTTCTTTCATCGTCAACCACTTCCGGCTTATGCTGACAGTCATAATCATTCCAAACCGGGCGAGAGAGAAGGTCAGTTTATTAAGGAATTCTCCATAATTGCCATTAAAAGCGATATGTGCATGTCCCTTGACATAATGCATATAAGGCAGTGGACTAATGAATATGATCTTGCCTTTCGTTTTTAAATGCCAAAGGATGGGATAAACAGCTTTACCGTTTAAAGAACACAATCAGGCTTATTTCGTACTATAATTTCTCGTTGTTTAAACAGGACTTCTTTGTTGGCTTCCGTTTGATGAAAAGCCAATCGTATGGTTCCGGCTAATTTTCTCCAACCAGAAGCGCCACCCATAGCAGCTTTTTCGTCATCACTCTCCAGGAGGGCACTGAACTTCCCACCCAGGGAAGCAAATTCTAAATCCGATTGAGTGGCAAGGTTTCTAAATTGCTCCGGTAAGCCACATATCACTTCATGCCCTTTTGCTTGTAGTAATTCTCCTATTGCCAAAAAGGGCTCCATATCCCCTCGAGTTCCAACAGATACAAGAATTATTTTCAAGGGTGTTTCTTAATTGGCTACAAC
>CAWANF010000002.1:0-446049 GCA_963783355.1 uncultured bacterium
TTTTAATAAATCTGGAATCAAATCATCAAGTGAGATAAAATAGAAATGGGGAAAAACATTACCCATTTCAGATTTAAGTAATTCAAGTATTTTGTTAAAGTCAAAATCTCTAAATGAATAACCAACAAACAAAATTGTTTTAGTAGCTAGTAATGTTTTTAGATTAGCTCCAACAAGTCCTGAATTTAAATAGTCCGAGCATTTTTCATAATCTTCTCTGGTGGCAAGAATACTCCCATAATTACTAATTGAACCATGTATTTTAAACACCTTTCTGCTGTTAATATTATAAAATACAAAGTCCTCTGGGGTTACAATTGGAACAGTGTTGCATTCTCTTTCAAAGAAGTCATCCCAATTTGTAGTAATTATATTTTCTAACATCCAAAATTTTGCTATCTCACGATGAAAACTTGAAGAATCATCATATAATTCACTGAACTGGTGAATGTAGTCAAATCTTTTCTTTATTTTCTAGTAGTTTTTGTCTGCCATTTGTTCGACTTGAACAATATTTTGACATTAAATCTGGAAATGATATTTCGCTTTCAGATAATTCCATGTCTGCATAAACTTCCTCATATAAAGTCTCTTTAAAAACTTTTTTATTCTCTGTACTTATTCCGGCACCCGCAAATAGCACAAGGTTCTGTGACAGTAATGAATCAATTATTTCTTCAGGTATATCAAACGGTAGATTATTGCTACAAATTTCACATTTACATTTATCCTTCATAAGCTATTGCGGTCTGTTTTTTCCAGAATTGCCGCCCAACAATAGCATAACACGAACTCAATTCATGTTATCCTTGCTTCGTACGTAAGTTTTGTTCATGTTATTATTACAATAACGAGAATAAAATGAGGAAAATCGGAATTAATATCAAAGTACGAACATAAGCTTACGCTGAAAAATTATAGCGACCGTACATTGCGTGCCTATCTCAATGGATTGACTATTTTTCTGGATTATGTAAATGTTCGTCAATGCAATGAAGTAACTCCCCGGGTTCTGGAGGATTTTTTTCACTATGCCAGGAAAGAGTTGGGTTACGGCTATTCCATGATGAAGCAGTTATTGGCCTCGGTTAAATTCCTATATACAGAGGTGTTGAACGAGTCTGTGGATTTTGATTTCAACATCAAAATGAAAAAACCCAGTCGTATTCCAATTGTCCTGTCGGTTGAAGAGGTGCAGCGGTTTCTAAATTCATTCACCAATATCAAACACAAAGCTATTTTTACCTTATGCTATTCAGCCGGTTTACGAGTTGGGAGAGATTTTGAATCTTAAAATCAAAGATATTGATTCCGACCGAATGCAAATACGTATCGATCAGGGAAAAGGACAAAAAGACCGTTACTCCATATTATCGGAAAAGGTTTTGTCTCTTCTGAGGGAATATGTAAAGGAGTATCGGCCTGAAGAATATCTTTTTGAAGGGCCGTCTGGTGGTACATATTCCGCCGCATCTATTCAGGCACTGATGAGAACACATAAAAAGATATGTGGTATCAACAAGAAAGCGACTCCGCATACATTACGACACAGTTTTGCTACTCATTTGCCGGACAAGGGCACCGATATCCGTTTTATCCAGGAATTATTGGGGCACAAGCATATTTCTACTACGCAAATATATACCCATGTAAGTTCCCGGACTTTAAAGGACGTGAAAAGCCCGATCGATGATATAGATATATAAACCGATTAAAAACAAGTACCGTTACGTAGTCCGGAATAGGATGTCCATAATATATTGAGAAGAGTTTTATTCGTAATATTTGGTATTACTTGTCCAATCTTTTATTGCATAATAAATAAGGTATTATTTAAATTAGTTTTGTAGATTTTTACCGTATACTAAATTCTATAGAGCGTATTACATTAGTCGATATTCATTAATGAATGATTCATCAATTGGAAGAGAGAGCCTATGCGTTTATTGATAGTGGAGGATGAACCTTACCTGCTTGATTCGCTAAACAATCATTTAGTTGCTGAAGGATTTACGGTTGATACAGCCGAAAATGCCCGCCAGGCCCTGGAATCAATATTTATCGAGGATTATGACGTCATTTTACTGGATCTGAATCTGCCCGACGGCGATGGCCTGACAGTCCTGAAAAGGCTTCGGGAAAACCACAAAGACGCGGCCGTTATCATAATTACCGCAAGGGGAGAAGTGGAGGATCGTGTGACCGGCTTAAACCTGGGAAGTGATGATTATATTCTCAAACCCTTTTCGGTCCTGGAGCTTACAGCGCGAATAAATGCGGTTCTTCGAAGAAAATTTAATCTCGAAGATAATGTCGTTGCCATTGAAGACATACAAATTCATTTGGATGATCCAAATGTGTCATGTTGCGAAACACAGCTTCCGCTGACGAAAATCGAATATAAGTTAATTCGGTACCTGGCTTTGAATCGTGGTAAAACAATCAGTCGTATATCGCTGGCCGAACATATCTGGGGCAATGAAGTCGATACCCGTTTTTCACTCGATTTTATCAATTCTCACGTCAAAAACCTGAGAAAAAAACTAAAAGAAGCCGGGGGGCATGATCCCATACAAACGATTTATGGAGTGGGTTATCGCATCGATAAAGAATGAAGCTTCATAATAAAATAGTATTAAACAACCTGGTCATTTCAGCATTGTTTTTGCTTGTTGCCGGTTTTATCCTGATGTATGTGGTCAAAAAAACGGTTCTGAATGATCTGGATGAACATCTGGTATCACAAAAACAGGCTTTACTCTATCGACTGGCCCACGAAGATGTTGATTTGAAAACATTCCGTGTATTTGGGGTGGAAGGTTCTCAGGAATGGGTGGAAGTTGTTCCATGGAAAGGGGATACAACGAATGTTCCTGGTGATATTTTCACAAATGTGTACCTTTCAAACATCGGACAGCTGATGAATCCCCGCGAGTATCGTGAATTAAAAACCGTTATCAGGTATAATGGAACCTACCATGAATTCCGATACCTGGAAGCGATTCAACAATGGCAGGATATCATCAAAAGTATTGTTTTTACTACTTTTGGTTCGTTACTGGTCTTTATGATTGCCCTTTATGCCTTTAATGACCGCTTATTTAAGCGATTATTAACACCTTTCTACAATACGGTTAAAAATTTATCCACTATTCACGATTCTTCGGGATTTAAAAAGACGTTTCCGTCGTCGAGTATTGACGAAATTAATGAATTGCATAAGGCTCTTAACCGTATGTTGAGTCAGCTTTCCGCATATTTTGAAGAGCAAAAGGAATTTATACAAAATGCTTCTCACGAATTGCAAACACCGCTGACGATCATCTATCAAAAAGCGGAATCTCTCCTGAGTAATCCTGGTTTGGATGAAAAAACCTTCCATGAGCTCATTAAAATACAGGAATCGGCTAATCGATTAAGCCGGCTGAGTAAAGCGTTGTTATTAATCAGCCGGATTGAAAACCGCCAGTTTCCTTTAAATGATCAGACTTCGATTAAATCAACGGTCGAAGAAGTTGTACATGAACTCGATGATTTTACAGAATCGCTGAATATCGCGGTACATGCGCACTTGACCCTGGATAAAATTGTTAAAGGAAATAAAGACCTGATCCACGCATTGTTTTACAACCTTATTCAGAATTCAGTAAAATTTTCCCCTGAAAATTCAGAAATATCCATCTACAACTCGTTTAAAAACGGCCAGTACATCATTACCGTCAAGGATTCCGGGGTTGGGATTTCGCCTGAAAACCTGCCGAATATTTTTAAAAGGTTTAAAAAAGATATCAAGCACTGGAACGACAGTCCCGGCCTGGGGCTCGCCATTGTTAAAAGTATTTGCGACCTGCATGGATTCGATTGTACAGTCAATTCCAAAGAAGGGTATGGGACTGATTTTAATATATTTATACCTAATACATAATTAATACATAATTCCTTCATACTTTTTTTAATATGAATGGATAATCACCCGCGGAATCGTAACAGAGCGCAAGAATACGGTAAATCTCAGGTGTGATGCCATTCTGTTAAATTACGGTTATTACTATTTATCAGAGACGTAATGATGGCATGGATAGGTATAATACTGATTTTATTCAGCAATATAATTATATCAAATCAACAACCGGATTCCTTATTTCCCGGGTCGAATGGTTTGAAGGCTTCTGAGGCTATCGATATAGCATTCCGGAATAATCCCGGCATCAACCAATTGCGGGAACAGATAAAGGCACAATCCCTGAACCGTTTATCAGCCATAGGGTTATCTTCACCGGAATTATATTATTTCAAAGAAGGAATTCCGGAAAAAGGAGCTGTCCAAAGTGCTCCTGGTTTTGTTGAACAACGCTATGGGATCACTCAAAATATCCAGTTTCCACTGACAAGCATCTATCAGTACCAGGCGAAATCACATCAACTGGAGGCGCTTAATGAAAATCTGGCGGCACAAAAAGCAATGTTGAAAGCGGATGTCAAAAAGAGTTATACGAATATTGCTCTGGCTATCAAGATGTATCAGCTTTCTGTGCTTCAGGTAAGCCTGGCTCAACAAATACGGGATGCGGCAATGACCCGGTATCAGGTCGGGGAGAGCGGCCAGATTGACCTGCTGAAAGCGGAGATTCAATTATCAGAGTCCAATAACGATTTGGATGATGCTAATCGCCAGCTGCATGATGCCCGGTACAGTTTGTTTTTCCTGATGGGCCTGGACCCGGACAAGCAAACCTATGATATAGAATTCAGTGATACGTTGAGATATTTCGAATATGATCTCAACCAGGGTGCCATTTTGAATACACTGACTATGCAGCCGGAATACAAAAGCCTAGACCGTCAATTTATGGCTTCAAAATCAGCAATCAGGCAGGCGAGAAGCAGTTATTTGCCCAAAATCGGGTTGTCTTATTACAAACAGAATTATACCGGTGGATTTCATTTTCATGGATTCCAGGTGAATTTATCGATTCCGTTATGGTTCCCGTTTAACCAAAATGTCTCCACGCAACAGGCAAAAGCATACCGGAATGAAATCGGATGGATGCGTCAGTCCGCTTTACTTGATTTGAAGAAACAGGCTGAAATCACATGGCATGGCTACTCGAACAGTCTAAAGACTATTCGCCGGTATCACGAAAAGATACAGGAACAGTCGGAAACGCTGCTGAAAATGACACTGGAAGGATATAGCGAAGGAGAACTGGATTTGCTGACCTTACTGGATTCACAGAGAACCTACCTGGCAAGTCAGAAACGATATTTTCAGTCACTGCACAACTATTACTTCCAGTTAATCGAAATTGAAAAGTACCTGCAAACAGATATCGTGTACAAATGAAAAACGTGAAAAGAATATTAAAACCGGGACATCTCCTGGTACCTTTGATTATCGCACTGCTTGTTACTGTTTGGAGCGGCAGTTGCCAAAAAAGTACAAAAACAGAACCCGCAGCAGAGGCTCCAACACTGCCCGGAGTCGCAGGGGAACAAGTATCCAATCGGCCTGTGTTCGTGAATCTAACCGAAAAGCAAGTAAATGATTTGGGGATCAGGGTTGTAATTGTTCAAAAAGACGCCTTTCATTATATGGTTTCAGCGCCGGGTATTGTACAAGGGGCTCCGGGACACATCTCAATTGTAAGTGCGCCGGTTAATGGACGCGTGGTTAAAATTTATGCCCATGAAGGAGAGAAAGTAAACCAGGGAGACCTCTTATTAGAGCTGGAAAGCCTGGAATTTGCCAATATAGGGGCTGATTACCTGCAGGCTTATGCCGAAGCCCGTTTCCAGGAACAGCAAATGAAGCGCTTGAAGGTACTTGTTGAAAAGAAAATAAGCCCGCAACGAACGCTGGAAAGGACAGAAATGGATTATACGCGGGCTCTTGCCGCGGAACGGGCGGCGCTGGCAAGGTTAAATGCATTGGGTGTCCAGCAGGCTCAGATAGAAAAATGGCGAACGGGCATCGAAGGAAAACCGGTTCTTCGTTTCTATTCGCCTATTACGGGTGTTATAGACGAACATCTGATAGAATTAGGTCAGTCTGTTAATGCTTATGGAAAGATGCTGAGCATCATTAATACCGAGAAAGTCCTGGTTCGCGGATTTGTTCCGCCCGATGATGCCACCTATCTCAAACCCGGTGACTCGCTTCGCATATTCCCGAAAAAGGCCCGTGATATTAATATTGACGCTGCGATATCGACGATAAATCCTGCACTTGATCCCAAAAACAAATCAAAAGTTATTAATGTCATTGTCCGCACACAGAACGGCTGGCCGATACCCGGACAGAATGTTCAGCTGGAGGTATCGGCGGTTATGCCGATACCCGTGATAGCATTACCTCTGAGTGCTGTCGAATACGAGGGAACAAACCCTACGGTTTTCATCCAAAAAAGCCCGGTTCAGTATGAGAAAAGGAATATCAGAATTGGACGCGTCACCAATAATATGGCGGTGGTAGATAGCGGCCTGGTTGAAAATGAGAAAATTGCTGTTAACCAGGTATTTGCATTAAAAGCATTAAGCAGATTCGAAGAATTTTCAGATTAATAATCGGGGTTAAAACGATGTTAAATAGAATAATTGATTTTAGTCTGAGACAAAAATATGTGGCGATCGCCCTGGTTCTACTGATGGCTGCAGCTGGTGTTAATTCCTTATTAAATATCCCCATAAACTCTTTACCGGACGTGACACCAGTCCAGGTTCTTGTTATCACAAAAGCAGGGCGATATTCGCCATATGATGTAGAAAAACTGGTCAGTTTTCCGATTGAACAATCGATGAATGGTTTACCGGATGTCGTGCATGTCCGTTCCATTTCTCAATTCGGATTATCAATTGTAAATGTTCAGTTTGAAGAAGGTTCAGATATCTATTTTGCCCGTCAGCTTGTAAGCCAAAGACTTCAAAGTATTTCCAATGATTTGCCACCGGGAGTTTCAGCGCCACAGCTTGGACCTATTTCCACAGCTTTGGGTGAAATTTATCAATATAAGGTGAGTGGAAATGGTTATAACCTGACGGATTTACGGACGCTCCAGGACTGGCTGATTTCTCCGCAATTAAAAACGGTAAAAGGAGTGACCGAGATTAACTCGTTTGGGGGTTTTGTCAAGCAATATGCGGTCACTATTGATCCGGAGAAATTGCGGGCATTCGGTATTGGCCTGAAAGATATTGTAGACGCCATCTCTAATAATAACAGCGTTTCGGGTGGAAATTACCTGGAACATAACCGGGAGCAGTATATCGTCAGGGGTTTCGGCCAAATCAGGGATCAAAAAGATATTGAAGAAATAATTGTCACGAATATAAATGGACGGCCTGTTTATATCAGGGATGTGGCGAACGTGTCTCTTGGCAAGCAGTTGCGACAAGGCGGCGTTACTCAGGACGGACAGGGTGAAATTGTTACCGGGATAGTGATGATGTTACGCGGAGGTAATGGCCGTGAAGTCATAAATGCTATTGATAATCGAATCAAAGAGATCAATAAGAATTTGCCGGCCGGAGTAAAGATTGAAAAGTTTTATGACCAGTCGGATCTTGTAAATCGTACCACGCAAACGGTGACAACAAACCTGCTGGAAGGTGGTTTCTTTGTCATTGCCATATTGTTGTTGCTTTTAGGGGAAATCACCGGGGCACTTATTGTAGCTTCTGTGATTCCGTTTTCGATGCTTTTCGCCTTTATTGGAATGCGCGAAGTAGGCTTGGCTGCTAACCTTATGAGCCTGGGCGCCATTGACTTCGGGATGGTCGTGGATGGTTCCGTAGTAATGGTGGAAAATATCGTCCATAAGATGCAGAATCATCCAAAGGAACCGGTTCTCCTGACTATTCGGAATGCGGCACATGAAGTGGCCCGGCCCATATTCTTCGGTGTCTTGATTATCCTGATGGTTTATGTTCCCATTATGACTTTTTCCGGTATGGAAGGTATCCTGTTTCGTCCCATGGCGATAACGGTTTCCACGGCAGTATTAGGGTCTTTGCTGCTGGCTTTGATTTATGTGCCGGCATTATCTGCCATTTTGTTCAGAAAAGGAGTTAAAGTCAGAAAAAATTATCTTATCGACTGGCTAAAGCCACAATATGACCGGATTCTTCAAAAATGTTTAAATCATCGTATCCTGACTGTTGTAATAGCCTTAGTCGTATTTGGTATTTCCATTGCTATGATGCCATTTCTTGGAACCGAGTTTCTGCCCGAGCTTGATGAAGG
Source organism: uncultured bacterium (assembly GCA_963783355.1). Lineage (GTDB taxonomy): Bacteria > Bacteroidota > Rhodothermia > Balneolales > DATFMH01 > CAWANF01. Next base: position 8,240 of record CAWANF010000002.1, read on the forward strand.
TTCGATACTTATAGAACAAGTTCGTTTGCCGTCTGTTACCCTGGATGAATCAATGCAAAATGCCAACTGGCTGGCAGGACAACTCAGGAAGAATATACCGGAAATTAAGACCGTCGTGCCAAAAACAGGGCGATCGGACCTGGCAAACGACTGGATGGGTGTTCATCAGACCGATGTTTGGGTGATTCTCAAACCTCACAAAGAATGGCGTAAAGGAATGACTAAAGAGAAGATCATAGATAATATACGACCGTTTCTGGAGTCTGAACCCGGATTAACTTTCAACTTTACACAGCCTATAGCCATGCGTGTAGATGAGCTGACGAGCGGTGTCAAATCGGATATTGCAGTTAAAGTATTTGGGGAAGATCTTGATCAATTGAATGATATTGGTTCTAAAATTACCCGTTTGCTGCCCACATTAAAAGGCACGGATAATTACTTCCTGGAACACACGGCCGGACAGCCTTACCTGAATATTTCTATCGATCGGGATGCGGTAGCGGCTTACGGATTGAATGTAGATGATGTTCAACGTGTAATTGAAGTGGGAATTGGCGGCCAGGTGGGCAGCCAGGTATTTGAAGGGCAGAGGCGGTTCGACATTTTAATACGCTACCCGGAAGATATGCGCAGTAATTTTGAAGATATCATGGATATCCCGGTTCATCTGCCAACGGGTGGAAATATTCCGTTAAAAGAAGTCGCAAATATCGTCCCGGCGGAAGGCCCCAGGGAGATTGTCAGGGAAAACGGGTGGAGGCGAGTTATCCTCGGAATTAATATTAAGGGGATAGATATGGGTTCGTATGTGGCTAATTTGCAAGACGCCATTGAAAATAAAGTGGCTATTCCTGCAGGAAATTTCATTCAATACGGCGGAGCCTTTGAAAATCAGCAACGTGCTACGAAACACCTCATGATTGTTGTACCGTTGTCGTTATTCATCATTTTAGGCCTCTTATATATAATGTTCGGACAGATTCGCTATTCATTCCTGATATTTCTGAACTTACCATTCGCTTTGTCCGGTGGTATTTTCTTGTTGTGGCTCAGGGGGTTGTACTTGTCCGTATCGGCAAGTATCGGTTTTGTAGCACTATTTGGGGTAGCGGTGCTTAACGGTATTGTTTTGGTTGCACATTTAAATGATTTGAGAACAAAAGGCCATAGCGTCCGGCATTCAGTAGTAGTGGGCTCCTCAGACCGTTTACGACCGGTGTTAATGACGGCCCTGGTAGCCAGTTTGGGTTTTATTCCTATGGCATTCAATGTCGGGCCAGGATCGGAAGTTCAGCGTCCTTTAGCGACGGTGGTAATTGGCGGATTAATCACATCTACATTATTGACATTATTGGTTTTACCTACCATATACGATTGGCTTGAAAAAGATAGTCATATTCCAGGACACGACGACGAATTTGAAAATGCCATTGCCTTCGAGAATGCAAAAAAATCGAATGAAAACAAAAACTAAACATCAAAGGGATTAAACGTATGAATGCAGCACATTTACATCTTATAATGAATCATGTACCAGTTATCACCATATTTTTCGCAATTCTTTTACTTATTTGGGGATATATAACCGATAAACAGGATATCATTAAAGTTGCTTTGTGGGGATTTATTATAGCTGCCGTGGCTACCATTCCTGTGTTTTTATCGGGGCAGGCCGCGGAAGAATTGGTAGAGAATTTGCAGGGCATATCAGAAAATACAATCAGTGCTCATGAAGAAATGGCTGAAATAACACTTTGGCTGGGCGTTTTCATGGGTATATTGGGTATAATCGCCATAATAGTGGAAAGAAAATTCTATAATTACTTTAAGCCGTTATTAATGGTTTTAATGGTATTTGGAGTGATAACAATAGGCTCTTTGTCATACACAGGATATTTAGGGGGACATATACATCATCCGGAGATCTCCAATCAGATTTCGGGGCAAAATCAGGACACCGGGAAGGTGATTCAAAAAAATAATGAGAATGATGACTAAATTTTTCCAATAAAAATTAAAAAATCCATAATGTCTATATAATTGGTTTATACATTCACTGGTGAAGTAATTATGAGATTGAAAATTTGAGGAAAAACATTCACGGTTTTTCAAAATTCTATAGTCCCGGGTTTTAGAAGAGCCCGGGATTTGAATTAAAAAAAAGATTCAATCCATTATTTCTACATAATGATTTACTATACTGACTACTGTTTAATACAGTATAGAGAGAGAAAAAATAATCAAGAGAGATAATATATTTTTGGAGTACCTCACATTAAAAGTCGTATAATTTATATTATGTAAAGTTGTAATATTTCAACCAAAGAAGATACCATCAGCTACTACTCTTCTTCAGTAGTTTCATCTTCGTTTTCATTTCCATTCCTAAATACATCTCTAAAGGATGTATACAAAAAGCCTGGCACTCGCAAAGTACCAGGCTTTTCTATTTAAGACTCTTAGACGTGATTGAATGTCAGTTCAATGAATTCAATGTCTCTTTTATTGCAGCAAAGTTTGGCAACTGGCCTGCATCTTCAAGAACTTCTGCATATTTAACATCACCGGATTTATCAATTACAAAGGCAGAACGTTTAGCTACGCCTTTAAACCCGAGAAAATCATCATAATATGCCCCATAGCTTTGTGAAGCGGTTTTATTAAAGTCACTCAATAAATTAAAATTTAGATTATTGGCTTTTTTAAATTCACCTAAAGTAAAAGGACTGTCTACACTTACCGCAAGTACTTCGGCATCCAGATTTTCATATACTTTTAAGTTGTCTCTTGTACTACATAATTCTTTTGTACAAACTCCCGTAAATGCTAAAGGGAAAAACAATAACAGTACGTTTTTCTTACCACTATAATCAGACAAGCTGATTTCCTGTTTTTCGGTGTTTTTCAAATTAAAATCAGGTGCTTTATTTCCTTCTTTTATTGCCATAAAATTTCCTCTTATTTTGTAATTATATATTGCCGTAATAATTTTATTAATCTACTCTGTTATGTAATGCATAATTCGTTTCAGTCGTTTCCAGCCTGTTAAAACCTGAAACAATGGTTATGATTGAAATGAACAGCCCGGTCTGCCAGAACATGTTGTAATCATAAATGTAACTCTTTGTAAACCAATACAATACAAATGTAATCAACAATAATACGAGTCCGGATAGAATAATGTAGTGTGCTTTATTTTTTCTTGAATGAATTCCATGCATAAGAAAAGCAACGATCAGGCTCCCTCCTTCATAGATTGCGATCAGCCATTCTTTTAAAACAATGGTATTGATGATAAACGGATAAGTAAGAATAAGTAACGCCGGTAGTGCAACAAAGAATATAGGGAATCGTGCAAATTCTGGCTTGGACTGCCTGATGAACTCGATAAGGCCACTCATTAATGCAGCCAGGCTAACAATTCGCCCCCAATCCAAATAGGCATTATAGGGAAATATGAAATCAAAATAGGATGAAAGAATATTTAAAGGTGTTCCCAAAAATGTTACCGATATACAGATAGCAGCGGCACCGTAAATTATAAATAAAGGATTATTTGTTCCCTTCGCTTTATAAAAAAGCATGAATGAGGTATATACAGAAGCTAACAATAAAAGTATGTTGAAGAAATCATTCATGCTATACAGGCGAATTAATTAATTTCTAAAATCTCCGGGACGCGGTGTTTCTCTTTCTATAGACATGACCCGGTCGGCAACTTTTTTTAATTGCTGACGTTCAAAATGCACCATTTCTTCAAAAATGTCGAATAGAGTTTTTTCCTTGCCGTCTGCAAGAACCTTTTTTTGCCATTCTATAGCGGGAATCTGAAAAGCAAGATTAAGTAAAGCGGCCCGATGTTTAATAATTCTGTTCAATACCGTTTCAACAGTGTCTCCCTCCTTCATCTCCAGATTAAATGACTGATGAAAATTTCGGTTAATCTGTGTAATGTCGGGATTTGATTTCTTCCTGTATTGTTCCAGGATGGGTCGATAATAAGTGACCTGGGCATGATCAATTAAAGCCACCATCTCCAGGATAGATTCTGTTCCACCCGGTTTTTCCTCGAAAGGTATACCATGAATTACATATTTGAGAGCCTCTATTTCGTCCTGCAAATAGGCAGCGTCTTCACGCAAACGCTCTAAATTTTCTTTATTAAACTCCATAAGTAATTGCAACCCATTATGATGGATTATATGACCCAACAACAAACAACCTTTGTAAAATAAAAATGGCGTTTAAATCAATTGGCCTGTGCAGCTTGGCCTTCCTGAGCCCTTTTCGATTCTAATATTTCAACAAGAGACAAGCTGGTCTCCCAGTTTTTGTCCCGGTTTCTGACCGAGTGTATATTATTTTCTTCAGGAAAATCCCAAAACTGTCCGAATTGTCTGTTTCGATATTCGCGTAAGAAATCGAGGCGTTCTTTCAAGTCTTCTTTAGGAATTAACAACCGTTCTTTATCGTAGATTGCATCTTCCCTGGATTCGAATACCAGGTCAAAATCTTTACTCATTACAATGGCTTCTTCCGGACAAACTTCTTCACAATATCCACAATAAATACAGCGGAGCATATTTATTTCAAAGAATTCAGGGAATCGTTCTTTCGGATCATCCGAGTTTTCAGAAGCTTGCATGCTTATAGCTAATGGAGGACAAGACCGTGCACATAAACCACAGGCAACACAGCGTTCTTTGCCATCATCCTTCACCAAAACAGGGTGTCCACGGAATATTGCCGGTGGATCCCATTGTACCTCAGGATATTGCATGGTTACAGTTGGGGAAAATAGCTGTTTTAAAGAATACCAAAGTCCTTTTACGACTTCCGGAATGTAGATATTTTCAAGGAAATTGAGGTCGCGTTCCTTGCTATAATCTTTATTGAGTGCGTTAACTACGGGTTTTTCGAGATTCTGTGGCATTTGATACCTGAAATCTTACTAATTATTAAATGTTACGTATTTCTTAATAATATCGTTTTAAAATAAATCATATTGCAACAACGGTCAAAGAGATAATTCAATGAATTCTATTTCTCTTTAAAAACCAAAGTAATCGGAACCCCTTCAAATCCAAATTCTTCTCTGATTTTGCCTTCTATATATCTTCGATAATTCGCCGGTAATTCTTTAGGTTTATTCATGAAAAATGAAAATACAGGCGGATTAGACTTCACCTGTGTTCCATATTTCAGTTTTAGGTACTGTCCACGATACATTGGCAGAGGACGTTCCCGGAGAATCTCTTCCAAAAATTTATTGAAACGGCTGGTGGTAATGCTTTTCTTTCTTTCTTCCAGAACGTTATCAACCAGTTCAAGCACTTTGGGTACTCTTTTCTTAGTTAGGGCAGAAACGGAAACAATCGGAATATAACCCATGGTTGGAATCTTCTCCCGTATTTTTTTCTCATATTCTTTCAGGGAATTCGTGTCTTTCTCAAATAAATCCCACTTATTCAATACCAGGATGATACCTTTGTTAAACTTCTCCGCCTCGCGTAATACTTTTATATCCTGAGCTTCAAATCCCTGAACGGAATCAATCAATAAAATGGCAACATCACATTCACGAATGGACGTAAAGGATCGCAATGTGCTATAAAATTCAATACTCTCGTTAATTTTGGTTCGTTTTCGGAGTCCGGCAGTATCTACCAGTAAGTAATTGCGTCCATTAAAATTAAGTACACTGTTGATAGAATCACGTGTTGTACCGGCAATATCGGAAACGATGCTCCTCTGATCATTCAGCAATGCATTAACGAGACTGCTTTTTCCAACATTAGGACGTCCGACAATAGCCAGTTTTGGTATATCACCGGTATCCTCCTCTTCTACTTTTTCCGGTAATAAATCGACAACTTTGTCGAGTAAATCACCGGTTCCCATTCCGCTCATCGCTGAAATAGTATAATATTCGTCGAAGCCCAGCTCATAAAACTCTGTGGCATTTAAAACTTTCTCGGCATTATCCGCTTTATTGGCAATAAGTATGACCGGCTTTTTTTGCTGGCGAAGCATGAGAGTGACCGATTTGTCCAAATCCATGACCCCGGTCTCTACATCAACTAAGAAAAGTATTACATCAGACTCATTAATGGCCAGTTGTACCTGTTCCCGTATGCCGGTCAACATGACATCGGCATCATCCGGAACATACCCACCAGTGTCGATGATCCGAAAATCACGGCCGTTCCAAAACGTTTCTCCATAATGGCGATCACGGGTAACCCCGGAAGAATCGTGTACTATCGCTTTACGCTGGCCAATCAAGCGATTAAACAACGTTGATTTCCCAACATTTGGCCTTCCGACTATTGATACTACTGGCAACATTATTTTATGCAATGCAATTAAATATGAATTATCTTATAAGCGGTGAACAAAAGCATTAAATTTACGCAATTATTTACTCTTAATTTCTATTTTTCTGTATGCTAAAATGGTCTTATTTACATTTCGGTTTTTTCGGCACCGTTTTTTTAGCCCTGTTTATGTTCCTGCTGTTCATCATGTACCTGGCTGGAATAGCCGGGATTTCTATCCTTCCGGACGGCGATCGTACCAAAAATATTAAATTGATTCTAAGTGTACTTATTCCACCATTCCCGGTAATCTGGCTTTTCATCGATGTTTATCGCCAGCATAAAGCCATAAAATCCAGATCAGTCTGATTCCTTTTCGGGTCCTGATAATAAATTTGATCCAGGGTTCTCCTCTATTTGCTCCGGGCCGGATTCTTCAACCAGCAGCCATGGTTCCAGTAATTTTTCATCGATATCCTGAATAAAACGAGACGGATTAGAAAAGTACTCTCCGAATGATGCGTTTTGAATAACCGGGTATGTGATAAATAAATTACTTTTGGCCCGAGTACACGCCACATATAATAAACGCAGCTCTTCATCCAATTCTTTTTCATTTTTAATGGAAAAACCGGAAGGAATAACTCCGTCCAGGCATTGAATGATGAAAACATTACTCCATTCAAGGCCTTTTGCCGAATGGATAGTGCTTAGTACCAATGGATTCTCGTCTTTTTGAGATGCTTCGGTATCCATGGCTGTGGATTCGATGGGATCCAGCGCCAGTTCTTCGAGTAATTTCGGAAGCGATGAATAATTTTCTGAAATCCCGGTAAAAGCTTCTAAATCTTTCAATCGCTTGGGATAATCATCAAACTGTTTTTCGCAATAAGGTTTGTAATATTCTACAATATGATGAATCGTTTCAGCCACACTGTAATCATTATTTTTTAAATCCTGCAACAAAGTGCTGAGACTAAAAATCTGTTTGATGTATCGTTCGCTAATCAGGTTTGATGCTCCGATTTCATAGGGATTATCCTGTTGTCGAAGCCAGGTGATTAGGTCTGATGCTGTCTTCGGACCAATTCCGTCCAGTAATCGCAACAGCCGGTTCCAGGCAATAGCGTCCATGGGGTTCACAACGACACGAACATGGGCCAAAATATCCTTGATATGAGCTGCTTCAGAGAATTTCTGTCCCCCAAATTTGACAAAAGGTATCTTTTTTTGATTCAGCTCGATTTCCAGGTCGAAGGAGTCTCTCCCGTTTCGAAATAGCACAGCTGTATCATTCAGCTCAAAACCCTGTTCCCGTAAATTCAAAATCATCTGGGTGATAAAACGGGATTGATCCCGTTCGTCCGGGGCTTTTACCAATGCCGGAAGCTCACCGGATTCATTCCGTGTGAAAAGGCGTTTATCATATTTACTGGCCGCTTTATCAAGAATGATATTCGTTAAGTCCAGAATTCGCTGCGTTGAGCGGTAATTTTCCTCCAGTTTAATTATTGTGGTTCCCTTGAATTGTTCCGGGAAATGCATGATGTTTGCATGATCGGCTCCCCGAAATGAATAAATACTTTGGGCATCGTCTCCCACCGCCATCACATTATGATACCTCGATGAAAATAATTCCACCAATTCTGCCTGCAATGCGTTTGTATCCTGATACTCGTCGACTAACACATAACGGTTTCGCGTGGCTTCCGCAAGGCGAACCTGTTCATTTTCACTTAATAAATCACGGGTTTTAACCAACAAATCATCAAAGTCCATTACATGATTCGTTTCTTTATACGATGTGTACTTATCGGAAAGCTCCTCAATCCGTTCCACATGATGCATGAATTGCGGATACTGTTCATCAATTACCTCGTGAATTGACATCTGTTTATTTACCGAGGTACTGAGCATGCTGTAAATCGTATTTTTTTGGGGAAACCGTTCTTCCAGTTTATTGAATTTCAATTCGGAACGAATGAGCTGAAACACTTCGATGGCGTCAGATGCATCGATAATGGTAAAATTATCCGGGTAAGAGATGGCGGAGGCATATTTATGAAGCAACTGGCTGCAGTAAAAGTGAAACGTCCCACCCCTGCACATTCCTGCATCGGTCGTCTAATAGTTTAGAGGCGCGATTCAGCATTTCTTTTGCGCCCTTCGTGTAAAGGTCAATAATAACAACTGTTCAGGACGTATTCCGCTCTCTATCAGACGGGCAACACGATAGATAAGTGTGCGGGTCTTGCCTGTTCCTGCCCCGGCAATAACCAATGCCGGTCCGTCTCCGAACATCACGGCTTTTAACTGACTGGAATTGAGCACATCCCGGTATGGTATTTGAAAATGCTCATCCCTTTTTTTGTTTTCATCTTTATTTAGGACGAATTTCTTCATCTGACAGCATTAATTCTGTGTTAGGATATGTAAAATATATGTATGAGTTTTCAGGAATGACAGTACTAATTCTGCAAAATGAGGGAGATAAATGAAATTATTTGAACAAATAACATATTTCTGCTTTTCTTTTTTGATTTGGCACCAATATATTCCGTCTTTATAAATAGTTTTAACCGAAACATGATGATAGTTAATGACAATTGTATATGAATGAACCTACAATTATTCATAAAAATGTAGGTTGGATTGAAGTCATTTGCGGGGGGATGTTCAGTGGTAAAACTGAAGAACTCATCAGGAGAGCACGAAGAGCCCATATTGCCGGGCAAAAAGTTGTCATCGTTAAACCCACCGTAGATAAACGATATCACGAGGAAATGGTCGTTTCACACAGTGCTATGGCTCTGCCGAGCATCGTTGCGGATTCTGCCGATCAAATTATTTTGCTGGCAGGCAATGCTAAAGTCGTTTGCATTGATGAAGCACAATTTTTTGATAATCGTCTTGTTGAGGTAGCGAATACCTTAGCAAATGATGGCCGGCGTGTTATAGCCGCAGGCCTTGATATGGATTACATGGGTAATCCTTTTGAACCTATGCCCCACTTAATGGCTGTGGCCGAATATGTTACAAAACTTCACGCCATCTGTTCGGAAAGTGGGATGATTGCTAATTTTTCGCAACGCATTGTCGCCAGTGAAGACCGTGTCTTATTAGGCGAAAAAGATGCTTATGAACCGCGTGCAAGGCATTGCTTCAGGCCTCCCGTTGATGTAAAACGAGGAAAAACAATTCCCCCGTTAGAAAACCCAAACAACCAAGAACATGAATAACTAATGGCAATTATACGTGGAATAATCGGAATAACATCCCTGTTGGGAATTGCTTTTTTGTTTAGTACAAATAAAAAGAATATTAATTGGAGGCTGGTAGTAATTGGAGTAAGTATTCAGCTTGTACTTGCCGTTTTTATTCTCAAGGGTAGTCAGATGGCTCTATATTTTTCACCGCTGGGCTGGCCAAAAATATTTTTTAGCTGGGTTTCTTCATTTTTTGTGGTAGTCCTGAATTTCACAACTGAAGGTGCATCATTTATATTTGGAAAACTGGCTATTAGCCCGGGCTTGAAAGGCAGTATGGGCTCATTTTTCGCATTCCAGGTTTTGCCAACGATTGTTTTCTTCGCCTCACTGACTTCCCTGCTCTATCATTATGGAATTCTGCAGAGAGTCGTAAAATTTATGTCGGTTGGAATGCAGAAACTTCTGGGTACGTCGGGAGCAGAATCCCTTTCGGTAATATCAAATATTTTTGTTGGTCAGACTGAGGCGCCGCTTATTGTAAAACCATATATCGAGAAAATGACACAGTCGGAATTGCTTGCTGTGATGACCGGAGGTATGGCAACTATTGCAGGAGGTGTTATGGCAGCTTACATACAGATGCTCGGTAATTCTTATTCCCAGGCGCATCATGTGACTCTCGCAGCGGGACGCCTGATGTTTGCCCAGCAATTACTCGGTGCCAGTTTAATGGCAGCACCCGCGGCTCTTGTTATCTCAAAAATGATGTACCCGGAAACTGAAAAACCGTTAACAGCCGGAAAAGTACAATTAAAGATTGAAAAAACAGAAGCGAATGGCATTGATGCGGCTGCTTCGGGTGCTGCAGAAGGCTTGAAACTGGCTTTGAATGTTGGTGCCATGCTTTTGGCATTTATCGCTTTACTTGCGATGTTCAACTCGATTTTAGGCTGGATTGGCGTTCATAGCGGGTTGGAAACCATCTTCCCGGGCCTAAATCTAAGCATACAGACTATTCTGGGATGGATTTTTGCCCCTATTGCCTGGCTTATAGGTGTTCCAACCAAGGATATTTTCCATATGGGTACTTTATTGGGAACCAAACTGGTATTAACAGAATTCATAGCTTACTTAGATTTGTCCAAGGAAGTATTGATGAATGCACTCGATCCAAAAACGGTGGTAATGGCCACATTTGCTCTGTGTGGATTTGCTAATTTCTCCTCTATTGCTATTCAAATAGGTGGAATAGGCGGTCTTGCCCCCAACAGGAAAGCCGATCTTGCAAAATTCGGTTTAAAAGCTGTCCTGGCCGGTACATTAGCCAATTTGATGACAGCAACTATTGCCGGTATGTTGTTTACATGACATGGGATGAATTTATTCTTGGATATAATGTGATATTTTGTTTATCTACAACATCAAATCAAATGTGTCAAACTTAATCAGCAGAGAACCTTATGAGGAATACTTCTATGAAGGTTTTATTAACTAAATCAGTCGTTGTCAGTCTGTTGATCATTATAAGTGGTTTGAATAACCATGTATATGCTTTAAATAAAAATGATCAACCCAAAGCAGGTCTTGCAATAAAAAAAGAAGGTTTAAAACCTAATGATATTGTCGGTTCCATTAACGGACAGAAAATAACCTATCAGGAACTGATAAATAATTATTACAAATCAAGTCCTGAAGAAAGTAAAGATAAAAACAAGCTTACAACCAGGAAATTAACCGATTATTTGAATCTATATATGGCGTACAGGGCAAAATTACTTGAAGCCCGGAATGCCGGTTATTATCAAAAAGAAGAAATACTTAAAGAGTTTAACGATTATCGACATCAATACGCATTTACCTATTGGTTTGATAAAAAACTCAAGGAGCAATTACTGAATCAACTTCTGGAACGCTCAAAAACAGAGATTCATGTTTCACATATTTTAATTCGTTTGTCTCCTACTGCCCCTCCAAAAGATACGCTGGCCGTATGGAATAAGCTGATGGAAGCGAGAAAGAAGTTTTATGAAGGCGTTCCATTTCGCAAATTGATAAAAGAGTACTCTTCGAAAAGAGGTGATGGTTTATATCTAGGAGGTGATTTAGGTTATTTCAGCGCCGGGCGTACACTTAAAGTGTTTGAAGATGTGGCTTATAATACGCCCGTAGATAGTGTCTCAATGCCTTTCCGTTCAAAATATGGGTATCATTTGATATATGTTCAGGATGTACGCCCCACGGTTCCCGACCGGCTGGTTTCTCATATTTATTTCAGGACAACAGGTAAAAATCATTCACAGAAGGAAGCGCTTGCCAAAGCAAATAAGGTATATAAAGAGTTGGAGAACGGTGCCTCCTGGGATTCTATGGTGGCAAAATATTCAGATGATCCCATTTCCAAAAACCGGGAAGGAAGTATTGGCTGGGTAAATCATAATCAATATCGCCCTTCTCTTTCCGATAAAATATTTGCTCTTAAAAAGCCACATACTTATACCCGTCCGTTTGTTAGTGCTTATGGCGTGCATATTATCCGCCTTGATTCCATACGAACATATATAAACAATGCTGAGAAAAGGCAGGAATATCTTTACAGGCTACAGCGCCTTCCCCGTTTTACTAACAATACAGCTATGGTCTTGAAAAGGGTACAGGATAAAGGGAATGCCAAAACATTCGATAAAAATTATATTTCATTTGAAAAAGCTATTCAGAATAAACCAAAGATCGATTTTAATAATCCGGGTGTTCTTAATGGTATGATGGACAAGGCGTTGTTTGAAATTAATGACAAATTATATACGGTCAGCGATTTCCTGAATTGGCTAAAAAATGAGAGTAAAGGGAAGAAAAATTTTACCTATGCCTATAAATACTTTCAGGATTTCAAGAATTATGCGACAAATGACCAGATTGTTCCCATAACTGAAAACACATTTCCGAAATTCGATAATGATACTAAGGATTATTTGGATGGGTTGGTCGTTTACCAGATTACACAGGATTCAGTTTGGAATTATGTCGATTCGGACACAGCAAGCTTGAAGAAACTGTACGCTGAGTATCCACAGAAGTATATGTTTCATACCAGATATAAATTTCACAGGATAGCTTCGAATAAAGAAAACATTCTGAAAAAGGCCATTGTTTTAATTAAGAGTGGGGTTCCAGCCGACAGTGTTCGTTCCCGTCTGAAAGATGAGCTCAAAAAAGACCGAAGCAGTTACTTAATAGTGAAACCGGATATGGTGAATGATATTAGTAATTTCCCTTATACAAATCTGGCAAATTTAAAACAAAATCAATTGTCAGGTCAATTTACATTTAATAATGAGAAAAGTGTTTTCTATCTTGATGAAATATTACAACCCAGGAAAATGACTTTCGATGAGGCTTACAATTCACTGGTTACTGATTTACAGCCGATTCGGGAAAAAGAATGGTTGAGCCATATCGAGAAAAAATATTCAGTTAAAAAATATCCGGAAATAATAGAAAAAGCACTTGAGGAACAAGAGCACTAATATTCACCTTTTGTTTCATAGTAAGAATCGTTACCCAATCGTTATTTGTTTCGTATGCATGACGTTTTTGTCTTCTTGCATACAGCCAAAGCAAACGAAGGAAGGACAGGTTATAGCCAGGGTTGGTAATGCCAGTCTGACTATGGAAGTGGTACGCAAAGAAATACCTGAATCCGTGTTCAGACAAGATAGCGCGGACGCTATTATTCGATACCGGAAAAACTGGATTTCAGAACAATTGCTTGTTCAGGAAGCCGAACGGGATGGTTTACAAAAAAACAGTGCCTACTTAAGTAAACTCAGAAGGCTGAAAAACGGTTTGCTTGCACAGACGTTACGGGATGCAATCATAGCAAAAGCCGATACTGTTGATATTACCGAGAAGGAAGCTGAGAATTACTATGAAGCTCACGAGCAGCAATTTGTTCTGAATGAACGATACGTTCGGTTCCGTCATGTCTCAACTTCAAGTATTGATAGCTGCCAGGCAGCTAAATCGGCTATAATGCATGGAGTCCCCTGGCCTGAAGTCGTGCAAAAATATGCTTTAGATAAAGATAAGACACTGAATGATTCAAAACGCTTCTGGCCAATTTCCATGGCTCTGCGAAACGATTCTCCGATGAACCACTTTCTGAGGATTATTGGAAATACAGAGATTTCTCCAATAAGATTCGTAAATGGGCGTTATCAATTTGTTCAGTTAATGGAACAAAAACCCAAGGGGGCTCATGCTGATCTTTCCTGGGTTTTGGATCAAATTAAAGAGTGGCTGAAATTACAGAAACAAAGAAAGGTTCTAAGTACTTTCGAACGAAATCTGTATCTTAAGGCCGAAGCAAACCATGAAATTTCAATTTCGTCTTTAAATATTAATCAAAAACAAGATTCAACGACTGCAGGTAACAATGCAGGTTCTTCTACCAGTCAATAAATTATGTTAAAACGATTCGTAAAATCTTTTTGTGTTCTAAGTGTTCTTCTTTTTACCGGATATAATACCGTGTTGGCCCAAAAAGTGGAAGTGCTCGACAAAATTGTGGCAAAAGTGAATAATCATATCATTTTAAAATCGGATGTCGACAGCGTTGTGTCCAGTTATATGCAGCAAATGAAGAATCCTCAATTCAGTAAGGCATTGTGGTATCAGGCCCTGCAGTCGGAAGTAAACAAGTATGTGATGCTGGAGAAAGCGAAATTGGATTCTGTGACTGTTTCGGATGACGATGTTAACCGTCAATTAAATCAGCGAATCAAACAAATGGAGGCTCAGGCCGGTGGCCAGCAGGCCCTGGAAAATTATTTCGGAAAGAGTATTATTGAAATCAAAGCTCAATGGCGTGGGCTATATCGCCAGGAGGCTACGATACAAAAACTCCGGCAAACGAAGGAAGCTTCAATAAAGATTACCCGCCCGGAAGTAGAAGATTTTTTCAATTCCATACCAAAAGATTCTATACCAACCATTCCGGATGAAGTTAAAGTGGCACAGATTGTCAGAATCGCTCCACCTGATGCCAACGCTGATTCTGCCGCTTACCATCTCGCGGAGGAACTCAGAGATTCAATTGTTGTTTATCATAAAAGCATTGAAGATCTGGCTAAACGTTGGAGTGACGGCCCTTCCGGAAAATATGGCGGGCACATTCCCCTGATGAGCATGAAACAGCTGGTCCCCTCCTATGCAGCCGCGGCGGCTGCTCTTGAACCGGGCCAGATATCTCAGGTCGTGAAATCTCCTTTTGGCTATCACGTCATCAGGTTGAATAAGAGAATCGGTGATAAAATTGATACGAATCAAATTCTGATTAAAATCAATTCAAATAAGACGGACGATAAAGAAGCGATTAAATTTTTGGATAGTGTCCGGGATAGTGTTTTGAAATTTCACAAGAGCTTTGCCGATATGGCCAGAAAATATTCTGATGATAAAGCTACTGCAGCTGCCGGAGGATTATTGTCGAATCCTCAAACCGGTGAAGATATGATCCCGTTAAAACAACTGGATCCGGCATTATATCGTATCGTTTTACTTTTGACAAAAAATGGTGACATTTCTGAGCCAAAGCCCTTCACAACCAGTGGTAATAATCCTCAAAAAGCATTTCGTATCGTTCAAATGCAAAAGAGAGTTGAAAAACACAAAGCTAATTTAAAACAGGATTATAACCTGATCGAATCCTTTGCACTTCAGCACAAGAAACAACTGGTGATGAACAAATGGCTTAAAGAGTTGAAAAATGAAGTATATGTGGAATATAAAATTCCTATTCCTAAACAATATTCATCCTGAAGTATATTATTTAGTCTAACATGAGGTTTTATGAGTTCCATACCAAAGGATCCAGGGGAGGCTGCAAATGCTTTTCAAAAAGCATTTAATAATCTTCGTACTGAAATAGCAAAAGCAGTTGTAGGCCAGGAAGACATTGTAGATTTATTGCTCATTAGCCTTTTTTCACGGGGACATTGTATTCTTGTTGGCGTTCCCGGACTTGCTAAGACATTATTGGTTCGTACGGTATCTCAAACATTAAATTTAAGTTTTAATCGTATCCAGTTTACCCCGGATTTAATGCCTGGAGACATAACCGGTACAGAAATTATTCAGGAAAATCCACAAACAGGGCACAAAGATTTTAAATTCATCAAGGGACCCATATTTTCCAACATCATTTTAGCTGATGAGATAAACAGGACGCCTCCCAAAACACAGGCAGCCTTGCTTGAGGCTATGCAGGAATATCACGTAACGGCTGCGGGGACAACCTACTCACTGCCTCTTCCCTTTTTCGTATTAGCTACACAAAACCCTATTGAACAGGAAGGAACCTATCCATTACCGGAGGCTCAACTCGACCGTTTTATGTTTAATCTGAGCCTAGATTACCCGGCTTTTGAGGAAGAATTGGATATCGTCACCCGGACTACCTCCTCTCACACGGCGACGATCAATGCTATTCTGGAATCCGATCAAATAATGGATTTTCAAAAATTGGTTCGTCAAGTCTCGGTTCCTGAAAGTGTTTTGTCTATTGCGGTAAAACTGGTAGGCATGACACGCCCTAAATCATCATTGGCACCGGATTTCATTAATCAGTATATGAGCTGGGGTGCCGGGCCACGAGCCTCTCAATATCTGATAGTCGGCGGAAAAACACGGGCTTTGTCTCGTGGCCGGTTCAATGTTACCGAAGAAGATATTCGTGCATTAGCCATTCCCGTTTTACGACATCGTATTGTGAACAATTATGCCGCAGAAGCCGATGGTATCAGCGTAATATCAATTATTGAACGTCTCTTAAAAGAAATTTAAATCCATCAGGCATGGGATTGAATATCCTCTTATTTACCGGAGGTTTGTTCGTACTCACTTTAGGAGCCCGGTGGGTGGTTAATGGTGCTGGAAATATTGCTCTCGGTTTTGGTATTCGTCCATTCATTATTGGTGTGACTATCATTGCATTCGGCACATCATTGCCTGAGCTTGTTTTTAATATCGCTGCACAAATACGACATTCCAGCGATTTGGGGCTTGGTAATATCATCGGCAGCAATATTGCCAATCTTGCTTTGGTAATGGGAGCCAGTGCTATTATTCGGCCTCTAAATGTTGAAAGAAGAGTCATTCGGCGGGAATTTCCTATACTTTTGATCATCACGGTAATTTTTTACCTGATTTCGTTAGATGGAGTCATTAGCCATTGGGATGGATTATCAATGCTTATTATGTTCGGCTTGTATATCTTTTATATAGCAAAAAGCGCCAGTATCGATCCCAATTTTGCAATACCTGTAACCGAATTTGATAAAAAGAGTCAGAAAATAAAGAAATGGCGCTATTTATCTATTACAGCTATTGGTTTGCTATTTCTTATTATTGGTGCACGCCTAATGGTGGAATCATCCGTTTCTATTGCCCGTAATTTCGGCATTTCTGAACTGGTTATTGGCCTGACTATCGTTGCTGCCGGTACATCTCTTCCTGAATTAGCAGCTTCAATTGGAGCATCGTATAAAAATGAATCGGATCTATCTGTAGGAAATGTTATTGGTAGCAACATCATTAATGTTTTACTGATTATCGGACTAATAGCAGCCATTTATTCAATGCGGGTCAAAGATTTACTTACTATAGACTTATATTTTCCGATTCTTCTTGGATTGACGACTATATTGTTTTTGGTAATCCTGATACGAAGAAAATTAGGCCGTTTTGAAGGTATTATACTTGTACTTTTTTATTTTGCGTATACCTGGTTTTGTTATTATACAAACTAATCTAATTTGAATCGTCACCTTTCAAAATCATCAATTTGAACCAATATTTTACAGGATATCAAACGGCTATTCCAGTATGGATCTTCATAATCCTGTTTATTCTTACGGTGATATTGGCCTGGTGGTCGTATAAAGGTTTAAAAAGTCGTTACCGGTATCTTAAGTATGTTCTTATATCACTTCGAAGTATTGTTTATTTACTTATTCTGCTCGTTCTCATAAATCCTGTCTTTGAGAGAACCACAGAAAAAAAAGTCAAACCGGATGTGGCTGTCCTGTTGGATAATTCACGGAGCATGTCCGTTGACAAAGGCGATTACCATGGAAGCTCATCATACCATGATGTTTTGAAAACCCTTGATTTAAAAGATACTTCTGACGTTCGATACGATATTTTTTCCTTTGATAACAAAATTCATCAAATCAGTGTACCAGACAGCTTAACGTTGAATGGAAATGAATCAGATCTATCACAGGCTGTCCAATACCTCAGTAAAAGTGGAGATAATTTCAAGGCTTTATTGTTAGTGACTGATGGTATTTATACAATCGGCAGAGATCCTTCTTTCACCGCTGCTAATCTGGGATATCCCGTTTATACGGTCGCTATGGGTGATACTGTTCACAGGAATGATATTATCGTTCAAAATATTTCTGCAAACCGTGAAGGATATAGGAATACGATCATACCGGTCGAAGCTACTATTGTAAATGATGGATTTCCAAACCAGAAAATTGAGGTCCAGTTATGGCATAATAGAAAACTCATTCAAACAAAAGAAATTCAAACAAAAGATTCAAAATCGGTTCATTCAGTATCATTTCAGTTTAAACCTAAAGATACCGGACTCCAGCAATACCGGGTCGTTGTTCCCGAAATAAAGGGTGAATGGACTAATGCCAACAACCATAAAGTTTTTGATATCGACATCAGGAACGATAAAATTAAGATCCTGGATATTGCCTTTACTATACATCCGGATGTCAAAACGGTTCGTTCAATATTGGAATCAGATAAGAGTATTGAAGTCAAAGAATTAACGTGGATAGGCCGGAGAAAATTTCTGGGTGGTTCACTTCCTTCTCGTATCGATACTATGAATATGGTGATTTTGCACGGCTTTCCCAATGACAAGCTTTCTGATTCGGAGGCCGCTACTATATATGATTTAATCAAAGATAAGCCTGTACTGCTCTTTACAACTCCAAAGACTAATTATACCACCTTAAACCGTTTATTTTCGGGACAGTTGCCTATCATAGGACAGAATGTAAACACATTGTCGGAAATTGAAATACATGAACGTTCCGAAAACTCGGCTAATCCAATTTTAGATTTACCAAGTTTTGATATTGCCCATTTGCCTGTGGTTTTCGCACCCTTGCAGAACATCAAAAAAACACCTGGATCAACTATACTTTTCGAAGCAAATTATCATGGTACAAATACACAAATCCCGGTAATTGCTATCAGGAAAATTGGAAATAATAGGATAGCCCAGGTAAACTTCTCCGGATTCTATAAATGGTATCAAAACGAAGTACCCGGTTCCCGGAAATATATTACAGCCCTGGTTAATAATATTGTCAAATGGACTTCGGCTAAGCCCGATAACCGGCTTTTAAAAATTAATCCGGCCAGTAAAATTTTTAACGGATCGGAAAAAGCCCTTCTGAATGCGAGTCTTACAAATGAAAGTGGCCTGCCTGAGAGTCAGGGCCGAATTGACGTGGAAGTTGAGGGAACAAATTATCCACAGAAATCTTTTGCAATGATAAATCAGAGGCTAGGACAGTACTCATTAGATTTAGGGGTCTTACCTGCTGGCTTATATAATTATACAGCGACCGCAATGGTTAATTCTCATACGTTAGATAAAGAAAAAGGCCAGTTTTCTGTAGGAAGTACAAATGCGGAATTTATCAATACAACCAGAAATGATGCACTGCTTCATTTCATATCCAAAAGCTCCGGTGGTGTTTATTTTACTTTCAAAACAGCTAATCAGATAATACCGGCGCTGCAATCAAACGGTCTCCTAAAACCGATTATTCATACCGAACGTAGTCGTTTTTACATCTATCGCTCAGCCTGGTGGTTTTTAATCTTGCTTTTGTTACTCTCCTCTGAATGGTTTATACGAAAATATCTGGCACTTCCATAGAGACAGGAAACGAGATATCAGACTAACTAAAATAGACTTTTGATGCCGGACTTTTGATTAAGGTCCGGCCCAGTACTGACATCAATCTATTTTATCCAGGTATACTGGCAATAAAAAAGGCTGCCTGAAATTCAGACAGCCTTTTTTACTTTCAGCTGGTAATTAAATTACCAAAATCATCCCTTATCCGATTCGGTTGATTTAGCTTTGTAGAGCAAAAAGCCCATAATTATGATGATAATCAAAGCTATACCGAGATAGATGAACATGGCATACGATTTAGGTTGTGCCAGTTGTCCCCAGGTAGTTAGGTTTTGATCAATGGTTGCGATGTTTTCATAAGTCAGAATTTTACCCTGAACAAGGTTATCAGCCCATTTTACTTTAACAACGTTATTCCACAAATCAGAGAAATTCTGGAATTCTTTGTATTCTGCATCACCGGCATGTTCACGGCTTCTTTTAATAGCATTATCCAGATAGGTTCTCAGGCCGCTGTAGAAGCTATTGCTATCGTTGAATTCCGGCAGATTAATGCCTTTTTCCTTGAAAGAAGAAGCCATCGATTTGAACGTATAATCAGAAACTTTGCTGTGCCAACCGGAAAGTGAATTGTCGATGGTGGTTTTTTCCTGGGCTCTTTCTTTGGGATTAGAATAGATACTCAGCATTTTATCACCAACGGTATTCCACATGTCGGAGAACTGTTCCTGGACAGCATACATGCGCAGATATTCATCGGCTGTCAACGTCGGGTGAGAGTCAATGAATTTTGTATTTTCATCAGCAATTGACTGAATCAATTTTAAAGCATTTCCTTTGGAATCGGTCAGTGCCTGTGCACGAGCTGTTTCTAAGCCTTTCAATGAAGGCAGACTCAGATTCTTGTAGGTCACCATCAAAGAATCAATCATTGAAGAGATTAAAGCGTCACGTTCTTTCAGGCTTTCACGATATTGTTTTACCAAACGAGCTAAATGGCTCTCATTACCTTTGGAACGAATCATTTCTTTTTGAAGGCCTTCACTTTTTTCAGAAAGAGTCTTCAATTGTCCGGCATAATCAGCAACCTGTTGATTCAACTGAGCCAGTTTTTGACTTTGTTCCTGTATAGTTACGAGCTGGTTATCAGATGTTTGAGCACGAGCTTTGAGTTCCTGTATTTTTTGTTCATATGTAGCAGGATACAATGCTTTATCTAAAAGATCTTTATGGGCTGAATACTCACTGTCGAAAGAATTGATTTTCGACAAGATAGCATTGATTCCATCTACTGTTGTTGCATTATTAATGCCATCGCTCAGGCTGCTGTATTCCTTATTGAAACCCTGTACGATTTGATAATCGGAACGGGTCGGCATCTGCTGGGCCTGAACTGCTGAGGTCGCACATATTACAAAAAATATCAATAGTGGTGCGATGTGTTTGGAGTATTTAAAAATATTTAAATTCATAATTATTGCTTTCCTTTAATTCCATCTTTAGTCAAGTCATACGAAGCAGAACTGCCATCAATTAATTGAACGTATGGCATTCTTTGATTGAAAGCTGGTGAAGAAAGGCCTTCTTTCGTAATCAATATTTTTTTGTGCAGCTTCAGAGTACCATTGGATGGTGCCATTATATAAACGTTATTGAAGCCTTTGGCTGTGATAAAATAATAGCCATCATGGCCACGAATCATTCGAATAGCAGGAATCGTAACTGAGCTTGTATCTTTTGTCTCGGCATATTGCAAAGGCATTGCGTCGAATGTGAGTCCGTCTCTTACGTCATTAACCACACCCTTGCTATTTGGGGTGAGAACGGTTTCGATCGGTTGAGCGAAATCTACATTTTTAATGACGAGCGAACTCGAACAAGCTGTTAACAATAACAGTGAAACCACCGTTATTAGATTCCTTACTTGGTTCAGTCTCGTTTTTTTCTCCATAATAATAATGTTAATGATTACTAATTGTCAGTCCTGTTTATTTATCGCAAAGATTATCAATAATTTCTTTTCAACTTACCAATGAAACGCTTTGTAGTCAAAATATATTGATTACGTATTCATAAACAAAAATTATAAATCGAACATATAACATAATTAAAAACGAAAAAAATTATCTAAAAAATATTTAAATAATCGTTTTATAATTCTATTAAAGTTTCAACAGGTATGTCACTTGGTAAATTTTTACTACCTTCTAAGTCTTTAAGCCCTATGATGAATGAATAGCCGACGATATCTCCGCCAATTTTCTGTACCAACTCGGTTGCTGCAATTGCAGAACCACCGGTAGCGATTAAATCGTCATGAATAACAACTCGGGCTCCCTTATATATGGAATCGTTATGAATCTCTAAAGAATCGGTTCCATATTCTAAATCATAGGAAATACTTACGGTTTCTGAAGGCAATTTATTTGGTTTCCGGATAGGTACGAATCCTGCATTTAAATTCATGGCAAGATTTGTTCCGAATAAAAATCCACGAGCTTCCAAACCAACAACAATATCAATATTCTTGTCAATGTAAGGTTTGGTCAAAAACCAGGAGGTCAATTCAAGGGTTTCAGCATCACTTAAAATGGGAGTAATATCTTTATATTGTATACCCTTCTTTGGAAAATCGGGAATATTACGAATTTTGGATTTTATGTGATCTATAATAGCTTTTTCGAAAGCTTTCATAAATAAAATTAGTTCTAATTTCCTGTAAACAGAGAATGATACTTAATTTGTATTTTATATAAAAATTTTAATTAAAAAACCTAAAACCATGCCAGACAATCTTTCGGAAATGTTTCCTTTACTTCACATACACCAGCGGTTCATGCAACAGGCATATCTCCTTGCTGAACAAGCCTATAGAGAGAAAGAAATACCGGTTGGGGCTGTTGTTGTTTATGAAAACAGGATTGTCGGTAAAGGATACAACCAGGTGGAAAGGTTAAAAGACCCAACGGCTCATGCTGAAATACTTGCTATTTCAGCGGCTTGCCAAACACTGGAAACCAAATTTCTTGAGAATTGCACGCTTTATGTTACCCTCGAACCCTGTCCAATGTGCGCGGGAGCTTTGGTTTGGTCCAGAATCAAAACATTAGTTTACGGAGCTCACGATTCAAAAGCCGGTGCCTGCGGCAGTCTATATAATATTGTTACCGATTCACGTCTTAACCATCGGATGGAAGTTATTCACGGGATCATGGAAAACGAGTCTGAAGCACTTTTAAAATCTTTTTTCAAAGAACAAAGGAAGTAGTTTAGCAGTATAAATTATTTGAATGGATGTATTCTTTCACTGAATCCGGTACCAGCCCGGAAATGTCCTTCCCTTCTTTGATGAACTGCCGTATTTGTGTTGACGAAATGTCTACCGGCTTGTGCGGAACTAACTTGCAACGCTTTAAAATATCCGTTTCAACTTTTTCTTTATTGAAGCCCGGCCTGACAGCTACCATAAACATACATTCCTTTGATAGGTCTTTATAACGGTACCAGGTCGATAAGTTTTCAAGACTATCGCTTCCAATACAAAAGTAAAACTCTTTATCAGGATATCTTTTTTTTAAATTTTGAATGGTGCGAAATGAATACGAAGGAACGGACAGATTATTCTCGAAATCAGAAATGACAACATTTCCCCACTGGCTGAATCCTAATTCGAGTAATTTATAACGCACTTCGAATGGCAAAATAACATCCTGGCTTTTATGCGGCGGATCAGGTGCCGGCATAATCCAGAGTTCATCAATTTCACCACTATCCAAAAAAGCTTTTGCAATGGCAAGATGTCCGGTATGAACCGGATCATAAGTTCCGCCAAATATCCCTATCCGGGATTTCATTTTGATTGATTATTCTGTTTTTTACTCTCTTCGTTCATTTTATCAAGAGCTTTTTGAGCCCGGTTATAAGAATTTTCAGCCTGTAACCGGTCTTTTCCTTTCGGGAATAACTGGATATATTTTTGATAGGCGTCAACAGCTTTCATATAACGTTCTTTTTGCTTATTAAAAACGCTATTGTCGGCCAGTAACAAATAGGCATGAACCTGGCGTGATAAGGCAACTTCTGCCCATTTTGTTTCAGGATAATTATCCATCGTTAAACCATAATACAACGGCAGCGGCTTTATATTCCCTGTTTCTTTCATACAAATCAGCTCCAGAAATCATTTTATGGGCAAGTTTATCACGCATTTCATCAATATAATGTCCTGCTTTCGTAGATAAATCAGAATTAGGATGATTGGCAATGAACAATTGAAATAATTCAATAGACTGGTTGGTGTATGATTGGTCCAGGTTATATGAAGGGCTTAGTTTATAATAACACATGGCTTCCATGTACTGAACTTCCAGCTTTTTAGAATCATTTGGATAATATTGGTAATACCGCTTAAACTCGTTGGCCGCAAGCAGGTATTCCTTATTCTTAAAATAGCTTTCAGCGAGATAATATTGCGCATCTTTGCCATAACCGGTACCACGTCCCAGAGATAATACAGTTTCAAAAGCCTGCGATGCTTCATCGTATTTATGATTATTATAGAGACTCATTGCTTTCTGAGAAGCAACTTTGAGGCTGTCGCCGGGTTTAATCGTGTATTTACTTACACAACCCTGCATAAGAATGCTGAAAACAACTAAACTAAATCCAATTACTGTTTTAATTTTACCTGCCATATTATCCAAATTTACCGATCTCTGTTTGTTAATCGTTTCAATAAATGATCAATTTCGTTAAGGTATTCTGAAGATTCAAAAAAATTGAGGTGATCCAAAGCTTTTTCATAATGTTCTTTAATAGCCAGCTTTGTTCTATCAATTACGCCTAAGTCGTAATATAATTGTATCACATCATTAACTTCGTTTTCAGTTGCCTGCTTTTTTTGTAAAATATTTAACAAAAATTCCTTTTCCCCGTCATCTGCGAGTGAAAGAGCTAAGATTGAAAGAAATGTTTTTTTCCCTTCATAAATATCACCGCCTACGCGTTTCCCGAATTTATCAGGATTTGCTATAGCATCCAATAAGTCGTCTTGTATTTGAAATGCAATACCGGCTTCAAGTCCTAAAAGTCCTGCCTGCTCAATGGATTTTTTGTGGGCTTTTGCAACGATAGCACCCATTTGAAGCGAACATTGAAGTAATGCTGCTGTTTTTGCAGAAATCATTTCAACATATTGCGGCAAAGTGACATCCGTTTGTTTTTCAAATTCCAAATCCAGTGCCTGACCTTCACAGACTATCTTTACAGCTTTGATAAAAAGCTCATTCAGTCTCAGGAACTCTTCTTTCGAAAACTTTTCACTGCGCCCGTAATAGTGCAACTGATCGAAGGCATATGCAAACATTACGTCACCCGACAATATCGCAATTGAGTCGTCCCATTTACGATGGACACTCATTTTCCCCCGTCTCGTTTCTGCCTTATCCATAATATCATCATGAATCAACGTGAAATTATGAACCAGCTCAATCGCCAATGAAACCGGGATAGCCTCTTTAATATCGCCGCCACAAAGTCCGCAACTAAGTAAGACCAGCTGTGGACGAATTCTCTTTCCGCCTAAGCTTAAAATATATCTTATCGGATCATATAAGGTTACCGGTTTTTCCGGCAGCATGAGATCCCGGATCCCGTTTTCAGTCAGTGTTTGTAAATTTGGTAAATCAGGCAAAGTCTTTTCTTTTTGAACCATTAGGATTGGCAAATATAAGGAAAACCATTCATGATTATTAACGGGATTTTATACTTTTCTCAGATGAGACATATTTAGTTCTTTTATCGAGGTGATTCCCAGTAAACACATAGTCACTTTAAATTGGTATTCCCATTCATCAAACAATCTCTCAAGTCCTTCTAATCCTTCTTCTACAACGGCTTTTATAACCGGTTGTGCCGAAGCTGTAAAATCAGCACCAAGGCACAACGATTTTATTATATCAAACGAAGTCCGGATACCTCCCGATGCCATTAACGCAACATTTCCCATGTTCTTTTGAGAGAAATCCAGTAAGCAGTCCACCGTCGGATTTCCCCATTCATTGAAAAGTGCTTTTTTATCCGATTTTTGATCTCTGGCGTTTTCAACTCTGGACCAGCTTGTCCCTCCTGCCCCGGCCACATCAATAACCCGGACACCACAATCAATCAGTTTTTCTGCCACTGCCCAGGTAATACCGGCCCCTGTTTCTTTGACAAAAACAGGCAAATCCGTATCATGAACTAATTTTTCGATACCGCGCAGTATTCCTTTGAATACTCGATCTCCTTCCGGCTGCATTAGTTCCTGCAGTACATTCAGGTGTACAATGACGGCATTGGCCCGAATGCTTTCCGTTATGATATTTAAATTATTTTTTGATATTCCGCCAACGAGCTGGCATCCGCCAATATTCGAGGCAATAAATGCATTTGGCGCTTTTTCTCTGACTACAGAGAATGTTTTAGCTGAAGTTGGGTCTTCCAGGATAATTCGTTGACTTCCCACGCCGAACGGTATATTCCTGTGTTCGCAAAATTCAGCAATGATAGCATTGACAGCACCGGCCTGGGCATATCCACCTGTCATGGACGAAATAAAAAGCGGGAATGAAAATTCGCGACCTAATAATGTCGAAGATGTTGATACCGATTGAAAATCAACTTCAGGTAAGGCATTATGTACAAAATCATACCGTTCAAATCCCGTTGTCTTTTGATAATTGACGGATCCCGAAACACTTAGTTCCACATGATCTGATTTTCTTTTAGAAATATCCATCTTTCAATATATCATTATTAGACAATACTTTATACACGATTGAAACATTAAAAAAAGAGCTGATTATTTCAGATCATGTAAGAACCACCGTTGATATGGAATGTGGAACCGGTCAGGTGCTTTACTTTTCCGGAAGCCAGCCACGATACGAGCTCTCCGACTTCTTCGGGCGGTGTGATCTCTTCTAAGACGATGTCCCTGATAATGTACTCTTCTCCGTAAACAGGAATGGATTCTTTCGCCATATCCGTATTTATAAAACCTGGCGCTATAGAATAAGCGGCAATTTTATCCTTGCCGAATCCCCGGGCAACGGTCTTTGTGAAAGCAACGAGAGCTCCTTTTGATGCGGCATAAGCTGAATAAGGCTCGGTATCTCCCCGGTATGCCGCCCGAGAAGATATATTGATAAGAATACCGTCTTTCTTGTCGGTCCAGCGATTTAGTGCCCATTTTGAGATTAAAACGGGCGTAGTCAGGTTTACGCGAAGTGTTTCTTCCCAATGTTTCTGCCAGTCAGCATCGTCCGCAGAAAATGACATATCATCGAAAATAGCGGCATTATTGATCAGAACATTTGGACATTTCGCGCCCTCAAATAGTGGATGAATCTTCTTCTCAACCGAATTCAAATCATTTAAATCAACCTGAATGCCTTCAAAACGATCTGATGTCTGAAACTGATTGGGAAATGGAGATTTGCGGGTCGTACCGATTACACGGGCACCGGATTCTAAAAGTTTTTCAACGATACTTTTTCCAATACCTCGACTTGCACCGGTTACGAGTGCAAATACATGCTGATTAATCAATTTTTATAGGATTTAATGGCTTGGTTCAGTTTTTAGCTTGTCTGAAAACCGGGACGAAGGAGCATGCCTCGCCATACATTAATCGTTCAACTCGGGGCAGCAGGTGTTTCGCGGTAAGCAAATATACACTTGGAGGAACAGGAACGTCACTGCAACCTTTCAGAATAACTCGCTGACCGTTGTATTGATCCCAATCGATAGCATCTATTTTCCTTCTGTACAATTCATAGACAACATCTTCTCTGGTCCCGAAAAACACTTCTTTAACATAATCTTTGGCATGTGTAGCCACCAGCATGTAAGCCCATGACGCAATTATAGCATCTGCTGAGCAATGTATGGCCAGATAATTTCCGGAATAGCGGGCCCAGTCATGTTCTTCAAGGGCTTTTCTTAATTCGTTTTCCCTTATAATCAGTCCCTGGAACAAATAATTCTTTAAATCGAAAGTATCGATCGTCGTCGAATCATGGAATTTTTGCAGGTCTATAGTTACAAGCCCTGATTTTTCAACTTTATTTTCAATAGCTTCAGCCATAAATACTAATTTTTAAACAGAAAATGATTCTCCACATGAGCAGGTTCGTGTGGCATTGGGATTATTGAAATGAAAACCTTTGCCCTTGAGTCCATCCGTATAATCCAACTCGGTTCCTGCCAGGTATAAAAAACTTCTCATATCAACTACCATCCTGATACCATTAACCTCGAAAAACTGGTCTTTGTTTTCTTCTTTTGATGGTTCCCGATCAAAATCCAGCTGGTATGTTAATCCGGAGCAACCACCTCCAGCTACACCAATCCGCAAAGGTGTCTCGTCGGATAATTTTTGCTCGCTTCTGATTTTATGTAAACGTTGTACAGCTCTGTCACTTACTGTAATAGCAGGCATCACTAACCTTATTTTTAGATTTATATGTTCACAACTCTGATTTCGGGATCAATTCGTTTAACCATGCTTTCGATAGCGAAAAGTGTACCCGAAGTTGCTGTAGGGCAAGTACCACAAGATCCCTGGTAATGAACGCTCAGAACATTATCTTCGAGTCCTAAAACCTTTAAACCACCGCCGTCAGCTAATAAATATGGACGAACCTGTTCATCAAGCATTTGATTGATGAGATCGAAACGGGGATCACTGGATTTTTTCGCTTCATTGCTTATATGAACTTCTTCATCCTCTGTAATATCGTTAATGGGTTCCGCTTCCCTGATTGGAGGTGCTAACTTACGCAATAAATCGGACCATTCTTCTTCCCCGTCCTGGGTTATGGTCACATATTTATCTACATAGTAAACGGAGATGACATGAGGGATTGAAAATAAAGCTGCAGCAAATGGATCATTATCCACTTCATCAGCTGAATCGTAAGAACGTGTGATTCCCTGAGAAATGGGTTCTTTAAGAACGAACCTCATGGCATTAGGATTAGGTGTTCTTTCAATTTCAGCAATTTTTGGCATAACTAATTTCCTCTATATTAAAATCATCATTTCCCTGGTTTTATAACGCCTTATCATAGAATCTATTATCTCTTTTTAAGGCTTAAAACCAGATTACGCGAATATTTCCTGAACTTTTTTTATCGCCAGAATCAGTTTATCAATTTCTTTTGTCGTGTTGAAAATCGAAAAAGATACCCGTGATGTAGCCGGAATATCGAATCGATCCATCAACGGTTGTGCACAATGATGTCCGGTACGTATAGCAATCCCCTGTTGGTCAAGCAAAGTTCCGACATCATGCGGATGAATATCCTCTACCATAAATGAAATAATTGAAGCTTTTTCTTTTGCTTCACCTAAAATCTTAATTCCATCTAATTTCGAGAATTTCTCTGTCGCATAATTTAACAAAAACTTCTCATAACCCTCGATATTCTCAATCCCAATCCGATTGATATAATCGATTGCCGCCCCTAAAGCGATAGATGCCGCAATGGACGGTGTTCCCGCTTCCATTTTGAAAGGAAGCTCATTATAGGTTGTCTTTTCAAATGTAACCCGATCAATCATTTCACCACCGCCCCGGTACGGGGGAAGCACTTCGAGCCATTCTTTTTTTCCATAAAGAACACCAATTCCTGTCGGACCAAACATTTTGTGTCCGGAAAATGCATAGAAATCACAATCCAGTTCCTGCATATCGACCGGAATATGTGGAGCCGATTGAGCGCCATCCAATAACACCGGGATATTTCTTTCATGAGCCAGCTGAATGATCTCCTTAACCGGGTTTACCGTACCCAATACATTAGATACGTGAGTAACGGCCACCATTTTGGTCTTTTCATTCAGTAACCTTTTATATTCCTCGAGTATGAGATCACCTTTATCATCAATAGGAATTACTTTCAGGCAGGCGCCTTTTTGTTCACATATCATTTGCCAGGAAACGATATTAGCATGATGTTCCATTTCGGAGACAATAACTTCGTCTCCTTCGTTGATAAACATTCTACCATAAATCTGGGCAATCATATTGATACTGTCGGTTGTCCCGCTGGTCCAAATAATTTCAGCATCTTCCCTGGCGTTAATAAACTTACTGACTTTTTCCCTTGCCTCTTCGAAGAAATTTGTTGCTTCCTGACTCAGTGTATGGATTCCACGATGAACATTGGCATGCTCATTGGAATGATACTCTATCAGTCGGTCTAATACCGGTTTGGGCATTTGGCTTGAAGCGGCATTATCGAAATAAACCAAAGGATATCCGTTAACGGATCGATTCAAAACCGAGAATTCATCACGGATTGCCTGAATCTCGACATCATTAAATACTGGTTTCTTATGTAATGTATCGGAAGTTGTACTCATGCCAGATCCATAATTTCCTGGCCTCTTTTGGTATATTTCGAAACAGCTTCACTCAATTGTTTCCTGACGGAATCTATTGGGATTTGTTCGATTATTTTTAAGGCAAAACCATACGAAAGAAGTTCCCTGGCCATTTCATCGTCTAAACCACGGCTTTTAAGGTAAAAAACTTCATCCAAATCCAGTTGTCCGACAGTAGCACCGTGTGAACATTTCACATCGTCTGCAAATATTTCCAGCTGGGGTTTTGTATCTACTTTTCCATGCTCCGATAACAATATATTCCGGTTTTCCTGGAATGAATCCGTTTTTTGAGCTTCTTGATGCACATAAATCTTACCGTTAAAGACAGAATGTCCATATCCGTCAATAATGCATTTATGCAGCTGATGGCTGGTACAATGAGGTTTCAGGTGATCAATTTTCGTATGTGTATCAGAAAGCTGATTACCATTAACCAAAACCAATCCATCTAAAGTACAATCAATTTGTTCTTCTTTTAATGAAGCTAAAACATCGTTTCTGGAAAGTTGAGCCCCGATTTGAATAGAATATGACTCATAGGTACTGTGTTTATACAAATCGGTCCCGATACGGCTTACATGAAATGCATTTTTGCTCTCTCGCTGCAACTTGATATGCAGCATGGAAGCCCCTTCGTGCATTTTTATTTCTGTTACCGGCACCGTCAGGTAAACATTTTCACCTAAGCCGATATAATCTTCAACCAATGTAAATTTGCTGTATGAGCCTGCGATTATCAGGTTTCTTGGGGTCGTAAAAAAGGGTTCAGACTGACGTGTAGACAAATAAACCAAATGAATCGGCTTTTCCACCTTGGTGTCTTTGGGAATATTAAGAAAAACGCCATCCTGGCTCAAAGCGGTATTAAAAGGAATAAACGGATCGTTTTCTAAAACCGCATGCCGACCTAATTCATTTTCAATGATTTTCGCATATTTCTCATCCGCACCGGAGATCGAAGTTAAAACCAAATTGTCCGGCAAATCTGAAACAGATGAAAGATTTTCATCATACGCACCGTTTACAAAAACAATCCTCGCTCCTTCCGCTTCCGGGATTAAGTATGATTTAAGGGCATCAGGTGAAATCTTATCCGGCACATTCGTATACGGAATAAAAGATTCTTTATACAATGAACGGAGATTGGTGTATTTCCATTCTTCGTGTCGTGTAGTCGGAGCAGGTATCGTCGCAAGCTTTTCGGTATCTTTTTCTCCTATTTTGTCGAGTAAAGGAGACTTAACCGAAATATCTTTCCGGTACCTGAGTAAATCGGTAAAAAAACTATTTTCCTGATTTTTCATCAGTTTACTCATTATCTAATTTCTCCGTTTACGGGTATTTCGGAAGTTATCCAGTCGTAACCACGTTCTTCAAGTTCCAATGCCAGATCTTTGCCGCCGGATTTAACGATTCGTCCTTTAACCATGACGTGAACGATATCCGGAATGATGTAATTCAGCAGACGCTGATAGTGAGTGACCAATATAATGCCCTTCGATTCGTCGGCTATCTTGTTTATACCGTTGGCGACAATCCGCAATGCATCGATATCGAGGCCGGAATCCGTTTCATCCAGGATTGAAAGCCGGGGATCCAATACCGCCATTTGAAGAATTTCATTTCTTTTCTTTTCACCACCTGAAAATCCGGCATTGACACTCCGGTTTAAAAATTCAGGTTCCATGTCCACAATTTTTAATTTCTCACGTATATAATCGTCAAATTCCAGAGGATCGAGTTCTTCTTCACCATGAGATCTTTTCACAGCATTATAGGATTGTCTGAGAAATGTCTGGTTAGATACACCGGGAATTTCAATCGGATATTGAAAAGCCAGGAACAGGCCTAAACGAGCACGATCTTCGGGATCTAAATCCAGGATATTTTGCCCGTCAATCAAGACTTCGCCTTCCGTTACTTCATAAGCCGGATGTCCTGCCACAACTTTTGCAAGCGTACTTTTGCCACTGCCATTGGGCCCCATTATCGCGTGTATTTCACCGGCATTAACTTCCAGGTTGATCCCTCTTAAAATCTCAGTGCCTTCTATATTGGCATGTAAATTCTTTATTTTTAACACTTCTACCGAATAATTAAGTTTATAATTGTTTGATTTTCTTATTAACCAACACTTCCTTCGAGCTTAATACCCAGCAATTTCGTCGCTTCAACAGCAAACTCCATGGGCAACTCTTTGAAAACCTCTTTACAGAATCCGTTTATGATCATGGAAACGGCGTCTTCTTCACTAAGGCCTCTTTGTTTCAGATAAAATATTTGATCTTCTCCTACTCTTGAAGTAGTTGCCTCATGCTCAACCTGAGAGGTATTATTTTGAGATTCGATGTAAGGAAATGTATGCGCCCCACATTGATCGCCGATCAACATGGAATCACATTGAGAATAATTTCTTGAATTATCAGCCTTCGGGCCAACACGAACCAGGCCGCGGTAACTGTTATTCGAATTACCTGCAGATATCCCTTTGGAGATGATGGTACTGCGGGTATTTTTCCCGAGATGGATCATTTTGGTTCCGGTGTCGGCCTGTTGACGATTGTTGGTCAACGCCACGGAATAAAATTCACCATTCGAATGGTCGCCTTTTAAAATCACACTCGGATATTTCCAGGTAATAGCGGAGCCGGTTTCGACCTGCGTCCAGGAAATCTTGGAATGATGGCCGCGACACATACCGCGCTTGGTGACGAAATTATAGATACCGCCAACGCCATTTTCATCTCCTGAATACCAGTTTTGTACGGTTGAATATTTAATTTCAGCGTTATCCAGCGCGACGAGTTCTACAACAGCCGCATGTAATTGTGTCTTGCTGAATTTGGGAGCGGTACAACCTTCCAGGTAACTGACATAGCTGTTATCCTCGGCGATAATGAGCGTACGTTCAAACTGACCTGAATCCTCGTTATTGATTCGGAAATAGGTCGATAATTCCATCGGCGAAATGGTGTCTTTGGGAACATAACAGAATGAGCCGTCCGTAAAGACTGCCGAATTCAGCGATGCGAAAAAATTGTCGTTATAAGGAACAACCGAACCAAGATATTTTTCAACGAGTTCGGGGTATTTTTGAATAGCTTCTGAAATCGGACAAAAAATAACACCCGCTTCCGCCAGTTTTTCTTTAAACGTTGTAGCGATTGAAACACTGTCAAAAACGGCATCGACGGCAACGCCGGAAAGCATCTTCTGCTCTGACAAAGGAATACCTAATTTTTCATAGGTTTCGAGCAGTTTGGGGTCAACTTCATCCAGACTTCCCTTTGTTTCTTTCTTCTTTGGAGATGAAAAATAAATGATATCCTGATAGTTAATTTTGGGATATGTAATATTAGCCCAATGATGAGGTTCTTCCAGTGTTTGCCAGTGACGAAAGGCTTTCAACCGAAATTCCATCATGAATTCCGGTTCGTTTTTCTTTCGTGATATTTCTCTGATTATATCTTCATTTAATCCACGTGGAAATTCATCGTACTCAATATCTGTAACAAAACCGTATTTATACGGCTGTTTAACCATTTTATCGATGGTTTGAGTATCACTCATAATTAAACCTTAGTATATTTCTTTGCTCTATTCTTATTGCAGTTACACGGATCTGGACAACTTTTGAACGAACCATCTTTTCATCTCATTCCGCCTCTGTTTTTAACTGAACTAAATATAAGAATTATATATGTACTTATACAGTTTATGACGCACGAAAACGCACTTTATTTTAACTCAATCTAAATAAGAAATCAAGCGGTTGCGATTATAATATTACTATATAGTTATTTTTTTGTGATGCATTTTATGAAAACCTGATATGAATACTCAGTATTTTTATTTCATTCAGCCAGAAGTGTTTCAACCAAATGAAGGAGAATATCATTCCGGTGTTGAAACAGTTAGCAACAACAGCATATACAATCTTGCACGCTACCATTAAACGGAAAATTATATGGCAAACTTGTCGTTATATACCTGTCAAATATTTAAAAGTCTGAAAGGCAACGTGATAAAACTTTTCTAATCATTACACCACATTCTTATATTTGATCAACAAAATTACATGATTTCTAATTCGTGAATTATCATTTTATGAAAAAGTTATTATCTACAGGCTTGTTTCTTGCCTTTGTCATTCCCCTTCTATTTTCCACTAAAAGTTATGGTACAACCAGGGGCAGCGTACAAGACTCTTCGGTTGTCGTTCATCCAAAATGGTCCCGGAATGCGACGATTTATGAGATTAATGAAAGGCAATTTTCGAAACAAGGTACTTTTCGCGCTATCATTCCGCAGTTACCTCGCTTAAAGAAGATGGGAGTAAAGATAATCTGGCTTATGCCAATTAATCCCATTGGCAAAAAGAATCGTAAAGGCCCATTAGGCAGCTATTATTCCGTACAAAATTACTTAAAAATTAATCCTCATTACGGGACATTAGGCGATCTCAAAACGTTAGTGAATGCGATTCATAAAGAAGGAATGCATGTCATCATTGACTGGGTCGCTAACCACACGTCATGGGATAATGTGCTCACCAAAACGCATCCTGATTGGTATAAGCATGATAAAAACGGGAATTTTGTTCCCCCCGTCAAAGACTGGACAGATGTTATCAAACTGGATTACTCCAAACCCGGATTGCGTCGTTATATGATCAATGCCATGGAATACTGGGTAAAAACAGCGAATATCGACGGATTCCGTTGTGATGTCGCCAGCATGGTCCCTATCGATTTCTGGATTCAGGCTCGAAAGGATCTCGACAAAATCAAACCGGTCTTCATGTTAGCGGAAGCGGAATCACCAAAGATGCATCGTGCCTTTGACATGACTTACGGCTGGAATCTGTATCATCTGTTTAACGATATTGCCGCAGGTAAGAAGAATGCCAGTGACATTGAACCGCTGCTAAAAAAAGAGAATCAAACCTATCCCCGGGATGCTTATCGAATGCTTTTTACTTCAAATCATGATGAAAATTCATGGAACGGAACGGTTTTTGAACGATTAAAAGGTGGCGCCAAAACGTTTGCGGTTCTTACAGCTACGATGAACGGAATGCCACTTGTTTACGACGGACAGGAAGCGGGCATGCGTAAACGTCTCAAGTTTTTCCAGAAAGATCCTATTATTTGGAGAAAGAGCAGCTTTTCCGGATTCTACACGAAATTATTACATCTTAAAGAGCAAAATAATGCCTTATTGAACGGAGACAAAGGCGGTGCTTTACAAATCATTCAAAACGATAAGCCTAAAGCTGTTTTCGCTTTTGTCAGGGAAAAAGACGAACAAAAAGTTGTGGTTATTACAAATCTGACAAACCAATCCCAATATGTTGATTTGCAATCAAAACCAATGCAGGGAACGTACAAGAATTTATTCACAGGGAAAAAACAGGAAATATCATCTAATCTCAAAATAACTCTAAAACCATGGGAGTTTATAATTTTAGAGAAACGCTGAGATTATTTAGAAAAACATAAATAAGAATGTCTGAAAACGGAATACCCAAAATTACTATCGGGCCTGATAAATTTGAAATATCTGTCATAGGTTTAGGCATGATGGGACTTGCGGGAACCTGGAATCCGGATGAGGTGGGTCCGCAAAACATTGAAAACGCCACAAATGCTTTTGCCGCTGCATTAGAGACCGGAATTAACTTTTTTGATCACGCTGATATCTATGGCCGGGGTGCCTGCGAATCCGTTTTTAAATCATGTATGGAGAATATTAAGCCATCACGCGAATCTCTGTTCATTGCCAGTAAATGCGGGATTGTGTTAGAAAATGACTCGGTCCCCTATCATTACGATTTATCATTTTTGCATATCATGCAAAGTGTCCAGCAATCTCTGGAACGTATGGGCTTAGATTATCTTGATCTATACCAGATTCACAGGCGGGACCCGATGACGCATCCTGCTGAAACAGCGCTTGCTTTAAACAGGCTTATGGAACAGGGACTGATAAAAAATGTGGGTGTTAGTAATTATAATCCGGCTCAAACCCGGGTTTTGGAAAAATATCTGGAAAAGCCAATCATATCGATCCAGCCGGAATTCAGTTTGTTGCATTTGAATCCGATATACGACGGAATCCTGGATTACTGTGAAGAAACAAATGTTTCATTATTGGCATACAGTCCGATAGCTAAAGGATTACTTGCAGGAAAACCAGCTCATGAAGAGGCTTCACAGAACAAATTAGCTAAATTGTGGCCTGTATTAGATGAAATAGCTAAGGAAAAAGAAGCTGTTCCTTTTCAGATAGCCCTGGCATGGTTAATGCACAATCCAGCTAATGTTATTCCAATCTATGGCAGTAATAATCCTGAACACATTACGGAGGCTGTTAATGCGAGCAGAATCAGCCTGGAAAAAGAAGAATGGTATCGGTTATGGTCAGCGGCCCGGTCTGAACCGCTGCCATAACGAAAATTTTAATCGGCCAACAAATTACAGACAGCCGCCGTATTAACGATATCCTGCCAGGAACATCCGCGGGACAGATCATTCATAGGCCGTGCTAAACCTTGTATAATCGGGCCTGTTGCAAAAGCACCTGCCAAACGTTCTGTTATCTTATAGGCAATATTTCCTGCATCCAGATTTGGGAAAATGAAGACATTAGCTTTGCCGGCAACCGGTGAATCCGGGGCTTTGCGAGCAGCGATAGCCGGAAGCAGGGCAGCATCAAACTGTAATTCCCCATCAACCAGCAGATTGCTCTTCCTTTTTTTTGCTTCATTGACAGCATCGGTAACCAGGCTTACACTTTCATGCATCGCGCTGCCTTTCGTCGAAAACGACAACATGGCCACAACAGGATGTTCTCCTGTCAGTTTTTGGTGAGTATCGGCCGAATCTATCGCAATACTGGCAAGCTGAGCAGCCGTGGGATAAGGAACTACGGCACAATCGCCATAAGTAAACACACGTCCGTCGGGCAGCGACATCAGGAAAGTGCTGGAAACGACATCCGAACCTTGTTTCAATCCAATAACCTGAATGGCTGCTTTTAAAACATCTCCGGTTGTGTGAACGGCACCGGCCACGCAACCATCGGCATTTCCCGTTGCCACAACAGAGGCGCTGTAAAATAGTGGTTGGCGAATTGTGGCATCCGCTTGTTCCATAGTTAATCCTTTGGCTTTACGCCGTTCATAAAGCCTTTCAGTGTACATCTTAAGATTGGGATCCTCATCAGGCAAAAAGTATTGAATCGAGTCCGGAAGTTCGATATGTTCGGTGGAAGCTCGTTTTTCTACGGCTTTTTGGCCTCCAACCAGAATAACCTTGCAAATCCCCTCTTCTGCTAAATAGGAAGCGGCCCGAATCGTCCTGAGATCGCCAGACTCGGGAAATATGATCGTTTTATCTCTTTCAATAGCTTTTGTCCTGAGTTCACTGATAATATCCATAATCAAATTTTGTCATTATTTAATAGTTAAAATCGAAACAAATGAAAGAAATTCAGACACTGGTGTCTATTTCAAAATGGGGTAATTCTTTACATTTTTTGATTCATAGCTGCATAAAGAACCAATATCAGTTATTAATATTCATATTTAAAGTTCCGTAAATCACCGGATCCTGCGGCCTGTCAAACAAGCTGCGTGATGTGAAAGTTACATTACGCTGCAGATAACGATAAATATCAAGGATATTGCGTTCGCCCTTTTTCAATGCATTGCAAAAATAATAGGTAAAGATACTGTGGCGCATATCCACATTATTTTCTTTCGATTGGTAAATACCAGCTGTTTGGCCCTGATCGCTTGAAAACAACACCGTCATATTAACTTTATTCGAAACAATATTCTGGGCATCCTGGAAGAGCAACTTTTGAATTAATCGTCCGTCTTTATCTTCCGAATCCGTTTTTTTATCGAAATCAGGAACATTAAAATTAGCATCGATAAGAACAACCGTTTTCCGGGTATTAATCACCGAAGCTTTTTGTAATACTCCCTGTATAGACGGGACAAAATTGGAAAACCCCGTGCTATCCTTTACGGACGGGGTAGCATTTCCAACATAATAAACGTACAAATCGGTTGTATCCCGACGTAATATCCGGTTTATCTCATTTCCATCCATTCCCCAAAATGCTTTAGCTGAATCCATTTCCGAATGATTTAACACAATAATATGATCGCTGCTGATGCCAAGTGTATGATTCATATATTGTTTCATCAATTCTATGTCTCTTTCAAATATTTCATTATTGGCAATGCTATCCGCTACCGAGAAGGTATTATTCATTAAAACAGCAACAGCATTCGAATTCCGTACACTGTCTACCGGGATATTTTTTTCGACATCGATATCACCGAATTTTGTATGGGGAATTACGACCACATTAGGAGTTATGACATTGCTGGAAGGCTTCCAAACGAGTTCGGCATCAGATGCCAAAATATAAGACGGGGTGATGCCATATAAGACTTTATACCATTTGTCGTTTTCTTTTTTTACCAATTGTAATTGTGTGTTATAGCCGACATCGGTAATAATATTTGCATCATTTTCCCTGGCAGAACCAAAAATGGAAGCTTTCGGCCGGATGACGAGTGCAAATCTGCGTGTAAAATGACTTACCGGCACCTTAAACTCAAAATCATGATTATTATAACTAACATGGACATCTAAAGAACCAGGATGCTCATTTTTTACGGTTCCGATATCAATATTTCTGGCCAAATCCAGGTTTATTACACCATTATTAAATTTTATCGGAATATTATTTAGTAAAACATTTTTATGGTATAGAATCTTGATATTAGCCGTTTTATCCTGAGTATTTTTCTGTAATACCGTATCAATTCTCGTAACAGTCCCTGTTTTTTTGGAAAAGCGGGTTTCCCCGGTAGGCTTGGCTTTACCGACCGGTTTCATATTTAAAACAGTTGAAAGTGCTAATAAAGCCGCTGAACCATCCAGAATCGTACGGTTACGCTTCGATGTTTGTAATCCGGAGAAATGCGTGGTATAAATCAAAAATCCGGTACCAGCCAGGCCCAGGGCCAGGAAGCCATAACGAGGGCGATATCTTTGTATGTATCTTTTCACCACTAATCGTTCCGGGTATTTTACCCGGTTAATATCTACCAGTCTAAGATTTAATACGGGGTGATCCGGGGTAATATTGGTATCCGCAAGAATAACTTCCTTACTTCCAAGTATGTCGCCATTGGATGTATCTACAGCTCTTTGAGGTTCAACAATCCAACGTGAACTAGTGCATCCATACAAAAGGATGAAAATAAAAAGAAGAATTGTTATTTGTTTAAGCCTCAACAACATAGAGGTAGATTATATTTTTTATTGTATAACTTTAAAACTTAGACCCATGGTGATTGCCTGGCAGCCGTTGCTATTTTAGCGGCATCAATAGCAATGACAAGTTCTTCATCGGTAGGAATGACATAAACTTCCGTTTTAGAATCAGGATGACTGATTTTGCGCTCTCCTTTCAGTTCCGGATCATTATTTAATTTCGGGTCGACTTTAATTCCAAGATAATCCATTTCTTGCAATATTTTTTCCCTGACTAACGAAGAATTTTCACCAATTCCTGCCGTAAAAATGATGGCATCGCATCCATTCATAGTTGCGATATAAGATCCGATATACTGTTTGGCACGGTAACAGAAGGCGTCAATTGCCTGCTGACACCGCCGGTCGCCTTTCTCGGCTTCCATGATGAGATCACGCATATCTGCAGCATACCCGCTCATGCCCAACAATCCGCTGTGACGATTCAAAAGTGCATGTACATGGCTTAACGGCATTTCTTCTTTTTCGACTATATAAAACAAAATTGACGGATCGATATCCCCGCTTCTTGTTCCCATAATTAAACCGGATAATGGAGTAAAACCCATACTTGTGTCGATCGATTTACCATCTTTGATGGCGCAGATTGAAGAACCGTTACCGAGATGGCAGGTTATGACGTTGGTTCCCTGCGGATTTATATTCTTCAGCTTATAATATTGACGGCTCACATAGTAATGTGAGGTCCCGTGAAATCCATACTTCCGGATCTTGTATCTCCGGTAAAGCCGGTTTGGAATGGCATACAAAAAGGCCTCAGAAGGCAGGGAATGATGAAATGCCGTATCAAAAACGGCGACATGAGGAACATTAGGAAGTGCCTTACGCGCGGCGAAAATACCTTTCAGGTTTGGTGGGTTATGTAATGGAGCCAAATCAATGGCCTGTTCGATGGCACTGATAACGTCATCATCAATAAGAACAGAATCTTTAAATGTTTCACCCCCATGAACAACCCGGTGTCCAACAGCTGCGATATCCTCAATTGAACTGATTACGCTGTTTTCTTCTGATACAAGAAAATCCATGATTTCCTTTAAAGCTTTTGTATGATCTTCCAATACCATTGTTTTCTTGATAGGCTTTGTTCCCGAAACCTCGTGTTTAACAATAGACGTTACAGCACCTATACGCTCAACCAAACCTGAACAGAGTACTTTCTCTGTATCTGTTTCAATGACCTGATATTTTATTGATGAGCTTCCACCATTTATTACTAGTACAATCATGATATTTATATTGATATTATGGCACTTAAGGCCAATACATTTCTATATTTCCAGTTCGAATTTCCAGCAGGATTGGACAGCCAAAACGGCACATCGTATCGAATCGTTACTTTTTTCATGCTCCCGGCATTATCCGGGAAGCTGAATGATACAGTAAATCCGGCCCCCGAGTCCGATAAAGGTTTTTGTAAAACAGGATTTCCCGAAAAATGAAAAATCCCACCCGAGTCGAAGAATACATAAGAATGGAATTTTAACAGATCGCCAATAAATTCAATTTTGGATAAAGCATGAGTAATTGGATTTGGATAAATCATTTCCATGTTTATTGAACCCATATTCGGGTAGATGGGACGCCTGTGATTAAAAAGATCTTTAAAATTTGAATTTGCATATCCCCTGAGATTTGGCCCGCCGCCATATTGAATCCAGCCTTCTTTTAACCATACAGGAGGAATGGTTCCACGTGCTCTTGTAAAACCATTACCAAGCCAGTTCTCTGGTGAATCCAAACCGGTCATAAATTGCATCTGGAGAGGAGTTGTATTTGTGCTCAATCCCAAAAAAGCTCTTCCACGAAACTGGAATCCGTATCCAAGAATAATTTCCTGCTGGTATTCTCCTTTTATCTGTTCAAAGTACGTATTCACATTTGGAACACCCGCCGTCAATTCAAATTTGAACAAGTATTTACCCAAATGATTGACATTATTCAATTGATAATCAAAAGTGAGCATGGTTAACCAGTTCTGATTCCATAGCCACGGAAATAATTGGTAGCTTTTATCAAATAACTTTTCGGTATGAAAATAAACTTTGAGTTTTTGATATTTACTATCGTCAAAGCCATTCTGCCAGCGTTTGTTTACAGCTATACCCTGGTGGGTAAAACCGGTCCTCACACTGCTAAATAACTGCACACTGGCTTCTTCACCGAAGTCTGACCAGGAATTAATGGGTTCCAAAAAGGATAAATAATAAGACACCGGGATTTTTGGCCGTTTTGTACCCACCCAAAAGCCTACATTTAAACGATGTGGCCCATCATTAAAGGTCCCGGGTACTTGTCCTTTTAAGCGAATACCAATTCTGGCGCCGTCCACACTATTGAACCATAAATCCGGAGCCGGCAATAATTCATAACTGCTCGTTTTTTGTCCTTTAGTTTGAGCATAACCAGGCACAGTAATAAAACACCATGCAAAAATTAGCAATGGAAGGAATTCATAAGGATGCTTTCTCAAAGTAGCTAACCATCTCATTTAATTATCCAGTTAGGTAAAATAGTATCATACCGGACGATTTCGTAAATATATCGAATCATCTTTTTTTGTTCGGGCCAAAATATCTTTTTTTGAATATCATCAATACTTATCCAATCATAATTATCGTGTTCCCCGTTCAATATTATTTCACAATTTTCAGAAAGCTGTGCTGCAAACACCGGAATCAATAATATTCTATCATTTTCATGTTCATAAAAATGATTTACCGAAGGCACCGTCCAGAATTTTACTGGCTTGCATCCCGTTTCTTCAATTAGTTCTCTCAATCCGGCTTCCCAGGCTGTTTCATCCTTTGAAACTT
This sequence comes from uncultured bacterium, assembly GCA_963783355.1. Taxonomy (GTDB): domain Bacteria; phylum Bacteroidota; class Rhodothermia; order Balneolales; family DATFMH01; genus CAWANF01. Next base: position 50,330 of record CAWANF010000002.1, read on the forward strand.
TACCGGCAACCATTCTCCATTGATTAGCGTAAATACGATTTTTTGCCCTGTGCATAATTAAAAAAGAAATCATCCTATTTTTAATACGATAAGGATAAACATCAATAACGTTATGTTCGGACATATTTTAATTGAGATTCAATGCAAAATTATAACGGCATAAAATAAAGAGAGATGCAACCAAAGTCATACCATTTATTTAATAAAATATATCTTTTCGAATCGAATATCCTGCTTGCTTAAAATAGATATTAGAGTAAATTCAAAGGTTTAATGTAATGGGTTGTGGTAAAATAGTTTTTCTTGCAATTACATTTAAGGTAACCCTATATTTATCAGTCCAGCATGATTTGAAATTAATAACTCACATGTTCGTTTAGCAGAGAGTCATGTTTAACACATAATATAATTTATTAAACCTGATTATTAGGTTTTCATAAACGGACCGTAAATCGAAACAAAAAAAGAAATTGCAGTGAAAGTAAATTATCTAAGTAAAGAAGGTTACGAGAAGTTAAAAAGTGAATTACATGATTTAAAAATCCGGGGACGGAAACAAATTGCCAAAGATATTGCCGAAGCAAGGGCTCAGGGTGATTTAAGCGAAAATGCGGAATATGATGCTGCAAAAGAAGCCCAGGGACACCTGGAAAAACGAATAGCCGAGTTGGAAAATACGTTGGCTACATCCCGTATTATTGATGACAAAAATATTGATACTTCGAAAGTATACATTCTTTCTTTAGTCACTATTTTTAATCTGAATACGAATAAAGAAATGCAATACACGCTTGTTGCTCCTCAGGAAGCGGATTTTAAATTAAAGAAGATCTCTATTGACTCCCCCATCGGTAAAGCTTTGATGGGACATGAGGTTGGTGATGTAGTTGAAGTAGAAGTCCCGGCCGGAAAACTTAAATTAGAAATAAAAAATATTGAACGAGCATAAATAATGAATATTTCAGTTATAGGAACCGGCTATGTCGGCCTCGTAACCGGAACCTGCTTTGCAGATTCCGGAAATAAAGTGGTTTGTGTAGATAATAATCTTGAAAAACTCGAACAACTATTATCAGGGAACATCCCTATTTATGAACCGGGATTGAAAACATTGTTTGAACGTTCCGTCAGAGAGAAAAGGCTTTCTTTTACATCCGATTTAAAAATGGCCGTTGATCATTCGGATGTGATTTTCCTTTGCCTTCCAACTCCTCCGGGAGCAGATGGCCAGGCTGATTTGCAGTTTGTTTTGCAGGTAGCCGGCGATATTGGAAAAATTATAACTGAATACAAAATTATTGTTAATAAGAGCACGGTTCCGGTTGGAACGGCAGATAAAGTAAAAGCTAATATTTCCAAATATACAGATATCCCCTTCGACGTGGTTTCAAATCCGGAGTTTTTACGCGAAGGTGCCGCTGTTGATGATTTTCTTCGACCGGAACGTGTCGTAATCGGAACATCAAGTGAAAAAGCTGCAGAAACAATGCAACATTTATACGAACCATTCGTTCGCAGCGGAAATCCGATTATCATAATGGATGAAAGAAGTTCTGAACTCACGAAATATGCAGCAAATGCTTTTCTGGCAACGAAAATTACATTTATGAATGAGATTGCCAATGTTTGTGAGCGGGTTGGCGCCAATGTTGACAATGTTCGAAGAGGGCTCGGAACTGATTCTCGAATTGGGAAAAGATTTTTATTTGCCGGTATAGGTTATGGTGGAAGCTGCTTCCCGAAAGACGTCCAGGCTTTGAGTTATACTTCTGATGAATACGAATATAACTTTAGTATTCTAAAATCTGTGATGCGGGTGAATAATGATCAGAAATTATCTATCGTTCATAAAATGAAAGATTTCTACAATGGAGATCTTGCCGGAAAAAAAGTGGGCATTTGGGGGCTCGCATTCAAGCCGGAAACCGACGATGTCAGAGAAGCTCCTTCCTTATACATAGTCAAATCCTTAATCGACGCCAATGTCGAAGTTGTTGCCTATGATCCTGAAGCTACAAATAATTTTAAGTTCGCTCTCGGCAAGGATTATGATTCAAAAGTGACTTACGTTGAAAATATGACAGGGGCCATTGAAGGTGTCGATGCTTTGATCATATGTACAGAGTGGAATGAATTCAGACGTCCGGATTTCTCTATATTTAAAGAGAATATGAAAATCCCGGTTATTTTTGACGGACGTAATCTTTACGATTTGAAAAAAGCTGAAGAAGAAAAAATTACCTATATCAGCGTTGGAAGGCCCGGGGTAAATGTCACAATAAAGGACAAATCAATTAATGCGTAAAAAAAGAGCTTTAATCACCGGAGGAGCCGGATTTCTTGGCTCCCACCTCTGTGATCGTTATATCAGTGAAGGTTATGAGGTCATTTGTATGGATAATCTCATGACCGGACGCGTTGAAAACGTCGAACACCTCATCGGGAATGATAATTTTCATTTCATAAAACATGATGTTACAAATTACATTCATGTTCATGGAGATTTAGATTTGGTGTTGCATTTTGCTTCTCCGGCTTCCCCGATAGATTACCTTGAATTACCTATTCAGACATTGAAAGTTGGCTCATTGGGAACTCATAAAGCCCTGGGCCTAGCTAAGGTAAAGGGAGCCCGTTTCATGCAGGCCTCGACCAGTGAAGTTTACGGTGATCCTCTTATACATCCTCAAAACGAAGAATACTGGGGAAATGTTAACCCCATTGGATTTAGAGGCGTATATGACGAAGCAAAACGATTTGCTGAGGCAATAGTGATGGCTTACAACCGATATCATCATGTTGATACTCGAATTGTAAGAATTTTCAACACTTATGGTCCAAGAATGCGTATCGACGATGGGAGAGCTCTACCAACGTTTATGGCTCAAGCACTTAGAGGTGAAGACATAACAATATTTGGAGATGGTTCCCAAACGAGATCGTTCTGCTTTGTAGATGATCTTGTTGAAGGTATCTTCCGTTTATCACAGTCAGATTATATTTACCCGGTAAATATTGGCAACCCTGATGAGATAACAATCCTGGAATTTGCACAAGAAATAGTCGAACTGACCGGTAGCAAAAGCAATATAACTTTTGTTGAGTTGCCTGAAGATGATCCAAAGATTCGTCAACCCGACATTACAAGAGCACAAACAATTTTAAACTGGTCGGCACAGGTTTCGAGAAGAGAAGGCTTAAAAAAGACGCTTGAATACTTTAAAGACAAAGTTTTAGCGGAATAATTCCGTTTTAAATCATTTTTTATGAGTCAAATCAGGAAACTGACAACTAAAGAAATATTCAATAACAATCAGAGAAGATCAGTTCCTGCTCATTTCGACAAAGTAAAAATTCTTCTTCATAATATTAGAAGCATGCACAACGTGGGCTCGGTGTTTCGTTCATGCGATGCTTTCGGTATCAGTGAATTGATATTAACGGGATATACCCCTCATCCTCCACGGGCAGAGATTGCAAAAACTGCTTTGGGAGCTGACCAAACAGTTCCCTGGAAATTTGCCGCTAATTTTGATGAAATATATCATGATTTAATGTCTGTTGGTTATGAATTCATCGGTCTGGAACAAACGAATAACAGCTCATCTTTAATTGAATTCAAAATAAATCCTGATAAACCTGTCTGTATTATTTTAGGTAATGAAGCGACCGGAATTGATGATGAGCTAATCCCCTATATCGATCGGTTCCTGGAAATACCGCAATTTGGAGAAAAGCATTCTTTGAATGTATCCGTAACTGCAGGCATTGCAATGTATGCTATACTCGAAAAATTTATGCATCTATAAAAAGCTTGTCCGAGTTCAAAACCTTAACTTATTCTTTTATTTTGGGTAATTTCGATCGTATTTTTGGTCGCTGAAAACAATTTTCACAATTTAATTAAATAAAGTAGTTCAAATGGCAAAAAGGACGTTAGTTACATCTGCTCTACCCTATGCAAACGGACCTATTCACCTTGGTCATCTCGCCGGAGCATATTTACCAGCCGATTTCTTTGTAAGATATCGGCGAATGCGGGGTGATAATATCGTTTTTATTTGTGGATCGGATGAGCACGGCGTTCCTATAACCATAGCTGCTGAAAAAGAGAATGTTTCGCCACAGGTCATAGTTGATAAATTTCATAACCTGAATAAAGAAACATTTAAAGAATTCGGTATTTCATTTGATTATTACGGGCGAACCAGTTCGCCTGTTCACCACCAGACATCTCAGGAAATATTTCTGAATCTTTATGAAAAAGGCATCTTTAAAAGAAAAACCGAGGAACAATTATTTGATGAAAAGGTCGGAATGTTTCTGCCAGACAGGTATGTCAAAGGGACCTGCCCTGTTTGTTCTTATGAAGAAGCTTATGGAGATCAATGCGAGAGATGTGGTTCTTCCCTGTCCCCGACTGAACTGATTAATCCCAGAAGCGCCATAACGGGTGAGATTCCCATTATGAAAAAAACCGAGCATTGGTATCTTCCTTTGGGTGATTTTCAGGAAAAATTAACAAAATGGATAGATTCACAAACTAACTGGAAACCAAATGTCGTCGGGCAATGTAAAAGCTGGTTGAACGCCGGATTGTCGGATCGTGCGGTAACCCGCGATTTATCATGGGGCGTTCCCGTTCCCCTGCCCGATTCGAAAGGAAAAGTGTTATATGTCTGGTTTGATGCTCCTATCGGTTATATATCGGCCACTAAGGAGTGGGCTGATATTCAGGGAAAACCGGATTTATGGAAAGATTATTGGCAGGACTCCGATAGTGATTTAATCCATTTTATAGGTAAAGATAACATCGTTTTTCATTGTATTATGTTCCCGGCAACACTTATGGCTCATGGGGATTACATTTTGCCGAAAAACGTTCCTGCAAATGAATTTTTAAACCTTGAAGGGCGAAAACTTTCTACTTCCCGGGGCTGGGCTGTCTGGTTACATGAATATTTGGAAGATTTCGAACCTGATTTAATGCGTTATGTTATCGGTACAACATTGCCTGAAACAAAAGATTCCGATTTCTCCTGGAAAGATTTTCAAGCCAGGGTGAACAACGAGTTGGCAGATATTTTAGGCAATTTTGTATATCGGACATTTTCTTTTGGAACCAGATATTTTGATGGTAAAGTACCTCCATTGGCCAATCCTTCGGAGTCAGACAAAGAAACATTACAAAAAATTACGGAATGCCGGGATAGAATTGCTGATTTATATGAGCATTTCAAATTTAAAGAAGCTCTCAGTGAAACTATGAATCTGGCCCGGTTGGGAAATAAATATTTCACAGAACAGGAACCGTGGCACAGCCGTAAAACTGATATGGAAAAATGTGGAAATACCATCCATGTTTGTCTGCAAATAACGGCAGCTTTGTCTATTCTTTTTGATCCGATCATCCCAAATAAAATGGTAGATTTACGTTCCTATTTAAAATTACAAAAGGAATTCACATGGGATGATGTAAACGGTGAAATGCTCGATTCCGGACACGAAATTGATAATGGCGAAATATTGTTTGCAAAAATAGAAGATGAAATCATCGATAAACAGTTGGAAAAACTTAAATCAAGATCTGGTGAAAACAACGTAAATTCAGATATACCTGCAGCAAAATCCAATATTGATTTCAATGCTTTTAGTAAAATGGATCTTCGTGTCGGAAAAATAATTGATGCTGAAAAAGTAAAGAAATCGAATAAACTTCTTAAACTAACTGTTGATGTAGGTTTTGAAAAGAGAACGATACTTTCCGGGATTGCTAAAAATTTTGATACCGAATCGTTAATAGGTCAAAAGGTTGTCGTCATTGTCAACCTGGAACCAAGAAAAATGATGGGATTTGAAAGTAAAGGCATGGTATTGATGGCAGAAGAACCGAATGATGTTCTATATATGCTTGAATCTGATGCTGAACCCGGAAGCATGATTTCATAATCGTTTTACGCATTAGTGTATGACAAAAGTCCCGAAAACAGCAGTAAGCGAAAATACTCAACTAGATTTGTCGGAATATCCATTTGGCTATACGATCAACGATAATGAGATTATATTCCGTTTTTTTAGTCCAAAATCCCGAAAAGTCATCCTCGAACTCTTCGATAATTACGAACAAAAGGCCAGTGAACGTTTCGAAATGCAGCAGAATGATGATATATGGGAATTGGTTCTTGAAGGAGAGCTTTGTGGGAAATGGTATGGATACAGAATATTTCCACCTGAAGAACTGAATTCGTCATTTATGATGACGGATGAATTAATAGCTGACCCATATTCCCGTTACGTTACCTCAAAAAACCATTATAAACAATTTGCTAAGACTCTAATCCTGCCTCCCGATGATTACAATTGGGAAGGTGATTCTTTTGTTGTTCCAGAAGATCCCAGGGATTTGATTATCTATGAAGCCCACATTAAAGATATGACCGCCCATTCATCGTCAAAAACGAATGGTAATGGAGCATATCTGGGTTTTATTGATGCAAATCAAACCGGGGGAATCAACCACCTCAAACGCCTGGGGATTAACGCCGTTGAGTTTCTGCCTTTGCAAAAATTCGCCAATTTTGAGCCACCATACCTCTCGGTGACCCTGGAAGACAGTTTAAATACCTGGAATTATTACGGCCGCAATTACTGGGGTTATATGACCAGCTATTTTCTGGCGCCGGAAACTATTTATGCGAGTGACAGCAACACGAAAATAAATAGCGTCATAGGAAAATCTACCAAAGCACGGAAAGAGTTTAAGGATGTAGTAAAAAACCTGCATTCCGAGGGGATCTCTGTGATTATGGATGTCGTTTACAATCATGTTTCCCAATATGATTTAAATCCTTTAAAGTACGCCGGAAAGGAATATTATTTTCGGTTAAACGGTAAAAATGATTTTCAGAGTAACAGTGGTTGCGGCAATGACTTAAAATCGGAATCTCCCTATGCCAAACAGCTGATTATTGATTCGATTAAACATTGGATGAATGAGTATCATATCGACGGTTTTCGATTCGATTTGGCACTGGTTCTGGATTGGCAAACAATCGAGGAAATAAGGGACGAAGCTCGCAAGATCAATCCCAATGTTTTACTTATTGCTGAACCATGGCATCTGAGTGGTTATGATCCAACCGGTTTTTCCGCCCGGGACTGGAGTGCCTGGAATGATAAAATAAGAAATGGTGTAAAAGGTTCGAGCCCACACACTTCTACCGGTTTTATATTTGGTGATTGGCATCCGGGAATATCTCATGGAGATCTTGAAAATTTCTTATGTGGCACCGTTTTCAATCCTCCGGTGGCAAATCTTCAGTCCGGTGGAAATTTTAACAGTTCCAGACACAGCGTTAATTATCTTGCATGTCACGATAACCTGACACTTGGCGATTTTATTAGGATTGCTTTGAATCATGAATTAGAGGATCAGCGATTTGATGATAAGAAGAAGATTACTCCACTCCATGACGAGGAAATGAAGATTTCGAGGCTGGCAGCTGTTTATTTATTCGTTTCTCAGGGTATAACCATGATTCACGAAGGGCAGGAATGGGCGCGTTCTAAAATTATAGCAAAGTCCCCGGTGAATGATCCGAGAACTGGTTATATCGATCCTAATTCCTATGAAAAGGACAATGAAACGAATTATTTGAATTTTGATGAGATAGAATGGAATAAAAGCCTCTTCGAATATTATAGAGGATTAATAGCATTACGGAAAAAATCACCAGCACTTCGCAAATCTAATCCGGAGAACATTCATTTTTATCAAACTGACGATGCTCTGCTTATAACTTTTTATGTTAATGGTGAAAACAGTTCCGATCCCTATGATTATATTGTTTCGTTAAATGGTAACAGAACCCGGTATTTTCAAGTAAATTTGCCCGAAGGTGCATGGGAACTTGTTGTTTCACAAGAGAACGCCTCTGATAATACTATTTCTGTGGTTCAGGGCTCTTATACTATAACATCATCATCCGGTTTTGTATTTAGAAGATTGCGTCAATAATAGTCATTGTCTTATTTTCCATAGTCTTATATAATGTTCATTAAGAATTGATAACCAGAGGGGTCTTAGATTGGCTGAAACAGAAGTAGTAAACAGAGGAAACTGGAATTCAAAACTAGGATTCGTCTTGGCAGCCGCAGGTTCAGCAGTTGGATTGGGAAATATCTGGAAATTTCCGAATGTCGTAGCTGATAATGGTGGTGCTGCTTTCATACTGATATATATAATTTGCTGTTTTGCAATCGGTTACCCGGTAATGATTGCCGAGCTTACAATTGGCCGTAGAACCGGGAAAAATCCCGTTGGTGCATTTAAAGCTCTATCAAGCAGTAAAATCTATCCCCTGATCGGTGCCTGGGGAATTCTGTGTGGCATTATGATCCTGGCGTTTTATAATGTTGTAGCCGGATGGACATTCAGTTTTATCCTTGAAGAAATAGCTTATTTCTTTGGATTGAGCCATCTCGCTGCTTTTTTCTCAGACCTTGGACACGGACCTCAAAATGCCGTTTTTTCGATCTTATTCATGATCGCTACAGTCAGTATCATTATGGGTGGAGTCAGTAATGGAATAGAAAAAGCTACCAAAACGATGATGCCGATATTGCTATCGATATTGATCATCATGATCATTTATGTATTGACGCAAAATGGCAGTACACAAGGCCTCAAGCAATATCTCATTCCTGATTTTTCAAAAATAAATGCAGAACTGGTATTTTCAGCTATGGGACAGGCTTTCTTTTCCCTTTCGCTTGGTATGGGCGCTATGATAACATATGGTTCCTATCTGAATAAGAAACAAAACATACCTGAAGCTGCCGCATATGTGGTTCTAGCAGATTTTGTAGTCGCTTTTTTAGCCGGTTTATTAATTATCCCGGCCCTGTTTGTAGCACAGGCTCATGGAATAGAAATCTATCAAAAAGGCTCTTTAGTATCGAGTGTCGGATTGGTATTCCAGGTTCTTCCAAATCTTTTTCATTCCATGAATCATTGGGCCGGACTCGTTTTTGGTGTGACCTTCTTCATTTTACTGAGCATGGCGGCTTTGACATCAACGATATCATTATTGGAAGTCCCGGTAGCTTATGCCATCGACGAGCATGCTATTCCGAGGAAAAAAGCGGCATTGTTTGTTGGAGGCGGTATTACACTCATTTCAATTATTATATCTTTTGATATAAAATGGATTGATATATTATCTACTATATTTAATAATATTGGTTTACCACTGGGCGGATTAATGATCTGTTTATTTCTGGGTTATATCTGGAAAACGGAAAATGCCCTTTTGGAAATGAAAGACGGTTATGTGGTTGTTGAGGATTCGTTATTTGGAAAAATATGGCCCTATTTTGTTAAATATATTAGCCCATTGCTGATTGGTATCGTATTTTACAATGCTATCCATAGTTTCTTTTAGGTAAAAGAACACATCAAAAATTATAAAACAACTTGTTATCAAAATAAGTGAATAGTATCTTCAAGCAATTTTTAATAATACAGAATATATGCCTAAGATTACAACCGCTGACATTAAAAACGGAATTACCATTCTTTTAGATGGTCAAATCTATTCCATTACAGAATTTTTACATGTAAAACCTGGCAAAGGCGGAGCTTTTGTAAGGACGAAGCTTAAAGGTGTAGTAACAGGAAAGGTTATTGATAAAACGTTTCGCTCCGGTGAATCACTTGAAACAGTACGCGTGGAACGTCATCCCTATCAATATTTATATAATGATGGTGAGTTGTATCACTTCATGCACGACGAAACTTATGAGCAAATTATGGTACCGATAGAAAAAGTTGGAACCTCCGAATTCATGAAAGAGGGCGAAACCGTTACTATTGTTATCAATACCGATGATAATCAAGTTCTATTTACAGAAATTCCCGATCACGTTAACCTGTCCATCGTTCAAACAGATCCCGGCGTTCGCGGGGATACTGCTCAGGGCGGCAGTAAACCGGCGACATTGGAAACGGGTGCAGTTATCAATGTTCCATTATTTCTGAATGAAGGAGATGTAGTCAGAGTAGACACCCGGACATCATCTTATATTGAACGTGTAAAGTCTTAACACTAAGCATATTACTTATGGATCTAAAACTCATAAAAAACCTTCTCAATTTGATCTCTGAGAGTGAGGTCAACGAAGTCTCCATCGAAGAAGGTGATTTTAAAATCAAAATTAAAAAATTGGCAGACACTGCAACTTCGGCTCCGGCACAGGTTTTTGCTCCACAGCCAGCCATGCCGTATCCTGTTGCTCCTCAAAACGCTTTAGCAACTCAACCTGCCCCTGCTGAACAGTCAGCACAAGAAAAATCAACAGAAGAACCCGCTGATTCTAAAAATATTACTATCAAGTCCCCTATTGTCGGGACTTTTTACCGTTCACCTTCACCGGAAGCTGATGTTTTCGTGAATGAAGGAGATTCTGTAGCAAAAGGTGATACATTATGTATTGTCGAGGCTATGAAAATCATGAATGAAATTGATTCCGAATATTCCGGTAAAATCGTTAAAATTCTGGCCGAAGATAATCAACCGGTCGAATATGATCAGCCATTATTTATAATCGATCCCTCCTGATTAGTTATGTTTAAAAAAATACTTATTGCAAATCGCGGAGAAATTGCACTGCGCATCATCCGTACTTGTAAAGAAATGGGTATCAATACGGTAGCGGTATATTCCAAAGCCGATGAAGATAGTCTTCATGTCAAATTTGCGGATGAAGCTGTTTGTATTGGTCCTGCTGCGAGTAAAGAAAGTTACCTGAAGATTCCAAGAATTCTTGCCGCTGCAGAGATAACCAATGCAGAAGCAATTCATCCCGGATATGGATTTTTAGCTGAGAATGCTGAATTTTCAAGAATCTGTGCCGAACACGACATCAAATTTATTGGCCCTTCACCCGAAATGATTGCTACCATGGGTGATAAATCCAGCGCCAAAGAAAATATGATTAAAAATGGCGTGCCTGTTGTTCCCGGTAGTGATGGAATTGTTCAAACAGTTGAAGATGCCGAAATCATTGCCGACAAAATCGGTTATCCGGTGATTATCAAAGCATCTGCGGGTGGCGGCGGACGCGGAATGAGGGTTGTGAATGAAAAAAAGGAAATATCCGTGGCCTTCAATTCCGCACGTTCAGAAGCGGAATCGGCGTTTAACAACCCTGATGTGTATATCGAAAAGTATATCGTGAATCCCCATCATGTTGAAATACAGATTATGGGGGATCAACACGGGTATATCACTCATTTGGGCGAGCGTGACTGTTCTTTACAACGCCGGCATCAAAAAATTCTAGAGGAATCCCCTTCTCCGCTCATGACTCCTGAACTCAGGGAAAAAATGGGTCAGGCTGCAATAGCTGCTGCCAAAACCGTTAATTATGAAGGAGCCGGTACTGTTGAATTTCTGGTGGATAAAAACCTGGATTTCTATTTCATGGAAATGAATACTCGTATTCAGGTGGAACATCCAGTTACAGAAGAAGTTACCAACTGTGACTTAATAAAGGATCAAATTGAAATTGCATTTGGCTTGCCACTGGCAAAAAAACCGCTCAAAATGCGTGGGCATGCTATCGAATGCCGGATTAACGCCGAAGACCCGGAACATAATTTCCGTCCTTCAGCCGGTAAAATAACGACTTTTCACCCGCCCGGCGGCCATAGTGTCCGTGTCGATACTCATGTTTATTCCGGATATATGGTACCTCCCTATTACGACTCCATGATTGCTAAGCTAATCGTAAGCGCTCCTTCGAGAAGAGAAGCCATAGCCAGAATGTCGAGGGCGTTAAATGAATTTGTTATTGAAGGGATTAAAACAAATATTCCCTACCATTTACAATTACTACAGGACCCTAATTTTATAGAAGGTAAATTCAGTACTTATTACCTGGAAAAATCGTTTAAATATAAACCGGAAAAAGCTAAATAGTCGAGAGTTTTATGAATTATCCATCTGATTTAAAATATACCCGCGAACATGAGTGGGTAAAAGATAATGGTGACGGTACCGCCACCATTGGAATAACCGAATTTGCCCAGGGTGAACTTGGCGATATTGTATTTGTTGAATTAAGTGACGTTGATTCAGATTTATCTAAAGATGAAACATTTGGAACCATTGAAGCTGTTAAAACGGTTTCCGACTTATTCGCTCCTGTTTCTGGAAAAATTATCGAGATTAACGAAAGTTTAGCTGATGAACCCGAGGTTGTTAATGAGGATCCATACGGTAAAGGATGGATGGTGAAGCTTTCAATAAATGATGCATCAGAACTTGATGATTTAATGGATGCAGATGCTTACCAAAAAATCATATCCTGATTTTAAATGTGATATTTCAGCCGCTAATTAAATTCTAAGTTAGCGGCTTTGTTTTATTTTGTATCTTTATCTTTTCCTCGTTTATCTCTGATCTTTCAATACAAGTAACTTAATTCTATGCATGCCCAACACGGTGAATGGATTCTGATTCTCGATTACGGTTCTCAGTATACTCAATTAATCGCACGTCGATTACGTGAACTCAATGTCTACTGCGAAATTCATCCTTTCAATCACGATTTAACAGAATTTGAAGGTAACACTCCTAATGGAATTATATTATCCGGCGGCCCCATGAGTGTGAATGATGAAGGAGCTCCTTATCTGAATACTTCCATTTTCGATTGGAATGTACCCATTTTAGGAATTTGTTACGGCCTGCAACTTCTTGCTGTTCATGAATTACCCGGTAGTGTTGAAAATGCTGAGCGTCGAGAATTTGGCCGTGCAGAAATTATCGTAGATGATGAAAAGGATCTCTTAAAAGGACTTTCTGATACCTCGGTCGTATGGATGAGTCATGGAGATCATATTATTTCACTCCCGGATAACTATAAAATTATAGCTCACACCAATAATGCACCTGTAGCGGCAGTCCGACACAAATCAAAACCTTTTTACGGTGTACAATTTCACCCGGAAGTAGTTCACACAATAGATGGAAAACAGATTCTTGAAAACTTTGCAAAAAATATCTGTAATCTTTCCTGTGATTGGACAGCTTTGTCTTTCATCGAACAAAGCCTGGAAGAAATTAAACAAAAAGTTGGTAATGACAAGGTTATTTGCGGCCTTTCCGGTGGTGTCGATTCTACCGTGACGGCAACATTATTATATAAAGCGATAGGAGCTCAGTTACAGTGCGTATTTGTAGATAACGGCCTTTTACGTAAGAATGAATATCAAAATGTGTTGGATTTATTTTCCAGGGATCTTCATTTGCCGGTTAAAGGCGTAGATGCGTCGGATAAATTTTTGTCGCGTTTAAAAGGTGTAACAGATCCTGAAGAAAAACGGAAAATTATAGGAAACACTTTCATTGATGTTTTTGAAGAATTTATTTCCGGGGATTCCGGTTATAAATACCTGGCTCAAGGGACGCTTTATCCCGATGTAATTGAAAGTGTATCATTTAAAGGTCCTTCGGCAACAATAAAATCGCATCATAACGTCGGTGGCCTCCCGGAAAAAATGAATCTGAAGCTGATTGAACCGATGCGTGAGCTGTTCAAAGATGAAGTTCGATCAGTTGGACGGGAATTAGGAATACCGGAACACTTTATAAAACGACATCCATTCCCTGGCCCCGGACTTGGTATCCGGGTAATTTCGGACATAACAAAAGAGAAGCTTGAAATCCTGCGTGAAGTAGATGATATTTTTATCTCGGAATTGAATAGCCATAGTTTATACGATAAAGTATGGCAGGCTTTTGCCGTTTTACTTCCTGTTCAAAGTGTCGGTGTTATGGGCGACAGCCGAACATATGAATTTGTAGCCGGTTTGCGTGCTGTAACGAGTGTCGATGGCATGACAGCCGACTGGGCTCACTTGCCCCACGATTTTCTTGCTGATGTTTCTAATCGGGTTATCAACGAGGTTCGTGGAATAAATCGGGTTGTTTACGATATTAGTTCAAAACCACCATCTACTATTGAATGGGAATAATATCTAAATTATCATCTACCAAACAATAATACAGGGAATCGTCGTTATAAAAGTTATTACAAAAACAGCATTCCAGGTCATTAATCAGGAGATTTCATGAGCTATACAGGTCAACCTCTAAATTCCTTTTATATGCTCTTTAAAAGATTTTCGAAAAAGTATTATGAATATTTATCTTCGGTATTCATTGTAATAACCGTTGCCTTAATATTATTATCGACCCCATTTACTCCATCCTTTGGTCAGCAACTGATTGATTCACCGAATCAAAATGATGCCTTCAACCAGGCCCTGACTCTTTATAAACAGGGATCTTATGACCAGGCAGCCCTGCAATTTTCGAAAATTAATACCGATGAAGCTCGTCTTTTTGCAGGTAAAAGCTTCTTCTCCGCCGGTTATTTTGGAAAGGCACGATCCTACCTTCTTAAGGCACTCTCATCCCAGGTGATGCCTCAACAATTTGATGCATCCTATACCCTGTCACTTTGTGATTTCCAATTACATAATTTCGGACAAAGCCTCGATCGTTTATATAATCTTTCAAACAATCCACAATCGGGTGATGTAGGTAATCAGGCAAGGATATTCTATAATGAAATCCTTGATTATTTAACTCTTAGACAGCGATTGAGAGCATTTCATGAATCTAATATAGCCAGCGTCCAGAAAGATATTGTAGTTTCCGTATTTGATAAAGTCGATGGCGAAACAGCGCAAAGCCTGATCAAGGCCTTAAAGACAAATTTTGCCAATACTTCCGATTCAACATTGGTACAGGATCTGGAATCAGACCTGAATAGCCTTCCGGCATATCAAAATGATTTACCGAAAAGAATACAATTAAAGGCCCCAAAAGGAATTTCGTATAATCTTGGAGTTGCTTTACCGAAGTTTGAACAAAACTCGGATGAATTTTCTGTCAGCCAGGGCCTTTATTATGGAATCTTGATGGCTGTTGAGAATTTCAATAAGCGTAATAATGGGCAAAAAGTTTTTATCCACTATATCAATACATTAAAAGATCAGGATAAGCCGAAAGACATTATGACCGAATTGGCGTGGAACCAACATGCTGATATGATAATTGGCCCCCTATATTCTGAAATGACAGAATCAATGGCTCCCCTTGCTGAACAATACCAGATTCCTATGCTCGCTCCTCTGGCTAATTATGATTCCCTGAATATTGATAATCCCTATGTATACCAGGCAAATCCTACTTTTGATGTTCGTGGAAAGAAAATGGCTGATTTTGCTGTAAACCGGTTACACCTAGATACTCTGGCGGTTATCGTTAATAAAAATTCCTGGGGAATGCATGAAGCTTTCGCATTTCGTGACGAGGCAGAGAAATTAGGAGCTAAAGTTCAATATTTCTTCTCCGACGACTTCGAAGCCAATAAATTTGATGTGTCTCAATATGACCAATATTTCTCTACAGATTCTACTATGATTGACAGTTTAGGTAGTAAACATGTCGATGCAGTTTACCTGCCCATGACCGGTGCCACAGCTCCTGCCTTAATAAATCTTGTTATGACTGATTTAGAAGCTTACCGGGCTAATGTAACCATCCTGGGCTCACAGGAATGGGCGACAGCAGGCCTCGATCCGGATCAAATATCAAAATTCAATATTTATTACTCTGGGATTAATGTACCTGATACAAGTAGTAGTGATGTTAAAACCTTCAATATAGATTATCAGAATCGCTTCGGCCTGGCGGCTAATCGTTATTCTGTTATGGGATTCGACTGTGCCAATTTTATGCTAAAAACGCTTGAAAAAGTTCAAAATCCCGCTCTTCTGAAAGAAGCGTTGAAAAATAGTGATGAGTTTGTTGGATTGGGAAGTCATTACATTTTTGACGGATCACATATAAATCAGGCTGTTGAATTCTTTAAATTAACTCCCGACGGATCTCAGAAAGTAGCAATATCAAATTAAATTAGTATTGAGTATTGAGTATTGAGTATTGAGAGGATTTCGGATATTCCGCCTCACTGCTTACTGTTAGCTTCACGTTCTCTTTCTCTTTTTATACGATATTGTTTACGAATCCATTTTCGCCATTTTTCGCTTTTTTTGAGATGTTCAGCATAAGTCTTTGAGAAAGCATGATCACCACTGGGCGTCGCCACCATATACATGTAATCATTATCCTGCGGGAACAGGGCTGCTTTAATAGAGCTAATGCTCGGGTTTGTAATAGGTCCCGGGGGTAGTCCCCTGTATAAATATGTGTTATACGGATTTTTGATATGATAATCTTTGTACAATAACCGGCGACGATCGCCAATAATAAAATTGATGGTCGGATCGGCCTGTAACAGCCATCCTTTTTTTAAACGGTTCCAGTATAAACCACTGATCTCTGGTTTTTCTTTTGGATCTTTGGCTTCCCATTCGATAATTGAGGCCAGTGTAACAATTTTATCGGCCGTCATTTTTAGCTGGTTAAGCCTTTCCTGGTATTTTTTTGTAACATCCTGATGAAATTCAGATAGCATCTTTTGTATAAACTGTTCAGGAGTAGATGTCCAGTAAAATCGATATGTGTTAGGCAACATTCTGCCAAAAACATCTTTTTCAGGCACGCCTAAGCTATCCAACATGGTTGAATCGTGCATAGCCTTCCATAAATCATTGCCATTAAATTTGAAATATTGAGAAACCTCGGTAACAAAACGATCTTCCATTAAACCAGGCAAGATTGTGACACGAACCGGATCCTGAATGCCATAAGCCAGCTTTTTCAAAAAAGAATTATAGGAATAATCCTTCGATATTTCATACCGTCCTATTTGAAAACGTCTCCAGCCTAACAATTGCGCTACCCAATCAAATTCATTTCTGTTAAAATGAATATCAGTGGTATCTAACATTGCATTTAAGCCCTTTAAATCCTCAGGCTTATATAGGTAAATCACGGTCGTGGAATCTACGGTAATGGCTGCCTTGTTATAAATTCTGGTAAAACGAGACGTAAAAACAGTACTAAATACAATTATGAAAAGGGTTATGGCTGTGGCCAACTCAGCTGGTAATAATGGGGTCTTGCTGAGTATTTCAGCAATAATACTTTTATGATTTTGGAACATCTATCCTCTGACAGCTCATCTGTATTCTATTAAAACGGATGATTTAATTTAACGAATTCTGAACTAAACAATAAAAAACCATTTCAAAAACCAGAAACAAAAAAGCCCTTCAGCTTTGATGTAAAGGGCTTTGAATGACTTTAACTAAAGATTTTTATAAGAATAGAAATTATCTCCTTTGCATGCTTGCCAATAATCGCAGAAACTCGATGTACAACCAAACAAGTGTCACCATAAGTCCAAAGGCTCCATACCATTCCATATATTTTGGTGCATTTTGTGTGGCCATTTCTTCAATAAAGTCAAAGTCCAGAACAAGGTTTAATGCAGCAACCCCAACAACGATCAGGTTGAATACAATACCAAATGTTCCGCCTCCGAAAATAAAATTCATATGGACTCCAAAAAGCCCAATGATGAAGCTGATAAAATAGGCTATAAAGATTCCGGCAGTTGCAGCAATCACACCCAGTCGAAATTTTTGGGTAACTTTGATAAGGCCGGTTTTATAGGCAAACAACATAGCTGCAGCGGTTCCAAATGTAAGAAGTACCGCCTGGATTACAATACCTGGATATTGAGCTTCAAAAATTGATGAAATACCACCGATAAACATTCCTTCCAAAAGAGCATACAATGGTGCGGTATATCGGGCCCAATCCATTTTGAAAATTGTAACCATAGCCGTGATAAATCCGCCAAATGCCCCAAGGGCAATCCATCCACCCATTGCCTGCGGGTTAGACCATGTCAGGGTAGCACCGGCAATCAGGATAAGTAACATCAAACCGGTTTTATTTACCGTTCCGTCTACGGTCATAACCTGTTCACCGCTAGCCGTTCCTAAAACACCTTCAAATACTTTTCTGCGTAATGCAGGATTTGCAGATCTTGTCATATTCTTTTAAATCCTCAAACAGTTAAAATTATTTAGATAAATTATTCACAAATGGTAAAACGCTATAAAAGACAAACTATTATACTGAATTATGATAAATAAGATGCATATGCTAACAGAGAAATAATTAAATAGCAAGCAAATAGAACCGTTAACCTAATTACATATTCCTTCTGTATTGTCCTCCCACTTTATACATGGCATGGGAAATGTCGCCTAGAGAGCTAACTTTGACGGTATCCATCAACTCCTTAAAAATATTGCCATCTGTTCGAGCCGTTTCCTGCAACCTTTTCAGGGCATCTGCTTTTTCGTTCTCATTGCGTTTCCAGAAATTGTGCAATGATTCAATTTGTTGCTGTTTTTCTTCTTCTGTTGATCGAATGAGTTCCACAGGTTTTGAATCTTCTTCACTCTTTTTTTCATCAATAAATGTGTTAACACCTATGATTGGCAAATCCCCGTTGTGTTTAAGTGTTTCGTAATGGAGACTCTCTTCCTGGATTTTGCCCCTTTGATACATCGTCTCCATGGCTCCCAGCACACCGCCACGCTCGGTAATACGATCGAATTCTCTTAATATCGCTTCTTCTACAAGGTCGGTCAGCTCTTCCATGATGAAAGCTCCCTGCAAAGGATTCTCATTCTTTGCCATTCCCAGTTCTTTATTGATAATCAATTGAATAGCAAGCGCCCTGCGCACAGACTCTTCGGTCGGCGTTGTTATCGCTTCGTCATATGCATTGGTATGTAACGAGTTGCAGTTATCATAGATGGCCATAAGAGCCTGAAGCGTAGTCCGAATGTCATTGAACTGAATTTCCTTTGCATGCAGCGAACGTCCGCTGGTCTGAATGTGATATTTTAATTTTTGAGAACGATCATTGGCTTTATAGAGGTTTTTCATGGAGATAGCCCAAATCCTGCGTGCTACTCTTCCGATGACGGCATACTCCGGATCAAGCCCGTTACTAAAGAAAAATGAAAGATTATGGGCAAAATCATCAATATTAAGACCTCTCGAGAGATAATATTCCACATATGTAAAACCATTGGACAACGTGAATGCCGCTTGTGAAATCGGGTTGGCACCGGCCTCTGCAATATGATATCCTGAAATAGAAACCGAATAGTAATTCCTGACTTTATGTTTCGTGAAATATTCCTGTATGTCGCCCATCATTCTCAAGGCGTATTCAGTAGAAAATATACATGTGTTTTGCGCCTGATCTTCTTTAAGGATATCAGCCTGAACGGTTCCTCTGACAACCTTCAGGGTTTGGGCTTTTATTTTTTCATATGTTTCCACAGCAACCAGCTTATCGCCCGTTATTCCAAGCAAACCAAGTCCAAATCCATTATTTGTCCGTGGTAACTTGCCTTTATATTTTGGCTGAACAGTATTTCTTTCTTTGAAATATTTTTTAATGGTCTTCTGGGCTTCTTCCCATTTGCCTTCGTTTCGCAGATATCGTTCAACTTCCTGATCGATGGCCGTATTCATAAACATAGCCAGTATCATCGGCGCCGGGCCATTAATCGTCATAGAAACCGATGTAGCCGGATTCGTCAGTTCAAAACCTGAATACAGTTTTTTCATGTCGTCAAGTGAACATATGCTCACCCCGGAATTTCCAATTTTTCCATAAATATCCGGACGATAATCAGGATCTTCTCCATATAATGTCACCGAATCGAACGCGGTAGACAATCGTTTTGCCGGCATGCCTTCACTTACAAAATGGAATCGTTTATTTGTTCTTTCCGGCGTTCCTTCACCGGCGAACATGCGGGTAGGATCTTCATTTTGTCGCTTAAATGGAAAAACACCGGCGGTATAAGGAAAATATCCCGGCAAATTTTCTTTCAATGCAAAACGAAGACGTTCACCGTAATCTTCATATTTAGGAGTAGCTACCCGTGCCAGTTTTGTACCGCTCAAAGACGTATGATAAAGCTTGTTTTTAATACTTTTATCCCGAATCTTCGTCTCGAAATAATCACTTCTGTACTGTTCTGTGAGCCCGTCCCAATTTTCCAGGATGTTTTTACTTATTGAATCCAGCTTACCCTGCCAATGAGCCTCCATTTCATGTAATCTGGCCGAAATGACCTCGCGTTCATCAGGATTCCATTTCTCGAGTTGCCGTATGGTTCCATAAACATGATGCCACTTCCGGGCGAATTCAACTTGTTGTTCTACCCAGGAATGATAATCCCGGACAGAATCACTTATTTCTGATAAATAACGATTTCTTTTAGGCGGGATGATAGCCTGAGTATGTAAATCCTCTGCAGGCTTTGGATCGTTATAAATATTGGTTACCCAATCCAAAGAATAATGGGCATTTATTTTATTGATCAGCGCTTTAAAAAGCCGATTAACACCTTCATCATTAAACTGTGCTGCAATGGTCGGATAAACGGGTAATTCCGAATCCTGAGCCTCCCAAAGCAGGTGGTTTCTCTTATATTGCTTACGAACATCCCGCAAGGCATCCTGGGAACCCTTTTTCTCAAACTTATTTAAAACAATGAGCTCGGCCATGTCCAGCATATTGATTTTTTCCAGCTGGGTCGCCGCTCCATATTCACTGGTCATAACGTACATTGGGATATCAACAAGATCGACAATTTCTGTATCACTTTGACCAATTCCGCTGGTTTCAACAATAATCATATCATATCCGGCTGTTTTGCAAATCGCCACAGCTCCTTTCACGGCTTCACTGGTCGCCTTATTATGAGAACGGGTCGCCAGGCTTCTCATATAGACCCGCTCATTATCAATACTGTTCATCCTGATACGATCGCCTAAAAGTGCCCCGCCGGTTCGTCTTCTCGAAGGATCAATGGAAATTACAGCCACCTGTAAATCATCATATTCCGTCAAAAAACGGCGTACAATTTCATCGGTTAATGAACTTTTTCCAGCACCGCCCGTTCCGGTTATGCCAATCAAAGGGATAGGTTTTTCAACCGGGGACTTAAACTCCGTTCCATCTCCTAATATCAGTTTGTCATCTTTATAACTGACTATTTTTTTGTTCTCAATTTCAATGGCTGTAATACATCTTGCAATCGTTTTTTTATCACCTTCCAGAATTTTTAAAGGATCGGCATCCTGTATGGATGTCGTATCGTAGTCACAACTTTCGAGCATGTAATTAATCATGCCTTGCAGCCCCATCTGACGGCCATCATCAACCGAAAATATCCTCTCTACGCCATATTCATGTAATTCTTTAATTTCTTCATTGACAATAACTCCGCCCCCGCCGCCGAATATTTTGATATGTGAAGCACCATTTTCCTTAAGCAGGTCAACCATGAATTTAAAATATTCTATATGACCTCCCTGATATGAACTGATAGCAATACCCTGAGCATCTTCCTGAATGGCGCAATGTACAATCTCATGAACAGAACGATTATGCCCCAAATGAATAACCTCTGCTCCGCTGCTTTGCAGGATTCGCCTCATAATATTTATGCTGGCGTCGTGTCCGTCAAACAGACTGGCAGCTGTTACAAACCGAATCTTGTTTGTCATCCTATAAATCTCTGGTTCTGTATATTTGACGTTTTCACCCTGTGTTTTTGAATCTTTCTTATCCAGAATGACCGTTTTTTTAGAGTTATTGCCCATAATTTTTAAAACATCAATATTTATTAGAAAAAGCGCTTTTTTATTGTTTGTAATTTACGAAAATGTGATGAATATCTTAAAATTCAGTCGAAATAAACGAATTCTTTCCATTTAAAAATCTACTTTAAGTTCGGCAGTTAGTTTCGATTTAACCGGGACTTCCTTTTGAATAAAGTAAGGCTCCGGTTTTATATATGGCTTAACGGAACCATAGTCCCATTTTCCATTACTGTTTAAATCTTCGTAAATAAGGATCGTATAGTTAATGGGAGGCAAATTATTGATGACTGCATTACCGGTAAAGGTTGTGTCTTTCCTGAAATTATATTCATCGTTAATGGCTTCTAAATGAACAGAATGTGTCGTATCAGCAGAATCAGCCATGACAATTGATAGAGATCCCAGCGAATTTGTGTCCCATATTTTGGGATCATATTTGGAATAATTTTGCAACGCCGGGTTATATAAACGGATTTGGAAATTAACGCCACCCTGCCATAAAGAGTCGGGATAAACGTATAACATATTATTTTGAACGCTTACCTTTTTCCAATTTTTACTCATCTTATTATTCTCAATAACTTTTAGAGAATCTACTACAGGTTCCCCTTCGAGCATTGCATTATACCTCACAATAACGGGCTGGTCCGGGTAAATACCCTTCCCTGTCTCGACGCCAACAATCTTCACAGCGGTTGTATCTTTTTGATCAGAACCCTGGAATGTCTTGTCCTGTTCTTGAAGCAAGTTGCCATGCGTATCGGTCAAATTCTCTATATCAAGCTTGTAATAGTCATTTTTATTAAGTGCTTTATTACTATAAGCATATAATACATATGGACTTCCGGGTTCCAGGAACAAGGGTACTGCTTTTGAATACGGATGCTCCAGCGTATCTGTTACCTGAATACGAACAGAGTCATTTAATTGTACGTTTTTACTAAAACGTAATCTCAGTCTGTTACTGGATAATACGCCAATTCCAAGTAAAGATGGCCTGGCCGTATCGATACTGACTTTATATAATGAGCCTAAATCCTGAAGAGAATCGGTGGAAAGCGTAACAAACTGCTTACTGAAAGGCTGGGCATGTTCTAATTTAGGTTCCCAAATGTTATCCCTGTTTTTATCATCCAGATAAAAAGCTTCGTACTTGCCCTTCATCAAATAAGTAAATGTGACAGTCCCGCTGGTATCTGTTTCACCGATATATTGAGCAGGTTTTGTAAGATCTACCGGGACTCTGTAAAGCAATACTTTATCTCCGGATGTTCCTTTACCTGTTAAAACATCATAGACATTACCTTTTAACTTTCCTTTGTTTATACGAGATCCTGTTGATAAAGCCAAGGTAAAAGGTTTGTCTATTTTATTACCACTATAATCGGCAAAATCGGTTCCGATAGTAAAAATAATGGTCGTTGAATCCGGCAGACTGCTGCCAAACTTGATAGCAACTCTCTTTCTGCCCCAATCGATTTTATATTGTAGTCCTATATCAGGTTCAATCCGTAAAGCTTGCCTGAAAGTTGATCTGCCCACAAATTTAGAAAAGTAGAATTCTATGTGATCATCATGAAAATTAGTGGTCCCGGATTCAGGATATGTCCCGATGATTTTAGGCCCGGTCTTGTCTGCTGGCCCTCCGGTCGGCCCCGTTGGTGTGGCACAACTCCATACACTTATTACTAATATAACCGAATAGATAAATATTTTAGATTGATATCGCAATCACTTACCTCTGACATTAAAGAGTAAAAAAATGGTAACACCTATAGATGATAATAATAAAGCGGGCTGAATGACCCTGTTCCAGAATTCAGGTTTTCGCGGCTTCGATTCAAATGTCGCCTGGTTCCATGAGTTTACCAAAGTCCGATATATTTTGTTTGGTATGGTATCGGCATAATTTATATTATATCGGGCTTCTCCTTCTATTGTCCCATTTGTATCAATGACTGATGTAGTTAAATATCCTCTAATAGATCGTATGCCATTTTTTTTATTTAACTTTTTATAGGAATTATTCGTAAGAAGTGTAAGCTTCAGAATCACAGCATTTTTACCTGTATCACGAACTTTCTTATTTTTTTTTAGTAATAACTGAACTGTTTCATACTTATGATGATCGACAAGATTCCCGGACGGATAAACGGGCTGGGAGAGCGTATCAATAAGTACACTTTTATTCAAACTGGAGAGACATAACCGAAGAAGAATTTCATCATTCGTTGGTACCTGATCCTGCGCATTAGCAGATAGCACAACCGTCAAAAGCAGTATGAAGATATAAAACAGATTAAGTAAGGGTTGTAAATATCTGTGTTCCATTAAATGATTTAATTCTCATCAATTAAATATTCGTCAGGTAAAGCTCTATGATAATCATCTTTTCTGAAACTCATCAAATCTAATGCAGTTAATGCAAAAAGAAAAACCAAATTGGTTAATCTATATCATCCTGAGTCTCAGCTTCCTGGATGGTTGTGCATCATATAAACTGAACAGCGCACAAAGATCCATAAGAAAAAGCTTTGCATCCGGTAATTTAGAAAATACACGTGAGCTTATTGCAAAATTTGGGGACAAGAATATCTACAAAACCAAAGATGAAGTTCTTTATAAATTAGAAACAGGGACTATTTATCATTTTTCTGGCGAATACGATTCCAGTTTTGTTGTACTACATGATGCTGAAAACGAAATGAATCGTCTCTTTACGAAAAGTATTACACGGGGACTCTCCTCTATATTGCTCAATGACAATCAGTTAGCTTACGACGGAGAAGACTATGAGAGCATCTATATCAATGTATTTAACAGCTTAAATTTTATTCATCAAAACAACCTTGAAGATGCTTTAGTTGAAGCACGCCGTGTCGCCTATAAGCTGCAGAACCTGAATGTCAGGTATAAAGGTTTGATAAACGCACTTTCCAAAGCCGATACGACTGGAAAAGTAGAATGGAAAACCGGAACCAGTAATGTTCAAAATAGTGCACTTGGACATTTTCTGTCCGGTGTTTTGTACTCAAAATCCGGAAAAACTGATGATGCCCGCATAGAATATGAGCAAATGCTGAAGGCCTTTCAGGATCAACCCGGATATTTTTCCCCGGAAGGAATTGATTTAAATGCTATGCAAAGAATGACCAATCCAGATGATTTTAATCTCATGCTGGTTACTTTCACAGGCAGATCACCCGTAAAATATCAGGTTGTCAGCCGGTTTTTTTTATCAAAAGAAAGTTTTTATATCAAAATATCTCTTCCGGTTTTACAAACGATACCAAGTATGGTGAAAAGCGTTTATGCCACTATCGATGATTCTGTCAGCGTTCCCCTTTACCTCATAGAAAATATGGATGTCGTTGCTCAGGAAGTTTATAAGGTTAAAAAACCTATCATTTATGGCCGTGCTTTTCTTCGTTCTTTCCTTAAAGCAATTGGAACACACGTTGCAGAGAAAAGCGCCCGAAAAAAAGGCAAAAAAACACTGGGCACCATTATTGATATTTTAGGGATTATCGCATCTGAAACAACAGAAAATGCTGATTTACGCGGTTGGCAGACGATGCCGGGACAAGCTTATGTCAATCTTTATAAATTACCGGCCGGTAAACATATTATTCGAATTGATTATATTGGATATAGCGATAGAATACTATATTCAGATTATAAAACTATTGTCATTGATTCTGTTCATCAACTGAAATTATCCGAATCTTTATTCTGGAATTAAAATTCAACATGCATAAATTCATCAGAGATACTGCTTTTGTACTGACGCTTATTTTTGGTACGGCTTTAAATGTTGCGGCTCAAAAGAATCATCATACTGCATATCCTGATTGGATTGAACATCCATATAAAACCGTTTCTCCAAATAAGTATTTATTAGCTGTTGGTTCATCAGATTCTGAAACACGGGCTAAAAAAAATGCCTTAAAGAACCTTTCTCAATTTTTCCTGCTGAAGGATAAGGAATCGGAGCAAACCATTCGGGAATACCAGGAATTTATCGATGAAAAAGAATCATCAGATCGCCTTTTCCAGTTACTTTCCATTTCTCTTCCTCATTATGAGAATAATTATTTCAATACAAGAATTATTGAAACCTTTACGGACGATTCCGGCACTTGCTTTGTACTGGTTGGGATTCCTGTCCGGGAAACGTCAGCCATCTACTCAAATGAAATTAGTAATAACAAACTTGTGATAGCGAGATTGGGAAATCAGTTATCGAATGAAAAAAATCGTATTAAGCAGTTGGGATTAGTAAAAAAAGCCTTACTGTATTCCCAAATAAATGAGATTCTTCAAAAACAAAGAGAAGCTTTAACGGGAGTATCTTCTAACGAAAATGATGAATTTTCTACGGACAAAATAATACGCCGATATCGTCAAATTTCCGAACAATGTCCGGTAGTATTAAGCGGATATGATGTCCCGGAACTTATTTTCGCTGCTATCGCTGAAGTTCTGCAAAAAAACGGATTTATTCTAACCGCCAACCCATCCAGGGCGATTTTAAAATCAGAAGTCTCATTTTCTTACAAAAAAGCTGAAATTGAACGACAGGACGCGCGATTCGTGCAATGGGTATTGACAATCCATCTTCAGGATTTACAAAACAATGACTCATTTAAAACCTTTTCAATCAAAGGCCGCGACGGCGGACTCAACAGCGGTGAAGCCGTTCTTCGAGCTGAATATTCGGCTGGAACGATAATACGAAAGCAATTCTCAAACTTTTTAAACAAAAACATACTGCAAATTAACTAATTCAGATAGAGAATATGAAAACCAGAATGATTTTCCCCACCCTGATCATGTTGCTGATATTTTCCGCATGCCGAACGCAAAAGGTTACAAGGGTTGCACCAGACACCCAGACCGATTTGTCAGGCCTGTGGAATGATACGGATGCTCGGTTAGTATCCGAGAAAATGATCGATAACGTCCTATCTTCTGCCTGGTTAAATCGTTTCAGAAAATCTCATGAAGGTAAAAATCCAATCGTTATAGTGGGAAATATCCGGAATGAAAGCATGGAGCATATCGATACAGAAGTATTTAGCAAAGAATTAGAACGAGAATTGATCAATTCCGGGGAAGTTCGCTTCGTAGCAAATCCGGAAGAACGTGAAGCGGTACGTGCAGAGCGCAAGGATCAACAATCATATTCATCGTATGAAACAGCCAAACGAATGGCACAGGAACTTGGAGCCGATTACATGCTTATCGGAAATATCAATTCCATTCAGGACGAGTCGATCGACCGAAGAACGATCTCAATGTATTACACAACTAATCTTGAGCTTATAAATATTGAAACCAACGAAAAAGAATGGATAGGCAATAAAAAGATCAAAAAAGTTATAAAAAAAGGAATTATCCGTTGATTCTTAACTGGCCTGAACAATTCATTCAGGCCTTTTTTACTCTCTCTTGTAAGAATGGTTTTGTATATTACTGTGTCGATGTAACCTTTTTTTATCAAAGAATTTAACGTTTTATTCATGAGTAATATAGATCACCTGGCGCTATACACCGATTTTTATGAATTGACCATGGCCCAGGGATACTTTTTATCCGGTAAGGCAGAATTTACCGCCGGATTTGATTATTTCTATCGCGCAAATCCTTTTAAAGGCGGTTATGTTATTTTTGCCGGATTAAGTGACTTGCTACCCATTTTGCATGATTTGCGATTCACCAAAGATGAAATCGAATACTTAAAAGGCCTGGGTTTTCACAAGGATTTTCTGAATTATTTGAAGAATTTTCGTTTTACAGGGGAAATACTGGCACCCAGGGAAGGTGAAGTAATTTTTCCGCTAGAAACGATCCTCCGTGTTCACGGCAATATAATCGAAACACAAATTATCGAAACCATATTGCTGAATGTGCTCAATTTTGAATCGCTGATTGCTACGAAAGCTTCAAGAATGAGAAGTGTTGCCGGTAAACGTAAACTCATCGACTTTGGGTTACGACGTTCTCAGGGCTGGGGCGGATTACTGGCTAGTAAAGCAATTATTATAGGGGGAGCCGACGCAACCTCGAATGTGCTGACTGCTTTTGAAAACGATGTAGAAGTTTCAGGAACTCAGGCTCATTCATGGATTCAAACTTTCGATGATGAATTGTCGGCATTTCGCAAATATGCTGAAATCTATCCCGATAGCTGTGTCTTGCTGGCAGACACCTACAGCACTCTCAAGAGCGGACTGCCTAATGCCATCACAGTCGGAAAAGAACTGGAGACGCAGGGACACAAGTTAGTGGGCATTCGTTTGGATAGTGGTGACCTGGCATATTTGAGCAGAAAAGCCCGAAAAATGCTGGATGATGCCGGTCTTAATTATGTTAAGATTGCCGTTTCCAATCAATTGGATGAATACTTAATCAAAAGTCTGCTTGAACAGGATGCGCCAATCGATATATTTGGGGTCGGTACGCGATTGATTACAGCATACGACTCCCCTGCCCTCGATGGTGTTTATAAGCTCAGTCTGTTCAATGAAGAACCACGTCTTAAAATTTCTGAGAACATTGACAAAGTGAACTTCCCGGGATTAAAAAAAGTATATCGGTATGTACACGAAGACGGCAGTTTCTATCGGGATGGAATTGTCTTAGATGACGAAAAAGATATCGACATTTTATATCACCCTAATTTCCCCAAAAAGTACACCCCTGTAGAGCATTTAAAGAAGGAAGCACTCCTACATAAAGTGATGGATAAAGGTGAAATTCTCGTTGATATTCCAAATCCAAAAGATAGTGCCAGGTATGCCCGGAAACGGCTATCAAAGCTTCAAAAAGAACACAAACGATTTGAAAATCCACATATTTATAAAATAGGTATCAGTGAAAAATTGATGGATTTACGTAATCATCTTCTGAACCAGGCAACAAAATAATAATATTTATGATGCAGGCATTAATAATCATCGATGTTCAAAATGATTTTTGTCCGGGAGGCAGTCTTGCTGTACCGGATGGAGATAGTATCATCCCTGTAATAAATAAACTATCGAAGAAATTTGATCATGTACTGCAAACACAAGACTGGCACACCAGCGGACATCAATCCTTTGCTTCTTCTCATCCCGGAATGAAACCATATGAAATGATAGGCTTATCGTATGGTAAACAAGTATTATGGCCTGATCATTGTGTTCGGGGTACACAAGGAGCTGATTTTCATCCTGATTTGTATACAACGAAAACGGAATTAATCATTCGAAAAGGTTTTCGGAAAGAAATAGATTCTTATTCTGCTTTCTTTGAAAATGATCATAAAACATCAACCGGTTTAGCAGGCTATTTAAAAGACCGTGGAATCAGCACTTTATTCATGGTGGGCCTGGCCACCGATTTTTGCGTTAAATGGTCGGCTCTGGACGGAATAAAGATGGGTTTTGACGTCACCGTCATTGAAGATGCCGTCAAAGGAATAGACATTGACCACTCCGTTGAATTGGCCTGGAAAGAAATGAGTGAAGCCGGAATAAAAAAAAATAATTCAGAAAATATCCTCGCATAATAATTATATCAATTAATTGTCCGACAATAAGAAAAATTCATCTATTACAATAGATTATATTATAATAGGTGCCGGTATTACGGGCATCACATTAGCCGATTCTCTATCAGAACGAAAAGCAAAGGTACTGGTAATTGATCACAAAGCTATTGCCGCCGGTGCCTCTGGAACTCCAACAGGACTCGTAGATCCTGCTGCATCACGAAACGCCCGGCTGTACTGGGATATGGAACCCTGTTATCAATCTGTCTTTCAGAACCTGCATAAGATACAACAGCATTCTGATATTCCTTTTTTCAAACATACCGGCGTTTTGAGGCCGGGTATTACCCGTTCCAGGGCGATTAATTACGAGAAATCTTATCATAACCAACAGTGGCCGGAAAACTGGTGTGAATGGAAATCTGAAGTTGAAATAAAAGAACTATGTCCCGGAATACAATGTGAATATGGCGGGTTGTGGCATCCCAATGGTATAACTGTAGCCATCCCTGAATATCTAAATACTTATAAAGATTATTTGCTAAATCGTGGCGTCACGTTCCGGTTTCCTGCCGAATATGAATTAAAACCAAAAGTCAATGACTGGATTATAACTTTCAAAAACGAAAGTTATGTCGCCCCTCACATCATCTTTGCAACAGGAGCGTCCACCCGATTCTCCCAATTTTGGGATGAACTTTTAATATACCCGGTAAAAGGCCAGGCAGCCGTTTTTAAATCATCAAAACCGCTCCCATTCGATTATGCCATAACCGGCAATGGATATATCGGACATATTGATGAGTACTATTTTCTAATGGGAAGCACCTATGAACATGAATTTGAATATGCGGAGCCGGATGAATGGGGTTTAAAGCAATTACAAAAGATGCTTAAACAGACATTGCCCGCACTTTTTGAAACGTCAGAATTAGTCCGGCAATGGTCTGGTATCCGTGCCTCGACACCTAACAGGTTACCCATCTTAGGAACCCACCGCTTTTATAAAAACGTACATTTGATAACCGGAATGGGTTCAAAAGGACTCACTTATTCCAAATATACTTCTGAGATGCTGTCAAACAATCTTGTTGAGGGCAAGCCCATCGATCATGAAGTGGATATCGCTCGTATTTATAAACGGTTAAAGAAACTGGATATAATTGATTGATATAAAAAAAGCGAAATGAATTATTCATTTCGCTTAATCTTTACTGCGGAGAGGGAGGGATTCGAACCCTCGGTACCCTTTTGGGGTACACACGCTTTCCAGGCGAGCCCGTTCGACCGCTCCGGCACCTCTCCGAAAATCGAACTTTTTCCTTCTGCAAGGAAGCGCTAATATAACAATAAATACCTACTCGCTACAAGCTAAATTCCAAAAGTAAATATGTGTTTCGTATAAGCCCGCACCGATTTACCATCCTGTTGTGCCGGACGAAATCGCCATTGCATGGCTGCATCTATGGTTGCTTTCGGAATTCCATAACCAATGCTTTTAACGATTTTATATTCCTTTAAATCATTATTATAAAGTTTTATTTGCGTAATTGTCGCTTTATCTACTTTTCCATCAGCATCGACCAAAAAATTAACAACGATTTCCACTTTAATATTAGCTTTTTTAGCAGCCGATGGCACTGCCGGTTCTACAATTTTAACAACGCTTGGCGGTTTTTGTGGATTACTCACGATGCTTGGCGGCCCACCGCCTTCTCCTCCTAAACCGGTGTTTCCCGGCAGTCCTTTTAAATCCAATATATTATTCATATTCAATTCGGGTATCGGATCCTGGATGACCGTATTATTAGGAACAACAACAGGAACAGATGGCATTGGAGGCATTGGAGGCGTCCCCCCCTGCCTTGTTATTGTAACATCAGCCAGTATTAAGGGATGCTCAGCGGTAGAAAAACTCGGGATATCAGGTGATGTCTTATAGGTTGGCCAAAACCTGAATAATCCAATCAATAGAATTTCAACCACTATAACATTGACCAGAATGTGATTTCTATAATTCTTTTCCCGTTTATTCCTGTGGGATTTGGCCATGCATCAGCCCTTATTATCTTAGTCTGAAATAGTTTCGTTTATGCTGATTCTTCAACGGCATGTTGTTCTCTGACCCGCTCAAGTTCTTCTTCCATAACAGAAAACGTATAGTTTTTCATTTCATTACGTGATTCAAATTGAGCGGGATCAATCGGATCTAACAGTGATAAATAAATCTGTTCTTTCAGATTGAATCGCCAGTCTCCGGATGGCAATAAACCACACGTCCCATCGATAACGACCGGTTGTATTAACCAATTATGTTTCACCGCCAAATCGAAAGCCCCGTTTTTAAACGTCCGTAATTGACCGGATTCCGAACGGGTACCTTCGGGAAATATCATAACCGGAATATTGTGCTCCATAACGGGAATCATTTGTTGTTCTAACGATTTTATTGACGTTTTTTTATTCCTGTCAATACTAAGATGTCCACTTAATTGCATACTCCATCCCATAATGGGAATCCGGAACAAACTTTTTTTGGAAATCCATTTCATTTTGCATGGTAACAGCGTTTGCAATGGCATATCCATAAAACTTTGATGATTACTGACTAAAAGCACTCCCCTTTTCTTTGTCCATTTCCCTAACCCGCTGATATGCAATCTCCAGAATGGATTAAAAAGAATGAAAGTACGTCCCATTGTCAGGAATAACCAGTTCGTCAATTTTCTATAACGATCGAAAGGAAAGCTGATCAGAAAAGCGACAAAAATGGTTAAAAACATAATGGTAAACATGATGGTATAAAATAACCAGATGATAATACTGCCTAACACTCTTTTCATGTTTCAAACATCATTATCTAAACTTAAAAATGCCTTTCTGATAAACCCGTTATGATGCTCCAATAATCCCTTTGCTTCTTTATATTCAATATTCCCAAGGGCCATTAACAAAGCCGATTTCACATGACCCCCTGCTTTCTCCAGCAACAGTCCGGCTTCTGAATAACTGATATCGCTGAACATCATAATGATACGCCTGGCCCGTTCTTTAAGCTTTTCATTAGTAAGCATGAGGTCAACCATAACGTTTTCATAAATTTTACCCTGACGAATCATAGCTCCCGTAGTTATCATGTTACAAACCATTTTTTGGGCTGTTGCACTCTTCATTCTCGTGCTGCCCATGATAACTTCAGGGCCAACAGGTATATCTATAACGATATCAACGGCGGGAATATTCAGTTGACGGGCGGGAACACAACAAATAAAAATTGTTACACAACCCAATGAATGAGCATACTCCAGGGCTCCCATGACATAGGGTGTCCGGCCGCTGGCAGCCAAACCGCATATTACATCGTTGTTTGAAACATGGATATCTTTTAAGGCTCGAACACCATTATCCGGATCATCTTCGCTTCCCTCCTGTGCAACAAACATCGCCTGTTCCCCGCCTGCAATGAGACCTATTATTTTATCCGGATCTGTTCCAAACGTGGGTGGACACTCAGCAGCATCAATGACTCCCAGGCGTCCGCTGGTACCGGCACCGGCATAAATTAGCCTGCCACCGTTTTCAAGTGCTGATTTGACTAATTCAACAGCCTCTGCAACTTCTGGTAACTTTTTTTGAACACAACCTGCGACTTTCCGATCTTCCTCGTTAATCAGCCGTACGATTTCCAGCGAGTCCATTAAATCAATTTCCATTGATGCCGGATTACGTTGTTCTGTATCTAACTGACTAAGTTGATTAAATAATATTTGAGAGGATTTTTCCAAATGCAGGCCTGCTATTACCAATTATGGATGTTAATATTTGCGTTTAATCCACCAGGTGTCTACCGGATCAGCACCAACCCTGGCTTGACCGTTTGAATGGTGAACTTTTTGAGCTCCATATTTAGCATGAGATAGCAATGATGCAACTACAGGTGCGATATTTTCAATTTCTGTTTTTTCGATATTCATTTCCATTTGTTCAGGATGGAAATAATCCTTTACGAAATGAGTATCATAAACGGCTTTATTAAATGAATCGTGTTCCATCACAAAATGGCAAAATGGAATGGTAGTTTTGCAACCGGAAATCTCGTATTCTTTTAAAGCACGTTTCATTCGCCGGATTGCTTCTTCCCTCGTACGGCCATGAACACAGAGTTTCGTCATCAAAGGATCATAATTGATACTGATTTCCTGTCCTTCCTCAACTCCGGAATCGACCCGCACGCTCGGACCAGACGGAATTCTGTGCCGGGTTAATTTTCCGGTACTTGGCAAGAACTGATTGGCTGGATCTTCAGCACAAATACGACACTCAATAGCATGCCCTTTTCGTTGAACCTCTTCCTGTTTGAAAGGCAAAGCTTTACCCTCTGCAACCATGATCTGCAATTCCACCAAATCAAAGCCCGTGATCAGTTCTGTTACCGGGTGTTCTACCTGTAAACGAGTATTCATTTCCAGAAAGAAAAAATTCCGGTGCTTATCAACCAGAAATTCAATTGTTCCGGCTCCAAGATAATTGCAGGATCTCGCCGCTTCACAAGCCGCTTTAGCCATTTCATGCCGGAGTTCTTCCGTTATGAAAGCACATGGTGCTTCCTCCACGACTTTTTGATGCCTGCGCTGAATCGAACATTCACGGTCGAACAGGTGACGAACATTCCCATGACTATCCGCAATAATCTGAAATTCAACGTGATGCGGAGATTCCAAATATTTTTCCACATAAACCCGATCATCTCCGAATGCATTTAATGCCTCGGATCGGGCCGCTTTAATGCTTGAAGCAAATTTTTCCTTCTCGTATACAATACGCATCCCCTTGCCGCCACCTCCTGCTGCAGCTTTTATAAGAACCGGGTAACCTATGTTTTCAGCTACTTTTTCTGCTTCCTCAATGTTTTTTAAAGCGGTGGTTGTCCCCGGCGGAAGAGGAACATCAGCCTTTTTCATCAACTCACGGGCAGCCGTCTTGTCCCCCATCACTTTTATAGCATGAGGCTTTGGCCCGATAAATATGATTCCTTCATCTTCACAACGCTGACTAAAATCAGCATTTTCACTTAAAAAACCATATCCGGGATGAATAGCATCGGCTTCAGTTGCTTTCGCCGCACTGATAATATGGTCCATCACAAGATAGCTCTTTGATGAAGCAGCTTCTCCAATGAATACAGATTCGTCAGCATATTTAACATGAGGAGCGTGGGCATCCGCTTCAGAATAAACGGCCACACTTTTAATCCCTAAATCACGACACGTCCTCATAACACGAATGGCGATCTCTCCTCGATTCGCTACTAGTATTTTCTTAATCTTTGCCATGGATTCAGATTTAAACTTTTAACTATCAATGAATTCCTGTTAATAATCTATCTGTCCTTCTTTACAAAATATAAAACTTATCGGCTGCTTTTCAGAATGTTTGTGAATATAATAATGGAAATCAATCTGTTTTTATTTTGAGATATTATTTAAACCGCGTTTAAAACGATTAACGCTTTCCATTGATTATATTTACCTCCCTCTCTAACTCAATATTAAAAGCATCACCAACCGACTGTATGATATCCTCGGATAGACTATAAATTTCTTTACCCGTTGCACCACCATGATTTACCAAAACCAGCGATTGATTTTTATATGTGCCCGTTCTTCCGACAACTTTACCTTTCCAACCGCACTGTTCAATAAGCCATCCTGCGGGGACTTTCATTTTTTCACCAGAAACCGGATACCCTGGAATGCTGGGGAACCTTTCCTTTAGTTGTTCAAATTTCTGTTTTGTAATCTCCGGATTTTTAAAGAAGCTGCCGGAATTACCAATTTTTTTAGGATCAGGAAGTTTTTCCGAGCGAATTTTAATCACTGCATTACTGACATCTTTTATAGTAATTTGATTTTCCATAATGCCCATTTCAGCCAGTTTATCCCGGATGCTTCCATAACTGATGTTTATATTTGCATTTTTGTTGAGCTTCAAAGTCACCGATATGATGATATAGCGATTTTTCCATTCTTGTTTAAAAATGCTGTTTCTGTACCCAAATTGACATTTATCAGCTGGAATATTATCAATTGAAAGGTTTTCAGTATTTAATGCTATTAGGTGATCAAAAACATCCTTTAATTCAACTCCATATGCCCCGATATTTTGAATAGGTGCTGCTCCAACTGTACCGGGTATCAGTGAGAGATTTTCTATTCCGGAATATCCATTCTCGACACAATACATTACCAAATCGTGCCATTTTTCGCCAGCTCCGGACGTAACCCATACATGCTCTTTGGTTTCTTTTGCTTTTTGTACGCCCTTAATATCAATCTTTATAACAAGGCCTGGAAAATCATCCAACAATAATATATTGCTGCCACCTCCCAATATAAATTTCGGTGTTTCTTTAAAATATTCATCCTGAAGAATGGCCATTAGATCATCTTTGTTTTGAATAAAACAGAAATAGCGGGCATTAACATCTATTCCAAATGTGTTAAATAGTTTTAATGAATAATTTTCAATGATTTCAGGCATTTAAAAGAATTTTAAACATTCGTGACAGATATCGGACCAAACTAAAATAACGAATCATTTACTATCTCTCCTAAATCATTTGAGGATATATAAAAAGCCTTCACCCAAAAAGATGAAGGCTTTTGTGTTGATATCGGCAAATAAAATTATGCTTTTATATGAGAATGAAATGGTTGAGTCAGTTTGGCCAGGAAATTGACATGATGCCCTCCACT
This sequence comes from uncultured bacterium, assembly GCA_963783355.1. Lineage (GTDB taxonomy): Bacteria > Bacteroidota > Rhodothermia > Balneolales > DATFMH01 > CAWANF01. Next base: position 86,314 of record CAWANF010000002.1, read on the forward strand.
AAAATCCAGATGGTGGTACACCCACAGTTTGGCCATATCCTCAATTATAAACCAAATCAGGCAATAGGCCCATACCAGGAGGATATACGTCCAGGGTATTTTCGTCACAAAGATACCCAAACCGACAATGAGCGCGGCTATAATTTGGGTAATTATGATGGCACCGAATAACAATGACGCAGGATACGGTTTAGAGAAAAATGGTTTCTTTGTCCTCGCTACCAACAGAGTGAGGTGTCCGGCGACCACCAGTTTCAAAAATATCACGGATTGAATCACCCCCAGGCTCAGCCCCATCTCTTCTTTGACGATATATAATAATCCAAATGTCTCGACCACTCCTATACCGCCTAAAATAGATGAAAGAGTCAGAACCCGTTTCATATTCCATTTTACCGGTTCCGGATCCAGCCATGTATTATCTTTGGCGATAGTCATAATAGGCAGATCATTTAGCAGTGCCAGTAAAATGATCATCACTGCCGTAATGGGATAAAAATTGAATGCTATCATGGCCAAAACCATGAAAAACATGATACGAATGGTCTCTGTTATCCGGTAAATAGCATAACTGTTCATCCGTTCAAAAATTCTGCGGGCCTCTTCGACCGCTTTGACTATAACAGATAACCCGGGAGCTGTGAGAACGAGGTCGGCTGCCGCCCGCGCCGCATCGGTAGCTCCACTCACTGCAATTCCAACATCCGCCTGTTTAAGTGCCGGTGCATCATTAACACCATCACCGGTCATACCGACGATATGCCCCATATTCTGCAGAGTTTTTACGATTTCGAATTTATGTTCAGGAAATACCTGAGCAAACCCATCGGCATCTTCGACTTTATGATCCGTCACTTTCTTCGCTTGATTTCCGTCAAATATTTCATCAGAAACCTCAACATGCGTACCAAGTCCCAGTTGCTGCGAAGTTTCAATTGCAATAGCCCGGTTGTCCCCGGTAATCATTTTAACTTTGATACCATGTTCCGCAGCTTCTCTTATTGTTTGAAGAGAATCTTCCCTTGGAGGGTCAAATAAAGGCAGAAGCCCTAAAAAGCTCCACGATTCTTGTTCTTTTCGGGCTACTCCCAGGGTACGGAACCCCCGATGTGCAAATTCATCGACTTTACTTTCTACACTAATTTTCGTTTGATCGTTCGGTTTGCATAGTTCCAGGATAACTTGTGGAGCCCCTTTCGTTACTGCAAAAACATCTCCATCATTCGATTTTATGATTGCTTCGGTACGCTTATGTACAGGATCAAATGGAGTAAAATTCGTCTGAATATAATTACTCAAAACAGACTTATCTTTCAATCCTGAAATGACCGCTAAATCAATGGCATCCTGATTTTCTTCTTTAGAAGCCAGTGCGCCGGCAAGCAATAGTTCATCCGGGTCGGATGCATCAAATAAAGCGGGTTTATCGAGTGTGAGCTTATTTTGAGTCAATGTGCCGGTTTTATCGGAACACAAAATATCCATTCCGGCCATTTCTTCGACTGATTCGAGGCGTGAAACGATAGCCTTCATCTTCGATAGCATTACCGCACCTACGGCCATCGTAACGGAAAGAACCGCCGGCATTGCAACAGGGATGGAAGCAACCGTTAATATTAGTGCAAATTGTAGTAATTCCAGAAAACTTGCCCCTCTGAAAAGTTGTACAATTACCAAAATTGAAATCAATACAAGGCTTAATTGTATCAGGTAATCACCAATATTCAAGACAGCTTTCTGGAAATGAGATACTGTTTTGGCTGAAGAAACGAGCTTTGCGGTCTTGCCAAAATATGTATTGGATCCCGTAGCCGTAACAACGGCCACCATTTCACCTTGTTTGGCAATGGAGCCTGAATAGACTTCCTCTTCCACCTTTTTATTAACCGGTAAAGATTCTCCTGTTAATGCAGATTGGTCAACACTTAGATAGTCGCCTTCAAACAATGTTGAATCGGCAGGAATAATATCGCCAAGGCGAAGACGAATAATATCTCCGGGAACTAACATCCTGGCATTAATTTGTTGCCAGGTCCCATCCCTTAAAACACGAGCATTTAGTGCCAGTTGCTGTTTTAGAGCTTCTATTGCATTCGATGCCTGATGTTCCTGCAGGAAACCGACAAGGGCATTAAATATTAAAAGGACTAAAATGATGATGAGATCGGTCCAGTGTTGCACTAAAGCCGATAATACAGCTGCGATTTCTATCATCCACGGGATAGGGCCCCAAAAATAAGACAGGAATTTTTTAATGAGACTTTCTTTGTGGTTTTCAAGGGCATTGGGCCCGTACTTTTTATACCGTTCTTCTGCTTCGCTACTACTTAAGCCACCCTGGCCGGTTTGAAATTTTTTAAATAAATTCGTTTTTATTTTTTCGCCAGAATGCTCAGCTTCTTTTTCTTCCTCCGTGCTATTTTGCTCTTCTTTTAATTTAAGATGTGCATTATTCAATTTTGTACCTCCAAAATCTATACGCTTGTAATTTCATTTTAATAAAAGCGTGGGGCCATGTAATCAGGTACATGGGCGGCACATATTTTCAATATATACGGGTTTAACATGATCCGTTGATAAATTTGAAAACAATATCTGAACGAATCCCCAATGCTGAAAGTGCCCGTATTATGGCAAAAAGGAACAAATAACAAGAATTAACAAGGTATTAGCAAGAAATGAGAAGGGTGGTAATTACGAAAATGAAAATAACTACTAAGAAGTCAGTTAATGATTAATTAACTCGTTTACTCTTTTTATGACATCATCAAAATCGAGTGGTTTGATCAAATACCCTGAGGCACCCATGTGCAGGCTTTTTATAGCATTGTCAGTTTCTGAATATGCGGTAATAACAATTGAATGAGTATCAGGGGAACTTTTTTTTGTAGCGAGAAGCAATTGCAATCCGTCCATTTTAGGCATATGGACATCTGTTATAAGAATATCAATTTTCTGCCCTTTTATGATTTCCAAAGCCATGGAACCGTCTGCAGCACAAAGGCAGGTATACCCTTCATCCTCGAGTACCAGGGAGAGCGACTCTCTAATAGCCTGCTCATCATCAACAATAAGTACGGTACCTTTGCTCATCTTACCTTCTCCTCAATCACAGACTGTTTATTGATTGGTTAGTATCTTTCAAATCGTTTATACCCATGTCTGAAAACAAAATTTGTTTTCTTTGTTATATTCATTTTGATTTTTTTTGATATCTTATTAAGCCTAGTAATAAAACTCAGCAGCGTCCTCTTGATGAATCTCTCTGATGCTTAAGGTGTATCTGAAACGGGGGCTTTCACACCCCCGCTTCGTAACGCTTTAGTTCTACTTACTTCTACTCATAGCTTAAACTCTACAATTAGTATTGATTACCACCTCTGTTTTTGGTTCAATACAGGCCTGCTTAAGGCTTTTTGAAACGGTGCTTTTAATTTTTATATAATCTATTCTCGTTTCATGCTTTATTATCAGGCAAATCAAATAATTCAAAAAACTTTGATAAGTCTTTATATCAACAATCAATCCTTTCAAAACAGGTTGATTAACTAATCTGTAAAGTCATAGTACAATTAGCATACCAAACTATCGTATACTCCATATATTTTATTAAATATTTTTCATAATCTTAATTATAAGCCGTAATTCGCCTTTTTTTATGGTATTTTTTTTTATAAAAGAAAATCAGTAGAAACACAAAGACGAACACCATTGCAATATTGCAATACGCCAACACGTTTAATAAAGCAATTATGCAAGAGCAGGATATGTACCTATAATCAAGAGAGAGAGATTGGGATCAGGCAATCATATTTAAACAAGTAGCGAAAGATTCAGACAAGTTAGTCTCATATGTTTAATTTGCCCGTGTTCCTGTCGGTTATGATAGAAAGAGAAATTTTTTCATAAGAAAAATCAAAAATGGTATGATCCTTGTACAGTACTATGTAGTAAATGGAAATGAAAATCTTTAGTACTCTTAAAAGGAGAACTTTCAATGTTTAGAAAAAGTATATACACTTTAGTTTTGGTTCTTTTGGCAGCATTATCTACAAAACTTTATGCTCAAAATGCCCAAGATGTCAAATATTCTGTCATGCCACAAAGCACGATGCAAATAAATGGTAATTCCACACTCCATAAATGGACATGTAATGTAAGTAAATTAACCGGATCTGTTGAATTGCCTGAAACGATTGTTAAAAGCAATGAATTCAAAACCGGTGATTCATTTAACACAACCAGCCTTTCAGTACCTGTGAATGAAATAAAAAGTACAGAGAGTGGCAGTATGGATAAAAAAATCTATGGTGCTTTAAAGGAAAAGAAATTTCCGAAAATTACTTATACACTCGACAATGCTAAAGTTGTTGCAGCATCTGATACGGCAGCCGATAAGTTCATTCTTGATACAACTGGTAAACTGACGATTGCCGGAACAACAAAAACCATAGAAATGAAATTAACCGGAAAAATTCTGAAAGATGGTAGTTTACAATTTCAGGGTAAAAAAGATATGAAAATGACTGATTTCGATGTGAAACCACCCTCGGCATTATTTGGTACCATTAAATCAGATGATGAAATTAGTGTATCTTTTGATATCATCGCTGCAAAAAAAATGAATAGCTAATTTTCGCTCAAAATTAAGTGTTAAATTATCATCTCATATCCCAATATTTGATTTAGATTTAAAGAAATATAAAAACCGGGAGTGAGTCAGTTTATGAGGATAAAAATCAAGATATTACAAGTTTTAGTCGCTTTTTTAATAACAGGTATGCTGGCAGCTGCAGCAATGGCTCAGACTGTTGTGGTTTCCGGCCCATACCACGTTGAAAAAGGCAGCAGAATCTGGATTGAAGGGAGTACGAGTGTTAGTGAATTTACATGTACTTCTGAAAAGATTGATGGATACGGCCATTTCAACGACGATTCTTTACGTACCGAAAAAACCTCACTATCTGTTGGAAACAAACAACCAAATGTCAGAGTATCACTCCCTGATCATTCACTAGATTGTGGTAAGCGACAAATGAACCATGATATGTATAATGCATTGAAAGCTGAAAAATTCCCCGTTATACATTACCATCTTGATAACGCTCAAATCCTTACTGCCACTGATTCAACTTCCGGTTGGTTTAAGGTCGACACTTTTGGTAAACTCACCATAGCCGGCAAGACCAATAATGTAAATATGATTGTTGATGGCATATTACTTTCCAATGGCCGTTTTCATGTAAAGGGAAGTAAAGAACTAAAAATGAGTGAATTCAATATTAATCCCCCCTCACCTTTTTGGGGACTCATAAAAACGCACGATAAAATTACGGTCAACTTCGATCTTTATGTGGCTCCAGAAAAGATACACGAAAATTAATCGATACCCAGTTTTTCCATTTTTCTGTACAATGTAGACGGATCGATTCCCAAAATTCGTGCGGCTTCACTCCTGTTTCCATTGGATTTATTCAACACATCTGAGATATGCATCTTTTCAAATGAACGTAATGTCTCATTCAGATTTTGGCCATCGAAGTCATAATTCGATGGTTCCCCGCCCTTTTTTTTACTTATCGATGCCGGTAACTCATTACTCGTCACGTATTGTCCATCACATAAAAGCACAGCCCGCTCAATAACATTTTCTAATTCCCTAACCTGCCCTTTCCATACATAGAGCATCAACATTTTGATGGCTTCGTTATCCACACCCACAACTTCCCGATGAAATTCTTTATTGAATTTTTTAATGAAATAACGCGCCAAAAGCGGAATATCTTCCTTGCGTTCCTTCAGGTCGGGAACACGAATTTCAATGATATTCAAACGATAGTATAAATCGGCCCGAAAATTACCTTTCTCAACTTCTTCTTCAAGGTTTCTGTTGGTAGCAGCAACCAAACGGACATCCACATTGATAGTCTGCGTTGATCCCAACGGCCTGACTTCCTTTTCCTGGATGGCACGCAATAGCTTAACCTGGACATTTTCCGGTAATTCACCAATTTCATCCAAAAAAAGTGTTCCGCCGTTTGCGGCTTTAAAAACACCGTCATGATTGGTCTCGGCTCCGCTAAATGCCCCTTTTTTATAACCGAACAATTCTGATTCGAAAAGGTTTTCTGGTATAGCACCACAATTCACCGGGATAAATGGTTTTTTATCTCTGTCGCTGTTTACATGTAACGCTCTTGCTACCAGTTCCTTACCAGTTCCACTGCTTCCGGTTATCAATACATTTGTATTTGTCTTCCCAACCCGTTCTACCAGTTTATAAACCTCTTGCATTGCCGGGCTTTCACCTATAATATTATTGAAATTATACTTTTGATCGATCTGGTCTCTCAAATATTTATTTTCATAAGCTAATTCTTTATGACGCATGAGATGGTTAATCCGCATTATGACTTCGTCGAAATCCAGCGGTTTGAGAATATAATCAGAAGCACCATTTCTCAAAGACTGAACAGCTGTTTCAACGGTGGCAAAAGCCGTTATCAACACGATTAGAGTCTGAGGTGATATCTGAATAGCTTTTTCCAGGACTCCCATACCGTCGAGTTTAGGCATTCGAATATCCGTAATTAAAATATCAATATTGTTGTCACTGATAGCCTGAACAGCTTCTTCACCATCTTCTACCGTGATACATTGATATCCCTCATCGGTTAGAACCATCGAAAGTGATTCACGGATTTCCGTTTCATCGTCAGCTATTAATATTGTTCCCTTCATTCGATTTTCAGCTTATCGGTAATTCAATGATAAATTTAGTTCCGTGTTTTTTTTTCGATTCTACCGAAATGGAACCATTCATCCGGGCAATAATTCCGTGACTTACAGACAAACCCAAACCTGTTCCATTTCCAACATCTTTAGTGGTAAAAAATGGTTCAAATATTTTATCTCGTAAGTCTTCAGGAATTCCCGTTCCTTTATCGGCAACTTCAATGATGGCTTTATGGTCATTATGCGACGTCTTTATATCGATAAACTTATCCTTGCTTTGCTCGACGGCATCAACGGCATTTAGCAATAAATTGACCATTACCTGGTTAAAATGATCCGGTACGCAATTAACCTTAGGCAAATCCTCATCTAACTCCAAGTTGAATGTAATATCCCGGCACCGTGCATCGTGCTTTAACAAACCAACTGATGAATCAATTACTTCATTCAGTTGAGTTTGAACAGAACGCGCAATGGATGGTCTGGAGAAATCGACTAAATCCCTTACAATCTTTGTAATCCGGCTGATATTATCACGAACTTTCTTCAGGTTTTCAATTACAAACGGATCTTCAGAACGTCGCTGAACTAATTGAACCAACGAGGATATAGAAGCCAACGGATTTCCAACTTCGTGAGCAACTCCGGCAGCCATATGGCCAATAGCTGCTAATCGTTCGGAATGACGTAGTTGTTTTTCCTGAATTCGCAATTCGGTGACGTCCCTCATAATCTGGGAACGTCCAATAATTTCACCATCTTCATTAATAATTTGAGTTTCCGTTAACTGGACCAGAATGCGTTGTCCCTTTTTGGTAAGCCGTTCTGTTTCGTAGTTTCTAACATAACCATTCTTTTTAATGTTGGTTTCGATACTACGCAACTCATTCATAGCGAGCAAATCCGGCGGTATTAATGTGGTTATCGACTGACCAATAATATGATCCTTGTCCCATCCGAAAATGAGTTCAGCTCCATTATTCCATGTTCGGATAATATTTTGAATATTGATAGTTATAATAGCATCTGCCGAATTTTCAATAATGTCAGAATATCGTTCTTCAAGTGAAACAAGACGATCTTTATAAATTCCACGATACTGATAAACAGTCCAGGCGGCCCAGGTCATTAGCAGGAAGGAAGAAATAACCCCACGGCTCAGGTACAACCAACGCATTTCATAAACCGGGATATTATTAAAGAACAGAGTTTGGACTATTTCAAAAGAGCCATAAATCAGTCCGACTAATATCAGTGAAGTATAAACCAGGTAACCATAGCGAACATGCTTGAGAAAGTGTATAATCGCTTCAAAATAATATTTCATCGTTTCCTATACCGTTCACGTACTTCCATTCCTAATCTGTTGTTATCAGAACTCAAACGTTATTTGAAACGCTAAGTTAAGAAATCTTATTCATTCATTTTGACATAATTATTGTCAACCAATCAAATCACTAACGATCAAAGCTTCATTTTAAATCTGTCTGTATAAGTATCATTATTCGTTTTTAAGTCGTAATTATATAATATGTTGCCGGGCAATTCGTTAAAATATAGAGATTTATAAGGATATAAGGAGTTTAATCATGTCCATTTGAATCAGTCAAAATTGTCAATAATTATTCTTATCTTAGATTTAGACTAGGCATGGGATTTATAGATTGAATTTTAAAACGCTTTACAGGTTATCGTACTGAATATTATGTGTCTGCTAATCATGCTGTACTGACAAAAAGCTTTTAATACAAACGTTAAAAAGGCTTTTTTTGTATTTGGTAACCTGTTAATTAAAAACCCAAGTAAATTTAATGGAAATCATATTACCTTCAGAAAATTCCGAAGAATTGGAAACTCAAAGCAAAGCTGAAGTTCTTGAAGAAATTGAACCTCAGGTTGCCGAACTCATGGATGTCCATAAGAAAAAAAAGAAAATATGGTTCCCGAGTGAGTTCATTCCTGCAGACGAGCAGATGGATGATAACCAACATCGTATTTTAGATAATTTGCGAGACCGGGCCAGAAGCCTTTCTGATGCTGTTCGGGTATCTATTGCAATGAATTTGATTACCGAAGAAGGGCTACCTCATTTTCATAGATTGCTTGCCACCTATCTGAAAGATGACAGTGTCTGGCAAAAATGGAATTTTTTGTGGACAGCCGAAGAGGATCGTCATGGATGCGTTTTGCGTGATTATGTCCGCGATTCCCGTATTTTCAAATTCCGTCATATCGAAATGATGCAATTCGCCTATCTTGAAAAGGGATTCGTACCCAGCTGGGATAAAGACCCATACAGGGTTTTTGCCTATACAACTTTACAAGAACGAGCTACACAGGTTTCTCATAAAAATACCGGCAAAGCAGCTGGAGAAGAGGAACCAATGTTAAAAGGTATTCTTGCAAATGTAGCTGCCGATGAAGCACGTCATTTCACTTTTTATCGTAATGTTTTCAAGAATATTCTTGAAATTGATCCCAATAGAGCTTTACAATCAGCCCTGGCTATATTACCAAGTATTGAAATGCCCGGCATTTCCATGCCTAATTTCCATAATATGGCAGACATTATTCGAAGAATCGGCATCTACGGCCCCTGGGATTACAAAAAAATTGTTGATGAAGCCATCGAATATTGGAATATCGACCTTCTTACCGGTTTAAATGAAGCCGGGAGAAAAGCACAGGAAAAGATTATGAAAATTCCCGATCGTTTACAAAAGGTGGCCAAATACATTGATCATAAAACCGAAAAGAAAACATTCTCATTCGATTTTATATACAACAGAACAATTGCCCTGTAATATAAAAGGCTCACTTGCACAGGTGAGCCTTTTATTTTTCTACAGCTTACTACACTATACTGTAGAACGCTAATCCCCCTCATTGATCTTCCCATACCTCTTTTTAAAAGAGGTTCTTCCCATATTTAATTGCACAATTTAGTATCGTGTTTTATTGAATTTTAATTTCTTTTGTTTTTTTATCTTCCGACTTAGGTACGGCAACAGTTAAAATACCATCCTTCATCGTTGCTTTTATATTTTCTAATGAGCCTACATTCGGCAATGTATATGAACGATAGAATTTGCCGAATTGCAATTCATGCCGAACATATTCCGACGTTTTTCTCTCCGATTCCTGCTTGCGCTCTCCACTTATTGTCAGACAATTATCCTTGTAGGTTAAGGTTATATCATTTTTCTTAAGACCAGGTAAATCGATATGTATGATATAATTATCATTACTCTCTACAATGTCCGATTTTGGTGCGAACACATCAGAATCTTTTACACCATGATCCTCAAACCATTTTATTGCGGAAAAATCATCAATCAGTTTATTTATATTTCTCTGCATCCTGCTAACCGGATCTTTTGATGGAAAATGTGTCAGTTTGTTCATAAATAATATATTATGATTGCCTGTAATCAATTCTTTTTTCACTTTCATAATACAAAACACATTATTCCATAGATGTAAGATCCATTACAATCATTATGTGATAATTTATAAAATCCTAATGAAGTACATTTCCTTACGTACCACATTAGATAATGCTTTAATATGTTTACGTATCCATCTACCAGATAAAGGATTATAATTATTATAAAAAAGTTAAATGAAGAGATTTTTTAAAAATCACGAATCGAAAACCGAAAATACATTGAGTTATTTCATCAAAATCAGATTTGTTATCACTAAGCGAGCTTTTGAGGAATAGGAATGTTATAAAATATCGAAACGAATCAATTTTTAGAACACATATTTAAACAATTAGCTAAAAGCGGCAAAGTATTAATCATAACGTACCATATAATGGAACCTCTTTTACAATTGTGTGACTCTATATCTATTTTCAATTCAGGTACCTTCAACTGGTCCGGGAATACAGAACATTTTGATGAAATTAGCCACTTACTCAGAACAGAATCTTTATCATAAAAAACGACCTTTTGAGTGATGTCTTAAAAAAAAAGAAACAATACTTTTACTACTTTTAAAATATGTTTTAATCAATATTCCACTATTGATTTTTCTTTTGAATCCTAACGAATAAGCTTCTTTTATTTAATTTCTTTTCCCGTCTATTTATCACCCAATCATTAAAGATATTCAATGTCTGAAATAAAATGAGGCTAAATTTCAGTTACCGCTACAAAAACCTCTAATTGTAAGGTATCCAACCAGATTTGGATTGTTCATTATAAAAAAACTGATCGATTAATTGAATGTAAATATCCATTGTAATGATCAATCGGCAAATGGTGCTGAATTCGTACTAGAATTACCCTTATATTCCTTGAAGTTTTCTGTCGCTAGTCAGGTAGAGACGGATAAAATATTTAAGCTTATCAAAGGTTTGTTCCTATAACCTTTTGGCTAAAAGTTCATTGCGTAAATTATTCATTAATATGTATACCTGGAATCGAATTGATATTTTTTTGAAATTATCTATATTTCTTTTTGGAATTCTTTTTGTTTTATCATTGACAGTAGAATCTATTGCCCAAAACCATACTCAGGCTGACAGTCTTAATGTCATTATTCAAAAGCAGGAGAAAAATGATAAGATTGACTCAACCGGTGTTCTCGCGCTCATTCATCTTGGAAATATCTACATCACTCAAAATTTAAACCGTACCCTGGAATTGGCGAATAAAGCCAATGTTTGGTCTGCCAAAATCAAATTTTACAAGGGTGCATGCATGAGTTACACCTTAAAGGGCAATACTTATTTTCATCAGGGGAATTACATAAAAACACTTCCCAATTATCAAAAATCGCTCAAAATTGCGACCACTCATCATCTAACTGCTCATATAGCCAAAGCATACCTCGATTTAGGGGCTTTGTATATGCAAATCGGAGACTTTTATAAGTCTTTGTCTTACGAATTAAAAGCAGAGAAGTATGCTCAAGAGCTGAATCAGAAAATCGAACTGGCAAAAGTCTTTGGTAATATAGGGTTATTGGAAAATTATATGCATGACCGGGATAAAGCCATAAAATATCTGAAGGAAAGTTCAGAATATGCCGGACAAAATAAAAGTATTCAAGCTCTGCTGGATAATAATCTTGGCGTTATTTATCGTGAGAAAAATGATTTAAACCAAGCGCTTAAATACCAATTAAGAGCAAAGAAACTCAGAGAACAGCGGCATGATTCTATCGGTCTGGCTTATTCATATTTTAATATTGCAAATATCTATCTGGATAAGAAGGAACTGAATAAGGCACTGAATTACCATAGAAAATCAATTGCAATCAGAAAAAAGCTAAAACTGAAAAACGATCTCTCCTATTCTTATGACGAACTGGGAACGATTTATTTTATGAAAAGCGATTTTAAAAAGGCCATAAAATATGCAGGGTTAAGTTACCAGCTTGCCCTTCCTTTGCATAGTCTTGTTAACGAACAGCGGTCTTTAAAACTCCTCTCAGACATTTATTCCAGGCAGAATAATTACAAAACAGCCTATAATTATCGGGAAAAATATGAAGTGGTTAGCGACAGCCTTATCAATAGACAAAAAGAGAAAAAAATTGATAATGCCCTCAAAGAATACGAAATCAACAGGAAGTCACAGGAAATAAATCTTCTTCAAAAAAGTGAGGAACTGCAGAAAGCAAAAATCCGGAAAGATCATATTTATAATGAAGCCCTGATTGGTGGAACCATCTCTCTTCTCCTGCTCATCATTTTGATTTTGAATCAAAACAGGATTAAAAGAAAATCAGAGCAGGAACTAAAGAAAAAAAATACAGAACTGGAAAATGCCTACAAGCAAATTCAGGAAAGTGATCTTTTATTAAAAGAGCAAAATGAAAGACTGGCTCATTTGAATGACGAAAAGAATGAATTTGTACATATTGTTGCACATGATCTCAGGAATCCCCTTGTCGGCATAGCCGGGATGGCCAGCATCATGAATGATGTTGACACATATCTTGAAAAATTTTCAAAAGTAGATATCAAAACCCATACTCAGCTCATCATTAAATCAACAAATCAAATGCTGAATTTGGTGGAATCACTTTTAAATGTGAACCGAATTGAGTCTGGTCAACAAATAGATTTTTCTGAATCCGTTAATATTTCCGAAATGATCACTTCTGTGGTCGAATCGCAAAGCAAAATGGCTGTAGATAAAGGAATCACCATCGAAAAGGATATCGATGAGCAAATATTGGTAATGGGCAATAAAAACTCTTTCCACCAGATTTTCGATAATCTCTTGTCAAATGCTCTGAAATATTCCCCTTTAAATTCTAAAGTATGGATTGAATCTTCGGTGGGTAAAAATAAAGTAAGCTTATTTTTCAGAGATACAGGTTCAGGAATTTCTGAAAAAGACAGGGACAAGCTGTTTACGAAATTCGCAAAATTGTCTTCAAAACCCACTAATAATGAAATATCAACAGGACTGGGTTTGTATATTACAAAAAAGCTGGTAAACGGTTTGAATGGCAATATTTTTTATAACGAAGATTATACACATGGTTCAGAATTTGTCGTGGAATTTCCACTTTCGGCCACTAATCAAAATTAATAATGACCCTTTATGTTTAATTGTTATTTTTGTAATGTTCTATCAACCATACGTTATTACTCAACTTTAATAAGTGATTAATTTTTAATAAAAATAAATAGATTTTTTTCGCACTTTTTTTTAAAAACTCTTATACCCAATTTTTAAGAGAGTTTTTTAAAACACCCAATTAACCCGAAAAACCCATTTGTTCATTTAATTCATGGATAAAATTCTTGTCATAGAAGATGACGAAATTGTACGTTCAACGTTAAAAGAAATTCTTACTTTTAAAAGATATTCTGTTATTGAGGCATATGATGGAGAACTTGGACTTCGCATGGCTGAAGAGGAATTCCCGGATCTCATAATCTCAGATATAAATATGCCCAAAATGGATGGGTTAAATCTTTGTTTGAATCTTAGATCGAATGAAGAGATATCTCATATCCCATTAATTTTTTTAACAGCGAATAATACCGACAAAGATCGATTATCAGGTTTGGAAAAGGGAGCAGATGATTATCTGACTAAACCTTTTAATAATGATGAGCTTCTGATTAAAGTTAAGAATACCATTGATTCTCGCCGCCGTTTATTAAAACATTATCGCCATTTAATTATTGAAAACTCCGATTCAGATGACGATGGTTTGTCGGAAGATGAACTGTTTACACAAAAAGCTTATCAACTCGTTTTGGATAATATCTCGAATACAAACTTCAGTGTATCGAACCTGGCGGATTTAATGATGATAAGCGAGCGTAACTTATATCGAAAAATTAAAAAATTAACAGGGATAACCGTCAATGAATTTGTCCGGGAAATTCGTGTGAATACGGCAAAAAAAATGATGAGTTACCGGAAATATAATACTGTATCAGAAATTGCATACGCTGTCGGGTTTAAAGATCCCGGCTATTTTTCTAAAGTATTCGAGGACTACGTAGGTGAAACTCCTTCCAATTTCATGAAGAACAGCTAAGCCTTTCTCTGAATTATATTTCAATTACGATCCGTACCGAAAAATCTGTTGCTGACAGGGTATTCTTTTCCCCTGTCAGAATATTCCGGTTTATTGGCAGGTTTATCGAAGAGGAACAGATGTATATTACCAGTGAAGTAAGAAAACAAGTTCTTTTTTGTTATTGTTTCGATTCTGCCATGTAGGGTAAGATTATTGGGTGTTTGAGCTATGGGTATAGCTCGTATGTTTCTTTGGGTAAGAAACTTGAAATTGGGTAGGAAAGGGAATCCGGTTTTGGGTACCGGATTAGTTTTAGAGGCTGTGTGCATGACGTCCCTGTTTTTGCACACAGCTTTTTTTATTGAAGAAATCTTGTTCCCCTGTCAGAATATTCCGGTTTATTGGCAGGTTTATCGAAGAGGAACAGATGTATATTACCAGTGAAGTAAGAAAACAAGTTCTTTTTTGTTATTGTTTCGATTCTGCCATGTAGGGTAAGATTATTGGGTGTTTGAGCTATGGGTAAAGCTCGCATGTTTCTTTGGGTAAGAAATTTAAAAATGGGTAGGAAAGGGAATCCGGTTTTGGGTACCGGATTAGTTTTAGAGGCTGTGTGCATGACGTCCCTGTTTTTGCACACAGCTTTTTTTATTGAAGAAATCTTGTTCTCATAATTCGTAAATTATTTGTGTTAAAAAAAACATATAAGAATATAACAACAATTATGAGTGAACAAACTGGACTTAAAGCAATTATCAGTACCAATAAAGGGGACATTCATTTAAAATTATTCCCTGAAAATACCCCTGTAACTGTTGCAAATTTCGTCAACCTGGCACAACACGACTTTTATAATGACCTGACGTTTCATCGCGTTATATCAGATTTTATGATACAAGGCGGTTGTCCTCAAGGTGATGGACGCGGAGGACCGGGTTACCGTTTCAAAGATGAATTTGATAAATCATTACGCCATGATAGTCCGGGCAAATTGTCCATGGCTAATGCCGGACCGAATACAAACGGAAGTCAGTTCTTTATTACCCACGTTCCTACTCCCTGGCTGGATGATCGCCACACTATTTTTGGAGAAGTCATGAGCGAGGATGATCAGGCGGTAGTTAACGATATCGAACAGGGTGATATTATCCATTCCATCACTATTGAAGGCGATGCCATCCCCCTTCTGGAAAAGGAATCAACGCATGTGAAAGAATGGAACAAGATTATTGAATGAGAAACTCTCCTACTGTTTTTCTTCTAAAAAAGGGTATTATGATATACCCTTTTTATCTCCAATCTTATAGCTATGAATAATTTTAATGACCTTCCAGTTAAAACCCGGTTAGAAATCATTTCTTACATCCGGGATAAATGTTATGATGCAGCAAAAGAGGCTTACAATGAAGCTGCCATTTCAGGACTGTGTGCTGATGGAGCAATCGAATATTCTTTGGATGCTATTCGTTCATTAAATATCGATCCAATCCTGAAACATTTTTCTGAAAAATAAATCTTGTTCTCAAATTGCATAATATCCTTATTTATCTTTCTTTTATTTCATTGACCATAAAAGATTTAAAATAGCTGATGGAAACAATTGCAATTGCAGGTGCAACGGGGGTACTTGGGCAGGCGCTCATTCCCCTTTTGCTTGAGAACGGCTTCGCAGTCAGAGCTTTGGTACGCAATCCTTCAAAAGCGAAACGCTTATTCAGCTATTCAGTTGAAATAATCGAGTGTGACCTTTTAGCTTCCGGTATAGAAGTACGTTTACCTTTTCTATTAACCGGTTGTTATTCACTCCTGCATCTTGCTACTGCTATTCCAAAAAACCGTAAGGACTCAGAAACCTGGGAAAGAAATACGTTATTACGAACTGATGGAACCCGTAATTTGCTAAAAGCTGCAATTCAATCTGGAATTAAACAATACATTCAGCAAAGTATTGTCATAGCTTATCCCGATAATGGTGCTCACTGGATTACCGAAGAAACAAAACTGGATAATTCCGAAAAACGACAACTCATATGCAAACCGGTCATTGATATGGAACAACAAGTTCGCAGAATATCACCCGACTTTCTTCACTGGTGTATTTTGCGTGGGGGGATATTTGTCGGGCCCGGCACTTTCCAGGACGATCTTATAAAACAGCTCAAATCCGGAACAGAACTCCAGGAATGTGATGGACAGTATTATTTCTCACCAGTTCATGTAAATGATATAGCTCAGGCTTTTTTACTGGCTATAAAGAAATCAAAATCCGGTTCTATCTATAATATTAATGATGAACCAATCACGAGGTTTCATTATCTAAGGCACCTATCTGATATACTCAAAGCTCCGGATCCAAAAACCAAGCCCGAACTCCCCTGCCCGGCCTCTCATAGATGCAGTAACATCAAGGCAAGATTAGAGTTAGGCTGGAAACCCAACTGTTCAATTTATCCAAAACTCAATTAATATCACCATGCTGATAAATGAAAAGGCTAAAGAACTTGCAACCAAATATTTAAAAAAAGGTTACGAAACCTTAACTAAAAATGAACAAAGGGTTATTCAGCGTATTGCAGAACATGTAAATATAAGCAGAAATACCAACCGTGAATTTGATCAGGAACTGACTTTTGGACAGAGGCTGGCGGATCGTGTAGCTTCGTTTGGTGGTTCATGGACCTTTATAATCATTTTTGCCGCCATTCTATTCATATGGATCGTATTGAATTCATACATTCTTGCTAAACAGGGAAAAAGCTTCGATCCATATCCCTACATTTTATTGAATTTGTTCCTGTCGATGCTTGCTGCCCTGCAGGCCCCAATCATTATGATGTCTCAAAACCGGCAGTCGGCTAAGGATCGACTGGACGCAAACCACGATTATGAAGTCAATTTAAAGGCGGAACTGGAGATACTAAGCCTTCATGATAAGCTGGATAACCTGCGGGAAGAGCAATGGATGAAACTCATAGAGCTGCAGAATGAACAGATAGAATTATTGCAAAATCTCCTCAAAGAAAACCAGACCCGAAAGACTGAGAATTAATCATAAATGTGGCTATTTATATCTAGATTTTGACCGGCTAGAGGAATATTTCTTACCAGTACCACTGCTCTTTCTGTTGCCACCAGAATATTTTCTTTTTCTCATTTTTTTCCTGCCTGAATGTTCATTATTTGTCATAATCCTCTTCAGTCTATTGCCTTGTGGCCCTATCTGATCGGGACCAGTAGTTTGTTCCTTATCCAATATATAAGAAACTACTTTTTGCAATAAATCTACTTCGCCTAATTCTTCAAGCAGATAGGTGCTAACTTCTAAAGAACTGTTGTTTATTTTCTGCTCTTTTAACGTATCCAGAAGCTTAGTAGCCTGCCTTTTTACTACTTCTTTTTTATCGGGAACCGTATCCTGTGTAATCGATTGTTTAACTTCCGATTGAATCCTCCTAAGATCCCGTATCTCACCTGGCGTTACCAACGTCAAAGCTGTACCCGATTTTCCTGCTCTTCCCGTTCTGCCGATACGATGGATATAATTCTTAGAATCAGAAGCCATATGATAATTGTATACATGACTCACATCGGTTATATCCAATCCACGGGCAGCTACATCGGTAGCGACAAGAATATCAAAATCCCCATTTCTGAAGTTTCTTAAAACTTTTTCCCTTTGGCGCTGTTCCATATCGCCATGCAGGGCATCCGTACTTAAACCTTTGTTAGACAAAAGACGGCTTAACCGGTCTACATCTTTTTTAGTCCGGCAGAATACAATCGATTTCTCGGGTTCATTTACATCCAGCAGACGAATAATGGCATCATCTCTTTCATGATCTTCAATTATATAGTATTGTTGATCAATTTTTAATTTGTTTTCATTTTTTTCAGTAATCGTGATGCGTTCCGGATCATTTAATATTTCCCTGGCCAGTTTTTGGATGGTCGGAGGCATGGTTGCAGAAAACAATAGCGTCTGCCGCTCTTTTGGCAAATATTTAAAAATAGCTTTAATGTCATCAAGGAAACCAAGATCCAGCATTTCATCAGCTTCATCCAGAATAACTACTCCCGGTTGAAATACTCCAAGTTTATGAGAGTTGAGTAAATCCAGTAAGCGACCTGGTGTTGCCACAATGACCTGGGCACCATCCTTTATCTGTTTCAGCTGACGACTGTACGATTTACCTCCATAAATAGACGCCGTTTTAATTCCATGGTATTTGCCTAATTTGAATAGTTCATCGCTAACCTGATTTGCCAGTTCCCGTGTTGGAGTAATAATCAAAACCTGTGAACTACCGGCTTCGGTAATTCCATTAATGACTGGCAATCCGTATGCGGCCGTTTTACCGGTACCCGTCGCAGCCTGTCCGATAACATCTTTACCGGATAATATTATTGGAATAGCTTTTTCCTGAATGGGACTTGGTTGAGTAAAACCTGCTTCCTGAATACCTTTCAGGATTGTTTTTTGCAAATTGAAATTATTGAAATACGCGGTATCATCATTTGACGATACTTGTTCATTGAGGGGCATAATAACTTATTTATAGAGATTTGATAGACGAGCCATCTGTATATTTAATTGAGGTCTTAAATTTAACCTATTTTTACTATACTTCCTATAAATATTTCTTTATCGTTCGTTGATGTTTAAAGACCTTAACCCATAGCAGATTCCCAGCATGACCGTCAATAAATTTGTGCCCTTTTCGACGCACGAGGAGTTCTCTCAAGAGGAGATGTTAAAACGTACAAAAGATTTTTTTGTTCAACTATCCAAAAGGAGGACTGTCCGTGAATTTTCTTCCCACCCTGTTCCACTGGAAATAATTGAGAATTGTATTCGAACCGCTGCTACCGCTCCAAATGGGGCGAACCGTCAACCCTGGCATTTTGTCGTCGTAAGTGATCCCGAAATCAAAAAAAAGATTCGAACTGCTGCGGAAAAAGAAGAACGGGAATTTTATGAAACCCGCGCACCTAAAGAGTGGCTTGATGCTATAGAACCCCTTGGAACGGATGAAAATAAACCGTATCTGGAAACAGCACCTTACCTTATTGCCATTTTCTCGCAGAATTATGAAATAACAGCAGATGGCAAACGCATCAAAAATTATTATGTGAAAGAATCCGTTGGGATAGCTACCGGATTGTTAATCACGGCCATTCACAATGCCGGTTTGGTAAGCTTAACACACACCCCAAGTCCCATGGGTTTTTTAAATAAAATTCTGAAACGACCGTTAAATGAAAGACCTTTCCTTTTGCTGGTTGTCGGCTATCCTTCCGAAGAAGCCGTGGTCCCGGATATAAGCAAAAAACCATTTCAAACAATTGCCAGTTTTATATAAAAGAAATATTCCCCTTACACAGCCATTTTTGCAATAGCTTATAATGAACATTATCTTTGTGTAAGAATATTATGTTTGGGGCGGAAATTTCAAATATTTTCAATGGCTTCTGTCTTAAACATTCCGAATTAAAAATAAATAAAGGATACATATAAAATGGCAAAAGTAGCCTCAGGAGATACGGTTAAGGTTCATTACACCGGAAAACTGGATGACGATACAGTATTTGATTCATCAGTTAACAGAGAGCCTATCGAATTCACACTCGGTCAACGCCAACTAATTCCAGGGTTTGAACAAGCTGTAATTGGCATGGAACCCGGCGACCAGAAAAGCGTAAATATTCCCATGGAGGAGGCATATGGTCCACACAGAGATGACATGATTTTGGAAGTAAAAAATGAAGAATTTCCAGAGCACATCACACCTGAAGTTGGTTTACAATTGCAATTAAGCCAACCTAACGGACAAACAATAGATGTCATAATTACCGATATGGAAAATGATATGGTCACATTGGATGCTAATCACCCCCTGGCCGGAAAAAATCTCGTATTTGATATAGAACTTGTGGAAATTAAATAATCATATTGGTTCCGATATTAAGGGAGACGATTTAAAATCATCTCCCTTTTTTATTATATACTACAACCGCCCACCATTTCACAATTAAAGATGCACTTTTCTTTAACATCAAATCTATTTATGAATTGTAAAAAGGGTATCAGATTTAAAAAAATGAGCTTATCTTAACTCTTTAAATTTTGATTAAAACTTCCTATTACAAATAATTTTTTAACAGGTTTATTTATCGATGGCAAGTACTTTTTTTATTGGATTAGTGGCTGTCTTTGTATTCTATTTAGTTTTTAATCACTTCAGGAAAAAGAAGCAGGCTGAACAAGAATTATTTGAGGATTGGGGCAAGCCTGTTGATAAAGACAGAGATTGGTTCAATATAAGTTTATATCATGATTTGTTACCAGTTACCACTTCAAGTGGCCGTGCACTGGATGATAAAACCTGGAATGATCTGAACATGAATGATTTATTTGAACGCATTGATCGGACTTCGGGTCTCATTGGACAACAGTATCTTTATGATCTTTTGAAACGGCCTACTTTCGATGATGAGGTGCTCAGGAAGCGAGAAAAACTGGTAAATCTGTTTGAAGAAGATCACAAGACAAGAACATCGTTACAGCTGGAATTACGAAAATTAACCTCCACTAAATTCTGGAACTTGCCTAATCTCTTTCTCCGGGAGCTTGCAGAACCAAAATCTTCAGCATTCATTTATCTCCTAAGCCCTTTGGCAACTTTTGTTTGCATCGGCCTTTCGTTTATTCATCCGTACTATTTAACGGGATTGTTATTGATTTTCCTGATCAATCAAATCATAAACCATTCTTACAAAGGTGAGTTATTTTTCTTTACTTCTCCCCTTTTCAGCTTAAGTCTATTATTGAAAATAAGCGGGAAAATTTCAAATAAACTGGAAGGGAAAGAGACTGCACTTGATGATATTCGCAATTCAATAAACAAAAGCCTGTCCGCATTAAAGAAATTATCAGGAATGATATCATGGTTTTCCTTTTCGAATGCCAATCCGGATGATTTGATGAGCCTCGTTTACGTTTATCTCGATAACCTTTTTCTCATAGAAGTAAATTTATATTACCGGTCTATTCATCAGTTGAGAAAGAACAGGGACGACATCCAAGAACTTTTTGATGCCGTCGGAATGCTTGATGCCATGCAATCAGTCGCGTCATTCCGTACATCCTTACCTTATTATTGTAAACCAGAATTTAAATCCGGGGAACGCCTTTTATCCTTTGAAAATATATATCATCCAATTCTTGAAGAACCCGTTCCTAATGATCTTCACATCAGAGGCAAAAGCGTTCTTATTACCGGTTCAAACATGGCAGGTAAATCGACATTCCTTAAAACATTAGGAATAAACCAGATCATGTCGCAAACGCTTTATCTTTGTTGTGCCGAAAAAGCAGAGATGAATAAATATCATCTCATTTCCTCGATGAAAGTTGACGATGACCTTGTACATGGCAAGAGTTATTACATTACGGAAGTAGAACGCATCAAAGAATTAATCGAGCAATCAATTTCAGAAACAAACAACCTGTTCCTGATAGATGAGATTTTCCGTGGAACCAATACTATTGAACGTGTTTCAGCATCAAGAGAAGTGCTCATGTACCTGGATGGCCCTAAAAATATGGTTATAACTTCGACTCACGATTTAGAGCTGTTGGATCTTCTGGATGGAAACTTCGAATTTTATCATTTCCGGGAAATTGTAACGGAAAACAGCCTTGATTTCGATTATAAGATAAAAAAAGGTGCTACATCTACCCGCAATGCCATTGCATTGCTTAAGTTAACCGGATATCCGGAATCTCTTGTTCAGAATGCCTACAAGTTATCAGAGAAACTCGAAGCGGTTAAAAATTAGATTTTGGCCACAACCGGTTCATACGAAAAAGCAGGATCGCCAAATTTCTTTAACGTTTTATAGTGGGAAGCTATCGCTTCGCGAAGGGTAGTATGGGAGTGATAAGGAACATTGTACTTCTTTGCTACTTCTTCAACAATCGGGCTTATCGCCTGATAATGAATACTGCAAATCCTGGGAAATAAGTGATGTTCAATTTGGAAATTTAATCCCCCTATATACCAGCATAACAGTTTATTATTCCTGGCAAAATCGGATGTCGTTTCCATTTGGTGAACCATCCATACGTTCTCTATGCGTCCATCTTCATTTTCGGAAGGGAACTCAGTTCCTTCTACAACATGTGCCAGTTGGAAAATAACACCCAAAATAATCCCGGCAGTTAAATGGACAATCAAATAGCCTATTAAAAACTCCACGATAGTCAAGTGTAATATCCATATCGGTAAGACGATCGTATAGGCGTAATAAAATAATTTTGTTATAACCAGAATGATAATTTCAGAAACCGGATGCTTTTTGTCCTCATAAGGTCCAATATTTTTCTTAAAGAAATATTTATAATCTTTGACAAACACCCAGAATAATGTAGAAAAACTATAGGCAAAAAAAGCCAGAATATGTTGAAAACGATGTATGTATTTATATTCTGTTCCGGGCGATAATCGAATAAAACCTGCTACCTCCAAATCTTCATCATGGCCATGAATATTTGTATATGTGTGATGGATAATATTATGGGTTATCTTCCAGATATATCCATTTGCGCCCAATAAATCAAAAGTATATCCTAAAATAGTGTTTATGGTATTGTTTGATGAATAAGCACCATGTAAGGCATCGTGGGAAATAGAAAAACCAATACCGGCATAACCAACTCCTATCAAAAAGCACAAAGGAATCATTTGTAAATGGGTAAAAAGTCCGCTCAATATTAAGGCATATGGAACAAAAGTAATTGCAAGTAACGTTATGGTTTTGATAACCATACTGATATTCGCATTTTTTGAAATTCCATTACTTTTAAAGTATTCATTGACCTTCTGTTTGACCTCAGTTGAAAAATCAATCGTAGAACTTTTACTAAATGTAATTCTTTGATTACCCATGAAAGCAAAATAAGATTATCGTTGGAATGATTATATATCAGGATACTACTTCATGATTACATTAACAAATAGTTAATGTATACCCCAAAATTATTAACAAAACAATAACAGCAACGTTTAATACATTATTATTTATAAATTTCCATAAGCAGAGACCACACTCACAACTATGATTTAGTAAAAACATTTCTTATTGTAATCATCAGGTAAATAATTATTACATTTTTTTCGAATTATTACATGATCCATCCTATTATTAATACAATCAGGAGCTTATGAAAATGAAATATTATTTATTTATCTACCTAATAGTGTTATACCCTGTCACGTCTTTGTCCCAGTCTAAGGAAACCCAACTCATTTCATTTGCTACTGAAGATGGTGGCCAGATTTTTGCCACGGAATATGGAAACGGCAAAATGGGTGTTGTTCTGGCTCATGGTGCCGCATTCAATATGGAAAGCTGGAAACCATTAGCCAGTAAAATGGCAACCGACGGCTACAATGTCCTGGCTATCGATTTTCGAGGCTATGGAAAATCAAAAGCAGGTAGTAACAAAAACGGGTTATATGAAGACATTCTTGGAGCAATACAATATTTAAATAATCAAGGAGTTCGAACAGTATCAGTTTTGGGAGCCAGTATGGGAGGTGGAGCCTCAGCAGAAGCCGCGGTCATGTCGAAGCAAAAGATAATCGATCGGTTGATATTGTTATCCCCTGTTCCCATAAAAAGACCGTCTTTGATGAAATATAATAAAGTTCTCTTCCTCGCAAGCAAAGACGAACCTATGAGAAAGATTATAGAATCTCAATATCATAAAGCCCTACAACCAAAGAGAATCATTCTATTTACCGGGAATGCTCATGCTCAAAATATTTTCAAAACCGAAAATTCAGATTCCTTAACGAGTGTCATATTGAATTTTTTAAAAAAATAATCCGTCAAATCATATCTTTTATAGAATTCAGTAAAATTCCTGGTATGCTCTTTAATTCGCTTTTTCGTTTTCTATTACACTCCCATTGTTATAAACTTTTAATCCTTAAATGCCCTCCTCTATCGATTTTATAACTTATTAATTTGCATTTAGTTACGATTCGCAATAAATAATACTTGATACTAATTATTTGTAATTCGTACTCAGGTATAATCAGAATCAGGGTTATTTAGGCGGGAGTAAAAAGCCATGTCATTAAATCACTGTGCATTTGCGAATTGGGGCTTATCTGTTGTCAAAATTTCGTTGTTTGCCTTATTCATCGTTTTTACCAGAGCTGCTTTTGTTTCAGGCCAGCCAAAATTAATTAATCTGCAAGATGATAAAATGCAGCTGGAATCATTTATTGACGGAATCATTTCTGAACAATTACAAGTGTATCATATCGCCGGTGCTACCGTAACCATTGTCAAGGATGGAAATGTTTTATTAATGAAGGGATATGGTTATTCGGATATATTAAATCATAAAAAAGTAGCTGCTGATAAAACATTATTCAGAATAGGAGGAGTTTCTCAGTTAATTACGACAACAGCAATTATGCAATTATATGACAAACAAAAAGTTTCATTAAATAGTGATGTTAATGGTTATTTCAAATTTTTAAATATCCCAAATACTTTTAAAGAACCTGTAACTCTCGAGGACATTCTTACACGCACCACAGGATTTGAACAACGATTCAATATGTTCACAAAGGATTACCGGGATTTGAAACCATTAAATGAATACTTAAAAAACAATATTCCTGTACGGATACGCCCTCCGGGTAAATTAGCTGGTGATTCAGATTTTGCTATGGGACTTGCGGGTTATATTGTTGAACAAATAACCAATACTTCCTTTGAAACATATGTTCAGGAAAATATTTTCCAGCCTCTGCAAATGAACAGCAGTACATTTGCCCAGCCGCTTCCAAAAGAAAAATTAGATCAACTTTCTGATGGATATACATTTAAAAATGGCCTATTTGAAAAAGATCCAATCCCTTATATAAAAGTTCCACCGGCTGGTTCCATGTATACAACAGCGAAGGACATGTCTCGTTTTATGATCACGCTTTTACATAATGGCTTATATGATACAACAAGGATCATGTCTGCAAAGGTCGCTCAGCAGATGCAACACCGTCATTTTATCCATGATCCTGAAGTGAGTGGAAACTGTTATGGGTTTTGGGAACGGTATATTAACAACCAAAGAGTGATAATGAGTACGGGCAATTCCTATGTATTCCATTCTTTACTTGCATTGGTACCCGATTTTGATCTCGGAATATTTATATCATTCAATAGTTATGGCGGGGAAAAAGCATGCTCAGAATTTTTGCAGGTATTTATGGATCACTACTATTCAGGAAACAACGCTGCGAATATTGTCCCAATGAAAGATTATAAACAACGTTCCTATCGTTACCTTGGTAATTATTGGTCTACGGAAACTTCTTATTCAACTATTGGAAAACTATTACAGTTAGATCGAACCGTAAGTATTCATTCAACGCCGAAAGGTTATTTACTGGTACACGGGCTAAAAGGAGGCGCGTCGCAGTGGGTTGAAATCAGGCCTACGGTTTTTCAGGATTTGAATTCTAACAGAAGGCTTGTTTTTCACAGTACTAATGAAGGCTCTGTTAATTATGCCTTTCTGAGTAATAACCCGACAACAGCATATTATCGAATTGCCTGGTATGAGTCGCCAGAATTTCATGTAACACTCACCTCAATCTGCCTGATGGTATTTTTATCTTTTATACTTTTCTGGCCATTCAGCCGTGGATATCAACGCGAATATGAGATGATTCACGTGATTCATAATATCAAATTCCAAAACTTGACTTTTCAGACGGCCCTGTGGCTAAGTTTAATAGATATAATATTTGTTGCAGGGCTTTATATCATTTTAAAAAGCCCGGAAACTTTAGCATTTGATATCCCTCTGAGCCTTAAGCTTCTTCTGATTTTGCCTGTCATTTCAACGATTCTTACAATTATTGACTTGATACTTATGCTTCTAGCATGGAAAGATTTATACTGGGATATCCGCTCACGAATTCATTTTTCAATGGTCATTCTGGCTGCAGCCACATTTATACCAATTCTTATGTTTTGGAACCTGCTGGGATTCCATTATTAAGCACTCCAGGTATCTCGAAATGTGAACTACAGCCATCGAAACAAATAATAGTCTACTTCTTTTTATAACCTGATGGTACTGAGAAGATATTTTCGGCAAAATTGCCGGGCCCAAATTGAAGAACTTCGGTATAAAAATGTAAATCAGGTCCCGTTTCTTTAGGGGCTTCTAATTTCTTTTCAATTGTTTTTTTTGCAAATCTACCGAATAGACCTCGTACACTTTTGGGTTTAGACTCTTCCTTCTGTTCAACCTTTTTTTCATTATCTGGCCTGATGGCAAAATAATTTCCATCTACAACTATTGGCATACCTTTAATTTTATCCAGCTTTTGCCACTCAGAACTTAAGCCAGCAGTAGAATTATCTTTAGTATTATTCATGCCATTCATCATAGAAATCCAATGTAAACCCAACATTTCCTGCTGATCAACCGGCATTTCGAAGCCCATCTTTTTCATATAAGTTGAATTAAATGCCATTTCGTCCTGATTTACTTTTTGCAGATTTCCATTTACCGGAGTCGTCCATACATTAGTAAATAAGCTGTCTGTTCCACGTTCTTTAGTATTAACGTTTTCCCATTCAACCAGCCAAACAATGGTATAACGATTGCAATCAAAATTATTGATTGTTTTCTTTTCCCCTGTATCTTCCACCTTGAATTCCCGTCGGATAATCTTTATGGTAGTGTCCTTTTCTGCTTTGTGTTCTGGTTCTTCAGGTTTTTCTTCACCGCCATCCATTTCACCATCTCCCGATTTAACATTTTCAGGAGGAGTATATGGCACTATGTCTTTAACCTGGTAGGTCTTCTTCTTGTGGTCCATGTCAAAAATCTTCATATCCGGCAAATCCGTAATTTCCCCGGTATCTCCTGATTTTAGAAAAATTTTTATTACTGCATTTTTTAATATACCGTGACCTTTAACTTCACTTTGAGAATCCGTGCGCATTTTCTGACCTTCTATTCTCGTAGTTTCTGTGGTCGAATAATCCGCCAGATTTTTAAAATGGACTTCTGTCTTAACTTTTTTCACAGATTGCCCCATGGCCTGTATATACATAAATAAAACAGCCGATATTATGAACAGATATTTCCTCATACTAACCTCCAAAAGCGTTATTCTTAGATGAATTGTAACTTACTAACAATAATAGAATACGCATTAATAGTTAATATTATAAAACATATACGGTATTCCAATATAAGTAACCTACCCTTTTCTACTTATGACACAATATTTATTTTTTAAGGATCGGATACACATTATATATAGATCATCAATTTTCTTAACCTTACATAACTTATAATATTAATACCTTAATTATAGGTTATAATTTTATCAACCTGTTGGGGAATCGTTAAAGAATACCGGAAAGAAAAACATTTAAAAACCGACTTCAATCGGATAGTATATTTCGATAAATTATGACCTGTAATTGATTTCTGTATTATGATCAACATGAAAACGAACATACCTGATGTCTGATGAACTGAGAGTTTACGAAGAGGATTTTAAAGTCATTTGGGCTATGTCGGCATTTGGTTCCGGTTTGATAGGAATCTACTTACTGAATACCTCCTTTAATTTATTTGAAATATTTATCAAACTGCCTGTAATCCTGGCATCTTTAATTTTCTTTGCCTTTTCATTTTATGCTGCATTTAAAGCAGCGGAAGACCTGCATGAAATAGTAATATGTATTCAGAATGGAGAACTTATTGTCAGAGTTTTTAAACGAGAAGAGATCATTAAAGAAGAAAATCTGTCCGTCTCAAACATTAAATGTTTTTTTATTGAGCCCAAAATAAAACCAAAAAACGGAGAAGCTATTTACGATTACACAAGTAATTATTATCTGAAGTATCAAACTATTGATAATAGTGATTTTATGCCATTTATCGACCTGGTACACTATACGTTGACCCTGAAACTTGAAGATATTGAACGTCTGATTGCATTTGTTCAGAAATACAATCAGCAAATTTTCGTGATTTCAGAAGAATTTAACTATATCGAATCGACAATAGCCTGAAAGAACATCACCAAAGTCTGTTCGGGTTATCCTCTTCCTCAATAATATTGTTATCCTCATTTTTTAATTGAACGTCATTTGATTCTGTAACAACGGAAAGAGACAATTCCTTCTCCGGATTAGATTTGGAATATTGAATGAAATTCAGTTCACTCTTAGCAACACGGCCTTTTAGGAATGCACCGGTATCCACTACAATAGACTGACAGATACAATCACCCTCAACATGAGAGTTTGATGTTAGGGCTATCTGTCCTTTTGAATGAAGGTTTCCAATCACACGGCCCTTTACATGAATCGACTGGCCGGAAACATCACCCTGAATACTAGCG
This sequence comes from uncultured bacterium, assembly GCA_963783355.1. Classification (GTDB taxonomy): domain Bacteria; phylum Bacteroidota; class Rhodothermia; order Balneolales; family DATFMH01; genus CAWANF01. The sequence goes on from CAWANF010000002.1 coordinate 115,005, forward strand.
GATTCAGAGATAACAACCGTACCTTCCGTAATGCAGTTGCCAATTACGTCACAATTAATCCGAATATTTTCTGAAGAATGAATGTCCCCTTCTAAAATTGAATTCAGATCAATAATTGTAATATTTGGATGATTCGGTTCCCACCCCGAATTACCCTTCTTTTTTTTACCCATATGTCCTTGGACACCATAATGTTATTTATTAAGCTTCAGATTCGAAAAGAGATACTACGGATTTATAATTGCCGATATCGATACCAACTGCTGTTTGTTTATCTCCGCCATTCAAATGTAATGAATTATAACAATACCCCTTACTTGCTAATGATTGAGGCTCCTCAACAACCTCAATATCCAATATATCCTGAAATTCCTCAATGAAGCAGTTCGTTAAATCACTATAAAGAGCACCGCCTCCGGCAAGATACAATTTGTTCGATTTTTCAAAATCAGCATCTGAATAGGCTTTACGTAAGGTTGGAGAAATAATATCATTATAATAGTTAATCAAAACTTCTTTTCTCAAGTCGGCTAAATCAATTTTCCTGCGGTTTAATACGATATAGCCTCTTCTCAGTCCGGCATCTAACTGATGTTCTGTTTTTAAACCAAGATAATTTGATTTGCTTAATTCCCGAATCAGGTTGTTCAACGCGTAACGAACGCCATTGACACTGGCGGATGTACGCTGGATAATCCCCTTTTCAGTTGATAATACCGTTTCAAACGTACCGAAACCTAGACTCGCTATAAAGAAATTACCTTTAGCCTGTTGTTCCCCTTTACGCAATCCGACGATACAACCTGCTATTTCAGGAATCACATCAACTTTACGGACATTAATTTCAGCATTTTTCTTTCCGTTGCCGTTAAAAGTAGAAGAATCGTAATTAACAGAGTCAAAACCGGCTATTAATTCGGCAGATTGATTCTTGAAAAGGTTATATGTAGAAAAAGGGAAACCAGTTGTAACTGTAACAGGCTCGCCATTCTCTTTGTGACTCAGTAAAAGTCCGGCTTTAGCTAATAATTGATAATCAAGTTCATCAGGAGCACTATTTACATTTTTATGCGGTGAAATCCCTTCTGTAAGGGCTAAATCACCTAAAATATATCCTTCGTCCTCATGATATATTTTTAAACCGTTTAAAAGATTTTCAGCTACATTCAGGAGTTCTGTATTATGACTCTCTATAGCGCTTGGAAAAACATATGACTTGATCATCAGAGATTTTTTTTAGTTCTTGTATCACTTTATTTTTTTATAGTACTAACTATAAGCAGATTAGAATAATTAAACAAATGTTTCAGAAGGATAAAAGCACCTATTTTAAATAAGTTATGTGTTATTAATTTTAAACCTTTAAATTAATATTTAAAAAGACACAACTCTTTAGCTGCAAATAGATTATACCCTTCTTTTTCTAATAATTATAGCTTTCGCCCGCCTGATTATTCAATTCAAAAATCCTAAAAAAAATAGCTAATAGTTTAATGATCTCAAAAGTATTTCTAATATTATCCCAACAATAAGAAAGATATTAGATTACAATTTTTTCAATATATCTTTGCGTATCACTATATTTTGCCAAATAAAATCAAATATTCTGTTGATTTACTATATAATAAAATGGATATCAAGCCATATATTTTAAAAGAAACTAACTGGAAATCAGTTAAAGATCAGTCGTTCGAAGTTGCTGTTTTACCATGGGGAGCTACAGAAGCACATAATTATCATCTACCCTATGGAACCGATGTTATTCAATGTGATTATGTTGCCGAACTGGCAGCTCGAAAATCATGGAAAAAAGGTGCCGAAATAATTGTCTTACCGACCATCCCTTTTGGTGTTAATACCGGTCAGTTCGATATTAAACTGGATATAAATATGATGCCCAGTACGCAAACCGCGGTGTTAATGGATATCGCGGAATCATTATCAAGGCAGGGCATCCGAAAATTAGTTGTGATGAATGGGCATGGAGGTAACGACTTCAAACAGATCGTCAGGGAAGTTGGTGCCCGTTATCCCGATATGTTTATTTGTTATTTAAATTGGTATCAGGCTGTCGACTGGAATGACTATTTTGATGAACCGGGAGATCATGCCGGTGAGATGGAAACCAGCACTTTATTACATATCGCTCCTCATTTGGTGTTATCTTTGAACGAAGCAGGACAAGGGCGAACATTTCCTTTTGCGGTCAGGGCTTTGCAGGAAGGTACGGTTTGGGCGGAACGAAAATGGAATAAGGCTACCGAAGATACCGGGGCCGGAAATCCCGCTAAAGCGACAGATGAAAAAGGGAACCATTACCTGGAAGCAATAACAGATTCAATCGCATCATTTTTATCTGAATTAGCCGAAATTAGTCCGGAAAATTTATATAAGTCGCCGGATTAGAAGTATTAACACCTTAATTTCGAGAGAGAGTACATTATGTTACATCCTTTTTTCAATCCGGATGGTATTGCGGTTATAGGTGCATCAAGAAATCCACGCAAACTGGGATACGGAGTGGTAAGGAATCTTATTGATTATCATTACAAAGGCCCTGTTTATCCTGTGAATCCCATAGCAACTGAAATTTTAGGATACACCTGTTATTCCTCCATTGATGCTGTCCCTGACCCGGTAGATTTAGCCATTATTGTTGTGCCTGCCGCCCATGTAAAAAACGCCTTAATTCAATGCGGAGAACGAAACATTCATCATGCTATCATTATAAGTGGTGGATTTGGCGAAACCGGACATGAAGGCAAAAAACTGGAATCGGAACTGAGTGAAATTGCCCGAAATTACAATATGCGTGTTATCGGCCCGAACTGTATTGGCACCATCGATACACATACTCCCGTAAACACTACGTTTGTTGTTGGCATGCCAATTGAAGGCGAAATTGGGTTCGTATCACAATCAGGCGCTATGGTTGCCGCCGTTATAGACTGGGCCCGGGGAGCCGGAGTCGGTTTTTCACGAATTGTAAGTCTGGGAAACCAGATCGATGTTAAAGAAACGGAAATGATGTCGGCTATTGCCAATGATCGACAAACAAAAGTACTGACTGCATATATTGAGGGCGTTTCCGACGGCCATCTTTTCATGGATACGGCCCGGATTATTTCAAAAACAAAGCCCATTGTAGTTTTGAAAGGCGGCCACGGACAAAGTGGCGCTAAAGCGGTAGCTTCACACACAGGAGCATTGGCAGGTAGCGCCGAAGCGTATGATGCTGCTTTTCGTCAAAGTGGTGTTTTGCGGGCTTCCACAATGGAAGAACTTTTTGATTGGGCAAGGGCTCTCGCCTGGCAACCGCTTCCCCATGGTAACAGAGTGGCTATTTTAACGAATGCCGGTGGCCCCGCCATACTGGCTGTGGATAATTTTGAACAGTACGGGTTAAAAATGGCCTCTTTGTCTCTGGAAACAAAGCAATATTTAAAAGCACGTTTACCGGAAGCAGCCAGTATACAAAATCCTGTTGATGTTTTAGCCGGTTCCGGACCCGGAACGTATGCGGTTGCACTCGACGCATTATTATCCGACCCAAATGTCGATGCTGTTCATGTCATACAGGCTCCACAGGACTGGTTTTTACCGGAAAGTCTCGCAGAAGTAGTTGGCGAGGTAGCAGAAGTGCATCAAAAACCGGTTCTTGCTTCATTTATGGGATTAGCTTCAGTTGAAAAAGCATTAGCCATACTGCATAAGCGCCAGATTCCCAATTTTGCTTTCCCTGAAAGAGCAGCTTCTGCCCTGGCTGCAATGCTGCAAAGAGCGGACTGGCTGTATAAATTAAAGCATGAATCAAAAATACCGACATTTCCCATCAACCTGGAACAAGCAACTTTGGCATTACATAAAAACGATTTAAATGCACTAGCAGAATTGTATGGTATAAGCGTCCCGAAATCGGAAATAGTGCAATCAATAAAAAATCTCGATACTCTGGGTGAATCCATCCCGTTTCCGGTAGTGCTGAAACTCGTTTCAAAAGAGATCTCACACAAAACCGATGCCGGCGGAGTTATCACAAATATTACGAATCAGGAAATGCTTGGAAAAGCTTTTTCTGATATCAGGAATAATGTTAAAAAATACGACTCAAAAGCTCATATTGACGGCTTCCTGCTTCAGCCAATGTATGAGGATGGCCTGGAATTCATAATTGGATTCAAAAGAGATGCTCAATTTGGCCCCCTTTTGTTGATTGGAAGTGGCGGCGTAGATGTTGAATATTTACATGATATCCACATCGGTACGATACCAATAACCGTGATTCAGGCAAGGGAATTATTGTATAACACCCGAATTAGCAAAAAACTCGATGGCTGGCGGGGATCCGGAAGTTATGATAAAAAAGCTATCATAGATACGATGCTTCGAATTGCTCAAATAGCACAGGATTTTCCTGAAATAGAAGAATTTGAAATTAATCCACTTAAAGTCTTTTCCAAAGGGAATGGCGCTGTTGCATTGGATATCCGCGCGGTATTTAAAAACATCGTAACCAGCTGAAAACGATACTTTAAATTTAATCTAAGTTATCATCGTCACGTAATACATAAATAATATTTTTCGTTAGAAAATTGTCGATTGAACAACCTTTTTAACGAAAAATGTTATCAAGATGAAAACTTTAGTCACAATTTTACTCTTCCTTAGTCCACATCTTTCCCTGGCAACAACTACAAAACCATACCGGGCTTATACCCCTGGAAATATTCATTCGGAATTTCAAAATAATAACTACACGAGCATCAACTCGGTTATCGAAAATCTTTACAGCAGTTTAACATACGAACATGGCAAAATGCCGGATTGGAGCCGTTTTAAGCAGCTTTTCATCAAAGGAGCCCGGCTTGTCCATGTGAAAAACGGAAAATATACAACGATAACACCCGATTCGTTCGCAATACGTTTTAACAAACAAATTGACGACGGATTTTTAAAAAGCTTCAGAGAGCGTGAAACATCCAGAAAAACTGATAGTCTGAAACAGGTTGTTCATATCTTTAGTATGTACCGGGCAAATTATTTAACAGATGATGGAATGGGAAAACAGAAAGGAATGAACAGTATTCAGCTAATAAAATCCAACGGGCGATGGTGGATAACTTCCATTTTATGGGATGAGTCAAGTTCAAAAAATCTAGCCACTCCGAGATATCTTGATGTATCAGCATTTTAGGAAAAATTACTCCATTGCTTTTTAATTTGAGCCAAATACTCCCTACAAATCAATATCAAAAGTCCTTACAAAAGGAATATAAAATACCCTGTATCGGACAATATTATTTGGTTCTATTTTAATTATAGAAATCTGAGTTTAATGTCATAGATAAAAGAGCATTAAAAACTCTTCTTATGACAAATAAACAAAGATAATCAGCCCGGCATGAAAATGTCGGGCTTATTTATTTTACAACTTAGTCACGTTAATAACTCCTGTCGGACATTGAATGGAAGCCTCCAAATTATCTTCATATTCATCATCAGAAATAACCAGGCTGTATATTTCTCTGTTCTTTTCGGCATCAACAAGCAGGCTTTTCCCATCCTCCTCATTAATATCCCATCGATAAGGAGCAATTTCATTGCAATAATAACATCCGATACATTTAGAGCGATGAAAAGTAATTCTGATCATACCTGCTCGACGTCTGTCAGCTTGTAAAGTTTATCGGAGCGCCTGATTTTTTTATCCATCGGAATTGAGAACAAATCGCCTTTTGAAACGAACTCTACTTTTTTATCATCAACGCGTAATTCGGTAACAACTGACCGAATTACCCCGGTAGACGGGCCAGTAATCAAAATTTCATCACCAATTTTAAGATCACCGCTTTCCATTTTAAATTCAGCTGCTTTAGGTTTTGAAAAATAATTGAGTCCCCTGGATAAATATTGCTTCCGCTTTGTAGCCTGAGAACCATAGGATGACGACCATTCACCCAGTCTTCTTCCCAGATAAAAACCATCCCAAAAACCACGGTTGTATACTGTTTTTAATTGGTCTTCCCATTCTTCAATTTTTTTCCGGTTGTAATCTCCTTTTTGCCAGGCTCGAATTGCTTCTTTATAACACCGGGTTACTGTTTCAACATATTCCGGAGCTCTTGCCCGACCTTCTATTTTTAGTACTTCCACCCCGGAATCCAAAACTTTATCTAAAAACCCTATTGTACTTAAATCTTTGGGCGACATAATAAATTCGTTATCTATCTCTAGTTCGTTTCCGGATTCTTTCTCGGTCACTATATAAGCTTTGCGACAGGTTTGCTGGCATGCCCCGCGATTGGCGGAAGCATTATTTTCATGTAAGCTCAGATAACATTTTCCCGAAACTGCCATACATAAGGCACCATGAGCAAATATTTCAACTTTCATCAAATTTCCGGATGGGCCCCTCACCTCTTCATCTTCTATTCCCCTTACAATACGAGCTACCTGACGAAGGCTTAATTCTCTTGCCAGGACTACAACATCGGCTAAATGAGAATAAAATTTGAGTGATTCAATATTACTGACGTTTGCCTGTGTAGATATATGAACAGGCATTCCGATATTGTGGGCATAACCTAAAACAGCCTGATCCGATGCGATAATCGCACTTATTCCGTTTAATTTTGCCGTATCAACAATTCTCTTCATCAATCGGATATCATGATCGTAAATGATCGTATTCAAAGTAAGATAAGCTTTCATCTTGTGATCAGTACAAATAGCGACAATTTGTTTTAAATCATCAAGCGTGAAATTATTAGTGGATTTTGCGCGCATATTCAATTGCTCCACGCCGAAATAAACAGAATCGGCACCACCCTGAATGGCGGCCATAAGAGATTCAAAAGAACCAACGGGCGCCATCAATTCGATGTTCTTATTCATCTTCATAATTAAAGGTTATTCAAATACCGTTTTGTTTGTAAAATCAGGCATTATATTATACTTATATGTTTATCATCCTTCTAACCGCGATTTGCCTTTCTTTTAGCCGGATTGGTTATAAAAGCAACGATCCTATACTACCTCCGTTACCTCCTTCCCCAAATGCATCGTTTATTTCTACCATCTAACGCTAAAAAGATTGATAATTTAGATTTATTATATGTTTTTATTTTCATAATATTAATGTATAATTATATATAGAAGCGTATTCAAATTAACTGGTTCAGGAGGTGGATCAAATGAAAACGCAAATTCATGAGAGAGATGAAACTAACATAAAAAGAGCACGCAACGATATCGCTGCTATCCAAAGTCTTTTACCTGGTTTAGGCCACATCTATAAAGGCTATTACTTTCAGGGAATAGTATTAATGATTCTAGCCCCGCTTTTCCTTTGGAGTGGAATGATTCTGGCATTAGCTACTGTAGGTTTTGGATTATTAATTCCGATTTCGTACTGGGCTTTGGTAACCTATCACGCTTACCATGTAATAGATCACCGCAGACATCACATTGGTGTCCTTTAAGAAAAGAGGTTGAAACTCAACGGGCTTTTTTGATAACCTTGGTTTTTAACCAAATGGAGATGTTATGCAAACTCGCCGGTAATCCCGTTTTCCATGGTTTTTAAATTTTAGGTAACTTTTTGGACTGTAAGGAGTAACTATTCTTAAGTTCAATAGTATCCAGCTATTTACCTATTTATATCAAGGGAGCCATGATGAAAATAATATTGTTCTCTTTTTTCTGCCTGTTATCATACCCATTATTCGCACCAAGCGAGGAAACACTGTTATCCGGCAAAATAAAAGCGGGGGTTTTGGAGGCCCGGTTGTTAAAATCACAACCATTAACGGACTGTCATCTGTTTTTACAGGTGCCCGCGGCGGCTGGATTATCAAATTTCCATCTGGCAACAGTTTCATTTTGGGAGGTGGTGGTTATGGCCTTGTTACTAATATACGGCTAAATAATTCCTTTAATTTTAATGGACAACCACTATATCTGAACGTCGGTTATGGCGGGCTGGATCTTGAATATGTCCATGCTTCACCAAAGCTTATTCATTTTTCTGTAGAAACGATGATTGGAGCCGGTAATGTCAGCTATACCATGCATAACTTTAATCACAACTCTGATTTACCTGACCAATCATTCTTTGTAATTGAACCCGGTCTGAATGTGATGGTTAATGTTACGAATTTTTTCAGATTTGGAGCCGGACTATGTTACCGAATAGTCAATGGTGTTCATTTAAATGGTACAAATGATAAGCAACTAAGTGATTTTAACGGGATTCTGACCTTTAAATTTGGAAAATTCTAAAACCACAATTCTTTCCCCTAACCTTCTCAAAACTCTTACGTATGCTAAATCAAATGAAATAAAAAACTACATGGAGACAACTATATGATTTGGTCAATTGTATTTTTTCTGCTCGTAATTTGGATCGTTTTTGTCATTGCAGGACATTTACTTGGAGGTTTAATCCACTTTCTACTGTTGATTGCTGTTGTCATTGTTTTGATTCGTGTAATCAAGGGTAAAAAAAATTTCTGATACTATTCATCCAATGTTTTTAAAGTTACATATCCTGATATTATAACGTTATGTAGTTATATATTTGATTAATGAAATAATAACTCCATAGCTCACATAGCCTTTCTAAAGTCCCAAAGAGCAAGAATGGTTGATAGTTCGACAATTCTGTATCGTACAAATCACCTTACATTGTCTTTTAATTAATAGAGAATAAAGCAAATAAGCTTTTACTAATCGATCTTTAACCAAATAACAAAGAGAGACTTAATCGTCCCAAAACAAACAACGGTATTTATCAATACGTGAACAGACGGCCGGTTGTTATTTTAAAAATTTATTTCCCTATCCAACTTCAGACCGCTGAATAACTAAGAGGACAACGTTTTGAGAATGCCATAAAGGTAGAGCAAAATTATGTCAAACCTTGATAATATTAAAACATTAGTTGAGACGCGTGCCAAAGCCCGATTGGGTGGTGGGCAGAGACGAATAGACAAACAACACGAAAAAGGAAAATATACTGCCCGCGAACGTATCGACAAATTATTGGATGAAGGCAGTTTCGAAGAATATGATATGTTCGTCACACACAGAAGTTCTGATTTCGGACTAGAAAATGAAAAGTATTTATCAGACGGAGTCATTACAGGACACGGGACCATCGACGGTCGCCTGGTTTATGTTTTTTCTCAGGACTTCACAGTCTTCGGCGGCTCATTGTCAGAAACTTATGCAAATAAAATATGCAAAATAATGGATCAGGCTCTTAAAGTCGGAGCTCCCGTTATTGGTATAAATGACAGCGGCGGTGCCCGGATACAGGAAGGTGTACGAAGTTTAGCAGGTTATGCCGAGATTTTTGAAAGAAATATCCTTGCATCGGGCGTTGTTCCACAAATATCTGCAGTATTCGGTCCCTGTGCCGGCGGAGCTGTGTATTCTCCTGCCCTCACCGACTTCACGATCATGTCCGATAAAACGAGCTATATGTTTGTAACCGGACCGAAAGTAGCCAAGACGGTTACCGGTGAAGATATTAATGAGGAAGAGCTTGGTGGAGCTACGGTGCACGCAACCAAATCGGGTGTTACCCATTTTGTCACACAGGATGAAGATGAGGGCATGCTCTTAATTCAGAAACTGTTGAGTTACCTGCCTCAAAACAACCTTGAGGATCCGCCGATAACAAAATGCAATGATCCCATCGATCGCCTTGAAGATGCTCTCAATGAAATTATACCTGAAAATCCGAATATTCCATATGATGTGAGAGATGTTATAGATTCTGTGGTTGATGACGGAGAATTCCTGGAAGTCCATCGCCAGTTTGCCCGCAATATTGTCGTTGGTTTTGCCAAATTTAATGGTATGCCGGTTGGAATCGTCGCCAATCAGCCAAAATTTTTAGCTGGCGTCCTCGATATCGATTCATCAAGAAAAGCGGCACGTTTCGTACGATTCTGCGATGCCTTCAATATTCCGATTGTCACCTTTGTTGATGTTCCCGGATTCCTTCCAGGCAGTGCGCAGGAATATGGCGGAATTATCGTTCACGGATCGAAATTACTCTTTGCATATGGTGAAGCTACCGTCCCGAAAGTTACCATCATTCTTAGAAAAGCTTACGGCGGAGCATATGACGTAATGAGCTCCAAACATTTACGCGGAGACATCAATTACGCATGGCCTTCTGCCGAAATTGCCGTTATGGGTCCCAAAGGTGCCATCGAAGTACTCCATTTCAAAAAATTGCGTGATATGGCAAGTGATGAGGAACGGTTCAAATTTGTAGCGGAAAAAGAAGCGGAATACCGTGAAAAATTCGCCAATCCCTATGAAGCAGCAAAATTCGGATATATCGATGATATTATTGAACCAAGAAATACCCGGTTCAGGATCATCCGTGCTCTTCGCATACTGGCTACAAAAAAGGTAACGAATCCTCCTAAAAAACACAGTAACATTCCATTATAAATAACGAACGTCATGATTTTACCAATAAGAATGGTTTTTGATCTCCATTTTATTACCGGAGAAGAGATAATGATGACGATCGTGGGCATGGGGGTTGTTTTCCTGTCTCTAATCATCATTTATGTCGTCTTTCAAAATTTGCCAAGATTGCTGAACATTTCCTTCAAAAAGAGGGTGACGGAAAAAGAACAAAAAGTTTCAGTGCAGCCTGTCAAAAAGGAAGTTATGTCTGGAGAGACGAATGCGGCCATCAGCGCTGCTTTATATATGTATTTCAATGAATTACACGACGACGAAGATGCAATTCTGACGATCCAGAAAGTCTCCAGAACGTATTCACCCTGGAGTTCCAAAATTTACAGTGTAATGAATTTTCGACGCTAAGAAATTAATATGAAAAATTACAAGTTTACCATAAACGGAAATCAGTACGAAGTCGAAGTAAAATCTTTCGAAGAAAACATCGCTGAAATTGAAGTCAACGGTACCTCATATACTGTGGAACTTCAGAAAGAAATAAAAGCTCCGAAAACTCCAAAACTGGTTCGGGCTAAAGTGTCCCCATCGAATGAAAGCAAACCTCTCACCCGTTCGGGAACCCTGAGTACCATAAAAGCACCTTTGCCGGGAAGTATCCTGCAGGTATTTGTTAAAGAAGGTGATGCGGTCGAAAAAGAATCAAAATTAATGATTCTCGAAGCTATGAAAATGGAGAATACCATTCTTTCTGAAAAATCCGGGCTCGTCAAATCAGTGAAAGTGACACCGGGCAGCACCGTTTTACAGGGTGATGTTTTAGTTGAAATCGAATAGAATTTACATTTATGAACGGATTACTGAAATTTTTTGAATTTACCGGGTTTGCAAATATAACCCCTGGTAATGCGATAATGATATTTGTCGGCCTGCTTTTCATCTACCTGGCCATCAAATATGAATATGAACCCCTCCTGCTTGTTCCAATCGGATTTGGTATCCTTATTGGAAATATCCCCTTCGTCCAAAATGCCGGATTACAATTAGGTATTTATGAATCGGGCAGCGTCATGAATTACATTTATCAGGGAGTATTGAAAGGTATATATCCACCGCTCATATTCCTCGGTATTGGTGCCATGACCGATTTTTCCACCCTGATATCGAGTCCGAGACTGGTATTGCTGGGAGCCGCGGCTCAAATAGGTATCTTTTTGACATTTTTAGGAGCTATCGCTTTCGGTTTTACCCAGGCGCAGGCAGGTTCAATTGGGATTATCGGTGGTGCGGACGGTCCAACGGCTATATTCCTGACCTCCCGTTTAGCTCCCGATCTCATTGGTTCAATAGCTATTGCGGCTTACTCATATATGGCACTCGTTCCTGTCATACAGCCGCCTATTATGCGGTTATTGACAACGAAAGAAGAACGCCTGATAAAGATGAAGCCACCAAGAACGGTTTCAAAGACTGAAAAAATATTATTCCCAATCATTGGTTTTCTTTTGACTGCATTTATCGCGCCAAGTGCCTTGCCTTTGCTGGGTATGCTTTTCTTTGGAAACCTGTTGAAAGAATCCATGGTTACCAAGAGGCTAGCTGATACTGCCAGAAATTCATTGATTGATATTGTCACCATTTTGTTAGGTGTCTCGGTTGGGGCCTCAACCCAGGCATCGACGTTCCTGACACCACAATCTATATTTATTTTCATACTCGGTGCTATTTCTTTCATGGTAGCTACAGCAGGTGGTGTTTTGTTTGCCAAATTCATGAACTTATTCATTAAAGAAGGCAACAAGATCAATCCTCTTGTTGGAGCGGCCGGCGTGTCAGCAGTTCCGGACAGTGCACGGGTCGTGCAGATGGAAGGCTTGCGCGCTGATCCCTCAAATCACTTATTGATGCACGCCATGGCTCCAAATGTAGCCGGTGTCATTGGATCTGCTATAGCAGCAGGTATCCTGATGAGTTTTCTGTTGAAATAATTTTGAAAAATATTGAGGTGGGAGTTAAAAGAATTTGAATATCCCTATTCAGTCCACACTTTCTAATAGCTTTCACCTCTATTTTCTCTGAATGATGTAATTAAAAGAAGTGTTTTTTCTTCAGTTAACTATTTTTTTGGTTTTTCACCGATTTATTTTGCTTTGCTTTATTGGTCGTTATGAACAGGCATTCTGTTTCAATTCAAAAAATCAATACTCCTCAAAGCTTTCTTCTTCCCAATCAAATATTTTCTTAATTCCCAGCTTGAGTATTTAGCAGACTCCTGAATTTTGTGTATTTTTGCTCACTCATTATTATTTTAAATTTTAAAAGACTGTCTTAGTTTGAGCGATCAAAAAATCATTTTTTCCATGGTCGGCGTGGGCAAAGTTTACAAACCCAACCGCCAGGTTCTTAAAGATATTTATCTTTCATTTTTCTACGGGGCCAAAATTGGTGTTTTAGGTCTTAATGGCGCTGGAAAAAGTACTCTTCTGAAAATCATTGCCGGGGTAGATAACGATTACCTTGGTACGATTTCCAGCCAAAAAGGAATTAGTTTCGGTTACTTGCCTCAGGAACCCAAACTCGATAATTCCAAAACTGTAAAAGAGATAGTACAAGAAGGCGTTCAGGAAGTTGTGGATCTTTTAGCTGAATACGAACATGTAAATACCCAATTTGCCGAACCAGATGCCGATTTTGATGCCTTGATAGAAAAACAGGCTAAGCTGCAAGATAAAATTGACCGTTTAAGTGCATGGGATATAGACAGTAAGCTGGAAATGGCTATGGATGCCCTGCGCTGCCCTGCCGGAGATACGAAAGTAGAAGTTTTATCCGGAGGTGAACGAAGACGTGTTGCTCTATGCCGATTACTGCTCCAAAAACCGGATGTCTTGCTGCTAGATGAACCTACAAACCACCTGGATGCCGAATCGGTCGAATGGCTGGAACAACATTTATCACGATATGAAGGAACCGTCATTGCCGTAACCCACGATCGGTATTTTCTCGACAACGTAGCCGGATGGATTCTCGAATTGGATCGGGGTCAGGGTATCCCCTTCGAAGGCAATTATTCTTCCTGGCTTGATCAGAAAAAGAAACGCCTGGAAGTGGAAGAAAAGCAGGAATCACAACGTCAAAAAACACTTGCGAGAGAACTTGAATGGATTCGTGCCAATCCTAAAGGCCGACGTGCAAAAAGCAAAGCCCGTATCACTGCTTACGAGGATCTTCTATCCGAGCAGGAAGAAAAACGACGTGAAGATATGGAAATTTATATTCCACCCGGACCACGACTTGGTAATTCTGTTATTACTGCCGAACACGTTACCAAAGGTTTTGGCGATCTTCTTTTGATTGAGGATTTGAATTTTTCCCTGCCACCGGGTGGCATTGTCGGGGTAATTGGTCCAAACGGAGCAGGAAAGACAACCCTTTTCAAGATGATTATGGGTATTGAAAAACCTGATTCCGGTGAATTTAAGGTCGGGGAAACTGTGAAATCAGGATATGTCGACCAAAACCGGCCTCTCGATCCTCAAAAATCTATTTGGGAAGAAATATCAGGTGGACAAGATATCATCAGGCTAGGTAAGCGTGAAGTCAATTCCAGGGCCTATGTAGCCCGTTTTAATTTCAGTGGAAGCGATCAACAAAAAAAGATCTCAGAACTTTCAGGAGGGGAACGCAATCGCGTTCATTTAGCAAAAACACTCCGGGAAGAAGCTAATCTGCTGTTGCTGGATGAACCAACCAACGACTTGGACGTCAATACGTTGCGCGCTCTCGAAGATGCCCTGCTGGAATTTGCAGGATGTGCGGTAATCATATCCCACGATCGCTGGTTTTTAGATAGAATAGCAACACATATCCTCGCTTATGAAGGAAACAGTGACGTTTTCTGGTTTGAGGGAAACTTCCAGGAATATGAGGAAAACCGGCGTAAGAGACTCGGAATTGAAGCCGATCAACCTCACCGTATACAATATAAAAGATTGACCCGATAGAATATTCTTACGAATTATCAATTTTTGAAGGCTCATTTTAGAAGACAAAAACTATGAAATGGATTAAGGAAATTCTCGTCGATATACTGGTAACTATTGCTGTAATCCTGGCGGTTCGGCTGCCCTATCACTGGTTAGAACTGGTCATTGTCGTTTACACACCAATAATGTTATTGATGAAAGCCGTTGTTTTGTTCAGCGGCGGGTTCAATCAGTTAATGAAAAAAACACAGACATCGGCCCCCTGGTGGTTCGTGCATCTCCTTTATGCCATCAATGTTATTGTATTGTTTTTCGCACAATGGTGGATAACCGGTGCAGAATGGATACTAATATGGCTTTTATCCTATTTAACGCACCTGAAAATTGAGAAAAAAAGCGTCGCTTCTTCAAAAAAGAAAAAATAGACCGAAAAAAATTCAGGGTCATTTATAGCTACGATTTTTTTCTTAACTCAAGACTCTTAACATATTAAACATCTCTCCTGCTTTTCCCTCTTTTTGGGTTAAAAAGAATTAACACGCCAATCATTTGCCCCGGCCCCTTACAGTATTATATTTATAAATATTAAATACTTATCTACTGCATAATACTGCCCGACCTAATCATTACAACCAATATCTGTAGCTAAATTACCAGGAGAACGTTATGAATCTCAACAAAATAATGACACGAATCAGTGTCAGCGGAATGCTATTGTATCTCTGTTTTATGATACCAATCACCTCAGTGGCGCAAAATAAAGAAGTTGCTATAACTACAAATTCAAATGCTGCCCTTGAATCTTTTATAGACGGAAGGCAGCAATTTGAAAATTATAAACTCAACAATGCAAGAATGCTCTTTGATCAGGCCATACAGGAAGATCCAAACTTTGCTTTAGCCCATTTATATCGGGCACTGGCTTCAAATACAGAAATGGACTACAAGAATCAACTGGATCAGGCATACAAATTAAGAAACGATGTTACTCTGGGTGAACAGTTGCTTATCCAATCGGCATACCTGAATTCCGATGATAAACCTATGGAATCTATTGCCACCATGGAAAAACTAAGTAAAATGTATCCCGGTGATAAGCGTGTTCATCAATATTTTGGAATCATTTTATTTGATGAGGAGAAAACGAATCAGGCTGTGAAGGAATTCACACATGCCATTGAAATTGACCCAAATTTTGCTCCGGCCTATAATTTGCTCGGTTATGCCTATAAAAACATGGAGATGTACGACAAGGCAGATACCGCTTTTTCTAATTATGTGCGCCTGTTACCTGACGAAGCAAATCCACATGATTCCATTGCAGATTTATATACCAAGATGGGCCGCCATGACGATGCCATTTATCATTACAAAATGGCTATTGAGAAAGATCCGGGCTTCCATTTTTCTCAGATGAAAATGGGTACGAATATGATTTACAAGGGAAATCATGAAGAAGGACGAGCTGCCATTCAGCAAGCTGTAAAAATGACTAAAAATCCTTCCGATAAAGTATACAACATGGTGATGCTGGCCGATACCTATCTTTATGAAGGAAAATATGATGAGTCATTAAATGAAGCAGATAAAGCATTGGAATTAGCCAAAGAAGAGAAACTAGGTGATCTGACAGCCTGGATTTTATCCCGTAAATGTTCGGTGTATATAGATCAAAATGACATTGAAAATGCAAAGAAAAGCATCGATGAATGCCAACAAATGGTGGATAAATCTAATTTCTCAAAATCTACGAGAGATAATTATGAACGGGGAATCCTGTTTAATAAAGCAATGATCGATGCAAAAAGCAAAAATTATGACGCTGCTTTCAAGAAAGCGGAAGATTACAGAAAAATTGTTGCAGATGGTCATGATCCTAAAGAAATGAAGAATTTTTATGCTTTAATGGGATATATAAATTACGAAAAAGGTAATTTTGTAGAGGCCGTAAATAATCTTAAAATGGCCGATCAGAAAAACCCGTATGTCTTATATAAATTAGCTGAAACAGAATGGGAACACGGTAATAAAGAAGAAGCAAAAAGACTCTTTAAAAAAGTAGCATCCTGGAATGAACACAGTCTGGATTACGCCCTGGTTCGTTCACGTTCCATCAATCAAGTGCAATAGTAATCAAATTTAATTTTATAAAAGAATCCGGTTCTCACACATCCGGATTCTTTTTGCCAGGATTTTTAATATATACCCATATATTACTGCTGCACAATGTCTTATGGTTTTACAACTATTCCCTCCGCATCACTTGATTACAAAATGTTCTATTCGAACAACTTTTGAAAGTAGAATTAATGCGCTTTTCCTTCAACCCTAACATAATCTTTCATATTAAGTAAAATACTATTTGACATTTAATACCATTGAAGTATAAATTGTTTGAAACGAACATATTATTTGTTCGAAATAACAAATTTTTAATTGTGGAGAATTTAGGATGTCAGTAGAAGCCCGGTTGAACCGGCTTTTTAGCAGCGATGGAAAATGCTTTGATGTTGCCATTGATCATGGTTTTTTCAACGAATACCCATTCCTGGCCGGTATTGAAAATATTCAAAAAGCTATCAATACTATTGTTCAGGCCAATCCGGATGCCATACAATTAAGCCCGGGCCAGGCATCATTGTTACAGGGTATCCCCGGGAAGCAAAAACCTTCCCTCGTATTTAGAACAGATGTTGCAAATGTTTACGGAAGTTCGCTGCCACAATATTTATTCAGTCAGTTAGTTGAAAACCCGGTTAAACAAGCCGTAAAACTGGATGCGGCATGTGTTGTTGTGAACATATTTCAGATGCCTAACCAACCTGATGTATATCATCAGTGCATTAAAAATGTTTGCCAGATAAAACCGGTTTGTGAAGAATACGGAATGCCCCTGATGGTCGAGCCTTTAGTCATGCAAAAAAATAATGATAAAGGCGGCTATATGGTCGACGGAGATATCAAAAAAATAATTCCTTTAGTCCGCCAGTCTGTTGAACTTGGGGCTGATATCATTAAAGCCGACCCCTGTGATGATGTAAACGAATATTATCGGGTCATTGAGGCAGCTTCCGGAAAACCGGTTCTCCCACGTGGAGGTGGCAGGGCTTCTGATCAGGAAATTTTAGAACGTACTTTTGCTCTTATTCAACAAGGGGCATCCGGAATTGTATACGGCCGTAATGTTATTCAGCACGAACACCCGGATAAAATGACCCAGGCATTTATGGCTATCGTACATAATAATGCCACGGTTGAGGATGCAATGTCCATACTAAAAAAAAACGAGTTAGTTAATGGATAAAAAGCAGATACGATTTGGCATTATTGGTTGTGGCCTGATGGGCAAAGAATTTGCCAGTGCTGCTTCACGCTGGTGCCATCTGCAAAATCTTGATTTTGAGCCGGTCATTGTTGCCGTTTGCGATTCTAATCCGAAAGCTATTGAATGGTTTAAAGAAAATATTGATTCTGTCAAGTGGAGTACCACCGACTATAAGGATATACTTACCAATAATGAAGTCGACGCTGTCTATTGTGCTGTTCCACATAATCTTCATGAACAAATTTATATTGATATCATAAAATCGGGCAAGCACTTATTAGGTGAAAAGCCATTCGGTATTGATAAAAAAGCTAATGAATCTATTCTGAAATCCATTGAAGAAAATCCTGATGTCCTGGTCAGATGTTCTTCAGAATTCCCATTTTACCCGGGTATTTATCGACTCACGAAATGGGTTCAGGAAAATCGTTTTGGAAAGATCATCGATGTTGAAGCTGGTTTCTGGCACAGCAGCGATCTGAATCCGGATAAACCCATTAACTGGAAACGCCAAATCTCGACAAATGGCGAATACGGATGTATGGGCGATTTAGGCATGCATGTTTTACATCTCCCCCTTCGTTTGGGATGGAAACCCGTAAATGTTCACTCGCTATTATCCAACATCATTCCTGAAAGGCCTGATGGCAAAGGAAATATTGTGGCTTGTGAAACCTGGGATAATGCGATTCTTTCCTGTGAGGTCAGACAAGACGGGCAGCATTTTCCTATGATATTATCGACTAAAAGAATTGCACCGGGCCATGCCAACACTTGGTTTATCCGAATTAATGGAACAAAGCTTTCAGCAGCATTTTCAACAAAGAATCCAAAGCAGTTATCTTTCCTTCCGTATGAAAAAGGTGCCGAACAGGCGTGGCATGTTATTGATGTACCTTATGAGTCGGCATATAAAGCTATAACGGGACCCATTTTCGAATTCGGATTTTCAGATTCTATTTTACAAATGTGGGCGGCTTTTTGTGATGAACTTGTTCATGGAAATAATATGCAACAGTCATTCAATTGTGCCACCCCGCAGGAGGCACGTGATTCTCATATTGTTTTAACAGCAGCTTTAGATTCACAGAAAAAGAACCAGACGATTCCATTAATGTGGTTAAACTAATATGGATTTCAGAAGTGCACATATTGTTGTAGCAGGCCATATATGTTTGGACATTATTCCAACATTTCCTGATAATTTTCAGGATTTTAGTCAATCTTTTGCTCCAGGCCAGCTCATCAATGTCGGCCCTGCGGTTACGTCCACAGGGGGAGTCGTAGCCAATACGGGCATTGCACTTCATCGTCTGGGCACCAATGTAACGCTTATCGGTAAAATCGGAGATGATTTCATCGGTAATACTATAATTTCCGAATTAGATAAAATAGATCATTCTCTTTCGGAAAATATGGTTGTTGCCAAAAACGAGCACAGTTCGTATTCCATAGTCATCAATCCACCGAATACCGACCGTATCTTCCTGCATAATCCAGGTGCCAACAATACTTTTTGTTCCAAAGATCTTGTAGATAAAGCCATAGCGGATACTCAATTATTCCATTTTGGATATCCGCCCCTCATGAAGCAGATGTACCAACACGAAGGCAGAGACTTGAAGTCCATTTTTTCTCGTGTCAAGAAAATGGGCCTTACCTCTTCCCTTGATATGACCTTACCTGATCCGAAGTCAGAGAGCGGTCAGGTAAACTGGCAAAACATCCTGAAAAATGTTTTGCCATATGTAGATATCTTTTCACCAAGCCTGGATGAAATATTATTCATGCTGATGCCTGATTCATACGATGCAGGTTATCACGGTGAAAAACCGGACATTAAACTATTGTCCTCCCTCACAGATCAGATCCTCAAAATGGGTGCAGCAATTGCTGTTATCAAGTTAGGTTCGTTCGGCTTGTATGTTCGAACCACCCCGAATCCGGACCGATGGTCACGATTCGGTACATGCAAACCCGATAATATCGAGCCCTGGCTTGACCGGGAGTTGTTTGCACCCACATTTTCAGTCGATGTCATAGGAACAACAGGAGCCGGCGATTGTACAATTGCCGGCTTTCTTTCAGGTTTATTAAATAATAAGGATCTTGAAGATTGTATGACGGTCGCCGTTGCCACAGGCGCCTGTAATGTTGAAAAAGCGGATGCCACCAGTGGAATACCTGCCTGGGAACACTTAATGCAACGTTTATCTGGCGATTGGGATAGAAATAAAGTATCGTTATCATGGCCAGGCTGGAATTATGATGCAAAAAAAGAAATTTGGAACGGTTCGAATGACAAAAAATCATTAAAAAATCGGGAAGTTTCGTCATGTTAAAACGAAGCCAGGTAAAAAAAGCTCAGGAAAGAACGCTTGTAATTCTATCCGAAGCGGGTATTGATTTAACGAAAGCAGAGAAAGAACGAATCGAAATTGCAGAGTTTGGATTAGGTGAACTGGAAAGAACCGGCCTTGAACTTCTTACCTACGAAAACAATGATCGATATTGTGCCAAGGAACTGGTGTTGTTTCCCCGGCAGACCTGTCCGGAACATAAACATCCTCCAATCGGAGCCAACCCCGGGAAACAGGAAACCTTTCGATGCCGTAAAGGCAAAGTCTGGCTTTATATCGAAGGTCCTGAAACTAATGAAATCGGTGCCGTAATTCCCGAAGGAAGCGATAATTATTATACGGTTTTCAATGAAATTGAATTAAATCCGGGCGATCAGTTTACCATCCCCCCCAACACATTACATTGGTTTCAGGCCGGAGACCAGGGCGCTATTGTTTCTGAGTTCTCAAGCTCAAGCCATGACGAATCCGATATTTTTACCGACTCCCGTATAGAACGCATACCCAAAATAATTGAAGATTAATTTTTAAGTTATTTTTATGAAGCTGTATGGAAAGAAATGGAAACGACGAGAATTAGAATCTCATTTCAGTAATATTGAACAAATAGGCGGAGTTAAGAGATTTATAAGTCAGGATGGCCCTGAAGCTGGTGTCGAACAAATTCAGATACGAACCGGTGCAGGGTTAACATATTTTGTAAGCCCGTCCCGGGGCATGGATATCACTCGGGCGGAATTTTGCGGAATTCCCATCAGCTGGCAATCGCCAAACGGTGCCGTAAACCCCTCATTTTATAACAGCACAGGTGATAACTGGGCCCGTACCGCAGTCGGTGGTTTGCTGATGACATGTGGACTCACTCAGGTTGGCGCTCCTTCTGTCGATAATGGAGAATCATTAGGGTTACACGGACGAGCCCATCATACTCCGGCAACCCACGTAAGTGCCGCCGGAGACTGGGAGGATGATGAATATCTTTTGAACATCCGTGGAAAAGTTGCCGAAACGGGATTGTTTAAAGACAATCTGAGACTTTCCAGGGAAATCCGAAGCCAAATAGGTAGTAATAAGATCACTATCAGTGATGAAGTCGAAAATATTGGCTTCAAACCATCTCCTCATATGATTCTATATCATTTCAATTTCGGATTTCCGCTGATGTCCGACAAAACACGCATCACATTTCCATCAAAAAATATTATTCCACGCGAACCGGATCTTCCATTGGAAGGATATGATAAATGGATATCTCCTCAAACGAATTTCGATGAACGAGTCTATTATCATGAGGATTTATCCATTACCAAAAATCATGACTTAAATAAAGAACAGGCAATTGTCATAATAAATAATCCGGAATTTCCTTACTTTAATGGAGAAAATCGATCGATTAATGTTAAATTATCATGGTCGATAAAAAATCTACCAAATTTGATTGAATGGTACATGCCCGGAGAAGGTGTTAACGCTTTGGGTATTGAACCCTCTAATTGCAGAGTTGATGGTCGTGTCGAAGAACGAAAAAGAGGTACTCTGGTAACGTTAGCTCCGGGGGAATCTGTTCGTTATGAGCTCGAATTAGAGATTTATTCTTAAAATGAATGGCTGAAAATAGATGAAGGACGATTTAAATGAACGCCAGGAAGAAATCCTGGATATCATCAATCGTAATGGTGAAGGCAGGGTAAACGACTTCAGGTCACGTTTCGGAGTAACGGACATGACCATACGTCGTGATCTTGAAAAACTCGAACAAAAGGGCCTGCTGCGCAGAACTTTCGGAGGCGCCATTCCTATTGCTCATGACATCACTCTGAGAGAACGTAACGCCGTCTTTTTGAATGAAAAAGTTCAAATCGGAAAGATTGCTGCTCAAAAAGTAAAAGAGGGTGAAGCTATTTTCATCGATGCCGGTTCCACAACATTCCAGGTAGCCCGTTATTTAAATCCTGATTTGAATATAACGGTTGTCACTAATGCCCTGAATGTTGTAAGTGAATTATTTGAAAAAGAATTTCATACGGTGGTTGTAGGCGGAATACTTATGGAACCTACCGCTTCTCTGATGGGCCCTATCGCCATGGAAACGATTCGAAAAATGGCATTCGACCGAATCTTTCTTGGGGCCACAGGAATGACCGTTGAGCACGGTTTCAGTAATTCAAATGTTTTGGAATCAGAAGTAAAAAAGATGGCTATTCAAAAAGCGTCCGAAGTAAATATTGTAATGGACCACAGTAAATTCGGAGTACAACAACTTGTTTCATTTGCTGAACTTAGAGACGTAGATTATATTATTACTGACCAAAAGCCTGATGAAGAACTGGCTTTAAAATGTATCGAAATGGGTGTTGAAATCGTGGTTGGATAGTCTTTAATTCTATTTTTAATTCATCTTTCGAATATTTATAAACAACATACCCTGTTTATGCAGAATGGCTTTTTTCCCTGGGTTTAATCATAAATTTGATAATGTCCCGATATAAATAAATATCAATATGTTATTTTAAGGTCATTATCCATTATTCAAAATACTATTGAATAATAAACTTTAGGTATTGTTAGCATTGCTGCGTTTACATTATATTCTCGATAGGTAATATAGGAATGTATTAGTTAAACACGTGGCCTTATTAGACAATATAAAGTTTAAATTTTTATTCAAGATTCCCGAAGAATACCAACATGACTTCAGGAATGAATTGATTGCTATCAATATCTTTCGGGCTAAGGTTGTGGCATTTATTGTCATGCTGCTAAACATCATCCTGGGCCTGATACCCGATTACTACTTCTATTCCAGGGGATACTGGACAATAAATCAGGGTTATGAATACTGGACGTTAATGCACGGCCTTTTTGCATTATTCAGCTTACTCTGTTTCTTTGTTTTCAATCATTTGGATCAACCGGAAAAGATTGAGCACACAAAATTTCATAATGCTCTACTCCATATTTTTGCTGCCTGTTTCATAATTTTATGTGGAGGAATAACGATTGTCGATCAAATGATGGGCAATACCGTTACCGTTTATATTATGGGGCTTGTTATCATCGCAACTTTATTCTATTTCCCGTTCTGGACAGATGTCATTTTATTTTTCAGTACGATGATCGCCATGTTCCTGTTGCTTCCTATCTTCCAACAGGACCCGATGACCCTATTCTCACATTATATAACTATCTCGGAGATGGTCGTTGGTATGTGGTTGGTTTCACTTATTTTATATTCGATGAAATCCCAAAATTTTTATAATTCTAAAACTATAGAAAACCAAAAAGAGTTTATTCAATCTAAAATTGAAGAATTACACCGGGCTAACATTAAGCTGATGATTTCGAATAATCGTCTGAGTAAGCTTGATGAAGAAAAAAATGATTTGCTCGATATGGCTGCCCATGATCTCAAAACTCCTTTGAGTGGCATCTCCGGAATTTCAGACCTGATGATTGAAAAACCGGTTATGGACCCTCCGAAAATAAAACATTACGCACAGTTAATTTTTGATGCATCCAACCGGATGATCACACTTATAGAGAATTTTCTGAACATCAATTCAATCGAGCGGGGAAATCTCCAGTTTAATTTTAAAAACTGGAATTTATCCGATACGGTAAACAAAGTAATCAGTAATAATCAAAACCTGGCTGATAAAAAAGCCATCCCTATACTTACTGAAATTGATAAGAATATCCCTGCCGTTTATGCAGATGAATATGCCTGCTATCAAATCGTCGACAATCTGCTTACCAATGCTATTAAATTTTCTCCTAAAGAAAGTAATATCAAGGTGAAATTATATTCTAAAGATGGCTTAGTCACTGTTGTAATTCAGGATAACGGGCCTGGAATAAGTGAAGAAGATCAAAAACTTTTATTCAGAAAATTTACCACTCTTTCTGCTAAACCGACAGCAGGTGAACACTCTTCCGGACTTGGCCTGTCTATCGTAAAAAGGATGGCGGATTCAATGAATGCCAGCGTAATTTGTGAGAGTGAGGTTGATCACGGCACTACTTTTAAGGTTACTTTTCCAACCGTAGAACTGATCCAGGGCTAAACCTATATTTTATCCAAAAACATTCCGCACAACTTCGTCTTTGTACGATTTGCCAATGGGGATAAATTTCCCTTCTATTTCTAATTGATTCCCATATAATGATTTTACTCTATCCTTATTAATTATAAAGGACTTATGAACACGAATAAATTTCATAGCTGGCAGTTTATTTTCCAGATTTTTTAATGATTCCAGCGTGACGATTTTTTCATTTTTAGTGTAAAAGGTAACGTATTCTCTTAGGCCCTCAATGTATAAAATATCATCGACGAATATCTTAATGATTTTATGATCCGCTTTAACAGTAATGTATTTTTTTTCAACGGAACCTTCTCCGTCACTCCCTTTTGCATCATTCTGTAACCGAATTATATCGGCTGCTTTATTGACTGCCAGGACAAAACGCTCGAAAGAGATCGGTTTCAATAAATAATCCAAAACATTCAGCTCATACCCAGTCAAAGCATATTCCGAATATGCCGTGGTTAAAATTACATTCACTTTTTTGGGAAACGACTTCAGAAATTCGATCCCACTCAATTCCGGCATTTGAATGTCCAGAAAGATGAGGTCTATGGGCTCGCTTTGAATTTTGCTCAATGCTTCAACCGGATTTTTAAAGGCGCCGGTTAATTTTAAAAACGAGACTTTTTGAATATAATCTTTGAGTAGCACTCTGGCCGGATACTCGTCGTCTATGATTATGCACTGAATCATTATTTCGTATCAATGGTTAACTGAACCGAGAATGATTTGTCATTATGATGAATATTTAATTCATATTTATCGGGATAAAGTAATTCCAGTCTTTTCTTTATGTTTTGAAGCCCTATCCCACCCGAAGAATCCTTCGTATAACTGTTATCTGGAATACTGTTTCGAATTTTAAAAACTATTTTGTCTCCCGTTGTTTCCAGTTTTAAAGAAATAGAGCCTTTTTCTAAATCTTGAATATTGCTATGCTTAAAACTGTTTTCTATAAAAGGAATGAATAACATCGGTTCTACCATAAGATTAGCATCCACCTCATCATAATCAACGATTATATTAGGTGTGCCCTCTACCTTTAAAACCTGGAAATCAATAAAATTTTGGATATAAACAATCTCTTTACCCAGAGCAACCTTTTTGTTATTGCATTCATAAAGCATATATCTCAGCATCTCGGATAATTTCATAATCATATCCGGTGCCTTTTCAGATCGTGTAACCGAAAGAGAATAAATATTATTCAGTGCGTTGAACAAAAAATGAGGATTTATTTGAGATTTCAGGAATTTCATCTCTGTTTGAAGATTTTCATTCAATAGTGATAATTCCCATTGTTTCTTTTTCCGGTTTTGCGTGATAGTCCAGTATATTGTACTTATGAATAAAATGGCAATGGATGACAAAAGATGAGAGAAACCTCCCCTGAAGAAAAAGTGTCTCTGAAAACCATATTCATGATTTCTGAAAGGTGAAAACTGGGCATAAATATTATGAAAAACGGGCCAGCTGCTGGAAAAGGCACTTACCAGGTAAACTATTTCCACACATATGATTAAAGCCAATATATAATAGATATACTTTCCTTTTTCTACTAACATTGGCAATAACAGATCCGTATTTATATAAAATAAAAAGGCGTGTAAAACTAGAATTCGGGAGGTTAATAATATTGCCGATCCCCCACTGAAAACTATGGATAGCCAATAGAACACTATACTGCCATAGCCCATCCAAAGAAACAGATGTATCAGGACAATTTTTAATTTTGCGTATTGATTATTCATTCAGCAATGGTAACAAAATTCGCAGAGCCCTACATATTTTTTCAACGAATGCCCGGTTTATTTCAACGATCGTATAAATGGATACACTAAACACAAAATCAGTCCTCAATTTAACTGTTATTATTAAATTTAATAGTAAAGAGATATAATTCGTCCGGAGTCATGAATGATTATTGAGCATAACTGACCGTTTGATGAAATAAAAGCAACGTAAGTTGAAAATATTTTCACCTGTCTCCAACCCGGATTAACATACCAATAAAAACATCCATCAAGGATCCGATTATGAAAAACAACAGAGCAATTCCAATCCTGATACTGGTTATAAGTATTATTCTTGCAGCGGCGGTTCAGACGCAGGCTCAACAGAGGAAACCAAGATCTTCAAAGTATAAAAATATGCCACGTATGGGCCAAAAAGTTGAACGTGTACCACGGGCCAACGTCATAGTAAAGCACAGGGGAATACCCTACCGCTATAAATCTGGAGTTTTTTACCGGCCACGGAACAACGCCTATTACGTGGTTCATCCTCCGATTGGGGTTCGTGTGAGAGTTTTGCCGAGTAATTACTTACGGCTGACATTTGGTCCCCGTGTCTATTTCTATTATTACGGAGCGTTTTATGAGCATCGAGGCAACTACTATGAGACGGTAACTCCGCCCATTGGAGCACGAGTCGATGAATTACCAAACGGTTATTACCAGGTTGTAATAGACAGCAATACCTATTACGTAGTAGACGGCATTTATTATAAAGCCATATTAGACGAAAACGGGGCTGTTTGGTACGAAGTTGTAGGAATTAATACCAATGAGATCAATAACTAAATAAAAACATCATGAAAACTTTAAAAAGTATAGGTTTAATATTACTCCTGTTTGCAATGATCGAGCCGGCCACGGCCCAGCGACGAATGAATCCCGCTAATATGGCACAACGCCAGCTCCAGCAAATTGAGAAAATCATTCCCTCTTTAAACCAGCAACAAAAAGATCAGCTACAAAAGATATTTACGGCGCATTCCGATTCGGTTTCTCAAGTATTCAATAACCAGTCTTTGGATCGCCAGGAACGATTTAATGAGATGCGAGCCATGAGAAGCAATTTGCAAAACCAGATTAAAACCGTTTTAACGGCTGAACAATATAAAATCTACGAAGATAATCTGGCAAAAATGAGAGAACGCCGGAGAAGAAATTGATTTTCCCATCACCAAAATTCGGGGAATGTTTCGCTAATGGGGCTTCCCCGAATCTCTTTGCCCTCTGGAATATTTATTATTTATGATTCTGCAAATGGAAATGTTAAGAGAAGATTACCAAATCAATAGTTTTATAATGAATTAAATTAATCACATCGGAATGGCTATTTACGAAAGAGTGTTTGACCCGAAAAACTATTTAAAATTATACTTTGCAGTTTTTTTTATCTTATTTGCCGCATTAAGTTATCATTCAGTTAAAGCCCAGGGTATCACCGTTTCCGGACAATTACTTGACAGTGTTACAAAAGAACCTTTGATAGGCGCCACGTTACGTCTTCGGGATGCAAAGGACACTTCAAAAGTTATTTATACCAGTTCTGATGTTGAAGGACACTTCCTTTTTTCCAGCCTTTATCCTGTCGATTATCAACTGGTTATCACATTTGTGGGATACCATAAATGGATGAAATCGTTATCTCTTACTAACAAACCGGAAAATCTCGGTACCATTCTGATGCAGCCCGGAATAGAATCGTTCCAGGAAATTAAGGTCGTCGGGAATATTCCTATGTCCACCGAAAAAGGTGATACAACCCAATACAATGCCCGGGCTTTTAAAACGAATTCAGATGCTTCGGCTGGAGATCTTCTCAAAAAGATACCTGGAATAACGGTTAGTAATGGAACTGTATCAGCTCAGGGCGAAACCGTTCAAAAAGTCCTGGTTGATGGCAAACCCTATTTCGGGAATGATCCGACCATTGCACTTCAAAATTTACCGGCTGATATCATTGATAAGGTCCAGGTATTTGATAAATTGAGCGATCAGGCTCAATTTACAGGCTTCAACGACGGTAATGCACAGAAAACGATCAACATCATCACTCTTCCTGATAAAAGGCATAGTCATTTCGGAAAAATTTATGCCGGTTATGGAAGTAATTACAAAAATTCCGAAGGCGGTAATATTAACCTTTTTAACGGTGATCAGAGGATCTCGATCATAGGTTTATCAAACAATATTAACATTCAAAACTTTTCCACGCAGGATTTACTTGGCGTCATTAGCAACGTACGCCGCCGTGGACGCGGGATGGGGATGGGTCGCAGTCGAGGAGGCTTTCGCGGCGGGTTCGGATCGGGCGGACAAATGAATAATTTCCTGGTGGGACAACAAAATGGTATTACATCAACACATTCGTTCGGAGTCAATTACAATGATAATTGGGGAAGAAAAATCAAAGTGAACGGAAGTTACTTTTTCAACATGTCGAATAATGTCAATGATCAGCTTACGAACAGAACTTATTTCCTCCAGAATAATGCGAATCAATATTATACAGAAAACAATTCCACAAATAGTGATAATTATAATAACCGATTGAATATGCGCATTATTTATACCCCAGACAGAAGCAACTCTGTGATATATGTTCCAAGATTTAATTTTCAGAATTTTAAATCTTCTAATGATTTGAATGGTTTCAATTATCTAAATCCTGCGGATTCATTAAGCCGTACCCTGAATAATTATAGCTCAAAAAATCAGGGATATGATTTATCGAATGAATTGCTAATCCGGCACCGTTTTATAAAACGAGGCCGAACCCTGTCATTAAATCTACAGTCGGATTTGCAAAAAAATGATGGCACCAACTTTCAGGATGCTTATAACTTATTCTATCAACCCTCAAATAGTGCTTTGAGTGATACATTGAATCAGCGTCCCATTCTAAATTCAAATGGCTATAATGTTTCATCAAATTTAGTGTATACCGAGCCGATCGTTCTCGGAAGCCAGCTAGAGGTAAGATATAACATAGCTTACAGGCAAAGCCACTCAAACAAAGAAACCTATAATTACGATTTTACAGTTCAGAAGTATGCCCTGCTCGATACGACGCTGTCTAATACCTTTAAAAATAATTACCTGACTAATACAGGCGGACTGGCTTACCGTCACCGCGACCGTGGATTCTTTTATACTATTGGCATCGATTACCAGAATGCCAGCCTGATCAATAATCAAACATATCCATTTGGGAATCATTTAACGAAGACATTTCAGAGTTTTCTTCCCAATGCAATGCTCATGTACCGAATCAACCAGAATACCAATTTGAGATTCTTCTTCCGTACAAGAACCAGCGCACCATCCATCAATCAATTGCAAAATGTAACTGATAATACAAATCCACTGCAACTGACATCTGGAAACCCAAATTTGAAAGAAGAAACGAGTGATGTACTCATAACTCGTTTTTCACATTCTAATGCCAAACATTCGGGCACATTCTTCGCTATGTTGTTTTTAACAAAAACCCAAAACTACATCGCAAATAATATAATAATTGCCGGAAAAGATACGACCCTTTCAAATGGAACTGTTCTGAACCAAGGTTCTCAATTTTCTCAACCCGTCAATCTAAGTGGGTACTGGAATTTCAGAACTTTTTTGAATTATGGATTTCCCATCCATTTTCTGTATTCTAATTTGAATATTAATTCCGGGTTTACTTTCACCAGCACGCCTGGGATCATCAATAACACAACCAATATATCCAACGAATACAACTTCACAGAAGGTTTAGTTTTAGGCAGCAATATCAGCAAAAAAATAGACTTCACCATTGGGTATAACGCGAATTTCGATCAGCTTGTGAATCAGATACAGCCCAATTTGAATAACCATTATTTCTATCAAACTGTTAACCTGGAATTAAGTTTAATATTCTGGCATGGCCTGGTATTTCGAAATGACTTAATTCAGCAGCTATATTCGGGCTTGTCAAGCAACAACAATCAATCGTATTACTTATGGAATATGGCCCTTGGCAAAAAGATATTTAAAAATCATCGTGGAGAACTCGCGTTATCAGCTTATGATATTTTGAAACAAAACAGCAGTTTCAACAGAACCGTAACCAATACGTATCTTGAAGATCAAACGAACCAGGTATTAACCCGATATTTCTTATTAACATTCACATACAAAATTTAAAATGACATTTAGATTCTTTTATTCGGCGAACAAAATTTTTATTTCATTTTTTACTATCTCTGCAATTGTTGTCGCTTGTGCCAAACTGCCGGTAACACAATCGTTCTGGAACCAGTCAATATTAAATAAACCGACGAGTTATACCGGATTTGATAAAGATTCCGGTATTCGATACACCATCGCTAACGACAGCACCCATTTATTTGTCTACCTCGACACAGATAACCGAATGGCTGAAGGAACATTATTGAGGCAGGGCCTGATTATTTATTTCGATACGACCGGCAAAAAACACAGAGATTGCTATTTCCAATACCCCTATCATTCCGGCGACAGAAGTGATTTCAGGACAATGATGCGCCCGCAACACGGCCAAATGGAACCCGGTGAACGAAACAGGCTTCGTAATTTTAAATCTCCAACTATGGCCTACTGGCATAATGGCTCAGACGATTTTACGATTAATTCGGCCATGCTTCACACTCCTTTTAAATACAGCATTCAAATTGATTCACTCGGTTTTTTAAACTACAGAGTTAGCATACCACTCCATGAAATATCCAAAGGTGGTTATAAAAGCCTCAATAATCTTTCTATTGGCATACAATTAAAAACGGACACAGGGCGATCTTCTCGATTCCGTTCCGGCGGTTTCAGGGGAAATTTTGGCGGCCGTGAAAGCGGCGAGTTTGGAGAACGTGGCGAAGGTGGCCGACGAGGAGGTTACGGTGAACGTGATGGAGATAACGAGAACAGACAACGGGCTTCACCATTAAATGTTGAAATATGGTTATCTACAAAGTTAGCAAAGTCGTTTTAAATCGTTTTTTTTAATGAGTCAATATCAATGCTAATGTAATATATTAAGCTAAAAACTTTCTTTACAGCATTCCCTATCTACTTTTCTTATATTGCTTAATTGGCAATAATATTTATTGTGATTCGTAAATATATTAATCTATAATAAAGAGCGCGTAAAGTAATAATTATTATAGAATGTCTGCTTATTAATCAGTATTTGTTTGATGTTTAAATTATCTCTGACGTCGATAATCAGTCTCTACGGTTATCCGGCCCTTTTTATTGGCACTTTTTTAGAAGGTGAAACGATTCTAGTTATTGCGGGTTTCCTTGCTCATAAAGGTATCCTGTTCCTGCCGTGGGTCATTTTATTTGCATTCCTGGGTTCATTTGCCGGAGATCAGCTATTTTTCTTTATCGGAAGAAAAAAGGGAATCTCTTTTTTTGAAAAAAGAGAAAACTGGAAACCAAAGATTGAAAAAGCCAGCCGGTTAATTGAAAAATACAATACCTGGCTTATCGTCGGTTTTCGATTTTTGTATGGAGTTCGCACCGTCACACCTTTTATGATTGGGACTACCACGGTACCCGTAAAACGTTTTTTCATACTCAATATGATTGGAGCTATAATCTGGGCGATTGCCGTTGGTTTTCTCGGATACCTTTTCGGGCGTGTATTTGAAGATGTACTCGGAAATATCAAGCAATTTGAATTATGGGGCATTGTGGCTATGATTGCAATTGCGGGACTTATTAAATTATATCAACATTTCAGCAACCGAAAATCGACCGTTGAACAGGACTGATATAAAATAATTCACCTTTCACCTGCCTTTTTCACTCATTCATGGTTACGGAACATTCGGACGTTACGATTATCGGTGCAGGAGCAGCCGGACTGATGGCTGGAATATGGGCGGGCCGAACCAATCCGAATCGCAGAATCGTTGTTTTAGACGGTGCAAAAAAACCCGGGGCTAAAATTCTTGTTTCAGGAGGTGGACGCTGTAATGTCACACATTACAGCGTCAATGCAAATGATTATGCCGGCTCATCCAAAAATGCGATTCGAAATGTACTGCGCCATTTCGATGTGAAAGACACTATTACTTTCTTTGAGGATTTGGGAATAACGCTAAAAAAAGAAGAAACCGGCAAACTATTTCCGACAAATGATAAAGCACAGTCCGTTTTGAATGCTTTATTAGCTGAAGCTACACGGAATAGTGTCGAACTATTATATCCTCGCAGGGTAACCACGATAGAACGAAATTCTAATCGTTTTGAAATTAAAGGCGAATGGGGTAAAATATTTTCTAATAAATTGATTCTGGCAACTGGTGGTAAGAGCCTGCCCAAAACCGGCTCAGACGGACTTGGGTTCTCCTTTGCAAAATCACTCGGGCATTCCATTTCTGATTTTATATTTCCGGCTCTTGTGCCTCTAAAACTTGATGAACAATTTTTTATTAGTGAACTAAGTGGTATTACACTTCCTCTGACTCTCACACTGCATTCTGGTACAGGTAAAATTCTTATTTCATTTACCGATTCTACGCTTTGTACTCATTTCGGCCTTTCCGGCCCTTCTGTTTTGAATATCAGTCGATACTACATCGGTTCCCTGCATTCAGATCCTCAATCATTCATTACAGTCAATTGGTTGCCAGGATATTCAACTGACACATTGAATGATTCGTTGATACATCTTGGTTCTACTTCGGTATCAAAATTTCTACAATCATACTTACCAGACCGTCTGGTTCAGGCATTAATGAATTTTCTTAACATGGAATTGAAGACAAAAGGCAGTGAACTGACAAAAGAAAACCGAAAAAAACTAGTTACTGCCCTGACGAATTTAAAATTACCAATTACAGGGAATCGTGGGTTCAAATACGCTGAAGTCACGGCCGGTGGTGTCCCTTTAAACGAGATAAATATCAAGACGATGGAATCGAGAATACAACCCGGATTATTTTTCTGTGGTGAGATATTGGACGTTGATGGAAGAATCGGAGGATTCAACTTTCAGTGGGCCTGGTCCAGCGGGTACACAGCAGGAATATCGGTTTAAACAAACATTTTTATATTCTCTTTAAAAAAATTTAACCCTGTTTGAACAGGATTATCAGTCAAGCCGCCATCCTTTTACTTTACAATACTTTATATTGAAAGTATATGTTTATTTTCAATCATCAAGAGAGGATATTTTATGGAAAATACGGAGTCCAAAACCCAATCATTGGCACTTCCCAGGTTAAATGAACGAGCACCCGATTTTGAAGCAAACACCACCCAAGGAATTAAGAAATTATCAGATTACAGGGGAAAATGGTTAATACTATTTTCACATCCTGCTGATTTTACGCCGGTTTGTACCACGGAATTTATGGCTTTTGCTAAACATTATGATGATTTCAAATCCTTGAATTGTGAATTATTGGGATTATCCATCGACAGCACCTTTTCACACCTCGCATGGATTCGAAACATCAAGGAAAAATTCGGAGTACAAATTCCCTTCCCAGTTATAGAAGATATTTCCATGAAAGTAGCTCATGCTTACGGAATGATCATGCCCGGAGCAAGTGAAACATCAACGGTCCGAACAACATTCGTCATAGATGATAAAAGTTATATGCGGGCTATGGTTTACTATCCTCTGTCTAACGGACGTTCTATTCCTGAATTTCTGAGATTACTTAAAGCATTGCAAACCACCGATAAATACGAAGTAGCAACTCCTGAAGGCTGGCAGCCCGGAGACAAAGTTATCGTTCCACCTCCAAAGACAGCCGAGGGAGCTGATAAAAGAGTTAAGGAGAATTATGAGTGTGTTGACTGGTATTTTTGCAAGAAGGAACTCTAATAAACTGGTATCTAAATAATTAATTGTATGCTATTGGGATGCATGATATACTGTTTTATATAAGCATCACTGAGCACTAATAATCAAGGGAGTAGAATATGAACAGAATACAAGGTAAAGTAGCCCTTGTTACGGGCGGAGCACTCGGATTAGGCAAAGCACAAGCCCTGCTATTGGCTTCCGAAGGAGCTAAAATTGTCGTAACAGATGTTAAGGAAACGGACGGACAAGAAGTCGTTGATGAGATAAAATCAAAAAAGGGCAGCGCTATTTTCATAAAACACGACGTCGCTGATGAAAATGATTGGAAAAAGGTCATGGAGAGCGCCGTTGAAAAATACGGAAAAGTCGATATCCTCGTGAATAATGCCGGAGTCGCACTGGCAAAAAACGTCGAAGATACGACCCTGGAAGAATGGCGCTGGTTAATGAGTATCAATCTCGACGGTGTTTATCTCGGAACCAAATATGGCATTCTATCCATGAAAAAGACCGGCGGCGGATCCATAGTCAATCTATCTTCGATAGAGGGACTGATTGGCGATCCTAATCTCGCTGCTTATAACGCGAGCAAAGGTGGCGTTCGTATTTTTACTAAATCCGCGGCTTTGTATTGTGCACAAAAGGGATACAACATCCGGATTAATTCTGTCCACCCGGGATACATATGGACGCCCATGGTCGAAAATTTCCTGAAATCGCAGGGAGACGTAGAAAAAGGCCGTAAAGCGCTCGATCAACTTCATCCTATCGGACACGTTGGGGAACCTTATGATATCGCTTATGGCGTCCTTTACCTGGCTTCTGAAGAATCCAAGTTTGTCACGGGTACAGAACTTGTCATTGATGGCGGATATACCGCTCAATAACGACACATGATAATCAAATAAATAAAACGCCGGTAAATACTATCGGCGTTTTTGGTTTAAAAAGTCTATTTTACATCGAAATTATTCTACTTAAAATATTAATCCAACGAACTATAGCTAATTGAGTCGGGGCACATAAATTCACACATCCCCCGGCACGAAAAAAATTAAATTATCACACATCAGATGAATCACAATAATCAAAGTAAACTTGCTATTCTCATTGATGCAGACAATGCCGCTCCGGCTATTATTGAAGGTTTGATTGAAGAAGTAGCGAAATATGGCATCGCCAGCGTAAAACGTATTTACGGCGACTGGACCAAACCGAACCTGAGTGGCTGGAAAGATCTATTATTACAACACGCTATTCAACCCATGCAGCAATTCAGATATACCGTTGGTAAAAATGCCACCGACAGTGCTATGATTATTGATGCCATGGACCTTCTCTTTACAGAAAAACTTGATGGGTTCTGCCTGGTATCCAGCGATAGTGATTTTACACGCTTAGCCTCCCGAATTCGGGAAGCCGGCCTCACCGTCTATGGTTTTGGTGAGAAAAAAACACCTAAACCATTTGTTGAAGCCTGTGATAAATTTATTTACACGGATATTCTGCGTAAAGAAGACGAAGAGCCCTTTGAAGTCAAAAAAAGGAAAAACACAAACATCCTCAAACGTGATACCCGTTTAGTTAACCTGCTCAGAAATGCCGTTGAAGATTCTGCAGATGAAAGTGGCTGGGCTTACATGGGAAATGTCGGACAAAATATCGCCAATAAATCATCCGAATTCGATCCGCGTAATTACGGTTATAAGAAACTGGGAGAACTCATCACGGCAATAAAATTATTCGATATTGATGAACGTTCTTCCGATAATGCTCCGGGTAAAGCTATTTATATCCGGGACAAACGTAGAAAAACCACGGCTAAATAAGTTGGCCTGATGTTATTGCGCCATTTTGTTTCTTATCTTAATTTTTAAATGTTCTTTAGCTATAATCTTTATAAATATAGTCTCGCTTTTGTATGGCAATCATAAACTTGCGTAATGTAAGCCTTAGTTTTGGCGGTCCCCTTTTGCTTGATGATGTTAATCTGCTTATTGAACGTGGTGAGCGGGTTTGTTTGCTGGGTCGAAATGGGGCAGGAAAATCATCACTTATGAAATTAATCAATGGTGATTTAACACCCGATTCTGGCTGGATTGAACAATCTCAGAATATTAAAGTTTCCCGGTTAACTCAGGAAGTCCCCGAAGATATTAGTGGAACGGTTTACGAAATTATAGCTCAGGGATTGGAACACATCGGCCGTTATCTCACCGATTATCATAAAATCAGTCATAAATTAACGACCAGTCATCAACAATCACTGCTGGATCAGCTTGATGCCTTACATCAGAAAATCGAGTCTGTGAATGGCTGGCAACTTCAACAACAGGTGGATACGGTTATATCGAGGATGCAATTGGAACCCGATGCTGCATTTGGAGAATTGTCGGGGGGACTAAAACGTCGTGTTTTACTTGCCCGTGCCCTGGTAAACCAACCGGATATCTTACTACTGGATGAACCGACCAATCATCTTGACGTTGAGTCTATACAATGGATGGAAGATTTTTTACTGAAATTCGACGGTACTCTTATTTTTGTAACCCACGATAGAAGTTTCTTACGAAAACTGGCAACCAGAATTGTTGAACTTGATCGGGGAAATCTGTACGATTGGGCTTGTGACTATGATACCTTCCTGGAGCGAAAAGAAGCCCTGTTAAATGCGGAAGAAAAAGAAAACCAGCTATTCGATAAGAAACTCGCAGAAGAAGAAATCTGGATTCGAAAAGGCATAAAAGCCCGGAGAACCCGTAATGAAGGACGAGTCAGATCTTTAAAGAAAATGCGTGAAGAACGAATGCAAAGACGGGAACAAACCGGAAATGTCAATATTTCTATTCAGGAAGCCAATAAATCGGGGCGATTGGTAATTGAAGCCAAGAATATTCAGTTTTCCTATGGTGATCAAGATATTATCCACGATTTCACAACAACAATTATGCGGGGTGATAAGGTTGGAATTGTTGGCCCTAACGGTTCAGGCAAAACAACATTGATTCAATTATTGCTGGGAAACATCGAAACTGATTACGGAACAGTTCGATTGGGAACCAACCTGGAAATACTTTATTTCGATCAGCTCAGGGATAAACTTGAAGATAACAAAACGGTAGCTGATAACGTCGGCGAAGGCAACGACAAAGTAACGGTAAATGGAAAAACACGACATATCATCAGTTATCTTAAAGATTTTCTGTTTACTCCCGATCGTTCTCTGAGCCCGGTTTCCGTACTTTCAGGCGGGGAACGCAACAGGCTTTTATTGGCCAAATTATTCACAAAACCGTCTAATGTAATAGTCATGGATGAACCGACGAATG
The DNA here is from genome assembly GCA_963783355.1 of uncultured bacterium. Taxonomy (GTDB): domain Bacteria; phylum Bacteroidota; class Rhodothermia; order Balneolales; family DATFMH01; genus CAWANF01. The sequence goes on from CAWANF010000002.1 coordinate 152,154, forward strand.
ACCTCGACATCGAGACTCTCGAATTATTGGAAGACGTCCTCATGAATTACCAGGGCACCCTGTTGCTTGTCAGCCACGATCGTACCTTTCTGAATAATCTGGTTACCAGTACCATTGTTCTTGATGGTAATGGTAATGTTGAAGAATACATCGGCGGATATGATGATTGGCTTCTTTCTAAAATTGAACAGCAAAAGGAAGAGGAAAAAAGTATTCAAAAAACGGTTACTAAGACATCTAAAGATCCTGTAAAGAAAAAGTCTGCGAATATATCATACAAGGAAAAAAAGGAACTGGAATCACTCCCATCGCTAATTGAGACATTAGAAAGTGAAAAGAAAAACATTTATGAATCGATGAGTAATCCTTCTTTTTATCAAAAAAGCGGCGATGAAATAATTAAAATAAATGAGCGTCTGGAAGGTATTGAAAATGAATTGAATGCCTATTATCAACGTTGGGAAGAACTGGAATTATTGAAGGAAGAGTCATGACCATTTTTAAAAATTGTCAAAATATGTAAGCATAAAATGAAATATGATCTTTGCATTCCAAAATATCGATATCATACTGTAACTCAGCTGATTATTATTACGAAAAGGTGATGCACAAATCTATATTAAAATATTTTTTCTCAATAATAATTCTGACATTAATTGTCTTTAATAAAGCCGCTTACGGACAAGCTCAGAATCTATTCAAAGCTCGTTATCTCAAAGATAAACATGGTGAAACCTTGCCTTATCGCATATTATCACCGGAGCAATTAAGGAAAGGGAAAAAGTATCCGCTTGTACTGTTCTATCATGGTTCAGGTGAACGGGGCAATAATAATTTTAGCCAATTAAAGTGGGGCGTTCGGCATTTTGCCACAAAAAAAATACGGCGGCGCTTCCCGGCATATGTTGTAGCTCCTCAATGTCCGGAAGACAGTCAGTGGGTCAATATCAATTACGATAATTTTCCTGTTCATCTCCCCTTGCGCCCATCTCATTACATTGCCTTATCTATCGAACTTATTCGTTTCCTGGAACAGAAATACCCTATCGACCCGAATCGAATCTACGTGATGGGTGTATCCAGTGGCGGTTATGCCGTTTGGGCAGCTATTGAACGGCGTCCGACTCTATTTGCCGCAGCTGTTCCGATTGCAGGTGGCGGAGACCCGCAGAAAGCAAATCTGATTGACCGGATGCCTATATGGGCCTTCGAAGGCAACAATGATCATGAAGTCCCGAGAAAATTTATGGATTCGATGATTAATGCGATTCGGAAAAACGGTGGCAAGCCCCGGTATACGGTTTATCCAGGAACCGGCCACACCGGAGCATGGGTAAAAGCATTTAACGATCATAAACTATACCGCTGGCTGTTTCATCAAAGGAAAAAATCCTCCAGGAGAAAAGTCAATAATTAATGCTTTCTTAAATCTGGTAATCACCCCTTTCTCGTGGTTTCATTTATTATCTTTAAAGAGGTAACATAATTAATCAATGAGCCTGTATCTCCTCAACAGGATTGAGAATATTTATGTTTAGAAACAGAACAGATGCCGGACAACAACTTGCCAAAGCATTATCACGATATAAAAATAAAAATGCCCTGGTAATTGCGATACCAAGAGGCGGAGTTGAGATCGGATTTCATGTAGCTAAAGAGCTGAACGCCGATTTGTTCCTCATCATTTCAAGAAAACTTGGAATGCCGTTAAATCCGGAAGCCGCCTTCGGGGCAATTACCGAGGATGGCCTTATCTATCTTTCAGAATATGCAGAATATGAAATGGATCCGGAAACGATCAGTGAGGTGGTGGAAAAAGAAAAGATTGAATTGAACAGGCGTATTCAATTACTCCGAAACGGTGCTCCCCTGCCAGACATGGAACATAGAACGGTAATTATTGTTGACGATGGCATAGCGACAGGCGCTACCCTGCTATCGGCTATCATGCTATGCGATCATAAAAATGCAAAAGAACTTATTGTGGCAGCCCCGGTAGCTGATCAATCTATGAAAGATTTTCTGGCTGACTATGTAGATGATGTCATCATTGTGGAAACCCCAAAATATTATCATGCCGTATCGCAGGTCTATGAAGATTTCAAAAATTTAACCGACGAACAGGTCATTGAAATCATGAACAATTGGGAAATAATCAAAAATAAAAACCGAACCAGTAATGGCATATAATGCCGATAACCATCATTATTAGTAGGTTGTCATATATTCCATTACCCCGAATTTAAAGTATCCCCTACCTTTCCGGACACATTTCAACCACACAAACGATCAAGTACCATCCGTCTGTTCCTAGAAATCATTTGCCTAATTTTATAACAAAGATTAATTACATAGCCAAATTGGGTGCATCAAAAACATAATACAGATATTATGAAAACCATAGCCAATCTCAGGGGATTATTTATTCATCAAATAGCCCAGCTTATAAGCGGAGAAAAACAACAATTGCGCATACTTCCAAAATTACGCTCCAGTGCATATTCAATAGAATTGAAAAAGGTAATTGAAAGGAATATGAACGAATCGATGGAACAACTGGAGCGGCTAAATAATATCATGAGTTTTCTGAATGAAGACTATGTGCCTGCAACGTGGCGTTCGATGAAAATTCAAATAACAGAAGGACTCGAAAACATTCGGTCCAGCCAGGATATTCAGGTTACTGATGCAGCGATCATCGCTTTCATACAACAACTGAAGCATATGGAAATATCAGGATATGGCACAGCAACTTCTATTGCCAATATTCTGGGTGTTTTTGATATTGCTGACTTACTTCATAAAAGCCTGGACCAGGAAAAAAAGGTTGATAAAGATTTATCGAACCTTGCTGAATCGAATATCAATATCAAAGCCAAAAATCCAGTTTTTGCCTGAATACTTTTCATCAGCATAATTTACAGGTAATTAAAGATGATTAGCTATAAGGATTTCAGGATACCCGTTCACAGCGTTTGGCTGAATGGAATTCTGCATATTCCCGATCACGCGAAGGGATTAATCGTGTTTTCTCATGGAAGTGGCAGCAGCCGTCTGAGCCCAAGAAATTCCTATGTGGCTACTTTGTTGCAAAGAGCTAATTTTGGAACGCTGCTATTCGATTTGTTAACCGAAAATGAAGATCAATTATACGAAAACAGGTTTAATATAGAATTACTGACTGATCGCCTTATCGAAGCAACGGAATGGATAAGAATGCAATATGATACCACGGATTTACCACTCGGTTATTTTGGTGCCAGCACGGGCGCAGCATCCGCACTCATTGCCGCTTCCGAATTGGGTTCTGTCATCAAAGCTATTGTATCGCGTGGTGGCCGCCCTGATTTAGCGATATCCTTTCTCGGACAGGTAGCCTCGCCAACCCTGTTAATTGTTGGCGGTGACGATACCGAGGTTATTCAATTAAATCGCCTGGCTCTGAGTAAATTAACTTCAATTAAAAAGCTGGAAATCGTGAAAGGTGCTACCCATTTATTTGAAGAACCTGGAAAATTGGAGAAGGTAGCCGTGTTAGCCAAAGAATGGTTTAATAAATACCTTCATGCAGAGATTATGATATAGTAACATGTAATGAGTAGTGAGAACGCCTGATAATGGTTTTCTGTTATTATTTAGTATTATTTTAAGTATCATTTTTGATTATAGTATTTTAATGACAAATCAATGTATTACAGTACCTTAGTTGACTTTTCATGGTATTTGTATTTGATCTCGATTTAAATTTTGATACCATTGAGGATGAACTTGAATTTTTAACAAACCTTAGATTGTTATGAGCAATAATGAAATTTCCAGAAAAGATTTTTTAAAGCGCATATCAATGGTTGGCGCCATCGGTATTGGAAGTAGTGCTTTATTATCGGCATGTGGTGGTGGAAATAAAGAGAAATCTGCTTCATCATCATCCGAATCAAAAAGTATGAGCTCAGATAAATCAGATATGGCCTCAAATGAAAGTGCAACTGCAGATCCATGTACCGATCTGAGTGGATTATCTGATTCCCAAAAGAAAATGCGTGAAACATTAAAATATACCGGTAACTCCCCCTATCCGGATAAAAGATGTGACAACTGCAACTTCTTCACAGCTCCTGAATCAGGAAAATCATGCGGTAGCTGCAGCATTGTCGCCGGCCCTATCAATCCAAAAGGCCACTGTACATCGTGGGTTGCCAAACAATCTTAAGATCTTTTATTACCATTTTTACAGGCTTCCCTCCTCCGGGGAAGCCTTTTTTGTGCCTGTCCGGCACCCAGACTTATATTCTGCCTATTGGAAAATTATTAGTATTTTATACAGAAGTATATTCATCGTTTTAATCAATATTTTTAATGGCAGAACATACTCATACTACCTCAGAAACTCATCAACATCACCACCATCATCATGATACAGGTAATATGAAAGAAGGCCGTTTAATCTGGTCTATATTTCTCAATTTACTCATTACCCTGGCCGAATTAATTGGTGGTATTATTTCAAACAGTTTGTCACTGTTATCCGATGCTCTCCATAACTTCAGTGACACGGCTTCACTTGGAATAAGTCTTGCTGCCAAAAAAATTGGGAAAAAAGAAGCCGATCAATATCGAACATTTGGTTACAAACGAGCCGAAATTATCGGGGCATTTATTAACCTGATTGTTCTGGTTATTGTTTCAATATATCTCGTAAACGAAGGTGTTCATCGTTTCTTTGATCCAGAGCCCGTTAACGGTCCCGTAATGTTTATCGTAGCTATTATCGGATTATTCGGCAACTTTATTTCCGCCTGGCTCCTGTTTAAAGATTCTAAGGACAGTTTAAATATTCGAAGTGCCTATCTGCATATCCTTTCAGATGGATTGTCTTCTGTTGGCGTATTAATTGCCGGCCTGTTAATCATGTTTTATCATATATACGTCCTTGATACCATACTGACTATCGGGATCGCTATATATATCCTGATGGAAAGCTATTCAATGTTGCGCGAAACAATTGATATTCTGATGGAAGGCACCCCTGAAGACCTGGATATTTCAAAGGTTGTTTCGACGATAAATGAGTTAGATGGAGTAAAAAATATTCACCATATTCACATCTGGAAAATTGATGAAAACCAGATTTGTATGGAGGCTCATATTCGTATTGACAAACACGATCTTAAGGAAATGGAATCCATTAAAAGAAATGTTAAAGATCATTTGTTATCCAGTTTTAGTATCACCCATTCTACCCTGGAATTTGAATTTGAGAACTGCGACGACCTTATCGATCACAATTGCGCCGAAGTAGTCAGTGAGCATAATTAAAACTGATTTTTAATTTTTCACCTTTGCTATCTTATTAATATGCCTGATAAACCTGTAAATTTTCCAATCAACGGCACCCTTGATTTACATACCTTTAATCCACGTGATTTAAAGACGTTAATACCGGATTATATTAAAGAATGCCTGAAAAGAAAGGTATACCATCTTCGGATAATTCATGGCAAAGGAACGGGAACATTGCGACGTACCGTGCACGCACTTCTGGATAAAAATCCACATGTGATTGATTACAAACTTGCTGGAATTGATGGTGGCAGCTGGGGCGCAACGCTTGTCACAATAAAACCATAATAACTTCCGGTAATAATCTTTTCAATAAATCATAAAACCTGAATGACATTTGAGGAAGCCAGACTTTTATTGAGTGCAGAAATTCAAGAGATCATTCGCCTTCATCGAAATGAGGATCCGGTAGAATTCTCCCTGTCATTCTCCTATTCTTCCAATTTTCCTAAACGAGCCATTGCCGAGCAGATTTCCTGTTTCCAAAAGGCCCATCATAAATTCCCGGATTTGCTCGACAGAGAATTGTTGTTCCATCCTGTTGCCATGCAACAGAGTACTGGTTCCATCCTTGCAAAAATGAAACCGGATATTATGAGCATGAATGGTAAACGGGCCATCGACTTAACCGGTGGTTTGGGTATCGATACTCTTTTTCTGGCCAGCCATTTTGAAGAGGTAATTTATTGTGAACGAGATCCCGTTTTGATCGAATTGGCTCGTCATAACTTCAAAAAGCTCAATTTAAAAAATGTCATTATTCACCACGGCGATAGTATTGAACACCTGAAAAATTTCCCCGATCAATATTTTGATTGGATATACGTGGATCCATCTCGCAGAGATGAAAACCGGCGTTATATCACTATGGAGGATAGTTCACCTGATGTTACGCTTACCCAGGAATTGTTCTTTCAAAAAGCCAGAAACACCTGCATAAAATTTTCTCCTGCTCTCGAAATCTCTGAAATAGAAAAAAAACTGGATCACATCAATAAAATTACCGTTTTTTCCGTCGATGCGGAGTGCAAAGAGATTATATGCGTGCAAAATAAAAATGCTGACAACATAATAGGTCATGTAATTCAGGCCGCTTTAATAAAAAACGGAAATGAAGCACCTTTTATCCTGCAAAATGACTCTCAAAAGAAATCCCGGAAAATGGTTTCTGCTGTACAAACTTATTTTTATGAACCTGATCCTGCCATCATAAAAAGCCGTTTAAGTGACATGCTTACTCTAAACTCCGATTTATCTTTTATTAATTCTCAAACAGATTATCTGACATCAGATACATTATTTCCGGGTTTCCCCGGCCGGATTTTCAGAACGGTTTATGCAATGCCTTTTAAATACAGAGATATTGCAACATACCTGACAGAACAAAATATCTTAAAAGCGAATGTTGCCCGGCGGGATTTTCCAATGAATCCTTCACAGATAAAGCAAAAATTCAAATTGCAGGATGGCGGTAATCATTATCTTTTTTTCACAAAAGACAAGAATGACAATAAATTTTTCATTCATTGTGTTAAACCGGGAGCATAAACGATCTCCCTGATTTTATTTAAATATTTAGAAACCACATTACAGGCTAACGAACATTAATATTATTATGAAAAAGAAATTAAAACAGAAAATTAACTCATTACATATAGATAATGTTCAAAGACATATTTTTCTCTGCTGTGATCAAACCGAACCTAAATGCTGTAAAAAAGAAACGGGACTGGAATCATGGGTCTTTCTAAAAAAAAGACTAAAAGAATTAGGTTTATCTGAATCAGGACAAGTTTATCGAAGTAAAGCAAATTGTCTGAGAATTTGCATGAATGGCCCGATTTCGGTTGTCTATCCCGAAGGCATCTGGTATCGGTCCTGCACTCCGGAGGTATTGGAGCAAATTATCCAGGAACATTTGATAAATGGGAAACCCGTTGAAAAATATATTATTGCCCATAGTGGTGAGCCATTACCGGAAGATGACTGAGTTCTAGGAATTTGTCAAAAACATATCATTATTTTCCGGAAGTTCAACAATAAAAGTGGCCCCCTTACCAGGTTCACTCTCTACCCAAAGCACCCCGCCCTGTAAATCTACCAAAGATTTAGTAATAAAAAGTCCAAGTCCGGTGGAAGCCTCGCCGCCGGTAGGCCTTGCCGATAAACGATTAAATTTGAGGAACAACCCCTTCTTATCTTCATCAGTCAATCCGGGGCCAGAATCACGAATCATGATTCTCAGTCCGGATTCTAACTTTTCGGTATTATGATTCGTCTTTATGAGAACTTTTGAAGAACGGGGCGAATATTTTATCGCATTATCCAGGATGTTTTCAATGATTTGATGCGTACGATATTCATCAAGACTAATAATAATTTCCGATTGGGGCTCATATAAAACTGCAATATTCTTCGAATTGGAATGACTATAATTTTGTTGAATAATTCGATTTATAAGCTCATTAATATTCACTATATCGGGCTTAAACAAAATTTTCCCACTCTCTATGTTCGTTGTATCCATCAGGTTATTTATGATATTAACCATGTACTTCGAACTATCGTGCATAAGATTCAGTGCATGAATATGCTTATTTATAATTTTTGAATCATAAGCATTAACTCCATTCAAATCATCGAGCATAATCTTTGTAATACCCTGTATCCCACTAATCGGATTTTTCAAATCATGGCTCGCCATACTCAGGAACTCACTTTTCAACTCGTTAAGATCCGTCAGTGACCGGTTCGATTCCTCCAGTTTCATATTTTTCGCCTTTACCTCATTGGTCCTCTCCTTGATGACGGCTTCAAGATACATCGTCCTGCGTTTTACATATGAATCTCTGAATTTTTTCCCTGAAAAAACAAATCCCCCCATAAAAATGATGTACATGGACATCATCCATAAATTTAAGTACCATGGTGGATCTATAGAAAAATGGTATCGTGCCGGATTACTAATCACCCCAAGTTCATTTCTCGCTTCTACAATGAAAGTATAAGTCCCATAAGACAGGTTTGTGTATTCTTTAAAATTAGAATGAATCCAGCGCGACCATTTAGGACTGTAACCCATCAGGCGATACCGATACATGATTTTCGATTCGTGAATAAAGGTCGGGGCAGCAAAATTGAAACGAAAATTTTTAAACTCGTACTTGAATTCGTTGTGATAAAAACCTGGATGGATATTCAGTTTATTTTCGTCTTTTTGAATAGATTCATTCTCATCCGGTTCTTTGGAAATTTGAATTTCAGTAATCAATATCTTGTAATTTGAAAAACCGGTCCATTTATTTTTTGGATCATAGCGTATAAGCATGCCTTCTCCCCCAAACCACACAAATCCGTTATGATCCAAATAAACAGCTTCTATCCCGAAATTATTGAACAAATGATAAGGCCATGGATGATATTGATATTTATCTTTACCTGTTTTTGTAGCATACCCAAGACTGTCTGAGGTAACAATCCATGCGTTGCCTGATTTATCAGGAATAATATTGTCAATAGGATGATCGACTGTGGATTCTATATTATTATTATTTTTAAACAGATTTACTTTTCTGAATTGATATTGATCATTGCTTGATTTGTAAGCCTTAAACAGGCCTTTCTCTGTTGTTATAAAAAAGTCATCATGAAAAGGTATTAATTCATTATAACCGGCCGGTAAATGATTATTTTTTCCAAAATGCTGAATTCTTTGAATAGTATCGGTTAACGTAACCTTTGCTACTCCCTGATAATCAGTTCCTAACCAAACAGAATTACGTTTATCCTGATAAATACTCCTTATTTCATTAGCAATATTGTCGTAGTCATTAACCATTACCCATTTTTTGTTGATTTCTTTAAAACGAGCAAAACCATGAGACAAGCCGGCATAAACAATACTCGAATCGTACCGGGATTGATATAGTGTGAAACACAATTGCGTTAAGATTGATTTCGATTTCAAACCTTCGATTTGATACACACCATCTGTTGTCGCCGCTAATAATTGTCCGTTGAAATCATGTAACTCCCAAACCTGTGTATTAATGCCTTTAACTTGTTTAAAAACATTTCTTTTGGTTTCAAATGATGTTTTTCCGGGCTGCATTCTGAAAACGCCAATTCCAGTTGCTGCATAAAGATATCCTTTAAAACGAATTATGGAATATATCGCCCCCTGAATTCCATATTCCTTATCCGAGAAGTAGGATACCGGTGAAAACCATTCTACCTTGGATAAACCGTTTTCATGCATCAGCCAGACGTTATTATCCCTGTCGACAAACGCATTCAGAACATCATTATCCTGCAAGCCGGATTTTTTGTTCAGGATTCGAATAATGTTCCCCTTCCTGTCCATGTTTATCACTCCACCTCGTAATGTTGTAAACAAATAGGTAGAATCCGGTAAAATCCGTGCATAATATACTTCCTGCTTATCCAGGAACGTATTAACATTTGTTTTTAGTGGCCATAGCCGTTCACCGTTAAATAGCAATAAGCCATGTCGGAACGTACATACCATCACCGTATCCGATTTATACGGCAATACACTATAAACCGTAAAATTTTTAAACTTCTCTCCGCCTTTAATGAGTTTCAATGCATTATCGTCAACTTTCAGGATCCCAATGTGCGACTCAAAGACGTATAACTGGTTATGAACGATAAAATCCCAATAGAAATATTTACTTGATTTCCAACTTAGGATTTTCCCGGTTTTACAGTTATACCGAAACAGGCGTTCCGTTGCCAGGAAATAAATATTATTATTCAGTGACTTAACACTCCATACGTCCGTAAATTTTTTCAGGCTATCCGGTAAATTATCGCTCAGCGATACAAAAATTTTATTGCCGCTTGTATCGCTTGCCAGATACCCAAACTCACTTTGTCCCCCAACATAGATTTTCTTATCTCCACCCAAAACTACAGAACGGACATTAGACTTTAATTTTGTTTTAATCAACGACCATTTGGCGCCATTATACATTAATATCCCATCGGTATTGGCAAAATAAAGGATACCATTTGTGTCTTGCGCCGCATCCCAATTTTGAGGATTTGCTCTGTATTCCATTGGAGAATAGCGGGAAATAGACGGGAATCCTGAATAATTTCCAGGTTTAGCCATTACATATCGGAAACCCGGGAGAAATATTCCAAATGCAAGTAGCAAAATATGTCTTACTTTGAAGCAAAGGTAAGACCTCAAGGATGGACTCCGAAGGTTTCTGAAATCATAATATTGAATTGTCTGCAGACTATGTTATGCCATTCTTATCGGCACAATATCAGCTAAATATAAGAACAATAACCGATTATGTGTGAAAGAAATAATATACAATTATTTCTTTACACTTTTTAAACCAGGAAAAGCAGACAAATATGAAGTTATGATTCAAATATGGAGACCTTACCAGTATAGCCTACTTTATTTGAGCGCTTATATCTTTAATGTAGAGTTTGCCACTTCCTTCAATTTTTAATCCAACTTTTCCTGCAGGCAATTCAGGCAACCTTAGTTTAAAGATATTCTTTTTATTAAGCGTACAGGATATTTCATCCCTGTTTAAATTCAATTCCAATACCGACCAATCCTTAATAGAAATGCTACTTTTCTCATGAATTGTTTTAACCCCGTTTCGTATCCGGCCTAAAACAACTTCATTATCAGTAATCGCAAGATATTCATAGTTTTCTAAATTCGTCACATGTTCGACGATATAAACGTCACCTTTAAAATCATCCCTGTTAAACTGCAGGGTTATATCTGGATTACTCATTTCTTTGTTGAAGACGAATACTGACGAAGATCGTTCGGGATCCAAAGACAATACCGTATCTTTACCGGTTACAACACCGGATGGGTTCAGGCTTTTTATGCTGCCCTTTAAAAAGGTGAAATTATTCTGAAGAACTTCTTTTGCATTGTCCCCCGGATGCCACGACCAGCCTCCATTATCAAATAATACAACTTCACTTTCGTCTACCCTCGGCGGACGTAAAGCAGCATTCATTTCTTTTTTAAATGCCTGAGTTCCCAAATTGTGATTATATACCAGATTTCCGCCATGTTCCCCGGTTTCGTAGAGTAAGAATAAACCAACAAATCCGAGTAAAAATGCAATAACAGATATTGATGAAATTTTATTTTTATGAAACCAGGTCAGAACCAAACGAAAGGCGGCATAAATTCCAAAATACCAGACTGTATACTGAGCCCATTCGGCATGTGCCCCTACAGCATGATATAAACTTTTTGGAATTTGTAAGTGTTCGGCTGCTTCATGGCCGGTATATAAAGCGATTACAGCAGTTATTGCTCCAATGATGAAAAGTGTAACGGTAGTTTTTGACAGCCATTCCTGCTTTTTGAAAATTAAACTAAAAAAATCGAATATAACGGCAATGATGAGAATAGCTATGGGAAAATGAACGACTAAAGGGTGTATATTGGGAGCCCAGACGGGTACTATATTCATGATGTATTTATAATTTTTCGCTTATATCATTTGCATTTATGCTTTAACAAATATGAATTACCAAACACAATTAAAACTTTATAAAATTATTTAATGATTTGAATTATAATGTTAATACAAATCGATTTTACTCATCTAAACTAAAGCTTCTAAACCAGAATAATCAGATAGTAAATTACTTAATATAAATTTTACACGACATATCTAAGTTATTTTTAACTTATTTAACTTGCAAAGTTAATGATATGTATATTAGTTAATTAACTTCATTTATGTAATCGTATTTCTAACTTTGTATAAACATAAATTAAATATTTGATTAACGCGTTCATTTTCGAAATATTTGCAGGTAATTTAAAAAAACACTTCATAACTAAATAGTTGGATTAATTGTTATATTGGAAACTCTCTTAGGCTGTAAGAAAGGTAGCTGTATAAAAAATTTCATCAGAATAATATATTAGATGCTCGACGTCGTACTTATTTTAATAATTGGTATCATTGTAAGTGCATTTGGTTCCATCACCGGATTTGGCGGGGGGATATTCATGGTGCCAATATTGGTCATTGCTTTTCATATACCCATCACTTCTGCCATCGGTGCAGTGTCGGTAGCATTATTTCCCCTGGCATTTATTTCCAGTATCTATAATCACAGAGAACAAATGATTGATTATACAGCCGGTATATTACTTGAAATTCCAACCGTTGTGGGGGCTGTATTTGGAGCACTGCTAACTTCATGGATTCCAATAAAAAAGCTCGAATTTATCTTCGCATTTTTTGTTTTTTTTATGGGAATACAAATGATGATTAAGGAAAAAAAAGAAGAAACAAAAATCACGGATTGGTTTAATAAAATGAATAAAGTTCCCCCCAGTTTTGAAAGAAAAACCGAAACGGGAACCTACCACTTTAGTGCTTTAATGACCACTTCTTTTGGAATTATGGCTGGAACGGTAGCGGGTATGTTCGGAGTCGGGGGCGGATTTCTAAAAGGTCCAATCATGATTAAGGTTTTTAAAATCCCAGCCCGTATTGCAGCATCTACGGCTTTGTTCATGATTATTTTTACCAGCCTGACTTCCTCGATCACCCATTATTATTTAGGTCATATTCATTTACGATATGCACTTCCGGTTTCTCTCGGATATATCATTGGAGCTTTCGTCGGCAATCGCTTCAACAAAAAAACATCAGATGAAAACTTAAAAACAATTATTGGTGTTGCCCTTCTTCTGGCTGGTTTTACAATTCTGTATAATATTTTCTACTGATTTACCACCGGCCTTATCTTACTTGTACCGTTTTATACTCATAAATTATAATTATTAGATATATATTTCTTTTTTATTATCTTATCACTTGATTTACATTTTTTAACATACATTATACATTTCATTTTTTCAGGATGAATACGGTACAATTACATTTAATATTAAATCATGTGCCCGTAATTACGACTTTTTTGTCGTTCCTGGTATTGAGCTGGGGCTTTTTTTCTTTCAATAAGGAAATAACGAAAGTCGGCCTTGTCGGATTTGTGCTTTCTGGAATTATGATTATTCCTGTTTTTTTTACCGGCAAAGGTGCCGAAGAAATTATAAAGACCCTGCCGGATATTTCTGTAGTATTTTTAACAGAACACGAACAAGCCGCTGAACTATCATTCTGGCTGACTATGCTTTTAGGTTTGTTGAGTGCAGGAGGTTTGATTTTAGAATATTTCAAGCTGAAAATCAGTAATATTTATATGCCGTTCCTCTTACTCTATAGCTTTATAACAATAGCATCAATGTCTTACACGGCATACCTGGGCGGGAATATAAGGCATACAGAATTACTCGATACTACAATTTACGAACCCAAGGATTCACCGGCAGACGCAACCCGGCTCAATGTGAGTTATCCCGATACAAATGAATCCTATAAATACTGATTTATTATTCAGTTAATAATTGCTCATCAAATCGATCTGCTGCATCGAAAGCGCGTACAGTCCCAAAGAGAAGTGCTAAGAAAACAGATAAAATAGTCCCTGTAAGAATAGCTATCATGATCATTATCTGGTATCGAATAGCTGTCAACGGTGAACTTCCGCTTAAAATCTGTCCGGTCATCATACCGGGCAGGGAAACCAGGCCTATCGTCGCCATCGTTGCCAGGGTAGGATTCGTTATTTCTTTCAGAGCATCTCTCATAAAAGGGAATAAAGCTTCCTTCCTGGTCGCCCCAACTGATAAATAATAATAGTATCGTAGCTTCTTGTCTCTTAAACTGTAAAAAAATGAGTGAATTCCAATCACGTTGCTCCGCAAACAATTACCTAACACCATTCCAATAATCGGAATTAAATACTGGGCCGTTGTGATCTGTTTCAACTGTATGATAAATTTCAGAAAAAATAAACTTACCAGTGCAATACCTAAGAATGTGGCTAACAAAACCGGCCAAAACATCCTCTTTATTTTCAGTCCGCTTCGGTCGAGAGTAGCAAAATCAGATACTATGATCATCACCGCAACCCAGGCAATATTCAGCCATGGATTATCCAGTTTGAATAAATATTCCAGGTAGTAACCCACAAAAAGCAGTTGTAAAACCATTCGGACTGCCGCTATAACCAATTTATTTACCAGTCCTGTTTTGTAATAAATCAATATGAAGGCAGGAATAAGCAGTATCAAAAAACCAAAAGCCAGTTGTATCCAGCCTATATCTATAATGTGCATATCAGCATCAATTTAAAGGAATAATTTTATTACAATGTTCAACCCATTCGGGATCGTGTGAGGTAGATATAACGGTTGCTTCAGATTTTTTTAAAAACAAATCAATAGCCATCGATTTGGATTTGGGATCTAATGATGACGTAGGCTCATCCAAAAGTATCAATTTACGATCAAGCAGATGGCAAATCGCCAGGCCAACCCGCTGTTTCTGTCCTTCGGAAATAGCCGTAAATTTTTTTTCCAATAGATTTCGTGCCAGGCCGAGACTTTCAAATACTTTTACTACCCGCTCAATACCCGGTTTCAGGTTATGATTTTTTTTAAACTCAAACGGCTGATAAATAACATTTCGGACAATCCCTTCTCCCAGTTGGAAGTCTTGTGGCAACCAGGAACATTCCGATCGTAATTTTTGAATATTACTATTGGTTACAATGTGTCCGTCATAAATAATTTGCCCCTCGTCAGGTTTTATAAAACCTAAAATTAAATTTAAAATTGTGGACTTCCCCTTTCCTGATGGACCTTGAAAAACAACTTTATCTCCTTTTTCAATCGCAAAAGAAAAACTATCGAGAACTTTTTCCCCGGGAAACGACAGGCTTACATCTTTAAATTCAATCATAAATAATATTTTTAAAAGCGATGACTTACTTATAGCATAGAGAATTATTTCCTTTAGATACTATCAATCGACAAAAATAATGCGTAATTCGTAAAATTTTTATACAAATAATATTAAAAAATGATGGCAGAGTTCGTAAATTATCCTCGAATCACCGTGTCAAAAACAAAATATTTATCATATTTAAGTTGCCATTGAAAATTATTGGCAACAGAAGAAATTTAACTGCTTAATGTTATTTGTATAATGACGTCATTTCGCCGTCTTTCAATTTTTATAGTATTGACTTTGACATCGTGGATTGGCTTGCCTTTGACTTCTCAAGCCCAGGTAAAAGATACTACACAGTTTCATTTTAACAATCCGGCCAATTCATCTAAGATTCAAAATACCGAGCAATCAAGTATTCTGTTGAGTGGAACTACTATTGCGGAAAATAGTCCTGAAGGAACTATTGTGGGAGTTCTGCAGGTCATTAATGCCAATACAGGTATCTCCTCTTCTTCCGATTATCGTTTCGTACTGGTAGACGATGCCAATCAATCGTTCTCACTTAAGGATAGCTTGCTGATTGTTCGAAACAGTAAAAATATTGATTATGAACAACATAAATATTTCGAAGTTACTGTCAGGGCAATCGGGGAAAACGGAACTTCTATCAATAAAACATTCCGTATTTCTGTAATAAACATAAATGAGCCGCCTGTAAACATTACACTTTCCAACACAACAGTTCCCGAAAATAGTGCAGGCGGTACCGTGATTGGTTCTATTTCTGGCGAGGATCCCGACAGCGCCGATATACTGACCTATCAAATCGTATCGAATCCTGAAAATTCATTTAAAATTGCAAATAAACAGCTGGTCGTTGGCGATAGTGCGCATATTGATTATGAAAAGACACCGGAATTGCCGGTCACTATCCGTGCCACAGACCGTGGGGGTTTGTACCTGGACAAAAATTTTACGATAAAAGTCCTGAATCGTAATGATGCCCCAACCGATATCGCCCTTTCGAATTCATCCATAGACGAAAATTCTCCGAATGGTACTGTCATTGGAATTCTCTCAACCGCGGATGAAGATTCTATGGACACACATACGTATAAACTGATTGATAATGCGAATGGAAGATTTGCATTAAATGGAAAAGAGATAGTTGTTGCCGATTCGGCCCACCTCGATTACGAAGCGGATTCAACTCACACTATAATCGTTCAAACGACAGATAAAGGTAGCCTGACCTTCACAAAATCGTTGCTTATTCATGTTTTAAACGTGAATGAGCCGCCAATCATCAAAGGGTTCAGGGATATTATCACTGATGAAGATATTCCGAGTGACACGCTTCATTTTTATATATCGGATCCGGAAACACCCGCCGGAGATTTACATGTTTCCGCTTATTCTTCCAACCCTGATCTTATTGATCAGAGCGGTATTATTTTGGGCGGTACCGCCCATGACCGATGGATGGTCCTTGCATCGAAGCACGATTCATCCGGTACAGCTTATATCACATATACCGCCAGTGATGGCGTCAATAATAGTTCAGGGACGCTGAAACTTACCGTTGAACCGGTGAATGACCCACCGGTTCTGGCAACAAATAATGGCCTGACACTTGATGAAGGTTCAGGAAAAATCATTCAAATTGATGATTTAAGCGTTGCTGACGTCGATAATAAACCTTCAGAATTAGCTTTCACTATTTTAAAAAATCCGGAACACGGGGCCATTTACAGAGACACGACCCGGCTAAATCCAAATGATGTATTTACTGAAGCAGATTTACAAAAAGGTGTTATTTCGTACAAACATGATGGCAGCGAAACAATCCGTGACAGCCTCTTTTTCCGGGTTGAAGACGGAGCCGGTGGCGAAATCAATCATTTTCCTTTCAAAATCACCATCATTCCTGTCAACGATCCCCCGGTTATCAGCAGAATACCTAGTTTGCGAACCCTTGAAGATACACCTACCAAACCGGTGACTTTTAGAATCAGTGATGCTGAAACACCTGCTGCTTATCTTGAATTAAGCTCCTCTTCTTCCAACAATACGCTTTTACCCGATTCTGATATTGTAATCCGGGGATTGGATAAGGAACGAATCATTACACTTACGCCGGCCCCCAACCAAAGTGGTACAGCCCTGGTTACGATTATTGTGAGTGACGGACAAGCACATGATATATCACGGTTTTTCTTTATTGTAGATCCTGTAAATGACCCGCCTACGGTTATGCCAATTGCTAATCAGGAAACGAAAGAAGATCAAGATGCTAAAATAAAATTCAGGATTTCTGACATTGATACGCCTATCAATCAATTAAAAGTATGGGCAAAATCATCGGATGACGAGTTGATTCCGAACAAAAATATTTCTTTCAAAGGCCATGGCAACAAAAGAGTGATGATTGTAAAACCGGGAAGGGATTATTCCGGCTCGTCAAATATCACACTCTTTGTAAGTGATCAGGATAGCACGATAAGCACTGATTTCAATCTTAAAGTGGACCCTGTTAATGATCCACCCGACCTGTTTACTCTTTTTAATTCGGATATTTATGTAGCAACCGACTCTCTGACTGTTACATTTCATTGGGAACAAGCTATTGATAAAGAGAAAGATCCGGTTTCGTATATCCTGAATATCAAAGGCGACCAACTGGATACTACTATCTCAAATATTCATCAAACCGAATACACCTTTAATGGAAAAAACAGTTTGAAAGAAAATGACTTATACGACTGGAGTGTATCTGCGACCGACGGTAAAGACACGACCCTATGTATGATGTCGAAAGATTTTATTTCACCGAAAGTGCCCGGAGCACCCAATCGCTTTGCATTATCCCCTAATTATCCCAATCCGTTTAATCCGGTAACAACTATACATTACCAGGTCCCGACGTCCTCAAACGTATCGTTATCCGTTTATGACTTACTAGGACGCAAGGTTGCCGATCTGGTAAATTCACATAGGATGCCCGGTGATTATCAGGTTGATTGGAATGCTGCCGGACAGGCTAGCGGTATCTACATCTATCAAATAATTGCTATAAGTGATAATGGGCAAAAAAGGTTCACCGAAACCAGGAAGATGTTGCTTGTAAAATGATGGAATGAACCTAATCATCCATAATCTTGTTACTTATTATATATCAATGAATAAACAAGATACCTGATTCTAGAAATATGGAAGACAAAATTATTCGTCAACATCTCATAGAGTTGCTGCAAGGAGGCTCGGCACATACCAGTCTGGACAAAGCTCTTAAACATCTGTCACTCGACTTAATAGGCTCAAAAACAGGTAATCTTCCGTATTCAATCTGGGAATTGGTCGAACATATCAGAATTTCTCAGTGGGACATCGTGGAATTCAGCCGGAATCCCAATCATATATCCCCGGACTGGCCGGATGAGTACTGGCCTTCGGAAAGTATTCCGGAAAGTGCTAACGTGTGGAATGCATCAATCGAGGCCATTCAAATCGATCTTCAGGACATGATTGAGATGGTGCAGGATCCTCAAAATAATTTATTTAGGCCTTTTTCACATGGTGATGGACAAACCCTCATGCGGGAAGCGATGTTGCTGGCCGATCACAATGCGTATCATTTGGGCCAAATAATTCTCATAAGGAAATTATTAGGAGCCTGGAAATAATCAATTTTTTAATTATTTCATTTCAAACAAAATGACCTGATTAACCGTTATCATCCTGTAACAACTTTATCTTTAAAGAAGGATGCTAATATGAAAAAAACAGTTATATCATCACTAGTTGTCTTATCCCTTCTTTTACTTTCCAGTTGTTCTCCAAAGGTATTATTAAATAAATCACCGGAATCACAGAATGTGGTATTATCATCATTCCGGTTTCATGTCCAACATTTTAATCAGGATGCTTTATATTCGGGCGATTTTGCAAGTCTTTTGGTGAGCGTTAGTCCGCGTTCCATGTTTAATGCCGACCTTACTATGATTCACCCTCTGTATAATAAAGAGCAAAACAAATTTATTAAAGCTGAGGTGGATTCAACATACAACATCATACAGAAACATTTAAATAAACTGAATTTCAACCTTTTACCAGCTAATACACTCAAAGGCGACACGAAATTTGACCCATATGGTTATCCTATTGATGCAAAACCCGAAAAAGCTTTTAAAAAGGCCAACCTGGCATTACAGGTAAATATCTTTCTGGATGAAAACTTTGTAAATCGAAATTATGCCTATCCTTATTTATTCCAGGTTTCTTATACACCACGGATTACGCTTATCATAAAAATGGTTGACTCATCCGGAAAAACGGTATGGTCACAGCAGACGGTCACCAATGCCGACACCTCTGTCGTCATCGACGATCGAATTGAAGGTGGCATCCGAAGGTTATCGGTCAATCAAATGCCTGCCTTATCCGATATCATCAATAAGGCTATGAAAGAAATGCTTAAGTAAGCATCTTCAAAAATTATAAATTTACAGAATCCGTTCTATAGCTGTTCCTATTTGACTAAGGAAATTGAAGTGAATCCATGTTAACGAAATAAGACACTTATTTATTATTCGATATCTTTTGTAAGTATAAACGTTTTTTTTTACAACTAAAACGAAAACAAGTAGACCCTCAACATTATGAAAAAACTATTCTTACTTCTCAGCACTCTCTTATCCCTTGTTTTAATGTATGGTTGTTCTCCAAATGTAGTTTTAAAAGAAGAATCACGACCCCGAGATGTTGTATTGTCGTCATTTCATATACACATTGATGATTTCAATCAGAATGTGTTTTATGGCGGCAAATATGCAAATCTGTTTTTAAGTGTGGGACGAACATCGCCCTTCACAGCAAACCTGAATCTTATTCACCAAATATTTAACAGACAGCAAAATAAATATGTAAAACGCCAAATCGATTCGACTTATTCGGTAATAAGAAAGAAACTAGCCAGAGAGAATCTGAATTTATTACCCGCACAAACTCTGAAGGGTGATACACAGTATGATGCCTACGGCTATCCGGAAAATGCAGGTATAAACAAAACTTTCAAGAAGGCAGGTTTGGCATTAAAAGTGAACATTTACCTTGACGAAGACAACATCATAAATTCGATAGAATATGATGATGATTATCAATCGTTATACACCCCACGTTTAACTATCGTAATGAAAATTGTAGATAAATCCGGCAAAATCATCTGGAACCAGGAAAGTGTCGCCTATGCTAACAGAGACGTCATGATCAATGACTGGGTTGGGGGTGGCCTTCAAGATTTAACGATTGAGGAAACGCCTTCTCTTGCCAATATTGTAAGCCGCGCATTGGATCAAATGATTAAGAAACCGGTTCAAAAAAAAGCTTAAAACTACACACCAAAATGAAAGGCCCCAACAATTATTGGGGCCTTTTTTTATGATTTCATAACACTAATACGATTCCCATTCCATCCCGGAAACAATTGCGCACTTTTATGAATGTTTAAAACATTATCAGCTATATCTGCAAAAAATGCACGAAAATCGGTTGTAACAGGCAAATCTCGTTTATCTACAAGCAATTCCGGTTCCAGTCTGGGAATAGTGCCATGAACCTTTCCCCCATTGACATCATTCCCAAGAAAAAACATGCAGGATGCCCGCCCATGATCCGTACCGGCAGAGCCATTTTCATGAACAGTACGTCCGAATTCAGTCATGGTCATTAAGGTTACATCTTGCTGCCAGGAGCCCAAATCTGTCCAAAATGCCACTATACTTTTTGATAGATCCGCTGCACTATTGGCGAATGTTCCATGTGCAGCACCTTCCATTACATGATTATCCCAACCGGTGGACTCTGTAAATGCGACTTCCAGGCCTATATTTGCCTTAACCAGCATGGCAATTTGTTTAAGGCTTCGTCCCAATATTGTATTGGGATATTCAACACCACTAACCGGCCTATAATTTCTGACATTTAAATGCCGAATCATCCTCATAGCTTCAAAACTTTCTTTGCCCGTATCATTCAATAATTTATTAGTTGTATGCTGATACATAGCTTCAAATCCCGCCCCTGCAGAAACAGCAGATGCTCCCGGAAGCTGAAAACGAAAACTGTCCAGATTTTCGATAGCGATAGAAGGTGTTGGCCCATATAACGATTTTGGCATAGCCGGTGTCAATGATACCGCTTCAAAAGGCGAAGCATCATGTCCGGCTAAACCAACAGCCCGGTTTAGCCATCCGGATGATGTACTTTTGCTAAAGGGCGTTCCGGATTCCATATAATCCTGGGCATCAAAATGAGAACGACTTGGATTAGGAGAACCGATACCATGAACAATCCCGAAACGTCCTTCCCGGTATAAATTATAGAATGGACGAAATGCCGGATGCAGGCCAAAGCCATTTTCCAAATCAATAGCAGCATCCTCTCCTGCTGAACGGGTTGTGTGTAATGCCAGATGAGGCCGAAACTTATAATAATTGGGATCGTCAATAGGTGGAACTGCCATCAACCCATCCATTGCACCACGCTGAAATATAGCTATAAGTGTTTTTTTTCGTTTATATGGACCTGGCCCGGGAGCAGCAAGAGCTGTTTTGGTCAGAAATGTCGGGATGCCGCCAATCCCGAAAGAAAAAACAGCCAATGCGCCGGATTTTAAAAAAGCCTTTCTGGTAACCATTTTTTATTCCTTGTTATTTATTTACGTTGAAACTCAGGGGAACCCATAATAACTCCAACCACTTGTGCCAGCATCGATGGAGCTTTGTTTGTCCTCGATATTCCCGGAAATTCATTTTCATCGCTCATATCAACGACAGAACCTTCGCTATCATCCTGCTTATTATTCTCGGAGTATTGATTGGCAGCATGACTCACCTTCTCTGCCAGCACAGGATTTTCTATGATCGGTGTTAAAGCTTTGTAAGTTGATTTTAAATCCCTTTCCGGTAAAAGCATGGGAGCATAAACTTTCAGTGCATCTTCAGCTGAAGCCGGTTCCCTGTTCCTGTTTAGTGCCAACAAATTTATTCCAATACCTTTAATTTTGCCCGAAGCCAATAAAAGTCCAAAGTTCATTCGATTCAATAAAGAACCGGCATTAACCCATGTACCGGAGCTGTCTGGATAACCAGTTGGGGCCAGATATGAATACAAAGGCTCTCCCATTTTGTTATACCATTTAATTAGTTGCCTAGGATTATAAATTCTTGCATTTAACGCACGCAATGAACTGGCAATTAACTCTACAGGCGATTTTATCTTACTGCGGTAGGCTTTCTGACTCCAGAATTCCGGCGACCCGACCATCGTAATCAAAATGTTTTTTATATCTCCGTTTGTTTTCAGGTAGGTTTCGGACAACTTATTTACCAATGCCGGGGAAGGATGGTCCGAAACAAAACGAACCGCTAATTCATACGAAATATGACGGGCTGTAGCCGGACTTAATGCCAGCATTTTTAGTGCCCTGATTCCTTCATCCAGTCCATGCCCAGCCGGAAATAGTTTTCTAAGGAATATTTTCTGGCCGGCATCATGAACATTTGCCCGAAACAAAAAATCACCTCTGCGAACAAAACCTACACGCTCAAGTTTGGTTTCATTTTCTTCAAACCGGGCCGCCTGCTTTTTTTGCATAGGAACAACCGACCAGCCTGTAAATATTCGAGCCAACTGTTCCACATCGGTCTGGGTATAACCACCACTAACTCCCAGGGTGTGAAGTTCCATAACTTCACGGGCATAATTTTCATTAATTCCGCCCTTAAATTTACTCTTATTTTGCCGGCTCATCCTGCTCTGCTTCATCCGGTTCAGGCGATCCATTACGAATCTTCTGCGACGGTATCCCATTTGATCAGCCCGTGCCATAATATCTGAATCTGTTGTCGTAACGGCACTATCTGCAGCGGTTGATTCTGCATTATTCAAATAGTATAACATAGCCGGATGTTCAGCCGTAGCAATCAACAAATCGCTAAAATGTTTTAGCACATTGGGGCGGATGGCATCGCGTTCATAACTCAGGACAAATTGACGTACACGTGGATTATTGACCGAAACATTAAAGTGATTGAACCAAAAATCGGTTAAAACTTCTTCCAGTTGGTTATTATCATAAACATCCCGGATGATTTTCCGGGCATCTAGCTGAAATATCAAATTTCGTATAGGACGGTACCCTTTACGCCGCATGAATGGGATAAGAGCTGCCTGCAACTGCTTCTTATCAAGATCTTTGTAATTTTTGGGAATAACACCTTCTGATACTGCTTCTTTAAGTATTCTAAAGCGTGGCGGATATTCCTGCATAATCTGCTCGTTATTCAAATTCAGAGCATCCAGATGTTTTAATAAGGCATTCATTTCCGGGCTGGCATTTGCCTCTTTCAATTGCTGTTCAAACCATTTTTCAGGCCCTATCTGTGCTACTTTATCTACTTCGCCGGGGGTTGGTCCGTATGCAAATCGATTCAAGAGGTAAGCAGCTGCCTGTTTCTTTGAAAATCCGGCGTCAGCATAAGGCATTTTGGGCCGGCTGTCCCAGGGAAAAGCAGCAACTAAAAACAATACTGACAGAATCAAGCTTGTTGATATAGCAAAGGTATGCAAAGATACATTGCGAAAATGTTTCATGGCCGTTAAATGAGTTGAGGTATAAACGTAATACACGTCAGACTCAATATACCCCCAACGCCCTCAACTAAACAGATCGTAACAATCTTTTACACGACATGTCTCAGTAAGGCTTCGCCCCATTGATTATCAACATTCGGATCATTTTCATTCCAGATATCCAGTTGATATGAAATACTTTTTTGTTGAAGAATATTGCAAATACGGTAGGTCTCTTCCAGGTTTGGATCTTCATTTCCAATAGCGAAACGGATATCCATTTTAACAATGCCATTTAAAAATCGATTTTCAGTCAGATTCGGCAAATAATCCATCGGGTTGTTGTAATAGACATCATCATTATAATAAGACTGAAAAAAAGAACGAATATCGTATTTGCCCGAAATGGCAATCAACTTATTAAAATTGTAGGGATGTTTAAATGCATAATTAGCGGCGTAATATGCTCCCAAACCAAGTCCAGCTATAATGATATACGAGTTGGAATTCTCTTTTTGAACCCGGGGAACAACTTCATCGATAAGATAACATTCCAATTGATTATTCCTGATCAAACGAAT
The DNA here is from genome assembly GCA_963783355.1 of uncultured bacterium. Classification (GTDB taxonomy): domain Bacteria; phylum Bacteroidota; class Rhodothermia; order Balneolales; family DATFMH01; genus CAWANF01. The sequence continues at coordinate 176,542 of CAWANF010000002.1, forward strand.
ATCCGGTTGAATATCATGATTATTCAATATTTCATTTTTACCAAGGGTTAAACAAAATACCTGGTTGTGTCCGTTTTTCAGTTGATACGAAATTGCATTCAGCAGACTTTTTTCAGGCACATCTGTATTGATCAACATAATAACCGGTGTTCCCGATTTGCCGAAAACCTTTAAACTCATATTGCGCCCGAGACTTGGACTCCACCATTCTAAGGTATTAAACTTCATAAAAATAACCTTTCAATTCAGAATATCTCTCAATTTCACATAGTATAAATACACCCGATTCAAAAACAGGAATTACATTCATCCTGCCATTTTCTCAAAGTAAGATATTCTTCTTAATAATGTGAATGATTTTACAAAAAAGCGCTTAGACTACCCCCTGCTAAGCCACCATGTTCTGGGCAATTTTTTCACTTTTTCACTTTTTGTAAGATAGGCCCTTTTGCTAAAAACCTGGTACCCGTTTTCCTCAATACGGTCCAGGATAGCGCTATAATTCTGGTGAGCCAGATAAACAGGTAATCTACTGTCGGCATTCAGCATCAGGATTCCAGGTTCAGCCCGCTGATAATATCCTCTTGTACGCCGAATCTGAAATTGCATGAACTTGATGAAATTATCGGATAATTTATGTGCAAACAAGTCCGATTCTGTTACTCCAAATTGTTCCATTTCGTCCCGGGGCAGATAAATTCGATCGCGCTGCAAGTCTTCCCCGACATCTCTGAGGATATTCGTCAGCTGCATGGCGATTCCCAAATCGGCAGCATACGTTAACGCGCTCTTGTCAGAGTAACCAAATACCTCCGATATCATCAGGCCTACAACAGAAGCTACTTTGTAGGAATAATCATATAACTCATCAAAATTTTCATAACGGTTCTTTTTCAAATCGGTAACCACACCATCAATAAGAAGAAATGGCAATTCAATGGAAATATTTCTCAAATTAAGTGTATTGGCAAATGCTTTTAAAACAGGATTATGGCCAAAATATCTGTTATCGTAAACCATCGTTAAATCATGTTTCCATTGATAAATGCGATCATCAACCTCGGTTAAATTGACATTATTACCATTTTGATCTTCCAATTCATCAACAAGGTTATCCAGACAACGGCACAGGCTGTAAATGGCAAAGATATGTCGCTGTTTATCATTAGGCAGGAATCTTGTAGCTAAATAAAAGGTTTTGGCATGTTGTCTGGTAATAGAACGGCATACCTTATAAGCACTTTGCAGTTCCGGATCGGCCAATTCATCTATCACATTTCGGTGAAAGGCTGTTTTCTCATAAACCGGACGTATCAAATGATACGGATATCTAAAAATATTTGACAGCATACAGATTACCAGTTTTCGTAATTACTTTTAGATATAAAACAATATCGTTTTAAAAAAGTTCCTTTATAACGATATCGTAAAGAACTAGAAGCCCACTCTTACTTTACATATTCCATTATGAATAAAGATTTGAACTCTCCTGATATTGGTAACATAATTCAACGGATGGCCAGTCACAACACGCAATTCATTATAATATTGTATAAAATGGACATACTTATAAAGGATTATTAAGGTTTTAAAAACTTAAGGTTAAAAAAAGTATGATATCTAATTAGTATATTATTTTTGAATTTTGGTTATTTTAATAAAGCCGTTAATTCATTAATACAAAATAATTTATATCAATATTTCGAGGTTATTCATCATTTATTAACCTATTTATTAGTATTTTAAGTTTTCGCGTGAATCAATTTTATAATTTACTTACACAGCTATGTCAAAGAAGATCACAATTTATGACGTCGCTAACCGGGCCGGGGTTGCCATTTCTACCGTATCCAGAGTCTTAAACGACTCACCTTACGTGTCTGATAAAACAAAAAAAAAGGTACAACAGGCCATTAATGACCTGGAATTTTATCCTCAGGCAAATGCCCGGAAGCTGGCTAGCAAAGAACCGCAGATCATCGCTATGATCGTGCCTACATTTACCACACCATTTTTTAATGAAGTACTCAAAGGTGTTAAAGATGAAATCGTAAACACCGATCTGGATCTCATCATTTATAATACAGGATCACAGGATTCTAAAGCCAATTTTATGAAATTTCTGGACAGAGGTACTCCTGATGCCCTGATTGTCTTTTCTATCGATATCGATGATGAAATTCACCGGAGAATCAGGAGCCTTCGAATACCAATTCTCCTGGTTGATTCCCGTCATAAAGAATACGACTATTACTGGTGGGATAATTATAGTGGTGGTTATATGGCAGCGGAACACCTTATTAATAAAGGATACAAGAAAATCGGGATGGTTACCGCACACGCCAAATCAGAGAAATATACCCAACGGGAACAGGGCTTTAAAGATGCATTGAAAAAGCACAAAATGCCTATCCAGGAAGATTATATCGCTTCCGGAATTACCCGTAAACATGCCGGATTCAGTGAAGAGGCAGGTTACGAGGCCGTTCACATTCTAAAAAACAGGGATAAAATGCCCGATGCACTTTTCTGCAGTAACGATGCTCAGGCTTTGGGAGCACTGCACGCCCTGTCGGAATTAGATATGAAAGTTCCCGATGACATTGCAATCATCGGCTACGATAATATCAAAATTTCTAAATATCTCGATCTCACCACTATCGACCAGAAAATGATGGAAATCGGTAATCAGGCGACTCAGCGTATCGTCAGTCGCATTTATGAAGAAACTGAAGAAATTCAGCAAATTACTGTCAAACCTTCCCTAATTGAACGTAAATCAACCAGAATACCTTGACAAAAGAAAATATTAACCGCAGTGATTCACTCGATAATTGCATCGTCAGTACTCACATAGATAGTATCGGCGAACCTTATCGGGGTAAAGTTCGTGATGTTTACAAATTAAATGAAACAACACTTGCTATCGTGGCAAGTGATCGCATCTCTGCATTTGATCACATTTTAAAGCAGCCGATACCCTTCAAAGGGCAAATTCTGAATACCATGGCTGCTTTTTTCTTTGACAAAGTGAAGGATATCATCGATACTCATATCATCGATATTCCTCATCCCAATGTCACAATCGCGAAAGCCTGTTCCCCGCTTCCCGTGGAAGTAGTCGTTCGCGGTTATCTCGTTGGCCATTCATGGCGGGTTTATAAATCAGGTTCCCGTGAGCTTTGCGGGGTTATGTTACCGGAAGGTCTTGTTGAAAATCAGGCTTTTGAACAACCTATTCTGACTCCTGCAACAAAAGCAACAGAAGGTCACGATGAAGATATTTCCGAAGCTGAAATTATCAATCGGGGTATTGTTGAAGAATCGTTGTGGAACAAAATAAGATCAACCGCATTGCAACTGTTTGAACGAGGACAGCAAATTGCCCGTGAGAATGGGTTGATTCTCGTGGATACAAAATATGAATTCGGCCTTAATAACGGAAAACTGACTCTGATTGACGAAGTTCATACTCCGGATTCATCGCGCTATTTTTACGCCAATGAATATGAACAGCGATTTGCTAAAGGGGAACGCCAAAAGCAATTATCAAAAGAATTCATTCGTGAATGGCTGATGTCTGAAGGATTCCAGGGACTGGAAGGACAAGTTCTGCCGGATATGGATAACGATTTTCGCTGGAAAGTTTTTGAACGGTACGCAGAATTATTCGAAACGGTGACGGGAAACAGCTTTAATCCGGTTTCAACAGCCAATTTTGACGAAACGCTGAAATCAGTTATTCAGCCTTATTTATAGTTACTGATTGAAAAAAGATTCAAAGGCACAGAGTGGATTTCATCAAAAAATAACCATTTGATATTCACTCTTTTCTCTTAAACCTTATCTTTCAACACTCTTTTTTCAGGGCTTTTTCTTAAATACCTCGATCAGGAATTGAATATGCTCATTGAGTTGTTTTCCTATCAGCTCGGCTCCTTCCCTGATATCGTCTCGATCAACCCCTTCAGCAAAACGTTTATCTTTCAGTTTCTTTGTCACTGATTTAGGTTTCATATCATCAAAACCATTGGGACGCATTAAAGAAACGGCATGCATAAATCCGGATAACTCATCGCAGGCAAAAAGATAACGTTCGATCGTGGTTTCCGGCTTTTTACCCGTCCGGACAGGTGCATGCGCTTTGATAGCTTCTATGATTTCCCCCGAATATCCTTTTTCGGGCAAAATTTCATTAACTGCAAGTTTGGGATGTTCATCAGGATATTTTTCCCAGTCCAAATCGTGAAGTAAACCGGCCGTCCACCATTCTTCGATTTCTTCTTCTGCTAGTTCCAGGGACCGTGCATAAGCATCCATAGCAACAGCTACCATACGGCAATGATGCTGCAGATTGGGATTTTCAATATATTCACGAAGCAGTTTTTCCGAATCTTTTCTATCAATCATATTTTTTTCTCATTTTTTGAATATGTCGGTAATTAAAAAAGCCGTAATCAAAAAATCACGGCCTACCTCAAATTCAATTCACAAATAATAAATTTCACAACCTGATAAGACATCAAATACTGGCACTTTCCAGTTTTGTTTTGAATGCCATCGCATACATTCTTATTTGTTTCACCATGGCCACCAAGCCATTAGCACGTGTTGGAGATAAATGCGTGTCCATATCGATTTTTTTTATAAATTCAGGCGGATTACTCAAAATGGCATCCGGTTCCTGCTTATCATAAACTCTTAAAAGTAAAGCAATAAGCCCCTTTACTATCATGGCATCACTATCGGCAAAAAAATGAATTTCTCGCCCGTGCAATTCAGCAAACAGCCATACCTGCGACTGGCAGCCACGAACCATATTTTCTTCTTTTCGATATTTCTCAGGAAATTCGGGAAGTTTCCGTCCCAGTTTTATAATATGTTCGTATCGTTCTGTCCAGTCACTGAACAATGAAAATTCTCTGACAATGCGATCCTGAATTTCTGGTATAGTCATAAACTATCTTTGAATAACAAATTCTGTTCTTTGTTGAATATACAAATATAAAATGGCTATCGTTAATTTTTAACAACGTCCTCGGGTTGAAAGGATTGCATTTTTTTTACACGGATTGCCGCTTTTGCCGAGTCACTCCTGTTCCATTTATATTCATAAGCCGCGCCTTCCCATTCTCCATACATCGGGTTTGGTAAAACGATAAATGCTGAACCAAACTCACTTCTGGTGCTGTCTACCAAATGATTTCTTATTGATGTCGAATTTCCCTGGTAGAATTGTTCAAAATCACCCAAATTATCGCCACAAAGCAAGGCAATATCATGAGTCTGAGCCACCATTTGACGACGTGATGTTTTATCGGAGGTTGTGGTTTTCAACAGAACGTGCTCGGAATTTACCTGCGGGAACCCCCTTAAATTCAGATTCTTAATAGTGGCATCCTTTAAACGGTCCGTCCGGTTAGATATATAAAAGACATCCACCCCGTTTTTTACGGCATAATTCAAAAATGAAACGGCTCCGGGAGTCGCTTTTGCCTCTGCTGCGGAAAGCCAGGCATTCCAGCCCTTTGGATAACCTTCATTCGTTTTGATGGTCATTGCCTGGTAGGGGCTGTTGTTCAAAACCGTTTCATCGATATCGACAATTACAGCCAGTTTCTTTTGAGCGGTATCCTGCTTTAAAATATCGTCCAGACGATAATGCGCAAGATTGAAAGCCTGATAATATAATGCACGGGTCTCCGCTGCCTTCTGATACCACAGAACGGACATCACATCCTGATTCAACAATTTCGAATATCCGTTACCTTCCGGCTTAGCAGTTTCGATTTTTCGGGTTGAGGTACATCCGGCAAATGAAATAACAATTAATAATGATACATAAATAAATATCAGCTTTTCTTTTTGATACGTAGTATCCATAATTTTTATATGATTATGTTCTGAATGTAAATGATTAAAATATTTGTTAGAAATTATGCTAAACCTACTTATTTAACCGACGGTCAATCTCTTGAACGACATCATCGGGGGTCCAGTTATTACCGGGAAACAGTTTCAACAATGTTCCATCGGTTCCTATAACAGCTGTTCTTAAATTATGGGTTATTTGATCCTTCCCATAAGAGTAAAAGACTCCGAAATCAGAGGTGATTTTCTGAATAACGGGGATTGTTCCCGTTGCAAATGTCCATGTTTTAAGATTGTGAGTATATTTTTCCGAATAATCCTTTAAAATTGCCGGAGTATCTTTTTTCGAATCAAAACTGATACTCAAAAGCTGAACTTTATCACCATATTTTTTAAAAAGAACCGGTTGCATCGCTGCAAAATTTTTCGACATCAGGGGACAATAATTCGGTAACGGGCAATTTGTATAAAAAAAGGTAATAACCAATATTTTACCGCGGTAAATACTCAGCTTAAATTTTTGTCCGTCCTGGTTGGTCAATTCCACATCAGGTACAATATCTCCGGCCACGATCGTTTTCTTTTTGTTATCTACTTTAATTCCGGATAAATCATTCGAAGCCTGGTTTTCTGGAACCAATGAATCTGCTATTTGAACCAAATCCGAAACCCAAACCCTGTTTTGTTTAATATGCAGCACAAATGATACAGCATCCCCCCGATTAAAATTCTGAAGGCTCTTCGCGTCCGGAACTTTAAAAGACATCGTCATTGCCGGCATATAGCCCGGTATTTTTTCATGTGAAATGATAACGGTATGATTATCGGTACCAAATCCGGCAATTCTGCCCTTCACAGAATAGTTCTTTTCTCCGTAAAACTGATTATATCCAATGTAGGCAATTATGGCAACCAATATAACCAGCAGAATCTTATATAAATTCGTTTTAAGCATCGTCTCTTTTGATTTTGTTAATTAATCAGGATTGGGTATTCGAAAAAGTTAGGTTTATAAAACCTAGAATTCAACATACAGATACTTAATATGCAGGAAAGGGATTCCCTTTATTTTTAACTTTCAAGGCCAATGTAATAATTGCAAATTTAAATGAAGAGCGCACAAGTTGTCATTTATTCTATATATGTTTTGTATTTATAGCTATTTACAGTAAAATATATAAAATAATTCTAATGTTAATTCCGGTAAAAACAATTGACATAAATTGTCTGATTCTTATCTGCATTTGCGGCAAAAAGCGCTTACAGTTATTGATTTTATGACAAATCCACAGAATAATTACGCTAATAGGTTCTTTATTCTGAATATATTAGATAAATGATGAGAATAATTTAACTTTTTTAAGCACTATCTCCTTTATAAATAACATAGAATCTATACTTTTGGGTGTAACCAAAACCAATTTAAATACGTAATTTTAGTAATAGGATTTCAATAAGAGATTGAGATAGGTCAAATATCAATACATCCCCGAAATCAAAAGTTCTTTAGGTATTATTTGTCCATGCAGTATATAAGACTGTATAATCAAGGAGTTCATCATGAGACTAGCAAATTTTAAAAAGGGAAAAGCCGATTTAGAAAGTTTTTATAAAATAAACATCGAAATCGGTTTTATACTTATTCTTTTAGTACTGATTGTTCTTTTCAATGTCAGATTACAATTTAATTCAAAGACGGAGTTTGCCCCTCCTCCACAGGAAACGGTGAAAATGGAAGATGTTGTTCAAACGAAACAAGCTGATACACCACCACCACCACCGCCGCCACAAGTACCCGTAGCCGTTAGTAATGATGCTGTTATTGCTGACGAACCTATTGGATTAAACACGGAACTAAATCTCGATTCGCCATTAAGTCTGCCTTCCAAACCACCAGAAATGAAAGACACGACCGATAATGACAATACAAATAATGAGGTTTTTGTTATTGTAGAGCGGATGCCTGAGCTGATCGGAGGCATTGAAAATCTTCAAAAAAATATTGTTTATCCTGATATTGCCAGACAAGCAGGTATTGAAGGACGCGTTTACGTTCAGTTTATCATTGACGAACACGGAAATATCCATAATCCTATTGTAGTACGTGGAATCGGGGGCGGATGCGATGAAGCCGCAATTGCTGCTGTCAAAAAAGCGCATTTCAAACCCGGATTACAACGCGGACGTCCCGTTAAAGTCAGATATACAATGCCTATTGTATTCAAACTGAAGAAAAACTAAAAGGTTTTAAAATAGAGCCCGCATCGTTCGGGCTCTATTTTTTTACCATTCTTCGCTTTTAAATAAAGCACCCTTCGTTTTTATTATCAATATTATTATTTGTACATTCATTATTGCTGCAAAAACAGGAATTTCTCTGAAATGCATAGGGTATCAGGTCGTGTCAAAACCATTCGAAATACCACTCGCATTAGCAGCTCTTTTCGCAACCATACTTCAACATTTAATATGATTATGAAAAAGATCATCATCACAGGAATGCTGTTTGCCGGATTGGCATTCGGCAATGCTTATGCTCAAAAAGTATCCTACGAAACACAACGTAACTATTATGAACCAGACGGAATTCCAAGAGAGCATCCAATAGACATGATCAAAATGAGGATTAATGTCTCTTTTGCACCCAAAGAAGGTCTCGTAAACGGTATTGTTACCCATATTTTTAAACCACTGCGCCCTTCTGTGGATTCGATTTATTTCGATGGTCCAGGTATTAAAATTAAAGAAGCCACATTAAACGGACAGCCTTTAGCATTTTCTACTTCTTCAACAGGAATAACGGTTTATCCCAAACCGGCATTACGCTGGGATGAAACGGACAGTATCCGATTTGTTTATGAAGCACATCCATGGCGCGGCTTGTTTTTTATCGGATGGAATGATCCGAAAGGTATCCGCAGAAAACAAATATGGTCGCAGGGACAAGGCAACGATAATCGCCGATGGATTCCCATGTACGAGAGTCAGAATGATAAGATGCTCACTGAAACCACCATTACTTTCGACAAGAATTACCAGGTTCTTTCAAACGGTAAATTAATTTCCGTAAAAGATAACAACGACGGGACAAAAACCTGGCATTATACCCTTTCAGAACCACAGGCATCGTACCTGGTGATGCTTGGAATCGGGAAATACGGCATTAAAAATGAGGTTACAAAAGCCGGTGTTCCTCTGCATTTGTATTATTATCCTGATGAAGCCAACCGGGTGGAGCCGACTTACAAATATGCTGCACAAATGGTCGATTTTATTGCCAACGAAACGGGTATTCCTTATCCATGGAGTTCGTATTCTCAAATTCCTGTGGAAGATTTTCTTTACGGAGCCATGGAGAATACTACAGCGACCGTTTACGGAGATTTCTATTATGTTGATAAGCGTGCTTTTCTGGACAAGAACTACATCAATGTAAATGCTCACGAACTTGCACACCAATGGTTTGGAGATGATATAACCGGACGCAATCCGCAAAGTTCATGGTTACATGAAAGTTTTGCCACCTATTATGCCAAACTGTTCGAAAGCAGTGTTTATGGTGATGATTTTCATGAATGGGAACGCCGAAAAGAACAAAATGCAGCCCTTCATGCTTCTGAATATAATCAGCTACCTATTGTTCATACTCAAGCCGGCTCCGCACGTATTTATCAAAAAGGTTCGGCCGTTCTGGATATGATGGTTTATACGTTTGGAGAACCGGAATTTAAGCGGGTTATTCACTATTACTTAAAGAAATATGCTTATCAGAATGTAGAAACAAATGACCTGTATCTGGCTTTCCAGGATGTTTTAGGATTAACGCCACACTGGTTCTTCGAAGAATGGCTGTATCGTGGCGGTGAACCCGAATATTCCGTTTCATACCGGGATGTCCTTCCTGAAGGGTCAAAGAACAGGGAGACGATCATTCATGTCGAACAAACGCAGAAGCTTGACGAATTAACCGGTTTATTTAAAATGCCCATCGTATTTGAAGTCCATTACTCCGATGGCTCTTTTGACTCGAAGAAGCAGTGGATTCAAAAACAATCCGAAGAAGTCATTATCCCCAATAATGAAAATAAAAAGATAGCTTATGTTTTATTCGATCCGGGAAGTTATATCCTGAAGAAAGTTCATTTTCAAAAATCTTTGAATGAACTTAAAGCACAAGCCATGAATTCCCGGCACATGATTGATCGTTATGATGCTGTTGTTGCCATGCGCTCCTACCCGGCAAGTATGAAACTTGATGATCTAATCAAATTGTACAATAAGGAGCCTTATTTTGCCGTAAGGGCAGAAATTGCAGCGCAGCTGGCCATTTATTCCAGCAATATGGGCCATGCTTTCATGCTTAAAACGCTGCAAGACCGTAATCGAAATGTGCGTTTGGCAACACTTCAAAATGTTACTAAAATCACCAGAAATGATCTGCCACATTTTGAAAAATTGTTGAGTGATTCCTCCTACACGATTGTCTACACAGCCTTATCAAAATTATCCGGGCAATACCCACAATACACATCCAAATACCTCAAAATAACGAAAGGAACCGTTGGTATAGGAAGGATGGTAGAAGTTAAATGGCTTGAAATCAGTGCCAAAAACGGGAACCGAAAATCGTTACAACAGCTTGTCGATTATGTGAGTAATACGTACGAATTTCGAACCCGCATCAACGCTATAAATGCCTTGCAGCGATTAAATTACCTTGATAATCGTTTGATCATGAATATGTTTGATGCCATGACAAGTCCAAATCACCGGTTAGCCGGACCTGTCAGAGAGGTATTTGAATACTTTTATAAACAGGACAAGTATAAAGAAATGATTCGGATGGTCTACCGAACCGCACCCTTAAAGGATTTTCAGCGGCAAATGCTCGATGGCTTAGTGATATAGAGAGTTTAGAGAATATCCCGTTCCGTCCCAGAGAGACGGAACGGGATATTCTTCTTTCTTTATTACACGGTTTGTTTTGATTCTTTTCCGGGCTTACTCGGAAAATAAGGTTCTTTACCATCCAGGTACTCGGTAAGAGAAAAATGATCTACTTGTATGGCATCGTCACGTGCTTCTTCTGCACGGTTTATCAGATTGGCCTCATCTTTTGTAATAATTCCGGCTTCAACGGCTTTTTCAATCATAGTCATCGGCTTTCCTTTCGGCAATTTCTTGCTCTTGATAGCATGATTTATTCTCACCACAATCTGATCTGCTTCATAAGAAAGTTTGAAGGCATTTTCGATTCTGCCAACAGCTTCTTCTTCGTCTGCCGGAACATACAAACCATCAAATAAACGATCCCGTTGATCGCCCGGAACCTGCAGGCTGTGCGCTACTTTATGCCCTAACTTATCATTCGGCATTGTCCCAATAGGATTTATACGCGACCATAAAGCGAGCGGGCCTTTAAAAAACCAGCCCATTAACGGCGGACTCAGATGCCTGAATATGCCGTCAAATGCTTCCTGCATTTGAGCCAAAGCATACTGCATGGACCAATGCAAGTAAATTTCGTCTTCTTTCCTTCTTCCTTCAGCTTCAAAACGGCGAAGGATAGCCGAAGCAATCAACATCCAGGATAAAATATCGGCAAAACGACCGGTAAGCTTCTCTTTAAACTTCAAAGCTCCGCCCAACGAACTCATAGCAATATCTGCCATAAGGGCAAATGAAGCAGAAGTCCAGGCTAGTTTTTTGTAATAGCGTTTCGCCCGGCCACTCACCGGTGAAGACGCTAAATGTCCGCGTGTAACGCTCAGAAGTACGGAACGGAATAAATTATTCCATACATGGCCGATATGTTTCGTAAACATCTTATCGAACATTTTTGAATCGTGATCCATTAATGCTTTTATTTCTTTGTAAGCATATGGATGACAACGAATAGCTCCCTGGCCAAATATCATTAATGTTCTTGTCAGGATATTTGCTCCTTCAACTGTGATACTGATAGGTGTTGCCATATAAGCATGGGCCATCGTGTTGCGCGGCCCCCGTGTAATGCCCGTTCCTCCTAGTACATCCATACTGTCATTCACGACCTTTCGCCCCAGCTCTGTGGCATTGTATTTAGCTATAGCTGTTACGATAGCGGGTTTTGCCCCGGCATCAATGGCACCGGTCACATATCTTCGAAGGGCTTCAAGGGCATACGCAAAACCGCCAATCCTGGCTAACGGTTCTTCTACTCCCTCAAACATTCCGATAGGAAGACCGAATTGCTTGCGGATTTTGGAATGAGCTCCGACAATCCGTGCTGCCCCCTTGGCAATTCCAGTGGAAAGTGACGGAAGCGAGATACCCCGTCCGGCCGCAAGAGCTTCCATCAGCATTCTCCAGCCGTTGCCTGCCTGTTCGGGTCCGCCAATAATATCGTTGACGGAAATGACAACATCATTGCCATATGTCGGGCAGTTATAGAATGGAACTCCCATCGGATCGTGACGCATTCCGAGTTCCACGCCTGGCAAATGAGTAGGAATTAACGCACAGGTGATACCCAAATCGGTACCTCGTCCCAGCAATTCTTCGGGATCGCTCAATTTAAAAGCCAGTCCCAGCACCGTTGAAATGGCAGCAAGGGTAATCCATCGTTTATTCCAGTTTAAACGAATATAAAGCTTATTATCTTCGCCCTTAAAAACGACCCCGTTGGAACGAATACCTCCGGCATCGGATCCAGCATGGGGTTCGGTCAATGCAAAACACGGAATTTCTTCACCGGTTGCCAGCCGTGGCAGATAGTAATCTTTCTGATGTTGAGTTCCATAATGCAAGAGCAATTCCGCCGGACCAAGAGAATTCGGAACCATTACCGTTGTTGCCAGCGGACCGCAACGGGAAGTCAATTTCACAATAACGGCGCTGTGCGCATATGCTGAGAGTCCAAGGCCACCGTATTCTTTCGGAATAATCATTCCGAAAAACTTTTTGCGTTTGATATAGTCCCATACTTCAGGTGTAAAATCTTTTTTCTGGAAAACGTCCCAGTCATCAACCATTGAACACAATTCTTCAACCGGACCATCGAAAAATTTTCGTTCCTCATCATTTAATTCCGGGTAAGGCTGCCCTTTTATCTTTTTAAAATCAGGCTTTCCTGAAAAAAGCTCACCATCCATCCAAACGGTTCCTGCTTCAATAGCGGTCTGTTCTGTTTCAGATATTTTAGGAAGAAAATGCAGCGCTTCCATGAGTTTCATTACTGGGCCCGTAAACAAGTTACGCCTCATAAACGGGATCAGGAAAACGATGGCAAACACCCCGAGGACAATCCATGCCCACATTGGCGCTCCAAACCCGTAAAACAGGATTGCGATGAATAATGTCCATAGCCAAAGTGGCGCTCCCGTGAAGCCCAGGATTAAAATAATTGCTGCGATTCCAAGTGCCATCCAACCGCCCGGCCACTGTGACCAGGATCCAAATAGTGATTCAAGGTATTCCATGATGAACCTTTGTTATGGTGATGAGTTCTTCTTTTCTCAAGTCATCTTTTGATATTTCTTAAATAAACGATAATCAAATGCTTATCATTTATATGAACAGTGTTCATTAAATAATATAATTGAAATACCGTTATAAAAAAGCGCTTCCTTTTTTATAAAACTCAAATAAAGCTCAGGTATTTTATTTTTTTTTAAAACCACTAATCGCCGTATCGATTACTGAGTCTATAAAATCTTCCTGATTGATGCTCACATCCAGGCGCCGTGCAATTAAGATGCTGGTAACTCCATGCAATGACGCCCATAACGAAAAACTCAAAAGCCTGGCGTTTTCGTTTGTTCTATTATCTTTCCCAGTCATTTTATCTATGATACCGGCAATCAGCTCAAAGGAACGCCGTGCCCTGCGATATTTTTCTTTAGGATACCGCTTCATGCGATCCGGATGTAACTGGTACATAATTTCATAGTACTCCGGATTTTCCATTCCGAATGTCACGTACGTCTTACAAGCCGACCGCAAGGCTTCTTCCGGTTCATTCAAGCTTTGAACAGACGCTAATATCTGTTCAAACATCTTTTCGAAACCTTCGTCGATAAGGGTATGAAATAAAACATCCTTATTTTTAAAATACAGATAAATAGTACCCAAACCGCATCCTGCTTCGGTGGCAATTTTCCTCATGGAAACGGCATAATACCCGTATTCGACCAGCATTTTGCGGGTCGTCTCTAATATCAACTGCCGAATATCTGTATTAACTAAAGTCATATAATTTATAATGAACAGTGTTCATTATTATTGTACAAAACGGTAACGGAATGTGCAAATAACACGGAAGACGGATAATGGAGGCCGGAGATTGAACAATCGCTAATCTGTTTTAATTTATCGTCATCATTTTCTAAATCACGGATTTTCAGGATTTAAAGATTACGCTGAAAAGAAAAACATTATCTTGCTATATGCGAGTTGCAGCTCCTTAGCTGCATCACGTCATATCGGGAAACCCGTGATAAAGGAATCCCTTTCTGAAAATCTAAACGTAAAGAACTCAGAGAAATACGATTATGGTGAGCAGAGTCGAACCATGTGCCGTAGCATCAGGACTCATTCAACGTTTGGAGATTGCTTCACTTCGTTCGCAATGCCACCATCACAGCGTATTTAGTATTTTTTTTCATAGAAGAAAATGGCATTCTGAAATTGATTCAGAATCCAGAAGAATATATTTATTACTAAAAACAAGTCCTGGCCAAATGATGTACATTCGTTTCGAGTTTTATCAATTTTCTATTTTCCTTCTCCTTCCTTCGTTATTCTTTTTTGATAAAGATTGCAAAATCTTTGACCTTTATCGCCGCCCACAGTGATTTTTTAATCCAGAATGTTATTATGTGTTCAGGAGGTTCTAAGTGCAGCACAAAAATATACACAAGGACATGATGATCATATGAGCAGATATCGAAATTATTATCGTTCCCTTTTATTGTTGCTTACCCTGGGCATGGTTGCCAGTTGTAAAAACAAAGCGTCAGAAAAGGGAGCAATGCGGGGTAATCAAAATAATGATCCCAAAATCAGCGAAATGATTAAACAGATTTCTGCTGATAGCATTAAAACCGATATTCAAAAACTGGTTAGCTTTAAAGACCGACAAACAATGGCCGATACCACCAGCGACAGTACCGGTATCGGTGCAGCCAGGCGATGGATTTACGCCCAATTCGAAAGATACAGCAAGGAGTCCGGCGGACGTTTACAGGTCCGCTACGACGGGTATCTCCAGGAACCGGCGGAACGAATCAACAAACCAACTCGTATTGTCGATGTTGTAGCCACACTGCCCGGAACACAGCCCGCGTCAAAAAAACGGATTTATGTGGTTAGCGGTCATTACGATTCCCGAGTTACCGACATCATGAATGATACCAGCTTCGCTCCCGGAGCCGATGATGACGGTTCCGGGGTGGCCTGTTCACTTGAGCTGGCACGAGTTATGTCTCACTATAAATTCGATGCTACTCTGGTTTTCATGACCGTTGCAGGCGAGGAACAAGGCTTGTACGGTTCAACCCATTTTGCGAAAGAAGCCAAAGCAAATAACTGGGATATCCAGGGTATGATCACCAACGATATCATTGGCAGCTCCACAGCCGAAAATGGCAATAAAGATGAAAAAGATGTCCGGGTTTTTGCAGCAGGCATTCCACCTAATAAAGAATTGTCACGACACGAACGAATGCTGTTAATGACCGGTGGTGAAAATGATACCCGTCCACGGGAATTAGCACGTTTCATCCGTGAAATGACCCAAAAATATGTACCGGGAATGAATGTTAATATCATTTATCGGGCCGACCGGTATCTTCGTGGCGGTGATCACATGCCTTTCCTGAAGGAAGGTTATTCGGCTGTCCGTTTCACCGAACCGCATGAAAATTTCCATCACCAGCACCAGGATGTACGTATGAAAGATGGTATTCAGTATGGCGATTTACCACAATTTGTGGATTACAATTATGCCGCGCGGGTCACACAGATAAACCTGGTTACCCTGGGTAATTTAGCGATGGCTCCCGCTGAACCTCAAAATGTCGGCATGGATGTATCTAAACTGACGAACAGCACAACCCTGAAATGGGATGCCAATAAAGAACCGGATTTGAAGGGTTACATCATTGTCTGGAGAAAAACCGATAGGCCCTACTGGCAGCATCAAAAGTTTGTGGGAAACGTCACAAAATATACATTGAAAGACCTATCCAAGGATAATTATCTCTTTGGCGTGGAAGCCGTTGATGAAGACGGACATCACAGTCCCGCGGTCTACCCTCTTCCCGTTCGATAGGTATATTTAAGAAAAAAGCCGGGTAAAATTAATCATCCGGCTTTTTAATGTCATTATTCAATAAATCAAGTAGTTATCCAACCGTATTGTATTCCCAGATGGCAAAATTTAATGCTGTCGCATATCCCATCCAAAGCCAGTACGGTATAAACAAAACTGATGCCAGTTTTGAAATCGGCCAGCTCATGATGATATACTCTCCAATGAGTATCCAAAGAAAGATTATTTCAAGGAACGCCCAGGATGGCTGCTGAAGTCCGAAGAAAATAGCTGACCATGCTATGTTCATAACCAGCTGAATGCCGAAAATAACGAGCAGTCGTTTGGTTTTCGGTTGATCGCGAATATCCCAGATGAGCCAGCCCGAAATAGCCATTAAGACATAAATGACGGTCCATACGAGTCCAAATAACCAATTAGGTGGATTCCAAACCGGTTTTTCCAACGTTACAAACCATGAATTAACCGATGTTGATGTAAACATTGAGGCAACGACTCCGGCTGCCAGGCAAATCAGAATAAATACCGCTAAAGTGAGAATATCATTCTTGCTTTTGAGCTTTTTGGATAATGCCCAAGTATCGTCCATTTTTAAACTCCGTTTTCTTGATGAATTAATTCTTGATGAAACAGATTACTTCCATATTTTGTACAAAATTTTCATGCATACTAATATT
Organism: uncultured bacterium; assembly: GCA_963783355.1. Classification (GTDB taxonomy): domain Bacteria; phylum Bacteroidota; class Rhodothermia; order Balneolales; family DATFMH01; genus CAWANF01. The sequence goes on from CAWANF010000002.1 coordinate 193,402, forward strand.
TTGCAACGTCTCTCCGGAAGTATTTTCTACTGGTAAATTAGCAAATCCTCAGATAATGGCAACCCTATAATGACCTTTTATTTAGTTCTTCGCATGAAACATTATTCCAGTTAATCATTCCCTTCTAACATTTTATTCCGGAGAATTTTACCTTATCACTTTCTCATGAGTAAGAGACCAGACCTTTAATCAAAAATTTGATTTTCATGACCGACACATTTCCATTTCTTGAATTGAATTCAGCCTCCGTGGAAAAAAACGGGCACCGTATTCTGAATAATTTGAATCTTTCTATTCATACAGGAGAACAAACGGCCATTATCGGACCTAACGGCTCAGGAAAATCTACTCTGATAAAATTGCTAACCCGTCAACTTTATGCGCTCGAACCGAACGATGGTCCGACACCCGTTCGTATTTTTGGTGAGGAACGCTGGAATGTGCAGGAACTTCGATCCAGCATGGGTATCGTATCGAATCAACTTCAAAAAGATTTTCAGAATAATGTCCGGCATGGCCATATTTGCGGATTAGATGTTGTTATAACCGGTTTCTTTTCGAGTATTAGCCTGTTTCCTCATCAGACGATCACAGAAAATATGAGGGAAAAAGCCATGGAAACCCTGGTAATGATGGAATCGGAACATCTGGCTAATTATATGCTGGATGAAATGTCAACCGGAGAAGTACAGCGTGTTCTTATTGCCCGTGCGTTAGTTACAGAGCCACAGGTCCTTGTCCTCGATGAACCCACAACCGGGCTCGATATGGTGGCACGCAGCCAATGCATGTCTCAAATTCGGAAGATCGCACAAAACGGTACGACCATCGTTCTGGTAACCCATCATGTTGATGAAATATTCCCGGAAATTGAACGTGTTGTTCTGCTCCGCAAAGGTGAAATTGCGTTGGACGGACCCAAAGAAACCATCTTTACCTCCGAGAATCTCTCACAGGTATATGAACATCCTTTAGAACTGACTAAACACAACGATTTCTTTCAGATTCGTTTGAAATAAAAAGCACTCTTTGTGCCTTTAAATTTATTTCAAAATTTTAATTTGAAACAAACCGATATAGGTATGAACGTGTTTACAGTTGCCGGCACAAATAAAGGAGTTTATCATGCGCATCAAAGTAAAACTGGAGCCCCATCCCCGCCTGTTGGAATTGGTTTCTGAGATACGGGACTGGGAAAATGAAGGCGGACAAATTTCAGAATATCCATTGGATCGACTTTCCATTGCCAGTCCTCTGAAACCCGGAGATCTCCTGGAAGTCACATCAGGGCACGTCATTGATGACAACGGAATATTTTATTACGAAGCCAATATCCGGTTCATTGACTAAAAAACCGTTTCCAGCCCGATAACGATAATTATTAATAATTTATCCATTCATAAAAATGGTAATATTCCTTACCTTTAGGGCGGTATAATCAGTCTTTCTATACTCAGTAACATACCAAAAATATTATTATACCTGACCTTTAACGTGATGATTTTATTATGAATTTTTACAGTAGAAAATGGATCAAACCCGAAGATTTGAATCCCCACGGAACCTTATTTGGCGGCAGCATTTTACGATGGATTGATGAAGAAGCAGCTATCTTTGCTATTTGTCAGCTTGGCAATCACAATGTGGTTACGAAGTTCATGTCGGAAATAAATTTTGTAAGCTCCGCACATATCAAAGATGTCATAGAAATGGGAATGGAAGTCATTAAATTCGGACATACATCCATTACCTTCAAATGTGTGGTGCGAAATAAATTCACCCATGAGATTATTCTTACCGTCGATAAGTTTGTATTTGTAAATGTGGATGAAAACGGCAGGCCTATACCTCATGGAAAAACGATGGTTACGGAAACGACGAATTAAAGTCGACGGATGGCAGACCGCAGACTACCCGAATCTTTTCATGATTCACATATTTTGCTATAACCAAAACCTATAGCAAAAGTTAATTCTGCGGCAGGAGATTCCGGCTCTTTGGGTGGAATGACTTTTTAATTGTGAATTGGAATTCGGGTGTAATTATCGTAACGTCACTTCGGAACAGAACAATTTCTTTGGATTTCATGCCTTATTTATGGCTTTGTAAAACGCATCGATATTTTCCATTGGAGCATGTTCCGGAATGTCACAGCCTGATGAAGCCAGGAAATTCCTGTATTCGTGAACCTGTTCCATCATTTCTGAAGTAATGCTTTTCATCTCATCGGTATTCAGATTGCAAAACACGCCTGACGGATCCAGGTTTCCCGATATGATGATATCTTCCGGTACCTGTTCCAGCGCTAATTTGATGTCCATCGGGGCTCCAAAATGGAATGCTTTGGCTCCCGATTCAAGCGTTCCTTTCAAATGAAAGATTTTAGCGGCACAATTATGCAAAACCACCTCGAAATCGTTATCCTCGACGGCATCCACTATCTTTTTGATATAAGGTGATGAATACACGGCCAACATCCTCGGCGAAAGTAACCCTGCTGTGGGTTCCGCCATTAGCAAACCATCCGCACCGGCTTCTTTGAATGCTTTAGCGTATTCGATAAGAAATAATGTAGATTTTTCAATTAGTAGTTCGAGCATATCGGGATCATTCATCGTCAGTTCCAAAGATTCACTAACCCCGAATAATCGTCCGGCCAATGAAAACGGACCAATAATTCCGCCTAACACCACTGGTTTAGAAGGTAATTCAGAAAGCAGACGAGTTGTCTCCAGAGCCACTTTAGTCCGACCTGTTCCGGGTTTGGGAACCTGCAGATTGTTGATGGTTTCGTTATCGGTCACCAACCTTCCAAGCACCGTCGGGACCTCATCTTCTGAAAAACGTATTTCACAGCCAAACTCTTCGGCCTCAAGGCTTAAATCCATGGCGGTCATAACAAAAGCCGTGTGATACTTTTGATGCAAAGCTTTTTGTGATTCAAATTGTTTCTGTGCATCTGTTACGATTTCCTGAACAGTAAAACCTGTTAATTTACCACCCGGGAATACGTTCACCGGCATAGCCAGGTTATTTTTTGCGTTCAAAACAGTCTGTCTAAATCTTCCCATAATCTCTCTTTTTATAAATCGTTCATTGTATTTTCGTCAAATCAGCTCTCAGGAAAACTCATTTCCTCTACATAAATATCCTGAAATTCCGGGTTTTCGCTCAAGGAAATATGCTCTATGGAGTTTACCAGTTGATTAACAGAGTCTTCCGGAAGGAAAAGCGCCAGCTTGGCCCCTCTTAACGCCGTATTTCCCGATGGCTCAATTTTATCCGGTAGAAATTTAATCAGGCCGATGCGGCTTGCGCTCGATATTGTGATATAATTTCCAAAAGCACCGGCCAGGTATACCGTATCGACCTCTTCAAATGATTTCTCAAGATTCTTCAACAGAATATGTATTCCCGCGGCAATAGCTCCTTTGGCAAGCTGTAATTCCCGGATATCTGTTTGTGTTAATGAAACGGGATTGCATAATTCCATGACATGGGTCCCATCGGCAAATCTTCCGGTCGGTTTAATTTTCGACAAATCCAGGGCCGTAGCTACCGCATCAACCAATCCGCTGCCACAGATACCTTTTGGTGAGATATTCCCCAAAACCTTGCACGACTGCTGTCCGTTTTCAATATGAACTTCAGAAATCGCACCGGTTGAAGCTCTCATTCCCATTGAAATCCGGGCTCCTTCGAATGCCGGTCCGGCGGCCGTAGAACAGGATATCAATCGATCTTTATTACCGATGACGATTTCACCGTTTGTTCCTAAATCGACCAGTGCCAGCATTTTTTCCGATTCCTGCATTCGCAGAATCATGACACCGGCCAAAATATCACTCCCGATAAATCCACCTATGCAAGGCAAGAACAGGATTTCCGGGTTGGATACAAGCTCCCATTTCAAATCTTCAACGGAAAATTTCTGAAGTCCGGTATTCTCTGAAATGAACGGGTAATGAGATAATGGTTCCAAATCCAGATCGCTGAATAAATGGTGCATCACCGTATTACCGACCAGGATTATTTTTTTCAGATCCCGATCATGGGAACCAGATGCCTCCAGTAATTCCCGAACCATTTTGCCGATTTGTTTTCTAATCAGGCGAACCAATCGTTCTTTGCCATTATCTTCCACAGCATAACTGACCCGGCTCATGATATCGGCTCCATAACGCGCCTGGGGATTCAGAGCCGTACGGACGGCATACACTTTGGCATTGGATAAATCAAGCAGTTGAGCCACAATCGTCGTTGTGCCCACATCAATTGCAATTCCTAAACCATCCTGCGGAATAAAATCGAAAGAAGCGTCGTCAGACAGGATTTCAGCACTCCATTGGGCCAATTCCAGTTCCAGGTCCATATCGGCACGACACTGGCAGGATAACCGCCAGCCGGCTTCCAGTTCTTCATTCGACAACTTGTTTTCCTGCTCTGCGGTAATAGGAAGCTCACCTTTAGCCACCCTGACCCGGCATCCTTTACAGCGTCCGCGTCCACCACATGGGAACTCAACTCCATAGGCAAATAATACATCATGAAGCGAAGTTCCTTTAGGGATATCAAACTCTGTTCCCAGTGGACTCAGTTTAATATGAACGCTATCAGACATCAGTCAACCTTTTCTACATCAATGAGTTGATCGTCATAACTCATAACTATTCTATATCCGGGTTGAACAACCATAAATTCTTTATCATCCCAGATCCCATTCACCAGCTTTTCAATCAAAGACATGTCACCTTTAACTTTTTTGTAATTCCAGCTATGTTCTTCAGCCATATTCCGGGCATAATCTTCAAAATGATTATCCGGTTCGAGCCCCATTTCAATGAAGGTCAATTGCTTGTAATGCTTTCTTTGGTCCACCAGCGTGTCATAAAGATATTGAGCGTTATCTTCGCCGTACTTTTCAACCAGCTCCTGGTAGGTCATATCCATACCATTCTGATGCTGAATAGATAACTGGCTCAATTCCCCCGGATTTTCACCGCGTTCGATCCACCCGGTCGTTAAAAAATAGGTTCCCGGATTTTCATTGAAATAGTTGACATAACGCTCTTTGCTGCCCAAAAACATCGTCATGCAGTCATGGGCGCGCGGCAAAACAATGGGTATGGTGCGAGCCTTTAATCCAACTGTTCCGTAATTACACATCCCGTAACCGAACAGGATAGCATCGTATTTCGACTCATCGACCTTTTCCAGGGCTTCTTCGAGTCGTTGTAGCATGCCTTCTTTACCGATGTCATGCAGGCCCTTGGGAAGAAATTCGATATCGACCTGGTGCGGAGACCGGGCTATAGCCAGACTGGCCTCCCGATAGAGAACCTCACAACTGAGCAATTTTAATTTCATGGAAATATTCCCTGTTTTCAGGCGGCATTTACCAGTTTACGCGCCAATGCAACGGCGCCATTGGCATTACTGCTATACCCATCGGCACCAATATCTTCGGCATATTTCTGGGTTACAGGTGCCCCGCCAATCATAATTTTCACATGATCCCTAAGTCCGGAGGCATTCAACGCTTCGATGGTTGTCTTCATAGAACTCATAGTGGTTGTCAATAATGCCGACATAGCCATCAAATTCACTTTTCTGTTCTTAATCACATCAATGAATTTTTCGGGTGGAACATCGACACCTAAATCGATAACCTCAAAACCGGCTCCTTCCAGCATAGCGCCGACGATATTTTTCCCGATATCGTGCAAGTCACCTTTAACCGTTCCAATGACCACGCTGCCAACCGGTTCGGCCCCTTTCTCCGTCAGTAAAGGACGAATCAGTTCCAATGAAGCTTTCATAGCCCGAGCGGCAATCAGTAATTCAGGTACAAAATATTCATTAATCTCATATCGATGTCCAACTTCGTTCATTGCCGGAATCATATACTCCTGCATTAATACCTGCGGGTCAATATTTTCAGCCAGGGCCTGTTCGGTGGTATCCCGGGCCACTTTGGCATTACCCTCAAGAATCGATTCATATAATTGTTTTAAATCTACCATACTACTGTCTCCCTTCTTTGTCGATTAAAATTTTCCGTATTTGTGAATGGTTTCGTACATCGTGACCACATTTTCAGTTGGTGTAACCGGTTGAATATTGTGACAAGGTGCACAAATCCATCGGGCATTTTTAAAAATTTCTATGTTTTCCAGAACCTCATCCCTGACGTCATCCGTTGTTCCGAAAGAAAGGGTTTGCTGATTATCGACAGCCCCGTGAAAGATGACTTGATCGCCAAAATCTTTGACCAGCTGATCACGCTCCATAGTCGGACAACGCCACTGTATCGGGTTAAGAATCTCTATCCCTGTTACACTAAGCAGATCCGGGATTACCTGCTTTATAGCACCATCGGAATGATAAAAAATATGGATGCCACAGGAGCGGGCGAGATCGGCCATTTTCTTTTGGTTGGGCAAAATAAACTCTCGAATCTGCTTTAATCCAAATAACAAACTTGATTGACTGCCAAGGTCTTCCGCTATGTATGTTATATCAATTCGATCTTTCCCGATTTCAAAAGCTCTTTGATTCAGCGTATAAACATAGTCAAAAATATGCTGGAGCCCGGCCTTTGCAATTTCCGGTTCCAGTATTAAATCCATCATGGCCTGTTCCATTCCGCGCATGGCGCTATAAAGCAGAAAAGGTTCAAACCACCCGGTTCTTACGATTCTATATGGCGGTGCTTCATCCAGCAACTTTCTAAAGGCTTCATAATCCACATCGTCAGGATCGGGCCATTTGTAAGCATGAATTTCATCAACGTCGGTCACATCGGCCAAGGGATGACTTCCGTGTTCGATATACGTCCCCTGCCCGTAATCGACCAATTTTTCCTTGACTCCCCAGATATCGGCTTCCGGATCGTCGGGATGATGGTCATTATATCGAGGCGGTTCGATGGTTACGACGCCGTCAATATTCAGTTTCTGATAAAGTTCTTCTACATCTTTGCAGTTCAGTTCCTTGAGCAAACGATTCGTCACCTCATCGGTGGCCCAATAGTCTGTAGGTATACGATCCGGCTTTTCGCGGTTAAACAGCGCAAGCCATCGATCTCTAGGTGTCATATAATCTCTCTTCAGTCCTTAAATGTTAAAAAAGGCAGGTTCTGCATCCTATCTTATGTTAAAATATGCGCCTGACCAACGACATATTCAAGAAGATAAGGACCTTCTGCAGAACCGGTTAGTATTATTTTTTCATGTTATAAATCATATGAATCTTTATTCACGAATGTTCCATATTCAGACATTAAAATATCCAGGGCTTCAGCCTCATAATCCGGCAAATTTTCAATCACTTTCCCGAGTTTGCTTAACCATTTATGCTCAGTATCCGGCAGACTTATTTTTCCCTGGTTAATAGATTCATTTATTAAATCGAAAGCTCTTTGGGTTACGGCAACGGTCCGTTCATATCCATTTTCCTTGCTAATCGTTGCTTTGGCCAGCTCATAAACAACTTCAGGATCAAGCATCAGCGCTTCCACACTATGTTGTACATCGCTTTCAACCATCCAGTTGCGCAATTTCAGTTCTTCACCTTTGCTTATGGCTGTATTGAATAAACGGCAATCATATGAAAGTAACTCCAGAAAAGCTTCCGGAGCCGAACCGCTCAACAGGCGAATATTCTGAACCGACTCATTGCTCCATAAATCAGCAGCAGCCCCGGCTATATTTCCCAGCGGGCTGAAATGGGCACAGCAGGAAGATTTACCTTCCATACTTATCGGAAAACCGGTGATCGCTTTGATAACCGGACCCTCATAGGCACAATCTTTTGAGGGACCAACAGCGCCATGTTCATATGCGGCCAGACTCCGTGGTACGCTTGCTGCACGGTCTAAAGCGGCCATCAACGAAGGTATCATTTTCTGGCCAGACAGCTGCATGGCCGTATTCGCAAAGCCACAGGCAGTATCTCCACCGGGAATTATACCATATTCCTTGGCTATAGCGGATATTTCTGTCCAAAGCCAGCCCATGTCGCGCCAGGCTAACGAGCCAAGGCTTGTCACCATCCCGGCAAGATCTCCATACATGAGGGCCTGATCATGAACTTCTTTTCCGCCTACCGATTCAATCGATAAGATATCAGCTCCAGCCTTTGCTGCTTCCATAAAGGCTTTTTTTGTCAGTTCCCAGTATTTTCCTGAACGCAAAACCGGTGGCCTTTCACCATCCCGTAAATCTACAACGGTGACTCGAAGTGCCGTCGGTATGCCCGTTTGATCAGTCAGATTATTCAATGAGTTCTTCAGCAGAGAGGTGATTTCCGCTCCCCATTCGGAATGTTCTGTCATTGGCGGTAATTCCTCAAACTCCACAACGAGGCCTGGTATTGAAAGAGCCCCGGCCCGCCGGCATAGTGCCTCAGCAATTTCGGTATAATGAGTTATCACATCCTTCCATGTACTTTTTTCTATCGTCATGGTAGGCAATGTGAAATTAATTTCAGGAATAACCTGCCCGTTTCCAATTGTCAGGCCATTTCCACAGGAAACAGGATATTTTGATTTCCCGAATAATAAGTCATCCGGATGTTCAATAGCTAATTTATTGAATTCAATGGTATTAGAAATCATCTCCAGTCCCCTCTAAAAATTAAAACGACGGATCCTTTATTTAGACACATAAGTAAATACACTTCAAACGAAATCACTCAAACCATAAATTACTGCCTTTATTCGGTTTGGAGATTTTTCTCACGACTGATTTTAAATTTTACGCAATGTCCATTCGTTTATGAATAGAATTGTGCTATTGGATAATAAAAATAAAATTACAAATGCACAGCAGGTTTTTAAGATAATAAGACAATCAATTCCGATTATCACCTTCAATCTGGATAAACATTTGGCAAAATGGTTGTATTATAGAACGTGAAAATGACTTATGTTGATACAGAGTCAGACATTATGAATTGTATCAGTCGTCAAAAGTCAATATTTACCTGCCATAATTAAAAAAGTATTCGTAATGAAAAGATATCAAAGATATTTGATTCACCCCCGTGATGAACTCGTTGAAGCCATGGAACGAATTTATCGCTATCGAATGACAACGACCTCCGGCGGAAATCTTTCCATCAGAGACGCAAGTGACGATGTTTGGATTACTCCGGCACGTATTGATAAAGGAAATTTAAAACCCGATGATATCGTCTGTGTTCGAAAAAACGGTCACATTGAAGGTCAGCACAAGCCTTCCTCTGAATTTCCATTTCACAACCAGATATACAGTCAACGCCCGGATATTCGCGCTATCATTCATGCTCACCCGGTCGCCCTGGTCGCATTTAGTATATGCCGTGAAGTGCCCGATACTACCTTATTTCCAAAAGCATACCAGGTATGTGGAAAAGTCGGCTTTGCCCCATATGAACTTCCGGGAAGCGAAGCTTTGGGCAAACGCATCGCCAATACTTTTGCCGAAGGATATAACTCAGTGATGCTTGAAAACCATGGTGTAGTCATTGGCGGAGCAACTTTACAGGAAGCTTTTGAACGGTTCGAAACCCTGGAATTCACGGCTAAAATTATTGTAAAATCCAGGATGATTGGCCAGCCCAAATTTCTGACGAAAAATCAGCTAAAACTTGCGGAAACAGTCGGTATAGACATGGAACCGTTTAATCCGGGCGATGCATCCTGTGAAGAACGCGCCCTTCGCGGAGACATCGTCAATTTTGTTCAGCGAGGATATCGGCAGCGGCTTATGACCAGCACCAAAGGAAGCTTTTCAGCGAGATTAAACAGTGATTCATTCCTTATCACATCTTTCAATATCGATCGAAAAAATATTCAAATTGAAGACCTGTCCCTGATCAGCAAAGGCCGGTTTGAAAATGGCAGAGAACCCAGCAAAGCGGTTCATATTCATGATAATATCTACAAAAAGTATCCAGAAATTAAAGCCATCGTCAACGCCACGCCAGTCAATGCCACGGCTTTCAGTGTATCGGGTATCAATATCGACTCGCGCACGATCCCCGAAAGTTATCTGTTTCTGAAAGATATCGTAAAGATTCCTTTTGAGGTTTTATATAAGCAAGGAGAAAAAATCGCGGATATGATATCTCCTGCTCAGCCGATTGGTCTTATTGAAAATGACGGCGTCATTGTATTGGGACAGAGCGTGCTGGATGCGTTCGACCGGCTTGAAGTTCTGGAAAGTACGGCCGAAGCTCTCATTAACAGCCATTTTGTGGGAACGGTTCATTCCATGAATGATAAAATAATTGATGAACTCATCGAAGCTTTTGAATAAAATTCACAAAAAAACTATTAATTTTAATTAAAATGACATCAAGAGAACGTTTATTAGCAGCTTTAAACCGGCAAAAGCCGGACAGGCTTCCCGTTACGACACATCACCTGATGCCGTATTTTTTGAACCGGTATATGGATGGGAAGAACTATTCCGATTTTTTTGATCATTTTGACATGGACGCCATTCGCTGGGTGGCTCCTCACAAACCCGATACTACGATCGGTCACTATTTAGATCCGGAACAAGGGGAACCCGGTTACCTGGAATCTCACCGAATCTCCTCAGATAACTGGCGAATTTATTCTGAAGATATCCCTGATGATCAATATGCCACACAACGATTTAGAATTGTTACGCCCAAAGGAGAATTAACAACCGTACTTCAGTCTAATGAACATACGGCGTGGATTGCAGAACATCTCATTAAGGATAAAAAAGATATTGAATTGATTGCCGAGTATGCTACTGCTCCCCTGTGCGATGTTCAAGCTGTAAATGAAGAAGCTGCCGATTTCGGTGATCGGGGCATCATTCGCGGACAGGTCTGCAGTTTCGATATTTATGGTCAGCCCGGTACCTGGCAGGACGCCGCATGCCTGGTCGGCATCGAAAAGCTCATTATGTCGACTTACGACGATCCGGAATGGGTTCATGATTTGCTGCGTATTCTTCAAAATCGTAAGGCGATCTATATTAAATCGATGAAAGGCGCTAAATATGATATTATTGAACATGGCGGAGGCGATGCTTCTACAACGGTCATTTCTCCTAAAATTTTCCACAAATTTGTGGCTCCTTATGATAGCGAACTCATAAATTTGGCACACGAAGCAGGGCAAAAAATCGTCTATCATACTTGTGGAGGCATGATGCCCATTTTGGAATCCATTGCTGATATGGGTCCGGATGCCATGGAAACATTTACTCCGCCGGGTATGGGAGCTGATGTTGACCTGGCTGAAGCCAAACGTCGAATCGGGAGTCGTGTCTGCATGATTGGAGGTTTTGATCAGGGACATTATCTCGCAGGATGTACTCCTGAGGAAACCCGTAAAGAAGTCCGGCGTTGTTTCGATGCTGCCGGAGAAAACGGAGGCTATATCTTATCGCCTTCCGACCATTTTTTTGATGCTGAACCTGAATTAATTGAAGCTTTTGCCGACGAGGCCCGAAAATGCATTTACGAATAGAGAAAAGTCAAAAAACGAAGCATACTTCCCGCCAAAGGATGCTGGACGCTTTCGAATTCAACAATCCTGACAAAATTCCGCTGGTCTATCATCCTTCTCCGGCAGGATTACATGTCCATGGACAGAAGTTGCTGGACTTGTTTAACGAATATCCACCGGATAATCCCATCGTCTTCGATCATATTCCACAACCACCGGAAAACGCCTACGACGAGCAGGGTCAATATCACGAAATAATCCGGGACGATTGGGGAACACTCTGGGAATATCGCATATTTGGTATCCAGGGGCATCCTAAAGAATATCCTTTTAAAAGCTGGAAAGAAGGACTTGATTATCCCTTACCCCCTGTTCCGAAACCAGGAACAACGGCATATGAAACAGAAAAAGCTGAGGTTCAAAGAGATAAACAAGATTATCTCGTTTTTAAAGGATGGGTATCCATTTTTGAAAAGCTGCACGCTTTGCGTCCCATGGATGAAATGCTGATGGATTTGGCAACCCGAGAAAATGATATTGTTCCGTTTTTGGAACATCTGACAGATTATTGGTCTGAGGTAATAAATTATTACCTGGAAATAGGTACCGATGTAATTGTCTTTGGCGATGACTGGGGAAGCCAGAAAGGACAGTTCGTTTCAACAAAATTATTCCGTGACTTGTTCAAGCCACTGTACCAAAGACTGGTGGCTCCGGTTAAAGATGCAGGAAAAAAAGTTTTTTTTCATGCCTGCGGGAAACTGGACCAGATTTTTGATGAATTACTGGACCTTGGAATTGATGGATACTGGCCGCAAATCCCGTTATATGACGAAATCCCATTCTCCCATAAATGCAAGGAACATAAAGTCGCTATTTATATCCATCCTGATCGCCAGCGACTGATTCCACTGGGAACACCTCGGGAAATTGATGATAAAATACACGAATATGCCGATCGATATCATGAATTGGGCGGCGGAGGTATTTTTTATATTGAAATGGAAAATGATGCGCCATTTGAAAACGTAAAAGCACTGTTTGAAGCCATTCAGAAATACAGATGATTAAGTACGGACATGCCTGGCACATCCGTACTTAATTTATCGATATATTTATTTTTTAACTATTTCTTCCTTTTCATACTACCCAATCAAAAAGAATCCGTCTTTAAGACTTTCTTAGTTGCCTGATACCGATACCTGGATGGGTGATTGCAGTTCCTGTGCATAATGATTGATATATGTTTTCCATGCATCATAGTTTTTGAACTGGCCGCTTTTACTCCATGTAAATCCTGCCCAGTAGGATATGACATTGGTTTTCGGAACCTTTGTCAGCACCAGTAAATTTTTTGCATCTTCTGTCGTTTTTTCAAACTCATGGGGATTCACTAGAATGGCGCAATTCAAATTTCCTGAACTTAATGCCTGTTGTGTTGTAAGCCAGCCCTGTTTTCCGTTGATATCCTTTTGAAGCATGATACTAGGTGCACGTTCAACGCTATAGTCCGATTTCATACCTTTTCTGATTTCTTCTACGGAATGATTTGTCCTTTCAATTCCAATACCTGCTACCAAATTCGCGGCATGTTCAGGTTTATAAGTAATTTGATAATGATCGAGATTCGAACCGGCATCGAGACTGATACGTCTTATTTCTTTCACCTTATTACCGTTAACATCATAAGTGTTGTAAGTCAGTTCAAACATTACGCGAATGGGCCCGTTGGCCAGCAAATGAGATTTGACGTAATTTGTGGGCGTCCAAAGTTTATCCCCGGACCAGAGTCCATCGCCTCCATCACCGCGGCTGTTTCCGCAGGTATAAAGGTCTGCCCCCTCGCCAGTGTCAATATTGACGTGCCCCATCATATACCAGTTATTTATAACTAATTGTGGTCCTTTTTTGCACCAAACATCAATGGCACTGCTGGTTAGGGGTTCTTCTTTCCACGTTTCAAGAGCTTTTCCATAAGTTCTGTGAGCAATCCTGTCGTTTTCCCAGGCGAAATCATCAAATCGTTCCTGAACAAAACGTCCATAGGCTTTAAATTGTTTTTGTGTATATAGATGGGGCTTCCCAACATAAACTATAAAATGGCGGGTTTGATTCGGAGCAAAATCGGCCTGGAAAATGACTACGTCAGGATGATAGTCTCCATTCATATCGACCGCCTGGCATAACAGCTCGCGTCCGGCAGCATCTTTAATGTGAATTTTCTCCAAATCAACTTTACCCAATGTACTCAGTTGATTTTTGTTTATTGTAATCGTCTGATTTAACCGGCCGAACGATAATTTATTAACAGCGGTGAACGTCAGTTCATGTACCTGGGCGAGACCAACTATAGGCAAAACAAAAAATAATAATGAGAGAAGGACTTTTCGAATATAATTCATAGGTCAGAGTATTTAATATTTAAAAAGAATAAGGTAAATAACAATTTAATGATGATATTGCCATATCAAATTTCCTGAATTTTAAATTGCCATATAATAATTACTAAATAACAGAAAAATATTCAGTTCATACCTTCAGCTATTGAAGTTTTGAATGTTCTAATTTCTTAACAGACAGAAAGAATCAATTTCTGAATATTTTTTCAAATCCATTGTCATTCAAATTTATAAATTGATTTTAACTCTTTTATATTTTTTGAGGAAGTTTCGGGTTTTCATATTTTACATTCAAAGTAACAGAGATCAGTCAAATTATTTCAGCTTATTCACTTCCACCGTGTCAATCTTATATTTGAAGTGATATCCTGAAATACAATCAATGTGTCATGACAGAAAAAGAATTAATCGGGAAATTGTCTGAACCTTCACCACAGACGGTTCAGATGATGAAATCTCTTAATGGTGATATCATCATTTTAGGGGTTGCCGGAAAAGTAGGCATCACTCTGGCCATAACGGCTAAACGGGCAGCAAAAGAAGCCGGCATCAGCAAGAAAATCATCGGCGTAGCCCGGTTCAGCGACCCCAAATCACGCGAACAGCTTGAATCACATGGAATTGAAACCATCAAATGTGATTTATCCGACCACGAAAGTGTTAAACAGCTACCACTCGTTGAAAATGTCATCTTCATGGCAGGTCGAAAATTCGGAACTTCCGACAACAAAGGCCTCACCTGGATTATGAATGTGTTATTACCCGGATATGTAGCCGAACACTATAAAAACAGCCGAATTATGGCTTTTTCTACCGGCTGCGTGTATCCATTAGTACCTCTGGAACACGGCGGACAAAAGGAAGAGGACACTGTTGACCCGATTGGGGAATATTCACAATCCTGCCTGGGACGGGAACGCGTCTTTGAACATTACAGCCAGGAATACGGAACCAAAATTTGCCTGTTTCGCCTGAATTATGCCATCGATCTCCGTTACGGCGTGCTTCATGATATCGCGATAAAGGTTTACAAGAATAAACCGGTAGATCTCACAGTAGGATATTTCAATTGTATCTGGCAGGGCGACGCTAATAACAGAGCCCTTCTTAGCCTGGAACTGTGCGATTCCCCGGCTAATCCAATAAATATCTCCGGACCTGAAATCATTTCTGTCAAATACGCAGCCGAACGGTTTGGCGAACTATTAAATAAGAAAGTCCAGTTTGAGGGAGAACCCGGTCCGGCCAACTATCTTACCAATACGACAAAGTCTATCGGACTTTTTGGATATCCTACCGTTCCATTGGATACCATGATAAAATGGACCGCCAAATGGATACAAAAAGGGGGCTATTCTCTTGGCATACCCACCCATTATGAAGTTAGCGACGGTACCTACTAATGATAAAAGTAACAGATATTTCCGAATCACTTCGGCAGAAAGTCCGCGACGGACTGGTCATCCCCGCTCTTCCTTTAGCCCTGGATAGTAACAATGAAATTGATTACAAATATCAAAAAGCGCTCCTTCGATATTACATGAGTGCCGGAGCGGGTGGAATTGCCGTTGGCGTTCACAGCACACAATTCGAAATTCGGGATCCGGGTATTGATCTGTTCGAGCCCATTTTAAAATTTGCTTCCAAAACGATTGACGAAGAGAGTGAAAAACATGGATTTGAGATTTTAAAAATTGCCGGAATATGTGGTAAAACGGATCAGGCATTACAGGAGGCGACCTTTGCTGCCAGTAATGGTTATCACGCTGGACTGCTCAGTTTAACGTCATATAAAGATGCTGATATCCCGGAAATAATTGAACATTGCCAAAAGATTTCGGGAATAATACCCCTTATAGGCTTTTATTTGCAGCCGGCTGTAGGCGGACGAGTTTTACCTTATTCATTCTGGCGTAAATTTGCTGAAATCGAAAATGTGCTGGCGATAAAAATGGCTCCATTCAATCGTTATTATACGTTGGAGGTAATTCGGGCTGTTTGTGATGCCGGCCGGGAAAATGATATCGCTCTTTATACCGGCAATGACGATAACATTCTTGTGGATTTGATTACTACATATCGAATCATTACGGCTGGAAAACAAAAAGAAGTGAAAATTGTCGGTGGCCTGCTCGGACATTGGGCCGTCTGGACGAAAAAAGCCGTTGAATTACTCGAAGAAGTAAAAGAATGGCGAAAATCGGGCAAACCGGTTCCATCCGAATGGTTAACCCTGGCAACCCAAATCACGGATTCCAACTCAGCCTTTTTCGATACATCAAATCAGTTCAGGGGAAGCATTCCCGGCATTCATGAAGTGCTGCGGCGCCAGGGACTCATGCAAAGTATTCGCTGTCTCGATTCGGATTTGAATTTATCAGATGGTCAGAATGATGAGATCAATCGTGTTTACCGTTCTTATCCTCATCTAAATGATGATGATTTTGTAAGGGAGCATCTAATCGACTGGCTTAGTTAGATTTAATTTGAAATACTATTTACAAGAGTAAAAAGTGCCTTTGTGCCTTTGTGCCTTTGTGCCTTTGTGCCTTTGTGCCTTTGTGCACTTTGAAAATATTCACATTTTGCAGGAAGTAATTAATTTTATTAATTAAATATCAAAGCTGTAAGTGTCTGTAACTTCATTAGGGGGATTTATATATGAGCAGTATTTGGTTAGCCATATTCGGCGGAATTATCTTTTTACTGGGATATCGGTTTTATTCAAGATTTATAGCCGCAAAAATTTACCAGCTTGATCCGGATTATGTAACACCGGCTCATCAGTTCAATGACGGTGTCGATTTCGTGCCGACTGATAAATGGATTCTTTGGGGTCACCATTTCACATCGATAGCCGGAGCCGCCCCGATTGTTGGTCCGGCCATCGCCATCTATTGGGGATGGTTGCCCGCTTTCTTATGGATTACATTTGGAACCGTTTTGGCCGCCGGAGTACATGATTTTGGAACACTGGTTATCTCCGTCCGCAATAAAGGACAATCCATCGGGACCCTGGCGAATAAACTCATCGGTAAAAGAGCGAAGATTTTATTCCTTTTTATCATCCTGATTCTTGTTTTGATGGTAAACGCCGTTTTTGCCTGGGTCATTTCTAATCTGTTTATTTCCTTCCCGGCGAGTGTATTATCCATCTTCATACAAATCCCACTTGCCGTATGGATTGGAATATCCGTTTATAAGAAAAAAGGAAGTCTGCTCATCCCCTCTGTTGTCGCTTTGATTGTGATGTATTTAACAGCGATAATCGCCAGTTATGTACCGGCTCTTCAGTTCGATTTAATTCGCTATTTCGGTGGAAAAGAACACATGGTTCTGGGCGGATTTAATGGTACACAGATGGCTTTTTTCATATGGATTATCGTCCTGATGATTTATGTGTATATCGCCTCTACGATGCCTGTGTGGAAACTCTTGCAGCCCCGCGATTATATAAATTCACATCAATTGATTATAGGCCTGGGCATCTTGTATCTCGGCTTGTTTATTACCAATCCGCCGATCACGGCCCCTATGACAAATTCCACAACCGATATTTCATGGTTCCCTTTATTGTTCATAACCATTGCCTGCGGTGCTATTTCTGGATTTCACGGCTTAGTTTCGTCGGGAACAACTTCCAAACAGCTGGATAAAGAAACAGATGCCCGTATGGTCGGTTATCTCGGTGCCGTCGGTGAAGGCATTCTCGCTCTGATATCGGTTATTGCCGTGGCCACATTTTTTACTTCTCATGCCGATTTTGTCGCGACATACAGTAGTTACGCCGAAGCCAGCCATAAAGGCCTGGGCGCTTTCATCAATGGTTCCGCGCACCTGGCTGAGGGACTTCTCATTCCTGTTAACGTGGCAAAAACCATCGTTTCTATTATTGTCATCAGCTTTGCCGCCACCACACTCGATACTTCCGTTCGCCTGATGCGGTATATCATTTCTGAACTCGGCATGGAATACAATATCCATGTTCTCACAAAAAAACACGTCGCTACAGGAATAGCCGTAGGCGCCAGCGCGGCGCTGGTTTTATTACCAGAAGGCCCGCAGGGATTTGGTTCGGGAGGTTTTCTATTATGGCCTCTATTTGGCACCGGAAATCAGCTTTTAGCCGGTATCAGCCTTTTGCTTATCTCCATCTGGCTGAAACGTCAGGGCCGAAATTATATTTACACGCTGATACCAATGATATTCCTGCTTTTCGTCACTTTCTGGGCTATGATCCAGCAGGTTGTTTTCGAATGGTCAGGAATGGAAACCCATAGTCCGCAATGGTTGTTGTTTATATTAGGCAGCATCATCCTCGTTTTTGCATTTTGGATACTTCTCACAGCTGTTTCAGCATTTCGTAAGACTACAGCAGAAACAGAAACAGCTTAAATTTATAATTTATCATGTCTTATACCGTGTTGTCTGTGCCGTTCGCGTTCGATTTTTAATTAATTTCAGACTTAATTTTTAAATGATGAAGAAAGCCAAAGGGAAACTTCGAAAAGTGTTGGAAAAATATGATGAAATCATCAGCCAACCGCATAAATCAGAGATTAAAAGAGAGCTCAGAGACGAAAACGATCTCTTCCTGCTAATGTGTTTTTCCGAACTCCTTGGCATTCCCAATCCTGTTTCATTTTACACGCTGGAGCTCTATCCATACATTCTTGATGAGTTTCATGAATGGCATCTGCGCATGGGTATGGAAAAATCCCCACTGGATCATATCAGATGCTGCTGATCGATGGATAAGAACCCTAATCATAGTAAAATATTCTTTTTTGGTGGAAAAGGCGGCGTCGGAAAGACGTCAATATCTTCATCTTTTGCATTGTCTTTATCCCGAGCTGGCAAAAAGACGCTGCTCATTTCGACAGATCCGGCACATAACGTCGGTGATATCTTTCAGAAAAAAATAGGCGGTTCCATCAAGAAAATAGAAACCGGTTTATGGGGCTATGAAATTGATCCCGAAGAGGAATCGAAGAAATATATTGAAACGGTTAAAGGCAATCTCAAAGGATTAATCAAACCACGTCTTGTTGACGAGGTATACCGGCAAATTGATTTGGCTCGCGTTACTCCCGGAGCCGATGAAGCAGCTCTTTTCGACCGCATCGTCTCGATAATTCTGGAAGAACGATCCCATTATGATACGATTATTTTTGATACGGCCCCGACAGGACACACCATCCGATTGATGTCTTTGCCGGAACTTATGGGCGTTTGGGTGGAAGGCATGCTGCATCGGCGCGAAGAAATCAATGCCAATTATTCCGCCCTGCTTTCCGATGGAAAACCACATGAAGATCCGATTTCCGGCATTCTCAACAAGAGAAAAGAGCGATTTTCGGAGGTGCGGAAAATACTGCTCGATCCTAAAATCACTTCCTTCTATTACGTGTTACTTGCAGAGAAACTTCCTATCCTCGAAACGCAAAAGGCTGTTACACTTTTGGAAAAATACCAAATTCCGGTTGGAACACTTGTGATCAATAAAATTTTACCGGAACATGCCAATGATGAATTTCTACAAAAAAGGAAAGATCAGGAAACATTGTATATGAAGGAGATTAACACGCTCTTTCATGATAAAACCATTTATAAAATACCTATGCTTGATAAAGATATTTCAAGTATGGATGATCTCGAAGTTTTGTCGGGATTCATGCATGAATTTTGTTCTCAGATTTCTTTTTAAGATTTAAATAAATAAGTTTCTAAACATCGTGTCACCTAATCTATTGATTTAAAATGAATTACTATAAATTATTCAGGATTTCCATGATCCTGCCGGGGATTTTAATGGCCATTTTATTTTTAACCGGTTGTCAGTCATCATCGTCAAACAACAAAGTTCCACCAGGCGCTAAACTGTCGAAAGTCGGAATCGTATTGAATATTGGAACCGCGACGGACTGGGATGGCGGTATGGTGGAATCACCGGTCGTCTGGTACGACAGCCTTCGTCAAAAGTATGGCATGGTTTATACCGGTTACCGTCTGGCTCACCCTGGTAAAACGGGATATGCCGCCGTGGCTGATCCACATGTCGGACTGGCATGGAGCAACGATTTGATTCACTGGACCAAAGATCCCGGTAACCCGCTGTTCGGTCCAAGCGGCAAACCCGGCAGTGTCGATGCAACCGGTACATCAGGACCTTTTATGTGGTATGAAAACGGAACGTATTATTTATTTTATTTCGGACTCACGCAATCAGGCTATGAAAAGGGGCACAAGACGTTAAATTTGGCAATGAGTCACGATCTTAAAAACTGGACTCGCTATAAAGACAATCCGATTATTTCTCCTTCGGGCAAAGGCTGGCGATCGGATGCTATCTGGCACCCCAATATTGTCAAGAATAACGGGACCTATTACCTGTTTTTCAATGCCTCCGGTGTTGTTGACGGAAAGCATGAAGAACGAACCGGCTATGCTACTTCCAAAGATTTATTGCACTGGACCGTTGATGACAAAAATTCGCCCATCTTATCAGGCAGCGGTATCAAAGGACACTGGGATTCATCCGGACGTGCCGGTGACCCGAGTGTATATCGAATTGGCAATACCTGGTATATGGCCTGGTACAGCTGGGACCGTGTTCATACCAGCGATGGACTGGCCATGACCGATGCCGCTCATTTCCCGCTTGGCTGGAAACCATATAAAGGAAATCCGGTCCTGACGGTAGGCGCTCCCGGTTCGTTTGACGGATTACATGCCGGCAAACCCTTCATCTTCCTTACTAAGGATCGGTATTTCCATTTCTACACGGCCGTCGATACCGCTCAGAAAAGGGAAATAGCGCTGGCTGTGTGGCCACCCTTAAAGAACTGATTTTGATACAACAAAAAAGGCCGTCGAAACGGCCTTTTTATAATTATTTATTGTCCTTCATCAATTTTAAACCGAGTGTCTTCCCTTTTTCAATGGCCGGAATTCCCTTAACCATCCATTCCGGAGCCGGAGCCCCTTTCAGGTAATGATCGAAATATTGCTGCATCCGGATAGTGAAGTCCATACGGTTTTGATACTTAGTCGGCCAATGTGGTTCGCCGTTATAATCTAAGTAGCCACGCCGGTTTATGCAAACGTGCGCAATGCCAGGAAAAATTCAATTCCCTGGTACCACGGCACTGCTGTATCATGGTCGTTGCATAAAATCAACAATGGAGTCTCGATTTTATCGGCAAAATAGACCGGGGAATTGTTTATATATCGCAATGGATACTGCCATAATGTGCCACCGATACGGCTTTGCGTCTTCTCATATTGAAATTCACGACTCATGCCGGATCCCCAGCGAATGCCTCCATACGCACTGATCATATCCGAAACAGGAGCGCCGGATTCTGCTGCCTTAAACATATTAGTCTGCGTTACAAGATAGGCAACCTGGTAACCACCCCAACTGTGACCCTGAACACCGATATTTTTGGTATCTACGAATCCTTTGTCGATGATGTGAAGTGTACCGGGCATAATGGCATCGAGGGCGCTCTGACCGGGATAACCCACTTTATACGGAATATCCGGGACAAAAATGAGATAACCACGGCTGGCATAAAACGAGAAATTGATAATGGAACGACCTGGTGCAGGTGTCCAGTAACGGTGCAGGTAATCGGAATTCCTTTCATAGAAATAGACGATCATCGGGTATTTTTTGTGTGGATCAAAATTATCCGGTTCATACAATATCCCCTGCAACGGTTTGCCGTCCATGGAAGTGAAGTTAACCAAATGTGCCGAACCCCACAGGTAATCAGACTGCTGTGGATTGACATCCGACATACGTTTCATTTGGCTAAAATCCATCCCGGAGACCCATAAATTCGGGAATTTTTGAAATGTTTCGCGGGTAAAAAGCAATTCATTCGAATCTTTTGCTTTAACCGGACGTGAAAAGGTTTCGTCATTTAATACCAGTTTTTCAGGTTTCTGAGAACCATCAACCTGATCCCTGTAAAAGCCATCTTTTTTAGAATAAATATTGAATGCGGAAAGCAACATCGATTTAGACGGATCGATAAACTTCTCATCCCGATCGAGACGAATATACCGGAAACGAAGCGAATCCTTGCGTCCTATACCTTCCGTTATATTGCGGGGTGCTTTTTTGCCTGAAGGATCCGTTTCCCAAATATCAAATCGATCATAAACGAGAAATGCTTTGTCATCTTTTGTCCAACCCGCACCACCATAAGGATTGGGTTTGTATGGCCAGTCGTGCAATTCATTATAAACCGGGTATGGAATATTCTTCGTCAGGTTTATGACTTTCCGGTTTTTGACATCCATTGCAAACCAGGCCAGTTTATCGCGATTCCACCAGTCGATATACTTTGCATCCGGGGATAATCCCGCTCCGGATTGTAATTTTTTAAGAACCATATCACGTTTACCGGTCTTCACATTCACCAGGTAAATATCGTAATAAGACGGATAATCCCATGAAATTTGCTGGCGATACGGCATATTGGATAAGCCGACGGCAATATCGGCATCACCTTCTTTACCCACACGGACCGTTGGCAATGATTCATCAGCCAATTGAACGATTTTATCTTTTTTGATCTCCACGACTGCAAGGTACGTCCGGCGTTCTTCCTCCTTCAATTCCACTTTTTGTTGAGGCTGAATGAGCGGGTCGGTCCAGCTCCATAAATCCAAAACTACTTTTTCATCATCCGGAGTTTTTTTCTCAGGCTCTGGTGCAGGTTTAGGCTTTGTACCGAAATAAACTCTTTTCCCGTTTTTTGAGAAAGAAACATTACCGTATTTACTAACCCACCATCCTTCCGGAATACCGTTTGATTTTTCTGTGGCGAGCATTTTAGTATCGCCTTTCGACAGATTCCGATAATACAGGGCATAGACCGGTTGTTTTGCTGTATGATCCTTCATATCGGATAGAAAAGCCAATTGCCTGCCGGTGTCGTCAAAAACCAGTTTGGAATATTTGCCCGGTCCTTTCAAAACCGGTAATTCCTGCCCTGATTTCAAATCAACAATATAGACGCCGTTTTGCAGAGTATCTTTTGAAGCACGGCTAAAAGCCAGGTAAGCACCATTTTTAGTAAAGAGATAATTATTCACAAATGGAAATGTACGTTCTTTGCCGTCAGACAGTCTTCTGAGGACCAATTCCGTACCTTCATCTATCTTCTTCTTTTTTCCCTTTTTCTCAACTTTCGAAGTATCATTTTCTGAAGTTTTGCCACTTAATTGATAGGCCAGCCATTCTCCGTTTTCTTCGGGCATTTTATAGGATCTGACATTAGCAATCCTGACGACGGCACCATTCGATAAATTGATAATAGCCAGTGAATCTTTCGGTAAATCGGGACCTTTCTTCTTTGCCCGTTTTGCTTTTTTTACAGAATCGACCTGGGCTTTGATTATTGAAATTACGAATTTTGAATTGGCGCTGAATCGTGCAGAATCACCCCTGGTTATTTGGTAGTTAAGATTATTTGTCAACGATTTTACTTTCAGCATTCCATCATGTTCCTCAGGCGAGTAGGAATACAATAACCATTGGCCATTATTTGAAATAAGTTTTTCTGTGATCCGGTTCCATTTGGCATAATCCGTATGATCCAGTGGTTTTTTTTGAGCATAAGCACGCATTGTACCTATGCTAAAAAAAACGATAAGCATGAGCCGCACAGTCTTTTGGCTGAGATGCTTCATAGTACGTTCCCTCCTTTTGATGTTCTTACAGTCCTAAAAATTGTTAAGAGTAGCTAAGATATTACCCCTCATTTGAATAACATTCCGAGCTCTTGTTCCTGGGGTATAATAACGAGAATGAGATTTAAAAAACAGACATTATGTATGAGACTTTAGACTTTAGATATGAGATATGAGATATGAGATTTCAGTCACTCATTTAAATAAACCGATTCTCCTGACTCCTGACTCCTGACTCCTGACTCCTGACTCCTGACTCCTGACTCCTGACTCCTGACTCCTGACTCCTGAAAGTAATCTCCTATTTTCCTATCTTCAATGACACATTCTTTTTACCTATAAACTTGATAAGATTATGAAATATCGGACATTAGGCCGGACCGGCATGAAGGTTTCTGCAATTGGATTCGGGGCCTGGGCCATCGGGGGAGGCTGGGGTGATCAAAACGACAACGACTCCATCAAAGCGCTTCATAAAGCACTGGATTCCGGGATCAACTTTATCGACACGGCGGCAGGTTATGGTAATGGAAGGAGTGAAAAAGTCATAGCCCGGGTTCTCAGGGAACGCAAAGAAAAAGTATTTGTCGCAACTAAGACTCCTCCGGCAGCAGGAATTTGGCCTCCATCGCCCTATTGTACGATAGATGATCGTTATTCAGAAAAATATATTAGAGAAAATGTAGAGGAACGCCTGCGCAATCTGAATACCGATTGTATCGATATTCTGCAATTACATACCTGGACCCGTGCATGGAATGCCAATCCCCGGCCACTGGATACCCTCAAGAAGCTACAGGATGAAGGTAAAATACGTTATATAGGGATTTCCACACCGGAACAGGACCAAAACAGTGTCGTAGAACTGATGAAAAAAGGATACCTGGATGTCGTTCAGGTCATCTATAATATATTTGACCAGGAACCGGCCGCAGAGTTATTACCTGTGGCCCAGGAACATAACGTCGGCATTATCGTTCGTGTTGCCTTTGATGAAGGCTCATTAACCGGGAAATTCCATGAAGGATATACTTTTAGAGAAGGAGATTTCCGGAATAATTATTTTGCCGGTGATCGTATGGAAAGAACCGTTCGTCGTGTGGGAAAAATAAAAGAAGAAATTAAAGATACCGACCTGACGATGCCGCAGCTTGCACTTAAATTTTCACTTTCTCATCCTGCCGTCAGTACGGTTATTACCGGTATTCGAAACGAATGGCAGGCGGAAGCCAATGCACAATCATCGGATCTACCCGATCTATCACAGGACTTGCTCGTACGTCTTCGTAAATATAACTGGAGAAGAGGCGTATGGTATTCCGGGAAGTAACAGTCTGACCTAAATTGAGTCGTTTACTTATCCGTATAATCCTTTAATCCGCCTAATCCGTGATTCTTACACAAAAAATAAACACAAAGAGCACCAAAGAACACGAAGTTTAATTTTACCGGCTGTCTCTTCTCCGCGTCCTCTGTGGTTTAATTAAAAACTTCAAATGACACGCCCGTTATGGTTCGACTCCGCTCACCATGACAGGCGTAACGGAATTCATTTCTTGAAATAATAAATCTGACCGGGCTGCAAATCAGATTGAATAACGCCATTTCCATCTAACATCTTCACTCCTTCTTTGCCCGCATTATAAGTTAATACGGTATTTCCATCCCGGTTTATATTCAGCTTTAAAAGCTTTACCGGTTTTTGTATGTATGAGTCAACATAGATTTCCCAGCCATTTTCTGTCCTCTTGAGATAACCCTCTGCCGGTTGATCGAACGAGATGGAACAGGCAGACTGCTTTTGGTTAAAATGAACTGTTGAAGTATTCATAAAAATAACTTCACTGATATTGCCGTCTTTCGTGCGAATCCAGTTCCCTTTCTCATAAACCGTTTTTTGATAGGGTTTGGGCATATTCCGATGGGTTCCATTCAAAATAATCCCGAATATCTCCTGTTTGTTTTATTTTCTATGATGTATTTCCACCATGAAATGAGATTTCGCCTTTTCAAGCCATTTGACGGACATCGGTTCCGGATGTTTATTCTTTGAGGGCGAGAAAACTCTAACAGCATAATATGGAAGATCAACCTTTCCTGAAAACAATAGCGCAGGTGCCGGGTAACAATGATTCGGATCGTATTTTGAGTGATTTCCAAACGTTCCAACCCATCCGCGACCGCCATTTTTCCAGTCTATATTATTATTTGGCATCGGGAAAGTAGTGCCTGGAAATGTTGTGTCGCCGATAATAACTTTGGGCCGAAGGTCACCTGGAGTTGAAGCAATATGTAAATCGGCTCCATTTGAAGCTTTTGCCAAAATTCCATCCTTTTTAATCAAAACAGTATCATCTTTCCAGAATTGAAAATTGCTTTCAACTTTATGGAAACCTTTTCCTTTTATAGCATCGAATATCAGCCAGTATTCACCTTTTTTATAAAAGATAGTCCGGCGGGCAACCACTTTTACCCCGGAACTCTCAAAATGATACTGTCCCTCCAGGAAATCATACTCCGGGTTGGTCACCCAACGGTTGGAAAGTACATCAAATTCATAATGCTGATTCCAGCCCGCATTCTCATCCATTCCATCAACGGTAAAGTTGTTATGAAGAAATCCGAATCTGAGGTTGTATCGCGGGCCAGGTTCGGTAGAATGATAGATGGCTGTTCCCGGATCGACAATAAAATCAGCGCCATCTGCCGATAAAGTAATACTCAGTTTGTCTCCATGCTGATGATTAGTACCAAACGGACCGGCATCCATGCTAAGGTATTGACCATCACGGTTCCAGTTGTCCCGCATAGCATAATAGCCGCTCAGGTAATATGGATTCGATTTCTTTGGATATGATAAGAAATCCGGCGGATCCTTTGGAATATCTGAATTGGCGATTGATAACAAGTCTTTTTTATCGAACAATTTTCCGGCTCTTCTCAGCAAATCGTCCCGTATATCATATTCACCGTGATCACCATAACGAGGCAGGCTCCGGTCGGGTTTCATCAATCCTACATGTCCATATACTACCTTCAGCAAAGCATCACCAAGATCCTTATCCCTTTCTTTCATTGGCAACCCTTCGTAAATACCCAAACATTGTTTCAGGACAGCTGCCGAATATCCCAGGGTCAGTTCTACCGAAACTTCGCCCGGATAAAAATATGTATTCACAAAGAATCGAAAATCATTTTTTGCCAGGTTTTTCCAATATAAACCATGTCTGGCTTCAGGGAAGTTAAGCCCGGAATACAAAATGGCACGAATATTACCAAGGGTACCGTTGTGAAGTCCCAGCTGCATTCGGGGCACCAGCCAGTCAATTTCATTCCAAATGTGAAGCAGAACCTGCAGGTAATCGGCATTACTCAATGAAGGCGATCTTCTCAGCACATGAAGAGCATCGATCCAGCGTCCCATTCTCCATTGCAGCAACACCCAATTCCATGGATTCGTCACATAATCATCCTGAACAGTAAAACCGGCAGCCTTACTGATGGGTACATGGTGTACAAAATCCATCATATCCCGAACTATCGCCTTCGCATACTTTTCGTTGTGTGTTTGCCGGTACGCGGGAACTAAATACCGAAATTGTGGAAAACGGGCCAATGTCTTTACTTTCTTTGTTGAACTGAACCAGGGCAGATTTTTCCCAAATTTCTCAGTCCCATAAGTGCTGAAAATCATGTGTTGGGCAGCACTGTCGGCTTTTGCCAAATCAGATTGACTCCATTTTCCGGCGGGAAGAAACCATAATGGTTCGGGATAGGACTTGTTTCTGAAATAACCGGCAAGAATTTTGATTTTTTTCTGATCAGATATCTTATTCCCGGCTTTGTTCAATAATTGAGCAGGACGGCTTTCCGGATTCAAATGCTTAATGAACGATTGCAGCCAATCGGTGGAATTGTTTTGAGCATGTACCGAACCAGCAACTGACAACAATAATACATTCAGAATGAATGAGACGAATACGGTTCGGAATTGGCGAAAAATGGAATCCCCCATTGCTAATATTTTTTTTAATTGAGACGACTGATGTTATTCGTTTATTTAAAGATAAATTTTGCGAAAGTAAAGAATGGAACACTGATTACGCAGACTGGACGGATTTATACGGAGTATGGTAGAGCTGAGAGCTGAGACTAAAAGCTGAAAGCTGAAAGCTGAAAGCTGAAAGCTGAAAAATCTGCAGAATTGTTTTTAATCTCAAATAAAACCTATCGCTATGCCTGTCATGGTTCGGTTCCGCACACCATGACATTTCTTTACCCGATTTTCATGACAGGACTTTGGCTTGTTACACATCCCTGTTTTCCCTCTGTGCCTACCCTGTGTCCCTTGTGGTTTAATTAATATTCGATGCTAAACGAATTAATTTACCAGTCTTGCAAAAGTTTATATGAAAAAGTGAAAGCGAGGTACTATATTCAACCTAAGCAATTGTAGATCAGTCAAAACAGTGTCAATTATTTAATTTCTAACCCTTCTTATTATGCTTTCGAGAAGAGATTTTATCCAAATGGGGGGAATCACCCTTGCGGGATTGTTTCTACCCGTTAAACCGGGGTTGATTGGTAGTTTCTTTGATCAAAAAGAGTGGCTTCTATTCGATAAAGACCAATTACCTAACCTTCGCAAGAATTTTAAATCCGAACCGGTTTTTGAACCACTCAGGAAAAAACTTTCCGGATACGATTACAAATCCAAATATCATTTCCTGGAAAAGGAAGTCCGATATAATGATCAGTTAAATGACATCATGAACGTCTGCAACATCATTGCAGATATGAGTTTTTACTTCGCCATGACAGGTAATGAAGAAGCAAAAAACCTGGCCATTGCAGGTATTGAATCACTCATGAAATTCCAACAATGGGATTATTTCATGGAAGCTCATAAATATATCATTGGCCTTCAGAGAGCTCCTCTGGCAACTCTTACCCTTTCTGTTGGGCTGGAATGGCTTGAAGATGTCATTTCGCCATCTAAAAAACGGGAATGGATCAAGATCATGGGAGAACGCGGAGTTGAGCCATGTTTCCGCTCTGTCTATGGAATGCGATATCCCAAAAGAGTTGTGGGCTGGTCTTTTGATCCGCAGAAGTACCTATTTGAAAGTCCGTCCGGGTGATCGCACAGAAGATTTATCACACTGGCCCTGGATACTGAACTCTACCAATTTGAAAGCGGTCCCCACAACCGGATTAATACTTGGGGCATTGGCTTACGAAAATGAATTTGGCAAAAGCAAAGATACGGAACGCTGGATTGAACAGGGTATTTACACATTTAAAACTTTGAAACACTTGTATATGCCGGATGGCTCTTACCCTGAAGGTGTATCCTATTCCGACTACACTTCAATCCATGTTGCAGAATCTACTTCAGTGTTAAAAAGGAAACTTGGCCAGGATTTTACAGATATGGTTAACTGGGAAGGTTACGCCAAATATCTTCGTGAGATGTCCATGCCGACCTATGAATCCATGAGTGCTATTGCTAATTTTGGAGACAATGTTAGCAATGCTTCTTCCGATGTCCCATTTTGGGTGGCCAGACGGTTCGGTGATCAACAAGCGCAATGGATGGGTGAAACGCTTGCACGGCAACAGGAAGAACTTTCTGTGGTCTGGTTTGATAATAAAGTTAAAGCCGTCCCGCCGCCACAAAAACCTTATCTCTGGAAATGCGATCTCGATTGGATTGTGGGAAGAACAGGATATGAAGTAGACGATATGGTATTAGCCATGAGAAGCGGCGGACCGGCAAATCATGAGCATGCGGATCGTAACAGCATCATTCTGAAATGCTATGGAGAAATGCTGGTGGCCGATCCTTTGCACTCACCTTATAATTTCAAGGATCCTTCCTGGATCATGCGAACAACGGTTGGCCATAGCGCTATTCTCATCGATGGAAAAGGCCATCAGTATATCGACGGACGGGAAGGCACGAATTCATCCAAAGCTCATGCTAAAATTACCGAATGGAAGCACGAAAAGAACTATATGTACTGGGTGAGCGATGCCACTCCGGCTTACCAAATGGTGTTGCCGGATGTTAAATCCATAACCCGGACAATCATCATGTTCCCGGGTTCCCGTACGGCCATCGTTTTGGATAAAGTGATAAAAAAAGAACATCCTTCCGATATCCAGGCCCGCTTTTTCTGCAGAAGCTACGATGGAAAAGGCAAAATCGAAGTTAATGGAAACGGATTTAAATCGATACGTCCGCATGCCTGGTTACAGGGTATTTCGCGCGGAAGTGTCGGTATAGATTACAAGAACGGAAGACTTCCAATTCCAAAAGAAGTAGCAGAAAAGCATCCTTTTGCAGAAGTACGAACTTCGGAAAAGAGCATGGCTCCATTCCTGGTTACCGTTCTATTACCAGAACCTAAAAATGAAAACAACCTGAAGGCTGAGATAACAAAAAAAGGCCGTAATAAGTATGAGGTCGTGATCCATAGTGGTACTGGTGAAGAAAAATGTACTATTACCGACGACGGGGCTGTTCCAGAATTCAAAATCTCTTAAAATATCAGCTAATTATAGAAAAATAGAGCCCCTACAAAAGCTTTAAATAACAACAAACAATTCGAAAAGAACAGATTTTTTCATTATGCAATATTTTGATTCTTATGCATCAATCGGAATGAACGGCCCCGTAGACGGACGAATTCCATGGAAAAAGGAAACACTGCTTAAAGATATGCGTCACACCGGTATCAACGCATCACTCGTCTGGCACTGGACTGCCCGTGAATATGATCCGACATACGGTAACCAGGTTTTGATGGAAGAAATTAAAGATGATGAGCGTTTGATCCCCTGCTGGATTTTAATACCCCATCATTGCGGTGAAATGCCACCGGGCGAAGAAGTTGTGCAGGAGATGATTAAACAAAATGTCCCGGCTGCCAAGATGTTTCCAAGACGTCATCATTACCCGTTCAATGAGAAAGTGTGCGGAGAGTTGTTCACGGCACTTGAAAAACATAAAATACCTTTACTCATCGATACCGGTGTTTTCGGTGAATACCAGCAGGCTACATTCGACGAAATCGACGAAATTTGTACGAATCATCCCGATTTACCAATTATAATGCAATCAGCACGCTGGGAAAGTCCCCGTGAAATTGTGCCTCTCATGCAGCGCCATAAAAATACCTACATTGAATTTTCCAATTACCAGATTCACTACGGTCCCGAATTCATGGCAGAGAAAATCGGCAGTGATCGTTTGATTTTAGGAACGGAATGGCCATTCAAGAGTCCGGGTGCGGCAAAATCTTTGGTTGACTATTGTGAATTGTCTGAAAAGGATAAAGAACTTTTGGCTTCGGGCAACCTCATGCGGCTTTTAAAAATCAAGAAACCGTTGCCGGAGTATCCGAAAATCGATCGCGGGCCAATTCTGAATAAAGCGATGCAGGGCAAGCCCGTCGATCATATTCCCGTCATTGATACGCACACACACGTACTCCACGACGGTATGATGGGCAGCGGTTATATTCCTATTCCACATGGCGACTGCGAACATATGGTGCGCAGGAATCACCGCATGGGAGTCGATCGCTTCTGCTGTTCTTCCTGGATAGGCATCTGGATTGACTACCGGAAAGGAAATGAATTAATTCACGACCTGGAAACCCGGTTCCCGGAAGATATTATCGGCTATGCGACCATCGATCCCAATAAAACCGACGATTATGCCCGTGATATTCATTTATGTCATGATGTGTACGGATTCCGCGGATTGAAACCATACAACCCGAGAGTTGCCATTCCTTATAATGACCCTCGTTACGATCTCTGGTATGAAAAAGGCAATGAAATTGGGGGATTTGTAAAGTTGCATCAAACGGCAATTGGTGATAATTATCTGAACGAAATTGCCGATATCGCCGAAAGATATCCCAATATGAATTATTTACTGGCCCATTCGGCCTGGACCTGGGAAGTGGCGCACAGCCGTATCCAACTGGCCAAAGAACGTCCGAACATTTATCTCGATTTAACGTTTACCAGCGTTCTCCATGGTGTCATAGAATACTTTGTTGAAGAAGGCCTGGCCGATAAAGTATTATTTACAACCGACGCCCCGATGCGTGATTCCATACAGCAATTTGGGTGGGTCGTTTATGCCGATATCTCTGAAGAAGATAAAGAGAAGATATTGGGAGGTAACGCATTGCGCATACTGGAACATGCCGGACTGCCTGTTGAAAGTATCAAGGAAAAATACGAAACAAAGTAGATCTGAGAGCTGAGAGCTGAGAGCTGAGAGCTGAGAGCTGAGAGCTGAGAGAAAATGCTCTTAAAATCCGTAACTCAAAATATAATTTGACGGCGTCATTGTGACGTAATGATAAAATTCAGAAAAAAAGTACCTAAAGAACGGGCGATGGACGGTGTCATCGTCCGTTCTGCTATGCGCTATAGCACATTAGACGGCATCTTCGCTGTTCAGTACACCACACTCACCACCGGTACTCTGCTGATCGGTTTCTTGCTGGCATTGGGAGCATCGGCTTCTGAAATCGGACTTGTTGCCATGCTTCCCCTACTAGGTGGCCTCCTGCAGCCGGTTGGAGCTGCATTAGTCAAATGGCAAAACGGCTGGCGTAAAACAGTTACCGTTGCCGGGGTCATTATTGATGATTTGTTATGGTCCGCCGTCTTAACTATCGTTGCTTTATTACCATCGGAAAAAGTAGTAACCGGGATCATCGGCATTCTCATTATTCAGCAAACCGTTACAGCTTTTTCACTGGTCTCCTGGACCAGCTGGATTAGCGACCTGATCCCCGGCACATTGCGCGGCCGTTTTTTTGGCAAACGTAATTTCATTTGCAATGCCTTGGGTGCCATTTCAGCCGTTCTTGCCGGACAATTCATTGAACGAATCGGGCATAATGCTATCTGGAGTTTTGGCGTCGTCATAGTCATTGCCATGATTTCCAGACTGCTCAGCGCCTTCTTCCTGACCCGGCAACCGGAACCTTTTCCTGAGGAACCGTCCGGCATGCATTTTGTTAAACAGATGTCAATGCCATTCCGTGATCAGAATTATCGCAAATATTTGAATTTCAGTCTTATTTGGGGTTTGGGGGTTCAAATTGCTTCTCCGTTTTTTACCGTTTATATGATTCGTGATCTTAATATCGATTTTGGAACCGTCACCATTTTCGCCGGTATTACCACTTTCGCTAATTTATTCGGACAAAAATACTGGGGGCCTCTATGTGATCGATTCGGCAATAAAGCCGTTATGCGTGCCACGGGTATTTTAATCGTAACCCTGCCTTTTTGGTGGCTTTTTGCTTCCGGTTCAGGGCCCGGGTTCTATTTAATTGGTTTTCTTTCAGCATTTGGCGGTTTTGCATGGGCCGGATATCTGTTAGCTAATGGTAATTTCATGATGGTTCTGGCTCCGGGTGCCGGAAAAACATCTTTTTTTGCCATGCAGGCTGCTGTCGCCGGCTTATTCGGAGCAATTGGAACATTGAGCGGCGGCCTCTTGGTCGATAACCTGTTCAATAAAATTCCGGATGTTGCTTTTTGGCTCCCCCGTGGAATTCCGATGTTATTTTTTATCAGCTTTGTTATACGCTTAATCGCATGGTTTAATCTGCGTCGCATTGATGAACCTGCCAGGAAGCCACAAATGCAAGTGACCTATCTCATCCGGGATGCCGTTCGTACGTTTAACATTATCCAGGGATTCAGTCCCCTGCTCCATATTCCTGCCAATTTGAGAGACAAGCGAAAGGGTATTATTAGAAGAGCTCCGCACAAAATTAAAAAAAAGAATAGTGATGCAAACGAATATTGAATAACCCTCCGGGAGTACGATTCTCCCGGAGGATTGATTTCGTTTCACTGCGCTTTCCAGTGGTTGTTCGAGGGATTGGCGTCCACCCAAATGCCGCCATCAAGATCGATGGATTGGATTTTTTTCTTCGTTTTAACCGTAAGGGTGGTATGCTTCTCATTGTCTTTCCATATAGCCGGCGTTTCGTGAATCGTCTGAATGCTGCCGTCGGTAAAGTGAAGCACAAGATCGGCCGGCGCATCCATCCCACCGATATTGTTCACCGATACCGAATACTTGTGTCTTCTTTTTGATACTTTTGCAATGGCCAGATCGATATAGTTGTTGCTGAAATACCAGTTCCGCCAAAACCAATTCAGATTGCGGCCCGACACATCGTTAAACGTATAGAAGAAATCCCACGGATTCGGGTGTTTGCCATGCCACCGGGAGATATAAGCCTGCAGGCACTTCTTGAAAGCGGCATTTCCAAGCAGATCCTTCATGGCCAAATATCCGAGCGCTGCTTTACCATACTCATTGATTCCGAGTCCCGCGCCCGTTAGAGCATCTCCCGGAGTTGTAATGGGTATATCCATCAATGGGGATTTACTATCCGCCCAACGATCTACGCGAAACCGTTCAAACAGGTGGTTCTCATATGCTTTTCCCATATCATTAACACCGACAAGATATTCGAATGTAGTCGCCCATCCTTCGTCCATAAAACCGTAACGCGTTTCGTTAATTCCCATATAAAAAGGCATATAGGTGTGCGCGATTTCGTGTTCAGCCACAAACCGGGCAAAATTCGGATCCTTATATGAAGCGTCGTTAGCCATCATCGGGTATTCCATCCCGGCGCCTCCCTGGAATTCGGTAGTCTTTGCGTAAGGATAAGGTATACCAGGCCACTTATGCGATAACCAGTCAAGTGCATGACGACCAAACTGGACCATATGATGGAAATCGGCAGCCGTATCGTTATAAGCCGCCTGTACGCCGGCTCTTCTGCCCGTCGAATTATCGACAAGTACACTTGCGGCATCCCAGTCAAAATGGTTGCTGAGGCCAAAAGCCACATCCGGCACATACCGTGCCGTAAAATGCCAGGCATTCATTCCACTGCCGTTTGTTACATCTCCCGCAAGCATTTCCGCCTTCGTGGCCACATGAATAGTAGAATCGGATGTAAAGGATGACTTAAAGCGTGCAAGCGGTGCAGGCTTCAGAAGTTCTGCAGGATTTTCAAGTGTTCCGGTACCCCAGACGACATAGCCTGACGGCACACGCACCGTGACATCGTAATCGTTGAAATCACTATAAAACTCGTGGCCCAGGGTGAAGGCCATCCTATCCCAGCCCTCATAATCATCAAACACAGCAACGCGCGGATAAAAATACGCCAGATAGAATGTGGTCGAGTCGATAACACCTTCTCGGCCGGCCTGCTCAGCCAAGGTATAATGCCAGTTGAATGCAAGATGCACGGAATCGTGCGGCGCCAACGGCTTCGGCAGTCTCACCGGCTGCCAGGTGAAATAATACGAATTATTTTTCCATGCCTGCGCCGTACCGTTTACAGCAAAAGAATCGACATGGACCCCGGTACTCAGGAACTTCTCAGATACGCCATTTGCGCGCGGTGCGCCGGGTTTATGAACATTCATGAACAACTTGAAAACCAACACTTTGAGCGTATCCGGACTCTCGTTTCGATAAACGATCTTTTCTGAACCACGTATCAGGCGGTTCGGCGGATTCGCGGTAATCGAAATTTTATAGCGTCCATGATTTTCCCAGTAATTCGGACCGGGTTTTCCATCGCGTAAACGGGTCCCTGCTGCATAAGCCGCTTTCACATTACGAGGTTCATAAAGTCCGCCGTCGTGGCTTTGTCCAAAAGCAGATTGTGTCGCAAGTATGGGTAACAATAATACAGAAAGAAGGAACAGAGGTGTCCATTCTTTGAAAATTTGTGACTTAGTGACCTGTTTATCAGCACTTGTCGTGTTCATTATTTAATTCCTCATTTGTTAGGGTCGACAGAAAGGGAAAAAAAGCGATTCAGATTTGAACGACCTCTACGATCATCCTGATTGGTATGTTTCATTGGGATACAATAAAAAGGGAACTCATTGCGGGTTCCCTTTTTATATTCTTGTCATAAATCATGCCGATTAATGCATGGGCGCAATCTGGTATTGTTCCAGTTTTCCATCCGGTTTCTGGTAGGTCCACACGCGCAAACGCTGTTTGGCAAAAACCACCTGGAAAGACCGTTCGAGCATACCTCCTCGATAATGCTCGAACGTCTGGACAAATGATTTTGGTTTTCCAAGCGGCTTCAACGTTGTCATAAAATCATGCAGTGCCTGCTCACTGAAATAGGCATTCGCATCAGAAGTAAACAGGTAACGGTTAATCTTCCCTTTTTGCAATCCTTCAAAAATTTCGCGTGCCTGTTTGGT
Source organism: uncultured bacterium (assembly GCA_963783355.1). Taxonomy (GTDB): domain Bacteria; phylum Bacteroidota; class Rhodothermia; order Balneolales; family DATFMH01; genus CAWANF01. The sequence continues at coordinate 229,282 of CAWANF010000002.1, forward strand.
GCGCATGGCCGTTTGTGCGTCCTGTGTCTTAAACAACAAATGAGCTATCCCGCGTGCAATAGCTCCGGATGCCGGGGCCGCATCCTGGTTTGTCAGTACAACAACAGCAGCACTATCGTCGGGAAATACCATATTTTCTGCGGTAAACCCGGACACTTCCCCACTATGAGAAATCAAACGATGGCCATTCATCATTCCTACTTCAACACCCAGCCCATAATTAGTTCCAACGCCGCTCTTGAGAAGAACTTCGGTTTCGAGCTGTTTGTAGGATGACGGTTTTAATAAACTTCGATCGATAATGGAAATATCCCATTTTGCCAGATCACGTGGAGTCATGGCCAATTCCCCGGCGCCCGACATCCATCCGGAACCTTCATGAGGTGCAGGGCGTAACGGACCTAAACCGTACCGCATGTAACCGGTCGGATCGGTAGTAGCCATCTTTCCTTCATCGAAATTAACGGCATCTTTAATACCCAAGGGGTCAAGAATATGTTGATGTAGAAATGTGAAGATCGACTCATGGCTTATTTTTTCGACGATTTGGGCAGCAATTATAAAATTAGTGTTACTGTATTGCCATTGTGTTCCCGGTTCAAAATCCAAAGGACGTTTTGCCCATCGATCTAATATTTCCATTGGTTTAATGTCTTTTAGCATCATGGGAGGAACATAATCCTGCGGCCAGAAATCCTGGTAACCGGATGTATGGGAAAGAACTTCACGAATTGTCACTTCATTCGCTTTCGTCAGATCCGGAAGCCATTTTGAAATTGGATCATCCAAAGAGAGTTTCCCCTCCTGTTCGAGCAATAAAATGGAAGCGGCTGTAAATTGTTTGCTTATCGATCCTATGGCATAACGCATATCCGGTTTTGCTTCTACGCGGGGATCGAGTTTCGCATCTCCATAAGCCTGTGCATATACGATCCGGCCGTGCTTTACCACGGCAACAGATGCACTCGGAACACCGGTAGACTTCAGCACCTGGTTCGCCACATTATCTACTTTCCTGGCCAGGTTTTCATCTTTGGTTTGCTTTCCGGCGGTATTATTCCGGGCATTGGCTACCGGGGTATACAGAACCGGTGAAATCATTATGATCAATCCCATTACGAGATAATAAAAAGATCTGTATTTATTCATATTGTGGATTCTAAGTGTTTTGCAATAAATGAATAGATAAACAGCGGGCTTTGATGAGAAGAAATCCTCTCCTTTGAAACGGCATTTTATAATAGATGTTGATCAGGCACAACCATTCATCCGGTTCATAAATCTATGAATTCATGTGATATCCATTGACTTAAAAACCAAAATTAAAATGTATTCCAAGAGATAGAAACGTTCCCCCTATACGCACAAATAAAGGAAAACAAGCTTCTCATCGATAAATATAACCTCACTATTTGCGAATCAATATAACAGAAATGGGATTATATTTATAAATCATACTGCTCATTTTACATTTTATTTAACTGACAAAGTAATTCAATTTCCAATCTTGTAGGATGTCACGGCATGCTCTTTTACGGCTTTTTTCGAAAACCAGGCCGGTTTGAACATTCGCTGGGCATATAATGGAGCCTGATCAAAGAAGTGAGGCGATTTAGGATCGGCGCTTTGACCAAAATCGATGACCGACCGGGATTTAATTTTCGAACCGAAATCTATCACCTTCACAAACGTACTTCCGGCTGTTCCATAAACACGTCCCGGTCCCATCCACCATTGATTCGGTTTGGGTTGCAGCACTGGATAAAAAGCGAAAACGGCTGTTGGTGCTCCGCCAACCGGCAGGCTTGGAAGCGAATCACTTAAGAACGATGGATCATCTTCAGGAGGACGCTGAAGCCGGTTCACTTCTCCCCATGGAACCTCAATAGTACCCCAGCGATCTTGTAATGCCGTAAGAATATGTGTCATAGCTACCAGGTAAGACCATTTACTATTTTCTCCATGAACTAACATTTCATGCCGATACTCCAAAGACTCTATAAACCAGGTTGCCGGAACCGATTCAATACGCGAGATGCGGTTCCATTTTGTTAATCGCCCGATAACATATTTGAGTTCTTTATACATTTTTGTACCCGGACGGATGGAATCGGGAACGGATGAAATATCTGCGGTTCGCAATTTATCCCATTCTTTAAGAATTTCAGGAATATCATCATCGGCCTTTGCCATATGGGTATTCCAGACATCCCGAGCGAATTCGTCGAAAGTGACGTCATGCATATTGCGAAGAGCCTGGCGGCTGCTCCTGGAACGCCAGTCATTGATTTCAGGGCCAATCATATAAGGAGGAAAATCACTTCTTTTATAAGGAACAGAATCCGTTACGAACATAGGAGACGAGTTGCAATTCTCCAGGTATCCGGATTTGGGGTCAAATACCTGCGGCAATTCTGAAAGAGTATGATACCCATGCCATGCCGTTTTTGGATTGGAACCATCCACCGGTTTGCTCCAGTCAAATGTGGTATCTCGCCGGGGAACAGCTCCGTTATAAACGTACCAGATATTCCCTTTTTCATCGGCATACATCAGGTTCATATAGGGTATATTCAACATCGCTTCTGCGGAATGAAACTCTTTAAAATTATGTGAGGTCATCATCGCGTAAAGTTGATCATACCAGCCACCGCTATGTAATTTTGCCAGGCGTACAGCCAATGGCCTACCCTTTTTGTCCAGGCCGATTACCGGTCCGTGAAGTGTTTTCCAAAACCGGAGTTTCTCTATTTGAATTTTATTATCGATTTTAACTTTTACCGACTCTGTCCAGGTTGTGGCTTCACGGTATTTTTTGCCGTAGCGGTAAGCCATAGGATCCTTTTGATTAACAAATTTTTCAATGTAGAGATCCCCGATATCAGGGTAATTATCGGTATACGTCCAGCCGAGATGGGCGTTATTTCCCATATATGGAAACAAATAGCCAAATCTTGTGTTACCGCTGAATACAAGACCTTCATCACTATGCAGGTGAATCTCATAATATTGCTGGATTCCGAAAAACGATTGATGCGGATTTACCAGCAGCATGGCATGGTGATCCGCCGTGCGGGACGGCGCAATTGCCCATTCATTCGATCCTAACGGATGTCCGCCCATGGGACCTTCATTAGAACCGGCATATCGAATTATCGATCCCAATTCATAATCATTAGGTTTCATTACCATCGATATAGCAGGAGTATTCTTTGTTCCAACCGGCCATCCTCTACTCAATAGTCTATCTTCCATTGACTTACGAAATCCGGCATAACCTAAAAATTCCAGCTGATCATACTTAAAACGCAGTAATGCCAGGGTGTACCACGGTTCGACATGTTTCAACCAGTGCTGCTTTTTCGGATGGGCCGCCAGCCAGTCGTTGAAGCCTGCGGCATAGGCATCCATCAGCTTCTGCATTTTGGGTGAATCCCGTTCATATTCTTCCCTGGAAAGCTTTGGTATCTGCAAAGCCCGATCCAAATAGTCATCTCCCAATGTTTTAACACCATAATACTCAGCAGCCCGGCCGGTAGCCCGGATGAAATTCTCCTCCACCAACGGCCAGTCGGCATTGGCTTCAACCCATGCGGAAGCATAGATCACACTGGCATCAGTCGGACCATAGATGTGCGGTACGCCATAATGGTCAAGATAGACAGTGGCTTTGCCATACCTGTAATGCCTGTTACGGGCATATATATTTTGATAACTCCCTAATAAAGAAACTGTAGTCACTATTAGTAAAATTATTTTGCCAAGTACTGCATTGACTATTTCAAATAATTTGTCCCGTTCCATATACAACAATTACTTATTCATTCTAAAATTTTTCGAATCTATTAGAGATCATAATTGATGATTGACAGACTCCTTCAAATTATCTTTGAAGAAGTTTATCACCCTTTTAAACCAATACGGGCTGAAGAACATATGATCGGCACCCGGGAAAACCACAAAGGCATATGATTTGCAATGATCTTCCAACGCCTTAATCATTTTTATCGATTGGCCGAATGGGACATCTTCGTCAGCGGTGCCATGCATAAGCATGATCTTTCCCTTCAAATGACCGGCAATCCTGGAATTCGATCCCAGTTGATACGCTTTGGGACAACCTTTAGGCGTGCATCCCATATAGGCTTCAATGGCCCTTGAGAAATCTTTAAGGTCAGCATTCGCAGCACCTGCTACACCAACTTTGTAAAGGTCCGGCCTTTGCAACATTGCCCGTAAAGTGAAATAACCACCCCACGAATGGCCATGTACTCCCACCCGTTTCATATCCATATAGGGACGCGTTTTACTGATTTCCTGTAAAACAGCGGCATGATCGGCGATCTCATGCTGACCGATTTGGCCGTAAAAAGCATCCTGAAACGCTTTGCCCCGGCCCGGAGTGCCCCGGGCGTCGATATCAACAACAATAAATCCCTGGTCAGCAACGGACTGAAAGTTCCAGTAAAATGGATCTAATTCAGATTTTGGTACGGTAATCGTTTGAGGTCCAGCATAAATATCCTCTAAAACCGGATATTTATGAGCCGGATTAAAGTTTTCCGGTTTGAAAATGATACCATACAGGTTCGTCTTTCCATCGGCAGCTTTGGCAATAAATGATTCCGGAGACGGATGATGATATTTTTCTAAAAGGCTTTTCGCGAAATCTAACCTGTAATTCAGCCTCCCTTCAACAGTCCTGACTTCCATGACCGGTTGCTGATGAATCCGGGCAAAGATCACCCAAAAATAGTGTTTACCGGGACTCAGTTTTATGTTTGTTACCGCTTCGCTTCCCGCTGATACCGGAGCTTTCGATAGCCTTTGAGGGCTACCTCCTTTTAATGAAACGCGATAAAATATTTCATTGTATGGATCCTTCGGCTTTTCCGTCCGGGCCACATAATAAACCCAGCCATTTTTCTGATCCACATCGATCAGGTTGACTACCGGAGAACCGATCGGAGTTAATGCCCGCAGGAGCTTACCGTTTTTATTATATAAATAGAGTCGCCGCCAGCCGTCCCGTTCAGACGACCAGATAAAACGCCCGTCTTTTAACAAGGTAACATAATGCAATGCAGCTAATTGCGGATCATCACCCTGCGGGTAAGGCAATCCTCCGATAAAGGTATGTGATGTCTCTGTCAATACGATATGCGTCTGTCCTGTGGCGGCATCCACCCTGACCAAATCAAGCCGCTTCATAAACCGGCTCATACGGGTATAATATAATTCGGATCCATCCGCGCTCCAGCCCACAATGAACAGGTAGTGGTCACCGGAACGAATGTGTGCCACACGGATTTTCTTCCCGGTAACACGATCAATGATGTACAACGTAATTTTTGACAAGGGTCGGCCGACATGGGTGTAATAATGACGTGTTACCGGTTGTCCGGCTTTGCTCCAATGAACAATGGGAATGCTCATCACTTTCCGATGGTCAATTCTCTTCAAGGCAAGGAGGCGGCTGTCAGGCGACCATTTTGCCCCCAAAACATCGTAACTGTTTTCATTGGTGCCATCCGCCGTAAAACGGCTGCTGTCGTGAGCAATAGCCGAGCGGATCCACAGGTTGCCATTGTGCGTACCTGCCAGCCATTTATGATCCGGGGAAGGCACTTCCATAACCGGGGCGCTGTATCCCATCAAACCCGGACGAACAAAGCGCGGTTTTGCCCATTGTGAAAGATTTGAACTTTCCGGCTTTGGTTTTATAAATAAGGTGTCTTTCCCGGTGGCGGGGTCAAAAACATACTGTTTGGGATGGCCATTTGTGAGGCGTGTATAACTCAGTCTTCCATCACTTAGCCATTTGGGATGAGGCATGCTTTGTATTAATTGCATATGAGTTTGCATTGCTCTCATGTTGAGCCCCTTCACAGGCACCAGGCTCCGGGTTAGTTGTGTTGCGATTGAGTCTTGCTGGGCAAATGCCGGTTGCCCATAAAAAATAAGTATAGCTGTTAGCCCAAAAATCAAATAAAATCCGCCAATACCGATTAATGTTTCCGACTTCTGTATGATTGAATGATTTATTTGATTGATTCTCATGAAATACTCCACAATATAGACTTTCCGGATATCCAGAAACCCGGATGTTTACTTTGCCATCAGTCTTCTTTCCAATGATCATTCGATGGATTGGCATCCACCCATATACCACTATCCAAATCAAACGACTTCAGTGATTTATGCGTTTTAATATTGATAGTGGCATCATTTTGGTCCACCTTCCAAATAGCCGGTGTTTCATGGATCGTCTGATGGCTGCCATCACGGAAATGAAGAACGAGATTGACCGGCGCATCCATGCCCCCTATGTTTTTCAATCTTACACTATATCCTGTTTTTGTCTTTGAGACCTTATCTATTGCCAGGTCGATATAATTTCGGCTGAAGAACCAGTCATTCCAGAACCAGTTCAGGTTTTGCCCCGACACATCATTAAACGTATAGAAGAAATCCCACGGGCTCGGATGCTTGCCATGCCATCGGGCGATATAAGCCTGCAGGCACTTTTTGAACAGGGAATCACCAAGCAAATCCCTTACGGCCAGATAGCCCAGTGCTGCTTTTCCATATTCATTGAAATACAGTCCAACACCACTCAGTCCAGTACCTGTGAGCGCATCACCCGGGGTAATAATGGGCAAATCAGCTAACGGCGAAGTATCATGCGCCCAATGGTTCACACGAAAGCTTTTGAATATCCGGTTTTCCATGGCATTACCGATATCATTAACTCCCATCAAATATTCAAAGGTTACGGCCCATCCCTCGTCCATGAATCCATATCGGGTCTCATTGGTACCCATATAAAAAGGCATATAAGTGTGGGATATTTCGTGTTCCGCCTGACTTCGTGAAAGGATGATATTCGGCAGGGAAATATCATTAGCCATCATAGGATATTCCATACCTGCCCCACCCTGAAACACCGTCATTTTGGGGTAAGGAAATGGAACACCCGGTAAATGACGGGACAGCCAGTCGATGGCATGCCTGTCAATCCCGGCCATATGATGGAAATCTTTTGCCTGATCATTATAGGCGGACTGAACACTAACTCTCCGGCCTGAAGATTTATCAACCAGCACACTGGAGGCGTCCCAGTCGTAGTGATTACTCAATCCGAAAGCTACGTCGGGTATATTTTTGGCTGTAAAATGCCATGATATTCATCTCATCCTCTTTCGTGATCGATCCGGACTGCATCTGGGACAAAGTGGCAATGTGAATGGTGGAGTCTGAGGTAAATGAAGACCGGTATCGAGCCAATGGTCCGGCCTTCATTACCTCTTCCGGATTTTTGAGATTTCCGGTACCCCAAACGACATAGCCGGCCGGGACCCGAACGGTTACGTCATAATCGTTAAAATCACTATAGAAATTTTGAGCGATAGTATATGGCATGGTATCCCATCCTTCATAATCGTCAAAGACCGCCACACGGGGATAAAAATAGGCGAGGTAAAAGGTCGTAGAATCCACCGCTCCTTCAAGCCGGGCCCAATCGGGCAACCCCTTAAGCGCGGCAAGTTTGTAATGCCATCGAAACGTAAGTTTTACAGAGTCATGTGGAGCCAGTGGCGAAGATAACTTTAAGGGCTGCCAGGTTATAAAATGTGGATTATTATGCCACGGACGTGACTGGCCGTTTATGGCGAAAGAATCGATATGCTCGCCTGATGTATAGTATGTTCTCGGAAGGAAACCTTCTCCACCCATGGGAGCTCCGGTTCTGTGTGTATTCATAAATAGTTTAATGACCAGATTTTTTAATGTATCCGGACTCTCATTAAAATAGACAATCTGTTCTGACCCCATGATGGTCCGATCAGGCGGTTTTGCCAGGATCGTAATTCTATATCGGCCACGATTCTGCCAGTAATTCGGTCCCGGATTGCCATCTCGGGAACGGGTTCCTTTGGAATAGGCGGATTTTAAGTTGCGCGGTTCATATAAACCGGCCGGATGTTCAATTGGTGAAGAGTTGGATGGCTTATCATTCTGGCCGTATGCCAATTGAGTAGCCACGCAGGCACTTAATACCCACGTCAGCAGTACATATAATCGATTCTTTTTCATGATTATATTCATTTAAATATTTCGAATCCTGTTTGGTAACAAAGCTGTTACAGCTTCAACAGCCAATGCGAAAAATGCAGCCACCACGACCATGAGAGAGACATATGAGCAGTTATCAATACAAACAGGAAAAACAAAAAAGAAAAACCATAGGCGAAATACAGCTTATTCTTCCGCCAGTCGTTGTAGAGTAAAACCAATAAGACCATTTCGATAAAAATCACCGCGTAGAACTCCGACATCCAGGCACTGAGCCGGCCGGGGAACATATAAAAAAATGGAATCCGGCCAAGGGCAGGTGGAATGACCACAAATGCCGTGGCAACCATAAAACGCTGATGTTTCCGAAAATCCCGACGGTTCACAATGGCAAGGGTGTAGAACAGGACGAAATACAGAAGCAGGCTGATGTCGATATAAGCCAGGGCAATGCGGCCGTCGCCCAACTTCAGCGTTGTTGTTCCCCTGCCCAGTGCCAGGTGCACCATGTCCAGTGCGGTGATGACCAGCATTGGAGCAAGCACAAACGATGATTTACCGAGCCTGCGATGCCACCTCACATTATCATGGCCTATCAGCCAGGTCTGGGTAACTACCAGGACCATCCAAAGCATGGCAAAAACAGCATGTATATGATGGACCAGGTCTGTCTTCCCGAGACGTGAGAAGTAATCAGGGAAAAATCCAACGAATATAAATATAAAAATCAATGCGATATAGATATAGGCATGCCGGTAGAGGGAATCCTTAACTGCTTTTGCATTCGCTGATTTGATTTTTTGGGGTATCTCCATAATTACATTTTTTTGATACGTTTTTAAATTTTTCTATCAATACTTCTAAAATCCTGCAGAATTTTCATTAAGCTACAACTGCATATAGGAGTATCCCTTTTGCCCATAAACCACGGCATCCGTTAAAGCCGATAGAGTGATGGTGACATCCGGGTCCACAATCCGGTCTGGTATCCCCTTTTCAGCCAGTGCCTGACTGCATATCATCAATTGAACCCCGGCTTTTTTAAGTGCTTTCAGAATAGGCAGATTTGGATTATTCATCTTGAATTGTTTTTTATAAAAATCGTTATTGGCCGCTGCATAACCCGATTTACCGTCTAAAACAGCTATGATATGAACATGATCGAACGGTACTTTGCAATATCCCATCAGGTTGATTAACCGTGCCAAACGCAGTAATCCTTTAAACTGGCCGGACGGCTGTTGATCACTGCTAACGATATCCACAAATATCTTATAATTCGCTTTCGGCTCCGGGCGAACAGGCAAGTCCGGACGTGGATGCACACCTCCATATTTCGGAATGACCGGATAGATCCATTTTGGGCCGGATTGAGCAGCTTTTGATTTGGATTGAACATTTTGGCCAAGCGCAAGCTGTGTAGAAATCAATGGTAATATTAACATCATGAATACCACATAAATACATCGTCGGTTACTTTTCATAATTATCATATCTATGCGTTGATTTGTTGATATTATTTTGTTGAATGGCCTGATCATTTTGGGTCCGAACATCCCATAATTGAATTTGATTGTAAAATTCTGAATCGTGCGGAATGAAATAAGTGTTTAAAATCCGGTGATACCGCTTCTAAATTAGAAATGGAACATTCAACCCTCGTGATTCCTCATAGCTGAATGTTCCATATTTTACCATGTTGTAAGTAAGCGTCGCTCCGGCATCTTATTCCCGTATTGTTATTAAGTTGTTTTTCCGCAATGAGTTGACAGTAATTTGAAACGATATACCGTAACAGTAAACCTCAATATTTAGCTAACATTAAATGATTGGATTCCCGTCATGCTTTGTCGTTTCAGGTGTAAAACTATTTTTAAACATGACAGGAATCGCTAAAAACCTGGTTTCATTATTGCCTGAGCCAATGCCCGGCTGCAAAGCAACATATCTTTTCTAATATGAGACTGAGGAAGATTCGGGTATAGTAAAAAATCGGCAAATTTAGTTTTTAGTTGAATGAATATGTCTGCCGGTCGAAGAGAACCGCATTAGGGTTAGACAGGCGTGACAGATCTATTCGAATAGAGAAAATATTTATTGTAATTTTACCTCATTATTTTAAAATCGTACACCTTTACAAAAATTGACCAATCGAATGAAGACAGAGAAAGAAAAAATGATGGCCGGAGAGCCGTATGATGCCCATTGCGAAGAGATGATCGCCATTCGGACAAAGGTAAAACATATTCTTCATAAACTTAATGTGACTGAATACTATACGGACAAATTCAAGGATGTAATGAATGAATTATGTCCAAATTCAGCTAAAAACATACATCTTGAACCACCGTTTTATTGCGACTACGGAGAAAACATTTTTGCAGGTGACGGAGTCTTTATCAATTTTGGCGCAGTCATATTGGATGGTGCAAAGGTGACTATAGGAAGAAAGACACTCATAGCTCCCGGAGTACATATTTATACCGCCAGGCATCCCCTGAATATTGAAGATCGCAGAGTCTGGGAAGACTGTCTCCCCGTAACAATAGGTGAAGAATGCTGGATTGGCGGACATGCTACTCTTTGCCCCGGAGTAACTATCGGTGACAGAGCCGTTATCGGAGCCGGTTCCGTAGTCACAAAAGACATTCCGGCTGATACTTTAGCAGTGGGAAATCCGGCAAGAGTAATCAGGAAACTAAATGAATAAAAAATGATAATAAGATCATTTTTATATATGCTCAGGATTCCGGATTCAGCGATTATATGCCAACGTTTAATCTTACAAATAAAATCTCAGATTTCTTATTAAAAAGCACCCTCACATTAGTACTCTTTCAGTAAACTGATATCCATTAATTATTGAATTGACTTTAAATAAAGCAGTATTAAATTTGGCTATTCACATCCTGAGTGGTATTAGCAAAAAATTCAGGAACAGCTAAATCTTATTATATATTCACAAAAAGTATTCAAGTAAGCGTACAGGGAATATTTCGCAATTCTTAAGTGCATGATGTTTCTACTTTAAAATCACCCCCTATTTACTCATTTTATCCTCGTTATGATTATAAGAACATGAGCGAAACTTAATTACGAAGTAAGGGTAACATACATATAGCTTGTGTTATATTAATGTTGGTCACAAGCATGGACAGCGAACAATCGACTATTAAATATTATGAATTAGATATGAAGAAAATAGAACCTTACCTCAATAAAAATGAAGCTATACAATCCCTTGATAATGGAGGTCGATTTTATAATCTTCAAACAAAAGCAAAAGACGGATTAATAAGTAAATCTGAGTTGGGAAAAGTCGGAGGTATTTTTAATGACAAACAACAAATAATACTTTTCCTTGAAATGGCACTATTAAGACTGAATCAGTCAGATAAAGATGCAATTATTTCTTCGTTAGATGATGATTTAAAGAAAATCTATCAAAAGTATAAGTCTCAAGTATTATTGCCTTCTGAAGCTAATGCTTATGGGAAAATCTCATCGAATGCAATAATTACTGGAATCCCCAAATTGATTGATTCGGAATCAACTTTTAAAGGTTTTATTATGTTCCCCATAATAATTGGAAAAGTTACGACCTTAATGATGATTCCATTGATCGATAAATATGATGTTTATGAATTAAAAGACGAGGTATCATCAAAAACATTTTTGATTGCTCACTCAAAAGATTCAAATAAACTTCCAAATAGGAAAATAATAGTTGGAGGAGTATTAAAAGAATTAAGCCCTGATGAAAATGGAAATGAGAATAAAGGAAAATTCTTAGAGGCTACATATCATATTGACATAAATATGAATGCCAGTGCTTAACACACGGTAATAAAACATTGCGCGGATAGTGCTAAATATTGAACAATATAACATTTAATCAGCGACTAAGCGGGCTGATAAGTTTGTGCTTCGAAATGCGCAACGTTTCATACCGCCAATGTTGATTAAATCCAAGAAAATGACTGAAAAAACGGATAAATTAGACAATTATTTAGTAAATCATTACATACAAAGAAGTAATTGGTTACGAGCGGCTGTTCTTGGTGCTAATGACGGGATTTTATCAACAGCAAGTCTTGCCATTGGGGTTGCAGCAGCTACTGCTTTAAGAGAGCCGATAATTCTTGCTACTATGGCTGGATTAGTAGCCGGAGCTTTATCAATGGCCGCTGGAGAATATGTTTCTGTAAGTTCTCAAACAGATGTGGAAAAAGCTGACGTTGAGCGTGAAAAACAAGAACTGAATGAATTGCCCGAAATTGAATTACATCGGTTAGCAGATATCTATGAAAAAAGAGGATTGAAAAAGGAAACGGCTCTGACGGTAGCTAAAGAATTATCAGAACACGATGTATTAGCAGCACATGTCAGGGATGAATTAGGAATTAATGAAATTAGTCAGGCTAAGCCGATACAAGCTGCCTTGGCATCTGGTGCCTCATTTACTGTAGGAGGTATTTTACCTCTCTTGGTAGCTCTGTTTTTGCCGTTAAAAAGTATGGAGTATTATCTATATGGATTTGCCCTTTTTTTCCTGATTATTTTGGGTGCCTTAGCTGCGAAAACAGGAGGATCAAGTATAAAAAAAGCAATAATTAGAATCACATTTTGGGGAACGGTCGCTATGGGACTGACTGCTTTAGTTGGATATCTCTTTAATGTGAATGTTGGATAATTATATCATGAAGAAAACAAAGATATCCTCCCTCCTGTAACATTTGCAATATGTGGTGTTGTAGATTGGAGGCCTGATTGATGTTTCTAAGTGATCCCAACACCACCCAAGCGATGTCATCCTGAACTCTGATTCAGGATCCAGCAGGATGTGGCAACAGGTTACATACTCCTGTTTTTGTTTAATAACAGGTTCGCCAACAAGAACTTGAAAACCTTCCTGAAATTCATAAACAACATATTGCTTTATTGGATCCCCGGTCAGGCCGGGGATGACAACGGGGTGGTAATTATGTTTCATACCCTGTTTGGTGTTTTTGAGTGACGCAAACACCACCCAAGCGATGTCATCCTGAACTCTGATTCAGGATCCAGCAGGACGTGGAAACAGGTTACATACTCCTGTTTATGTTTAATAACAGGTTCGCCATCAAGAAAACCATCCCGCCATTCGTATATAACATCCTGCTTTATTGGATCCCTCCGACGTCTCTTTCGGAGGGATGACACCGAGAAGGTGATGTGGATTAAAAACCTGATTGATGTTTCTAAGTGATCCCAACACCATTATTTAACGTCATCCCGGAAATTCGTCTTGTGAAATATCCGAAAACCCCGTGTGGCAGAGGGGAAAAACGCCAGGAGATTCCGGCTCCCTGGCCGGAATGACGCGGTGATTTGGTTTGTAGGCCTGATTGGCGCATCTGAAGAACATCAACACCACCCAAGCGATGTCATCCTGAAATGATTTATCTCCCTAAAATAACGCAATCGATCATCCGCTTTTCTTTACCAGGGATATCATATTATTCACTTCACGCACAAGTGCGTCGGTACTGCCGTAATAACCCATCGACCGGAATCGGATGTGACCGGCGGAATCAATTATGAACTTTGTGGGTATGCCCTGCACATTATATTCATCCACTACCTGGAATTGAGTTGTATCGCCCGGTACATGCTGATCAAGCAATACATGGAAGGGATACTTATGTTTTCGGATGAAACCGGATACCTGTTTTTGCCTGACAACAGGTTTGTTATTTTTTCGCTATAGTTTGGATTTCAATCTTTTTCCGGCTATTGAAGCCAATGAATCAACATATATCTTAAAACCTATGTCCGAACCTTTTTTCCGCGTATAGGCCGTTTTGAGATAATCCGTCAATTTCGTGGTGAATTTACCCTTCTCGATGAATTTCGGTATCACAGTCATAGCCGTATCGATATTCCCCGATTTTACCAGGTATTCGGCATACCGTTCATTGACTTGGGGATTGTCCCCTTTGGTATATTCAACAGCCGTCTTCTGGAAAGTCAAAGCATCTTTCAGATCCCCTTTCTTAGCCATAATCATAGCGTATGTATCTGAATAGTTACCATAATCTAATCGTAGCAGCCGTATCCAATCTCTTTTTGAATCATATGGCCGCCTGTCCTGTTCCGGATGAGCTATCAATTGTTTCATTAAATCAAGCGATTTTTGAGAAGCGGAACTGTCAAAGGATAATTCTTTGCCTTTCATAGCCAATTCATATGCCGCCCGGTTGTATGTTGCGGCACGCTGCTGTTTATCGGGTATTTGGGTTACGTAATGACTGAATTCGTCGAGTTTTCCTGCTTTTGCATAAGCCACTGCAAGACGGTCTAACATATTAGCAGTATTTCTTCCCGAATGAAAACGCTGCTTAAACTGTTTATACAAAATTCCCAAACTGTCAATTTTATCCGGCTGCCCAATCATTGTGTCAAATTCCGCCATATATTGCTGTTGAACATACAAACCTGCAGGATACTTTTGAGTCATGATTTTTTCCAGGGAATCGGCTTTTGATTTCATTCTCATTTCATATTTATATATAAAATATGCTGTCATGTAATTTCTTTCACTTACATTCGGACGGGACAGCATCTCATTCAACTCAGAACGTATCTTTAAATAAACAGGTTGCATTTTTAATTGAATAAGAGAATCGCCATTTACATGTGCTATAGAGGTTCTTTTTACGCGTAATAATGATTGATATGCGGAAATTCTCTTCGTTTGAATCAACGACATAAAATACATTTCAGGCCATGTCTTTTCAATTCCCGGATGTATAGCATGATCTCGCTCTACCAGTGCAACAACGGAATCGGGTAACTGTTTTATTCCCAGGGAAATCTGTCCATTTCCGGAATAAAAATTGCTTTCAGCGGTCAAGGCACCGGGTATGGGTTTACCTGATGCATCCTGAACCGGAAAGATATAGCCTTTGCCTTTGTTATTATCTAATTGTTCATCACTTGAAATTTTAATGGCATATGCTTTAGCACTATCGGGTAAGGTGAATGCCCCCTTCCAAACCCCATTAGAATCAGCCATATCGATATCCGAGGCATATGGAAACCGGGTTGTTGCAGCGTAATAATAAAGGGTTCCTTCCAGGTTATTCTGACCGGCCATGTAACTTTCGTCTTGATGATACTGAAACGTAACTTGTGTTCCATTTTCCAAATAAGTGACGGACAAATCCAAAGGCCCTGCACTTTTTTTTATAGTTTGCGGATGATTACAGGATGCCAATAACAGCATTGTCAGACATGACAAGATAATTATAATATACGTTTTCATGAGGCTTGTATTAAATAATTGCTAACGTGGAGAATATAGTTGCACTCTTTAATTTAAAAGGCCTGGCCATAATTGCAAACATATTATATAAATAATATTAAAATCATAGGATTTAATATATTCCGTACCTGATGCCACGGCTCATGGGGATGGATTTTTTCTTTTTTCTACCCATATGGGGTCCCTATGGGACCATTTTCAAGTCATTTACTTCATTTCAACCACCGATTCGGAATGACACGGTGATTTTGTTTGGAAACCTGCTTAATGCTTCTGAGTGGCGCCAACATCTCTTATTGCCGTCATCCCGGAATTTCGTCTTGAGAAATATCAGGGATCTCCGGATGTAGCAGAGGGAAAAAAGCCAGGAGATTCCGGCTCCCTGGCCGGAATGACGTAGTGATGTGGATTAAAAACCTGATTGTTTTTTTTGAGTGACGCAAACACCACCCAAACGACGTCATCCTGAACTTGATTCAGGATCCAGCAGGATGTGGCAACAGGTTACATACTCCTATTTTTTTTAATAATAGGTTCGCCAACAAGAACTTCTAAACCTTCCCGGCATTCATAAATAACGTCTTGCTTTATTGGATCCCTCCGACGTCTCTTTCGGAGGGATGACAACGGGGTGGTAATTATGTTTCATACCCTGTTTGGTGTTTTTGAGTGACGCAAACACCACCCAAGCGACGTCATCCCGCACTCTGATGCGGGATCCAGCAGGACGTGGAAACAGGTTACAACCCTTATTGATGTGTATATACAAAATTACCAACCAGGACTTTCCAAATCCTGGCATCTGCAATTAGCATCCTGCTTTATTGGATCCCCAGTCAGGCCAGGGATGACAACGAGCTGGTGATTTTGTTTAGAGACCTTATTGGTGTTGCTAAATGGCAATTTGTTCAAAAAAAGGGAACGGAAGACTCGTCCTCCGTTCCCCGTCTTCCATCTTTCTTCCTTTAATATCCGATCACTTCGCCGTCTTTGCGCATCTCGCTGGCTCCCCAGTAAACGTGATTCTTGGCATCATACATGATGGCTTCGTAACCACCAAATGATCCGGTTCCCGGTTTCACCCATTTAACATTATAACCGCGTTTTTCAAGTTCTGCTTTCATGTTTTTATTGAAACCAGACTCCAGTAATACCGTTCCGACACCTTTAGCCGGCAGTCCGGTCGGCGTGGCACTTCCGGCATGACGCCAACGGGCAGCATCCCCGGCTTCCTGTACATTCATCCCGAAATCAATCATATTCACCAAAACCTGTACATGACCCTGTGGCTGCATATCACCGCCCATTACGCCAAATGCTAACCATGGCTTGCCGTCTTTCATCACAAAAGCGGGAATAATCGTATGAAACGGGCGTTTTCTCGGAGCATAAACATTAGCTGCTCCGCCGTGTAATGAGTACAGGGCGCCTCGATCCTGGAACATGAAACCGAGTCCGTCGGCAACCAGGCCGGAGCCCATCCCGGCATAATTAGACTGAATCATCGACACCATCATGCCGGTACTGTCGGCTGTCTCAAAATCAGTCGTATCGCCATTATATAACATCGGGTCGCCGGGTTTGATATTCGGATTCACATGTTGCAGATTAACCAGTTTTCGTCTCTGATCTGCATATTTCTCCGAAAGCAGGCCCTTCATTGGTACATTATAAAATCGTGGATCGGCGTAATACTTTGCGAGGTCTGCAAAAGCCAGGCGTTTAGCTTCGATCTCCGCAGTCAGTACATCAGGGGTGCCCACACCCATCTTCTTCAAGTTATAACCTTTTAAAATATTGAGCATCTCCAGTGTGGCAAAACCCTGTCCGTTCGGGGGTAGTTCATATACATCGTACCCGCGATAGTTGACCGACTGCGGCTGCACCCATGCTCCGTGGAAATCGGCAAAATCATCGTAACGCAGATCGCCGCCAATGCGTTTAAAATAGTTTGCCATCGTATGAGCAATCTTGCCTTTATAAAATACATCACGTCCGCCTTTAGCAATCATTGACAACGTATTTGCGAGGTCGGGATTATGAAACACTTCGCCCTGACGCGGAGTATGCCCGTCAATCAGGTAGGTCTTTTTCGCATTATCAAACTCTTCAATGAGTCCACGGTTCTTTTCGAATGCCCGCCAGTTCCCTTTCCAGTAACTTGCAACGATTTCCGTCACCGGAAATCCTTCCTTAGCATATCGGATGGCCGGCGCCAGGTCTTCGCTCATCGGCAATTTACCGAAACGCTTATGCAGGGCAAACCAGGCATCGACCACGCCAGGTACGGTAACAGGCAATGTCCCAAACAGAGGTATTTGATCAGAAGGCTTCATTCCAGCCTTTTCGTAGGCGGCTTTAACTTCGGCCTGCATCTTCGCCAGGTCACGCCCCTTTGGCGACCAACCTGACCCATTATATCCATAAAGTTTGTGCGTTTTGGGATCGTAGACGATAGCGAAACAGTCGCCGCCGATTCCATTTAAAACAGGTTGCAACAACCCAAGAACGGCATTTGCTGCAATAGCGGCATCTACGGCACTCCCTCCTTTTTTCAGAATTTCCACGGCCGCAAGTGAAGCAAATGGCTGTTCGGTAGCAGCCATGCCATGCTGTGCCAGAACGGGTGAACGGGTTGCCCACGGTGCCCCGGCATATCTATCACCCCTGCTTATATTGGTATATGTGGCAGGTTGACTGTTCTGCGCTAAGTCCGGTTGACTGCTAAAAAGAACGAAGACACAAATCAACAAAAATGCATGAAACCAATAATATCTTTTTATCTGGCGTTCCTTAGAACAACTATTGCGTATATATTTCATTTTAATCTCCATTGTTATTCAGACCTCACTGATTATCCATGTACGGATGTTACTCTGGATTTTGCCAATGTGCTGAATTCTTTTCAAATTCAAAAGTCAAAAAAGCAGGCAGGATGATGGGTTTCACTCACAGGTGGTGTCCATTATTTACAATTTCATGGCGTTAACTAAGGGTGACATCGTTTGGAGATATGTTTATTTGTTGATGTAAAAAAATATCAAAGTAATCACGTAGTTCAATATGTTTCGTGGCTTTCGGCGATCACATTGTAAAAAAACTGATGAGGTCCTTTCTAGCGAAGTACTATGAAGTACGATATTGATCTGAGAGATGTGGAATTCATTATAAGAATGGAAAAAGATGGACGCCACCTGGCAGGTAGAGCCCATCGGTAACAATTCCATTGCGTTAGCTCAGGATGACATCGTTTTGAGATATGGTATTTGGTTGAGGATATGAATACCATAAACTCAATCCTAATAATGATGCCTTCCTTGGCAATAAACGGGTAACCACGTAAACTGAAAATGTATCTATCCTGCCAGCCATTGACAAAACATCAGCCAAGGATGCCAGGTTGTAACCCATTGGATAGTTGCTATCTGTATGAAAAAGAAGACAAACGAAAACCAGTAGGCAATATAGAATTTCTGTTTCCGCCAGTCATTGAGAATTAACAATAGCAAAATCAATTCGATAAAAATCCCCGTATAAATGCTGTTCATTACAAAGCTCATATCAGGGGAAACATGTCGAAAAAGAACTCGTCCAAGCGAGGGCGGAATAGCGACTAAGACGGTGCAGACCATAAACCGCTGGTGGCGACGGAAATCATGGCGATAGACGATGGCCATGACATAAAAAAGAACAAAGTAAACCAGCAAGCCGAGATCGAGATATGCAAGAGCCAGTCCGGGGCTTCCGGTTTTGAGCGGAAACCCATGGGCAGAACCGTATGACAGTATGATCCATAACGTGGCAAAGGCCGTTATCACAAGCATAGGCGCCAGCACAAACGATGATTTCCCCAATCGCCGGTGCCAGCGTACATTGCCATGACCGATCAGCCAGGTCTGAGCAACGACCAGACCCATCCATGCCATTGCGAATATCCCGTGAATCGCTTCAATTTGAGTAATTCTGGCAATTGGCACAAATTTGAGTGGAAAAAATCCTAAAAAAATGATTGGAAAGATCAATGCGATATAGATATACGCATGCCGGTATAACGTGTCTTTCTTAATTTTTGATTCTGCTAATTTTAGTTCATCTTTTATTTCCATGATTCTGAACCTTTGTGTTTCTATTCAGCGCTTTTTGACACCATCCACGTGATTATCAGTACCCAAATCATGTATTGAATCACCCGAGCTGTGGATTCTGAGGATATTATGATTTCCTTCGAGGACAATAGAATAAGTAGCGATGTCTCGGAAAATATTACCGGTTATCTCATTCCCGTCACTGCCTTTTGAAACCCAGATGCCTGCTCCGTTTCCGTTACCCGAGTTCGGGGAATACCCGCCATTGCCCGGGAAAGGTTTCAGTAAGATTATCCCGGTGATTATATTGTTCGCAATCCGGTTGTTAGAAGCATGACTGATCCCGATACCATACCCTTCGGCGCCGAGGATACGGTTATCCCCGATCAGGTTGTCCGAGAGGCTGCCCGACTGTCCATTCCTCATATATGAGGAGACCGAAATGGGGATTCCAACATATGAAGGATGAGCCGGGTCACGTAAAGGGAATACACCATTAAAGACCGAAGACTGCGGTATGGCCACCCGCCGTACAACAATCGTGTTGTTGCGGATTACGTTTCTATAGCAGCCCGTTCCCGGTCGAGCATGCAAACCAATTCCGTCAACATAACCATTGATAAAATTACCCGCGATTATGTTATCGTCGCAACGTCCGTTGGCCGGTTTTGAAGTACCCTTTACCGGGGCAATCGCGGTAATGCCAATCGCCCCACCCGGATACTTAACGGCAGGAACTTGCCCGGGTGCAGGCGCCAGAATTGTATTATCTAATATATGGATGTTGCTGCCGCCCGCCTCCACAGCGTGATACGTGTCGACGAATGTGTTATGGCGGATTACGGTTGGTTCCGGCAATGAAAGTCCGACGCGAATGCCGTTGTCGCTGTTGCGGAATGTGTTTCCCTCGACGAGATAGCCTCCGTCGGATGGACGGTATCCTTGTTGAGGCTCGTAACCCAGCATCAGACCGAGCCGCGTATACTCGAACGTTAGCTCACGTACTGTATCATGTCCTCCCGTCAGTTGGAACATGCCACAGCTCTTTATGAGCTCCGCCATTCGAGTCGGGATATGTGACCTGTCTTTCGACTTGAGCACCTGCCTGATTATCTTCACTTCCTCTCGCTGTTCCTGCACGAAAGCAACCCGGCTGCACCCGCGGAGAACCGTTCCTTTTGCGTCGCCAAGAAGCGTGAGTCGCGGTGTTGACACCTGAATGATGTTTCCGACTACATACATGCCGTGAGCAAACAGAACCGTGTCACCAGGTTGGGCACTCTTGAAAGCGGCAACGATGCTTGCATGGTCTTTCGATCTATCTCCTTTTGGCGGTGCAACGTGGATTATATGACGCTGCGTGGCGACGTTGCTATTCTGTGCAAAAATTTGCGGGCATAGGAAAAGTAACAGTATTAATACTAGCACTCCCGAAATCCCATAATTCCTGCTGATGTCTGTTATTATTATGTGTTGTATTGGATACGGTTTATGATTCATCTTGAATTATGTCTTGTAAACATCCTATGTGAAATAAGCCGACAGCGGTGACATCAATAGGTTTTCTACCCGGTGATCCAGTGGCAAAATGTTAACCAGGGATGCCAGTTTAGAAACAACCTGACCGTCAATATCTGGATGAGGAAGAAAACGAAAGTGAATGCATATGCGAAGTATAGTTTACCCTTCCGCCAGTCGTTCACAAGTAAAACGGCAACAATGAGTACAATGAAGATCATAGATAACCGGTCGGCCTGCCAGACCGAAATCATTCCTCGCGGAAGATAGAAAACCGGGATGCGTGCCACGGCTGGTGGAATAGCTACAAATGCTGTGCAAATCATAAAGCGCTGATGGCGGCGAAAATCGTGACGATATACAAGAGCCAGGGCAACAAACAGGCTGAAATACAGCAGCAGTCCGACATTCTCATAAGCCAGTCCGAGACGGCCGTCGCCCAATCCGAGAGGGCCGTCCGCCAGATTGAGCTGGGTCATATAGATACCGGTTATTACAAGCAGCGGAGCCAATATAAAAGACAGTATCCCCGCTTTTCGATGCCATCGGACATCGCCCTGGCTGATCAGATACGTCTGACCGAGCACCAGGGTCATCCATGATAGTCCTATAATAGCATGAATATGATGTGCCAGATCCGTCTCCGGTAGGCGAGAAAAATAGCTTGGAAAGAAACCGACTCCAATGAAAATAAAAATCAGGGCTACCCAGACATACGCACGCCGGTATATAGTGTCTTTTTTAAATTTAAATTTAGCCGGTATCAGTTCTTTTTTTAATTCCATATCGTCCGGTTATTTATTTTTATAGTATTATCATTCATTGACTTCCTTACGAATCCTCTTTTACGAATTGAAGTAATAGATGTAACCCGAACCTGCTGGTTACCCTTATTATGATTGAAAATGCGGACATCCGTATTTCACTATCAGAGTGAAATGGGGCAAGCCAGACAATCCCTCATAACTATCACCTCCCGTTTTTATCCAAATAGGCCACATGCAAGTACCTCAACTTGCTACACAATGTGAGTATAAACCTTGTTGAATGAGAACAACAGACAATTTATGTTTTTAAATAAATACAGTACTTTAAACTGTATTCTTTTGCCGTTATTAGTCATTAAAATGCGACGGATCCTGGTTTTTCTATTGTAAAAAATCGGCAAATTTTATGTGGTCGGTGTCAAGAAAAGAATGGAACGGACAAATGAACGGTTATCATTTAATCCCTTTGATTTTTATGATTTAACCCTCATAACGCATCCATATTCGACAATGGTTAAGCACCATTAGAGAGTTGCTAACCTCTAAAAGCAATTTTACTCAGGAACGGATCGTTAACTGAAAAATCAGCTGGTGTTTTCCCGTAAAACAGCTTGAATTCCCGTATAAAATGGGCCTGGTCAAAATAACCAAAACGCCCTGCAATATCCGGCCAGTTATATCCGGAATGATCCAGGTTGATATAATGCAAAACGTTATTAAATCGCATAATTCGCTGGTATTGCTTGGGACTGATACCAACTATTTTTTTCATATGCCGTTCCAGTTTGCTGATTGAATAACCTTCCTGATAACATATGTTTTTTATCAATGACTCCTGGTGATTATAAGTCCGTATATGATCTATAACGTGTGCAAGACGCTCAATCCCGATTTGTCTTTTTAACCTGGACAATTGCTTTAAAAAAAAATTTTCCAGCACATTCCTGATATCCTGGGCACACGTTTGATCAACAAGTTCATTTTTTAAATTTCTTGCCGGCCGGCCCAGCATGTCGCTTAGATTTATGAACCTGTTCAGACACTCGCCTTGATGAATCCCTAACAATCTAAAAGCTCCATATGGACGGAATATCACGAAAAATGATTTTAGCCGTCCATATAACGAAATCTGTTTGTAACCCGTAGTTTGTCCGGAAAAGGCAACCGGTTCATATTTACATACCTTATTTTCACCGTCTCTCATTAACAAATTTTCACATTCACAGGTTATAGACAATGCCGCACATCCCGGAGGTGCTGAATTAGTATTTATCCATTCTCCGGGTTTGCCCATCTCACAATAAACATAATGCCGGATATACGGTTTCAACTGTTGGGCCGGAACCAAAATAAGTTCATTCATAACTTATGAACTGAGAGTGAACCAGTTAAAATCACAAATACATAATAATATGACACAGTTATTATTATGCCTGCCTGATCAAATCTTCCATTATATAACATTAAAAGATAATGATTTATAAATAAATAGTTAAAAACCACAAAAATTGCCACCAATCCGGATCATCTTTTAAAGACAGATCGCAAAAGCCGTCCAAACATTTATAAACTCATTTCTTTTGTACCGGTATTAACATCATCGATTTGAAAAGTGGCTTCTGTCTGATGTGATAATATAAGGTAAAGATGACATCGTTTGTGATAGGTCTGTAATACGATGATGTAAATTTATCCAAACAATATCATTTAATTCATCTTACGATTTCATCCTTTTTAGTACCTTTAAAACGATTTAACGTGCCGGTTTAATTTGAAACTTATCTGTGAAGATTCAGGATATTGGTATATTTGTTTCATTCTGTTTAACAATCGACGTGATTTTTTCCCGGCGGGCAATGTTACTTAAAAAATTATCGTCGCTATAACGTTTGGATGGGGTTTTCCCATAAAAATTTTTGAATTCTTTAATGAAATGCGTCTGATCATAGTAACCAAAACGATTGGCAATCTGTGACCAGTTTAAAGGATAATCGATCTTTTCAATAAATTGTAATACCGAATTAAACCGTATAATTCTCTGGAATTTTTTTGGGCTCATACCAACGATTTTTTTCATATGCCGTTCCAGTTTGCTGATAGAATATCCCTCCGACCGACAAATTTTATCTATCAGTAATAAATCCTGAATATTTCGTTTCATTTCTTCGACAATATTCGCCAAATGAACGCTTTGATCAACGACCTTTTTCTTCTTTAAACGATTAAGGAAATATCGGTTTACAACCTCAGCCATCTCCTTACTGTTCGTCTGATCCGAAATTTCATCTATGAAAAACCTGGCGGACGATCCCAAAAGATCTGTAATATTAATACATTGGTCGGCACATTCATCCTGGTCTATTCCAAGTAACTGATAGGCCCCGCATGGACGAAATATCACAAAAAAAGATTTCAAACAATCAAATATCCGTAGTTCTTTAAACTGTGTGGTCTGCCCCACGAATGTTACGGAACTGTACCTTTGTTCCGGATTGTCGTTCTCTTTAATGATCACGTTTTTCCCTTCCCCGGTGATAGATAATGAGGAACAGCCTGGCGGAGCCATACTCGTGGAAGTCCATTTATCAGAAATTCCTATTTTTGAATATACAAAGTGTTGTATATAAGGTTGTAATGCAGGATCCGGACTCAAATAATGGACATCCATGACAATAAAACTATGTTTAGAAAATATTTCTTAGCTACCTGAGGAATGGGATATTCCTCACGCTTCAGAACCTCAGTCGTATATATTTTTTCAGGAAAACCTAATTATACCAGTAGAATACACTTAAATTAGATAATAAAAATTTTCAAATAATTCTAATCGGGTAAACATTTTTCTAATGCCTGGTTGTTTTACAATCATTTATTTCTACAAGATTTATCATATATCCTATTTTCAGGCATAACGCAGTTTAAAACTGTATTTAATAGCTTTATTATGATAAATGTTCTATAATCTGTGCGGCATTCATCACCCTGGCAAATCCTTTTCTTAACACTTTTAATTCAGGTTCCTGCATTTCCGGGTCATCAGTTGAAGTAATATCGCTGCCAAATATCACTTTAAATCCCCGTTCATAACCCTGGCGGGCTGTCGTTCCACAGCAATAGTTAGTTAATGTCCCACAGATTATGATGGTGTCTTTTTTCAGATTATGAAGTATCGTTTCGAGTGGTGTATCATAAAAGGCCCCATAAGATGGCTTATAGATAATCAATTCTTCATCCCTTGGAGCTATTTCGTGCCAGATTACAGGTTCCTTAAACCATTTACCGGCCTGCTTTGGATCGGTGAAATCTTTGGGCATAAAATAATAAGCCATTTCCGGGCGATCATAGAATATATGCTTATAACTCGAAGCTGTATAGATAACAGGAATGTTTTTTCTCCGGCAAAACTGGATGAGTTGTTTAATCTTGGGAATCTGACGGGTAGCATCGGGAATCCAGGATTTTTTCCAGCCCGGACGCACATATTCTTCCTGCATATCAATAACCAGGAGAGCACAGTTTCCGGGAATAATCTCAAAATCAGCATTTGTTTGCTGGTAAGCTTCTTTGGCTGCTTTGACTATCATCTCTTCTGTGAATGACATGGGACTGATCTTATTAAAATTTTAAATCTTTCAATCGGAATTTTTCGGTTTGGGATCTGCTCGAATGTTATTTAAATATAAAGTATTAGGCATAGGAAAGTAGCTAAAAAAGAAGTAAAGAATTCCAGGATAAAAGATTTATTTCCATTTAATGGGAATAAATGACTCTCTTTAAATGTCATTGTAAATAAAACCAAGTTCCGGAGCTCATTTCAGTAATATCTTGCTTTGATAATTTTAAATGATGCGATTTAAATTCGCCGCATTTGGAAATTTTATTATAATTTTACGTGTTGTGAATTTCATTAAAAATCATACTAATTTAAATTTCTACTGCGTATTACTATGGTATTTGTTTTTGATCATTGATGTTTTTCAGTTCAATATGAAAGATTATTATTTGGAATGGAACTATTAGAAATACTTCTGAACCCAAAATTATTTAAGAAATCTACTAAGCTTTTAGTCCCTCTACGGAGATAACGGCAAATGAAATTCAATAATCTTTTTAAGGTCGCGATTAAGTCGCTGACTAAAAATAAAATGCGGACCTTCCTGACCATGTTGGGAATTATTATTGGTGTTGCTTCGGTGATTGCCATGTTAGCGATTGGACAAGGTTCCAGCGACAGTATCAAAAAAGAAATACAAAGTTTTGGTACCAATATGATCATCGTCTTCCCTGCGGCTATGCACCGTGGCGGGGTCTCCTCCGCGGCCGGAACGGCTCAATTACTTACCCAGGGCGATGCCGATGCCATCGCTAAACAATGTCCGGATATAAAATATGTAACTCCGGTAGTACACGTGAATGGACAGGTCATGTATGGCGCTAATAACTGGAATACAGAAGTTAACGGCGTTTACTCAAGCTATTTTGGCATTCGTAATCTTTCTGTGGCTTACGGCGGTTATTACACGGAATCGGATGAGCAGGATGCTGCCAAAGTTTGTGAACTCGGACAAACCGTAGTTGATAATTTATTCGGGCCCAACGCGAATCCTGTAGGTAAATATATCAGGATTAACAAAATTCCATTCAAAGTGATTGGCGTGCTCACCAAAAGGGGTCAGAATTCTTTTGGACGCGACCAGGACGATATTATTATAGCCCCTTTTGCAACGGTTTACAAACGAATGATGAATACCAATCATGTCCGCCTTTTGCTTGCATCTTCGAAACATGGAAGTGACATGGATTTAGCTATTACAGAAATACAAAATGTACTAAGTCAGCGGCATAAACAGGAAGACGGTTCACAGCCAGCGTTTACTATACATACCCAAATTCAGTTTGAGCAAACAGCCACAGCCACTTCGCATATATTAACGCTGCTGCTGGCCAGTATCGCCGGCATCTCGCTATTGGTTGGCGGTATTGGAATTATGAATATCATGCTGGTATCGGTTACAGAAAGAACACGTGAAATAGGTATCCGGCTCGCTATCGGTGCCCGCGGCAGGGACGTTTTGATGCAGTTCCTCTTCGAAGCCATCATGCTGAGTTTCCTGGGCGGTTTTCTCGGCGTTGGATTGGGACTGGCATCTACACGGATTGTCACTGATTTCATGCACTGGCCGGTAGTTGTTACTTCCGAATCGATATTTATCTCTTTCTTCTTTGCCACTTTGATTGGAATATTCTTCGGCTGGTATCCCGCAAGAAAAGCAGCCGGACTAAATCCTATCGATGCGCTCAGATACGAGTGAGAAGGAAAGTGTTAAGAAAGTTAAGAGCTAAGAGTTGAGTGTTAAGTGAGAAGAGTTGTGTGGTGTGCAGGACGAATTTCCATTGTTAACTGCTTATTGATAACGGATATGTCAATTACTCTTCCATAAACTCTTTTAGCTTCTTCAAATCACTTTCAATCATCCGGGCATCGTCTTCGAATTGTGTATCGGTAGCTTCGGGTTGCCGGTAAAGAGTGAAGACAACTTCACATCCATTATCATTTGGGAATACACGCATGGGATTGTAGAATTTAAAACCATCCGGCAAAGTGACATCATGGTCCAAAATCCCATAAGAATTTTCTTCAGCAAATTTTATCCGGACCTCTCCCATCGGTGATTCGGCAACCCAGTCATCGCCGATTTTTCTGATGGAACCGCTCACTCCTGCGGCCCATTTGGGCAGATTTTCAGGGTTTGAAGCAAAGTGATAGACATCTTTTGCCAAACGATTGATAGAAATGCTGATATGTTTAGCATAAAGGGGCATGAAGCGGCTTTAATAATATGAATATAAAACTGGTCCTGATTTATAAGCTAACGACCGGTGTCTTGTAAGTCCACAATATATTTTTCGTGAAGAAAACGTCGGACGATTTAAATTCGTCCGACGAGTATATCATTAATCTTTTCCGAAATCAATCGTATAACTTTTACCGCCATGCGTGATGGTCAATGTCTGTGTTTTACCATCTCCGTGAGTGTATGGACCCTGGAATAACGGCGTATCCGATAAATCGTATTCATGTCCGTTTAATACCCGTTTATCGGGATACGTAAAAGTCATGGCATTCCCGTTTGATGCAGAATAGCTTACGGTTAAAGTCGAATCAAAACCTGTAGTGACCAGTTTATTCTTCAATATTTGTTTTTTGAATGCCTCAAACGACGGGTAATTTTTTGCCTGGTCCACTTCCAGAACCACACCGTTTTTTTGTACCTTGCTCCGCAAACGCCAGTCGATTTTTTCCTCAATCCATTTATATGGTTTCAGAGGATACATAGCGATATAATTTTTCCCGCCCTGACAAAATATCCAGCCGCTGGAATCGACATCACGATGTTCAAGTGTCTTCGGAAAGAAACCGTCAATCTCTTTGAAATGAGCATGGTCCGGAATATCATAAAGAACAATAATTGCGTTCCGGTACTGGAACGTCCGTTCATACGGAGACGAACTCACCCATTTGTCTTCTTTCGCATAGAAAGTGCTGTATCTTGCAACCTGCTGAATCATCCATTTTTCTTCCTCGGGAAAAAACTTGGCCAGTTCTTTTCCCGAATAGTAGGGATTCAGCGTAAAGATTCGCGTATTAAGTTTGCCACCATCCACATAAGTCACGTCCCAGGTATGTTGCTGGATAGGCTGCAAAATGCCTCCCTGAATAGATCCGAGGCAGTAGGTATTTGTCATATAATCGGTTTTGTAAACCGGCGGATTCAAGCCTTTTCCATCCTGGTAACGAATGACATTGCGAACCCGTTTTCTTTCATAATGTTCATACGGTTTTGAACGGTCGGCCGCAATATTCTGGATAATCACCGGCATTTTATAGTCAGACCACAGTGCGGGCAATGTATCCACACCATAGGAAGGTCGGAGACTGCGAACAACACTCGACCACGGATTTGAGGCGATTAACGAGTCCACACCATATGGCGGAAAAGTATCCCCGAACAACAACCATCCCCAGGCTGTACTTGGAGCTTCTATTGGATTTACCACCTGGTTCGGGTAAATACGGCTGGTTCCGCCGGTATAAAATCCGTGCAGATATTCAATCGCATAATCAGCAAGAATCCAGTCAATCATCTTTTTTGCATCGTTTTTAAAGACAGGATCCTTGCAATGATTGTAGAGTGTAAACAAATCCCCCAAATAAACGAGGATGTAATTCGGTGAATCGAATTCTCCCTGCCCTTTGGTAGTCGTCAGATTCATCCAGCTCAAAATATAATCCTTCGATTCCCGCAAATTCCGTTCCGAGGATTTGCCATTAAACCAGGTTGTGTCTGGCTCATTCGGCCAGGTCTGAGCAGCGAGATAAAGTCCGGTATAATAAGTCAGAAAATGGTTTTCTGTATCACCGCGATATAGCGGCAGGACTTTCAGACTATGACGAATGGCTTCACGTGTTGAAGGCTCGAGATTTTTATAAGCTTCCAGGTAAACACTCATAATATCGTGAACATAAAACATGGCGGCCCGGTACGGCTCTTTCGTATATTCACGAATCAATTTATTGCCTTCTTTTATCGCCGTTCCATTTTTCACCAATAGCCCCATCTCCATAATATCCAAACGCTTACCTTCTTTTATTTCATTCAGTGCGTTTTTAGTGAAATGCCTTAGCGCCATGTTTTGATGTTCTTTAAACATGCGGTTATACGCTGTTTGTGAAGAAATGACCTGGGCCCTGGCCGGACTCATAATCGCCGCCGTCAATAAAACGGTCATGAAGATATAAGAGACAGAACGGTTCATATTCATTATTAATTTCCCTGAATTTGTTCGTGTGAAGTACTTTTTCATTGCTCACCCTCCACATAAATGTCCCAAATCTGGCCCTGATCGTAAATATCTTTCGCAACGGGCTGCCAGTTTTTCCCTCCATCGGTACTTTTGAAAAGTCCGCGGCCCAGCGAACCGGCAAATATCAAACCAGGCACTTTACTTGAAACGGCAATACCATGTATCGGTTCGTCTCCGAGTCCGGTGTTAGAAGTATGCCAGGCCCGGCCAAAATCATCAGAAATCATGATTCCGGTATTCCAGCCGCCGGCGTATAATATGTCGGCATTCCGTGGATCAAATTCACATTGATAAATGGTCGTCGTATCCATACTTCCCTGGCTGAACTTCCAGGATTGGCCGTTATTGGCACTGACCGCTACTCCTCTCACGGTAGTCGCAACGGCCCATTTGTCAGGCGATATCATTGACTGCCGAATAGAACGAACCGGCACCGTAATGGATGTGGGTTCCCAGTTTTCACCGGAATCGTTGCTGAAATACAACCCGTCATGTGTCCCGGCCCAAACCTGGTTTGGATGCTCATGATTAAACCGCACCGATGATACAAATTTCGATTTCAGACCTCTATCCATTTCTTTCCAGGTATCCCCCAAATCATCCGACCGGAAAATACCATAAGGTGACACGGCGAATAGCTGTTTGGGATTCTTTGGGTTGATCGCGACATCCTGAACTTCATCCATCTGCCATCCCGTGACGATTTTCCAGTATTTACCTCCATCGGTTGTTCTGAGAACTCCGTTTCCGCAGGCGGTGAACAATGTATCGCCAGTTCCCCCGGGAACCGCCATTATTGCAAACGTGTGTTCCTGTTCCCAGCCGGTATGATGCCACGTTTTACCTTCATCTTTTGAATAAAAAACACCAATGACCGGATTTTTACCGCGTAATTTCGTTTTACGTGAGCCGTACATGGCTACGTAGATTGTTTCCGGGCCGGTTTGGATAATACTTTGATCCGCTTTCTGATTCCCGGAATTACAGGATGCAAGAAATCCTGATAATAAGAGGAGGCTCATCAGGCCTCCCCATTTTTTAACTGTTAGCCGTCTGTAGAAGGCTGTTATATGATTGATCATTTTGTCTCTATGGTATTCGTTTCTGCAACTATCTCAAGAACTTCATTAAATTGGGATATCGTCTCATCAATGTCTTCCGGTTTATGCGAATAAGAAATCAGAAATGGACGGGTTGCGAAAATTCCATTCCGAAACATTTCCCGGAAAAATACCGTTGTTTTGGCATTGTTTCGTTCCGGATTATCATCAAAATGAAACTGAACGGCCGGTGGTAATCCATAGGTTTTGTACGGCAATCCCATATCGGCTGCTACTTTATTGAAACCTTCCGAGAGCCTGGCTCCCATCTTCCAGATATGATCGTGAACCGGTTCGTTTTGCATCACGGTGAATGTCGCCTTAGCCGCTGCCAGGGATAAGGTTTCACCGGCATAGGTTGTTGTCAAAATGACTTTATTCAGCATTTGCATGATCTCCTTTTTACCGGCGTAGACCGACAACGGGTAACCGTTCGCAATGGCTTTGGCATACGTTGTCATATCCGGAATGATTCCGAAATACTCCTGCGCGCCCCCTTTAGCCAGTCTGAAACCTGTCAGTACCTGATCGAAAATTAAAACCGTACCGTTTTTCGTGCATTTCTCCCGCAGAACTTTCAGGAATTCGTGGCCGACATGCTCGTTCCAGTCGTATGGAACGGTCATCACGGCAGCGAGGTCATCCCCATGATTATCAAAGAGTTCATTAACGGCATCGATATCGCCATAGGGTAACCGGACTACAAATTCATCCAAAGCTTTTGGAACCCCGTTTCCTTCACGCGGAAAATTCGATGGAGCCCTGCCGGTACCACAGCTAAACCAGTCACCACTTCCATGATAAGCACAGGTAGCGATTTTATCCCGTCCGGTGAAAGCCCGGGCCAGGCGTATTGCGCTTAAATTGGCATCATTACCGGTCTTCATAAAACGAACCTGCTCGATACCGGGAATCATATCGATCAGCATCTCGGCAACTTCATATTCCAGTGGTGAAGCCATGCTGAATAGCACCCCTTTTTCCAGTTGTTTGCGAACGGCATCATCCACTTCGGGATACTTATAACCCAGGATGATTGGCCCGAGGGCGCAGCGGTAATCGATATACCATTTATTATCTACATCCTTAACACGACATCCGTCCGCCTCTTCAATAAAGGCGGGCATTTGATGATCCATTCCCGGGAATAACCGTTTTGCATTTGTTTGTGTTCCCCACGGAATGAGTTCTAAAGCTTTTTCGTAAAGTCTCTCGTTATTATTCATTTAATCGGCCTCAAACTTCTTTCTTATTTAATATTAAATATTAATTTAATGACGGTTGTGTATCCTGTAATTGTTTCTTATTCCGTAACCAATTCAGTGACATCCTCATCTTCGTATTTCTTTTCATAATATCTTGCCAGCCACCAGAACATCAGGCCAAACAAAATGGCACCAATTCCAGCAATAAAATTGATAATAAACTCATCGGATCCGGTAGGAATAATTGCCAGTACCATCAATAATAATCCAATGATCCCCGATAAATAACCAACGATCTTAAAAGAGCGAATTCCATGTAAATCCATTGACTTCCCATCTCCATAAGCGGGAGTTCTCAAATCACGGTCAAAGGCTTCAAGACGTTCAATATCTGCCTGTTTTTTATTCGGCCATAAGGCGGAACCAAACAAAATGGCTAAACTCAGAATTGTTCCGGCAAATACATTGATTTCATAACGATTTAAGACCAATCCATGAATGGGAAGGCTGACATCTACAAACACATCGGCAAAACCATGAATCGGGACTTTCAGATAGATATTCGTTAATATATCGGCCAAAATAGTTCCCAGGGTTCCCCCGCCTGCCGCGGCCATAGCCGACCACCACGGCGTCTTTCGGTAAATCAAACCAATGAACACGGGCATCAACATAGCCGGAAAAGCTACAGAATAAATTTTCAGGGAGATATCAAAAGCACCGCCAAAATTTTCCATACTCATCGAAATCATAATGGCAATGATTCCGACCAGGAAAACGGTAGACTTTCCGACCACCAGCTGCATCTTATCCGACGGTTCTTCTCCCCCTTTAAAAAAGGTAGCCATCGGGACGTAAATATCTTTCGTAATGACCGCTGCCAGCCAGTTGAAAGTTGTATCTGCAGAACTCATGCTTGCAGCCAGCATAGCTGACACCACTACTCCCAAAAAGCCATTGGGCAGCATCAATAAACATAAACTTACAAAAGAAGCCTCGGTCGGATCGGTCAGAGAGGGCCAGAGCGCTTTCATATCCGGGAAGATCACTCTTGATACAAGAACAGGCAATATCCACAACAACACAGCCACTAAACTTAAGGCGGCAGTCAACAGAGCCATTTTTTTGGTATCGCGTTCGTCGGCAATACTATAATAACGCTGTCCGATATGCCAGTTTACGTTGTAACCTAAGATGCTCTGAATCCAAAAAGCTACCACAAACAAAAGCGTTACGGAACCGGTTGTACTAAATTTTAAAAATCCCGGCGGGGCTTGCTGAACCAGGTTTGTAAAACCATGAATGAAGTTTCCATGCCCCAGGTAAATGTATGCCAGTGGAAAAACGAGTACCGACATCAGGAACAAAACCAAAAATTGAAGGGTGTCGGTAATAGCAACTGCCCATAATCCGCCTAAAACGGTATACAACAGTAAAATGAAACCAATACTGACGAGTATGACCTGAAATCCGGAGAAGCTGACAAAACCCAAATTGACATGTAACTGGTTGAAACCCAATGCGCTGGAAATAAAAATACACAAGGTGTAGATGAGTAAACCCATCAGGAAGATATTGGGAATCACGGCAATGATGCTGTAAAAATAAGTCGTCGATTGAGAATAACGACGAGTCAAAAATTCCATTGGAGAGCTGATGCGGGTTCGTCGCCACAATTTTCCAATAAAGAAATACCCCAGCCAGTACGCACCAAAACCCGAACCAAAAACAAGAATGCTGGAAAGCCCGTTTTTATAAATGAATCCTGAAGCGGCGACAAACATAAAAGCTGAAAATCCGGAAACAAACAGAGAAATACTCGAGACCAGCCACGGAAGTTTTCCCCCGGCCATAAAATAGTCATCTGCGTTTTTATTGAATTTCGAAAAGAATATCCCGATGCCTCCTACCATCAACAGATAAACAAAAACAACGATATAATCCAGGCGATCCAGATGCTTTAACACTGGCAATGCAGCTGAAGACAGACCAAAGCATAGCCACGATGAACTCATTAGACTCATTTTAATGACACAATTTTTATTTGACTGATCTCATTTATTTCTCCCCCCAAAAAGGGAAAAAATCAAAAAAGGCTTTTAGAATTATAAGTTTTTCTTTGTACTATTCAAACAGAATTTCATTTATTTATTTTGCGGACGATGTCCGTACGACTGTAGATATTATTAACTTAGTTACTTTGATTGCCATGAAGCGTAGAACATTTCTGAATCTGGCGGGAAGTGCCATGCTTTATTCCATGCTTCCGCCTATGCGTCTTTTAGCTAAAGGCCTAACCAGGGAATCAGTCAATGGTGTTCCTCATGTTTTTTTTTCTTCCGGGAGAAGTGGAACAAATCAGGAAAAATGCCCTGCTTCCTTTACTAAAACCATACCTGGATTACTGGTCCGGACTCAATCCGGATGACGTTCGTAAGACCATCACCAAAGTGACCCAAACAAAAGAATTGATCCGTGATTTTGCTCATTCGCTGTCGGCTGTTCAACAACAGGCCGTACTTTATCTGGTCACCGGGCAACCCATTCATAAAGAGTTTGTTGAATTAGGCATAAAAACAGCCATGGATCTTCCCAAATGGGATTATTTCCTGGATCGGAATAATCAAACTATCGCCATTATGCGGGGCACCCAGGCTACACAAACCATGCTTTTTGCCCGGGAAGTTTTGGGAAAGGAACTCGATCCCGAAACAGATGAACGCCTGATTAAAGATATTGCTGAAAAAGGATGTGAACCAACCTACCGGACCCTTTGGGGAATGCATCACCAGGATAAAGCTACCGGGTGGCATTTTGATAAGGCAACCAGCAATTTTTTTGATATAACGACCCGGCACTGGCCAACTATTCTGAATCATACAAATCTCAAAGCGATCCCGGTTATGGGTCTCGGGCTTGGTTCCCTGGCATTGGAACATAAAGACAAACGGGCAGAAGAATGGCTTAGAATGGCTGAACAAAGCGGCAAGGAATATCTTACACTGATTGAACCCGATGGCAGCTATTCGGAAGGCCTGAGTTACCTCAATTACGCCCTGCAGTCTATCCTCTCCTTTTTTGAAGCACATTATATGACGAAAGGAACTATCGACTGGTATGACAAAGCCAATTTTTATGGATCCAGCGAATTTATCGCATCGATGCAGCTGGGATGGGACACCCTGACCGATCAACCGGATTTTGTGAATTTCAGTGACTGTAATGCTCCAATTCAGCCGGCTATGGCATTGTGGATGGCAAATCACGGCAAAGATAAACTGGCACAGTTTGAAGCGATTAATTTTTCCAACCGGCGTTCATTCCTTGAATTTCTCTGGTACCGACCGTCCAATCCTGTAATGAAACCTTATCCGGATTTAAAAAATTATAAATCAGATCTCGATTGGATTGTTGCCCGGACCGGATGGACAGCGAATGATTCGGTTCTCGCTTTCCGCAGCGGAAAACCATCCAATCATGAACATGCCGACCGGAATTCGTTCATTTTCAAAGCTTTCGGCGAACGTTTGCTGACGGATCATTTACACGCCTCATACGACTGGCGCCAACCCGGCTGGCTGCTTCGATTGACCCAGGCCCATAATTCGATTCTAATCGATGGAAAGGGACATCAGTATGTTAATGGTGACGAAGGAACCAATTCTTCAAAAGCAGAAGCAAAAATTTTACGTTACGTCGATCAGGAAGAACTTTTGTGGTGGAGCAGTGATGCAACACAGGCTTATCAACTGGTGATACCCGATGTAAAAAAAGTAATTAGGACCGTAATCTTCTCTAAACCGGATATTGTCATACTTTACGACCAGATTGACAAGCATAAGTCCCCTTCAAAAATTTCCGCCCTCTTTCATCCCGATAACCGGGACGGACTTGCCACTTTAGAAACCAATGACGACGGCTCTTTTGCTATTCAACGGCCCCGGGCTATTTTATTCGGACAGTCGGTTGGGAATCAAAACATCAAACTGATACAAACTCAGCTAAAGCTTCCCGAAGAAATGGGACGTTACCCATTCGTTGAAGCCAAAACAGATGCAGCTCTTCATCATGAAATCGTTACGGTATTAGTTGCAAAAACCTATTATAATGCAAAGAAACCGGCTGTATCAATCAAGGAGACAAAAAAAAGCTGGGAAATTAGTATTGATAAAAATCACGCTTCAATCATGAAAACTGGCCATATTCCGGAAGTACTCTGGAATTCCTGAGAGATAAATTTTTAAAACAATAATATTATTTACATGAAACCATTACGATTTGTAGTCATTGGCCTCGGTGGATTTGGACTGGTACATTTGCAGGCTGTGAAATGGCTGGAAGAACAGAAAACCGGAAAACTTACCGGCATCGTAGCTTTAGATATCGACCGTCAAAAACACCCTGATTTAGTTGAATCTTATTCCCGTGAAGGAGTACGGTTTTATAATGATATTGACGATTTTTTTGAAAATGGTTTGGATACGGCCGATGTATTAACCGTTCCCATCGGCATTCATCAGCACGTGCCGGTAAGTATTCGGGCCATGAGGGCCGGACTCGATGTGTATTGCGAAAAACCTGTCGCGGCTACTGTTCAGGAAGCTGATGAACTGATTCAGGCAGAAAAAGAAACGGGGCGAAAAGTGGCTATCGGTTACCAGCATATCTACAGCCATTCCATACAACAGCTAAAAAAGCGAATAAGCAGCGGACTGCTTGGAAAGCCGAAATCTGTCAAGCTCATGTGTGGCTGGCCCAGAAGCCTGCAATATTTCGGCAGAAATGAGTGGACGGGTAAATTGCGTCTGAACGGACACTGGATCCTCGACAGTATTGCCAATAATGCATGTTCCCATTATGTTTTAAATACATTATATCTCGCTTCTGACAATCCGGTATCTGCAGCAAAAATCACCTCTTTAGAATCAGAGCTTTACCGGGCAAACAAGATCGAAAGCACCGATACCATCCAAATAAAATACAAATCTGATGATGATGTAACCGGTTATATTTTCATGACCCACACTAACTGGTTTGAAAACGGACCGGTAATGCATATTTCCTGTGAAAACGGAATGGCTTACTGGCAGACAAACAACGGAAAGACGTATATTCGTTATAATGACGGAAAGACGGAAGAGTTCAGTAATCTGGCTAATCCCAAATGGCAGTTTGCCGGGTTTGATGATCTTGTTTCTGCTATCCGGGATGACCGTCCACCATTATGCACTCCTCAGCTGGCCCGTACACAGACGTTGGTTATTGATGCTATGCATGAAAGTTGTCCGGAAATCGGAACCATTCCGGAA
Organism: uncultured bacterium; assembly: GCA_963783355.1. Classification (GTDB taxonomy): domain Bacteria; phylum Bacteroidota; class Rhodothermia; order Balneolales; family DATFMH01; genus CAWANF01. Next base: position 266,514 of record CAWANF010000002.1, read on the forward strand.
CAGCACATTCGCGAAGTGGAGGACTGGGAGATATTCCCACCGGATACGAAAGGACAATTTCGCAGGGTGGTCGATATGGATCAATATATGCACATCGCATTCCAGGAAGAGAAATTTCTCAGCGAGTTGAACATCATCTGGGCTTCCCAGACCAGGCATACGACTATCGATGTGAGCAATTATCGAGTGTTTACGGGAAAGAATCTCGTTTTTTGAGGAGTATCTAATACGCGGTTATCAGGAAGTTATTCACAATTGTGCCTTTTTTATGTCGTCACGAGGCCTTGTGCCGAAGCGAACGCCTTCCGTTATTACATAAAAAATAACACAGGAGTACGCAAAGGAGGGCACTGAGATCACAGAAGAGAAATCAGAAATGGTTGCAATGGAATGCGGACGACACGGAATTTATGGATTTTCGCGAATTCAATTAAACGAGAACAATCTTCCGCTTTTTGCATAGGTTCTTCTTCACTTTTTCGGGACGTTTTTTTCGTCCGGATTTCATTTTAACCAAGCTGGCTTTTTATGTATTCCCGATCCTTTTCGGCGTTATTCAGGACCTTATCAATATTAAAATCCACAGGGTCAGTTACAATGCCATCTTTTACGAACTCAATGCTGAAATACCCGGTAAACCCGGAATCGATGAGGTGTGCTATCAGCCGGTTATATTCAATATCTGCTTCCTCCAGTAAGCACATTTCACCATTCTTGCGGCCCTGCAGATGAATATGAATCACCTTTTCAGATAGCTGATCAAAAAGATTGATGGCTTGATCAGTTTTCTCAAAATTAAGGGGCTGAAAACATATCTTAAAATTCCCGGCATCTACATCATTTAAAAATTTCTGGCAGGATTCCACACTCTCAAAGAGTGTATTTTCATGAATTTCGCCCGTCATGCGTAAACCATGATCCATCGTTATCTCTGCCATTTCCTTAAGAAAGGCAACGGAATTTTCATATTCCTCATTGTCTATAAAATTCGCACTCTTAGATCCTACAAAAAATTTGAGGATATGCGAATGCAATTTGTCGGCATACCGGCAAATCTTTTCTATTTCATCCAATTCTTTTTGCTTTTCATCACCTGACAGATGAAGTTTCGGATAAATACCGATTACCGGGAAAGTGAGACTACGCTCGTTAGCCAGATCTATAATCTTCGTAATTTCATCATCCGTTTCCCTCGAAATATGATATTGCCAGACTTCAAAAGCAGTGAATCCATGAACGAATGCCGACCTGAGTAACGTATCCAGTTTGTAAAAAGCTTTCTTCCCGGGAGTCCAGCGATTGGGTTCCAGGGCAATAGTATTCAATAGAATAGGTTTCATGACGACTGATTTTCTGTTTTTAATAATCACCAAAATATAATGATATGATAAACCTCATCATATCATGACGTTGTATATTAATTGATATGCCATTTCAACCGGCTTCCCTCCTGTCGTTTGACGACTTCCAGCCGCGTATCGATTCTTTCTTTTAATTCCTCGACATGAGAAATAATGCCAACCAAACGGCCGTCTTCTTCCAGGTTCATTAGAGTTCGAACGGCCAGGTCAAGCGTTTCAGAATCGAGTGAACCAAATCCTTCGTCTATAAACATCGCATCGATTTTAAGTCCGCCGGCATATTGCATGGCCACATCGGCCAGGCCCAAAGCTAAAGCCAGCGAAGTAATGAACATCTCTCCACCCGATAATGTCCGGACGGAGCGTTCTTCACCGTTATAATTGTCAAATACATTCAGATCGAGTCCGGCTTTACGCAGTCCGTGTGAAATATCTTCGGTACGTATCAACTCGTACCTGTCCTGAGACATAAGCTTGAGACGTTCATTGGCAAGCTGGGTAACCTCATCCAGGAAAAAAGATAAAACAAAAGTCTGAAATTTCTGGTTATACCGATTTTTACCGTTCGCAATGTCCGCTAAAACCAGATAATCACCTGCTTTTTCCTGTATTTCAATAAGTTGTTTTTCTGCGTCATGAACCTGTTTACGAACCGATTCCAAATAACGAACCTGCTCATCCAAACGCGTAATTTGTTCTTTGACTCCATTCAATTTCTTTTCAGCTTCGGAAGCTAATTCGGACAAATGATTCATATCCGGTTCCGACTTGTCTTCTATAATCTTTTTCAAACGATCCGATTCCGTATGTAACCGAATTTTCTCGTTGTGCCAGTCTTCCACATTTTTTTGGAATTCAGATTTTTTTCCTTCATCAAACAATGACTGCGTGATATCTTCAATCCGATTAAATCCAGCTTTTTGAATATCAGACAATAATTTCTTTTGCCGATTTGCCAAATCCTGTTCCGATTCTTTTAAATATGACTGTCCCTGTTCAATTCGTGCTTTCAGTTCTGATGATTTCTCTTTGAGTACGCTTACCTTCTCGCGAACATCATTAAACTTTTTTTCAAATTTGGTTATGTCTTTTTCAAGCTCCCCGATTCGGGATTGGAGAACCTCCAGCGAACCCAAATCATCAGGCAGTTCTGATTCAATATTTTCAAGATTACCGGTCGTAATAAACAATTCTCTCTGTAATTGATTCAATTTTTGAGATTGCCCGTTAATATTTTCCTGTTTTTCAATTTGAGATTTTAACATCCGGGCTTTTTCACCACGTAACCCTTCAAGCTCTTTTTCTGCTTTCTGAGCACTTTCCAGAGATTTCTGAAGTGAGCTTCCGCGTATCTGCCAATCCAGTTCCGTCAGTTCGGACAGTTCTCCAAGCTGTTCACGATATGTTCGTATTGAGATTTCCGTTTTCTCTTTTTCGTTTTTAAGCCATTCAAAATGATTTTTTATTTCATCATATTTTTTCTCAACAGCATCTTTCTCAGATTTTAACTGATCGTACTCATCATTGGTGACCAGTTCATCAGGAATGGGAGCCGGATTCGGATGTTCTTTAGAACCGCAAACCGGACAGGCTTCACCGACATTCATATCTTTCGCCAATAATGCTGCCTGATTTTTTCGCCATTGCAGATCTTTATCCTGAAACAGACTGATTAGCTTGCTTTTTTTGTCGCCGGCTTCCGACAATTCATCAAATAAATTCTCTATCTCTTTTTCTAACTTTGACTTATATGCTTCTTTTTCTTTCAGATGTTTCCTTGATTCCGTTGCTCTTTGATAGCTCTTTAAATCATTCTCAATTATTGTATTCTGTCCCGCCTCCTTCTCCAAAGCCGGTAATTTTTCTTCCTGTTTTTTTAGCGTTTCCTGAATTTGTTCCAGTTCATTTTTCCATTCCAGGATTTGATTATCCAGCTTCTGAACAGATTCTTTCTGTTTTCCTTCTTTTATTATCAGTTCATCTTTTTTCTCAAGTACGGGTATAAAATCTTTAAATCTCTGAATGGTCGTCTTTTTTTGTTCCCATTCCTGTGATTGTGATTTCATTTTTTCAACCACTTTTTTCGATTCAGAGAGTTCTGCCGTTTTTATTTTTAAATCCTTCTCCAGTTTTTCAATTCTTTCTCTTGCAACGGGTATCTTATTTTCCAACTTCTCTATTTCAAGGACAGGAATACGAAAACTTTCTGCCTTTTCCGCTTCTTTTAGTTTTGCATCTAATTTTTCTATATGCTCTTTCTGCTCCCCATGTAAATCGATACTTTTTTTAACCATCTCATAATCACGAAAAGCAACTGCTAATTGCCGGCCTTTTTCTAACTGTTCCGACTTTTCCCTGAATTCTTTTTGCAGGTCACTAAGGATTTTATTTTTTGAATTCAGATCCTCACCAATATTTTGAATTTTTTCCTGAAGCTCTTCCCGGCTATTAAGTTCCAGGGAATTGAGAAGTGTCGCTATTTTTTGATCCAGTATTACATACTTTTTCCTGAAATCTTTCGACTTCTCTGCCAGTTTCAAACTAATGCGCTCGTACAATCCTGTTTTAAACAACCGGGCAAGAATGGCTTCCCTTTCGTCGGTTGAAGACAATAATAAACGGCGAAATTCGCCCTGGGGCAGCATGATTAATTGAACGAACTGCTTCTCATCAAATCCCAGGATACTCTTTAGCCGTTCATTAACTTCCGAGACTTTAACCAATGGTTCTTCCGCAGGTATTCCACGGCTGTTTAAACGATAAAAGGTAGCTTTATGAGGTGTCTCATTCTTATTTCCAGTCTTTATGTAAGGGGGTTTTCTTTCGACAAAAAACGTTTCTTCCCCTATCTGGAATGTGAAACGAACCACTGTTTCGAGATCATCTTCAGCCTGTTTAGACCGCATCTCTTTCCCATCCCTGATTCCGGAAGTGACACCATATAGAGCATAGCACATCGCATCGAAGAGCGTGCTTTTCCCGGAACCGGTAGGACCATGAATGAGAAATAGTTTACGGCCATCAAGACGTTCAAAATCGACGTCTGCCGTTTCTGAAAAAGATCCAAATGCCTGTAATTCAAGACGTAATGGCTTCACAATTCGTCCTCCTTCATAGCATTCAAAACCGTATCCTCAATAATAGATTTTGATTTTTCATTTAAATCTTCCTCTTCCAGCCATTCATAAAATTTTCCAAAAAGCTCAACAGGATTCATTTTCTGCAGACTTTCACCGGTATACGTTTTTTCATTGATCGATGGATTTTTCTTTGGCCATTGTAATTTCAACGTATTCGGAAATTTTTTTTGTATGATTTTCATCGCATCGATGACCGGTGTATCATTTCGCAAACTGACTTCTAAAAAATCGCCAATAGAAGGAGGATTTTCTTTGTCCGGGCTCAAAAGTTTAAATTCTGCTTTTTCTATGACGCCCTTCACCTTTCGCAAATCGCGTCGCGGTTTTAATTCTCTTTTGCTAACAGTTATCAATCCGAGGCCATCCAACTGAATAATGGTTACCGACTTTTGGTTCTCCGCTTCAGAAAAAGAATATTTTAATGGTGAACCGGAATAAGACACTTTACCTTCGAGAAACTGTTGCGGCCGGTGCAAATGTCCGAGAGCTGTATAACTAAACAGATCAAATAATTGCACCGAAACGGTTTCGGCCCCTCCTACCGTTAGCATACGTTCCGATTCTGCGGGTTCACCGCCGGTAATAAAAGCATGAGCAATACATACAGCACGCACGTTTTTGGGCAGACTTTCATGAATTTCAGATGTTACATATTTCATAACATCTTCATGAGTGCGAATTTTTGCGTCATTGACCAGGTATCGCAGCCGCTCAGGTTCAGTATATGGAACCGGGTAAAAATGAACCGGGCCATGTTCATCATTTAGTATGATGGGTTTAATGGGAAATTGAAGTTTACCCCTGATATAAAAGCCCTGTTTTTCGAGCAAATTACTATAACAATGAACGCGATCAGCACTATCGTGATTCCCGGCAATAGCGATGATTGGTGTTCGGTATTCCGAAATAATTTTATGTATGGTATCATCAAATAAAGTAACGGCTTCAGCAGGTGGAACGGAGCGATCGTAGAGATCCCCGGCAATTATAACTACGTCGGGCTTCTCTTTTCGAATGAGTTCCAGAAGCTGCCGGAGTATAAATTTTTGATCTTCCAGCAATGATTGATTATTCAAATATTTTCCCAGGTGCCAGTCGGCCGTATGCAGAATCTTCATTCCCATTTTTTTGTGTTAGAAGTTGCCCTGAAATATAAAGATCAGAGCTTGTAATGCGAATGAAAAATTGAAATTCAGAAGAAAGAAAGACATTATAACATAATGTATGGGGATACCATAATGAATGCAGGATGACAACATTAGATGATATTGAAATCATTTTACGCAACCCTTAAACCTTTCGGCCGGCATTATAAAATTCTTTTCAAAATATGTAATACAACGTACTTCATCTGATAAGACCAGACTGCCGGTCACTGCTTCAAAATTTATCGATCATTTACATTTGGTATTTTCAAAACCATTCCCGGATAAATTTTATTTGGATCGTCAATTATATCTTTGTTTGACTCATAAATAATCTTCCATTTATTAGAATCGCCATAAACATTTTGAGCTATCTTGGCCAGCCAATCACCTGGTTTAATCCGATATACTTTTTGTTCTGTGTTCAGTATATCTGTTGAGTGATTTTTAGTATCCAGGGAAATAGGTTTGCTATTTAAAAACCGAATATGCCTTTCGAGGGGGACCGCATACATAGTGAGGGTGTCTGTTTCTCCGCCTGTAATTTTAATTACTCGTTCCTTATTTCTATTTGTATAACCCTCGGGAAGAAAACGCTGTAACAATTTAATACTATAATTTCCCGGTTTTAAACCGGAAAAGCGAAATTTTCCACTGTTATCTGTCAAACGTCGGAAAATTTTATTTTTTCCTTTTAACTCAACTACAGCTCCGGATAACGGATTTATTTGAGTTATAACGCCTTTTTCTTTCAAAATTGCCTTACCTAAAAGTCCACCGGAAGCAATGGAATGAATATTGATATTCGTAACGTTGCCCCCCTGAACCTTCACGGATATAGGATAATCCTGATCCAGAATTCGATTATCCGGCAAATCGTCAGCCGCTACTAATAATTTGTAAGAACCCGGTTTTCTGTGCGGCAAAAAGAACTGTCCTTTTTTATCACTTACAGCCCCAGATTCTCCCAAAAATATTGGAATATTCGGCAATCCTTTGCCCGTAACATCATCAATAATCCGTCCGGAAACCAAACCTGAAGAACGGCTTCTTTGAGTATGCAGGCCTATGGGTATTTGGTAACTGATCACAACTCCGGAAATATTTCTACCCAGCGAATGTTCCTGATAACCCGCCTTAACTGCCATTTCATGCCCAAAGGAAAAACGATGAGACAATTCAGCCAAAATTTGATTTCCAGACAACGCATATTGCTGTGTAATCTGATCATACTGATAAAGTGAACCTCTTAAAGTTAATTCTGTAAAATGGCCCAGATGCATATCCAATGAGGCGTAACTTCCGATTTGGGAACGATAAAGTTCAGAATAGAGAGTCTGACCATTGGTATAAGTGACACCGCCACTAAACGACAGGCTTCGACCGATAGAAAACCCACTGCGTATTGCAAATCTAAAATTTTGTCCGGTATGACCAGTTAAACGATAATCAATCTTCGCATAAGTTACATCCATTCCAATCCTGAAACGGTTTCTGTTATATCCCGCCATTAAACCAGCTAACTGCCGGACATTATCAGCTGCTGAAAAAACATTGCTTATTTTTTGCCTGGAATATTCGTGATACAGTGAAATATTCCGGCTGATAGTTATGCCGGCACGATTTGAAACATTATCAAATATCAATTGTTTATTCTTTTGCATTCGATCGAAGATGGAAACATTTTTAAATAAAATAACAGATGCGGATCCCATAACCGATTGTGCCCCTTGTTCATATGTAGGATAACGGGCACCGTGCCAATCATATTCAATATTCCAATGCCATATATCCTTGTTAAATTCACTCGACCATTCAACAGCATGGGAACGTCCCGACGGAGAATCTGATAACCCTGCTTCACCCGTTATTTTCCAGGCCGGAATCGGCATCCATTCTGTCCGGGCAGAAACAATCTGACCTTTTATATAATCATTTTTCCATAAGCCATTCAGACTCATCTGAAGACTTGGTGATACACGCCATTTCAACTGTCCGGAAGCCAAATTCTGCGGAAAATAACTGAAACGATTGTGGGCATAAAAAGAACTAATACTTAAATGTGAAATATTTGCGGATGCGCCTCCTCCAAATCCATAATAAGAACTGCCCAGGAGCGGCGTTGTCTGGTATGTATTATCACCGGCCTTAATATTCCAATTATTATCTTTAAATCGAATCTGATACTCGTCTCTGGATGGTAAAAACAAATTCTGCTGTTCTAATCGCTTTGGTCCATGAAAAAGGAAATCAAGTTCCGCAGACCCGTTATCAACAAAAGTACCGCCGCCACTAATAGAGTAGTTATATAGCCAATGCTTCGATTGTTCTGTTTGTTGCAGCCCACCTAAACCCTTCACATAAATTGGAAACGTATGATAAACAAGGTTTCCTTTGTTCAGTTTAGGGAATAAATCGGCCCCGGCTGTTTTTGTGTCCAATAAGGAATCTCTTACAATCGCCTCGGTACGAATCATTAATCGCCTTTTATCCTTTATATTTTCAGGAGTCATTATCTTAATATATATTTGCCTTGTTTCCCCCATTTTTAAATGATAAACAGAAGAATCTGTAGTTACTTTTCCCAAATTTGTATTAAGAAGCAACCGAATCGGTACGTCAGTATTGCTTCTGTTAATTAATGAGTATCCGAATCGATAGGAATCTCCTGCAATTAGCAATCGGCTATAATCCATCTGTTCTAAAGCAACAGAAATCTTGTTTTTTACGACAACCGGAATGTTAACCTGAGCAACAACAGATTCATTTCCAAGTTCAATAAGTTTATAATTTATGTTATAAGAGCCCGCTTTCGTATTTAATGGAATGAGAATACTAACAAGTTGATTAAGAGTATCTCCTATAGAAGTATGAATTATATCTGAGAAAAAAACATTACGCCATCCTGTCGGCAAATCAATGACTTGCCGCAAGGTATCCGTTGAAGAGCTGCTAATGAAGACCGGAAATGATATCGCACTGCCTGGAATAATTTTATAAGGCAATTCCCGTGAACTACTCAATTTTAAAATTAAAGTTTGATGTTCACTGCTAAATACGGCCTTTTTTTGTGCTTCAACATTACGGAATCCCAGTAGAATAATTATTAGTAATATGTGTACCCAAACCCATTTCAAGATTATAAATTAAGTTTTAGCTGCACCCCAAATAATGCACCGGAACCACCATCAGCTACAAGTAATGCTGTATAGGAACCTTGAAGTAAAGTTGAAATATCAATTTTATTTCGCACCGACGTACCCGGATGCATAAGATATGATTCACCATGGTATGTACCTGTTTTTAAACCCTTTGAATTATAGATTTCCAGATATAATTTCGGCCGGAACGTCAAATTACCGGAATTTTTCAGGTCTACTAAAAGACTTTTTTGCCCTGTTGTATCATTTACTGAAAGTTGAGTCCGAAGAAAATCTATCTTTTTTGTACCGGCATGTTCAATAGTCGTGATTAATTGAACACCATATTGAACCGTGCGAATAATTCTAATCTCACGATCGTTGGAAGTTTTTTTCGATTCTACAGATTTATCCGGGACTTCTTCAATCATTAAAAGGCTCCAGTATGATCCGGTTACAGCATTCGAACCTGTTGAATCAGGCACCTTAACCGAATACTTAATTGCAATGGATCCATTTGCCGGTATCGTTGTAAAATCAGGTGAAAATGCAATCCATTTTGCATTGGAACGTGTTAATACACCAGCATTTTCAACTTTGGCACCATTTGAAATATCGAAGAAATAATCTTTTTGAAATGCTTTAATTTCATGAGGTTTATCGGAAATATTTTCTACGATAATTTTACCCTCATATGAATTTCCCGGTGAAACATCTTTTTCAAGTATCATTGAAGACATCACCTTAATATTCTGCTGCCCAAAAGAAATACAAGGAGCAAGAAATATGAAAAAGGATAGAATTACGCCTAATCTGTTCATTCTATTGTAAATTGTGAATAAAGATGATAATTGAGATGGGGTGATTTACGTACCCAACCCCATCTCTCCGCACATAAACATGTGTTATTGAGCAACGATTTGATATGTTACGTTTACGCTCGAATTTCCCGGAGCAGTATAAACAGGAACATGTAAACGCCATTCCAAATCAGCCGTTCCGCCACCCTGAGAAATATCCGTAATGAGTGGCCGCCATACGTTGGTGTATGCATCGGTCCATGCAGCTGCCGTTCCGGCAGAACCCATCGTATTTGGATCTGCTGTTAAATTCTTGGCAGATACACGAAGATCATAATCACGTACATCGGCTTTGATAAGAATTTTCATAGGATCGGAACTATTCGTTGCATACTCTACTTTGGAATTCGTCGCGTAGACATCTATGTTACTTCCTTTTTGGAAAGGTCCATTTTCTGTCAAAGCGTTCAAACTAATACTTTCATCACCCGATACTTTTACATAAGAAAAGGGTTGTACTTCAAGCGTTAAATTTTGAACGGTTGTATTACTTTGTGCGTTTGCTTTGAACCCAAAAATAAGTACAAGGAAAGCACAAGAAGCTGCAACAATTATCTTTTTCATAGTTGTTACCTTCAGTTATTAGTGATTGTTAATTGACGGATAGTTATTTCCCGCCTCTCTTGTAAAGGAGATGAGTGCCCTAACACACCATATATTGTATTTATACCCAACCCCTCTTGACTCTTTAATGATATGCCATCGAAGTAATTATTGCATATGATTTTTTTTTAATCTTTATGGCTAACAATTACTTTCGTTGCAATTAAGAAAAAGACAAACGTATCTTAAATACAATATTTTTCGTTATTTAAATTTTTATTTGATGCTCGAATTGTTCAAATAAATGACGATTTATTAAAATTTTTAAATATCTATCGTGTCAGAAACAGATTATTAAAATACTTGATGCATAATGAAGCTTTTTTAAAACTAACGCCGAATAAAGAATGTTTTTACGCTATACATTTAAATAACTAACATCCGTGGAACCAATTATTAATTATTTTCCCGTTTAGTTTGATTGGTTTAACCAGAACATGCATTATAAGATTGCCATGAACTTGTTGATGGCTCCTTTTAGATGGATCAACCGAAACATTCAGTGCCTTATCCGACCTGTAGATGCTACCCGAATACGGTCTCCCTGGGATGAGAACCCCTTTATCCCTTGTCCATCTTGATTCGCAATTACAGAAAAAACTGCTGACCGGAATAAATTAAAGAAGATATTAGCCTGTAAATAAAAATTTACTCAGACAATAGTGATTTCAAATTCGTAACATTCCTACAATAGGAACATGTCTATTCCATGAAAATCCATCTAAGTTATCCGGGCTTTTCGTTTGAATGCCTTTTAATATTTACTATAATTAGGCATTATCAATAATTATCTCCTTTCAGCAAATAAGTTCTATGAATATTAATGAGTTACGAACCCCGGCATTTTTAATTGATCTGAACCAATTCAAAAAAAATGCTGAATTAATGCTTCAAAAAGCAAAGAAACATAATGTTCATTTACGCCCCCATGTCAAAACCCACAAGACGGTGCGTGGAGCCCGCATACAAACAGAAGAGTCGCTTAAAGTAACCGTTTCAACCCTTGCCGAAGCGAATTTTTATTCTCAGTCCGGTTTTCAGGATATCACTTACGCATTTCCAATCACGAATGATAAATTTGAAGAAGCAGCTCGTTTAACCCGTCAAATTGAGGCTTTTAATATCCTGGTAGATCAAGCAGAAACTATTGATGCTCTGCAGGAATACGGAGAACAATTTCAAATAACTTTTCGGGTTTACCTGAAAATTGATGTAGGAAACCATCGTGCCGGAGTGGATCCTCTTGCAGATGAAAGTTTACAACTAGCGAAAAAGCTGGCAGAAAATTCTCAAACCGACTTCATCGGCATTCTCACACATGCCGGACAATCCTATCATTGTAAATCAGTTAATGGGATTAAAGAAGTTGCGGAGACCGAACGAAAATTAATGGTCAGTTTTGCTGAAAGATTGCGCTCGACGGGCGTCCTTTGCCCGGAAGTCAGCATTGGCTCCACACCAACTTGCATCCATGCCGATAATTGGGAAGGAATTACCGAAATTCGTCCCGGGAATTATATTTTCTTCGACAAATTTCAGTCCGATATCGGTTCTTGTTCCTTAGATATGTGCTCTGCAACCATTTTAACACGTGTTATCGGGCATTATCCAAAACAAAACAGAATGCTGATTGATGCAGGTGCCCTCGCTTTATCTAAAGATCAGGGAGCCACCCATCTTAATAAGAAAGTCCAATATGGACACATTATTGACCATCCGGAACTGAGCATTACCAGCTTGTCACAAGAACATGGTTTTGTAGAAAGTGACGGGACGATTCCTTTTCAAAAGTTTCCGCTGGGCTCCTTATTGAAAATCATTCCGAATCATTCTTGTTTGTCGGCCGCACTATTTCCTGTTTACCATATCGTTGACGATAATCAAATTATCGATCGCTGGGTTCCTGTCAGAGGCTGGTAATCATTATATTGATTCAGTCACGAAAAAGAAAATATGAGCAAAGCTAAAATTTACGATTACATTATTGCGGGTGGAGGTTGTGCCGGTTTGAGTTTGCTTTGGAATATTATGCATTCCGACAAACTTAAAAATAAGGATGTCCTGATAATTGATTCAGCCTTACACCCCGAACAGGAAAAAATCTGGAGTTTCTGGGGACGTAAACCCTTACCCTTCTCGGATATTATTTTCCATTCATGGAATCGTATGCAGGTGATTGCCAAAGGGCACCGTTACAGTCGAAGACTGAGAAAAAATCCTTATCACAGCATTCGAAGCGAAGATTACAGGAATCTCATTCTCGAAAAAGCCGCAGAATTTAAAAATATCGAGGTCCTTGAGACAGCGGTTATTGATTTCGAACTCAAATATGGTCTCGTTCGTGTTGATACTCTTGCCGGTTCTTACCGGGGACACTATTTATTTCAAAGCATTGAATCATTTCCTGAAGATGATCCGGAAGATGTATCTCCAATACTGTTAAAACAACATTTCATCGGATGGGAAATTGAAACCCAAAAGCCAATTTTCGATCCTGCTATAATACATTTCATGGAATTTATTCCACCGGTTCAAAATGGCGTAAATTTTTACTATGTCCTGCCCATATCCGAACGTCGTGCTTTAATTGAGTTTACAGCATTTAGCCCGTCGACTTTTCAACGAGAAGTCTATGAAGAAAAAAACCTTGATTACATAACCGATAACCTTCATTTAAAGCAAAATGAATATAAAATAATCAGGGAAGAAAACGGGGCCATTCCGATGGAAACCCGGGAATACAAACTCCACACCGAGCTACGGATATTTCATTTGGGGACAATCAGCGGAGCCGCTAAACCTAGTACCGGTTTTGCATTTATGCGTATTCAGCAGCAAATCGAAAAACTGGTTAAATCTTTAGAAAATGATTCGCTGGAACAATACCCGGAACTGATCAAATCAAAACGAATATTCCGTGCTTTCGACATTTTATTATTACATATACTCAATCAATCCGAACAGGACGCCATGAAGGTTTTTCACAAGCTTTTCAGGAACAATTCCTTTGACAGAATTTTAACTTTTCTTGCAGAACGCTCAAACAGCATTCAAAATGCAATGATCATGCTTTCCGTTCCCTCGATTCCGTTCATCAAGGCGATTATAAAACGAAAATCGATGTTATTCCCATCAGAAAAAGATGTCAGGTAAAGGGAAAATACTAGAGATTCGCCGAATCCGACTCATTGAAAAAAAAGTAACTTCACTGCCAGGATAACCAAAACGATATTGAGAAATATTCGAATAAGTTTTTCTCCTTTCCCGATGGCCAGTTTTGTTCCTACCCATCCCCCCGTGGCATTTCCTGCAGCCAGAATAATGCCGGCTTCCCAAACAACTTCACCTTTACTTGCAAATATTACGAGTGCCAGCATTGTATATACGCCCACAATAAAAACTTTGTGCATATTCACTCTCACAAGATCAAGGCCCAACACTTTATTTAATATAGCCATTAGGATAAAACCTACCCCGGCTTGTATGAATCCACCGTAAAACCCGGCAAGGACCATCAATCCATGTGCCCATACTATTCGCTTCCGGGATGGCTTCTCTATAATATTATTACTGTTATTTTTCTTATTCCTGCGGGCCATTAATACCAGTACGCCAATCATGACAGCAGCCAAAACACGGTTAAACCAGACCCCACCCAGTTTCGTCCCCAGATAAGCTCCTATAAAAGCACCCGGTAACGAACATAGTGTCAGTGTCAGGCTTAATTTAAAATCAGAAAAACCATTTTTGAAAAACGCATAGGTAGCCGATAAGTTTTGAGCAAGAATAGCAACACGGTTGGTCCCATTCGCAACCGCTCCATCCATTCCCAGCATCACCAATACCGGCATCGTCAATAGAGACCCGCCACCGGCCATAACATTCACAATGCCTGTGATAAAACCTACGAGAACAAGGATAATTCCATACCACACATTCATTAATCTTGTCCCCGCAATGTATTGTTATTCATGTCATATGACGGTTTTATTTCCAGATCGGCCTTAGTCCAGTCCAATCGAAAACATCCGTTCCAGATCATGACGTGAATAAGATCGAAATGCAATCATCGTTTCCGTATTTACGATGCCATCGAGGGTCACCATTTCTTCGGTTACTAACTCGGCAAGTTCTTCATTCTTTTTAATACGAACGATAGCAATGAGATCATATCGTCCGCCAACCGAATAAACCTCGGACACACCCGACATATCCGTTAATTTTTCGGCCACTTCTTTAATTTTATTACGTTCGCAATTCAGAAAAATAATAGCTGTTACCATTGTTTCTTAATTCTTTAATGTGTGTTAAAAATTATTCAGGGTAATAACATACTACCAACTGCGAAATCAAACAACCAAAAGAAAAGCAATTTAGCGTATTAGTGACATTGTTTTACGGTGCAGCAGCTGTGTGGTGACTCAAATGCTCTGCCCTGTTAATTATTTTTATTTATTGTTTTATAATTATATGGTAATTTAGTTCGTTAAACATAAATAAATCTTCTATACCCTTAAAGCATAATTTATTATGATCTTCTTATATGTCATCATAGGTTTTATAGCATTCATTTTGCTTTTTCAGAGAATCATAACGTTTAAAATGAGATTCAAAAAAGGAAAAGCAGCACCAGAGCTAGATGGTCGGTATGGGAAAGCTATAAATAGTGGAAATAAATCCCTGTTTTATTTTTACAGTCAAAGTTGCGGGGCCTGTCGTCCAATGACTCCCATCATTGATAAATTTACAAAGAAAAAGAACGTTTTTAAGGTAGATATCGCGCGTGACATGGATATTGCCCGGAAATTTGGTGTTTTAGGCACTCCATCAACTGTGGTTGTGGAAAATGGCATTATCAAGGAATTTCTGGTCGGACCTCAATCGGAGGCAAAAATCAATCAGCTTATCTGATTAGATTATTTTTGATGAGTACGGACGTATCATGCAATGTCCGTACTTTTAATTTAAAAAAGGAAAAAGCCCGCGTACTAGGCGAGCTTTTGGGGTGATCCGAGTTTGGGAAGATCACTTTTTGTTATGGAATTATAAATTCTTTACGAACAACCGCTGGTTGCTCCACAGGTTATACACTTGACACAGGTACCATTTCTTACCATTGTCATGCTTCCGCAATCCGGACAGATATCTCCAGTGTAACCAAGTTGTTTGGCCCTTTTATATTCTGTCTCCATGCCACCGCTGGCTTTTCCACCGGTATCTGAAGTAGTATGATGAATATGATGTTCTTCAGGAGATTTATCATCATCATGATGATGTTCTGTATTAATACGCTTGTCCGAATCATCGATTTCATCTTCTTTTGTCGGACGTAACTCACGGAACATGATTTGTTCGGGGCTTACATGTGCAAGATCATCTCTTCCGAGGTAGCTTACAGCAAGTTCACGGAATATATAATCAATGACTGATGTCGTCATTTTAATATGCGGACTCCCGACAACCGGTCCGCTCGGTTCGAATTTGGTATAAACAAAGGCATCAACAAATTCTTCTAATGGAACACCATGCTGCAGTCCAAGCGAAATTGAAATAGCGAAGCAGTTCATCAGGCTTCGGAATGCGGCGCCTTCGCGGTGCATATCGATAAATATTTCCCCAATCTGGCCATTATCATACTCGCCGGTTCTGAGATATACATTTTGTCCGCCGATTTTGGCTTTTTGAGTATAACCACCGCGACGCGTCGGCAGGCGGCGACGTCCGGCCACATATTTATGGATAATGCGTTCCGCTGTTTGAACAACGCGGTCCTGGGCTTTTTTGATTTCCTCATCTTCCTCTTCTTCAATTTCTTCAAGGACATCTGCCATTGTATTAAGGGGCTGGCTCAATTTTGAACCATCACGATATAAAGCGTTTGCTTTCAACATCATTTCCCAGGACAACATAAAGGCATCCTTGATATCCTCAACAGAGGCTTCATTTGGCAGATTGATCGTCTTGGAAATGGCACCAGAGATAAAAGGCTGTGCCGCTGCCATCATCAAAATATGGCCATTGGGCTGAATATAACGTTCACCCTTCTTACCGCATTTATTAGCACAATCAAAAACTGCCAAATCCGAATCTTTCAGATGAGGAGCTCCTTCGATGGTCATCGTTCCACAGACGTAGTCGTTTGCTTCTTCTATCTCCTTGTTGGTGAACCCAAGATGGCGAAGCATATCAAAATTCCAATCAGATAATTGTTCTTCTGTGATATTCAATTCGTTTTTGCAAAAATCTTCACCAAGTGTCCATTGATTGAAAGCAAATTTGATATCAAATACGCTGGGTAATGATTCTTCTATTTTTTCAATCACCTCATCGGTAAAACCGAGTTCCATCAGACGTTCATGTGTGATAGTAGGGCAACCCTTTAATGTCCCATATCCCTTGGCATGCTTGATGATATCATCAATTTGTGTTTTCGAATAGTCTAAATGCCTAAGGGCTGTCGGCACACTTTGATTAATAATTTTGAAATAACCGCCACCTGCTAATTTTTTGAACTTAACCAGGGCATAATCCGGTTCGATACCTGTAGTATCACAATCCATGACTAATCCAATGGTACCCGTTGGCGCCAATACGGTTACCTGTGCATTTCTGTATCCGTATTTTTCTCCCAATTCTAAAGCTCTGTCAGAATCTTCCCGGGCTGCTTTCAGCAGATAATCGGGACAATTATTCACATCAATACCCATCGGTTTGATGGTGAGGCCTTCATATTCATCCGGGGATGCGTTATAGGCCGCCCTGCGATGATTGCGAATAACCCGCAACATATGCTCTCTATTCCGTTTATAACCCGGGAATGGGCCAAGTTCAGCAGAAAGTTCCGCGCTCGTAGCATAAGCGGACATGTGCATAATTGATGTTACAGCACCACAAATAGCACGGCCTTCGTCACTGTCGTAAGGAACACCCTGAACCATTAATAAGGTCCCGAGGTTTGCGTAACCAAGTCCGAGAGTACGGAATTTGTATGATAAATCAGCAATTTCTTTCGATGGAAACTGGGCCATCAATACGGAAATCTCAAGAACGGTGGTCCAGAAACGGGAAGCATGACGATACGATTTTACATCAAACCGACGCGTTTCCTTATTCAAATATTTAACAAGGTTGAGGGATGCAAGGTTACAGGCGGTATTGTCCAGAAACATATATTCCGAACAAGGATTACTTGCCTTAATCTGTCCGTCAGCCGGACAGGTATGCCATTCGTTAATGGTATCATGATATTGTGTCCCGGGATCGGCACTCGACCATGCAGCATAGGCTATTTGATCCCACAAATCTTTTGCCTGAAGGGTTTTATATGGTTTAGGATCCCGGCCTTCTTTCTCAGCATCTTTCTTTTCAACACGACCGTATAAATTCCATTCGCCGTCTTCTTTCACGGCTTTCATAAAATCGTTCGGAACTCTGACTGAATTATTGGAATTTTGTCCGCTTACCGTAGCGTATGCGGCTGAATTCCAATCGGTATCGTAAGTTTCAAACTCGATATCCGTTACGCCCTGTGATGCAAGCTGAATAACGCGCTCTATATAATTGAGTGGTACAAATGCTTTTTTAGCTTGTGCTATAGCCTGGGCCAATTCCTTATTTTTCTTAGGATCACGGCTGACAGCACCATTGAAACTTCTTCCATCTATTTCTACCGGTTTATGGCAGAACTGAATGATCTTTTTAAGATGCAATTCGCAGGATCTGGAACCCGAAACGATGGCAGCAACTTTTTGCTCTTCTTTAACTTTCCAGTTGATATATTCTTCAATATCGGGATGATCCAGGTCGAGGGTAACCATTTTTGCAGCCCTGCGAGTTGTACCACCTGATTTGATGGCACCGGCAGCGCGGTCGCCAATTTTAAGGAAGCTCATCAATCCGGATGATTTACCTCCGCCACTCAGAGGCTCTTCTGCCCCCCGTATCGCGGAGAAATTAGAACCGGTACCGGATCCATATTTAAATAAACGGGCTTCACGTACCCACAAATCCATGATACCGCCCTCATTTACCAGGTCATCAGAGACTCCCTGAATGAAACAGGCATGAGGCTGCGGATGTGAATAAGCATCTTTCGAACGGGTTACTTTCCCAGTTTTTGGATCTACATAATAATGTCCCTGTGCCGGGCCATTGATACCATAAGCCCAATATAAGCCTGTGTTAAACCATTGCGGACTGTTTGGAGCCGCCATCTGATTTGCCAGCATGTAATTTAATTCATCATAGAAAATTTTTGCGTCTTCTTCTGTATCGAAATAATTATGTTTCCAGCCCCAGTACGTCCAGCAACCAGCAAGACGGTTGAAAACCTGACGACTGTCATGTTCGTGACCATAGCGTTTGTCGGCATCCAGTTTTGCTAATGCAGTTTCATCAGGTTCCGAACGTTGCAACCATTTAGGGACCCCTTTTTCAGCAACTTTTTTCAATTTAGCGGGTACGCCGGCTTTCCTGTAATATTTTTGAGCAATGATATCGGTCGCAACCTGCGTCCAGGAATCAGGTATAATAACATTTTCCATGGAAAACACAGTAGATCCGTCCGGATTCTTAATCTCCGATTTCCTGGTTTCAAATTTCATATTCTCGAAAGGCGTTGGCCAGTCTGCTTTTGTATATAATCTCGTAAACTTCATTTGTTTACCCCGAATTCTTAGATAATTATTTAATTCCCGTCTGAATGAATAATTTTAATCACTTCACCTGATAAGAAAGGTAGACCCCTGAATTTCTATCAGCATACTTACATATTAACATGACGAACATTTCTGCGATACTTATAGGTAACTTATTAATTCCAATTCTACAGAACTTTTTTACAAATCCTTTTATGAATATATAAGCACAAGGGGGTGTCGGCAAGAACTTTTTTAATGATTTTTCCACAAAATTACATAGTTATCCACATTTAATAATTCATGGCTATTAGTCAATCATCTTAGTATGGATACTTTCATGTATTTATGTTAAGCAAATATTAAATATTTCGTTGATATCCAGTAATTCACACCGAGTTATCCACACTCGTAAATATTTGAAATTTATATTAATACATATCCTATTTCCAAATCATAAGCTCATTTATGAGCTCTAAACCATGATAGGAAGAAGTTATCCACACCTTTTAAATTTACGTCCATTCAACCAAATCAGGATCTTGAACCGATCAAGGATTATTTTAAGGAATTTAATCACCTGATTGCTGATCGTAATAACCAAAATAAAATTAATATTTATACTTTATATCATTGTACAAGTTTACATATTTACATTTTGTAAAATTATAAATATGCATCCTTTTATTTATCTTTTTTTTTACATTTTT
Source organism: uncultured bacterium (assembly GCA_963783355.1). Lineage (GTDB taxonomy): Bacteria > Bacteroidota > Rhodothermia > Balneolales > DATFMH01 > CAWANF01. Next base: position 286,109 of record CAWANF010000002.1, read on the forward strand.
GTAGAAATAGACAAGGTTAGCTGAGTATATCTTCCGGGCATCGGATACCATGCCACAACCTGGTAGGTTTTGTTAAACAGGTTAAACACTTCCCAATTCAAATGTAAGTCCAGAATAGAAATTGATCGATGAATTCCAAAACCAGCATCCCAAACACTATAACCCGGAAGCGGATCAACCGGACTACTGTGGTCAGCCGTAGTATACCGGTTGTCAATCCAGTGCTGACTAATATAAAGATCAAAGGACTTCCATCCAGCCAGCAGATTATTTTTGGTTATCCATTGCGGAACATAAGGCATTTGTTTATGAGCTATTTCAACTCCCTGTTGTTCATTCTTCAGTGAATAGGCTTTCGTCCATGTCGTAAAGTTGCTCAATAAAATATTTAACGCTCCCGATTGATAACTCAATTTCAGGCTGCTTTCAGCCCCATAGGTTCTTAACCGTGAAATATTGACCGGCGACCAGATATAATTTGGCCCGGGAATCCATCGAATCCCATCCCGCTCAATACTATGAAAATAAGACGGGCTTAGTTCAAGCAGCCAATTTCCGCCCAATGACCGCTTCCAGGTAAAACCAGCTTCATAAGTATAGCTTTTCTCTGCTTTTAAATTCTGATTGCCACCGGTAATCCAGTATAACTGATTAAATGTTGGAGCCGTAAAGTCTTTTTTGAGTTGTGCCCGCAGATACAAACTCTTTGGAATGATTTCATAGTTTGCTCCAAGTGATGGGCTTATTTCGGTTCCAAAATCGGAATAGCTGTCCATACGAATAGTCGGATAGATTTTAAAATGTTTAAATGGCTGATATTCGGCATTCACGAAGGAACTGAATAACGTACGTTGCTTCAAACCGTCATAATTATTAGTACGGATATCGGTTTGTTCAAGCTTAGCCATGCCCTGTAACTTGAATTGTTTACTGAAAAAATGATGAATATTAGCTTCCGCACCATAATCTCTTGAACGGCTTTTACTATCCGTTCCGTAATTCAAGTCCTGGTACCTCAAATTATAGTTTGAATAATAAGTCCTGAATTGAAATTGCGTCCCCCTGCTTTTTGTTATGAACGTCCCAAACCAACGCAAAGACTTGTCTGTTTGAGTGGCATAACCATTTCCATAATCCAGTTCATAAGGCACATTATTCTTTTCGCCAATATACCATAAAGCCGATTTTACTTTAAAATTCAACTTATCTAGAGCTACATTTGCCAGTAAATGCCCGGCTGACAAATCATTATGATCCCTTTTCATATTTTCCTTGGTAATGGTGTTATAAAAAGGATAATCATTCAACGAAGTTTTATGTCCGGCAGAAACGGCTATTTTAAGGTCTCCGCTTGAGGTCCCCGCCGATAAATTTTGCTCTTTTAATCCGAATGAACCAATCGTTGAGCTAAGGGAAACTTTATTCATCAAATTATCTGATTTCAGATAAATGGTACCGCCGCTGCTGCCACTCCCAAATGAAGAGCTGGCATTCCCGGGAGATATTTCCACTGAACTAAGCATAGAAACAGGAATTAAAGACAAATCGGTAGATCCCACCATTGGATGATTGATCACAAATCCTTCCCATACCACCTGAACATGACTGGCATCATAGCCGCGTTCGCTTACCGATGACAATCCGCCGGGACCATAACTCTGTACAAAACTGTAGGATTGATTGGTCAGTAAATTGCCAAGATTCTGTGCCTGGTAATGTCCAAGCTGTACGGAATCCAAAACAGTAACCTGAATCGGCTGTTGTTGAATGGGTTCGCGTATTCGTGTCGCCTCCACGTGGACTTCCTCCATGACTAAGGAATCGGAAACGGCCTGTGCATATAGAGACGTGCTTATAAAGGATAGTATGCCGCATAACAATACGGCACGAAATATTGTAATTTTCATTTTTTTCACCTGAACTTTTGTTAACCCGAAAGTTCAAACAAGTGACGAGAACAAGGCAGGTCTCCTGGCTTACCCGACTGACAATGGCCTTCCCGCCCCGATTGAAAATTCGGTGCAGTGGCAAAGAGGTTATTATCAGCTTTTACCCCATTTAAGAGGTCGGATTTACAGTTGCGGGTACAGCTCACGATTTTCACGTGTATTCCCTTTTCATCCGGCAAAAAATCCGGAACCCAATTCCGACTGTTTAAACATTGATGTAAAGAACTGTTCAAGTATAAAAAGGATTTGGATAAAAATAAAAATTAATCGAGCACGGCTTCTGATTCTTCCCGTAGCATTCTCTCGAAATTTTTCGTCTTCCAGCCTGTTGCATTGCTGCCAAGTTCAATAATATTACGATTTATATCCCTCTTCTGTTTACCAGCCAATTCACAAATCCTATTCTCCCCAACTAATTCATTTTCTTTTATCCAGGAACAAAACGCATCCAAATCATTATAGCTCCCGAGCAAATCGGTAAGTTTGTCAACGACAGTAAGCCATTTAAAAAGCGAGGAATCTTCAGTAACCGGAAAAATATCAACCTGATACTCCAGCCTTTTCATTGATTTGCGAAAAGGATGTACCATCTCGTTTTTAGTCTCATGCAACAGTTTCCAAAATCTGTTTTTAGCTTTTTTATAAGTGAGGATGGTTCCAAGTATCAGGTCATCCATTGTTATTTTTTTAAGCGTATCGAATGTGATGGATTCTACCATAAGCATCATTTCATGAGCAATATTTTCGAACGGGTGTTTATCTGATACGCGTATCTGCTCTGTTTCGTAAAACGATGTGAGTATTTGCTCCCAATAATTATCATTATGTCCAACCGTGTTTTTAAAATATTTCTGATAAGTATAATTGAACACAGCCGCATCCCGGACCCTGGAAAGGGATAAATTTATATTTTGGAGTCGTTCATCCCACTGCCGGGATTCATCCTCATACTTATTCCTCAAAAGGCGAATAATCGCCCGCATTTTCTTTACGGTTTTCCGGATCTCATGAATCCGATCATCAAAAGGAGCTTCACTTTGACATAAAGATCGCACAAATAACATCTTTTGATGAAGAATCATCAAATAGGAAACCCGGATATCGGATTTAAAATCCAGTTTCGGTCCCGGAATCATAGTAACACTCCCCTCGTTTTAAACTCACACCACCCGTTTAAAACGACTCTCGAGATTGATAAATAGTAAATTAACCAGCTGTCTTATTTTGAATATAAAGGGATGCGGCATCCTCATCAAGCATCCAGATCAAATTACCATTTACAGGCTTGATGAGTTGAGCAGGCCACATTTTGGGCCGATATGCTCCTTGTAATATATTTGAGATGATTTCTGCTTTATTTTCCCCGAAAACGATGAACACAATGTTTTTTGCTTTGTTTATAACGGGAGCCGTCAGCGTTATGCGGTACATTTTCTGATTCTCAACGTAAACCTCCGAAACCCAGAGATTCTTTTTATCAAGTACGGAAGTTTCCGGAAACAACGATGCCGTATGGCCGTTTTCACCCAGCCCAAGCAAGACTAAATCAAAAGAGGGTTCTGTATTATGGAAATAAGTGTGAAGATTTTTCTCATATTCTGCTGCCGATTCCCTCGGAGTCATCGCAATGGGTATAGGAAAAATATTCTCTTCCGGAACCGGTATATGGCTTAAAAAAACATCAAATGCCATTTTAGCATTATTCTGCTCATCATCGCGGGGCACAAATCGTTCATCGCCCCAAAAAATGTATACATCTTCCCATGGAATTTGATTCCTGTATTTGTCCGTGGCTAAGAGTTCATATAATTTTTTCGGTGAACCTCCACCCGATAAAGCCACCGAAAATCGGCCCTTCTCCTTTACAGATTCGACTGCCGTATTTACAAAAAAATCGGCAGCAGCAACGCTGACAGCAAGATCATCATCATAAATTTTAACCATACCTCAATCTTTTTCTGAAGTTTGCCCGGTCTCCCTGACCGGCATCATGATCCAATTGTTTCCATCGCGGGCAATCAAAGCTTCAGCTTCTTCAGGACCCCAGGTTCCTGCGGCGTAATTCGGAAAATCATGGGGGATAGCATCTTCCCACACTTCGATTATAGGCATCAGTATCGACCACGCTGCTTCCACTTGATCAGCTCGCATAAATAATGTCGCATCTCCGAGCATAACATCCAACAACAAAGTTTCATAAGCTTCCGGCGGATCAGTCGTATATGCATCTGTATAATTAAACTGCATATCCACAGGATTTAATAACATTTTGAGCCCCGGACGTTTAGCCTGAAAACGCAATCGAATCACTTTATTTGGCTGTATGCTCATAATTAAACGATTGGGCTGCCAGTTCTCTGTCGATTCCGGAGGAAAAGACTGATGCGGTACCGGGCGAAACTGTATTGTGATTACCGAAGTTTTTTCCGGGAGCCGCTTTCCCGTACGAACATAAAACGGGACATCCTGCCAGCGCCAGTTATCAATATAAAACTTTACAGCAGCAAATGTTTCGATATTAGATTTTTCATTTACTCCGGGTTCATTCCGGTAACCTGCTTCTTTCTGGCCCTGAATCCATCCCGGGCCATACTGGCCCCTCACCGCATTTTTATGAACACCATCTTTCGTAAAACGGCGAATGGCATGCAATACATCCACTTTTCGGTTACGCACCTCGTCTGCGTCAAAAGACACTGGTGGCTCCATGGCTATAATGCACAATAACTGCAACAAATGATTTTGAATCATATCGCGCAAGGCCCCGGCATGATCGTAATAACTTCCGCGGTGCTCCACACCCACCTGCTCACCGACCGTAATCTGAACATGTTCAATGTAATTTCGATTCCAGACTGGCTCGAATAAGGCATTGGCGAAACGAAATGCCAGAATATTTTGTACCGTTTCCTTTCCGAGGTAATGATCGATACGATAAATCTGACATTCGTCGAAAATTTTTGCCAATTCTTTGTTCAACTTGCTGGCGCTTTCCAGGTCGTGGCCGAATGGTTTTTCTACCACCAGCCTGGATCGTTGCGGATCTTTCGCTACTCCGCTTTTCCCAAGCTTTTCAGCAATGGGTTGAATGAAAGTTGGTGGGATTGCCATATAAAATATCCTGTTAGAATCGGCTTTCCACTCTTTTTCATGACCTTCAATCTTCGTCAATAATTTTTGATAGACGCCATCGTCCGTAAAATCCGCTTTCAGATACGATATAGTTGACGCAAAGGATTTCCATTTTTTGGAATCGGCTTTGCCATTACGCGAAAATTCATTGATACCGTCCAGGGAACGTTTACAAAATTCCTCATCGGTCATTTCTTTGATATCAAGGCCAATAATAGCGTAATTTTCCGGCAGCCAGTCATCCAGATAAAGATTAAAAAGTGCCGGCATCACTTTACGCCACGTTAAATCTCCGCCTGCTCCAAAAATGACAATAATACTGTGATCGGGTTTTCTTGCTGATTGCATAAATTCCTCTTAATTATTCCATTCCGTATGAAAAGTACCTTCCTCATCTATCCGTTCATAAGTATGAGAACCGAAATTATCTCGTTGTGCCTGGATTAGGTTAGCAGGCAAACGCTCACTCCGATAACCGTCGAAGTACGCCAGGGAAACCATATGAGCCGGGGCGGGAATTCCCAAATCAACAGCATTTTTAACAATAAAGCGGATATCATCCTGCATACTTTTCAATTGTGGAATCACAGAGGGTGCCAGCATGAGATTCTTTAATGATTTATGACTAGAAAAAGCTTCACGGATATCTTCAAGCAAACTGGCACGTATGATACATCCGCCACGCCAGATTCGTGCTATATCACTCAAATTGAGTTCGTATTGATATTCTTCCGATGCCGCTTTTAACTGGGCCATTCCCTGTGCATAGGTTGCAATGAAAGCGAAGGTCAGTGCTTTTTCCAGGTGATTTACGAATTCCTCCTTATTACCTTTGTAAATCGAATGAGGCCCTTTCAAAACTTCTGATGCATTGACACGCTCTTCTTTATAACCGGAGAGATCACGAACGGAAACAGCAATATCCATCGTAGGAACCGGTGCCTGTAATTCCATAGCATCCTGCGAGGTCCATTTCCCTGTACCTTTCTGACGGGCCCTGTCTAAAATCCGGTCAACCAGGTAATCATCCGATTTATCATCTTTCTTTTTGAATATATCCGCTGTTATTTCGATTAAAAACGATTTCAAACCTCTCTGGTTCCATTGACTAAAAATTTCATGCATCTCATCATTAGAGAGACCGAGCCCTTTTTTCATAAGATCATAGGTTTCAGAGATCAGTTGCATGAGTCCGTATTCGATACCATTGTGCACCATTTTCACATAATGGCCTGCCGAACCGGGTCCCAGGTAAGTGACGCACGGATCTCCATCTATTTTGGCCGCAACCGCTTCAAAAATGGGCTGCACCTCCTGATATAATTCTTTCGAGCCCCCGGGCATCATGCTCGGACCAAAACGAGCACCTTTTTCTCCACCGGAAATGCCGACCCCTATGAAATGGATACCTTTATCCGTCAGCATCTTCGAACGTCGATCCGTGTCTGTGAAATGGGAATTACCGCCATCAATAATTAAATCACCTTTATCAAGCACCGGTATCAGTTCATTTATGACCGAATCAACCGGTTTTCCGGCCGGAACCAGCATCATAACTGCTCTCGGCTTTTTTAATTTCTGGATAAATTCTTCAAGTGATGTTACGCCGTGTGCTTTTTTTGAACCTGCTTCGGCATCCAGGGCTTTGGCTTTTTCTTTATCGGTATCGAGTCCAATAACGGCATATCCGTGATCAGCCATATTCAATACTAAGTTTCGGCCCATTACGCCAAGGCCAATCATTCCAATATCATATTCTTCATTACTCATAAAAATACCTGTACTTTAAACGTTAATTTCCTTCTAATTGAAGTCCTAGCCGACACAATGCATCCCTGGTCGATTCATATCCTTTATGATGAATCCCCTTTATTCCAAATGTATCCGCAATTTGCACAAACATCTTCCGGTCATCCAAATACACCACTTTCTCTGGTTCTACCTGTGCGATATCCAGTGCCATCTTATAAATGTCCTCATCCGGTTTACGAAAATGAACGTATGAAGACGAAACGAACGCATCGATAAATTCATTGAGATGAAAATTCTTAATACGATAATCGTTCAGTTCTCGCCCTTCGTTACTTACTGCAACGAGCTTCAGTTTATATTGGTCTTTTAATTTCCGTATATATTCAATCATTTCCGGTAATTCTTTGGACTGATTGAACATGAAATGCTGAAATTCACTGCGTGTAAATGTTCGGTCTTCGTAAAATACAACCCTCGACAGGTACTCATCCAGACTCAGTTTTCCCTGTTCATATGTATCGAATGTTAAGTGATGACGCTCGTTCAGTTCATTGATATCCAAATCGAATGTTTCTACAGCCCTGTGTCGTGCCTGTCGATCCCAGCCATTTGTCAGTAAAACGCCACCGATATCCAGAAATAAAGTGCTAATATTTGTTTTTCCAGCCATAATCCCACTTCTTTTATTAAAATTATGTTTCCATTCCAATTATTTTCTTTTTTCGCACAACCGTCTCCGGCATGTAATGATAAACGACCCACGAACCCGCTAAACAAAGTAATCCCATTGCGATAAAAGGTAATTCAAAAAAGAAAACCGCCAATAAACCTGCCAGTAATGGCCCAACTGCAATTCCCAGGCCAAACCCCATAGTAATAATACTCATTTGACGTCCTTCTCCCCCTAATTTCGCAAGATCTGCCGCTAAAGCAAATGCAGGTGCCGCAATACCTGCAGCAGCAATACCCTGGACCAGGCGTAAAATTATTAACTGTGTCATAGAAGTTACAACTCCCAGCAAGGCTGTCGCAGGAGCCATCACAATTAGTCCAATTAAAATGAGAGGTTTTCTGCCTGCATAATCCGATAATCTACCGAGTGGCATCTGGAAAATTAACCGGCCTACCATCAGCATGCTGAACGCAATACTGAAACCGAATGCCGTCATATCCAGCCGCGTATTAAATTCGTTCTCTAAAGTTGTAACCATTGAAAATGCCGCAGCCATGGCAAAAGTTGCAGCACCCGCACTAAAAATACCGGGACTCATGAGCGAAATATCAAATAACTGAAACCTTCTGGGTGTTTTAGTATCAGATGTTTCGACCTCTTTAACCCACCATTGCACAAGCAACATTGCCAGAAAAATGAATCCGGCTCCAACGTAAAATGCAGCATTAAAACCAAAATGCACTTCTAAAAATCCCCCGATAATCGGACCCAGGACAAATCCAATCATCCGGAAAGTGCTGTACACCCCCATAGCTCCGCCGCGTGTTTCTTTTTTTGTGATCGCTGCCATCAATGACATGGATGCGGGAATCGTTAAAGCTACCCCAACACCCTGTATTGCCCGGAGGACAAATAAATCTGTATAACGGCTGGCAAAAACAAATGCAAGAGTTCCCAATCCGATGATGCCCAATCCAATCTGTATTAACAACTTACGTCGGTCCAACTTATCGACTAATGCGCCCATCACAGGCTGTAAAAAAGAGTTTATAAAACCATACATAGAAATGAGCAATCCAACCAAGATAGGAACGGCCAGATGTACATAATCACTGGGCAATTTCGCTACATATAAGGGAATGAGTATAAATAATACACTATTTCCAAGGGCATCAGCCATCCGGGCAACTGAAAGGGCCATAACCGGACGGTTAATGCCAAAGGATTCCATAAACTTATTCAGTATGTTCACTTTTTTCTTTTATGCTTAATTTAGTTCAGCATTTTAAGCCACAGTGATTTCATATGAGATTCGCCTCTTATATTTATCTTAATGTAAGTAATTATCCTTTATCAGATGGATACAGAATGATGTCCCAGCGCTTCTTTGACGAGATCACTCAATTTTCCCAGGCTTTCTTCCTGATTATTACCTAAATCGATACTGATAACCCGTCGCTTATGCTTGCGCAAAGCCTCCATATCCCCAAGAGCCTGCGCTTTTTTAAAAATTCCAAATGAATAGGAACGATCCGGAAGTTTCAAATCGGTTTTGCCATCTCCGGTTAGCTGAATGAACAACCCGGAATTGGGTCCGCCTTTGTGATATTGTCCTGTTGAATGCAAAAAGCGCGGGCCATAACCAATCGTAGTGGCGATCCGCAACTCTTTTTGGACCCTGTCCCGAATCCCCTGCAACAAGGCATTCATTCGTTCTGATTCTGTCAGGTAAGCCTGAATCGAAAGATAATCACCGGGCCGGGCCAGATGAAAAAACTCATGAAGGAGTTCATGGCTGCTTTCATTGATCTCTTCATAATAAAATTTAAGATCTCCATCTACAGTTTCCGGCTTAATATCGGGTAATTTACCTTTTTCGCTCACTTCTTTGAGTAAACGGTCGGTGTTGTCTTTGCTTTCCTGAACATTAGGCTGATTGAAAGCATTAATTCCAATAACGGCACCGGCAACAGCGGTAGTAATTTCCCAGCGATAGAATTCCTGAACGATATCTTTTTTATCCTTCAGCATTATCTCTATAACCGGGTGGCCTTTTTCTTTAAGGCTTTTGATCTTCTCTTTTCTTTGCTCCGTATTTTCCGGTTCTAGGTACAGGTTTACAAAAACACGATCATCTCCGTAAAACTCGGGATCCATCAAAGACTCTCCGGTAACCGGCAGAATTCCTTTTCCCTCCTTACCAGTGCTTTCCGCCAGTAATTGTTCCAGCCACATTCCCAGTGTCGACAGGGATGGGGTAGTCAGAAATGTCAGTTTATCTTTATCCTCTCTTGCAAGTTCACCAATGACAACACCCAGCTTGAATGCCGTATTTTCATTGAATTCAGACCTGCTGGCATTCTTCATATCCAAAGCTCTGGATAACAAATCGGCTACATCCAGACCCATAAGAGCAGCTGGAACGAGCCCGAAATAGGAAAGTGCCGAATATCGCCCGCCAATATCTTCAAAATTCAAGAATACATGACGAAAATGGCGTTCTTTGCCAGCTTGAACCAAGTGTGATCCTGGATCGGTGATGGCGACAAAATGTTCCCCGGCTTTGTCTTTATCTATTTTAGATAGTTTATCGTAGAAATAATCCATAAAAGCCAACGGTTCGGCTGTCGAACCCGATTTACTGGCCACAATGAAGAGTGTCTTTTCGGGATTTATGTTTTTCTCGAGTTTAGCTATGGTTCCCGGATCCGTAGAATCCAACACGGTAACAGGCAGGCCATTTTCGGTGGTTTTCAATGATTCCGAGAATACCAATGGGGCCAGGCTGCTTCCACCCATGCCCATGTGGACAACATGCTTGTATCCCGCTTTTTTCACTTCCTCCCGAATTTGCTCTAAACGGGGCAAAGCCGCAATCATTTTATCCAGAACATCAACCCAGCCCAACGCGTTGCGAATGATTTTGGCATCATCAGGATTATCTTTCCACAAACGACTATCCCTGTTCCAAAAACGATCAACCAGGTTTTCTGTTGACCACTTTTTTATAATTGTACTGTATTCCCCTTTATTTTCAAGAGATACTAATACATTGTCATTCAATTTACTGACAAGCTTTACATCACACTTTTTGTTAAGTGTATCCATTAATTTATTAAACGGTTTTATAAACTTGTCGACTCCTTCGTCTTCCAGTTGTTGCGTAACCTGATGGATATCTATTCCAAGTTCCGGGAGCATCTTGAAAACATATTGTGCGTCATCAAGTCCTTTCTCTAACCGTTGCTCAGGATTTCCGTGATCCCGATATGCTTCCAGCGTTTCCATTGGAATGGTATTTACTGTTTCCGGCCCGATTAATGCTTCAACATATTTGACATCGTTGTAATCCGGATTTTTAGTACTGGTACTCGCCCAGAGAACACGTTGCTCTCGCGCTCCTTTTTTCTTCAATTCTTTAAAACGATCCAGTGAATAAACACCTTTATAAATCTGGTAAGCCAGTTCTGCGCTGGCGATCGCCACCTGTCCATGTAGTTTTTGAGCAATAGACGATTTTTCTTTATCAGGACCATTTATCAGATCCTCTAAAACAGGATCCACCAACACGTCAATCCGGCTCAGAAAGAAGCTGGCGACGGAGGCAATATTGTCAATCGGTTTATTGGATTTTACACGATCTTCCAGCCCCGCTAAATAGGCATCTGTCACCTCCTTATAACGCTCTAAACCAAATAATAAAGTTACATTGATATTTATGCCTTCACTTATCAGCTGGCGAATGGCCGGTAATCCTTCTTTTGTACCGGGTACCTTTATCATCACATTCGGACGATCTACTTTTTTCCAAAGCCTGCGGGCTTCTTCAATGGTTTTTTCAGTATCGTGAGCCAATTCAGGTGAAACTTCGAGGCTTACATACCCGTCCAAGCCATTCGTTTTCTCATAAACAGACCGAAAAAGATCGGTGGCATGCTGAACATCGGCTACCGTCAGTTCCTCGTAAACTTCACTTGCTGAGTTTCCTGCCCTGACCAGCAATTCAATCGCCTGGTCATAATCTTCACTATTGTTAATAGCTTTCTCAAAAATAGCAGGATTTGAGGTCACACCCCGCAAATTATCTTCTTCAATTAATTGTTTCAATGAACCATCAACCAGGATTCCGCGGCGGATGAAATCCAGCCATATGCTTTGTCCCAGTTCAGGTATTTTTTTTAGTGGATTATTTTTCATTTCTTGTTCTCCTTTCATATTCATCAATTTTTGCGATGCGTCTTTTATGACGCTCGGCGCCGCTGAATTCAGCTTCTAAATAAATTCGAATCAATTCTATGGCCAGCGACGGACCAATTACACGCCCGCCGAGGCACAAAATGTTCATATTATCGTCTTCAACTCCTTGTTTCGCTGAAAAAGCGTCGTGTATCAACGCCGCTCGTACACCTACTACTTTATTGGCCGCTATAGAGGCGCCAACACCACTGCCGCATATCGCAATGCCCCTGTTGACGGTGCCCGCAGATACAGCTTCAGCAAGAGGAATAATGAAATCCGGATAATCATCGCCATTTTTTAATTCATAGGCGCCAAAATCATGAACCTCATAACCTTTCGATTTTAAAAGTTCTTTAACTGAAGCTTTCAGTTCAAAGCCTCCGTGATCAGTTGCTATTCCAATTTTCATAGATTATACATTAACTAAAATCATTAATTTATTGTTTACCATGCCATCGTATCACAACTGAGGCTGCACCAATAACGCCGGAATCGTTATGCAGACCTGCTGGTAATATTTTCAAACCTGATCTTGCCGTAGACAACGCCTTCTCTTGTATAATGCTTTTTAACTGCCCGATCATTTCCGGATTGCCTTCAATAACGCCACCCCCGAGGACGAGATATTCCGGATTGAAGGTATTTACTATCCCGATGAGCCCGGCGGCAAGATCTGAGGTTACCGCGTCAAAAACTTCTTTAGCTAATGGATCTCCTTCATGAAGTGCTTCAGAAACCGATTTAGCTGTTATATCATCTGCTTTTCCATTCGTTTTCATCAGGATCAAAGAATCCTGGTGAGTGTTCTTTGAAAATTTCTCCTTTGCTCTTCGGGCAATGGCCCAGCCACCGGCCAGCGATTCAAGGCATCCCCTGTTTCCGCAATGACATTCCGGGCCACCAGACAAAACGGTCATGTGCCCTAATTCACCGGCACTATTGCTATATCCCGATAACATTTGTCCGCCACTTACGATACCTCCCCCAATCCCTGTTCCGACAAAAACACAAACCATATCCTCGCTTCCTTTTCCTGAACCGTGAATCCATTCCCCCCAGGCGGCAGCCCGAACATCATTCAAAACCATTACGGGAATCTGTAACTGGCTTTCAAGATTATCTTTTAGCGGGAGGTTTTTCCATTTCAAATTCGGTGCATAAATCACTTTTCCGGATTTTTTTTCAATCTGTCCGGCAACACCAATTCCCATCCCAACCGGAGATCCTTCTTTATGATCCGATACTTTTTTAACCAGATCGACTATTTGTTGCTGGATTGAGGCCGCGCCATCTGCAACATCGGTTTTCACACGTTGACGGTGTTCTATTTCTCCATCTTCATTAACCAATGCTGCTTCAATTTTTGTGCCGCCGAGGTCAACTCCGACGGCCCATTGTTTTATACTCATCATAGTATCCTTTACTTAAAGCTCTTCTTTTTTGCACTATTTAAGAGTCTCACCACTCTGTTGTATCAACTTTGCAATTAAAGCTGTCCAACCGGTTTGATGGCTCGCACCCAAACCAGCGCCATTGTCACCATGATAATATTCGTAGAAAAGCACTATATCGTTGAAATTCGGGTCATTCTGAAACTTTTCGATATCGCCGAAAACCGGGCGTTTTCCTTCATCATTTTTCAAAAAGATGCGAATCAGCCGTCTGGATAATTCGGTTGAGACATCCCATAAATTCATTTCATTCCCCGATCCCGCCGGACATTCAATTTTAAAGTCATCGCCGTAGTAATAATCAAACTTTTGTATTGCTTCGATAATCAGGTAGTTCAACGGCGACCATACCGGTCCGCGCCAGTTTGAGTTACCACCATAAATTCCTGTTCTTGACTCCGCCGGCTGATATTGAATCTGGTACGTCTCATTATTTAAAGTCAGTTTGTAGGGATGATCTTTATGATATTTCGATAAGGATCGAATACCATAGGGCGATAGAAATTCGTTCTCATCAAGTGTATAATTGAGGATTTTCCTGAGCCGTTCTTTATTCACGACCGACAATAACCTCCGGTTGCCCTCCCCCAGTTTGGTTACGGAAGCAATATTGGTACAAATATCGGGACGATTTGTCAGAAACCAGCCTAAACGCTCCCTGAAACCCGGTAAAATATTTAAAATGTCGTCGTCAAGAGTTTCAACGGCCAGCAAAGGTACCAGACCAACCAAAGAACGTACTTTTAAGTCCTGAGATTCACCATTATGGTAATGAAGAACATCATAATAGAAATTATCTTCTTCGTCCCAAAGATCGGTTCCGTCATCTCCTCTTGCGGTCGGACGATCGTTCATGGCATGCGATATATAAAAGAAATGTTCGAGAAATTTTGTCGCCACATCTTCGTAGGTTTGATCCTTCCGGGCCAATTCCAGTGCCATAGCCAGCATATTCAGACAAAACATGGCCATCCAGCTGGTTCCATCCGATTGGTCAAGGTGACCATCGACCGGTAATTTCTCACTACGATTAAACACCCCGATATTATCCATACCCAGGAATCCACCTTGGAACACATTCAGATCTTCGGTGTCTTTTCGGTTCACCCACCAGGTAAAATTGATGAGCAACTTATGAAATATCCGTTCTAAAAATTGGTAATCGCCTTTTCCTTTTATCCGGCGTTCAATACGGAAAACCCGCAATGCGGCCCACGCGTGTACCGGTGGATTGACATCATCAAAACCCCATTCATATGCCGGTAGCTGCCCGTTGGGGTGCATATACCATTCCCGCAAAAATAAAATGAGCTGTTCTTTTGCAAAATCCGGATCCATCAAAGCCATTGGTATACAGTGAAAAGCCAAATCCCAGGACGCATACCAGGGATATTCCCATTTATCGGGCATCGAGATAACATCCGAATTGTCTATATGACGCCAATCGCTGTTTCGTCCCTTCAACCGATCTTCTGGTGGAGCCGGCTGAGTTGGATCGCCCATCAGCCATTTTCGCACATTATAGTGGTAGAATTGCTTGTTCCACAATAAACCGGAAAGCGCCTGCCGCTGAATGTTTTTAAGATCGTCTGAAACTCCATCAGGTAAAATCTTACTAAAAAAAGTATCGGCTTCCTTTTTCCGTTTCGTAAACAATTTATCAAAGTTCCCGTCCAGTGAATCTTCGCCGGGTTCATCAAACATCAGCCGCAGTTTAATAGTTTTAGTCTTTCCGGCGCCAACCTTCAATTGGTAATGTACTGCTGATTTCGTCCCATACATTTCAGGATTCACCAATTCATCACGCTGATGTATGAAGTATTCATTAATACCGTCTTTCACATAATCGGTTCTGTTTTTTGATCCTGGAAAAAGAGCCTCATAATTGGTCTCATTTTCGGTAAATAGAATACCTTTGTATTCGTCCGGCTTTTCACAGAGCAGCCAATAGGTACCCAACCTGGCATGATCCGCCCGTACGACGTCATATTTATCATTACATTTAGATTGATCCCTGTATAAAACCGGACGTTCGTGATCTTTGGTCCACGACCAGATATTCCGAAACCATAACGACGGAAGAAGATGTATTTCGGCATCATCAGAACCCCGGTTAATGACATTTATTCGAATCTGAATATCTTCAGCATCCGCTTTGGCATATTCCACATAAATGTCGAAATAACGATCATCGTCGAATATCCCGGTATCGATAAGCTCATATTCGGGATCATTTTTACTTCTTTTCCGATTCTCTTCTTTCAATTTTTGATATGGAAAAGCTTCTTGTGGATATTTATACAGGTATTTCATGTACGAATGTGTCGGGGTGTTGTCGAGATAGTAATAATATTCTTTCACATCCTCTCCATGGTTTCCTTCCTTACCACCTAAACCGAACAAACGCTCTTTAATGATTTCATCTTTCCCGTTCCATGTTGCAATGGCAAAACACAGATGTTGCTTACTATCACAGATACCGGCTATTCCGTCTTCGTTCCATCGATAAGCCCGTTTATTAGCATGTTCGAAAGGCAGGTAATCCCAGGCTTCGCCATTGTTGCTATAATCTTCACGAACGGTACCCCATTCTCTTTCCGACAAATAAGGACCCCATCGTTTCCATTTCTTTTTTTCATCGGATGCTTCCTGAAGTCGAATAGATTCAGCATCCATTTTTAGTGTTTTGCTCATGCCAGGCTGACCCTGATTTGGAAATACTTTGCGGCCTTAATAAATAATTGCATAATTTTTTTTAAAAATAATATCATAAATAAGTCACAGCGCATTAAATAGTTACACTCTTTCAACGAAGAACTTGCTGAATCATTGCCATTTCAAAATACAGAACACGTTAAAGCCTCATAAAATTCATCCACGTAAAAAATATGGAAGTGAGTGAGATGAAACCTAAAGTCTAAATTTTTATTCAATTTCGACGAATTTGAGATGAATAATGATAAATTTTAGAAAAAAGAAAAATAAAAGCGATTTCAACCTAATTTTTTGTTTCCATTCTTTTTATAAATTCTTTACGTTTAGAAAAAGTTTTTGCGGGCTATTTAATCGTTCATCAAAGATTTAATATTATTTATCATGCATTTAGATCCAGTTTTCCTATCTCGCATACAATTCGCCCTCACCATAATGTTTCATTACATTTTTCCACCACTGACTATCGGCCTCGGTGCCATAATGGTTATTATGGAGGGAATGTACCTGAAAACCCGTGACGATAAATATGAAATCATGACGAAATTCTGGACCAAGGTCTTTGCTGTGAATTTTGCCATGGGAGTTGCCACGGGTATCGTAATGGAATTTCAGTTTGGTACAAACTGGGCGACATACTCCCGATTTGTCGGTGATGTGTTTGGTTCGGCTCTGGCAGCCGAGGGTATTTTTGCATTTTTCCTCGAATCCGGTTTCCTGGCTGTTCTTGTTTTCGGCTGGGATCGAGTTTCGGCAAAAATGCACTTTTTTTCAACGTTGATGGTCTCTTTCGGTTCGATATTTTCAGCTATCTGGATTGTCGTAGCTAATTCGTGGCAACAGACTCCGGCCGGATTTAAGATTGCCGGTACAGGCGCGAATGCGCGGGCCGTCATCACCAGTTTTTGGGCGATGGTTTTAAATCCCTCAAGTGTGGAACGGCTGGTACACGTACTGATCGGTTCATTTATACTCGGTGCCTTTTTTGTCATGAGTATTTCAGCTTACTATATCCTGAAAAAGCGTGATCTTGAATTTGCTTCGCGTTCCTTTATGATCGCGCTCGTTTTCGGAACTGTATTTTCGATTTTAGCACCTGTCTCGGGTCACTTTGCTGCCGAAATTGTCGCAAAATATCAGCCGGCTAAGCTTGCCGCTTTCGAGGCCAACTACAAAACGGAACCGGGCCCGACGCCTATGTATATCTTCGGAATCCCTAATACTAAGGAGCAAAAAGTTGATTACGGAGTTGATATTCCGGGTATGCTCAGTTTCCTTGTGCACGGTAATTTCACAACTCCGGTTGAAGCGATGGACCAAATTCCAAAAGCCGATCAGCCACCCGTTCCCATTCCATTTTATACCTATCATCTAATGATTGGACTCGGAACACTCTTCATATTACTTACCTTATTTGCCTGCTTCCTCTTCTGGAAGAAAACATTGTTTGAAAAAAGATGGCTTATGTGGGTCTTCGTTTTCGCTGTTATCGGCCCCTACCTTGCCAATCAGGCCGGATGGGTAGCCGCGGAAGTCGGACGACAACCCTGGGTCGTTTATGGTTTGTTAAAGACTACGAAAAGTGTATCGAAAGCGATAACGGGTCCGGAGGTATTAATTTCCATTATCATCTTTGGACTGATCTATTCCATGCTTTTTGGTATCTGGGTTTATGTTTTGAATGATAAAATCAAAACAGGTCCGGATGAAATCACAGCCGATCCAATGATGACCCAAAAAGGCGGTTTGCTTGAAACAGCGGCCCGGTTAGTTAATCCTTCAGGCTATTCGATGACCGGGGCAAGAGAAGAAACAGAATCAGAACAATAATCATTGAAATATCAGGAGTTAAAATGGACTTACACATTTTCTGGTTCATCCTTTTAGGTGTTTTATTGACCGGGTATGCCATCCTCGATGGATTTGACCTCGGTGTTGGAATATTGCATTTAACAGCTGAAAATGATAAAGAACGCCGTATTTTCATGAATTCCATCGGCCCACTTTGGGATGGCAACGAGGTGTGGCTCGTGACTTTCGGCGGCGCTTTGTTTGCCGCATTTCCGGATGCCTATGCAACGGCATTTTCCGGGTTTTATCTCGCATTTATGGTGCTTCTTTTTGCCCTGATTTTCAGAGCGGTATCAATGGAATTTCGAAGTAAGGCCAGTTCAAAAAAATGGCGTAAAACATGGGATATTTCCTTTTTTGCAGCCAGTACGCTCGCCACGTTTTTATTCGGTGTAGCTATTGGCAATGCCATACAGGGAATGCCCATCGGGGCTGACAAAGAATTTGCCGGCACTTTCTTTGACTTGCTGCATCCTTATGCACTGTTAGTCGGCCTGCTTGCCGTGGCGACTTTTGCAATGCACGGAGCCATTTATCTGCATCTGAAAACAACTGGTGACCTGCAAAAGAAAATAACCCGCCAGATGTGGCGTATGTTTGGCTTTTTCCTCATTCTGTACATCCTGACCACAATGTATACGCTAGTTTCTGAACCGTATGTGATACATAACTTTAAGAATGATCCTTGGGCCTGGCTCGTTGTTGTATTGAACGTCTTCGCTATTGCTAATATTCCCCGTGCTATTTATAAGGACAAGCCATTATACGCATTTCTGTCTTCCTGCTTTACTATTGCAGCACTGACATTTCTTTTTGGAATTGCCCTGTTCCCCAATTTGATCGTTTCCACTATAAATCCTCAGTATAATTTGACGATTTATAACGCGGCATCGACACTCAAGACACTGGGAATCATGAGAAATATTGCATTTATCGGAATGCCATTTGTCCTGACCTATACGGTAATCATCTACTGGATTTTCCGCGGAAAAGTGGAGTTGGGGAAATTCAGTTATTAATATTTTTCACTAATTGCACGAAGAAAGCGCAATCGAATTATTCGGTTGTGCTTTCTTTATTATATTGAGGCGAAATTACCTGATAGATAAGCAGAAGCATGCCGTTGATAAAGAAATACATACATATTTTAGTGATATCCCTTTTCCTGCCCCTGCTTGGATGCAGTAAAAAACAGGATTTATCGAATCTGTCACGCATACTATACAATCAATATCATGAGCATTTATTAAATGTCCGGTTTGATCATAATCATCAATTGATGGTTATTTACCGGTTTGATCTTAACCATGCAACCCCCGATTCAGCGGAAGATTTCGCGCTTCATCTTGCAAAAACAGCTTATGAAAATTTCCCCGACACTTCAAAAATTGACAGTGTCGTTATTCGGTTTCAATCGGTCGGCGCACCCACTATTATCAACGAAAAAAATGCAGGTAATTTTGCCTTTTATAAGCGCCAACTGAACTAAGATGCCGACTATAGAAACGACCTTTTTCCAATCCCCTGTCGGCTGGCTCAAATTGTCAGCAACGGATAGAGGCCTCTCAAAAATATCATTTAAAAATTCCGAACCTGAAGAAATTCCAAAAGGTGATTTACATCCGGTACTTTCTGAAACAATAAAGCAACTGGATAGTTATTTCACCAATGGTTTGACTCATTTTGATATTCCGCTGGATATACAAGGATCCGATTTCGAGTTTCAGGTCTGGAAGCAGTTGTTAACCATACCATTCGGATATACCACTACGTATGGTGAAATTTCAAAGATTCTTAAAAATCCTAAAGCAATTCGCGCCATCGGGACAACCATTGGCCGGAATCCCGTGGTTATCATTGTACCCTGCCACCGTGTAATCGGAGCCAATGACCGGATGGTGGGTTTTGGCGGAGGTATTTGGCGTAAGGAATGGCTGCTTAAGCACGAAGGGGCCATCCTTTTGTAACCATAAAATTAGATTTGAGTTAACAATCTCACAAAATTTATCGTATTTAAGGAAAGACCTTTTTTCTAAAAACGATTATTTAAAAATGCTGCTATCGTAAAATAATACCAGTTCTTTTATTTATTTTTGCGGTCTTTTTGCGGTCTTGTTGGGCTTAGGCAATGTATTACATTTTTTAATTTGGAATAATGGTTCCTATCAATCATCTTGGTGAACGATATTCGTTATTACGAAATGCAAAGCGTCTTTTATACAAAATAATCAGTAATTGAGCTCGTTGAGAGCATGACACAGAGGCAAATTATTTTGTCATGTGCCGAATGGGTATAATATTCAATTGTTTTCTCATGGGGAATATGATTGAAAATAATCGTAAATTAGAAGTTTGTAAAAAACTAATAGCCAATTAATCATCAATAAAAGCATACGCCTTTATGAGTCTGAATGTTGGTGACATTGCTCCCGACTTCACCCTTCCATCAACTGTTGGAAAAAACTTTACTTTAAGTGAAGCAATTAGAGAGAAACAGAAACATATCGTTTTGTTTTTCTATCCTGGTGATTTCAGCACCTTTTGTACTTGGGAAGCCTGCGGTTTTCGTGATGAATTTGAACCTTTCCGAAACCTTAATGCCGAGGTTATCGGAATAAGCACGGATAATATGGAGTCGCACCGCCGATTTATAAAAAAACATAACCTGCCATTTCAGCTTTTGTCGGATCCGGCCGGGGAAGTTTGTAAAATGTACGATTCATATCGTCCGTTGATGGGAAGAGCTAGTCGAATGACTTACGTCATCGATATGGATCTGCGTATTCGTGCGGTTTATGATGGAGTATTTCGTACAGACAAACATATTGCCGGAGCTAAAAATGCTATGCTCGAAATAGAGGAGCAACCCGAGAATGAGTCCTCGCTGCTAGAGGTGAAATAATCATTCCTATTTCCATTTGAGGATTTAGCAGCTCATTAAGTATGCCGTTCAGGAATGGAAAATGAGGTATCAATGAATCTAATTGAGTTCCTTCTTGACTATTCAAATCGTTCCTGATAACG
The DNA here is from genome assembly GCA_963783355.1 of uncultured bacterium. Taxonomy (GTDB): domain Bacteria; phylum Bacteroidota; class Rhodothermia; order Balneolales; family DATFMH01; genus CAWANF01. Next base: position 306,892 of record CAWANF010000002.1, read on the forward strand.
AAATACTCATTCTATTGTCTTCCTGAGGGAGATTGTTTAAATATATAACCGGATTATCATATTTCGGTCATGAAATCCTTATCGGCTGGTTTCTGTTGTTTATATAAACAAATAAAAGGAAAGCCAGTGAAAACAAGTTCAATAAGCAAGAAATTTTCGAACGAAATACTTAATCGTTTACCGGAAATTGAAAATGAAATCCGGGAACGACGTGATCTCATATTGGCCAACGCGGTCATGATTGGTGAGATTCCGGCACCAACTTTTCGTGAAAATAACAGGAACGAATTCCTTAAGAACCGTTTTATCGAGGCCGGTTTACAGGATATATCTATCTGCGAGGCCGGCAATGTCGTAGGTATTTTACCCGGTTCAGATAACATCCGGAATATTCTCCTTGTAGCCCATACAGATACCATCTTTCCTGATAGTATCAATCACACGATGTCGGTCGGTACCGAAAAAATATCAGGTCCTGGCATAGCGGATAACAGCCTGGGACTTGCGGTTATCACTACCTTGCCTGACATCCTCGACCGGCTTAATATTCACCTGAAGTCCAACCTGATTCTCATGGCTGCAGCTCAAAGCCTGGGACGCGGCAACCTGGAAGGTATTCGCTTTTTCTTATCCAATCGTTCGGTACCTATCGATATTGCCGTTTGCGTTGAAGGCGCCCAGCTTGGCCGGTTAAGCTATTCCTCGTTAGGCATGTTACGTGGCGAGATAAAATGTAATGTGCCCGAACAATTCGACTGGACCAAGATGACATTTACGAATGCGATTATCACGATGAACGATGTCATCAATAAAATCGTAGATATTCCCGTACCGATTCGCCCGATGACCAGCATTGTGATGGGCTCTATCGAAGCCGGAATGTCATATAATACAATTGCAACATCCGCAGTTTTACGTTTTGAAGTCCGCAGTGAATCGGAACAGGTGGTCACCGATATCCGGGACCGGTTAAATGAAATTGTTGCCGAGGTTTCGACAAAATCGGGAATGAGTGTCAATATGGATATTTTCGCTTCACGTAAACCCGGTGGAATATCATTCAATCATCCGCTGAGCCGGGCTTCACGCGAGATTATCGAGTCCCTTGATCTCGAACCTATTTTTACACCCAGTATTTCTGAATTAAACATATTAATCGGTAATAATATTCCAGCCGTAACCGTCGGTATGACCCATGCGGAACACGTGCATGAGCCGGAGGAATCCATTGACATTGGCCCAATATTTAAGGGCCTGACACAATTATTAGGAATGTTGATTGCTATTGATGAGGGGTATTGCGATGAAGATTGAACAATGGATTAAAGATAACACGTACCATCATTCTACCTTCTTCGACTTAAGGAATATGGTTGAAGAAAAAGAAAAAAAAGGGTTAAAAATATCGTTGTGTATCCCAACACTGAACGAGGAAAAAACCATAGGAAAAGAAATTGTCATCTTTCGCTCGGAATTGATGCATCGATATCCCCTGCTCGACGAAATTGCTGTTATTGATTCCGGTTCAACCGACCGTACCCTCGAAGTGGCAGCCTCATTTGGCGCCGACGTCTATTTATCATCGGAAATCCTTCCCACTCTTGAACAAAAAAAAGGAAAAGGGGAAAATCTCTGGAAAGCGATTTATCAGCTTAAAGGCGACATTATTATTTATGTAGATGCCGACATCAAAAATATACATCCCCGGTTTGCGTACGGTTTAGCAGCACCATTGATATATCGTGATGAAGTGAAATACGTCAAAGCTTTTTATGATCGACCGCTTGCTTTTTCCGATACAGTACGTCCTTCCGGTGGCGGACGAGTTACAGAAATACTTATCCGGCCGTTATTTTCACTGCTTGTACCAGAATTATCGGCTATCATTCAACCATTATCCGGTGAATATGCCGTTCGCCGTGATGTTCTTGATAAAATCCCGTTTCCCATCGGTTATGGGGTGGAAACTTCTCATTTGATGGATGTATATAAACATTGGGGGCTCGGGGCTTTTGCACAAACTGATTTGGATCAACGGGTACACAGAAACCAATCGACACAGGATTTGGGAAAAATGGCCTTCGGAATTTTGCAGACATTTCTCAACCGGGCTCAAGCTCATGGCATTATCAGGGAAAAGCCAAATATGGAAACTATTTTACGGCAATTCCAGGTAAAGAATAAAAACTATGAACAGATTGGGCACCATATTATTGAAGATGAGCGGCCGCCGATGGTTACCGTAGAGGAGTACCGTAAAAAATATAACCTTAACCGGGAGGATGTTACAGACTTCATAACGACTTCTGACTAAATATAAAAATCAGCGAACTATATTATTGCATATGAATAAACCTGAACTGGTTGCTTTTGTACATTATCATCTTCGTGGCGGGGGCGTTACCCGGGTTATTGAACACGCTGTAAATGCACTTAATAATATTGGAATCCGGTCTGTTGTCCTCGTTGGTGAACCGCCATCCGATTGCACCTTAGATAATGTCATTGTACATGAAGAACTCGGATACCAGAAGAAAGGTCCGGCTTCCATAAGCAATCTCACCAAAGAACTTATAAAGCAATGTCGCTCTAAAACAGGATTAACTCCTGATATTTGGCATTTTCATAATCACAGCCTGGGGAAAAACATATCCATTCCATTATTGGCCAGGGACTTGTCAGACAATGGGCATCACGTTGTATTCCAGATTCACGATTTCTCAGAAGATGGCCGTCCTTATAATTATCAGTATTTTTCCAGGAACTTAGGGGATACCGACCCGGGGGCTGTTTTGTACCCCCTTGGCGGCAGGATATTCTACCTGACATTAAATCAACGGGATAAAAGGTTCATGATTCAGGCCGGCGTGCCAGATGAACAGATTTCCGTAATGCCTAATCCGGTTCAGTTACCGGAAAAAATCAACAAAGGAAAGAAAACTGCTGATGTTTCATTTTTAAAATCACATAATGAATTGGTGCTATACCCTACGCGTGCCATTCGACGTAAGAACATCGGAGAATTTTTATTGCTTTCTGCTATTGATGACCAGGATGCCCTTTTCGCTATTACACAATCGCCTAAAAGCCCGGAAGAACAAAAATTTTATAACCAATGGGTTCACTTCGCACAAAAGCATAATCTGCCCGTCGCATTCGACTTCGTTCGTGAATCCGGGACCCCATTTATCAATCTGATGCATTCCTCACATCACATTGTTACAACGAGTATTACGGAAGGCTTCGGCCTTGCTTTTCTGGAACCGTGGCTGATTGAAAAACCGTTATTCGGCAGAAATATTTCCGATATCACTAATGATTTTGTCGACGAAGGAATTGACTTGTGCTCCTTGTACAATCAAATCGAAATACCGATTGATCTTATTGATAAAGACGCACTAAAGGATAAAATGATTGTCGGCTTAAAACGATCTTATGCGGCTTACAAACAGGAATATAAACCGGTTTATGCCGAAAAAGCCTTTCTGTCAACAATCAAAAATAATTCTATCGATTTTGGACGGCTCGATGAAGAAAGCCAAATGAATGTCATGCTTTGTATATTGCAAAACAATGACTTAAGAGACAGTTTGAAATGTTACAATCCATCATTCCCCAATAATATCCACAGCCTCATCAAAAAAAATAAGACCATCATCGCAGAGAAGTATAATGAACAGGTTTATGCCGAACGACTATGGGCTGTTTATGACAAACTCTTAAATATTGTACCGAAAAATAATAGTGGTTTTATACCTTCATCTAACGTTTTGATGCAATTTCTTAAACCGGAACGGTTCATTCTCCTCAGATCCTGAAATTATGAGCAACAGCCCGATCGAAAAAGAATTAATCCGACGATTGAAATCTCATTCAAGCCCAATACCGGTTAAGGAAACGGGCATTCAGGAACATTTGAACAAATTTTCTGACATTAAAGCCATTTTATTTGATATCTATGGCACCTTAGTCATTTCCGGATCGGGAGATATTGGTCTGACCATTGAAGAAAACCGGGAACGAGCCATTCTTCATGCTCTCGAGGAGGCAGGAATACAACACAAACTAAATGATTCACCCGAAGTCATTTCCCAATATTTTATTGAAGAGATCGAGCAAGAGCATCAAAGAAAAAAAACGAATGGCACAGACTTTCCGGAAGTAGAAATTCGCGAAATATGGAACAATTTATTACTGAAATTAAATGCTAAGCAATTAGCAGAGCCCGTAAATAATGATGATCAGATTTACATTCTTGCTGTTGAATACGAAAGTCACATGAACCCGACGTGCCTGATGCCTGGCATGCCGGACATTCTCGATTTTATAGTAGAAAAAGATATCATCACCGGCATCATTTCAAACGCACAGTTTTTCACTCCCCTGTTGATAAATGCATTGACAGACAAAAACTTGGATGAATTAGGATTTGATTCAGGACTCTGTTATTTCTCTTACGAATACGGTATTGGGAAACCTTCGATTCAGCTATTTGAACGAGCTAAAAGTAAATTACAAAACCAGTATAATATCGATGCCGATCAGATTCTTTATGTCGGAAATGATATGCTGAATGATATTATGCCGGCATCTAAATGTGGATTCAAAACAGCATTGTTTGCGGGTGATGCACGTTCTCTTCGTTTGCGGGACGAACACGCTTCCGTTCAGGAAATGGAACCGGATATCATTCTTACAGATTTAAATCAGCTAAAAATTTGTATATAACTATTCGGACTGAACAAGCCAGACGGTTTGATAAGGCTTTAAGGCTATTTTTGAAAGTTTTTCACCTGAAATAATATCCTTCCATCCCTTAACCTGTTCCATGGAAGGGATGTCCTCAAATGATTTACCGATTTTTTGCGAAGTGACATTACTTATTGAAAATAAATGTTTGTTCCCATCCGGTGAAAATCGTTTTATGGCAAAAAGCCGGTCATCCAAATTCAGGACTTCCTGCAAACCATCAGGATGGAAAGCTTTATAACCCGACCTGAGTTCCAACAAACGGCGGTATTCATGAAATACTTTATAGTGAACGGTTCCCTTGTCATCTATCAATTGTATGAGTTCCTCCTCATTCCACTTTTTCCTGTTTATGGAACGTGCCCGTCCGGTATTTTTCACACCTTCCTGATCGTTGTGTGTTGCGGTCAGACTATGGAAATATGCCGCCGGTATCCCTTTCAGACTCATTGCAACAACTTGTGAACATAAAAACCGGGCTACATCCAATTCTGAATCATTTTGTTCCGGATCACTCAATGCATCAAAATATGTGATATTCAATTCATAAGGACTTTCCGTACCATCGGGATTCTTCTTCATAGAAACCGTTCCGCCACGTTCTTTAACTTCTGTTATCAGATCGTCGAATTCCTCCTGCGGTATTAATCCCCGAAGCGGCCTCACTCCAATTCCGTCATGCGAGGCGGTAAAATTCAGAAATGTCATGCCCGGCTTAAGGGTTGGCAAAGATTTAGCCCAATCCGTAAGATATTTTGCATTACCCGTTTGCAGGGCATGTAACAATAATGGCGGAAGACTAAATTGATAAATGATATGAGCTTCATCCCCATCACCAAAATAACTCAGGTTCTCCTCATTCGGGACATTCGTCTCGGTTAACAACAACACATGAGGTGCCAGCGAACCTAAAATATCACGTATCAGTTTGACGATTTCATGTGTATTTGGATGATGAATGCATGAAGTTCCGATTTCTTTCCAGAGATAAGCGATAGCATCCAGACGGATGATGCGGGCTCCGTTGGCAATATACCACAACAAAATTTCCAAATATTCAAACAGAACATCCGAATTGCTGAAATCCACATCTACCTGATCTTTACTGAACGTGGTCCATACATAGCGTTCTCCATTTATCGTGTTGGTCTTTGTTAATAAAGGAGTGCTTCGGGGACGCATTACGGCAGACAAATCCGTACCAGGATCTACTTCAATGAAATAATTCCGGGCAGGTGCCACACCCGCTGTATAATCTTTAAACCATGTATTGCTTTGGGAAACATGATTTATCACCAAATCGAACATCAGGTTAAAATGTTTTCCTATCGATTCGATGTCAAACCAGCTTCCCAGCGAAGGATCAACCGTCCGGTAATCTATAATGGAAAATCCGTCATCCGAAGAAAATGGAAAAAAAGGAAGGATATGAACCGTATCAACAATGTCTTTCAGATAATTATTCAAGAATCGTTTGAGTGTCACAAAAGGCATTTCACCTTTGCTCTGAACCATATCACCATAAGTAATCAGCACATTATCGTGCTGATCCCACAGCTTCTCCGGCTTTTGAGGATCCAATCCTACGCCAAAACGTCCGACAATCAAATTAAGACGTTCCAGCAGAGACATATCATCCCCATATAGTTTTATTAATCTTTCCCGGATACGATCAATTTTTTCTCCTGAAAAATATCGAATCATAATAAATTATTTCCCTTCAATATTGGCAATCAACATCCTCAGTTTTCGCTGTAATACAGAATAACTGTAAAAATTTTCGGCCAGTTTATAATTGTACTCCACCATGGCATTTCGATAATCCGTATCGTCCAGTATCCGGCGCACCTCATCAACCACTTTCTTGGTTAAGATTCCATCCATCATGGCTACCTTAAACCCTTTGGGCTCAATATCCCGGGCATAAATATCATACTTATTAATCAAAAGAGGTATTTTGAAATAAATGCTTTCTAAAAATGCATTCCCGAACCCTTCGTACAAGCTGGGATAGGTCACCAAATCGGCATGAGGATACAAATCCCACAACGTATAAATTTTTTCACCCTCGTTATTTAACCGACGGGCGTCTCCTATTTGTGTGGCAATGAAATGAACACTCACCCCGGCATCTTCCGCCAGTTCCTGCAATGTCTGCTTGTATTCATAGCCCTCATCCCCGGCATCGTGTGATATGACGAGTTTGTATTTTGGATCATTCAGCATTTCCAACAATTCAATGGCACGTTCAATCCCCTTTCTCGGCACGATTCGGGTAGGCTGTAAAATCATAATATCTCCCTCTTCAAGTCCGATTTCCTTGCGTATATCTGCAGCATACGTGTCACTTTGCTCCGGAGGATTTTCAAAATCCAGGACATTCGGCACCAGGATTGAAGAAAGGCCTTTTCTCCAGGCCAGTGTTTCCCGTGCCGTCTGATTAATCACCACATGCTGCAGATCCATTTCCCGAGGCGGAAATGACATTTCAAGATAATCCCCGACGGCATTGACCTGAAAACGGGATCGCTCCCAATAAAAATCATGATGGTGCCCGATGCAAGGAATATTGGTCTCCGCTATAAATTCCGTGATAGCTACACCAAGCGGAATATGCATGGGAATTGCCAGCGCATTTTCCAGAATGAGAATATCAATATCGAATTGATGAACAAAATCGTACAAACGAAGCTTAAGATATTCGGATATATCCCTTATTCTCCTGCTTATCAAAGAATTACGAGAAGTATGATCCCAAATTTTTGAATTAATCCATTGAATCTCATGATGGCCGAAATATGCTTCGGGAACGCACATACTCACATTGGCAGGACGATCCAGCTTTCCGGCAAACCAAAAGCACTGGAATCCATCCTTTTTTAAAACATCTTCCCACTTTGAACTTTCAAGGGATACTCCATCTGTACCGGCAAAGCGTGTCGATACAAAACCTAATCTCTTCGACATCAAAGTCACCCTGTATAAAATGATTAACTGGTTTACAAACTAAATACATCGTGGTGTTAAATCATTCCATTATGAATAAATAGAACAGGTATAACAGAAGAATAATTTTATCTAAAATCAAACCATGAAGTAATTTTTCGGATTTTTACCTTATTCAATGTGAATGGGTAACGTATCCAGGAGCAACAAAAAACATAAAAAAACCGGGAAACTCTTTCTGTTACAGAACTTCCCGGCTTTGTGGTCATGGAATGAATCATGTTATATTAATCAGGAGACTCTTCTTTGTCATTTCCAATCTTTTGGAGAAAGCACTCAGCCGGACAGATGCTGGTGAATGCCGACTGTAAAAGACTGATACCAACAAACAATGTCACCAGGTACCATTTTGCATTCAGAAAATACCCCAGCCCAAGGCTGATGGTAATCAATAGACCGGCAACAGCTCTTACTTTTCTTTCAGTATCCATTATCTCCCCGCGTTAAATACTCTTTTCCACATTTAGTTGAAATGCCCTAAAAGGATGGTTATCAGTGCCTTCGTGAGCGTGATTGTGTTCATCGACAGCTTTAAACAATTCTTCAGCCTTCCCTTCATCGACAAAGACAAAGAAAAGTGCAGAATAGATATGATATTCCCCGCCGGCCGAGAACCAGTTCTCCTCTACAGAATGATCACCATTTGTTTTAAATCCTAATATATCCATCTCACTGAAAACAGGAATCCGGTGGGAAACCAAAAGCCTTTTCAGCTCCTTAGAATATTCTTCGATACTCATCAAGGCAACAAGTTTCATTTTTTCAGCCTTTCTAAATTGTTATAGTTTCAATTAACGGAGGACCCTCCGAATGGAGAGATCCTCCGTAAGCATTATGCTCTTTTGCTCTCTTCCGGGTAATTTTTCTTTTCAGTCATGTAGTAAATCAACGGTACGATAATCAATGTCAACGCTGTGGAAGCGAAGGAGCCCCCAATCAGGGAAAGCGCCAATCCCTGGAAAATGGGATCGAATATAATGACGAATGCGCCGATAACAACGGCACCGGTTGTCAGTAATATCGGGCGAGTCCGCACAGCCCCAGACTCAATAACGGCCTCTTTAAGCGGAACTCCATCTTCCAGCCTGATTTTGATGAAATCGATGAGTAACACCGAGTTTCGAACCATAATCCCGGCCAGGGCAATCAGGCCAATCATGGAGGTGGCCGTGAAGAAGGCATGAAATAACCAGTGGGCTATCAGGATACCAACCAGCGACAACGGTATAGCCACCATCATAACCAGCGGGACCTTAAAATCCTGGAACCAACCGATAATCAGCAGGTAAATAATCACCAAAACGACGGCGAAAGCGGCTCCCAAATCACGAAATACTTCATACGTAATCTGCCACTCGCCATCCCATTTCAAAGAATAGTTTTCTTGTGAAAATGGCTGGTGTGCATACAGTTGTGTCAGCGAATAACCTTTTGGAAGCTTAATCGAGTTTAGCTCGCTTCCGATCCCGAGTATAGCATAAACCGGGCTCTCGATTTTGCCCGCCACATCCGCCGTTACATAGACAACCCGGCGCTGATTTTTCCGGTAAATATTCTGATCTTCATTTTCTTCTTTTATGGAAACAAGATCAGAAACCGGAACCATAGCGCCGGATTGGGACCTCACATATATCTTCTTAAGATCTTGCAGGCTCGATCGTTCATCAACAGGAAGCTGCACATGAATAGGCACAGGGTCCACATTGCTTGAAGAATAAAGCCGGGATACATTTTGTCCGTGTAAAGCCATAGTCATGACATGAACGATTTGTTCAGGTGAAACACCCGTAAGCATGGCTTTTTCTTTATTCACGACAAAATCATATTTCGTCTGATTGTCTTTGACCAGCCAGTCGACATCGACAACACCATCCGTTTTTTTGAACAATTCTTTAACCTGACGGGCAACATGGATCTGTTTCTTATAATCCGGGCCGTAAACTTCCGCTACTAAAGTCGACATTACTGGCGGGCCGGGCGGGACTTCCACAACTTTTACATTTGCACCGTATCTAGCAGCAATTTTGTCGACAACAGGCCGGATTCTCTTGGCAATATCATGACTCTGCTCGCTTCGCTCCCCTTTGGGCAACAGGTTGAGCTGAATATCTGCTACATCAGAACCCTTTCTCAGATCGTAATGCCTTACCAATCCATTAAAATTAATTGGTGCGGCTGTTCCGGCATAAATCTGGTAATCTTCAAGTTCCGGAACATTTTTAATAGTAGAGGCGATGTCTCTTGCCACAGCATCGGTTCGTTCCAGCGTACTTCCTTCCGGCATATCGATGACCACCTGGATCTCATCTTTATTATCAAACGGCAGCATCTTCACTTCTACCATTTTGAAATAAAACATCGACAGTGAGCCCAGGAGCAATACGACAACGCCGATAATGAAAATCCATCTCATCCGAGCGTTTTCGATCAACGGGATAAGTGTTTTGGCATAGGCACGATACAGCATGGTATCTTCAAGCTTATACTCGTTATGACCTTGCGGCGAATCATCCGTTTTAAGAAAACGATAAGCCAGCCATGGAGTGATTATCAGGGCTACCAATAACGAAAACATCATGGCGATGGAAGCTCCGATAGGCATCGGACTCATATAAGGCCCCATTAGTCCGGATACAAATGCCATGGGCAACACCGAAGCAATAACCGTGAATGTAGCCAATATCGTGGGATTCCCGACCTCGTCGATAGACGCCAGGGCCGCCTGCATGAACGGCAGTTTTCTCATATGAAAATGCCGGTGCATATTCTCCACGATGATGATCGAGTCGTCGACCACAATTCCAGTTACAAAAACGAGAGCAAAAAGGGTGATCCGGTTCAGCGTGTATCCAAACATATAATACACGAATAATGTCAGTGCGAAAGTCACCGGGATGGAAGCAAAAACCACCATTCCCGAACGCCAACCCATCGTAAGGGTTACCAGAACAGTAACAGCTACGATAGCGACAAACAAATGCAGCAGCAATTCTGATACTTTGTCGGACGCCGTCTCTCCATAGTTACGGGTGATACTGACATGCATATCCGATGGAATCAGCACTCCCTTCAGGTTATGGACTTTTCCAAGTACTTCGTCGGCGATCCGCATGGCATCTGTACCCTTGCGCTTTGCAATGGATAATGTTACGGCAGGATACAATCCACTGTTAGCCTGTGCCATCTTATTTTTCGATGCAGCCCCATAACCAAATGAAACATATTGGGATGGTTCAGCAGGTCCGTCAACAACCTTTGCAATATTTTTAAGATATATTGGTTCTCCCTGGTATGACCCGATTACCAAATTGGACACTTCGTCCGAAGTAGACAGAAAATTACCGGTCTCTACCAGGTATTCCTGATCATTCCGGTCGAATGTGCCGGAGTACAGTTGCTGATTAGCCGACTGAATCTGATGAGCTACGATTAATGGATCTACATGATAGGCAGCCATTTTCGCCTTATTCAGGACAACTCTAACCTGACGGGAACGACCGCCGTACACTTTCACCTGAGCCACATCGGATATTTTCTTTACTTCATTTGACAGTTCCTCGGTGACGCGGCGTATTTGGTAGTCATTATAATTTTTACTCCATAATGTCAGCGTAAGTATAGGCACATCATTAATCGACCTCGTCTTCACGAGAGGCATGCTTACTCCCTGCGGAAATTGATCCATGTGCTTCATGAGCTCATTATAGAGCTTAACGAGACTTCGCTGCACATCTCTACCGACATAGAAACGGGCTGAGACCATAGCCTGGCCCGGCATAGATGTTGAATACACATATTCTACCCCATCAATATTTGAAAGCATTTTCTCGAGCGGGACAACCACCCTGCTTTCGACCTCTTTAGGGCTCGCTCCCGGATATCGTAAAAAGATATCCGCCATTGGAACGTTGATCTGAGGTTCTTCTTCCCGTGGCGTCAGGTAAGCACTGTAAATACCAATCGCCAGGAATGCCAGCATCAATAAAGGCGTCAGTTTTGAATTGATAAATGCTTTGGCAATTTTGCCTGCAATTCCGGATTTCATATGCTTTAGGTATTTATTGAATGATTACTTTTTGGCCTTCCTGCAAACGGCTCTCTGCTGAAGCGATATAACTTTCGCCTGCTTTCAATCCGGATAAGATTTCAACATTCTGTCCGATGGTGCGGCCGGTTTTCACCCATCTTAGCAGTGCTTCCTGGTTTTCATTAACCGTATAAATGCCTGTCAGCTGTCCCCGCTCCACTACGGAACTTTTTGGAACCGTGATAACTGATTGGCTGCCTTTTTCAAGGACTACATTGGCAAACATTCCGGATTTAACCTTTAAATCGCCCGGATTTTCAGTGAACCGCACAATGACCTGAAATTGACGGCTTCCCGGGTTTCCCGATGGATTGGTCGATTCAATTACCCCTTTGAAGATTTCATTTCCTATGGCATCCACTTTTATCTGTACAGGATCGCCATTTCTGAAGGCATCAATTTGAGATTCAGGAACCGATGCACGTACCTTTAAAATCCTTCCTCCTTCGATAGTTATCAAGGGCATTCCGGGAGAAGCCATATCCCCTGTTTGTACCATTTTATTAACGATATGACCGTCGAATGGAGCTTTGATTACGGCATAACCTAATACGTCGTTTATTTCCTTCAGCTTGCTCTTCAACATGTTGATTTTTGCCCGGGCCATTTTGTATTGCGTATTTATATCGTCAAGTTCTTTTTGAGTGGCACTTTGTTCAGCATACAATGCTTTAATGCGATCATAGTTGGTTTTTACATTCGCAAACGCAGCCTGTGCTTCCGCCAAATTGGCTTCAACCTGCTCTTTTTGAGCCCGGACATTATCACTTTGTATCCGGATCAGGGTTTGTCCTTTTTTAATCTTAGCTCCATTCTCAAATGGCAGATAGGAAACCCTGCCCATAATTTTCGTACTCAGATTGATGCGATATTGTCCTTCTACAGTACCAGGAAAGCGGTAGTAATTCGGCAGGTTTTGAACCGAAATTTTTTGAACGCTAACCTTTACAGCCGGCAGAGATGATGACTTCGTTTCTTTACTTCCGGAACTACATGAGGTCAATATGCCGGAAAAAAGGAGAATAAAAGGTATTAATTGACGTATTTTACGATGCGCCATAATATTATTTGATATGGTGATTGATATTGATTTGAATTTTTGGGGATAATCAGTTGCCAGAGCCCGGTTGAATTACGTGGTCTTTCCCGAGGAGCAGATCGAGCGTATAAATGCTCATATTATATTGGTAGAGAGCCATCAGGTGATTTAACTTTGCCTGTGATAAAGCAGTTTCCGCCATCAGAACATCCGTTGTTTTTTCAAGGCCTTTTTTATAGCGGTTAGAACGAATTCTCAGGTTTTCAGCAGCCTGACTGACCGTAGATTCCCCCAGTTTTATCTGCTCTTTAGATTGTCGGATGGCACGATAAGCTGAAGCAATTTCCATGCTGTTTTTCTGAGATTTATCCTGATACATTATTTGAACTTTTCTCAGTTGTGCATGTGACTTTTGCACGGCCCCGGCATTTTGAAAACCTTTGAACAGATTCCATTTTAGAGAAGCCCCGACCATATAACTGCGCGCGTTTAAGCCCAGAAGATTCGTATCGTTCCATTCATAACTTCCAAAGACATTAAATGACGGGACAAAATGAAACCTGCTGGCATTCAGCATATCACGTGATGCTTTTATCTGATACTTGAGTGCCCTCATATCCGAACGATTATTATTTACCCAACTCATCTGATATCCTGGCAATAGATCCTTTTTAACCAACAGGTTTCCAACAGGAATCAGTTGCACATTTTCATCTTCAATCCCGAGCAAATATTTTAACTGGCTTCCGGCATCTTCAAGTTGGTTTTTAGCTGACGAAAGTTCACTTTTGAGCTGCAGAACATGCACGCGTGCCGCCAGTAAGTCGGCCTTATTTATCATCCCCTGATTATAGAAGCTCCCGGCCTGTTTACGATTCATTTCCGCTGTCACAAGTGCCGAATCCAATACCCCGACCCGGGATTCTGTTAAAATTAAATTGTTAAATGCTTTTTTCACCTGGTATCTGGCATATTCGCGTGTTCGTATTAACGCCTGTTTTTTAGCTTTAACCTGATTCTGAACAGCACTGCGCGACAGAAATCCGTCCATATTCAGAACCGGCTGCTGTACTTCAATTTTTGTATTAAAATTATGTGTCCTGCCCGGGTTATTTAAAAGCATCGGATTGAAATCTGCGGATGTTACACTTTGTTTTTTCAATTTAAATCCAAACGCATTTAAGGGATCATTAGTGGCTATGGCTGTTTCCTGCAGGGTTATTTTAGGCAGAAAAATCGCATTGGTTTCCCTGTATTGTGCCTGCATAATATCAATATCATTCTTAGCAGAACGAACCTGATAATTATGCTTGTCAGCTATTTTTAAAGCTTCATACAGTGATATTTTTAATGATTTTTGGTTTGTTGTATCTGGTATTTGTGCTTTAACCGGTGATAAAACCATTAAATTAATGACCAGTAACAACCCCACTACCGTTTTATGGATATAGAGGTTTCGTGATACGTAATATCCCATTATGTACCTATTCGGTGCTTTTAACTTTAGATTGATTTTTAAAGAGAGATAGACTTGTTTACTATTTAACTATATAGTTATTTAATATACAGATAAAAATAACTGTCAAGCAATATTTTTTCGGCGTTTTTTAACAAAAGCCGCTCTGGAAGTGCTTTTCTAAGATTATGGCGGTGATATTTTTTAAAAATATTATACAGCTCATGGAATCACAGAGATTTCCGATGCAGCCTGAGGTTAGATATACCTTATAATTTTTATTTACGAAATCATCTCTTCTTTGGCATCGATACTAAACCGGGTATGAGGCACGACTTCCAGTCTTTTCTTTGAGATCTTTTTACCGGTCTTATGGCAAATACCGTACGTTTTTTTGTCGATACGATCCAGGGCTTCGTCGATTTGCGTTATATAGGTTCTTGTTCGTTCAATTAATACATAGGTTGTATCGCTATCTCCAGTATCGGTGCCGGCATCGGCCATATGGGTTGAGTAAACAGGCTCCTCCACACCCATACTGGTGTGCTCCTGGATAGAATTCTTCAAAATGTCTAATTGCATTTCAGCATTGGCTCTTTTTTCCAGAAGTAATTTACGGAAGTGCTCCAGTTCCCTGTCGCTGTAAGGTGATAACCGAATTTCTGTATTTTTCCGGTTACTAATTTTATTACTCATGACGGTCCCCTTGAATAGATTTAAAAACTGTATCAAACAGTTTCTATAATCAAACTATAACGCAGTTTCCACAGCTCATATCGGGGATAAACGATGAATGTCGTACGGTTTAACCCGACAAAAGTCGTTCTATCTTCATGTTAGGTTTGCAGAACGCCGGTTTTAAATGGTTTTATCTCCGGATTATGATTGGCGGCATCAAGAGCCATGGATATCTTCTCCCTGGTATCGGCTGGATGAATGATGGCATCGATCCATAAACGGGCCGCAGCATACCGTACTTCGGTCTGTGATTCATACCGGTCACTGATTTCTTTGAGAAATTTCTGCTTGTCTTCATCACTTACTTTCTCTCCTTTCTTTTTCCTGGAAGATATTTCAATTTGAAGAAGAGTATTTGCCGCCTGTTGTCCACCCATAACAGCTATTTTAGCCGTTGGCCAGGCAAACATGAAACGAGGATCATAAGCCCGTCCACACATGGCATAATTTCCTGCACCGTAACTATTTCCAACGACAACAGTAATTTTGGGTACCGTACTGTTCGCCACCGCATTCACCATCTTTGCCCCGTCTTTGATAATCCCCCCGTGTTCGGCCCGTTTGCCAACCATGAAACCTGACACGTCCTGAAAGAATATGATGGGGATTTTTTTCTGGTTACAATTCAAAATAAAACGAGCAGCCTTATCGGCACTGTCTGAATAGATAACCCCTCCTATTTGCATTTCCCCGGCTTTTGATTTCATCACCAGGCGTTGATTCGCAACAATTCCAACGCTCCAGCCATCAATTCGGGCATAACCGGTAATCAGCGATTGTCCATATCCTTTCTTGAATTCCGTAAAGCTGTCTTTATCTACAATACAATCCAGGATATCCATCATATCGTATGGACGGGTACGATCACCAGGTATCAGATTTAAAATTTCGCCTGGTGCACGCGCCGGTTTTACAGGGCTTGTACGATTTAAACGTGCGGTTTCAAAAGGCCCCAGTTTTGATACTAAATCACGAATCGTTTTCAGACAGGTTTCATCATCCGGCATTTTGTAATCGGTTACTCCGCTGATTTCAGTTTGAGCAGTAGCCCCACCCAATGTCTCATTATCCACAACTTCACCAATAGCCGATTTCACGAGGTAGCTTCCAGCTAAAAAAACGCTTCCTGTTCCATCCACGATTAAAGCTTCGTCGCTCATGATGGGCAAATAAGCACCACCGGCCACACAACTCCCCATAATGGCCGCAATCTGTGGAATACCCATCGCACTAATGACCGCATTATTCCTGAATATTCTCCCAAAATGTTCTTTATCCGGAAATATCTCATCCTGCATGGGTAAATAGACACCTGCCGAATCTACCAGGTAAATCAGTGGTAACCGGTTTTCAATGGCAATTTCCTGGGCCCGTAAATTTTTCTTGGCAGTAATAGGAAACCACGCCCCGGCTTTTACCGTCGCATCGTTTGCAACTATCATGCATTTCCTTCCTGATATGGATCCGATACCGGTTACAACCCCGCCGGCCGGGCACCCCCCGGCTTCCTCATACATTTCATAACCTACCCACAGGCCGAGTTCATGAAATTCACTATTTTCGTCGGTCAGTCTTTCAATGCGTTCTCTTGCTGTTAATTTTCCCTTCGAATGCTCTTTTTCAATTTTGCGGGAACCGCCGCCCAAACGAATTTTATCTTCCAGTTTTTGCAGTTCTGTGATGAATGATTCGTGTTCTGCCAGGTAATTTATTTTCACTTTGCTTCTGGAATTCCTAACCATAATTTATCAATTCCTAAATTTTCAAATTTCTATCGGTTGTCAGGATTATGAAAAAAAAGCCCTAATCATACCTTTTATAAAATCTCTCTTTAAATTATCTGATAATAAACAGATAAGAAATCATACTTTCCAATAACATTTCTGCGTTTAGAAAACAAAGTTCATTGAATCTGCTATTTGTCTAAAAATATTAACCGTTATATTATTGTAAATATTACTTTAGTATTGGTAATTAACTTTTAAAGAAGAATTTATGCGTATTAAAGGGATTGTATTTTTACTTTTATTGATACTCATATCGTGCCAGACCGGATATAGCCAGGACCGGGATCGTTTTGAACGCGGACGTGGCAGAATAACTTATGAAAGCCTGGTTCACCGCTCCCACGTTCCCCAGGTATATTTTGACTATTCTATTTTACCTTTGAACCATTCCGATAAAAATCGCCTGTTGGTTACTTTTAAAATTGAATATGATTATTTGATGTTCAAGCGCAATACAGCTGGCGATGTAACCAATTACAATAAAAAAACTCATTATACCGCGAGTGCCGGAGTTACTTTGGAGGTTTTTAAAGCGGACCAATCCATTGAAAAAAACAAAAACAGGGAAAGACGCAGGATTGAGCAACGCAATCTGGACGAAATGCTCCCGAAAACAGAATCGGTTGCGCGTGGTTTCTGGAAAGGAACTGCTACAGCCCCCACATATGAAATCACGCAATCCAATAAAGAATTTCTTGAAGGTTATATATCTGTCGATTTAGCACCCGGTGAATATGACTTCATCCTGCAATTAAAACAACCGGATGTTGATAACGAGCGCCAGAGCCGAATCATACCAGTACATGTACCGGATTTCAAAGCAAACAAACGATCATTTATCCTGATGCTGAATCCGGTTAGGAAATTGACTATACCTTCAGATATATCTCTCCTGAACTTCGGTAAAAATGTATACTATGGTAAAGATTTTGACATTTTATTTTTACTCCCGGGCGATACGGCTTCATCTGATTATGAAGTATCGGTTCACGAAATAAATATAGATCGAAAAGATACAACGGAAGGAAAATCTCTGTTCACAGGAACTTTGAATGCCGATCATATATATAAAGGATTAAATATCATCCCTTCTAAGGATACGGTCAATGTATCTCTCGATTTAAAAAATGAACAAACGAATTTCGATTACGGATTCATGAAAATTCCAAATAGCCGTTTTCCCAATTCCGTCTATCGTCTGACCATTCGGAACAAGAAAAATAACGAAGTCATAGCGCATCGTGTATTTCAATCCCGATGGATTAACATGCCTACCAGCCTGTTAAATCTTAATGTTTCCATTGAAATGATGAAATATATTGTTAGTAAAGATGAGTTAAAACAATTGGATTCCGGATCATTCAAACAAAAAGAAAAAAAATTCCGCGAGTACTGGAAGAAACGGGACCCAACGCCCGATACCGAATACAATGAACTCATGGCCGAGTATTACCGTCGTATCGATTATGCCTATGATCATTTTACGTCTATGACAAAGCCGGGATATGACCAGGATCGTGGCAAAATATATATTATGATGGGCCCGCCGGAATCGATCGTACGGAAATTCCCAACGAATCAGCCTGCAATCGAAATCTGGAAATATCCAAATGGAAAACAATATGTTTTTCAGGCGACAACGGGTTTTGGCGATTTCATCCTGGTGAAATAAATTTGTAATTTCAGGACGAAAATAAACATGTGAAACATTTTTAAAATTGAGGTATGGTGCCTGTTATAGCCATTTCAATTGGTGATATGAATGGCGTTGGCCCCGAAGTGATACTGAAGGCATTAAAGGACAGAAATGATACACAATCCTTCACACCGGTCATTTTGGGTTCCGAATCTATCATAAAATTCTATCAACAAACACTCGGTTTTGAGTTAAAGACTCATACTATACGCTCCATCGACGAGATTAAAGAAAACGAGATAAATATTCTCGAATGCCTGGACAACTCCGAAGTTTCAATTCAGCCCGGCCAAATCAATAAAGAAGCCGGGGCAAATGCTATGAGGGCGATAGAAACCGGTGTCGAACTTTGTTTAAAGGATAATGCAGATGCTTTGGTGACAGCCCCGATATCCAAGGAAGCCATACAGAAAGCAGGCTATTCCTACCCGGGGCATACGGAATTCCTGGCTGAAAAAACAAATTGCAGCCGTTTCATGATGATGCTGGTAAACGATGGTTTGCGGGTTGGTCTGGTAACCATTCACATACCGGTTTCTCAGATTAGCAACAATATTACCCAGGATGCAATACTTGAGAAATTAGGTATTATGAAGCAAAGCCTTCAAAATGATTTTGGCATTTCTTCACCTAAAATTGCCGTGTTGGGACTGAATCCGCATGCGGGTGATGGCGGAGTTATCGGAGATGAAGAAATCAAAATTATTGGGCCTGCTATCGACAAAGTGTTGCTCTATGGCTATAACGTTGAAGGTCCATTTCCTGCAGATGGATTCTTTGGCAACCAAATGTATAAACAGTTTGATGCCATATTGTCGATGTATCATGATCAGGGGCTGGTAGCTTTTAAGGCTCTTTCTTTCAATGCAGGAGTCAATTTTACGGCCGGATTACCGATCATCCGTACCTCTCCCGACCACGGCACCGCATTCGGAATTGCAGGGCAAAACAAAGCGAATCATCACTCGTTTAAAAAAGCATTGATACTGGCAGTTGAGTTGGCAAATCAAAGAAAATTATCAAAACAGCCGGGATAAAAAGATGGATAGAAATAACATATACAGCGACGGAATGGCTGTCATCTATGATGAGCTGATGCGTGATATCGACTATGAATTCTGGTCAGATTTCATTGATGATATTATTCAAAGCTTTAACCCCCATACAAAAACCATCCTCGAGCTGGCGTGTGGCACCGGCAGTTTTGCCATTTACCTGGACGAACTGGAATGTTATGATATTTCGGCTACGGATCTTTCTCCTTCGATGATCGAAGTTGCCCGTAAAAAAGGTAAATCAGTTAACGCATCCGTGGATTTCCAGACGATGGATTTTCGCCAAATCAACATGGACAAGCGTTTTGATGCCATTGTCATGCTTTTCGATAGTATCAATTACATGATGACCGATAATGATATCCTTTTGGTACTCAATCAGGTAAAAAATATTTTAAATGACGGTGGATTGTTTATATTTGATTTTACAACACCGGTCAATTCCAAAAGAGCCGTTGATCTGCTTAATGAAGAACGAATTACGGCTAATGGTTATCGTTATATAAGGAAAAGCCGATACGATGAAGTGGCCGGGATTCATTACAATGATTTTTCTATCAAAAAATTTGGGGCCGGGCAAGAGGATAATGCTGTAATTTATTCTGAATTACATCAGGAACGTGTCTATACACTTGCCCATATAGAAAATCTTGCCAGTGAAGCGGGTTTTGAGATATTAGCCCGATACGATGGTTTCGACCTTATCGAAGCTAATGAAAACAGTGATAGAATCACAATGGTGTTACAATGACAGATGATGCAGTAATTGAATTTAAAAATGTATCGTTAACCTACGAATCTCATCAGATTCTGGATGACGTCGATTTTGAATTAAAAAACGGTGAATTTGTCTATTTAATTGGACAGACAGGAACCGGGAAAAGTTCGTTTTTGAAACTTATTTATCGCGATCTTTTACCGGATTACGGTGATATTCATGTTTCCGGGTATAATGTTCCCCGATTAAGTTCCGGTAAGGTCCCCTATTTGCGGCGCAGTCTTGGCATCGTTTTCCAGGATTTTCAATTGCTGCCGGATCGGGATGTCTTTGAAAACATCGCTTTTAGTATGCAGGTTACCGGTGCCAAAAACAAATTTATCAAACAAAGGGTACTCGAAGTACTTTCAATGGTTGGGTTGAGCCACAAGCGAAAAAGTATGCCCAACGATCTCTCAGGTGGTGAACAGCAAAGGGTAGTCATTGCAAGAGCTTTGGTCAATGAGCCCCGAATTATGCTGGCCGATGAACCAACCGGGAACCTAGACCCGGAAGCATCGGCTTCGATAATGGATTTATTTCAGAAAATAAACGATCGAGGTATGGCGGTATTGATGGTTACTCATAATTATGATATCGTTCGCCAGTTTGCACATCGCACATTAAAACTCGAAGATGGAAAAGTATCAGAAATCGAGCTTTCCCATCTGGCTAAACTTTCTAATTCTTTGTAAGAATAAAATCTTATGTTTTTAAGGGAGCCTGTCTATTGATTTTTCGTACGGCTTTCATGCTCCTTTTTAACATGCCTTCTGAAATGACGAATGTGATCCTGTAGCCGGGTCTTTTGTTCTGGTGTCAGGTAAGGATCTAAGTCCGTCACCATAGAATCTACAATAACATTGGCATGTTCAAATTGTTTTTTCCCCAATTGAATTAGGGATTCAGCCGTATTATTTAAGATGGGTTTAATTTTCGGCAGTTGTTCTTTTGTAGGCTGGATTATTCGCTGCATTTCAGCTGAAAATCCGGGAACCGTACGCATTTTATCAATTTTATTCATTCGGTGTCTTACCATAGCCCCGTTAATTAGCGCACCAATTAAAACGCCAATGATAAAAGTACCGATAATAATTAAAGTAGATTTAGTTCGCGTGGTCATCACTAATATCCTGATAGCTGATGATGGTCGTATTTTGTGTGATAGATGTTAAGGAAGCATCCGGTAAAGAAAAAACATTTTCTATAATAGAATCGCCCTTAGAAATATTCTTATTACTCATAACATTATAAGCGCCGAGCAACACGGCGATTACACTTGCAGCAAAAGCAAAACGGAGGAACAAGTGTGCAAGTTGTTTAAAGAAATACTCGCTACCATCGAATACGGCATCCGGAAGCATGCGTTTCATCACCCTGTCCGAGAAAAAAAGCTTAAATGATGACGATTCCACAGAAGTCATCATTTTTTGAATCGATGCCAATTCATCAGCTTCGGAACGAAGCGCCGGATTGGCTTTCAGATATTCATCCAGCCTTTTCTGATCCTCATCTGATAATTTTGTGTTGAGCGACCTTAAAAGTAATTCTTTTTCAGGTACCAATTTCATCGGTTTCATAAAAGGGTTTTAATATGATTTTTAGTTTATCCAAAGCTCTCGATAAACGAGAAAGTACCGTGCCTACCGGTATATCCAGAATTTCTGAAGTTTCATTTGTGTCATATCCTTGTATCATACGAAGTATCACAACAGCTCTGTATTCTGGTTTAAGTGACTTTATAGCAGAATGGACCTGCTCTTTCAACTCCTTTTCCTCCAAAGGAGATTTCGATTCATTCAAGTCCGGTTGATCTTCATACTGCCCATCTTTAAAAAAGGAAAACCTGTTTTTAAACCGTTGGCGGCGTTTCAATTCATTCAATGATAAGTTGATAGCAATTCGTGTTAAATACGTTTTAACTGATGAATCACCCCGGAAATTTTGAACCGATTCAAAGAACCGGACAAACGTTTCCTGACCTATATCATCGGCCTCCGGCGTGTTACCAAGCATACCAATAACGGTAGCTGCTACGTCGTGTTCGTAGCGCTCAATAAACATTCGAAACGATTTTTGATCATTGTTCCGAACACCATTCAGTAATTCTAAATCATCTACTGCCTTTCCCGACATTCAGTACGCATTCACTAATTTTTTTCAATAAAACTAATAAAATATATGAAAAAGTCCGACAGGGATAATATTTCATATCCCTGCCCGATGGTCTCTACTGCTTTTTGTTGGATTGATCATTCCAACGGTTGCGCTTGTGTTGCGTATTTTGTTGTCGTCTCTCTTTCTGATATTCGTTGAAAATCTACGGTAAATAACAATTTGTTCCCCGTCAGATATCGAGTCTGTAACACCTTTTAAATCAATTAGTATTAGTTTTGGAAACCTCATTCTCAATTATTCTTATTCCTGATATCTGACTTTACTCATCAAACAAACAATGAAAATATAGGTACGAAACGTCGGTATTAATTTTCAATCGATTCTTAATCAAGGCTTACAATTTTTGAAACCCTTCATTTAGAATTATTTATTAGACAGCCCCCGTCATGTATTTATTCCCGCAATCAATAATATTTATAAAAAAAGGCGGTCATAATAACCGCCTTTCATTGTCTGCCAATAAGATATAGAGATAATATATTTTAAAACATGGTGAGTTTCACACCGCTGAAATGAAGAATTATGATGAGTAAACCAATCGCTATGCGGTACCAGCCAAATATTTTGAAGCCATGGCTGCTCAGATATGTTATAAATGATTTGATAGCCAGCATAGCCACAAAAAAGGCAATAATATTCCCTAAGATTAGCAAATGAAGCTGATCACCATGAAAACCATTCCCCTTAATATAGAACTCCAGTAATTTATAACCTGTTGCGGCAAACATCGTTGGCACCGCTAAAAAGAATGAAAATTCTGCGGCTGTTTTCCTGTTTAACTTTTCGGCTAAACCACCAATTATCGTAGCAGCGGAACGAGAAACGCCTGGTATCATTGCTAAAACCTGGTATAAACCGATTACGAAGGAATTTTTATATGTTACCTCCCTGTCAGGAGTATTCTCCGTTTCTTTAAACCAGTTATCTACAAATAAAAGGATGATTCCCCCGAGCAGAAGAGTTGTTGCCACTACCATGACATCACCAAGCATTTCATTAATATACTTGATGAATGTCAATCCAATAACAGCTGCCGGCAAAAAAGCGATAAACAATTTATAATAAAATTTAAACGATTTAAGAAATCGCCTCCAATACAGAACCAGTACCGACAAAATGGCTCCCAGCTGGATCGCAACCGTAAATGCTTTTGTAAACGGATCTTCTGCAATGCCCATTACAGAAGACGCAATGATCATGTGGCCGGTTGATGAAACAGGTAAAAATTCTGTTATACCTTCCACAATCCCTAAAATAATAGCTTGAATTACTGACATGAAATGGTTGTCTTTAATCTGGTTAAGAATACTATTTACCCTGTAAACGGGTTATGATTTAGTTATAGATAATATGGTAATGCAGTAAATACCAACCAATGCGAAAATCCTGGTAAAATATTTACAAATGATCGTCATAATACCCCGGCTTTATACAATTTTCAATCATAAATCTAAGTTCAGGCTAAAAAAAGCGAAAATTTATATAAATAATATTACTTTCTATTTATTAAAAACTTTCCCCGTTTGAAATTACTTTTTATTATTATATCATCACATTAAGCAAGTAGTTCTTTTTAGGTATTTATTGGTATTACTTTGGTTCTTTCTCTCAACACTCAAAGATTGTCAGGCCCATTTCCAGGTTCAAATACATATTAATATTACTTTTTATTCCGCTGACTTTTATAAAAGTTAACGCTCAGTCCGTACTAGTCGTTAATAAACCCGATGAGACCAATAATATTGGTGACTTTTTAAGCCTTTTCCGAACAAATGCCGATACGGTCACGATTCAACGTATTCTGTCCGGCCAATATGACACATCCTTTAAACCCGCGGGCGCCGCTGTTCCTACTTATGGCAGCCCTTCCTCGACCGTTTGGGGCCGGTTTACCGTGCAAAACAATACGGGGGAGAATATTTACCTGCAAATTTTAAACCCATTATTGAAAAAAGTGACATTATATACCACTTACGGGAATAAAATTATTGATGCACAGGTACAGGGTGATAATCTCCCGTTTAACAACCGTGACATTGATTCGAATTACTTCACATTTCATTTAAAACTGACTCCCGGTTCAACAAAAACATTCTATATTAAATTACATATACATGCTGTTACTCAATATCCAATCCAGGTAGGAACGCTTAATGGGTTCATAAAAACAGCTCATTCCCGTGATATCTTTAATGGTATTTACTTTGGAATATTACTGGCACTCGCTTTTTATAATTTATTTATCTTTTTCTCGGTGAGAGATAAATCCTATCTGTTCTATGTGTTTTACGCTCTTATGGCCGGACTTTTCAATGCGTACGCCAACGGTTACGCTTATAATTTTCTTTGGAAATCTTTCCCTCAGCTAAATAACTATCCGGCCGTATTAATAGTAATTACCACCGTATTTGCATTGTTTTTCGCTATATATTTCCTGGATTTAAAAAAACAGGCTCCCGTTTTCTATCGTATTTCCCAGATCTTTTTTTACCTGTTGTTAATCCCGCTAATAATAAATCTTGCCGGTTACCGGTTCCTGAGTGTTTCGATCGTACAGGTACTCGATTTTGCAGGTATCGTCTTATTCTTAAGTTTCGGCAGCGCCATGTTTGCCCGAGGACAAAAACATGCCCGGTATTATATGCTGGCATGGACGATACAACTTCTTGCGGTACTTGTATATATTTTGAAAAATGTATCCTTCTTTCCATATAATTTTATAACGGCCAATGCGCTTCAAATGGGGATTACTATTGAAGCCTTGTTGCTCTCATTCGCTTTGGCAGACCGGATTAATACCTATAAACAGGAAAAAGAACATGCGCAACAGCTTGCCATTCAATCCCTGAAGGAAAAAGAACAAATTATCATAAATCAAAATAAAATCCTCGAGGAAAAAGTTAAACTGCGCACTAATGAACTTGAAGTTATAAATAAGAATATTGAGAAACAGAAAGTTGAACTTGAGAAATCAAATGAATTAAAAGATCGTCTGTTTTCCATTATCTCCCATGATTTGCGTAGTCCACTGGTTTCCCTTTACAGCTTTTTGGAACTGATACAAATCAAAGAATTATCGCAGGAGGCAATCGAAAAGGCACTGGCAAAACTCAAGGAATCTCTTAACAATACCAATGCCATGCTCGATAATGTCCTTTATTGGGCATTATCTCAGCTCGATCGATTACAAATACGGGTTTCCAAAACATCTATTCGTATAGTCACATCCGATATTTTCCTACTCTACAAAGAAGCCTCTTCTCAAAAGAATATTGTGTTAAAGAACGAAGTTCCCGACGATATTTCAATCAAAACGGATTCCGAAATCATCAAGCTTATCTTACGAAATCTGATTTCCAATGCCATCAAGTATACCAATCATGAGGGACATATAACGGTTAAAGCAGAAAAACGAGATACTATTTACCAGATATTCGTTATAGACAACGGAATCGGAATGAGTGAAGAGAAACGCAGGGAATTATTTCACAATGATTACCAGAAATCGACTTTCGGAACGGCAAATGAACGAGGAACCGGTATCGGACTTAGCCTCTGTTCCGAATACATATCAAAAATCAGGGGTAATATCCGTGTTGAGAGTCAACCCGACAAAGGTTCTACTTTTATCATTACGTTACCGGATTATGATCCAAAACTCCAAGAAGTCACCCTCTAAAGCCTGTCTGAATACGTTTATTTATCTTTTCTTACCCCTTAAAAAAATCATACCGAGTCGTTGACATTAAAAGAGTTGCTACATTCTTTATAGTTAAGATTCCTTTGATCATATTCTTTATCTTCAATCAGAATATATTAAATTACAGAAGGTATTCGTCCTTTTTTCATTCATAATAATTTCAGCATATTATCCTGATTGCTATCATATTATTTTTTTTGGGGGTGGACCACGCAAACGAATTGGCGACAACACAACCGACATTAAATGTCTATTCCGCGGCTCAAACTATAAATTTGGGTAAATATCTTGATATACTTAATCCTAAAAATAATCATGTTACCATTAACCAAATTCTCACAGGACAATATGATTCGCAGTTTAACGCCTCAAAAAAAGCTGTTCCGGTTTACGGAAAACCTTATCAAATAGCATGGTGCCGTTTTAAAATAACGAATCAAACAAAGCATCAACTCTATCTGCAGATACAAAATCCAACCATTGCGAAGCTGACGCTATATGCCATGCATGCTAATGGTTCTTATACTAAAAAAACGTATGGAGATGCCGTCAAATTCAATCAAAGGGATATTAAAACAAATTTTTTCACTTTAAAATTAAATATAGCTACCGATTCTACACGTACCTTCTACCTCAGGATGCCGGTCTATCTTCCTTCCCAATTTCCTCTGAAAACCGGAACATTACAGGCCTTTATGGAAGCCGGGCACAAGAGAGATGTTTATATCGGCCTGTACTTTGGAATTATGCTGGCTCTGGCTTTTTATAACTTATTCATTTTCATTTCTGTCCGGGATAAAGCATATTTATATTATGTCCTTTATGCCCTGTCTATCTGCTTGTTAAATGCACAGTTCAATGGTTATGCTTTTAACTTTCTATGGTCCAATGAACCGATCATCAATAATTACCCGGCCATTATTGCTGCTCTGCCAAGCCTGTTTGCGATTTATTTCGTTTTATTTTTCCTGGACATTAAACAAAATGCACTTATTTTCTACCGGATTTACCAGGTTATGACTTCAATATTTGTGTTTGCCATTCTATTCAGTCTACTTGGTTTTAAATACGAGAGCCTTACGATTGTTCAGATATCAGATTTTGCCGGGGCTATTTACATGCTGATAACAGGTATTGTCATGTTTCTGCGCGGACAAAAACACGCCCGGTTTTATATGCTGGCCTGGTCATTCCTGCTACTTTCCATTATCATATTCATATTCAAAGATGTTTCTATTCTGCCATATAACTTTCTAACGGCAAATTCACTCATTTTAGGAACAGCTCTTGAGGCCCTATTACTCTCCTTCGCTCTTGCCGACCGTATTAATACCTATAAACTTGAAAAAGAACAGGCGCAACAATTGGCCATACAGACTTTACGGGAAAAAGAACATATTGTGCTCAATCAAAACAAGATACTGGAGGAAAAAGTCAGGCAACGCACGGAAGAATTGGAAGTCACCAATAGGAACATTGAAAAACACAGGGAAGAACTCCAGAAATCAAATGAGCTCAAAGACCAGTTGTTTTCCGTCATATCTCATGATTTACGTAGTCCGCTGGTATCGTTGTATAGTTTTGTCGAATTGATGCAAATGAAGCAATTATCACCGGAAACGACCGAAAATGTATTGTTAAAACTCAAAGAATCGCTAAATAACACCAATGCTATGCTCGATAATGTCCTTTATTGGGCGTTGTCCCAGCTGGATCGTTTAGAAATTCGAATTTCCTATACCTCTGTCAATTCTGTTACTTCCGAAATATTTCAGCTGTATAAAGCCGCTTCTGCACAAAAGAATATCCAATTAAAAAATGAAGTTCCCCCCCATATCTTCATCAGGACCGATCCCGAAATAATGAAACTCGTATTACGCAACCTGATATCAAATGCCATCAAATACACACAACAGGAAGGCCAGGTTATTGTTAAAGCAGAAACGAATAATGATCAACTTAAGATAAAAGTAATTGACGACGGAATTGGGATGAACGAAAAACAGATGAAACAAATATTCAGCGATAATAATAAGACTTCGATGCCTGGCACTGCTAATGAAAAAGGGACTGGAATTGGATTAGCCATCTGCCGGGAATATATCCGTAAAATTAATGGGAATTTAAGCGTGGATAGTGAAGTGAACCAGGGTACCACTTTCATCGTATCGCTGCCAGAAACAAACCGAACCAAAATAACTATTGAGCAGGATCGAATACTCAAAAACACTTTTACTTTCGCCTGTCCTGTTATATTTTGATTCATGACTGACTTAGAAAATCGTACTCATTTTGTTCGTGAGACTGCAAAACACCTGGGATTTGATGCCTGTGGATTCGCCCGTGCCCGCAGGCTGACAGAAGAAGAACGACGGCTTGAAGAATGGCTCTCAGCCGGCCGTCAGGGCACAATGCACTGGATGGAAAATCACTTCGATAAACGTATTGATCCTACCAAACTCGTGCCCGGAGCCAAATCGGTCGTTTCCGTTTTGTGCAGTTATAACCAGGATTTTTCTACTATTCACCCGGGAAAAGATCATAAACCAAAAATATCAAAATATGCTTTGGGAGAAGATTATCACCTGGTACTGAAAGAAAAATTATATAAACTTTTTCGTCTGACAGAAGAATATATTGGCGGGCTGGAAGGTCGTGTTTTTACCGATTCAGCCCCGGTTTTGGATAAGGCATGGGCTGTTCAATCCGGTTTGGGATGGGTTGGAAAAAACAGCAATATTCTGAATAAAAAATTGGGCTCCTGGTTTTTCATCGGTGAGATGATCATCGATGCTGAGTTTGTTTATGATAACCCGGTTACCGATCATTGTGGCACTTGCACCCGATGCATTGATGCCTGTCCTACCGATGCGATATATGAACCATACAAAGTGGATGGAAGTAAATGTATTTCCTATCTCACGATTGAATTGCGGGAAAAGATACCATCAGAATATCATGAAAATATCGGTGAATGGATTTTTGGATGTGATATTTGCCAGGATGTATGTCCATGGAACCGAAAAGCAAAAAAAGGTTCCGAACCAAGAATTATGGCCAATGATGACTTGTTGGGTCACGAAATCACCTTTTGGGAAGAACTGGATTTGAAAGAATATCGTGATCTTTTCAGAAAAAGTGCCGTCAAACGAACTAAATATGAAGGCCTGAAACGAAATATTGCCATCGTTTCCCACAATTTACACAAAGATCAGAGAAAAGATGCGTAGCCCTCACACGAAAACACTTAAAATGTGCCCTGTTTATCCCTGAGATATTTATACAGGAGTTCCCGGGCACGGAAGATGTGGGCTTTAACTGTACCAAGTGGCAAATCAAGTATCTCAGCTATTTCCTGGTAACTTTTTTCCTCCATGTGCCGCATTTCAATGACTGTACGGTATTTTTCCGGCAATTGACTCAACGCTTCCCTGATGATGTTTTTGCGTTGTTTCCGCAGAACCATCTGGTCAGCTTCAAAAGAATTATCGGGTATTTCAACCTGCATGTTCCCTTCTTTTGTCGAAATCGGCTCGTCGATGGAATAGGTTTTTAGTTTCTTTTTCCGCAAATAATCGATGGAGTGATTTGTGGCAATGCGATATAACCAGGTCGAAAATGCGTAGTCGGCATTATATGATTGAATATTTCCAAAAGCCTTTGTAAAAATTTCCTGGATCAAATCATCTATGATATCGGCATCTCTGACAATCTTCAGGATATGATAATAAAGGGCCCGCTTATATTTACCGACAATCTGTTCATAAGCCTTTTCATCACCGCCGACCGCTCGTTCAACAAGAACTACATCTTCTTTGCTGCTTGCGGAAGATGAATTATGCTCCTCTTCGGATGAGATAGAATTGTTATATGATTGTCCTGAATCTGCAGTCATTTGCAATTATTTATAGCCTGCCGGGGCAGTAAATCCAGCTAAGATGATACGAAAAGATTAAGATACTAAAAAAAGATTATTCTATTGACCTGATATTATTCGATAATAATTATGACTCCTTTATTCTTCCAAAAGGAATATTCCTATAAATAATATTAACAATATTTTATATATCATTTTAAGAAATCATTTTTTGTATTTTATTGTATACCATTTCAATGATTTTTGAATGTGCTGATAATTTCATCAAATGATGATATATCATGCAAAAACTGTTATCCGCATTAATACTATTTTTCCTCAATGCTACCCTGTGCCTGACCACTTCAGGTCAGACCAAAGCAGGCATCGGAATATTCTACGGTACAGACATCAACGAACCAGGATTACAGGCAAATCTCTATTATTCTCTTCATTCTTTTCCTGATATAGATTTGGGTTGGGAAATTATGTATTACCTTCCGAACGTAAATCGCTACTATTTTGTCGGGCAGGCATACCGGGACAAATCATTTTTATATACGTTCGATGTCAATGCCCATTACATATTTTCAAAAGAAGAATCGACTCGATGGTACGCTATAGGTGGCTTTAACTTAGCATTAGTGCAATCACGAAATTTGTCACCCTCCGGGGATGCCAGTAAAGCTACACTACATGGCGGTATAAACAGCGGGATCGGTATTGAATTTCCTTTTTTCATTACCCGTTTTTTTATAGAAGGAAAATATATTTTCAGTGATTTAGGACAATTTGTTATCGGAGTGGGTTTTAGGGTTAAACTATAGCCATGTACGGACGTAGCATGCTACACCCATACTCATTATCCAAAGCTTTTCAATATCGCTCCGTGGCGAATGCCCCCGTTAGACACGGTTATTTCATCCAGTTTATAGCTTTTTAGAAAACTTTCCAGAATAATGAGTCCGGCCACAATAATATCGGCCCTTCCGGCCATCACTTCCGGGTATTTTTGCATAATTTCGGAGGTCTTTATCTTCGAGAATTCTTCAATAAAACCGGTGATATTCTTTGATCTTAACTTATAACCGGAAATTTTCTCAGGATCATAGTGGTCAAGTTTTTGTTCAATGTAGGCTAGTGATGTTACCGTACCGGCAACACCTATAGCTCCGACCATATGATCTTTATGAAAAGGCCTTTTTGCCAACATGTCTGCAGCAGCCTGCCGGCAATACTCAATTTCTGCATGCAGAGGTGGATCATGTTTTAAATACCGCTCAGTAAACCTTACCGAACCCATATTGAAAGAATGAGAATCCAGTAAACTCTCCCCTTTGCCATAAGCTAATTCGGTACTCCCGCCTCCAATATCTATGATTATTACGGATTCATCTGATACGATATTTAGCATTGACAGAGCACCTGAATAAGTCCACTGAGCTTCTTCATTACCCGATAAAATGCGAATATCCCAGCCGATTTCATTCTTTACTTTGTCACAAAAAGAATCCCGGTTTTTGGCATCCCGTACGGCACTTGTTGCTGTAACGACTACACCATCCGACAAAGAATAATCATTTAAAATAACCTGGTATTCTTTTAAAGCAGCTGTTACCCGGCCAATTCCGGCTTCTGAAAGATTTTTATCACGGTCTACATCCTTGCCCAAACGCGGAACCCGTTGTTCTTCACGAAGAACTTTCAATTTTTGGTTTTTTATTTCAGCAATAAGCAGCAGAACCGTATTCGTTCCAATATCAATTGAGGCAAACATAAAAACTTAATTTTTTTGAAGTGCAAGGGCTATCCATTCTCCTTCCTGCATTTCATTAACCAGCATCAGAGAGGCAAAATTATCGTTTTTAAGGATAAGCTCTTTTTCAGGAACGAGCAGTCCGGAAAGTAACAGGATACCGCCTTTTTTCATATGAGAAGTCAATTCTTTCGACATGGATAAGATGGCATTTCTATTCACATTAGCCAATATTAAATCGTATTCATCATCTTTGGCAACTAATTCAAAAGAACCATGACGTACGATATAATGTTCTGAAACGCCGTTGATCATCGCGTTTTCAGTGGCATTTTCAAAACTCCATTCGTCAATGTCGAAACCAAAGGCACTGGAAGCACCTGTTTTAATAGCAGCGAACGATAAAATTCCCGTTCCGGTGCCCACATCCAGAACTCTGTCTCCTTTTTTAACATATTCCGGTATTAAATTGAGCATGAGGCGGGTTGTCTCATGGTACCCGGTACCAAACGCCATTTTAGGATCGATTTCAATCAGGATTTTCCCTTCAGGCGGAGTGGTCGGAAACCAGGTCGGACGCACATAAAATCTTCCTATTATCTGAGGCTGTATAGTTTGTTCCCATTCTTCGTTATAATTCCTGGGAACTTCCACTTCCTCATTGGCGATATAACATTCCACCCTTTGCGCTGACAGCCATTGTTCAATTTCTTCACGATAGACATCGGAGAATCGTTCCTGCGGTATATATGCCAGCAGCCGGTCTTCATCTTGCTCGAAACCTTCAAAATCCCGATCCAGTAATTCTGCAATTAAAAACTCCTGATAGTCCGACGGGATAATAATTTCAAGCTTGATGTAGTCCATAAAATCACAATCTGTTATAAATCATTTCAGTCAGTACGTTACCGATGGTTTGCAGCGTCTGTTTACTGATGATCTTCATATTATCGTTATGGGTATGCCAATAAACAGGGAAGCCAACCTCATTAGAGTTTTCCTGATGATGATTGATGATATCAATGGTCGGGAAAGACAATATTTGATCCATCACCAGATGATCATCGGAAACCCCGCTCGTCTGTTGATCAGTAAAAACATTTCCATAGCCCATATTATCGGCCATGTTCCAGATTTCATTGACCAGTTCAGGATCGTAGCGCATCGACATCCCTTCTTTCGGAAAAATGGCATTCTTGCCACCAACCATATCCAATAAGATACCAAATCTCGGGTTATAATTTTGTACAGGCTGGTGTTGCGCCCAATAACGGGAACCCAGGAAATAATAATTCAGCTGATCGTCTTTTCCGTAATCTTCCCCGTCAAAGAAGATAAGATCTACTCCAATCGGCGGCGGATGATTTTTAAATATACTGGCAAGTTCCAACAAAACGCCCACCCCGCTGCCACCATCATCAGCTCCCGGAATCGGTTTATAGTAATATAATGCTGAATCAGGATCCTGATCAGAATAAGGCCTTGTATCCCAATGGGTGCATAACATGATTCGATCTTTGGCATTGGGATTAAACGCAGCAATCACATTAGACAGGTTCAGCTGAACATTGTTGTAACCGGTGAGTTGAAAATCCTGGGAATACACGGCATTTTTTCCTGCATATCCTTCCAGTTTCTTTAGCAGGTAAGCCCGATCTTCATCATGCGCTTTTGAATTTACGGTTCTCGGACCAAAGGAAACCTGCTTATCCACATATTTGTAAGCACTATCGGCTGAAAACGAGGGAACGGAGCGGCCTCTGTCGGCAAATTGCACACGAACAGCTTTGGACGATTTCTTCTTAGAACTACAAGCAGAAAAGACAAAAGCCAAACTGATTATAAAGAAAAAAGCGTATCTCTTATTCATCGCGGTGAACAAAAGTAGCCGAAGATTGATACACTGGTAACACGATGGTATCCATAATATTTACATGTTCCGGACGATTGGCGGTGAACACGATAATTTCAGCAATATCATCAGCTGTCAATGGAATCATTCCCTGGTATACTTTATCTGCTTTATCATTATCTCCTTTAAAGCGGACAACACTGAACTCTGTTTCCACGAGTCCGGGAGAAACCATACTTACCCGAATATTCGTGCCATGTAAATCCATTTTTGTAGCCTGAGTTATCGCTTTAACAGCATGCTTTGTTGCACAATACACAGAACCCCCGGGATATGCTTCATGCCCTGCAATAGAACCTAAATTGATAATATGTCCGGCATTACGTTCCCGCATATGAGGGATCAATAAGCGAGACATATTCAGCAGTCCTTTTACATTGGCATCAATCATCTGATCCCAGTCTTCAAATTCAGCAGAATAGATTGGATCGACACCAATGGCTCCGCCGGCATTATTGACTAAAATATCGATATCAATATTCCCAAGCTGTTCAACAAATTCTATGCACGCCTTTCGATCACGAATATCAAAAGCTCTAATTTTCACATCGACTTCGTATTTGTCAATCCACTCTTTCGCCAGTTTTTTCAGGCGATCATGCCGCCGGCCGGTAATGATAAGATTCACTCCAAGCTCGGCCAGTTGGCGGGCCGTTGCTTCACCGATGCCGGATGTGGCACCGGTTATCAATGCCGTCTTTCCTTCTAATCTGTTTATCATTGTTTATCGTAACTTGGTTCAGGATTGCACTTTCTGTTCAACCAAACGAGCGGCATTGAATAAACGTTCTTCATCGAAAGCCCGGGCCACAAACTGGAGCCCGACAGGCAGTCCGTCGGAGTGTTTTCCTACTGGTACATTGATGCCGCAAATTCCGGCCAGGTTAGCTGAAATCGTATATATATCATTAAGATACATCTGCAAGGGATCATCAATTTTGGAACCGATCTCAAAAGCTGTAGTCGGACTTGTCGGAGATACGACCACGTCCACTTTTTCAAAGGCATGATCAAAATCCTGTTTGATCAGGCGGCGCATCTTTTGAGCCTTACCATAATAGGCATCATAATACCCGGCACTTAAAACATAGGTTCCGAGCATGATACGGCGTTTCACTTCGGCGCCGAAACCTTCCGTGCGCGATTGTTTGTAAAGCCGTATCAGGGGAGTATCCATCGTCTTTAATTCAGCAGCGTACTTTTCTTTGTCATTTCCGGATGACTCGTTGAAATAACGTGCTAAAATTTCTTCTTCCGAACGAAGTTCTTCCTTCACCCTTTTGATATCGGCACGATGTCCATATCGAATTCCATCATAACGAGCCAGGTTACTGGAAGCTTCAGCTGTTGCCAGGATATAATAAGTAGCGATGGCATATTTGCTGTAATCCAAATCCACGGGTACGAGTTCGGCTCCATCTTTCTCCAGTTCATGGAGCACATCATTGATGCGATCACGTATTTCAGGATCTAGACCCTCAGAAAAATAAACCTCCGGAACTCCAATTTTGATTTTCGAATTCGGGTTTTCGACCACTTTCGTGTAATCAGGAACCGGCAAATCGGCTGTTGTCCCATCGCGTGGATCGAATCCGGCGATGGTTTTCAAAACAAGAGCAGCGTCATAAACATTGGTCGCCAAAGGCCCGATACAATCGAGAGACGAAGCGAAGGCAATCAAACCGTAACGGGAAACGCGTCCATAACTCGGTTTCACCCCGGTTACACCACAAAAAGCAGCCGGCTGACGTATTGAACCGCCCGTATCGGATCCCAAAGTTGTATTACAAAACCCAGCGGCAACAGCAGCGGCACTTCCCCCTGAAGATCCACCGGCAACCCTGCTTAAGTCATTCGGATTATGAACCGGGCCAAAAATCGTATTTTCATTGGACGACCCCATGGCAAACTCATCCATGTTAAGCCTTCCAATGATAACAGCGTCATCAGACATCAATCGTTCAATGACCGTGGCATCATAGACACTTTCAAAATCACGCAGCATGTTCGATGCACAAGTCGCTTTTTTCCCTTTTTGACTGATCAGGTCTTTGATACCTATCACGGTTCCGGCC
The DNA here is from genome assembly GCA_963783355.1 of uncultured bacterium. Classification (GTDB taxonomy): domain Bacteria; phylum Bacteroidota; class Rhodothermia; order Balneolales; family DATFMH01; genus CAWANF01. The sequence continues at coordinate 342,739 of CAWANF010000002.1, forward strand.
AATGGTCCTGCCGTACCGTTCTGTATTTTGTTCTGAACTTTCTCAGCCTGTCCAAACGCTTCCTCAGTAAATATCTGTGTAAAAGCATTTATTTCGCTATTTCTGCTGTTAATCTCGTTTAAATAAGAAGAGACCATATCTTTTAAGGTATAGTCTCCTCTTCTTATATCCTTCTGGATATTCTTTAAGTTTTTATACGCCAAAACGTTCTATTCGTTATTTATTATTGGAATCTGATTTAGTATCGGTTGCTTCCGTATTGTCAGCCTTGGATTCAGCCGGTGCGGTATTTTGATTTTGTACCGTTTGTTGTTGCGGCTGATGAGGCTGCTGCTGAACCGGTTGATTGTATGACGTATTCTGATTATATCCGTTTGAACCATTTTCAATTTCCCTGCGAATATCAGAAGTAGCTCTGCGAAATTCACTGATACCCTGGCCGATACCTCGTGCCAGTTCAGGTATTTTTTTGGCACCAAATAAAATCAGAACCAATAAAATAATTACTAGCCATTCTAATCCACCAAAATCGCCCATAATTAGTTTTTCCGTTAATATGATTGAGAGTAAAGTTATAGAACTAACGTTGATCAACGTTAGTTAGTTTATAAATTGACAAAAATATTCAGGGCTTAGCTGAATTTTCCGATTTATTTTCGGAAGTTTTGCCGGAATCCTGCCCTTTAGCAGGCTCATTTCCTCCGTTTCCATTATCTTTTTTCACTTCATCTGAAACTTTCCGAAATTCCGAAATGCCCTGTCCTATACCTCTGGCCAATTCCGGAATTTTTTTGGCTCCAAAAAGCAAAAAAACGATTAATATGATTACAACCCATTCGAGGCCGCCTAAACTTCCCATAAATTTTCCTGTTAAATTATAAATTTGCAGGTTCAATTTAATTACAAAATAGCATACCTGTAAATAATAAAATACAAAATTACACGCAGAGAGAGGAATGAATAAAAAATATTTTCATTTTTTGAAAATAATACTTGAATTTTACAAAATCTTCATTTTATTACGCGCATAAACAGAGCATTAAAAAAACTAAGTAATCTTTACTATGTATTGGACTATAGAATTAGCTGCAACACTCGAAGATGCCCCTTGGCCATCAACGAGAGACGAACTTATAGAGTGGGCCGAAAGAAACGGGTGTCCTCAGCAAGTTCTTGATAATTTGTATGAACTTGATGAAGAAGACGAAACTCCTTATGAAAGTATTGAAGAGATTTGGCCGGACTATATCATGAAAGAAGACTTTTTCCATAACGAGGAAGACGAAGGATTCGATTACGACGATGTCTGATCTTTCATAATTTCCACATATAAATATATTTTATTGAAGCGGTTGCTATCTATAATCTGGCAACCGCTTTTTTTGTTATTCACTGGAAACCTGTATCATAGACCTTGTTGAAAAAGTACGTCTACATATTGCCCTTGCTATTATTTTTTAGTGCTCAGCTAGCTTTTACTATCCCTGTACTCGCTCAAAATGGTGAGCAGGCCCAAACAACATCTCCATCCGGAAATGAAGTGGTCAGGCGTGTTCGCTTTGTTGGAAATCATTCGATTGGCACATCCACACTGAAAACAATTATTCGAACACATAGCAACAGGCAATTCTTTGGAATACCGGGCATAACACCCTGGTACTGGATTTGGCAGCTAACAAAAACCATTGGGGAACGACCGGCACTGCTGGATCGGGAAACGGTGGCACAGGATATTGAACGAATCAAAACGTACTACAAGTCCCAGGGATTTCTCAATATTAACGTTGATACAACAATCGTAGAATTCCGAAAAAATAAATACGAGGTGTCGTTCATCATTAATGAAGGAAAACCCTCCCATATAAGGGATCTAATATATACCGGCATGCCTGAAATCAAGAACCCCAGGAAATTGCAAAAATTTTATTTAAACGGCCCTTTGGTCCGAAAACAAATCAATGATACTACATTTCTGGCCGATAAACGTTTTACTTACGATGCCGTGGGAAATGAGCGGGATCGAATCATTTCTTTTCTTAAAGACAATGGTTATGCATCTGTTCAGAAAGATTCCATTAAAGTTCAGATGCGGCCGGATTCCCTCAACCCACACATCCTGGATGCTCTCTATATCATCAACCACGGCAAAGTGTATCATTTCGGAGACACCTACATCAATCTCATCGGTCCGGATAATAATTCCATCAAATACAATGAGTTCGATACCCTGTCAGGCGAACCTTTTACCGTTGATACCACGCGGCTTTTTTTGAAAAAAGAGACAGGTGCCCATACTAAATTCAGTCTTCTGACCGATCAGGTTCTTTTTAAGCCGGGTAAGATTTTTAATTACGATTTATATCAGAATACTGTCAACCAGTTTCAAAATCTGGGTATGATGAACGTCCGGCGGTTTGCCCTGAATAAAAAAGGTGGACTCCCCGATTATTCGAAATTATATATTCCCGTTTTGATTGATTTGCAGACTCTTCCGAAACGCAGTCTCAGTTTCGACGTTTTTGGAATGCAACGTTACGGTTATGGAGCCGGTACAGGTATTACCTATACCGACAACAACGTGTTCGGAAAAGCGGAGCAGCTCCAAATCGGTGGTAAAGGGAGTTTCGAATATGTCACAAAAAAACAATCGACCTCTTTTAATTCGCGTGTTTTATATAATCTCGAGGGAACCATTGGTTATACCGAACCACGCCTGAATTTCCCGTTCACATTTCTCGATAATACGCCCGGTTTCTTTAATGCAAGAACGCAGTACCAGTTGAGTATCTCTCATGTCAACCAGGATAATTTCAATATTAATGCCAACATTAAGCTGAATGACCGGTTCATTGTAAATCACGATCGATACACAACCAGCTCTCTGGACCTGGTAGAGCTTGAATGGACCGACGCCAGCGCCACATCCCAGTTTCGTGCCGAACTGGATTCAACCTTCAAGGGAAACCAGCTTCAGAAAAATTTTATACTCGAAGATTTTCGTCCACAGGTGAATACAACAATACGATATACCTATCGAAAATCGACAACCGACTATATCGAACGTGACAAAGGATTTTATTTCGAAGGATCGATTGAAACCGGCGGTAACGTCCCCTATCTCGTCGATCGCTTTATTTCAACTCCCGGAGTTGTTGAAGGCTCTATTCCTTCGTACAGTTTCAGTAACTCCCGGCTGACTTACAGCCGATATGCTAAAATTGTTCTTGATTACCGGCGATATATCCCTTTAACAAACACATCCGTTTTCGCTTACCGTGGCTTCATGGGATTCGCTTATCCTTACGGTAAAACAAAAAACATTCCACTAACCAAACGTTTTTATGCCGGGGGCAGCAACGATATCAGGGGCTGGCCGCCTTTTCGTCTCGGACCTGGAAAACTGGAAGATCAACAGGTAATAAATGGTGGTGAAATAAAGCTGGAAGGAAACGTCGAACTTCGCCAGGTTCTGCTGAACAACTTCCTGTCAACACGCTGGATTGGTGCTGTTTTTTCTGATTTTGGGAATGTGTGGAATGGCCCGCGAAACCCGATTAAACAGGGACGATTCGCTTTCAATAGTTTTTATAAGCAAATTGCCGTAGGTGCCGGATTCGGTATCCGTCTTGACTGGCAATATATTATATTCCGTATTGATTTGGCTTACCGCGTTCACGATCTTAATAAAGGCTGGTTCAAGAAAAACATCATGGGACTCAGCTTCGGTATCGGCCAATCGTTCTAATAACGAAGGAAAACTATCATGTTTGGTTCAAAGAAACTTAAAAACCTGAAAGAACAGACGAATATTATCTTCAATTCGCCGTTTCTATCAAAGCTTTCTCCGGCAGAACGTTACGAATTTCTGCAATTATGCCATCACAGAAAATATAAAGCGGGTGAATATATTTTCTATAAAGGTGACCCGGGAACCGGCATGTACTTTGTTGAAAGAGGCAAAGTATTGTTAAGTCCGGATATTGAAGAAATCAGTGAAGATAAATCGAGTATTGTGCTCAGTGCATCTCAGTGTTTTGGTACGTTTTCAGTTTTGTATGAACTGCGCCGTAAGTATTCCGTAAAATGCCTCTCAGATGTTAAAGTGCTTGGTTTTTTCCGCCCTGATTATGAGACCTTGAGAAACCGACATCCACAGATTGCCATAAAATTTATGGAAGCGGTGACTTTAACGGCCATAAAGGAATTAGAACGTGCATCAAAAAAACTGGTCGATTTGACGGATGAAGCAAGCACCTTCGACCTGATCATGGAAGAATATCGTGATGAACAACTGGCTGCCATTGAAATCCAGGAGATTTAATAAATTACATGGGGATAAAAAAAGGATCTGAAGTAACTTTTCGTGTCGAATCAGCTGCTTTTGAAGGAAAAGGCATCGGAAAAATTGATGATATCGTTGTTTTTGTGGATAATGCGGCACCGGGAGACCTCGTAAAAGCCCGCATCATCAAAAAGAAAAAAAGATTTTTACAGGCTAAACTTTTAGAAGTTCTTGAACCCGGTCCGATTCGGATAAATCCCAAATGCCGCCATGCCCGGATCTGTGGTGGCTGTACCTGGCAGCATCTTCCCTACGATTATCAGTTGGAAATCAAACGCCAACAGGTGGAAGATCATATGCATCGCATCGGGGGATTAACTCATCTTACTCCTAAAACTGCTATTGGCTCCGAAAAGCCATTTTATTACCGGAATAAGATGGAATACAGTTTCGGCGACCGCCGGTGGCTTACTGAAAAAGAGATACAAAGCGGTGTTGAAATCATGGATAAGGATATGGCCGCCGGATTGCATGTTCCCGGACGTTTCGATCGTATTCTGAATCTGCAAGAATGCCATTTGCAGGATCCTATTTCGTACCAGATTATGGATTTTGTTCGTTCTTTCGCTCTTGAACGGGATATTTCACCCTATAATCCTGTTAAGCGGGAAGGATTTTTACGTAACGTCGTAGTGCGTACGTCATACTATCTCGATGATATAATGGTCAATATCGTCACTTCATCCGACGACAAAGCTATTATGACGGAATTGTCAGCTGCATTACGGGAAGCCTTTCCGGCCATCACTACCGTGGTGAATAATGTGAATGATACTCCGTCGCCCACGGCTGTAGGACGGTACGAAAAAGCCTATTTCGGGCCCGGATATATCACAGACAAAATTGGAGAATATTCATTCAAAATACATCCCAACGCCTTTTTCCAAACGAACACGAAGCAGGCCGAAACGCTTTATAAAGTGGCCATTGATTTTGCGGAGATCAAGGAAAATGATCTTGTTTTCGACCTGTATTGCGGTGTTGGAACCCTCACATTGTTTGCCAGTGACAAAGCCCGTAAAGTAGTGGGCATTGAAATTAATGACGTGGCTTTGGTGAATGCAAAACAGAATGCTGAAGAAAATTTTGTAACAAATTGCGAGTTCAGAACTGGTGATATGAAAGACGCTTTTTCTGATGCGTTGATAGACGAATATGGCGTTCCGGACGTTATAATCACAGACCCACCGCGTTCGGGAATGCATCCGGATGTGGTTCAACGGCTTTGCGAATTAGGTGCAAAAAAACTGATTTACGTAAGTTGTAACAGTTCTACAATGGCCAGGGATTTAAAAGAATTAAACGAGGTATATGAAATTACCGACGTTCAACCGGTAGACATGTTTCCACAAACATACCATATTGAGACCGTTGCACGGCTGGTACACAGAGATTGATATAGAATATACCTGAAATTTTTAGGGGGCTTAATGAAAATCGCGGTTATAGGAGCCGGACTGGGCGGTCTTGCGGTCTCATGTCTGCTTGCGACAGATGGACATTCTATTGATGTGTTCGAGAAGAATGCTCAGCCGGGAGGCAAAATGAACGAAGTGTCGGTTGACGGCTTTCGTTTCGATACGGGCCCAAGCCTGTTGACCATGCCTTTTGTTCTTGAGCAGCTTTTTGATTCGTGTTATCACAAACTCTCCGACTATCTGGAACTTATCCCTATGGAGCCACTCTGCCGGTATTTTTATCCGTCCGGGACTATTTTCGACGCTTATTCGGATCTGCCCAAAACCCTTAAGCAAATTGAGACTTTCGCTCCTGAAGATCGCCAGGCCTATATCGATTTCCTGTATTATTCGGAAACATTGTATCGAAGAACGGCTCCTGCTTTTCTATTTAATCCTCTTCAATCCTGGAGTGAATTGTTTGGTTTGAACATGCTGGATTTATTCAAAATTGATGCATTGAAAACGGTTGGTGAGCGCATTGACAAAAACATAAAATCCCCGGAATTACAGCAATTTTTCAAACGTTTCACAACCTACAATGGCTCATCCCCATTTAAGGCTCCGGCCACATTAAATGTCATTCCCCATGTTGAATTAAATCTTGGTGGCTACTATGTCAAAGGAGGCATTTACCAGATTGCAAAAGCTCTATATAAACTGGCCCAGACTCTTGGCGTTCGTTTTCATTTTCATACAGAGGTAGAAAATATTACCCTGAATGAAGGTTCCGTGGACGGCGTTCAGTTGAAAGGCAATGGTGAAGTTAAACCCTACGACATCATCATTTCGAACAGTGATGCCTCCGATACCTATCTGAACTTGTTGCCCGACGGAGTTGTTCCGGATCGGAAACGTAAGAAGATTAAAAACATGGAACCCTCTTGCTCAGGATTTGTGATACTGTTAGGTATAAAGAAAAAGTTCGACCAGATACGTCATCATAATATCTTTTTCAGCAGTGACTACGAGCGTGAGTTCCGGCAGATTTTTGATGAACACCGGATGCCCGACGACCCGACCATTTATATCGCCAATACCTCTTATAATGATCCGGATCACGCCCCGGCGCGAAGTTCCAATTTTTTTATTCTAGTTAATGCTCCATACAACAATGGCAGGATTGACTGGGAAAAAGAAAAAGCACGGATAGCAGACCTAATCCTGTCACGGCTTGAATCTAAGGGACTGGAGGGACTCAAAAAAGCGATTAACGTTCAGGAAATCATCACTCCGGAAGATTTCGAGCAGTGGTTTCATTCCAATAAAGGATCCATTTACGGAACTTCTTCGAACAGCCGGCTTGCCGCTTTTGCCAGGCCGAAAAATAAATCACCTTACGTAAAAGGACTTTACCTGGTGGGCGGAAGCACGCATCCCGGCGGCGGCATCCCGTTAGTCACCTTGTCCGCCATGCATACGTATTCGTTGATTCGAAAAGATAATAAGTAATGAACGTCATGCCGAGCGGAGTCGAGGCACGGACTGAGTCGGGGCATACCATTAGAATTGAGGCATAAAATTTTTTAAATCATTCTGAAGAGGGTTTTAATGTTCTGGTCCTCTCTGTACCTCACCCTTCGACTCCGCTCAGGGTGACAGCTTACTCCAAACCCACATCCATTCGTCATGCCGGGCGGAGTCGAGGCACGGACTGAGTCGGGGCACAAAGGGCATTAAATAATAATTGTAAAAGAATTAATAATGACTGAATACTTCGTTTATATCCTTAGAGCTCCGATACATTGTCACAGGAATAACCAATGATCTGAAATGCAGAATTCTGGAACATCGGGAAGGCATGAAAAAAGATTCATATACCTATAACCGACGGCCATTTCAGTTAGTTTTTTATGAACGATTCAATAATCCTAAAGACGCTATTGCAATGGAAAAGAAATTAAAGGGTGGTCACATTCTAAGAAAGAAGCATTAATTAAAGGCGATTTTGAATCCATTAAAAGATTGTCCCAATGCCGCAATGATTCTCATTTTAAGAATAAAGTAGCTACACTTCGACTATGTTCAGAGTGACATTTTACGCCAAATCCACATCCATCGTCATGCCGAGCGGAGTCGAGGCACGGTTAGCATATCAAACATAAATAGGATTCATTTTATCAAAATTTTTCCTGCATCTTCACATATTTTATTACTTTACTTTCCAAATAAGTAAAACATATAATCATCATGGCAAAAAGCCAAAATATAGCACCATTTGTTAAGTGGGTTGGCGGGAAACGCCAGCTTTTATCTTCGATTTTCGAACATATACCGGAAACATTTACCACTTATTACGAACCATTCGTAGGCGGAGGTGCTGTCTTATTCCATTTAAAACCTAAAAAAGCAGTCACTAATGATGGCAATTCCGAACTTATCAATGTGTATAAGGTCATCAAAGACCATGTAGATGAATTGCTCGAAGCCCTTAAAAAACACAGGAATGACAGCGAGTATTATTACTCTATACGCTCACAGGACCGATATACGGATTTTGAACAACTTTCTGATGTCGAACGTGCGTCACGAACAATTTACCTGAACAAAACGTGCTACAACGGGCTATACCGGGTCAACAGCGCAGGTGAATTCAATGCTCCTTTCGGCCGGTATAAAAAACCGAATATTGTCAATGAAAAGACATTAAAAGCCGTCAATCATTACCTAAATCATAACGATGTCAAAATCCTGAATACTGATTTTGAAGAAGCCTTAAAAGGCGTCAGAAAAGGAGCTTTCGTTTATTTTGATCCACCTTACGATCCAATATCAAAAAGTTCCAATTTCACGGGATATACTTCCGGAGGATTCGACCAAAAAGAGCAAATCCGGTTGAAAAAGGTCTGCGACGGGCTGAATTCCAGAGGTATCCGGTTTTTATTATCGAATTCAGCTACCCATTTTATTAAAGATTTGTATAATGAGTATACCATTATTTCGACTGAAGCCAATCGGTGCATAAATTCCAATGGCAAAAAACGTGGAAAAGTCGAAGAAGTGCTTATAAAAAATTATTAAAAACGACCACTTTAAGGAGTATTATGAAAACGTACCTCAAAAGTATTGTTCCATTCCTGCTTGCTTTAGTTGCCCTTCCCTATTTATCCATAGCACAGTCCGTAACGATTATCCCTGCAAAGCAATCCTTCCGGCCCGATTCGGCCTCATTAATTCATTACCAAGTCCCCGAGTGGTTCAGGAATGATAAATTTGGAATATTCATCCATTGGGGTGTGTATTCGGTTCCGGCCTACGGTAATGAATGGTATCCCCGTAATATGTACAGGAAAGGAAGCAGGGAATACAAATACCAGGTTAAGCATTATGGGTCGCCCGATAAATTTGGCTACAAGGATTTCATTCCGATGTTTAAAGCGCAGCACTGGAATCCGGAACGATGGGCAAAATTATTTAAAGAAGCCGGTGCAAAATATGTTGTTCCGGTTGCGATGCATCACGATGGATTCGCGATGTACGATTCGAAAGTAACCAAGTGGAATGCCTTTAACATGGGTCCGCATAAAAATGTCATTGCCGATTTAGAGAAAGCTATCCGGGCCGAAGGGTTAAAGTTCGGTGTATCCGATCACTATGCAAATAACTGGTATTATTACACCTATTCCGATCATTACGATACCCGGAATCCAAAATATGCCGGACTATACAGTCCTGAACATCCCTCCAATGAACCGCCAAACCAGTATTTTCTGAACCGCTGGTACAGCCTGGCCAAGGAAATGGTTGATGATTTTCATCCCGATATCCTTTATTTCGACTGGAAGTTTGAAGAACCGGCTTTCAAACCCTATCGATATAAAATTGCCGCTTACTACTATAATCAACTTGAAAAATGGGGGAAAACCGGCGTATTGAATTATAAAAACAACGCTTTTCCACAGGGAGCCGCTGTTTTTGAAGTTGAACGCGGACGATTCAATTCCATTCGGAAACCTCACTGGCAAACCGGAACCTCCGTTGCCACAAACACCTGGGGGTATACCAAAAACGCCAACTACCGGACTCCCAATTCTGTTATGGACGAGTTAATCGACATCGTCAGCAAAAACGGCAACTTGCTTCTGAATGTAGATCCGAAATCGGATGGAACCATACCTGAACAGGCTAAAAACATATTACTAAGCATGGGAAAATGGCTCTCGGTGAATGGGCAAGCCATTTATAATACACGTCCGTGGAAAATCTATGGCGAAGGTCCGACAATACTTAAAAAAGCAGGATCTTTTGCAGGGATACTGAAATATACCGGAAAGGACATTCGGTTTACTACTAATGGAAATGCGATCTATGCTACCGCCCTTGCCTGGCCCGGAAAAGAAATGGTCATCCATTCTTTTGCGCCGGCCAAAGGGTTGCTTGATAAACCCGTTAAATCTGTCACTTTGCTGGCCAATCACAAAGCATTGAAGTATAAAATCGAACCGGACGGAATGCATATCTCCATGCCCAAACAGAAAGTCGGACAGTATGCTTATGTGGTAAAAATCGAACAGTGATAAGTTTTTTTCAACAACCGGTTGAGTTTCATTTGTTCTCGATTTTATCTGACCCTTTTTTATCAATAAAAAGGGTCTCACTTTATCACAAACTCACCATAAAAACATTTTTTATTGTTGTCATATTCGTTAGAAACATGAATTCAGTATGATTTTGATCCATTGATGCCGGAACTCTTTCCCATCTTTTTACATTATACTCGTACCTGGAAAAAGCCCGTAATACATTTATTGGAAACTATTTCAGAATCACTTTTAGCATTAAAAATCTAAAGGATATTCATTCGTGGAAAAAAGAAGATTAGGTAACACCGATTTAGACACAGCACCGGTCGTTTTCGGTGGAAATGTTTTTGGGTGGACCATCGATCAACAACAATCATTTGAGTTATTGGATCAATTCACCGGTTTTGGCTTCAATACGATTGATACAGCTGATGTCTATTCCCGCTGGGCGGACGGCAATAAAGGCGGCGAGTCAGAAACCATCATAGGGAACTGGATGAAAGCCCGCGGTAACCGGGACAAGACGATTATCATCACAAAAGTCGGTTCCGATGTCGGCCAGGGCCGCAAAGATCTTAGGGAAGGCCATATTCTGCAGGCAGTAGATAAATCTTTAAAAAGGCTGCAAACTGATTATATCGATTTGTATTTAACCCACTGGGATGATGACACTACTCCCGTTGAGGAAACGCTGGGAGCTTATCAAAGGCTGCTTGAAGCCGGGAAAGTGCGCTGGATAGGTGCCTGCAACCTGTCGCCGGAACGGTTAAATGCTTCTTTGCAGGCCCACAAGAAAGACGGACTTCCCCATTACGAAGTCTTTCAGCCCGAATATAACCTATACGCCCGCAAAGGATTTGAAGAAGGCGTCGGGCCGATTTGCCAGAATGAAGGAATGGGAGTTATCACGTATTATTCGCTGGCCAAGGGTTTCCTGAGTGGAAAATATCGGAGCGACAACGACGCCGGTAAAAGCATACGTGGAAAACAAGCAACCAAATATCTGGACGAGCGCGGTCAAAAAATACTAAAAGCCCTGGATGATTTATCAGCAAAACATGATGTAAGTCAGGCGGCCATTTCCCTGGCCTGGCTCATTGCCCGGCCGGCGGTAACGGCCCCTATCGCCAGCGCTACTAAACCGGCCCACGTGGATGCCTTCAACGAAGCCGTATCCCTGAATTTGGATAAAACTGATTTGGAATTGCTCAACAAAGCCTCGGAATATTGAGTCAGCTCTCAGCTCTCAGCTCTCAGCTCTCAGCTCTCAGCTCTCAGCTCTCAGCTCTCAGCTCTCAGCTCTCAGCAAATCTAAAATTTAATTTTTTTATCAATAAGTACAGAAATAAGACCCTATGGATCATTTATTTAGTCCGCTGAAATTACGAAGTGTAGAATCCCGAAACCGTATCATGGTTTCACCCATGTGCCAGTATTCCAGTGAAGATGGTTTCGCGAACGACTGGCATCTTGTACACTTAGGAACCCGTGCCGTTGGCGGCGCCGGTATTGTAATCTCGGAAGCGGCAGCGGTTTCCCCGGAAGGCCGCATCAGTTATGCCGACCTTGGAATCTGGAAGGACGAACATATCGAGAAACTGAAACAGGTTACCGGTTTCATAAAAACACATGGAGCGTTGGCTGGTGTTCAGCTGGCTCATGCCGGAAGAAAAGGAAGCAAAAGCAAACCCTGGGAAGGTAATCGTCTGCTGAAATCCGATGAAGGCGGCTGGGATAACCTCGTCGCTCCAAGTCCGATTCCTTTTGACCCAAAAGATTCAAATCCGGTTGAATTCGATCAGGCCGGAATCGACAAAGTGATCCGGGACTTTAAAAACGCCGCAAAACGCTCGCTTGAAGCGGGATTCCAAATTATTGAAATCCATGCGGCCCACGGTTACCTGATTCATGAGTTCTTATCCCCCGTTTCTAATAAACGAACGGATGAATATGGCGGCAGTTTCGAAAACCGTACCCGCTTGCTGCTGCAGGTCACCCGGGCGATCAAGGAAGTATGGCCCGATGATTTCCCATTATTCGTACGTATTTCAGCTACCGACTGGGTAGATGACGAACCTTCATGGGACCTGAAACAATCCATAAAACTTGCAAGGGAATTAAAGAAACTGGATGTGGATGTCATCGATGTGTCTTCGGGCGGCAATGCCATCCATCAGAAAGTCCCGGTTGGAGCCGGTTACCAGACTAACCTCGCCCAGCATATTCGCCAGGAAGCGGATATCATGACCACAGCCCTTGGTTTAATCACCACGGCTTCGCAAGCCGACCATGCTATTCGTACCGGACAAGCGGATATCGTGGCCCTGGCACGCCAATTCCTGCGTGATCCGTATTTTCCACAGCATGCCGCTAAAGAGCTGCACCAGGATATCGAATGGCCCAAGCAGTACGATCGGGCTAAGTGATAATAGCCTTCATAGTAATATTGTTATGTTTATTGCATACTAATGCAAAACTTCTTTGACTTTATATCAAGAGAATTGTAATTATTTAAAACAGTATCAATGACTTGCATAGATTTACCTTAAATTCTGTGATCACAATCAAAAAGATATTGTTCATGATTTTTTTTCCAAAGGGTTAACAATTTATAAAACTGACTATGACAGGTAAATATTTCGAGAAATTAATACCCTCTTTGCTGAGTTTGACGATGTCTTTATGCTTAGTGTCGATCTCCAGTGCCCAGAGTGTGAATATTACAGACCATCTGCCCTCAACACTGGTACCTTATCAGGGAAAAGGGAGAATTGCGATTAGTTCGGACGGAAATAAGCATGATAAAGACGACTGGGGAGCAACGCCATCTACATTAGCAATCATTGCTGCAAAGGGATATCAGGATATGGTGATCCATTACGATTATTGCGATCATTTAGGCAAAAATGATCCCAAAATGGAAAAGCAGGAACAAAAAAGTGCCATTGAAGCGGCAAAAAGATTCGGATTCAACCGTTCACTTTTTTTCAATGATCAAACCCAATTGGAAAAAGCGATTACCAATTTAACGAATGCCATTAATCAATCGACTGAAAATAATCCGCTTATCATGATCCTTGCGGGACCGATGGAAGTTCCTTACCGGGCAATTGCAGCGGCTGATAAATCGAAATTGAAATACGTTTATTGCCTCTCGCATAGTAAATGGAATAATAATCATGTTAACCCGCCATTAATGACCCACCGGGCGAAAGACATTCAGGCTTTAGGAGAACATTGGGTGCAAATTCCGGATCAGAATAAATATTTATATACGAAAAAAGACTGGGCTCCATGGCAGTGGTTGAAGGATTCTAAAAATAAAAACTACAAATGGTTATATCACAGAATGAAAGTTGAAGGCAAACCTGATATTTCCGATGCCGGCATGGCGTTTTATTTAATGACCGGTAATGATTATGGGAAACCTATTGATTTGAAACATTATTTGGAAGGGAAATAACATTTTCCGGACACGGGCACCCATTTCACATCAGGTGCCTTTTTTATTTCAGGGGCCGGGTGACAACGCGATGAGTTCTGATTAATGTTATTGAGCAACACCAATGCCCACAAACATCGTCATCCCGGAATTTCGCTTTTTGAAATATCCGGGATCTCCCAATGAAGGGAAAGCCATGTCCTTTTGGAGTTCCATTCCTTCCCGGCATCGGCTGCCAATCCACTACGTTATTAGATCCCCGGTCCGGGCCGGGGATGACAATGATGTAGTTTTGTAGTTGGTAATCCTGACTGATGTTTCTGAGTGATGCCAATGCCCACAAACGTCGTCATCCCGGAATTTCGCTCTTTGAAATATCCGGGATCTCCCAATGCAGGCGAAACCAAATCCTATGGTCCACTTTGTCCTGACACTCTTCGGCTCCCCGTCACCCTTCGACTCCGCGCAGGGTGACATGCAATGCTTTCCATTTGCATCACCGCCGTCATGCCGAGCGAAGTCGAGGCACGGTATGAACGATAGGCTGCTAATCCACTATGTTATTGGATCCCCGGTCCGGGCCGGGGATGACATCGATGTGGTTTTGTGGTTTATAAACCTGATTGATGTTTCTGAGCGGCACCAACACCACCCAAACGATGTCATCCTGAACTTGATTCAGGATCCAACAGGATGCTGCTGCAGGTTACCGTCCTAAAATTATGTCCAAAATCGTTTTAACCGAGACTTTCCTGGCTTTGGCTGCTAATCCACCACCTTATTGGATCCCCGGTCGGAGCCGGGGATGACATTGATGTGGGGATGTTGTTTTAACCCTGATTGTTGTTTCTGAGCGACACCAACACCCACACAAACGATGTCTTCCTGAACTTGATTCAGGATCCAGCAGGATGCTGCTACAGGTTATCGTCTGAATTTTGCCCAAAATTGTTTTTTCCGGGACCTTCCCGGCATTGGCTGCTAATCCGATCGTCGGGAGATCCCGGCTCTAAGGCCGGGATGACGACGGAATGAGTTCTAATTATAGCTCATGATCAACACCAAGAACCACAAACATCGTCATCCCGGAATTTCGCTCTTTGAAATATCCGGGATCTCCTAATGCAGGCGAAACCATGTCCTTTGGTCCACTTTGTCCTGACACTCTTCGGCTCCCCGTCACCCTTCGACTCCGCTCAGGGTGACATGCAAGGCTTTCCTTTTGCATCCCCCCGCCGTCATGCCGAGCGGAGTCGAGGCAGGTGTTCCTGTTTGGGGTTAAGAAGCAAGCCATCCATTCAGGAGATCCCGGCTCTTGGGCCGGGATGACGACGTGAATAGTCCTTATTAAGCTTTATAGCAAGATATTCTGTTTGTTCCGTGTTAATCCGTGGCCATTTTATCTCTTTTACCAAGAATAAGGATATCACGCTCATCTCATTTATGCCTAAGTCCTTCGATCTGTGTATCTTCCGGGTGATTATTATCGTTATTCATCATGGACGCACCGACTCATATGAACAGAAACCATTTTTCCATGCTCGTTTTTACCGTGCTCATCATGTTTGTTATGGGCTGTAAAAACCAGGCATCAAACTCCGTAAGCCAGGAGTTTCACCTGGTTAAATACGACGCGGTTCCGGTCCAAAAGACGAATAATACCCTCGTCCTGGTTCATTACATGCCCTGGTTCGAGTCGAAAGAGGTGGATGGTTACTGGGGCGATCACTGGAAAATGGCCAACAAAAACCCGGATATTATCGACACGACCGGCCGGCGCCAGATAGCCTCCTGGTTCTACCCGCTCATCGGTCCTTATTCGTCGGATGATCCGGATTTGATAGAATATCATCTGCTCCTAATGAAATTGAGCGGAATCGACGGGGCCATCATCGACTGGTATGGTACCTATCATCTTTATGATTACCCGAAAAACCTGGAGAACGCCAACGCCTTTATCAACAAGACCCAGTCGGCCGGACTCAGTTTCGCTATCGATTACGAGGACCGGACGGTTCAAAATGTGGTCTCGCAGGGAATAGCACCGGACGCCATCACAGCGGCTTCCGCGGATATGAGTTATATTCAAACGAATTATTTCAGCCAGGATAACTACATACAAATCAATAATCACCCGCTGCTCATGGTTTTCACGCCGGTCTATATCCAGACGCAAAGCCAGTGGACGCAGATTTTTCATGTTTTTTCCGAGAAACCCACCTTCCTGACCCTGTGGTATGAGTCATCTGATGCCGGGACCAATGCCGCTGGCGAATATGCCTGGGTGTACAAAAATAACCTCAGTGACCTGTCCAATTTTTATTACAACCGGAAACCCTCCCTGCAAACGGCAATCGGCTCGGCCTACCCGGGTTTTAAAGATTATTACGCCCAGGGCGATTGGGGAAACAGCCTCGGCTGGGCCATCACTTACAATGGCACCCAAACACTTAGCCAAACCCTGGATTTGGCCGGGAAAGTCAATTTGCCTGCTGTCCAGTTGGTTACCTGGAATGATTTCGGCGAAGGAACGATGATTGAACCCACCGAAGAATTTGGTTACAGCATGCTCGAAACCGTACAAAAATTCACCGGCGTTCCTTATAACGGCGATGATTTAAAAATGGCTTACGAACTCTATGAATTGCGGAAAAAATATGCATCGAACCCGGACATTCAGCCTAAACTGGACCAGGTTTTCTACGATATCGTATCACTGCGCACCGACGAGGCCCGGAAACTTTTAGATGCAATATCAAATTTATAATTGCAATCTATTCCAGGTTATTGTTTAATACGAAACAAAACGCTCGCTTCTCATTAAACCGGTGTGCACAGAATGGAACGCAAGGAACGAACAAAGTTATTGGATGAGATAACAATCCGGCATGATCTCCGGCCCGGGGACATGGGCTACATCCTGTATATGCATGGATCAATATATAAAACAGAAAACGGTTATGGCCTGCCCTTCGAGCAATATGTGGCCGAAAGTCTGCTGGAATGTTACCGAAATTATCATCCGCAAAAAGACCGGGCCTGGATATGTGAGCATCGCGGCCAAATCATCGGGACCCTTTTCCTGGTGAACCGCGGCAAGTCTGCCCAATTGCGATATTTCCTGCTGGAGTCCGGCTATCGGGGTATCGGCCTTGGGAGCAAGCTGATGAATGAATTCATGGAGTCACTGCATTCGCTCGGTTATTCCTCCTGTTATTTATGGACTACCGAAGAGCAAACCGGGGCCATCCACCTGTATAAAAAGCATGGCTTTGTCCTGACGGAAGAAAAAGAATCCGATGCCTTTGGGAAGAAACTGATAGAGCAGAAATATGAGCTGAATTTATAATTCCTGTGGAAGTTGACGCCCTTTTTGTCTGTTTCATATGTACTTTTTGATTAGGAAAGCTTCGTTACCTCCCCCATTTATTATTCTTAGGGAGTGTTTCTCTTTATTATTTCTTCCAATTTCCTATTATCATCCTCATTATTGTTGAAAAACAACTAAAAGTAGCGGTATTACTACTATTGGTAGGTACATTCTTAAAACCTCGTTAAATATCTTTGTCGTGTTACATAACAATCAAAATATGACACCTATGGAAACAAAGATGATTGGCACCAAAATTACCGAAGCAAGGAAGAAATTACATATTTCACAAGCGCAACTTGCGGAACGTTTATTTATCAGCGCACAGGCTGTTGGTAAATGGGAACGCGGAGAATCAATGCCGGACATTACAATGTTTAACCGTCTTGCTGAAATTCTTGGCGTTGACCTCAACTATTTTTCAGAAAACTTCCAGCCATTGAAAAATGAACAGAAATCTATGGATCCTTCTGTGACGCAATCGAATCGGCTGTCTACCGATGATAAGAAGAACAGGCCTGCCAGGAATATGTCAGAGAATTCCTGGGTTGATGCAGATTTTTCGGGATTGAAGGATATAAATGAAAATCTAAATTCTTCTAACATCCAAAACTGTACATTTATTGGGTCAGATTTATCAGGACTTCTTCTGAAAAGCAATCGAATTATTGATAGTGACTTTTCACGTTCAAACCTGAGCCAATGTCACTTTAAAACTACCGACTTAACCGGCAATAATTTTAAAGACAGTTCCCTGATGGAAGCTGAATTTTTAAAGAGTATCATAAAAGGTTGTGATTTCAATGCGGCCGATTTAACAAAAGCTTTTTTTAATTTGAGTTCTTTTATTAAAAACTCAGTAACAAATGTGGAATGGAATGCCACTATATTTAAAGATTCACAGGTTGAAGATGTGGTTTTTGATGGAATAATCAGGAATTGCCACTTTGAAAACTGTGCTTTCAAGGGAGTTACCTTCCAGAACGCAACTTTAATAAATACCTTCTTCAGGTACAATAAAAAACTGAATCGTGTTCCGTTCATAGATTGTAAAGCGGATAATATAACGTACGCATTTTTGAAAAATGAAAAGGCCGATTTGACAGGGATAACATTGATAAAATGAACAGAATGGGTGCTATGACGCCGTTCGCTGTCATTTCAAAAAGTCAATGAAAATGCAAACCCCATTAAATTTGATGCTATCAAACTTTGCGATAGACTGAGTTTCGATCGCACCGATATCGCACACCGGGAATAGTATCGGCCGTAAGAAACCACCGAAGAAACAACCCGGGCTATCCATATGTATGAAAAGCATGGCGTTGTCCTGACGGAAGGAACGGAATCCGATGCTTTTAGGAAGAAATTGGTTGAACAGGAATACGAGCTGAAATTATAGATTCGGGTGGATTTTTCGGACGGGATTGGCCGATTCAAAAATCATCATCATAACTATCCTGTATATTCAGAGAGACTTTAAATGAAAATTTCTACCATTCTTATGACTAAAATGATGTTTCTGCTTTGATATTATCTTCGATTTCCTCATTATAATGACATGAATAGCAATAAGGTATGAAAGGGTTTGTGTTAAGTTGATGTTGTTGTTCATTCCGGAAGGGCTGATGATAAATTGTCTGAATTACAAACACGGTATTTCTATTTCGTAATAAAACAAGTTTTTATAATCATAAGTAAAAGACGAAAAATCCAAGCTTACCTATTTAATCATTGCATTGAAACCGAATAATTTTTCCCAATCTTAAATTAAATAAAATGAAAAAACTGAACCTCAATGGTATGTTTGCTATTGCAGCGGTATTGTTACTCTTTTCCGGTATGGCTGCTTTGTTGTCTTTTGTCATTCCTTCCATTAAATCCTCCTATGGCATTACCGATGTCTCATCGGCTTTCGCTTTCCTGATTATTGGCACGGCTCAACTGGTATTTGGGATTGTTGCCTGGTCGGTTCGGAAAGATCAGCCATCGAAAACGCGTACCACGCTCGCCTATGGATACGCATCCCTTTTCGCTCTTTGGGCTATCGTGGATGTAATTGGTAATATGGGAGCGTTTAGCTCGATACCCGGCCACGATAATTCTCTTTGGCTATGGGTCGTTACCTTTTCTTTACTTGCCCTTGGCTTTTTCGTTACAGGAAAGGCCCCTAAATTGAGTAGTGATAATTAGTCTTCAAAAAGTTGTTTTCTTATCCGTCAAGGCCGGCTAAATGATAATTTCACCTATAGAAAGAGGCGTTTAGTCCACTTTCCCACTCCCCTGACTGGTGTGACATACCATTCGTTTACATTGATTTCTGCAACTGACAATAGATTTGTTCTTGTCTTTTATTATTGAGTTAAAATAATAGCCGAATTGGTAAGTTTTTGAACAGTTTTAGCTCGCTTCAAAATGGCATTGTTTTGATGGTAGAAAAAAATCCGTTGCTTTTTGGGAAGAAATTGATCGTGCAGAAATACGAAGTGGAATGTTAGATTCGGTGGGGGTTTGATTCCCGGTATTGTCTGTATCGTATACAACTTTCAACATTATTTTCTTGAGATATCAGGCTTTTGGGTCATGCCCCTTAATATTTTTTCAACTAAGATGATGTTACTCTTTGAAATTATCTTCGAATTCCTCATTTTATCTTCGTTATTATTTATAATAATATTGATATCAATTAGGGACAAAAACAGGGATAATATAAATAGAGTTCGCATTATCCTGAAGTTAGGTTACATTTAAAAGACACTATGGATAGAATAACAAGGCAACTAATAACTGATTTATTTAAAGCACAAGAAAAAGAAGAAACTGAATTAAGTGATGATTTTGAATATTTCTGCAACTATTCTGTTTTGGCTAATGAATACAACCGAACATTTGAAACGGAAGCAATTACGGTTGGAAGGGGAAGCGACACAGGAATTGACGGTGTTGCAATTATTGTAAATGGACACTTAATGGAAGATGAAGAAGAAGTTGATGATCTGCTAGATAGTAATGGTTATTTAGAAGTTTCCTATGTTTTTATTCAAGCGAAAACTTCTTCAAACTTTAATACAGCAGAAATGCATCAATTCTATTTTGGTGTCCAAGACTTTTTTTCAGAAGAATCTCAATTGCCAAGAAATGATGATATTAAAAGAGCATCAGAACTATCTGATTACGTTCTTTCTTTTGCTTCTGAATTCAAAGAAAATCCAACCTGCAAAATGTACTACGTTACAACAGGAACTTATAATAGTGAAGATCAGAATATAGAAGCTACTCGCATAAATTCAATTCAACAATTAGAAAATAACAACTTATTTAGCCGAATCGAATCTTACGTGCTTGGTGCCAATGAAATAGGAAAACTTTATCGAAAAACTAAAAATCCAACCTCTGCTAAGTTCTCATTCAGCAACAAAGTCACCTTAAAAGACGTGAATGGAATTAATCAATCATATTATGGTGTACTACCTTTTAAAGAATTTAAGCCCATAATTTTAGACACAAATGGAAATATTAAAAGTGTTTTTGACGATAACGTGCGAGATTTTCAAGGAACCAATAATCCCGTAAATAAAAGTATAGCTGAAACGCTCGATGGTGATTATCCAGACCTGTTCAGCGTATTAAATAATGGAGTTACCATTGTTGCAAATAGTATTAAAACCTCAGGAAATAATGTTACAATTTCTGATTATCAAATTGTAAACGGCTGTCAAACTAGCAATGTCTTGTATGAACATAGAAATCGACCAGGTATTGATGAAATTGAAATTCCCGTTCGTTTAGTGGTAACAGATAATGAAGAAGTAAAATCAAAGATTACAGTTTCAACAAATAACCAAACCGCAATTAAACGGGAACAGTTATCAGCAATGTCTGATTTTCAAAAAAATCTAGAACATTACTACACCACAATCGAAGGCGATGGACAATTGTATTATGAACGAAGAGCAAAACAGTATAACTCTGACAGAAATGTAATAAAACGTAGAATTATTACAGTATCGACTCAAATAAAGTCATTCTCTTCAATGTTCGTTAAAAACCCACATTTAGTTACTAGTTATTATGGTTCTATAGTCAAAAAGATTGGAGACTCCGGTTCTTCTATTTTTGAACCAGATCACCAATACGCTTCATATTATTTAGCAGGTTTAGCTTACTACCGCTTGGACTCTTTTTACTTATCAGGCACTATTAATAAGAAGTTTAAAAAAGTGAAATTTTTTATTCTAATGCTGGTTCCACCTTTAGCTAGTAATGACCCTCTACCACCTTTAAATAGTCAAAAGAAAGTTGAACGATATACGAAACCAATAATTGATAAGCTAAATGATAATGACAAAGCATTAGAAATTTTTACAGAAGCTATTAATATTATTGTCGAAAGTGGAGTTGATATTGATGACAAGCAGTTTATAAAAAGCAAAGCAATGACAGATAAAATATTGCAGAAATTAGCCGAAAAAAAACGCAGCCTAACAACACACATAGATTAGGACAGTTGCCCTGCTATACTCAAGATTTTTAAATCTTAGTTAAATTTGTTTTGTATGGAAAGAAAAGTGTTTCGAAAACCACCACAAGCCATATGTTATCCATAGTTAAAAAACATAATAAATATGCAATCCAATTATCTAGTTCCAAGTATAATTAAATTATTTAGTCAAGTAGAATATTATAAAGGTTACATTAATCACCTTGAACATGATATAAACCATTATTCAAAGAATTTAATAGAACAATTGAATAATGCTAAATTTTTTGAAAAAAAGGATCAAATTCTAATCAAGGGAAGTAGACTTGCAATAAGTGATTTAACAGGTGAAACAGATAATGGTTGGGAAATAAATTTTCCATTACCAACGGATGGCTATATAGTAACAAGTGATGATTATTATGAAAAAAACCAAGATTTAATTCAAGTTGTTTCTTCTACACTTTTTTCTCAATCTTATGAAGCTCTAGAATCGTATTTTAAAGATATTTTAGCTTTATACTTCGAGAATAACAATGAGATTGCTTTTGAAACTATTGGCAAAATTAATTGCTTTAGGAAAAACAAAAAGATTGATTGGAACAGGACAGTTAGAAAACTGAAAACCGGTTCAAACAATTCAGAATTATTAAATATTTTTCAGATTCTAAGTCCTGAATTTTCACATTCAGAAATAAATAATAATAAAAATCTGAATCTAGCTAAATGGTACAAAGTGATATCTATTTCAAGGCACGCAATAATCCATTCAAATTCTATAATCAGCCGTGATTTATTCAATGGATTAGATTTAGAAGAAAGAAATATCTTATCATACTTTTTTGACATTGAATCGAAAATTGAAGGATATAGAAGGATTTTACTTTCATCTAAAAAAGGATCTGAACTTTTAGAATTTATTTGTGAATACGGATTTTTAATATTCAAATGCTTATCAAGAAAAAATAATTTAGATTGGAAAATCTTAGCGAATATGAATAAACAGGAAGCATGACACAGTATCAAAAGCAATACATGCCAAAGTTTATTTAAAGGAAAACACAACCTACAAATCCAACTTAACTTTCCCCCCCCTTTCAGCCGCCTCATAAATCGCCATCAGAATCTTCATATCCCGCAATCCCATCTCGCCCGGCACCCGGCTTTCCTTATCATTCATAATACAGTAGGCAAAATCATCCATCTGCATCGTCTGCTGGGCCACCTGTGGAAACGACATCACGCCGCGGCTCGTCTCGCCCCGGATTCCGCGATAACTATACGCCGGCTGTAAGCGGAACCAGCCGTCTTTGGCATCGGCCCTCAGGTAATTGCCCCTTCCGGCATAACTGCTCTCCCCTTTGGCGATCACGCCGCCGGGAAATTCCAGGTTCCAGGAAATGGTCTCCTCGACCTGGCTGAACAGTTCCTTGTTGTGCGTCTCTTCCCGGGCCGTAACGGCAATGGGCAACTTTCCCATCGTGTAAATCGAGCCCTGGACCACATAAATACCAATATCCATCAGCGGACCGCCGCCGGCCAGTTTCTTATTCAGTCTCCAGATATTCGGGTTTCCCCGAATCCGGAACGAATGTGCCCCTTCGATGCTTTTCACCGGCCCCATGACCTCATCGCCGCCCAGGTGCATCATTTCCTCATTATGCGGTTCAAAGTGCAGCCGGTACCCGATAGACAGCTTTTTACCCGCGTTCCGGCAGGCATCGACCATATCCCGGGCATCCGCCACCGAGGTCGCCATCGGCTTTTCACTGATGACATGTTTCCCGGCTTTCGCGGCGCGAATGGTGTATTCGGCATGCATGCTGTTCGGAAGCACCACGTAGATGATGTCGATGTCCGGGTTGTCCGCTATGGTATCGTAATTTTCATAATTATAGATATT
The DNA here is from genome assembly GCA_963783355.1 of uncultured bacterium. GTDB lineage: Bacteria > Bacteroidota > Rhodothermia > Balneolales > DATFMH01 > CAWANF01. Next base: position 366,256 of record CAWANF010000002.1, read on the forward strand.
CTTTGCCGGGATATTGTACTCCTTCGCCCAACGCTCAGCTTTAGCCGGGGTCCCCGTCACGATACCGGTAAGACGGCACAACTTCGTCTGCTGCAAGGCCGGCGCCAGCTGGTAGGTGGCATAACTGCCCAGGCCGACAAGGGCGATACCCAGCTTTTTGTCCTCCGGTAGTTTTTTAAGGTTTTCCCAGAATTGATAATACTTCTGCTCTTCGGAAGTCCAGCTTTTCCGGAAACCCGGGAACAGCATAGCCCCTCCGAGTCCAAATAACGTTCGTTCTAAAAATTCACGTCGTGACAAATGATCCGGTCCTTCTTTTTTCATGATGTGCCCTCGATGATGAAATAGTAACTATACTTGCTAATATAAATAAATACTCCGCTAACATTAAAGTTTGAGCGTCATACGAATCATGAATTTCCTCTAACGGATAAAATGTCCCGGTGCTCATCGATCTCCCCTTCGACCCTTCGACTCCGCTCAGGGTGACGTGTGGTGCTGATGATGGCATTCCCCCCCCCTGTCATGCCGAGCGGAGTCGAGGCACGGGGAAGACGTGTCATGGCATGAGCGACAGGACCTTATCCTGTCATCAGGAGATCCCGGCTCTTGGGCCGGGATGACGACGAGGATGAGTTTTAATTACTGTTTATGAGCAACACCAACACCCACAAATATCGTCATCCCGGAATTTCGCTTTTTGAAATATCCGGGATCTCCCAATGCTGGGGAAGCTATATCCATAAGGGGTCCTAGGCCTTCCTGATATTCGTTGCTATCCGTCACTTTATTGGATACCCGGTCTGGGCCGGGCATGACATTGATGGTGGTGATGTTGTTGGTAGTCCTGATTGACGGTTTATGAGCAACACCAACACCCACAAATACCGTCATCCCGGAATTTCGCTTTTTGAAATATCCGGGATCTCCCAATGCTGGGAAGCTATATCCATAAGGGGTCCCAAGCCTTCCTGATATTCGTTGCTATCCGTCACTTTATTGGATACCCGGTCTGGGCCGGGCATGACATTGTGGTGGTGATGTTGTTGGTAGTCCTGATTGACGGTTATGAGCAACACCAACACCCACAAACAACGTCATCCCGGAATTTCGCTTTTTGAAATATCCGGGATCTCCCAATGCTGGGAAGCTATATCCATAAGGGGTCCCAAGCCTTCCTGATATTCGTTGCTATCCGTCACTTTATTGGATCCCCGGTCTGGGCCGGGCATGACATTGTGGTGGTGATGTTGTTGGTAGTCCTGATTGACGGTTATGAGCACCACCAACACCCACAAATAACGTCATCCCGGAATTTCGCTCTTTGAAATATCCGGGATCTCCCAATGCTGGGAGATGTATCCATAAGGGGTCCCAAGCCGTCCTGATATTCCTTGCTATCCTGTCACTCTATTGGATACCCGGCTCCAGGGCCGGGCATGACATCGATGAGGTGATGTTGTTTTTAGCCCTGATTACTGCTTATGAGCAACACCAACACCCGCAAACATCGTCATCCCGGAATTTCGCTCTTTGAAATATCCGGGATCTCCTGTTGCAGCATAATAGCAGTCATTCCCCTGTCGCTCGATTAAAAATTGATCTACTATTTCTAACGGAAACTTTTTGTAATTCTCTTAGATTAAATGAATAGTACAATGCACCTCTTTATTGAATCAGGAGAGTATTATGAAAAAGATTTGGGTGATTACCTTTTTTCTGATCGGCATTATCGTTGTCATAGCGTTGAGCGCTAAAATATATTCTTCCTTTCAGTACCGAAATGATATCAAAGAACTTTTCCGTTCTTCTAAAGATACCAGACAGGATGTTTTCACCTATTCCCGGTTAGACAGCCTGCCGGATCCTGTTCAACGATACTTTAAACGTGTGTTAAATGAGGGCCAACCATTCATACGTTATGTCCGCCTGAAACACGGCGGCCAGTTTAGAACCGCCCCGGATAATGAATGGATGCCCATCGAGGGCGAGGAATATTTTACCACGGACCCACCCGGTTTCCTGTGGCGCGGCCAGACCACTTTTTTCACGGCTCACGATATGTATATATCGGGAAAAGGACTGTTGAAGGTTTCTCTTATTTCGTTCATCCCCATTTTTCATGCCGAGGGGCCAAATTATAATCAGGGTGAATTATTGCGCTGGTTCGGTGAAAATGTCTGGTTCCCGACCAGTCTACTCCCGGGCGAGCGGGTTCACTGGAGTCCCATCGATTCGACATCAGCCAACGTTTATTTCACGTATCTTGATGATTCCCTGCATTTTAAAGTGACGTTTAACGAACAGAATGAGATTACACAGCTCGAAACTAAACGTTTTATGGATGCGGACAGGCTGGAAACCTGGATCATCAAATTATCGGATTACCAGGAAAGACATGACATGCTGATTCCTGTCAAAGCAGAAGTTTTATGGCGGTTGGAATCCGGCGACTTCAGCTATGCCCGTTTTACCATCCGAACTATCGAGTATGACAACCCGGCGATGTTTTGATGGGGAAATGATCGGTGGGAGATCCCGGCTCTTGGGCCGGGATGACGACGAGGTGGGTTTTAATTACTGTTTATGAGCAACACCAATACCCGCAAACACCGTCATCCCGGAATTTCGCCCTTTGAAATATCCGGGATCTCCCAACGCTGGGAAAGCTATATCGATAAGAGGCTTCATCCCTTCCTGATATTCGTTGCTATCCGTCACTTTATTGGATACCCGGTCTGGGCCGGGCATGACTTTTTGGTGGTGATGTTGTTGGTAGTTCTGATTGACGGTTATGAGCTACACCAACACCCACAAACACCGTCATCCCGGAATTTCGCTCTTTGAAATATCCGGGATCTCCCAACGCTGGGAAAGCCATATCGATAAGAGGCTTCATCCCTTCCTGATATTCGTTGCCTGGCCACCACGTTATTGGATACCCGGTCTGGGCCGGGCATGACATTGTGGTGGTGATGTTATTGGTAGTCCTGATTGACGGTTATGAGCAACACCAATACCTGCAAATATCGTCATCCCGGAATTTCGCCCTTTGAAATATCCGGGATCTCCCAACGCTGGGAAAGCCATATCGATAAGAGGCTTCATCCCTTCCTGATATTCGTTGCCTATCCAACACTTTACTGGATACCCGGTCTGGGCCGGGAATCCATTGATATGGGGATGCTGTTTATAAACCTGATTGATGTTTAAAAACGTCATGGTAAACAGGAATTGAGAGTCGAGAAGCAAACCGATCATCAGGAGATCCCGGCTCTTGGGCCGGGATGACGACGTGGTGAGTTTTATAAACTGTTTATGAGCAACATTTACATCACTCAATGTTGTCATCCTGAACTTGATTCAGGATCCAGCAGGATGATGCTGCAGGTTACCATCTGTAGTTATGACTAAAATTGTATTAACCGATTCCATCCTGGCATTGGTTGCCTGGCCACCACGTTATTGGATACCCGGTCTGGGCCGGGCATGACATTGTGGTGGGGATGTTGTTTTTAGCCCTGATTAATGTTTAAAAAACATCATGGTAAACAGGAATCTGAGATCGGAAGCAAACCGTTCATCAGGAGATCCCGGCTCCAGGGCCGGGATGACGATGTGGTGGTGATGTGGTTAGTACCCCTGATTACTGTTTATGAGCCTTCCCAACACCCACCAGCATTGTCATCATGACATGGACCATGCCGGGGCATCAAACCTTTTTAGAAAACACGCGCACTTCCCCGAAATCCAGGTTTAAGTGGATATCTTTACCCCGGTGTTTTCCATCCATGGAAACCATTTCCCCCGGTAAAGAAAACGTACGGCTTCCGCTCTCCGTTGCCACAATCATCGCAGTGTCACGGGTGCCGTAAACAACATCGGGACGATCACTCCAGAGCCTCACTCCCGCTTTCTGAGCCAGCCAGCGAAGTATCTCCACCGGCACCGGGGCGGCACCAACATAAACCGACTGCCAGCCATCATGTTGTTTCATCGCAAAAGCCACTCCTTTGCGGTCCGTCCAGTAGCCTAAGGTACGGGCATCGGGATCATCGACGGCAAAACGCGGAAACTGCTTCCTGAGCATCCCAAACTGTTTGTTAATCAGCAGATTCGTTTCTTCAATATAGCATCGAATCATCATCGGCCCCGGCTCGTCAATGACTTTGAATTTGAAACCGGTCAGCGACTCCATCTGTTCCAGGCTCAGTTTCTTCGAACCCACAAAACCCGGCGCATAATACCAAAGGACCGTAATACCGCTGTTTTTGAGTAACGAGCGGAGTCGTTCCAATTCTTCCTGGTCCAGATAAAAAACATTCACCATCAAATAGAGTTTGTGCCTTTTCAGATCGTCTTTGGCCAAATCATCACGGTAAAAATAATCCAATGGAGCACCAATGCGGTGAAAAGTCCGGTTTTGCGCATCCAGGAAATCCTGGTCGAACGTATCCATAAAATGTGCCCCTTTAGGAAACGGACGGGCATCCAGCCAGTGCTGTGTCACAAAAAAGCTTTTGGCATCATATACAGCGGCCATTTCGGCAATCGGACTTAAATCCAGTTCATTTCGATGCTTACCCAGTTCAGCAAACTGGCGAATCTGATGTTCGATAGGTTTGGATTCATACCAGGGCGCCCCGGCATTGCCCCATGCCTTAATCGGACCGAAATCGAGGAACCAGCCGGCACAGCCGCTCGTGTACATCTGGCCGAGATCACGCTGCAGGATACGCAACGTGCCGATTTCCGTGTCACTCCCACTTCCCCCGTTAGAACGGGCGTTGGATCCGCTCACTGCTTTCTCGAGATAGGTACAAGGATCCATTTCACTTACGAAAAGCTTCCCATGCCGTTTAATCGAATCAACCAACACACGATAAGCACCGTCTCCTCCTACTCCACGTGCACGTCCCAGCCAGTTTCCGCCATCATCGAGCACGTCACTGTCCCAACTTCGTAACCCCTTAATATTGGTCCGTTCATAGGTATAAGGAGAGGCGATAAAATCCAGGTCTTCACACTCGAGAATTTTCTTTGGAGAGAGATGTCCGCCTTCCTGTATCCATATATTTTCAAGCAGGTAGAGGAAGAAAACGCCGGCCAGTTTTCGTCCTTCTGTTGCCTCTTTCACTACTTTTGCGAAATAAATCACGGTATCGGATATCAGATCGTGAAAACGGCGATAAAATTCGATGGTCTTCTCTTCTTTTTCAGGGTCTCGCAGCAATCCGTACGTATTATCCAGCCGTTCTTTTTCCGTTGGAATATAACCAATAGCCTTTCGCATCGGCTCACTGGTATCGGGCAGCAGATCGGCATGCAGGTAATGCCACTCGTGGCTTACGCCATAACAAAAATGATACCCCAGCACCCGTTTCTGCAAAGGCGAATGTTCGACATGATGAATGAAAGCCCGGAAGGCATCTGCGGTATCTTTTCTCCATAACTCCGATGCATACGAGGGCTGATCATAATCCAGCCAGGGATCGAGCTCAAAACCGCCCTCGCCGGTGACTCCGCTGGAGTGTTTATCCGGGTTATATTTTAATTCAAATTTCGCTGCCTGATCGGGATGAGCATTGCGCCACCATTTCGGTGCATACAGGAATACTCTCGGCAGAATATAAGCCTCAGGATTCTGCTTCAGCAGCGCAGCCATGAAGGCGTCAAATTTTGAAAAATCATATTTGCCGGGGGCCGGCCAGAAAGCGTCTATGGATACAAAAGGATGCAACATGTTGATCCCGGCTCTTTTAAACGATGGGGTCGTTTCTTCTAAAGCATAACTCCATGCCAATAATGGATATACATCCATATCGTTAACAAACATTCTCGGAGCACCCCGTTCCGTTTTTACCCTGACATCCAACGAAGGTTCGCTGCGAAGCCGATCGAATTGTGCCTTAATTTCGGCTGCAGATAAATCAATATTCATTCCATAAAGTGATTTCCATGGTGAAAGGGCCATACCAGCACTTCCCATTGCAAGGAGATTGAGCGCTTCTCTTCTATCCATGATATCCAAATAAGATTTTAAATTGACACGTACTGATGTTTTGTATATGAAGAAGTTAGGAATATCACGGATATTTTCAAGCATAGCTGTTCTAATCTTTCAGAATTTTATTACACAGTCAAAAACTGCTTTATTATTATACCCGTTGTTCCGCGTATATTTTCTTACATATTTTAATTCATTTTTTAAGATACCTTTCCTTTCTTATATCTAATTGTGTGGCAAATATTTCTGTAATTTTAAACAGGGCAATGTATAATGGAACGAGAAAAACGGGATTCAATCCCGGAAGATTCAAACAGTGTCAATTTGATACGAATGCTTTATGGCGGAATTTTTCAGAAAGCCATTAGTGTAGTGGCCAAACTCGGTATCGCTGATTTCCTTGCAAACGGACCGCTGTCAACGGCAGAATTAGCTAAAAAAACGAATACACATGAAAACGCTCTATACCGTGTTTTACGAATGCTTGCCAGTATTGGCGTCTTTAAAGAACAAGAAAATCGCATATTCGAATTAACCGCTTTAGCAAGTTATTTACAGAGTGATAATCCTGACTCCATTCGCAATTATGCCATCATGATGGGAGAAGACTGGCTTTGGGATAACTGGAAGGAAATGCTCTATTCGTTACAAACGGGCAAAACGTCGCAAAGTAAAGTTCATAAAATGGATTCCTTTGAGTTTTTCACTCAAAATAAAGAGGCCGGGGAAATTTTCAACCGGGCTATGACCGATATCTCCAAACCGGACATACCGGCTTTCATTCATGCCTATGATTTTTCAGGTATCCGGCATATTGTTGATATCGCAGGCGGACACGGAAAATTGCTGGCGGGGGTTTTGCAGTCTAATCCGGATATGAGAGGTGCCCTTTTCGATCTTCCTTCTGTAATTGAAAGTGCCGGTCAGTTACTCAAAAAAGAGGGTGTTGAAAACCGGGTTAACCTGGTCCCGGGAAGTTTTTTCGATTCTGTCCCGGAACAGGCTGATGCCTATATGATGAAACATATCATTCACGACTGGGACGACGAATATTGTAAAAAGATACTACAGAATGTCAGAAAGGTCATCGGTAAAAACGGGAAACTGCTCATACTGGAAATGGTTGTTCCGGAGGGTAATCAGCCCAACCCTGCTAAAGTACTCGACATTCAAATGCTTTTAACCGCCGGTGGAAAAGAACGAACGGAAGATGAATTCAGGAAATTATTACATAATGCCGGTTTTAGCCTGGCCAGAATTATCCCGACGCAATCTCCAATGTGCGTGATTGAAGCCGTTCCAGATTAGTCTGCTAATTAAGAAAGAAACCAAAATCCTGAGTTTTTTGTGTCGAAAACAGCCGTTTTTATTAAAAAAAGCAATAAAAGGAGCTTCCATTGGTTAGAAAACCACACAGGTATGTGTTTTTTAAATCTGTGGAGAATGCTAATTTTTCATCAAACAGGATTTATTTATGAAGTCAACACTAAGAAAATTTTTAAGTATTTCATTAGTTCTGACATTCGCAATTTTTTTCAACACCACTCTGCTAAATGCTCAGGGATCGTATTCCAAAAATATCCCGGCCAAAACCAAAATGACGGCTAAAGGTAAAACCGTCGTAAAGGTAGTCAACTCAGATAACGATACCTCTATCTTTGCTGTCTTATTAAAAAAGTCAGGCTTTGCACAGATATTAAATAAGAAGGGACCCTTTACCGTTTTGGCGCCTAATAACGAAGCATTGAAATCGAGTGTTCAAATCAGTCAACTGGAAAAGAGTCCGAAAAAGCTACGAAAAGTTGTTCAGGATCACTTATACAAGGGGAAATTACCTGAAAAGAAAATCGAATCGGCACTTGGTGTGAAAGTAATTGACAGTCATACCGCTTCCAATGGCGTTGTATATGTCATTAATTCTGTTGTAAAACAATAGTTCATCAGAACATTTATTGATTCATTTTTAAAATACCCCGTATTTCCGGGGTATTTTTTTTATCTATACGAACCAATCATTTTATTCTGAACATTAGTTAATTTTGATACTGAACCCGGAAATTCCATACCATCCAGAATGATATCAACTATCGACAACCTGCTTTGGGAGCGGTTAAAAAAAATCCGAAGCCTTCAATTTCAGTCCCGCTCGAACGCACAAACCGGGTGGAATGGATCTGCTGCCGGATCCGTAACCATTCTGATTGATTTCCAAAACAGTATTCGGTTTATCGAAAAAGGGACCTGGACATCTACAGATGGCTTATCGGCAACGTTTAAAAACATATATAAATGGACACGCCTAGAGAATCACTTAATATCCCTGGAACATCTCCGCTATGGTGAAGAAAGACCTGTTTTTTTATGTAACCTGGCAGAAAGAAGTCTTCATAATTGGCAATCACAATCTCCCCATATTTGCAATAGAGACCAATATGCTACGTCTGTTTTTTTAGATCCGGATAAAATCCGAATGCATTGGAAAATTAAAGGACCGGATAAAGATGAAGATATCCGTTATGAATATTTTTAGATTCATTTCGATTCAAAACACAAGCAATGAAATCTCAGGACCATTTCTTCTTTTAAAATCATTGCATATTTCAACATTTATTAAATATTTAAAACAGAGATTGAATTTGATTTGTTTTCAAATCAATAATTAATAATACTTATCTCGTGGGGATACGGAATCTTTCAACAAATAAAGGAATGACTATGGCTCATATTGACCTCGAAAATAATTTTCCGGGAATTGTCGGATTGCTCGAATATAGTCCCGAAACAGCAAAACCACTTCTTGAACTTGCAGAAGCCCTCCTAAGACGTCCATCATCCCTGAGCAGCGGGGATCGGGAGACTATCGCATCCTATGTTTCTTTTTTAAACGGATGTCATTTTTGCCATACCTCACATGGAGCTTCCGCGGCCCATCACCTGGGAAAAGATTTATCATATATCAATGATATAAAACAGGATTTTAAAGAAACAGAAATCACACCAAAACTTCGTTCCCTGCTGAATATCGCCGGGAAAGTTCAGAAAAGCGGGAAAAATGTAACTGGCGACGACATAAACCAGGCAAAGAATGCAGGTGCAACCGACCAGGAAATACACGATACCGTATTGATTGCCGCCGCATTCTGCATGTTTAACCGCTATGTAGACGGACTTGGCACCTGGGCTCCGGAACCTGTCGAAGCTTATGACGAGATGGGAGAACAAATGGCAAACAAAGGTTATCTACGGAAAAGATCCGGAACCCGTTTCTGAACTTTTCAAAGTCAGATTTTTATTTAAAAATTTTAGTCACCGTTTTCTCAGGAATATCCTCTTCACTTTAACTGAAGAATAAAAATTACACATTCCTTTTATGGAAAAAAATCGTCTCGAGGCATTTAGCGATGGTGTTCTTGCTATCATTATCACCATAATGGTGCTGGAATTGAAAATACCCCACGATGCCAACCTTAATGCACTCGAACCTCTTTTTCCAGTTGTTCTCAGTTACATTCTGAGTTTCATTTACATTGGAATTTACTGGAATAACCATCATCATATGCTTTATGTGACCCAGAAAATAAGCGGCGGTATTCTTTGGGCGAATCTGCACCTGTTATTCTGGCTATCCCTAATCCCTTTTGTGACCGGCTGGATGGGTGAAAATCATTTCGCGTCACTGCCCACGGCTTTATATGGTGTTGTTTTATTGATGGCTGCCATAGCTTACTGGATTTTACAGCGAACGATCATTTCGCAGCAGGGACGTAATTCCCTTCTCGCTAAGGTCATCGGCAAAGATCTGAAAGGAAAGATCTCCCCAGTAATTTACGCCATTTCTATTCCGTGTGCATTCTTCCGGCCGTGGATTGCCGGAGCTTTTTATATACTGGTCGCAGCTATCTGGCTTATCCCGGATCAGCGCATCGAACGGGCCCTGACCGATAAGAACTCAGATGATTCGGATTGATATTTTTCGTTATAATATTTTAAACAACTAATCTCTTTTTATTAACAATATTAAGTAGTTACAATACTACAGGATCAATCCCTTTCTGCTTAAATCATTACAGTACGACTGTGTCTCCATAGTTAAAGAACAACGCATAGTACAAATGGAGAGTGAAATGAAAAATTTATTTTACCTGGATGAGATGATTACACCCAAAATCATCACCTTAATTTATTGGATACTCTTAATTGGTGCTGCAATATCGGGAATTGTCTCTATGTTTTACGGTTTTGGAGGTTTCACATTCGGAAGATTCCTGCTGGGTATCGTTTACATCGTCTTAGGTGCTTTAGGGGCCCGAATTTGGTGTGAGCTTTTAATCGTCTTATTCAAAATGAATGAAGCTCTTCAGGATATTCGGGATAAAAAAGCAGAATAGGACCTTAACATAATACCGGCTTTTCCCCTTCGCTGGATGCAGGTTCCTTAAATGGACAGGCTATCGATCCGTTTTCCCCATTTCAGGATCTTCGTATGTCCTGAATTATTTGCTTGTTTTAAATGTAAAATATACACTTTTTATAAAGCAGGTTTTATAATTATCGGTATAAACTTACAGGTGAAATTTATGAATTCACACATGTCTCAAATGAAGTCAAAAGCCACAATTACCCTTTTTATTCTTTTGTTTTTCTTTGTTGTCGACAGCCAGGCACAATCCCAACCGCAATATGTATCAATCAACGTTGATCTGACGCACAAAACGGGTCCAATGAACCCCATATGGGCCAATTTCGGCTACGATGAAGCTGGTTATACCTACATGAAAAATGGGAAGAAACTGTTGACCGAATTATCCGAATTAAGCCCGGTACCAGTCAACATACGGGTTCACTATTTGCTGGCAACCGGCAATGGCGTTGCCCGGCCAAAGTGGAGTTCAACGAATGTTTATACGGAGGATGCAAATGGAAAACCGGTATACGACTGGCACATTGTAGATAAAATTTTTGATACTTTTGTTCATCGTGGATTACGCCCCTTTGTAGAAGTGGGTTTTATGCCTAAAGCGTTATCGACGCATCCGGATCCTTATGAGCCGAACTGGTCACCCAAGCCACCCCATGGTAATGAAATGACCGGCTACACCTATCCGCCAAAAAGTTATACCAAGTGGGCCGGCCTGGTCAATAAATGGGTTCAACACTGTATTAAACGATACGGAAAGAAAGAGGTTGAAAGCTGGTATTGGGAAGTATGGAATGAACCGGATATCAGTTACTGGCATGGCACCAAACAGCAGTATTTTAAATTATATGATTACACCGCTCAGGCGGTTAAGCAAGCACTTCCGCAAGCCATTATAGGCGGACCGGCAACGACGAGCCCCCGAAATGAACATGCGGCCCGGTTTCTCAAAGATTTTCTTGAGCATTGTAACTCCGGAACTAATTATGCGACCGGGAAAACGGGCTCACCCCTCGATTTTATCAGTTTTCACGCCAAAGGATGGCCTACCATCGTCAACGGGCATGTGAGAATGGGCATGGGCGTTGAACTCAAAGATGCCACCAATGGTTTCAAAATTGTATCGGAATCCGGTAAATTCAAACATCTTCCAATCATTATTTCCGAAGCGGACCCCGAAGGCTGTGCAGGATGTTCCTCTCAATATTATCCACATAACGATTACCGGAATGGCACGATGTATTCCAGCTATACTGCTGATGTCTTTTCCCATTTCTATCGCTTAGCGGATTCCCTGCATGTCAATCTCGCCGGAGCCCTGTCGTGGTCTTTTGAGTTCGAAAATCAACCCTGGTTTGCCGGTTACCGGGCTCTTGCTACCAACGGGGTGGATAAACCGGTCTTAAATGTGTTCCGGATGTTCGGAATGATGCGGGGTAACCGGGTGAAAGTGGATGCCCCACAATCATTCAGTTCAGAAGATATTATACAGAATGGAGTCCATAACGGGAGGTCTGATGTCAATGCTATTGCCAGTACCGACGGGCATTCCGCTTCCGTATTGGTATGGAATTATTACGACGACGTATCTGCCGGGACAAAGCGCCCAAATTACCTTAACAGTCCATGGAATTCCCGGTTAAGAGAGCTTTATTACATCAATATCGTGTAGATCAGGAATCACAGTAATTCCTACACGGTATGGAAAAAGATGGGTTCCCCACAGAACGTATCGAAAAGCCCAATATGAAAAGCTTGAAAAAGCCGGGCAATTGCATATGATGAACTCTCCGAAATGGATGTCCGTTTCACATAATGGCAATATTACGACAAAAATAACGCTGCCCAGAAGAGGTGTCTCGTTATTGCAATGGACATGGTGAAAGCAGTTAGCAATTAGCAATTAGCAGTTAGCAATTAGCAATTAGCAATTAGCAATTAGCAATTAGCAATTTTGGTTAAATATTGATTGATATACTTAAAAATATGGCCATTTTGCTTATTTTTTATGAATTGAAATGCATCTGAAACATTTTTACGGATTTGTATCATTTTTATGGCTATAAAGAATATCGTTTTTGATTTTGGCGGCGTACTCATAGACTGGAATCCCCGTTATTTATACAGGCAAATTTTTGATGAAGAAAAGGACATGCTGTGGTTCCTGGAGAACGTATGTACCCCGGAATGGAACCTGGAACTGGACAAAGGCTATCCATTTCATAAAGCTGTCGGTGACTTACAAGATAAATTTCCCGGGTATAAAGAACCCATAAAAGCGTATCACGAACAATGGCATGAAATGCTGGGTGGTGAGATTTCCGATTCCGTCCAAATCCTGAACGAGTTACAGGCTCTGGACTATCCTGTCTACGGCTTGACGAACTGGTCATCTGAAACCTATCCCATTGCCTATAAAAATTACGACTTTTTGAAAACACTGGATGGTATTGTCGTATCGGGTGAAGAGAAAATGGTCAAGCCCGATCCCGGGCTCTTCCAGGTATTGGTTGAAAGATATTCCATAAAACCTGAAGAAAGCATTTTCATTGATGACAAAGCGGAAAACGTTGAAGGAGCCGAAAAATTGGGATTTAAAGGCATACATTTCACATCGCCACAGGATCTAAGAACCAGTCTTGAAGACATCGGAGTGTTATAGTCATCTCAGGTATTTAAAAAATAAACGATCCTTTTGTGTTTATTCATAGATTATTGTTTACTGTTTACTGATCATTGTTCACTGCAGGAGCCGTCCATATAGTCCCTAAAATATCGGGTTTATGACGACCCGGAAGCGGCCCCTGTTTCGGACGGACTGTATCGGATGCTGCTGATAGATAATAAACGGTTAAAACCTTCCCGCTTTTTAATTCAATAGAAGCCGGATATCCCAGATCTTTATTCGGAGCATCGTCTCGAAGTATAACTTCATTTTTCGTTTTCCATGTTATGCCATCTTTGCTCACTGCAGCACGAATTCCATAGGGCGGCCGGCGATAGCTGTATGTTACAACGACACGGCCATCTTTCATCAATAGTAAATGTGGCGGAAAACCCCATAATGGAGTTTGATAAGGTTCTTTCCATGTTTTCCCATTGTCATCGCTGTACGTTTCCCACAAAAAGCAACGTGGATCCGCATCATCGTAAGGAATTGCGGTAGCTCTGATCATCAAAATGACACGGCCCGATGGTAATTGCAGGACACTCGGTTCACCAAAACGAATGCTGTCCGGTTTAGGTGAATGAACCTCCGCTATTTCCCGCCAGGGCCCATCCCATTTTTCAGCGACATTAACCGTTACCGAGTTCCTTAACTTGTGATAAGAAGCAACCAGAATCGTACCATCCTTCAGTTCAACACCCCCATGAATGGAATCAGGACCTTTTACTGCATCACTCCAGGTATGTCCGTTATCCTTCGAATAGATGGCATGTCCGCCAGCCAGAGAATCCGCATTCTTATAAGATGGTTGATTGACATTAGAAATCCATCTTTTGACAACATCAGGGAAATAGGAACCGTCAGGCATTTTCCGATACGATTCCTGCGTATGTTTTGTAGTCCAAAGGTTTAAAAAGAATGTCCCGTCACTTAATTTTGTAATACCCGATTCCCGGTCATCGAGTGGAGAATCATAAATAACAAATGGTTTCGACCAGGTTTTACCTTCATCATGGGAACGTACACCCATAATTTTTCCATTCGGGGCCATATGCTCTTCCGTCTCCGAAAACACAACCAGAATATCCCCATTATTTGTTTTCACGATGGAAGGCCAGGCAGTGTATAAACTATCCGATGAAAAAACCGTGATGTTTTCCTTACTTAAATTTGGGGGCGATTGCCTGGAAGTACATGATACTAATGCTAACCCGATGAGCAGGTAACAGAAATTCAGAAATTTCACTTTCATGATTTTTTAACAATTTGAATCCCGAAATAGACGGGAAAGTGACATGGGGTCAAAATTTGTGAATATGTATATTCAGTCCGTAATCGGACGGATGCAGATAGCTCCGTCCGTCCGGGTATTTAATGCGCCTCTTAATTCCAGTTTCGATACTGATCTTTATAAAGGCCTATCTTTTCAAACGGTATTCTTTTGAATCCTTTTAATTTTTTGTACACAATGGAATTGTCTTTCAATTGAAAATTAAGATGATCTTTATCAAAAAATCCGGGATCTTTTTGAGTTACATAATTATTAACCATCTCAAACTGTGCATGTGGAGAGGTCAGACGCAGGGATTCCGGGCAATTATAAACCACATTCCATTCCATAACATTTCCTTTGGGCCGCATGCCATAATACGTTTTTCCATCAGGCATCAGTTTAAGATAATTTTGTAAGTCCGGGTATTGAATACTGTAAGGTGGTTTATAAATATCGACCATCTTCGTTAAACGGTTCCGATATATTCCATTTTTACCGAAAAATTCATCTACGGAGTTTTTTGCAAAATCGTAGAACATCGACTTAAGATGAACGGCGGGTCCGTATGAGGAAATAAACATATTATTCTTCACGGAAATATCCTGCCCTGAGTTACTGTAGACCGTTCCGTAGGTTGCCACTTTATAAAAAACATTGCCATAGATCTGGACATCGCAGGAACCATCATCGACATAAACTCCCATGACCATACGATCTTTGCGACCGATATGATGAAAGAAATTATAACGGACAATATCACCGCGGCTGCTGGGATCACGCCCGGTATACCAGGGGGAAGTATCATCCGAATTCATTGAAACATCATGAATGATATTGTACTCAAATAGATGATTATTTCCATTCACATAAATCCCTTCATAACCCGAATTATAAATCACATTATGCGAAACGATATTGCCGTCGCCGTCGACATCAATTCCGGCAAATAAAAACTTATTTCGACGATTATAGTCATGAATCCGGCAATTTTCTACAAAAGATCCTCCGGGAATCAAGTCTTTCTTACTTCCTCCACTTACATAAACACCCCCGGAACCCGTGTAATAAATATCACAGGACTGTACGCCCTGATGTTTTCCGGCGTGACGATCCCAAACCGAATTATTATATAAATGGGTAATCAAATCGCCTATCTTTTCGCTGACAGCCCGGCCTTCATAACCCTGTCCACTGATTCCGGAATGCCCGGGAACCGGCTCCGAGCCCTTTCCCATCAAGATGCCAATGGTTCCCAGATCACGGATGATGCATCCGGCAATCAGATTGCTTTCACCCCGTTCAATATAAATGCCCATCCCACGCGCATTTTCAATAATAAGATTACGTATGACTATATGTGAAGCCCCCATTAACGAAATTAACGGTTTTTCCATCATAGAGACCATAATTCTCGAGCCTTCCATCTTATCCGGCGGCCAGAAATAAAGGATTCCTGTATCGCGATCGAGGTAATATTCCCCGGGATCATCTAATTCATCCAGAATATTCAATGCCACATATTGCTGATACGGCATACCGCTTCCCAAACCGTAAATTGTGGCCGTTGCAAGGGTAATCTCATGCTTAACGGTATCAATATTTTTAACGTGAATAATGTCATCTGCATACCCCCACTTAAAAGTGCCCTGAAGCCAGACATCCTTCAATCCAGCCCACTTAGATTCTTCGGGATCCGTGTACATAAAAGTACCACCCCGATTTGAATAATCTCCATAACGAGGTATCGATCCAGGGTCGATCACTTTTCCTACTGCTATTTCCCCTAAATTCGGATAACGAGCAAGCTGCATAGGCCGGTTATTGAAAAATAACTCCAGCGGAGCCGCGACAACCGGACGGGAATGACCATACTGCTTGAGTTCACCATAGTTCGTAATCCCCAAATCTTTTAAATTCACCTGTAAAACATGCGTTTTTGCGTTGGTATCCAGATGTTTTAATATCTTTTCATCATGAACCGGTTTGAAAGCCGTCCATGGTATTTCCGGTCCGCCCATAATATGTACTTTTTCACCCGGTACGGATCTATAAACTACCGGATTTTTCGAAGACCCAGAATCCAGGCTGTCGAGATGGAAAGTTTTGGTAAACCGATAGTCTCCCCCATTCACCCAAACCGTGACGCCATAATCATGACCATTTCGTTTTAATATATTCCTGACGGCATCCCTGGCTTTTTCAAATGTTGCGAAAGGTTCTTCCTTCGTTCCTGGCCAGGTATCGTTTCCGTTGTTTGCGATATAAAAATCATGTTGCGCCACGGCCGGTTGTATGCTGGATATAAACAACACAACGGTCATGAACAACATCAAAATCAATGATGTTCTTTTTGTATTCATTGGATTCAATTAGATTTGTGACACGACTAATTGTCTGTTACCTAATATGTAAAAAGTTCCTGATAAAAGGTATGAACATTTTCGGTAATATATTGAAATAGCTCATTTTACCCTCCTATGGGTAGAAAACCTTTGGCTTCACACTATATTCTTAAATCAAAATATCTTGCGTAAATTGGTATCCAAATTGAAATTTTCAAGCAGACGAGCAACAAGAGTCCAAAATTCAAGAGAATTATTATGAAGATTACGATAGACCGAATTGACGATAACACGCATATGAAAGCAATAAATGAGGATGGCAATACCATCCATATTGATGGTGCACCGGAAAATTCACAAGGTGTACGACCAATGCAGCTTTTATTAATGGCCGTTGGAAGTTGCAGTGCTATCGATGTTATCGGGATTTTAAAAAAACAAAAACAGCCTCTTGATGATATTAAAATTGAAGTTGAAGGCGAGCGGAAAAAAAACGGCACCTTTTCTCTATTCAAAAAAATTCATATTCATTACAAATTTTATGGCAACATAGATGAAAAAAAGGCGGAGCGTGCGATTAACCTTTCTTTAGATAAATATTGTTCGGTTTCAAAAACACTGGAGAAAACCGCCGAGATTTCACATAGTTTTTCTATTAATGTGTAAATATTAGTCATAAAAACAGGGCAACCAACTCAATAATCCATTCGCACAGAATCGGTTACCCTATAAGGTTTTAATTTTGATAGTTTAGTAAATATTCAGGTTGAATCTTTTTAACCAAACAAAACAGACTGATTTTTTCGCTTTTTATTTAATTAGGACCATTTTTCTATTCTGGATCAAATTTCCTGATTTAAGCTGATAGATATACACACCGCTGGTCACTTTGGAACCAACCTCATTTGTAGCATCCCATCGAACAGAATGTTCACCGGAGGTATAATTATCATTAACGAGTGTTTTTACCAGTTGTCCCAGGACATTAAATATTCTCAACTCAACCTTACTGTCTGCCGGAATATTAAAATGGATTTCAGTAGTTGGGTTAAATGGATTTGGATAATTTTGATCTAACGAGAATTTTCCTGGTTTTTGATCTGCGGCCAGCATGACGGCACCATCCCTGGATTTAGCCAGAAGTCGCGATGGATTCGCTGTTACTTTATAAGGCCTCATCATCTCATTGTCTTCATGATCTATAATATGGCAATGCCAGACATAACCCGGACCTTCACTTGGATCGAATGCAAACAACTGCTGGCTGGCGGGAGTTGATATTGGCATATCGGTTGGCGCCCACCTGACTACTACGGTTGTCACCTCGCCGGGATACATAATGAACGTATCTTTCCAACCCATTTCATTAACATTAGCCGGCTTAACAGGACCTTGCAGAAATGGTGTAACAGCAGGATTTCCGCCGACCGCTCCATCAGCGTTTGGTGTATTGTAACCATTTTGCGGCCCCATTCCGGGAACTGCCGTGTATATTTTGAGATATTTGTTTAGATTGAATTTTTGTCGGCTAACCAATTGAAACTGAACCAGGTGCAGGTGTATTGGATGAGCATCGGCTGTCAGGTTTATAATTTGCCACACTTCCGATGTTCCTTCTGTCGGTGTTTCGGTTACCCCTAATCCGGCAGCAGCTCCATTACCATCAAATGGTGTGTTATTAACCAATACTTCTAACGGGCCGCCCGGACCGATCACTTCATTAAGTGTTAACTGACGGGTCTTGGCCGGGGTGACATTTATTCCACCCGCAAAATTCGTCAGTTTGACGAGAGGTGTCGTTCTCAATGCTGCAGGCAATAAGCTATTATCAGCACCTTGCAATTGTCCATTAACCACAAACTGCATAATGTGCCCAACCGTATTGCCGTTCGGAGGAGCTCCATTGGGATAAGGTGCATTTCCTGTATTTTTAAGATTCCATTCAGTATTCGGAACTCCTGTGAAATCTATAACAACATCGACGCGCTCGCCGGGACCAATTACAAGTTTATTTCCCAAATTATGATCGATGGCAACCGGGGCATCCAATAAACCACCATCAGTACCTATCTGGTAGATAACCGGCCCATTTTTGGCGCCACCACCTTGCCCCTGGAGATATAACTCATAAAAACGGGCATTAGAACCATTGAGTATATGGAAACGATATTTTCTCGGTGCCACACTTAAATATGGCCATGTCTTACCATTTACGGTAATGATATCACCAACGAACTCAGGTGACCAGTATGGATGATCCGCCTGGTTGGGAGGTAATATCGGGAAATACAATTGGCCATTGGTATCAAACATGCGATCCTGAATCACAACTTCTATATCAGGACGATATGCCGCCCCACTGGGATTTCCGGTTACACGATCAATCTCCTGGACCATATTATCACCGGACCATCCGGGAAGATGAAGTGCATCTTCGGCATCATCTTTAAGGAAATAAAATCCGGCTAAACCGGCATAGACATTAAGCCGGGTCGCCCCCATCACATGATCATGAAACCAGAGTGTTGCACCTTCCTGTGTATTTACATACTGATAATTGTTGGTGTTTATTCCATTTTGCCATGAAGGGCCGACTTTTTGATTCCCGGGTGTGTACCAGGCATCGGGACCGCCATCGTATAATGATGAAACTTCCGCTCCATGTAAATGGACAACCGTAGGCGGTGCTCCGTTATAAACAGACATAGATCTACCCATTCCATTCGGGTCTGCCCAGCGCAGAGTTTGATCTACTGTCAGGCCTACATTAGCATAGGTTTCACCATACAAATCATTTTCGTAAGTCACCTGCAAGGGAACTCCTCGTTTCGCTACAATGGTGTGTGCCGGCCACAACGGGCCATATGTGTTCGTTCCGTCCAGAATTTGATATGCCCACACTTTTGTGAGCCCGACTCCAGGGGTTATCCCTATTGTGCCACCGTTCAGTACGGTACCTGTGGAAAGCGCTACCTGTTGATGTGGCAACATTTTTACGGTAATTGGTGTGCCTGTTGTAGCATCTACACGTGCGCCGGGATAGGCAAAATGTGGCAGCGGATCCACAAACTGTGGTACACTTTTGGGATTTAGGGCAACCTGGTTTGAACCGGGCACTTGCGCTTTCAGCCAATTAACAGATAGCAGAATAAGACTGCATGTAAATGCAAATACAGATATATTTCTCTTGTGAATGTTCGTTTTCATCGTATCCTCCTGTTTAAAATAATCCTCCATAATTATTTTTTTACCCAGGCAAATGCATGGTATTTAAAGCGGGATTTAATGGATATTCATTGGCATACCTCCTTTATGAATGGTTATCAGACATACTCTTCCCCATTGAATTCTGACACGAATCAAAAATTGCTGGAATGTATAAGAATGAAATGAACAGACTGGTACTAATGAGCTCTCTTTATGAATGTAAAACTCAAAAACACTAGACTCATGTTATTTCATGTGAAATGAGTTCTGCGAAAACCGCTATAGTCATCAGTATATGTTACTATTAACTCATAACAGAGTTTCCTGATTTAAAATGAGACCAGAAGGTGCTACGCTTACTCGATCAGGTTTTAGAAATGATTTAAGTAAAGAATAATTTTGTGATACTTATATTCCTTTACTCATTTTCGTGGTTGAAATGTTACTACTCATCAAGATTACATCTCATCATAACTATCATTGACTTTCAAGATGTATAGTCAAGATTTCCATTCTCAAGTAATGCAACTAAACACATCCTCCAATACAGAGACCTCATTATTTGATACGAAATGAGCGCTCTGTGTATAATGTAAAACATAAATAATATACTTATGTTTAATTTTTTCATATACTTATGTAGCTAGTGATTGGAAATATTTTTTAACTGTTTTTCGGGATAACAGCCGCATGCTCACAGCTCGATCTCACCGCTGATCACCCGTTCGGTCATTGTTCGGCTTTTCCAGCGTTTCAATTTCTGTTCAGCAGCCAACGCCTCCTTTTTGGTTTCGTATCCTTTCTTCCAGACCAGCTTCCAGGGACGGTACCGGCTGGTGAATCCCGTCTCTTTGGTATTGTGATATTCCAGACGGTTTTCCGGATTCTGTGACATTCCCCGATAATATCTATCTCCGCTTTCCGAATACAGGATGTAGACGTAGTACATGAAATCCTCCACTCACTTCCCTAAATAAAAAAAGGACGGCAACAATTTCGTTACTGTCCTTTAATTTGGCCCCCGACAGCGGTCGGGGCTCGAACCTACATCCCGAACGCTTTCGGGATAACAGCCGCATGCTCACAGCTCGATCTCACCGCTGATCACCCGTTCGGTCATTGTTCGGCTTTTCCAGCGTTTCAATTTCTGTTCAGCAGCCAACGCCTCCTTTTTGGTTTCGTATCCTTTCTTCCAGACCAGCTTCCAGGGACGGTACCGGCTGGTGAATCCCGTCTCTTTGGTATTGTGATATTCCAGACGGTTTTCCGGATTCTGTGACATTCCCCGATAATATCTATCTCCGCTTTCCGAATACAGGATGTAGACGTAGTACATGAAATCCTCCACTCACTTCCCTAAATAAAAAAAGGACGGCAACAATTTCGTTACTGTCCTTTAATTTGGCCCCCGACAGCGGTCGGGGCTCGAACCTACATCCCGAACGCTTTCGGGATAACAGCCGCATGCTCACAGCTCGATCTCACCGCTGATCACCCGTTCGGTCATTGTTCGGCTTTTCCAGCGTTTCAATTTCTGTTCAGCAGTCAACGCCTCCTTTTTGGTTTCGTATCCTTTCTTCCAGACCAGCTTCCAGGGACGGTACCGGCTGGTGAATCCCGTCTCTTTGGTATTGTGATATTCCAGACGGTTTTCCGGATTCTGTGACATTCCCCGATAATATCTATCTCCGCTTTCCGAATACAGGATGTAGACGTAGTACATGAAATCCTCCACTCACTTCCCTAAATAAAAAAAGGACGGCAACAATTTCGTTACTGTCCTTTAATTTGGCTCCCCGGGTAGGACTCGAACCTACAACCCTGCGGTTAACAGCCGCATGCTCTGCCATTGAGCTACCGAGGAATGGCTTTCTTTAAAAAAGTTCAATAAATCAATTTTCACCAAACCCCAAACCTACATCCCGAACGCTTTCGGGATAACAGCTACTCCCGACCTCTGTCGGGTTGAGCTACCGAGGAATGGTATTCTTATCATCAATTAATTCAAATGACGGATGCAAATATAATGAGTATACCTGACCTTTGTCAAACAAAATTTTAAAGAAATTAATAAAATACTTTTTCAAGTATCAACGCATGAGCTGGTGCCGTCACTCCAACTTGTTCCCTGTCGGGAGTATTTAGCAAATATTTCAGTGATTCGATATCCCTTTTTCCCAGACCTATTTCAACAATGGTACCTACCAGACTACGAACCATATGATGCAGAAAACGATTAGCTTTAATCCGAAATATGAGAATAGTGTCCTCAATTGATAGCAAATCAGCTTTGTGAACATCGCATTTTGTATGATTGACATCCGGATTATACCGACAAAAACTGCTGAAATCACTCACTCCATAAATTTCATCGATACTTTCCTTCATCAACTCAACATCGAAGTCATAAAACTGTTCCCATGCATAACTACGGAGTAACGGTGAAGGCCGGGTTATGATTTGATAACGATATTGACGTGCCACAGCATCGAAACGGGCATGGAAATCATCATCAGCTTCTTCGAGCTTCCATACAGCGATATCACGTGGCAGCACTCCATATAGACTCTTTAGTAACTGTCTTGTATCCAAGGCATCATCAAAATCAAAATGAGCGACCTGATCCTCGGCATGAACTCCGCTATCGGTACGTCCGGCTGCAACAATGGGGACTTTCACCCGAAGTATCTGTTCCAAGGCGGCCTCGATGGCATCCTGAACCGTCGATTCGTTCGGTTGGGTCTGCCAACCAGAGTAACTCGTTCCGTCGTATTCAATATGAATCTTGTACCGGGACATATTCAGGCTTTCAAAATGGGATGGTTATATTTGCCTGAACACCATTGGTCCCGAATTGAGATGGAATCGTAAAGGCAACCGTTGGTAAATTTCTATCGGCCTTACGAGCTCTTAAATAGGCGCTGATACCGCTAACTAACCTATTGGCGACCATAAGGGTTATCAAAGTCGGTAACTGTTGCTTAGTACGGTCGTACTTGTCTTTCATTTCCAGGTAATGAAGCCGATCCTGATTCGATTGCCAGCTCCAATAATAATCCGGCGTTTCGGAATAAATCTGATTCCAGTTCCTGGACCGTTCCATATAATCATTGTACTGCGTACGAGAATCGTAATTGGCTACATTTAACTGAAATTCACGGCTTTTATTTCGTATATCCGTTCCCGAATAGGTTGCAGCGTAGGTGAGCATATCGTTCTGCAAATGATTCGTGTATGAATGAAGGCTCAAATAGGATATGATCAAAACAGCATCGGCTGCCAGATGAAATTTTCCTCTCGTCCAGTTGTTTTTATTCACATAGTAATGCCCCCATCCCGGAATGATCATCGAACGCAAAAAAGCCATGCCCGGTTTGGGCCTCCGTACTGTTTCCGAAATATCAGGAGACATGCTGCCCTGGGCACACAAATTTTCTACTGTTACAATCGTAAGAGTTAATATGATGAATAATATTATTCTGCTTTTAGACCTCATCTCATGATGTTATCAGCAGAGATTTTTATTGAGATATATTGGAAAACTGGTTAGTCCTTTTCATATCATCCCGTCTGCGGCGGAATATAGCAATGGAAAAACCAATCATGATGACAAATATACCAAGCCATACCAATGATATGAAAGGCTTTTTCTCAGTGACAACAACAATCCAGTCGTCATGAGCTTCTTTAACAGTGCCCTGTCCCTTTAAGCCACTTACGGTCAGGGTTATCTTGTCCGACATAGGTACTACGTTGCTGAACTGTACAACAAAATTCCATTTTTTCATATCGACTGGCGGGGCATACGACATCTTATTACCTTTTTGCTGGATTACAGAAAATAAAGGCTTGATAGTTTTCGTCTCACCCGTACTATTTTGTTTAATAGAAATAATCGCGTGAACGGCTACAACCGTACTATCAGGAATCTCGGAGTCTTTTGCCTTCTCAAAGTTTTCAAAAGTAAACGAATACCCGTCAAGCACTTTCGTATCCCCACGATGGAATGAAAATTTCTGTGTTCCCGGAACCGTAGCCGTATCAGGCATTGCTGCGGAAGAAGTTCCGGAACTGACAACATCAGATACCGGTTCGTTACTATTTTTTTTCACCTCTTTATTGATATAATCAACATAAGAGCTGCCACCAACATACATATAAATATCATGAAGGAAACCGGCTTTAACCTGCGGGCTTACCGACCAGTTAATTTTGCTGTTGGAAGAAGAAGTCAGCATTGGATAAACCACCGGATGCATGTAAAACACGCTTCCCTTCCCTTTGTCGTATTGCAACTTAACGGTGTAAACCTGTTCCCCTGGACGCAGATTATTGTCCATCTTCATTCCAACATAAGTGGCCATAATCTCGTTACCGATTAATTTTGGTTCGCCTTTCTTCAATTCAAAAAAATCGACCGGTTTAATGACCTGCGTACCGTCTTTTTGCACAACTTTACCGGCTTTCACGGCATTATTATAATTTTGGGTATCCTGGTCGAGCATCACTTTGTTGTACGCGTTGGAAGACAATATACCTATCAAAAGAATTGCGAATCCAATGTGAGTCGTTGTTCCACCCACTACCCTGGAATTACGTTTATAAAGTTTATACAAAACGACCGAGTTACCCACGAGTGCAAAATAGCCGGCAAGCAGATAAATCATATACTCGATCTTTACAACATGTCCAACCGTTATCGTGACAATCGTTAAAACCGAAGCGGTTAACAGCGGACCGAGCAGTGCAGCCGACAATGATTCGGCATCATACTTTTTCCACCACACAAACTGCCCGATAACCGTCATAAATGCTGCTAAAATAGCCAGAGGCATGGTCCAGTTGTTGTAGAAACTTTTGGTTGGCGGAGTTGGATTCGATACGAAAATTTTACCCAAAATTGGCGAACTGGTTCCGACTATTATGACCAGTCCGAGGAGGGCAATAATCATCGACCCTGAAAAAATGATAAAATCCCGATCCAAAAGATTAAAATTGGTATTGGATTTAGGAATATCTTTGAAACGGTAGAAAAACATTCCGAGTGCAATCAACGAAATCACCAGCATGAAAACCAGCAATTGATTGTACAGGCCTAAGTCAACAAAACTATGAACGGAGGAATCACCCAGGATCCCGGAACGCGTCAGGAACGATTCATAAACAATCGCCAGATATGCCAAAATAGCCAATAATAAGGAGGCGCGTTGTGGTGTCTTCTTTTTACGCTGAATTAACATGGCATGAATACCGGCAACACCAATCAGCCAGGGAACAAATGAAGCATTTTCAACCGGATCCCATGCCCAGAATCCGCCAAATGATAAGGTTACATAAGCCCAGTATCCACCAAGAAAAATAGCGGTAATCAAACAAAGATTGGAACCCAGTGTCCAGGGCAGAGCCGGCCTAATCCATTCCTGGTATTTTCTTCGCCATAATGCCGCCATGGCATAGGAAAAAGGAACCGTCATCAACGAAAAACCTAAAAACAAAATCGGCGGGTGAATAAGAATCCATGGACTTTTCAGTAAGTCGTTGAGTCCGTTACCGTCTGCCGGAATAAAATCGGGATGTGATTGAATAAACGGGGCATTCGGCATCGCTTCCTGCAGGGTTCGAAATGGAGATGCTCCGATATGAAAAGAGCCAAAATGGATACCTAAAATCATTGATAAAAGGAAGCCAACCGATAACGACATGAATACCATAACCGGTGCCCGATACTCTTTCTCTGTCAGTTTTATCAGGGCCCAGCCAACCAAAATGGTATAATTGATCCACAGCAAAAAACTACCTGACTGCCCACTGTAAAAAGCAGCAATCAGATAACGGGTTTGCAAATTCTTGCTGGTGTAATCATAGACATAGTAGTACTGAAACTGGTGTGTCATGATCAGGTAAAGCAAGATACCTGCCGCGATTACACCCATCACTCCTATTGATAGATATAATCGCCTTCCTATCTTTTCAGATTTTTCATCCTTGGGGTTTCTTGCCGCCTTTATAAAATAAATCATCGCACCGATAGATGCGATGAATGCCATGTCGATCAGGATTTTACCAATAATTCCCAGCATCAGCTTTTAGCTTCTCCCTTTGGTTTCAGATTTTCCCCGGTTGCATTGTATTTTGATGGACACTTCATGAGAATATTGTTGGCATAAAACACATTATTCTTCATCTCACCAATGACAACGATATTTTTTGCGTCATCAAAATTATTAGGCTTGGGATTTGAATAAACTACTTTCCGAATATCCCCTGATTTATCTTTCATGAAAAAAGTGAATGTTTTGGTGTCGTATGAAAATCCGGATGGCTTAGCCTGATCCCATGTACCTACGACGTGAACATTGTCACCATTTTGAGAGGTTGCCTGGTTGAACGAAACATACATACTGATGCTGTTTCCAAAATTATAGAACAACAACGATGTAAAACCAATGATAGCAATAACTCCAACTATTACTTTAGGCTTCATGTCTTTCCATTTCGTTTGTTTGTTTCAATGATTCTTGTTGTTTCTCCAATACTCCAACTTTTTTATCGAGGCGTATTATAAAAAACAAAAGGACGAACCATATGATGAGGGTTACGCCCAAAACTATAAAGATCAGATTGTGTGATCCCATGGCTTGAATGATTGCATTTGAAGAACTCATTTCACTGGCAGCCTGCCATTTCTGGCTGAATGCCTTGGTTAGCGTATCAACGACAACGCTTGTATCTTGTTGTATGATATTTAATATCATTGAATTTCTTTATCTAATTCGAGCTGTAGTTTTTTCATCCGTACTAAAATATTATATAACCAAGCCGCCAAACCGATAAATCCTATAACAGCCGGCCAGAAAACGAAACGCAACACCGGAGCCGTAATATCACTGAAGGCCGGGTTTCCGTCGGCACCGGGATGCAAACTTGGCAATTGCCGGGGAATGATATACAAAAGAAACGGAATAGTACTGGCTGCGAACACATTATACACAGCCGATAATTTTGCTTTCTTTTCTGGATCCTCGAAGGCTGAACGCAACAGGAAGTAGGCGATGTAAATAGTCAGTGCCAAAGCAGCGAGATTCATCTTTGGTTCAGAAAAGGTCCACCATGTTCCCCAAGTGAAACGCGCCCAAAGAGATCCTGTAAACAGACCGCAAAGTCCAAAAGCTACCCCCACTTGATTATATGTTGCCGCTTTAATATCGGTAACGGGATCCGGTTTGTTCAAATATTTTATACTGTAGACAACCCCGAAAAAGAACATTACCGACATGGTAAACCACATGGGTACATGAAAAAACAAGTTTCTGGCCGATTGTTCTAATATAGGGATGTCCGGTATGGGAAGCAGAAATCCGGCCACCAGTACCAAAGTAAGCCAAATTGCTACAACGTATTTCCAAATTTTCACGATGTGAATAAGTATTATAAATTAACTGGAATAGTCGACAAATAAGATAGATTAAAATACGAATTTTTTCGAGTAATGAATATACAAAATGAATATCGAAAAAAGGTAAAAACCGTTTTCCGTTTATCTGGAAACGATCATCACGTTTAACATCTTATATTATAACAGTAGAAGAGTAGTTCCAACAATAATCATTTTGGGATAAAGTATTTGTAAAAGATGTCGCAGCAAAAAAAGATTTTCACATTAAAGCCCGGCTGGAGGTATTACCTCATACCCTATTTCATTTCTCTGCTTTTACTTCCAGTATTTGGAATCGGCCTGCTTGTTTTCATCTACTATTACCGGCGGATATCCAAAATCGAGTATGCTATAACTGATGAGGATATCACTGTTAGGAACCGAAATGGAAGCCGGAGTATTACACTAAATACCATTCATTCCCTTTCAATCACAAAAACCTGGGCTGAAAAGAAATCCGGACTGGGTACACTTCATATTCATAGCGAAGAAACGGAGATTCAGCTTAAAGGAATCAAACAGCCGGAAGATATCAAGGATGCTATAGAATTAGCCCTGGCCGCCATTGAACAAAGGGGAAAAAATAAAAAGAAGGCTGAAAATATATATCCAAACATTCAAACCGGAGGCCTGGAACATATGAATACCTTAGTCGGACTCTGGCAGCAAGGGCTTATCAGCGATGAAGATTTCGAGATGGAAAAGCAGAAGTTCAGCAAAGAATCAAAGCCGGGAAGCTGACTATTCAAACCCCGG
Organism: uncultured bacterium; assembly: GCA_963783355.1. GTDB lineage: Bacteria > Bacteroidota > Rhodothermia > Balneolales > DATFMH01 > CAWANF01. Next base: position 394,361 of record CAWANF010000002.1, read on the forward strand.
TACTTCCGAAACCACCATCTCCCCGTTCTGTTTCAGGTAATTGTTCTACCTCATCAAATCGGAGCTGAATAACGGGATTAATGACCATTTGGGCTATGCGATCACCATGATTTATCTCAAAGGATTCCTGCCCGTGATTAATAGCTATGACTTTAACTTCTCCCCTGTAATCGGCATCGATGGTACCGGGGCTATTCAGCATGGTGATGCCGTTTCTTATCGCCAGACCACTCCTCGGACGAATCTGCGCCTCATATCCTTTGGGTAAAGCAATCTTAAATCCTGTAGGTACGAGCAGCCGCTCACCGGGATCTATCGTGACCGTTTTGTCTAAAGCCGCCCTGACATCCATTCCTGCCGCCTGATCCGTTTCATATGAAGGTAAAGGTAAATCTTTCCCGTGCTCCAGACGGGTTATCAGTATATTTGGAAGTATTTCACTCATTTAATAACAGAATATTTAATTAATCGTACTTTTACATGTCCTAGCCACACTTTGACATACGCTTGTATTGGAATTCGCAGCGGACCGGTGGCATACCAAGCCTTATAATGCCCGCTAAATCCGAATGGGCCATCAAAATTAGCAATACCTGAGCTAACATAGGTTAAGACCTTCCCGTCGGGATACGCTTCGCTGTCAATAACTTTGGTCTGTTTGGTATTGTCCATCGTGATGTAATTCTTCTTCTCGTTCACATAAAGAGGTACCTTCAGTCGTTCATTCGTTCCTGCAAAGATCCGGGTATAGAAAAAATAAGCCGGACCACAAACCGACGGCTCATTCAACCCTAATGTATCTTTCGGCTGTCCTTTTATGGACACAAAAACTTTTCCTTTTTGATAATCGAGACGGTAGACTTCCTTTTTAAGCTCATGACTATCAATATCATCTTCCCAGTAGAGAACATCGTAAGGAATAGTGTCATTTCTGACCATCAGGCTGGAAAAAATATTTTCTTTATGCCCCACGAATGGCAACGCCGGGTTGGATTTAATGATCGTTCGTACATACCGGCATTTTCTTCCTTTATACAGACTGTCAGGCATAATTTCCAGCGTGACCGTTCCCAGTTTAAAAGGTCCGTAGCGTACGCTGTAAACAAAATGTTCCCTGATATTCCAAAGTTGTTCGACCGTAGGCGGCGGTGATTCCGTTTTTACGGTTTGCGCCTCAGTTATTCCATATGTCAGACTTAATACAATAAGAGACCATAAAGGATATCTTACGATTCGCAATATAGTGCCTAATCGCCAGGATGTTAATCGTGCCTGATTGTTGTTAAACCTGATCATCAATGTCGTATAAACTAAAGTGCTTTATTTGATTCTGAATGTACTAAGAATAACCCACTTTTGTTTCAGGAAGCTGGTATTACAGTGTATTTTACAAGCCTGATTTTAACATTTCCCAACCAAACCCGTAAATAAGCCTGAACCGGAATTTTCATGTGCCCTATAGCATACCAGGCCCGATAATACCCTTTAAAACCAAAAGGGCCATCAAAATTGGCATTGCCGGAACTCGTATATGTTAAGATATGTCCCCCGGGATAAATACTACAATTAATATTTTCGATTGTCATCGTGTTATCCATTGTAATGTAATTTTTTTCTTGATTCACATATAGTGGAACTTTTAAATGCTTATTAGTTCCGGCAAAGATACGAGTATAGAAAAAATAAGCCGGACCACAAACCGAGGGTTCATCCAATGCTAATGTATCTTCAGGCTGGCCTTTAATAGTAACGAATACTTTTCCCTTCTGATAGTCAAGGCGATAGATCTCATTTTTCTTTTCGTCTTTTTCCAAATCGTCTTTCCAATACAATATATCGTATGGAATAGTATCGTTATGCGCCATCAGGCTGGAAAATACCTGCTCTTTTTTACTCACAAAAGGAAGTTTCGGATTCCCCTTTATTGTCGCCTCTGCGTAACGATAATACTTGCCATTGTACAGAGTATCGGGCCGGACTTCAACCGTTATGGTTCCCAGATGAAAAGGCCCGTATCGAACGCTGTATTCAAAATATTCCCGGGTACTCCAAAGTTCTTCGACGGATGGTGGTGGAATATTACCCTCGGGGCATTGAGCGTACCCATCGAACCCAGTAAGTAGAATAATGGTTAAAAAGAATAGAATTAAAACGGCATTTTTTCTCTCATAGCCGGGGAAATGAATTCTTTGTGAGTCCGAATTCCGCATTTGTACACTCTCTTGATGCCTGTAAATATATTACTTACAATATACTTAGAAAATCGGATTGTTTTTCGTTACCTACTCGGAAGTTGAATATTTTAATAATCTGATTTTTACATTCCCCAGCCATACACTGACATAAGCCTGAACCGGAATACGCATAACCCCGGTGGAATACCATGCTTTATATTTTCCTTTGAAACCGAACGGCCCGTCGAAATGGGCTTCACCGGTGCTTACATAGGTATTCACTTTACCATCCGGAAAAGCATCGTTTGAAATCTTATCGGTTTTCGTTGAACTGTTCAGAGTTATTGAGCTCTCTTTTTGATTGATATACACCGGTACTGTTTCCGTTGTTCCGGTTCCGGCGTAAATACGGGTAAAGAAGAAATAGGCGATCCCGCACATCGACGGCTTGCTCAGTGATAAGGTATCTTTAGGCACACCCTTTTTAAACGTATAAACGTTCCCCTCTTGATAATTAAGGATGTACACATCTTTCTTCATGACATGTTCATCGATGTCATCTTTCCAATAATATGTATCATACAACATCGTATCATTTCGTGCGATGATACTGGTAAAATGATCCTCCTTGTTTCCTACAAAAGGGAGTCCAGGATTGGAACGGGCAACGACATGAGCCAGACGGTACGTTTGGCCATTGTATACCGTATCTTTTTTGAAATACAGCGTGATTTTGCCCAGGTCGAAAAAGCCATATTTAACATCATATTCAAATGTCTCTTTAGCATTCCAGATTTTTTGAGTGTTCAATGAAGGCTGGCTCTCCTGTGCTTTAGCTATTGGGATAAGACTGGGATAACAGTAAGCAATAATGAATCCTAACATCAATATGACTTTCTTCATTGTCCTCCATCTTCATCAAGAACAAAACCGGAAATGGCGTCTTCATCGAAACCGACCAGGATAGCGTTGTCTTCACTAATGATGACCGGCCTTTTAATCATGGTCTGATGATCTTTCAATACCTGCAATAACTCTTCATCACTCAAATTTTTATCCTTCAACCCCAGTTTTTTCCAGGTCATCCCTCTTTTGTTTACCAGAACGTCCATGCCCACTAATTGTGATATCCCCGACAATTCATCCAGTGACAGAGGTGTTTTCTTCAGATCCACAAATTCATAATCAACCTTGTGCTCATCAAGCCATTTAAAGGTTTTCTTCATGGTATCACAATTTTTAATTCCAAAGACTTTGAACATTCTTAATACAACATTTATTATTATGGTTTCAATTCATCGTGCTAAAAAACAGTCAACGACTGCAAAATACGTCACATTCATCAAACAAGTGGGCATAATATAACTGATTTAATTCATTTAATAGTTACATTAGAACACATCTGCACCAAACGATCACATTATTAATTGAACACATCGCATGAGCAAGAATTTTAGTCGTGGCATATTCTCAATATCCACAATATTATTGTTCTTATTAGCCGGTTGTAATAATAATCAGGCTCAGCAACAATTTGAAAATGACGCCAGAAAAACTCCAAGTGGATATACGAATACAAGTACCACGGGTAAAATAATCAGTAAAGATCCGGACGACTGGCGCATATCCCCGATGTTTCAGGGATTTATTTATATCACTCAGCCCCCCTATCCTAATCCGGCAGGTACGACCCAGCAGATTAAATTCGAAATTCAGATAAACGGACTTGAGTCTATTTATGGACTTTATGTTTATACAAACCTGCAATCGAATACCGGACAATACCGGGTTCAACAAATATATTACAACCCCGATTCTCCTTTGCAGCCAGGATTAATTACAATACCGTTTATCCCTTCACAATTCACGATAACCGGAAATGCCAGTGATGCGAGAGGATTACACAGAATCTTTGTCTATGATGGAAGGCAAAATCTGATCACCTATGGTGATATTATGATACAGTGAATTTGTATTTCAGTTTGAGAGTGTCAGAACATTTTAGATTCTGACGACTTTCTGGGATTTGTTATTTTGGGAGGGAACTAAATTGATAGTGGTATTTCCTCTTTTTCATGTTCAATTTCCTGTTTTTTCAAATACCAGGAAAAAGCGACGATACCAATAATATATCAATCAAATTAAATACGATATTTCCTAATGTATCTCATCCATTCAGCATTATCATTTTTGACGGGGCTGTTATTTTCTGATAATTTTACTTTATTATCGCTTACTCATTTACGGTAATCCGAATAAAAATTGTATTATATTTAGTAATATGCGTAAAGTATCAAAGTCGGAAGTTGCGATATTGGAGCGACTTATATTTATTGAAAACTATCATACGATATTATCGGAAACGGGACTGCAGAACGGGGAAATCCGTGATGATTTAATCAACATGCTGAATAGCGGTTATGTTGAAGCGTTCGAAACAGATACAACCGGATTACCAGTTCCCGTCCGGTTCTGTGATACAGATAATTTAGGCAAATACTATTTCAGAGCAACAAATGCCGGCTTAAAGGCACTAAAAAGGGCATCATAATGTTATTTGAAACGATTTTTAATGACAAAACGAAACAAATCGATCTGGATTTAAAAAATTCAGCATTTGTGCTAGACAACAAGGAACAGGCGTTTACGTTTGAAAATTTAGAAGGTAATCGCTATTTACTGCGTCTTGATCGCAAAATTTATCAGATTGATAATGTTACATTCAACGGTCAAAAAGTAGAATTCACGCTCGACGGAAACTGGATATCGGTTAATGTCCGGGATGAACAGACAATTTTACTTGATCGGTTGGGTTTTAAGAGCGCTCTTGGTTCGGGAGAAGGCCATTTAAATGCACCAATGCCAGGAAAAATCCTTGAAATTCTCTGTAAAACCGGAGACCAGGTAAAACTCGGCGATCCTGTTATCATTCTGGAAGCGATGAAAATGGAAAACGAGCTTAAATCACCGGCCGACGGCGTTATTAAATCAATCAATATTGCAACAGGACAATCGGTAGAAAAAAACGAATTTTTATTAGAGGTAGAAACAGTTGGATAAATTTATAATTGAAGGCGGGACACCGTTGCGCGGCAAATTGCCCATTAGCGGTTCAAAAAACGGTGCCCTTCCATTGATGGCTGCAGCCCTACTCGCTGACGGCCCCACAGTCATCCGTAACGTACCCCTGCTGAATGATATATATACATTCAACAATGTTCTCCGTGTAACCGGAGCGCGGGTAGATTTTGATGAAAAAAATCACTTCCTCACCATCGATCCTTCCAATGTTTCCTATCTGGAAGCACCTTATGATCTTGTCAGGAAGATGCGCGCCTCCTTTTATATGCTTGGTGCGCTTGTTGGCCGACATGGCTATGCAAAAGTCTCGTTACCCGGCGGATGTGCCTGGGGGCCAAGACCGGTGAATTTGCATATTGAAGGCCTTAAATCTCTTGGTACACAGATTTCCATGGATAAAGGGTATGTTATTGCCCAAACCTCGAACGGACAGGTTGAAGGCGGAGAGTTCTCACTGGCTCCGAGTAGTGTCGGTGCAACGGTTAACCTTTTACTGGCCTCGGTTATGGCGAAAAATACCTGCACTATCCATAATGCGGCAAGAGAACCCGATGTTGTACAGCTTTGCCAGGCACTCCAAAAAATGGGAGCCGAAATAGAAGGCACAGGAACGACATCACTTACCGTACATGGCGTCAAAAATCTTAAAGGAATTGAATTTGATAATGCCCCGGACCGAATTGAAACCGGGACTTTTTTAATCGCCGGTGCGATGCACCCCGATTCGGAATTGACTCTTACTAATACCAATACTTCCGATTTGGGACAATTCCTGGATTCCTTTAAAAAAGTTGGTGTCACATTATCTGTTAATGACAGTGAAATCACTGTTAAAGCACCGGAAACAATCAAACCGGTTTCCATTAAGACTCAAATTTATCCGGGATTCCCGACCGACTTACAGGCTCAGTGGGCAACAATGATGACCCAGGCCGACGGTCCAAGTATTGTCACGGATACTATCTATCATGATCGCTTCAGTTATGCCCCGGAACTCAATCGCCTGGGGGCGAATCTTGAAGTTGAAGATAACCGCGTACTCATTTCCGGTAATACTACACTCAAAGGAGCTTCTGTCATGAGTACCGATTTAAGAGCAAGTGTAAGCCTGGTCATGGCAGCTATGAAAGCCGAAGGCATAACAGATGTTCTTCGTATCTATCACCTCGACCGGGGTTATGAAAATCTGGAACAAAAGCTTAATGATGTCGGGGCGAAAATAAGGCGAGTCGATCAGAACGAACCCAGTTGATCTCTGTTATTATTTCCAAATATGCAAATCTAAATGTATATTTGACTATAATGCATTAAGCATATATAAAAATAGCTATTAAAGATTATTTCCTTAGCTAAACACTGAAATTTTTTAAGCTTGAATGAGCTGTTTTCGGTTGTAGTTTGTAATAATAAATAGGATTACTTAACTGGATCGAGTGAAAACAACTGCTGAATCGACGGCTCATACATGATTAGTTATCAGATAAACAGAAATTTATAAGACAAGGCTGCCGGCCTTCTGCTATTTCATAGTACGATAAAACGATATTTTTTATGAAAAGTTATTTTTTATCAAATACGCGATCGATCAGAGAATGGAATTTGATGGTATTGGCAGGCGCCTGTTTTAGCAAACAGACATTAAATGAAGAACCAAATCATCATTCACGCTGCCGGGAAACAAACGCGTATAGCCCTTATAGAAAATGGTGAATTAGCCCAGTTCTTTATAGAATCTCCCGAAAACCAACGTACTGTTGGTGATATTTACCTTGCGGAAGTACATAAGGTTATGAGCGGCATACGTGCGGCTTTTATCGACATGGGTACTCCGAAAGACGCCTTCCTTCACTTTTCGGATGTCGGCGACAACCTGGAAGATTATATAAAAATGCTGAACGGGCCTCATTCCATCCCACCGGCACAAAATCATAAAAACGACATAACGGACATAACGGACATAAGGACAAGGGCAACGATCATCATGAAAAGATGACACCCGGTTTGGAAAAACAACTCCATGCCGGAGAAATCCTTGCTCCTGCTCAAAAACTGCTCGTCCAAATCGTAAAAGAACCGATTGGTTCCAAAGGCCCGCGTGTATCCACAGATATAACCCTGGCCGGACGTTTTCTTGTTCTTGTGCCTTTGGGCGATTATATCGGCGTTTCTAAACGAATCCGCAGCTATAAAGAACGCCGCCGCCTCAGGAACATCATCAGTCATAATCTTCCCGAAGGTTTTGGTGTGATTGTCCGGACGGTTGCAGACAGCCAGACCGATGAAGTCATTAAACGGGACTTACAGGAACAGCTTAATAAATGGGAAGAAATTCTCAGCAAAATCAAGGTAGCCACTCCTCCTGCCCTCTTATATCGTGATCTGGACATGACCGAAAGCCTGATCCGCGATTTGTTCGCTAAAGACTATAATCGGTTATTGATTGACGATACCAAAATGTACCGCTCGATCAAAAATTACGTAGCGGATATGGCTCCCCAGATGCTTCCGCATATCGAATTATACAAAGGTTCGGAACATGTTTTCGATTATATGAAAATAGCCCAGGATGTGGAGTCGATTTTTAGTCCCCGTGTTAAAATGCCAAGCGGTGGTTATCTCATTTTCGAGCAGACAGAGGCCATGTACGTTATCGATGTGAACTCCGGCCGGTACGCCGCTAAAAAGCATCAGGAAGATAATTCGCTGCGTACCAACCTGGAGGCATCCCGTGAAATTGCAAAACAATTGCGTTTGCGTGATATTGGCGGAATTATCGTAGTCGATTTTATTGACTTGCGTGATGATACGAACCGTAAAAAAGTTTATGACGAATTAAAGAAAGAGTTTAAAAAAGATCGTGCTAAAACGAATATCCTGCCGATGAGTGATTTCGGGTTAGTACAGATTACACGCCAGCGGATACGTCCGAGTGTGGTCAATTCCGTATCCCGTATTTGCCCTATGTGTGGCGGTTCGGGAAGTGTCGTATCACAAAATACCATTGTTTCCGATATTGAAGCCTGGTTAACGAAATTCAAACATACGAGTCATTATAAATCCATTGACTTGTACATCAACCCATACCTAAAATCTTTCCTGACGCGTGGTATGTTCAGTCAGCAGATAAAATGGATGTTCCGCTATCATAAAAAAATATCCATGATTGCGGATGAAACCATTTCTTTAAATGACTACAAGTTCACCTTGTCAGGTTCCGAAGTCGATATAACGGAAGCGGTCCTCTTGGATCAGCCCCTGGAAGAGGCTATCAGGCACTCCCAGGAAATTGCTCCGGTTGAGGGACTTAAAGGCGGCAGCGATAAAACAAATCTTGACGTTTACGATAATCCGAAAAAGAATAAAAACGGCGGACGAAATGTGAAGCATGTCGCTAAAACCACTACTCATGAACACAGTCATGAAGAAAAAACAAGCAAGCGGGATTATTATCAGGAAAAAAGAAATAATGTAAAAAGCGAGAAAGAAACAAAAACAACCGACAAATCTGCCACAAAAGCAGAAGCAAAAAAACAATCTACAACGTCCCGTTCCGGGCGAAGCAATAAAATTTCCAAGTACTATAAATCTGACTCTGAATCTGATAAAACCGATAAACAATCAAATAATCGTGCGCCTGAAACAGCGAAGTATCAGTTGGAAAAAGAAAAAGAGAAAAAGAGTGGAGGCCAGGATTCTCACGATCACAACAATGGTGATAAGGAAGAACCCCGTTCAGCTATCGAAGTAGCACGCGAATATCGATTGCAACAAATGAAAGAGGCTGAGAAAGAAGCAGTACAAAATTCTGATACAAAAGTCGAAACTCAGGCGAACAACGATGTCGTTTCCCCGAAAAATCAGGAACCATCGGAAGTAACAGATCAAAATAAAGAAACGGCAGCTGTAGCGTCAGATACTAAAAACGATGAAGTACCCAAAAAGGCGGTAACAAAACCGAAGAAAAAAGCCACGCTGAAAAAAACGGCGCCGACAAAAACAAAAAAGAAGACTCCGGAAGAAGCCTCTGAAAAAATTACTGGCGAACAGGCTTCAGAAAGTGCAAAAACCAAAAAGGCAACCGCAGCGAAGAGTAAAGCAAAAGCGAAAGGTCGTCCGGTTAAGAAAACTGCTGCCAAGAAAATATCAAAGTCTGATACAGAAACACCCAAAAAAGTTACACGTACAAGAAAGACAACAAAAAAAGGTACTCAGACACCTCAAAAAGGTGAAGTTTCAAAAGATAAAAATATAAACGGCACTACTCCATCCTCAAAAAAAGAAACAAAACAGGTTAACGAAGAAAAAAAGTAAATATAGGGCAGCAGTCAGGTAACCTAAGCTATGCTCGTTCTTAATTACTGAACAAACTGTTTCCTTTGAAACATTTGTCGATAAACAACGTTTGTGATAATAAGTTTTATCATAAAAAATAAACTATTAGTAAGCTTAAAAATATGAGTTTTAATTTAGAAGCAACCACCGTGCTGGGTATTATTCATGATGGTAAAGCAGCACTCGGTGGGGACGGTCAGGCAACCATGCAAAACACGGTGATGAAGTCGACCGTAAAGAAGGTTCGGAAGCTATATAATGGAAGTATACTTGCCGGTTTTGCCGGTTCCACTGCAGATGCTTTCACACTGTTCGAACGTTTTGAAGAAAAATTGAATCAATACAACGGAAATCTTCAGCGTTCTGCCGTTGAATTAGCAAAGGATTGGCGGAAAGATCGCTATTTGAGAAAATTAGAAGCGCTGCTCATCGTTATGGATAATGAAAAAGCCCTGCTGATATCCGGTCAGGGCGATGTCATCGAACCTGACGATAATATTATTGCTATTGGAAGCGGGGGCTCATTTGCCCTTTCTGCGGCGCGGGCATTAAAAAAACATGCTCTGCAGCTTTCTCCCAAAGAAATAATTGAAGAATCACTGAATATTGCCGCTGATATTTGTATTTACACGAATCACAACTTAACGATTTTAGAAATTGATGAGTAATTACCTGGATCGAATTAACGAAAATCTGACACCACGACAAATTGTAGCTGAACTGGACCGTTTTATCATCGGACAGAAAGCGGCAAAAAAATCTGTCGCAATATCCCTGCGTAACCGTTGGCGCCGAATGAACTCTGATGAATCTATCAGGGATGAAATTCTGCCAAATAATATTATTCTTATAGGTCCGACCGGCGTTGGAAAAACAGAAATTGCCCGCCGGCTTGCGCGTCTTGCAAAGGCTCCTTTCATTAAAGTGGAAGCTTCAAAATTTACGGAAGTCGGTTATGTCGGCCGGGATGTGGAATCCATGATTCGTGACTTGACCGATATCGCAATTACGATGGTGAAGAGCGAAATGCAGGAAAGTGTTAAGAAAAAAGCAGAAGAGCAGGTTGAAGAACGTATCCTTGATTTATTGATTCCACCTGTCAAGAAACCCGCGGGTTATTCTACAGGATTTAGCAATGAAATCGTTACCGACAGTGATGAAAATGCCGATTTCGATCCTGCCTCCGCTAATGATTACGAATTGAATAAACGTACACGTGAAAAATTCCGTGAGAAATTACGCAAAGGCGAACTTGATGATCGAAAAGTGGAACTCGATGTGAAAGCAAGCAGTCCTGCCAGCATGCAGATCTTCGGTCCGGCCGGAATGGAAGAAATGGGTATCAATATCCAGGATTTCCTTGGTAATCTATCACCTAAAAAGACAAAGAAAAAGCAGGTTAAAATCAGCGAAGCCCGTAAAATGCTTATAGCGGAAGAATCCGAAAAGTTAATCGATCATGATGCGGCTGTTTTGGAGGCACTTGAGCGGGTTCAGACTTCCGGAATCGTGTTTATTGATGAGATTGATAAAATTGCTGCCGGAACATCGGGAGACGGACGTAGCGGCGGGCCGGATGTTAGCCGACAGGGCGTTCAGCGCGACTTACTCCCAATTGTTGAAGGTTCCAATGTGACGACAAAGTATGGTATGGTAAAAACCGACCACATTCTTTTCATAGCTTCCGGTGCATTTCATGTAAGCAAACCCTCTGATTTGATACCTGAATTGCAGGGACGATTTCCAATACGTGTGGAAATGGACAGTCTTACTGAAGATGATTTCTACAAGATTCTCACTATTCCCCAAAACGCACTGATTAAACAATACCAGGCAATGATTGAATCAGAAGGGGTTAAATTGGAATTTAATGACGAATCAATCCGTGAAATTGCGCGTTTAGCTGCCGAAGTAAACCAATCTGTTGAAAATATCGGAGCAAGAAGATTGCATACCATACTCTCGACAGTTTTGGAGGAATTGCTATATAACATCCCCGACGATATCAGTCAGGGAACGATTAACATAGATAAAGAATATGTTGATAGGCAGTTGGGTGATATAATTACGAATCGCGATCTCAGCCAGTATATTCTCTAGAAAACATTAACCTAAATATAAACATTTATTCATAGACAGAACGTTTATATTATGATTTCAGAATGTCACTTGTCGAACATTCTTAGAGTCTTTTTACTGTCGATTTTAAGAGCCCATTATTTTGGAATCTCAAATCAAACAGTATAAATTCATATTTTGAATCATATCGATAGGTATATCATTCCTTCTATAAATACAATCCCTTTGAACACAAACCTGAATTATGAGTTTTAAACGTTTTTTAGCGCCCGGTGTCATTAGTTTATTAGTACTTCTTGCCCTTTGGGTTAGTGGAGTAGATACGGTATTCGTTCACAAAGATAATGATCGGGTAAATTTTGAAAAATATGTTGAGGTTCAGAAACGGATTTTAGATAACTATGTGGATCCGGTCAATATTACCCAACTTTATAAAGACAGTATACGTAACCTCGTAGCCAACCTTAAAGATTCGACTCTTGATGTTGCAGGCACACCCATTGATACTTCTTTCAAAGGCTTGCAGGTTAATAATCTGCGGGAATCTATCATGAGTTTCGAGAAGGCTTATGTCTATGTTTCGAACAAATTCCCGAAAGCGAATATGGATAAAATGACGGAAGCGGCCATTCGAGGTATGTTTTATCATTTGGATCCTCACTCCATATATATTGATCCCGAAGAAAACAAACGAATCAGTGAAGAGTTCAAAGGAAAATTTTCGGGTATCGGTGTTCAGTTCGATATCATCAACGATACAATCACCGTCATCTCTCCTTTGTCGGGCGGGCCAAGTGAAAAACTGGGCATACAAGCAGGCGACAGAATTGTTACTATCGAGGGAAAATCAGCCATTGGTTTTACCAACGATCAGGTTTTAAATACGTTGCGAGGCCCCAAAGGCTCTATTGTTGAAGTAGGAATTAAGCGTCCGCATGATACCAATCTGCTGCATTTCAAGATCAAGCGCGATGATATTCCTCTGACAACGATTGATACCGATTATATGCTTGACAGCAGAACCGGTTATATCAAAATTAACCGGTTTGCCCGGACCACTCATCACGAATTCATGCAAGCGGTTGATTCGCTTAAGAAAAAAGGAATGACCCGCCTGATACTTGATTTAAGAAATAACCCGGGTGGGTTCCTGGATCAGGCGATTATGGTGGCCAACGAGTTCTTCCCGAAAGGTGTGAAGATCCTTTCAACGAAAAGCCGCTTCCCTCGTTTCGATAACGTGTTTTACACTCAATACAACGGATCCTTGATTGATATCCCCTTAATGGTGATGATCAATGAAGGCTCGGCTTCTGCAAGTGAAATCGTAACCGGTTCTATTCAGGATCACGACCGTGGCCTGGTAGTTGGACGCCGTTCCTTCGGTAAAGGACTTGTGCAACAGCAATATGGCTTAATTGATACAAGTGCTATCCGGGTTACTATTTCACGCTATTATACTCCTTCCGGACGTGAAATTCAGAAACCATATAAAAATGGACGGGAACAATATGCACTCGATTTATATCGCAGAAGCGAAAACGCTAAAACAGATGCTGAAGAATTTATTGATCATGTACCGGATTCCCTGAAATTCAAAACTGATGCCGGACGCACGGTTTATGGTGGCGGTGGCATAGTGCCGGATCACATTATACAGAATGATACGACCAGTAGTTATGTATTTGGTTTTATGCGTCGTAAAAATCTCGGTATACAATTTGTCCTGAATTATTACAGGACTCATAAGAATCAACTTGAAAATAAATACCTGGGACATTTTGATATGTTCAGAAAAGATTTTGAATGGACTCCATCACAAATCAAATCTTTGAGAACGGAACTGCTTCATAAAGGAATGATCGAAAGTGACACGGTGAAGACTCCTTCATTTCGACATGATACTCTTTATGTTAAGAATGGGACATTCAATAAAGAAGCGTGGATTGTTGAAGGATTCATGAAAGCGGATTTGGCACGACAAATTTGGGGTCCCTCTTACTTCTATCCCGTTTATAACGACGTTTTCGACTCTACATTGAAAAAAGCGATGAACATGTGGCCGGAAGTTCAGAAACTGAAGAAATTTGCGGAAGCTCATGATAAGATGAACCGCGAGTATAAATATTGATATAGCATATGTTATTTACAAAAAAGGCGGTTTCTTATTGAAATCGCCTTTTTTATTTATCCAGGAATAAGGATAAAAAAGCAACAACAGCTGTTTCAGCCCGGAGTCGAAAACGTCCTAATGAAACTGTTTCCCCCTGATGTTGTTTAACCATGTCCACCTCTTTGTCAGAAAAACCACCTTCAGGCCCCACCAGTAATAAATAGTTTTCATTTTTTGCCATATCTGGTAATCCGGCTTTCCCCCCCGTTTTTTCGTGGGCCATTAAAATCCGATGATCCTGATAAGACTCTAAAACATCTTTGAGTGATTTTTCATACCTCAATTCCGGAAGTGTGGCATGCATCGATTGTTTCATAGCGCTAATAACAATGCCCTCCAGGCGATCCAATCTTATCTTCGCTTTTTCGGTATACCGACTGTTAAACAACACCAGGGTGCTGGCACCCAATTCAACCGCTTTTTCTACTGCAAACTCTAGCCGCTGCCGGTTTTTTATGATTCCGAGTGCTAAAACCAGACGCCGGCCTGTACTGTTGTATTCTTCAATGACGGTTCTCTTTATGATGGAAATATCAACTTTCTTTTTCGTGATTTCCGTTATGGTTCCTTCATAACGATTGCCAATACCGTCAACAACAACAATTTCGTCTCCCGTTTTATATCGAAGTACATGAGAAGCATGATGCGCTTCCTGATCTCTTAATTCTATAGATTGATCTGTAATTTGTTGAGGTGGGGCATAAAAGATATTCATATCAGATTGACAAAATTATGCTTCAATAAATATCACCTGGAGCAAAGATTGTTTCACCCGTTTGCATCACTTTTTGAACATAAGGATAACACATTCCACATCCACAGCAACATTTTTTTCTTTTTACAAGATCATCGACACAATTCAATTTTTGTTCACAGGCATATTCTTTGAGTTCACGAAAAGTCGTGCCATGACAAACGCATTTTGTTACCGTTTTTTCTCTCATTCATCAAATTTTTGATTTAAAATGCTTCCCGAGCTTCAGATCCTGTCCCTGGTAATTACTTTTTATCTGATTGCCGTAAACAAATTCAGGAATTTCCGTATTCGGTTCAAATATCATTCTGAAAAAAGTTTGTCCGTCTTCTAACAAAAAAGGTACATCATGAGAACGAACCTCCAACACAGCCCGAGCTCCTTTATCTTCGATGGTCCCACCAAATCCGCTATCAAAAAAACCCGCATAGTGCGTTCGGAGTTCCCCGGACGATGTATCATATGGAACCATCTCCGCTGCAAGGTTTACAGGGATTCTGCAACGTTCTTTGGATGCGAAAATATAAAAAGCTTCCGGTTCCAGAATAATGGAATCATCCTGTTCTGCATAAATGGGATCCCAAAAATCCGATACGTTGTAATAGTTTATTTTATCCAGGTCGATTAACTCGCGATGTTTTTTTGCCTTATAGCCAACAATCAGATTTTTACCCGGCTTCAGACTGACACTCATGAACAAACCTTCCTGCAATTTCAGATCTTCTATCGGCAACGGAATCCCATTTTCATTGAAAAGAATAGGATCCCTCAAATGATTCCTGATGATGTCCTCATCAGTGATTCGCGAGAAACCATGACGAATCCTCAGTTGATTCAATCTTTGTCCCGTTTTTACACGAATTGGAAAAGATTTCGGGACCACCTCAAGATACAGTTTACCGGAATAACCGGCAGAAATCTCTTCAAAACGCCGGGAATAATCGGTTACAACCCTTGTAAAAATATCCAGACGCCCTGTCGAACTTTTCGGATTGGTTTTGGCGGTCAGGTTTTCATCGGAATATATGAGCAAGTTGCTGCCGCTTTCCGACTCATCAAAAAGATTTCTTTGAACCGATCCCAAAGATAACGGCAAGTGTAGCTCTTCCAGCAATGGAATGATGTAGGTACAATTTGGCTCCAGCACAGCACCATCGACAATAGAGAATGAATGTTGCTTAAGGCGCTCCATTTTTGTTTCGACCATATCATTTTCCGGCAGGAAACTGCAACGCACCCTGTGAGCAACTTCCCCTAATCGCAAATCAATAGAATTTGGCTGAAACTGGCTCTCTTCCAGCGGGTATTTATCGGGAGCCGTAATAATCTTATGTTCGGCGAGAATACGCAATTTTTGGACCGGTAATATTCCTTTCGTTCGTAAAAATAACCGGTCTGGCTTATGTGTTATGGTAGAACTGATATCCACTTTAAAATCCTGTTTGTTACTTTGGTTTAGCACCAGCTAATTCGTGTATGCGAAGCCACTCTTCTTCAGTGACGGGTTGAACAGATAATCTCATTCGTTTAAATAATGCCATATCCTTAAAATCACCGCTTTTTTTTAAAAAATCCCGCGTTACCGGCTTGTCAAATTTCTGGGTAAATGTAACATCCACTAAGATCCACCGGGGATTATCTTTCGGGCTTTTAGGATCAAAATATTTGGCCTCCGGATCAAATTGTGTTGGATCGGGATAGGGTTCCGAAGACACATTCATTGTGCCTACTATCGCCGGCTCTTTGATATTTGAATGATAGAAAAAAACTCCATCTCCCATTTGCATCTTATCTCGCATGGTATTCCGTGCTTCATAATTACGAATACCATCCCATAAAGTCGTCTGTTTCTTTGAATCAATTAAATCGTCAATACCAAATGCGTATGGTTCCGATTTCATTAACCAATATTGTCGCTTCCTCTTATCGCTCGCCAAAATAAATCCTTATATTTAAATAATTTCTTCAATGTACGCGGCATTAAGGTAACCCTATAATGGTACAAAAAACCTTGCAAAATTTATAACAGTATGCCCGTAATGCCAACTGAAAATATTAAAACTTTATCAACGATCTTTATACCGAAACACCATATTCCCAAATCAACGAAAAAGGAATCATCATGAGACCGGTTTTATTCTGGAGCGGCGGCAAGGATTCCTATCTTGCCCTTTCTTTTTTAAGGAAAAATGGCAAAGCCGATCCAATATTATTGACCTCTTATAATGAAGAAAATAATATTGTTCCAATCCAGAATATTTCATTAACAGATATTCAAATCCAGGCAGATAACCTGGCGCTAGAATTATTTCCTGTGGCTTTACCTGAAAAATGTAACAACGAGGAATATATCAGGCGAATAACGGCGGCATTGTCCCTTCATTCCGGTTCTCCAACCGAACTTATTTTTGGAGATTTATGGATTGAAGATATCCGCCAATGGCGTGAGGATGTATTTCGCATCGCAGGTTTTTCCTGTCGTTTCCCACTCTGGCACATATCCTATGAAAAATTATTGAATGAACTGTGGGAAAGCCCGGTTTCTATTCAAATTTCTGCTGTAGAATCAAAATTCCAATCTATAATATCTCCCGGACAACGTTATGATCGGGCATTCGTTCGTAATCTTGCCGAAATCCATAGATGCCATGGGTGAAAAAGGAGAATTTCACACACAGGTATTTCTATAAATAGAATTTAGTCCTGGGTATATTTTTTCACATACCACTGGATGGTAGCCGTCAGATTTGAATCAAAATCTTTATCATTCTTCCAGCCCAGTTCACTTTCAATTTTCGAAGCGTCAATGGCATAGCGTTTGTCGTGCCCCGGGCGATCCGTTACAAAAGTTATAAGGTTATTATAGTCACCTTCCGGGCCCTCGCCGACTACTTTATTTAGTATATCGCAAATTTTATGAACCAGTTCTATGTTTTTCCATTCATTATGGCCACCAACGTTATAGGTTTCCCCGGCTTTGCCATTGTGAAAAACATTATCAATAGCCAGGCAGTGATCAATAACATATAACCAGTCACGAATATTCTCTCCTTTTCCATAAACCGGGACAGGCTCTTTATTCAGAGCTGTACGAATAACGGTGGGAATCAACTTTTCATCATGTTGATGAGGACCGAAATTATTTGAACAGTTGGTGGTTACGACATTCATATTGTAGGTGTGAAAATAGGATCTTACGATCATGTCGCTGCCGGCTTTCGAAGCAGAATAGGGTGAATTAGGAGCGTAGGGAGTTTCTTCGGTGAAATATCCGGTTGCACCCAGGCTGCCATAAACTTCATCGGTGGAAACATGATGAAAACGATTCTTAAGGAATGATTCGGCATCTTCCTGCCAAATCTGACGGCATTCTTCAATCATATTGAAAGTTCCGACAACATTGGATTGAATAAACGGCTCCGGGCCTTTTATAGAATTATCCACATGAGATTCAGCTGCGAGATGAATTACGGCATCCGGACGAAACCGCCGGATTACCTGCCGCACCGCATTTCGGTCTACAATATCGGTCTTTGAAAAAGTGTAACCATTTTTATCCTTAACCCTGTCTAAATAACGCAGATTTGAAGCGTAGGTCAGTTTATCAATATTTAGTATCTGGTAATCAGGGTATTTATCTAATAAAAAAAGGATCAGGTTCGAACCGATAAAACCAGCCCCTCCTGTGACTATGAGTTTCATATAATTGTTTTTAATGAATAACTTGGCAAATCTTTTTCATCAACTTCCGACAACAGAGGATTCTTTTGATCTTTTTCGGAAATAATCGGGTCACAAGTAATCCAGGGAACATTAATCTCTGGATCATTCCAGGCAATTCCTCGTTCTCCTTCCGGCGAATAATAACTACTGCATTTATACTGAAAAAGTGTTTCATCCGAAAGAACCTGAAATCCATGGGCGAATCCTTCCGGAATATAAACCATCAATTTATTCTCTGAAGACAACCGAAAAGCCACATACTTACCAAAAGTCGGAGATTTTTTTCGAATATCGACCGCTACATCTAAAACTTCGCCCTGTGTTACCATCACCAGCTTTGCCTGTGGATTATTTATCTGGTAATGTAAGCCCCGAATTGTATTCTTTCTTGATTTAGAAAGATTGTCCTGGACAAATGAGATCTTAATACCATTATCACGGAATAATTGTTCGCGGTAGGTTTCCATAAAAAAGCCGCGGGAATCTCCATAAACCTTGGGTTTAATCAAAATAATATCGGGTATATCGGTTGGTAAAAATTCCATGATAATAAGTTCATTCAATTACCTTATATAAAAAGTGACGTAAGATAATCATTTAGCCACAGTAATTTCCACGCCAATTTGGTAAGTACCGGATATAATGTGGTTTAACAACTATTAAAATCCTGGAAAAAGTATAACCATTTCACGCATTATTCTTTTTAAGCTCATCAAGGAGCGCTTTCAATCCATCTTTCCAGTCAATCAGTTTGCTTCCATGAACCTTAGATAATTTCAATGTATTCAGCTTTGAAAAATATGGACGCACTGCTTTAGTAGGATACTCTTCCGATGAAATGGGATTAACCCGAGTCGGGTACTTCATAAGTTTGACAATTTCACAGGTTAAATCGTACCAGGTTATGAGTCCCTTTGAAGTTATGTGATAAGTACCACTGCATTTATTTTCAATAAGTGCTAGCGTATTCTCAACAACATTTGATGTAAACGTCGGACTCCCCCATTGATCATTTACAACATTTATTTCGTTCCTGTCTTTGCACAAACGAATCATTGTCTTAATAAAATTGCTGCCAGATGCCCCGCATAGCCATGCTACACGCAAAATAAGATGTTGGGCACATATTCCCCGGATAAATTGTTCACCCTGCCACTTGGTCTGCCCATACCTATTTACAGGTTCGGCCGGGAATTCTTCGGAATAACCATCGGGCTGTTTCCTGCGATCCTCCTGGCGGCCTGGGAATACATAGTCTGTCGAATAATGTACGAGTAAGGTCCCGGTCTGAGAAGCTGCTTCTGCAAGCCCCCGAATAGCTTCTGCATTTATTTTATAAGCCTTTTCGGGTTCATCTTCTGCCTGATCGACTTTGGTATAAGCGGCACAATTAATTATAACATCCGGTTTTGAAGCAATTAATTTCTGCCTGAGGGCTTTTAAATCAGTGATATCAAGTTCCTTTGAAGTGAAAGATTCAAAAGGAAATCCTTTTTTATTCAGAAAGCGAGTCCATTCGGTACCAAGTTGTCCACCAGCCCCTAAAATGAAAAATTTTGTGTTTCTGCGGTTCATCTTTCCAATATATGCCGGTTAACGAGTTCATTGGCGATACGATAGGATTCATGCGTCCCGGCATCGGTCCACCAGCCATCGAGAACCGAATACGTCATTGTCCCCTGATTGATATAGAAATTGTTTACATCTGTTATTTCCAGTTCACCCCGACCTGAAGGTTTTAAATCACGGATAACATTAAATACCTCGTTATCATAAAAGTAGATTCCCGTCACACAATAATCAGATTTCGGATGTGACGGTTTTTCTTGAATGCCAACAATATGCTTTCCTTTTAACTCCGGGACTCCATAACGTGTGGGATCCGGGACTTCCTTAATTAAAATTTGCGCTCCTTTACCTGAAAACGAATTACTTATGATTTTTAAGGATGAACTGAAAATATTATCCCCCAATATGACCATCATACTGTCATTTCCAACAAAATTTTCAGCCAATCCTAATGCCTGGGCGATTCCCCCTGCTTCATCCTGAACCTTATAGGTAAAATGACAATCAAAATCCTTTCCGGAGCCCAATAAACTCACGACATCCCCCATATGCTCTGTGCCCGTAACTATAAGAATCTCTTTAATCCCGGCTTCAAGCATTTTTTCAATCGGATAATAAATCATCGGTTTTTCACCAATCGGCAATAAATGCTTATTAGTAACTTTCGTCAATGGATATAAACGTGAACCGGTTCCTCCGGCAAGTACGATACCCTTCATGAGGTATATCCTGATTTAATGTTTTTTTAATTGCTTGAACTGGAAATTAAAGTACAAGATAATTTTCAGAAACGGGAATAAAGATAACAACATATAGAGTTAACATTCATTTCACGACATACATAACCGGCTCATCACTTTGTTGGATACCCGAGCGGGGTCGGGCATGACAACAGAATGGTAGTGACGGACAAAAGCCTGATTGGTGTTTATGAATGGCGACAACACCCCTAAACGACTGTCATTCTTAGCTTGCCACGGATTCTCCCAACAGAGGTAAACCTTCAAACCTGTCTATTGCTGTAAATCTCCTAAACCAGGAATATTTTTTTGGCTAATCATTTCTAAATCAGAATGCTTAGCCAACAGCAACATAGCATCGCTGAATGGCTTGGATTTAAGAAAATTTTTCTGAATACATCTTGCCTGCTTCCATCCTGTAATAGGACCGACCTGTACCGTATACAAATTGGTTTCGCCTTTTAAAAAGTCTCTGATATTCAAACCATATTTCTTCCTGGCATTCTCGGTATATTGAATTGATGACCGATGATTTCTGAACGCTGCCAACTGAATAATATATTTTACATGATCATAATCGCTTAAATGGGTGGAATCGGTTATGATAAAAGCGTTTTTATATTTAGGTATTGAGGATATCTGATTTTTTAAATCCATAGCATCCTGAAATTGATCCAAAGGAAGCGTAATTACTTTAAAAATATCCTTATTCCCTACTGCTCTGACATCTGTTTCCAAATGGATCTTATGTTCCGCATTTTTTGCGAAAACGGTTGCCGAACCTTTATTCGAAAATGCGCCTAATTGAACATAATACGCATGTTCATAGGGGGAAGTTCGATTAATGACCGGGTATGGAGTTATAAAAGCATTTTGACGTAAAACCGAGCAGCATAACTTTTGTTTTAAAGAGAAAGCAACTTTAATGCTATCTACAGGTTCTACTATAACCTTAAACATTTTAAAATGGTGATCATATACAGTAAGAATTTTGAGAGCAATCAGTTTCCGGACTTCTTCAGAATAATGAATGGCAGATTTTTTATCAGAGAAGGCGCCCAGTTGAATAGCATATTTTAATTTTTGCAGATAGGGTTTTTTCTTTGGAACGAGTTCTGTTTCTTTGAAACCATCCGAAATAAATCTTTTTTTTGTTAAATCCGCTTTATCCTTTTCTTTAACACCATCCGTAAAAATCCCAAAAGAATCATTTACTTTGTTATAGGCTATAAAAAGATTGTAATTCTTTTTTTGTTTAAGACTTAAAAGTTCTTTTGCGCATTCATCAAACTTTTTAAACTTTTTGAGTTCTGCATAGTATTTAATCTCTCCATCCAGTTTTTTTAAATCCGATTTTGACGATTTTGCCGGCTCCGATAAATTAGCCTGCTGTTTTATCTCTAAAGTCGTGTCTGGTTTAGTCTTATTCGTGTCCGGTTCATAATCTTTGGGTTCCAATACAAAATTAAGGCTATCAATAAAATCGCCATTGGGCAAAGCTTTTACCCGGAAGTGAATCGTATCCGGAATTGATTTGGCATTTAAGAACGATAATTGTGATGAATCGACTTCCGCAATGTATTGACCAATGGGAACCCCCATGGAATAAAAACTGCCATCATTAAATGTCTGCAGTATTTTATTGAATTTGCCCGAAGTGGAGTATATGTGTACTTGCATCCCGGCAATAGCTTGATTAGAAGTATCTGTTTTTTGGGATACCATTCCACTGATTACCCCCGTCGGGTAAAAAGGTATATTAATGGTTTTGAAGTAATTAGCTCCCGTTTCAAATGCGAATCTACTCACGCCGGGAAAGAGTACCGGGTTGGAAATTAAATTAGTGTCAATTGTTGCATTGTATTTGTTATAGGGCTGTAAATCGAAGTAATGTACTATCCCCTTTTTATCCTGGTAATTACTTGTTGAGCGCCATAGGCGCATCACATTGTCTTTGAGTACCTTTTCTCCCTGATCATATTGGCCGTTATCATTTGAATCAACATAATACCGAACCGATGCCGCGGAGGCCCCAACCTCATGGCGATTTGTAAAAGCAAAGTCCTTATTATCACTATCATATCCAATCGATCCACGAACATTCTCGCCAAAATAGGCCTGTCCTCCCGCATTTTGATACGTAGTGGAAGATTGAACTTTGTCCAGGTTTATTTGCAATCCAACACTTAGATAAGAGTATTTAACCTGATAATTTCTGCCAAAATCAAAATTAAACTGGAAATTTTCATGTACTGTTTTAATGGCCTGGATATCCAGTGTCCCAATGTTCCAGGGATTTATTTGATTTAATAATTGTGTTCGAATCGTTAACCCACGAATTAATTTTAAGTGCGAATAGAACGTATAGGTAAGTGTCGTATTTAAGTACGATTCATTCGCATTGGACCCATTTTTCACGTAGATACTCCTGTCATTATAACCCAGCTGCAGGGAAGAACCCAATATCTGCATTATCACAGAAGTGTTATAATTGAGCGACTTGTATTGATTAAACATGTTTCCACTCGCCCCTAATTGCCAGCTTAAGGGAAAATTACCAATATGAATGGGTACATATGAATTTAATGAAAAATTGGTGCTGGTATTCCCTGAATTATAAAGTGTATTGGCGGTATAATGCCCCAAACTAATCTGCCAGCTGGCTAAGGACGGATAGGAGACGCCAAGATTTAAACGATAAAAATTTTGAGGGGCGAGATCGACGCTCATAAGATATTCTTTGTTAATGCGTGCCGATAAGGAATTATAAAAGACCGGACGATTATTTTGAGATGAATTCACATAATCTATTCCAACTTTATCAGTCAGCCAGTTATTAATTCCGTAAATGAAACCGGATTGAGCCATATAATCCTTTCTCAACTCATTGACCAACGGATTTTGTAACTTTCCCGCATCGATGAAATAATTGAATTCGCCTGGTTTGAGATAGGTATAAGGTATTTGAAATCGTTTTTCTATGTTTTGTATGGTTCCATATGGTCCAAATATTTTGATGGATATCAATGAATTTCCATATACCAAAGGAATTTGAAAGCTATAATTCCCCAGGTTATCGGCTTTTTTAAAACCCAGTAATTGCCCGTTAATGTATAGTTCCACATCTGAACCGGGTTCCGCCTTGCCCCGGTAAGCATAGTTAACGTAGGAATACCGAAAATTGATAGGTTGATTGGTGATCTTTACCCCGGTATAATTAGTTTGAAACAGTCCGTCTGAATTGAGCTGACCCAAGCTTATCTTAGACAAATATGGATTGTTCATGATACCATAACGCCAGCGAATATTATTAGCGTCTAAATAAGAGGCTCCATTGCTGTAACTACCGTTTAAATTACCCTGGATATCTCCTCCCAAAACTTCGGCACCACCATCCAAATTATATCCATATACCTTCCCGGTCTGACTGATATTGATATTCCCGTTATAATCTAAGAATCCGCCATCCAGAATATGTCTCTTTCTGGGGTAAAGTATATCATAATCTGGACGGTAAAGGGAATGAGAAGCAATATTAGCCCTTTTTTGCTGCTGCTCATACAACGTAACTACCGGCATAACGTCCGGTGTTTTCAGACTCATACTTAACTGGCTGAAATCAACCGAGAATTTTAGATTAAAGACCTGGGCAAAAACTTTCGGTAATAGATAATAATCCAGCTTGCCTATGATAAAATCCGTTTTTTTTAAGGGATAGGCCTCTTTACCAATAGTTATAGTTTTTTTTGAAAAATCGATGACATACCCGTTATTTTTTTTCAGGTAATAACCGTAAACTTTTTTGGTCTTTGTATCAAATTTATGATTAATGCTTAGGATGGAGAATAAGCTATTGACAGGTAAATAAAAGTGATCATTCCAGTAATAAGCGGTAACAACCACATTATTAATCCCCCCTTTATACCGGAATACTAATCCTACTTCTTCCGGTTGATCATCGGATAACTTCTTATAATTTTTAGCTTCTGTATTTCCATGAATCCCAAATAAATACAACCCAAGAAAACAAATAATCAGAAATATCCGGGTATTCGACATGGAGTAATGGAATCATTTAAGGGTGACATTGAATTCTTTTGAAACCGGTGTCATTGTGGGCAAATATTTTGAATCAATGTCATTTCTTCTGGCAGTAAAAGTTACTTTAGCTTTGTATTTACCCGGAGTTAATCCATCCAAATTTTCCATTCTGAGCTGGAAAGTCTGATACAAAATAAAGGGAAGTTAAAATATAGGTACTTTTAACCGGATGGGATATCTCCTGATTTATACAAATCTAAAGCAATCGTTCCCAAAAAAGGAGCCTCTCCTGTTCGCCGGGCTTTAATAAAGGCTTCTAGACCCGACTTGGTCTTTCGATAATTAAATGACTCTATATTTACATTTGTCGTAGGTTCACCGACTTCAAGAAAGGCGGAAGTCACCTGGTTAAAACGAAAAGAAATCTGTGTGGAAACCCCATTATTATTCTGCTTTCCCACAGGTGGTGCCTGCGCTGAGGATACTATTTGAATGCGGGTCCAGTACAAACCAGTCTTCAAGTTTTGAGGTGATCTAACCAAAATCCTGACTACCTGGCTGGCATTGGGACGGAGAGTGAAACTTTTTGGAAACGCATGAAGCCAGGGGGCAATAGAATACTTTTTAGCCAATTCTGTGTTGGTATAATCCATCTGCATATTACCCAATGAATCAGTAACCGGAAAACCGAATTTAAAATTTAACGATACTTCCTGTGGCTGTGGAGACGCATTTTTTATTTGTAACGAGGCAAAATGGGCGTTTTCCGAAATAAATAAATTTGGTGGTACGATAGTCACCTGGGCATAAAGCCATTGCCCTCTAAACAGAAAAACCCCCAACACAAAGATGCTGACTTTAATTGATTTAGCCATTATGACCTAACGTAATGTGAATAATATCATTTGTTACAAAGTGTACTAAAAAAAATGCACTAATACTACACGCCACAATTGATAAAAAAAAAGTCTCACCGAGAAATTTTACGATGAGACTTTTAATATTCAATATCTTTAGTTACTTGTTATTGATAATAAACATTGATACTAAAAGTTGCAGTATAATACCGGCTGCTTGTCCTGAAATACCAGTTCCTACAGTACCCAATTCACCACCTACCCATAATGTGTATACTCCAGTCGAAGCCGAACTTAACGTAACCGTACTACCACTAGTCACTGGATTTGAACCCGAACCATTTTGATTAGAAGAACTGGCGTCACCTGTTACATTCGGATGAAAAATTATTGTATGAGCAGTAGGTGTAGCACCATCTGAAAGAGTGACAGTTGAATTATAATTTACGAAAACCGTCCCGCTTGTAGCTCCTGAAATATCAAAAACACCAACTTGTGCTGTACTACCTACATCTTGATTAGATTGACCTGTCGGATCCAATTTCGGATCACTGGTGTTACCAATTGTTCCGAATATAATATCTTGTGATTTTGTAATGGAAAGTGCAGCCTGAACGTCTGTAGTTACAGAAGCAGAACTTGTTTGTTGTGCATTAGCCGGCATATAAGTTAAAAACATACCTATAGCCAGTACGATTAAAAATCCTAACTTTTTCATGATTCTCTAAATTTAGTTGATATACCCAATTATATGATTACAGGGAGGCTTAACTCACTTACCCATAAGTTTATCTAAGCCTTACTTACCCAATTCGTAATCTTAAAGATTAACTTGAAACTATTATAATACCACAGATAATTAAAAACAATGATTTTGGTTAAAAAACCCCATAAATACGTATATATATGCCTAAAATTACGTACTAACACGTAACCGCTACGGGTATTAGTTACATCCTTTTTAATACTACTTTTTAACATTATCTATCATTTTAGTCCTCAAAAACTTCCAAACCTCATTGTCGTTCCTTTTCAGACGAATTAAATTCATTACACATGCCGGATCATAATCAAATATAATTTCTAACAACCCCCAATCCCCCTTTATCAAGGTGGAAAGTAACGAGTTTATATTTAGTGAATATCTTATTCCTGCTTATTTTTCCCATTTCGTTCCAAGTTGAAAGGATCTAATTTCACTATTCTACAAGCCAGAGTCCTGGAGCAAGAATAGACGCTGTGCCCTTTGCTCTCTGCCTATCGTCTGAAGTCTGTCGTCCAAATCAATTATACGTAACCGTGATATTAATAGTCCCGGTATAACTGCCCGTAATCACATTCTGAACATTAATGGTACCGTACAAATATATCCAGGCACTCCCCTGCGGAGCCGAGTAGGTTCCATGCCGGGGAGTCGGCGGTGGTTGTGGCGGCCCATTACTTCTTCCTTCAATTCTAAATGTTTGGGTTGGTAAAGAAAAGGGTTGTGCCTGTTGCTGATTATCCTGTCCCTGATTTGCAAAAGCCGCCTGTGCTGTATAAGGAATCGAATAATTACTATCATGAGTATTGATAATCGATGATGGCATAGTCAACGTAACAGAAATATCAAGATTTTTTTGACCATCAATACGAAATTTTCCAACTCCCACATTCCCGGGATTAACGGATACATTCCCTTCATTTTGGTATACGGTTCCAAAACTCAAATCACTTTCCTTTGTAACGGCAAGGGGAACATTAGACGTATAATTAACAGTTTGAGCTTCTGCAACGGATACAAACAGAATGATAAACACAAATGTGTTCCACACTATTCGTTTCGAATGTTCTATTACATCAATCACATCCATCATTGAATTTTCCAGATTACCTTTATTAGTCACCCTAAATGTTTGGAATTTTCACCTTTTTAAATTTTCAGAATTATAATTATATGAACTTAACTATCATTGAATTCATTTAGTTGATCATATTCAGTATTTGTTAATTATAATCGACATTCATATCTATATCGCCGGTATAACTGCCTTCCGGTGCATTTTTTATACTCGCACTGCCCCCAACCCAAAAAAAATATTTTCCTTTGGAACTGAAGGTTACATTTACCGGATTATTCTGTAATATTTTTGAATTGCCTTGATCATCCTCATCGTTACCTGCTATTTTTAGTGTAAAAAGGATAGTTTGTCCCGTTTTTGAATTTCTTAAGACAACTTTTTTAGGATATGAAATTCTCAGGGAAGCATTACCAAAGCCCGCTGCTGAAAACATCCCTGCATGAGGATCTTTACTGGGATCAATATTGACTTCGTCCTGATTATCTCCGTTAATCGTTAATTGTATATTTCGGGATTCTCCAACAGTGATATTATTCATCACATTTACCGAAATATTAATGGAGGAATACACCACTTTTGTGGACTGGCCCCAAACGATGCCGTTTCCAGCCAGAATCAATGCTAATATTAAAAAAGGTAATTTATAATTTCTGCTATACATTATTTGTAACTTAGTCACTGCCTTTATTACTACTTCAAATATATCATTTTCTTTGTCATTACCTTGCCCCCCGCGTCAAACCGGAAGAAATACAGACCACTTGCAACATCCCTGGCATTCCAGACTATTTCATGATAACCGGCCTGGAAAACTTTATTTGCCAAAGTAGCCACTTTTTGTCCTAAGATATTATAGATAACAATCCGGACTTTTCCGTTCTTCGGTATACCGAATTTAATTGTGGTCGAAGGATTAAACGGATTCGGGTAATTTTGAAATAACTCATATTTACCTGGCAACTGCGGATTCGTAGACTGAGTATTGCCGGGATTAATCTTTAGTGTAAATCTTACGTTCGAATTATTCGCTTTGGCTATCATCGGCCTGTTTTGCTGATTATAGGTATTGGAAGCAATTTTGCCTTTGATAGCATCAACAGAAAAACCATATTGCCGGGCCGTTTTCATATCTACGACTTTTCCTGTTTTATTATCCACCAACTGTACTGTCCAGTTATCCGGTATGTTATTAAATTGAGGCCAGGTTAACATAAAGTTTCCTGAGATAGGAACACCATTTTCGTATCCGTCAAATCCAACCGGCAGGTCAAGTTCTTTTGTCAAATCAGAAGGCAAACTGTTAATTGCAAGTTTCGTACCGTCGCTGAATGTTGTGTATAAAGAAAGATACGTCAGTGTCAATGGAGAAAGTTCATAAGCATCCCAGGCATCTTTACCTGTTTTTCCATTCTGAGAAAACATCAAATATGATTTTGTCGACAATAAGGGTTTACCAGAGGTAGTATCGTCTTCCAATTGAAAAGTAATTTCCGGAATCCTGGCACTTGCCCTATAAAAAACTCCGCTGATTGTCTTGGCGGATGTATTGACTTTCAAAACCGGACTTGTTGTATCGGCTTTGACCCAAAAGCCCTGAAATGGTGCAACCAGACCGTTTCCAAGCGATCCCGTGACTCCGTTCCATACCAGGTATGCTCCATTTCCACTGTTAGCCTGTTGATTCCATACATAAATGGAATTACTCATGTTTGTTTTGGTCCATGCCGCAGTATTATCCCAATCGATGGTTGCTCCAAACGGATTACCTACCAAATTCCATCCTGTATCGGCAGCCGCCGTATACGTCACATTAAAATTAAACGTACTGCCCGTCCCCTCATGTTCTTCTCCGGAAGCCGTCAGCGTATCCGGTGTTGGAATTGTATAATTCGCATCATTGGAAACATTACCAAATACATAAACGAACATACCTTTACCTGCCGAAATTATCGAGCTGCTGTCAGCCGGGATTCGATATCGTTGGTTATCTGTTCCGGTATAAGTTTCGTCATACGTCATCACATTGGGTTGTTTCGACGGATAGGTTGAACCGGTATATCCCTGCGTCACAATTTTACTTCCAAATAAGCTTCCGTAACTGGTAGTTACGGGGGAAGATAACAACACCCAACCTGAATCAGCTAATACCCGATTAAATTTCAATATCCCTGACGAAATATCTTTTGTATTCGCTATAAGATTAGCCCCGGACGGAATGATTAAGGCTCCTTTCGTTAATCGCAAGGAATCACTTACCGTAACATTTCCCGGTGCAGAAACATTATTAGTATTATTTATTTCCAGGTTTTTAAATTGGTTTACATTATTGAAGCTTTGCGCTTTTGTACCATTAAATATTATCGTTGATGTTGAAAAATTGGTATGTTGAACATCATAATTACCACCGATTTTAACAGTTGCATTATCAGCAATCAGTGAATCTCCCGCTGTTCCCTTTATATCACCAAAAGCGTTTAGTAATGAACCTGAATCGAGCTTCAAAGTACCATTACTAATATTTAAAGTATCAACCGAATTGATATAACCCGACGACTCAACTCCACTTCCCGAATTGTTAACAGTTATTGTTCCACCAAATAAAGATCCTGTTATCTTTTGAAGTGCCGTTCCATTTAATAAAATATTCGACGTACCGCCGTATAAATCGGATAACGTAACGTCTCCACCAATATTTATGGCAGCATAATCGGCAAACACACTTCCGCTGCCACTGATACTTTGTCCAACAGTTAGGGTATTCCCTGAATTTATCGTTACACTTGCCCCCGACTGAATTACAATTGCCAGAACATTAGTGTTTTGTTCAATTACAGGAAACGTTGTAGAATTATTGGCCGGAGAACTTGGAATAAATGCGACCTGGTTGGCGGTGGGAATCGTTCCCCCGTTCCAGTTACTCGCATTATTCCACAATTGTGTCTGGGTTGCAAAAAACCGATTGCTACTGCTTGTCCAGGTATAAAATTGGGCGATAATGACCTGGGCTTTATCGGTCAAAGCATTTCCATCTAAAGTCCCGGAAATAGTCGCAATAGTAACGGGTGCTGTTGTTGAATTCAATGTAGCGGTATAGGTACCGTTTCCATTATCTGTAACCCCGCTTAAAGCACTGGCATTTGTTGCTAATTGAACCGTATGCCCCCCGCTTGTCAAATTATTACCAAATGAATCCTTCAACTGAACAGTTAGTGTAGATGTACTGCTTCCGTCATTTAAAATCACAACAGGGTTTGCGGTAATGGTACTCTTAGACAAATCAGGAGTTCCGGCCTGAACGTTAAAACTATTGCTTATTCCCAATGCCGTCCCTCCTGTTTCTATAACAGTAATAGTAAACGAACCTGTATTGGTTATGGTAATGCTATGGGAAGTCAGTACACCGTTCACAAAATTAGCGCTCGTTCCCCCACCTGAACTTATATGACCGGAAGAAGTAATATCCACGGTCCCGTTAAAACTTGTTATTACGTTATTATTGCCATCTACAGCAGTAATTTTAATTGAAAATGGTTGTCCGGCTGTTTGGGGTGACGCAATCGTTCCACCGGATGTACTCTGTACCAGAAAACCCGTTAATTGTCCGGCAGGTAAAATACTGAATGAATTGCTGGTACTTGATGTCAATCCTGAACTGCTAATCATTAATGCTTTTGAACCAGTTTTGTTAATACTCAAATTACTAAACGAAACAGCACCGGTTGCGTCAGTTTGTTTCGATAATGTTCCACTTAACGATCCAGTACCACTTGATTTTGTAATACTGACGGTTACATTTGCAGTCGGTACCCGATTTCCAAATTGATCCTCTAAATATGCCGTAACAGCCGGTGTAATGACTTTCTTAACGGTTGTATTGCCGGGTTGTTGACCGAAAGTCACTTTACTTGCCGCTCCGTTAACCATCGAAATCTGACCATAACTCACAGCCCCTGCTCCACCTGGAGCCGTAGTTCCACTATTTGTAATAATACCACTATTTGGTATCATTCCGCTATTTGGCCGAATCCTGAAATTACTGAAAGTGGCTACACCAGGTGTATTGAAAATACCGTTAAAAAAACTGGAAACGTAACTTGATGCTGTTACCTGAAAAGTAATTTGTCTCTTTGTCCGGCTGACAAACTGCATTGTTAAACCGGTATTAAAATACCCGCCTCCACCAGAAGCATTACTAATTGTTACGGCAGGTGTTGTTCCGGTTGTGTCCCAGTCAAATCCCGATGGAGCATCAAATATTATGGTTCCGTTTAACGCCAGCTGACCCGCATAGTTTTCTGTAATTACAGGACCTGATAAGCTTGTAAAAGTAGAATTGGTGTTGTCTGCAGAAATAGCTTCTCCCCCTGTTGCCGGATCAACAGTTTGAGAAAATCCTTTTTCTGCAGAAGATAACAGACATACCACAGTCAAAAGAATCGCTAATAATATAATGGTTGTTTTACGATTCAAACCCAAATATCCAAGTCTTTTACACGAATATACTTTACAGGCTACTCATGTAAACTAATTACTTCTACGAATTTTGCATTTTTATAATACAAAATTAGCAGAGTATTTAGTGTAGATTATTTCTTACCCAATTAGAAATACTTTGAAAGTAATATAAAATATTTGAGATATAAGTCCTAATGAATCGTATAAATAAGTAAACAAGGCTCCATCCCCCGATTAGAGCCTTGTCATTTTTTTAACTGAACTAATTATATTCTATTGTTGTAGTATAAGTTCCTTTATATTTACCAGGAATCGGACGTTTATTCAACATTTTTCCTCCCATCCAAACATATAATGAACCGGATTGTGACACTCTGGCTTCACCACCTTCATTATTACAAAAACGGACTGCAGCTTTCTGATTTTTTTGAGAATTATAAATCGGTGTATTAGTTCTTACTTTTAAGACATTTCCGTTCATATCATGAAGCTCGATTTGCCCGGGAACATTTACGAGTACCGATGAGCCAGGCTGGGCAACTATCTTAAATTTGCCTGCATTGGGATTGTAGGAAGAAATATCAGCCGTACTTGCGCTTGTTGTTAATGTGTTTAGATTCAAGCTTTGGGCGTTATCAACGGAATTGCCTCGTATAATTGTTATAGTTACGGACATTGATACAGTCGTCCCATGCAATTGAGCTTTAAGAATACTCGTGCAAAACAAGCTTAGAAACAATATTACCAAAACCCTCTTCATTAGCCAACAGAAGCAATTATGTTGTTATGAATATTTCATGCGTACTTAGTATCGGTATTACAGAATTATATATGATTTTCTACCTAAGTACTTGTACTTATTTTAATATATTTTTATTTAAAAAAAAACACTTTCGCTAATATTTTATACCGGTTTTTACGTATTGTTTTCAGAAAGAGGAATTTTCTCGAAATTATATACTGTTATATATTTATTATTATTAGGTATACAATTTTTATATTGCTACCAGAATATTTCCATATTTTAATAGTTTAATGATTATTTCTTGAGAATAGCAGTTACACGCGAATTATATATAAGTATAAATACTTATCTTTTTTTTAGAAATTTATAAACATATCATGGTTTGCAGAATGGTTGATATCCTATTCACACTTTCCATAGTGATTAGGATGTTGAAATATGATGGATAGCTATTGAATCTTATCCCGGTTATTCATATCGAATAATAATTTTGTATGGAGATTTTTAATCGGGATGATTTATTTTTGAGGGAATGAGATCGTATTCCTGATATCCAGCAGCCGCTATTTACTATTATTCTTTTTTATCATTATTACCGTTATTTCAGTAAACTCATGATGGGTCTTTAATTGAGCACGAACTCTTTGAGCTTTCTGTCAGAAGATATTATCAGGTATCAATAAACGATAAATCTTATTTAATTGATCATAAATGAGAGAAGTTTTATAACCGTATCTTGACTTTAATTTCCGTTGAAAATAACCCGCCGCTTTTTTGGTTGAATGCACTCCTATCTGAATCTTAAAGTAGAAATCATCATTCAGCCACAATTGTTCTGGTTTAAGTCAAATAAAGGCATCCTTAAATCCAACCTTCTGGCATTAACTAACGACAGATAAACATTGGCGTTTATAGTACTTCCCCCGCTGGAGTTGATATTGTAATTAGAGGATAATGTTATTCGATTCCAGTTTGCATTCAGGCCATTGCCATAGCTTTATACATATTTTGATGCTATGCGCTTTCCATCACCCTGAAACCGAATATTGAGGGGATGTCTCAACAAATGGAAGGGTAAATACAGACTTGCTTTCCCCTCGTCGTAGGCAAAACCATAATCATTATAAAAATATTCGTTGCCAAAGTGCGATGACTGAAACTCAAAACTTGTTTGAGATGGAAACAATGCATTAAATGTAGCCTGGTATAAATTACTGGGAGATATGGTAAGGGCAGCTACGTACGGCGTTCCAATTCTAAAAGAAGATGTATTATAAAAAACAGGTTTAATACCATAATCCATACCGATATTCTCAGTAAACCAGTCATTAAATCCCAATGCCATATTGGGTGCAAGAAAAAAATTCTTAAGTTTTTAAAAAAAGGATCGGCTGTTTGGAGTGAAGTTGAGGGCAAACAACTTCTTTAAAACAGATATCTTCGCATAATAATCTAATTGAGAATCTATTAAATCCTCTTTATTGATTTCATATTTCTTTTTCCCGACATAGGCCTGCAAGCTTGTAATATTTATCAGATACTTTGTCTTTGTATCCAGGTAAAAACCACTAATGGTATTTTTTTAAGTGTGGTGATTTGATCGTTAATTTTTGCAGCAAACAGATCATTCGAAGGAGTGACAATGTGGAATTCCCAATCCCCTGAACATAAAAATGGCATGATTTATTTAAAGTATCTTATTATACCACAATGTAATAAGGAAAGGACTGCTCATCATTTTGGAGAACTTTACAATGAATATTATATAATCTGAACAGGTTTTCAGTTGTTATGACTCTTTTTGGTTCCCCTTTATCTATTATAACCCCATCTTTCAATAGATAAACATAATCGGCATACTGGGCGGTCAAGTTGATGTCGTGTAGTACGGCAACAACCACCGTACCTTCCCGAGCCAATTGTCTGGCTTTTTTTAAAAACTCATGTTGATAATTCAAATCCAATGATGCTATGGGCTCATCTAATAATAAATAACGCCCGTTTTCTCCCGGTTTTTCCCATATTTGAGAAAGTACCCTGGCAAAATGTACTCTTTGTTGTTCCCCTCCCGACAGTGTTAAATAATTTCGTTCAGCAAAATCCTGTAAATCGAGCATTTCAATTGATTGTCGACAGATATCCTCATCATACGGAGTCGGTTTGAATGGAAAATGAGGATAACGTCCCATCATTATCACCTCGCGAACCGTCAAGGGAAACGACAATTCCGATTGTTGGGCCAGTACAGATCGAATCCTGGCAATAACTGAACTATTATCTTTTTGCAGGGTGATATTCCCGTATTGTACGGTTCCAAAATCTGGTGCTATTTCTCCACTGATTGTTTTCAGAAACGTTGTTTTTCCGGACCCATTAGGACCTATAATGACAGAAACTTTACCTGGTTCAAATTGAGCAGAAACATGGTTCAGAACTTTTTTGCTTCCATAGCTGACAGAAATATTTTTGGCATCAAGCATAAAAGCCTCCACCGGAACTTTTTCTCTTCTGATGAAACAACATCCACATAAATATCGGGGCACCTACAAAGGAAGTGATGATGCCTATCGGTAATTCACCAGGAGCAATAATAATTCTGGAAACGATATCGGCCACATTCATCACAATAGCTCCTAAAAGAGCCGAACCTATAATCAAAAAATAATTATCAGAGCTCTTAATAATTCTAAGAACGTGCGGCACAATAAGGCCTACAAATCCTATTACCCCAACGAACGATGTTGCCACAGCAACCATTAACGTATTGATAAGCATTATTTTAAGAATGAGCTGATCTGGATTTACTCCCAAATGTGAGGCGTCACCTTCGCCAAGCAATAATGCATTTAGCTCTTTTGAATACCGAAGTGAAATTAAAATACATAACAGTGTACAAATACCAACGATATAAAACGACTTCCAGTCTGCTCCGGAAAAGGTCCCCAAACTCCAGAAGGTTATGGAACGAGCCTGCGGATCCCTTGCAATGTACGATAGAAAACCGGTGCCGCTTAAACACAATGCATTCATAGCAATACCCACTAACAGCATAATGGCGACTGCTGTTTTCCCCTTCGTGGACGAAACCTTATAAACGATAAAAGTCGCCAGAAAAGCCCCTACAAAGGCAGAAAAAGGTAACATAAAAGAACCAAACGCACCTGTGCGAATAATGGGAAAGGCAGAACCAAGCACAAAGACCAGTGCTGCTCCTAATGCCGCCCCGGCTGAAGTACCAATCAATCCGGGAGCAACGATGGGATTTCGAAACAAGGCCTGCATTAATGCACCGGATACCGACAATGACGCCCCCACGACAATGCATAATAATACCCGCGGCAACCGAATCTGTAAAAACACTCCTCTTTTCAATTGATTCGTACCATGATTTCCAGGTTCAAAAACAAATTTAAATATATCATGATACGAAATTGGAACGGCTCCGGTTCGAACAGCAACAATTATAGTAATCAGCAATACTACAAAGAAAAAAAGATAATAAAACAGAAAGGATCGATTAAAAAATTTCATCAGGTGGAAATTATTGATGTATCAATTTCATGATTTTTAAAATATTTTCCGGTGTGCGGGGACCCAGATATAATAAATCATGCTCGTCAATGCTGTAGATTTTTTTGTTTTTCGCGGCTGGTGTTAATGAAATTCCGGGAATTTTCTCAAATTTATCTAACCCACCTAACCGGTGAACACCATAACTGGTAGCCAGAATAACCTGGGGCTGATCTTCCGCCAGGACCTCAGGACTTAATAACCTGAATTTCTCCGAACTGATAGCATTAACCCCTCCGGCCTGTTCCAGCATAAATTCAACCGTTCCTTTGGGTCCGAATGGGAAATAAACATTATGTGCACGTCCAAAGTGTATAACCATAACTTTAGGATGATCGCTATAACGGGCACGTTCTTCAGCAACCTTTTTCATTCCCCTGTCCATTTTTGCACATAACGAATCGGCCTTATCCTGAACATGAAAATAGGAACCGAGATCATGGATGAGTTGCCTGGTATCAGCCATCGTTTCGGCCGTCCGGAATTTCTTTACTGTAATACCGACCTCTTTTAGCTGTGGGATGACATTATCAGGACCAATTTCGGCATCAGTACCGCCATTATAAATAAAAACCGTCGGACGCAGGGATATAATGCCTTCCGCATTAAGCATCATATGATAACCAATATTGGGAAGCTTCTTCACACGGGACGGATAGGTACTGGATAAATCTACCCCGACTATTTTATTACCCTCTCCCAAAGCGTAAACGATCTCTGTCAATTGTTTCGAAGCGCAAACAATCCTGATTTCATGTTTTTCCTGATTTTCCTTTTTCGTTTTACTGCATGATGAAACCAGGAACAGAAATGCAAACATTACCAGACTGGATAACTTTGACGGACGCATATTCCCACATTATTAAATTAAAAAAAAGAAACTGTCGATTTTTCAACTCTTAAACAAGCACATAAACCAGGTTGCATTTCATATTTTTCAGAATTTTAATCTCTACCCAAAATTTGAAAATAAAAAAGGCTTCCGAAATAATCCGAAAGCCTTAAAAGCATACTATACCTGTTTTCTTAAATCTACAATAACATTCCCATTGGATTTTCTAACAGGTTTTTCAGTGTACCCAGGAAACTGGCTGCCTGTGCACCGTCGACGATACGGTGATCGCTTGATAATGTAACCTTCATCTGTTTACCGGGAACAATTTCGCCATTGTCTACAATAGGTACATCACGAATAGATCCAATAGCGAGTATACAAGCATTTGGCGGGTTGATAATGGCTGTAAATTCATCAATTCCAAACATACCAAGATTGCTTACGCTAAATGTACTGCCTTCCCATTCTTCGGGCTGTAATTTACGATCACGTGCCTTACCGGCAAGTTCCTTGGATTCTTTCGCTATTTGTTGCAATCCCTTCTGATCAACATTGCGAATAACCGGGGTGATCAAACCATCATCAATAGCCACGGCCATAGCAATA
Source organism: uncultured bacterium (assembly GCA_963783355.1). Lineage (GTDB taxonomy): Bacteria > Bacteroidota > Rhodothermia > Balneolales > DATFMH01 > CAWANF01. Next base: position 431,936 of record CAWANF010000002.1, read on the forward strand.
TGAATATCACCATGTTGTCGTATAATATCGTCAAGCCAGGAACTGTTAATTGCAGGATGTTGCTTTAACGCAACCGAACAAGCTTTAATAACAAAATCATTGAAGCTGATTTTAACTTCACTAATTTCATTCAGCTTCGCTCTTGTCTGAACCACATTCCGCATATCAATATCAATTGTTTCATAATAATGCGGGCTGGTAAATTTACTTTCAGCCAAACGACGCGCGATGGTTTTACGCATTTGTGATATTTTGATATCCTGCGAAACAGCCGTGGAAACCGGTGCCGATGCTGCCGGGGCAGAAACGGAGGTGGAAGCTGAATCATCATACGATTCAATGTCTCGCTTAATGATTCTTCCATTGGGTCCGCTGCCCTGCACTTTATGAATATCTATTCCTTCTTCCTGGGCCATTTTACGAGCCAACGGGGATGCTTTGATACGTCCATCTTCCTGAGAGACAGATTTTTTTGCTGATTTATCAACCCCGTTTAAATCACCAAATAAAGGATCAAAGTCTTTCTTGCTGCCAGCTTTTTCCGCAGGAGCCTTCTTTTCTTCAGCAGGTTCTGTTTTAGTTTCTTTTTGCTCACCACCTTCGATAAGGCCGGCAATATCTTCACCTTTTTCTCCGATGATAGCAATTTTGCCTCCCAAAGGAATAGCGTCTCCTTCTTGTGCGAGAATTTTCAGAACGGTTCCTCCGTCGAACACTTCCACGTCCATCGTGGCTTTGTCAGTTTCGACTTCAGCAATAATATCTCCTGAACTGACGCTGTCTCCCTCTTTAACGTTCCATTTTACAATGACACCTTCTTCCATGGTGTCACTTAATTTCGGCATATCAATAACTACGGCCATAATTAATTCCTCTTCTAATATTTTTATACTCTTTTAGTTCCCAATTACTTGCGATACATCACCGAATTAACAGCTTCAATAACCTGTTTTGGGCTTGGGAACCATTTTTCAAATAAATTTTTAGCGAAAGGTGCCGGAGTATCTGGTAAAGTGACACGCTGCACAGGAGCATCCAGATAATCGAAAGCACCTCGTTGAATTTGAAAACCAACTTCTGATGCAATACCGGCATATGGATGAGATTCGTCGACGATAACGCAACGATTGGTTTTCTTAACTGATTCAATCACCGTATCAATATCAAATGGTTTTATAGTTCTCGGATCAATAATTTCTGCTTCTATGCCATCTTTAGCCAACAGATCAGCTGCTTGCTGGGCAACATGGTACATTTTACCATGAGCCACAACCGTGACATCAGATCCTTCTCTCTTTATTTTTGCTTTACCGATAGGAATCAGGAATTCATCCTCATCCGGAACTTCCTGTTTCATACCGTACATTTGCTCTGATTCCAGAAAGATAACGGGGTTGTCGTCACGAATGGCAGATTTTAACAGCCCTTTGGCATCTGCGGGTTGTGAAGGATAAATGACGACCAGCCCGGGATACTGAGCATATAAGCTTTCGTAAGCGACCGAGTGAGTAGCCCCTAATTGTCCGGCTGAAGCATTAGGTCCGCGAAATACGATAGGTATACTAACCTGTCCGCCGCTCATATAGCGAATTTTCGCGGCGTTATTAATGATTTGGTCCATCCCGACAACAGCAAAGTTAAAGGTCATGAACTCAACAACCGGTCGAAGTCCGTTCATGGCAGCACCCACACCGATACCGGCAAATCCCAGCTCGGAAATAGGCGTATCAATAACTCTTTTGCCACCGAATTTTTCGTACATTCCCTGCGTCACTTTATAGGCGCCATCGTATTCGGCAACTTCTTCACCCATGATAAAAACCCGATCATCCCGTTCCATTTCTTCGGTCAAAGCGGCCCTGATGGCTTCTCTGAATTGTAATTCAGCCATTTAATTCTCCTATTATAATTTCTTATTCTTCAAATACTTTATTCAAAATTTATTTTACACTAAAAAATCGACATCGTCTTCGGCATAGACACCGTGATATAATTCTTCATCAGAAGGTACGTCACTGTTTTCTGCGAAATCGATAGCATCCAGGACTTCCTGTTCTATTTCCTCGGTTATTTTATCGATTTGCTCTTTAGATGTAATTTTATGCTTTGATATATAAGACTTAAGGCGTTCGATTGGATCCAAAGCTTTGAATTCGTCCATTTCTTCTTTCGAACGATAATGACCAGGGTCACTCATGGAATGCCCGCGATAACGATAGGTACGAATTTCGAGAAAATAAGGTTCCTGATTTTCCCTTACATAATCTGCTACTTCACGTAATTTTTCAATAACGGAGAATACGTCCATACCATTAACAACATCATGTTTCATATCATAAGCCAATGCCCGTTTATATATATCGGTGGCCGTATGCCTTTTCGCTGATGTTCCCATAGAATAGCCATTATTTTCAACAGCGTATATTACCGGTAAGCCCCAAACTTTTGCAAGGTTAAACGATTCGTGCAAAGATCCCTGGTCAACAGCACCGTCTCCAAAGAAACCGATAGAGACCCGTTTTTCATCGCGGTATTTATTGGCGAAAGCAAGACCGGCAGCTAATGGGATATGAGCGCCAACAATGGCATGTCCGCCCCAAAAATGTTCTTTAACGTTGAAATAGTGCATCGAACCACCTTTGCCCCTGCTGCAACCCGTCACTTTTCCATAAAGTTCAGCCATTGCCTGGTTCGCTGAGATTCCACGAATCAAACCAAATCCGTGATCCCGGTAAGCTGTAATGATATCGTCATCATCATTCAGTACAGTCACAGTACCGGTCGATACGGCCTCCTGACCCATATATAAATGAAGGAAACCACCAAATTTCCCTTTTTGATACATTTGTGCAGCACGTTCTTCAAAGCGGCGTTGCAAATACATTTTTCTATATAATTCCACCACGTCATCTTTTGAGAGACCGAGATCTTTATGGGTTTTATCCGTCGGTTCCGGTAGTTCGGTACTTTTATACACCACTCCGGTTGGGGTAAATCCAGTTATTTCTTCTGTTTTTTCCATAATAAACTCCAAGTAAATTTCGTAAAAGTCGCTATTTCAACACGATAAATTAAATGACCTAAAAAGGACTGTTTGCGTAAATACTTATCATTGCCTGAGCAATAATATATTCAAATTTGACGGAAGGTTGTAGTCATCATTTTCAAACCCAAAGCTTGAAAACATAACCTCCATTATCCATCAATTTGTTCCGTTAGTAAATCAAAAACCTGACTTAATGCTTTTTCCAGATTTTCAGGCTGACGGCCACCAGCTGTTGCCAGGTTTGGCTGACCACCACCACCACCACCAACGAGTCGTGCGACTTGTCCAACTAATGTTCCTGCCTTTATTCCTTTGTCTCGAATTAAATCTTCGGTGACAGTCGCAACCAGATAAGCTTTGCCCTGTTCATTATCCCTGGTCCCAAGAATGGTGACAGTAGCTTCAGGACTTCTTTTCAATCCTTCATAACCTATCTGTTTGAGAATATCCATGTCGGCATCGGTAATCTCACCGGTAACCAACTGAATTTCCTGGCCCAGCATCCGGGCATTTTTTAAATTCTTATCTAATTCCATCAAAGCTGATTGCAGGCGCATCCTTTCAAGTTCTTTCTCCAGCGTCTTCTTTTCATCAATCAGCTTTTGGATATCTAAAATAACATTTTCTGTCTGACCTATTTCCGAATAAATGGCGTCCATTTTTTCTTTTTCCAGCCTAAGAAACTGGTCAGCCGCATGTCCGGTTACTGCTTCAATCCTGCGAACACCGGAAGCAACTGCTGTTTCATTTAAAAAACGAAAATAACCAATTTCTCCGGTCGCCTTTACATGAGTACCACCGCATAATTCACGAGAATATGATGGATCGAATGTTATAACGCGAACACGATCCCCATATTTTTCACCAAACAACATCGTCGCTCCCATCGTCTTGGCTTCTTCGATAGGTACATCACGCTGTTCAACCAGTGGAATATTTTCCTGAATTTTAAAATTGACAATTTTCTCAATTTCACCGAGTTCTTTGCGGGATACTGCTTTAAAATGGGAAAAGTCGAATCGTAAACGGGATGGTTCAACAAGGGAACCCTTCTGAGCAACGTGATCTCCGAGAACCTTGCGAAGAGCAGCATGAGCCAAATGTGTTGCCGAATGATGTTTCTGATTTTCAGCTCTGCGTTCCTGATCCACGTAACTTTTCCAAATGCCGGAAGGATCTTCAGGCAGTTTGTCTATATAATGAATAAAATGTCCCTGTGCTTTTTGAACATCCAGTACTCTGATATGTTCGTTACCATTCGACAAGATACCGGTGTCGGCCACCTGTCCCCCGCTTTCAGCATAAAAAGGAGTTGAATCGAGCAACAAAGCAAATCTATCGCCTTCTTTTCGCATAGCACGAATATGAGAATCATACTTCAGATAATCGTACCCGACAAACTGCGAATCATCTCCATCCGTTATTCCAATCCAGTCTTTCGTATTAGAGAGATCGACATTGAATTTTCCTGCGGCACGTGCCCGATCTTTTTGTTCCTGCATGCGTTCTTCAAAACCGGATTCGTCAACTTCAAGGCCCTTTTCACGAGCCATCAACCGGGTTAAATCAATAGGGAAACCATACGTATCATGTAATTTGAATGCATCTTCACCGGACAGTATTTTTTTATTTTCAATCATCTGCTCAAAAAGCTGGATTCCCTGTCCCAGTGTGCGCAGAAAGTTCGTCTCTTCCGCAGCGATGACCTGTTCGACATATCGTTGTTGTGCCTGCAGTTCCGGAAATACGGATGAAAACTGTTCTGCCAATACATGAACCAGCTTATGCATGAATGGCTCTTTCAGGTTTAATCGATCCCATCCATATCGTATCGCGCGTCGTAATATTCTTCGGATCACATACCCGCGGCCGTCATTACCTGGCGATGCACCATCGGCAATAGAAAAACTTACGGCTCGAATATGATCAGCTATAACCCGCATGGCTATGTCCGTACCAGCATCAGAGCCATAACGAATGCCGGATATTTTTTCAATTTCATTCAACAATGGAGTAAATACGTCGGAATCGTAATTGGAACGCTTACCCTGTAAAACAGCACACATTCGTTCAAAGCCCATTCCCGTATCTACGTGCCTGGCAGGAAGCGGTAATAATTTTCCTCCCGGCTGTCGATTAAATTGGATGAACACGAGATTCCATATTTCCATTACCCGGGGATCATCTTTATTGACCAGGTAAGCTCCCTCAAGTTCATTACGCTCTTCATCGGAACGCAAATCGATGTGCACTTCGGAACAGGGCCCACATGGACCGGTTTCACCCATTTCCCAAAAATTATCTTTCTTTCCGAATTTCAGGATATGATCCGGATTTATAGTCGTCTTTTTCGCCCAAAGATCCGCCGCTTCATCATCTGCTGGCAAACCATCTTCTTCATCCCCGATAAAAACGGTGGCATATAACCGATCCGGATCAAGGCCCCAAATACCAACCAACAGTTCCCAGGCCCATTCGATAGCTTCTTTCTTAAAATAGTCTCCGAACGACCAATTGCCGAGCATTTCGAATAATGTGTGATGATAGGTATCGTGCCCGACTTCCTCCAAATCGTTATGTTTACCACTTACCCTGATACAGCGTTGCGTATCAGCAGCACGGTTCCAAACTTTTCCATTCTTTTTAAACCCGACCTCTTCCCCTAAAAAAATAGGCTTAAACTGGTTCATTCCGGCGTTGGTAAACAATAATGTAGGATCATTTGCTGGAACAACCGGAGCACTATCGACGATGACATGCTCTTTGCTCTTAAAAAAATTCAGAAAATCTTGACGTATCTGCGCTGATGTTTTTTGCGACATTCGGATAATACGCTGGTTAAAGGTACTTTTTAAATTACTATTTCATCACAGCTTATTAAAATAGCAAAAAGTATTTAAAATTTCCGCCCTTAAAACGTATTATCTGAACCGTTAATTATTCTGCTTCGGTTTTCACACCCTCCCGGTATCGAAGAATATGCATCCGCTCCATGGTTATCATACCTTCCGTCACCACCTCATCGAGAAATGGCAGTATTTTCTGTAGATTTTCCTCACTATCGACCATTTCAATTATAATGGGAAGATCCTGGGATAATCGCAGCAATTTTGTGGTATGTAAACGGCTGTGTGCGCCGTACCCCATGATTCCTTTTAAAACTGTCGCTCCGGCAAGGTTTAGTTCGCGGGCTTTCATTACAATTTCCTCATATAAGAGCTTGCCATCATGATAATCGGCTTCCCCTATAAATATTCTAAGCAACATTCCGTTTTCCGGCATCTTCATAACAGGCCTCCTCTGAAATTATAGTGGGGTGAACACTTTGTGTTTCATTATTTCTTATCGGTGCCCTGTTTGTAATATATTATTTAGCATGAGGTTAGGAAATTAATTTTAAAAAATTAATTTCAAACGGTATGATTAATCGTGGTCTTATTCCATTGACCTGTAACAGGAAGCAATTTTTTATTTGATGCATTGGAAACATTTCTTACCATTTTCACATTATAAGATATCAAAAGTGTGGATTTACCGATCATTTTTTGATAACATCGTGGGCCTATTTTCAAAATGAATATGAAGAATAAAAAACGCACTAAAATAATTATTGGCCGCTCCGAGAAAGTGGATTTTCCAGAACTCGATTTATATGAAATCGATTCAAAAATTGATACCGGAGCTTTTACGTCTTCGATTCACTGCACAAATATCCGTAAAAAAACTATAGACGGAAAAAAATTTGTGACGTTTAATCTGCTGGATAAAAGCCATGCACACTACAATAATAAACCATTTCAGTTACCGGTGTTCTCAGAAAATGAAGTAAAAAATTCATTCGGACAGATAGAAAGCAGGTATGTCGTAAAAACGAAAATCCGAATATTTGAAAAAGATTTCACTATCGAATTATCCCTGACCGACCGTTCCACGATGGGCTTCCCGGTCCTTCTTGGACGTAAAATATTATTTAATCGTTTTATCGTCGATGTAACCCAAAAGAATCTCTCCCATAAACAAAAGAATAAGAATTGATGAAAATTGGCATTCTAACAAGAAATCCACGTTTGTATTCAACCCGAAGGCTCATTGAAACTGCCACCGAAAGGGGCCACGAGGTTGAAACAATCGATCACCTGAAATGCTATGTTGTAATAGAAAAAGGAAATCCATCTATTCATTATCAGAAAAGGACACTGGAAGGTTTTGGAGCCATTATACCGAGAATCGGAGCCTCCGTTACTTTTTATGGGACTGCCATTGTGCGGCAATTTGAAATGATGAACGTTTTTTCCGCAAATGAATCACAGGCCATCGTTCGCTCCCGTGACAAACTGAGAAGCATGCAAATTTTATCACGGGCTCATATCGGGATGCCTAAAACCTGTTTTGCCCGAACCCCCGACGATAAACACGATGTCATCCGTCAGGTTGGAGGAGTCCCATTGATAATAAAACTATTGGAAGGCACACAGGGTATTGGTGTCATGCTGGCTAACACTAAGAAAGAGGCAGAATCGATACTTGAAACATTCTACGGGCTAAAAGTGAATATCCTGATCCAGGAATTTATTCGTGAAGCGGAAGGGATCGATATCCGGGCATTCGTTGTCGATGGAAAAGTTGTTGCCGCAATAAAACGACAGGCAACCGAAGGTGAATTTCGATCCAATATCCATCGGGGTGGTACCGCAACAGTTGTTAAACTTACTAAAGATGAAAAACAGACGGCGCTTAAAGCGGTAAAAGCACTTGGACTCTCAATTGCTGGAGTTGATATGTTGCCATCCAAACGGGGTCCATTGGTGATGGAAGTGAATTCATCTCCCGGACTGGAAGGAATCGAAAAAACAACCGGGGTCGATGTCGCTGCAAAAATCATCGATTTTATCGAACGTAAAGCAACAAAGCAGGGACAAAAAGATAAAATCGGGTATTGATACGATACGAGATGCCCGATACCAGACACCCGAGGCCGTCTTTCCGGATTCTGTATTCTGATTACCGCATTCTGTTTTATTATTCTTATTGTGATATCATTAACTTCTTTAAAACATTGTACAACATAACCGTTTAGAACAATTCAACAACACACCAAAGCCTGCTGAAATGACCGAATCCTCAAACTTCCGTTCTTTATATCCTCATATCAAAAAAGGAATTATTTACTTAAACCATGCGGCTGTAAGCCCTCTGTCGTATAAAGTCCTGGATGCTGTAAATTTACATTTGAGTGAACGAAGCGACGGGATGATCGATAGTTTCCCCAGGGACCTGGAAGTAATGGATGATTGCCGGTCAAAGGTGGCTCAATTAGTACATACTACACCCGATAGAATATCTTTTGCTCAAAATACATCGGAAGCATTGAATATTGTCGCGGGCGGCATCGACTGGCATGAAGGAGATCGCGTTTTACTGAATACAATGGAGTTTCCGGCTAATGTATATCCTTATATTAATTTGAAATCGAAGGGAGTTGAACTGGATTTTATCAATGATGATGATGGTAAAATTACTCCGGAAATGATTGAAAAAGCGCTGACTCCCAAAACCCGGGTTGTGGCCATCAGCGCTGTTCAGTTTTTGAGTGGATACAAAGCTGATTTGAAACAAATTGGTGAATTATGTAATGAGAAAAATATTTGGTTTGTGGTGGATGGAATACAAGCGGTAGGAGCTGTTGATATTAATGTAAAATCAATGCATATCGATGCCCTTGCCGCAGGCGGACATAAATGGCAAATGGCACCACAAGGCATTGGTTTCCTCTATGTCAGCGAAGCTTTGCAGGAGCAGATCCATCAAAATTCGCTCGGATGGCTGTCCGTTAAAGAACCCTGGCAATTATTTAATCACGATCAATCTTTAGAGCCGACAGCCAAACGATTCGAGGGCGGAACATATAACTTCCCGGGTATCTATGGCTACCGGGCTTCGTTATCAATACTTCTCGATTTCGGTATTGAAAATATTGAAAGACATATCTCTCATCTGACAAAATTAATCGTCGAGGGTTTGTCCGGCGAGAAGAGCATGACATTATATACCTCGGAAATACCGGAACAGCGTGCCGGTATTGTGACTTTTACCCTGCAGGATGACATAAAAGCTGATGATTTATTTCAATATCTCTCAAAAAATCAAATAATCGTCGCTGTCAGGGAAGGAAAAATCCGTTTTGCACCTCATTTTTATAATACCAAAGAAGAAATAGAACAGTCATTAACCATTTTAAAGAAATACCTTGTAACTTATCAGTAAAGAGAGACTTACAATAGCAGAAATGCGGAAAATACTGTACGAAGCAAAAAAATTCATTTGGGAAACAACTCAGAACTGGTTGGATGACCGGATTCCTTTGCATAGTGCTGCTCTGGCATTTTATACCATTTTCTCTCTGGCCCCTCTGCTGATTATTGTCGTTGCTATCTCAGGTTTTCTATTTTCAAAAGAGGCCTCTGCAAATCAAATTGCCTATTATCTACGTGATATTGTCGGGCCCGATGTAACAAAAAACATCATGCAGATTATGCAAAATGCCCATCGTCAACACAGCAGCCTAATTGCGACGATTATTGGTATCGGCATCCTTTTATTCGGTTCTACTACGGTAATCACCCAGTTAAAAAGCAGTTTAAATAATATATGGAATGTAACTACGCGACCTGGTCAATCGATCAAAGCTTATATTATCGACCGTTTTTTAGCCCTGCTTACCATCCTTGTACTGTCCATTACCCTCGTAGCGTCACTCATCATTGAAGCCCTTCTGGGCATTTTAAAACCGACCCTCGATGTCGTCATTCCGCTTGGAGTCGATTTCTGGAACCTTACAAACGACATAGTGTCGAAAATCATTACTCTTTTGCTCTTCGCATTTATTTTCAAACTGCTCCCTGATATAAAAGTAAAATGGAGGACTACCCTGCTCGGAGCTTTTATTACTATGCTGTTATTTGAGTTCGGTCGGTATTTTATAGGATTATACCTTTCTATAGGAAATTTAAGTACCACATATGGTGCAGCCAGCTCTTTTGTCTTATTTCTGGTATGGGTGTACTATAACGCACTTATTGTCTACACCGGAGCTGAATTTACCCATACCTATATGCGTCGTTATGAACCGGAGATTGAAACCTCCAGCCATGTTCGTTTAAACATGTATCCTGATGACGAAGTAGATATTGATACCGACGCCTTGTCCTGACATCTGCTAAAAATATTTTAAATTTATTTCATTGAAATAAGTCTGGAAATGCCCTCAAGTGAATCAAGAATAAAAAGCTAACACACTGATTTATTGAGCGTTATACCTAATCCCTTCATAACTTTGTCAAAACAATGGGCTTATTCCGGGTAACCTGATTATATGCGATTCCAATTTGAAGATTTATGCATTTTTTTCGTGGCTGAGCAAAATAATAGCCAATTTGGGTGCGTTAACACTTCAAATTCAGTAAAAAATTATGACACAGTTTACGAAAGCACATATTCATCCTAAAGACAGCAGAGACATAGAGCACATTAATTCGTTAATGAAGCATTAACGAACTACCCCTCATAAATCCTCCACAAAGGGTACATCTTGAAAAGATGTGCCCTTTTTATTTAAGGGCACATTTAATTCAAATAATTAATTTTCTTAATAAACTTCCAGGAACATCCTGTCGGATGGTTTGGTGCCTTTCTTAATATCATCGCTTTTCCACTGTGCGGGACTGATAGCTTTTAACTCATCAGAAGCAATGAAATAGTCATTTAATCCGGCTTCGGCCAGCAATTTATAAATACCAGTCTCCATTCCTTTCAACCCGCAAACATAAATCAGCGTATTGTCTTTACTAAGAATTGGATGCAATAATTCGGCATTATCAACGATTTGATACTGCACGTAAGGTTTAGTACCATCCGGACGACGATCCTCTCTTGATATTGATTTCAGGTAATGAAAGTTTGGAACTTTTTTATCCAGTGGTTCAAAATATTCGTTGTATAGCAAATCGGTACGGTATGGGCTTCCGAAGATAAAAACGACATCCGATTTTGTGCCCATTTCCATCAAATCCATGACCATGCCGCGGAATGGAGCGATACCGGTTCCAGTAGCTAAAAAGATGTAATTATAATCTTCTGGATGCTCGGGCAAGATGAATTTTTTACCGCTTGGTCCGGTCATCTTCACTTTATCGCCAGGTTTTAGACTGCAAAGATAATTAGAACAAACACCCGTAAATAATTCCTGGGTTTCCCAGTTTTCGTCAACAACCCGTTTTACAATTGTCGAAACTAACTTGCCATGGCCATCTTCTCCCTTACTTGGGGAGCTTACCGAATATAAACGTAATTTATGCGGACGACCGTCTTCCTGTGTTCCCGGTGGTACAATACCGATACTCTGCCCAGCACGAATATTACCTTCTAACGCGGTACCGGAAACATCAAAGGTGATATGCCGTACAAAGTTAGGACTGGTCTCCAAAGTAGCAATTCGGCTTTCTACAACAGGGACTTCAACAGGGTCTTTTGGTTTATAAATATTTATAGCTACATCGGGAAGTACAACTTCTGTACTGATGCTTTTTATCATATCTCCCTCTCTTCTGTTATTTGCTTAACTGATTCATGTTCATCAAATATTTGCCTTATTACCTCGTAAGAGGCCGAATTTAATCATTCGGGCATTTTTCCATTTCCGGTTTTCAAACTTCTATTTTTACAGACAATAAATCATGTCTGAGTATATACCAACGAGCATATTATTACGCAATAAAAATTTACCACGCAATATAGCTAATTCCTTTTACATGGTGATATCGGGAACTTAAAATGTATTATTTATCGTTAAACTTTCAATAAATAGAAGAATTATAAATATCCGCTTAGAAGTATAGCGTAATTTTCAATTCTATTATTTACCTAATTTGCTTTTTAATTGAAGATATTTGCTCGATTTCAGCTATTTATCTACGCATGATATGCTATCTGTCAACTCGGTTATTAAATTCTGCTAATTATTATATGCGGTCTATACCAAAATTTCCCGGTTGAGTTATCTTTCATAAATCTTTAGTTCATTCATCAATTATTAATTCTTTTCCAGAGAGATACCGAAACTGGTTTTAAACATTATTAATACACTATTTCATTTTATTCGTTATGAGAAAGCAATTACTTCAAATCGGTTTCAACATATTACAAAAGTATGAACGGCTTATAACCAAATACGCTCCGAATGGTACCGATACATTCATCGACAGCAGTGTCTTTGAATGGTCCAAAAACATAGAGGAAAACTGGACCATAATTCGCAAGGAACTTGAGGAAGTTCTTCAATACCAGGAAAATATCCCCCGGTTTCAGGATATTTCCGAAGATCAGACCAAAATTACTACCGATAATAAATGGAAAACCTTCTTTTTGTATGGTTATGGTTTCAAATCGGAGCTGAACTGTAAACTTTGTCCCCAAACGGCTAAAATACTCGAAGAGAATATTCCCGGCATGAAAACAGCCATGTTTTCAATTCTTGAAGGTGGAAAACATATCCCCGCCCACCGCGGGCCTTATAAAGGGGTTCTGCGCCTTCATCTCGGCCTGATCGTCCCTGAACCTAATATGAACTGCCGCATCCGTGTTGGAGAAGATTACACCCATTGGGAAGAAGGAAAATGCATGTTTTTTGATGATACACATAATCACGAAGTCTGGAATGATTCTCCAAAACAACGTGTCGTCCTTTTTGTTGATTTTGTCCGCCCCATGCCTTTTCCATTATCGGCGATTAACAGCCTGATTATTTGGCTTATTGGAATTTCACCATTCGTACAGGATGGTAAAAAGAACCAGGCGAAATGGGATGAGAAGCTGGAAAAAATTATCAACCAGCTTCAGGAGGCCTGAGTCACATATTTTTACCGAATAAAAGCATCGCAAAAACATTCGATGCTTTTATTTTGACTTTCCCCGGCCATAAAATCTGTTTCTTTATACTATTCTATCTATTTACGGGTTAGTAACAACAGTTCGGGGGTTAACCGAATGCTTAAAAAGCTGGCTTTGTTAGAGATGAAAGGGATTTGTAATTATTTAATGAGAAAAGGTACATGAAAACATCCGATCTATTAGTAAAAGCATTAGAAAATGAGGGCATAGAATATATTTTTGCCTTGCCGGGAGAAGAAAACCTGGATATCGTAGAATCACTCAGAAAATCAAATATTAAACTGGTTATTACACGGCATGAACAAGCGGCAGGTTTTATGGCTGCTACCTACGGGCGTTTGGAAGAAAAAACAGGGGTCTGCATGTCGACCCTGGGTCCCGGTGCTACAAACCTGGTTACTTCGGCAGCGTATGCCCAGCTTGGCGGATATCCCTTAATGATGATAACGGGTCAGAAGCCTATAAAAAAGCATAAACAGGGTAAGTTCCAGGTTTTAAATGTCGTAGAGATGATGAAACCGCTCATTAAAAACAGTGAGCAGGTTAAACATGGAAATCTCGTCCCGGCTATGATCCGACAATCGATTCGTCTGGCCGAAGAAGAGCGGCCGGGAGCGGTTCATATTGAAGTACCCGAAGATATTGCAAGTGAAGATGCCGACGCCCCGTTATTCTCAGTCGATACCTTGTTTGGCAGCGTAGCCGATAGCCAGGCAATTGATCGCGCTGTCGATTTAATCAGGAAATCACAAAATCCTTTAATCTTGATTGGTGCCGGTGCCAACCGGACAGATGTTCATAAGCAGTTGATCAACTTCGTTGAAAAAACGGGTATACCTTTTTTCAATACCCAAATGGGCAAAGGAGTCATCGATGAACGCCATCCTTTATATATGGGAACAGCCGCCTTATCGGAACATGATTTTGTTCATGCAGCTATTGAAAAAGCCGATCTTATCATCAACTTTGGCCATGATATCGTCGAGAAACCTCCATTTTTTATGCAAAATGGAGATACCATGAAAGTCATCCACATTCATTTCTTTCCTGCAAGTATAGACGAAGTTTACTTCCCCCAATGTGAGGTAATTGGTGAAATTTCGAATACGGCAAAGCAACTGAC
>CAWANF010000003.1:0-43394 GCA_963783355.1 uncultured bacterium
GGAATTTTCTGATTTTGTTTAATGTTTTGTCAGAGCTTGCAAATATAGCAATATGCTGATTATTTATCCAAATATATTTATCATCTTATTTTATTATTACTCCTTAAACCCATTCATTTTTAGCTTATTTTCTAAAAACCATCGGTTTTAAGGTCATTAATTTATAATAATAGTATATATCAATATATCAATTATAAAATTTGAAACTCGAAAATATACCCGGAATCAGTGAGGCCCGACTGAAGGCTCTTCATCAAAGCGCCATCTTTACAACAACTGACCTCATCAACCTTTTTCCCAGGCGATTTCTCGATCGCAGGAATGTTTTGCAGATTAACCATCTTGCCGGCCGTGGCGAAGAAGTGACGGTTATTGGCGTCGTAACCAATATCAATCAGACCGGATTTGGAAAAAAAAGCAGACTTGAGGTAATTATCAGTGATGATACCGGTACGCTGAAAGGAGTCTGGTTCAAAGGCGTTTCTTTTTATAAAAAGGTTTTTAAGACCGGCCAGTTAGTCGCTTTCTTCGGAAACGTAAAAAGATACGGGCGCTTTCTGACTATTGCCCATCCCGATGTCGAAAAACTGGCTGATGAATCTGATATCGATCGGGTTGCGGCTTTAGTACCTATTTATCCCAGCACCAATTTTTTCAAAAAAACGTACATCACAAGCACCCTTCTGAATAAATGGATTAAAAAAGCCCTGGAAGATGAACATTTTGAAGACTTCCTGCCCGACTATCTGCGCAACGAATTAGAGTTGCCGGAACGAAATATCGCTTATCGGATGGTTCATTCGCCAGAAAGCAAGTCTGAATATTTACGAAGCCTGAAAAGATTCAAATTTGAAGAATTATTCCTGTTTCAGTTAAGCATGGCAAAACTTAAACATCGTGTTAAAGAACGGCATTCCGGTATCACGATGGAACAAATGGGAGACTATACTCACCGGTTTTTTAATGAAATTCTGCCATTTGAATTAACCGACGGACAAAAAAACGCACTTACCTCCATAAAAAGAGACCTGCGATCCGGGATTCAAATGAATCGATTGATTCAGGGTGATGTTGGAGCCGGAAAAACGGTTGTTGCCATCGGAGCTATCCTTATGACACTCGATAATGGATATCAAACAGCATTCATGGCTCCAACGGAAATCCTGGCAGAGCAGCATTACCGAACATTAAGCGAATATTTAAAAACGATGGGCATTAATACCCGCCTCCTGGTCGGAAGTCAGAATGCAAGTCTGCGCCGGGATATTTTAACGGACATTCAGGCTGGAACGTGTCAGATTGTGATTGGTACCCATGCCATCATTCAGAAAGAAGTACAGTTTGGAAAACTTGGAATGGTCGTCATCGACGAACAGCACCGGTTTGGTGTTTTGCAACGGGCCGTACTCCTTGAAAAAGGTGATCATCCGCACATTATGGTTATGTCGGCTACCCCGATTCCGCGTTCCCTGGCCCTGACCCTATACGGTGATTTGGATGTCTCCATCATTCGGGGCCTTCCACATGGACGAAAACCCATCAAAACGGCTGTTCGGGGTGAATCAAAAAGAGAAAGTGTTTATTCATTCATCGAGGAGGTAATAAATGAAGGCGGACAGATTTATATCGTCTACCCGCTTGTAGAAGAATCGGAAGTACTGGACTTAAAAGATGCCACAATGGGTTTTGAACACATAACGGCCCGGTTTCCGAATACACCCGTGGGACTATTGCATGGCCGCATGAAAAGCGATGAAAAAGATGATGTGATGCGGTCTTTCATTAAAAATGAACTAAAAATCCTGGTCTCAACAACAGTCATTGAAGTGGGCGTCGATGTTCCAAATGCTTCGGTAATGATTGTGGAACACGCCGAACGTTTTGGCTTATCACAGCTCCATCAGCTGCGTGGACGCATCGGACGGGGTTCGCGCCAAAGTTACTGTATTCTTATGACGGATGTGAAGAAAAGCAAAGAAGCAAAAATTCGCCTGGATACGATGGAAAAAACAAATGACGGTTTTCAAATCGCCGAAGTGGATTTAAAATTACGCGGCCCCGGCGATTTCCTGGGAACGAAACAAAGCGGCATACCGGAATTTAAATTTGCCGATATCCTTGAAGACCAGGAAATCCTGGAATTGGCTAAAGAGAAAGCAATGCTGTTGATTAATGATGACCCGGAATTCGAAAAAACAGAACATCAAAAGCTGAAAGCAACCTTTGAGCCATACTTTCAGGATAAATCGCGCTTTTATCAGATGACTTGACCGATATCATTTGATAACGAAATTTTTGGGGTAATTTTAATGAGGACCGAAGTTTCAATCCCACTCTTTTGGATTCTCAATCAAGTTGAGAATGACATCGTTAACGGGTGCTGAATCAAATAAAATATCATTTAGCCTCTTTCCATCATCACCACCTCGGTGTCATCCCCGACCTGATCAGGGATCCAATAAAGCGGTTGTACGGCAACAACTGTCACGTATTGGGCAGATTATTCTTTACAAGATAAACACATCATTTTGTAAAGTTTTAAATATTTAGAAATTATTTTAGTAAATAAGAACTTTACTACCACCCCTAATTATGCTGTTACAGAACTTTTATCGAACCGTTTACGCTCATTGTGATCAAGATAGAGCTTGCGGATCCGAAGATTCTTTGGCGTAACTTCAACTAATTCATCAATATCTACGAATTCCAATTGTTCTTCCAGGCTCAACCTATGCGCAACCGAAATTTTAACAGAATCGGAAGTTTGTGACGCGCGGTGGTTGGTAAGACTTTTCTTCTTGGCAATATTAATAACCAAATCACCCGTACGATTATTGATACCAATGACTTGTCCCATATAAACCGGATCTCCTGGTTGAACAAAAAAGTTACCCCTGTCCTGCGCATTCTCCAACGCATAACCAGTGGTATTTCCATTCTCAAGAGCAACAAGTGCTCCTCTTGTACGGCCTGGAATATCCCCCTTGTAGGGTTCATAACCAGAAAATTGCTGATGAACCTGGGCTGTACCTCTTGTTTCAGTCAAAAGTTCACTACGGAAGCCAATAACACCACGAGTTGGAACATAAAATGTCAGCCGGATATGGTCTCCTTCCGGGACCATTGATTGCAATAATCCTTTACGACGCTGGAGCAAATCGATAACCCGATTACTATATTCTTCGAGTACATCTACAATCACATCTTCGACTGGTTCCATCTTTTCGCCATCTATTTCCTTAATGATCACTTCAGGACGCGAAACAGCAAACTCATACCCTTCCCGGCGCATGGTTTCAATTAAAATAGCTAATTGTAATTCACCCCGGCCTGAAACTTTATAAATATCCGGACTTTCGGTTGGCTCTACACGAATAGAAACATTCGTTCTGGCTTCTTTCGTCAGGCGATCGCTTATCATATTGGCCGTAACATAATCCCCCTCTTTTCCTGCAAAAGGAGAGTTATTTACCCTGAAAAACATAGATATGGTGGGCTCGTCAATGTCGTAATAAGGAATCGGATCCAAATCCGATGAATCGGACAAGGTATCCCCAACCATCACTTCTTCATAACCGGCAAGCGCAATAATATCGCCAGCAAAGGCTTCTTCAACCGGAATTCTTTTCAATCCCATGAATGTAAATAGTTTGGTAGCCCGGCCTTTTCCCCTGACATTGCCATGCCTGTCCATCAGTGTAATTTCCTGATTGACTTTAATGGTTCCCTGCTCGATTCGTCCGATAGCAATCCGGCCCACATAATCATTCCAATCGACCTGGCTTACCAACATCTTAAATATTTTATCTACTTCCACATCCGGTGGAGGCACATGATCATTAATAAGATGAAATAACAAGGTCAGATCCGAATCCGGATCCGAAAGTTCTTTCTTACAGATGCCCTCTTTGCCAATGGCGTAAAGTACCGGAAAATCAAGCTGTTCATCTGTAGCATTCAAATCTACAAACAAATCAAAAATTTCGTTTAAAACGGCATCCGGCCGTGCATCCTTCCTGTCAATTTTGTTAATAATAACAATAGGACGATAGCCGAGATCCAGGGATTTTCTCAATACAAAGCGTGTTTGAGGCAATGGTCCCTCTGCGGCATCAACCAATAAAATAACCCCATTAACCATCTTGAGTATACGTTCCACTTCACCGCCAAAATCAGCGTGTCCGGGAGTATCCACTATATTTATTTTGGATTCATTCCAGTGAATAGCAGTGTTCTTGGCCGTGATTGTGATACCTTTTTCCCGCTCCAGATCATTGGAATCCATAACTCGATCAACAACCTGTTGATTGGCACGAAATGTACCACTTTGTTTGAGCATTTGGTCGACCAATGTAGTTTTTCCATGGTCAACGTGAGCAATGATGGCGATGTTTCGGATGTTCATTCCCTTATATATTTAAACCGTTTTTATTGCAGAATACTAATATAAGCTTTTTTTAATCGATTTTGAACAATTAATTATCACAACTTTTTAACATCATAATAATTTTACATACCGGACATTACCTGACTGTTTCCTAATTGGTTCTTACCTTTGGATTTAGTTTTAAATTTTAATCGTATTCAAAAATGGACTTAGCTTTAAAGAATCAGTTATTTGTTGTATGTGGATCAAGCAGCGGTTTTGGCCGGGCTGTTGCCGAATCATTAATAAAAGAAAATGCTCGTATCATTGCTGTTGCCAGGCGAACAGATCTCCTTAACGAGCTTTCCAATTCGTTTCCCGGCCAGGTAACTATTGTTACAGGCGATCTCAGAGAGGCCAACACCATTTACTCGATCGAAGACGCGATTGGAGACCGTACATTGCATGGAATTCTGGTAAATGCCGGCGGGCCACCGGCCAAACTAATCCTGAAAACGGAGATGGAAGACTGGGATAAAGCCTATCAATTGGTAATGAGATGGAAAATTGAGCTTATTAAACGACTGGTTCCGCGATTGATTGAGAATCAATATGGACGAATTTTAATGCTTGAGAGTCAATCGGTCAAGCAACCCATCGAAAACCTGGTATTAAGTAATTCATTTCGGGCTGCCATCGCCGGCTTTGCAAAAACATTATCATTCGAAGTGGCCGCTCAAGGAGTAACTATCAACCTGCTGGCTCCGGGATCTCATGCCACCCAGGGAGTTGAACGAGTTATTAAGAAGAAAAGTGAAATAGAAAATATTACGTATTCCGAAGCTAAAAAAATGAAAGAGCAGGAAATACCCGTTAAGCGTTTTGGCAAGCCCGGGGAACTGGCTTCTCTTGCAACCTGGTTGTTATCTGAAAAATCAGGCTTTGTAACCGGACAGACGATCAGCCACGATGGCGGGAATATCCGTTTTATTTTCGGATAATAAGAAATCGAAAACGATCTGACGAATCCGAATTATATAACCACTATACCCACTTTCAAAATACTTACTATTCTTCGTTCAACAGCTTAACTTTAGGATTCGAATAACAGGAATTCATCCCGAAATTTTTAAAATTAGCAGATAAACTATGGCCTGGTACCAAAAAACAATTCGTCTCAGAGCCCGTTCCCGGGGTTTTCATCTTATCACCAGAGAAATTGAAGAACAAATACCGGAATTAAGCAGAATCAAAACCGGGCTGGCACATGTTTTCATTCAGCATACAAGTGCGGGACTCACCATCAATGAAAATGCGGATCCGACGGTCCGTGAAGACTTTGAAACGTTTTTCAATCGAACGGTTCCGGAAGATATGTCGCTTTACCGCCATACGCTTGAAGGTCCGGATGACATGACTTCACATATAAAATCTTCCCTGTTGGGAAATTCGGTCACCATCCCCATCACAAATGGGCGTTTTAACCTGGGAACCTGGCAGGGAATTTATCTGTGTGAACACCGTAATCACAGCCGTGGCAGAACGATTGTGGTGACACTGAACGGGGAAGAATAAACGATTAATCCCCTTTATAGGCTAATAAGCGCAATCCGTTGACAACAACTAATAATGTACTTCCTTCATGCCCGACAACACCGAGGGTCAGCGGTATTTCAAAAAAGAACACGGAAAGAACCAAAAAAACGATAACACTCAGGCTGAAAATGATATTTTGCCAGACAATGGCGCGTGATTTTCGTGCCAGGCCCAAAACATAAGGCAGCTTATTTAAATCATCGGACATCAGGACCACGTCAGCCGTTTCAAGAGCCACATCGGTTCCGGCGGCGCCCATGGCAATCCCCAGGTTACTGGAAGCCATCGCAGGGGCGTCATTCACGCCATCCCCCACCATTGCAACCACTGTTTCCTCAGATAATTCGCTAATTTTTCTAACTTTCTCATCGGGCATGAGCTGAGCATATACTTCTTGGATACCTAATTGACCAGAAACGGATTGTGCCACTTTTTTGGCATCTCCGGTTAGCATGATAATTCGTTTTATTCCTAACCGGGCAAGGCGTTTTATCGCTTCCGGTGCCTCTTTGCGTATAACATCCGCAATAGCAATAATTCCAAGTGCTTCCGTATCACGGCTTACATATACTACTGTTTTCCCTTCCGACTCCAGCTTATCGGCGGCATTGAGTATCTTTTCAGGCCATTCAATAGAAAATTTCTGCTGAAGTTTGTAATTCCCCACCCGAATCTCTTTACCATTATATGGAGCAACAACTCCCATACCTGTGATGGTTTGCATTTCAGAAATTTCCGGGACAGAACTATTCCGTTCCGTAGCAGCTTTAACAATAGCTGCGCCCAAATGATGTTCCGATTTGATCTCAGCAATTGCGGCGATGGAAAGCACTTCCTCTTCAAATTTAGAAGAATCATTCTCTTCTTTTGAAGCTCC
The DNA here is from genome assembly GCA_963783355.1 of uncultured bacterium. Lineage (GTDB taxonomy): Bacteria > Bacteroidota > Rhodothermia > Balneolales > DATFMH01 > CAWANF01. Next base: position 6,840 of record CAWANF010000003.1, read on the forward strand.
TTTTTCTTTTGAATCAAAATCATACTCATACAGTCCGGCTACAGCTATAATATCCGTAACTTTAGGTTTTCCCTCGGTTAGCGTGCCGGTCTTATCAAATGCAATGGTATTGATCGAAGCCGCCTGTTCGAGGTAGGCCCCGCCTTTAAACAAAATGCCATTTCGGGCCGCATTGGCGATAGCGGAGAGAATCGAAGCCGGTGTGCTGATTATTAAGGCACAGGGTGATGCCACTACTAAAATTTTCATAGCACGGTAAAAGGTGGCATCAAATGGCTGATGAAAGAGAAGATAGGGGACCAGAATAAGCAGGATGGTCGACGCGATAACAAACGTGGCATAAACAGGCTCGAAATCATCAAGAAAACGTTGCGATTTTGCTTTCCTGGCCTGAGCCTGTTCAACCATCAAAATAATCTTGGCAAGTGTTGTATCCTTCGCCATTTTAGTCACTTCTATTTCAATGGCCCCATTCAGATTCATAGTTCCCGCGAATACTTCGTTTCCGGTTTCCTTGCTGGCAGGGATGCTTTCCCCGGTAATTGCCGACTGATCAATCGACGTTCTCCCATCCCTTACGATGCCATCAATAGGAACGCGTTCTCCCGGTTTAATTAGCACTTTTTGCCCGGGCTGAAGTAATTCCACAAATACCATTTCTTTGCTGCCGTCGGGTTTCAATACAAGGGCTTCATTGGGACGAAGTTTCATCAGGGCCTGGATGGCTTTCCTGCTTTTCTCCATCGCAAAGGTTTGCAGCGTGTTGCTCAATGCAAAGAGAAATAGTAATGTGGCCCCTTCCATCCATTTATCAACAGAAGCTGCTCCCAGGGCAGCAATAATCATCAGGAAATCAACATTGATTCGAAAGGATTTTAAGGCTTTTATACTTTCCACCAATCCCCAATAGCCCCCACTCATATAAGCGGTAAAATACATTAAGTGCACCCATTCGTGAGAAATCCACTGTGTTACTCCACCAATGTAGCCAGTCGCCAGGCTAAGGGTACATAAAAGTGTTAAAATAAACTGTAGCCGTTTATTCCACTCTTCTTTCTGTTTCTCAGGCGTGGTTTCTTCCTTCGAGGTCATATAAAAAAATTAGAAAAGCCTTTGCTCTCTTAAAAACAATATTGTTAATTGGATAATCACTTCTTTTGAACATTACATCCAATCCCGATAAGATTCAATTTAAATATTAGATGAGGGAAATGTCACATATTGTCTAAAAAGAAATATTCGACCCCCCATTAAACAAAAAAAGGATGCCGGAATGACATCCTTTTATGCGGAGAGAGAGGGATTCGAACCCTCGGAACCGGGGAACCGGTTCAACACCTTAGCAGGGTGCCGCTTTCGACCGCTCAGCCATCTCTCCGAGCCTCGAAAAATGAGATTTTAAAGATACATCGTATTTTAAATGTTATCAATCTTTGTTCGTATAATTTTCGTCCAGAACATAAATCTGTGCCAGGTTACGTCCTTCCTGGGCGTAATCGAGTCCATATCCCAAAACGAACAAAGTAGGGATCTTAAAACCAATATAATCGATTTTTACATCATATTTTGTTGCATCAGATTTATGCAACAGGGTAACAATAGAAACAGAAGCCGGATTTTTCATTTCGAGCTTCGACTTCAGGTAATTGATTGAGAGTCCTGTATCAATGATGTCTTCTACAAGAATAATATGGCGGCCTTCGATATCGGCATCTATTTGTTTCTTATCGGTCACTTTACCGGATGAAACTTTTTCATCACCATAGCTGCTAAGCTTTAAAAAATCTACCTCGCAGGAAATGTTTACCTGGCGCATCAAATCTGCCAGGAAAATAAACGCACCATTAAGCACACCGATAAAGATGGGCCGTTTATCTTTAAAATCATTGCTCAGTTGATTCCCAAGTTCTGCTATCCTCTCCTGAAGTTTTTCTTTAGAGATCAACAATTTGAATCGATCCCCATTACAACAATAGCTTTCTGGTGTATAAAGTGTCATATCCTACATCTTTTCAATGACCAGCACCTTTCCGGTCGTTTCATTACATTTTACATTTTCGGAAATACTTCCCAAACTCATATTTTTTGAATTTGGAAAGATAACGGCACAAATCTTTTCTTCAAAAGAAAGGATGACAAAAGCTTCATTTTTTTTAGAAGCATCTACTTTTTTATTCGTCAGAAGATCAGAAATTTTCTGATGTCCTTTCATCCCTAATGGCCGAAATCGATCTCCTTCCTGCCAGTAACGAACGGTGATTGGAAAATGACTTTGCCGCAAATTAAGTTGAAGACGTTCATCGGAAAAAGGTTTTTTTAAGTTTTGAATCTGCAGCTGGAATCCATCAATTTTAAAAGGGGCGTTGGACACTTGATCGTAGGATATCCGAACGGGAAAAGCATTTTTAACATCAGGATGGTCTCGTTCAAGTATTAACTGATGGCGGTTCCGAATAATGAAAATATGCTTTTGAAGCTGAATACGTCCGCCGGTTTGTAACGACTCAAGTACATCCAGGTTTTCCAGTGTCTTCAGCGACAGTGCAGAGTCATGGCCAAATATATTTTTTATAATATGTTGCATCATTGCCTCCTGCATCGATTTCGAATATTTTAAATATTCAACCCTTTTGATGATCCCAGGAGATTCCTGAATTTGTGAGGCCAGAATGGAAACAGATTCATCAAAAAGAGCTGCTTTATCCGGGATTTTCAGAACATTGGGTCGCCATCCCGGAAAAAGTTTGTCCATACGAGGCATCCATTCATTACGAATAAAATTCCGGGCATAGCCGGACTCAAAATTAGATTGATCATGACGGAAGCGAATATCATTTTCATCAGCAAAATGTATGATATCGGCTCTGGAAACGGTTAATAACGGACGCAAAACTTCCCCGTCGAAATCACTCATTCCCTGCCAGGAATCCATTCCGGAACCGCGTAATATTTTTTGCAGAATCGTTTCAATTTGATCGTCCTGATGATGGGCAACTATGATACCCGCCGCCCGATTTTCACCACTAATTTCGCGAAATACACGATATCGTTCTTTCCTTGCCCATTCCTGGAAATTTCCTTCGGCATCTTCGGGCAAAACAGAATGGACATAAAGTTTTAACCTATATTCACGAGCTTTATCCTCGACAAGAAGCTGATCTTTATCCGATTCGACACCTCTTTTGTGATAATTGACATGAACGGGGATTGATTCGAAGCCCAATTTGTGCAGAAGATACATGAGCACCATCGAATCTACACCGCCACTGACCCCCAGCACAAATCGATCCCTGCCGGGAAGAAATCCATTCGCTGTTAAGCAATCATTGACAATGTCAGGCAACATCTTCTACCCGTATTTGTTCATATTTAAACGTCACAACTTCCAGTTCATGACTCAAAGTCATCAAATGCCCGTCCCGGTTAATCCCCAAAAGTTTATACCATTTATCATCACATTTACCATTGATACTCAACTTCACATCTCTGCCATAACCGATAATGCGAGCATTGATTTGCCGTATTAATTCTTTATCGTCCACATTCCAGCGCTCCACCCCATCTTCAATTTTCTTCAATAATTCATTCAATAATTTTTCCCGATCAAAATAATTTCCCGAATTCAACCGACAAAGAGAAGTGGCTTTATTGTTAATATCTGTTCCAAATTCCTCTTCATTTATGTTAAGCCCCATACCTATTATCAGTCGTTCCAGCTTGTTTCCTGCAAACACCGTTTCCATTAGTACGCCACCCAATTTCTTTTCCCCGAAATAGATATCATTTGGCCATTTTATACTGAATGTACCGGAAACACAGGTTTCAAAAATATCACAAATTGCGCAGGCTGTCATCAAAGACAAAACAAAGAGACGTTCTGCATGTTCCGGTTTGAGTACAATGCTGTACATCAGGTTTTTAGAGGGGCTGGAAAACCATTTACGATCATATTGCCCACGTCCGGCCGTTTGAAAATCAGCCAGACAGACCAATCCGTTAGGAGTATTTGCCGGATCCTGAGTTTTGATATAATTATTGGTCGAATCTATGGTTTCAAAAAACAAAAATGTTTTTCCCAACCATGAAGTATCCAATATCTTTTGGAAATAGGTTACATCAAACAACTTGAATAAGACTCGTTTTCAGTGTTTAATGCAAAATATAAAAAAAAGGCCTCAAAAAGAGGCCTTTTATCTATCGAGGGGATCTATCTATCTTTTGCTTACTTACCAATTTTTAGTAATGAGTCTTCACTACCATAGGAGTTTCCAACATAAGAATCGGCCTCATCGTCATTTGCCCAACGGCCATCATCCAGGAAATAACGAAACTTCGTTTCCGTTTCCGGTTTTAAACGAATGGTCGTTTCCCAATATCCATTCTTGCGTTCCAGTTTATTTGCAGAGGGGTCCCACTCATTGAAATCACCAACTAATGAAACCTTTTTATCAGCCCAGTCAGCCGGAATTTTAAAAGTCACTTTGCAGACTGAACGTTTTGGAGTAAATGCTTTATTGATCATAACAGGTTATACTCGTTTACAATTAATGACTCAGAAAAATATAAGGATTAATATTTTTAATTAAAAAACATTTTATTCAATTATTTTTTAGTTAATGAAACATATTTATATTTATTATTTAAGTATTTATTGAATTATACATTAATTTTTTAATTTTGTAATCGTTTCCAAGCTTAAATAATAACAAAATAGCTAACGATCAATTAAATAAATTCGAGGTATTACCATTTTGTTAACTGCCTATTTTTCCTAAAAATGCAATAAAAAAATAAACACGTCACTAATTTAACGTTAACACAATGCAAATATTGGGAAGGATTTAATCTATTCTTCAGCCAGCTTTTTCTTCAACAAATCTATTTTTGCCACGGGTGTCGGATCCACATCATTAAGAAAGGCTAAATAGATGCTGGTCCAGTCAGCAAATTGTACCAAAGAAAACAGGCGTGTCAGGCGGCTTTCTCCCTGTGTAACCAGAATATGGAAACCGGCTACATGTTCGGATATTAATTCTCTTGTTATTTCCATCCTGGTACGTACACGCGCATTATCATCTTCATCATACAGCATGATAACCGACATACGCCCGGTCAAATGGGCTATTTGTTCCCACCCGACAATCTCGTTATGATTCATCTCAGGAAAAAGATTACTATATGTGAGCGTCTTTGCATTTTCTTCTAATTGGCCGCACCAACGCAAGTTCACAGCTTCCATCATAGAAGTATCTGAATAGATAATGGGCAGTGTATCCTGAATTTCTCTGGCGAGATTCAGGGCTTCATTTTCTTCATAATTTGAGAACTTTCCAATTTGCTGATGCAAAAAATCGGACGTCTCTTTCAATGAATTTTCTTCTTCTTCTAAAAACCCCATTTCCTGAAATATCCGGTAATATGGAATAAAACTATAAGCCAAAGCCGCACGCGCCGATATGCCCCCCGGAATTTTTATGCAATTCAATTCATCAGCTTTTACTTTTTCCCATATCCTGCCTCCCGATGTAATACATATAATCTGAGCTCCTCTTTTTTGTGCTTCTTCAATGGAAAAAAGGGTTTCTTCCGTATCCCCGGAATAGCTGCAGGCTAGAAACAGCGTATGTTCATCGACCCATCCGGGCAATTCATAATGACGTCTCACTTCAACAGGAACCGGGCAGAAAGGAGCGGCATAGGCTTTAATCAGGTCCCCTGCAATAGACGAGCTTCCCATACCTGATATAATGACATTTTTGACCCCCGGTTTATTGATATTTAAGTCAAGATCGGCAGTAAACAATATCGCTTTATCCCAATAATCCGGAAATGCCACCAGCAAATCCCACATATTTTCGCTATCAATATTCCGGATAGCCGACTCAGACAACTCTATCATTAATTATTATTCTCGCTGTTAACCCATGTTTTCATAATACCCTTGATTTCTGTACTCGAAACGGCTTTTTCGACTTTTTCCGCCAGTTCCTTCATATCATTCAATGAATGATTTACCAGTTCCTTTTTAACCTTTGGAATAGCCGTAGGAACCATGCTCAAATCATTAATACCCAATCCCATTAAACATAATGCGCCAAAAGGATTCGAGGCCAGTTCCCCACAAACAGAGATTCCTTTATTATTCCGGTGTGCCGCCTCCGCTGTGGTACGTATCAAACGCCATATTGACGGGTGCATTTGCTGATATAGCTTGGAAATTAAGTCGTTACCACGATCGACAGCTAAAGTGTATTGCGTCAGGTCATTCGTTCCAATACTGAAAAAGTCTACATATTTAGCAAAATCATCTGCCTGGATGGCTGTACTCGGAACTTCAACCATGATGCCTGTCGGCATTTCCTCATCGACCGGCAACCCATTCGACTTCAGCTCTTCCCGGGCTTTTGTTATTTCATCCTGAATCTCCAGCAATTCTTCCAGGGAAGAAATCATCGGTATCAGCACCCTCACACGTCCCGGAAATTCGCCGGCCACTTTCATGATGGCACACAACTGATCGTGCAACAGGTCTTTTTTATCCAATAAAACACGTACGCCACGCCATCCGAGAAACGGGTTTGCCTCAAATTGTGATTCGTTGGTAATTTTATCTCCCCCAACGTCGAACAAACGTATCGTTACCGTATCGTTGCCCGTAATCTTCAGGCTCTTTCTGTAAAATGATTCCTGAGAATGACAATCGACGTAACTGCCATTATTGATAAAAAGCGATTCTGTTCTCAGCAAACCGATCCCATTGGCGTTGAATCTCGGGATGTTATTAAACTCTTCTTCAAACTCGACATTTGCCCTGAGTGTAAACGACTCGCCGGATTCCGTTTTAGAAGGAAGACCCAAAACCTGGTTCAGTTCTTTCTGTTTCTTCTCTATCTGACGCAGATAGCGCCGGTATTTTGTCAGTGTCTTCTCAGCAGGCCTGATGATAATACGCCCACGAGTTCCATCGACAATAATCTTGTCCCCGTTGCGAACACTTCTCGTTACGCTTTTTGTTCCGATAACCATTGGCAACCCCATGGCATTAGCAATAATCGTTGCATGTGAGGTTAACCCGCCGCTGTTGGAAACCGCTGCCTGTATATTATTCCTGGTAAATTCAATAATCTCCATCGGAGAGAATTCTTCAGATACCAGGATTGCCCGTTCTTTCAGATCGGCGTGATGCCATTTCTGTTGCAGCCGGCGAACCATCCGGTCCCGGATATCCTGTATATCTACCAACCGCTCGATCATCACCTTGTTTCCACTCGACTCGATGAGCAAAAGATATTTTTTAAAGGCTTCACATATGGCAAAATCGGCCGGGTATTGATCATTTTCAATCAAATCGACGACTTGCTGCTGCAAATCCGGGTCATTGACGATTTCTATCTGCGCCCCGATGATATCGCTGGTATCTTCAAGATTACCTACCTGGCTGAATCGTGCAAATTTCTCAAGTTCAGTGGTGGTACGCCTGCGAACTTCAGAAAAGTTTTTAACCTCTCTATCAATTTCTTCTTTTTTAATTTTTCGAGGGCTAACCTGGATATTGGCATGCTGATAAACGTATGCCGGCCCAATGGCAATACCTGGCGAGGCCGATAAGCCTTCCAGAATCAACTCTCCGTCTGTAACAAATTTTGCCTGAGCCATATCTAATACACTCTTATTAATCTTCTTCAAAACCCCGTTCAAACAAATCGACGATAGCTTCCAGAGCCTCTTTCTCGTCAGGTCCGCTCAGTTCGAGCTCAAGTTCTGCTCCTTTTTCCGCTGCCAGTGTCATCACACCGAGGATACTTTTTCCATTCACACGATATCCGTACATATAAATAAAAAATTCAGCGTTGAATCGGGCAGCCTGCTTTACCAATAAAGCTGCCGGACGCGCATGTAATCCTGCGGAATTTTTAACTACTACAATCTTTTTGATCATTAACTATTTCGTACTACACTTATTTATATTTTAGCAGTACTAAAAAATGAATATTCATTGAATATTAAAAATCATTTACATTCAGGTAGCATTATATTTCATTCTTTTCAGCATTTTTCCGTCTATGAAGAATATAATATATTTGACAATTTAACTATGCTGAATTCTTTTAGTAAATTCGGTGAGAAATTTTATTTAATAAATACCCGTAAAACAAGTGAAACAATATGGCCATCTCAAAAAAAGATGTGGAATACATCGCTAATTTAGCGCGTTTAAAATTAAATGAAGATGAAGAAGAACGATTGGTCAGGGATATGAATCAAATCCTTGAGTATATTGAGCTTCTTAACGAAGTTGATACCGAAAAAGTCGCTCCGCTGGAACATGTGACTGAATTATCAACCCCTTTCAGAAAAGATGTGGCATTGACTCCGCTTGATCACGAATTGGCTCTAAAAAATGCTCCTGATGCCGATTCTGATTATTTCCGCGTTCCAAAAGTTATTGAATAATACACCCTCTATTTATCGATATGTCCAGATCGAAACGAAATAAACGAAATGAACAAGTCATCGGATTTTGGGAAAATATGCCTCTCAAAACCCGGCACATCATCTGTCTGCTTTTTTTACTTATTCTCCCTACTATTTTGTTTCATCAGACATTTTGGGGAAATAAAATGTTCATGGCGCATGACATCCTGCAATTTCGTACGGGAGCAAATGCTGTTATCCAGGCACGTCAAAAGTATCATAATGAGCCGCTTTGGGATACCAACATGTTTTCAGGCATGCCGGCATATATGGTTAATTTTGAGCGTTCCGTCCCCAACCTGGACACTCTGATATCAAAAATCTTTGGCGGCATTTTCCCAGCCGCACAGTTCTGGATTTTGTTATTCGGGCTTTATTTCTTTTTTATCATTCAGGACATTCGCCCAATTTCGGCTACTCTTGGTGCCGTATTGATAGGTTTTACGACTTATATACCCATTATTGTCGGGGCCGGGCATAATTCCAAACTGATAGCTTTTTCGTACATTCCGTGGGTTCTTATTGGATATTACCTGCTCACACGAAAACAGAAACACCGGCTTATATATTTTTTCATTTTTGCCCTTGCGCTGATTCTTGAATTACGCGCCGGGCATCCGCAAGTAACATATTACTTCTTATATGTACTTGGTTTCTGGTGGATTTTTGATCTGTATAAAGCTTATAAAGACAAAAAATTAGGAGATTGGGCTGTTATCACCGGATGGTTATTAGCAGCAGGTATTATTGCGTTACTTGCCAATGCGCAACCCTACTGGAGCATCTTTGAATATTCTAAATACAGTCAACGCGGTGGCTCCGTTCTACATAAAACCGGTGGGCTGAATCTGAATTATGCTATGGCCTGGTCTCAGGGCTGGGGCGAATTGCTCACACTTATTATTCCCGGATTGTACGGAGGTTCATCCACACAAGGCACTTACTGGGGACCAAAACCGTTTACAAGCGGACCTCATTACCTGGGTGCCATTGCTGTTTTACTTTTTGTTATTGGCATATTTAAATCCAAAAATTCATCCAAACCGGTGTTCCTTACAGTAGGTTTTATAACGATGCTTTTTTCACTGGGCAAAAACTTTCCCTTGCTCAACGTATTCATGTTTAAGCATATGCCCTATTTTAATAAGTTTCGTACACCGGAGATGTGGCTGCTGGTTACGGTATTCTGCTTTTCCATAGTAGCTGTTTACGGACTTGAATGGATAACGAATAAAATTGCAGAAAGGGATAATCAAACTTTAAAGGATTTATATGTACCTCTCGGTATTGTTCTGGGTATCGCCGTTATTTTCGCCCTGGGAAGTACCTCTATTTTTCCTTTTACGAAAAACGGTGAACAACAGACCATTGCACAGGAAGTTGCTCAACAAAACAATGTTTCTCCAAATGATCCCAGAGTACTGAATTTCGCGTCTAATTATATCATGAAAGAGAAGGTGAAACGCGAAGCAATGGCGAAAAAAGACAGCTACCGTTTCCTGATTTTCATCCTATTAGGGGGTGGATTAATTGCCGCTGCTTATACCTCTAAAATTCCGATAGGATACGCCGCCCTTGGACTTACATTGCTTGCTTCTGTCGATATGTTGAGCGTTGGCGCCCGGTATTTCGGTACAGGCAACATGGTCTCCGATAAATTTGATCAGCAACAGGTAGCTGAACAGCAAAGAACACCCATCGATACCTACCTGGAGAATGCCGTAAAAACGAAACATTCATGGAAATATCGTGTCCTTCCACTTTCATCCAATCCGTTTAACAATGCAGTTCCTGCTTATTTTTACCCAACGGTCGGCGGTTATACTGCTGTAAAATTAGGGATTTACCAGGATTTGATAGACAACGCTTTTTTCAAGGGCCAGAATGGCCTGAATATGGGTGTCATGGACATGTTGAATGTTAAATACCTGGTGAATAACCAACCTCTGAAGATCCCGGGGCTGAAGGTCGTTTATCAGAAAAAAGATGGCACCATCATGGAAAATGAAAATGTTCTTCCCAAAGCTTTTTTTGCAGATTCTTTGGTCTATGTATCGGATAAAAAGCAGGCACTTGAAGATTTAAAGAAGAATTTTGATCCTCATAAATTCGCCATCGTACAATCCGACAAGCATTTTCAGATCGAGAAAGATACTTCGGCAACAGCCACAGTCACTACCTATCGTCCACGTAAAATCGAACTTACAACGAATCGAAAAGACAACGGATTCCTTGTTTTAAGTGAAATTTATTACCCAGCTGGATGGAGAGCCTATGTCGATGGAAAACAGGTACCTATTTATGAAACGAATTTTGTTCTGAGAGGCATAACCATTCCCGGTGGACAACATACCGTAACCTTTACTTTCAATCCGAAATCGTACACCGTCGGTAAGAAAATTGCATGGGGAGCCAATCTCGTAGTTCTCGCAATGGGAATTATCGGTTTTATAGGTGTTTACCGTGACAAGCAGGAAAAACAGGAAGGATGAACCGGAAAAAGGTCTTGATTATAACCTATTATTGGCCGCCGAGCGGAGGTTCCGGTGTTCAGCGATGGTTAAAATTCACCAAATATCTTCGTAAATTTGGCTGGGAACCGGTCATTTACACTCCCGAAAATCCTGAAGCGCCTGCAACAGACGAGAGTTTACATAAAGATATTCCCGAAGGTATTGAGGTCATACAACGCCCCATCTGGGAACCATATTCTTTTTATAAAAGATTTACCGGACAGAAAAAAGAAGCACGGGTCGGAACCGGATTTTTAGCGGAAGAGAAAAAGCCGGGGCTGGCAGAAAAAATTGCCGTTTGGATTAGGGGAAACCTTTTTATTCCCGATGCTCGTAAATATTGGATTAAACCTTCTGTTCGTTTTTTAACATCCTATTTAAAAGCTCATCCGGTGGACACCATCGTCTCAACAGGTCCGCCTCATTCCATGCATCTCATTGCTATGGGTGTACGTAACAAAACACACATTCCATGGCTGGCTGATTTTCGGGATCCATGGACTGAAATTGATTTTTATGACGAATTGATGCTGTCTAAATGGGCTGACCGGAAACATCATAAGCTCGAATTGGAAGTCCTGAATCATTCCGATAGGATTACAGTTGTAAGTCCGACAATGAAAAAGGAATTCGAAGTCATGGCAAGCAAACAGGTAGATTTGCTGACAAACGGATTCGATGATGAAGATTATACTGACGAATATTTCGAACCGGATAAGAAATTTACCCTGGCACATATCGGAACTATGGTCCAATCCCGGAATCCCATTGTCTTATGGGAGGCTTTATCCGGACTAAAAAAAACGAACCCTGAATTGATTCAGCATTTTCGTTTTAAACTGATCGGAAAAGTCGATATCTCAATTTTAGAAACAGCTAAAGAGTATAAATTGGATTCACTCTTAGAAAAGATAGATTATGTTCCGCATGATGAAGTTATTCGCCAGCAACGGCAAAGCCAGGTACTTCTAATGATCCTTAACAATACCCGAAATGCCAAAGGAATCCTCACTGGTAAATTTTTCGAATATATGGCGGCCAAAAGGCCCATCATTTGTATAGGCCCTTCCGACAGTGATACGGCTAAAATTTTGAAGGAGTTGGATGTAGGATACGTCGTCGGATTTGAGGATGTCGGTAAAATGAAAGAAGTACTTATAAAATTATATGATGCTTATACTAAAAATGAAGATTTTATTGAGCAAATTAATATAAATCGTTATTCGAGGCGTAGTTTAACTGAGCGATTAGCATCGATTTTAAATGAATTGGCCCCATGAAAAAGGTTATCACGATAGTCGGAGCGCGGCCACAATTTATTAAGGCAGCTGTTGTTTCCAAAGCTTTTCAAACAGATGGAATCCCGGAGCTTCTCATACATACCGGTCAGCATTACGATGTTACCATGAGTGGTGTTTTTTGGGATGAACTGGGTCTTCCCAAACCAGAAATTAATCTTGGAACCGGGTCGGGCTCCCATGGTGAACAAACTGCTAAAATGCTGGAAGGCATTGAACACGAATTAATAAAACGGCAACAGGATGTATCATGTTTGCTTGTCTATGGAGATACAAACTCAACACTTGCTGGTGCTTTAGCGGCATCGAAATTAAACATTCCTGTAGTTCACGTGGAAGCAGGATTGCGCAGTTATAACAGGAAGATGCCTGAAGAGATCAATCGGGTATTGACCGACCATATTTCAGATTTACTCTTCTGTCCGTCGGTTACCAGTGTGGATCGACTAAAAAAAGAGGGAATAGAGCATGGAGTATCTGAAACAGGTGATGTAATGTATGATGCTGTTCTCACCTATTCTGAAATAGCTGAAAAAAATGTATTCCTGTCCGACATCACTAATTTAGAACCGTCAGATTATATTTTATTTACATTACATCGACCAGATAATACCGATCATCCGGAACACCTCGAATCTATCTTGCATGCAGTAGAACAATTAGATAAGCAGGTTATCTGGCCTGTCCATCCGCGCAATCGAAAACAACTAAAAAAGTATAAACTGCCCAAGAATCTGTTTGCCACTGAGCCGGTTTCTTACTTCCAAATGATGGTTCTTTTGAAAAATTGTTTCAAAGTAATGACCGATTCAGGCGGATTGCAAAAAGAGGCCTATTGGATGAAAAAACCGGTGATTACATTGCGCTCGGAAACAGAGTGGGTGGAGACATTAGAGGGAGGATGGAATATCCTGGCTGGAAATGATACCAATAAAATAATTCAGGCTTATAATGAAATGCCAAAAAATGAATGGAGCCATCTTTATGGTGATGGTAATGCTTCAAAAAAAATTGCTGGTATAGTGAGAGAACACTTTTATTGATTTGCCAGTTGTTGAAAGAGTTCCGTAAGGGCCTTTTTCCTTTTGTCAGCTGAATAATTCCGGATGATCCGTTCCCGAGCTTTTTGCCTTGAAATTATTTCAGAATCAATCACTTCCAGTATAGAATCAACTATTTCATCTATATTCGGATTTTCGACAATTCTCCCTGTTTCTCCAATAATATCCGGTATTCCAAACACATTGCTTCCCACTACAGTACATCCACAAAGCATAGCTTCACAAACCACATTCGGCAGTCCCTCTATCCGGGATAATTGAACATATGCCGAACTCTGCTGATAAATTTTCACTAATTCATTTCGCTTTATAGAGCTTTTTAAAACCACATTTTCAGGTATATCAAATCGTGATTTCATATGTTGGGCATATTCGTCCGTTACTCCAACTATAACTACTTTGATATCCGGTATCTTTGCCGCTGCTTCCAGCAACAAATCAATACCTTTTATTTGAAAAGTGCGATCGGAATTGATATAGGCAACCATACAAATCCGACGTAATCTTTTACCCTCATAAAAAGGCCATTCATCCGGATTGTAGCCCGTCGGCATAGGTAGAATCGGCGTTTTCAGATCTGGCAGAATAGTTTTTAATCCGAATTCCCGTTCATTAGGCCATAATGTGTATTTGTTCCGAGAACTGATAAGTTTCCCGGATACAGGAAGTAACATTGTGGCTCTTTTCAGGATATACTTGGCAATAGGCCCTCTCCATTTACTATAAAATACGCCATGTTTATACTCAGGCAGATTAAAACAGTCAAAGCCTCCCATACTAATGACTACCGGTTTCTTGAAAATACGGGCAAAGATAACCGGAATTAGCATGTGATAATCGGCAAACCAGCCATAAATAATGTCGACATTGCGAATATTTTTAATGAACCAGAGTTTTTGATGAATCCAGCGCGTAAGAATGGACCCAAAAGTGCTTTTAAGTCCTTCTCCGAAATAAAAAGTTCGAATATCAAACGTATCTTTCAGATAAGCCAAATCATCATCGACGAAGCTGGTTCGATTTAAAAAATTGAAAAGTACGACTTTCTTATCCTTGTGCATCTTATTTCTCTTTTCGGAATTGTATGAAATTCAATCTCTTCTTAAATATAAATGCCCGATCTTATGTTTATCAATATAGAAATATGGTACAAATGCAGTCCCATTCATAAGAGTATTTATTATATTCACATCTTATCATTATAAAAACATGTTTGAATAACAATGATTGAAAAAAAGAGCACTTTTGAAAAAAATACATTGGTTATCGGATCAGGTTACTGGGGTAAAAATCTTGTAAGGAATTTTTCTGAATTAGGTGCTTTATTCGGTATCTGTGATAAGAATCGGGAAACCCTTCAAAAATTCAAAGTCCAATATCCGGGAATACAAATCTTTGAGAATCTGGAAGAAGCGCTTGCCGAGGAAGCTATCGAGCATGTTGCCATAGCCACTCCGGCAGAAACACACTTCAAAATGGCCCAGACTTGTCTACTGGCTGGGAAAAATGTTTTCGTTGAAAAACCACTGGCACTCACTTTTGCTCATGGACTCAGCCTTGTTAAGCTAAGTGAAAAGGTGAAAAAAAACTTGTTTGTAGGTCATCTGCTCGAATATCATGGAGCAGTGAAAAAATTGAATGAAATGACTGAAAATGGAGAACTTGGAGACATTCAATATATTTACAGTAATCGCCTGAACCTTGGGAAATTCAGAACAGAAGAAAATATTCTCTGGAGTTTTGCACCACATGATATTTCTGTCATCTTAAAATTATTGAAAACGATGCCTCTTGAGGTTTCCTGTTTTGGTGGTTCATATCTTCAACCTAACATTGCCGATACAACGGTTACTAATATGCTATTCGATAAGGGAGTCAGGGCCCATATTTTCGTAAGCTGGCTGCATCCTTTTAAAGAACAAAAACTAGTGGTCGTAGGATCTAAAAAAATGGCTGTTTTTAACGATGTGAGTGCCGATCAAAAATTATTGATTTATGATCAGGGTGTCGATTGGATTGATAACCGCCCTGTTCCAAAAAAACAGAAGGGAACTGTGGTTCCTTTCGAAAGCTCAGAACCGCTGCGTGATGAATGTATTGCTTTTCTAACTACATCGAAAGAAGGAAAACTACCGGTTACGGATGGTTATAACGGGCTGAGAGTCCTGCGGATTCTTCGGGCATCTCAGCATTCATTGCAAACAGATGGCCGGGCAGTGCCTATTTATGAATCATATGAAGAATTGAATACTATATGAACGATAAGAAGGAAACGAAATACTTTGTTCATCCAACGGCAATAGTCGATGAGCCCTGCCAAATAGGCGAAGGAACAAAAATTTGGCATTGGGTTCACATAATGCAAGGTGCTGTTATCGGGAATAATTGCAACCTCGGACAGAATGTTTTTGTCGCAAGTAAAACCGTTTTAGGTAATAATGTTAAAGTTCAGAACAATGTTTCCATTTACGATGAAGTCATTCTTGAAGACGATGTGTTTTGCGGCCCGAGTATGGTTTTCACCAATGTCATCAATCCGAGAAGCCATGTTTCCAGGAAACATGAATATCTTAAAACTATTGTGAAAAAAGGGGCCAGTATTGGAGCCAACGCTACGATTGTTTGCGGAAACACCATTGGCCGGTATGCTTTTATCGGGGCCGGAAGCGTGGTCACTAAAAATGTGCCCGATTATGCCCTGATGGTTGGCGTACCTGCACGGCGCATCGGTTGGGTTTCTCGCTCGGGTAATCGATTATTATTTGATGAGAATGGTGAAGCACACTGCCCGGAAACGAATGAATTGTACAAGTTGAAAGACGATATTGTAACTTTCACAGAATCTTAAAAATTAAACTATTATGTCAGAATCATTTGTAATTAACAATGTTCCCCTTTTGGATCTGGAAGCGCAATATCAGACCATAAAGGAGGACATTAGGATAGCAATAGGTGAAATCATTGAGAGCCAGAAATTTATTATGGGCCAATCGGTTAGCAAACTTGAAGAGCGCATTGCCCAATACTCGCACACAAAATACGGAATTGCCTGTGCATCCGGTTCCGATGCCCTGCTCCTTTCATTGATGGCTTTAAAAATTCAACCCGGCGATTTAGTGCTAACTACACCGTATACTTTTTTTGCCACAGCCGGTGCCGTTGCCCGCCTTGGAGCCATCCCTGTTTTCCTGGATATCAATCCGATTGATTATAATCTTGATCCAAATCAACTCGAAAGTTTTTTGAATGGAGAACATTCATTAAATGAAAAATTTGGCAGCGATATCAGCCGTGTAAAAGCTATCATTCCTGTTCATTTATACGGTCAATGCGCCGACATGGATCCTATTCTTGAAATTGCCAAAAAATTTGATTTGCCGGTCATTGAAGATGCCGCACAAGCTATTGGAGCACAATACAAAGGCAATAAAGCGGGAAATATGGGCGATACGGGCTGCTTCAGTTTCTTCCCGAGCAAAAATCTTGGCGGCTATGGCGATGGCGGCATGATCACTTCAAATCGAGATGATCTTACCGATCTTCTACGCATTTTACGGTTGCATGGCTCCCGGCCTAAATATCATCATAAAATTGTTGGCATCAACAGCCGTCTGGATAGCTTGCAGGCGGCCATTTTGAATGTGAAACTCGATCATTTAGATGATTGGTCTGATGAAAGACGGAAAAAAGCCCTGAATTATAACAGATTATTCGAAAAGGCCGGAGTTGTCATAGACAATAAAGCCATGGAATCCGGACAAATTGCAAAAGCCCTGAAAAATGAGCCAGATAAGCTTCTCCCACCTGTTGAAACAACTGGTGATCCAAATACAGGAGGGCGGCATATTTATCATCAATATGTCATCAGAACCGAAAAAAGAGATTATGTGCAGGAGCAGCTTTCGAAAGCAAATATCGGATCGGCTATTTATTATCCTATCTCTTTACACGAGCAGGAATGTTTTTCAGATCTTGGTTACAAAACTTCTGATTGTCAGCATGCCTATGATGCCAGCAAACAGACATTGGCTCTGCCGGTCTATCCGGAGCTAAGTGAAGATCAACAGGAATTTGTTGTTCAACACGTCGTAAAAGTATTGGAAGAAGCTTAATAAGACGCTCCTACATTTCATTTACAAATCATGTATTTTTACGGCGCAAAAAGTTTAATACTTAAGTAATAAGTTGAATATCAAACAAAACGGCAACTATGGCTAAAGCTCTTTTTACAACACATCACGGAATGGTCGATATTCTCCCCGGAGAGGTCGAAAAATGGCAGTATGTTGAAAAAATAATTCGTGAAGTGGCACAGGAATTTCATTTCCAGGAGATCCGTACCCCAATTATGGAACAGACGGAACTGATTGCGCGGGGTGTTGGCCAGTTAACCGATATTGTATCAAAAGAGATGTTCGCCTTCGACCGCGGTGACGATCATTACGTTTTGCGTCCCGAAGGTACCGCACCAGTGGCACGGGCTTATGTGGAACATCATCTCGATCAGCGCGGCGGAACGCAACAGTTATTTTATATCGGTCCGATGTTTCGGGCCGAACGTCCGCAAAAAGGACGTCAACGGCAATTTCACCAATTTGGTGCGGAAATATTAGGCAGTTCTGATCCCCTGGCCGATGTCGAGATAATATCATTTATGATGGCCGTGTATCGGAAAATCGGCCTGCAGAATTTTAAATTAAAAATCAATTCTGTCGGTGATCCGGAAAGCCGGGTCGTATATAAAGAAGCGTTGCAGAATCATTTCAGAGCTAACCTGAAAAAGCTGAGCAAGATTTCCCAACAGCGTTTTGAGACAAATCCTATGCGCATTCTCGATTCCAAGGAAGCGGAAGATCAGCCTTACATCAGCGACGCCCCGCTGATCACCGATTACCTGAATGAAGAATGTACAAATCATTATAACCTGGTAAAGAAATACCTAAATGCGCTCGATATTTCCTTCGAGGAAGATCCGTACCTTGTACGCGGCCTTGATTACTATACTAAAACGGCATTTGAGCTCATCAGCCCGGATTTGGGTTCGCAGGATGCCCTGGGAGGCGGTGGACGCTATGATTTGCTGGTTGAAGAAATTGGCGGCAAAGCCACCCCGGCCGTGGGTTTTGCAGCCGGCATCGAACGTCTTATGATTGCCTGCGAAACATTGGGAATCGAACTTGGGGCCACCAAACCCCTTGATGTTTACATTGTTACTTATGGTGAAGCTGCCCGTGCCTGGGCCATCGAACATATTCGCCAAATACGTGAAAGCGGGGTCTCGTGTACCACCGATTATGCCGGACGCTCTTTCAGGGCTCAGATGAAAGACGCCAACCGTGAAAATGCCCGTTATTGTATTATCGTGGGTGAAGATGAATTGGCTTCCGGTACCTTTACTTTTCGGGATATGCAGGCAAGCGAAGAGCAATCACTTTCTTTGGATGATATCATTACTATTTTAAAGCGTTAACCAGAAGTGTGTTTGCTTAGCCACATTCTTCCAATATAAATATCTCTTCAACCGGAATTTTTAATACCTTGGCCAGTCTTAAAGCCAGTACCGTTGATGGAATGAACCTGCCATTTTCAACGGTGTTGATTGTTTTACGCGTTACATGAACAAGGCCTGCAAGCTCTTCCTGTGTAAGATTGTTCTTAGCCCTCTGCACCTTTAAAGTATTTTTAAGCCTGACTTTCTTCATATTGCTGCTTGTCTTCAAGGATAATAAAGGATACCAAAGGCGCAATCACCCCGATTAATATGTTGATTTTCAGGATAGCATCTGCATTAACCGGAACAAATAAGTTAACGATAAGTAAAAAAGCCTGGATTATTAATAATACAAAAAACGAATTTTTGAATGATTCGTGACGAATATGGGTATAAAATTCATCGTTGAGAGCCAATCCAATCTCTTCATTTTTCTTTAATTCTTTTTGGGCCTTTATCAATCCGATAAGCTGGACGAGCCAATAGGCCCAGCCTAAAAGCTCAATTACTACGATAGCCATATGTAAAACATTGAAGTGTTGAATTGATGGCACAATGGATGTTAATGTAATCATTCCCCACCAAATACCGTACCCGACAGTAAACCGAATTAATCTTTTCCTTCTCTTTTGATTATATAGTTCCGTTTGGTTTATCATTTTAAATCCTTCCAATATTGTATAACATAAACTTCCCTAAATGTAACATACTTGTTACTTTTATTCAAATCGTTTTTTTGAATGCCATTTTTAATTATTCATTCTTAACCAAACAAATAATCAAATTCAGTTCATTCTTCTTGGATTTCGCTTCCCTTTTATTAGATTGCATATATATTACTGTTCATCAAGAGATTATGTCGTTTTTATCCGTCTTCATAAACTGAAATCAACGCGCTTTCTATGTCGGAAAACTTCATTTTAGGACTGTCGTTAATCCTTATCATAGGCATTGCAGCACAGTGGATAGCCTGGCGCCTCAAATTTCCTGCTATCCTGCTACTGCTTATTTCGGGAATCATTGCGGGGCCGGTAACCGGGTTGATCAATCCTGATTTTTTATTTGGCAATACCCTTTTCCCAATTGTTTCTCTTTCTGTGGCTGTCATACTTTTTGAAGGAGGATTAAGCCTTCGTATTTCCGAATTAAAACAGATACGATCAACTGTTCTCAGCCTGATTACCATTGGAGTTATCGTAACCTGGATATTAAGTGGGTTGGGTGCCTATTTTATCCTAGGACTCGATACGCAGCTCTCGGTACTTTTTGGTGCGGTTTTAATTGTAACGGGTCCGACCGTGATCATCCCCTTGCTTCGCCAGGTTCGTCCGACCGGGCAGGTGGGTTCCGTTTTAAAATGGGAGGGCATCGTAAACGATCCTATCGGTGCCATGGCCGCCGTCCTGGTATTTGAAGTCATTTTAACCGGGGGATTTGGAGCCGGAATCGGCCATGTTTTACTGGGGGCAGTAAAAACAATTTTCTTTGGAGGCCTGACCGGTGTTGCCGGCGCTCTAATCATGTATTTCCTGCTGCGCAAACACATTGTTCCGGATTTTCTTCAAAACCCGGTCACCCTGATGTTTGTCATAACTGTTTTTGAGGCATCTAACTTGCTGCAACCTGAATCGGGATTACTTTCCGTGACATTAATGGGGATCATCCTGGCTAATCAGCGATCCGCCCGTATCAAGCATATTATTGAATTCAAGGAAAACCTGAGGGTGATTTTAATTTCGACCCTTTTCATTATCCTGGCCGCACGATTAAGTATAAAAGACCTGGATCATGTTACCCTCGGGAGTATCCTGTTCCTTGTATTTCTAATCATTATTGTTCGTCCTGCAGCCGTTTATTTATCGACTATCGGATCGAATTTAAACTGGAAGGAAAAGTTTTTTCTCGTTGGTATGGCTCCGAGAGGTATTGTTGCAGCGGCAGTATCGGCTTTATTTGCTTACCAATTAGTTGATTTGGGCTATAAGCAGGCAGAATTTATGGTTCCTTTTACTTTCGTCGTTATTATTGGTACGGTTATCATTTATGGACTGTCGGCGGCCCCGCTGGCTCGCAAATTGGGAGTTGCCAAACCGGTTCCAAGAGGTATTTTGATTATGGGAGCACACGAATGGGCACAAAAAATAGCCGAAGAACTCAAGAAACAGGATATCAAAGTTCTCTTAGCCGATACCAACTGGCCTAATATATCCCAGGCGCGACTAAAGGGGCTTCAAACGTATTATGGAAATATTCTGGCTGAATATGCCCTTGACGAAATAAATCTCGATGGTATCGGGCATCTTTTGGCCATGACTCCCAACGACGAGGTTAATTCCCTGGCAACGATACGGTTTTCAGATATTTTCGGCCGTTCCAACGTATTCCAGTTATCACCAATTGTTGATCATCTTAATAAGGAAATGGATATTTCGGGCCATTTACAGGGCCGGATTATCTTTGGAAAAGAAATGAATTTCATGAAACTAACAGAGCTTTTTGATAAAGGAGCTGAGCTAAAGTCCACAAACCTCACCAAAGAATATACCTTCGAAACCTTCAAATCGGAACGTTCTGCTCTTACAACATATCCTCTGTTTATTATCACCGCAACCGGTGAAGTTCGCCTGTTCACAACCGACAATCCACCTGAACCGTCAGCCGGACAAAAAATCATCAGCCTGAGTGTCCCGCAATGATCCTTTTTAAAACAAGATAGCTGATATTAAGTATTGGAATCCAAATTTAACCGTTCCTTAACAGTGCCATTTAACCGTCTGAACCTCATAAAGTTAGCATTAAGCAGCCGAACATTATTCCCGGCTTTTCTTTATAATTTTAAAAAAACACCCCATTTATTTGGATTCATTGTGTAACATTTGCTATTATCCTACTCAATATTGTATGATAAAAGATTATACAATAACTCTTCTGCTTGAACTTGCACATCAGACACAGACTTGATATAAATAGAGTTATCCAAAGACGAATAGATTTACTTCAACGTTAAACTTTTTTAGATTTCAAAAGGTTTGGATATAAGATATTGATACTGAATCATTTAATAAGGTAAAATACTAACTCTATAATTATATCGTATGACATTAACGTCCGGCAAAAACCGGGTTATGCCAATGATCTATTTGGTAGTATGGTTTGCTATTGCCCTGCCGCCACTTGTTTCCGGTTATCATTATTACACGACTCCTGTGCAGGAACGCCCATATCGCAAAGACAGCGATCTTTTTAAGCCATCAGGCGAGATTGGTCATGGACTGGGAGTGGTTGGCAGTTTATTTATGATTATAGGTGTCGCAACCTACAGCCTGCGCAAACGGGTTGAATCGATGCATCACCTTGGAAAACTCAGGGGCTGGCTGAGTTTCCATATCTTTTTATGTACGCTCGGACCATTTCTGGTGATTTTGCACACCAGTTTTCGGCTAACGGGTTTAGTGGCGGTCTCGTTCTGGAGCATGATAATCGTCGTTGCCAGTGGCGTTATCGGCCGCTATGTCTATGTACGTATTCCCAAAACAGCTGAGGGTCATTTCCTGTCTATTGCGCAACTGGAAAGAAAACGCAGCCATCTTATCTATCAACTGGAAAAAGAACTGGGGTTAAAAGAACAGGTTTTCAATCAATCCGGTATTATGATGGTTCAAACAGCAACGCCGGGCATATTTTCATCCCTTCTGTTGGCCTTTAAATTCGATTTAGGGCGATTTGGCTGGCATCGTCAATGGAATGAGCTGGCAGAGCAAAATGCACTTAGCAAAACACAGGTTCATAATGGCAAAGACCTGGCCCGTCAGTTAATACGGAATGATCAGCAACGTGCTCTTTTACAACCGTTTCACCGGATTTTCACGTACTGGCACATTTTCCATATCCCGCTTGCCATACTCATGTTTATCATCCTGTTCATTCATGTTGCTGTCGCCATCATGTTTGGTTATCGCTGGATTTTTTAAGGAGTGTTTATGAAAAAAAAATATGTGTTACTTGGGCTGCTCGTTTTGATAATCGGTTCATTTATTGCGATCAGGGCCATTCAGAACAACCAACAAGAAGAGGTCCCTTCGGTACAACCGGCTATGCCCACAGCATCATCGGCACCAGCAATGCCGGCAACCAACGATACTACTCCATCGGCCCAAAATGTGTCTCATGACATTAAAATGGAGATAAAAACACTGGAGACTTACGTATCGAGTCACCCGTCGGATACGACCCACGTAATTCGTCTTGCCCGCTTATACCAGGATTCACATGAGCCGGGAAAAGCATCGGGATTATATGAGCAATACCTAAAATCCAACAAGAAATCCGGCATCCAGCCATGGCTGGATCTTACGAATTGTTACGGTGAGTTGAACCAATGGGATAAAGCCCTGGAAACGACAAAAAGGACGTTAAAAAAATTTCCGGGTAATCCTTCCACCCTGTATAACCAGGGAGCGATTTATGCTAATATGGGCAAATATAACGAAGCGAAACAAAGCTGGGAAAAAGTGCTCAAAACCAAAGCTTCCTCCGAAGTCATGCACCTTGCCAAAGAATCACTCAAAAAACTGAAAACGTCGAAATAAACGATGCCAATTGGCATATTCACATATTCCCGTTTTACCCGAATCGCACTTTTGCTGTTCATGCTGAGTCCGTGTTTTCTTTTGGCATTAACCCATCCTGCTTATGCACAGTTAATCTCTCCAGGCAAATTATCGGAAGCACATGCTAATCTTGAAGGTATCACAAAATGTACAAGTTGCCATGAACTTGGACAAAAAGGGGTCAGTATCACAAAATGTTTATCCTGCCATACTCCATTAAAAAAACGTATCGACGCCAGGTTAGGCTATCATGCCACCATCATGAATCAAAATTGCGGTGATTGCCACAAAGAACACCTGGGACGTACATTTAAATCCGTTCATTTCGATACTACCAAATTTGATCATAAGAAAACCGGCTATCTCCTAATTGGGAAACATGCCGATTTATATTGCAAAAGCTGCCATAAACCGGCTTTCATAAAAGATAAAGACGTCATTGCATTTAAAACCAAATACCATGCAATGAATAAAACTTTTTTAGGCCTCGATACCACATGTACCTCGTGTCATGTCAAAGATAATCCACACGGCAACCAGTTTATCGGTAAAGATTGTTCCTCGTGCCATACGCCAAAAACATGGAAGAAAGCTCCGTTTTTTAATCACAATACGGCCCGTTTCACCCTCTTAGGGAAACATATGGTTGTGAAATGCGAGGATTGTCATAAGAAAGTAACTCAGCCCAATGGAAAACCGATGGTTAAATATGTGGGCCTGTCTTTCCAGAAATGTATCGATTGCCATAAAGATGTGCACAAAGGACGTTTTGGGACCCAATGTCAAAGCTGTCATAGTCCGAGTGGGTGGCATATCCTTAAATCATTATCGAAAAAGAATTTTAATCACAATACCACCGGATTTCCGCTCGTCGGGAAACATGCCGTCATCAGCTGCTCATCGTGCCACGATCCGAATAAAAAGACTCCGGGCATTCATCTGACTTTTCTGAATCAAACAGCCGGAAACAGTTTCCCCAAACCCCGTTCAACCCGTTGCTTATCCTGCCATACCGATTACCATAATGGTGTTTTCGCAACAATAAAAGGAGGGCCGGACTGCAAAAATTGTCATACAGTTAAAGCATTGGCTTCCAACAACTTTCGATTTAGCACGCCATAATAAGGAGACTCATTTTATCCTGACCGGCTCGCATGAAGCAATTCCCTGTTTCAGCTGTCATCAATCATCAAATCCCAAAATTAAGAAACCCGTTTTCCGTTTTGCCAGTACCAAATGTATCAGTTGTCATGCCAAAGACAATCCTCACAAAGAGACATTTCATTCGGCAAAACTTAAAAACACCTGTGAAAGCTGCCACAACACACAATCGTGGAAGACCTCTATTACTTTTAATCACTCCCTCACAGGATTTAAGCTGACAGGCAAACATGCTTCGATCAAATGCATCAGCTGTCACACGAATAAGAACAATCACGACATTTTATTTAACAAACTCTCTTCAAGCTGTAAAAGCTGCCATAGTAAAGATGATCCCCATCACGGTCAATTTGCCGGAACAACATTGGGGACATCCTGCAGTAACTGTCATAATACCAGTTCCTTTAAGGATGATCACTTCGATCACAATAAAGCCCGGTTCAAACTGAGTGGCGCCCATAAAAATGTAGCTTGCCAATCATGTCATAAACCGGTTAAAGGAGCGGACGGAAAGATGTTTATCCGATATCGTCCACTTTCAACCACATGCAAATCTTGCCATGGGACATAGAAAGCTTTCAAAAATATTACTATTACTTGCAGGACTACTCTGTTTTGATCACATAAGTTACGCTCAGCAGAAGGGAATAAGTCCGCATGGAAAATTTTCGATAAACATCGATTGCTCCGCCTGTCACCGTCCGAATGCATGGAAACCGGCTAAAGCGAAAATGAATTTTGATCATAAAAAGATGACCGGTTTCGCATTAATTGGCAGGCACAGTATCATTAGTTGTCAAAGCTGTCACCTGAATTTACGGTTCGACGAACCGAAGGTAATGCCAGGCGATTGCAAATCATGCCATGTGGATGTGCACCAGGGCAAATTCGGAACGAACTGCATAACCTGTCATAACCAGACGAATTTCCACGATGTCAAAGGACTGCAGATTCATGCCAAAACGGGATTTCCGCTAACCGGTGCACACCAGCAACTCGCTTGTCAAAGCTGCCACCAGAATGATCGCAACGGGGCATTTACCAACCTGGATACCGATTGTTATTCTTGTCACAAACAGGATTACCTGGATGCCAAAGTAATCGATCACGTTAAGCAGGGTTTTAGCACTCAATGTACACAATGCCATAATACCATGGGATGGGGCGGGGCCAGTTTTGATCACGTCACCGTGTCCGGCGGATTTGCCCTGATAGGGGCGCATGCGCAAATACGATGCGAGTCATGTCATACCGTTCCGGGTTTTGGAAATAAATTTTCTGCCACCAGCGACCAGGATTGTTATTCCTGCCATAAAGCACAATTTCAGGATGCACATGGCGGCAGTAATTTCCCGACTACCTGTGCCACCTGCCATAATGAAAATTCCTGGGGTGACGCCCAGTTTGATCACGCCAAAGTATCGAATGGATTCCAGCTTATCGGCGCACATGCCAAAATTCAATGCAGTGATTGCCACCAGATTCCTTCATATGCAAGCAAATTTCCGGCCACCAGCGATCAGGATTGTTATTCGTGCCACCAGGCTGATTTCCAAAAAGCTCACAGTGGCAGCAATTTCCCAACGACATGCGCCACCTGTCACAATGAAAATTCCTGGGATAACGCTCAGTTCGACCATGCCAAGGTTTCGAATGGCTTCCAGCTGCTCGGTGCTCACCAATCAATTGCATGCAGCGATTGCCATCAAATTCCCTCTTACAAAACCATTTTTACGGCCACGAGTGACCAGGATTGTTATTCGTGTCATCAAAAAGATTACAACAGTGCTCATGGTTCCGGAAGCGGCATTTCAACGACCTGCGCAAATTGCCACAACACCAGTACCTGGGGTAATGTCGATTTTAAACAACACGACTCGGATTACTTTCCAATCTATTCCGGTTCGCACGCAGGAACCTGGAGTACTTGTGAAACATGTCACACTACCAAAGGCAACTATCAGACCTTCAGCTGTCTGAATTGCCATGCTCATGCTCAGTCAACAATGGATAGCAAGCATAGCGATGTCCGCAATTACCAATACCTCAGTACGGCATGTTATTCATGCCATCCAAGAGGCAAGTGGTGGAGATTGAGCTATGAAAAAAACAATATTATTTATAGGAATGGTGACACTGTTTGCGGTTTCTGTCGACACGGCAAGCGCGCAACAGGCAACACAAACGGCACAGGTTCAACAAATAGCCGGCAATGTTATTTATTTAAACATTGGAAGTGATCAGGGAATAAACCAGGGTGACACTTTATTTGTTTACCGTGACAAGTCATACCTTGGCTCATTGAAAGTCATCAGTGCTGCATCCCGGATGTCTTCATCTAAATTTACGGATCAGCCCTTTTCATTGACAAGAGGACAAATTGTTCAGATCAAAAAACTGGTCTCAAATAAGAAAAGTATTTCTTCCGGGACAAAAACAGGTTCCGGTGATAACTCTCGGCGCGATACGGTTCAAAGTCAACGCAAAGTGACTTCCACGCCCATACATGAGTACAGAATACGACCGAATATTACTGGCAGCATACAATTTGGTTCGAACATCATGCACTCATCAACCAAACCGGCGGCAGCAGGCAATGAAATTATCACCAGGAATTTCATCACTACGTACACCGGAATTCAAACCCGGGTAAGGAATCTGCCAAACCAGTTTAGCCTGAATATGAATATGCAGTGGAACTATCAGGTACGCCAGCCAAAAAACCATACTGCCAACCAATGCATTTCGCATCTTTCAGTTCCAGGTGAATAAAAAATTTGGTAAAAGTCCTATTAACCTGTCTGTCGGACGATTCTATAATTATTACGAACCCTTTTCCGGGTTTTGGGATGGCGCTATGCTCAGGGTTGGTAACGACTCCTATGGTTTTGGCCTTATCAGCGGTTTCGATCCCATCCGTTCGGATGAGGGATTCAGCAGCAGCCTGCCGAAGTCGTCTTTTTATACCTACTTCAATTACAGAAACAACCAGTTTTATTCCGAATCTGAAATTTCTGTCAATGCGGTAATGCCGAAGACCAACGGCTGGAGCAATCATTTTTATGCCGGCTGGCACCAGCAATTTCGATATAAAGGCAACAGCCTGATGAGTAATATCCAGGTTGATCAGAATCCTGCAACCAAGAAATATATATTCAGCCAAATTAATTTCAGGGCGAATGTGAAACTCGCCAATTTTGCAACGTTTTATGGCGTTTATAACCGGCGCCAGCCTTATAATATCTGGCAAATCGGAACTCCTATCAGCTATCTCAGAACACAATGGACCGGTGGATTAAGTTTTCAGTTGGGAAACAATACTGTTGGAGGTGATTATACCCTGAATCAAAGTGACGTCTCCCGGAATTCATTCACCTATTCCGGTTATGCCTATGTTCCCGATATTGGATTCTGGGGACTGGGATTAAACTTATCGGCATTTTACTGGACTGATAAGACGTACAAAAGCATGCTCATCGCTCCCGGTTTTACCAAACAGGTGGGTCGCGGACAAGTGACACTGACCTATCGTTTTTACAATTCGGCGTATTTCAGCAAGATGACCCAGACACATTCGCTTAGCCTTCAGTATAATGTTCTGTTATTCAAAAAATGGTACTTTAATACGCAGGTGCTGGAACAATACGGGCAACTGCTCAATACCCAGCAGATTTTCATTGGAATCACTAAAAACTTTTAAATGGATATCGACTCATTAATCATATGGTTTATCGCCATCGGGATGTTTGCCATTATAGCTTATCCGTTCGTGCGCAAAAAGAAACAGCTTGAAAAAAATACGGATATTGCCGATTACAATGCCTTGCGCTATGGTTTGAAAGAACCCGTTTCACTGCATCCCGTCGTCGATCCCAATCAATGTATTGGCTCTGCAAACTGTATTTCCGTCTGTCCGGAAGAAGATGTTTTGGGCTTACGAAACGGCCAGGCTGTTCCCGTCAGTCCGGCGCGTTGTGTGGGTCACGGTTTATGTGAACGATCCTGCCCGGTGGATGCCATTCAATTGGTTTTCGGAAGTGAAAAACGAGGAGTCGATATTCCAAGGATAAGAGAAAATTTTGAAACGAATATCGCGGGTATCCATATTGTCGGCGAACTGGGCGGTATGGGATTGATTCGAAATGCTTTTGAACAAAGCCGGCAATGTATTGAATCCATAGCCAAAACACTTCATCATGATCATAAAAATGCAGAATACGATGTGGTGATTATCGGGTGCGGTCCAGCCGGATTATCCGCCGCTCTTTATTGTCATGATAACAATCTCAAATACATCGTCCTCGAAAGAGAAGACATCGGGGGTACGGTCCGGTATTACCCGCGCAAGAAACTGATCATGACCAAACCGCTCAAAATTCCCGGTTACGGACTTCTCAAGGAAAAAGAGATACTTAAGGAAGATTTGATGGAAATCTGGTTTGATATTATTGAGAAAAACGAACTTAATATATCTACAAATGAATCGGTTGATCGAATCCAAAAGAATAAGGAAGGAACATTTGTAGTTGAAACGTCTTCAAACACGTACGAATGCAAACGGGTAGTGATGGCTATCGGGCGCAGGGGTACACCGCGCAAACTCGGGATCGAAGGGGAAGAATTACCAAATGTAGCCTATTCCCTGAGGGAACCGGATCAGTTTGAAAATAACAAGGTACTGGTCGTCGGCGGAGGTGATTCTGCCGTTGAAGCGGCTCTTGCCTTAAGTGATCAACCCGGGAATGAAGTTCGAATTTCTTATAGAAGGGATCATTTTTCACGAATCAAACCGGATAATTTAAGACGTATTGAAGAAGCCAGTGAAAGCGGCAAAGTGGAAATATTATGGAATACGAATGTGATCCGGAGTTCCGAACAAGAAGTAACATTGACCGATAATGAGCAGAAAGAATTTACGCTTCCAAATGATTACCTGTTCATCTTCGCCGGCGGCATTTTACCCACCAAATTTTTAAAAGACACCGGAATAGCCATCGATACTAAATTTGGTACGGCTTGAATGAATAATGGATTAAATTATAAATGGATTGCATTTCATGTTCTCAACCGGCCTTGTTTCCAATTGCCCCGGCCTTGTTTAATTGCCCCGGCCTTGTTTAATTGCCCCGGCCTTGTTTAATTGCCCCGGCCTTGTTTAATTGCCCCGGCCTTCAGGCCGGGGATGAGAAATTTATAAATTCTGTGCAAGGGCTTCAGCCCTTTTGCTGCAAACCAAAATGTCTAAGAAGTTCAGTGTATTCCTCCTGAAATGATTTTTGTTGATGATGTTCTTCCTGGTTTACAATATATCTGCTAACTCTTTTTACCTGAGATGGGCTTACAGAAACAGCGAAATAATCACTCTGCCAACCAAATCTGCCTTTCCAATTAAGATGTTTATTTGCCCAATGTGAAGATTCTCCTTTAATGAGATTCATCACGGTAGCCATATTTTGATCGGAAGATAAAGATATCAAACAATGTAAATGATCTTGCCATCCATTGATGGAAAGGATCTGAATATTTTTGTTTTGGGAATATTCCCTTATATGGCTACACAATGCATCTTTATTGTCTGTGTTCATCAGGGGTTCCCGATTTTTTGTAGCCCAAACAGCATGAATAAATATTTTCAAATACGGCATAATTAATCATAAACATTTAAAGGGCTGAAGCCCTGTTTAATTCTTTATCATTCTTTGATCCCCGGCATAAATGCCGGGGCAACTAGTCATAAATGCCAGGGCAACTAGCCATGAATGCCAAGGCAACTAGCCATGAATGCCAAGGCAACTAGCCATGAATGCCAAGGCAACTAGCTATGAATGCCAAGGCAACTAGCCATGAATGCCGGCACTAACAATGGGGCAACAAGCATGAATACCAGGCAACCATGAACCGGGGATTTAATCCTACATTCTGTGATTTGAAGTTCGATTTTACCAGTTGAAACTGATATACATTATTGTCTGACTCAGGTTATCAGCGTTTTGGTAAAAAATTCTTACATCAGGTTCATAAAATTCAGAAAAAACCTGATTACTACATGCATCCTAAAAATATAGACGCATCAAATCTTCAGCCCTTACAATATTAGCAGAACCTAAATTATTAAGTTTACAGTACCTGGTTGTACCACTATGGTTAATTGAATCAGTCTTGCCCAATTGCCCCGGCCTTGTTCAATTGCCCCGGCCTTCAGGCCGCGGATGAGAATTTAAGAAAGGAAGCTAAGATAAATTTCACGCAACCCTGATTTTACGGATTTCCTGCCATTCTTATATCCCATTGAATCATTTTACTTTGGGATTGACAGGATTATGAATCGTAATGCACAAGTCACTAATATAACTGCCATTAAAGCATTATTTTGAAAAATATCCTTAAAATTTAATGCCAGGGTTCTTCAATAGTACAGGTTACGGTGGTTCCTTTGCTGGGTTTTGACTGAATATTTAATTTAGCACCGATAATTTGGGCACGATACTGAATAATATGGGATCCCATACCAGAAGAGTTTTTCTTATTCTTTTTTACAGAATATCCAATGCCGTCATCAGAAATGATAAGCGAATATTTATGATCATGCTTAATTATTTGAACCTTTAAATGTTTAGCTTTGGCATGTTTTACCGTATTGTGAACAGCTTCCTGAACAATTCTGTACAAATTCGTAGCAATAGTGTTATCGGAAATTTCAATAGAATCATTAATGATTAATTCACAATCCAACTCATGTTGCTGACGGGTATGATTAATCAGCCTTTCAATTGCCTTTAATAAACCATTGCTGTCCTGCAGTTGAATGGGTAGTATGCCTTCTGTTAAATAACGGACATAGTTATCAGATTTTTTAATTAATTCTACTATTTCATTGGTCGTATTTGCCAAATTTGGGTTTATCTCTTTAAGTTTCAAAGCAACATTTTCGGCAATTAACCGGGTCCCTGTCAACATTTGGCCTAATTCGTCGTGCAGATTTTGTCCGATTTCCCAACGCTCCTGCTCACTCAAATGCAGAATTTCATTCTTGAGTTGTTCCCCTTCAAGAATTTTCTCTTTAAGCATCTTATTGGTATGGGTTAACTCCTGAGTTCTTTCGTTAATTCGTTTTTCGAGTTTAGAATTAAGATTATCGAGCTTAATTTCTGCCTGTTTACGCAGGGTGATATCAATAAAACTGATAACGACGCCATCAATTCGATCATCAATCGTTCGGTAAGGACGCATTCTCATCAAATACCATTTAGTATCTTCACTTTGGACCTCCCGCTCAATCAGCTTCAACTCATTAAGTACCTGATTTGCATCTTTATTCAGTTTATCATATTTAATTTTATTCGTGATATCATCAATTCTACGTCCGGTATCGCTGGATATGAGGTTGAACAGATCCGTTGAACGTGGAGTATATCTTTTAACCCTGAAATTACGATCCAGAAAAATCGTCGCAATATTGGTGGCATCCATTAGATTTCGCAAATCACTATTAACGCGGTTCAGTTCCTCAATCTTATTTTTTAATTCCTGGTTAACCGTCGTTAATTCTTCGTTCATCGATTGCAGTTCTTCTTTACTGGTTTCCAGTTCCTCGGTCGATGATTGAAGCTCTTCATTAATGGATTGTAATTCTTCATTAGAAGCTCTTAGTTCTTCGTTTGAAGTTTCGTATTCTTCAATGGTTATCTGAAGCTGTTGTTTTGTTCGTTTTAATTCTTCTTCCAGTTGTTCAAGAGCAAGGTTCGAGCCAGAATCGGTGTCTATGACTTTTTGTGGAGTTGTCTCAGATTTTTCAATTTCTAAAAAATCTATTTGTCCCAGGCCTTTGGGTTGTTCGACAGAATGAATGACCATATTAAATAACCTATAGTCTCCATCGATCTTCAGGTTAACTTTTTTTTCTACACGACCGGCATCTTCTTTAAATATTTGAAATAGTGCCGTTCGTAAATCTATGCGCAAATTATTTTCAACGAGCTCAAGAATATTGTGTGTAGGTTCTCCCTCACGAAATTGAAGGAAACGCCCGGCATCATTGGTTATATTAACAATTTCATAATTTCCATCCACGATGACACTTGGTGGTGCATATTGCCTGAGCAATTCTTTTTGATGCCGTTCTCTTATGTTTTGTTCTGCCGACTTATTGGAATCAAGAAGTATGGATTTTCTTCTCCCATAATATTTAGGAGAAAGGCCCGTCAACTTAAAATGTGTTGAGCTTAAAGAATTCCGTTGATAGATAGAACTCTTCTTACTGAACGTTTGATACATTTTGTCAGCAATATCAGTAGTTTCGCTTGTACCAAGGAATAAAAATCCGTCCGGTTTAAGGGCAAAATGGAAAAGATTAAAAACCAGTTCCTGCATTATTCGATCGAGATAGATGAGTACATTTCTGCAGCTTACCATATCAAGATTAGAGAAAGGAGGATCTGTCAATATGTTATGTTCCGCAAAAAGAACCCTTTCACGAATTTCTGAAATGATACAGTATCCATTGACCTCCCGTGTAAAATAATGGGCTAAGCGTTCTGAAGAAATATCCGATTTTATGGATTCCGGGTACAAGCCGCTCCTGGCAATATTTATAGCATTCTTATCGATATCCGAGGCAAATATTTGGAATTCCGGTGGATTGATTAGGGTGGAACGATATTCTTCCAATAAGATAGCAATAGAAAAGGCTTCCTCTCCGGTTGCGCAACCTGCAACCCACACTCTAATCAAGTCTTCACTGTGTCTGTTAGTAAACAACTGGGGAATAATCTTATCTTTAAGTTCTTGAAATGCCTCGGGATCCCGGAAGAAATTTGTTACCCGAATAAGCAAATCCCTGAACAAGGCCTGCACTTCATCAGGTTTTGTTGTCAATAATTCAAAATATTTTTGAATAGAATCAACCTGATTCATCTGCATACGTCGTGTAATTCGACGCAAGGTTGTAGATCTCTTATAATTGGAAAAATCGTGTCCGGTTATTTTACGAACCTGATTGAATAATTTTTTCAGGGTGTGAATGTCGTCGTCGGGCATTTGCTGATAATCCAGAGAGAGATTTAATTTTTCACCCTGTTTATTAAACATTATCAACGGCTTCGCCATTTCAGAGGCCGGTAAGATATAATCAATAATTCCGGTATCAATGGCACTTTTGGGCATTCCATCATATTCGGCATCTTCAAGTGACTGAACCAAGGTCAGGCCGTTCTCTTCCTTTATTTTTCTAATTCCATTCGTCCCGTCTGTTCCGGTGCCGGATAAAATAATACCTATCGCGTTGCTTTTTTGATCCTTCGCCAAAGATTCCATAAAAAAATCGATCGTAGACTGATGGCCATATTCACGAATCGAATTTACAGGTATCAGATTCCCGTTTTTAACCGACAAAATTTTATTAGGTGGGATGATATAAACTTTATCAGGTTGAATGTTCACTTCTTCCATCACCTGGGTGGTTTCCATCGGAGTTTTATGTTGTATGATTTCCGCCAGGCTACTTTTGTGATCAGGCGATAAATGCATTATTAAGACAAATGCCATACCACAAGTATCAGGAAAGCTGGAAAAAAAATCTTCAACCGCTTTTATTCCACCAGCAGAAGCTCCAATACCAACAATAGGAAAGTCTTTTTTATAATCTTCCGAAATTGCTTCTATCGTCCCCTTTACAATCTGTTTCTTACTTATCGGTGCTTTTTTTTCTTTGGCCATTTATATAATTATTAATTATTTATTTCAAATGTAGTGTCCAACATGATTAAATGGTAGCAGGTAATTCATATAACCAAATATATGCCCCTGTTTCGGATAGAAGAAGAATAAAGACCGGTTTTCTGACAAGGCGAAAAAAACTGTGACAAATCCTGATTTTAAATAAGTGTCAAGAGTTTTCCAAAAAACTATACTCCTATATCATAGGATATTAAAAATTTACCCAGGATAAAAAGTTAAATATATTATATAAACTATATTTCGATAGGTTAATGCCTTTAATTAACTTATGCTCTGTACTCATCATAAAAATGCCTGTTTATGAATTTGCTAATTTTTGCAGACACTTTGCTTTTTGTTTTTGTTTACATAAAACAGAGTATTCACAAACTTACTTCTTCATAACCGCTTTTAATAATCGTAGATATCATTTTGAATCGCTCATTTGCCTTTATGGTATGACGAGAATGGGCGGGTATAATGATCGAATCCCCGGTATTAAGCAGGTTGGATTGGTCATTGATAACTATTTCGGCTTTACCGTCAATGACCTGAATAAAGGTGTCGAAGGGAGATATTTTTTCTGTCAATATCTCTCCGGAATCTATAGAAACAGCACTTACATTACCCGTCGTTTTCTTTATAATGGTTTTGATTACAACCGAATTGGGAACATATTCTATGATTTCGACAACGATGAACGATTTTGATTTTTCTAAATCTGAATGTTCCATAGCATTTACTTATATTTGATCCATCTTAAAAAAAATAGGACATGAATTTCACATCCTGCCCTATTTACTATCCCTCTGTCTTGCTTGTTCTCTCTTGATATATTTTCTTTTTAGAAGATTTTGAAAACCTTTTTCTTGCATATCTTACTTTGAATAAAGTTCCAGATTCTGCAAAGTCTTCTGCTAATCTATGCACAAAAGTATACATTAGAGATTCAATTACATGGCTCTTGGCTGTTCTTTTTTGATGATGTTAATGATCTCATCACGTTTTTTATTAAGCTTGGTTTCTAATCTCTTGAGCAACTCGCTTTCTTTGCCAACCTCAAACTTCACATCGGCTTCGGTAAGTTGTGGAAATTTTTCTCTAAGTCTTCTTGCCTGCTTTTCCCAGTTGCCTGTCATCGTAAAGATCTCTTCTTTTTTTTGCTTTAAAATATCCATAATTGCCTTATCTTAATGTTCGTAATATTTATAATATTAATATGGACATATTCGGTCTCTAAAGCGTTATATATTTGTAATTTAATCTTACATAATTCACAGGTATTGACAAGAGATACCCCGGATAGGCCGTGTATCTTGTCTCATTTGTTTGAAAGGTAAACTTTTTTGTCCCGGGGCTATTCCCTCGATTCTGCTTTGGGTCATTATTTTGGAAGTATCGGGTTGAAGTCTATGGTTAAGCAGATCCTTACCTTTTTTTTCTTAACACTACTTACATCCCCAGCCTGATGGGACAGAAGCGGATGCAGCTTTCCTGCCAAATTTTGACGGTTGATACCACTTTTGCACTCCAATACTGTATTTTTCGTTGTCGAAGAATGGAAGCTGATTACAGTCCACATTATCATTGAATACATTGGGGTGGTTCCAGGCTCCTCATATTCCTTATTTCGCGTATCTAATGCGTCGATATACCTCCGGACCTCATCAAAATTATACACGCTTAACGTTATGGTTGTCTGTATACTTTTAACAAGCCGGTCAAAGGTCTGATTAGCCATCGCATCGGCCATTATTAAGGGCGATATTTTGGGATTATTCTCAAGTAAACCAAGACTATCAGAATCTATATACGACAAATGCAGGTTCTGTGGTGAGGCAAGTAAAACATCGGTATATGGCAGCAGATGTTTCACCATTGAAGGAGTGCCATTGTTGCAGGACGAAAGAACAACAAGATTAAACCTGTCATTTTTATTCGAAAGGAAATGTTGTAATCCGTTGGTAAATGATTCGGTATTCACTCGTATGTCCGGCAGAGTCCTGGAATAGTTTTTGCCCTCATGTTCAGGTATTTCGTGTCCAAAAAAAAGAAAATATAATGGTTGATTTTTCTCGGCCGATTTAACACTAAATTTATTATAAAGTTGTGCCTCTTTAATGAGAAAAGGCGCCTTTTTATCGGAGTAAGAAACCTGTTTGATTTTTTTGCCGTTTCTGTAGTAGAACATGATGCTTTTCCGGGGCAAAAGGCCTAAAAATCTCCGTACGG
>CAWANF010000004.1:0-11398 GCA_963783355.1 uncultured bacterium
TGAAGCACTATTGTTAAACAGAATCAGCTGTGACTTAATCTTACAGACAGGGACAGGATAATATAATCCTCGTACAATTTTTATTTCAATTTTCTGTTAATGATGTTTAAACCTATCGGATTAGATTGGTTAAATTATTAATCATCATGAAAATACCATTTTTCATTTTGCTTCTTTACTTACCCGGATATCTTGTTTTGTCCCAACCGGTATTTAAAAATCCAGGATTACCGGATCATGAATCGTATGTTTTGCATGAATATCTCGATGCAGAAGTGGGATACATCACTTCAAAAATCAATATCAGTCTGAAAGAGAAGGACAACATGAAATATTATTCCATCGTGGTTGATGAGGGTGGACTCTTCAGAAATGAAATAGATGTTCGGTATTCAGATCTGACGACCATCTCAGAACGACGTGTTGACCTGAAAACCAACTCAGTTGTACAGTATTATACTAAGACAGGCGATTCTGTGCGCTTTTATAATAAAGAAAAAAGTGTCGATAAGAATATTTTAACCCATGAGACAAATATTTATTCTCCCCTGGCTTATTTTCTTTCTTTCCGGGGATTTCCTTTTAATACCGGTAACAGTGTTTCATTCAAAACTTACATGTACGCATATGGCGGCGTTTTAACCATGAATCTGAAACAAGTGACAGGGAAGACGGTAACGGTCAAAGCAGGTACTTTCGACTGCAACGTGCTTGAACTTTCGGTGGGAGGGTGGCAGTCTATGTTTGCCCCGGATAAGTATTATTTTTATTTTTCTGTGGATCCGCCTTACCGTTTCATTAAGTACGAAGAAAAAGTTGACGGATCATGGAAGGGTGATGAACTGGTAAATATACTGTGAATGGTACATCTTTGGAATGTTAAAAGTATACCACTACGAAATGAACGTTAAAAACAGGCTCACCGGCACCTGAATGAAATTTTCTCCAAACCGGTTTTAATGGAACCTGGCGGAAATGCCAGGACAATGGCTTACGCATAGAACGAGTACCCGTTCAATGACCCTGAAGGCTTACGATCACCGATGTGCCGGGCTTGAGTTCTTCACTTCCCCTTGCAGACAACGTATCACCCTCCGGCAGATTGCAAATATTTCAGCACTATCCTTCATCGATATCCCCTGCTTTACATCTACAACTTCACTTTACCGGGATTAGCCCGGACAACGAATTATCTCTCAAGGGATGTCACAACAGAGCTAAAAGCTACTACGAAGGACCTTCCGGCACGTATCAGTCATCCCTAAAAAAACAAATTCTTCAGGGAGTTTATGACATATCCTGACTGGTTGAATTTATATGAAACCTTAATGTCCCCGGGAATAGCTCCCTGCATATCCTGCGCCGCTATTTGGAAATTTTAAAAATACCGGATGACCTTTTCATCTCTTTATTAAATTTTTATACCCCGCCTGGTAATCTTTATAAAAGCTTTATAAGTTCCGTCGCAATTTTGTACCGGTATAAAATTAACGGGAATGAAATCAATTATAGACTTTCTTATGGTAATGCCTGCAAACTTGCCGCCTGGCAGGATGCAGACCGGAATGAACAGTACTTCATGGCTTGTTGCAGGGGCAATTATTGCGTTTTTATTGCTCGTTTATCTGGTTATAACCTTGATTAAATCTGAAAAATTCTAAGCATGACGTCACAAGATTTCATTCAGTTACTGTTTTATTTTGCAGTGCTGATTATACTTACCCCGATTCTGGGAAATTATATGAGTGAGGTTTTTACAGGGCACAGGCATTTCATGTTACCCGTGTTCGGATGGCTGGAAAAATTAATATTCAAGTTTACCGGGGTGAACCGTGATGAAGAAACGAACTGGAAATCTTACACATTCAGCTTGCTACTATTTAATTTTACAGGATTTATTTTTTTATTTCTGATTCAGCTATTTCAGTCCGGATTGCCCCTCAATCCTGAACATTTCCCTGATGTTTCATGGCATTCCGCATTCAATACTGCAGTCAGTTTTATGACTAATACCAATTGGCAGGGATATGCCGGAGAAACTACCATGAGCTATTTTGTACAGATGCTTGGATTTACCGTTCAAAATTTTGTAAGTGCAGCTACAGGTATTGCCGTATTGTTAGCCCTAATCCGGGGAATTGCAGGAAAAACCACCGACAAACTGGGCAACTTTTGGGTTGATCTTACACGCACAACAATATACATACTTCTGCCTCTGTCTATGTTGTTTGCGCTTTTATTAGCAGGGCAGGGAGTGGTTCAGAACTTCAAATCTTATGAAACAGTTCAAACTTTGGAAGGTGCGCGGCAAATAATCCCGATGGGGCCGGCAGCTTCACAGATAGCTATTAAACAACTGGGAACGAACGGCGGCGGATTTTTTAATTCAAACAGTTCGCATCCTTTTGAAAACCCTACGCCACTGAGTAATTTTCTCGAAATGCTGGCTATACTGTTAATACCGTCAGCCTTAACCTTCACATATGGCAAAATGGTTGGGTCAGTCCGGCATGGATGGATTGTTTTTTCTGTTATGCTGATATTGTTTGTTGCCGGCCTGAGTATTTCATTGTATTCAGAATATTCTTCCAATCCTGTCTATGGTAAAATTCCTCTCATGGAAGGCAAGGAGACCCGCTTTGGGATTACCAACAGTGTTCTTTGGTCGACATCAACTTCCGCAGCCTCAAATGGGTCTGTAAACG
This sequence comes from uncultured bacterium, assembly GCA_963783355.1. Taxonomy (GTDB): domain Bacteria; phylum Bacteroidota; class Rhodothermia; order Balneolales; family DATFMH01; genus CAWANF01. Next base: position 2,706 of record CAWANF010000004.1, read on the forward strand.
CTATGCAGGACAGCCTTTCTCCGTTGGCTGGTATGATATCCATGTTAAATATTATGCTGGGAGAAATTATATTCGGTGGGGTGGGAGCGGGACTATATGGCATGGTAATTTTCATCATTCTCACAGTATTCATTGCCGGGCTTATGGTTGGAAGGACACCCGAATATCTGGGAAAAAAAATAGAAGCCTTTGAAATTAAAATGGCAATTCTGGCCGTACTTGCACCAAGCGCGGTGATTCTACTTTTTACTGCATGGGCAGCCATATCCAAAGTAGGGTTGTCAAGTTTGAACAATGCAGGGCCACATGGTTTATCGGAGATACTTTATGCGTATAGTTCGGCAGCAGGTAATAACGGAAGCGCCTTTGCCGGGTTAAATGCCAACACGGTTTTTTACAACCTTACATTAGGCCTCGGAATGTTAATCGGGCGTTTTGGTGTGATTATTCCGGTACTTGCTATTGCTGGCAATATGGCTTTGAAAAAGAAAATCCCACCATCATCAGGGACTTTTCGCACAGACAACTGGCTCTTTATTGGCTTACTCATTACTGTTATTCTCATAGTCGGCGGTTTGACCTTCTTTCCCGCCATATCTCTTGGCCCGCTCATCGAACACTTACTTTTAAACAGGGGAATTACCTTTTAATTCCGGTATGCTATGAAAACAAATCTGAATTCGAGTATTTTCAATAAAAAATTATTACTACAGGCGATAAAGGACAGTGTAATAAAATTTAATCCCGGATTATTAATTAAAAACCCGGTTATTTTTATTGTAGCGGTAGGTGCTGTATTGTCAACTGTTGTGGTTATTACAGATGTTTTCCTTCATAGTTTCTCGTCTTCCAATTTTCAGATAGCTTTGTGGCTGTGGTTCACCGTTTTGTTTGCCAATTTTTCGGAAGCTATTGCTGAAGGCAGGGGAAAGGCACAAGCGAACAGTTTAAGGAAAAACCGTAAACAGGTCAAAGCAAGAAAGCTTAATGATAAAGATGAGCAAAATGTATTTGCAATTGACCTTAAAAAGGGAGACATTGTAATTTGCGAAGCGGGGGATATTATACCTTCGGATGGAGAAGTAATTGAAGGGATAGCAAGTGTTGACGAGTCGGCAATTACAGGAGAATCTGCCCCGGTCATCAGGGAAAGCGGGGGTGATCGATCGGCTGTAACGGGTGGCACGAAAGTAATCAGCGACAGGATAATCGTTAAGATAACATCTGAATCAGGTAATACTTTTATTGACCGGATGATTGGCCTTGTTGAAGGAGCCAAACGCCAAAAAACGCCAAATGAAATCGCTTTGTCAATTTTACTCTCAGGTTTATCCATCATCTTTCTCCTCGCCGTGGTTTCCCTTCCGGCATTCTTTAGCTACAGCCTTTCTGCTTCGGGACTGCCTTTGTCCCGGAACCTGACAATCCCGGTATTAACAGCACTTTTGGTTTGCCTTGTTCCCACTACAATTGGAGGATTATTGAGTGCTATTGGCATAAGCGGTATGGACAGGCTGTTACAGCACAATGTGATTGCTACGAGCGGACGCGCCATTGAAGCTGCCGGGGATGTGGATGTTCTTCTGCTCGATAAAACGGGAACAATAACGTTAGGTAACCGAATGGCCACTGATTTTATCCCCGCCGAAGGTGTAACGGTTGAGGAACTGGCCAACGCGGCCCAGCTTTCCTCATTGTCTGACGAAACCCCCGAAGGCCGCTCCATAGTTGTATTGGCCAAGAAAACATACAATATCAGGGGCATAGGCGTTCGGCAGATACAGGCCACCTTTATTCCTTTTTCGGCTCAATCCCGCATGAGTGGTGTTGATTTCAAAACACCCCAAAACCAACTACACCAGATTCGTAAAGGTTCATCAGAAGCAATTCGTACTTTTATTGAAAATAACAATGGCTATTTTCCTCAAAAAGTTCAGGACATGGTTATTGACCTTGCCCGTCAGGGAGCTACACCTTTGGTTGTTGCAGAAGATAACAAGGTTCTTGGAGTAATATGTCTTAAAGATGTTGTAAAAGGCGGGATAAAACAACGTTTTACTGAATTGCGGAAAATGGGCATAAAAACAGTAATGATAACAGGTGATAATCCATTGACCGCTGCAGCTATAGCCGCCGAAGCAGGTGTTGATGATTTCATGGCTGAGGCAACACCGGAAGATAAGCTAAGCCGGATACGTGATGAACAGAGTAAGGGTCATCTCGTTGGCATGATAGGTGACGGTACTAACGATGCTCCGGCGCTTGCTCAGGCAGATGTGGGAATTGCCATGAACTCAGGTACTCAGGCTGCCCGTGAGGCAGGCAATATGGTTGACCTTGACAGTAATCCTACCAAATTAATTGAAGTGGTTGAGGTAGGCAAACAACTGCTTATGACACGTGGGGCATTAACAACATTTAGTATTGCTAATGATGTGGCAAAGTATTTTGCTATCATTCCTGCTTTAGCCATATCTCTGTATTCCGGTAAAAATATTGCCGGTCCACTTTCCACACTCAATATTATGAAACTTGGTTCACCGCAAAGCGCTATTTTAAGTGCGGTAATCTTCAATGCACTCATAATTATTCTTTTGATACCCCTGGCATTAAAGGGTGTACGGTATAAACCGGTAACAGCTAACGCAGCACTGACGCGTAACCTGTTGATATTTGGAATAGGGGGTATTATTGCGCCTTTTATCGGAATAAAACTGATTGATATATTGATAAACTTGTAAATCATGTGTAATGGAACGTCTGATGCACGATTTAAAGGACAAGCTCGCTTTACGTAAGGAAATTGAATTTGATAAAATCCGGGAGTTGGACAAAACAGAGGATAGGGACCTCATCTTAATTTATTCCGGTAAAATCCTTGAGCTTGATTTTTTGATTAATTCCATAAATGAAATGCTGGGATACTTCGATCAAACAAAAAAGATCGTGAAGTGATCCTTAAAAATTTTAAAGTACAGGTATGAAAACATTAATGATTTCTTTGAAGATATTTTTCGTTTTAACGATACTGACAGGTTTGATATATCCGCTCCTGATTACCGGGATTGCTCAATTGGCATTTTATAATAAGGCAAACGGAAGTATGGTGTCATTGGATAATCATCTGGTCGGAAGCGCCCTGATAGGACAAGAGTTCGACAGTTCCATTTATTTTTCGTCCCGCCCATCAGCTATATTATACAATCCGCTTCCCTCCGGGGGCTCAAATTTTGGACTGACAAATGCAAAACTCAAGAAGCAGGTCATGGCAAGAAAAGAACATTTTATAACTGTAAACCATTTGGATAGTCTGACAAATGTGCCTGCAGAAATGATTTTTGCTTCTGCAAGTGGCCTTGATCCTCAAATTTCTCAGGAAGCCGCTTTATTACAGGTAGAAAGGGTTGCCAAAGCCCGGAAATTTAATGAGGATCAAAAGAAGGAACTGATTCAATTGGTTAATGACATGACCGAAGCCCCTCAGCTAACATTTTTGGGAAAGAAACGGGTTAATGTATTTTTACTTAATTTAGCTGTTGATAAGATATAATCACCAGAAAGACACCCAGTTCACCAGGGCGAACCAAAACTATGTGCACTATGTGGCTATGTGGTAAAAAATATGATCGGGCAGTCTCAATCGGATTGGATATTGAAACGGTAGAATCACCACATAGTCACATAGTTCACATAGAAAAGCAAACGATGTGCCTGGGGAGTAAAAAATAATTGAGCGGTCTGAATTAAAATGGATAAGGATAGAATGGAATCACCAGAAAGACAACCGGTTCACCAGGGCGAACCAAAACTATGTGCACTATGTGGCTATGTGGTAAAAAATATGATCGGGCAGTCTCAATCGGATTGGATATTGAAACGGTAGAATCACCACATAGTCACATAGTTCACATAGAAAAGCAAACGATGTGCCTGGGGAGTAAAAAATAATTGAGCGGTCTGAATTAAAATGGATAAGGATAGAATGGAATCACCAGAAAGACAACCAGTTCACCAGGGCGAACCAAAACTATGTGCACTATGTGGCTATGTGGTAAAAAATATGATCGGGCAGTCTCAATCGGATTGGATATTGAAACGGTAGAATCACCACATAGTCACATAGTTCACATAGAAAAGCAAACGATGTGCCTGGGGAGTAAAAAATAATTGAGCGGTCTGAATTAAAATGGATAAGGATAGAATGGAATCACCAGAAAGACAACCAGTTCACCAGGGCGAACCAAAACTATGTGCACTATGTGGCTATGTGGTAAAAATAATTACACGGTCTGAATTAAAATGAAAAAGGATAAAATATAATCACCAGAAAGGCACCCAGTTCACCAGGGCGAACCAAAACTATGTGCACTATGTGTCAATGTGGTAAAAAAATAAAAACATGATCACCCAGGACTATTTAAATCAGATAACCTATAAAATCATTGGATGTGCTATTGAAGTCCATAAAGAACTTGGGCCGGGTTTGCTTGAACACATTTATGAGAAGTGTTTCATTTACGAACTTAAGCTTCATGGCTTTGATGTTAAAAGTCAATTTACCGTCCCGGTTTTTTACAAAGGACTTGAAATGGAGTGTGATTTGAAGCTTGATGTAGTGATCAATAATTTGGTTATCGTTGAATTAAAATCAGTAAATGAAATGCATCCTGTTTTTGAAGCACAATTGTTGACTTACATGAAATTAATGGAGATCCCAAAAGGAATTCTGATCAATTTCAATTGCAAAAATTTATTTCATGATGGCCAGAAAACGTTCGTAAACGATTACTATGCTGAATTACCTCAAAAGTAAATTTATGTGTTGTATGTGACGATATAACTAAGTGGTAAAAATGGATAAACTTGATGACAACAGGCCGGACCCCGATGAATTACTGGCTTCTCTTATTTATGAAGAAGAAAAAAGTAAACGCGGCAAACTGAAAATATTTTTCGGTATGTGTGCCGGCGTTGGTAAAACCTATTCTATGCTTCAGGCCGCGAATATTGAAAAGACAAAAGGTAGTGATGTCATCATTGGTTATGTTGAAACACACAATAGAAAGGAGACGGCTGAACTTGTTCAAGGTTTTGAGTTAATACCAAGAAAAAAATATCTGTACAAATCAACGATAGTTCAGGAAATGGACCTGGATGCCATTATAGCCAGAAAACCCCAAACTGTACTTGTCGACGAACTCGCCCATAGCAACGCACCGGGAAGCCGTCACGCCAAAAGGTTTCAGGATGTTCAGGAATTACTTGAGCAGGGAATCAATGTTTACACAACGCTAAATGTGCAACACCTGGAAAGCCGCTACGATACTGTTGCTCAGATAACCGGAATTATGGTAAGGGAGACTGTACCAGATGAGATTTTCGAGAATTCAGATGACCTTGAATTGGTTGACCTGACCCCGGACGAACTATTGCAGAGACTTTCAGAGGGGAAGGTATATACACCGGAGCGGTCGGAAGAAGCCATAAAGAACTTTTTCCGTAAAGGAAATATCACCGCTTTGCGAGAAATGGCCCTACGTATTGTAGCAGACAGGGTTGATAAGCAATTGCACGATTACATGCAATACAAACGTATTCGCGGCCCCTGGAGATCAGGGTTGCATCTCTTAGTTGCAATTGACTACCATCAGCAATCCACCCGCTTGCTTCGTTGGGCAAAAAACCTTTCATACTCAATGAGAGCAAATATTCAGGCTATTTATGTTGAGACATCTCACAAGATGACAGACAAAGAGCGTGAACAGCTTGATAAAAATATTAACCTCGCCAAACAATTAGGAATTAAATTCCGGATTATAACAAATTACAATGTTGTAAAAGCAATCATTGATTTCGCCAATAAAGAAAATGCTACCCACATAATTGTTGGAAAACCTCGTGTCCGCAACCTCCTTACCATGTTCAGGCTCAGCAATTTTGTGAACAGGCTGATTCAATATAGCGGAAATATTGATGTTTATATTCTCGGTGCAGACAAACAGGCTAAAGACCGGTTTAAAAACAGAGTTGCCCTGCCATCTTTTACCTCAACGATCGGCCAGTATATTGTTATTTCAATATTGGTTATTTTAGTATCTGTGATTTTCTTCCAGCTTAAAGAATATGTTGGATATCAGGTAGTTTCTTTTGTTCTGTTGTTCCTGGTTTCCATTTTGGCTATCTTTTATGGTTCAGGCCCTATATTACTTGCTTCTACCCTGTGTGCTTTAATTTGGAATTACTTCTTCATTCCTCCGTTGTTTACCTTAAATATTGGAAAAACAGAAGATGTAATGATGCTCATCATGTTTTTTATCATCGCCTTGCTCAATGGTATTTTGACATCGAGAGTCAGGGTACAGGAAATGAAAATCAGGGACAGGGAAGAACGAACCAATGCGCTGTACCAGCTTACAAGAGAACTGACTATGGTATCAGGTATTGAGGAAGTAACCCAGACTGCACTGAAATACATTCATAAATATTTCAAACTTGAGAGCGCCATCATTATTAAAAACGAAATCAACCAAATTGATAATATGGTAAGGCATGCTACTAAAATTCAGTTTACGGAAAACGATATGAGTGTAGTTAACTGGGTATATAAAAATTCAGCTAAAGCAGGTAAATACTCTGATACGCTCCCTTCTGGAAATTATACCTATTATCCGATGATTGGGATCAATGAAAATATGGGAGTAATTGCGGTGGAACATCAGCGAAGGTTTACGCAAGGAGAAGAACAATTTTGGGAAGCATGTATTTCCCAAATTTCAGGTAAATATGAACGTGAATATCTGCGTAATGCTGCCAGGAAATCCTATATTTTAAGTGAATCGGATAAACTTTATAAGACTCTTTTTAATACCATATCGCATGAATTACGCATTCCGGTAGCTACAATTCTGGGAGCTTCAGATACCTTACTTTCTCAGGAATTTACTGAAGAAACGCGTAAAAAACTATATTCGGAAATAAGTATTGCCTCGGTGAGGCTGAATCGTCTTATTGAAAATCTTCTGAATATGTCACGCCTTGAATCCGGACGTATAACTCCCCATCCCGATTGGTCTGATGTTCACGATCTGGTGAATAAGGTTACTGAATCTCTTTCACAGGAGTTGCAACCATTCAAACTGTCGGTTGTTATTCCAGCTGAAATGCCGCTTGTAAACATTGATTTTGGGCTTATTGAGCAGGTTTTACATAATCTGGTGTTAAATTCCACCCAATATTCCCCGGCAGGAAGTACCATAAGAATCAAATTTTTCTATGATAATGGCACTCTAAGTATTCAGATCACGGACAGGGGTGTCGGTTTTCCGGAATCTGAATTATCCTCGGTTTTTAATAAATTTTACAGGGGTAAAGATGCTAAGGCAGGAGGAACTGGTTTAGGACTGTCAATTGTAAAGGGATTTATTGAAGCCCACAAGGGCACAGTGACCGCCGAAAACCGGCAAAATGGGGGTTCTGTTTTTACGATTAAACTTCCAGTGGAAATATCTGATATGAATTCATATAACAGTCAAGATGATTAAATGACAAACGCCGGTACAATACTCATCGTTGATGATGAAGTGCAAATACGCCGCCTTCTTGAAATTACACTCTCTGCAAATGGCTATAAAGTTGCTGAAGCTTCTACAGGGAAGGAAGGAGTCTCACTTGCTGCCTCACTTCAACCTTTTTTGATGATCCTTGACCTGGGGTTACCTGATATTGACGGCCTTGATATGATTAAAAAATTGCGTGAATGGTATCAGAACCCCGTTATTATACTTTCTGTCCGCAATTCTGAAAGTGATATAATAAAAGCCCTTGATAATGGGGCTAACGACTACCTTACCAAACCTTTCCGCACGGGAGAATTACTGGCTCGTATACGGGCAGCTATTCGACAAAACCAGGCGTCGACCGACGATCCCTGCTTAGTCTTTGGTTCATTGAACATTGATTTGGCAAACCACACTGTACGTAAGAATAACGAAATGATTAAACTGACATCCACTGAATTTTCACTGTTAGCCCTTTTGGCCAAAAATGAAGGCAGGGTACTGACACATCAATTTATATTAAAAGAAATATGGGGAATGGGCTACATTGAGCAGACCCAATATCTCAGGGTGTTTATAGCTCAGTTGCGAAAAAAAATTGAAGATGATCCTGCCAGGCCTAAACTTTTCAACACAGAATCAGGGATTGGGTACAGGTTTGGAAGTTAAAATGCGAAGGTGACCTTACAAATGAAGTGATTTCAACAGGACAGATTTGTCTGTTAAACCTTTAAATGCTTACTTGTTTTAAATCCTTGTATTTCTTCGATTTCCTCAGCTGAAAAATTGATAATGTCAATCTCCTTATCTCCTTCACCCGGATAAAAACCTCAATGGCTTCTTTTTGTATATCGGTCCAAAATGAATTTTTGAAAAAAACGGGAATTGGAGACCACGATAACGGGGTAATTTTGCCATATCCAAAATAACCAACTCTCATGCTATAATTAACGCTTTTGTCTCAGATCACCCACAAGTTTATTACCCTGGCATTGGTTTAAGGGTATCGTTAAAAATATCCGGTAAGTCAATAATCTGTAAACCAGTTTGGCAAATCGTGACAAATATCCGTTACCTTATTCAAGGAAATTATTACGGCATCTGTGTATATTAAATAGTCTTATAAAACTTCATATT
>CAWANF010000005.1:0-679514 GCA_963783355.1 uncultured bacterium
ATTATTCGATAATTTTGGTTACGACGCCGGCACCTACGGTACGGCCACCCTCACGGATAGCAAAACGCAGGCCTTCTTCCATGGCTACCGGCTGAATCAGTTCCACATTCAGCTTCACATTGTCACCCGGCATCACCATTTCCACTCCGCTCGGCAGTTCCACCATTCCCGTCACGTCGGTGGTACGGAAATAAAACTGCGGACGGTATCCTTTGAAGAACGGGGTATGACGTCCACCTTCGTCCTTGCTCAATACATAGACCTCGCAGTCGAACTTCGTATGCGGGGTCACACTGTTCGGCTGGCAGATAACCATACCACGAATCAGGTCTTTCTTCTCGATACCACGAAGCAGCAGCCCGGCATTGTCCCCGGCCTGGCCCTCGTTGAGCAGGCGGCGGAACATCTCTATGCCCGTAACCACCGATTTCATCTTCTCCGGCTGCATCCCGACGATATCTACCTCGGCATTCAGCTTGATCACCCCGCGCTCGATACGTCCGGTAGCCACCGTTCCGCGTCCGGTAATCGAGAACACGTCCTCAACCGGCATCAGGAAGGGTTTGTCCACATCACGTTGCGGAGTCGGAATAAAACTGTCCACGGCTTCCATGAGCTCGTTGATTTTCTCTACCCACTGGGCATCGCCGTTGAGCGCTCCCAGGGCCGAACCACGGATAATCGGGGTGTCGTCACCCGGAAATTCATACTTGCTGAGCAACTCGCGAACTTCGAGCTCGACCAGGTCCAGAAGCTCTTCGTCATCGACCAGGTCCACTTTATTCATGAAGACCACCAGGGAGGGTACGCCTACCTGACGAGCCAGCAGAATGTGCTCGCGGGTCTGGGGCATCGGTCCATCGGTTGCAGCTACCACCAGGATCGCTCCGTCCATCTGAGCCGCTCCGGTCACCATGTTCTTGACATAGTCGGCGTGGCCCGGACAGTCTACGTGGGCGTAGTGACGCTGTTCGGTTTCGTATTCCACGTGCGCCGTGGCTATCGTGATTCCCCGCTCGCGTTCTTCCGGGGCATTGTCAATTTCATCAAAGGCTTTGGCCGTGCCCCCGAATTTCTCCGACAACACTTTGGTGATTGCCGCCGTCAGCGTCGTCTTTCCGTGGTCAACGTGGCCAATCGTGCCTATGTTCACGTGGGGTTTGCTACGTTCAAATGTCTCCTTTGCCATTGCAACCTGTCCTTAATTTATTGAATAAATTGCTTAATAATTACTTTTTCTATTTCTCTTATACTTATATAATAGTGCCAGAGCCGCTAATCGGACTTGAACCGATGACCCCTTCCTTACCATGGAAGTGCTCTACCAACTGAGCTATAGCGGCATGAGCCGAGCGGGCGACGAGACTCGAACTCGCAACATTCAGCTTGGAAGGCTGACACTCTACCAATTGAGTTACGCCCGCTTTCCTTAATTGGAACGTGGGGAGAGCAGGATTCGAACCTGCGAAGTCTTACGACAACAGATTTACAGTCTGCCCCAGTTGGCCACTTTGGTATCTCCCCAACTGTTTTGAAACAAAAAATGAAAGATCAATGTTGGCGCCAATAAGCCCCGGAACCCGATACGGTTCAGGCCATTATCCGGCTCCACTAAAAAAACGAATGCCTTCAATATGAAGACACATTTTTCAAAATTAATTCATTATGTAAAAGATCTGAGCTGGTGACAGGACTCGAACCTACATCCCGAAAACTTTCAGGATTGCAAAACCACTGCTCATCTTAGAGCAGAATGCTTTGAGCCTTTTCTCCAACTTTGCTAATAAGTACTTTCTTCATTTCGAAGACATACTTTATTAACCTAATTCATTATGTAAAAGATCTGAGCTGGTGATAGGACTCGAACCTACGACCGGCGGTTTACAAAACCGCTGCTCTACCAGCTGAGCTACACCAGCAAATTTGTAAAGACTCAAAAGGTAGTCACAATTCTAAAAATTGTCAACAGAACGAGCAGATAAATATAATGATTAATTTCCCTTTATTTCAAAGTATTCTTCTTTTTTTGGTAAAAATGCCAAATCAGACGAATTAAAATTACCGAAATAATAAGAATCATTATGATTCGGCCGTATACCGATAAATATTTACCGATTATCTGCCAGTTCTCACGAATAATCCAACCAGCCCCTATCAATATTCCATTCCATAAAAATGAGCTCACAAACGAACTTAAAATCGTTAGTTGGACATTCGTCCCGGTCATGCCGGCTGTCAAAGAAATGACCGACCTTGTTCCGGCTAAAAAACGATTGGCGACAATCACTCCCTGCCCCCATTTATTCATCCACCCCTGAACCCTTGGTAAATAACTGACTCCTATTTTTCTCAGAAACCAGGAATTATGATCGTCAGCGGTAATTCGGCCTCCCCAATAACGTCCGATGGCATACATCGACATAAAACCAAGGACGGAAGCAATAGTTGTAAAAGCGTGAACCAATACGAGGCTGATTATTCCCTCGGCAGCCAGGTACCCACCAAAAACGACAAGTATATCTCCCGGAATAGGCGGCACAACATTTTCGGTATAAGCTATCAGAAAGAAAACAGCGTAAATGCTGATGTGAGGCAATTGACTTATCCAGTCAATCAATTCTTTCGTCAGATGATCAATCATAGTTAAACCGGCTTTAAAAGTACCACGGCCATAGCAGCCATTCCCTCTTCCCTTCCAACAAAGCCCATTTTCTCTGAAGTAGTCGCTTTTACGGAAACATCAAGAATGTCACACTTCAAGTCTACGGCAATATTTTTCCTCATTTCATCAATAAATGGAAGTAATTTGGGCTTTTGGGCCACAATCGTGGCATCGATATTACCGATCATATAACCCCGTTCCCCGACCATAGTCAGCGTGTTTCGCAACAAAATCCGGCTATCTGCATTTTCATATTCATCAGCTGTGTCCGGGAAATGAGTTCCGATATCACCCAAAGCCAGTGCTCCGAGCATGGCATCCGTGATCGCATGTAATAACACATCAGCATCAGAATGACCGTCTAATCCTTTTTCAAACGGAATTGTGACACCGCCTAATATTAGTGGACGCCCTTCTTTGAAACGATGTACATCGTACCCATATCCGATTCTCATAACTTTGCTCCGGATTCTTTACTTTTCTCAATGATGAATTCAGCTAATTGCAAATCAAAGGGATAGGTTAATTTTATATTCTGCTGATTTCCTTCGACCATATGAACTTCCTCACCATAATATTCGATGACAGATGCATCATCGGTACCTAAAAAATGTTTTTCACTGGCCTTTTTATAAGCTGAAACAAACAATTCACGTTGAAAGGTCTGTGGTGTCTGACATTGCCAGATTACCGATCGATCCAGTGTTTCACGTACCGTGCCATAAGAATCTGTTCGTTTTATGGTATCCCGTGCTTTGATCCCAACAACTGCAGCTCCCTTTTCAGATGCCACCCGAAAGCTCTCAAGGATTGAATTTCTGTCAACGAAAGGACGAACGGCATCATGGACAGAAACCAAATTTACGTCTCCCAGGTATTGGATGGCATTCATTATGGAATACTGCCTTTCGCGTCCTCCTTCGATACATTGAATTTCCACGGTACCCTGAAAATGTACCAGGAAACCCTTTGTTTTATCGAGAAAATCAGGATGCACCGGGATGATGATTCGCTGAACTTCCGGAATAACCGAAAAACAGGCCACAGTATAATCCAGTATCGGCTTTCCCTTTAACGAAAGAAAAGGTTTGGGAATATCTGATTTCATCCTGCTGCCCGATCCGGCAGCAGGTATTATAACGGTGACTGTTTGCACATTACACTACAATCATAGAGTCGCCAAACGAGAAGAAACGATACTTTTTCTTGATGGCTTCGTCATAGGCCTGCATTAGAAAATCATAATCTGCAAATGCAGCGGCAAGCATCAGAAGTGTCGATTCGGGACGATGAAAATTGGTAATTAAAGTCTGAGTAATTTTGAAATCATAAGGAGGATAAATGAACTTATCCGTCCAGCCCGTTGAGGGTTTCAACATTCCGCTGGCCATAATGCTGGTTTCTACTGCTCTGACCGAACTGGTACCACAAACGACCACTTTATGCTTTTTGCTGGACAACACACTGTTAATTATTTTCGCACTTTCTGCCGAGATAAAATAATTTTCGGAATCCATGCGGTGTTTGGTTAAATCTTCAACTTCAACCGGACGAAATGTTCCCCAACCTATATGCAAGGTCACCGGCGCCATGAAGACTCCTTTATTTTTGATTTTTTCGACTAATTCGTCTGTGAAATGCATACCTGCAGTCGGTGCGGCAACAGCTCCTCTTTCTTTGGCGAAGACGGTTTGATATCTCACCTTATCTTCTTCAACGGGTTTCCGTCGAATATAGGGGGGCAGGGGCATTTGGCCGATCCGATCAAGAATATTATAGAGCTCATCATTCGGACCATCGAACAAAAAACGAATAGTACGGCCACGGGAAGTGGTATTATCCACAACCTCGGCTACCAGTTCATCATTAAAATATAATTTATTCCCAATCCGAATCTTTCTTGCCGGCTCAACCAGTACATCCCATAACATGTTTTCCGGTTGTAATTCTCTTAAAAGAAAAACTTCAACATTGGCATCAGTTTTTTCTTTTTTTCCTTTCAAACGAGCCGGAAAAACTTTAGTATCGTTGTAGACTAAACAATCCCCCTCATTGAAATATTCGTGGATGTCGGAAAACGATCGGTGTTCAATCGTTTTTGAGTCTCTGTGAAGAACCATAAGTTTAGCTGAATCACGAGGTTCGACTGGGACATCCGGAATTTTCAGTTTTTCAATATCGTATTTAAAATCTGTTAATTTCATTCTTTTCTTTGAGAGAGTTCGTGGAACGTGTTATTTTATACTTTCTAAATCTGATAAAGTTAGTTAATATAATGGATTCCTGACGCCAGGACAAGTTCATGTACGGAGGTGTGCCGGAGCGGTCGAACGGGACGGTCTCGAAAACCGTTGTACCTTCATGGTACCGGGGGTTCGAATCCCTCCACCTCCGCATGTTATTCATCAGAAACTTTCTGCCATTGATTTTCAATGGTAGAATAATTATTCGAAATTCATTACGTTGTACTATATATACAATTACTTTAGAATATATTTGATTCGAATCATACCTAATGTTTTAACTGATACGACGATGAAACGGTTTATTTTTGTCACTTCATTAGTATTTATGGCCCTCTTGATGGGGGTCAATGCTCAGGCCCAGTTTCGTCAAGATGCACCAAATGATTATCAATATACAGGTAACATCCTGAAACCTAACTCGACCACTCATACCAGTGCTTTTTTGAGTTTTTTCAATTCTTCCAATTTCAAAATGCACGAATCGTATGATATGACGTTTTCCAGCATAGGTGGACATTATTACAATCAGAATATTCTAACAAACACCATGCTGTTTCGATTGACTCCGCGTTTAACCGGGCGCCTGGATTTATCAATGGCTCATTCTCCTTTTGGGCAAGGACTTATTACCAACAATAAAGATCAATTCCGTTTCTTCATTCGTAATGCCGAATTAAACTATAAATTAGGCAAAAACAGTGCTCTTTCCATTCATTTCTCAGAAGTTCCATACAGCAATTACTATTCACCATTTGGATATGGGCCTATGGGTTATGGCAATGGATATTCGGGGTATTCGCCATACGGATATTACAACGGGCTTGGCTACTAAACAGAAAACATCGTAACAATATAAATGACCGCAAAAAACAACTCAAACTTCATCCTGAATGCGGTTATTGGTTTTCTTTCTCTGTTATTAGCTATACTTGTGCTTGCTCTTATAACCCGTGTCATTTTCCCGCGTATTCAATATCAAAGAACCGATAAAGCACAGCATCTTATAGGAAAGGTCATCCAGATTGAGGTCTTGAATGGCTGTGGCATACCCGGCCTCGCAAGCAAATTTACAAATGCTCTTCGTAAGAACGGGTTTGATGTGGTTGAATCCGGCAATTTTGAAACATTCAATATCTCTCATACCTTAGTAATAGACCGGAGTGGAAACCTGGAAAATGCCCGGCATGTGGCAAAGGCATTAGGTATCAGCGACAAAAATATCATCCAGGAGATATCACCCGATTATTACCTTGACGCTACTGTCGTTATAGGATCCGATTACGATAAGCTAAAATTAAATTAAGCTACATGACTAAAGATAAAGCTACTGAAAAATCCCTGTTGTCTCCGGAATCAAAACCGGTTAGTGAAGAAACCGAACATTTACTGCGCACCATTCACGAAGCCCTTCTGGAACGAAAAGCTGAAAATATAATACAGCTGGATGTCCGGGAATTAACAACATTAACAGATTTCTTCATCATATGCAGTGGTACAGCCGATGTTCATGTTAAAGCCATTGCTGATAATGTAGATCAAAAAACAAAAACAGAGCTTGGCGAACGGGTCTGGAAAAAAGAAGGATTGGATACACGCCGCTGGGTGATTCTGGACTACGTCAATGTGGTAGTTCATATTTTCAATGAAGAATTGCGCTCTTTCTACAGTCTCGAAAAAATGTGGAACGATTCCATCCGTACTCAAATAAGCGACTGAGCATGAAAAACCGGGCGAAGACGATCACGGGTTTCGTTATTATCCTGATGTTGTTATCTGCTTGCGACAAACATAAAATGTCAAAAAAAGAAAACGCAAAATTGCCCGGTGACAGCACGTTGTCTTCTGCCAGGATCCAGTCTCCCACTATTTCGGCCGATCAGATTCCTGACCTGAAGCAAATCGAACACCCAACAGTTGATAAAATCGTGGTCGGCCAGGCCTATATTGATACGATTCAGAAGGTTACTTTCCAGGGAAACCAGGCACTCCTCGTAAAAGGAAATCTGCCAGACGGCTGCAGCAAACTTTACGAATCGAAGGCGACGATCAATGATTCTACGCTCACCCTTCACATTAAAACCTGGAAACCACAACACCTTGCCTGTACGCAGGCACTGGTACCCTTTTCTTATCTCTACCAGGGACTTTCACTGTTCGAATTTAACTCCGTAAGCCAATACAAAGCAGGAAATAAGCTCAGGAAATTCTAAAACACCCTCAAAGGCCGGCCTTCTCAAACTCTTTTTAGCGATCCCTGATTTTTATCAAAAATTACCGGGTAAGAGTGACAGAAACTGTCAGTTATCCTTTTATATTTAGGATGAACCGACTATAACAACTTTATGGCCTGCGATGCAGCTGTTTTCTATAACATCCAATGATAAACATCTTCTATTCGAAGAACTGATTAAAAAGATTCGTGCCCGTCCCACGAATGAGACTCTTATTCTCGTTTCCAATCAGCTGATGGTTCGTCATTTGCGTGTACATTTGCAGAATAAATTGACCGGATTCGCGCCACGTATCGTCCCACTGGAATCATGGCTCGAAGAACTTTCCATATCGGGATTAAATCCTCAAAATCGTCCGGCACATATCCTTGATCCTGTCGATGAACGTCCGCTGTTTCTGGAAAACTGGATACGTTCTCATGACGATACCCGGATTAAAAAATTTACCGGAACACAATCAGTAAAAATTATCTCTGATATTATTGGGGATTTGCATCGTGCTCGTTTACCTCTGAATCAGCTTCTGGCAGAAATTAAGAAACAAGGCAGCACTAATAATTCGGATTTCGGCTATCTCCTGGAACAATATGGAAACAAACTTCAATCTTTGAATTGGATCGACCGGGAACAGCTTCCTGCACTTAATTTCCATCCACTGCCTTTTCTTCTGAGAGAATCGCAGATCATTATATATGAAACCGGATTCCTGTTTGAAAGCCAAAAAGACGGACTGGAGCGAATATTCTCCGGCATTAAACTTTCCGATCAGCATGAAATTTCTTCATTTCAATACGAACCCGATGAAGCGGGAACCGGTGTGACTCCAAACGCTTGGTTTCAGGATAAATCCATATCGATGGGATTCCCTTTCACAAATAAATTTCTTCACATTGAAACCCACCCGGATATTATAACGACCAAGCTTTCTGAAAATGAACAGCTTTCTGAAGACGAACTACATTCGCTGGATTCGGATGCATTCCATATTGATATTAAACACAATCCACGCGCTGAACTCACAGAAGCTCTCAGACTTATTAAGTGGTCCATATCTCATAAAAAACCCGGTGAATCTGGCTCTAAATTTAGCGATTACATTATTCTGGCCGGGAATCTGCAACAATATCAACCTTATGCTGAAGCTTTATCGGCTAAATTCGAAGTTCCGGTTTATGTGACACGGGGACCCGCAAGAAGCAGCCATCCGATTATTCGCCGGTTCTCGCTTCTTCTTTCTCTCGGACTTAACGACTTCCAAATCGACGATATTTACCAAATCTTCGCCGACAACCAGTTCAAACTGCCTCAACTGGAAGATGACGATGAGAATGCCACGCCCAACATCCGGAGTTTTTGTCATTTCTGCCGAATCTACAATTTGCGGACTCTCCAGGAAGCAACAGAACGAATTGAAGACATTTCTTCGCGGGAATTGCATCGTATTTCCACGGATAAAGCTTTTGACAATGAAGAATCCAGGAAACAGGCGATCTCTAAGGTAGAAAAGAACATCTCCTATTATCTCGATGTCATCCGGGTATTGGAACATTTCAGAAAATCATATCCAACCGGAGTAAATCCTCTTTCATCGTGGGTTAAATGGGGACAAGAACTCATCGACCGGCAAAACAACCTGGGCAGTTCCACCGCTAACCAGGCACGCCAGGATCTGCTCATCCTTCTACAGAACATACTGGATACCCACGAGAGATTACATATCTCCCGGCAACTGTCCACGGATGAATTCGTTGAAATTGTCAAAGTAGCTCTGGAAAGTGACCGGGAATCGCCTGAAGATAATCCCGGCGCCGTTTTAATTTCCGATGCCACCTATTTTGGTGAAACACAAGATACAACAACATTTTTGTTAGGCCTGAACGAAGGCAGCTTTCCCCGGCCTGTCAAAAATGATTTCCTTCATTTCCGGTATCAGCAGGAATTGAATCTCTTGTTTCGCGACCGGAATCCGGATCCTTTCCTTGAAGCCCGATATCATCTGCAACGACAACTGGATAATGCAGAAAGCCTTTATATTTCCCGTCCTATGACATTGGGAAATGGCAAAACCATCGGTTCATCATTGTGGCAGGATTTACTCTATATCATGAATCTTTATGAATCATCCATTCCTGATGACTGGCGTTGGCCCGTTATACCGCTGAATGTCACATTATCTGTCTTTGAAAACAATCTTTTTATTGGTGAAAGTGTGAGTTCAGCCGTTTCCCAAATGTGGAACCAACCCAGCAAAGAACCGGCCAAATTAGTTGCTGCTATTGAATGGGAACGTCAGCACAGCGAGAAAATGGGTATGTACGATGGAACGTTGACCGATACCGGGAATCCGGACTGGGATATTCTTTCAAAACGCAATGTAGATGATTGGTGGCAAAGGAAAATCTACCAAGGCTATTTTCCCAGCTCGATATCCAAACTGGACGAATATTCGGGCTCACCGATTGATTACTTTTTCAACAGGGTTCTGCGGCTCGAACCCATCGCGCGTTATCGTGACGACGCGGAATCGGATGTTAAGGGCATCATTTTGCATCAGATTTTGCAGGATTTTTATACCGCTGATTCCGCTTATGCTCAGAATCATACCAAACTCGTCGACCCGGTACACGATTCGTTTGATTTGGCCCGGGCACGAATGGATGAAATCACAGAGCAAATTTTCAACGAATATGACGACCGTCTTGGTCACCCTGATTCGCCGTTCCCGGCATCTCTACGGAATAATATGAAGCGAATCCTGAGTGGGTTTTTGAAATATGAGAAAAACCGGCTTGAATTGTTTGAATATGAAATAGCTCAAAGATTCAAACCTGCTTCCTTTTTTGAAAACAGTGGGTTTTCCATGGAATATTACTGGGAGTTTGATATCGATATTCCTGATATTCCTGTTCCTTTGCGCCTTAAAGGTTTCATCGATCGTATCGACTGGGATCCTGAAACGCAAAGAGCTATTGTTTTTGATTATAAATCGGGCGGATACAGCATCAAAAACTTCAAAAATGAAACCAGCCAGGGACTCAGTTTTCAATTACCTGTTTATGGTTTAGCACTCATAAAGAACGGGGTAAAATCGTTTGTCGGGGCCTATTATTACCTGCCCATCGAAGGTGCACAGAGTCAGATTAGCCTGAAGCAGTTTTTCGGTGACATCGATCTGTTAAATCAGGAAAAAATTTACTGGCGAGGCAAGAAAAAAAGTGATTTCAAAGGATTATTGGACACTTCTGAGGTCAGGAATTTCCTTGAAATAATTATCCGTGAAAATGTTACCAACATGCTGCATCTCATGCATAGAGGCACCTTTCACCTGCCTTTGAATGGAGAGAAAAAATATTCGGACTATAAAATCATCAGCCGGTACCAGTCTTTGGTACAGGAAGAACGGTTGCGGTTAGAAAAATCAAGGGATACGAATTCCGGATTATCCCGTTACTATTATCCAAAAGAAATTTTGAGTGTCGATTAATGGATGAACTGGAAAATATAAAAAACACGCTTGAACAATCGGAAGGGAACATCATTCTGAAAGCCGGCGCGGGTACCGGCAAAACATTCAATCTTACCGAACGGGTTTCCTATTTGATAACCGGTGAAAAATGCCGGATTGATCAGATATTAGCCCTGACTTTCACGGATTTTTCGGCTGCCGAAATGAGAGAACGTATTTATGCCCGGATAAGTGGAGCCGTGAATGAAACGGATGATCCGGAATTAAGAGAACATTTATTAAGGGAAAAACGGGAATTCGGAAAAAATTATATCTCAACATTTCACTCATTTTGTACGCGTATCCTACAATATTATCCCGATGAAGTGGCGCAGATTTCCATCGGAAATATGCCTCAGGACCTCGACAATGAATCGTTTGGCACATTGTCAGCTACCCGGCTGGAATCGGGATTTGAGATACTAAATGAATATGACGAGTCTATTCTAAAACAAGACTGGCGAAAAGCTTTTTATAAGAAATACAAAGATCATCCTGGTTTGAAGAACCAGCTACGAAGCCTGAGAAGCCGGGAACTGGAAGGTATTTTAGAAACCATCACCTCGCTTGATGAAGAACATCTACTTAAGCTGGCCACTCTGTCGACAGGCGATTATCTAAGTATCCTACATGATCTGGCATCCCAATTCCAGAAAGAAGCCAATGCACTGTTTTCCGAAGTCCGGAATCTGTTATCCGCCAACCGGGACTGGTTTAAAAAACCTATAGATATTCCTGAAAATCCGGAAGGTTATTTCGAGGCTGATTATACGGCTAAAACAGGAAAATTGAACAAAAGGAAGACTGTTCCAGAATGCAAAGAGCTCATCGAGAGCACCTTCGACCCGATAGCGGAAGAAATGAAATACAAATTCGATTTTTCAGCCTCCATATCGGAATATCTGAATAATGTCGGCGCTCAGCGAATCCGGGAATCACGCACGCCGGACGAATTTAATCTCAACGACGAAGCCTTTTGGAATATGACCGAACTGGCTGAATTGAGTCTTCGGTGGAGCCAGTTTTTACGTTTTCAGAGATTCTCCATCCATAAACTCAATTTCGATGATATCATTTGGCTGACCGTTACCCTCTTTAGAACTAATCCCGGTATTGCGCTACAATTACGAAACCGTTTTCGCTATGTATTGGTTGATGAATTCCAGGATACCGACCAAAAACAATGGGAAATTGTCAAAAATATATCACGCTGGGATGATGGCGGCAATTTGCTGATTGTTGGCGATATGAAACAGGCGATTTATCGTTTCCGCGGCGGGGAAGTGACTATGATGCGTGTGGCTGAAGAGGAATTAACGAACCTTGATCATCAAAAAGCGAACATACTGAAACTGCCCTATTCCTTCCGCTCCAACTACAAGATTGTTACCTTCAGCAACGGTTTATTTAATTCCTGTTTCTCTGATTATTCTGATGATGTAAAATTCAAAGCGGAACCTCAACCGCTTCAGGTCCCGCCTGATGGTTTACCCGGCAGAAAAGATTTACCCGGTCATATTGCCCTTTTAGACTTCTCAAAAGATGAACTTCCCAACGAGAAACTGAACGAATCGCTGCATTCTTTCTTACAAGATGAAAAACCACAACGTATTGAGGCACTTAGAATTGCACGATTGCTACATGAAATCAAAAACGGACATTTAGACGACCGATACCGCAGTATTCGTGAGAAAATCGAGAACAATGAAAAAGCGATTGGAATACTAACCAGAAACCGTACCAATCAGCCTTTGTTAGAACAAGCCCTGCGTTTGTATCATCTTCCTTACACCCTTTCCAGCGGACGCGGGTTTTTCAACAACCAGGAAGTGATGGACTGCCTGAACCTGCTCTCATTTCTGCTGGATGCACACGATGATCTGTCTTTTGTCGGTATTCTTCGTTCTCCTTTTGTTGGCTTCTCTGATGCCGGTTTGCTTGCATTGCGAAATGAGATTGATCATCATAATGGCAATACATTCTGGGAAGTGGCCCGGCGAATGTCGAAAAATACAAATGATTCTTTGCTTCCACCCGATGACCTGGCAATCAAGTCGGCTATCCCGGTTCTGGAAAATCTTCGTGATCAGTCAAAATATATTCGTGTTTCAGATCTGCTGGAAGAAGCTCTCCGGCTAACACCTTACTTTGCAGCTTACTCCGGTCATGCTCAAATTCAACAAAATTTATTTAAACTTTTAGATATCGTTCGTAATCTGGAACAGGAAGGACAGGGCAATCTTTTTGAAATCACCAATTTTCTGCGCATCCAGATGGAACAGCAGTCGAAGGAGAAGGATGCAGAATTGCCGGATACCGGCTCCATCCAAATCATGACCATCCATGGTTCCAAAGGCCTGGAATTCCCGATGGTTATCATTGCGGATATGAACTCGGGAAACGCCAATGGCGGGCATGGGAAAACGGTACAATTGAGTCCATCGGATGCCTATTTCAATGATTTGCCTTTGATAGCTTATAAGGATGAAGACAAAGCGAATGACGAACAAATCGACGAACCCCAGTTCATTTGGGATTTACTTTCGAGGCAAAACAAGGAGCGTGATATTGCAGAACAAAAACGACTGTTCTATGTTGCCGTCACCCGGGCACAGACACATTTAATTTTAGCTGACAGCCGAAACTATCCTTCCACATGGAGGAAAATGCAGGATAGTTTCAGTGGTTTTTTAAATAAATGGCTCGATTCAGAAATCAAGGAGGATCCCGAATTGATGGAACGCGTCAATCTGAGTGAAGAAGAATTGCAGGAAATATACGTTCAGGTTACCGGCCGTTCAGATACATCACAAAATGAGTCACCGGTTATTAAGCGTCAGCTCCTGGATTCGGTATCGGTGAATGAGGCTCTGGAACAAGCTTCGATTCCAAGCAGGAATGTATCTTATCACCCTGATGAGGATTCGAATAACCAAATCACAGCGCTTGCCGGTGAACAGTGGAAGATTCTGCCTGCTAACACAGCAGGAACGTTGGTTCATAAATTGCTGGAGTTGGAGTTAAATGACCCGGACGATCAAAAAATGCTTTTGGAAAACCTGCTAAGTAAGGATGGTTTTGATATAACGAAAGCAGAAATCAACGAGGACATACAAAGATTGTCAAAACATGCCCATAATGCACGGCAGTGGCTGCAAACTCATTTTCCAAATCCCCGGCAAATTCTCCATGAAACAGCTTTTGAATGCACTGTTGCGCTCAATGACAATCCACAATATATTCGCGGAGTCATTGATTTGATAATTGAAGATCAATACGGCCAATGGAATATTATTGATTTCAAAACCAACAGTGTTAAAGATCAAAAATACCGGGAAGTGGCTCGATTGTCCGGTTATGATCAACAGCTTAAGATGTATTGTCTTGCTGCAGAGGAATTGTCTGATTCCAGTATTCATGTTACTTCAGATCATGCAAAATTATTGTTTTCAGAACCTGATGGCGGTTTTGCCCTTTCTATGTCTGAATTGAAATAAATACAATTTGAATCACAGATTGAACAGATCGTACGATTGCACTGATTAAAAGAACATTCACAATAATGGAATCCGTGTAGTCCGTTAATCGTAAATAATTTGATGGCCCGAATAAAATTTATTCAAGATGATAACCGTATATAAGGAGCTCTGATATAAACTTCTTATATTGGACGCGTAAATTATTTTATAAAGATTGTAAAACAAAGTATCATGGCACAGGAACATATCTTTCGGGGATTATCCGTAGCAATTGTTACCCCGTTTAATGAAGATTTCAGTATAGACAAAGAAGCCTATGTTCGCCATTTAAATTACATGATTGATGGCGGCGTGGACGGCTTGGTCGTATGCGGAACTACAGGCGAAAGTCCAACATTCAGCGACGACGAATTTTCTTACTTAATTGAAACGGCTGTCTCGGTATCAGCCGGACGATGCAAAGTTATTGCCGGTTCCGGGTCTAATGACACAGCGAAATCCATTAAGCGTTCTAAGTTAGCCAAAGATTTAAATGCCGACGGCCTTTTGATCGTTGCTCCATATTACAATAAACCGGTTCAGGAAGGTTTATTAGCTCATTATCGTGCCATTGCCGATGCAACGGACCTACCGGTTATTGTCTATAATGTTCCGGGACGTACTTCTGTCAACATTTTGCCGGAAACCATTGCAAAATTGGCGGAACACCCCAATATCGTGGCCGTCAAAGAAGCCAGCGGTGATATTCAGCAGGTTATGAAAATCATTGGTTCTGTTCCTTCCGATTTTTCGGTTCTTTCGGGTGATGACGCCATGACACTTCCGCTTATTGCTGCAGGCGGAAAAGGTATTATTTCTGTAGCAGGAAATGAAGTCCCAGCCAAAATGAAAAAATACGCCGACACTTGCCTGAGTGGCAATATGGATGAAGCTCGAAAACTTCACTATGAATTGCAGCCCCTGATGTTAGCAAATTTCTGGCAAAGCAATCCCATTCCTGTTAAGGCCGCACTTTCCATGATGGGAAGAATGAAAAATATTCTTCGGCTGCCTTTGGTTCCGCTGGATAATAAATTTGAATCCCAGCTGGAAAAGATACTTCAGGATCTCGGGGCAGTTTAATAATTTTCCTTTTTAAATAAAAAGCCGGACATAAAAACCGGCTTTTTTTATACCTATATAATTTTTCTCTAATCGTTTGATAAGTATACCGGGTTGGGAACTCCCAGGTTTTTCACCAACGCATTGAATTTCGGGATTGAATTCGAATACACTTCATGCAGACGATTCATCTGTTCATCAACCTGGCCCGAGAGTATGTCATAGGTGGTATACATGGAATGAGACGGCCGGGTATAGGATGTCTGAATAAACTGAGCCAGGCTTGCCAGCATCGTATGCAGCTTGTATTCATGATTCAGTTCCTGCTCCGGTGCTTTAGCTTTGGTTTGAATCAGATGATCCTGAATATCCGATAAGGTATCCAAAATCGGCCGGGCTGCTTTTTTCAGTTCATCAATTTTGGGATAATCTTTCAGTTGGGCCAGAAAATCATTCAGCTCTTTCCGGGTTTTCATCAGATGATTGATGGAACGGTCTGTGACATTCAGCTCATTATGAATTTTCATCAATAAGTCGAGTTCCGCCTGCAAATCTGCCTGAGTAGATGGATTCCGGGGATCTTTAATGACCGTAAAATCCTGCTCCATACTTTTACTATCGACCGTTAATATCGCTTTATAAGTTCCGGGAATAACCTTCGGGCCAGCCAGTGACGCATCGTACGTATAATGTTTTCCGTCACCCAAAAATACTCCTGGAACGGGAACAGCATCGGGATATTTGAGATCCCAAACGAATCGGTTCATCCCTATTTTCCCGGACAGAACATCATTGAATTGTTTTGTAGAATCCGTGTAATAATCTTCAGATTCTTTCTTTTTACCACTAAACGTTCGGATGGTGTCACCCGACATCGTCAACAATGATAGTTTGATGTCTTTTGGTTTCGATTTCAGCGTATAAAAGAATACCGCTCCGTTCGGCGGATTCTCACCAAATGTCTCACCGGGACGATGTCCGCTGCTGCCTTTCATCATGTACGTATGCTCCGGTTTGAAGAGATGAAAATCAGTTTTCTCCACCGATTCGGAAAGCTGTCTCAAAGGTTTGAGGTTATCCATAATCCAGAATCCGCGGCCGTGAGTAGCAATGACCAAATCATTTTCCCGATCCTGAATTTGAATATCCCTGACCGAAACACTGGGCAGATTTAATTGAAGCGGCTGCCAGTTCTTCCCATCATTAAAGGAAATCCAGACTCCCCGTTCGGTACCAACATAAAGCAAACCTTTTTTACGGGTATCTTCCCGAATGACACGGGTAAATTCGTAATCAGGAATATCGTGTGTGATATTTTCCCAGTGTTTGCCAAAATCTGTTGTTTTGAACAGATAAGGATGAAAATCATCAAGTTTGTAACGCGTTGCCGCCACATAAGCCGTACCGACGTCAAAATGGGATGGTTCTATGATACTGACGATAGCACGATCCGGGAAATTTTTCGGAGTCACATTTTCCCAGTGTTTACCTCCGTCCTGCGTCACATGGATTAAGCCATCATCAGAACCGGCCCAAAGCACGCCTTCTTTAACCGGTGATTCGGCCAATGCGAAAATCGTATTATAAAAATAGTTCCCGTTATTGTCTTTGGTGATAGGGCCACCGGACGGACCTTGTTTTGATTTTTCATTACGGGTCAAATCCGGGCTGATGCGTGTCCAGTTCATTCCTTCATCCGTACTTTTAAACACGTATTGTGCACCGGTATAAAGGATTTTAGGATCATGATTAGAAACCATCATCGGGAAGGTCCAGTTGAACCGATATTTTACTTCCGCCGCCGTTGCTCCTGGGTGCTTATTGTAGGCTAAAACATCGATGCGCTGACTCTGATGATTAACTTCGTTATAACGGGTAATATAACCATCGTAACTGCCACCATACGTTATCGTCGGATGGGCAGGATTTGGGACCACATAAGCATCTTCGCCTCCGGCAACCGGGTACCAGTCATTTGAAGTGATTCCATAACTGTCAGTTCTGCTTAAAATACTCATCGAGGTATTATCCTGTTGAGGGCCATACAAATGATACGGAAATCGGTTATCCAGAGCGACATGATAAAACTGAGCCGTATTCTGATCTTCAAGCGTCCAGGTTTTTCCACTATTTCGTGTGACAATAGCTCCACCATCGTCGCCTTCAATCATATGATCAGGCCTGTTCGGATTAATCCAAAGCACATGCTCATCACCGTGATGCGTTTGAATCCTGTTGAAAGTCTTACCACCGTCAATCGATTTATAAACTCCAAGTACCAATGCATAAACCACATTTTGATCTTTAGGATCGGCAAATATGCGGTTAAAATACCAGTTCCGAACCATAAGGCGTGGATCTTTACCTACCAGCGACCACGTTTTCCCGGCATTGTCCGACCGAAATAATCCACCGTGTTTCGATTCAACCAAAGCCCAAACCCGGTTTGAGTTGGCACCTGAAACCGCCAGGCCTATTTTACCAATAACCCCTTTGGGCAGTCCCGGATCACGGGTGATATTAGTCCAGTGATCCCCTCCATCGGTACTTTTATAAATTCCACTGCCCGGACCACCGCTGGAAACCGTCCATGACCTCGTGTACGCCTGCCACATAGCAGCGTACAAAATTCTTGAATTGTTGGGGTCCATCACAAGATCGATAGCTCCTGTTTTTTCATCCACGTATAAAATCTTCGACCAGGTTTTACCACCGTCCGTCGAACGAAACACTCCCCGTTCTTTATTATCGCCCCAGGCATGTCCCATAGCGGCAACATAAACGATGTCCGGATTATCCGGATCAACTACAATGCTGCCGATAAACTGAGTATCATTTAAGCCAATATGTTTCCATGTTTTTCCGGCGTCTGTTGATTTATACACTCCATCACCGGGGGTAATATTGCTGCGCATGTTGGTTTCACCGGTTCCGACATAGACCACATTCGGGTCAGACGGGGCCACGGTTATGGCACCAATTCCAGTCGTGTTAAAATATCCATCCGACACATTCAGCCAGGTTACTCCTCCATCTGTCGATTTCCAGACCCCACCACCTTCAGCACCGAAGTAATACGTTTCGGGCTGACTGGCCACACCGGCAACAGCTGAAGATCGTCCGCCACGATATGGACCGATATTCCGCCATTTCAATGCCTGGTAAAGCTTTTCAGGATAAACAAAGTCTTTGTGTGATAAATCCTTACGATGATACTGAGCTTTCAGGACAGGACTCCAAAACATACTCAAACCCAATAGAATGAAGCTGTTCCTGATCCATATAGAAATCTTTGATTTAGATGAATGAAGCATAATAATCATATCCTCTTTCTGATTTATTAACGACTCCGAACGAAGTGCTTTTCTCTCACATCCCAATGTATTAATTCAATGGCGGGCTAACTGTTAAAATTTTTGTTATGCGTAAGAAATTGTAAATCCTGAAAAACAACCATTTACAAATCATGGCATTACAAAAAGAGCCCCTGATGTATTCACCAGAAGCTCTTTACAAAATATTTCCCCTTTACTTTTTAAGATAAACCGCCGGTATATTCATCTTCTTTATCAATGCATCGAATTGAGGCACATCATGTTCCATAACCGGTTTCAAGCGGGCGAACTGTGCGTCCACCTCTCCGGAAAGCTTATCAAACAAATCATACATCTGTTTTGGAGGACGGTCAAAGGACGATTCAGTATAAGCGTCCAGTGAAGCCAACTGGATATATAATTTAACCGGGAAATTCAGGTCATCTTCAGGACTCTTAATATCCGGTTGATATAATATATTCTGAATATCCAGCAGTTTGTCGAGAATCGGTTTCGCTGCTTTCTTTAACTCATCCACTTTTGGATAAGCACTGAGCTGATCGAGGTAACTTTTGATCTGCTTGCGGGTCGAAATGATTTTATTGATAGTATCCACAGTCTGTTGCTCTTTCTTCTGAATTTTCTTCAGCAATGCTAATTGTGCTTCAAAATCAGCCTGCGTTGCTGTATTTCGCGGATCTTTCAGCACTTTAAATTCCTGTGACATACTTTTCCCATTCACGGTCAAAACGACTTTATACGTCCCGGGAACGACTTTTGGCCCTTCAATGGTACCACCGCTTGA
The DNA here is from genome assembly GCA_963783355.1 of uncultured bacterium. Classification (GTDB taxonomy): domain Bacteria; phylum Bacteroidota; class Rhodothermia; order Balneolales; family DATFMH01; genus CAWANF01. The sequence continues at coordinate 19,344 of CAWANF010000005.1, forward strand.
ACCAAGTACGCGGCTTGGCGGATTCTTGATGCCCGGCCAGCGCAGATTCCATACAAATCTATTCATGCCCGCTTTGGTATTCAAAGTTCCCGATTGTGTTTCATTGGTATCAGGGTAAAACTCATCTTTACTTTGGATGGGTTTTCCTTCACTGTTTGTCTGATTGGTAAAGGTGATGATGCTGTCGCCAGCCGATGTATAAAATGTCAATGAAACTTTCTTATCAGTTGGGATTTGTTTCTTCAAATCATAAAAAATAACCGCTCCGTTGGGAGGATTTTCACCCACGGTCATCGTCTTGCTGTAAAAATGGTAGCCGTTCATCAGGTACGTATGTTCGGGCTGGAACAAATAGGCATCTGCGTCTTTGACTTTCTCAGACATCTGGCGCAATGGTTTCAGATTGTCCATAATCCAGAATGCACGTCCGTGCGTGGCTAAAACCAGGTCATTCTCCCTGTTTTGAATGACCATATCACGCACCTGCACATGGGGCAGATTCAGTTGCAGCGACTGCCAGTCCTCACCTCCGTTAAAAGAAACCCATACGCCGCGATCGGTACCGGCAAATAACAGGTTCTTGTCTTTCGTATCCTGGCGAATTACATATGTCGTCTGGTTGTCCGGAATACCATTCACTATTTTAGTCCAGTGTTTCCCAAAATCCGTTGTTTTATATAAATACGGTTGAAAATCATCCAGACGATACCGTCGCGCAGCCATAAATGCTGTTCCCAATTCGTAATGAGAAGGTTCGATAATACTTATCGTCGACCATGCCGGCAAGTCTTTAGGTGTCACATCTTTCCAGGTTTTTCCGTCATCCATCGACAGATGAACGAGGCCGTCATCCGATCCGGCCCATAACACACCTTGTTTCAACGGTGATTCAGCCAGATCAAATATTGTATCATAATTTTCAGTGCCCGTTTCATCTTTAGTAATCGGACCACCGGAACGTAATTGTTTAGTCGTATCATTCCGCGTTAAATCAGGACTGATCCGGGCCCAGCTTCGTCCGCCATCCGTACTTTTGAAAACGTACTGAGCACAGGCATAAAGATTATCAGGATTATGGTACGAAATCATGATCGGAAATGTCCAGTTAAAACGATAAGGAATTTCTTTGCCACCATATCCATCAGTGTTCAACGGCCAGACAGTTATGTTCTGTTCCTGCCTGGTATGCTCGTTATAACGTGACATCAAACCAATGTAACTGCCCCCATAGGTGATATAAGGTTTTGCCGGATTAGGAACAATAAAACCGCTTTCACCACCTGCAACCGGGTACCAGTCACTGCTGGTAATTCCATAACTGTCACTACGGCTTAAAATGCTGATGGAAGAGTTATCTTGTTCGGGCCCGTAGACATGATATGGGAAGCGATTATCTACAGCGACATGATAAAACTGTCCGGTAGCCTGATCCTGTTCCGACCATGTTTTACCTCCATTCAGGGAAACATTTGCTCCACCATCATTCGATTCGATCATGATTTGGGGATTATCGGGATTCAGCCATAGATCGTGGTTATCACCATGTGGTGTTTTGATACGTTGAAATGTTCTTCCACCATCAACCGATTTGAATAATCCCAGGTCGGTAGCGTACACAGTATTTTCATCCTTTGGATCCGCAAAAATATACGTGTAATACCAGGCACGCTGACGCAATTTGGTCTGATGATAAAGTCGCATCCATGTTTTACCTCCGTCATCAGAACGAAATACACCGCCCTCTTTTGCTTCCACCAATGCCCAGACCCGGTTCGGATTAACAGGAGAAACCGTAACGCCAATTTTTCCCAACAATCCTTTCGGAAGCCCGGGATTATGAGAGATATTCTTCCAGGTATCTCCACCATCAACGGATTTATAAAGGCCGCTTCCAGGTCCGCCACTCGAAAGAATCCATGGGGTCCGGTATGCCTGCCAGAACGAGGTATACAATATTCTTGGGTTATCCGCATCCATGGCAATATCGATGGCACCTGTTTTATCATTGACATACAGAATCTTTTTCCAGGTCTTTCCCCCATCTTCAGAACGATAAACTCCTCGTTGGGTATTATCGGCGAAGACATGACCTAAAGCGGCCACATATACCAGATTCGGGTTATCCGGACTCACAACAATTCGGCTTATCACATGCGTTTCTTTCAGCCCGATATTCTTCCAGGTCTTTCCGCCATCCGTCGATTTATAGACTCCGTCGCCTACCTGCATATTCCCCCGAATGGCAGATTCGCCCATACCGACATAAACAACATTGGGATCGGATGGAGCGACCGCAATAGCACCTACTGATCCCATCTTAAAATATTTGTCCGAGATATTTTCCCAGTTTACTCCGGCATCGGTAGACTTGAAAAGGCCACCGCCTGTACCTCCGAAGTAGAACGTATGAGGCTGCTGACGAACGCCGGAAACAGCAATGGATCGTCCACCGATATAGGGACCGATATTCCGGTAACGCAATGCCTTGTATAGATTTTCAGGATATATAACTGTGCTTTCTTTGTGTTTTTTTGGCCGTTGATTTTTGAAACGACCCATACCGGTTAAAGCGAAAGTCAATAGCAGAAGAACACTGGTTTTTAACACCGTAACACGATACTGCCAAAACTTTTCAATGGGGTAAGACCTGTTTTGCTTCATAGATAGAACTTTAGTGATTATTTCGAAAAATATTTTTTACCGGCCAGCCGGACCAGTATAAACTGCCGGGATATCCAGGTTTTTAACTTCATTATTGAAAGCTGAAATCTGCTTGTTTAAGTCATTAAACTTTTTCACCTGTGCGTCGACGCCCTCCGAGAGCATTTGAAATACTCCATACATTTGTTTTGTAGGATGATTATAAGTCGTAGCTACCGTCGAGGCTAAAGCGCTTAATTTAGTATGATATTTAACCGGATATTTCAGCACATCTTCATTGGTTTCGATGCGGGTTTGTATGAGATGCTCTTCAATCGTATTCAGGCTGTCCAGAATGGGTTTCGATTCTTTTTTCAACTTATCAACTTGCGGATATTTACCCAATTTGCTGATATAACCATTTATCTGAGCTTTTACCGCCAGGATCTGATTGACCGCTTTATTTGTTTCATTCAGTTTCTTATGAATCTTCTGCAGCAATGAAAAACGAGCGGCAAAATCATTTTGTGAATACGGGACCCGGGGATCTTTTTTAATAGTGAATTCCTGCGTCATACTTTTCCCGTCGACCGTCAATGTTGCCTTATAGGTTCCCGGTACTACTTTCGGTCCGCGCGGCGTATAACTCGTTCCCGAACGAATTCCTTTTACGGCTATCACATTGGGATATCTCATATTCCAGACAAAACGATTCATCCCCGAATCATCCCCCAGCGTTTTTGAGGATTTGCTTTTTTTATTGTTATAAAATTTATTTGATGATTTTGATTTGTTAGTAAACGAAGTGATTGTATCGCCAGCCATCGTCGTCAGCGTCAATTTGAGCTTTGTATTTGAGCCTGAATCTTTATTCAAATCATAAAAAAAGACAACGCCATTCGGTGGATTTTGACCCTCAGTCATATCGGGGCTTGAATAGCTGTAGCCTTTCATCAGATAGGAATGCTCCGGTTTAAAAAGGTGAAAATCGGCCTTAGCTACGTTTTCCGACATTTGGCGAATCGGATTTAGATTGTCCATAATCCAGAAACCGTATCCGTGTGTGGCGGCGACGAGATCATTTTCTCTTTTCTGAATCTGCAGGTCGTAAACCGGTACATCCGGTAAATTCATTTGCAAGGGCTGCCACTCACTCCCATTGTCAAAGGATACAAAAACACCATGCTCGGTCCCGGTATATAACAAACCCTGCTTTGCCGGATCCTCCCGGATGGTCCGCGTGAAATCACCATCAGGAATCCCATTGTCAATTTTCTTCCAGTGTTTACCAAAATCGGTTGTCATGTATAAATATGGATGAAAATCATCCGATTTATATCGATAAACAGCAATATAGGCTGTCCCGGCCTGAAAATGAGACGGTTCAATAATGCTGATGGTCGACCATTCCGGCAATTCCTTTGGAGTGACATTTTCCCAGGTTTTTCCATCATCTTTTGTCAGATGAATAAGGCCGTCATCTGATCCCGCCCAAATCAATCCTTTCTGAACAGGTGATTCGGCTAATGCAAAAATCGTATCGTAATTTTCCGTCCCGGTTTCATCACGGGTAATAGGACCGCCTGAAGGAATCTGTTTACTTTTATCATTTCTGGTTAAATCCGGACTGATACGAGTCCAGGTCATCCCATCGTCGGTGCTCTTTAGAACATATTGAGAACCCGCATAAATGGCATCCGGATTAAATGGCGAAATCATGATTGGATAGGTCCAGTTAAAACGATACTTCAATTGATCAGCCCCTTCGCCGTCCTGATCGACCGGCCAGGGTGAAATAACTCCGGACTCTTTGGTTTTGGAGTTATAGATTTCCATCTGACCTTCATAACCGCCACCATACGTGATATACGGACGATTCGGACTTGGCAGCGTATAACCACTTTCTCCGCCGGCTACAGAAAACCAGTCGTTTGGCCCGATTCCGGAACCATTCGTCCGGCTTGCAATCCCGATCGATGCAAAATCTTGTTGCGCACCATACACATGATACGGGAATTGATTGTCGAGAGTCACATGATAAAACTGGGCGATATTCAGGTCATGAGCGGTCCATGTTTTACCTCCATTGAAAGAAACGTTGGCTCCACCGTCGTTCGATTCAATCATGTTTTGTGAGTTATCAGGATTGATCCACATCACATGGTTATCTCCATGAGGAGTACGAACAACGTGAAATGATTTTCCGCCGTCTATCGATTTATAGAATCCTTCATCCAGAATGTAAAGTACATTATCATTGTTCGGATCCACATATACTTTCGTGTAATACCACGGACGCAATCGGATATCGTGATGGCTGTTAATGAGTTTCCATGTTTTCCCGCCATCATCCGACCGGAATAAACCGCCATTTTTCGCTTCAACCAAAGCCCAAATCAGATTAGGTGTTTTATTAGAAACAGCTACACCCATTTTTCCAAGCAATCCTTTAGGCATACCTGGATTTTCGGAAATTTTAGTCCAGGTATTGCCGCCATCGGTTGTTTTCCACAAACCGCTGCTTTTACCCCCACTCGACATCGTCCACGGATTACGATAAGCCTGCCACATCGCTGCATATAAAATTCTTGGATTCTGAGGATCCATCACGAGGTTTGCAGCGCCAGTTTTTTCATTCACATATAAAATCTTTTTCCAGGTTTTTCCACCGTCTTCCGATCGGTAGACTCCACCCTGCTCACTGTCAGCATAAACATGTCCCTGGGAAGCGACAAATACTTCATCAGGATTTTTTGGATTGATAACGATCGTGCTGATAAAATGGGTGTTCTTCAAACCGACATTTTGCCAGGTTTTCCCGGCATCAGTGGATTTGTAGACTCCATCACCCGGAGTAATGTCACCACGAATGTTGGCTTCTCCCATACCGACATAAATGATATTGGGATCCGATTCAGAAACGGCTACAGCTCCAACCGAACCGGTTTTAAAAAATTTCCCGGATACATTTGCCCAGTTATTTCCACCATCTGTGGATTTCCACAAACCGCTTCCTTCGCCTCCGAAATAATAGGTGTATGGATGTCCGGCCACACCAGTCACCGCCCCGGAACGCCCACCACGAAAAGGGCCGATACTTCTCCAACGTAAGGCTTTATATAATTGAACAGGGTATGAATAGCTCGATTTTTCAGATTTCTTATGATGAGAAAAAGGGGCCATGCCACTCATGATGGAAAAAAACAGAAGCAGAAAAGCTGCTTTAAAAAACAAGCCTGATCTTTGCATGATTGTAATCTTTAAATGCCTGATATGTCGATAATTGTGAATTGTTATCTTGAAAAAGTATTAAATAGAAATGCTATCTATCGTAAAAGTTTTTGTTTGGCGTAAGAATTTGTAAATATTTTGCTGTTGCTATGCTGTTTACAATTAAATACTTGAAAGAACTATCGTTTGAATGTTGTAAAAAACAACAAACATATACCTTCGCAGACAATAGATAATAAATAAAACAAGGATTCCCGATTAATGACCAGGAATCCTTGCTAACATTGCGAGGTATTACTATGGTTTAATTATAACCGGGGTTTTGAACCAGCTTCGGATTCACATCCATTTCGCGTTGTGGTATAGGCAGCACCAGTTTTGGATCATTCCACGATAGAGATCCAACACTTTCATGAAGGCGCTTAATATCGTTCAGTCGCTGGCCTTCCCATGCCAGTTCAAGCTTTCGTTCAAACAGGATATCTGCCAGGGTGACGCTTGTCAGACTTGGAAGATTTACACGATTCCTGATTCTGTTTACGTCATTTAACGGGGTATCGCCTACTGAAGAACCCAGTCTGAAATTACATTCGGCACGTGTCAGATACATTTCAGCCAACCGGATTATCGGTTTGTTGGTATAGCGGACTTTCCATTTTCCAGTACGCCATTTTCCCGGTTTGAGGCCGGTTCCGACATAAAAAAGAGCCAAACGTGCATCATTCGGAGAATACAAGGTCAGGTGATGTAATGAGTCTATATCCATATCACCACGCCCTATTCCCGGTAAGCTTGCATAAAATGTCCAGTTATCTGAAACAGGGGTACTTTGGCTGTTTTCCTGAATATCAAAAATGTCCTCCGAGGTATTGGAGGAATTGTTAAACTCGTTAGCATAATTGGCAACTAAGGAAAAGTTACCAGATTCAATGACGGAATTCGATTCTGTAAGGGCGTCCTGAAAATCGCCCTGTTGCAGATATACCTTTGCCAAAAATGCCGAAGCAGCATACTTAGTAGCCCGGCCATCATTATTGGATGTCGGCAAATTCGCTTCCGCATCTTTGAGATCGCTTATAATTTGCTTATAAACATCGGATACTGTTGCTCTTGCGACATCTGATCCGGAAGTGATGGCCAATGTCGGTTTGAGCACGATGGGCACACCGCTGTTTGCTTTATCATTGGTGCTGGCATCCCAGGGTAAACCGTAAAAACGGACCAGCTCGAAATAAACGACTCCGCGAATAAATTCGGCCTCGGCCTGGATATCAGCCTGATCTGCGGCATCAACGACTTTTATGTTGGCAAGGACGTTGTTACAAATGTTGATGGCATCATAGCCAGTTTGCCACATTTCACCGGCGAAAGCGTTGTTGGCAACCTGCCGTTTGTAGAACACATCAGCATAGTCCTGATAGGTACCGGAGAACATAACTTCATTGGTAGCCGCAAGAAGTTCGCTGTACATATTATAATCACTGCCAAAAACACCTGTTTGCTGAATCTGAAAATACGCTCCATACAGAGCGTCCTTCACATTCGAGGAAGTTTTCAGAGCGACACTCGCATCTATCGACTGTTGGGGATTAATTCCCAATTCCTTACCACAACTGATAAACGAGGCAAGCAACAGTAACATAACCGGAATGTATACTTTTGATTTTATATTGCTCATAATTTTAATCTTTAAATTCTTTAAGACTTTAATTTGTTTATAGCGCTGGTCATCAAAAGCCAAGATTGACACCAACCGTGATTGTTCTTGCCTGAGGCGGTGTGTAGAAATTCTGCCCGACATCGATGTTATCGATATGATTGCTGTTATAGCTTGCACTTACTTCAGGATCCCAGCCGGGATATTTCGTAAAGGTTAGCAAATTGACCCCTGTTACATAGATACGAAGTCTTCTTAACGAGAATTTATTAAGCCAACTATGAGGCAGGTTGTATCCCAAAGTTACATTCTTAACCCGGATATAAGACCCGTCAAATAACCAACGGGATGAATCCTGGTTACCATTACCCATAAACAGGCGTGCCTGCGGAACATTGGTCACATCCCCGGCTTTTTGCCATGCATTCATCTGGTCGACCGTCTGGTTATCAAAGTAGTTCGCATTGACCGATTGATACACGCCGGCTGCATTATAGATTTTATTACCGTAAACAAACTGGACCAGCACATTTAAATCAAATCCTTTGTAAGAAATATCGTTGGAAAAACCACCCGTAAATTCCGGATTCGGGTTACCAACAACTTGTCTTTGTGCCTTCGAATAATCATTCGTTGTTTGATTGCTTCCCGGTTTTACATAATAAAGTGCGTCCCCGTTTTTGGGATCAACCCCGGCATATTTAACCATGTAGAAAACTCCGATTGGCTGCCCTTCCATGGCCCGGTTTAGATTACCAATAACTTGTCCGCCAAGATTAGTCACTTTATTCTGGTTTGCGGAAATATTAAAACCTGATGTCCAGTTCAGCGGACCGGTGATATTCTCAGTATTGATGGAGAATTCAATCCCTTTATTTTGCAGGTTACCGACATTCTTTGTCACCACTGAGAAACCTGATGTTTCAGGTACATTCACATTCAGCAACAGGTTATTTGTCTTTTTGATATAATAATCAACCGTACCGGTGATTCTGTTATCAAAAAAACCGAAATCAAGGCCAAAATCGAGCTGTGCCGTATTTTCCCATTTTAAATCGGGACTGGCTATTTGTGTAGGCTGAATACCGGAAAGTCCCGCATAATTCGTTCCGTCATACAAACCACGTGAATCAAAGTTTCCAATATCCGAGTTCCCTGTTAAACCATAACTGACACGCAATTTCAAATTGCTGATTGCGCTCAGCTTTTTCATGAACTCCTCATTGGTAACCAACCATCCAACTGATGCTGCCGGAAAGAAACCATATTGATTGTTCACACCAAAACGGGAAGAGCCGTCTTCACGAGAACTCAGAGAAATCATATAGGTATCATTATACTTATAGTTCACACGTCCGAAGTACGACACATAACTGTAACCCGTTCCATTTGAAGTACCAAGCGTGATATTTGAGGCACTTATTAGTTTTTTGAAACTGTCATTAGGAAAACCTTCGCCTTGCACATTAGAAGTTGAGATTCCGACTTTTTGAAAACTCATACCAACCGTTACGTTGATATTGTTCACCTTGTTGAAATCTTTGATATACTTGAAATAATTGTTTGCCGTATAGTTCACATTTCTCAGGTAACGATATCGTCCAAAACCGGTTGGATTACCGTCGGTCTGATTTCCATAATATCCTTCTTCTGTCTGATCGATCAGATCAAGTCCGAACTCACTGCGAAACTGCAATGCCGGTGTAAAGTCATATTCGGCATAGGCATTACTCATATTATGGAAAATGAGTGTCCGATCATTACCATATTTGGCATCTATAAGCCCGTTGAAATACAATGTATTTGGATTCAGCGTATTGGTACCTGGTAGATAAACCGGACTAATTGGAGCCTGGGCGTCCAACTGCACCGGCGTATCAAACTGGTCGTCATTAGATACACGATCATTCTGAGAACGGGCGAGATAAAATTTAAGTCCAAATGAAAGCTTGTCGGTTGCCTGATGATCCAGGTTCAAACGTCCGCTTAACCGGCTGAAGGCATTATTAATGAGAATACCGTCCTGATGAGAATACTCACCACTGGTATAAAAACGCGTTTTTGCATTACCACCGCTTGCCGAAACATCCAGGTTGCGATAAAATGCCGTCCGAAATGGTTTCTTTGCCCAGTTTACATTATACATGGAATCCGTGTTCCAGGTGTTGTAGGAGACCTGGTTGAAATAATTCTTCACATATCCGACATAATCAAATGAGGGATCAATCTTTTGAGAGTTTTGAGCCGCTTCAAGGAACAGCTTAATATATTGTTTCGAATTAAGGAATTGCTTGTAATGGGTAGGATGTCCCACTCCCAGACTGGTATTAATATTAAATTTTGTCTTACCGGCAGCTCCTTTCTTGGTCGTGATGAGCACCACACCATTGGAAGCACGTGCACCGTAAATAGCTGCAGCAGAAGCATCTTTCAGAATCTGTATCGAAGCAATATCATCATAGTTTAAATCAGCGAGCGGGTTCGTTGGTTCGTTACCGGCCTGACCCTGACTCGATGATGTGACCGGAATTCCATCAATTACATAAAGTGGCTGATTACTGGCCGTCACGGACGAAGAACCGCGAATCCGAATCCGGATACCCTGCCCGACTTTACCACTTTGCTGTGTGATGACAGCTCCGGGGGTCTTACCTTCGAGAGCTGTTTCAAAACTTGTTACAGGCACATTAGCAATACTGCTGCCTTGTATACTCGTAATAGACCCGGTAACGTATTTCTTGGATTCCGTACCATAACCCACAACAACGATGTTTTTCAATTGCTGGGTCGAAGGTTCCAGTTTAACATTTATGACAGTCTTTTTACCAATGGTTTTTTCAAGGGTTTCAAAACCCAGGTAAGAAAAGACTAATGTCTTTGCAGTATTCGAGACCGTTAATGAATACTTACCATTCATATCAGTGGCAGTACCATTGACAGTTCCCTTGACTATAATATTGACACCAGGTAATGGAGTACCATCGGTCGATGACGTAACCAAACCGGTTATTGTTTTTGTTTGCGCAAAGGTAATTCCAATAACTGCAAACATTAAGATGGATAAGAGCAGTAATTTTTTTTTCATATTGCTACGTTTGTACGATTGATTTGAAAATGCCTGAAATAAATAGCCTGTCGCTACCGGCTTATCATATTTAAGCTGATTCGTTTAGGCTGATAAATATTAATTGAGATCAATCAGAGGCAAGTAAGCCAGGGAAAAGGTATGTTACCCCTCTTAAATTCCTCCAACTTTACCGGGAAAAGATTTTACTCCGGTTTAATGGTCTTTTCAGTTCTCCTCACTAATTATCGAAATAATTAAATATCTAAATCGATTATCACTAATTAAGTAAACTATATAGTCATATTATATTAAATGATGTAATATATATTAGATGAATTATAAGTAAATGATTTTCAATATGTTACAAACCATTCATCGGCCCAACACTTATTTATGACATGCAGATCTTTTACAAGAATTATCGGGAAGCGTTTTTAAATTAACTATTTGTTAAATCATCAATTGGCTGTTTAAAAATGGGGAGCGTTTTGAATCAGTAGACAAAAGAAAGATTATTTATAATTTGATTATTCTTTAAACCATTCAGATTTGCTTTTATCTTCATTCCACTTTTGCACGCATTTAATAAACTTTCAAATAATGGAAATATCTATCCGGAAATGTCGAAATACCGATCTGGGATCGCTGCAAGATCTTGCAATACAGACATATGACGAAACATTTCGCGCCTATAACAGCTCTGAAAACATGAGAACCTACCTGGACGAGGCTTTCAATAAAAACCAACTAAAAAAAGAATTGAACAATCCATCATCTGAATTTTATCTCCTTTTTGCTGATCAGGCACCCGCAGCGTACTTAAAAACAAATGAACCCGAAGCCCAAACCGATATCTTTGATCCTCAAAGCCTCGAAATTGAACGAATTTATGTGAAACAGGAATTTCAACGCCATGGCCTGGGAAAAAAGCTTATTGAATTGGGCATAGATATAGCTCGCAAACAAAACCGGAAGTTTGTCTGGCTTGGGGTCTGGGAACATAATACCAGGGCATTACAATTTTACAAAAACATGGGATTTGAGAAATTCGGATCACACCGTTTTATTATGGGAGACGATCATCAGACCGATTGGCTATTACAGAAAATTATCCGGTAGCATCCTTCCAAACTACACGGAACCAGAGAATTACTCTTTCTCCTGAACAATTTTGTAATTTTATTACTTCAAACATTTTTTTTCTTTCAACAATCCCTGGACTAATAAAAATGAATCGACAAAATATATCCTCCGGCACAAAATGGGAGCCAGTTATCGGGTATTCCCGTGCCGTCCGAAGCAGTAACAGAGTTTGGGTTTCGGGAACAACGGCAACATCAGGAAATGGGAGCATTATCGGTATCGGCAATGTATATGCCCAGTCCATTCAAACATTAAAAAATATTGAAACAGCCTTGCAAAAAGCCGGAGCTGACTTAACCGATGTGGTACGAACAAGAATATATGTCCTGGATATCGACCGGGACTGGGAGCTTGTCGGGAAAGCCCATGGAGAATATTTCAGACAAATCCTTCCTGCCACATCCATGATCCAGGTCAGTCGCTTTATCGCTCCTGAAATTCTTGTTGAAATCGAAGCGGAAGCCTTTATTGATGAATAATCATCCTGTTAATTTTATAGAAATTTTGAATATTTACAATCGGATCTGTTTCCCGGAAACGATTTGATCACCTATATTATTAATAATGGGTAACTTCAATTTTTTAGAAATCATTTAGATACCATGAGCGCAAAAGACCTGGAAATTGAGATTAAAAATATTCGTCTCAGAACAATTATCGGATTCAACGACTGGGAGCGGGAAAAACCACAGGATGTCGTTATCTCAATAAAACTTACGTATAATGCCGAAAAAGCTGTTCAAGGTGATGATGTAACTTTCGCTGTTGATTATAAAACCATCACCAAAGCCATTATTCAAAAAGTTGAAGACGCACAGTTTAATTTACTTGAATCCCTTGCCAACATGATTTATGAACACGTGCATTCCTATAAAGGAGTTAATGCCGTAGAGGTAACGGTCGAAAAACCTCATTGCCTTCGTTTTTCAGATAATGTCATAGCCCGAATATCCGATAATGCCTGAACATGAGGCCATCATATCATTGGGATCCAATATCGATCCGGAACAAACATATTGATGAGGCGCTCAAAGAACTCGGCTATCATTTTACTATCCTGAAAAAATCCAGATTTTTTTTTACAGAACCATTACTCTTTGAAAATCAGTCTAAATTTCTGAATGGCGCGGTTTTATTGAAAACAGAATCAGAAAGAAATGAATTAAAAGCTGAATTAAAAAAAATCGAATCCAGGATGGGACGAGTTCATACATCAAATAAAAATGGTCCCCGAATCATTGATCTCGATATCTTGTTATTCGATGGCGAAATTGTCGATACGGATTACTACTCCCGGGATTTTTTACAGCAATTCGTCCGGGAACTACGTTCCGCTGAGTTGTAAACAGAGCGTGAGAAAAAGTATATCAAACTTTTTTTTAGATTGAGTAATTTTATCAAATCAATAAGTCACTTGAATTCATAAATGAACGCTATGCCGGTAAGCCAGGGATATAAAACATTTGTTATAGAACAACTCAGCTGTTTTGCCAACATTTCTTCCCGGAACATGTTCGGAGGTGTCGGATTATATGCCGATGAATTCTTTTTCGCCCTGATATTTGATGATCGCCTGTATTTTAAAGTGGATGATTCAAACCGGGCTGATTTTGAAGCGGAAAGCATGGGCCCGTTTCGTCCATATGACGACGAAAGAACCATGAACTATTATGAATTGCCCATCAACGTATTAGAAGATATCGATGAATTAAAAAAATGGTGTGATAAAGCAGTCAGAGTTTCGATGAACTCAAAGAAAAAGTAAAACAGATCCTGCTACATTCATGTAAGCTGTACAATCATCCCGGAAACCTTTAATCAAAGTTATTAATTACTCAATACCCAGCCGAAAGCAATACCAATGGAAGGATAAAATGTACGATGTGAAATAAAGGGTGTGAACCCAATTTTCAAAGTATATCTCGTATCCTTTACCGGCAGCATCCGGTAAGCGATAGTCATCGTAATGGCAGGCGGATTTAATCCGGGCTCCGATCCCATATCACCAATAACATATCCCGCCCCTAACTGGAGCCGGCTTCTTCCATGCCCGATGTAATAATTTCCCATAAACAGCATGGTAAAATATTTTGTCCATTCATCATTTGAACCTTGACTCTGGTCATGAAGGCTGCCAAAGGCACTGCCGCCAATCCGAATACCCAAATTATTTTTAAATATCACATCATAATTCAGGCTGTATGCCATACCATTGCCCATAAGTTCAATGTAAGCAGATTGCGTTGGCTGGGGAGGTCTCTTCAATGGAAAATCAAATTGTGCCTGGGCCGTTTCATGAAAACCTAACAATAAAATGCCCCAAAAAATTATATGAAAGGAAATTGAATGATCAATATCCGTTATCCTTTTTGGACTCATATTTAAAATTAATCTCTGATGAATAAATAAATTATTGCCTAAAAATATGATATAAATCGTTCCAAATAATTTGCGTCTTTTTTTTGTAAAATTAAATAAGTGTCGTTTTTTTAGGTGGGAAAAAGTGAGGCCGTTGATTTCTTTTTGAGCACGTATTAATTACAATGAGATATGATGAATACGTTCTATGCCGAAAACAGGAATGAATGGCGTTCCTGGCTTCTCGAAAATCATAAAAAAGCACCGGAAATCTGGCTCATATACTATAAGGTCCACACCGATGTTCCCTGCATTTCGTATGGAGAATCGGTTGAGGAAGCCATTTGCTTCGGCTGGATTGACGGATTGATTCACGGCATCGATGATGAAAAGTACAAAAGAAGATTCACTCCCCGAAAAGACGGCAGCGTCTGGTCAAAAATTAACCGGGAACGAGCTAAAAAAATGATTACACAGGGAAAAATGACCCCGCCAGGTCTTGAATCTATAGAAATTGCGAAACAAAACGGACAATGGGATAAAGCCTACCGGCTCAAAGATGACATCGACATACCCGATGATTTGAAGACTGCTCTCAAGAGAAATGCTGTCGCCTGGAAGAAATTCCAGAACTATTCCAATACCAACCGATTCATTGTAGTAACACGTATAGAAAAATCTGCTACCATTGAGAAGAGAAAAGCAAAGATTATGAGAGCTGTTGAATTGGCGGAAAACAATTTAAAACCATACGATAAAAACCGGAAACCCCTGATTTGATGGAAACGATTAAGCTTTCACAATGGTCTTATCACCGACAATTTCTCGGGAAACAGGGAACGAATGCTGTCCGTGTTCTGAAAGAAATCGCGGGCGTTTACAGCTGGCATCCATCCGCCCCGTTATCCTTGTGGAACCGGCTGTCAACTTTCAGTAAAAACGTATTCAATGAATTAGATGAGAAACGATCAGCCATTCGGATACCCGCCATGCGGCTTTCGAATTATATGCTTGAACAGGAAAAAGCACCACTGATATTTGCGGCAATGATTCCGGAACCTTCCAATCCGTATTGGGAAAAACGCTATACGCAAAAAGGCCGTTACATTGACCCGGAGAAATATCCATTATGGAAAGAACAAATATTAGCGAATGCCAGGGAGCCAAAATCCCTGGCTGAAATCAGGGATATATGCGCGGAAATTCCTGATAAACTGTTTAAAATTATTATTAATCGCATGGCTTTTGAGGGATATCTGCTTCGCGTAGGTTCTGAAAATATGCGTTCTAATATTATTAAATATGTAGCTGCCAAAGCATGGATTGGCCAGAATTTAGGAGGATATAATCCACAAAAAGCGCTGAAAGAATTGGCGGTTGATTACCTGCATGCTTTTGGACCGGCCCGGATTAAAGATTTTCAATGGTGGTCGGGTGTTACAATGACAAAAGCGCGTCATGCGATGTCATCGGTTGAAACAATTGATATCGGGGACGGCTATCTGCTTTTATCAAAAGATATTGATGAATTTGAGTCTTTCCATCCTGAGGGAAACGAACAAATCGACCTTTTACCGCAATGGGACAGTTATATCATGGGATACGCCCCTGATGGGCGCGAACGTTTTGTGAATCCCGACAAACAGGAACTACTTTATGGAAAAATCGGGGCCACCGGTGGTAACGGACTGGGAACCATTTTAGTAAACGGGATCGCACATGGCTCGTGGAATGCCAAATTTAAAGGAAGCCTAATGTCCGTTCAGCAGAAAATGTTTGAAAAACCTTCTTCAAAATTAAATGAAGCTATTAAATGGAAATTCAGTGAAATGGCTTCATTTATGGAAATTGCGAAACTAACATTTTTGGATAGTTAAACCTCATTCCCCTGTTTTTCTTTCGTCTCTTTTCTGTTTTCTATATTCTGTATTCTGTTTGCTTAAATTCTATCCACTTGGAATTCATGATTTAAAAAATTATAATTATTCATACACTATTAGTGTAACACAAACACTTATTGTTGTATACGGCTGAAAATATTAAACTCAACTATCGTAAAACATGGATCGTCGATCATTTCTTAAAACGGCCCTGACCGTTGGTGGTACTTCTTTCCTGATCAATAAATCGGCTCCCTTTGCATGGGCAACGGGCATAAACAGAGAAAAGAATCCAGAGTACTGGAAACTTGCTCCAGCACCTCCAATGGGATGGAACAGTTACGATACCTATGGCTCAAGCGTCATTGAATCGGAATACCTGGCAAATTCCGAAGTCCTTCAAAATAAATTACTGCCATTCGGTTATCATTACTCAGTTATTGATTTCCTCTGGTTCGATCCGAAGCTTGCTCCCGAACATCTGAAAATTAACAAACCCACTGTTATTGATAAATATGGCCGATGCATGCCTGCCGTTAATAAATTCCCGTCAGCGGCGGGTGGTGCAGGTTTCAAACCCGTTGGTGATAAAATCCATGCGATGGGGCTCAAATTCGGAATTCATATCATGCGGGGTATTCCGCGTGTTGCTGTTGAACAAAATACCCCGATTGAAGGAACTTCTTTTCATGCCCGTGACGCAGCAGATACCAGCAGCACTTGTTCCTGGGACAAGCATATGTACGGCGTCAAAGGAAATACAAAAGCCGGACAAGCATATTACGATTCATTAATCCGGCTTTACACTCAGTGGGGAGTAGATTTTATCAAAGTCGATGACCTTTCACGTCCCTATCATATTGATGAAATCCACGCTATTCGCAGTTCACTGGATAAATTCGGTCCTCATATCGTGTTCAGTACTTCCCCTGGTGAAACTCCGGTCTCAGAAGGCAAAGATATTGAACATAATGCCAATATGTGGCGCATGACAGATGACTTCTGGGACAACTGGAAATCACTGGACCACACAATTGATGTATTGCATAGCTGGCACGGGTTCGGCGGACCGGGTCATTGGCCAGATTGCGATATGCTGTGTCTTGGACATATCGGCTTGCGCTGCGTCGACGGTCCCCGTTTTACACGTTTCACCATGGATGAACAACGTACCGTGATGTCGATGTGGGCTTTAGCGCCATCACCGCTGATGCTCGGTTCAAATCTAACAAAACTGGATCCCTGGACACTGGATTTACTAACTAATAATGAGATGCTGGCTATCAACCAGGATCCATTAGGAAAACAAGGAATCAGGGTTTCCCAAAATGGTCCGCTCGAAGTATGGGCAAAAGATTTACAAGACGGGTCTAAAGCTGTGGGCTTATTAAACCGCGGTACTAAAAATGGCGAAAGGATAACCTTGAACTGGAGTGATCTGAATATCAAAGGCAGGCAAACCGTTCGCGATATCTGGCAGCATGAAGAATTGGGCGTGTTTACCGATACCTACAGTGCTCCCGTTTCAGCGCATGGCACCGTATTGGTGAGATTAAGGCCAGCGACGATTTAACCAGGATCATGACACGTTAAAAACATCCCCTCCATTTTCTAATTTTGCTTTCGGGTTATTTAGTATTTTTTTGTTCATCCCCACATCCAAATACTCCAGTATAGCCCGAAAGCTTTTTTTGTCCGGAACATTTACTGTCTGTTTATAATCTGTTAAATTTTACAAAGCCTGATAAGTCAAACGGGCTGACAAATTCGTCGTGTCATTAATTATTTATCATGAGAGATTACCTAATGAAACAGCTATTCGTATTTTGTTTGCTTTCACTCTGTTTATTTCATCCTAAAGCGCAGGCTCAAATGAAGGATGAATCACCGGAATATTTAAATTCCGAAGCGACTCTGAAAGCAAAATGGCCATTCTCCGAAGCAGTACGTGTTGGGAATATGCTTTATCTGTCCGGCGTATTACCCGTTAAACCGGGAACAATGCAATTGATTGAAGGGGATATCAAAAATCAAACGCAGCAAGTGATGGAAAATATCAAGACTATTCTTGAGAGAAACGGTTCGTCCATGAAAAACGTCATCAAATGTACTGTCATGATGACAAATATGAAGGAATGGCCAGATATGAATTCTGTTTATATCACTTATTTTGATGAACATTTTCCCGCCCGAAGCGCCATCGGAGCCTCTTCGCTCGCTTTGGGAGCCAAAATTGAAATTGAATGCATGGCAATGGCGGGAAAGCAGCTCAAATAGATTCCATAATGCATTAAGGAGAAATGATGAATAAACTTGAAGAATCAGCTCATCAATTTCTTGATTTCAAACGAATCGCGGTTGCCGGGGTTTCACGCAAAGGAGATGTTGCGGCCAACGCCATTTTCAAGAAATTAAGATCAAGCGGTTATAAAGTTTTTCCTGTGAATCCAAATGCCAGTGAAGTTGAAGGCGATCCCTGCTATCCCGATTTGGCATCCATCCCCAGTGGCGTAGAAGGGGTTGTCATTGCCACCCATCCGGATGCAACCCTTGAAATTGTCGAGCAATGTGGAAAACTGGGGATTCACTTTGTGTGGATGCACCGCTCTTTTGGACAAGGCAGTGTAAATGAAATAGCTGTTAAACGTTGCAAGGAATTAGGAATTCATGCTATTCCCGGTAGCTGTCCATTGATGTTCTGCCAGCCGGTCGATACCGGGCATAAATGTATACGCTGGTTTTTACGATTTACCGGTAAAGAAGTCCGGCCGCAGACTTAAAAACAGTTCTTTTTTGGAATTTTTGAAACTTTTTCAAAAGCCGCACGTATTTTTTATTGAATTAACTAATATTATTAGTTAATATACTATTATAATTAGTTTTCTATTTTAAATTCATATTTATACATGTTATGAAAACACAATTTCTCTCCATCGGTAACAAAAAACTGGCATATGACGATACCGTAAATAAAGGACCATTAATCATTTGTCTACCTTCTTTAGGTGATGTTCGTTCTGAATACCGGTTCCTGATACCCGTTTTGAAGGAATCAGGATTTCGTGTTGTGACTATGGACTTGCGCGGAATGGGCGAATCGAGCGCTCACTGGCCAGGCTATTCCGTTTCCGACATGGGTTCAGATGTATTAAATCTTATCCAATATCTCGATGCAGGTCCGGCTACCATTATCGGAACATCGAAATCGGCCGGTTCAGCAGTTTGGGCAGCCGCAGAAGGCCCGGAATGGGTGAACGGATTGATATTGATAAGCCCGGTTGCAAGGGATATAACCGAAATGATGCCCATTTGGGTGGCTAAAATCCTTTTTACCGTGTTGTTTTTAAAACCCTGGGGACGTTTTATCTGGAAAAAATATTTTCCAACTTTATTTCCGGCAAAAAAACCGGCCGATTTTAAATCTTATATGGATTCTCTCATGTCCAACTTAAAAGAACCCGGCCGGCTCAAATCCATCCGGAAAATGACCACATCTTCAAACCGTGCTTCAGAAGAACGATTGAATCAAGTTCGGGTACCGGTTCAGATTATCATGGGCAGTAAGGATCCTGATTTTAAAAACCCGGAAAAAGAAGCCCAGTATCTCAATCTATCATTGAATGGAGAAACACATATTATTCCGGATGCCGGACATTATCCACATGCTGAAATGCCCGATATTGCTGGCCCAATGATTACTACATTTTTAGGTTCACTACAAAAACAGAAAGCTCATGACTAAAAGAGCCGGAATAGACAAAAATCGCATCATCGATACTGCCGTAGAAATGGTAAATAATGAAGGAGCAGATGCTTTATCTCTGAACCGTTTAGCTTCGAAATTGGGTATAAAACCTCCTTCGTTATACAATCATATTAAAGGACTGCCACATTTAATGACAGAATTAAGCATTCTGAACACTCAGAAAATGGCCGGTTATATGACAGACGCTGCCCTTGGAAAATCCGGTTCTGATGCCATTTATGCTATAGCTTATGCGTATCGGAAATATATCAAAGATAATCCCGGGCTCTACATGATAACCTTAAGGTCATCAAATAATCAGCAAACGAAGAATGCGGAACTTCAAAATGCGGAAAAAAAGGTGGTTTCAATCGTTCAGGCTGTCATTGCTCCGTATGGATTATCGGATGAAGATGCATTGCATGTTATCCGGGGATTCCGAAGTATGGTTCACGGATTTACAACCATCGAAATTGCCGGAGGTTTCGGTCTTCCCCTCGATTGCAATGAAAGCTTTAACCGGCTCATTGACATGCTAATTATGCAGTTAGCAGGAAACAATTAACAGTAAACAGTGAACAATTGTGCAGTCCTAAATAGGGTTGACCGTTTTTAGGAAGAATATTATCGTTTTGGTTTGGTCCTATTTAAAGATTACTTGTCAGAAGATATCCATATTTTTTGAGGATAGGTATATCCCCTTTTATCAAAACTTGCCGGGGTCATGTTTTTGAGGGATCCGTGAGGTCGTTCATAATTATAGTATGTTACGGCTTTAGCCAACATGGTTTTTAATTGCCGGAAATTTTGGGGATTATAAGGCTTGATATAGTCATTTTTAATAATCCCGTTGACTCGCTCAGCATGGGCATTTTCGTATACGCTTTGTGCCTTACTATTGCGAAATCGTCCCTTTGTCAAGGCTAAAAATTCCTTACTATAGTACTGACCACCCCCATCGGAGTGAAAAATAGGCCTTGGTGGTCCGGCCGGTAAGCCCTTCAGAACCATTTGCAAGGCCGGAATGGTCGTAAAGGTGGTTTTAAGAGTCTGACTGGCGCTAAATCCTTTGATCATTCGCGAATACACATCCATGATAAAGGTTAAATAATGGAAGCGTCCGTTTAACTCATAATAGGTAATATCGCTGACAAATCCCTGGTTGACTCCGCTCAGCTCCCTGCCGGCTAACAAATTGGGAAACCGAATCACCCCGTTGCTATTGGTCGTTTTGCGGGGATTGCGGGTTGGGTCCAATTTTAGCCCACACTCAGCATAAAATCCTAGAAACCGGTCTTGTCCCATCCCTTCCGGATGCCGCTTTAGATAGCATAATTTGGCTCCCATTCGCGGATGTTCCTGGCGCAGCTCATCGAGCAAGGGGTGTAATAAGGCCTTGGTCTCTTCCTGTCCCAGATAATGATTCAAGCGTTGGTGCATGTTTTGCTTACTGGTGCCTATGACTCGATAAATCTGGTTCATTTTCCACCGGTGAGCTTCCCGGTTGTACCAGAACCAACGGAGTGTGGGGAACCATTTTTTTTTAATCTCAATTCCGTAATGTTCTTCGGCCAATTCGATCATCTTCTGGGTAAATTCCAGCTGGATCTGTTTGCGTCCAACTACCTGCTCCAATTCTTTAATGCGTTCCTGTAAGGCTTTTAGTTTCCTGGCATCACTCATGGGTTCTATGACTTGTTTAAGGCCTTTTTGATACAAACTCGAGTATTTATATACCCATCGATAAACGGAGCTGAGAGAAACCTCGTAGAGTTGACTCACTTCCCGGACACTTTTCTGGTTCTTCTCAATTTCCTTTACTTTCTGCTTCTTGAAGCGTTCACTAAAATACCGATTTCTGCGTTGATCAAATTGTTTTTTTACTTGTTCTCTGGTGGCCATTTTGGATTCTTTTTTTTGCCTCCTTAACGGTCAACTTATTTCAGGACAGGACAATTTCCCTTGTTCCCTGTTTATTGTTTACTGTTCCCTGATCCCTGTTAAATGCAGGCTTTTAACATATTCTTCTATGAAATAGTCCTTCTTCTTACGGCGATATTGCATGACCCATCGTGGATGCGGCAAGGGAATGATAGTTTCAAAAAAATGATATTTCTTATTTAGGCGCTGGAAATAGGTAAAATTCTTACCTTTGCCCAGGGAAAAACAGACTTCCGGAGAATACGTTATTTCTTTTTGCCGCCATATGGTTTCAACGATGAACGGTTCCGCATTTTTTTGCAAGTCCTTGTCATCATAATAATTAAGGTTCTTCCCGTCCAGCGTGAATCCAAGCGGACATATTGCCGTGACGAAGACATCATCATAAAACTTTTTAACACCTCCGTACCCGTCGATCATCTCATAAACGAATTCGGATGATAATTCCGGCTTTTTATCCAGGTTATTCTCAATCCCACATTTTGTTTCCAACCGGATGGGGTCGGTAAACGGAATACCTGTGACACCCGCCCCAAACCGTCCGGGATTAATGCCAAAAAGTAAAACCCGGGGCCTGGAATCATCATAATACCGATGATAAAATTGCCGGGCTATTTCCAACGTATCCCTTTCCACATACGGATTCATCATCTTTATACCTTCCGGAAGCAAAAAATCAGGATTCAGGCTTTCATAAAAATCCAGGATCTGTTCCGATATCATTTCCTTCTTTCTCATCATACGATATAACCGGTTGGGAATTTTACCATAATTGACTCCGTTTGATATACAACATGAAAAGGAAATTTTCTTAATTCCCAAAATGTCAATCAATCTGAAATGATCTATATTTCATTCAAATGAATACACAACAATTTTATAAAACTCTTCAGGACTTGCCTTCTTCTGATAAAATGCCGGTGTTGTTTATCGGTCATGGCAATCCTATGAATGCTATTGAAGACAACTCTTTCAGCAGAACATGGAAAGAAATTGGCCGCTCGATGCCTGTTCCCAAAGCCATTTTATCCGTTTCCGCACATTGGATAACACCGGGTGAAACAAAAGTGACCATCATGGATACTCCAAAGACTATTCATGATTTCTATGGATTTCCGGAAGAACTTTTTCAACAAACGTATCCTTCTCCGGGAGCACCGGAATTTGCTCAACAGACCATCGACATAGTAAAGAAAGTGCATATCCATCCGGATAACGAATGGGGATTGGATCACGGAACATGGTCGGTCTTGCTAAAGATGTTCCCGAACGCTGATATACCTGTTTACCAATTGAGCCTGGACTATTCCAGGCCGCCGGAATATCATTTCGAGCTGGCCAGGGAATTACAGAATCTGCGCGAAAAAGGGGTATTGATTATCGGAAGCGGAAATCTTGTCCATAACCTGCGTACCATTCAGTTTAATCAAAAACCCTACGACTGGGCCATCGAATTTGATCAAACAATTACAAAATTCATCGATAATCGTGATTTCAAGAGCGCCGTCGAATTTCTAAAGATGGGAAACCTGGCCCGCCTGGCGCAACCTACCCACGACCATTATTTACCGTTGATTTACTCCCTGGGGCAAGCCATAGAACAATCGGAATTCACTTATTTCAATGAAGATTTTGATCTCGCCTCTATTTCTATGAAATCGTTTATTATTACCTGATTCTTTTGCAGCTTCAGTCCGTTAAATTTTAAGGTTATATTCTCTGGATTTTAGAATTTATCTTCTCTAACATTAGGCTTTCCTAAAGTTGCACACCTTCAGTATTAACGACTAAACATACTATGAAAATCAGGACTTTCATTCTAAATGCATTTTACGTCTTATTGTTGACGAGTTTCATTGCTTGTAATTCACATAAACTTCCTCAAACCCATGTATTTACAAGTATTCCAAAAATTTCTAAAAATACCGGCTACACATATGTGACCGCAAAAAACACACCCTACCGAATCAGCCTCTTTGATACTTTACAATTGAAACCAATGAACCAACCGGAGGAATCGGTACCAACGATCATCGTAGATACAACGAAAAAATTTCAGACTATCGTTGGTTTTGGAGGGGCTTTTACCGATGCCGCAGCAGAAACATTTTATAAACTTCCCAAAGAAAAACAGCAGGAAATTTTGACGGCCTACTTTTCGCCAGACAAGGGGATCGGTTACAGCCTTGGACGAACGAGCATCAACAGCTGTGATTTTTCCAGCGAAAGCTATGCTTATGATGAAACTCCGGGTGACACATCCTTATCCCATTTCACTATAAAACACGATCTGTCTTATCGCATACCATTCATAAAAGCGGCATTAACCGAAGCTAAAGGAAATATCAAGATATTTGCATCCCCCTGGAGTCCGCCGGCCTGGATGAAAACCAATAACGATATGCTTCACGGCGGGAAATTAAAACCAATATATCGTCAGACCTGGGCCAATTATTATGTCCGCTTCATTCATGCTTATAAAAAAGAAGGTATTCCGATTTGGGGACTGACTGTGCAAAACGAGCCGATGGCCACTCAGATGTGGGAGTCATGCGTTTATACGGGTGAAGAAGAACACGATTTTGTGCGCTATTACCTCGGACCGACATTGCACAAAAAAGGTTTATCGGATGTCAAACTCATGATTTGGGATCACAACCGGGGAATTATGTATCAGCGTGCGGCTGCTGTTTTGGAAGATCCTGAAGCGGCAAAATACGTTTGGGGAACGGCCTATCACTGGTATGTCGGTAATCATTTCGCAAATGCCCGTTACGTACACGATGCCTTTCCCGACAAGCATCTCCTCTTTACTGAAGGATGTTTGTATCCGTTTAATAAGAAAAAATTGAAGCTTTGGAAATGGGGTGAAGAATATGGCAAAAATATTATCATGGATTTAAACAACTGGTCGACCGGCTGGACCGACTGGAACCTGATCCTGAATCAAAAAGGCGGTCCGAACCATGTGGCGAATTACTGTTACGCGCCCATCATTGCCAATACCAAAACGGGAAAACTATTCTACATGAATTCATTCTATTACCTCGGACAATTCTCGAAATTTATTCGTCCGGGAGCAAGGCGTATCATCAGTTCATCTAATGATGACGATCTGTTAACCACCGGTTTTATAAATCCCGATGGAACCATTGCCGTAGTCGTAATGAATGAAACCGATCATACGATTCTTTATAAAATCTGGATCAACGGGAAAGCAGCCAAAACCAGGAGTCCCGCACATTCTATCACTACGGCTAATTTTAATTGATTGATCTTTATAAGCTTTGCTGCCCGATGGAGTAATATCTGTTTAACGGGCACAGGCGTTGAAACGAAAGTAAGCATCAACTTTCCCCCGTTTAGTTATCAGGATTTTCCCTACAAATTCTCTTACCTAACACTTACATGCTTAACAATACTAGTTACTTATCTTGAATTCAGATGACGTACTGCTGACGTTATCAACGACAATAAATGTCGCGAGGAATTGGAAATGACATTTTCAGCGGATATTCATCAAGAGAGATGCACTTTTCCTTTCGTGTCAAATATGGACTTTTTTGTAAGATTGTAGATGTGCCAGTTTTTTTTGAATTTCAAGTAGCCTCCCTTTTTTATTTTTCAGGAAAGGATATTTATAACTATCATTGATGTCCCTGCCACTCTTGTACAACATCCTGAAATATTTCTATTTCATCTCTCAAAATTCAAATAAAACAAAATCCGTTTAATATTACTCCCAAATTGGTAAAGCGCTCGTGCATATCGATTAGTATATTCATTAAAAAGATGTCGTTTCATCATCAAATGAATTCGTTATGCATATAGATCATATCGGAATTGCCGTTACGGATCTTGAAGAAGCCGTCAAGACGTACGAAAAACTTTTAAACACCCCATGCCAAAAACGGGAACGGGTGGAATCTGAGAAAGTGGAAACGGCTTTCTTTCAAACAGGGGAATCTAAAGTCGAATTACTGGGAGCTACCCAAGCGGATTCCGTCATAGCCAAATATGTAGAGAAAAAAGGACAGGGACTTCATCATGTGGCTTTTGAAGTGGATGATATCCATGCAGAACTCAAAAGACTCAAAGAGGAAGGATTTACCCTGCTGAATAACGAACCCAAGATAGGTGCCGACAATAAATGGGTCGCTTTTGTTCATCCCAAAAATAACGTTGGCGTACTCGTTGAGCTCTGCCAAACCCGAAAATAAATCTATTTCTACTTAAAACAGCAATCATAATTACCACCTTGTGAGACAATAGAAACCGGTCCCGCCAAGGATATTCGGGAATCTATCATGAAAATTGCCATAGCCTGCCATAACGGCAAAAATATCAGTGATCATACCGGACGATGCCGGCGATTCTTAATATATAAAATCACCAGAGACACTATCACCGGAAGAGAGATGCTGAAGTTGTCGAAAGAACAAACATTTCACGAACATCACAAAAAAGGAAATCATCCTTTAGACGACATTCATGTGTTAATCAGCGGCGGCATGGGCACCGGTTTATACCGACGCCTGGATGCGAAAGGTGTCGATGTATTTATTACGAAGGAAACAGATCCGGATGAGGCTCTCATGAAATATCTCGATGGTTCGCTGGAAATGGGCGAACCTCACGAGCATCAGCATAGCCACCACTAAACGGCACCTGCACTTTACCGGTTTTTAAGATACTTTGAGTACATGAAAACGTTACTCAATGCCACAATCAGACAGGAATTGTATCATCGCTTGGAAAAGCTATCGCCTTATGTCCCAGCCATATGGGGAACTATGCCGGCCATTCAGATGCTTGCTCATCTTTCTTTACAATTGGAGTGCGCATTACATATCCGGCCCGTCGAACGACTCCCAATTTCCTGGCTCGTTCGTCCGTTTCGCAAACTGATTATTAATGTTGTTTCCTGGCCGCATAATTTACCAACAGCCCAATCATGGAAAAATCCGAAAACAATGGAATGGGATGATGAACTGAACAGATTCCTCGGTTTAACAGAGCAATTTTCCGAAACCAGGCACCGAGAAATAAAAGGCATTCACCCGTTATTTGGTCCTCTCAACCGAAAGGAATGGGGCCGGCTGAGCTATCGCCATATCAATCATCATTTCCGGCAATTCGGAATTTAATATCCACAACCGAACACATCAAATAACCCGAAAGAGATAAATTTCAGTGCAGCATATTGCGTAAACGGCCGCTTTCCGAAGCTTTATAATCTGAAGTTTCGTCACTATCCGGTGTTGAGATTCCGGATTTGGATTCAGGCTCGTCACCTGTAACAATAGCTTCTACATTTTCCATTCGCTGGCGTAATGATATTATTTCATTACGCAAAGCCACATATTCATCATGGCCAACACTATCGGAATGTTCCCGTTCAATCTCCATTTTTCGCAGTTTGATGATAAACCCACCAACAATAGCAACAATGGGAATCAAAAAAACCAGCGTTGCCGGATCTAATAATTGTTCCATTTTTTATCCTTTATCTCTGCAAACCTTATAATTATTAATATGTAAGATTCTGATCACTTAACAAGTCCAATATATTATACTATTACGTATTTATTTATAATAGTTACATTTTTTGAAAAGTGATATCAGGATACCGGATTTGTTGAAACCTTACCTGCCTTCGAACTGTTGTAGAACATTGTACTAACTTTTTAATACCAAAACGTATAATTCCGAAATAGAAATCAAGTTTATGAAAGCAATGACGATATCGCAATTTGGCGGACCCGGTAATTTTGAATTGAACGATATTCCCAAACCAGAACCCGGCCCGGGAGAAATACTCATTAAAGTGATAGCTTCGGGAACAAACCCAGTTGATGCTAAAATTCGTGCTGCCGGAGAATGGGCACAAATAAAGTTACCCGCTGTTTTAGGCTACGATGCATCCGGAATCGTTGAAAATGTTGGTCTCGGGGTTTCTGAATTTAAAAAGGGGGACGAAGTATATTATACACCCTTTATTTCTGGCAATTCATTAGGTACATATGCAGAATATAATGTCGTAAATACCTCTATTGTTGCTCGAAAACCAGAGAATGTAACCTTTGAAGAAGCAGCTGCCATTCCACTCGCTGCCGGAACCGCATGGGAAGCTGTTGTTCGGCGATTGAAAATCCAGCCTGGTGAAACTATTTTAATTCACGGCGGCGCTGGCGGAGTCGGTTCGTTTGCCGTGCAGATTGCAAAAACGGCCGGAGCACGGGTTCTGGCTACGGCCGGTCCTTCCAATCAAAAAGTGATGAAAGAACTTGGTGCTGATCTCACCATTAATTATCGGGATCAGGATGTAATTCAGTCTGTGTTAGATGCCACCGGCGGACAAGGTGTGGATGCTGTTTTTGACACTGCGGGAGGGAATATACCGGCAAGTGTTAATGCAACGAAACCATTTGGCCGGTTGTCCACAATTCTTGGAGTCAATGGAGATTTAACGATCTTTTCAGTAAAAAATCTGACTGTTTATGGTGTTTTTCTGACACGCGAAAAAAAACGCCTTGAAGAAATGACAGCCATTATCGAACAAGGGAAAATGCATCCGCTGATTGACGAAGTACTGCCCCTGGAACAAGTCGGCAAAGCACATGAACGTCTGGACAGCGGACACGGTACCGGTAAGATAGTTCTCAAGATTTACGAATAGAATACAGATGATACAGCCAAACTTTTATTATTAACTTTCCTTTTTTATTCTTCATTAATAATCGTTTCCTGTCATCTTATCACTGAGAGTTATGGCGTCCGTCGTTGTACGAAAAATGGAGGAGTCTGATATTCCGGAAGTTTCTAAACTCAAACTTTTTGAATATCAGCACTCCTATGTCTCCCCTATTTCCAACATTTTGAAATTATTAAAATCGAAACCGCTGACGATTCCTTATGTTCTTGTAGCGGATGGGCAGATTGTTGGCTATGTGCAGTTTAACACCGATTATGAAGATGTTTCCCATTACTGCGACGATGATCAAACTCTTGGATTGGAAGGATTTTTCATTGACCAATTATGGCAGGGCAAAAAACTGGCAGCTTCTTTTATTCATGGTATTCTAAAAACCCTGACTATCGACTTTCCCGATTATTCAAAAGTGGCCCTTACGGTTAATTGTGAAAATCCGGCAGCTATACGATCCTATCTGAATGGCGGATTTACCGATACCGGCCGCCTGTATCGCGGCGGACGCGGCGGACCGCAGCACATCATGGCCGCCAAATTAAAAGATTGAAGCCCTTTGTGCCTCACATAAAATAGCAAAACAAATGAAAGCCACTATTTAGAGTTGAGTTTTGCTGGAAACAGGTCTATATTTTGATTCTGATGTTTGAAGGGCAATCCTTCAGATACGAACAATCGGGATGTGGCTCAGTCCGGTAGAGCACTCGGCTGGGGGCCGAGGGGTCGCAGGTTCAAATCCTGTCATCCCGACAATTAAGAAAAAGCTGGAAACACTTTATAAACAAAGGGTTTCCGGCTTTTCTTGTTTATAGGGGGCGGGAACGAAAAGGAATGATTATTTACCTACTTTGGTCACAAATATCCATCTGCTGTCTATCATATTTTTCATTTTTAATTAACTGATGATGAATATTATTTTGGAGACTAAGGGTGGAAATGAGTTTATTTAGAATCATTATCTTCTCCTAAACATATTAATAGGCCTGTTCAATCAGAGACATATCAAATTTTAATGAATCATTCGCTATGAATGTAACGTCGTTTCCCATTTCCGGATCGATCACGGCAAGATAAATCCATTCATTTTTCACCAAATTACCCAATGTTCCCTTGTGTTTCGCAATAATAGATTCTACACGTGAAACAGGTGCCTGGATTAGAACCGTCAGACGTAATGGAAGATGATGTAAAATATGGTCATCCTCTTGCAGCGACTCGAGCGGTAAACCAAATTTCAGGTCCCCTCCATTGCCCTGAACCACGCCAAATTTGCCGGTTACATTCATGGTCGTTTTCGTGCCGCCTCCCAAACGTTCATTATCAACTGATGAAAAATAATAGTGGTTGTTGATCCATTGGGTGACCACCATTGGTCCTTGTAAAATGGCCTCCAGCTTTTCACCATCCGGATCCTTTACCCAGTCATAAGAATGGAGGAAACTGCGTGCCTCAAGATTGAGAGCCGAGGTTAATTCACGTCGTCCGATTATAAAGGAGGCATTGCCCGCCAATCCCCACTCCGGTCTTGTTTCCGCCCAGTCTGCGGCTCTTCTGTGGGCTTCATGCGTGGTCTTTTTAATATTTTCGTCGGTAATGTTAAACTGTTCTTTGTTTGCCGTGTGCTGCGCTGCAATCAAACTCCGTTTCAGCTTTTGAATTTGTGGCTGATATTTGGCAGGTATGTGCTTATCGAATAAATGGATATGGTTTGTTGTCGTATTATGCTCGGCAGCTATGAATAAGGTATCTTCGGGGACATCAATATCATACTGTACATCAAGCAACTTCCTGACTTCCGGGTCATTGCAGATATCGGCAAGCAATCGGGCATTGTGCCCTCCCTTGTTCCCTGCACAGGCCCCGCAATCCAGACTTGATTCGAATGGATTATTGGAAGTTTGACTGCCGTGTCCTGAGAAAACAACGATAGGTGCAAAATGATCCCATCCCATTAAATCGAATGCAGTTTTTGCAATTTTCGCCTTATCGTGGGTGGAAAGACCGGTTGCCTCGACAGACGCTTCTTCCTTTTTATGCGATAATATCATCCTGTTAAACCACTCAGGACGACCGACATAATTGGCAATACGTTCCTTGAGCCGATATAAAAAGGTTGGCGAAAGAGTCTTGGCAAGAAGCCCTGTCCCATAAAAAAATCCGGAGGACTCAACATATCCAAAAGAAGCCGGAACATTATTTTTGAGGGTGAACCTGAAGTCGTTCAGCGCATTTTTCAAATTGCCGTATAAGCTGAACTTTCCGGCCTGTGTTATTCTTTCCGGATGAATTTCTTCGGTTGCCTCAAAGACAGAATCCACGATCGGCGGACACGATTTGTGGATGGTCCCCTTTTCCTGATGTTTGTAGTCCATGGCAATCCCAAAGAAACCGGCATATCCGTGGGTCTCGTAGTTTCCGTCCTGTTCAACCGCACGACGAATACGTTCGGAACGCGTATCGATGCAGAATACAAACTGTGCTTCCGGTTTTTGCGTAACTTTTTCCTGAATACCATTTGCCTGTGATTTGACCTGTTCTATCAGGCGTGCCTGGTAACTCTTTTCCATGGCTTTCAGCCAGGCTGACTGAATTTGATATTCATGCGCCGGTTCCTTATGGTCATCGATATCATTCGGCAGAAATGGTTCTTCAAACTGGGTGCATACTGCCAAACGAATGGCCAGGTAATCAACCAATGTAATCGGATATGCTTTTTGCCAGTCAGTTGCATTTTCCATGCGATACTTGATATACCCAGTCCACCCCGGCAGAGCCAGCAGATGATATTTGAACAACATCTGAGAATCGTCGGGCTGATAACTGTCCAAAAGATTCTCGATCGTTTCCATGGCATTTTCCGAAAGTGAAATAATTGCGTCCTTTCCGGCAGACTGGAATCATAATCGAGCCGACATTCTCCATGCGCGGTAGAAACCTTTTTCACGGTTCGGCATGTTCCATTCGGCAACACCCTGATCTAAAAAAACGACCCAGCCATTTGATAATATGACGATCAACATCACCCAGTGTTCGTCCGGATGAATTGTGTTGTTCCAATGCATGCAATCGGGCTAACGATTCGCCGACAGATAGAGCGATCCCGTTTTCCAGGAGCTGTTCTTTGACTTACAGTTTTATCAATTTGGTTTTCTCTCAGAGCCTGCTCAAACACAGCAGCTGACGGATATCCATTTATTCCCATATAGTTCCACATCTGCTTTATGGCATCATCAAAATGGAGTTGTTCCAGGCCAGCCAGCGGATTTGAAGTGACAAAAGAATACAGTGGCCAGTTTCTGATTAATTGACCAGAGACTTCGCTGATTGTTGAAGCTATTACTTCTTTATTCATTTGATTTGGGGCTATTGGAGAATCGTATTGGATTTGGGTTGAGAGATTGTCAGCAGGTATACATATAAGCGTCCGAATTTATGGTGTAATTTGAGTTCAATAATTATGAAGAATACCAGGTATAAGGTGCCGATGACTATCTGCGCCCACGTGATGGGCGTGGCCATTTCTACCATCGGAATACCTGCGAGCAAATAGGTAATCCCATTATAGATCACGGCGTACACCAGTAATGCCGGAATGATGATAAGAGGCAAGCCACGATCCTGGTTAGGTCTGGAAAGGGATGTTTGTTTGAGAAAATCCCTGGCTCCATGGATCACGGTAAGGGCGATAATTAGCGTAAGAAACAGGCCGCTTGTTTAATCTAAGTCCCTTGCCGGTTGCATAGGCGAAAATAAAGCCTCCAACTAAGCCACTGATCAAAAGCATCGGGAATTGCCAGGCTTTCATTCGTTGATACGCAACCTTATTGGTCGATTTTTGTTCGATCGAATCACCGGAGGACAAAACAGATAGGCTTTATAAAAACCATGTAGGATGAGGTGAGTAATGGCCGCTGCAAAGAATCCAAGCCCACACTCAACAAGCATAAATCCCATCTGGGCAGCGGTGGAACAGGCCAGTTTTTGTTTTACATTGGCCTGCACAAACTTGGTGAATTTACCGACCAACGAACCAAAACCTCCGACTAAAACCAGTACCCAAAGAAAGTGAACGACATAAATCGCGGGCGCGATTCTTGTCAATAAAATTGCTCCTGCATTAACGAAATCCAGCGTGCATGAGGGCGGATGAGGGTGTCGGAGCCGTCATTGATGACATAAGCCAGCTTTGAAAAGGGAAGAGCGCCGATTGTATAACAGCTGCTCCAATTATTAAAAGTACGGCGAATTGAACTTCCGGTGTATTCGTCAAACTAGCGGATTGCATGATTTGTCGAAATACTCCAGGAACCCGTTTGAAGCGCCATGAGGAGAAACCCTGTCGCTAACAAGAAGGTACTCAGAATAAAGTAATTCCTGGAATTGGCTCTGGAAGCGGGGCCCTTCATCATCATGGGTATAACCTCCGATAAGTTCGGACATTAGCAGTCCCATACATAACCAGGCAAAAATAAACAGTACGATATTGTCGGCAATCACCATGAAAATGACCGAAAAAGAAAACAGCACACAATTAAGCAGGAATCTTGGAAGTTTCTCCGCACCGGCAAGATAGCGGCTGGAGTAACTGAGGACCAAACTACTGAACAGTGTTACCGCCGTACCAATTACCAGGCTCAGTTGATCAAAAATTAAAATTCCATCCAGTTTCCATGTGATCGGATGAAAAAAAGAAATACCCAGTGTCACAGTAAAAATCATAAATATAGTCCACATAAAACGGACTATAATTTTTGATGATAAACTGTTTTTTTCTCTGAGATTATCGCTTAATGGCTTGTTCAAAATAATATTATTAAGTCTATGGTCGTAAATAAAATTTTGATTATTCAATCTGCTATAATTAATTCGAGGCCAAATTAGACAGTACGACTTATAAATAATAATTAAAAGATTATATCTTAATCATAAACTTTTATTTATGTATGCCATTTTTCTATATGTCGATATGTTGTTCTCTCAGACAGGACTATATGATGAAAAGCGATTTTTATAGATTCTAACAAGAATTTATCTACTCAAATAAAGAATATCACGGGCGACACTTTTAGACGATTATTTAATGACAGAAAAATATTCGATGACTGAAAAATTATAAATTTTTATCTCTTGCTTTTAAATTACTAATAACATCAACCTTCTTCTGAATCTGAAGAAAGTACCTGACCTAACTAATTGCCATCTTCTTTATTTAACTTATTAAAGAGTTACCACACTGATGCACGATTAACCTTGAGAGGATAAACTAATCCCACACACTTCAGGAAAGACATTGGAAAATAAGAAAGGAGAAATAGTGCAATAAACTTAAATTAAATATGGCGCCAAATTTTTTATTATTTCACAGTGTGAGCGGCTTTTTATCAACTTTTCAAAGCTTTTTGAACGCCTGGGACCATTTTAGCACGATATCTTTTATTTAGAAACTTTCTGAACATAAGGTAAAAAAGGATAAAGATTTTCATTTTGCAGAAAAGATTTGAAATTATATGACACTGGTGTCAATTTTTTATCCTTTCGATGCAATATGTGCCAATGCGTAAGAATGGGTAAATCCTTCACATCTAATATCGTAATGCTTTTTAGAATACTCTCGTTTTGCAAACTTAGTTTAGATATCAACGAAATGCCTATTCCGGCCATTATAGCTTGTTTGATTGCCTCATTGGTTCCCAGTTCCATAATTGGTTTCACATGAAGATTATGTTTTTTCAAATATTCCTCCATTACCATACGGGTTCCTGAGCCGAATTCCCGATAAATAAATGCCTCATCTTTTAATTCTTCTACCGCTATATTTTTTTTATTTGCTAACGGATGATCGTAAGGAGCACACATTAAAAGAGGATTTTCCATAAATGGTATAGCCTCTAATGAGTCATCTTCAGGAATTTGTGTTAAAATTGCCAGGTTATATTCATTATCTGCCAGATGGTTCAACACTTCATAATGATTCGTTACTTTTAGGATTATTTCAATTTCCGGATATCTTTTCTGAAACTCACCAAGTAAATACGGAATAAAATATTTGGCTGTAGATGCAGCTGTAATCGTCAATTTACCTTTTAAACCACCTTTCAGCTGAGATATTTTAGCATCGAAATTTTCCATTTCATAGTATATAGTTTTGTACAATTCATACATATTCTCACCCGCTTCCGTCAAATATAATTTCCTGCCAATAATTTCTATTAAAGGTACATCAACGGCATTCTGAAGTTGTTTAATCTGTATTGAAACAGCAGGTTGTGACATATGAAGCTCATTGGATGCCCGCGTAATGCTTTTCAAGCGCGCAACCATTCCAAATACATATAATTGGTGTAATGTAAAATCCATAACATTAATATTAGTTTATATATTTTATTAAAAATATTAATTATTAATTATTTAATAAACTTAGTAACATCATATCCGAATAAAAGTAACATATAACAATTATCCCGTATCCAATGAAATAACAACGATTACAATACCATACGGAGAAAACAACATCTTACTAATAATGAAATCCAAATTTAAAATTTCAGATTCAAGCAGGTTAAACATTGGATTAGAAACATCACGAATTGGTGAGAAGCTTTTTGGAAAAATAGAACGGATATAGGCTCTTTTATTGGCAACTCATTCATGAAAACAGGAATCTTTCGAATGCTTTTACGGCTACACGTTCAGAAAGACTCATACAAAACGTCTTTATACGTCTTGTACACATCAAATATAATTGCATGATTTGGATAAAAGTCCGCCTTTATCTACATCAAAAAGGAATAATATTTTAATCTAAACTCAAAACTTAACATTTAATTTACATGAAAAAACAAGAATATAAATTGGTTAAAGGTACTTTTGATTTAGATGAGGCCCGGGAAGTTTTAATGAGTTTGATTAATAGTAAAATAAATTTTCATGCAAAAAAAAATCTCAGTTCACGTGAGCGTTTCGGCACAATCGATCAGGATTCTGAAAAAAGAATTGAAGAGCTTAATATATCGAGAGAACAAATCCTTCAATTATTGAAACATGCTGATGAAACCAAACAAAAAATCACAATTGAATCTTCAATAAATTTAGAAATAATCTGAGATTGATTCTTTTGTGAAATTTGCCCTTATTGCTAACCCCCATTTTAATTATAGAAATCTATATTAACATCCCATTGGTACTAACACAGGCTTAACCCGAGCTCAGGTTGTTCACCTAGTTCTTTTCACCCCAATCCCAGCAGTAAACCTCCCTGATACACAACAAAGGACAAAATATAGGCTAGTCCCGTCATATAGAAGAACATCACAACGGGCCATTTCCAGCTGTTGGTTTCCCGCCGGACGGTCGCCAGGGTGCTGGTACACTGAGATGCCAGTGCAAAAAAGAGCAGTAATGAAATAGCTATAAGTGTGGAATAAACGGGTTTCCCGGTCTGAGGATCACGATCTGAAATCATTTTTTCCTTTAGTGTTGTCGTATTTCCTTCGGAACCTCCGACGCTGTAAATGGTGTTGAGCGTTCCCACCATCACTTCGCGTGCTGCAAACGAACTGATGAGCCCGATTCCGAGTTTCCAGTCGAATCCAAGCGGTTTGATGGCGGGCTCCATCCAATGCCCCAGCTGGCCGGCATAACTGTGTGTTAACTGATAGGCTGCCTGTGTCTGGCTTGATTCATTACTATCATACGGCTTGAAATTTGTCGTTGTCATAGCCGTCTTTTCAATTGGAATTGTCCCGGGCTTATGCACTTTAGGAAATGAAGCCAGAAACCAAAGTACAATGCTGATGATCATGATCACTTTGCCGGCCTTCGTCACGAAAAGCCATCCACGATCCACCATATTCCGAAGTACTGAAAATATATTGGGCATCTTGTAACTCGGCAATTCCATGATAAACGGGGCCGGACGCTCATTCGAAAACAGGTGTTTCATCACAAAAGCTGCCGCAATGGCCGCAACAATACCCAGGAAATATAATCCAAAAAAAGTTACCCCCTGCAGGGATAAAAATCCCCACAAATAAGTATGAGGAACGAATGCTGAAATCATAAGGGCGTAAACGGGCAGGCGGGCAGAACAAGCCATAAATGGAAGCACCATAATCGTGATAATCCGGTCCCGCCAGTTCTCAATCGTACGCGTCGCCATGATTCCCGGAACGGCACAGGCAAAACCGGAAATCAGCGGAACCACGGATCGTCCATGCAAACCGATTTTGCTCATAAAACCATCCATAATAAAAGCGGCACGGGCCATATATCCGGATCCTTCGAGAATGGAGATGAAGAAAAATAGCAGCATAATCTGAGGAAGAAAAATCACTACCCCTCCCAGTCCGGCAATCACGCCCTGTACGATTAAATCATTGATCATTCCGGGTGGAATCAAATGAGACACAAAAGCTCCAAAATCAACAAAGACAAGGTTAATGAGATCCATAAACGGTTCTGCCCAGGTAAAAATGGACTGAAACATAACCAACAGAATCAGGATGAGGATAATCGGTCCAAATACTTTGTGCGTCACCACCGAATCAATTTTATCGGACAGAGTGACTTTCTTTTCCTCAGACTCATTATTTTCACCATGGCAGGCGGCTATAAATTCATAACGACCCAGCACCTCGGCAGCCATCCAGTTTTCGCCGGATATCTCCATATGTCGACGTGCTTTTTCTACAACGGTTTTAAGTGTTTCAAAATCAGGATCATTTTTCCTGTCCTCAAAAATGAAATTATTGCTTATCAAATGGAGCGCTTCAATATTCCAGGCCGTTTCCGGATGCTTAGTATAACGCTTCAGCCATTCATTCTTCACTATTTCAATAGACGCACGCAGCCCGTCAGATGGATTCCAAAGTAATGGTTTAGCTGGTTTCAGATCATGAACACGGATGGCTTCTTTGAGTTTTTCAATCTCTTTTTCCCTTTTGGCAGCCAGAGGAACGACAGGAATGCCCAGTTGTGCCTGAATTTCTTCCGGATTCACTGAAATGCCCCGCTCTCTGGCCACATCCATCATATTCAGGGCGATGATCATCGGGATTCCCAAATCCATGACTTGTGAAGCAAGATATAGATTACGTTCCAGGTTGCTGGCATCAACAATAACAATGACTAAATCGGGTGAAAACTCATGCTCGAATTCACCGATCAGCGTTTCGTAGGCAATTCGTTCATCGATTGTCTTGGGATTCAGGCTATAAGCCCCGGGTAAGTCTATGACAGTATGGCGAATGCCATTCAATTGCAGCGTTCCGGCTTTTCGCTCAACCGTTATGCCGGGGTAATTCCCGATTTTTTGCTTCAGCCCGGTCAGATAATTAAAAATGGTGGATTTACCGGTGTTTGGATTGCCAACTAAAGCAATAGTCAACGCTCTCCGACTCAAATGATTACCCCTTCTCTAAAAACACGCATCGTGCTTCCGCTTCACGCAAGGTTAACAAATATCCCCTGATCCGAACTTCAATCGGGTAGCCAAGCGGTGCTGAACGAATAATTTCCAGTGGAAGTCCCGGCGTGATTCCCATTTCCATTAATCGCACCATTTCAGGACCGTCGACATGGGAAATACAGGCCATTTGTGGGTGTTTCAATTCGGACAAGCACGGCATCACACGACCTCATTAATTTTGAATTGACAGCCGGAAACCCATATAAGACATGACTTATTGCTTACAGGATACCATCTGAAATTATTTCCTATTCCTATGTTTCTTCTTAACGTTTTCACAGTCCGCTTTGCTTCTATTTATATTCAATCTAAACAAATATAAATCTTTTTTTCATCACTAAGAAACCAAATATAAAAAATTTCAGACAAAGATAGCTTTTATTAGAATTTGATTTTTGAATTGTCGTTTTTCAATAAAAAATGGATACGGTTTAACTCTCATTATTAACAATCTTGTGATCTTTTATTCTTTTTCATAAACCCGAAATGCTTGCTGATTTTTCTATTTTGGATGACTTTATAATTATCTGTAAGTCATATTAAACAAACGTTACGATTCTGTTATCTTATTGTTATTCAGTTGGTTTTAGATAATTGCGAATTTAATTTCATGGAACATTTCTATCCTTAATTCTCACTTGTTTTACACCAACTATTTAAGATCTATGAAATCATTTTTCTCTTTTACCACATTAGTGGCTATATCTTTTATATATTCAGTAGCTTACGCCAGGCCGTCTCAAAACCCTCCCACCAAACTTAAAATTATTCCTCATTCCACCCAGTTCCTTGTTTTTGGCGACTGGGGCCGTAACGGTGGTTATCATCAAAAGGATGTCGCCAACATGATGAATATCGACGCCGGAAAACTTAACGATTCCTTTATCATTTCAACCGGTGATAATTTTTATGAAAATGGTGTTGCCAGCATTAATGACCCGCAGTTCCTATCATCATATGAAAACATATACAGTGGAGCGAACCTATTTGTAAACTGGTATATAACGTTAGGCAATCACGACTATATGGGAAATGTTCAGGCTGAAGTTGATTATACGAACAAAAGCCGAAGATGGAATATGCCTTCCCGCTACTATACATTTACGAAACATCTGGAAGATGGCAGCGGCGATATCCAGTTTTTTGTAATTGATACCTCTCCGTTAATCAGAAAATATCATCATGAAGAAAAATATCATAACGTCATAGGACAAGACACCACAGCCCAAATGCAATGGCTCGAACATCAATTATCTGCTTCCAAAGCGCGCTGGAAAATTGTTGTTGGGCATCACCCGGTCTATTCCTCTATCGGAACTGACGTTCCTTCTTATTTCAAAGATCGTTTTACCAGGCTTTTTACAAAATATCATGTCGATGTTTACTTCTGCGGACATGAACATAACATGGAATATCTGAACCCCGGTGGTTATACTAAATATTTTATTTCAGGTGCCGGATCACAGGTCGAACCGACCGGTAAAGCTTCCTATACCAAATATGCCAAATCGGTTGCCGGTTTTATGGCCGTTTCAGTAACGGATCATAAAATGCTGGTTCAAATGATTAATTATAAGGGAACGGTTTTAAAAACGGTTACACTGAAAAAATAAATCGTATAGAATAACAAGGTACGGATGCGGCATGCTGCGTCCGTACGTTATCCCAACTCGATTTCCAATATCATTTTTGCCGGTAAAAGTACAAAACCGGGGTAACACTGTCTTTAAATTCACTCAGGGTGTAATATCCGTTTGTATCAATAGCTACAGATTCGCCCTGGGGCTCAACCGGACTATAAGGAGCTAATTCGGGAACGGTCGATAATAACTTTGCAATTCGCTCATTATTTGAACGTTTCCAGTAAAAGATTTTTTCATAGGTCCTAATCATAATTTTTCGTCCATCTGCTGAGATATCTCCTCCGGTTGCTTCCCTGAACGGAAAAGTTCCGGCATAAATCAAATGGGTGGTATCGCGAATACTTTGTGGATACGGCGCCACAAAAAGTTCCGAATTGGTACCGTATTTGCTAACCAGGTATAAATCTTTATAAATAGGGTCTAACAACAGGGTCTCCACATTATGATGAGGTTCATCAGATGGAAATGCCAAACGCAGGGTATCAACCACGGTTTTTACATCTATAAGTTTCCCTTTTTGATCTGATGAATACTTCGGCTCCGGAAAGCGATAAATTCTATAATTATTTCTATCCAGATGATTATCACCACAATCCGACAAATAGACGTATGAAACGCCTTTTTGAGGGCCTGGACCCACTTCAATATCTTCCCAGTCGTAATTTAGGGTACCCTCAATTCGATATTCGGCCATTAAAGTTCCATCTGTTTTATTAATCAGATAGATAGTATTGGGATTTCCGCTGTCGTTGTGCGACCACAAACCATTGGGATTCACTTTACTCACAGCGAGTCCCGAAGCTTCTTTCATATATGCAACCTGTCCTACACCTGTACCATTCGGTGCATAATCCGTATCCCTGGCTAAAATCCGAATATTATAAGTCGCATCAAACGGTTGATAGGTTTTCCAATAAGTAGTTGTATCGACAATACCTGCCGAACATGCCACACAACATACCAAAGCTGAGATAAAAATATATTTAAATTTCATAGTTCTCCATTAATTATAAAGGCCGGACTGTATAAACAATCCGGCCTATGCATCAGCATTATTAACACTAAGTCAGGATAAGTGAGAGTATGCTACTTAGTGCCAAAGGCGCCGATGAAACTCGAAGGATCCGGGGCCTTGTAGGTAACCCCATTTACTTTAACAGAAGTGAGAACCGGGGTCCAGCCTGTTTTTCCGGCATTAAGTGCTGGAGAACCTGATTGCAAGTGGAAATCCCAATTGGAATCCATTTGAGGATGAACATCTGTGGCTTCCGTTGAATCATATTTTGTTACATCGAAATTCACAAACATCGGGTTATTCGCACCTGGTTTGCCGGTAATATCATGAGATGTTTCATATTGACCGGGTTGAAGTGTACCGTTGGTCGGGTAGAATTCATTCACTTCCCCTTGTGTGGTTCCATACATAAAATTATAACCTACAGAAACATTTTTGGTATCCGGATTGTTTGGAGGTGGCACCAGACGAACGCCATATTTACTATCGACAATCAGGTTATTGTAGATTTTTCCACGTCCGCCTACTTCGATATTGATGGAACCGCCACGTCCTGTTTTCGTACGTCTCCATCCCGAGTTGATAACCGTATTGTTATAGCAGTCTACATCTGTTTGAATATTTGTACTACCGGCATTTGACCATTTCAAACCGTTGGTTGACGATTCAAATACCAGGTTATAGGCTAGGATACCGGTTACACCGC
Source organism: uncultured bacterium (assembly GCA_963783355.1). Classification (GTDB taxonomy): domain Bacteria; phylum Bacteroidota; class Rhodothermia; order Balneolales; family DATFMH01; genus CAWANF01. Next base: position 60,545 of record CAWANF010000005.1, read on the forward strand.
TCTTAATATTGATGGATTCACCACCGGTAGTCCCGGTTTGTTCCAAGGTGTTATAATCGAAAATCATTTTCCCACCACGAACCCGGATTCCATCATCAATGGTGTAAGATAGACGGGAATGTTCCATAATGAAGTAACCATTCACATTATCATAGAAAAGTCCGTAACGAGGATCTCCTTCACTTAATTCACCGGAAAGTACAATAGGATCGTTTGCACCAGCAGGAGCTCCAACATATTCGATATTGGTGTACTCAAGTACCATAGCCGGAGAATCAGAAGTAGCAAGAATACCGCCCCAAAGTCCGGCAAACATGTTTGAAGCCGTTCTCTGAGCCGCCGGAACAGTAAATGTGACAGGCTGTGTAGCTGTTCCCATACTGTAAATACTACCCATAACAGTGATATCGGGCGCATTCGCTGTTCCATCGCCATCAACAATTACTGTAACACCCGGCTCGATAGTCAGTGACGAACCTTTGGGAACTATCACATTACCCTTAATTTCAACTGCCTGACCGGTTTTCCATGTACCGGAAACATGGTCGCCTTCATTAAATACTAATTTGGAATTGTTCGAAGCGCTGACGGAGAAATCGATTTTGGAATCAGCTGTCTGGTTGCTGCTGTCGGTTACTTTTACAGTTACCGTGTCGGTACCATCAGATGAAGGTGCTTTATATTCTATATTTGCAGAACCATCGGTACTTCCAACACCTTGTACATTTTTCACTGTAACAGTACCGGAAGAAGCGGTAGCTGTAATGCTTTTAATTCCTGCATCGGCATGAACCGTAATACTTACGGTTGTGTCTGCGGCATTCCCAACAGAAAAATTACTGGAAGGAAGCGTAATCGTCGGCGGTGTATTTGATTTTGAACTGGTCGGACTGTTTTTACATCCGGCCATGAACAAACCAAATAAAGCCATCAATCCTAAAGTTGTTTTGAAAATATGTTTCATATCGAGTTGTTTTATTTATTTAGAGGTTAGTAGGACAATCGTATTCCTATGCGTATCGAGCGATAGTACTGATCCTTTTGTATCAGCGTATATTTGTTCGGATCAGGTTGAAATGGATAGGTGTTGTACTGAAGCAGGGCATTTTTTATCACCACTTCATAAGGCGAGTTCAAAAGATTATTCGCCTTTACAAAAACTTTTATATGTCTGGATAGTTGTTCCTGGACGGAAGCATCGAGCTGTACAATGGGCCTGGACCACATATCATTATCCAGGAAAGGAGAAATCGAAACCAGGCGCTCTCCGGTGTAAACTCCTGCAATTTGAGCTTCAAGACCATTGCGTTCATTTTTATATAAAAGGGAAAGATTGGCGATATTTCTGGCTTGTCCCTGTAAAGGACGGGTTTCCCTGACCGTTTTGTCAATCAACTGGGAATGAGGATCAGACGGAATCTGCCGGGCATGAATGATCTTATCGGTGGTTATTCTGGAATCGGTAAACGTGTAATTTCCTTTAATTCCAAACCATCTGAAATACTTTGTAAAATCAACTTCAACACCCCAGTTATGAGCTGTACCATAATTACCCGGCTGCAACTCCAGGTCGTGGTGAACTCCTGATTCTTTCAGCGCATACTCAATCGGATTTTTAATGTTTTTATAGAACAACCCGACCATAAATTGATTGGTTGGTTGTGGAAAATATTCAAAACGAAAATCGAAATTGTCCGCCGTAACATGCTTGAGATTGGGATTTCCAGCTACGAAATAGTTATCACCCTGCATGCGATATGGAATAATTTCGAAGAATCCAGGTCGCGTAATAGCTTTGTAATATGATGCCCGAATATTCACATGGGAAGCGGGCATATACTTCAGGCTCACACTGGGCAAAAAGTCATAATAGGATTGAGACGAATCAGGCGTTTGTCCATATTTTGCCTGCTTGAGTTTGTAACCCTGTTCGGTATGCTCCAGGCGCAATCCGCCGGTAACCTGTGTATTCAAAACCGTAAACTGCGCCATTGCATACGCGGCATAGATATTTTCATGAGCAAAGTAATTCATCTCACTCGTTGCACTTCCCTGTGGATCCAGCACTTTCCAGGTAACATCGGAATAGGTATTCCAGTCCTTACCTTTCACCTGTACCGTAGGATAGGGATCGATGAGATACTCATTCTCGTAGTTATTGCGCGTCCGGTGACGATACATCCCGCCAAATTTGATAAAATCAGCCGGAGTGAAAAGCGGCAACTTGTATTTTAAATCTCCGTAACCAGAATAATCGCGATCACTGTTGTGATACCAGTACAATGGATTATGTCGATCTACGTAAATGGATTGAACCACAAAATTGCTGAGAGAGCTGTTTCTCAGGAAGGAGGCTTCATCAGGACGCTGTCGGCTGGCGACAGAAAACAAAGCCTTCCAGTTGAAGTTCAAACGGGGAGTAATCTGATGAATACCATTTAAGATATTATCAAATATGTTTTCATTGGTCGTCCTGGATCTCGTTTTAAAAGCAAGAATAGCTGTTCCCTTTGTAGAACTATAGGCACGTCCATCGACATTAGTTTCTTTGGTATCCCGAACCTGGGCATCAAATAAATCGTAATAACCGGAATACAAACTGATTTTATTATTCCTGTTAAATCGATAATCCAGCTTGCTGTGCAGTGCCGTTCGCCGCTGCATTGTAGAGAACTGTCGCTGATTTAAAGCGCTCAATACAGGCCGGTTCGACCCAAAAAGATCCGTACCGCTTGAATACCAAATACTATTATTACCGCGATACGTATTCTGAAAACTTGCAGCCAGTAAAACCCCTAAATGATGGTGCAGAAAACGATCTCCAATCGTAAATCCGCCAATTATATCGGGAAGCGGCTTGAAATTTTGCAGACTGAGGACACCGGTGGGGAAATCAGATGGTTTGGCTTCGTAATTCAATCCATGTATTTCCCGGGGAGATTTAAAGGGTACTGTCGAAACTTTATAGGCCTGGAAATCACGTTTCATGTTGATTCCATTGTATCCCATCTGGGCATTGGCCGTAACCTGTAATTTTTCCGGCGCATCCTTCATGATTAAATCGACTGCTCCACCAATGGCATCACCTTCCATATCTGGTGTCAGACTCTTATATACTTCAAGTCTCTGAAGAAGATTAGCCGGGAAAATATCGAGAGGTACATACCGGTTTTTATCATCCGGGCTCGGTACCTTCACCCCGTTGATCAACGTATAATTATAACGCCGGTCCATACCACGAACTATGGCATATTCCGGATCACCGTTTTGATTTCGCTGAACAGTCAAACCCGATACCCTTTGGACCACATTCGCTACCGTAAGATCGGGAGAAAGCTGAATAGCTTTAGATGAGACAACATTTACTGTTGTTGGTGCAACTCTTTCAATGTCGCGGGCGGCGACTTCAGAGCCTTTTTCGGCTTGTGCCGTAACAACAACAGTATTTAACCTTGTATCACTTTCTGATAATATAAAATTGTGAACAAAGCCCGATTTCTTTGCCGCAATGGCCAGATTTACATCTTTTTTTTGATAGCCTACAAATCGTACTTCCGCGGTGTAATTTCCTGGTTTAACATTATTAATGACGAAAGATCCATCGAGACCCGCAATACCATAATAATGTGTACTCTCCAACTGGATGGTGGCACCAATCAATGGTTCACCCGAAGAGTCTGTTATTTTACCCGAAAATTTAACCCCGGAAACTAAATGTAGAACTATAGAAGAGAGAACTAATAAAGTTTTAAACATATTACCTGTCAGTGTGCTACACGAATTATTTTATTGCACTAGTTTAGACAGGCAGTGTTACCAAATTTTTGAGTTACTGTTACGATATCTTGATATTAACGTTATGAATTTATTACCCTAATATTAAGGACTTTATCCACTTTTATATCCAATCAAAGGTTTTTAATTTTACATTTTCTATGACCATCTTATTTATTATTAGTAAAAACAATACCTAATTGGTGCTTACTTTTCTTTACGTTCTTGAAAGTAAATCGAAATATTTCAGTTAATATCGAGACCTTCCATAAATACTATATATCGATATGGATTTTAAACAATTTTTGTGTTTTCATACCGATCACTTCCAGACATAAAAACGAAATAGCTTTAATCCATTATAAACGAAGAGTGTTTTTCTCTAATTTTTGGTATTTTCACCTAAAATAAACAAGGAATTTAAAACGCCATTATGATATCAGAAACAACAGCTTTGGATAAATTTATCGTTGTAGGCGACCGGGTGCTTCTTAAACCAAAATCAACTGATAATCAAACCAAAAGCGGATTATTTTTGCCGCCTGGTGTCCAGGAAAAGGAAAACATCCAGAGCGGATATGTTGTTAAAACCGGGCCGGGCTATGCTGTTGCTCCGCCTTCTGATGCCGATGAGCCTTGGAAACCAACGGCTGAACATCCTCAATATATCCCTTTACAGGCCCAGGTTGGCGATTTAGCCATATACCTACAGAGTCATGCTCATGAAATTGAATACGAGGATGAAAAATATATCATTGTTCCCCAGTCTTCTATCCTTTTGTTAATAAGAGATGGGCTGATGGATTAATACCCATCTGTTATATCAGCATATGGACAATTATCCTCCTGAAAAATACAATCCCGATTCAAATACTTATAATTCTCAATCGAACGAAAACAAAATACGCTGCTGCTTCTGCGGGAAAATAACTTCGATTGTATGGGTTCACGGACATGGACAATGTACCCAATGCCATACCAATATTGATGAATGCTGCCGGGGCGAACACTGATCTTGATTAATCATTAAAATCCCCGTTCTTCTCTTTGTGCCTAAAAATATTTAATAATCATAATGCCATAACACGTCGATACCTGTCTTGGAATCCTGTCCTTCACTTTGTGTTAAAATCAAACCGAGGTTTTTATATAAATAGTATTCGAGTATCACCTGGCTCGATTGGTTGGAACCTCCTAATTGCTGAAGCACCGCCAGGAATATCCTGTCAGTGATATATTTCCCGATTTTAATCGTTGTTCCATTGCCAGTCGACTGCCCTGAATTATCTATTTGTATCACATCAATTCCCAGACGTTCTGTTGCCAGATTTTCCACCCGGTCGAGCAATAAATTCATCAGCGCCGATTTTGCTGCTTCACTGGTACTCGAAGAACCGGAAACGGTTTGCTCCCACGATAACAACGCATTAAACGGCCGTCCGAACAGTGTGTAACTTATGATGTTCTTCAGATCCATAGACGGATCGCTGGAATAATTAAATATCGGATTTTGAACCGTTCCAGTAATCATATAATATATAGATATATCATTGGGCTGTCGTAGTTTATACAATGATTTAATATCAAGTGCAGGATTCGTTGGATCTCCGCTAAAAGTCACTTTCCCGGTTTGAAGATCAAATCGTTTCCCGAATTGTGTGGCATATCCCTGATTTGTTCCAAATTCCCCAAAAATCTGCAAACTGTCCCGTGGATTTTTTGTTGCCTCAACATTCCCGTTTAATTCCAGTGCCATCTCCGGTGAAGTGCGATTTCTCAACCAAAAATTTCTATTGATATTCAATTTCACATCCATTTTCAGAGAATCGTACAATGCTATTCCAGAGATTGGATTAGGTTTTGTTTTTTTTAATTGAATCTCTTCCACACTTTTCGAACCAAAGTTATCCAGGTATACTACACCATTATCTACCGTCAAATCCCCATTCAATACAGGATGAGTCACCGTGCCCTCAAGCTTCGTGTTCATGCTTATCACGGCTTTATAATTTCGAGCATTCATCACCCGAAATTTATTGGCTTTGAAAGTTAAACCGAATGATGATGACTCATATCCCTTCAAATCAATATTTCCACTGGCAGTAAAATTTCCCCCGTTACTTGAAGCATTCAGTTCTTTTATATTAATTTTATGGGGTTCAAAAGCCGTATTCATGGAGATATTTTTCAATTGAATATTTGCAGGAATCACTTTGATACCCCCATTTTCCAGTTTCATACTTCCTTCCAGATAAGGAGCTCCAATCGTCCCTTCTACATTAACATTCGCATTCAGAGTGCCCTTTAAATCTTTGACTGTTTCCGGACTCATAAACTCATTCAAAGCCGAAAGATTAAAACCGTTGGTATAAATATTCGCTTTGATTGAATCCTTAGACGATGGCAGGTTTACAGCAAATTGCTTTAGATCCAGACTGAATGGAACCGAACCGTTGATTCTTGCCGCCGTTTGCTTTAATGAAATGATTCTTGAGTTAAAATCCAGTTGTTTCTGACTTTGACGATATTTAAATCCCAGGTTTACAGTATCTATCTGCACATCTGAAAATTTACTTCCCGTCAATGTCATCTCACCCCGAATATCGGGCAATCCCGCATTGCCAGACAACGTTCCATTAAACTGCAAAACCCCTGTTAACCCCTCAAAGCCAAATTCTTTCAAAAAATCCTGGTATTTCGATAGATCTAAAGGCTCCATTTTAAAAAAACCACTTACCGGTTTTTCATAAAATGTCGTATCAAATTTCGCCGGGTTTCCCAAACGGAACGGAACGTCCGCTTCACCAATAATAATTTTTTGGCCCTTGTTTTCAATAAATCCATCGGCTAATAACTGACCTCTGTCTATATTCATGGATAAGCGCAGCGAATCGAGCTTTAAATTGTGATAAGCCATATTTGAAATCGATACATGTGAATCCAAAACCACTTTTTTATTATCGACATCGAAATTAAGATGGCCTGATATCAAACCTGAATATTCCGGATGCAGCAGAAAGATCTCAAGAACACCACCAACATTTAAATTCTTTGCACCCACAAATCCTTTTTGTTCTTTTTGACTTAATCTGTCAATTTTCATTCGAAAAAAGGCCCCGTCCTGAGCTTGTAATTGCAAAGTGTCGGTACTTAATGTTTGATTCACATATCGTACGTATGTCGGCCGGTTCATCGTCAGACTCCTAAGGGAGGTATTACAAACGAATTGATCAATATCCATCAATGTAGAATCTTTGGAGATATAGTATTTTCCATGCTGCGTAGATCCCGCTTTCCCGTGAATATTTAAATCCAACGCGTATTCACCAGATATCACACTGTCACGAATCCCTCCGGTCGTATTAACTTTAAAATCCTGCAAATGAATATTCCCGACACTTGGATTTTGCAATTCCAGGAAAGCCTTATATGAGGGCTCTTTGGTCAGTGTCACGACACCTTGCCCGTTCACTTTATTGACCGTTACCGTATCGTAACGGATATCATGCAGGTACATTTCGGCCACAAACTCCAGGTTATTATTCTTTAATTGCAAATCACCCATCATGTCACCCTTGGTTTGCAAACGGGCTACACCAAACAACGGTGCCAAAGAACTGAGATCTTTCAGAGTCAGGTCATACTGAAGCCGGTTCGATGGATTATCAAAATGTTCCAAATCCTGCCGGGCGGAAAAACGTCCATCCGCGATCGTACTGGATAACATAGCCTTATCCACGCTAAAAACTGAGTTCTTTATTTTAAGATACGCACTTAATGTATCCAGCCGTTCACCATTGACGATGGAAGAATCCGCGTTCAGGCGAGCGGCCAATACCAGTTTTTTAAGATTGAAATTCTTTCCATCACCCTGAAGATTGAGATTCAACGAAGTAGGGAATTTCTTCAAACCCGATATTTCAGCAAGGTTAAAATGACGGGTATAAACGCGGAAGGAATAGTCCGGCTCTTTCTCACTCCAGTGGCTGCTTATATTGGCTGATACAGCACTATGTATAAAATTTAACCGTGCGTTTCCTTTAATCAAACTATCCGTAACTGTCGCAAGCAGATGGCCACCGCTTATCGTTTGATTTAGATATCGGCTTTTCAATAATTTCACTTTTAAATTCCAGGGAGTTTTCCCAGGCCGCAGGCCATCGCCCTGCAAATTCCCACTAATCGAAATATCCCCGTGCTGTAGGGTATCCGCTAACCAGACAGCGGGATTAATATTCGATAATATATAACTTACATTCCATTCCGGACGATCAATCCAGGGCCTTTTGATATTCATGTTCGCAACGAATTTTTCCCTGTTCCGCATAGCTATAAAATCCGCCTTTACGCTATCCGGATTCACATTAAAATTCATTCTGGCCTGCGACAGATAATAGGACCCAAACGACAAATTATTCAGCATCACATTTCCATCCAATATGCTTTTCTGATAATCTTTCAATGGTATTTTTCCATCAAAATGGGCCTGAACCTTTCCAATATCCGGGTATAAGGTATCCCGCATCATTTTTGACAGACGGGCCTGTTCGATATCGAGATTTAAACCCGTTAAAGCCGGCTCGGGTTTTATGGCGAGATTTGCTTTCAGTTCCAGCTTCCTGAGATCAGGGGATTCTGCCGTCAGTTGAACACTCGTTTTCTTATAATCACCCCGGATAGCAAGCTGGATATGCATATCATTTCTGACCGGATAGATTTCGGATACCGCATGTACGTCCCGCCACGAAATGGGATTCCCAAGAAAATCGAAGCTAAATTGAGTTTGTGTAGTATCTGGGGAAAAATGTCCGTTCATGCGTATCATGGATCTGCCGGTCGCAAGCACCAGTTTTTCCAGATTATACTCATTGTCCGAAGCACTCGCTTTAGTCTCAAACGATATAGGGCTATCCAGCTTCGAATTTTCAGCTTTGAAAGAAAGATGTTCCAGATTCGCAGAGTATCCTTGTTGCTCAAGGCTGAATGACGATTTCAGGGAAAAATCATGAATCTGTAACGTAGTGTCGGGAATGTAATATCCTGACTTGATTTGAAACCGGGAGTGTCTGATTTGTAAATCACCGACGGCAAAATATAGAGGCGAAGCAGACGTATCCGAACCCGATGATTTTACAAGATGACCAAGATTCCAGCTGCTGTCTGCTTCCTGAACAAATTTCGCATTCATTCCGGAAACATAAATGTTTTCGACGGTATGTGGACTTCGAACCAAATCGAACAGATTATAGGATAATTGTAATGTATCAGCATGAATAAGCGTATCACCTGATATGATATTCAAATCCAAAACGGTCAGATGATTCCACAGATCACCCTTCAAATTTTCCAGCTTCAATTTCCCATTTAATGAAGACATCCCCAGCTGTTCCACCCTGTTTCTCACGAAATTCAGAACGAACCGGCTTCGCAGTGATAGTCTCAATCCTGATAATAATATTATGAATCCAAACAGAGCATACCACCACTTCGACCGGCGGGACAGCCATAATTTCAATCGATGATATGTGGAAAATTCAGGTTCCATTATCGTTAGAATACATCTCCAATACTGAAATGGAAGGTGATACGCCGCCAGAATGTTGACGCGTGATAGACGCCATCATAATAATCCAAATCAGATAAGGTTGGATTCAGTTTATAGCCAACATCTAACCGCACCGGGCCAATGGGCGACTGATAACTGATACCGCCACCTGCTCCAAATTGAAGGCCCTGGTAATTCATTTGTCTGATCCGGCTTTTAAATGACTGAGAATCAAAAAAATGAACATCTGATAATTTTCTCCAGATTTGGCCGCCATCGAGAAAAACGGCCATCCCAAACCCGCGCAGCAGAAAATTGAGCTGGTGGCGTAATTCCATATTAAAGGAAAATTCAGCCCGGCCACCAACCGGTAGATATTCTTTAAACGAACCATTACTATAAAAGATTGGCCGCTTCGGTCCTAATTGTTGGCGATACCAGCCACGAACAGATCCGGTGCCACCATTGAAGAAACGAATGCTGGCTGGTAATGAATCTTTTTGAGCCGCATCGATAACACCGCCATTCAAACGAATGACTCCCTGCATTCCCTGGCTAATAGAAAAAATACGCCGAACATCTAATGAAATTTTTTGATAAATATAAGTTCCGGTTTTCAGAATGCCCGATAATTCGATAAATGGATTGATAATCCAATCATTATTTCCACCGACCAGACTTTGGCGGTAATAACCTGCAAACTGCAAGGCAGAAATACCGTATTTCTTAGTACTGTCAGGCAATGAAATATTCATATTTTTTTGCCTGAATTGATTGTGCGTATACTCGTACGAAATGGAACCGGTCAGATGAGGACTGTATTGATAGACTAAGGAATTATTCAGACCGGTATCGAAAAGTTCGTATCCGGGCTCAAGCAAATGTTCTACAAATGGAGAGATTACAAAGCTGCTTTTATTATTTATCACGTAGGGGAAAAGGTAATCAAGCCCCAACCGCTGCTCAATGAACGAAGCACGAGCGACAGCTGTAAAACGATGTGCATGGCCAAAAAAATTACGATGTGTCCAGGATACTTCGCCCCGCAACAATTCTTCAGTACCAAATCCAGCCATAATTTTAACTGAACGCAGCTTATGTTCCCTGACATTAATCTGAAGATTCACGGTTGAATCTTCGGGCTGATCCGGCACATTGATCGTTACAAAACGAAATAACGGTTGATTGAAGATTATTTGTTGAGCGCTTCCCAGTTTCTTCTGACTGAATCGTTGTCCAATTTTCAATCCCGATTCCCTGATTACCAGTTTTTTTGATACGGTTTTTTCACCATCAACCTGAATATCGGATATATAGCCAATAGGACCCGGTACCATAGAGATAGTAAGATCTGCTGTTTTGGCCGTCGAATCGATATGGGCAGACACCCTTACATTGGCAAAAGCATATCCCTGGTTTTTAAACCAATTGGTAAAATGACCTTCCACATCAGGAAGACGAATGACCTCATATCGTTTCCCTTTTCGCAAAGGCTGTTCTTTTTTTATACGGGAATATTCGGAAGATTCCTTTATTTGTTTTACATACCGGGTTTTATCGTCAATTTTATAATTGACTTTACTGACGATAATCGGGAGCCCTTCATCTATCTTGAACGTTACAAATCGTTTCCATTTTTTGGCTTTTACCGAATACTTGACTTTGACATCCGGGAAACCACGCCTCTGATAAAAATGCTCCAGCCTGATTACATCTTTCATGACTTCTGTTTCCGAATATTCAAAACCACCTCTTTTCCAGAATTTAATTTTTTGGAAGAAAGACGGTGCTTCGGTAGCAATGACATTCTCAAGAACTACGTCGGAGAAGGTCTTATTCCCGGTTATGCTAACTTTCCAGACTTGGGGCAGATCGGGTGCTTTTCCAAAAACATTTACCGAAAACAACAACATACCCGTAACAACCACACATATGCGGATCAGCCTTTGTATCCTGTTGCACTGTATGTCATTACTGGTAATCAAATTCTCTCTGTTTATATCATTCCTTACAATTAACAGTACCGAAATGGATCACGTTCAGATAGCTGTCGAAGATTCTGAAATAATAATATAATGATTGCCTGGAATCCCTCAATTTTTATTGATGAAATCCAATAAATTTTTAGTCGGCAACAATCTGCATAAATCCTGTTATTGAGTCTTTATACCCTTACAGAACCGACAACCAGACATGAGAAGCGATACTCGGCGGTATGAGAAAACGTTCATTTTCAACTTCTATCCTGATTTCTCCTTTATCGATTCCTAAAACCAGCACTTTCGATTCCAGCACAAGATTCAAATGCGACATAAGGTTGAGCTGGTCCTTATCCTGTGTTCTAACTCTTTTAATTACACCCCTTTGTTTTTCATTGATATCTATTAAGCAAACAAGATCATCGGAAGGCGGCAAGATGAGTTCCGCGGTCGGGATGGGATCTCCATGTGGATCATGCGTGGGATGACCGAGAAATTCCGCAATGCGCGACTCGAAATCTTCACTTATCACATGTTCAAGGCGATCGGCTTCTTCGTGAACTTCATCCCATGAATAACCCAATGCTTCGGTTAAATACAATTCAAGCAGGCGATGATGTCGAACAATTTCGAGGGCTATTTTACGGCCGGCCTCAGTTAAAGCTACACCATGATAAGGTTCGTGGCGCACAAGCTTTAACTCAGCCAGTTTTTTGAGCATTCCGGTGACCGAAGCAGGACGCACTTTCATTTTATCTGACAAAGCCTGTGTCGAGACCGTTCTGTCAAACTCCTCAAACAAAAATATATGTTTGAGATAATCTTCCTGAGATTCACTCAGTTTAAGCTTTTCTTTTTGCATCAACCCGGCCATTGTCAAATCAAATCCATTATACGATTAATACCGGAATGTTCACTTTATGGCGTACGGTATCGACGGTTTGCCCGAGAACAAGATCTTTAACCCTGCGATGTCCGTGAGCACCCATAACAAGCATGTCCGCTTCTGCTTTTTCCACCAAACCCGGAACCACTTTTTTCGGATCTCCATATCCCATCCGGTAACTGACATTCAGTCCCTTCTTTTTAAGCGAAGAAATATACTCTTCCAGTTTGAGTTTATCACGCTCTGTTTCAAAATCAGATATTTCTCCGCCCAAAATAAGAGCCCCGGCGGTTTCAACGATATGGATCAGAATATATTCCGTTTTTTTGGTTCCCTGGCTCACTGCATTACTGATAGCTCTCAAATCGCTGTCTGAGAAGTCAACGGTGACTGCAATTCTTTGATAGGCCTTCAGTGTAATCAACTCATCCAAAGATTTCCCATAATCGATATGTGGCGTCTTGGCAACATATTCACGCATTTTTCTGATCCTCGATACTAATGGGCGGAATGTAATGTACAACAGTAAGATACCGGCTGCGATGGATATAAAAATAATTGGAATTTGCAACCATAAAACATGATAGTTTTTGAGCCAGTCAGTAAATGTTTCAATGACCAGTTGCACATTTAGCGCAACAATAATAATGGCTGTAGCCCATGAAGCTAATTTCACCCACAACCCAATTTCTTCCCCATTCATTTTCTTTCGATCACTGACAAAGTGAATCAATGGAATGACGGCAAAGCCTAATTGCAGACTCAATATGACCTGGCTCAAAATCAATAACGAATCCGATGATTGCGGGCCCATATACAGGATGGTCAAAAAGGCTGGAATGATAGCCAGCAAGCGCGTGATAAGCCGTCGAACCCACGGTTGTATCCGTAAATGAAGATAGCCTTCCATCACAATTTGCCCGGCCAGCGTTCCGGTAATGGTAGAACTTTGTCCGGCAGCAATTAAGGCTATAGCAAATAATATTGGTGCCAGGTGGGAACCCAATAGCGGTTCGAGTAATCGATGTGCATCCTGAATACCCGCAATATTAAAGTGCCCGGAAGTATAAAATGTCGCCGCGGCCAATATCAGAATGGCAGCATTCACAAAAAAAGCGAGATTCAAAGCGATAACAGAATCAACCAGATTATACTTGATAGCAGATTTTAATCCAGCGCGTGTAGGAGTAATTTTACGGGTCTGAACCAGTGCGGAATGCAGATACAAATTATGAGGCATAACGGTAGCACCAATAATACCTATGGCCACATACAACGCATATGATGAGGGAATATGGGGAACAAAACCCGTAACAATCTGTCCCATATCAGGTTTAGCCAGAATCAAGTTGATCAGAAAAGAAATGCCTATAATGGAAATGAGCCCAACGATAAAAGCCTCCATTTTGCGCATTCCGTATTTTTGGAACAGCAAGAGTAAAAATGTATCGAGTACGGTTATGGAGACCCCAATGAGCAATGGCAAACCAAAAAGCAGATTTAATCCGATAGCCATGCCCAAAACTTCCGCTAAGTCGGTGGCGGCGATAGCGATTTCAGCTAATATATACAGGAAGAAATTTACGGCTGGAGAATAGGTTTCCCGAGAAGCCTGTGCAAGATCGCGGCCGCGTACCAAACCCAGTTTTGCACTCAGGTATTGCAACAAAACAGCCATCATGTTCGATAAAAGCAACACCCATATCAAGGCATAGGCAAAATGACTTCCCCCTGCAATATCGGTAGCCCAGTTTCCAGGATCCATATAGCCAACACTGACAAGGTAAGCCGGACCTAAAAATGCCCACAACCGCCGCCATTTATTTTTTTGACTTATCGTATCGATAGATGAATGAACATCTTCGAGTGAATGATGATCCGAATCTACATGTTTATTCAAATTCATTACTTAGAAATTCCCTGAATCTGCGGGTATGTCTTTAAATATCGTTTCAACATACACGAATTTAGCCTTACCTAAAAATTTTGTCAAATATTTTTCAAGAATCCTAATAATAATTATCCCGCAGGTTCCTCTAATAATTCTTTGCTGCACAGCCCCTCTTAATAAAAAGGTAATATTTAAGAAATAACGGCTTTACAATAATTCCTTTTCTTTTGAAAAAAATATTGCGATATGGAAAAAAGAAACATTGATATTGTAGTCCTCTCGGACCTTCACCTTGGCACCCATGGCTGCCGGGCGGAAGAATTGTGGCGTTACCTGGAAAATGTCAATCCGGGTCAACTCATTTTAAACGGTGATATCATCGACATATGGCAATTTCGTAAGAACTACTGGCCGGAATCACATCGTAAAGTGTTGAATAAACTGCTGGACTTCATTACTTCCGATATTCCCGTTTATTACCTTACCGGCAATCATGATGAATTGTTAAGAAAATATACGAAACTCAAACTGGCTAATTTCGAATTGCGTGACAAACTGGTTTTGAATATTGACGGGAAAAAAGCGTGGATTTTCCATGGTGACGTCTTTGATGTAACGATGCAGTATTCTAAATGGCTGGCTAAGCTGGGGGCCATTGGCTACGACATATTGATTATTCTGAATCACGTGGTCAACTTCTTTTCTGAAAAAATGGGCAAAGGCCGCATCTCCATATCGAAAAAGATTAAAGACAGTGTAAAATCGGCAGTAAAATATATCAGTGATTTTGAACAGACAGCTACGGATCTGGCTATTGCCAACGGATACGATTACGTTATCTGCGGACATATCCATCAACCGCGGATCGATGAATACAAAAACGAAGATGGAAGCGTCCTGTATCTTAACTCCGGCGATTGGATCGAAAATCTGACTTCCCTGGAATTCTACGATAAAGAATGGCACATCTATCGATATGAAGAAGAAACCGTTCCGGTTCCTGTTGAATCAGATATTTCAACAAAATTACCCAAAAAATCAGCTCGAAGACGATATTACGACCGTGCCCATAATAATGGCGTTTCGGAGCAGATGATGTATTTATTTGAAAATTTACGCCAGTGAAAAAATAAATTTCAGAATAAAAGTTTGTCTTCCTTCTTTCACCATGTCCCTAAAAATAGCGGTTTACAATCCGTCTCCAACTTCTATGAGCTGATCCGAAATTCCCTCGGTTGTTTTGCCAAACCTGAAAATCACGAACACTATCAGGGCAATTGCCACAGGATAAATGATCCACATCGGCCATTCGAATACAGCATCCAGGATGAGGGCGATGGTACTTATTCCACCTACCACAATCGCATAAGGTAACTGTGTGCGAACGTGCTCGACATGATCACACTGACTCGCCAGGGAACTTAAAATAGTAGTATCCGAAATCGGTGAACAATGATCTCCAAATACGGAACCAGCCAGTACAGAACTGACACTGGAGTAAATCAGTTCATGAATTGTAGCATATTCTATACCATTGAGTTGCCCAATATTCCACATAAGAGGAATCACCAGTGGCATTAAAATCCCCATTGTTCCCCAACTCGAACCGGTAGCAAAACTGGTCAGGGCCGACAAAATAAAGATGAGAACCGGAATCCAGAATGGATTTAAGGTATCATTGAAAACCGATACCAGGTAATCCGCCGTATGCAAATCCTTAGTTATGGCGCTCAACGCCCAGGCTAAAACCAGGATCACCAGGCCATCAAACATCATATGCATACCCTTCATCATCGATTCCAGTGTTTTCTCAATGCTGAGCAATTTTTGCCCGACGGTCATGACTGATGCCACAACCACTGCCAAAAGAGATCCCCATAACAATGCGGCATAGGAATCCGCTGAAGAAATGATTTCCTGGATCGATGAACCTTTACCGGAAATGAATAAGCCGGCAATGGTACCAACGACCAAAATGATAATAGGGATAGCGGCATTCAAAAAATGCGATTTTATCCCGCTAACCTCTTGTTCTTCAATCTCCTTCTTCCACAAATTGTACTTGTCCAGTGAAGGATCATGCTTCGCGTTCAGCAAGTCGATGCGTGATTTCAGCATCGGACCGAAATCACGGCCGGAGAAGGCAATGACCAACACGAAAATGACTGTCAAAAAAGCATAAAAGTTATAAGGAAGGGAATTAACGAATACCAAATAGGCTGCCTCGTGATAGGTTGGCATGGCGGCTTCCGCATCCGCGATATAGGCTACCATCGCTCCTATCCAGGTACTGACTAAAGCAATCGTTGCTACCGGGGCCGCCGTTGAATCGACCAGGTAAGCCAGTTTAGCCCGGCTGATGCGCAGTTTATCCGTAAGCGGACGCATCGTATTTCCCACAATCATGGTATTGGCGTAGTCATCAAAAAAAACGATAAACCCGAGAAAGGCTGTCATGATTTGTCCGCCGCGCCGGTTCTTGACGTAACGGGTCATCACATCTATGATTCCTTTGGTACCGCCATTTTCCGAAATGATGCCGATCATCCCTCCAATCAATAAACTGAAGAGAATGATGCTGACGTGACTGGCATCGGCGATGGCCGGGACGATATAATCGGTGATCGTAGAAAAAAAACCGGTGAATATTCCAATTAGTGAACTCCCTTTTACTAAAATAGCACCTACCCAGATACTTAAAAACAAAGCGATGAGGACTTGCCGGAACAACAACGCTATGGCGATAGCGACGAGCGGCGGGATGATGCTCGTCCATGATGCTTTCGGTATTTTCGACAACAGATCCCCGGGCTTTTTTTTCTGAACAGATGGATGATCTACCGGCTTCTCAACCGTTACACTGTCACTGACCGGAGAATTTTGTCCGACAGCATTATTCGTGCGAACGATGAGCATGATCAAAACAAAAAGCCCTATCGCTGATATACCAAGCCACTCTTTTCGCATGTTCTCTCTTGTTTGAAATTAAACACCCCGGACTGACGAGGAAATCTTCTGATAAATAGTATTAAATAAACGGGTTTCCTGAAAATTCAAAATTCACTTTCAGAAAATCTGAAAAAGTGGCCGTTTAACCTAATTCATCAACGGCTTTCTGCAGACGCTCCAGTGTCTCTTCCCGGCCGAGAAGCTCCATCATATCGAATAATTCAGGACCGAATCCCATGCCGCTCACGGCCAGGCGTGTAGGCTGGGCTAATTTGCCAAAACCGACTTCCTTCTCTTCCAATATCTTTTTTAACACTTCCTTGAGTTCCGGACCATTCCACAAACCGGGATCCATATCACGTAATGCTTTTTTATAGGCTAAAACCAGTTTCCCGCTATTCTCTTTCCATGCTTTTCTGACTGTCTTTTCGTCGTACGCTTTGGGCCGTTCAAAGAAATACGGAGCCTGTGTCACAAATTCTTCTACTAATTGAGCCCTATCTTTCATCAGGCTGATAACCGTTTTCAAATACTCATCTGAATAACCGGTATATCCATGCGTTTTAGCGATCTCACGGACCTGATCAACCAGTGACTCATCCGGTTTTGCACGAAGATATTGTTCGTTATACCATAACAGCTTCTTCGGATTGAATACCGCCCCGCTTTTGCTTACACGTTCCAGGCTGAACTCGCTGGTTAATTCTTCCATGCCCATCACTTCCCGGTTATCGCCCGGGCTCCAGCCCAGATATGCCAGGAAATTCACTAATGCTTCCGACTCATATTGCAGATTGATATAATCACGTACATTCACCGGTATTCCCAGTTTGTCGGCATTACGTTTCGATAATTTTCCACCGGTCGGAGACATTATTAAGGGCAAATGCGCCATTTTCGGCATTTCCCAGCCCAGATATTGATATAATAAAATGTGTTTCGGAGCACTGCTGAGCCATTCTTCACCGCGGATAACATGAGTAACACCCATCATGTGATCGTCCACCACATTTGCGAGGTGATATGTCGGCAGGCCGTCCGATTTTAATAATACCTGGTCGTCCAGGCCGTGACTTTCAAACGAAACGAAACCGCGAATTTCATCTTCAAAACGAATGGTCTCACGGCGAGGAACTTTCAGGCGGACCACAAACGCTTCACCTGACGCTAAACGGCTTTCCACTTCATCTTTGGGAAGCGTCAGGCTGTTTTTCATCGACATACGGGTGATGGCATCATATTTCGGAGAAGGATTTCCCGATTTTTGCAACCGCTCGCGCATATCGTTGATTTCTTCCTCGGTATCGAAAGCATAATACGCCTGCCCCTGTTCGATCAGTTTATCCGAGTAGATTTTATAGATATCGGAGCGCTCGCTTTGACGATACGGTCCCACTTTCCCGGGTTTGCCCGGGCCTTCGTCGTAATCCATTCCGGCCCATTTCAGAGAACGGATAATATCCTCTTCGGCGCCTTCAACATACCTGTTCTGATCCGTGTCTTCAATGCGAAGGATGAAGACACCGCCATGGTGACGGGCATAAAGAAAATTATACAAAGCGGTGCGTAATCCGCCTATGTGTAACAAACCGGTTGGTGATGGTGCAAAACGAACACGTACAGTATCAGACATTCTATTGAAGAGAATTTAATTACGATTGATTTAAATGAATCCCAAAAATAAGGATACTATGCATGGCCAACAACATTAATCACTAAATTATCGAATACGGCTATATAAACTGTCTTCTGAATCTAAACAGAGAAATACTATCTTTCATTTCAATCCGGATATATATTCTATTTTTTTATGAAACTCGCACTATTGACACCGGCTTTGACTCCCGATTTGCATGATCTGGCCATCATGATGCAATCGGACCGTGTTGTTTTGCTGGATTCGATGAAATTTTCCCGAAAAAGCCGTCTTCATCGTGCGAAAATACGAACTCCGGAAGGCTTCCAATGGATCAATATTCCTATAAAAACAGAAGATCGGGACCAATCGCTGCCGGAAGTCCGTATCGATCATTCCGAAGACTGGATCACTTCTATTCTCAGGGCTCTTCGTTTTAATTATCGTAACAGTATTTATTTTGATTTTTACGAGCCGGAAATCACCGCCGATTTCAACAAGGCCCGGGATTATGAATATTTATTAGACTTTAACAAATATTTTCGGGACCGGCTGTTCACCTATCTTTATATTGAACCAAAAGCGGAGTGGTCCAGTGAGATTCCGGAATACGATCCGAATCCCGATTTATTTGCCCGAAACCTGAATGCCGATGTCGTCTGCCAGGAACATGACAGCCGGCATTATATGAGGCAGGCCAGTCACAAAATGGAAATTGAATTCAACCATCCTGTTTACCATCAGCATTTTAAAGGATTTGTTCCTTATTGCAGTCTGCTTGATGTCTTATTTCAGTTCGGACCAACGGCATTTCATCTTCTGGACACACTAAAAAAATCATAGCCGGGAATAATTTTTGGATTAAAATCTTCGTGCCGAACTTGCAACCAAATGATAATTATGTAATTTGAGGCTGAACACTATCATTAATTTGTTTGACAGGATTCTCTTATGCCGGATAAGAATAATGGCCCCAAAAAAAAGAGGGCTAACTGGAAAAAGATCTACATTGCTGTCTTCCTGACAGGGATATTTTATATCCTGGCCATGGCCGTCTTCACCATGATTTATAACAAACCCTGACGGCAAATTATGGGCATCATCGACTGGATTGTCTTGCTGGCTTTTCTGGGATACACCGTTTGGGACGGTGCACGAAGCGGCTCGGAAAGCCAGGATATCAAAGGATACTTTTTAGCGAACAATTCTATGCCCTGGTGGGCTATGGGACTTTCGGTGATGGCGACACAGGCTTCTGCAATCACTTTCATCGGAACAACCGGGCAGGCGTTCACCGAAGATATGCGGTTTGTTCAGGTTTACCTGGCCATTCCCTTCGCCATGATAATACTTTGTGTAACTCTGGTGCCTTTTTATAACCGGTTAAAAAATTTCAGCGCCTATGAAGTACTGGAAGAGCGATTTGGATTACACACCCGATTATTGACCAGTTTTCTGTTTCTTTTGTCTCGCGGACTGGCCCTGGGAACGGTCATTGCCGCCCCTGCTTACGTGTTGGCGCTCATGCTGAACCTGCCTTTACACATAACAATCTTAATCATTGGATTGACAGCCACGATTTACACATCTTTGGGTGGTATTTCGGGGGTTATCCGGACGGATGTCAAGCAAATGAGCGTAATGATTTTCGGCTTACTGTTCAGCTTCGGCTTCATCATCTGGAGCCTGCCCAAACAGGTTCATTTTACGGATGCACTTTACCTTGCCGGAACACTGAATAAGCTCAAAGCCATTGATTTTCATTTCAGTTTGGGAGAAAAATACAATATCTGGAGTGGCGTGATTGCCAGCCTGTTCCTGATGCTGTCCTATTTCGGAAGTGATCAGACGCAAGTCCAGCGCTATTTAACGGCTAAATCATTATCCGATGCCCGCGGCTCGCTGCTTATGACGGCTTTTGCAAAAGTGCCTATGCAGTTTATCGTACTGCTGCTCGGCGTGATGCTCTATGTATTTTATATCTTCAGTCCGTCGCCCATCACTTTTCGCGATGCCAACACCGCCGGGGCTACTTCATCTCAGCAAATAAGCGGCGAATTGTTAAGGCAATCCTTCGACAACCTGCACGCCGAACGGAAAGCCATCGCTTTGCAGCTTATCAAACATCCAGGGAACGCTGCTGATAAAGCACATTTCAAGCAGCTTGATCACCAAATCAATAAAGTACGTTCGGAGGAACTTCAGCGCCTGGATACCATCGAGAAATCTAAACTTAACGACACCAATTATATTTTTCCATATTTCATATTAAACAGTATGCCAACAGGTATGATTGGCTTAATTATAGCGGCTATATTTCGCTGCTGCATTATCGAGTATCGACAGCTCCCTCAATGCTTTATCCACGTGTTCAATCATAGACTGGTATCAAAGGCTGCACACAGTAAAACGATCGGATACTCATTACCTGAAAGCATCGCGTGGTGCCACATTCCTTTGGGGGATAATTGCCACTGGTTCAGCCCTTGTGCTCGGCGAGACGAATTCTATCATAGAATTAGTTAACCAGATTGGCAGTTATTTCTACGGTTCCATCCTGGGTGTGTTCATTTTATTATTGTGGGTTAAAAGAGCCAATGGCCGAAGCGCCTTTATCGGACTCATCACCGGCATGATTGTCGTCTATTTTGTCGATTCCATTTATCACAATCCGGTTTCCGGTCAATTCGGATTATATCTGTCCCATATTTTCAATTCCGGTGCTTCTGTTCCCCATGGTTTCGAAAAAGCTGTAGAGTATCTTTGGCTTAATCCCATTGGTACCGGAGTGGTCGTTTTAACAGGATATCTCTTAAGTTTCATCCCAATACAAACAAATACAATTAATCCTGTCTAAGATTCATAACTATCTACTGAAAATCTACACCGTTTAACGTTATTTAACAGTAATCAGCTATCATCTTATTAAATTTATATGAATTATATTGAATCGGCTTTATAACTGAATAATTAATTCAGAATAAATTCACATTTTAGATTATTTTTTTAAGACATTGACCGGGTTTAAACTGGTAAATTTGTCTGCTTTTTTAGCATCTTATTCAAGATTATAGTAGTATGTAGCGGAATTACTGCAGAGGATTTGCTATTTCAATATTATTCAATACGATACCATTTTGTTATATATAAAACACTTTATCAGGGATATGCGCAGTACCGGGTCTATCGCCCCGAGTTCGCGTTATTTAGCACGCAACATTACCAGGTTGTTAAACCATCATCTCGATTTGAAAAATGCTGCACCGGTAAAAATTCTGGAAATTGGGCCCGGTTCCGGAGTCTTAACGAAACAAATTATCCGTTCCATACGTCCGGATGACGAATTAGATATCGTAGAAATCAATGAACAGTTTCATAACCTGATTGAAAAACGATATAGTCATATACCGAATGTTCACACCCATCACCTCGATTTCCTGGAATTTGAAAACCCTTACTATTATGATTATATCTTTTCGAGTGTCCCTTATGAGAGCCTGCCTTCCCGGATAAGCAAAAAAATTTGGGAGAAAAAGCTACAGTGTTGTAAGAATGGCGCTTTTATCACCTATTATAAATATGTGAATTTCAATCATTTTCGCTGCAAGTACGAGAAGGAACTCGTCTCTAAATATTGTTTGAACGAAAAACTTATAATCAGGAACCTGCCTCCTGCAAAGTTGTTTACCCTGAAAATCAATAATCATCCACTCGCTCAGCCAGAAGATAAAATTCAATCCGTTTTAGTAGAGAGTTGATATTGATAGTGAGACTTTAGAAATAAGATTGTGATTGCTTCTTAATTTCATAATTTTTTCTGTTTACTGATCATTGATAACTGTTCATTGTCAAATGGTTCCCCTGACGAGTTGAACAGCTTCAAAAACAACAATCAGTCCGAATAAAAGGTTTAAACGCCCGATCCAGCTTGCCTGTTTCCTCAATTTCCTAGCTAAAGGATTATCGGGATTCTCTTTCCAAAGCTCGGTCGCTTTCGGACCAATATAAAAATCATGAATAGCGCTTATCAGGTAAATCAAACTGACAAACAGCAGTTTGATCGCCAGTGTATGTCCGAACGGCCCTTTCCAGATGGCACCAGACCATAAATCTGACCAGTGATAGCCTCTGAAACCAAGATTACATATTCCTGTGATGAGTAATAAAATCAGGCTTATCCATCCTACCGTTCGAAATTGTATTCCTACCTTTTCTACCAGAACGGAGGCGCTACTCTTCATCTCTTTTTTTCTAAGAACCGGAACGACCACCAATACCATGAATAAAATTCCGCCAATCCAGACCATGGCCGACAGGATGTGAATGTAGACTGAAATGATATATAATGCTCTCATTGTTTGTTCAACTCCAGTGTGTTTCGCCGCTTTGCCGCCCAGAATGCAATTACCGTGTTTAATAAAAATATCAAAATGGCGATACCATTTAACAGGCCGCCCAGCAATCGAATAGAGGCAGAACCGGACAAATCACCGAAAATTCGTATTACCAGTGAAACATGCAAAACAGCGTAGTGAATATAAAATATTTCCCGATATTCCATTTCGATACCGGTTATACTCGTGAAAATAATCGGAGCGTGTGCAAATATCATACTGAAGATAAATCCAAGAAAGATGGAATGCAGCATGGCATCATAGACCAGATGCATTGGATTGTATAAGTAAATAATCATGAATCCGCTGCTTAACATCAGCCATACATAACCGGTAAGCAGGCACGCAGCCATAAACCTTGTTAGCCCCTCAGATTTGATAGTAACCTTTGCCAAATCATACTTCAAAAGCCATATTCCCATCAGAAACAGGGAAAGTGCGGCCATATAAATACCCGTTTGCAGCCAATACAAGGAGAGTATCAGTCCGAAAACATAGGATGAAGCAATTATTACAATCCAAATTCGCTTCGTTTTTTCCTGCAAAACAAATCGGCTCAGTTCAATTCGCTCACCAACAACGGTCAGGATTAGAAAACCGGCCCAAAAATCGGCCACGTAACCGAAAGGCACCCCATCTCTCCACAACCCATTGCCCAGGAACCAAAGCAGGGCCCCCAATCCCATAACAATCATGTGGATAGACGGCTGACGATAAATCAGGTAAATATAAACAAGTATAAACCCAAAGCTCGAAAGTAATATCATGTTTAACCCTATAAACGGATTCACCCAAAGCCAGAACAGTAAAGCGCCCAAACCGGTAAGTAAAGGCAAGATATATACGAATTTCTTTTCGAGGGCGACAGCCCGCTCAAGTGTTATGAGTGTTCCGAGGAATCCGCCAACCATCAACGGACCGTGATAAGCGGCAAGCATGGCAATATGCGCAGGAACCAGTAATCCCATCCTAATCAGACCACCGCAAACGCCGGTTACCAGGGCTGCCAGTCCCAACAACAGGAATGGCAACATGAAAATATTCAATCGACGCTTCATTATATATTTGGACATTGAGGAATTTTCACCCTGAATATTGTTATCTGTGTGGAAAAATGCCGGGAGTTATCATCTTCGGTGACCATGTAGGTGACCATACCAATTCAATGTCGGTATTATCTACTCCATTTATCTTCGACAAAACATTTTCAATACTCATTCGGATATACCGCGTCATCGGACAGCCCATGGTCGTCATAGTCACTTTTACCGAAACATTTCCATTCTCACACTGAATATCGTAAATCAACCCGAGATCCACGATGTTTAATCCGACTTCCGGATCGAGAACCAGTTTGAGCCGGTGAGCAATCAACTTAGGATTTATTTCAACCTTATCCATAAAAACAGCAGGCCTGATCCATTTCCAGGATCAGGCCAAATTGTGGGATTACTTTTTCGCCTTCTTTGTAAGATCGGGAGTTAAGATTAGCATTTTCCGCAATGATGCTCGGGAATGGTACGATCCCCTTCCGTTTCAAATTCACTTGTTTTACCAATTTTAACCCGGAAAACTTCAGGACCTTTTTCCAGATATTCCCAGGAAAATTCTCCATCTCGCTCTGCCGCAAATTGGTAATACAACGGTTTTGGATCGTGATCATTTACTAAAATAAACGCTTCTCCGGCTTTTAAATCATCAAATTTTTTAAATATGGTTGGATGTTTCGCTACCGGAGGTATTATCCTGACATCCAAATCACCGACTATAGATTCAGCCATTTTCTGTCTCCTAATTTCAATTTTTCATTTTCTTCTATGGTGAATCCAATATAATATTTTCAGGATTAATATAAAATATAAAATCGGTTTTATCCGTTAAAAATGTATTTTGGTTCAAATTATTTCTACTTTATAAAAAAGCTATGTAACTAATTACTTGTTATATGATGTTTAAGGGATCTGATTCACAGCGACATTTACTTGAGCTTATTAAGAAAAGAGGCCATTTGACGCTAAATGAAGCTGTCAATATTACCGAATTGGCCAAAACCACGTTACGTGAACATTTCACCGTCCTTGAGAAAGACGGCTATCTGACAAGCAACCGGCGCAGAGAAGGCCGAGGCCGTCCCCAATTGGTATATACTTTAACCGAAGATGGACACAAATTATTTCCTTCAAACGACGACAAGATTCTTCGTGAACTGTTGCACTATTTAAAATTTACCGGCCATGATTCCCTGATTTCTGAATTCTTTACCCATTATTGGGATATCCGATATAAAGAAATCCGGCATCGCATTGCTATGTCTGAAGATCAATCCATTAATAACCAGATAAAAATCCTCGAAAACATTCTTGAAGAACAGGGTTTCATGCCTGAAATTGAGCTGACTGACAATCAGGTTAAAATACAGGAATGTAATTGTCCTTTTACGGAAACTATCAAAGAGACCCGGCTTCCCTGTAAATTGGAAGCATTATTTTTTGAAAAAATCCTGGAAGCGGATCTCAAACGGGTGAGCCATATTGCCAGTGGCAGCACATCCTGTGTTTACGAATTGGCAGGGAAAAAAGATAAACTATCGGATTGATAATAAACCGGTATCGATTAATCACACAACATCTTTATTTCAATTGATGGGTCAATTCGGGAATAAATCTTAATCATGTTCCCATCCAAACATCATGATAAATTGTTGATTTCATCAACCAGGTAATCGACAAACTCTTCAGGATAATCGATATTTCCTTCTTTGGTAATAAAAAAAGGATTCATCAGGACCATCCGTATCAATGTGAGCTTTTGAGTATCTATTTGGGCATTCCACGTACTAGTATAATCCCGGAGATAATCTTTGTACGCATCCCAGTTAAGGTTCGTCTGAGAGACGAAATATTCATTATTTTTGGCCGAAGAGAAACGCTCATAAATTTTTTCCGTTTTACGATTACTCTCCGAAACGGCTTCTCCGTCAGCTGCGACACAAAAACACAATACATTGGTTTCGCTATACGGTGCTACACGTAACATCGGGTGCGCTGTTTTCAGCAATTGCTGCAACCTCATCCTCGATTTCATGGTGAGCTCAAGGATTCTTCCATAACCGTCGGCATTCAATCCAATCGATTTTGACGTGAGCCAGGTGGAAACGGCTCCAGCCGCCGATCGTGAACCTTCAAGCGTTTGGGTACCCTTGTCCCTGTTTTCATCAAATTTGATATAAGGAGCGTCAATTTTCTGGGCAGAATATTCTCGTTTATCAGCACAAATAAAAGCCCCGGACGAATATGGAACGTAACCCAGTTTATGTGGATCGATAGTGATCGAATTTGCCAGCCGCATGCCATCCAGCGCATTTAATAATTCCCTGCTCACAAATTCACTCTCGATTCTCGGCAGGCTGCAAAAATAACCTCCATAGGCCGCATCTACATGATGCCAGATATGTAGTTCCTGTGTCTCCCGGTATTCATTCAATAAATCCGCCACCTTATCAATCGGATCGAAATCACCCATCTCGGTAGTGCCTGCAACCGATACCACCATCATCACCGGACGATTTTCGGCTTTCGCTTTTTCAATCTTATTTCTTAAATCGGCGACCGACATTTTCCCGAATTGGTTCAGTTCTACAGACCAAAACGCCTCTAATCCCAGACCCAGAAAGCTTGCTGCCTTTTTCCAGGAATAATGTTTATTGTTTGGGACCAAAATGACCGGCCCGCGATATTTTGTTTGGAAAATTTCCTGGTATTGTCCGGCTATTTCTATTGGATTATTTTCCAGGTAATGAAATTCATTTATCGTTTTTTCGTCCAATCCGAAACGACTCAGCAACTCATCATACCGTTGCCATCCCATTTGAGCCGCTTCCAGCAACGACATTTCGGTGAGCTGGTTTTTGCGAAGATAAGCACCCAGAGCTGTCCATCTGGCGAATCTCGATCGAGCCCTAATAGCTCCTTCAAAATTGGCTACGGTCCCACCGGAAGTAAAATGCCCCCTGGACTTTGTTTCGTCAAATCCGACCATTGCAGCCAAATCGGATATAGCCTCGTTTTCAAGTACGATGCCCACCCGGGAAGCTTCTCCCGAAATATTATTCGGATTATGTAATAACGAAATCACATGGCCCATCAAACCGGGCAACGACAGTTCGTTATTCATATGACCGATATAACGTGGAGTGAAATTCGGAACCTCACTCTGAAACCGTTCACTGATTGTTCTTAAATATTGTTTAAAGCGCCGTTTTCTTTCTAAAAATAACGTCTGACGTTGATCATGTTCAGTAATGACTTTTCCGTCCCGCGTATACAACGATTCCCGCCATTCAAACCACTGATCAAAAATATCAAGAAATAATTCCTTCACCCAATCGGCGTTTTCCGCTTTGGGCCCGAGAAAAAAACTTTTTAATGCAATATCGTGAGGATCGCAGGTTTCCTCAACCTTTCCGAATTCGTCTGACTTTAGATTTTGCATAGTACTTCTCTTAACGACAACAATACACTAATTCATATTCAGTAAACCTGATTTTTTCATTTTGGATAGCAGGGTAATATACCGAAATTCAATGGGATGTGCGTTATGATTTTTGTTCCGGATATTCCTTTTCAATGATCCCATTTACGTTCAAAAGAGCTAGATATCCATATTGCTAATCATAATCTATTTCTCTTAATTAATAATAGGTTCTTAAATATCAGCACGATATAAATTGCAACGACTGCACCGGATTGATTGAGGAATAAAAACTACGAATTCCATCCTCTATACCCATGAATCGTACGCTAAAATTTTTCATCCTGATCGGCCTCGTTATTTTAAGCTTTCCCTTAAGAAGTCATGCACAAAAATATGATTTCAGGGTTTATGACGATCGAAACGGGTTAGTGCAAAATTGGGTACGAGCTCTGTCTCAGGATTCCCTGGGAAGGTTGTGGATCGGAACTACAGATGGTATTAGTGTTTTCGACGGAAATACATTCACCAATTTCACTTCCATCAACGGTTTAAAAAACAGCACTATTAACGATTTATTCCCAATAGATAACCGAACTATGGCGGTTGCCACCAACGGATCCGGGATCGCTGTTTTTTCTTTGATCCCATATCGCGGCGACAGTCTCGTTGAATATCTTTCTGGCAAACCATTTTTCGTCCAGGATAGTGTAAATACAATTTTCAAGGACAAAAAAGCAGATTATTGGTTTTGTACGGATAAAGGGATAACACAATGGCATCGAAATAAGCAGAGTGGGTGGGAAATTCGGCAGTATGATGCTCACGATGGCCTCGCGGGAAAGTACATATCTACCTTAGCCCAAACCGCGGATTCTACTCTCTGGTTTGGAACATCTGATGGATTAACATCATTCAAAGACAATACTTTTCATCATTACAAATCAGATTCTATTTTTCCTGAAAAAGCAATAACTAAACTATTCACAGATACTAAAAATCGACTATGGATTGGAACCTCCGGTGAACTTTATACTTATAGCAGCACCGGAATAAAACCATTCATGATAAACGGACACCCTGTTTCGGCCACCATCAACGACATTATTGAAAGCTATGATGGAAATATATGGATTGGCACGTCAAAAGGACTAATACGTTACGATGGAAAACAATCTCTTCTCTATAACAAAAAATCGGGATTGTGCGATAATTACATAACTTCCTTGCTCCAGGATCGGGAGGGTAATATCTGGATTGGTACGCATAACGGATTAAATGAACTGCCAAATTTGAAATATACTTTTGCAAGAATCGATACCCATTTCGAACATCTTATAAAATTAACAACCGGTCCAAAAGGACGTGTTTGGGTATCCAGCAATGACGGATTATTTATACTGGAAAATAATCATCTCGAACCCTTCAGATTAGACAGAACGATACCCCACAAGGAAATACTTGAAATAACATTTAACAAAACCGGAAAAATTCACTTTTTAGGAACATATAGAGGATTATTTCAAATAAAAGGTGCTAATATCGCAAGAATTTCTACCAAAGACGGATTGATAGATAATACTGTCTCCGATATAGTACAGACCGATGATGGTATATGCTGGCTTGGAACCAGTTCAGGCTTAACTGCTTTAAAAAATGACAGGCTTTATAATTTCTCTGGGACTGTATCCAAATCGGAACCATTGCAGTTCCGAAAAATCAATAATAGTGTTCTTCCCGGAAAAACGATCCGTGATTTGTTGATAGATAAACAGAAAAACCTTTGGGTGGCAACCTGGGCTCATGGTTTGTTTGAAGTAACCCGCGACTCAGTAATTTCATTTGGACCGGCTCATGGCCTTACCGATCCGAATATCCGCTATTTATACTGCGATCATGAAGGGGTTTTATGGATAGCAACCCGATATAAAGGAGTTTTCCGTTGTCAAAATGGTACGATTCAACAGTATAATGTAAATGACGGCCTACCCAGCAATTGGGTTTCAACAGTTGTTGAAGACGATGACGGAAATCATTGGTTTGGTACCGCGAAAGGATTATGCATGTTCGATGGCAAAACGTGGAAAACCTTTGATGCTTCTGAGGGGATCACCGGTGGTGAAATTCTTAGTTCCGCGATTGATGGAGCCGGCAAATTATGGTTTGGATCAAATAATGAAATCACCAGTTTTGAGACTAAAAAAACACGTTATCCAGACGTTGCGCCCCAGGTATTCATTAAGAATATTCAGTTTATAAACGGAGTCTTTCCAGTCCAGACAAAAAGGGATGTTATTTTACCTGTTCCTTTCAATACTCCAAAAGAGACATCCCCAACCCAATCATCCTGGAAAAAGGTTTTCAACTTTAATTATTATCAACGTTCGTTAACGTTTGAATTTGCAGGAATAGGATTCGGAAATACCAATAAAGTAAGATATCAATATAAATTAGAAGGACTTGAAACAAATTGGTCGGCAATAACTTCCCGCAATTACGTTAATTATATCAAAATCCCGCCCGGAAAATATACTTTTAAAGTCAGAGCCCGAAACCAGGATGGAAAATGGTCCGTGGCCCCTGCATCGGCATCTTTCATAATAGCAACACCATTGTGGAAAAAGATCTGGTTCCAGGCACTATTGGCTGTTATTTTAATTTCAGTCATTTCGTTCATCATTGTTACGATATATCGCATTCGTTTTAATCAATTACTAAAGATTAGAGACATACGCGATACGATTGCTTCCGACTTACATGATGATGTTGGTTCAAGTCTCTCCAGTATATCGATATTCAGCGAACTCGCCCGCCGGCAAATCCATAAATCGCCGGCCCATGCTGCGAACCTCCTTCAGCGAATAGAAAATATCTCCAGAAACCTAATTGATTCGATGGACGACATCGTTTGGTCTATTAATGCCGATAACGATACGTTTGAAGATGCCATTTTGCGTATGCAGGAATTTGCTGTTTCGCTGTTGGAAGCAAAAGGCATAAAAGCTGAGTTAAAACTACCAAAAAACCCAGATCGGATTACGTTACCTCTGGAGATACGCCGTAATTTGTTACTCATATTCAAAGAGATGATAAATAATGTATTAAAGCACTCAAAGGCAGATTATGTACTGATACACTTCAAATTAAATAGCGATATTATTATTACCATTGAAGACAACGGCACCGGGTTTTTCCCGTCAATGGTCACAAGGGGCAATGGCCTGGGAAATCTAAACAAGAGAGCGTCTTCCATACATGGGGATATCCGGATTGAAAGCGTCCCGGATCAGGGAACACGAATAACATTAACAGTACCAGTTTCAACAATAAAATAAACATCCCAATTTTGCTCCCTCTTCCCATAAAAAGGGGATTACCTGAAAAGATTTTTTATCCTATACTGTTACTATCAACTAAAGGATTTCTATTTCAAATCAACCGGAATACACGATGCCGGATTCTGCTAATAATCCAATTACCGTTACTATTGTTGAGGATGATGATTCCATAAGAGATGGTATTTCCGAACTAATTCTTTCCACAGATCATTTCGACCTCATGGCAAATTATTCTTCCTGTGAAGAATTGCTGGCCAACATAAAACCACCGTTGCCGGATGTCATATTGATGGACATCGGCTTGCGGGGAATGTCCGGAATTGAAGGAGTCCGACGGTTAAAATCCCAATACCCGGATCTTGCCATTCTGATGCTCACCGTGTATGAAGACAACGACCGAATATTCAATTCACTAAGTGCCGGTGCATCTGGTTATTTATTAAAAAAAATGCCCCTTGAAGCATTGATGGAAGCTATCCGGATTGCACATGCCGGCGGTGCTCCCATCAACCCGACCATAGCGAAAAAAGTACTTAAACTGTTTCAAAATACCGCTCCGACAAATAAAAACTACAACCTGACCAACCGGGAGATTGAAATCCTGGAATCGCTGGTTCGGGGATTCAGTTACAAAATGGTAGCGGATGAACTGACTATCAGTGTGGAAACGGTCAGAACTCATATCAAAAACATATACGAAAAGCTCCACGTGCATTCTAAATCTGAAGCCGTAGCCAAAGCCCTCCGCAATCACATCGTATAATTCCCTGCCCCTGCGCCTCTAATAATTTTAAAACAAAATATCCCCCATATATGGGAT
Organism: uncultured bacterium; assembly: GCA_963783355.1. Classification (GTDB taxonomy): domain Bacteria; phylum Bacteroidota; class Rhodothermia; order Balneolales; family DATFMH01; genus CAWANF01. Next base: position 92,227 of record CAWANF010000005.1, read on the forward strand.
TGTACCGATGCTATTCAATAAATAGCTTGAAATGAGGCTCAATAACCTGAGAGCAATAAAACACGCTTGTTCTACTTATAAAATCGGAAATGGACGGAAATTATGAAGGGTAACAAAAATCGAAAATCCCTGTCGTTCACCTACGTTTGCATTCCCCTGATTTTTTTGACCTATGGATTTTCATGCGGAACTAAAAACGCCGAAACGCAACCGAAAACGACGTTTGATATCACTTTATCCGGTTCAGTTAAAATGGCTTTTAGGGGAGTAAATGCAAGATTCCAGGTAGAAAACAATCCGGCAATGGATGGCAATCCGAAACAGATTACTGTAATTCTCGTGAATGCAGATGGTTACAGGATGACTCCCTACTATATAAGTAAGGAACTCAAGCCAGGTACATATTCTATAAATGGTTTCCAGGCGGGAGCGCTCTTTGGTTCCCAAAAGCAGCCAACGGAATATGCATCCGTATCCGGACAAATCTCATTCAAAACGATCTCTTCGAACCGCGTAACCGGATCGATCAAATGTATATTCGCCAACAGGGACCGTTCCAAAACTATTTCTGCTTCCGGAACTTTCGACGCCATTCCACTACACAATTAGTAACATATTATGAAAAAGTTACTCCCGATATTGTTGCTGGGTTCTGTTATTCTATGTCTTTCCGTTTCTAAAGTAAACGCCCAGTTTATTTCCGGAACGTTAAATATCAATCCCTATCCTTCGCCTTATACCAGCGATTGGGAAACGAATCCCAGTGCACTCGGTTCCCTGGTTGTCACTTTCAACGGAGATCGTCTGAATTATACCGTTTTTCTTGATGTCAAAATTTTCAAGACAGGAAAGGACGAGGTATTTCATAGTGTGAGTAATTCACTCGTACTGAATCAGGCCATGACGGTCGTCGATAATACCAAGCTGGTCAAATTCAGGGGAGCTGATTATCCGGATAAAGATTTTAAGAATAAGATCGAGCAGAGCGGACGCATTCCCGAAGGCCAGTATACCGTTTGTGTAAATATCAATAATGCTGACGGAATAACCGTATCTGGAAATAACTGCGCCAATTTTACGATTGTCTATCCCGAACCGCCACAACTTATTTCACCGGCCAATGGCGATCTCATAACACAAAATACGTATCCGGTCTTCCAATGGACGCCCATCTTCGCACACCCTTCTTACCAGGCGCTATACTCTTTAAAAGTCGTTGAATTGCTGCCGGGACAACTGCCGTCGAAAGCTCTTTCTGCGAATGTTCCTCAATTTCAACAGTCGAATATTACGTCCAGTAATCTTGTATATCCTATCGATGCACTGCCCATGAAAGACGGGGAAACCTATGCATGGCAGGTTCAGGTACTCGATCAAAACGGTTTTCCACCTACCCAAAACCAGGGGAGAAGCCAGATATTTACATTTACATATCGAAAGCCCATGGTTACAATCAGATTACCACGTCTTGGGCCCAAGCTTTCCAAACCAGCCAATAATTCTACTATTAAATCAAACCGGCCAGAATTTTCATGGAAATACGCTCCCTATAAAAATGAAACGGCCTTTTTGAAATTAGTCGTTGTTCCGGTCGCCCCCCGTCAGCCCACATCAAAAGCATTTCAGACACAGACACCGGTTTACCAAAAACAGCTGGATATCAACCGAACAGAGGACTCGCCAACATTGCCGGTTAAATTTATATCCGGAGATAAATATGCCTGGGAAATCCAGGTAACCGACTCCAAAACCGGTAAAATTCTTCGCACCAGCAATATGCAGGCCTTCATTTACAAGCCGGAACCTCAATACACATTCCATCCCTCTTTCATGCAATCCTCTTCGGTTAGTGGTACACTAATGTATGAATTTGCCAAACCCGGAGAATATACTGTTTGGCCATTGAAGAACCGGAAACTAAAACTGGTCATGGCTTATGTTTTGAAAACAAAAGAATTTTCCGGTAATGCTTTTCCCGAAGCTTATAAAGGACATCCGGCCAGCATTGTTATTCCCGGCAATCAATTGAATCCTGTTCAATATCCAGAATCGGGAAAGATACTGGGAACCGGCTCATCCGATGGCAGCGGACATTTTTCCATTTCCTTTTTCAATAGTCGGAAAATGGGACTTGTGAAAAAAAATTATCGCATTGGCGGCGGCGGCGGAGAATTTTCTTATAGCATCTCAGGTGATCTTTATCGCGTAGCCCGGCTGGTTGTTGAAGATTCGCATTATACAAGTCCGTCAAAGGACATCATCGTACAACCGATGGAAAGTCAAAATGCCGGCCAAATGGTCGCTTATGTTCGCAGTTACCAGCTTACCGTAACGGTAAAATCACCTGAAAACCATGTTCAATACATAGGCGGGGGAACAAACCTGGCCGGAATGACAGTTTACATCATGCGTTTAAAAAGCTGGGCCAAAAAATATTATCATCAAATTCCTGATAATGAAGGATCGCCCATAAATCGAAATCCCGGAGATCCTTTAAAAACCATGATTCCACGTTGGCCCAGGGAAGAAATGGAAATCGTAGCAAAGAAAATCACCAACAATAAGGGACAAGCTGTGTTTAATCGCCTGGTAAAATGCAGCAGCTGGAATGAATATTATTGGATTTTCACCCGTAACGACACGACAAAAGGAGCCTTAAATTACGTCGGTTCCGTCATGTCGAAATTCAAATATCCCAATGATCATGCTGTTTACAGTGACGAATATAAATATGTAAATACCAACCAGACAATCCATACTTCGCCGATCTACCCACGTATCGCCGGGCATATAAAATACCAGGGTTCCAAGTTACCTGGATTAGGAGGAGTTAAGGTGCAATTGTATAATGCTTCAACCGGGAAATTTGAACGACAAATGCTCAGCCAGTGGTATCCGGATATGGGCTTTTTCGTCTTCAATGAGCTTCCTGTTCTGTTAAAGGGTAATGAAGTTACTTATCAGCACCGAACCCTGATCATTCAAAAACAAGGATTTCATATCCGTGCTATACCCATTCCTAAATTAAAACCCGGACAGCAATGGGTTAACGACATCTTCCTGAAACCCAATTCTTTAATAACCGGGAAAGTCGTTAATGAAGAAGGAAACGGCGTTTCGGCCCAGGTTTCCGTACTGTTTGGAGCCTCAGTAAAAGCCATCGCTCCCATGATTATCGATTTTAAGACCCATAAACGGTTACCGGCAAAATTTAAAGTTCCGGCGCCACAGGGCAAGGTTATCCTTATTGTGGATCCGACACCTTTCGATCCTTCATATTTTAAGGAAACGGTCCCGATTAATTTAACATCCGGGCTAAAAGACACGACAATTGTCCTTAAACGAAAAGAGAAAAGGCTAAGAATCATTGTTCGGGGAAAAAACAAATCCGGAACGATAATTCCTATTGCATCGGCGAAGGTAAAAGTGGAAACACCTTCGGGTAAATCCATCGGGCAATTGACATCTAACTCACAAGGTGTGGCCGATCTCGTCTTCACCAACGCTGACGAAAATTTCGTTATCACGGCATCCGCTCCATCCGGCAAATTCTACGAAACCGGCCAAATATCGGCTAAAGTAAAAGATTCTAAAGACTGGACTGATGTGACAGTAAATCTGAAACAAGCTTCTTTTCTTTCAGGTAAAATAACGGTGGGAAAACAGAATCAGCCGGTTGCAAATGCTGTTATCAGGGTGGTTAATTCAAGCGGCATTACCATCCAGGATACGACGGCCCAGGATGGAACCTTCCAGCTTAACAACGTACCTATCGGAAGCCATCTCTACAAAGCTTCAAAATCTCAATCAAACTATGTCGGGGCACAAAAGACACTCAATGTGCCCGGGAACGGGTTAAAAGGGGTAAATTTCAACCTCAGTGTATTCGCCGACATGGACATCAGCAAGCTGATGGGATTCCCGATTTCGGTGGATAAACTCACCCAAAGCGGTGGACAGGTCAAAATCAGTGGTTCTTTTGAAAAACTGGATTCGCTCGGTAACAACATCTTTACGGTTAATAAACAGGAGGATTTAACCTTTCAAGATCTTGCCATCGTTCCGGGCACACAAACCAGTAAGATTTTTGGAAAAGATGTCCCAGTTGCAAAACCGGCTGATTTACCACTCAAGACAGATAACAATACCTTAAACCTGGCTCTTTATAAGGTATTTAACGGACAAATCAGGGATAAAAAAATCGGTATTGAACTGGCCGACGACGGCAGCGGCCTTGGAGTGATAATGGGAAAAGTCTGGATAGGAAAAAGTTCATTTTCCGTCCCGCAGACCAATATTAATTCAATGGACGAACATGGTTTCTTTTTAAAAATACCCAACAGTTCGTCAATGAAAGTACCCGTCATCCTGGCTTCCGGAAAAGATCCCGGAGCCGTTTCTTCCGGCTACCAGGTTGCCGACTCATCCGGCGGACCTCTCCATTTTACCTTTTTCAACTATAAAGCGGATGCCGATCCTTCCCAATCTTTCATCCGTGGAGATTCTCTTTCACTCCACACTCACATTCACACGGCACTGCAAAATATAACACCTTCGGATCTCAATCTTGATATTGGCCAGATAGTGTTACGGCCTTCGGATAAAACAATTAAACCGATAAATGGTTCTGAAAAGTTGTCGGTAAAGCTGGATAATTGGGTTTTGGAAACCAGCAACTGGACTTTTTCTGGCTATCTGAATGTCACAAAGGGAATCCTGAATACGAACCTGGTCGATATTCCCGTGACCAATTTACAAATCACCCCAACCAGTCTGCTCAATGAAAAATTTGATTTTAAATCTTTGAGTCTTGGCGGCATTGTACCACTTAAAGTCGACGGCGATCCAGTCCTGGGATACGATGCAACGAAGTCTTCCGGACCGGAGTGGTTTCTATCTGTTTCCAATGTGGCCTCGCATGTTGCTTCTTTCGGTGGACTTCCGGGTATGGCTAAAGGAGACAGTGTATTTATTGAATCATTCTCTCTCTACAGCAAAAGTGATCCTACGTTCACACCTTCATTCAACCAAAAAACATTGAGAATACATAAAGTTGGAATTCTTAAACCCAACACGATAAGTTATTATCCGGATCCTGGATTTGTAGAGATTACCGGGCTCAGTTATGATATTCCCGACCTGTCTTTGGATGGAGCTATTCATTATACCAAAGAGAATAATCAAATCAGGCTCAAGGTCCTTCCACTCCAATTTGCATTGCATTCGCAAGGAATCGTAGCCACATTCGGGATGAATGCGATGGAATCGGCTACTCAAATGCTTGATGCCCGCGGTTTTCGGGCAAAAGGAACCCTTTCCGAAATGCAAAACGGAGTGCCTTTGTTTCAACCCAAACCTTTGGTAGTCTGGTTATATCATACCACCGACTCAACTTCCATCATCGTCGAAAAGCCGCCCATCAGAAATACCTGGCAAACGCTGAATATTGGTGGCGCAAATACCTATCTGGATAAAGTTGAAGGCAGAATGGCTGTAAAATCGGATTCCTGGGATTATTTCAGGTTTGCAGGGGATCTGACAGGGACCAAAGGTGTTAAACAGGATCAAAACCGGATGGCCTTCACTGTTAAAGGGGAAATTGAAGCCGACGAACAGCATCTCGGTATCAAAAATGTGAATACGCCTTTCGGCAATATGTCGTGGACGTATGAATTCAAAAACAAACGTTTAATTGGCACACTCGACATACATAAAGATTTGGGGGGTATGGCACTGGACGGACAAGCGGAAAGCCTCGTAGACAGCCGGGGCTGGTATTTCATTGCCGGGGGAACGCTGAAAATTCCGGGGATCGGCCCGGCCAACGCGGCTATGCTTTTTGGAGATTACCCGGTAATGACTTCATCCGTGAGAGAAAAATTTGCAGCCAGTTCCTATAACAAAAATCTGCCGGCATCATTCGAAAAGAACATAAGCGGTTTCCTGTTCTCCGGGGCTCTGCAAATCCCGGTCCTGATTCCAAATATTGATGTGAATATGGGAATTGCGAGTGTGGGATTTGGAGTTGACGCGGGCGGTGATATCCGGGCATGGAAAGGTTTTAATGAAGGAGGTTCGGAATTCGGAATCGGTGCTTTAGCATTCATTCATGCTTATCTGTATATGAATGCCATCACCTGTACGTCTCTGGATGCTGATGCCACCGTCGAATTAGGATTTACAGGTACGTACCAATCCAGCTCAAGCACCTTTAACCTGGATGGTTGTGGAAGTTTCAAACTTACTGGCTCCCTGACCCAGCAAGGTGTCGGTATCGGAGATTTATGTACCCCGCCGGCCATCACCTTTTCAAAGTCGTATGCTTTTAAAGCGTTGATGCATCTCGACAGCAGTGGAAACACAAGCCTTGGCTTCGGTCAGGGAACATGCAGTGGTAACTGAATAACGGTGAACTAATGGACATAGGAAAAATGACACATCCAGCCAAAAAATTATCAATCGTGTTCCTTTCCATCTCTTGGATCACAGCTTTCGGGATATCACAAGGACTCGCGCAAGTTGCAAAAAGTATTGCCAATCCGGGTGCAAAAGGGATTTATATCCTATTAGGACATGATATCCCATTTCAAAAAATTACTTCTTATCAATTAGGAAGAAGAGCATATGGCAAAACTACCTGGGTTAATCTTGCAACGGTTACCGGACCGGAATCAAAAGCACTCTTCTCCCGGCAATTAACTGCAGCCCATCGAATTCTGACTGATCTTCCCGAGCCCAATTCAGCATATAGCGAAGAAATATGGCGAAAAGCCCGAAAGGACGCCCTTCTGGATTCGATTCCATATTGGGGAACCCTTCCAACTATACGAATGGCATTGGGAACAATGTACCTCGATACGACAGCGCAGTCAAGGATGCGCTACGAATATCGCGTTACAGCAATGGATAGAAATCACAAAACCATCAGTACTGTCATATCAAAGCCGGTATCTTATCCCAAAACTCCGGAATTCGCTCCTATTCACACCTATAAAACACAGAGCAGTACCCGGCAGAATTTCATACAGTGGAACGCTCAAAAAGTCGAGGGTTCTGATCCCACTTTATTTCGGGTATTTCGTCAAACCGGACTGCACGGACCCTTTCAGCAAATCCATCCACGCGCCGGCTTTTTCTCTAAACCCGATACTCTTTTTTTAGCAGCCATGGACACTCTCGTTCAACCTATGCAAATCTATCGTTATTACGCACTGCCGATAGATTTGTATGGGAACACAGGTTCAACCTCCGATACCACACTCGTAGGAACCTATAATTTCCGTGCCGTTTTAACCCCGCAACAATTTCATGTTCAAAGTTCCGATTCCATGGGTGGCCTGTTGCTCACATGGCGATTGAAAGATCCAGGCATTATCACCGCCCTGAGTATTTTTCGAAGCACCAGTTACGATACCGGTTATGTTCATCTGGCCGACATCCCGCCTACGGATCCTTATTATATCGATCAGGATGTCGTTCCCATGCAAAAATACTTTTATTATATGGTCTTGAATGGACCGCTCGGTGAAGTATCGGCCCCAACCGTTCGCGCCTTCAGCTTCTTTCAGCATACCCAGCCTTCTTTTCCACCCCGGCATATTACAGGAGTATCTGTTTACAGGGGAGTTAAGTTGCAATGGACTACGGCGCAAAGTGATATAGATGGATACCGTGTTTATCGCAGCAGTGGGCGTGAAAATATCATGATCCCTATTTCTACGCTGCTTCCGGCGGCTGATTCTGTTAACACTTTCATCGACAGTACTAATACGCTTTCTGGTGAAATCACGTATGCCTATGCGGTTCGCTCTGAAAATCTGAGTCATCAGCAAAGTGCCTTTTCGGACACTGTTTATGTAAATCCCGGGAGTTCAAAATTCCCGCCTGTCCCGATGAATTTACACGGTTATGGAGGTGACAATTACGTTCAGCTATACTGGACAGATATGCAGTCTTTCGATGAAGCACTCAGCGGATATCAAATTCTGCGTCGTACGATCATTCCCTCAAAACATACACTTTTCAAAACGCTTATCGATTCCCTGATACCCGCTGAACAAAACCATTTCGCCGACAGTACGGCTCAGGCCGGCAAATCATACGAATACAAGATTTTATCACAGAATATATTTGGAAAGAAAAGTCGGGATTCCAGCCCATTGCTTATAAAAATACCGTTGTCTCATCCGGTCCCGCCAGCAGGAGTTTTTATTTCTCAATCAGGAAAAGCTATCGTCATTCGATGGACTCCTGCCATTCAGAAAGGAATCAAAGGATATCGTATCTATCGATATCAACGGGGAGAACAGGCTAAACGAATCGGCAGTATAACCATTGGAAATCCTTTGGAAATAAAAGATTCCTCGGTAAAAACCGGTGAGCTTTATTTCTATTATTGCACTTCGGTCAACGGAAGCGGTATCGAGAGTCAGCCCAGCAGAGAAACCAGCATCAGGCCGGGAGTATAATTATGAAAATATGCATACTCATTCGGCTGGGTTTTATTGAAACCTTTAGTCCCCGGGAAAAAACACATTTACGTTTTTCATTAGTTATGATGATTTTCATCTTAGGAATATTAGCTAAACCGGGTTCTCTTTTTGCACAATCTCAATCTGTCCAGGATTCTACTTCACGACCGTCCGTTCTTCAAAAAGATGTCAAAATTTCCGGTGAATTCGGGGCTTATGGTGAATTATATGGCATCTCAGGACGTGCAGCCCGCCGGCCCTCAGCGACCGGACGCATTTATTTTTCTCCTACTATAACTTTTTTCAACACATTCTCAATCCCACTACAATTTTTCATTTCAAGTGAAGGAGTATCGGCGAGGCAAAGCATAAACCAGTTTGGTATCAGCCCGACATGGAAATGGGGAACGGCACATATGGGTGACTTCACCGAAAGATATTCTGATCTTACACTTAATGGAATAAATATCCGTGGAGGTGGGCTTACTTTACAACCGGGTGTCTTTCGTTTTTCCTTCATCGGGGGTATAACGCAACGGGCCGTAAACGGAACATCTCAAAATGGAGCTTATCGCCGCACTTTATGGGGTGGCAGAATCGGGATAGGAAAACAAAACGAAAGCTACGTCGACCTCATCTTTCTAAAATCGAAAGATGATATTCATTCCCTTCCACAAAATATCAGCCGTATTTCGGTCCTAGCTCCCAACGGAAATGAAAGTTACGCCGCCGGTTCGGTGCAGCTGATTCAATGGGCTTCGGTAAATTCGAGTTCCACAGTTAAAATTGAACTGTCACGGGATGGCGGTAATACTTTTGAATTACTTTTTGATAATGAACCCTCAACCGGTGCTGTCAACTGGACTGTAACCGGACCCGAAACATTCCAGGCCATTATCCGGGTGACCAGTGACGATGATCCCAATCTTTTTGATGCCAGTGACTACCCTTTTACTATCGGGACCAGCAGTCAGAATCCACCCCCGGTAATTCCATCGGAGATCACTAATAATTTTGCAGTTACTCCTCAGGAAAACTCGGTTATTGGTACCGCCGGACAGCTAAAACTACCTGGAACGCCGGTTATATTCCGTGCCGGTTTAAACGGAAGCGTCTTTACACGGGATCTCCGAACTCCTGTCATAAATGTGGATTCTTTGGGTATACCTTCTTTTTTTAAAAATTTTCAGAATCCACATGCCGGCACCAGTGTTGATTATTCGGCTACATTAGGTGCTGAGGCCAATTTCTCGTCCTTTAATGCTAAACTCGATTACAAATATGTCGGCCCGGGTTACCGATCACCCGGACTCTCGTATTTAATCAGCGATCAGCAGGAAATTTCCGCATTGACATCGTTTAACGTTTCTCAAATAAGGACTACCCTTCAATGGGCTCATCAGAACGACAATCTGATCCACCAAAAACAATTCACGACTTCGAGAAACCGCATTGGTATTTCTATAGGGGGAATGATCACATCGTTCTGGAACAGCAACCTTTCAACCAGTTTTATTAGCCTTAAGAATAACTCGCTAAACGACACAAGCCTGGTTAAGTTCAGCAATTTCGGATTTAATATGATTGAAAATTTCATCATCAGCCGGGATCAGGTAATACGAAGTTTTACGGGCAGTTACGGATATCAAAATTCCATGGACAGCAATCCAATGAGAAACGGCAAAAACTCTTTTAACATGATAAATTTTTCGTTGATGCTTGGAGTTACCAACAATCTAACCCTGAGCCCAACTCTCGGGTTTTTCTATGCCGATTTCAGTTCCGGCACGTCTACATTAACTACAACGTACTCACTTAACGGGAACTGGATAACACTAAAAAACAAACTTAATACGGTCCTTTCACTAAATCTTTCAAAAATAGAACAACGGTCAGCATTCCGAATTAATCTCAATATGAATTACAGACTTACAAACCGTGATACAGCTGCGCTATCCATCTCACAGGGAAGCTATAAAGGCTATTCAATGAGTCAGGGAGGTAATTTTAATGAATTTATGACGTCTCTCCGATTCAGCCACCGATTTTAGATACAGGTATTCATTTACCTGTTGTTCATACCGGAAATTTCAAGCTTCTTTTCCAGATATTCCTTCAAAACGATGGCATGATTATGTTCCTGATTCCTCGAAGCATATAGAAGCGTCACATTGGATTCCCGGGCAGCATTCTCCAATTTAATCCACGATTCCGGCTTTGATTCAAGTTCATTGAAATATCGAACCCGAAACTCACCAAACTTTTCAATGTCTTTGTGAAACCATTTCCGCAGTTCAGTAGAAGGAGCCACCTTTTTGAGCCAATCATCCATGATTAAATCTTCCTTTTTGATTCCCCTCGGCCAGAGCCGATCCACCAGAAATCTCAATCCATCATCGGCTTCAGGTTTGTCGTATACCCGTTTTGTTTTTATCATACCTTAACCCTTTCATTACAAATATCTCAATTTATAAAGTAATAAATGCATTTGAAATGATAACGTTTTTTCAATGATGACGGGGGAAAATATACTTATCGACCATTCCCTGATATTTGGCAGGATATTGAATTATATAGAGATGACAACAACTTTATTATCAGCAAAACTATTTATACACTGAACAAATTTTCTTCATCGATTGGCAGTTTTTTTCCGTTCGACATGGGCTCATTAAGCCACTTGGTTCTCCGGGCATTCTGTGCCAAATTTAAAAGAGATGTTTTAACGGCAAGTTCCTCAACCTGATTTTTAATTGGGCTCCATCTTTCATGTAATGGACATGGATTGTTCTCATCACATTTGGACATACCCAAAACACAACCCGTGAAAGTTCCCGGTCCGTCAATAGCAACAATGACATCTTTTAAATTAATTTTATTGGGCCTGTTGGCCAGGGCGACACCGCCATTGGCTCCCCGCAATGATAAAACAATTCCGGAACGGGCTAAGGCCTGAAGTATCTTCGTCAGAAAGTGAAAGGGAATATCCAGCTTTTCACTTATCTCACGAATTGGGATATATTCCCTCTCGCTAACAGATGCAAGGTAAATAGTCGCCCATATTCCATATAAACAACTCTTGGACAGTCTCATTTAAGTTTTATATTTAAGACTCTTTTATCTTAAAATTATATAATAATATCTATGCAAGTCAACTATTATTTTTTCATCCTGATTTTTTGGATGATTTAGAACAATCCGTGACTCAATCGCAGTTTGAATTCATCAATGCGTTCCGAAACATCAGAAAGGGATTTGTTACCGAAATTTTCCTGTAAATGCTGACGTACTTCCGACCAGTATTCATGCATCGGGCAAGGTTTTGCCACTCCGCATCCTGGCAATCCCAATATGCACTCTGTAAAAAGCTCACCACCATCTATAGCTATGATTATATCCAATAAAGTAACATCCTGAGGTTTTTTTGCGAGTGCCACCCCGCCTTTGGGTCCGCGCAGAGAAACTAACAAACCGTTTTCCGTTAAGGTTTGCAATATCTTTGTCAGGAAATGAAAGGATATATTCAGATCGTCGCTAATCTCACGAATAGAGATATATTGACTATTTTTTTTTCTTGCAACATATAAGGTTGCAAGAAGGCCATAACTGCAAGCTTTTGATAAAACCATGGATAAAAAATTAGAGTGTAGAACTATATTCAGCTTTTAACCTATCTATATCTTAATAGCTGAATATATAAAATTAGTACATATAATATTAAAGTAAATACAATGAATCCCGTAAGTTTCTTGAGCCTGGAGAACGCAATAAAGAATAAATGCCAAGGTTATACCAGGGCCAAGTGCCGTCAAGACGGTGAACATCGCTTAAAATAAAACAAATTCCCTAATAAAAAGCTAAAAAAGGTCCTTTTTAACCGGTTTTGTTTTATATGATCTGTGCTCATTGTAGTTACGAACCATAAAGCGTATTTTTAAGGTTTAAAATATATAACCTGACAACTTGCTAACCAACTTTTAAAAGATGAGTATACTTTTAGTTTTATTGATGGGAGATCCTCAACAAAGTGGAGGCGGCATGATAAGTCTTCTTTTCATGGCTGCGATCTTTGCTGTATTCTATTTCTTCATCATTCGTCCACAATCCAAGAGACAAAAAGAATTGCAGGGAAAAGTCTCCGGTATGAAAAAAGGTGATAAAGTTGTGACGAATGGCGGCATCATCGGAATTGTTAATAACATTGAAGATGATTCTGTTCTTATCGAAATCGACAATAATGTAAAAGTTCGGTTTCTTAAAAATTCAATTACCGATGTCAATCCGCAAAAAAACAAATAACGGACTGAGCGGTGTTATGTTTAGATTCTTTCCTTTAATATGGAAAATATAAAATTTGATACTATTGAATCGGCAATCGATGACATCCGTGAAGGTAAAGTTGTCATTGTTGCCGATGATGTTGACAGAGAGAATGAAGGTGATTTTGTAATTGCGGCAGAAAAGGTAACACCGGAAATCATCAATATGATGGCCATTCAGGGCCGCGGCTTAATCTGTGTACCAATCACTCGCCAGCGAGCTTATGAATTAAATCTCGACCGCATGGTCGTAAATAATACAGAAACACATGAAACGGCTTTTACGGTATCGGTTGATTACCGTTTTGGTACCACAACAGGAATTTCGGCAGGCGACCGGGCAAAAACAGTTAAGGCGTTAATTGATCCGAAAATAAAAGCCGAACATTTTCGCAGACCCGGGCACCTCTTCCCCCTGATTGCTTACGACGGAGGCGTTTTACGTCGGACCGGACACACGGAAGCAGCTATTGATCTTGCCCGTTTAGCCGGACTCCACCCAGCAGGTGTCATCTGTGAAATCATGAATGACGACGGAAGTATGGCACGTATTCCGGAGCTATATAAAGTGGCCCAGCGCCTGGGAATGAAACTTATTACGATCAAGGATTTGATAGCCTACCGGATGTCCCATGAAACACTTGTACGGGAAAACATCAGTGTGAAACTCCCGACTAAATATGGAAAATTCCAGTTGCATGCTTTCGAAGAACGCCTGACCGGCGGACATCATCTTGCATTGGTCAAAGGAACATGGAATCCCGAAGAACCGGTCCTGGTTCGGGTTCATTCTTCATGCATAACCGGTGATATTTTCGGTTCAAAACGCTGTGATTGCGGTCAACAACTTCACACAGCTCTGCGACGTATCGAAGAGGAAGGCACCGGGGTCCTTTTATATATGAATCAGGAAGGCCGCGGCATCGGACTGGTCAATAAACTGAAGGCATATAAACTTCAGGAACAAGGTCTCGATACCATTGAAGCCAATGAAGCACTTGGATTTAAGTCGGATCACAGAGATTACGGGATTGGTGCGCAAATCCTGCGTCAGCTGGGCGTTCAAAAGATGAGGCTCATGACCAACAATCCGTCCAAAAGAATCGGTTTGAATGGTTACGGACTCGAGATTACAGAACGCATCCCGATTGAAATTCAGCCCTACCCGGAAAACGAGAAATATTTACGGACCAAGCGGGATAAGATGGGGCACGAACTTCACAACATTGATGCTCACAGTCCTCATTTTATTGATTCCATCATTACCGACGAGGAGTCGTAAAAGATTTTAGACAATAGACTTTAGATATTAGAGGCCTCTGTGCCTCAAAATAATCTACTTTAAAGCAGAAAACAGTCTTTCCAGAGTTTTCCAGGCAAGGAGTGCGCATTTTTTTCGCCCGGGATATTTACGAACATCCATCAAAGCGAGATATTCATTTTGCTGATTTATTTCCCCTGCCTCAACGCTCGATTCTTTATCGAAAATCTGTTTAACTTTTTCAATTATCTCAGATGCCTCTGCAATCTTTTTCCCTTTTACAGCATGGCATAAAATAGAAGCCGAAGCCTGGCAAATCATGCATCCTTTTGCCGTAAATCCTATATTTTCGATTGCACTTTCTTTGGGAGAAAATACGATATACAGATGTACTTCGTCCCCGCAAAGCGTATTCCTGCCCGTTTCACTGTGAGTAGGATTATCCGGAATAGTTTTGAACTCCGGATTTTTGTAATGCCTTAGAATGACATCTGAATAGCTTTCCGGGAGGCTCATAAATAGTGAAGGTTAAAACATTCAGCAATTTTCAGTATCCGATGCCAGGCTGATTTTATTACTGTTATCCATTGATTCCGAAGACATTAAATCATTATTCAATTCTGAACCAGATGAATCAGATGTGGATTCGGTGTCTTCTATTTGTATATCAGACGGAATGAGATATTTATTAAATATCAACAGGGCAAGCACCGATGTCGTGATGCAGGAATCTGCAAAATTAAAGATATATGGGAAGACGGGATGTCCGTCAATTACCAGGCTAAAGTGAATAAAATCGACTACACGTCCATCCATAAATCCCCCGTTAGACTGGATGAAACCCAGGATCATGCGATCAATGATATTCCCAAAGGCACCGCCGACGATCATCCCCATAAAAATCATCTGGCCGGTCGTTGCCTTATTCATTATTTTTATCGTGTACGTAAATATCACGACAACGACCACCAGGGCAATTAAACTGACAATAGGAGTAGGCAGCCAACGTATCCCAAATGCGATACCCGGATTCTGCGTATAATTAAATTCCAGCCAGCCTTTGATAATCTGGAAGTTCTGCAAACTCGGTGTCGTCCGAACCAGGTACTTAGACACCTGATCAATAATAATTACCAAACTGATAGTAGCCAGAAATGCTGTCAGTTTTTTGGAATTTCCCTGCAAAATCTTCTCCAGGTTTATCTGCGTTTAAGTTTTGCTTCAATACTGATTTGTGTATGAGGCACCGCTTCCAGACGTCCTTTAGAAATTTTCTTACCTGTTACACGACAAACACCATACGTTTTATTATCGATACGCTCCAGGGCAGCATCAAGATACTTAATAAACTTACGGGTTCTGTTAAATAGCATGTATGTTTTTTCACGTTCCTGTGCATCGGTACCGGCATCAGCCATATGGAAGGAATACGCAGAATCATCGGTATTATTTTCCATGCTTTCTTTCAAAGATTGTTGAAGCATGTTCAGATCTTCTTCTGCTTCTGCACGTTTCTTCAAAATAATCTGACGAAAATACTCCAATTCCTCATCAGAGTATGGAGTTACTCTGCCCTCTCCATTTGTTTTTTCTTTGTTATCCGGGGAATCCATAATCTCTATAATTTAATAGTTTGGGTTTCTTTTAATAGCTATTGTACAATCTGAACCTCCAATTTCCCATTGTTTTACGTAATCCGATACGTCCATATCGCCTTTGACGAGGTCAACCGCCAGGGTCTCTGTTGCAATATATTCATCTAACGCCTTAATGGCCGCAGATAAAACTTCAGAACCTTTATAGGCAACATGAATCCGGTCAGTAACATCAAAATCAGCTTCTTTACGCATATTCTGAACGCGGTTTATAAATTCCCTAGCTAATCCTTCGTTAACGAGTTCAGGAGTTAAATCCGTATCTACGGCAACGGTCAAACCACTCTCAGTTTCAACAGACCAGCCATGAAGCCCGCTGCGAATGATTTCAATATCACTATCCACCAGCCGGACTTTATCTCCATCTTTTAACTCAATAATAACGGATTTTTCTTGCTCAAATTCATTTATTTCTTCTTGCGTCATCTCTTTGATTCTGGGCGTTACCAATTTCATTTTCGCCCCAATTTTTTTACCTAAGACCGGGAAATTAGGTTTTGCTGTTTTTTCTACAATTCCCGTGTCGTCTTCAACGTATTCAACAGATTTAACGTTTACTTCATCCAATATAATATCTTTAACCGATTCAATCACAGTACGTTCTTCGGTGCCATTCATCGGGATGATTATCCTGGATAAGGGCTGACGCACATTAATATTAATTTTATTTCTAATACGAAGCACCATGGATGAAATCAATCGTGCCTGCTCCATCCTGTGTTCCAAAGATTTATTGATAGCCGTTTCTTCAACGGTCGGATAAAATGAAATATGGACCGACATCTCGTCTTTATCAGTCACTTCATTTAACCGATGATGCAGCCATTCTCCTAAAAACGGTGCTACCGGCGATATCAATTTGGCAACATTGGCTATACATTCGTACAAAGTCTGATAAGCGGCTGTTTTATCCAGTGATTTTCCCTCTTTCCAGAAACGACGTCGGTTTCTGCGAACATACCAGTTACTCAGCTCTTCAACATACTGCTCAATTTCGCGTACAGCCTTTGTCGGTTCATATTCTTCAAAAAATCCATCGACTTTTTTAATCGTGGTGAAGAGTCTGGAAATAATCCAGCGATCCATTTCGCTGCGATCGGCAACCGGAATAGGCTGTCCGGAATACGTAAACTTGTCGATATTGGCATACATCGAGAAGAATGAATACGTATTAACAATGGTATTGAAGAACCGACGCTGTAACTCATTGATTCCTTCTTCACTGAATTTCAGGTTATCCCAGGGCGAAGAATTGCTCATCATGTACCAGCGAACCGTATCGGCACCGAATTTCTGAATTACGGCAAAAGGATCGACGGTGTTCCCTTTCGACTTGCTCATCTTTTCCCCTTTGGCATCCAAAACCAATCCGTTGGAAACGACATTCAGATAGGCAGGTTTGTCAAACAGCATGGTGCCCAATGCATGGAGGGTATAAAACCAGCCTCGGGTCTGATCAACGCCTTCCGCGATAAAATCGGCCGGGAAATGTTCTTTAAACTCTTCTTTATTTTCAAAAGGGTAATGACGTTGCGCGAAAGGCATAGAGCCTGAATCAAACCATACGTCCAACAGATCCGGAATTCGCCGCATCGTACCGCCATCAGGAGCTGTCCAGGTAATTTCATCGATATATGGACGATGCAAATCGATTTCCTGATCCTTAGGCAAGCCGGCCTTTTGTTTCAGCTCATCAATGCTTCCGATACATTCCACGTATTCCGGATTATTGACACTTACCCAGATAGGCAGAGGTGTTCCCCAGAAACGTTGTCTTGAAATGGCCCAGTCGACATTATTTTCAAGCCAGGCGCCAAAACGACCTGTTCCGGTACTTTCCGGCTTCCAGTTAATCTTTTTATTGAGTTCAACCATCCTGTCCTTGACGGCGGTCGTCTTAATAAACCACGATTCCACCGGGTACGACATCAGCGGAGTCCCTTTACGCCAGTCATGCGGATAATTGTGCAAATACGTCAGATGCTTAAACATCAGACCGCGTTCTTTAAGATTGCGAATAATGTTTTTGTCCGCATCTTTGAACCACTGTCCGGCAAACTCAGTAATTTCAGGCTGAAAACAACCGTCGCGATCGACGGGATTGTACAATGGAATATTGTTTTTTATCCCGGCGTCATAGTCATCCGCACCAAACGCCGGAGCCGTATGAACAATTCCGGTACCATCTTCGAGCGTCACAAAATCGGCCGGAATAATTCGCCAGGCTTCATCTTTGTTAAACTGTTTGAAGGCGTAATCAAAAACCGGTTTATAGGTTTTTCCAACAAGATCCGAGCCTTTTACTTCTCCCACAATTTCGTATTCCTGGTCCAGGACACTGCCCAACAGCGCCTTGGCGAGCACCCATTGCTCATCAACATCTTTAGGCCTTACATATACATAATCGACATCAGGATGCACACTCAGAGCCATATTGGAAATCAGCGTCCAGGGTGTGGTTGTCCATGCCAGGTAGTAAATATTATCCGCATCATCCGATTGAAACTTGATAAAAATCGACGGATCCTGAACTTCTTTATAACCAAGACTCACCTCATGCGAACTTAAAACGGTACCACTGCCCGGCGAATACCATTGAATCTTATAGCCTTTATACAGTAATCCTTTGTCAAACAGGGTATTAAGGGCCCACCAGACCGATTCGATATATTCGTTCTGAAACGTGATATAGGGATCGCTTAAATCAACCCAGTAGCCCATTCTGTCGGTAAGCTGATCCCATAAATCTTTATACTTCAGGACACTTTCCCGGCATTTCTTGTTGTATTCGGCAATGCCATACTCTTCAACCTGGGAACGTCCCTGTAATTTTAATTCCTTTTCAACTTCAATTTCTACCGGAAGTCCATGCGTATCCCAGCCGGCCTTGCGTTCTACTTTATACCCTTTAAGAGTTCGGTAACGACAAAATAAATCCTTCACGGTACGGGCCAAAACGTGGTGAATGCCCGGTTTTCCGTTGGCTGTCGGTGGCCCTTCATAAAAGGTGAAAGGTATACCATCTTCCCTCGAAGAAATACTCTTCCTGAAGATATCGTTCTTCTTCCACCAATTTAGAATTTCTACTTCTATCTTGGGATAATTAACTTGTTTAACTTCCGTGAACTTTTTATCCATGCTGCCAGTAAAATCCAATCGTTCAATTTGTTAAAGCCTTAAATATACGAATTTTATAATTATTCCCGTTTATTGAACTTATCAGATTGATATAAAATTTTATATAGTTATGAGTAATAATTACTTACGAGCCATAATATTTACCTTTTTAGCTTTCTCCATCGGAATTTCATGCTCGCGCAAACCATCAAAGGAACAATTAAACAAACAAATTGCGAAATATGAAAGTGTAATAAAAGCAAAATCCGATCCTGACAACCAATCACAATCAGGCGAAAACAATGTAAAACAATTACTTAACACCTATCTCCAATTCGTTCATAATTATCCAAAAAATGATAAGGCACCTTCGTATTTATTTAATGCAGCAATGCTCGAAGCAGAAACGTTTCATAAATACCAGAATTGTATCGACCGGCTCGATAAATTGAGAAAAGATTATCCCGAAAGTGGCTACGCCGAAAAATCACTATTTTTAATAGGATATACTTACGCAGAGAAGGTGAAAAACTATCCACGTGCTAAAGCCGTTTTTAATCAATTCCTGGAAAAATATCCCAAAAGTCCGTTTGTTCCGTCTGTTCAGTTTGAATTGAAATACATGGGCAAATCACCAAACGAGTTATTACCCAAAAAATCCACTAACAAATCCTGATAATCCTTGCAATAATATGAATACCCCGACTACACCTGTTCATTTTCGAGAAATTACCCGGGAAAATCCGTATAAAATTTGTTTTGTATGCCTCGGAAATATCTGCCGCAGCCCCACGGCAGAAGGTGTGCTTCAGCATTTGGTAAAACAACACGGATTAGAATCCTATTTTGAAATCGATTCTGCAGGGATGTCGGCTTATCATATTGGTGAAGCTGCAAACAGTAAAAGCCGTGATATCGCGCAAAAACACGGAGTAGAGTTGTTATCGCGGGCCCGGCAATTCGACGCTTTCGACCTCTCATACTTCGATTTAATCCTGGCCATGGACGAGGACAATTATCACGATATCCTGTCTCTCGACAGAAGCCGTGCTTACCGGGGAAAAGTGGCCATGCTGCGGGCATTTGATCCCGAGCCCGGCGATGGGAATGTTCCTGATCCGTATTACAGTCGTATGGATGGATTTGAGCATGTCTTTAAAGTGATAAACCGCAGCTGTGATTCCCTCATTGAAAAATTAAAACCTTTTATTGTCCCGTAAGCGACTGTATTATGGAATGATTTTTTGCAGACATTTATTTTGTGAAGAAATCGTCCCAATATTGATTTATTCAACGAAACCTGAAACACCATTTTATGAATCCCGGACTTAAAGAACAGCTCCAGCAGGTTATCCATCAACAAATTGTTTCCCTTCATCCTGTTTCCGGTGGCGACATTAATCAGGCCGCATTGATTACGTTCTCCGATAACAGCCAATATTTTGTAAAATATAATTCAAACAGCAACCGGGACATGTTTGAAAAAGAAGCTTTAGGGCTGAAACTGCTTCGTCGCGACTCCATAAATATTCATATTCCCGAAGTTATCGACTATGGTTACCTTGAGGAAATCCACACCGGTTATCTTCTCATCGAATATATTTCAGCAGGCCGGGAAAGTGCCGGTTTTTTTGAGCGATTTGGACGTGAATTGGCCGCCATGCATAAAATAACAGCTCCACAATATGGCCTCGACCACGATAATTACATCGGCCGGCTGCCACAATCAAATCATCACCAAGATAACTGGCCCGATTTCTTTATCCGGGAACGCATTGAACCACAACTGAAAATGGCGCAGGACAGCCAAAGGCTTCCTCAATCTATTAGCCAACAATTTGAAAAGCTATATGCTAAGCTGCCAGATATTTTCCCTGACGAACCGGCATCATTGCTGCATGGCGATTTATGGAGCGGGAATTATCTTTGCAACGACAAACAGGAAGTCGTTTTGATTGATCCGGCCGTTTACTTCGGACACCGGGAAATGGAACTGGCCTTTACCCAATTATTCGGAGGTTTTGGTTCCCGATTTTATGATTCCTATCACGAAGCATATCCTTTGCAGCCTGGATTCAGAGTAAGAAAAGACATTTATAACCTCTATCCTCTGCTGGTTCACACCAATTTATTCGGGGGCGGTTATGCCGGCAGCGTGACCAGCATCTTATCACGATATGCATGACCATGAATGCGCGAAATCTTCCATATAAACGAATCGTCAGCCTTGTTCCCAGCCTTACCGAACTGCTCATTGATCTGGACCTTACTGAATCTATTGCCGGAAGAACCCGCTTTTGCATCCATCCTGAGAACATAGTCCGGGAAATCCCGATTATCGGCGGAACGAAAAATCCAAACCTGGACAAAATTCGCGGATCTGAATCCGGATTTAATCATTGCCAATAAAGAAGAAAATCGTGCCGGGAATATACTTGAATTGCAAAATGAAACAGAAGTCTGTCTAACCGACATTTCAACCATTGACGAGGCTTTGGAAACCATTTTAAACCTTGGAAGAAAACTGGGGGCCGGTTCCGGATCGGAAGTTTTGGTCCACCAAATACGGCAAAAACTGTCAGAAACCTCTTTTGAAAAAACGATTCGAACAGCTTATTTCATCTGGCGAAATCCATGGATGAGCATCGGCCACGATACCTATATCCACGATGTCATGAAAAACTGGGGACTGATAAACATTTTTGAAAAAGTAACACGATACCCGAAAATTGATATAAAACGATTGTCTGACTTGCAGCCCGAACTCATTTTGTTAAGCTCGGAACCCTTTCCATTCAAAGAAAAACATCAGAAAGAACTAAAGATGATATTCCCGGACATACCGGTACTTCTTGTTAACGGTGAATGGTTCAGCTGGTACGGTTCAAAAATGGTAACTGCTTTTGATGAACTGAACCGGTGGCGGCGGAGGCTTTAGATAATAGATGTGAGATCCAGTTGTCTCCTGTCTCCTGTCTCCTGTCTCCTGAAACAAATTTGCGAGCCGTTATAAACGTTATAGATGTAAATGAAAAAAAATTGAGCATTTTGGGTTGTCATTCTTATTTATCTTAAATTAATCAACCTGAAAACGGTTCATTATTCCTGGCATAAATGAAAAAATTACTGTAT
This sequence comes from uncultured bacterium, assembly GCA_963783355.1. Lineage (GTDB taxonomy): Bacteria > Bacteroidota > Rhodothermia > Balneolales > DATFMH01 > CAWANF01. The sequence continues at coordinate 114,182 of CAWANF010000005.1, forward strand.
ATCATCATCTTAAGCTTTCCGCTTACGTATTGTACCAGCACGAAGCACCTGCAGAAGAATGCTTCAAATAATACTACGGGGGTAATCTCCGACACCACGTCCATACCAAATTCTGAATCCACGTACGCCAGGTCTGAATACATCAAAGGCATTTCTGAATTTGTTCTGAAAGATTATCATCAGGCTTTAAATCATCTTACGAAAGCATATATCATCCTGCCTGACAAAAGCGGAGTTAATTTTGCGCTGGCCGATACCTATTTTCATATAAATGATTTGGTAAATGCAGCCTATTATGGAAAACAAGCAGTAAATCTGGATCCTAACAACAAATGGTATCGTCTGAAGCTGGCCGAAATTTATCAAAAATCCGGTGATGATATTTCAGCTATTGAGCAGTTAGAAGCGGTCAACAAACTTTATCCAAGAGACGTAAACACGTTATTGCAGATTGCCAGTTTGCATACCGGCCAGGATCAGCTTCAGCAGGCTAATGATACTTATAACAAAGTATTAAATATTACCGGACCGGATCCTTCTATTTATTATGAGAAATTCAAACTGTTTCAGTCGTTAGGGCAGCAGGATTCCATGTATGTTATGCTTGAAAAAATACATAAGCAGGATCCGGAAAACATTGGTACGATCAGCACTTTAGCCAGTTACTATGTAAAAAATCATGATACGGATAAGGCAAAGATACTTCTGCACAAATCACTCGACAAAATGCCCGACAGCCCGGAGCTTATGATCATGATGTCGAATCTTTACTTCAGTGAATCTCATCTTGACAGTGTGCGATCATTGCTATCCAAACCGCTAAGTGATACTACTTATTCCCCGTCAAAAAAAGTATTAATAGCCGATTATCTCGTTAAAAGGAACCTGGCAATGCCAGCCGTAAAGGTTCACCAGCTGGTTTACGATTTGCTCCAGAGATTTTTAAAGGCTAACCCAACATACGCCCCTGCCCATGCCGTCAATGCCAACTATTATATGAGTACGGGAGCTCCAGAAAAAGCCCGTGCAGAATTAACGACGGCCAGTAAACTGGATCCCGGTGACGAGTCTATCTGGATGGAATTGCTTCGCCTGAATTTTTCTTCCGGCAAATACAAAGAAACTATCGAAAAAGGCATAGAAGCCAATAAGAATGTGCCCGATAATGCGTTCATCAAATTTACGATTGGTGCGTCTTATTTCTATCTCAAAAATCCGGAAATGGCCATAAAATGGCTGTCGGAAGCCAGTAAGTTGCCGGCAAAAAAGGAATTCAAATCGATAATACTGGGTGTTTTGGGTGACACATACGCCTCTCAAAAAAATTGGGCTTCCTGCGACAGTGCCTACAATAAATCCCTGAAAGCAAATCCGAATAATGATACCGTACTGAATAATTATGCCTATTATTTGTCTGTGCGGGATCAGCAGCTTGATTATGCAAAAGACATGGCCGACAAAGCCTTATCCATCGACCCTCAAAATGCTAATTATCTGGATACTATGGGCTGGATTTATTTCAAATTGAAGGATTATGAAAATGCGAAAAAATACTTGATGCAGGCCATCTCTGCCGGTCCGCCGAGTGCAGAAGTTTTTGAACACCTTGGAGATGTATATGAAAAAATGGGAGATTTGGAACAGGCACATACATGGTGGCTTAAGGCGCTAAAAAAGGATCCTAAACGTTCTTATCTTCAAAAAAAGTTAAATAATCATTAAGCCCGTTGACACTAATTGTGCGTAAATCGTACTTATACCTTTTTCTTTTATCCATTATTTTGGTGCAGGCATGTCAATCGACAAAACACATAAGTGATGAATCGTCGGGAAGCATGTATCATAAAAGCAAAGAGAATCCTGAAACTGTATTACATTCCATTCCTGATTATACAAACCAGCTAAGAACAATAAGCGGGAAAGCTAAAGTGATAGTGAGCCAACCGGGAAATGTGGAACGGGGCACTATCTTTTTTAATTCCGATAGAAAACAAACCTTATTTACTTTTAAAAACGGCCTCGGAATTGAAGGCGGCCAGCTATACTTTGATCGTGATTCGGTTCTCGTCTATAACAGGATTGACAAATATGCACGAAAAATGTCTTTGCTCGGGTATAGTTACGTTTATTTGAATGGCATCGAACCCATCAATCCTCTTGATTTAATTTCACCTCCTCTTAATCAAAAAAAGGTTAAATCGTTATCCGAAAATGACTCATTTTACAGAATAACTTTTCACGACGGAACCCGGGTGATAATTAACAAGAATACTCATTTGATAAAAAAAATCACCTATTCTGAAGGATTGGCCATAAATTATACCACCATCATTTTTGACGGTTATGCTGAATTAAACAATTATGAGTTGCCGAGGAAAATACAGATTTTGAGTTCTGATAAGAAATCCAATATTTTCCTTTTGATTCAGTCACTTGAAGTGAATCCCAAAAATCTCACATTTTCCATCAAACTACCTGCACACATAAGTATCGAGCGCCAATGATTCAAAGAGCTGAAAGAATATTCCGATACCTGTTACCGGCAATTATTGCTGTTTTGGGTTTATCGGCAACAGCTCTTGCCCAGAATTACGAGCAGATGCGCGTTGATATACAGCGTAAACAAGAACAGACAAGCGCGGAAATTCAGCGCCTGAAAAAGCAAATCTTATCGTACCAGGATCAAATTTCACAGACTGATCAAAAATTTACTACGCTGAACAAGGAATATGAAAATCTGAAAAAAGAGATAGCCCTGCGTAATGCTTTGATTAACAAGTTAAGTAAAGAACGCGGTGAAATTGAAAACGAAATTGATGTAACCCGTAAATCGTACCAGAAAAAACAGCACGATTTGAACAAACTGGTCTCTAATTATCAGAAAACACTGACCTATCTTTATGAACACGGGCGTATTTCCGAACTGGCGCTCATCCTGACTTCAAAATCATTTAACCAGATGATTGTCCGTTCCTATTATTTAAGAAAATTTGAAGAATACCGTTCAAAGCAGGAAAAAGATATCCGCTTGGCTCAAAATGAGTTAAAGGAAAAAGAAAACGAGTTAAGTGATGCCCGGGCTCGTAATAATAAAGTGCTTGAAGAAACAAAATCAGAAAAGAAAAAACTGAAATCGCGGGTTACACGCCAGGGACATGTCATCTCTGCGTTAAGAAGAGACCGAAGAAACCTGAGAAGCATGCTCAGTAATGTGCGTAAACAAGTGAATGATTTGAATGAAACGCTATCGAAGCTGATTGCCGAGTCGGAACGTGTCCGGAAAAAAGAGGCGGAACGGCTTATGAGACTCGAGGCCGAACGCCAGAAACGTCTGGCAGAAGCAGAAAAAATTACGGATGCTGCCAAACGGAAAGCCATGATTGCTAAGTACAGCAAACCCATTACCGAACCTGCTGAAACGATGACTGACAACGAACTGAAAGTCATTGAAAAGGAATTCAGGGAAGATAAAGGCAAACTATCCTGGCCTGTGAATCATGGAGTTATAACCGATCATTTTGGCACGAAAGTCAACCCGCTATACGGAACAAAAATCACGAATTTGGGTATCGATATCGCCACATCACCGAAAGCGCCGGTTCATGCCGTGTTCGACGGTTATGTATTTGCCGTGCGGCCATTAACCGGATTTGGGAACCTGGTATTCGTCAATCATGGGCGTTATAAAACCGTATACGGTAATTTAAGCCAGGTGATGGTACACGAAGGTATGGTCGTTCACAATGGAGACATCATCGGTTTGTCCGGTGACAAAAATTCTGCCAAAGGCGATGCCGTGTTCTTCATGATCCGTGATGGCAATAAAAATGTAGATCCCGAGCAGTGGCTGCAAAAGAAATAGAATTGGGATTGATTAATAATACGTGCTAACCTTTCCTTGCTTGCCCTGGCTTCGTCACAGTGAGCAGAATCAAACCATGAAGGGCAAGAGCATACCGATGAACTATCAAATCTAATTACAGAATTGAATAATGATCGACAATCAGCATAAGGTTTTTGATAAAATTATCCCTATTTTTGGAATCTACGTGCATTTATAATTTTTTCTAGTACTAATGGAAAACTGGCCCAGAGTATTTGTTTACACAACATTAAGCTTGACTATCGGCGTCGCTATTTACCTATTCACGCATAATTTTTACCGATACGTCGAGACTCCCGGAATCGTCCGCTACATCACTCTTGGTGCTTATTTTGTGATTTATGCAAATATGTCGTTTGTGCTGTCACGCCGTTTTTCAAGCAAAACAATTAAAGGGGTTAAATATCCCTATGTGCTCGGAGTCCTGATTGTACTGCCAACCATTATATTCATCATTCTTCAACCCCAAAGTGGTGTGCATAAATCTCAGCCATTGTTATTTATCGTACTTCTTATTGCAAGCTTGGCGGGCTCTCATTTGGGGATTAAAAATGGGATTGTTAAGAGAAACATGGTGCTGAGCAAGCTTGACGGAGATAAAATACCCGACAGCCTGAGACAATCGGATGAATCCATCAGTAAGAACTGAGACATCAGATACCAGACTTTAGATATTAGATATTAGATAACCGGGTATGTCGTTTTTTTTGTGGTGAGAAGATTAATAATCAGGTGAGTGGTTTGCCGAACACCTGTTTAATGGCGTAATTAATATCGGGTTTAGCCGGACCTGGATTCCGTCTTAAGATTTCTTTAAAAAGATGCTTATCAACCAAACATTCAATACCTTAAGACTATGTTTTTACTTTAAATATACTTGTTATTTTTCGTTTTCCCGGTGAACACACAATAATTGTTTGAACAAAATTCCCGATAAATCTGTATATGCATAACAAAAAAATTCTGATACTTTCCCTCGTCATCATGACAGTCATTTCTGTAATTGGCATTATAACTATGGACCATGGTAAAGTCCGGATGCCTGAACAAAAACTAACATCAGCACCGGTACCTAAAGATACAACGATCAAACTCGTTGCCGACCGGGTTCCCAAACTTGATGCCTATGGTTTGGAAGATGACGGAATGCATATCGTTTCAGGTAAAATCAAAAGAAGACAAAACCTTGCTAACCTCCTTGACAAATATGATGTAAGTTCCAGGACAGTCTATGAATTGGCAAGAAGTGCCCATGGAGTTTTTAATGTTCGCAGTATCCGGCCGGGACATGCGTTTCGCTTATACCTAAGTAACGACTCTGTACAAACGGCGAAGCATCTTGTATACGAAGAAAATCCCATCGATTATGTCGTTTTTGATTTAACGAAGCCATACCACGTTTATGCAGGACATCGGAAAGTGACGGAGGTGACCAATGAAGCTTCCGGCGTTATTGAATCCTCGCTGTATCTGACCTTATCACAAAATGATATCGATCCGGCCCTGGCAGAAAAACTCGCTGATGTTTTCGCCTGGCAAATTGACTTCTATCATTTACGGAAAGGGGATCAGTTCAAAATCATTTATACCCGCAAAATGATCGACGGAAATACTATTGGAATCGGGACTATCAAAGCGGCCTATTTTGACCAGGACAACCATCCTTACTATGCTTTCCGTTTCGAACAAAACAACAAATATGATTATTTTGATTTGAATGGTAATTCGCTTCGCAAAGCCTTTCTGAAAGCCCCGTTGAGATACACCTATATCAGTTCAAGATTTTCCTATCATCGTTATCACCCGGTTCTGCATCGTTACATGCCACACCTGGGTGTCGATTTCGCCGCTCCGCGCGGAACTCCGGTACACGCCGTGGGCGATGGAGTCATTGAGGTTTCAAGATACAGCCGTTACGACGGCAACTATATCAAAATCCGGCATAACAGCGAATATCAGACAGAATATTTGCACTTAAATCATTTTGCAAAAGGCATACATCCGGGAGTTCATGTTACTCAGGGCCAGTTAATCGGTTACGTGGGCAGCACGGGTTTAGCTACCGGTCCGCATCTTGATTATCGTATCTGGAAAAATGGCAGGGAAGTGAATCCATTAAAGATTGATTTGCCATCTTCGAATCCAATCAAAGAGGAAAATCGCACAGATTACAACCAGCATATGGCCCTGCTTTTATCGGATCTCAATGCGATCACATTTCATCATGATTTGAAAAACCATTTTGCTACGGAGATCGATACCGTTGAAACTCAACAAAAACCCATAACTTCTCAAACCGGAAAAACAGCTTTGTAGGAAAAAAATCACGGAATATTTGCCATCAGGGCGTTATAATCGCGAATAACGGTTTTTAAGAACTCAAGGGGATTTTGTTGCGGGCTTACCCCCATTTTTCCGGAAATGGCATCACTTGTTTTGCGCAACATCCTGGAGTAAGTCGCCCATTCATATCCTTTATTCATCTGATCCAATACCTCTTTGATGATTCGGATATCCGAGTCGTTGAGTCGACTGGCCTCCTTAAATATCGGTTTATAATCCGCGTTAAGATCGGTCAGGATCGTTTTATTGAGACTGCTTTTATTTTGAATTTTCACAACGGCTGTACCGGCAGCGATATCCCCCAGCCTCTGCCCTTTACCATTGATCAGAATGACCGCCAAAGCAAGGGAACCACTCAGCATATCCACTTCAATAAGACGTAAAATCCAGCGCAGAAAATAAGCCCCGATTGTCGGCTGGGAACCGTCTTTCTTAATTACTTTTATCAGCATAAACTTCTTGCCGAAACTCTGTCCGTTCATCGTGGTTTCACAGATAAAATGGTAGAAAATCACAGGGACGGATATAACAGCGGCCGAAATAAGAAATCCTTTTTCTCCCGATAAAAACTGCATTGCGATATACATTCCGAATCCAAAAATGGATAATTGTATCACAATATCAATAACGAGCGCGGCCATTCTGTCGACAATACCGGCAACTTTATAATCCACAACAACATTCTGGGCCGTATCTACACGAATGTCTTCCATGACAGAGATGTTTTTTTTCAGTAAGTTTATGATTTCTAAGTCCGTAATATATAACCTAATCGTATAAAATGAGGGAAATAGTTTTCCTTAAGCGCAATGCAGAAAAGTGGAAACAGTTTGAAGTCTTGCTGTCTTCTTCAGGGCAGGAAGATCCCGACGCATTGGCTGATTTATTTATTGAACTGACTGACGATTTATCCTATGCCCGGACCTATTATCCCGACAGTGAAACCACCCGTTATCTCAACGAATTAACACGGAAAGTTCACGAAACCATTTATCGTAATAAGAAGGAAGACAAAAGCCGGTTCCGAACATTCTGGACCACGGAAATCCCACTGGTTATTCAGAAACATCACAAAGAACTGCTCATTTCTTTTTCATTCTTTATCGTAGCTATGCTTATTGGTTTATTATCCGCCGCCAACGACCCGACTTTTATCCGGATGATTATGGGCGACCGATACGTAGACATGACCTTGCAAAATATCAATAAAGGCGATCCTATGGCGGTTTATAAACAGATGGAAGCCCTGCCCATGTTCCTGGGAATCACCACGAATAATATCTTCGTTGCGTTTAAAGCTTTTGGCCTGGGAATATTTGTGTCGGTAGGAACTTTTTATATCCTGTTTACGAACGGATTAATGCTCGGGGCTTTTCAATTCCTTTTCTATCAGCATGGTGTTTTACTCCCCGCGATGCTAACCATATGGATACATGGCACACTGGAAATTTCATCCATCATCATCGCTGGTGGAGCTGGTATCACAATGGGAAACAGTATTTTATTTCCGGGTACGTATTCGCGCATGGAAGCTTTTCAAAAAGGGGCTATCGACGGAATTAAAATGGTTGTTGGCCTGGTTCCTGTTTTCATGACAGCGGGGTTCCTGGAGTCTTTTGTAACGCGTTATTCGAATATGCCTGTTTACCTGAGTTCCGCGATCATTATATTGTCAGCAACATTTATAATCTATTACTTTATTATTTACCCTATTAAACTCAGAAAACGCTTACTTGATGAACGACAAGATTAATTTCCATGAGGCCCGGGAATTCGGGGATCTCATCAGCGCCACATTTCAGTTTATCCGGCAAAACTTCAAACCGCTTGGAAAAGCATTGCTGTTTATTGCAGGCCCATTCGTTCTATTGACCGGATTATTTACTTCCACCGTGATAATCAAGCTCATGTCAAACGGTAATCCAACGCAAATTACATCTATCAGCGAATGGATAAACAGCATGGCTACCTATTCACTTCTAAATTACGTTTTTCTGTTCATCACCAACACCGTCATGGCAGGTGTCGTATATGAATATCTCATTTTTTATGAAAAATTTGGCCTTGATGGATTCACATTCAATGATTTGCTGGATGAATTAAAAGCCGATTCCCTGCATATCCTCGGAATATCCTTTTTTACAACCCTGCTCATCTTTGCCGGCATGTTCTTATTTTTCATTCCGGGTATTTATCTCGCTATTATACTGAGCCCCGCGATTTTCGTTCTTTTATATGAACAAAAGAATGTTTTTGAATCTTTCGACCGCTGCCGCCATCTTATGTCCGGCTATTGGTGGTTCACTTTCGGCTATCTCTTCATATTAGTAATCATACAAAGTGTTTTAGCCATCTTAATCGGCATTCCCCATAGTATATTAACCGACACTTTAATGTTTAATTCATCAAGCGGGCACCTGAGTAATTCATCACAGATTATTTTAATGGCTTCTTCTATTCTGACATCAGTTACTAACTTTCTATATACGATTCCCATGATAGGAATTGCTTTTCATTATTTTAATCTTGTTGAACGGAAAGAAGGAACCGGGCTGATGAACAGGATTGATGAACTCAATAGCGGTTTATGAAAGTACGGCATTTTTCACAGAGCATTTTATTACTTCTTTTGACCGGATGGATCGTCTGTGGATATGCCTTTCCTTCAAAACTTATTGCCGAACCTTCACTTGCGCCCCAGGTAAAAGTTGATAAATCCACGAATATCGTTGTACGGAGTCCTTCAAAACAGACATTAAACGACTTCCGGAACAATAAAGAATTTAATTATCATCAGAAGGAAATACCGGCTCCATCCATTTTCGGAATAATATTAGACTGGCTGTTCAAAATGTTCAGGAAGCTGTTCGGTAACCGGTATTCCAAATACTCATCATTTCTCATTTATCTCACATTAGGCTTAGTCTTCATCTATCTTATCCTTAAAATTATTCAATCACGACCTGAAAACCTTTTCTATACGAATAAAAATCAACGGATTGATTCCTATAACGGAACTATTGAAGATCTACATACCATAGATTTTGACGCAGAAATTGGAAAAGCCGCCGGACGAAATGATTACCGGTCAGCTATCCGGTGGCATTATTTGAAAAGCCTCAATTATCTGAGCAACAAAGGTCTGATTATATGGAAGAGTGACAAAACAAATGACGATTATCTTCACGAATTACGGGAACAATCATTTTTATCTTCTTTTCGTGAAATAACGAAGATGTTTGAATATAGCTGGTATGGCAACTTCCTTGTTTCTGAATCTTTTTACCTTAAATCACGAAAACTATTTCTGGAATTCAATAAGCAGCTTGATGAAGGATAATGACTAAACCAGAACGAAAATATTGGTTTATACTGATTTTGGGATTCCTGATGCTGCTTGCGTTGCACCTGTTACTTCCCAGGCCATTGAATTGGATGCCCAGTTTTTCAAAAAACGATAAGATTCCGTACGGTGATTATATTTTATTTCACGTTTTACCCGACATTTTCCCCGGCCAGCCGATCCAGACCAACAATCTTCCACTCTACGATGCCCTGAAGGACAGCAGTTACCGGCATACGAATTTTATCATCGTCAACGATCAGTTCAACCCGGATAATTACGAAACGAGCCTGCTGTTGAATTACGTCAAAAAGGGGAACAACCTGTTTCTTTCTTCCGCAAGAATAGGCGGCCTCCTGGCGGATACACTCAATTTAAAATTTGAGCAAAGTAATCTTCTGAAAAAGATATATACCAATTTGAAAAAGGACTCTATGTCCGCCAAAATGCAGGTGCCAGGTATTTTTTTTACCAATCCAAAAATCAGTTCGGACAGCTTATTTCAATTTCCGGAAAAAATGGCCTTTTATTATAGCTCATTCGATTCTAACCGAACGACCATTTTGGCTAAAAACACAAAAGACGAGGCTGTTTTCATCGACTGCAAATGGGGTAAAGGTCAAATTTTTCTGAGTGCCAGTCCTCTGGCATTTACTAATTATAATCTTCTGGAGCCTCATAACGATCGGTATGTCTTCATCGCATTATCGTACCTGCCGATCCAAAGAACCATTTGGGATGAATATTACAAACCCGGCCGACGGGAGGCCGGAAGCCCCCTGCGTTACATATTAAGCCGCAAGGAATTAAGCTGGGCTTACTTCCTGACTCTTTTTACCATCCTGCTATTTGTATTGTTTCGGGGCAAAAGATACCAGAAAATTATTCCAAAATTTGAACCACCGGTCAATTCGTCCAGGGAATTTATAAAGACTATTTCGCGGCTATCACTATATAAAAGAAATAATCTGAAAATAGCTCAAAAACGCATCAGCCTGCTGAATATTTACTTACGAAACCGTCTGAATATCAACCCGGATTATAAAAATCCGCAATTGGCCGAACAACTGGCAAGAGCCTCCGGATTTTCTACGAACCAGGCTCTCAGCATGGTCCGTGCACTTAACCGGATACAAAAACAACATACTCCGTTAAGTACCAATGAACTCATCAGTTTGAATAAAATCATAGATACTTTCTACAAAAACACCCAACGATAATGGAACCAAACGAAGATTTTCATTCCCGATTAAATATCGAAGAAATCAATACAAAACTGACCGAAGTCCGTACTGAAATCAGAAAGATTTTGATCGGACAAAGCGAAATGGTCGACCTGCTTTTAGCGGCTTTACTCGCAAACGGACATATCCTCATTGAAGGTGTGCCGGGCATCGCCAAAACCCTGACAGCCAAGTTGCTCGCTCATACGTTATCCATAGATTTTTCGAGACTTCAGTTCACACCCGACCTGATGCCGTCGGATGTTACGGGTACCTCGGTTTTCAATCCAAAAAAAACGGATTTTGAATTCCGCAAAGGCCCCATTTTCGCCAATATAGTTTTAGTGGATGAAATCAACCGGGCGCCGGCAAAAACCCAGTCGGCTTTATTTGAAGTCATGCAGGAACGGCAGGTAACCGTTGATGGAATAACGTATTTATTAAATCCCCCGTTTATTGTCGTTGCCACTCAAAACCCGGTGGAACATGAGGGCACCTATCGTTTACCCGAAGCCGAACTCGATCGTTTTCTATTCAAAATCGACATTGGTTATCCCGAATTAGAGGAAGAAAAAACATTATTGAAAGGCTATCATGAACGAGGGGATCGAAATGATTTATCCTCTGTAAAAGCCATCTTATCAGCAGAAGATATCATCGGGTTTCAAAATATCGCGAGAAATGTTCATATAGAGGACGATCTCATCGGTTACATCGCCGGCCTTACACACAGCAGCCGTAACAGTCCTCTTCTTAGCCTGGGAGCTTCGCCGAGAGCGTCGCTCGCTATCCTGTCGGGAGCCAAAGCGCTGGCCATCATCAAAGGCCGTGATTTTGTAACCCCGGAAGACGTGCAAACCATCGCGTACCCGGCTTTGCGCCATCGCCTGTTACCGACTCCGGAAAAAGAAATGGAAGGATTGAAACCTGATGATGTAATCTCCCGGTTACTTGAAAAAATAGAAGTGCCCCGTTAAGTGAAACTATTTCGATCTCTATACCTGACGAATCGTCTTTTTCTTTTGCTTACCGCGAATATCCTGTTATTTGTTGTCGGCTATTTCTTTGTCTTTTTTTTCCTGCTGGGACAACTTACGCTTTTATTGATCCTGGCATTTCTGTTCGCCGATATCGTCCTGCTGTATCGCGGGCAATCGGATGTTGTAGCACAACGGAATGTGCCGCAAAGGCTATCGAACGGAGATGCGAACTCTGTTTCCATCACCATTAGTAATTCTTATCCAATGATGGTAAGAGCCATCATTATCGATGAGGTTCCCTTCCAGTTTCAATTACGAAACTTTCGCTTAACCTCACACATTCCTGCTAAAAAACAGGCCCATTTGCATTACCAGTTGACTCCCAAAGAACGTGGAAATTATAACTTCGGAAAAATCAATATTTTTGCACGTTCCATTTTGGAACTGGCTGAACGAAGGTTCATTTCAGGAGAATCAGTAACCGTACCGGTTTATCCATCCTTTCTCCAGATGCGCAAATTCGAGATTTATACGGTTGCTAACCGGTTATCCGATTTGGGAATAAAAAATATCAGGCGAATTGGCCATTCTATGGAGTTTGATCGCATCCGGTCGTACGTTCCCGGAGATGATATCCGGACCATCAATTGGAAATCAACGGCAAAACATTCAAACCTGATGGTCAATCTATATGAAGATCAGCAGTCGCAGCAGGTTTATAATCTCATTGATCGCGGCCGTGTTATGAAGATGCCCTTCGAAGGAATGACTTTGCTCGATTATGCCATCAACAGCAGCCTGATTATATCGAGTGTTACACTGAATAAAAAAGATATGTCGGGATTATTAACCTTCTCGGATACCATTCAGGATGTCGTTCCCGCAACCCGTCGCCCAAACCAGATAAATTACATTCTGCAGGCATTATATGGAGTGAATGTTGATTTTCATGAATCGGACTTTGAGAAATTGTACTATTCGGTCAAACGGATTATTACCACTCGAAGCCTTCTGTTTTTGTACACAAATATCGATTCGATGTCTTCTCTTAAACGCCGTCTTCCCTACCTTAAAAAAATGGCTGATGCCCATCTTCTGGTGGTCGTCATCTTTGAAAATACGGCTCTGGACGAGTTACTCGCTGAACCGGTGGAAAAACTCAACGATGCCTATAACAAAACCATTGCCGAAAAATTTAAGATGGAAAAAATTGAGATTATCAGCGCTCTTGAACAAAATGGCATACATACTATTCTGACCACACCCCAAAAGCTGACGATTCAGGCCATTAATAAATACCTGGAATTGAAAGCACGCAACCTGGTTTAACTCTTTTTTATGTGTTGTTGATGATATTCAAACAACTTGTTTACCCGTTTTCTCTGAATAATTAACAGCATAACATTATAAACCACTAAGAAATGACTTTCTTTCTTTGGTTAAATACGGTAGTTTTATAGCTCTTTAAAGGCGTGGTTACATCGTGTATCTTTTATTGATTGCATCATTAAATAATGGGAAAGCCCCATTTTATTACCCCTAACTGAATTTTCCGGGGTATGTTCGCCAGGACTAGCTGAAATAAACCGCATAAGAGAATTATGGAATCTGTTCCCTCTGAAGCTCATCTAAAAAGAGAAATTACCGCTTTTCAACTTGGTACAAATATTTTCAACTATATCGTGGGAGCAGGCATTTTTATCCTTCCGGCTACCGTAGCAGGTGTACTCGGGCCATCCAGCCTGGCCGCGTACCTGTTCTGCGGGTTCCTGATTACACTTATAATGCTTTGTTTTGCGGAAGTTGGCAGTAAAATAACATCGACCGGAGGAGTTTATGCCTACACAGAAGAAGCCTTTGGTCCTGTAGCGGGATTTATTATCAGTTCTCTGCTTTGGTTCGGTATTGGTGTCATTAGCGACGGTGCCGTAGTGGATGCGATGTATGGCATTGTAGTGCATCTTGTTCCGGCACTTCAAAGTGAATATTTTCGAATCGTGTTTATCATCGTTGTTTTCGGATTTCTGGCATGGATCAATGTAGCCAGTCTGAAATACAGCCTTCGCCTGATCAAAATCACGACTATCGGAAAACTCCTTCCATTACTCGGTGTTATATTTCTCGGTGTGGCTTTTATTCATCCCGAATACTTAAAATGGAGCGGTTTACCCCAGTTCCACAGCCTCGAAAAAGCTTCTCTTATACTGTTCTTCGCATTTATCGGCGGAGAAAACGCGCTTTCCAACAGCGGAGAGGTCATCAAACCGTCCAAAAATATTCCTAAGGGCATTTTCATTGGAATATCCGCGATAATTGTCATCTATCTGTGCGTTCAGGTGGTATGCCAGGGCGTCATGGGACCGTCACTTGCTGCATCAACATCACCTCTTGGCGACACGGCTCAAAAAATCATAGGAACAGATGGCTTAATCATCATTTCCATTGGAGTTGCGGTATCGATTTTTGGAAGCCTCAGTGGAGACGTTTTGGCCACTCCCCGTATCTTGTTCGCGAGTGCCCAGGATGGCCTTTTGCCGCGTTTTCTTGCTAAAATTGATAACAAACACGCCACGCCGAAAATCGCTGTCCTCGTTTATTCCGCCCTTGGATGCATTTTTGCCATCTCAGGCGGATTTAAGCAATTGGCTATTTTAGGAAGTGCCGCCGCGCTGCTCATCTACCTGTTCACCGTGTTATCCACCATAAAACTTCGCTATACAATGCCCCACAAACCGGGAATGTTTCGGATAAAAGGAGGCATTTTAGTTCCCGTCCTGGCCATTTTAGCCATCCTTTGGCTTTTATCCGGTTTAAAAATGGTAGAAATCGAAATGGTTCTTCTGTTTATAGCAATTGTACTTGTCGTCTATTTCGTGGGATCGTTCTTTAGACGTAAAAATGCGGCTTTATAATTGATACCAAATAATAATTCAGGATACTGTTTCCAACTTTTCCGGGATTTTTGAAAGCGTTCGAACGGGTTTAATCTCAAGTTTGCGCGAGAATAACTTTTCAAAAAGTTCGCATTTTCGCATGGCGCCCCATATTTCGAGCTCGGGATCGCTATGAGTCTTGATATAAATAGCTATTTTCTTGCCGTTGATTATCGTTTTGAGATCTTTAACGTTTTGATAATGACTCCGATCAAGGCCATCGGCCACACGCATAAAACCGGAAAGCTTAATAATCCGGTCTTTAACATCACTCTCCAGGGCATAAAATTCAGAGTGCCTTTTCTTGGGTGTTGAACGGCGATGATATCGGGCAACATGGCCCATAACCTGAATTTCATCCTGTGTGAATCCTTTCAAATCCGCATTTAAAACCAGGTATAGAGCATGACGGTGATGTTTACGATGCGAAATATAATAACCGATATCGTGCATCAGCGATGCGTATTCCAGCAATTCCCGATCATTGTCACTCAGATTATGTTCCGTGCGGGTCTGGTCGAATAATTTTAGAGCGAGCCCGGTAACATGAGCCGAATGTTTGGCATCCCAGTTGCATTTCTGGAGCAATTCGTAAACGCTGCGTCTCCGGGGATCGGCAAATTCAGTCATGAGATTCATACCCTTCATCTCATGTTTTATGTGATGAAGAATGATGCCTTCGCGCAGGGCCTGGGTAGAAGTCTTGATCTGTTTTATCTTAAATTTGTTAATGATCAAATCTAACAGGATGAGTCCCGGAATGATGAAATCGACCCGTTTTGGATCAAGTCCGGTTACCTGAAGACGTTCTTTGTGGGACATTCCAATTAACTGCTTATACACTTTTCTGAAATCGGAAGGAGAATAAACAAATTCATTTAAAGTGACCGAGGTATCCGCTTTCTTCATTACAGCGATGATGGATGCGATATTTTCCATCGTTCCTGATGAACCAACCAGGGTGTCGAGTGGACGTCTTCTTATGGCTTTCGCCACTTTCTTAAGCTGTCCATCAAAAAAATCACGAATGGCTTTTATCTCAGAATTTGTAATGGGATCGTGTTTGATAAACGTCGATGCCGTACGTGAAACGCCCATTTTACGGCTGAATAATGAGAAAAATTTCTCATTATTCCCAATGATGAATTCCACGCTGCCACCGCCAATATCCATCATCAAAACCGGTTCGGCATCCAGCGCGATAGCATGCTGGACGGCATGGCCTATTAATTCGGCTTCCATCTCGCCTGGAATCGCATAAATCTTAATTTGCGTATGATCGATGACCATCTGTATAAAATCACCGCCGTTCACCGATTCGCGAATGGCACTGGTAGCATAAGCCAGAATTTTATCTACTCCCTGCCGCTCACATAATAATTTGATTTTCTTCATGGCCTCGAGTCCGCGCTGCATCGCTTTTTCAGAAAGTCGATGTTCCGCGACATCTTCACCAAGGCAAACCATTTCTTTGTATGTATCGATGGTATCCAAACTACCATCGGTGTGGATGTCTACAATTATGGCGTGAAAGGAGTTTGTTCCGAGGTCAATGGCCGCTATTCTCTTACTAATTTCACTGTTTGAATTCGGATTTTCCGTCATCGCTTATATGTGTTTTTTTAAATTATGTAAAATATTCGAATCTTATCCGGCCTTCATATCTGAAGATAAGTTGTTAAATAAAACGAAATGATTACAAATCGATTGTAATGAATTTAAAAAAGAAGGAGAATCTTATAGATACTTATTTGTTAGCATAACAGTTAACTATACTTATAAAGTTTTAAATTCGTAAATTACTGAGTGTAAAGGTTTCGCAACTCCTGCTGTCGTCCGATCATTATTAAACTATTTGCCGATGTGAAAATTAAGATACTATTTTTAACACTCTTCTTAAGCGCTTTTTCATTTTCCCCGCTATTGGCAGGACCGGGATCGGCAGGTCAATATTTCCCGGGTATGCTCGTAGTCAAACTGAAACCAGATACATCGGCGTCCGTTTCAAAAAATTCGAATGAAGGTAATTTGGCCAGATTACAAAATTTCATGCAACGCTATCAGGCAGTCAAATATAAATCTATCCTGCCCCCCGGCTTTGCACCTCTGGCACTGAAAGCTGTTCAAAGGCACAACGTTAATCCTGCAGTACTGACAAGTGTCGAGAATGATTTATCCCGTATTTACATCATTCACTATAATGCTAATATCGATCCTAAAAATCTCGCTGAAAAGATAAATCGAATGTCCGGGATCGAGTACGCAGTACCATTATTCATTAGGAAGACGACCGCTAGTCCTGATGATCCGGCTTACACTTCCAATATACAAGCTTATCTGAAGCAGGAAAAATTCGATTTGGCATGGAATACCACGACAGGAAATTCCAGTGTGATTATTGCTATTGTAGACAGTGGCGTCGATTATACCAATCCTGATTTGCAAGGCAAAATGTGGACCAACCCCAATGAAAAACTGGACGGCAAGGATGACGACGGGGATGGCCTTAAAGATGATGTAAAAGGATGGGATTATTGGGAAAGCGGCCCAATATCCAACCCAACCTCCGATAACGATCCTATCGCTGAATATTCCAGTCACGGAACCCATGTTGCCGGAATCGCGGCAGCCAACACCAATAACGGAATGGGAATAGCCGGTGCCGGGTACAATTGTAAATTCATGGCCATCAAAGCAGGTGGCACCAAAGATTATCCCGATGTGATTGGTTTTGGTTTTTTAGGTATCCTTTATGCCGCCGATCATGGGGCAGATGTCATCAATTGCAGCTGGGGCAGCGCAGGCTATTCACAGGCAGAACAGGATGTCATTAATGCCGTTACGAAAATGGGCAGTGTGGTAGTTTGTGCCGCCGGAAATGACAATTCTGACAATTTGTTTTATCCGGCTTCCTATAAAAACACTATATCGGTTGCATCTGTCGATAGCCAGAATCTAAAATCTTCCTTTTCAGATTACGGACATTCCGTCGATGTTGCGGCTACCGGCGAAGGCATTTACAGTACAGTAATGGTTGGAACAGGAACCAGCGGCATCGATTATGGCTACATGCAGGGAACGTCTATGGCCGCCCCAATGGTGAGCGGACTTGCCGGACTCATAAAATCGGTTCACAGTAACTGGAGTGCTTATCGTGTTGCTTCTCAAATTCGGTCGACGGCTACCATGATCGATAATTTAAATTCGAATTATGCCGGTGAACTCGGGCACGGATTAATCGATGCGGAACAAGCGGTCACTGCTAGTATACCGGGACTTTCAGTTGTGAATTACAAATTCGTTAATAGTTCGGGTGGAAAATTAAGTACGGGACAAAGCGGATCGCTGAATATTACCATAACCAATAATAATTCAGCTACACAGAACGCTACTTTTGTACTGTCCTGTGCTCAAAACGGAATTACTATTACAAATAATACAATTACTAAAGGCGTTATCGCCCTGAATGATACCGTTTCATTGTCTTTTCCTGTTACTATCGCCTCAGATTTCCCGTTAAATACTACCCCCGAGTTCCGTCTTGACATGTCGGATAACTCATTAAATTATACCGATTTCCATTACATTGATTATGCAGGCTTATTATATGACGTCATCCAGGCCAACGATATTCAAATGTCTGTTTCTTCAGATGGATCACTCGGTTATATGGACCCATACGGAACATCCGACCTGGGCGGAGTCGGATTTAATATTAAGAATCCACAAAACAATGCCTATACTGGCAATTACCTGTTCAGTTCCGGTCTGATGATTTATGATTTCGGTAAACCAGTAGCCAATAATGTACGCTATACCGATTTTTTAATGCACGGTTTCAAACCCTTGACTCCATTTAGAATCCAAAGTCCGGGTACCGTTTCTGCGGAGGATGGAACCGGTACTTTCGATACGTCTCCGGTCTCCGGGTTTCCTATGCTGGAAATCAAAATGAATACTTACGCATTTTCTGCCGATACATCGATCAGTAAGGTTGTGTGGGTTAAATATGCCATAACCAATCAAAGCGGAGCTACAGTTGGCCCCATGTACGTTGGCTTGCATAACGATTGGGATCTTGGCTCCGGATACAGCAACAATACCGGCTATGATGCTCAGGACAGCCTGTTATTCGTATACGACACTACCGACGCTAATCAGCCCTATATCGCCGTAGCGCAGATGGGTAACGTTTCGAGTAACCTGGCCATTGATAATGGCTATACCGGACCTGCTGATCATTATCATTTCAGTATCTATTATGATCCGTCTACTCCCGGCTACGACGGCTACACCGATCTGGAAAAACGATATTCGCTGATGGCCAAAGATTCCGTGACCATACAAACCAACACGGATGTGAGTGCAGCCACAGCTTCCGGACCTTACGTTTTAGCCTCGGGAGCAACTGTTAACGTTGGTTTTATCTTTGCTTACGGTAATAATAAAGGCCAGTTGATTTCACAGGTCCGTGCTGCCCGGGCTAAAAATCTTTTTAATGTAGATCCGAATTCCATTCCGGTATCTGTTGAGAAAACACAGAACCCACAATTGCCTGCCAAAACCAAACTTTGGGAAAACTACCCTAATCCATTCAATCCCAGTACGCAAATTAAGTTCGATTTGGCTAAAACCGGACCGGTAGATTTGAGCATTTATAATATTTTAGGGCAAAAAGTGGCGGCTCTGGTTAGTGGTGAAAAAAAAGCCGGATCATATACCATTATTTTCAATGCCGATAATCTTAGCAGCGGCATTTATTTCTCCATTCTGAAAACGAAAAGTGGCATTCAAACCAAGAAAATGACACTTATCAAATAGTTTTGTGAGATTCAGACCTGAACTTATCGATTGGTGATCGTAGTTCTGGTGATGTCTTATAGTATGTATACCTCATATTGAATAACTTATAAATACATACGTGTATTAGCGTAACAAATTCATCCAAGGGGGAATCATGAAGTCATCATTGCTTATTGTATCGGTACTTTCTGTACTCATTGCTTTGTTAGTTGCCAACAATCTGGTCGAGAAATATAGCAACTCCATTACATACATCGATTTGGGAGCCTTGTTTATCCTTGGCCTTATTGCCGGACTGACTGTCGGTATTGTTTTTGGCAATAACATGACCGGTAAACCAATGAGTGAATGACTAAGCTGTTTTCTTCAGATCTCGCCGAATCTGATTAACTTTTTAAATGTGCTCATCGCACCTTTTTTAATTAAATTTCACTCGCCCTGGATAACTGCAATCTGAATTTACGACGTTCTTCCGCATGCTCGAAACGTTGTTTCTCAAAATCTGTTTCCGGGATTATTTGAGGCACAGGTACCGGTTTGCCATCCGCATCAACGGCAACAAAAGTATAAAAAGAAGTCGTGCAGAGCCGCCGCGTATTGGTTCGCAAATTTTCCGCCCACACTTTCATCGCAATCTCCATAGAACTGTGAAAAGCCCGCGTCACTTCTCCTTCGATGACTACCACTTCCCCCAGCCTGATAGCATTACGAAATTCAACACTGTCTACCGAAACAGTGACAACATTGCGGTTACAATGTCGCTGAGCAGAAATCGCCGAACATATATCCATCCATTGTAAAAGCCTGCCGCCCATTAAATTACCAAGCGGATTCGTATCATTTGGCATCACTAACTCATTCATCCGAACCCTGGATGCCGCAACCGTTCTTTGTGACGGATTCTTATGCAAGGGTTCGTTTTCATCATATCGTTTTGTCATTACCAACTAATTTAAATTGAGAGACTGTTTTCATTTTCGATTCAAAGATAAACAAACTTGAATTATCTTTTACGTTAAGGTGTTTAATTGTTTGAATGATTATGGTACACTGCTGGTGTAGTATAATACCGCAAAAAAACGCAGATAAATTTACAAACAGATTGCAACAGCTCTTTTGTTCTAAATTATTAATAATCTGAACTTTTTTTCTATATAACTTAATTTCTCTTTAACCATTATTCAGATAAACAAGCTATGGGTATCGAAAAATATTTAAAAAGCATTGAATCCCGCCCCCTCGAATTTTCTGATTATGAGGCCGTAACAGAATTACAGGAACAATGCTTTCCCGGAATGAAAGTGTGGACAAAAAGCCAGTTCCGATCGATGATCAAGCAATTTCAGGAAGGGCAGATCGGCATTTTCTACGATGATAAGCTAATAGCCTCTTCATGCAGCCTTATCGTTGATGTTGATGAATATGCGGATAATCACACCTGGGAAGAAGTTACCGACAACGGGCACATTCGCAATCACGACCCGGAAGCGGATACGTTATATGGCATTGAAGTGATGGTCGATCCCGAATACAGGAATATGAAAATTGGCCGGCGCCTGTATGAATTACGCAAAGAATTATGCAATAAGCTGAATCTTAGAAGAATATTAATCGGAGGCCGCCTTCCCGGATATCATAAATACAAAGATGAATATTCCATCATAGAATATATCCAGGCGGTCATGGAGAAAAAGGTCTATGATCCCGTGATCACATTTCAGCTAAAAAATGGATTTGTTATCAAACGAATTATTCGGGATTATTTGAAGGAAGACAAAGAATCCTGCGGTTATGCTGCTCTGTTGGAATGGGTAAACCTCGAGTATCGTCAGAAATCAGCCAAACGTAAAATCACTTCACACCCTGTACGAATCTGTTGTGTACAATACCAGATGAGAAAGATTTCTAATTTCGGTGATTTTGCTCAACAGGTAGAATATTTTGTGGATGTCGCCTCGGATTACAAATCAGATTTTGTATTATTCCCGGAATTATTAACGACCCAGCTCCTGAGTTTCCAGGAAGAAAAGCGACCCGGCCTTGCCGCCCGGGAACTCACGAAATTCACCGATGATTACCTGGAATTATTCAATACACTTTCTATCCGGTATAATATCAACATAATAGGTGGTTCCCACTTTGCCCTTGAAGATGATAAGGTGTATAATATATCTTATCTCTTTCGCCGTGATGGTACTATCGATCGGCAATATAAGTTGCATGTAACGCCCAGTGAACGGCGTTGGTGGGGTATTCAGCCAGGACCAAAACTGAATATTTTTGATACCGATCGTGCCCGGATTGCTATTCTCATCTGTTACGATGCGGAATTTCCCGAATTAGCCAGATTGGCCGTAGCCAAAGGAGCACAAATCATATTCATACCATACTGTACCGATGAACGACATGGTTTTACTCGTTTGCGCATATGTGCACAGGCACGGGCAATTGAAAACCAGGTTTATACGGCAATCGCTGGTACCGTCGGAAATATTCCTTCGGTTGAAAATATGGACATTCAATATGCTCAATCTGCAATATTCACACCTTCCGATTTTCCTTTTGCTCGCGATGGAGTTGCATCCACATCGGAAGCCAATACAGAAATGGTTGTTATCGCAGATGTGGATTTGGAATTGATTCGGCGTGTCCGTTATCATGGAACGGTAACTCCGCTAAAGGATCGCCGGACCGACTTATATGACATTAAGTTTAAAGATGAGGATGAATCGGATATCGTTCCATCCTACAAACCCGATATTTTACCACCGGTTGGATAATATATTATTCTGATGAGAGCAGATTCATCAACTTCAAAATCATCAATTTTTCTCAATAATCTTTTTAATCCATCCGGAAATTTTGATTCAGCCTGGTGGTGTCAGAATGGGCACTGGCACACCATCGCCTGTAACTTTCTTGGCAACAAGAAATTGCCAAAAAACGTATTAATAACCCTTCCAACCGAGGATCAGGACTTCCTGGAATGTAACCTGGCTGATTCCGGTCCCGACACTCCTGTTGTAATATTATTGCATGGACTGGAAGGTTCAAGTCACAGCTATTATATCGCAGAATTAGCAAATGAACTCATTCAAAAGCAATTTTCTTTCATAGCGCTCAATTTTAGAGGCTGCGGGCCCCATATGAACCGGCAACGCAGATTTTATCATTCCGGGGAGACCGGTGATTTCAATACGGTAGTTGAATGGCTCAAAAAAACATACCCAAATCGAATTTTATTAGCAGTCGGTTATTCACTTGGCGCTAATGTATTGCTCAAATGGCTGGGTGAACAAAAGGAATCTCCCTTAATAGATGGTGGAATTGCTGTTTCGGCTCCTTTTGATCTCGGCATCTGCTCTGACTACATCAGTATGGGATTTAACAGGGTATATGAACAGTACTTCATGATCTCCCTTAAACGGAAATTGAAACAAAAAAAACGTATTTTCCCTGATATGCCGAATTTTAACGGCTCAACATTGCGTGAGTTTGACGACCAGGTTACATCTGTTTTACACGGTTTCGAAAATGCGGATGATTATTATCGACAAGCATCTTCTGCTGCCTATATTAGGGATATTGAAATTCCTGCATTGATCATTCATAGTAAGGAGGATCCAATTTGTCCGTTTGACGCGGTTCCGATCGATTCCATCTCACAAAATTCAAATATAGAAACCATCATTACAGAAAATGGCGGACATGTGGGATTCATGGGTTCCGATAGCAGATGGTTAAATAAAACCATTATCGAATACCTGGAATGGATATCGACACGTTGAGTGTTTAAACTTTTGAATTTTAAGACAGAACCCGGACGACACGGGCAACACGAATGTTATAGTTTTTGAAATTCTAATTTTATTCAATGTTTTAAGTGCTATAAGACGAGCACTCAGGTTATTCAATAATTATTAAATAATAAGATTTAAGATCAATATGGTGATTATTATTGGCGCAGGCCCCATTGGATTGGCCTGCGGAATTGAACTGCAAAAAAGAAATATCCCATTCCGAATCATCGAAAAGGGTTGTATTGTCAATTCCATCTTTCACTATCCAATCAACATGACCTTTTTCTCTACTTCCGATCGCCTGGAAATCGGGGGGGTGCCGTTTATATCGCAT
Source organism: uncultured bacterium (assembly GCA_963783355.1). Taxonomy (GTDB): domain Bacteria; phylum Bacteroidota; class Rhodothermia; order Balneolales; family DATFMH01; genus CAWANF01. The sequence goes on from CAWANF010000005.1 coordinate 137,824, forward strand.
GGAGTAAAACCAACCCGTCGCGAGGCACTCGAATACTATCGTCGGGTTGCCGGAAGCTATAAACTTCCGATTAATCTGTATGAAGAGGTTAAAAACTTTGAACAACACGGAGATCATTATGTTGTGGTTACCGATAAAGGTCGTTACGATGCTGATAAGATTATCATTTCAACCGGTTTCTACTATCAGCCTCAGCTGATGAATGTACCAGGTGAAAATCTGCCTAAAGTCAAACATTATTACGACGAACCGCATCCCTATGCGTTTCAGAAAGTGTTGGTTGTCGGAGGCGGAAACTCAGGCGTTGACGTTGCCCTTGAAACTTACCGGTGCCAGTCTGAAGTGACAATGGTAGTTCGGGATCCCGAATTAAAAGAAGGAGTCAAATACTGGGTGAAACCTGATATTGAGAACCGGATTAAGGAAGGTGAAATAACAGCTTATTTCAATTCCGAAGTTTTGGAAATACGTCCGGATGAAGTGGATATCAAAACACCTGAAGGCGTTATTACGATAGAAAATGATTTTGTCATGGCCATGACCGGCTATCATCCCGATTATGATTTGCTCGAAAAAATGAATCTCTCATTTGATTTAGATGAATACCAGACTCCCATTTATGATGAAAAATCGCACGAATCGAGTCAAAAAGGCGTTTATCTGGCCGGCGTGGTTTGCGGAGGTTATAATACCAGTAAATGGTTCATTGAAAACACGCGTGTTCATGCCGAAATGATAGCGGAGCATATCGCCGAAACGATTTCTATACCAGGTTAATTAAACCTTCTTATATAGAACGCTGAAGACACGGATTTTGCAGATTTATGCAGTTATTTTAGAACGGTGATAATTTTTATATAGAAATGACTTTCTAAGATCTCAATACTCACGACTCAAATCTCTACAATAAAAAAAAGAGGGTAAGCTACCTGCATCGCACCGCTACAACCAACTTACCACTGCTACCTTCCGGTCCTGATGGAGTTCGAAGGGAGCTGGTCGTACAGGACTTACCCTCGCGCTAAAGATACTACTTTGAGATACCCATTGTCAATACGGTAAACAAACATTTATAAGTTGAAAAACCGGGCTTTTTCAACTTATTTAAAGGCAATCTGATAATATATTAATTCCGGATTTTCACACTGTCTCTTTACTCTTTTCCCATTTCAAATAAGAATATGGGTCATGTGCCACATCCTGTCCGGGCAGCCATTCCCACAGCGGCCCCATAGCACTTTTAATCTGATTTACAAGGTAAGGTGGAATCTCGTTCGTCTCATGATTATAAAATTTTCTAAATGCGATATCTTCATCAAGCCTCTTACGGACATCATAAAAATATTTAATCTTTCCCCAGCCCTCGCTGCTCGTCGCCCTTACGATATTCATTGCTTTGGGAATCAAACCTTTGTTGACATTGAACCTGCGATAAATTGCTTTATTTGAGAAAGAATGTTCATGCAGGCTTATCATTTTATCAAAGAAATCGGCCCATTCGTAATTTTTAGGTTTTACATTCATCGCTCCGGAATTATTCAGGAACTGAAACGGAAATCCGAGTACTCTTTCATTTTTCTGATATTCAAGATTTAACGGTGCGCTTCTTCCAAACGCTGTAAGCATGGAATAGGCAGGAAATGCACCGGGCGAGAGGTCCAGGAATTTTTTGGTTAATTCAAAAGGTTCGTCCCCTTCATCGGTGTCGAGTCCCAGGACGAAATTTCCCTGTAAATAGGGCAGGTAATGCAATATCATATTCACTTGTTCGGAAACGCGCTTCACTTTTTCCATTCCGTACGTATGGCCAGTTTTCGACTTATTTCCCAAATCAAACCACGATTCAATGCCCGGTAACACCGCTTTAAAACCATTCTTCTTGAGTCTCTTCACATTGTTTTCCGAAAGAAGAGACAGAGAGCTCTCGGCGATAAAATCGATACTGTCGGGAGGGACGGCTTCTTCTATAGCACTGAGATAATCATCAAAACGAATACCAAAATTTGGATCATGCCAGGCCACGTGCGGACGTTTCATCTTTTTAAGTAAGAACCTCAGATCTGCTTTAATTTCCTCAAAATTGAGCGGCTGGTAATCCACTATAGAGTCGACACAAAAATTACAGGAATAGGGACATCCTAGACTTCCCAGCATCGGAACAATCTTAACAACCGGTGCTTCCTGTAATAATCGTTCAATATATTTCCATCGTTGCCTGACTCCGGGCAGCGATTCTGGTTGATTTAGTGCCGAAAGATAAACACCAACCGGACGATGTTGTGAAAAATCCAACAGAATTTCATGAATAATTTGTTTATCCGTAAAACCAACAACATAATCGAAATATTTTTGAGAATCGCCAGGATAAGCCCGGGCATGCGGTCCGCCTAAAACAGTTAAAGCACCTTTTGATCGAAATTGATTACTAAGTGCATAAGCAACATGGGCCGATGTCGTAAAAGCGCCAATAAAAACCACATCCAGGTTATCCGGCAGCTCGTCAACCATATTTTGATAACCGGAATAATAAGCGAGACTGACATCATGTCCCTCTTCTTCACACCATACGGCCACAACCTGTCCCATTATACTTGCTAAATTGGCCCTCATAAAACGGGCATAAGATGATTTACTTGGCCGATTAGCGACAACATCAATAACACCAACTTTGAGTTTGCGCATAGTAATATAGATTAGTTAATAAGAATATCTGTGGCTCTCTTTTATAGGCTATCCTTCCGTTCAATTTATAAGGGTACGCAAGTATAATTCGGTATTACCCTTCAACTTAGTACTCGTTCAATTTAATATAAAAATTGCTAAGTACTACTAACTATAAATTTAGCTAATTAACCGATTTGATATAGTTCTTACTAACCATGCTTGGAATGATTTAATAAACCAGCGGAACGCTCTCTGCCCCTTAAGGGTTGATTTTCTTATAAAAACGTTATATAAATAATGCAAGATTTGAAAAGTGGAGCTACGGGGATTCGAACCCCGGACCTTCCCGAAGGCTTTCGGGACGCTCTTCCTGCTCGTAGTGTTCTTTGAATAATGTATTGAGGGATTGCGCACTTAAGCAAAGATGTGGAGCTACGGGGATTCGAACCCCGGACCTCTTGCATGCCATGCAAGCGCTCTAGCCAGCTGAGCTATAGCCCCATCAGAGCAGTTAAGATAAAATGAAATTTACTTCGATGCTATATTGAAAAGTATAATTTTCTTAAATTATTGACATATTAGGTGTTATAATCTATAATAACTTATATTACCTTAACTTTGGCGTCGCGTCAACAAACTTGTCCATTATTAAAAACAGCATATTAACAATAATTACTAAATCTCAGTGGAGAGTTTTTATATGAAAAGATTATTTAATTTCCTGCTGGTTGCAGGATTGCTTTTTGGAGGAATGACCCTGCAATTAGCTTGTAAGTCCAGTCAGAAAGCAACAAATACTCAGAATATTGACACTGACGGTGACGGGCTAACGGATGCTCAGGAAGTCAAGCTCGGTACAGATCCTAACAAAGCTGACACCGATGGCGACGGTTTAACCGACGGTCAGGAAGTCAATAAATACAAAACCAATCCTTTAGTTGCCGATACCGATGGCGATGGTTTAAATGATGGTGATGAAGTTCTTACTTATCATACCGATCCTCTTAAAAAAGACACTGACGGTGACGGTCTAACCGATGGTGATGAAGTTTTGAAATATCATACCAATCCTCTTAAAACAGATTCTGATGGTGACGGACTGTCTGATTACGATGAAGTCATGAAGTATAAAACAGATCCGAATAAGATGGATACCGATGGTGATGGTTTCACAGACGGACAGGAAATCGAAATGGGCACAAACCCACTCGATCCAAATGATCCTGTTTATATCAAACAACTCGAAACCGTAAACTTTGCTTTCGACAAATCTAATATTGATGCAGGAGCAGCTCAAAAACTCTCTGATAATGTAAAAATGCTTCAATCTAACACGAAATTCCGTGTTCGTATCGATGCTTATACCGATCATATCGGTGGCGATCAATACAACTTACGTCTGAGTAAAAGAAGAGCTGATGCTGTTCAACAATTCTATATCAAGAATGGTGTCTCAGCCGATCGTATCGATGCCCGTGGCTTAGGTAAAGCTCCGGTACCTTGTGTAACGATGGATACCGACGGCCCTGGATGCCGCAAGAATCGTCGTGCAGAATCACATCCTATCAGCCCATATAAATATTCCCCAAGCGGTAACTGATAAAACGTAATTACGTTAAAAGGCAGCCTGAACATTCAGGCTGCCTTTTTTATTTTCTATAATCTCTCAGAATCCAGAGATCACTCACTAACTGATAACTTATCTTACAATAACTACTTTTCCAACGCCACGGTTGTTGGAGTGTTTATCAACCGCTACAACTAAATAGACCCCGGTTGCCACTTTATTTCCATTATAATCACGTCCGTTCCACTGAGCACGTCCTCCGGTCACATCAAGTTTATCAACCAGTCGTCCGTCAACGGTAATGATACGTACAGTCGTTTCTGCCGATAAACCAGAGATTATAATCGGGCCTGTTTGTTGTGAATAGGAATACGGATTGGGATAGATGAACAGTTTATCCATTTTAGGCAAAGGGCCTTTCACCACGCTTACATAACTTACCAATCCCTGGTCCGTAGCGATATAAACAGTTCCCGTTTTATCATCAATGGCCAGTGAAGTAATATTATTGGATATCAGCGGACTGTTGCTGGTTGTAAAATGTTTAATAACCGAATCCCCTGATTCACTAACAAGCCATAATCCGTCACCTTCCGAACCAATCCATTTACGGTTTGCAGCATCTACAGCTATAGCTGTTGTATTCAAATCGCGCAATAAAAGCGAATCGGTTCCAGCTTTTCTAAGATATTCGGCCTGCCGATCATTAGCTGTTCCATTTATTATTTGATCAGGAAAAACATACCGCACGACCCCGCGATTGGTACCGACCCACACTTCACCTCTTTTATCTTCTACCATAGCGTTTACCGTCATATCCGGCAAATAACCCTGGTTAATATCGGTCGTTAAATGGTACCCTTTATCATCGCTTTCAGTAGATAAATCACCAGTATCTAACACTAAAATACCATCACCCTGCCCTTCCGAAGTATACAAACTTACCCACTTTTGATCATTGGAATCAATCATCAAACCAAAATAAATATCCGAGGAATAAACATATTGTGAACGATGTATCCCGACCCACTTATCACTCCCCTGTTCATGATAAACCAATGGGTAAGTTGGGGCACGCAAACTTACGGCCCAGATATTTCCCTTGCTGTCATCGGCCATTCCCGATATTACAATAAAGCTACTACTACCCGGGATTCCTTCCAGTCCACTCGAATTACCGTAAAGTGTAATTTTATTATCCGCTATATCATGTTCAATAATGCCTTTTCCCCAGCTTCCGAAATAATAAGCGTCCTTGTTGTATGTAGAGATATAAATACTGTTAATTCCATTATTACCGAGTTCCGTACTCGTTTCCAGGTTGAAATTTTCCCATTTACTATTCTTAAATATATAATAACCGGTGTCCACGATGGGAGAATTAGCCCGCCCCGGTACCGGACTTGAACCTGCAATTAAAACACCGTTATCCACATTCAAGCCTGAAAACAGATTTAAATACGGGCCATCAGGAATGATATAATCATCAATTTTATTGGAAGTATAATCTTTAGATATGGCAACACCACTGTTTGAAGTCCCGACATATATCGTTTTACCATTATTATCACCCGTATCAAAAGCAGTCAGTAAAGGCTGTCCGTCGGGAACCGTTAACTGGGTAACCGATCCATTCACCAATGTTACATTGGTATTAGAAACACCAATAAATGTTTTGTTATCACTGCTGTGTGTATATCGTACGATTCCGCCATTATTAAAAATACCCGATTGAGTCCATGAAGATCCATCGTATTCATAGTTGTTTCCACCAGTCGTAGCGTAAATTTTACCATTGAAATACCCAATAGCCGTGATGGTATTATTAGTAAAACCATCTGAAGCATTATAATTCATCCAGTTAGAAGGTACAATCAGATCGCCTTTTGATTCATCGCCTGCCGCAACCCCCTGGGCTGTAGCACAATAAAGTGTCGATCCGCTGTAGTCAATGTCATAGACTTTTGTACCACTTAGTGTATTTCCAAGATTAGTATATGTATCAAGTACCAAACCACTTTGAGTGTTATACAATACGACACCAAAATCTGTTGCTATAAATAAGGAATCGTTCTTAATCAGCATCTTGTTGATTCCCCTCGGATTATATCGTGTGGCCCGGTAGATATCCTGGTAACGGGTAAACGTATCTTTGTCGATATTGAAAAATTCCAGCATGCCATCGGAATAACCTAACCACAAACCATTGTTAGAAGGATCATACACCATAGCCGACGGATCGACATTATACATTCCATCGGTAGTCGTATATCTCTTTTGGACCGAATTATCGCTGAATTCAAAAAGTCCCCCTTTTGTTGCACACCACGTATTCCCATTTGCATCGTTCGCAATGGTTGTGACGGAACGAAATGATGAATAGGATTGCCAGGAATCAACAGCCTGCCCAAAAGAACTGTGAATGGGAATAAAAAGGAGCAACAGTAAAAGTAAATACTTGTGTTTCATTAGCTTCGATATGAAACGCTAAAAAGGTAGTTGAAATGTGATGTCTTTAATTTAAAATATTCGAGCCACACTAACACCAAAATACAGGTTATGCTGGTTGAAATTCTTGGCGACATCTAAGCGCAAGATACCAAATAAACCATTTAACGACAGTCCCAACTCATTTTGAAAACCATCAAAATATTTAGGGCTGAACCGTTGCTGTAACTCAGTTAATCTCTGATGATGAATCCATGTACGTCCATGAGCCCCAAAAATAATAATACCGAGACCTTTCTTGGCCAAACCATGTAAGCCAAGTAATTCGAACGGTATTGTGCGAAAATTATGTTCCCAAAACAATCCCAGATAGTTTTCCCCTTCATAGGGATTTGAGCGAATGGTTTTAAAACTTCCGAAAGGAGTAACCCCGCCCAATGCCGCATCAATAATACCAAAACGCTGAAGCGGCAACCTGCCGGAATAAGTCCCACCAACCAGGCGAACATCCAATACATTCGGCAAAAAACGACGGCGAAAAAACGTATCGAAACGCCAGTCTATTGAAAATCGATACCGGGTGAAATCAAAATCACTCGCTAATATTCCCGGACTGCTGTGTTCAATATTCAGTACAATTCGTTTTTGTCCGATGGGTGAGAAAGGCACAAAATCATCTCCATAGGTATATGTAAAAGAAACGGAACGCATCCAGCCTTCATCTATAGATGGATTCTCTCGCTGAATATTGTGCCGTCCCAGTAAATCATAGCTCGTTACATGACTTAATGAACTTTGCAGGGCATCTTCATACCCAATTTTTACGGTTGAATTCCATTTGCGAAATCGATAGGACAAATCTGTAGTGAATGATTGATTCCAGTAATAATCGAAATAATCGTATCGTCCCAGCAAAGGTAAATAACTCGCTTCCGCTTTCGTATAAATATCAGATTGATATTGAGTCTGCGTCCCTGTCCCATAATGAAAACCGATACTTCCATGCCTCTTTTTGCCCCATTTATATTTGAATCCGCCTCCGTAGGACGTTTTCTTGATTCCGGTATTATAGCCGCCATCGAGTTGAATTGACAACCGTTTTGTTACATCGCGATCCATGCTCAGACCAAGGTGTCCCGCATCAACCCGGTTGTACCATAATTCGGGAGACAATCCTTCTGTGATTTTATCAAAAGCGCCTGATTTTGATTTTTTATTACCGGACGATTCCCCGTCATTCATATTCACATACCTCGACAGAAATCCAGTCGGTTTAAACGCTTGGGCGAAAGTGTACGTGCTATCTACATCCACGTAAGCGGCTTCCTCCTTCTTCGATAGCGGAACCACGTCTTTATCCTTTGCGAAAAGACTATCGTTATGAACCGTAAGGGAATCGATAACCAGCTTTTTCTTTTGATCGTAAAGAGAATCGGGCAACGATATATTCACCTTATAATTAGTAATCCTTGAAAGCTGCCGGAACTTAAAAGGGGGAAAATCGAGTCCCGGAAAGGCTATCTTGACGAGTCCGTTCACCCGGAAATCGACCGGAAGCCAGAAATCCTTTCCGAAATTATAGAACTGTTGTTGATAATGGATTTTCACATCCTTGACCGGCGGAGGGAAAAAGACGGATTCCCCTGGTTTCAGATCAACAGCTACCAAGGCATACTCTTTATTTAAAACAGAAACGGTACCCACAAATGTAGGCTGCAATTTCCTTTTCGGAATAACCTCAATATCATAAATAAGCTTATTATCCTGGTACCGGTAATCTTTCAGTTTAAAATCATAATAATCCAGGGCTTTGGGATTGGTCGGACCTACCATTTTGTAACCGGCAACATCAATATTGTCATCATAAAAATTTGGAATATAACTCGAGCCGGCAAAATTCTGTGTTGAAGACACATTGGCTGTCTGCCGTTTAGTGACAATGACTTCCCGCGTTCCCCGATGTTTGTCCCAAAAAATATGAGACAAACTTTCCATCACCGACACAATACCGGTATCATTCGACATGACCTGTCGTGTATACGCATCTGCTTTATATGTATTGAGTTTCTTTTCCCATTGCTGTTTCCGTTCAATAACTTTTCGCATAATATTGATGGCCGGATCTTTTCCGGTCACTACAACTTCTCCCATCTGTAGCGTTGTCGGCTGAAGCTTGATATCGAGATGTCCGGAACTAGTGGAATCCAGATGGATATGTACCGATTTGTAACCGATATAACGAAAAACGATATCTGCAGGAAGAGAGGGAATATTCAGTGAATACCGGCCCTGGTCGTTGGTAATCGTTCCGTTGTAAGTATTTTTTATAAAGATATTAGCAGCCGGCAACGGCTCACCCGTTTTCGCATCCGTAACTTTACCCTGAATAGTAACCTGAGCTGAAGCAATCAACGGGAAAAGCAGGAAACCGATAATACATTGAAAAAATAATTTCTTATTAGCGCTCACTCGGGACGTTTTTTTATTCGTAATTTACATCATGCCAATGGTTATTCGAAAAATTTAAGTGAAGGTTACAAATTATGAATCATTTTGAGTAACTTTGAGGTCTTTAGTACCTGACCCTGTAGTTCAACAGGATAGAACGATAGCCTCCTAAGCTTTAGATCCGGGTTCGAGTCCCGGCGGGGTCACTAAAAATCAAGGTCAGTTCAAGTTTTGGGAAGATTCGTTTTAGTTTCATATGACTTTTTTTTCTTCATCCCCATTAAAAAACCAAAGCTTTACCACGAATTGCGACTTGGTTAACTTTCAGAAAAGCCTTCATGACCACTGAAATCAGCCCCATCCATTTGACGGTTCCCAATGTTTCTCATAATCTCTTGAACCGAGACAACTCTTGACAACCGGCCATAAAAACCGCTCCAAAATGGTTATTACACTGCCAAAATCTTCCAGTGTCTGATGTTTATCAATGTTTCTCCTGAAAGCTCCCCATTGCCGGACTTTCTCTGCGTCAGAATAGAATGCATCCGTCAAAGCCGTCGGTATTTCAGCCGGCAATGCTGTTTTTCGTCGTTTGAATGTAGCCTCAATAGCCTTTTGGATTTGTATACCCTCAAAGGAACGGTTCCGGATCAGGAAATAGATATCGTAAAAATCTTTCATCCGGCTATTAGCCAGGTCAAGAGCTACCATGGCCTGAAATTTTTCAGCAATGGCACTTTCCAACGTGTATGCTTTCACTTTAGGGGCCTCACCTTCCAACAATACCGGATATTCTATCCACAAGGGACCGGGAACAATGGCATCTCCAAAACCAATGTCAATTTGGATATGAATTCGCGAACTTCCAAGCGTTCCTCTCACACGTAAACGAACTCCTTTATAAGCATCCTGCTCTCTGATTTCTTCTCCGACTACACTCTCAGGATTGAAAATCAAACCATCTTCTTCTACTGGTACGTTACAGCAGTTGGCGATCATCTCCTCTAACTCTTTGATATCTTCCGTACCGTCTCCCATGAAATCGATGTCTCTCGTCGGACGCACTTCGCTGATTCCGGTAGTCCGCAATAATAAAGCTCCTTTAAGAATAAAATGCTCAGAATAGACAGATTGACTCATTCTCAGCAGGAATTTCTCCATGGCATAATATTGAAGCACTTCCATAAATGGCCGGCTCGTCTCTCTGGCCTTATTTAATAAACGCTGATGGATCGAAGCCGCTTTTCTTTCTTTTTCATCCATGGCCAAGCATTTGGAGATAGGGTTTTATGATGTTTTGAACCTTACAAATTTCAGCATATTTCAGAATATCTTTATACGTCGCTTTTTCCTCATTAATTCCTTTTTTGAGTGCTTCTATGGCCACATCTATGCCAATTTGATTGCGAAATTTAAAACAGTCGGCTATGGTTTTGGCCGGACTAAATATGTTTACGCTTATCCCGTCCACAAGATGGGTTTCGACACCATTATGCAGCGTTTTTTTTGAAAAACGATACACTTTTAGCGGTGGATAATCCAGCACCGGATTACGACTGGTACGAGACAGGGCTATATGAACCTGGTGCGGTATCTGATCCGTCATGTCATGAAAATCGAGAGCTGAAAGCAGACACAGGACACCATTAGGAATCTTGCTTGCTACAATGACCAGATCCGGATTTCCAAGTGGTTTTTGATCACTGAGCTGATAGACTCCCCGCTGAAGCTTTTCCAGGTATCCTTCTTTATACATATGATACAGCACCCGTTCGTGTATACCTGCATTCAGAACTTCTGAGGTTCGCATAATTCCATGGTGATTTTTAAAAACCCGTAGCGCTTCTTCTATTTTTTCCTCTGAAACATACATACTATGGATAATTATGAATACATATCTTTATAAGTGTATGCATTTTTATCCACATCGCCAAACTCAAAAAGTAAAATTATATTGGGAGAAGGTGTCTTGGTTGAATGAAAAAAAGGTGTGTAAAATCTCTGTTTTTTAACACTTATAAATAGAGCGTTTGTATTTTACCAAGGTTATTAAACCATAATTATTCTGACATTCAACCATTTATTCCGACTAAGGACATATTCGCCATTAATCCTCTTCTAAGCTTACCTGAAATTTTTCCATGCCTGATCCTCCAGTTCCAGACGATCTACCAAAAACAGTACCCTTCTGGCATTTTGAGTTCGAAGAAATAAACGAATAACCGCTGCTGCTGTCAACGTTTTACCGGTACCGGTGGCCATTTTAAATAAAAAACGATCTTTCCCTGACCTAACAGCATTTTGTAGATGCTGGATTGCCTCAATCTGATAATACCGGAGAAAACGAAGGCCATTTTTCCAGATAAAATCCTTGCTGTTTTCTACAGAGCCATTCCATTCGGGCCTTTCCGCATAATCCGGCATTTGGACTGTAGCTATATAATCATCCCTTATTTGTTCAGATGCCAAAGCATTACGATCCGGTTTCCATTGCTTTATAGCACCGATTTCTTCAGGAGAGGGATATTTATAAATAGGTTTGGGATTACCCTTCTTCAAGTCCCATAAATAATGGACGATTCCATTAGATAAAATAATGAATTGTGAATTAACGGTCTTGGCATACTTTCGTGCCTGTTCCTTAGCCGTTAATGGGTGCAACGATTCTTTTTTAGCTTCAAGGACACATATTGGTTTGTTATTACTATCTAATAAAAGAAAATCAATCGAACCGTTTTTCGTTTTTTCGAAATCATTTCCCCAGGCATCGATTTCCTTTTGCGTGATCTTAACATGATTCTCAAGCATCACGTTAGCCGGTCCCTCTTCTGTATCAAAAAAGCGCCAACCAGCCTCCTCGAGCAGCTTGTTTATTTTAATTCGTGCATGAGCCTCATTATTCATTAGCGAAGTGTATCAATCAGCGAAAATATCTTTCTTTATGACCCAAATAGTACGCTGATAAATATGGTAAAAACAGTTTATAAAAGAAAGGATACCTTTCTCACGATTTGAATAAATTTAAAAAAAGGCCGGGCTTCGTCCCAAGTCCCGGCCTTGATTAATTTGCCTTTGTAGGCTCTCTATAATCTGTAATTACTATTTGAGCAGAATCATCTTTTGGGTTTTCACAAAAGAACCAGCTTTTATTCGATAAAAATATAAACCACTTGCCAAATGGCTTGCGTCAAAGGTGACATTATATATTCCAGCATTTTGCTTTTTATCTACCAATGTGGCAACCCGTTGCCCAAGTGTATTATATATCTGTAACAAGACATGGCCGGCTTTTGGTAACGAGTATTTTATATTTGTGGTAGGATTAAAAGGATTTGGATAATTATTTGATAACTTATACTCTGTCGGTATATTATTTTTGATATTATTAATGCCCGTTAATAAATCATTATAAATAACGACTCGCTCCACTGATGCCGGAATAGACAGCCTACTATCACCTTTTACCGAATAAAAGTAAACAGAATTAACTGTGAATGCCTTAACTGTATATGTTTTTTTCTCATTATCTTTAATATACATATTGATGCCACCTTCTGCATTATTAAGCCGAACTGTAATTTTATTATTATAACTTATAAGTGAATCTGTTGTTAACCTGGCATCAAATATGTGACCCGGTGCAAGAGGGGGTAATAAATAATTAGTAGAATCACGATTAGCAGAAAAATAAATTCTTGATTCGACACCCGTAGAATCAGAAAATGTTATAAGATTAAATTTCGATAAATTAAAACCTGCACTTTTAGGCATTATGGATTCATTTTTTAACAAAAGATTCCCCGGGGAAGGAACAAAAATCCAATATCCTTTGCCTGGCTTAATGATCCGCGTTAATTTATATCCATTATCGTATTCATATGCGTAGTTATTTATCGTACCCCCATTTAGCTTCAAAAAATAGGTACTGATATTATATTGCAACCCACCTATTAGATTCCATCCCTTATTTGTCTGTACCCAAACACTATCTTTCGGATTTTTCGGATAATTAACAGTATCACTTTGCCCGGCATACATCCAGTAACCAAGTCCATTTTGTAAACTTGTACTTCTCTTGTATCCATTATTATAATTATAAATTATCCTGCTACCTAAAAGACTATCTGCCTGTAGAGTATCTTGGCTACCTGCTATCCCAATCAAATTCCAACCTTTATTAAAAACATAATAATTTTTCCGATGTTCAATTAAAAAACTATCTGTTTGTGCACTTATACCATATTGATTTGAAACTCTTAAAAAGTATCTTCCTGCCGGATATTGATTGGATAAAATCTTCCAATTAATAATTTTATACGAATCCTGACCTTCAAAATAATTTTCCCCTTTCAAGATATCCCGGTAAATACTATACGTTTTACCTTCACCAACCAACTTAATACTCACAGTATCGTCTGTTGTTTTATATCTCACAAATAATGGATAAATATTATCATCATAAACAACACTATCAGGAAGATCTTTTATTCCTAAATTGTGGTCATACTGATAAATGGAAAAAGTACCTGAAGTGTCACTTATATTATAATTATATATGGACAATACTAACCTATAATCATTCGATATTTCAATTGGATCTGGAATTTTAAACTCCTGTCTATACGGAGTATTAAATAAGCCATAATTACCAATCCAAACACTATCATCAATGACTTTCGAATAGTTCAGAGCCTGGTTAATTAATGTAACTTTGAAAGGCATTTTTTTTGCAAAATTTGCTGATACATAGTATTCATTACTCGTACCAACCTGGACTTTAGGCCATTGAATTCCCACATTAAAATCCGGTGTGAATTTTTTTACTAAAAACGTGTCACTCCTAATATCTATACCATATTTATAATTGTAGAACCTAACAGAATAGTTATTGCCTGGTGTTATATCTTCTCCAATTAAATACTTGAAACTAAAATAATTACTAAATTCAGAGCTATTGTAATTATATTTCAAAGTGTCGATAATGTTTTTATAGAATGAACCATCTTTATATAATTCCAGTTTTAGATCTCCATCGACATTGGTATTCCATATTATTGATATATCACTATTCTGCATAGGTCCTTCATTCTTTACACCTCCAACCTCTACATACTCATGAACTTTTGTATCATATATTTTCGGATTATTCTTCTGAAGAAAAAAAACTCCACTCGTATCATTAATATTATATTTAGTGTTCTTTATAAGAATCTGGTACTTACCATCTGTCTGGTATAATGGTGATACACGCCATACCGGTACTGTTGAATGAACTATACCAAGTGAATCTATCGTTTTTTTATTTCTGAGAACATAAACTTTATAAGCAGTACTATCGTCCTTTATATTAGTCTTCCAATTAATGGAATTATGATTATCACCCTGGTACATATAAGACCCTTCATATGGGTTTGATATCGCCAGGTAATATTTTTTATTAGTTATTCGAATAGGTGAATTATTAACATCGAATTCACTACTATCACTTTTAGCCATCATACGAATAGTGTACCCTTTTCCAATCATAATATTATTACTAACCGTCCATTTGAAAACGGAATCCTTACCAGAAACCATACCTAAATTTTTATAAAACTCACCATCTTTCAACAAATCAATACTAAAATTATCATTAATATTAGTCTCCCATCGGATATTATAGGTACTATCCTGATTTAAAACGATAGTTGCAGGTCCCATAACAACCCCGGAATTAAAGGACATGATTCTAATTTGAGGTCCCGCAATATTCGCGATAGTACTTGCAGTATTATTAAGCGTTTTCCTATTGTCGGCAGCATGATATTCTCCTGCTGGAATTCCTAATGGATAATTTTTATAAATCAAATCAGGATTTGAAAATAATGGAATATGTGTATAAGGGCCATCTTTTCCGTAAGCAGCATTCCCATAAGACATTATTGTTATGACATGAGCCCCCGCACTATAATATCCGTGATTATATGTAAATGACACATTTGTAGGATCTTTAAGCCAGTCATGTCGTGCTCCCATGTCATGTCCTATTTCATGCAAAAAAGAATCATTTCCCAATACGGCGTCATATCTAACTATATTTGGCCTAAAGGTATTAATTGAATTGGGATCGGGCGGTAAACCAGCAAGTTGTTCAGATAATCCACCAAGTGACGCATGTTTAACCCACATTGAAACTATATCTGCATTATACTTTTTAGCATATATAGGTATACTGTCGAGAACCCCATCATGGAAATATGTAAGGTGTGTCATGTCTGTTATCATGTCTCCAGATTCTTTATAATTCACTTTTATTGCTTTTGCCAGCCTAAGCCTCACATTAACTCCGCTATCCTTAAGATTTTTATTTGATTGGTCGAAAGCTAATTGAATAAAAGAGGGCATATCATTAACTGCTTTTGCAACAGAATCGGTATAGACTATCATAACATCAACATATGCTATTGGATTATGATCATTATTATAATCCTGAAGTATTTTAAATCCATGTTTATCCTGACTTCCTTCACCTAATGGCTTGTCCTCAGTGAAATTATTTCTCAATTGTTCAATAATTGAAATATTATTTTTAACACTAACCGTATATGTGTTCCCTCCATCAACAATTAGTGCATTTTTATCACCATCAGGACTACTTGTTATTATCGCATAACCATAGCCTTTTGCATTAATATTGTAATAATTACTTAATACTTTGCGTCTGCTTTTAACGGTACTATCTAAAGTTCCATAATAGTTTACATTATTAAACAAATTGAACTTTACAAACTTTTTAGAAATTGCTTTTTGACTAATTATAGCTGTCCTGCTCCGAATGATATCTTTTCCAAATGGTGCCATTTTCAGCTTAATCTCTTTACCAAACAAATTTGTATACTGTTGAGCAAAACAGATTTGAGTACCAATTAAAAGGTACATAAAGATGAATAAACTACCTTTTTTCATAACACCCACAATTATTTAATTAATATCATCTTTTTGGTAATCACTTTATCTCCGATCTCCAATCGATACAAATAGAGTCCACTTGATAAATCATTCGCGTTTAACGTTACTTGATAATAACCAGCACTTTGCTGCTTACTAACCAATGAGATAACTCGTTGTCCCAGTATATTATACACTATCAACTGTACCATGCTTAACTTCGGTACCCCATAACGAATGATGGTAGTCGGATTAAATGGATTGGGGTAATTTTGAAATAGCTTCGCTTTTGCCGGCAATTGGGATCTTGATTCTGATATAGCTGTCCCTATTTTTCCCTGTCCGGCCAAAGCAAGACCAATGGTAAAACCCAAATTAGTACTGATAAGCAAAGAATCGGAATAAGAAACAATTTGAGAAGGTTTAAATGATATTGATGCATTTATTTTTCCATTCACACCAATAGTGTTTGAGCTTAATGAGATATGAAAAGCTGAATTGTTATGCCTTATGTCTGTTATATTTACAACTGAGTTACTTTGATTTGTAATATTAAAAGTATGTTTTAGGGAGTCTCCAATGGTAACTGGTCCAAAATTGACACTCATATTTTTTAAATCCGATTGCAGAAAACCTTTTATCCCTTTCCCTTGCACTGGCACTTGCCGAACTAAAGAGGTATTAACTACAATTCTCAAGGTATCAGAAAAGACACCCTCATTAGGCGGATTAAACGTTAAAGCGATATAAGACGTATCATGTGGAGCAAGTGAATAATCCGGAACGTTTTCTGCAATTACCTTTTTTTGTAAATATGATTTAGATACTACACGCGCAAAAAAACTGGTATCTTTAAATGCCTTTAAAGAAAAATGAAGTGCCTTATCAGAAGCATTCCATATTGGTATGACAATCATATCAAAATTGTTACTTGATACTGCTCCAAAATTTACACTTTCGACGGTGGAAGGCAGAGCCCCTTTAACAAGATTTTCCCTTAAAATGAACCGGACTTTTGAATGAAGACCATTGTTATTTAGATACAGGGTATCGGAATAGATATTAAGTGATTGTCCCGCAAATGAATAGATTAGCTTAGTCGAGTCCCCAGGCAGGATATTTTCCGGAAATGTATTTAAGCTTTTAAAATACCTATTAGTCAGAGAATCGTTTTTTAGAACTAAATTGGCGTTGCCTTTATTTAATACATAAAATGATAAAGTATCATTTTCACCAGGTACGATACTACCGGAAATTTTTACCTTTCGACAGGTTAAAAGACCAGCCGCTCCAAATCCATGTAAATTAATTTGCTGATCTAAAGAATCATTATAAATGATTCCTAATTTTCCTGAATAAGATTTAAGAGAATCCGGGCGAAAATTAATTTTTAAATCTGTAGAATCATTTGGTTGAATCGTTTTTTGGGAAAGCTCCCATGAAAATTGACTTGAGGAACTTCTTAGACTATCAATTTTAATAGGAACTGCACCCAAATTAAGCAAATGAACAATTTTTGATTTTGAACTATCCGGTTTAACATTTTTGAAATTTATATCTTGAAGCGACAATTTTAAATCAATTTGATTTTTGACCGGGCTCACTATGATGCGTAGTCCATCCTTCAGATAAGCCGATCCAGAGACATCCAAGCTGACCTGGCTTTTCATATCCAGTCGATAACTCGTCCCGTTTATATCGTCGGTAATCGTGTAAGCCCAGGCCGAGTCCAGCTTCGTGGGATCCCACTTAAGCGTAATAGGCCCCGCTCCGGTGGCCGCCGTATAGCTCAGAGTATAGGTTTTACTGGTGCGATTGGTATCCCGGATATCTGTAAAATAATCGGTCCCGTTCTCGCTCAGCCGGGCATCAAAAGCCCCGCTTGGCGGCGGAGGCGGGGCCAGCACATCCAGACCCTGGTCATACCCGTCGGTCGCTCCCGGGGCCATGCCCAGGGTCAGCACCTGCTCATGCACCCCGTCACCAACCGTTACCGGAAGGGAAATAACGATGGGATTGGGCTGGACGCTCACCTTAAATTGCATCTGCACGCTACCACCCCGTCCATCATTCGCCGTTACCGTAAGATCCGCCTGTCCCGGCTTTTGACCCGCCAGGCGCAGGCTATCGTTGCTTACCACCGCACGGACGATACTGGTATCACTCGAGCTGACCTGATACTGCAGGGTGTCCCCGTCGGGATCCCGGAAATAATTGTTCAGATTGTTAAACGTCAGGTTATCACCCGCCTGTATTTTCTGTGCTGCTATGGATTGAATAATTACCGGGGCCTGGTTCCTTTTGACCGGGCTCACTATGATGCGTAGTCCATCCTTCAGATAAGCCGATCCAGAGACATCCAGGCTGTCCCGGCTTTTCATATCCAGATGGTAACTCGTCCCGTTTATATCGTCGGTAATCGTGTAAGCCCAGGCCGAGTCCAGCTTCGAGGGATCCCACTTAAGCGTAATAGGCCCCGCTCCGGTGGCCGCCACATAGCTCAGAGTATAGGTTTTACTGGTGCGATTGGTATCCCGGATATCTGTAAAATAATCGGTCCCGTTCTCCCTCAGCCGGGCATCAAAAGCCCCGCTTGGCGGCGGAGGCGGAGCCAACACATCCAGACCCTGGTCATACCCGTCGGTACCATTTACAGCAGTTCCAATTTTTAAAATTGACTGATTTGTACCATCACTAACTATAATTGGCAACTTAAAACTTTGGGCAAAACCATTAATAGCTATCAATAATAAGGCAAGTAATAACGCTAATTTTTTTTGCATTTTTACGGATATAAATAAGCTTATTCATTTTTCTTATTTATTATCCTTGCACTGTCTTATTTTTGCAGAAAAAAGGCCGAATCTTTTTCAAGATCCGGCCTTAGATTATTCTAATGTTCTCCGATCTCATCCCATTGGGATGAGAGTTATATGTATTATTATAAGCCGCTATTTGACCAGCATCAGCTTCCTCACCATTACATGATCGCCTGCCACCAACCGGTAGATGTACAACCCACTGGCCAACTGATGGGCATCAAAGCGAACCTGGTGCCAGCCTGCTTTTTGTGAACCGGATACCAGACTCTCGACTCTTCTGCCCCAAAATGTTGTAGACCGTCAACTGTACATTCGCTTTCTCCGGCAAGCCATAGCGAATGGTCGTGGTTGGATTGAACGGATTCGGATAGTTCTGCTGCAACACAAATTGCTTCGGCAGAGAGGCCTTGATTTCCTGCACACTGGTTACATGGACCCTGACCGATATCTTCGATTGTGACGGCAGCGTGTACACCTGTCCGGGTGACAAGATCTTATCCGCATTGTTCTGCCCGGTTGGGTCGCTGATAACCAGTTGCAGGCGGGTCTGATCATTCTTAGATGAGAAGCTGAAGCTGCCTCCGTACTTCATCCCCTGCATATCTATTTTTGCATCCTTGCCGTTGGCCATCTGGTAGCCCGTGCTAAACCGCGCATCAAACATGCCAGACGGTGGCAGTGGCGGCATCAGGTAACAATCCTGAACAGAAGTTCCATTTGCCTGGCTGCCATCAACCATCAGTTGCATCTGGTGACCGGAGGCATCTTTAACAGTAAGCGTAATTGGTGGTGCCTGGTCCTTCGATTGCAGCTTCATGTCTTGGTTGTTGGTGGTGTTGGCAGCCGCCGATGGTAGCACAGTTTTCTTTGCTTGCTGCTTCGGGACGGTTACCGTTGAGTCAATATTTGAATATACCCAGTAACCATAACCCGGTACTAACGTATCTGCCTGTTGGTAGCCACCATCATAACCCCAGATGGATTGGATCGGCGGATTGTAGTCAGAAACGATGAATGGGGTCTTTGTCGAAGGTCCGCTGACCATATTCCAACCTTTTTTCAGTTTCCAATCAGCCTTGCTCAATTTCGGGCCAATGAATGTAATGCTGGTGTCGTTTTTAAAACGCATCCAGTATCCCTTGCCAGGAATTATTGCATCAGGTATGACATAGCGATCTGAGAAACCATAAATAGTTGCCGGGATTATATTTTTGAAAAGGGAATCCGGACTGTTGGCTATGATATCAACAGGTATACCGGTTATCTGCCAACCAGAACCATAATCAATAATAACGGTATATAGTTTGCTTTTGACCCTGACGGCAATGGTAGTGTCTGAATCACTTCCATCATAACCCGGTTTTGAAGCAACAAATCTCAATTTGTAAAGGCTGTCAGGCGTACTGGGTGGAACGGACAATATATATTTTGTCAGACCCTGTTCATCTGTCTTGACGGAATCAGTTTGTTCTGTAACCTGATTATTTACCCGTACATTTGCTCCATTGATTAAATTACCATTCTGATTCTGAACGGTTATTGTGTATGTAACACTATTTCCAGGATTCACGGTTTGAGTATCATTGGGAGTTATGCTTTTGATGGCCAACATAGTATCACCAGTCTGGATTATTGGTATTCGAAGAATAATTTCGTTATCCGAGGATATTCGCACCTCTCCATCCCTTGGTTGAGTTGATGTGTTAGGATTTACAGATACTGTAATTTCACCGTTTTTATTAAATAAACTATGTAAAGAAGAAACATTGAGCCATTCATTAGATGTAGTTGCCCTCCAATTTATATCTGAAGTAATCGCTACATTCTTTTTCCCACCAACCGGATCAAATTTCAGACTATCCGGGTTCGCTACAATATGACTGACTACTTGATGTACTTTTACCGTATCAGCTAAACCGCCACCACTGATTATTACGATTCCATCTCTTCCGTCTCCGGATGTTCCATTTCCAAAAACGACTATGGGATTGTTCGGATCGACAGATATTTTTATGGTATCGTTCTTGCTTCCACTTTTTGGTGATATACTGATCCAGTTATCTTTGGTGTTTACATTCCAGTTCAAATTTGATGTGATCGCTAAATCCTTACTTCCTGCACCAAAATCAAAGCTCAATTGAGTCGGGTCTACATCCAAAATTTTTTTTAAACCAGTCTGACTCACATCTACAGTCTTTGTTATACCGCCACCCGTAAATGTTATAGTTCCTGTTCGGGATTGTGTTGCTCCATTCGCACTTACAGACACACTCACTGTCCCATCGTCACTGCCATTTTTCATACTCAGGCTGATCCAGGTATCCTTGGTACTTACATCCCACGCCACATTTGAGGTAATCTTTACATCTTTGTTCCCCCTACCTGAGTCAAAGTTTAGTTGAGTCGGAGATACAGAAAGCAATTTCGCCGAAGCCTGAGTTACAGTAACCTCTTGTGGAGCGTTAATCGCACCACTTGCACTTACTGTAATAAGGGCTATTCTCCCATCCAGATTTGTCTTATTGGCCTCGTAACTCACCGTAATCGTCCCGGTATTGGTACCACTTGACCCATTGGTTATCTTTGCCCAGTTTGCATCTGAACTGGCCGTCCAGTTTAAAGTTCCAATTCCACTGTTACTCACTGAAAATTTGGTTGCCCCATATTGATTACCCACGTCTTGATTTTGAGGACTTACACTAATAACAGGTCCTGAAGGTCCGGATGAAGGTGATTGGAGAATTTTCACTATCTGAGGATTATTGCTCGCACCAATTGCACTCACAGTAATATGGGCAATTCGCCCATCAGGATTTGTTGTGTTGGCATCATAACTCACCGTAATCGTCCCGGTATTGGTACCACTTGACCCATCTGTGATCCTGACCCAACTGGCGTCTGAACTAGCGGTCCAGCTCAATGTTCCTGTTCCACTATTTTTCACTGTGAAGGTGATCGTCCCTGAATTGGTACCAACATTCTGGGTAGTGCCCGGGCTTACACTTATTACAGGCTTGGCAGTGGCGGGGGCCTGAGTTACGGTCACCCGTTGCGGGCTGTTGCTTACACCATTTGCACTCACAGTAATATGGGCAATTCTCCCGTCCTGGTTTGTTGTATTTGCATCGTAACTCACCGTAATCGTCCCGGTATTGGTACCACTTGACCCATCTGTGATCTTGGCCCAACTGGCATCCGAACTGGCCGTCCAGTTCAGGGTTCCTGTCCCGCTGTTACTCACCGCGAAGGTGGTCGTCCCTGAATTGGTACCAACATTTTGATTTAACGGACTGACACTGATTACCGGTTCCGGTGTGACCGATGCCTGGGTCAAAGGAATCGATTTCGTCTCTCCATTAACCTTAACCCGAAAACTCGCATCCCGTTGGTTAGTTCCTGAATTTGCGTCTACCACCATCGTGATTTTTTCTGGCCCCGAAGAGGAGGAAATTGTTCCCTGATGTGAGGTAAAATGCTCATATGATCCTGTGGGCACCATGTAATATTTAATATCAGTGTTACCGTTGTTGCTGATCTCAAAATCTCCTTGCCACCCACCAGCAGGTAGTGGATTCGGCGGAGTCGATACCGGTTTGATGGACCAACTGGTATTGGAACTGACACCATCCTGACTAAGGGTGACCGTCTTGCTCTGAGTCCCCGCACTGATCACTATCTGTGCTGTCCGTTGGCTTGTCTGGGTATTCGCATCCACCGTCACTGACACATTATTTGAGTTTCCACCTTGTACGGCTCCACTTGCAGAACTCAAATGTACCCAGTTTTGATCAGCCTGTCCCGTCCAGGTTAATGTCCCGGTTCCGCTGTTGCCGATCGTCAGGCCCCCCGCACCACCGGATGATCCGTAACTTGTCGGGCTCAAACCCACTGTTAAAACCGGATTCGGCGACTCTGGGGCTTGGGTAATTTCAAATGTGGTCGGGGAATTAAATGACTGCGCGTATTCTCCAGAGGAGTTGTCATATGGAGACCAGTAACCTTTAATTGTAATGTTAGCTTTTCGCTCCTTGCCAGTTGTATTCTTCTGTAGAACCAATGCAGTTGAATAATTATTCAAGCTCATTGTAAGGTCTTTGTCACTTGCGGTAACCCAACTTTTATCTGATGTAATCGTAAAATGTAAATCACCAACTCCAGTGTCTTTTATTGTTAATGGTACGTTTTGATAACTTGCATTAAAATTGGTCTTACTTATTTCGTAAGAAAAATTTTGAAGTTGGCCTAAATAGATTTCAAAGTTATCAATATATACACCCTCCTGAGGTGTTCCTGATCCGCTCTTAAAAAAAAATGCTATATTAAAACTTAGGGGACCACTACCTCCTCTTTTTTGTTTTGCCTCTTTCAGATAGCTCGTTATATCTATCCTTTGAACTGCCCAGCCAGTCGTCTTTTGATTTGTATTATATATTGTATAAGTACCTACGCTTGTACTTAACAATACTTTAAAGGAATCATCGCTATTAATTGAAGGTATGTTATACTCAAAATAAACATATGTCTCTGCATCATAATACCAAGCCGAACCATATTTCTGTTGATAGGTTGTATTCAAATTTTTTCCATACCGTGGATCATATCTTTGTTTACCAATATTTAACTGGTAATCATTTTCATCACCATCGCAATACAGATAACCATTTCCTCCATCTTGACTCGGCTCAACATAATGTATAGGTAATGCACTTTTCGATATCGCTCCATAAGAAACTTCGGTCCATCCTATCTGGTTATTATTGGTAAAATTAACCATTTCGCCTAATCCGCCTTGATTGCCCTCAAATCTATCCCAGAAAATAGGCACATAGTATCTATCCGATTGATAAAATGGTGGTTCTCCCTGATATGAAGGATTCTGCACTTGTGCAAATACGATATTATTTAGCAAAACAAGAGAAAAAAAGATTAAAAACTTTTTCATTTTTTACCTTTTCTCCTCGCAGTCTACCATCCTTGCAGAATAAAAACTTGGTTCTTTACAAAAAACGAAGCATTAAAAATCCATAATGCTAGCGTGAAATGGATATAGCCAGAATTTTTAATCCAAATGTAACTCATCGTACCTACCCGCAAAATCCAATCCCTATTCTCAATTGTCTAACCGGTGCAGACGATCGTTCTTTCTTCCCTAATTTTCGGGACCATTTTTCATGGAAATGATAGGAGGCGAGTTACAGTTTGCAAAAGTTTGAATGACTCTGTGTTTTCTTCAAATCCAATATATGCTAATGCTGTGATTTGCAAACTACTTTGACGTATCCGCTAAATGCCTTGCACTACCCCCTTTCCAAAAAGGCAACCACGCCTTATGTTGCCAACCCTCAACATTCCAATAAAGCAATGAATCTTTAAAATGGGTGAAATAATTGGGACCGGGTAATTTTTTTATTTTGCCTTGGTTTTTTAATAACCTGGACAAATGATCATAATCGTCGTTGGTCCCGATACTGGTTATATGCATCGTCTTATTGAACTGATATAGCACTAATGTCCCTCCAATCAAACTATCTTCATATACAGGACGTGCATCATTAACTTTAACGATTAATCCTGATTTATTTTGGAAAATATACCGCCCAATATTGAAGGTCGATATATTTTCCAGGGACTTTCCCAAATAGGTTTTGGGAATTCTTATATATCCCAAATTTGGATCTATTGTATAGCCATTAAGCGTATAAGCTTTAGTAGAAGGACTTTTTCCATAAAAATGGTCATGTGGTAATACCGCTATAATGGCCTGATTGTAACCATTATTTACACCGGTTACTACGACTTCTCTTTTGCCATTATGATTAATATCCAAAAGACCTAACCCATTCAAATGGCCGGCATTTACGAAAGTATCTGTTATTTTCCCGTTTCGTGGATTGATCCGTAATAAAAATCCAGGAAAGTACTTGGTATGATTTTCAATCACATATAATGATGGTGCACCGGTACTCATCGTATCCAGTAACATTCCGGCACAAAAATAAAAATCATCACCTATAAAAGGTTTGTAAGGATAACTTAAGTCTTTTTTAAAATTTAGCTTCCAGAGTATTTTGTGCGAGGCGCCATCATAGCAGACTATTTGGTTTCTGAATGCGTAAGAAATCAGGTGCTTAATGTTTATTATATCATTAACCCCATCTCCGTTCACATCGTAGATTATATTGGCTCTTAAAGGTAATCGTGCGGAGGCCCATGATGCAGCCTGATCCCATGCTTTTATTTTCCAAAACGGTTGTCCTTCTTTGTTTTCAATAAACATCGTTTCGCCTTTATAAACTGCTAAAGCTGGATTTTTGTCAAACGGTTTTTGGACAAGTAAAACAACAATACCGGACAGTATCACCATTATGGCTAATACCGATAATATTAAATTTATATTTCCTGATGACATGTCCGGCCTTTTTGATTCGACCTATCCGCACTTCTTCACTAATCCGGCGATCATAAAATAAATCTTCAATATGTTCTACTCCTAAAATCGTTAATTTCTTATCCGGATATCTCTGTTGGAGCCTGGCTTTTTCTATTTCAGCTTCATATAACTGTTCTTTGGGAACGACCATTATATCAAGCCAGGAAAAAAAACAGGCATGTACTTTAGACACCAGTGTTTGTCCATCAACCGGAATAACCCTGCCATCTTCCGATATATCGCCGGTCATACCCATTCGATTATCTAATTTATAATAAACTCTCTCCTGAGACGCTTCAAGCATACCTTCATAAAGTAATCCAGCTATAGCAAGGGATGCAGAAAACCCCTCATGCATGGAATTCATCAATTGAAAATACAGATGTCCATGATAACGATGATTATCGATTCGGGGGGTTTTATCTTTTATAAGCTGACGAACAGCATTTAAGCGGTTTTACCAGGTATTCGTAATATATTTTTTCAGGACCAAAAGTTGCTACATTAAGCTGTATATCATCTTGTTCCTTTACTTGTTTTCTCCAAGGTAACAGATAAGACGACGTAATCTGGATACGGAAATACTTTTAGCTAAATGATATCCTAATCTCTTTTCGACAACCGGTACATAAACTGCATGATCTTTTTTCTCAAAAGCCTGATCGAAAATACGTTGTATTACAATGAATTTGGGTCTTCAGTTTGGATTAAGATCTAAAAAATATTGAAACCATTCGGATAAATTTTTAACTCTCTCAATGGGCCCCGGGTGATCAATACCCAAAAACTTCTTCAATCTTCTGAAATTCCCCCAACTAAGGCATACAAAAATGACACATGGCATTTTAAATTTACCAATGAATTCCGATAGGCCTCAATCTCAGATACGACAGGATAATCGTTCTGTAAATTCCTGAAAGGCTGGTATAAATTTGCTCTAAGATTTCAGGATCGGTACCTGCGATGCTAAGAGGATGATTCTATGACGGGAATTTGCTGTGATAATTGAAGAATATACGACTCATACAGTAATGGTTGCTCTTTGTATCCTGATATAAAATTCTGAATCATTACCAATTGAGAACGAATAGAAGAAGTGAGTGTAAGAGAATGCTGGAGCTCTTCAAACTCTCGCTCTATTTCAACAGGTTCAATCATCGCCCCTCATTAATCTCATAAATGCATTTATCCTTAATGATAAATAATTAGGTCACTTTTCCCTTTTTGCAGATTTTTTGCGGTTGTCAGTCCCATACCTTGCTCTAATGGCAACATACTTGCCGACTGCTCCGGTGAGTTAATAAGCAGATAATTGATACGATTTACCAATACTTCTTCTCCAAGACAATGAACCAACAATTGATCAGCATTCAGCCGCAACTCTATAACAATTTCATCTTTTCCCGATAAGATTTTCACCCTCATTTTTTGTCTTCTCACAAGCTCTTCCATCTGAATCTTGGATTTAGCAAACGGGATATGAACTAAAGCATTTGTATCAGACCACACGGAATAATCTATTTTCTTTGAATCAGGAAAAGATGCACGGCCTTTTTTGTCGGTGATTATTTCTATTCCTAACTTTGGAAATTCAACAATAGCAGGCTCCCTGAGGGGGGTTCGGGTATGAAGATAGAGATCCAGCTTTTTTTCTTTTTCATCGCTCAATATTCGAACCAGGAATCCTTCTTCTTCCGAATATAGCGTTGCCAGGCGTGTAAACCGTTCTTGAACCGAGGCTGAAGTTGCGGCTAAGACGATTGGAGCACGTAATGATTCTTTTCGGTTTAATTTATAAGGATACAGTTTAACAACATTCGATTTTTCTGAAAGATCCTCTTTGGATGGTGTTTTAAACAGCCCGTTATAAAAATTCTGAAACCACGTTACCATTTCGCTGCAAGAAGTACACACTGCCAAATGTCGGTCAATGGCCGTTATTGTATCATCCGAAAGTTCATCCCGGAACTGGACGAATTGTTCCAATTGTGTTTCAGGTGGATGTTTTGAATTAACCAGATTCACAGTTTATTTATACCTTCAACATTTTTTATAATTGTTTCCTTGCATCAAGAACCTTCTGCTTAAAATAAACTTATTTATATGGCTTTCATCAACCGTTGTTGAATGTGCTCCCGTGAAAGTTTCATGAGGTACTCAACATATTTACGATGCCGGGATCGGTAAGATGAATAAGTCAGTTGGGGAAGATATTTTTTCATATAAGTGAAATAAGGTATTCCTTCAATGTAAAAGACATAAATGTCTAAATAATAATCCCGAATACCATCAAAATAATAATTGAAAGTCTGTTCATCAATTTTACCCGTTTGAACATATCGGACACGCATCCCTGCTTTCAGGGAATTAATACTGGAACTAATAATTCTGGCTACTTCGTTTTGTACTAAATTTGTAGACATTATTGATGAATTCGGAAATGGATCCTGAATGAGTATATGAGATTCACGTATAATCATACATAAGGGCACCAAAGGATAAACATGAACATATTCATCCTGGTAAGTAATAATTTCTTGTATCTGAGAGATAATCTCCGGTATATTTTCATTCGACGTTAAGTATGGAAGTAATTTAATATTTAAAATTTCAGGGGGCATCCAGCCGTTGAGAGATATGGCAACACGCTGAGTATTATAAAAGTTTAAAAAGCTAGTATTCCATTTACGAATTAATGAGATTTCCCTGTTTTCTTTAACGGCTTTTTTAACGTTTCGAATAATTTTAGAAAGAGAAGGATCATAATCACGCATGAAGCGAAACAGGCTATCATTCACTTTACTGAAAACCAATCTCCTCGTAGCCGAATAAAGTTGTCCTTCCGTGGCTGTCTCGAAATCAACTGATTTGAAATATTCTATAAGATCAGCAAAACGATCATTTTCATCCTTGCGAAAAATTTCCGCTATGCTATCCCACGCCAAATCATTGATACTCTCCATCTGTATGTGATTCCATGATGGGGTTTTGATCTTCATAGTAATATAACGTATAGCCATACGGTGGCATATGAACACCAATCGATTCACTTCCCCTGTCCTCGCTTCACCGCTAACTATCATATAAAACAACGGTTTTATCTTGATATCAAAGTCAGAATTCCTTGATCCCATATTTCAAACCCATTAATAGCACCCAATCGTACTCATTATAATATCCCCCTGATTATAACCTTATTATTAACTAATACTTAAGGACCCCTATATTCGCTATTTTATTGTTAAGTAATGACTTACAACATATAAAATCAGAACAATAATTCAAAATTATCATTTAATAATTATGGTTAGGGCTGCACTTTTAAAACCAGAAATCATGTAAATGCTCATAACGAATTAACCTTAAGGTTCCCCGAAAATAGCCTCAGAACTTTTTTAGCAGCTCTATTTAATACTTTCTTTTTTTTACTGGTAACTTTGTTCAATAATTCACACGCCACGTACCCACAAGTTTTAATAATTTTATAACCATTTGTATACCATTAAATAAAAAAATCGTAACGATACCGGCGGGGTCACTTTTTAGCACTTACCTCACGGCACACCTGCATGTTACATCATTCGCATTTCCCAAATCGTTTTTTTTTGAGAAAAGGACCATTCACATACCAATTTTAACTTTTGATGAAACATATCACAAAATATTGTATTCAATTATAAACACCATTATTATCCTTCCTGTTGGGTGTGTATAGCTTTCTGTAATGCTTTGGTGTAGCAATACTGAACCTAAATATTATTAACTGGTTTTCTTTATCACTTAAACTGAACTATAAAAACAAATCGGATAATAATGTCATCTAACTATTTGGTATTGCATATATAAAATTATTATAATCTTTTAAGAACAGGGGTCTTATAAAAAATATGGTTATGGGTAACATATTTAAATATATAATAATATGTATGGGGATCGTTTCCTGCGTGAATACGCAGCAACAAATACAGGTAAATCAAATCAATAATCAAATAAGCAAGCAAAAAGTACTTGCATTCCAGGACTCAATCTTACAATCGCACCCGGATTGGAGTGATTCTGTAAAAAAACAGATTCATAGGCATAATGTATCAATTGGAATGACTTCCAATATGGTTATTGCAGCTTTAGGATTACCGATATATGTAGATAAAGCTGCAGATTCCGGTAGTTTAGAAAAACGACTTAGTTTCTCTAAAATGTACTTTACCAATGGAAAAGATTTCACAAGTATCGAGAAAATCCGTCCATTTTTATTAGAGCCGGTTAAGTACATATATATCGATAATGGCAGGGTAACTAATATTAAAATTTCTCATTAACCAATAGAGCTTTACTATTGGATTCTGATTTACTGATTGATGGAGGATTGGACAATTTATTTTCCAATCCTCCTATATTTTTTATATAAAGTTAATATGATAAACTCATAGAACTTTTAATTTAGCATTACGACTCTTTGTACTCCCCAGACTGTTTTTAATTCTCACCGAATAAACAGCAGCATCTTTTGAACTTACCTTTTTTAAAATTAATGAAGCTTTTCGGGCTCCCACTATTGGTTCATTATTTTTGTACCACTGGTAAGTTACCTTGGGTATAGCGACAACTTTAACACTCAGAATAGCCGTACGTCCTGCTTTTACATCTAAAATTCCTGGCTGTTTTAAGATTATTGGTGCCATAGCCGGCTTCCAGCCGCCAAGCACATATGCGGGATTTTCATAATTAGCAATTATTGAGGAATCCTTCCCCTTCATCAGTTGTCTGGAAACCGGACTCCTTTTACTGACGTCTACTGGCTTTCCATTATCCAGATAGGTACTGTTGTATTCCCAATAATGAATATTTTTTGTTATCCCACCTACAGGACCCCATCCCACCGGCAAAATACCTTTAAGAGAACAATTAATTAAAACAGCTTCACAATAAGGATAACCTTGTCCATGATTTGCTGGAGCACGGGCTATGA
The DNA here is from genome assembly GCA_963783355.1 of uncultured bacterium. GTDB lineage: Bacteria > Bacteroidota > Rhodothermia > Balneolales > DATFMH01 > CAWANF01. Next base: position 168,099 of record CAWANF010000005.1, read on the forward strand.
CTGTTTCCCTGTTTCCCAGTGTTTTAAAAATGCAATTCACGAATACATTTCCATGATTGGCGGAAGTATTACGAATCCACATGTATGCACCATAAGAATTCAATTCGCACTTATAGAAAAACGCGGGACCCCGTCCCAAAATAGTATCTCCATCGCCGATAATATGACAATGGGTATAATAAACAGATCCATTCGTTTGTAAGGCATCTCCCGAACCAACGACAGTCACATTACTCAAAATATTTTTTTCTCCATTGATTAATAATCCTTCAGCCTGACCTTTTGCAGTATTTTTTATTGTCAGATTAACAAGATGAATATTATTTGAATGATCAACAGCAAATGCAGCTCTTCTCGATGGAAAAGTCCCGGGCTTCTCATTCGTTTTGATATTCCATGGGTGTGGATTAAAAACCTCATTATTCGGATAACATACAATTACATTGTCCCTGTCTTGCCCCCGAATAGTAAGATTTGTTTTATTACGGAAATAGACAATCTCCTCGTATCTTCCATCTTTTATATAAATAGTAACTGGTTTTGGATTGTAATCCGGGACAAAATCGATTGCTCCCTGCACGGTATTAAAATCTCCACTCCCATCTTTACTCACAACAAGCCTTTTTGAATCGGCTGGCGGTCCTTGTTTTTTAGTAGAAAAAATCCATCCTTTTTTACCCGATATTCCATTAAAATGACCATCTTTGAGTTGCAATACACCGGGATCAATTTGAACATAATAGGTCTTACCGTATTTCAATAGATTATTATGAAGATAAATTGCAGCTGTATTTCCATGTACTATAATAGGATAAAAGTGAAAGGCGTCGGTAAAGCCTCCGATGATAGTCAGTTGATATTTATCCGAAGTCGCATCACCTTCCCCTGATGGAGTACCTGGTTTCGTATTTGCATTTGTAAAGTTACCGGCAACATATTTATACGGAACCGGAGTGTATATCGCCGAAGGGTTCTTTCTTGACTTTGTTGGTCCCGCCGGGATGCTCATATCAAGAAGATCTACAAGTTTATTATTTGATGCATCATAGATGCGAATTTGCCCGGTATGGCCAACTTCTGGTTTGCTCTTAAACGTTAGTCTCAAATGTGTATCAGGATTTACATTTTTAGCATCTTTTGATGGAAAAAAGATTAATGAGTTTGAACCTTTATTTGTTACCTGTGCATTCGTCAAAGAAGTATCGAACATGAATAAAAAGACAAACAACAGAAAAACAAACACCGATCTACCCTTCCTGCATCGATTCCTGTTTTTTTGATTTAGATTATTCATAAATTTTCCTTTACCGGTTTCGAAATTTTAAAACAATTATATAACTACAACTTTCCCACGAACAGTTGGATGATAAATACTATCCATTTCTACCGACGTTACTGCCGTCATATAAACTGTTCCCAAAGTTGATCCGGACTGACGAGCAAGAGTATATTAAATGGATTCTTTAGCATTTTCATCCGAGACAACCGTTGTGTCCGAAACTATCAGATTATCATTATCCGGAAACTGTTTATTAATAACAGGACATCCTGTACCTGTTTAACCGGCCATAAATAAAATATCCGAATATTTATCAATTATCTAAACAATATGAATCAGTTCCGATTAACTGAATCATAATTCCTTTTTTAATTTGTCCATTCAACCTTTTTAAAAAATGAACATTCTGTAATAAACATTGGAGCACTAATAATTATTAATCGTTTTATTGGAAATATTCACATGTCATAAATTTGATATTTCACCAACTTAAAATAAGTATTATTATATTTGAACAGTATTTTTATTCAAGTCAAGAGGGGTTAATATGAATAGTAAAAACAAATCTCATCTATCAGTATTTTGGCGTTCATTCTTTTTATTTGGAACTGTGATATTCAGTTCCATTATTATTATTTCTGCATGCGGTACTACTTCCAGTACTATTTCCGAAGAAACAGCCAATTCCATTCCCGAAGGCTCAACCAAGGTCATAGTTACCTCCGCGATATCCCTGATTCATTGTATCTTCAATCGATTAATGCCTTAAACAAAGAGGGGTTTATCATTCAAAAAACGACTAAGGATCTTTATCAGCTATCTGCAAAATATGCCATGGCCGAGGAAGGAACTGATATTAATGTGAATATAATTGTCCGGAGTGAGCTCAATGGTTCCAGTGCTGTGATTACCGGTATTTGGTTTGTAGGACAGGCCCGGCAACAGAAAGCAGCATGGATTGAAGAGAGATATCAATTATGGAAATATTCATTTGCCCTGATGGTTAAAGTCGCTCAGCAAATGAACGGTACCATTAAATACGCTAAATAATCAATTAAAATCATTTCGAAATTATTTGCCTCCGGATTATACAAATAATCAAATAACAGTTCCTTCCATTTTACAGTTATTCGGGTAAATTGAATAAGTGACAGAAAACTTAGAATTAAACAGTTATTCTTCATACTTCATCATTGTGTCAACATTGGTAATATCATGCCCATGGATTCTCATATGTCGCAAAATGATTCATCTTGTAATGATTCAACTTTGAATATTAACAGGAAGGATTTCATCCGTAAGTCATTAACTGTAGCCGGATTATTCACCCTGAAGCCTTCAAATTTTTCGGGATACATTCGTTAACACTTTCTTCTGATTTCGAACACCGTGTCGATGACCTGATCGCCAAAATGACGCTGGATGATAAAATATCCCAGCTGATGACGGTTGCCCCGGCTATTCCAAGGCTTAATATTCCGAAATATAATTACTGGAGTGAATGTCTGCATGGTGTGGCAAATGCCGGACTGGCTACCTGTTTTCCCCAATCCATCGGGATGGCTTCTTCATTCAATACGAATCTTATGTTCGATTCCGCCTCGGCGATTTCGGATGAAGCGCGGGCTATGCATCACGCTTTCGTTAAAGTGAACTATCGTGATTATTTCACCGGACTGACGTTCTTCACCCCGAATATCAACATAGTCAGAGATCCACGATGGGGACGCGGACAGGAAACCTATGGCGAAGATCCTTACCTGACCGCACAAATGGCAAAAGCTTTCATTACAGGATTGCAGGGCGATGATCCTAAATACCTGAAACTGGCAGCAACAGCAAAACATTATGCCGTTTATAACGGACCGGAAACGATGCGCCATAAAATAAATGCACAGGTTGATAAATATGATTTGTATGATACCTATCTGCCGGCTTTTGAAACTTCAGTTAAGGAAGCCAATGTAGCTTCCATCATGTGCGCCTATAACAGTCTGAATGGAAAACCCTGCTGTGGCAACGATCCTTTACTCAATTCCATACTTCGAGACGACTGGCATTTTACCGGTTATGTGGTTTCCGATTGCGGAGCTATTGCCAACATTTACCGGGAAAAAGATCATCATATTGTAAACACAGCAGAACAAGCGGCTGCGATGGGCATCACCAATGGCACGGATATCAACTGCGGTTCCACCTACAGCCATTTGAAAGAAGCCCTGCAACAAGGACTTATTGAAGAAAAAGATATCGACCAATCTTTGCATCGCGTCTTTATGTCCCGATTTAAACTTGGGATGTTTGACCCGGATAACAAGGTGCCTTTTGCGCAGATTCCATACTCTGTTGTGAATAGTAAAAAACATAAACAACTCGCCCTGCAAATGGCACGGGAATCTGTCATTCTGCTTCAAAACAAACCCACTGAAACTGATGACAAACCGCTGCTTCCTTTATCAAAAAAATTAAATCCATCGCCATAATAGGTCCGAATGCTGATAACTATCAGGCCATGGTAGCTAATTATCACGGAACACCGGAAGAAGCTATTACTCCGCTTAAAGGTTTTCAAAAAATGGCTCCAACGTCTATGGCCGTACATTATGCACAGGGCTCTGAAATGGCGGATGGAATGAAACGGCTTCACCCCATCCCTTCCGACGTTCTGCTTCCATCGGAAGGTAATGGAAATGGCCTTTTTGCAGAATATTTTGATAATGAAACGTTCTACGGCAAACCAACGATAACCCGTGTCGATCCAAATATTGATTTTTACTGGCTGGGCAGAAGTCCGGTTAATCACCAGCTTGCCGGTAAATTTTCAGTTCGATGGTCAGGAACAATAAAGGTGCCTGAATCCGGAATTTATACTTTAGGTTTTCGGGGAAAAAGTACTTATCGCCTTTATCTGAATGGAGATAAAAAACTCGATCAGAAAAATGTATTCTGGTCACCCGCGAGAGACGCACTTTGATATATCATCTCGAAGCTGGCAAATCCTATGATCTGAAGATTGAATTTTCAAATCATAGTCCGGATCCCCAGGCTCATTTTGTCTGGTATCGCCCAAATCAAAACCTGCTTGCAGAGGCTATTGAAACTGCAAAAAAATCGGATGTTATCGTGCTTTGCCTGGGGCTTAGCGCCCAGCTTGAAAGCGAAGAAATGCCTATCCAAATCGATGGTTTTGATGGAGGTGACCGGACAAAACTTAACCTTCCCCGACCACAAGTTGAACTAATGCAGAAGATCAAAGCATTGGGAAAACCAACCATTCTTGTGACAATGAGTGGAAGCGCGGTTGCCATTCCGTGGGCCAAAGAACATATTCCGGCCATTATCCAGGCCTTTTATGGGGGACAAGCCGGAGGAACCGCCATCGCAGAAGTCATCTTCGGTGATTATAATCCTGCAGGCAGACTCCCGGTTACCGTTTACAAATCAGTTGATGATTTACCATCATTTACCGATTACAGTATGAAAAACAGAACATACCGGTATTTCAATGGAAAACCACTCTTCCCATTTGGACATGGACTAAGTTATACGACTTTTCATTATTCCGATCTGAAGATCGTACCGGAATTTTCCAAAAAACACTCGATTACAGCAGAAGTATTGCTGTCTAATACCGGAAACCGCAAAGGGGACGAAGTCGCACAGCTTTATATTAGTCATCCCGATTACCGTGGACGGCAAGCCAGGCATGCTTTGAAAAGTTTCCAAAGAATATCACTGGAACCGGGTGAAACTAAAAAATTAATATTCCAGCTAACGGCCAGAGATATTTCGGTGGTGAATGAAAATGGAAAATTCATTGTACCCAAAGGCAGAATTAAAATCTACATTGGAGGACAACAACCCGGTCTGCCGGCAGATTTACGAGCTGAAACTACGGATGTGGCGGAAGGCATGATAGTTTTATAGTAGTAAGTAATGAGTAGTGAGTAGTGAGATGAATCAGTATTAGACACCTATAGGAAACTTCTATTTATTCAATTAACCGGTCTTATTGAAAACTTTTCCTGTGCCTGAAAATATCATTTAATTCCATATCTCAGACAATCGTCTACGATTTTCTGAAGTGTTCCAGCCTTGTTCGAAAATATCCAGTTGACACCCCGGTTTATCTCCCTGAACAGTGCGTTTTTTGAAGAAATAAAACCGGTACCCACCTCTTGATTCACTTTTTGGTGTTCTTCAATTAGACGATCCGTTACTAATAAGTAATGTCCGGTGATTCCTCCGAACTTTCTTCGTAATACTATTCGGCTCAACCTTTTGGTATTCATTTCAGAAACTGTCAGTAAAGCCGGTGATGGAATAAATGTAAGATGTTCGAAAACAGAAATATCCAGGGCCAGGAAATGGTAATCTTTACATGACGTAAGCGGCGAAAGTAAATCCGATAATATTTGATTCTGCTGAACCGGATCAGGGAAATATTCTCTCTTAATTTCGATCATCAAATGTATTCGGTGACCGAATTTATGGATTATTTCTTTTAATGTTGGTATTTGAGGAATATGCTGTTTTAGAAAAGCCAGGGTTACATTAGCAATCTTAATATCTTTATTAAACAACCTTTTTGCATCAGCATCATGGATAACAACCGGATGAAGATCTGCGGTCCAGCGAATATCGAGTTCAATTCCCCAAACACCACTCCTTACAGAACGGGAAAAAGCGTGAATCGTATTTTCAATGATATCGAGATTATTATGTTCTCCCCGATGAGAAATAAGCTTCACCTTTCGCAGTAATTCACGATCAGGCACAGGCTGTGGCAAGGCCTTAAATGTTAAGTCAACACCAGTCTGCAGGGAATTCAATGAAATAGAACGAATGGTCATAAGTCAGATGCTAAAGAGATATTTCGTTTAACTCTCTAAAACAATCTAACGTTGCTGAATAGTTTGTTATTTCCCCTGAGTACAAGTAAACCAACTCCTGCTATATTGCTCAGGCACCATTAATTACTTTATCGATTGAATTTTTCAGATCGTCCAATGTAATTGGCTTTATTAAATAATCGGTATAATTGGTTTCTGCGGCTCTTTCGGCGTGTTTTTGATCGGAATTACCGGTTATATATATGACCGGAACATCGGAAAACTCGCGAATATGTTTCATGGCTTCGATACCGTCCATTTCGCCATTCAGAAAAATATCCATCAATATTAAATCGGGATTTGAATCTTTTGCAACCTTTACAGCCGTCTCTCCATCTTCACAAGTTTCAATTGTTGTATAACCTAATTTCTGAATATAATTTTCATAGACAAGTGATAATAGCATGTTATCCTCAACTACTAATATTCCCATCCCATTTTCTGTCATGCAAATGCTCCCTATTGCCAGAGTTATTTATTTTTCCGAATCAAACTGCAGTTTGAACAACGTTCCGTTTTCTTTAAAAAATCCTGGTTCTCCTCCTAACTGACGAGATAACGTCTGAATTAATTTCATACCCAAAGATCGGGGTTTTTGAAAATTAAAGTCACCAGGAAGTCCAGAACCATCATCTTTAACACTCAGGTTAATATTATTCTGCTCCTTATGCAATTCAACTTTTACATTTCCTCTTGAATATCCATGGAATGCATGTTTATAAACATTTACAATCAATTCATTTAAAATCAATGCACATGGAATTGCCTGATTAATATTAAGAAAAACTCTATCAGTTACTATGTCAAACGAAATTTCACAACTCGTTTTATTATACGTATGCTGAATTGTTTTTATGAGATCACGAACGTAATCATCAAAAGCGATATTTGATAAGGTATCTGAATGATAGAGTTTCTCATGAATTAATGCTATCGACTGAATCCTTGTCTGGCTTTCCTGTAATATGTCTTTGACATTCTGATCCCTTGAACTTCCCAATTGTAGTTCCAGAAGGCCTGAAATAACCGCCAGATTATTCTTTACCCGGTGATGAATTTCGGCCAGAAGTGTTTCTTTTTCCTTTAAAGCATCCCGAACTTTCTTTTCATTTTCATAGCGCTCCCTGATATCAATATAAATGCCAAAAATTGCTATCGGTTTATTTTCAATGGTTACCGAAACACCCTCAAGCAGTACCGGTATCAAAGTACCATCTTTGTGTTTACGTACTGTTTCAATCTGAAAAGTGTCCCCCGATTGAGTTACCTGCGATAACACAGGGCCTTCCAGCTGATAATCATCCGGAAGAATTAACGAATCAATGTCATTTCCTTTTAATTCTGAATCTGAATACCCAAAGATATTCCGGAATCCCTCATTCGTCATTTGAATTTTATTTTCCAGATCAACAATGGCAATACCGGCAGGTATGTTGTTAAACAGCTGTATAAATAACTCGGTATTCCTGATGATTTCAGCCTGGGCTTTTTTCTGTTCTGTAATATCTCTGAAAATGGCCTGCAAATAGGTTTCCCCAGCCAAAGCGATACGATTCAGACTGATATATGTGTCAATCAATAAACCATCTCCATTCACATTTTTCCAGTCAAAATGCTGAGGTTCACCGGCCAGTGCTTTTTTAATAAATCTCCATGCTTTTTCGGAGGACAGCCGATGATTGCCTTGATATTTACAAGATAAATCAAGAAACGATTTTTCTACCAGCTGTTCCCTTGAGCAAGAGAATATTTTTGCAAGACTTTCATTACACTCGAGTATTTGATCTTCATTCATGATGGCAATACCATCCATGGCTGAATCAAACAGGGCTTTATATTTTGCCTCGTTCTCAATCAGACTTTGATGTTCCCTTCTACGTTCGATGGCAATTCCAGCCAGATTTGCAGCAATTTCTATCAACTTTTCATTGTAATCATGGATCTGATTTTGCTTGTCGAAATACAACGTAACGGTTCCCAAAACTTCTTTTTTGCTGGAAAAAATAGGTACTGCCCAACTGGCTTGCAGTTCAGTATCTTGAATTTTACCTACATAATTATGCCATAGAGGATTATTACGAACATCATTTACCAGTACTTTTTCTTTAAGAAAGGCGGCCGTTCCACTTGATGCGGCATTGGGAGCTATTTCAAGACCTTCTTCACCAACTTTATATTTTTCTGATAAATTAGGAGCTGCTCCCAGGAACAACCGGTCGCCGTTCGATAGTTTTTTTACTAACAATATAGCACACTTGAAGTCATCACTTAAACGCTCAACAAAATGGGCAATATTTGTCAATATTTCGTTCAAAGGAATTCTCCCAATGATCATTTCAAGAATCTTTAATTGCCCCTCAATCAACATCTCATTGAACTTCTGCCCGGTTATATCACTGAAGATAACAGCAAATCTCTGGCTATCACCATTATCATTCCAATACGGAGTGATATCCATTTTCACCCATATTTTACGGCCAGATTTATCGTAATTGATAATCTCGACACCGGAAACATTCCGGCCGGCATTCAGTTCTTCACCTATCCACTTTATCAACTCACGATCGGTTTCCTTCCCCCAAAAAATATCCGTTTTTTTTCCGATCAGGTCTGAATCTTCATAACCCCACTTACGTTTGAAAGTATCATTCGCATATATAATTCCGGACCCGTTGCCGGTCATTGGATTGCTTTTCGTTATTAAAACAAATTCATTGATATCTGAAATCGCTTCCAGCAAAAGACTAAACTCGCTACCATATGAATTTTTACTTTCTAAAGGTAATTCTTCCGGTAAATTTATATCCGCAGAGCTCAGGTTTTTCAGAATGGAATTAGAATTTTTGGCTTCTGCAATTTTGATGGAAGAACCGATTATGTAATTTGGCTGACCCGTCTTGTTTTTAACCAATTCAAGCTCGTCTTTTAACCATATAAAACGGCCATCTTTTCTTCTAAAGCGATATTGATGGGAAAAAGATCCCTCCTCATATATTTTAGTCTTAAAAACATCAAAGACACTATTCCGATCTTCTTCGTGAATCCGGCTGCTCCAAAGTGACCGGTTTTGGAAATAATCTTCAACAGAATATCCGGTCAGTTCCCGAACATTCTTACTCACAAATGTGATAGGAAATTCCGGATCTGCTTTACATTGATATAAAACGACCGGATTGGACGAAGATAACTTTCCTATATCCTTTTCGCTATTTTTTACATCCATATACCCCATGGCTGACCTAAAATTCTTAACGATAAAGCGATTTATCAGACCTAAGCGTTTTTACACCTTTTTTGTATTCATGTTCACCATTTCAGATCTCCCCAAAAGCCTCAAACAGGAAACGGAACCAAGTAAAGGATTATTTGCGCAATTTTACAAATCGAATTCTAATTTTAAAATAATTTAATAAATTTTCCAAATATTCAAGACTAACATCTCTTAAATATTTTTTATCTGATCTGCCTGGAAATTCACTCCTTTTGCTTCGGCCCCAACCATAATAACAAATGCACCGAGAATTAAAACAGCATTGCGCTGATTACGTCTCAGTTCCAACTCTTTGGTAACAGCCATAGGTTATTCTCGTATTTAAATTCGACAACATTTAGATAATAGTATAAATCTTTAAAAAGCAAAATATTCAGGAAATGCCGAGTGATTTCATATAAACATCAAAAGAGACGGACCGGCTCCGGTGTTTGTTTTAATTCAAATTGAACCCTGAAAGTAGTTCCTTCGCCGGGAATATTCACATTATCCAATGCTGCGGATAACTGCCTTGCCAGTGTTTTGATCAATTTCAATCCAAGCGTGTTGGATTTCATCTCGTTATAATTTTTAGGCAATCCAACCCCGTTGTCACTCACTTCAATACAAACCTGGTTATTGATCAATTCAGAACGAATGTTGATCTCACCCGTTGATTTACCGTCAAAAGCATGCTCATAAGCGTTGATCACCATTTCGTTAATCAACAAAGCCGAGGGAATGGCCTGGTTAACATTCAAAATGATATCGTCCGATTTAACACCGACCCTGATATCCACATCAGTATTGCCATATACATCTTTTAGATAGCGCAAGAGTTTTTCAATGAATTCGGAAAAATGGATAGTCGATAAAGTATCGGATTGGTATAACAATTCATGAATTAAAGCGATTGACTGAATTCTCGACTGACTTAATGATAATATTCTTTTGACCTCATCATTCATCACTGTATTCATCTGTAAATAAAGCAATCCCGAAATCATTGCCAGGTTATTTTTAACCCGGTGATGTACTTCCGCTAATAAAACTTCCTTTTCTTTCAGCGACTCTTCCAGACGCAGATGATACTTTCGTTTCTCAGTAATATCTCTTTTAATGGCAATAAAGTTGGTTATTTCACCCGCTGTATTTTTCACCGGTGTAATAGACATTTCTTCCACATAAAGAATACCGTCTTTTCTCCGGTTTATTATTTGCCCGTTCCAGGTTTTACCGGATAATATGGTTTCCCATAACTTGTCAAAAAAACTTTGATCCTGTACTCCCGAATTCAATATCCTGGGATTTTTCCCTATTGCTTCTTCTCTGCTATAACCGGTTAGATTTGTAAATGCATGATTGACCCAAACTATGTCTCCCGTCATACCGGTAATAACTATCCCGTTATCTGCTGATTCAACAGCTGTAGTAAGAAGCTGTAACCGTTGTTTATCTTGAAATTGTTCAGTTATATCCTGTGTAGTACCATATAATTTCACAACTTTTCCATCATCATTCAAATCGGCCATTCCAATACTATGAACCATTAACTCCTGTCCATGTTTGGTAATTAACCGATGTACAATATCAACGTTATTATTATTCCTTACTAAATCATCAACGGCATTTTCAAAACAATTACGATCATCCGGATGAATAAAACTAGCGAATAAATCTCTACTAGGGACAACAACGTCATCATCTAACCCTAAAATATTCATAATCTCATCTGACCAGAATAAACGGTTACTCGTTTTATCTATTTCCCAACTACCAATTTTGGCCATTCTTTGGGCATTGTCCAGGCTGTATTTATTTCTTAATAAATCGTTTACTATTTTTTCTTTTTCTGATATATCCCGGATATAAGCAATAATTTGCTTTTCCCCCTCAATCTGAACCATTTTGGTACTGACTTCTACAGCGAATGTTGTTCCATCCTTTCTTTTTTTCAGAGTCTTAATGAAAGAATCACCTGTCAACAGATCTTCAGAATAATTTTTCGCCAATTTTTGCGCTTTTTCTTCAGGCATCAGATCGTACATCGACAATTTTCTAAATTCATCCAGAGAATAACCAAACAATCGACAAGCCGATTTATTCACATCATTTATTTTCCAGTCGAGGCCCATTTGTATAATGGCATCAAAGGATAAATCAAATAGTGACCGATACTTCTTCTCATTATTAGCCAGTTTCTCTTCAATTTGTTTACGAGCTGTAATATCCCTGTGAATCCCAACCCAGTGAGTACAATTTCCATCCTTATTGATGATAGGATTTGCTTTAACCTCCACCCAATAAGGTTCCCCGTTTTTATTATAATTAATCAATTCAAAATGAAACGGCCGTAACTGTTTTAACCGTTTTGCAGCATTTCTCAGAACATCAGGATCCGTCTTAGGTCCATGAAGGAGATTAAAATAATTGCCAATTAATTCATCTTTATTGAACCCGGTCATCTTTTCGTATGCTTCATTGACAAATAATATTTCGGGCCCGTTTTTATCGACAATATTCGCACTATTTATCACAACACCATCGGTAACATGCAAAATAGCGGACTTGAGTAATTCGAGTTCTTTATGTTCTGCCAGTGAAGCAGATTCTACTTTTTTCCTTCTATTAATTTCCTTGACTAGTAAAGCGTTTTTGTTTTGCAGTTCCTCAGTTCGTTCCTGAATCTTTTGTTCTAATGTTTTATTTATTTTTTTTAAATATGAATCTGTTTTGTCCCCTATGGATATTTCGGTAATCGTGCCAAAGATATCAATCATATTTTTTTGATTGGTAGACACGAATGAACAAACTTCAGCCGGTTTTAAATCTCCTTGTTTCGTTAAAAACCGAATTTTTTGTGATTCGTGCTCCTTGTCTATATCCCCGGTAATGTTTTCCAGTTTTTCTTTGTTGTTGGGATAAATATAATCCTGAATTTTCCTGCCTAACGACGTTTCAACCCTGAATCCTGTAACCTTTTCCCATGCATTATTGAGGTAAACGATGTTTCCCTCATTATCGGTTTGAAAAAAAACACGATCAGCATTATTTAGCGCCGACTGGAAGCTTTTCAGGCCTGAATATACTGTTCCTTCAGGTTTTGAAATTTCTGATGAGATAACGTTGATTTGCCTGTTCCAAGAGGGTTCTTCCTGACCCAGTTGTATGTAATTACGCAACCAAATATAATGTCCGTTTTTATGACGAAAACGAAATTCCAGTTCACATTTTTTTTCTGCAACCACTTTTTCTGTATAACAGCGAACAACAGCATCATAATCATCCGGGTGGATTCTGCTGTGCCATAGCAGGTTATCTTTTTCAAAATCATATTTTTTGAAACCGTAGATTTGCTCAGCATTCTCACTGATGCTTAACAGAGGAAAATTTTCACTTGCTTCGAACGTCATTATTGAAGCTATGTTTGACTGAAATATATTTCTAAGAAATGCATTCCCCTCCGATTCATCAAAATTACCCATTTCTATAAACCTAACTTATTAAAATCCTATTGGAAAAAATATCTTTTGGAACAAGGACAACACCGAAACATGGATGTTTACAATAAACAAAATATATTAAGACAATAAACTCTTAAATAAAAATTTAATAAAAAAAAGCCACAGTGAAAAATATCCTGTGGCTTCGCAATAAATACTAATTAGTTAAAATCATTTGTTAGTATTAATCATCATCGTCGGTCTGTGGTTTCTCAACCAATTTAACAAAGGCGCTATGACGAGGGGCCGGCATCACACTGTTTTCACCCTTAACAGCTTTCCAGATTACTTCGTTAAACGGACCATCCGGTGCTTCATCGGCATGAGAAAAATCGAATTTGGCCGACATAATAGCCGCTGCATCTTTACGGGTATTCAACTCATAGAGATTGGCTTCATTAGGCAATGCCTGGTAGGGCTTGAAATCCGGTTTACTGGTGAATGCCCTCCACATCGGGGTTGCAGCTGCATCGTATTGGCTCATTGGCGGAAGGCCCAAAATTAATTCCATCGTGCGCAGCATAGATGATGTTGAATACATAGTATGATCAACATAATGACGTCTCACATACGGACTGATAACCAGTGCTATTGACCGATGCGCATCCACATGATCAGGACCGTTCTGGGCGTCATCTTCCAAAATAAAGACTGCTGAACTTTTCCAGATTTTACTATGGCTCAAATGGTCAATCAACCGTCCCAGTGCCAGATCATTATCAGCGGCATAAGCATCGGGGGTCCTTTTACCCAGCCTGGCACCATATGTATGATCATTCGGCAGGCGGATGGTTTGAAACTGGGGAACGGCATTAGCAACAACCAGGGAATCGAAATCATGTTCCCATATTTTTTCCCGTTTGATATCCATAAAATCGAGATCAAAACCGGGATAAGCCTGATCGACATGTCCTTTTAAATCTTTGAGACCGGTGGAACCATGAAAAACAAATTCTCCGTATGTGCGATAAGAAACGCCGGCACGGGCGCAATAATCCCAGATAAATCCGTCTTTGGGAAATGCCACTTTTCGGCTGCCTTCGTAATCATAAGTTCCTCCGCGTCCGCTGTAATAGGTCGGCCAGGTCTTTTCAACATAATCAGTGGCATAAGCTGCCGTCGACCAGTTATGTCCGTCGGCACTCACTTCGGCATCATCATAAAAATTATCAAAAAGCACATAATCTTTGGCAAGAGCATGCTCATTGGGAGTCACATGCCTGCCGAAAAGACAAAGGGCTGAATCCCCGTTCCCTTCTTTTATATCTCCGAAAACCTGGTCATATGTCCTGTTTTCTTTGATGATATAAAAGACATGTTTAATGGGTGATTTCTGTCCGATTTTTTGAGGAATCGGATTTCCCGGTTCCCCTGAAGCAACAGCCTCTTTTTCTTTTGTAAATGGCGTATTTTTATATACCGCACGTGAATAAACCGACATTTCAGCTTTGTCAGGCTCTGGTATTATCGAAAGCGTCCCCCTGAATAACCCGGCGATATACTGGCTGGTTTTATCCCCACCTTTATACGGATTCGGACCTTTCGGATTCGCCATGGAACGTCCGCCTTTACCATTGGCAACAAATATTTTATTATCAAAAACCCTGACAGCCGTCGGATACCATCCAACAGGAATAAATCCTAATGAATGACTGTTTCCCGGGCTTGAAACATCAAATACAGCCAGGCAATTATTATCGGCATTGGCTATGTATAATTTGGTGTCGTTATCAGCCAGGGCAACCCCGGTTGTCGTACTTCCGGTTGGCGAATTTGGATATAAGGCAGTATTTATATTTTCAAGGACTTTATTACTCCTGGTATCGATGACGGACACCGAATTTGAATTTGCATTACAAACGAACAGCGTTTTCCCATTAGCGGTTATTGCCATATCATTAGGATGACTTTCCACATCAATATTGCCGGTGATCGTCATCGTCTTCGTATTAAAAACCGCCACTTTTTGATCTCCCCAAAGAGAGATATAAAGTTTGGAACCATCCGGTGACAAAATACAGGTGTAAGCTTCACTTGGCAGCGGAATTCTTTTCACTACATTCCGATTTGCAATATTGCATACATAAAGGGCACTATCATCTTTGGTGACAGCATACAGGAATTTATTTTGCAGCATCGACCGTCAGTCCGGCTACCGACACTTTTCCTTTCGGCCAGGGTTTACCCAGTTTAATTTCTCCGTCACGATGCAGTTTATCATCCTGGACGCGGTAAATAATGACATCGTTATCGTTACCCCCGGATGCGTACAGATAATTTCCATCCTTACTGAATTTCAGTCCGACCCAGGAGCGATGAACCACCGCGCTGTCAAGCATCTTATTGTTACGGGCATCAATCAGGTTGATCGTCTGGGTAGAATAGCCATTATTCGTAGCCGCAATCAAACCTTTTTCTTTTGAGATGGCTAGATTTAATGGCAGATCTCCCAATGGAATGGATGTCCCTGCCGAGGAGAGTGACCATCCGTTTGGCAGCAATATTCTTTTTTTAGCTAATGATTGTGCAAGTTTTTGAGCGGCGACCTGATCCGCTTTCACGCTTTTATTTGAAAGACATCCCTGTAAAAATAATGGAATGATGATCAGAGTACTGTATAGTAATCTTTTGACTCCGGGTAGCATATCTAAACGATTAATTGATAAATATTTTGTACGAATATAGGGTTTTAAAAACAAACAGGTCATGATCTTTACGTAAAAAATTCAGCAATTGAATATTTTTTCCTCTTCTCGTCTCCCTCGTTCCCAAAGTCTCTTTGGGAACGCACATTGGGAAGCTCTGCTTCCACAACAAATTTAAAGCAAAATGCTATAACCAGGTTGTTACGGATATGATTTCGAATCGGCCAAATAAAGCGATGAAACAGCGTTTCGAAACTAATGTTACCAGTGACATAAAAAGGAATAATTTTTTGAATCACTGTCCAGATGGAATTGAATTAAACAGGACCGAAGCTTGTTTTACCAAAAAAAACACATTTGTTGAAAACGATTAATCCAATTTATTTTTGGGAAATGAAATGATGTGAAAATTCTGCATATTTAAACAAATATTGAAACAAAAACGTACCGACACTTTATATTTTTGCGTTTGTAGTCTGGATAGGCCGTTTTTCTATAAAATCCACCCAAACATTCCTATATTCCCTTATGTTAATATGCTCCAAAAGTGCTTAATATTCGTATAAATAAGGTTTGATTTGTTACTATGATTGGATTATTTAAATATTAACATTATACCGTTAGATGACTGGAGGGAAATGAAACGAATTCTGGGATTGAGTTTAATAATTACTATGGCACTTGTTGCCTGCGATTTAAGCGGTTTAGGGGATTCAGGCCCACTTCCATCGCCTCAAATAAATATTTTAAGTATTAAAGTACGTCCGGATACTGTGGCTACCGGGGATACCGCTTCCTTTACCTGTGTATTTGTTGATAGCTCTCTGACGAATTTGAAATTCTTTTGGTATATCCACAACGGAACCGCTATCGGAGGCAAGGATACGACGTATGCAGGAAACATAGTTTATTTGACGCTCCAAAACCATATTCGATGGAAAGCACCGTCTCAGCCTGGCACCTATAATTTTGAGGTTGATGAAGATAATGGTTCAAATTACAACAGTGGTGTGGGAATGAGTTTTAGCATTCAAGTTAAATAAAATCAAAAACTAGTGTAAATAGAGGGGTATAACATGCTTGGTAAGTCAAGGACAGCCCTTGTTGTAGGAATTGCTGTGTGGCTAATCCCGTGTGTGGTAATGGGACAAAATTTGGGTAATTTACCCACAGCAACTATAAATAGACGGTTTTACACCGATGTCTTTTTCCAAAATAAACCCGACTCCGGAATTTATCCGACCAAACATCCGGGATTAACTATCAATGGGTTCAACAACGGGGGTGATAACAGTCATGGATATGGGCCGGTCAAAACCTGGCAGGTTTGATCTGTTTATAACATGGCACCTGCTGAGGAATGAAGAAACCTGCCATGTTTAAATCCTCCAAACATTCCCATATTCCCTTATATTAATATGCTCCAAAAGTGCTTAATATTCGTGTAATTAAGGCTTGATTTTTTATAATGATTGCATTATTTAAACATTAACATTATACCGTTAGACGACTGGAGGGGAATGAAACGAATTCTGGGATTGAGTTTAATAATTACTATGGTACTCGTTGCCTGCGATTTAAGCGGCCTGGGGGATTCAGGGGCGCCTAATCCGCCTCAAATAAGAATACTAAGTATCAAAGTACGCCCGGATACCGTGGCTCCCGGGGATACCGCCTCGTTTACCTGTGTGTTTGTAGACAGTTCCCTGACGAATTTGAAATTCTTCTGGTACATTCCTAAAGGAACCGCCATCGGTGGCAAGGATACAACATATGCGGGTAGCATGGTTTATCTGACACTCAAAAACCATATTCGATGGAAAGCACCAACTCAGCTTGGCTTTTATGGTTTCTCGGTTACGGAAGATAATGGTTCAGAAAACTCCGGTCCGGCAAGTATGGGATTCAGTTTTTCAGTAAAATAAAATTAAAATAGTTCAATATAAAAGAGGGGTATAACATGCCTGGAAAATCAAGGATAGCCTTTGTTGTAGGGATTGCTATGTGGTTCATCCCATGTACGGCATTTGGACAAAGTTTGGATAATTTACCCACGGCAACTATAAACAGACGGTTTTATACCGATGTCTTTTTTCAAAATAAACCCGACTCCGGAATTTATCCAACCAAACATCCGGGGTTAACCGTCAATGGGTTCAATAACGGAGGATATAACAGCCATGGATATGGGTTAAAACAGATTTTGGATCGGGTCCTCCTCGTTCCCAAAATCTCTTTGGGAGCGCCCCACGGGAAGCTCTGCTTCCATAACAAAACAGGAGGGAATATTCGAAGTTTTTACCATATAAGTTCAAAATAATAGATCAATGAAACAGAGTTTCAAGGCCGGTATTCCCAACGAGACGTTGGGAACGAGTGGAATAAGATTTTAACTAACAAAAATAAATGACTAAATATAGACATAACGTTACACCGTTATGTCTAATCGATTATAGAACCATAAACTAAATATGTTTGTGAAAAGACATTGTATCAATTTATCATGAAAATGAAATTTATTCTCGTATTTGTAATTGTTACAACTTCTCTAATACTAACAAGTTGTTATTTCAATTCACCTGGGGGGGGTGTAAAGGTGTCGTAAAAGTAGTGAATCCTATTCCTGACACAACCATGGTCGTGGGGCAAACCATTAAAATTGATTTAACTGCTAATCCTGTTGTATTTCAACAAACTTCTGATAATGGTGGTATTACATATAATGTTTTAAACCAAAATGATTCTATAGTTTTACCATCATTAGGGACTAAAACTAACAATATTTTAATATTACAGGCTAGAGGTATTGGTATTGATACTTTAATAATTCAAGCTAAAGATGTTTGTGACTCTTTTGCCAAAACAACCTTTGTTGTGACTGTTAAAGATTCATCAAGTCATTAGGCATAATTTTTACTTGAAAACTAAAATTATCGGAGGGTATAATGAATAATATATTCAAGGGTATTGTTGTGGTCTTTTTTATGTCTATTCTGCCATTGAAAAGCAAAGCCCAAATTAATTGGAACATGCCACCAAATGTTCATAATGAACGTTATATTGGAGATTCATATGCTACTAAACGTCCGGCTCTCACATTTAATGGATTTACAGGTGAAGATGCGAGTAAAGGTTATAGCTTACAAAAGATTTCGTCTCCTCGTTCCCAAAGTCTCTTTGGGAACGCAAAACCGGAAGCTCTGCTTCAACAACTAAGCCGGACGGAATATTCGAAAAAAAGGTTCAGATTGTTAGATCAATGAAACAGAGTTTCAAAGCCGGCATTCCCAACGGGACGTCGGGAACGAGAGGTAAGTAAAATAACTTTCTCTAATTATATATTTTTTAATGATTTCTATTTACAATAACCGAGCCAGTAATTATACTTAAGTATACAGACAGTACCCGAACGCATCTACAATCGTAAATTAGAAAAACGATTATTGTGAATAATAAACCCATTAACCTCCTGTTGCCCGCTATTTCAGTAATGTATAAGACGGTTGGAATACTATTTATACTTACAATAGCCGGGATTATTTACTGGCATTTTTTCAATCCGGGATTCAGTATTTATTCATTTCCTGAAATGGGGCATTCTCATCTCGGCTTTCATAATCAGTTCTCTTACGGTGCTTATTTTATACCGTAATAAATGGTCTGAAAGTAACGAGAAGGATTCCAGTACCCTGTCTCGAAGAAGTTTACAAGAATCCGATTGTATTCAGGAGTCCTGATTTATTTAACAGAAACGGCCAACGTTTTAAAATAGCTGTATAATTTTTGTACAAAATGAACAAATGGCAGGATCATTAACGAAAATGACAGAATAATAATCAGCAGAATATTACATTCCAGTTCCCGAAGTAATACGGCCAGTAAAATGATGATTATATTAGCAGCCCAAAGTAGCATCGCAGCCCCTCTATGAGTGAGCCCAAGATTTAATAACCGGTGATGAATGTGATTACAATCGGCCCCAAACGGTGGGTTTCTCTGAATTGTTCGAATAGTAAACACCCGCATTGTATCAAATAACGGGATAACCAGGAATGCAAAAGCTACCACTGGCGCCGATGGAATCCGCCAAGCCGTATTACTGATTGTCAAATTCAGATCGATAAAATGGATGACCAGATATGAGAGTATAAATCCAACCACCATCGAACCCGTATCCCCCATAAATATCTTAGCCGGTGAAAAATTGAAAGCCAGAAAACCAGCAAGCGAACCAGCTAAAACGAAAGACAAAACAGCCAGCGAAATGTGATCAACACCCCAAAACCAGATCCCGAAACTGACAGAACTGATAATACCTATCCCTCCCGCAAGTCCGTCAATACCGTCAATCAGGTTATAAGCATTAATGATGACAATGATGAGAAATATTGAAAAGAGAACTCCAAAAACATAGGGAAGTCTGTGTATTCCCAAGACCCCATACAAATTACTAATTACCAGGTTTCCTCCAATGACTACCAAACCGGCTGCAACGAACTGGATTCCCAGTTTCTTTATGGGAGAAAGCATTAATATATCATCTTTAATGCCAATCAGGAATAACATGAATAATGCTGCTACAAAAAACGGATACGACTCCAAATCATTTGCTTTTCCCCAAACCGAAAATGAAATTAAAAAGGCTGAAAATATACCAATGCCCCCAAGTGTGGGAATGACATTATGGTGGATTTTTCTTATACCATCGGGTTCATCAGTAAGTCTTTTCATTTCAGCAATCCTGATGATAACAGGGATCGACATATAACTTATAAAAAGTGCTGTTACAACAGCAGCCAGCATGAAAACCAGTTTATCCGGGAACGATGCTATTAACATAAATTACCCCTACAAATCACCATATACCTCTCCATTTAAAAAAATAGTTTTTTAAACCCCCAGGCTCGTATTTCATAAATTATTACCACGAAACAAATCCTACTTCAAGCTAATCAAAACCAAAATAAAAACACATTACAAAATACTATAACGCCTTATTTATCAACAACTTTAGCTTAGAATTTTTTAATACTTGCCATGATCTATATCGATGTTCACAAGATCTATATTTAATTCAATTCCCCTGAAAAACGGGGTAAGGTCACGTTGCAAAATATTGCGGTAACTTTTGCAGCGGTTTCAGTATCCTTGTGTAGAATTTTGGTTTAAGGCCATTTTTAAGCCAGGCACGATAATCCTGACTGTTAGCCATGATTCGATTCTTAATGCTGGCGTTACTTTTACCACCAACTCTCATTTTGACCATCACTTCAGGCAAGTAGGCAGTGGTAACATCAAATTTAAACATAAACCGAAGCATGAGCTCGTAATCAGCCGCGCTTCCAAATGTCAAATCATACGATCCATATTTCTCAAAACATGATTTTCTGACATAAAAAGTAGGATGTGGCGGCATCCATCCATAAACAAAATTCTTCCGGTCGTACGAACCACTTTTCCATTTCCTTACGATATTATTCATGTTACTGCGCTCAACATAATCCAAATCACCATAAACGCTGTCGACCTGCCGGCTTTCAAATATTTTTACGATATCGGAGACAACATGATCATTTGCAAAGACATCGTCGGAATGCAATAACCCAATCACATCTCCCGTCGCGAGATAAATACCTTTATTGATAGCATCATACAAACCTCCGTCAGGTTCTGAAATAAACGTATCAATTAAACTGCCGTATTTTTCAATGATTTCGACTGTTCCGTCAGTCGACTTGCCGTCAATTACAATGTATTCGATGCCTTTATAATCCTGGTTTAAGACAGACTGAACAGCATCCGAAACCGTTGCCGCATTATTATAAACAATCGTAATGATCGATACTCTCATGATGTCCCACTCCTATATGATATTGTTCAAATACAGGTGGGTTATCTTATATTTTAATACCCTGATAACCGCAAATTATTACAGCAATAATAATCTGTTTATTGTTACTGCAATCCCATATTGATAAAGTATCGAGCGGATATATCTAATACCGTAAGATTATACAAATCAAATATTTAAATATTCTTATGATAGAATTGTCTAACGAAAAGAAGGATACCTGATACGTGATTCCAGATGCGTGTTATCCGGTATCCTAAATTACGTTCTTTCGATGACCAGGTTTTCCAGTACGAGCATATCCATTTTGGTACGAAGGAAACAGTCCAGAGCCTCCGCCGGGGTATTTACGATGGGTTCATTTTCGTTGAACGAAGTATTTAGCAATACCGGTACCCCTGTTTTCTTACGGAAAGTCTCAATTAACTGGTAATAACGATCATCCGTGTTTTTGTCGACAGTTTGAAGACGTCCGGTACCATCGACATGTGTCACGGCCGGAATAACTTTATATTTTTCTTTTATTATTGGAAACACTTTCTCCATAAACGGTACATCATCGACATCCTCAAAATACTCACTTACATATTCGCGAAGAATCGACGGTGCAAAAGGACGAAAACTCTCACGCCGCTTAATTTTGGCATTTAATAAATCTTTAGCATCACTCCGGCGCGGATCCACAATAATCGACCGGTGTCCCAGGGCTCTCGGACCAAATTCAGCGCGGCCCTGATACCAGCCCACAACGCCCGCATCTATTAAACGATCCGTCACCAAATCATACAATGCTTCATCTTCAATAAATCGAAAATCGATGCCCTCTTTTTTAAGATATTCAGCTATCTGTTCGTTATTAAACCGAATACCGGTAAATGCATGATTCATTGTTGGAATGCGTGCCTGATTCAATTCGTGGTTATAAAAGAATAAAGCAGAGCCCACAGATGTGCCGGCATCGTGCCCGGCAGACGGGATATAAACTTTCCGGAACGAAGTATTGCGTAAGATTTTACCATTCGCCACCGAATTTTGTGCCACACCACCCGCTACGCACAGGTTTTCTAACCCGGTCGTTTTTTGAAGATGATTGAGGATATGAAATATCAGTTCCTCCGTAATTCGCTGAACAGAAGCAGCTAAGTCCCGGTGATATTGGCTAAGCGGCTCTTTATAATTTCGGGCCGAACCAAATTTCTCAACCATATATTCTGTATAAATGGGATCGATGCAGGGCTCACCGCCTTCCCATGTCATACTGACCCCTTTCGAATCGTGTCCGAAATACTTTTGATTCAATTCGAAAAGTCCGTTGTCCTTAAACAAAATGACATCTTTGAGCCGATCCACATATTTGGGTTCTCCATACGGAGCCAATCCCATAACTTTGTATTCATCACCGTATTTCGGAAATCCCAGGTATTGCGTGAAAGCGGTATAAAAAATACCAGATGAGTGTGGATACTGAACACTGTCTATCACTTGAATTTTATTATCCTTACCCGTACCGATCATAGTAGATGTGAAGTCTCCAAATCCGTCGATGGACAATATGGCTGCTTCATCAAATGGAGAAGCAAAAAAGGCACTCGCCATATGACTGCGGTGGTGTTCAATATTTTTAATTTCTGCTTTTATTTCAGATTTCGGGACACCCAGATTCAACTCCAGTTCTTCCTTGATGGATCCCAGCTTTCTCCTGTTTGCATATCGATCCAGGATACTTTTCGGGCTCATACGCTTCTTCGCCGCAAACATGATTTTCTTGTAAATATGAGCGTTTGGATCCCTTGAAATGGTAATATAATCGACCTCCCGGATTGTTATACCGGCCTCATTCAGACAAAATTTGATGGCTTCGGAAGGGAATCCCGCCCAATGTTTTATTCTCCTGAAGCGTTCTTCTTCCGTAGCGGCAATCAGTTTACCGTCTTTGAAAATACACGCGGATGAATCGCCATGATATGCATTAAGCCCAATTATGTACATAGTGTCCCGTTTTTTAAAATTTAGAATAGTTAAAAATGATTATTAGTCTCCCCGAACAGTTTCCTGTTTTGTGAAATAACATTGCCATTGAATATGTTCTCCCGGGCAAACCGGCGTGTGTTCTTCGACATTTCATCGTACTCATCCTGCGTCATTTTCACACATTTCTCCAGCGTCGATTTGAAGCGCTCTGTTTCATTCAATGGAATATCCCATCCAATATTTTTTGCTTCCAGACCTTTCCATGGTGTCTGATCACTAATGATGACCGGGCATCCCATAGCCAGTGATTCAACAATACTATGACCATAATTTTCTGTGGTCGTCGGCAGAAATAGAAAATGGTAATCCCGGATAAATGAATCCAGATCCTCATTTGGAATGGCTCCCAGGTAACGAACTATCACATTTTTATCCAATTTTTCGATTTCGGATCTGCAATCCTTCCAGTAACTCTCGTCTTCTACCGGCCCAATGATATCATACTCGATTTTTCCGTTGGTATTCAGGGAAGCAAGCACCGACAAGGCTCCTTTCAGATTCTTCACTTTCATAATCCTGGACAGATAAAAGAATCGTGCCGCACCAGATTGTTTCTCTTTCATGATATTGCCATTTCCTGACTTTGAAAAAGCAATGTTAGAAGCAACCACAATCCGGCTGTTCGGACCGAAATAATTCAGGATATCTTCTTTTTCTCCATCGTTGGTGGCATGCCAGAGAACCTGTTTATACATACTAATCATGTACGTCAGCCATAAATAGATCTGCTTCTTAACGGATTTAACCTTAAGAGCACCAGCCCCTAACATACCACGGGGAGCAATAGTAACCGGCACTTTTATTCTGTCCCATTTAAGAAGTATGAGCGGAAGAATCGAAAAATAGAATGAAAACAGGCTGTTCAAATAGACATGATCAAATTGCTCGTTCTTTAATAATCTGCGAATGAAACTGAAAGACTGATGTTTTCGATCCAGGTACATCACCCTCACTCCATTCACATTCAGCCATTTTGCGGCCGGAATATCCGGATATGGATATTGTTCCCCATAATCTGTATCGGAGGTAATGATGGAAAAACGAAAGTCATCGCTAAGCGTCGCCACCATATTCGCCACCGAACGTATGGGTCCGCCGGCACGATATCCCGGGAGATACCAATCGACAAAGATCAGTATATGTTTTTTCGACTTCGACACTTTTCAGACTCTTTTAAATGGATTTTACGACATCACATGAACCGGTTCTCTGATAATCTGCTGCAAACCATATTCTAGTGGCGTCAGATCCCTTTTCAAAAGCTGTTTCATGTTTGATATATCCGGTTTGCGCCGGGTCATATCCCCTTCTTTCAAAGGCGGCAAATTGACGATTTTAGATTGCGATCCCGTGATCTCTTTCACCATTTTTGCGAGATCGATAATCGTTATTTCATTGTCAGAACCAATATTTATTACATCATTCACATACTGATGTTTGTAAAAGGCGTTGATCGTAGATTCTATATTATCATCGATATAGCAAAATGTCCGTGTCTGGCTCCCATCACCGTAAACGGTAATATCTTTGTTCTTCAAAGCAGCATTGATAAATTTTGAGACGACAAAATCCCGGTTTTGCTTAATCCCATAGGTATTAAAAAACCGGAATATGGTATAGTCCAGCCCAAATTCGTGCTGATATGTTCGCAGAAATGCCTCTCCTACATTTTTCACAATAGCGTATGGCAGGCGTGAGTTTAAAGGCGTTGTTTGTTCATTTTGCGGAATTTCAACCGGCTCGCCGTATACTTCAGATGACGAAGAAAAGAAAACCCGTTTGACCCCGGTATTTTTAGACAGATTCAGAATATTTTTGATACCGGTGATGTCATCAAGCACTTTCAACGGATTATCAAGTGTTCTTTTCACTCCCACGAGTGCCGCATAGTGAAACACATAATCGAAACCGTAATAGTAAAAGACACTCGAAATATCCTCAAAATCATTCACATCACATTTAATAAAACGGATATTTTCATAATCGCTTCCGGGTATCTTTTTTAAATCACCGGTAACCAAATTATCAACTATAACGACCATATTATCCGGATTTTTAGCCAGTCTTTCGGCTAATTCGCTGGCGATGAATCCGGCACCTCCCGTAACTAATATTCTAGACATAATGCTCTCCTTTTAAACCTGGTATGATCTCTTGTTCTCTTGACTGTTCGATAACATCTTTTAAGGTCTTTGCCCAATCGGCAGGCGTAAGTGAACGGGCTTTTTCCACACTGAAATCACCCATGCTTAACAGATGCTCATCAGACAGTTCACTCATTTTATACATGGCTTCTTTCAGAGATTTAACATCCCCGGCCTTATGTATAAAACCATTGATTCCCTGCTCCAGAAAACGGGTAGCAGCTCCCACATTGTCGCTGCATATCAACGGATAGCCGGCAGCGGCAAACTCGTGCACTGCCACTCCCCAATGGTCGTAATGCGAAGGCATAATTAACACACCGGTATCCCTGATATAAGCTGGAATATCATTGGGCTGAACAAACCCAAAGTGCTGAATTTTTGGATGAATCGGCCGCTTATCATATAAATCACCCGTCCCCAAACACCACAATTCCCAATCACTTTGTGACTCTTTCTGAAATTGGGCAAATGCATCCCACAAATCCTGAACACCCTTTAGAGTGAGATATCGGCCTACATAAATAAATCTTCTTGGAAATTTCTTCTTTTTAGCCGCCCGGTTTTTATGGTATTGCGAAAGGAATAAATCGATATCCGCCGAGTAAAGATTCCTGATTATATTTTTATCCTTGAATCCGAGCTTTTTTGCAAATTCATATTGGAATTCGCCCGGAATCCAAAGATGCGAAACTGATTTTTTCAGGTAACTTTTTAATACCGGCAGGCCGAAACGCTGTTTGAACGTATTCGTCCACGGATTGTCGATTCCGCACAAAACCGGGACTCCCGTTTCCTTAAAATATTTTGCTACTTTCATATAAATGCGATTCGACCAACCGCTGATATACACAAGATTCGGAGCTTCTTTTTTACAGAAATTCAGCAGGGACTGTTCAGTGAACGAATGAATATCGTACCAGCGAATGCCATGTTGATCGTCGAGTTGAAAAGGGGCATGGCCATTATCATTGTTTCTGAATACAATAAATTCTCCTCCGTACATGGAAATGAATTTTCTCATGCAAGTCATCCAGTATCCTGCCGCTCTGCTATATAATATCAGTATTTTCATTTTCTTCTTCATTTTTTTGTGAGATCACGAAATACAGGAGGAACATCGGTGTAAATGCATTAAGGGAAGCAACCAGCCATGTCTCAAATATGGCTGAAAACAACGCCGCCCCCAGAAATGGTATCGATCGCTGCCAGCTCCGGCTGTATTTTATCAGGCCGAAGAGGAAAATGGCATAAGCGACCAAGCCGATGAAACCTGAATCCAGCAAAAAAGCCAGGTAAGAATTCCAAACCCCAAACCATTGGCGCGCAACAAGTCCGTACATTCGGGCATATTCATCAAAATAGATGTTATAGTAATAATTCCCATTCCCTATCCAGGGATTTCGTTGAATCTCATCCATAGCTACAGCCCAAACCTGTACCCGGCCGCTGGCATCCTCAATCGTTTTTGACCTTGTATAATCCTGTAGCTCAGGGACACTTTGAAGGATAGTTTGCAAGTTCATTAAAACCATCAAAGCAACTACTATAGCCAGTACGGAAAAGATTTTGGCTACCATTCCGCTGGTAAAGAGCGTCCTTAAAACGATATAAATAAATATGGATATAAGCCCGTTACGTGACCCGGTAAAAAAGATACAGGCTACGATAAGGATTTTCAGCAACTTTATGGCCTTGCCGGATATCGTTTTGTTTGTTGACTCCAGGTAATCAACCATCGGATAACTCATCACACTTAATAGTGCCAGGCCATTCGGATTTCCCATTAAACCCGATAAGCGGCTGCCAACGAAAAAGGATGAATTCAATGGCGGAAAGATTCCCATAAATGACACGCCATATACAATCATCAGTATCACCAGCAGATTCTCTGAAAGCGACTCCGGTAGCTGTCGATACGCGAATCTAAAAAAGGTAAACATGGCGATTACAAGCAGGAAATACGAAATGTCACGAATGATACTAGCGCTTAAATCGGGACTGTAAAAATAGGATGCAATAAATCCAACAATAAAAAACGGGAAGAAATACAGAATGCGTCGATCAAACCCTTTTTCATATTGCATCAAGACCGGGACACTTAGTAAAACAGCATATAAAAGGATAAGAATTCTCATGTTTTTGAAAAAATCGAACGAAGGATTCAGATTATCCGAAAAAATGAGAATAACAATAAAGGTCACGATGATTAAATCGTACCTTCTCCTTTGTGTGAAAAGGATCAATCCACCCAGGAGAACCAGCAAACCGATATATTTCAACACAATTGTGCTGACGATTAGTACCGGTAAAAATAATAAATAGAAAGTGCTATTTCTTTTTATAACATCTATCAATGCGATCCCCTGTTCTTATTTATAAATCCCTGTATAAATTTCTTTTTTATCCCGAGTACCCGTCACTCATTTTACCCAAATCGCTCCCGTTGGTCCGTCTACTCTGTTATCACTAATTACAGCACTCCAATTGACGTACTATTTTGGTCAAACTCTGATATAAAATGCTATATCCACAGAAAAATTGATGCTTTATTAGTGTTATTTAACATTATGAAATCTTTAATATTCAATGTTTTAGACAATCCGGCCTTCAAAAATGGCTTTATATTTAAGACAGGCTTATTTCCTGTTTGTGTTCTACATCATTTCTAATACTACATTTTATCTGCTCTCTTATTTTTTAATCCATTCCACCTCATTCAGAAGGTTAATTTTTCTTCATAAACAAAGATTCCCTCAATTATATCATTACATTTTTATAGCAGGGTTTTGAGTATATCGATTGCTTGAGCAATACGGAGGAATTTTTAACATCATAACAATCGAACCATGAACAAGAGAATATTAGTTACGGGCGGGGCGGGATTTATCGGATCGGCTCTCATAAAAGAATTGCAAAAATATCAGTATGAAATTTTTGTATTTGATAATCTTTCATTTGGAAACAGGGATTTCATCAACATTGATGATGACCATTTTTTCAAGGAAGATATTCGGGATTTGGCATCTGTTCAGAGTGTTTTTAAACAGGTCCAGCCCGATTGGCTGATACATCTGGCGGCCATTCATTTTATTCCATACTGCAATGCCCATCCCTATGAGTCGGCAGATATCAATATTCGGGGTACAATGAATATTTTAAACACTGCATTTAAAACCGATAGCATCCAAAAAGCATTTTTTGCATCGACCGCTGCAGTATATCCCATCTATGATGAAGCCATTAAGGAAGACGATCCTGTGGAACCGCTGGATATATATGGCTTAACAAAACTTACGGGCGAGCATCTGTGCCGGGAATTCCATCTAAAATCGGGTATTCCTACGGTTATTTGCCGTTTATTTAACGCATTCGGACCCAATGAAACCAATCCGCATCTAATTCCGGAGATTCAAACACAAATTAATGAAGGAAAACGGGCCATTAACCTGGGTAATCTCACACCGAAGCGCGATTTCATTCATACCTATGATATGGCTCGTGCCATCAGGATGTTAATGGAAAAAGAAGATATCACATTCGATATTTTTAACCTGGGCAGAGGTATTGAGTATTCAGTAACGGAAATTGTAGAGGCGTTCGAACAACAATTGAATGAAAATATTCAGATTGAAGTAGAACTGGCGCGCGTCCGAAAAACCGAACGACTGCATCTGCTGGCCGATATCAGCAAACTTAAAAAGGCCACCGGCTGGACACCCGAATGGAGCATAAATGAAGGCATCAAAACCTTAATTGAATCGGATCGATGGGTAGCAAAATAAAAATAATTTTTTGCACGGATGGGATTTTTCCGCAACTGGTCGGTGGAATGCAGCGTCATTCGCGATTACTCATCGAGGAATTGGCAAAATCTCCGGATCTGGAATTGATTGTCATTCACCCACATGCGGAAAAGGTATTTGAACCTTCGTTAAACATCAGGGAAATATCCTTACGTGGTAAAGATAAGGATAAGAATTATTTAATGGAGTCCTATCGTTACTCCAAACGGGTCTACAGTGTTATCCGTAAATTCGAAGATGCCCTCATTTATTCCCAGGGATTATCGGTTTGGTACAAAATTGAAGAAATAGGACACCGGCTGGTTTTGAATCCGCATGGCCTGGAACCATTCCAGGGATTGACGCTAAAGGATAATGTCATTGGAATCCCATTCCGCCGGATCTTTACCCATCTTTTTGAACATGCTAGATATGTCGTTTCTTTAGGCGGCAACCTGACGAAAATCCTGCAGGCGAATATCAACGATCCGTTGAAAATTGTGGAACTGGCAAATGCTGTTTCGAAACCGTCGATAACGGAAAAGGATATTGTTCGTTCGGATTCAAAACCTTTGCAGGCTTTGTTTGTGAGCCGCTTTGCAGCCAATAAGGGAATACCGGTTTTAATGCAGGTTATCAGGGAGTTGAATGAAGCCGGCTTTGAAGATTCCATACGTTTCTGCCTGGCTGGCAAGGGTCCGCTTTATGAACAATACACATCTTCCAATATTTTGGCGAATGTAGATCTTCCGGGTTTTATCACCGATGAGCAGTTGGAAAACCTGTATAAAACCAGCCACCTGTTCATCCTCCCAACGTTATTTGAAGGCATGCCGACGGTGGTTCTTGAGGCTATGGCACGTGGTTTGCCCATCATTGTTTCGAACGTCGGGGCTACTGCCGAGCTGGTTGACGGATCAAACGGCTACCTGATTGAAAAAAATAATGTGGAAGAGCTGAAACAAGCCATCATCCATTTCATCGGACTTACTCCTGAACGCAGAAACGAGCTTGGGATTCATTCCCTCCGCAAGATAAAGGAACGTTTTACCTGGGATAAAGTCGCTGAACAGCACGTGAACGTTTTCCAGAAACTGGCAGAAGAAGTGTTTATTGACGATACTGTAATATCCGAATACTGATGATCTTTTAACCTTTGACCTGGTTATTTTACTTAATTATCGACACTCTTTGGAATAGATACGCGGCCGGGTCCGGCAAAGCTTCGAGTTTTTTTGAAGGCATTTCGCAGAAATGCGATTACTGCTTATAAACCAACTCTGCATGTTTATTACAAATGCCAAATCACGTCATTTCACTCATCAAACGTTCATACTCTTTTTTTATCCCATCCGACGATTTGGTGAAATAAGATCTGGCCAGCTGATTGTTTTTTTTGCGTTCCGGCGCGGTTAAAAGTTGCCAATACTCCTCCACTTTTGGCTCATCATCTATTACAACTCCGCACTCATGCTCTCTGACGAAATCAGAATAATCGCCAAGCTCATCAGAGATAACAACCGACAGTCCGCATGCCAGGTATTCTGCAAATTTTGTGGGCGCCGCCACCTTGTTCGTTACCGACTTATCACGTAAAAGTAAGCCATAGTCGCAGGCCGACATATATTTTTGAACATCAACCGGATTAAGCCATTTAATCTGAACCTGGTCCGGGAATTGCTGCTGAAGTTTTTTATTATTTTCATCCAGCTTAGACAGAAAGAGCACTTTGATTTTTGGATTTTGCTGCAAGGCCGGCCGGAGAAATCCCGATAATCGTTCAAAAGATTGCCACCCGGCTGTGGATCCGGCATACACCATCCCGATATCATCCGGCTTCCAATTCAAAGCTTTTCGAGTCTGAATCAAATCATCTTTCGAGGCTAAATCCAGGATAAAATGCTGACTCAACGTACAGGGGATGATCACATGATTTTCAGAATGATAACCAAACTCGTCTTTCCAGTAATGGATCAAACGCGATGACACCGAGATGCGAAAATCACTTTCCAGCACAGCCCGCTTCTCCAGTTCAAATATCTGCAGTCGCATTTGTGTATTCTCAACCACATGATATTCTCTCCACTCGGCAGCCATAGCTCCGCGGCCGTCATATCCCACTATTTTTGCCAGCCCGGTTCTTTTTAGCTGCAGTGCTAAATTTGCAGCCAGCACATTCCGGCATAAGATATTCCTTTCGCCAGTCAGCAGTAGGGCGAACCACAAACTAATCGCATTCCATTTCCAGCTGGACAATCTCGGAAACATCGGAAGAATTATAGCCCCGGGCAGTTTCTTTTTGATCGATTTTCTTGTTTTCCAAAATCCCCGGATTGAAAAAAAAGCCAACAGGCGAACCTTCGTATCTGAATGTTCGTCAAGATATTTACAAACATCTACGACCTGACCGGCATAAACCCCGGATGGCTGTTCCGCAAAAGTCAGGTAGATCATAGGCTATAATTTTTCTTCAAGGATTTCCAAAATCCGTTGTGTGGCATGACCGTCCCACAGAGGTGGTACTTTGCCATTTTTGTATGTTCCCTCATGTATCCGGTTGATCTGAACCTTGATTTTTTCAATATCAAACGGCATCAGCATATTGGAACCAATCTCGACAGTCGATGGCCGTTCCGTATTGGGCCGCAAGGTAAAACACGGTACTTTTCGAAATGTCGCCTCTTCCTGAATTCCCCCGCTGTCCGTCAGGACAAACGAACAAGTGGCAATCAATTTCTGGAATGCAAAATAATCCATAGGTTCGGTGAGAATCAGGCGGTCATTAGATTTATAATCTTCATACATCCCGAATTTTTTTAGATTTTTGACGGTTCTCGGATGAATTGGAAAGACCAGCTTCACCGTCTTCGTCACTTCCCGTATCAAATTCAACAACTTCACTAAGCCATCTTCATGATCAACCGTAGCCGGCCGGTGCATGGTCATGAGTGCAAAAGCACCGTTTTCAACCCCTGTTTTCTTCATGATGTCCGATGCCTGTATTTGCTCTTCAAACGCCACCATCGTATCGATCATCGTATTGCCGACGAAATGAATTTTCTTTTCCGGTTTACCTTCAGCTATTAAATTTTCAATGCCACTTTGCTCGGTAACAAAAAAGAAATCCGATATTTCATCCGTAAGCATTCGATTGATTTCTTCAGGCATTGAGCGATCACGGCTGCGAAGCCCACTTTCAATATGAGCCAGTTTTATGTTCATTTTATTGGCAGTCAGTGCCGCTGCAAATGTTGAGTTCACATCTCCGACTACCAGCAACAAATCCGGGCCATAACCGGCAATGACTTTCTCGAGCCGAAGCATGACTTCCGCCATCTGCGAATTAGCTGTCGTCGGTGGTATTTCAAGGAAATAATCCGGTTCCAGGCAAAACTGCTGGAAAAAAACATCCGCCATTTTAGTATCGTAATGTTGCCCGGTGTGAACAATTTTCAGATCGTAAGCACCCGGAAATTGTTGTTCAGCAACCCTCTTAAATTGGGTCACTTTAATAAAATTCGGACGAGTACCGACGATGATCAGTAATTTTTTCATACTTCTAAAACTTTTTTAAAATCCGTTTCAATAGAATACTTTTGTGTCACCCATGAAAGCATTTTTTCCAACATATGAAAATTATGCCGTGATAACATTTTAGGATGTGAAATAAACTGTATATAGTTGTTCTTTGCAATATACTTTTTATACACCGGCCAAGTGACCCAATTCATAAGCTCTATTGAAGCCCGTTCCAAATAGTCATTTCCCTGGTTATCAGTGGCTTCATATCCCTGCAATGGTTGTGAAACCACTCCATGGCCATCCCCGGATGACCGGTCATGCATTCGCCATAAAATCTTTTGCCAATACCTGTCCATTTTTTGAGTCATTGGCGGATAACGTAATGTCGTTATCGCTATTTCGGTGAATTCCCCGCCTTTGTCTTCCTTTTCAACCTGTTTGCTAAAGCGATATACCGTTTTTCCCGGGATCTCCCTGTAATCATAAAATTGTGCTGACGTAAACTGATGCTTACCCTGTAAGACGCTAAAATCGTATTTTATCCTGTGTTTCCTGAAATAAGGCTGAAAGGCCTCAAACGGTTGAAGAGACCATCCCCCGGCCCGGTATCCGTTGATGGAATATGATGGAACTGCCGGAATCGTTATTTCGCTTAAAATTTTCATTGATTGGTCGAATATTTCTTCTTTTTCAACATCCGTCAAATTACTAAACCGGTATTTCGACAGGTCGGGAAGCTTCCACTGATGACTATTTGTATCATAAACGGCGTCCAGCCAATGCGGATGCAGATGCGGAAAAATGTAGTGACCCTTTTTAACGATATCCGTCAACTGATTCGTGATTTTCTCCCAATCCCGCCGCGCATATTCATTTTGATCAACTAGATCCTTTAAACGAATCAAGTACGTTGTATCAATGAAAAAGATAGCACTGGAAATGCTATAGGCATCAAAAATAGCCAGTAAACGCTCTGTTGGTTCAATCAGGCATTTTTCGACACTACCGCTCTGCCGACCCAGAAAAAGCTCATAATCGAACGTAAACAAAAGTAATTTTTCCCCCACAATGCACCCTTAATTTTTCAAAACCCGGTTATAACTCTCCTGTATTTGATTGATGATGGTATCTTCTCCAAATTTCCTCAGGCAATCTTCCGAAATCTTACCCTGATCGTATTGATCATATTGGTCCATCATCAGTTTTATTTTTTGAGCCATTTCTCCCGCTTCGAAACTACCCAAAAGGATCCCGTTTTTACTTGTCACGATATCAAGCGGCCCCCCGCAATCGGTCGTAATCACCGGACGTCCAACGGCCAAAGCTTCAATCAGGACCACGCCGAATGTTTCATATAAGCTGGATAAAAGAAAAATATGGCATTTATTTAACTCCTCATGTACTTCTTCCCGGCTCAGTAAGCCACGAAATATCACTTTATCTTTCATGTCCAGGAAAGCAACCGTCTGAAATAATTCGTCTTTTAACGGACCATCTCCTCCAATAACCAGTTCGGCATTCGGATATTCCTGTAATAACAAATGAAAAGCATTCAAGATTAACTCATGATTTTTCCGGGGCAAAAGATACGAATTGGTAAACAACCGGAGCTTTGAGTTTTTGGTGAACACCTGTTTTCGATTATCCTGAAAAAAGAGCGGATTTACCATGTTATGAATAACACGAAACGTATGTTCCGGAAGATCTATCTTCGCAGCCAAATCCTGCCGGAATTTTCCACTCACGACGTTGGCCTGCCTCGCTGTTTGAAAAATTTCTCTGGCTACGGATAAATCTTTTTTATTTACAATATTACCCGTGATAAAAGGGGTATAATGTTCGGTAAGGACAAACGGTATACCCGTTTTTTGGCTGATATATTTGGCTGCAATTCCCCCAAAAAAGACCGTATGGGCATGAATGATATCCGGGTGGCCATTCTCCGACACATATTGATTAAAATACTTCCAGACATGATGCCCGAATCTCCTGTAATTAAACGTTCGCCAACGTGGAACTTTAGCTTTATACCGTATTCTAAACGTTGGCAAACCATCGTCATCATAATGTTCTTTCAATGATAATTCATTGCTGCTAATGGGTGTAAATTCCGGGAACAAAATTCCAACTTTATGACCACGTTTCATCAATCCACGGGCCTGTTCTTCAAAAAAAGACCCATATACCGGCATTTCACGGGTTTTATACCATGACGGAATGATCAGAATATGCCTTTTAATGGACTTGTCTTTTACCCTGACATGGCCATTTACATGCTTGACAGCCTCTTTATAAACATCCGTTGGATTCCACGCATTTTCCATTATTTACCTTCTGTCTGTTTGTGCATGGATTTGAACTTCCTGTCTTTCCGGCAATAACTTTAGCCTGCAAATATGAATTAAATCCAGCAATGCCTTGTATGCGTTTCCATTGAAGATATTAGCCGGATAATAGAACAGATATTTGATGTAAAAATAGATCATGTAGCTAACCGTACGGCGATCATAACTTTCATACATAAACCAATAATAATAACGGCTTATATATTTATTTATCGCATTGCGCCCCAAATGGTTGTTTATCTCATTTTTGAACAGCACTTTTTCCTTAAAGACATCCAGCTTTTTCTCGACATCCGCTATTTTGAATAGTTTCGAATATTGTTGTGTTGTTGATTCACTGTGAATATTTACGACACTGGTATAATGATTTACCTGGATAACCGGAAATTTTGTTGCGGCATGAACCCATAATCCCACATCTTCTGCATAGAGCATATTATCATCAAATAGAAAATCATTAAAGATGTCGCGATGTAAACAGGCCGAAGTCGGATAAATTGTAAAAAACAGGACGTGTTCTACCCGGTTGGCCTGCATTTTCTCCGGCAGGACATGTTCATGTAATCCATTATCTTTATAAAAATAGAGCCCTGTATAAAACATTGCCCTTGGATAATCATGCTCTTCGATAGACTGATACAATTTTTCCAGGTGATCACTCAGGAACCAGTCGTCGCTATCCAGGAAGCAGATATACCGGCCCCGGGATTCGGCAACTCCATGATTCCGGGCAATAGAACGTTCCGCATTTTCCTGGTAAATGTACCGGATATTTTCAGTTACATACGGTTTTATGACCTCAGCGGTATTATCCGTAGAACCGTCGTCGATAATGATGACTTCCCAATCTTTGAATGTTTGCTTTTTAATACTTTCAACGGCCTTGGCTAATAACAGCGCACGGTTATAGGTCGGTATTACAATACTGAATAATGGTCGATCTCCGTTTTTCATTTATCCCCCCAGATGCTCGTTTTTTTAACTGACTAATCCCGAACTCATCTTATCTGAATAATCAATTCTTCATCAACTTGTCAGCAAACATAATCCCCCAAAAATATCTGCATATTTTAAATATAAATGCCCTGCAGCAGTTAACGAATTATAAATACTTAATTTGTTATCAAAAAAGGTAAAAGCAATCACATTATATCGCCGTCCATCCTCCGTCAACCATCAGGTTATGCCCGGTAATGTAACCGGCCTCACTCGACAGCAGAAAACTGACTGCCGGCGCAATATCTTCCGGTTTTCCCATACGTTTGAGCGGCACACGTTTTTCATAATTTTGAACAAACTCTTCCGGCTGATGATCGAAAATTCCACCGGGTGAAACACTATTGATGCGGATATTATATTTACCATAATAAGAAGCAAGATATCTTGTAAAATTGATTATTCCGCCTTTTATAGCTGAGTAAGCAGCTGGCGAAGTCATCCCGGTATCACCGTAGATTTCAAAATCAGGGGCGACCACCCCATACGTTGAACCTATATTTACAATCGCCCCCGAATTCTGTTTCATCATATGCTCTAAAGCAATACGGCTGAATATGAAATAGCTGTTCATCTGCATATCCACATTTCTTTTCCAGGAGGCTTCCGGTATATCTTCAAACTTAACACCCCAGTCTTTAGTCCTCGGATAAGCACTATTAACCAAACCGTCTAACCGTCCAAATTTTTCCACGATCCTGTCGACGGCATTCCGAATGGATTTGGAGTTGGTGATGTCGATTGAAAGCTCTCCTTTTTCCAGATCACCGGAACCGGCAATATCAGCATTAATGGCATAGCCACCTTTTTTTCGAATATCATTTACGATGGCACGTCCAATAAGTCCGCTGCCGCCGGTTACGATGATCACTTTATCCTGAAGCATATTAAACCAGTTCTTTATGTTTATTGTATTGTTTCAGATGGATTTTTTTTCCACCCTCTTTTTGAGATATTTTCCCGGCGTGTAAAATCTGCATCAGAGTGATGGTCTCCTCAGGCGGGATAGCCGGTATGCCGGTTTTATACTGTTCATAAAACTTCAAAAGCATAGTGCGGAAGCAGCTGAAATTATCGTTATAGTCGATTACAAAATGCCGGTTTCCCATTGTATAGAATGAACTTCGAAGCGCAAATCCAACCCGTTTGTTCAATTGAATCAGGGCATATTTACCCGATTTGTATTGAATGCGAACAATATCGTTACCTTCTTCCCCGGTATTTTGAACCCAGTCTACTGCTGAACCCATAATTGGCGTTATTCCTTCCAGTACATGTATCCCATAACGATACCAGTCTATGATGCTGACTGAATGTGAAAAAACCACATCACCCGGATTCAAATCTCCATGGGCACGGCTCATTATGGCCGGATAATACCGGAAAGCAGAACAGGACATCAGCATCCCGTTTTCAAGGTATTTACGGTAATAATTAAGCTCCTCCATACTCTTAGTCAACGGCTTGTCCAATAATACGGGGATATCATGTTCAAGGAAGTAAGACGCCAATTCATAATGCGTCTCTGCATCGTCGCGGGCAATGATCACGACATCTGTTTCCCTGGCAAGCTCCTCATAATGATTGGCGACGTGTTCAATTTTAGAACACTCTGCAATTTCCCTGGCAATTTTTTGATCCTGTGCCCAAACGTGGGTCACCTTAAAGTTGCCGATTCCGAAATCATCTTCATCGTGTTTTGCCAGATACCTGGCAATGCCCGGATATGCCGTTTGAAACATCTTTTCATAACGATACCCGTTAATGATGGCTGAAAATGAATAAGGGTGGCCATCTCCTTCACTGTACCCAATAATCCCGACTCTTATTTCATCCATGATTCAACACCCTCTTAAGTTTTCCATTTGCATTACCTTCCAGCCAGTTAACCCCATCCAATTCCGGAAATAATGGAACTTCATAACCGAGCCAGAAGAATTTTCCGGTCACCCCGTCGGCATCCAGATTTAACAGATAATTGACAGTGGGAAAACAGATATCCACCGGCAACGTTGCATTCGGAGCCATTTCCGTTTGTACCGGCCCCGGACTCATCAGATTTATTTTAATATTTTGTTCGGCAAGTTCTTTGGCAGCCGTTACTGTTATGGCATTTAAATAAGCTTTAGATGCACTGTAAGCCGCATAACCAGGGAAACAATTCAGAGGAGCCCCTGAAGTGACGTTGATAATCCGTCCATAGTTACGCTGTTTCATTTCTACCAACAGCTTCTTCATCAAAATCATAGGAGCATAGGCATTGGTATTGAAAGAATGCATCAGTGTTTCCGGAATAAATCACAAAATTCACCCGATTCGTTTACACCGGCATTATTGATTAGATAGGGAATGTATCCATGTTCTCTTATGATTTTATCTGCGAATAAAGCCACTTCTTTCGTATCGGAAAGATCCACCTTATAGCAAATTGTATCGTCATCATCTCCAAAATGCTTTGATGAGTCGATCGTAACGCCGTGCTGCAACAATGACCTGGTATTTCTGCTTTAAATAATTGGCTAAAGCCAGGCCAACTCCACTGCTGGCACCTGTGATTAGAATTTTTGGTTTCTGAGTCATTTATACCTCTCCATTATCAATTCTGCCAACTTAAAATCTGATTCTTTATCGATATCTATAGCCCATTCCGGCTGAACGACATAAGCAAAATTATTTCCTAAAAGCCATGATTTTGAATCCGGATTTTTATTAATGGTCTCCGTTTTCACGGCATAAACCAGGCCATTTAATACGTATCCAGTCTCCTGTTTCTGCCGGGGTTTGAATGGATCGGATTTGTCTATAAATGGTTCTGCAATATGATCATGTATCTTCCAGAGACGTGTTACAGGAGCGGAAGATTCTGAAAAAGTCGCTACCGAATCGTAATTTTTTTCTCTGATAAACTCGATGGCGTTATCTACATATTCAACTTTTCTCAATGGTGCAGTCGGTTCGAGTAACACGATGATATCATATTCAAATCCCTGCTCCTTTTTTACCTGCAACAGATGGCGAACCGCATCCATCACAATAGAATGATCACCGGCCAGTTCAGGCGGACGCATGATCACTTCTGCCCCATATTGTCTGGCAATATCGGCTATTTCCACATCATCGGTCGAAACCACCACATCTTTTACCTTTTTTGCCATTTTAGCCGTTTCAATGGGATAAGCAATCAATGGTTTACCAGCCAACAGGCGTATGTTTTTCCTTGGTATACCCTTTGATCCTCCTCGCGCAGGTATGATTGCTAATACTCTCTCCATAATTAAATTTCAATAAGTTTGATGTCTCTTTGCGCCTGTATATAATCCTCGTGCTTTCCGATGTCCAGCCAATAGCCGGTAAGCGGGAAATAGGCAATTTTTCCCCCGCTCTGAATCAATTCTTCCATGAAATCGGTCACATCCCAGAATTGATTTTTAGGTATTCGTTTAATCAATTCTTTCCTGATCAAGTAAATACCTGCATTGGAATGATATACGAGCTCCGGCTTTTCTTTCAGGGAAATGATCCGTTCATTATTGACATGCAATACGGCGTACGGAACTTTCACCTCGTATGGAACGGCTGCCACGGCCATATCCACATCTTTTTTAATGAAGTCCCGGAAAAAACACTCGTAATTGATGGTAGTCAACAGGTCGGAATTCATCATCAGGATATAATCGTGCTCAAACCGTTTGACTAAAGCCAAAGCTCCCATAGTGCCTAACGGTTTTCTTTCCCGGACATAAGTGACATGCACATTTTTCTTATGGCCGTTGCCAAAATGACGGACCAGTTGCTTTCCCAGATATCGAATCGATATCTTTATGTTGTCAATTCCATACCGATACAAATGATCAATATTATGTTCGATGATAGGTTTGTCTCCGACTTTCAAGAGCGGCTTTGGCACATTATCCGTCAGGGGACGCAGTCGCCTGCCCTCGCCTCCAGCCATGATCACAGCATCGACCGGCAAAATGGTTTTATGTTTTGTCAGGTCATATAATCGCACAATCTTCTTCTGTTCATTTAAGACCGGAACCATTTTCACATTGTATTTATATAGCTCGTTTACTTCATCGACTGTAAAATTTTTCCGTCTCAGGTACCGGAAATTCCGGTTCATGAATGTACTGACTGGTTCATCGATATTATGGCCCGCCAGAAGATTTCTGCGAATATCCCCATCAGTGAGGGTTCCAACCATTTTATTTTCTTCGTTCAGCACGAACAAAGCCAGCGGATCCAGAATATGACAATTTGAGATCCAGTTTATCTTCTCCAGTGCTATTCGAACGATTTCATGTTCATAAATCAACCTGTTTAGATAATCTCTCATGATGTTCAGCCCCCATTATTTTTTGAAGCAAAAGATTCAGATTGACCCCAAGCCGATCTCCTATCTTAAGCTTTATTACCCTGTTCTCGTCCCTGATTTCGTGGTCGGTTATTTTTAAAATCGTATCCCCGGTTTTTACGATCGGACAACCGTCCGCAGTTATTCCAACAATCCCGCCATTAACACATTGATAAACCGGTGCCCCATCAACCAATTCTGTTTTGTAAATAATAACTAGACAATACCGGCCTTCTCTTAATAACCAGCTTCTTGCACCGGGACCCGGTGTTGTAATGGCCCGAACAAAATTGAAAATTTGTTCGGAAGGCCAGCTCCAATCAATAAATTCATCTCCATCCATTCTTCCTATAAAATAGGTACCGTCCGATGATTGCGGTGTACGTATCACCTCATCCCGCTCGATTAAATCGAGGCTCTCCACCAAAACATCAGGACACATTTGAATGGCTTTATTCAATACGCTTCCATAATCATCTGTCGATTCAACAGGAAACGTTCGCTGAAGAATGATATCCCCGGAATCAATTCCGGCGTTGATGTAATGACATGTCACCCCAATCTCTTTTTCCCCGTTTATAAGCGCCCAGTTTAACACATTCCTTCCACGATACATCGGCAACTTACCGGCATGTATATTAATCATCCCTTTGGGAAAAATATTCAACAATCCCGGTTTGATAATTTGGTTGAAAGACAACGAGACACCAATGTCTGCATCCAAATGTCTGATAGATTGCAAGGCTTCCGGATCATTCACATTGCCGCATATTTTCACATCTATTCCATATTGTTCCGCCAGCGCACCCAATACGTTATCCGGTTGATTATGACGAAGATAGATACGTTTTACCCAATGCCCGGCTTCTACCATTTTCTCCAGGCCAAGCTGTGCCCAGGGGCCATCAGCAAAGTATACCAGTTTCATAGGCCCCTTTTTTTGAATGGTGAATAGATTTTAAAACTTCAATAATTTTAGCCGACGCACCGCCGTTCCAATAGATATTACTTCGATCCCAACCTGGTTTTCTCTCAATCTTCTGCACCGCATTTAGAATTTTTTCTTTATGAATATCTACGTGAAGTACATTATTTCCGGCTAAACGTCCCTTCTGACGATTTCCTAAGTCAATGACATATTTCCCTAAAGAAGCGGCTTCAATGATTCCGCTTGAAGTATTTCCCATCAGGAAACGGCTGTGTTCCATACATGAAAAATAACCGCGTGTTCCAAGGCTTTTAAAAACATACACCCGATCTTTATTCCTGGTGATAAACGGCTCCAGTTCCTGCCTGACTTTGATATTTCCCGTATCGGAATTGGGCATGGTAATCACCACCTGGAACTCCTTTAATTCCTCCAGTGCCCCGATTATTTCCTGAATGAACATTCCATTTTTTTCGGGATGAATAGTCTCGGGGTGAAACGTGAAGAGAATAGTGGGCTTTGACAAATCGACGCTATATATATTCTCAAATTCTTCAGGCGTATATAGTTTGATATTTTTAAGATTATCCAGGCTCAATGCGCCGACATTAAATACATTGCTGTTGTTACCGATCATGGTTTTTATTTTACTTACATAACCGGCAGTGCTGGCAAAATGGTATTTCGACATATGTGTGATGGAATGTCTGAATACATTATCGATAGCTCCTAACGTAGTTTCACCACCGTGGATATGAGCCAACGGAATATTAAACGGAACGGAAGCACTAACAGCACTGAACATCTCATATCGATCACCCAGGCAGAACGCCAAATCGATATGTTCATGCAAATCATTCCAAATGCCTGACATTTTGATAAATGTAATCGCCATATTCGAAGTAATGGCATCGGGAGAATCGCCTAAAACCAGCGTTTCCAACTGATGCCTGACATCAAAACCATCATCAAGAATTTCGTTGATAGTCATCCCGTGATAAGGAGACATATGTGTGCCGAATGCCACTATTTCCAGTTCAAAAAGCGGATCGTTACCAAGCGCTCGTAACAGAGGCCTGTAAATTCCATAATCTGCTCTTGAACTTGTTAATATGGCTATCTTCATTGTATGTCCGACATGTTCAGTTTCGATCCGAATTCCAAATCTTTATTCAGATGTTTGCCAATCACCCAACCCAGCAGCATCGGCGCTATTCCATCGCCGGGCCGCAACATGATCAGGTCGTCTTCGCATATCCGGTCACCAGCCTTCAAGCTTCGGACCAGGTGTATACTTTTACGGGCAATATTGATATTCCGCATCTCGGATGGGGTCGGCTTTTTTATGCCTGTTCCCAAAGCTTTTTCAATATTGCGGATACTTTGCACCATCATTTTGAGTTCAAAAGGTTCAAGTGATGCTTTATGATCCGGCCCCTCCATATCACGGCTGAGTGTGAAATGTTTTTCTATGACACTCGCACCCATTGCTACTGCTGCTATGGGAACTTCAATGCCCAACGTGTGGTCCGAATACCCTATCGAAACATCAAAGGCAGAAGCCATTGCCTGCATCGCCCGCAGGTTTACATCTCCATATGGAGTCGGGTATTCCGTATTGCAATGAAGAACGGTAATTTTATCTCTCCTGAGACCGGTTTCCAGCAGAATATCCAGAGCGTCCTCCACTTCACCCAAATCGGACATTCCGGTAGAAATTATGACCGGTTTACCCAAACTCCCGGCTTTCTTCAAATAAGGCAAATTGGTTATTTCGCCGGATGGGATTTTAATTCGTTTCAGGCCCAACCTGTTTAACAAAGCAATACTGTCGATATCAAAGGCTGTTGATAAAAATTCTATTTCCCTATCCCGGCAGTAATCGATGAGCATCTCGTGCGTTTCCTGATCGATCTCAAGTTTCTTAAGCATATCAAACTGACGTCTATCCCCATTTTGGACCGTTTTCAATTGATAATCAGCCTTTTGGGCTTCCATACTCACCAGTTTCTCAGCCCGAAATGTCTGGAATTTTACGATATCGGCCCCGGCATCAACAGCTACATCTACAAGTTGTTTTGCAATTTCGGGATCCCCGTTATGATTAACTCCAGCTTCTGCAATTATGATCGTCTTTTTCATATTATATCCTGACGCTGCTTGGTATGTTTACCAGTCGATCAGCCAGCCATTCGGCATTATCCAGGTTGTTCTTGCAACACTCGTCGAACATGTCGAGTTTGTGCATTAATTGCCATGCAGGACGTGTCATTACCTGGTGATCGTTACTGAATTTCAGGAAAGCATCACGTTCATTTCGATCGCTGAATATCACGGTATTTAGCCAGTAATTTGCTTTGGTCCCTTCCGGCTCTTTCACAAATGTACAAGGCATCTTCTCAAAGAAACCGGCGTATTCTGCGGCCAGCTTTCTCTTATCTCTTATAAATCCGGGTAAATTTTCCAGCTGGGCAAAAGCCAGGGCAGCATTTAAATTGGGCATGCGATAGTTGTACGCCACAACATCATGAACATACTCCCATCGATGAGAGAGCTTCCCCGTTGTAGTTAGATGGCGCGCCTTTGCAGCGAAATCATCGTCATCCGTGATGATAGCTCCGCCTCCGCCGGCCGTTATTATCTTGTTACCATTGAAGCTTAAAATCCCTGCTTTTCCAAAAGTACCGGTGTGTTTACCGGAAACGCTGCTTCCCAATGATTCTGCCGCATCCTCAATTAAAGTGATATTATAGACAGAGCATACTTCCCGGATTTTTTCAATCCTTGTTG
Organism: uncultured bacterium; assembly: GCA_963783355.1. GTDB lineage: Bacteria > Bacteroidota > Rhodothermia > Balneolales > DATFMH01 > CAWANF01. Next base: position 212,414 of record CAWANF010000005.1, read on the forward strand.
GAAATCCATACGTATGCATGGGCACACAGGCCTTAATTTTTCTTCCGGTTATTCTATTATAGGAAAATCCGTCCGGGCCAAATTTGCTGTTCCGCTTCAAAAAAGCTGCTAATTTTTTGGGTGATAAACCCAATGTATCTTTATCCACATCAATGAATACCGGTATGGCCCCACAATACGTAATGGCATTCGCTGTAGCCACAAAAGTTAACGGCTGCGTCAGCACTTCTTCATTCGGAGCAACACCGGCAGTCAGAAGAGCGGCGTGTAATGCCGATGTTCCATTGACCGTAGCAATAGCATGCACAGCACCGGTTAACTGGCAAATCTTTTTCTCAAAACGAGTCACATATTCGCCAACCGTCGATACAAAAGTCGAATCGATGGCATCTTCAACGTAAGCCTTTTCACGGCCGGTAAACCGGGGTTCATGCAGCGGAATGAATCCTTCGGGTTTGTGATGCATGCGCCGGATGAAGTAAACAATCTCCTCAAACATTGCGGTATTTAGGTTCATCCGGGTTGAGGATGAATCCGTCTTGAATAACCTGGACGATTTGGTTGATTCCATCTTTAACTCTCATTTTGATATGAAAATCTAGTCTCTCTCTAATCTTATTAAACGACACTTTGTAATCCCTGGGATCTTCTTCCTTTTTTACATATCTAACTTTTGAATCCGGGAGTACTTTTTGTATCTCTTCTACAATCATCTGTTTCTGGTAATTTTCTGAGGTATCTCCCACATTGAATACTTCAAAAGACACTTTTTCTTCTTTTGCAGCCAGGGCCGCTATAACGGCACGCGACAAGTCAGAAACATGGCAATACGGGCGCCAAAACTGTTCTCCGAAAACCAGCAATTCCCGGCCTAACGCCAGTTCCTTAGTAAACTCATTCACCGTTAAATCAAAACGCGGCCGCGGGGACAAACCATAAACCGTTGAGAAACGCAGGCTCGTCGGTTTACAGCGGCTATCCCTCGATTGACTCATTAAATATTTTTCCACGCCCACTTTGGTTTCCGCATACAGGGAAACCGGCGCCAGTTTTGAATCTTCGGTCACATAGGAATCAGGATCATCCATTTTCCCGTAATTACTGCAGGTGGATGCAAATATAAAACGTTGAACACCGGCTTCATTAGCCAGGCGGTAAAATAATTTTGAACCTTCCAGGTTTGTTGAACGTGCCAAATCCGGGTTACGGGCACAGGCGGGATCTCCAACGATGGAAGCCAGATGAACAACGGCATCAATCCCGTCCAAAGCCTTTTTAACATCAGTTTCTTGCCGCACATCACCCTTGACAAAATCAAAATGATCGTGATTCAACAAGTCTATTATAGGTTCACCCCCAAACATCAGGTTGTCGAATACCCGAACATGATCGCCCCTCTCAAGCAACATTCTAACGAGCACCGAACCGATGTACCCTGCTCCTCCGCTTACTAAAACATAACTCATATACTTTCCCCATATTGAATAGTTGAAGAATTCCCCAATTACTACTGACACTATAATATGTATTCCCCGCCCAAGGCCTTTTTTTGATTCCCTCCCCTTCTCTATTTAATAAATCCCTCTTTATTTTAGCAGAGCGATGGTTTTCGAATAGTCTCAATACATTGATGCACTGTTATTTACTATCATATTTTAAAAACTATATAAGCCTAATAAAAATTAGTATTTATTAATTTCTGATTAACCCGTCATAATGTATTTTTATAAATATCTATGAGTAAGTTTGGGTTACGTATTACTAATTTGTCGAGGGATTAAAATGAGTAAAATTACAATTGTAATGTATCACTATGTCCGGGATTTAAAGCATTCCAGTTTCCCGGGAATCAAAGGTTTGTCCATAGAATCTTTCAAAAATCAAATAGAATATCTGAACAAACATTATACATTTGTAACCATGCAGCAATGCATTGATACGGTTTATTTCAATTCCGATGATTTTCCGGAAGATGCTGTATTGTTAACGTTCGATGATGGATACACTGACCATTACACGAATGTATTTCCAATTTTAGATTTTTACGGTATACAAGGCAGTTTCTTCCCCCCGGCAATGACCATTCTCGATCATAAAGTATTGGATGTAAATAAGATTCATTTCGTCCTTGCATCGGAGCCAAATCGTTCGAAAATCATCGACGATATTACAATGGAGTTGTTTGCCTATAAAGATGAGTATGCCCTGGACGATCCATTTTTTTATTATAAAAAGCTTGCCATTGCTTCCCGATTCGATGATGCAGAAACTATTTATATCAAACGGTTACTTCAAAGAGAATTGCCGGAAGATTTGCGCATAATCATCACCGATAAATTATTCCAAAAACATGTTACTGAAGATACAGAAACGTTTGCCCGGGAATTATATATGAACCCGGACCAGCTAAAATGCATGGCTAATAACGGAATGTTTATCGGGGCTCATGGAAATAATCATTATTGGCTCAATACATTAACGGACGAACAGCAGGAAGAAGAAATCACAAAATCTTCTGCTTTTTTAACTTTTTTGGGAGTCTCGGAAGATGAAAGAGTGATGTGCTATCCGTATGGAGCCTATGACAATCGCCTGATATCGTTATTAAAGAAGCATGGTTATAAATTGGGCTTATCTACAAAACCAGAAATCGCCATATTGGATCTGGATCATGCTTTTCAATTAGATCGCCTGGACACCAACGATATTCCGAAAACCAATATCAGCTCTCACCCTGTGTCATCAATTGCTTAATATATGCTTCAGAAGAAATGAGCTCTGATTTTAATACCTGGTAATTGGGCGGACTATAAAAATAAGGAACATCCCGTTTTAGCGTATTTTTATTTAAATAGTTTACCGGGGATTCATTCATTTTGAGTTTATGCACAACCCCCCATTTTGCCATCTCATCTATATAACCACTAAACGTTTTTTTATACAAAGCAAAACTGGGAACATCGTATCGAATAGCATCATAAAGTGTCGTAGAAAAGATACTAATCAGGGCATCGGAAATGCTTAGATAATCGTTAATATTTCCGGTAACAATTTTCACGTTCTCCAATGAATTTAACGACTGGTATAAATCAGGATTGTCCCCGGGATGCAGCTTAACTATTATTACATACGGCTGCTTTTTCTGCAGGAGATCCCGGGACAGCCAGCGCACATAATCACAGTATTCTTTCTCCAGAAAAAACTGGGTGGCTACCAGAAGGATTCCGTTGTTCTTTACAAATGGTTTTAATTGTTTCGAAAGCTGATACTTAGCCTGATCATTCACATATGGATAATAACCAATCGTATCGAGCTGATCTTCCGTGAATTCGAATCCCATCATCAACAGGTTTTTCCAGAAAGGACCAAACGTTAACATTTTGTCCGGGAAAAAAGCACGATCTTTAATCTTTTTTATTTTTGATGGAAAAACATAATCAATGTCGTCCAGCGAGAATAAACCGTGTTGCAACTCCACCGATTGTATATTATGCCTTTTGAGAGCCAGCAGTAAACCCTCGGTATAATAAGTTCTTATCAAGACAGCTCGCTCAGGACGAATATGTGCTAATATAGAATTCCATGCCCGAAAGCTGGAAAAGAACAATACGATGGCAGTCTTAATTCTTTTTAATTCCACATTCGTGAATTTACCGGAACGCTTGACCCGCTGAAACGTATCCAGCAAGTTTTTTCTGAATTTTCGATCATCACCGGTTAACCGGTTTGCCAAAGTATAATGAAGATGATCGATGTACCGGAAATCGAAATGCTGTTCTGCAGGCATAATACCGGCATACATATATATCACATTATCTCTTCCGAATGAATTGATGATGTTTTCGAAATAAAATGAAACCTTTCGCCCGTCCTGCGTTTCCGTAACACGATGATCATCAATAACCATGAATTTACGATTGGCTAACGACTGTAACATAATCAACTGCTCATTATATGATTCAAGCATTTTCCTTCGGAATAAGAATCTTTTGATTCTCATCATCAGAAGGATAAAACGATAAAGCCATTCCTTATGAAAGAAAAAGCCAATGTCAGCCTTCATTAACTCCCGGTCCGTTCGAATTCCATCAAGAATTATCTTAAGGATATTAATGTCACCACAATTAAAAATTTGCAGATCTTCTACCCGATCGTAGAACCTTCGGTTGAAATCCGTAGTTTTCTCCTGATGAACAAACAGCATGACTGTTGTCCCCTCCTTTTAGTTAATTCTATTAGAATGTAAAACCCAGAAAAACACTCAAATTATGGCTTTTACCAATTCACTATACTGATGCGCGCCAACTATCTTTCCGTTTCGCAATTCGTAAATCCGGTCACAGTCTTTAAGCGTTGTCAAACGATGCGCCACAATAAACATCGTTATATCAGTATTCGACAATTTGTTGATCGCTTCCGTTACTTCTCTTTCTGTTTCACTATCTAATGCACTGGTTGCTTCGTCAAAAACAAGAATATTTGCTTGTTTATATAAAGCTCTGGCAATGCCCAGCCTTTGCCGCTGCCCCCCGGATAATTTGGAACCCAATTCTCCTACCGATGTTTCGATACCTGATGGCAGACTGTCCACAAAATCACGGAGAGATGCCTGATCGATAGCCGAATTCAATTTTTCCAAATCCACAACAGGATCTCCCAAAGTAATATTATCCTTGATCGTCGATTTCATGATGAACACATTTTGTTTCACATAACCAACTATACTTCGCCAGGAATCAACATTCTTTTCATTCAGACGCTGATCATCTATCCAAACGCTGCCTTTTTCTTCATTAAAGAAACGCAGCAAAATATTCATCAATGTCGTTTTTCCGGACCCTGAAGAACCCACAAATCCAACTTTTTCACCTTTATTCACTGTAAAAGAAACGTTATCTAAAACAGGTTGTTCCGAATCGGGATAGCAAAAACTGACGTTCTTGAAATTAATCTTTTCCCTGAAATTAATTTCCTCGATATGGCTTTTGTTCTTTTCTTCATTATCCAGGTACTCCCGGAATAACATCAAATTATCGATAGCGTATTGTTCTCTTTTAAGCGACATCATCGCATTCATAATCCTGTTTATCGAGGGCATCATACGATAGGCGGCGGCGGCAAATAATCCCACCAGAACCAAAACATCTCCGGAATTACTGCTGAATAGCAATGAATAAAGAATGATAATAATGATTCCAGTGATGGCAATAAACTCTATCACTTTAGGAGGTATGGAATTATAAAGAAACGATATGGCTTCCAGCCGCTGTGACTTTCTTTGATTATTCATAAATTTTTCCTGGAATAATCGCTGTTTATCAGCCAGCTTCAATTCGATGTATCCCATGAACGAATCCGACAGAAGGCTATACGCTTCCGGACGTAAAGCATCCAAATCCTGCCCTACCTGTTGTGTTTTGTTTTTTAATGCCCGATAGGTTATAAATATTGACGGCCCCAGAACAATGGTCAAAATAAGCAATAGAATAGGCTTATATAACGCGATACCCAATATTATCACCGAAACAATCATTGACTCCGATGATAACACAAATATGGGTTGAAGGATATGCCTCCTGTACATATCAGGTGTCTGAATGATGTGGTTGGTCATCGTACCCGAACCCACATTATTAAATTCCCAATATGGCAGCCTGTAGTATTTTGTGTATTGATTGTTGATAATCTTTAAAGACAATCGGGCCATAAACAACGCTTGCTTATAATTAACAACCAGTGTAAACAGACTTTTAATGAGAAAGAAAACGAAGATGGCAGCAACCATGTAAAGCACGAATTCTTTTTCCGAAGAAAATTGGCCGAAGAGATACAGTTTGTGCAAATATTTATTACTCACGATAAATCCCGGTTGCGAAGCGGATAAAACGACAGGTATGATAGAAGCCAAACCAAATATTTCGAGAACTGATGAAATAAGAAGTAAGAATATCATCCAGACAGAATATCGTTTTTCGTGACCATCCAGGTAATAAAAAACACTTTGTAGTGTATTATGGAGTAATCCCTTTTTCATCTGGTTTTTAAACTTGAATATTGATCTCATAGTCTAACTTATTGGTTTCCCCAAAAAACGTAAGTTAAATAGTCCTAATATCTTCGGGACGATTATGCTATGCAGACATTATTATTAATTGAACGTCACTACTTGACTTGATTATAAATAACTATAGCTGTCAATACACTTGATATTACCGGAGTGATCACCCCAAGATAGTCTACAAAAGCAGGTTTACGATGTACCTGAATAGCTAAAACTTCATTGTTTGAAAGTTGGTACCCCCTGATTCCCGCCGGCAACGGCTGATTGTAACTGTATTTAAAATTCGTGATTACATCGTGCCCCATACTTGGATTATATTTTGATAAGCTGATATCAATTTTTACTTTTGACCAGCCTAAATTTTGAGCCCCTCTGGATCCTATCGGACCTTTTGCGTAGGAAATCAATTGTGGTATCGTCGTACCTATCGGTACTAAATAACGGCCGGGCGATGTGATATCTCCCCAAACATCCAGCGTATCGGCTAATTGTCCCGGTTCCGCTATACGTATAATGCCTTCACCAGGCTGAAACATTCGATTAAGCTGGTCCTGGCCCAGTTGTGCGAATACTGCAGATGAAAATACCAGGCTTACAAAAACGATTAAAGGTATTCTGATATATTTGCCCATATGTCCCTCCTTAATTAATTTGTGTTATTGCCTTTCTTTAAAAGATTTTATCAAATCGGCAGATTCTAAAAACCTTTCTATTTATTTTGATTCGATATAACCCGGAATCACAAATCCGTATCGACACGATTTACACTTTTGATTTTTGTTTTCTCTTTTTGTGATAGTTTTTATAACTGTTATAATTGTACTTATACTGACTTTTATGATAATAATAGTCCGAACTTTTCCGGTGATTGAACGAGGTCAAGGCCATACCAATGATATTGGCCCTCGTCCGCATCAGATTTTCTATCGTCATATCCAGTTCTGCCTCTTTTGTCTGTCCAAATTTACACACCAGAATGACACCATCCGTTATTTTTAATAATGGTGCTGCATCGGTAATAATACCGTAAGGCGGCGTGTCGATAATCAGGTGATCATATTGATCTTTCAAACTGTTAATCAAATTCTTCAATTTGAAACTTCTGTTTATCGCTGCAGGATTTGGCGGCCGACGGCCGGAAGTCAATACAAACACATTACGTACCACGGTCTCCTTAATGGTGTTTTCAACAGGCCGGTTATTAAAAAGAATTTCCATGATACCGGGCGAATCTTCGAGTCCAAACATGGTACTGACACCCGGCCTGCGGAAGTCGCAATCCATAATCAATACTTTCTTTCCTTCTTCGGCCAGTGAGATAGCAAAATTACCAACCAGGGTAGTTTTACCCTCTTCTTTATTGGGACTCGTAACCAAAATGGTCCGCAAAGAATCATCCGGTTGTGAATAAATGACATTGCTTTGTAAGCGACGGTACGATTCTGCTACAGGCGAAATGGAATCAAGCAATGTCAGCAAGAAACTGGAAACCCTCGTTTCATTGATTTTCACAAAAGCTTTCCTGGAAAATGATTTTTTTATGATTGTTTTCATTTCCGGAATAACTGTCAATAATGGAACTGGTTTTTTACGCATTTTCTCGACACTGTTTATCTTGGTAATCAGTGTCTCTCTCATAAACACGAAACCAACCGGAAGAATAAATCCAAGTATAAAACCAAGTAATAAAATAAGTTCTTTTTGGGGTTTGACCGGTCCGCCCGGAATTTCTGCATAATCGATGATCTGCCCGTACCCTCTCTGGGTCTTTTCGTACATCCCCATCTCCGTTGACTGCTGTGCCAGAGAAAGATACAATTGTTCATTTATTTGAACATCTCTCTTCTTTCTGGCAAGTTGAATCATGTTGGCAGGTACTTTTTCAAACGATGATTTATAATCGGAAATACGACTATCCAAAACACGAGCCTGTGCCGATAATTGGCCTTTTTCCACATTCAGTTCTAACATTTTCTTACGGAGTGAGCTAATTTCATTAATGATATTACCATCAGAACTGTTTAATAGTCCCGGATACTTATTATCTTCTTTAAGCAAATTATTCGTCATTTTACCCACTTCATCCCGCAGCATTACAATCTGACTGTTAATCTTCTGCAATTCCGGGGCCGTATTCGCATTCTTTTTTAACCGGGGATTCTTCGTTATAATTAATAATTTCTCAGTTTCTAACTCGGCTAAACGATATTGATAACTCGATATAGAGGGAATAACCGACTCGGAATATTTCTCCGCCAAACCTGGACGTATGGATTCCAGTTGGGTTTGATAGCTATCCAATGCCGAATTGATCCCAACAAGTTTTATCTTTATTCCCTGGCGTTCACTCTCTAATTCCGATAATGTTTTGACAAGTTCGTTGGTCTGAGTGTCGAGCTCTATAAGATTCTGTTTATTCATGAAGCTGCTAAGATTAGCCTCGGCTTCCTCCAGGTTCATTTTAATTTTTGTTTTCTCACTATTCAGAAACTCAAGTGCCGATCGGGATAAAGCCTTGTTCTGATTGAGTGACAACTCAGAGAAAGCATTGATGGCAAGATTTACCAGCCGGGCCGCTTCGTATGGCGAGTAGCTCTCATACGATATCGTCAGGACATCTGAAACCTTTTTTGACTGTTCAACCTTAATTCCTTTCTGAAGACGATAGGCAAGTGTCCTTTGTGAGACAATGGTTGAGTCGACTGGATAATCACTCCAAAGAATAGGGAATAATTTCCCATTCGCCATATATTTTATTTCCAATAACTGTTTGGATATTTCATTAGCTAAGCGTTTCGATTGCAATATTTCTATGGCATTATTTATGGTATTATCCATCCCGATACCGTACGATGTGCTTACTAATTTGCTGATGTAACTGCTATTATCAGTTTGTGGATAACCAGTGTCTTTTTTTGAGATTAGCATGGTGCTCTGGCTCTCGTAAATAGGTGGCAAATAATAATACGCCAGATAAAAAGCCCCACTCATAAAAAGAAGAATGAAAAAGAAAATGATGAATTTATATTTATTAAGAATGGATAATATCTTTTTATAATCGATAAGATCATCAACTTTTCGCTGGCTGTTGTTCCCTATAGAAAACATAGATGAAGGGTAATTTCCATTTCCCGGCACATTGCCATTATTATTATTACCAAATTCACCATTGCCATTCATGTCCATAAAATTACCAACCATACCACACCCTCTTATTACGAATTAGTGTTCCAGATTTTTTTACTCTCTGTAATCCCCCCTTATGTCCATGCCATCAATATGACAATTTTCTAAATTGCCCTTCAAGAAAGGTAGCCACTTTTGTTTGTATTGTAAGGTTAAATGCTTTTAACAGAGACCCCTTGTTGTTATATTTTTTTAATATACACTACTGTTACCGCCTGTCTTTCCGACACTTATAGCGTTCCCAATTCTTATCCTTATTACTTTGCCTACAGAAACGTGTCTGGCTTCAGGCCCGCATCTTTTCGTGTAAAGGATAATTTCCTACTTCATGCCCGGCTATTAAGTCCTTTAAACGATCAATCAGTGGCTGTTGACTAATTTTATCGACTACCTGGCCCTCATCGCCCACAGAGGGTTGAACCATTATTTCAATGGAATAATCATTGATTTCAGATCTTTTTATCCACGACTGTAAATCTTCCAAGTCCCCCAAAAAATCAGTTCTGTGAAAACCACTCAGTCTTAATATTTGATTAAATAATGTTTGGGATATTTTCTTTGTAAGCCCGCTGTTTTTAATATTAGATGCGATACGAACATTCCTGATCCCATAAAATTTCAGTACAGGACTTATTGTATTAAAAACAGGTAACTCGGTATGTATATGAAAATGAGAGTCGGCATGGCTCAACGGCAAACCTGCCGAACGGCACTTTTCTATCTGGGAAGCTATTTCGTCCTTTAATGCCGATTGTTCATCATGACTCAGATGAAAATTTTTGAAGGGTTGAAAATTAAAAATACCGTGACTGTTACAAAAACGGGGTAAGTATCTTATTTTGTTTGTCAACGGTGAACCGATGTTAATATTTATATGCAAACCAACATGCTCGACAAATCCATTTTCGTTTGCAAATTCCACCGCTTCATCAAATGCCGGCATGTTCGCACATATGGTAGTACTCGTAACAACTCCGGAATTGAAACATGCTAATACTCCTCTGTTAGTTTGAGAAGATTCTCCGTAACTGTCGGCATTTATAATCAACATGTTGATTGCTTCTATACTTACAACTCAAGAATACATGGTCTTTATCCTATTTAATAAATAACTATCCTGTCTTATTAATGTGAGTTATAATCCTGTAATAATAATGCTTTACAATATCCCCGAAAATAAAAAAGCCTTCTGATTCAAAAAAATCAGAAGGCTTCGCCCAATATCATAATGGAATACTACCAGGATTCAATTCCGGTAGTGACACCTCCACTGGTGCTTGTAATTACCGGATCACTTGCTGTCGCAGGCTGTATGATCCAAAATCCCTTATTTGAGACCGGGTTTGAAGGCTTATACAATGAACCATCAGGAAATACGATCGTCGCCTGATTGGTTTTAAATTTCACAGGAGTCGAGCTTTGTACTAAAGTACTTGATGCAGAACTGTTCAAATTAACACTCGGAGTAAATCTCCAGACTTTTTGTCCGTTTACAAGCATTCCTGTGAGTACAAAATCAGATCCCCAGGGAGCAAGGTTTTTTACCAAAGTCTTTTTACCGGTATATCCGGCAACCTGATCGAATTCTTTCAACGTTTCACTCACAATCTGATTATCAGCCAGAGTGGTGAATTGACTGGCATTGAAGAATAAAAGTCCATCCGGTCCGGTCAGCAGGACATGAAAAATCATTTCCTGATAATAGTCGGTGTTTACAAAGGGTACATAATTAGTACTACCTTTAGATCTCGCAGCAATCCAGGGAGAAACAGGATTATTGGACGAAAGTTTCATAGATCGCATTTGATTGACCGTAAACAGGAAATCATTAAAAGCACCTGGATCGAAAGTTGACTGACCATTTAATTTTAGTTGTCTTACTCCACCAAACTCACCATACAAAGCAAAAGTCTGGTTAGTTCCAACGACAGCACCGTTACCCGAATAACTGATTTCATGGCCATTCTGATCATAAAATGGAAATTGTTTGCTGTAATTAAAGTACTTATAATCACAGCCTTTCACATTGGGATATAAAGCTTTCAAATTATTATAAACAGCATCATCAATATAATTGGCTGTACGTTCCATCATCAGGTTATTCCAAATCAAATAATGATTATCCGGCCCCCAGTTTTGAACCGTTGACAAGTCACTAAATCCTAATTGAGGAAATATTTTTTTCATCCGCGGATCATTTTGCAAAGCTGACCAGCTGTATTCTGGTTTGGGAGTAATTGCCCAATTACTTAAATCCTGCTCGGTATCCAATACCAGCATATCAACATTTCCCCCAAGAGATTTGAATTGCTGGAACAAATTACTTGTATGACTTTTACTGTTGGCAACACCATTATCCCACCATATGGATCGATAAGATGTGAGAGCACCCGTACTCGGATCAATACTATTGTCCTTTGGATCCGTATTAATATCCCGGTATTGACTTTCGGTCAGAAACAAAATTCGATGGCCGGCCGGACGGCTGTTTATTAATTGTACAGCCGTGCTAATAGGATTGTTGGTTAGCCATACCATCGGTAAAATATTACTCATGGATGAATTAACCGGTCCGTTCAGGGTTCCGTTTGTAGCTGCCCATGAATACGCATAGGTTACTTCTGCATTGGCAGTTTGATTACCCGTTGTGTTAATGCCCGAAGGATCTTTGATGGTAGCATTTCCCACATTGTTATTCGCAACGTCACACGAAATTAATGATATTATTACGACAAGAATGGAGAACATATTTATAATTTTCTTATAGTTACTCATACATATTCCGTTTATTCTATAGATGATAAATTTTCCACCCGATTCTAAGAATAAACTTCATGAATGCTGAACGATTTGTGGTGAATAAGTTTTATATGGGGTAAGGGGATATATTACATGGCAAATCAATATATATTTTACTATTTACATAAATAAATGATTGTTTTTGTTATTTTGAATGTCACATAAGTCAAAAAAACAACATATTCTGATACTTAGTTAACACCTTAACCCATATCAAATTAACAAACAATAAACAAGCTTCTAAATTAAATAGAATTAACTTACTCCAATCAATGTAATCACATTCACTACAAAGCAATACAGAAGGCATTAAGAAGTTTATTTACAATATTTTATACATAAACTTAGACTATAAAAAAGAGCAATATACAACCTGTTCGTTACAAAAATAATGAAAGTCAATGAGCCACAACCGTTAGGCATTGCCACTTGTTCCTGATAAATTTCCTAAAACATAAATTTCACTGAAATAGAATTTTAATTACCTTTTTATCTAAATCTATGATGTAATTACTTTTACATTACATTTAGTTTGCTTTTATTAATAAAGAGCTTAATAAGCGAGATATTCATTTATACACTTACTAAAATTTTCGGCACATCATGAAAAAAATCATCCAATATTTTGCTTTTGCTACACTGGCTGTCACTTTGGTACAGGCATGCGGAAAAGGACAAAAAAAGCCACAAACGATGTCTAAACAAAATACTGTTTCTCAAGCTAAACAAGACAGCCTGGCAAAAGCGCAAGCTGAAAAAGATGCCAAACAGGCTGAAGAGATGATGAAACAAAACCAGATGCAAGACACCACTCAGGCTGAACCTATACCGCCTGCCACCGATTCGACACAAATAAAATTTGATCCCAACGGGGCATATGCTGTACAGGTCGGTTCATGGCGCTCCATAGATTTTGCGGCTAAACGTAAAGATTTTTGGAAAAATAGAGGTTACAATGATGCCTATGTGGTAAAATTCGGAAAAGAAGAAACCGGAGACGTTTGGTATCGTGTACGCCTTGGACGCTTTACTACCAGGGAAATGGCACAAAATGAACAGGATTTGTTAAAACAAAAATACAACACTGCTTCCTGGATATCATATGTTGGGAATATGAAATAAAGTTTTTTACCTGCCGGAGAATTTTTAGCCGCATAATATTCTCCGGCTATTTCTTTTCAGCTTAATGTATTCCTTCTTAAGGGCTTTACGATTCTGTAATTGAACAAGATAGGTAACTATCCATCACAAATGATTGATTTTCAATTCATCGCACGAACCCTTAACTAATATATTTAGCAAAATAAAACAATACACATTAATAAATTTTAAATATCAACCAATATTCGTTTTAATATTATTCATTTACCGTTTTATCTTGAAATCATAGAAAATATATTTAATATTGTATAAATAATCGTTGAAGCAATAATCTTTAAATTAATCAAGAAATATTATTGATTTACTAGCTGAATAATCGATGATATTTTCGTATAAAAAAATCATGAATTCATATTCTGGAGAGAATCCGGAAGACCAATTAAAACAAGTACAAAAAGGCAAAATTGTCGCCATAAAATACGGTGGCAATGCCATGACCGATCTTAATATAAAACAGGGTGTAGTAGAGGATATCTGCCAGTTAAAAAAAGAAGGATTTTACCCCGTTGTCATTCATGGTGGAGGCCCTGTCATTCAACAAACTCTTGATGTTGCCGGTGTTAAAAGTACATTCATTGACGGTCACCGAAAAACCACCCCGGAAGCTATGAAGTATGTTGAAATGGCTCTTCGGGGACAGGTAAATGGCGAGTTGGTTCGATTAATTAATCTGGCTGGACAAAAAGCTATCGGCTTATCCGGAAAGGATGCAGCCATGGTTCGTGTAAAAAAACGAATTCATTTCAACAACGATGGCCAGCATAAACAGGAAATTGATTTAGGACATGTAGGAGATGTCGATCAAATTGATACTTCGCTTGTTCATCTTCTGCTCGATAACGACTTTATTCCTGTTATCGCACCTATTGGTTTTTGTGAGGATGGCAAAGATTATAATATCAATGCAGATATGTTTGCCGGTAACCTTGCCGGAGCTTTAAAAGCATTCTCTTATATCGTCTTAACAAATGTTAACGGGTTGCTTGCCGATTTAAACGATCCCAGCTCACTCCTTCATGATATTCCAGCCGACGAATTATCTCAGCATATTGGCAAATCTATCGAGGGCGGGATGATTCCTAAAGTGGAATCGTGCCAAATCGCATTAGAAAAAGGCGTTCATTCAGCCTATATTATCAATGGTACAGTCCCGCATTCCCTTCTCAATGCCCTTCTGACCAAGAAAACGGTCGGAACTCAAATTACCAGATAAACGCATTTCATACTCAAAGATATTGTAATGAACAAAGCACAGGAATTAGATGATAAATATCATTTTAAATTATATAAACGCTACCCGGTAACACTGACACATGGTAAAGGTTCTCACGTCTGGGATATCGAGGGCAACGAATATATCGATGCATTAGCAGGAATTGCCGTGAATAACTTAGGATACGCTCATCCTAAATACACCCGGGCTTTACACGAACAAATTGATCAATTAATTCATGTATCCAATTTTTATACTACCGGAGTGCAGTCCGAATTATCAAAACGACTGGTAGAGTTATCTGACCTCGATCGAGTCTTTTTTTGCAATAGCGGCACCGAATCGGTCGAGGGTGCCTTAAAACTGGCCCGCAAGTATGGACATGAGCACGGTAAAAGTGGATCGATTATCTCCATGCAGGGTTGCTTTCACGGACGTACGCTAGGAGCTATCGCTACTGGTAAGAAAAAATACCAGGAGGGTTTTGAACCCATGCCCGAAGGTTTTGAAAATGTACCTTTCAATGACATTAATGCACTTGGGAATAAAATTAACGAACAGACCGTAGCCGTTATCATCGAGCCTGTTCAGGGCGAAGGCGGCGTGAATCCGGCAAATCCCGAATTTCTGAAAAAAACCCGGGAACTTTGTAACCAACATGGTACACTTCTCATTTTTGATGAAGTCCAGTGTGGAGTTGGCCGAACCGGCACTTTTTTTGCCTATGAAAATTATGGGGTAATTCCTGATATCCTTACTCTCGCCAAAGGCTTAGGCGGTGGCGTCCCCATCGGAGCCGTTTTAGCAAAAGAGCATGTAGCCCAATCCCTGACTTATGGAAACCACGGCACTACGTTTGGCGGGAATCCGCTGGCCTGTCGAGCCGCATTGACAACCATAGATATCATCATGGATGAACATTTGCTGAAGACTGCCACAGAAAACGGGAAATGGTTAAAAAATAAATTGCAGGATGCCGCTCAAACATACTCTTCTATTAAGGAAGTTCGTGGAATTGGATTGATGATAGGAGTCGAGATGAATTATCCATGTTCCGATATTGTAAAATATATGATGGAACATGGGGTGTTGGGTAATTGCGCCTCTGGAAATGTTGTCCGGCTTGTCCCGCCGTTAAATACGCCAAAAGAGGATTTGGAAATTATTTACAACACACTCATCGACGCAATCAAAGCCACTGAAAAATAAGAGTCATGAAGAAATTTAAAGTGGGAATCATCGGGGGTACCGGGTATACCGGTTCTGAATTAATACGGTTAATCAGCCTCCATCCCAACCTCTCTGTAGAAACTGTCACTTCAGAATCGCAAAAAGGATCTAAAATTGAGACCGTTTTTCCACACCTTGAGGGAATAGGTGATTTATCCTTTTCCTCTATAGAAGACCTGAAACCGGATCATTTGGATGCCCTGTTTCTGGCTCTGCCACATGGTGTTTCAATGAACTTTATAAAGGATACCAAAGCGCACGAAAAATCCATTGTTATCGATTTATCTGGAGATTTCCGACTCGATTCTGCGGAAAGCTACAATACATGGTATCCCAAAAAACACGTAGTTCCGGAACTTGTATCTAAAACGGTTTATGGAATGCCTGAATTATTTCGTGATGATCTTCCCGGTCATTCTTTGGTCGCCAACCCCGGATGCTATCCAACGTCTTCCATTTTACCGTTGGCCCCATTAGTAAAGGAAAACATCATTGATCCTAATGACATAAAAATTGATGCAAAGTCCGGGGTAACAGGTGCCGGTGCCAACCCGAAGCCACACACACATTTTCCAAATACGAATGAAAATTTTATGGCATATGGTTTAAAAAACCATCGTCATACACCGGAAATAGAGCAAACTATAAGCCGTTTTTCTTCTGTAAAAACACAGGTACTTTTCACGCCCCACCTGCTCCCGGTTAATCGTGGAATACTTAGCACCATTTATGCAAAACCATCCCATGAAATATCCGAAAAACAATTAACTAACATATATAATAATTACTATGGTGATGAACCATTTATTAGGCTTCGTTCGACACCTCCTAAGATTCAACAGGTGAGAGGCACTAATTTCTGTGATATATATTCGACTTACGATCAACGAACAAATACAATAATATTAGTATCTTGCATCGATAACCTTGTAAAGGGAGCGGCCGGACAGGCTATTCAGAATGTGAATATCCAGCTCTCGCTAAATGAAAAGACCGGATTAGAAGGATTTGCACTGAGTCCATAAACCTTTAATTGACCATTGAACAAAACGATGAATAACATAACAGAAGTACGTGGATTTAAATTCTGGGGTGCGCACACCGGCATTAAATCCAAACGTCGTGACCTCGCCATTATTTATTCTGAAAAACAAGCGGATGCCGCCGCTGTTTTTACTAAAAATGTTGTTGTTGCAGAACCCGTAAAACTGAGCAGAGAATTTATTAAAGACGGAAAAGCACAGGCAATCATTGTATCTTCGGGAAATGCAAATGCCTGTACAGGTAAGCAAGGCCAGCAGGCAGCTATGGCTATGGCTGAAACAGCTGCCAATGAATTAAATGTCCCACTGAAGGATATCCTCGTTGCTTCAACGGGTGTGATCGGAAGAAAATTTCCAACAGATATCGTGGTAAAAGGGATTCGCGAAAATGTTCCGAAATTGACCAGCCGCCATGTAGCAGGATCACTGGTAGCTAATGCCATCCTGACTACCGATACCTTTCCAAAAGAAAATTTTATCGAATTTAAACTCGGAAAAATTCCAGTAAGAATGGGCGGCGTTGCAAAAGGATCGGGTATGATTCATCCAAATATGGGAACTATGCTCGCTTTTATCGTGTGTGATGCTGCCATTGATTCCCGTTTATTAAATAAAGCATTGCATGAAGTGGTTGATCGGACTTTTAACATGATCAGTGTCGACGGCGATACTTCAACGAATGATATGGTTGCCGTTTTGTGTAATGGTATGGCAGAAAATGAAAGAATTACCGAAGAGAATCACGACTACGAAGTGTTCAAAGAAAATCTCGAAAAAATGTGCCTGCCGCTGGCAAAATTAATAGTTTCCGACGGAGAAGGTTCTACTAAACTCATCGAATATCATGTTAAAAATGCACCAGATGAGGAACAGGCCCGGAAAATGGTGCGAACCATCTCCAATTCGGCACTGGTTAAAACAGCTATATTTGGCAGAGATCCAAATTGGGGACGCATACTTGCAGCAGCAGGGCGTTCAGGCGTAAATTTTGATCCTGATAAAGTAGATTTATATCTGGGAACAAAGAAACGTGTTCAATTAGTGAAAGACGGCCAGCCTACGAATATCGATTTAAGCCGGGTCAAACATAAAATGAAAGCCACATATATAGAAATTATACTCGATATCCATTGTGGTGAAGCTGAGGCTATAGGCTGGGGCTCCGATTTATCTTATGAATATATCCGTATTAATGCAGAATATACGACCTGAGCCAATCAATTTTTATTAGCTCTGCCCTGCTTTTTACCTGATAAATATTTTCGGTATAATGATAGTACCCGGTTGTTAAATCTGAATTTACTATAATTATGCAGCCACTCATAGGTGTATCCAAATCACTGCCAGACTTGCCGGACAATCTTATCGAGTTAGAACAACTTATCACCGACTCTGAGTTGGCTGTTGCAAACATCAAGCGGGATAACGAAGCGCGGATTGTTTGGTTTGACGGTAAACCGGCAAGGACGTCCTGCTCAATCGTATACCTGCACGGATTTACTGCCAGTCAGGGTGAAGGTTATCCTATTCACGGAGACATCGCCAGACGTTATGGATGCAACCTCTATTTATCCAGGCTCTTCGGCCACGGTATCGACGACAAAGACGCTTTCCGGGACATGACCATGGACAGGCTTATCAGTTCTGCAATTTATGCTTATGCCGTCGGCCGAAAAATCGGTGAAGATGTTATCCTGATGGGAACTTCTACAGGGGCCTCATTGGCCATGTTTATTGCATCGCTTTTCAGCGAAGTCAAAGGAATCATCGCTTATTCTCCACTCATTGATTTTCATGAAATAAAAGCCCGCCTAATTCGCTCCCCGTATTTCCGTTTCCTTTTAACCCAACTGATCCGTTTTAAATACATCCACAAGAGTAATAATTCGACCCCGAAAGAAGAACAATACTGGTATACCGATTATCATATTAACGGGTTAATCGCACTGAATGAATTTATTCAGACCTATATGCAGTCCGAAACTTATCAAAAAGTGACACAGCCTTTTTTCCTGGGATATTACTACAGAGATAAAAAAGAACAGGATCCAACGGTTTCAGTAAAAAAAATGATGTCAATGTACCATCTATTGGGCACTTCTCAAGATCGTAAAAAAATGATCAACTTCAGGAACGCACATGCACACGTCATCGGAAGTGAATATACATCAGATACTTACTACGAAGTTCGTTCCGAAACTATCAACTTTATTGAAGAAATTTTGCACCTTTCACCACTTCAATATTAAAGTTTCTTACAAACGGCACCCCAATTTTGCATTTTTTAACATAATTCAGGCACATTGCTTGTCTTTTTTGTTGTGTTTTGGTTTGAATATACCCAAATTATAGAGCGCTCAAGTAGCGTCTCTCTTGATGAATAGTTTAAGGCGTTGCACCTGATACGTGCAGCGCCTTTTTTTATGCAAAATGACTCCCCCTCCTGAATCTTTCTAATTAAATATACGTATCAACCGTTAACAGAACGTTACCGAAACATAATTCATTTTTATAATGATCGGTTCAAGTATGCTAATTCCTTGCATGGGATTTATTAATTGGCTTTAGAATTTTCAAATTACTTAATATGGAGTTACATTTTGATTATTTACTTGCACGAAATTCTAACCTAGATTGCCAATTAATTATTCAGTTTAATTAACTCGTTAAGCATGAGCACTTTTAGTATCCAGCATAAAATTATTGATGAGTTTGAAATTTTACAGGTTCAGGGTGAATTAGATGCGCACACGGCGCCGCAGCTCGAGGATGCCCTTCAGGACCTGATAAAACAACGCAGGTTCAAAATTATCGTTAACTGTAACGATTTAGATTATATAGCCAGTGCGGGATTGGGTGTATTTATGGCTTATATAGAAGATGTGAGGAGCCTGGGCGGAGATATAAAATTGACCAATATGAAACCGAAGGTCTATAACGTATTCGACCTTCTGGGTTTTCCAACGTTATACGATATTCTAAAAAACGAAGAAGAAGCTATCGAATTTTTCTCAACACGGTCATAAACGATTCAACATTGTCATCTTTAAAAGAACATATATTATCTGTATCCGCTTCCACGGAACACTTGTCTCAAATAAGAGACTTTGTAGCAAACTATGCTCATGCTTTTGGTTTTACAGATGACGAAGTCGGAGATATCCGTTTGGCAGTGGATGAGGCTTATACCAATGTTGTTAAACACGCTTACCGCTACGATTCATCCAAACAGGTTCACATTAAAATTGGTTCAAACGACAAAGAATTCTGGATTTCCATTACCGATTACGGTCTCCCTTATGATCCAAGCACCTATGTTGAACCGAATATCAAACAAAGCATTAAAAATAAACGCCGGGGAGGAGTAGGCATATATCTCATTAGGAAGCTCATGGACAAAGTAGAATACAAGAAATCCGGCTTATCAAATGAAATAGTGATGAAAAAAAAATTGTAAGATCGTCTATGAGTGATCAATCGTCTGAAATGGAGGACCGGCAAAGCCGTTTCGAACTAAAAACCCTGCTGGATACCAGTCGTTTATTAATAGAGTCCCACGATTTCGAATTTGTCCTTAGCAATCTTTTGCTCATCACTATGGGCAAGCTCATGATTCCCCGCGGTGCTATCCTTCTTTTCATGCCCGAAACTCAAACCTATACAGTTACGAAGTGTAAAGGCAAGCTCGATCTGCAACAAGACCAACAAATCAAAGCCTCTGAATTGCAGGAATACAAGGAATTCTTATACCTGGAGAAAAAATATTCCGGCAAGCAGGATTTTCCAGCTATACTAAGTGATTTAGGATTTAATATTATCCTCAATCTTAGAACCAGCGATCAACACCTGGGTTTTCTTTGTTTGGGCCCTAAATTTACGGGCAAAGCATTGTCAAAAAGAGAGCGGGATTTCATCGAAAGCCTGACGATTATGTCGGCGGTTGCCATAGCCAATTCCCGTCTTTTTAATGAATTAAGGCAAGCCAACCGACAACTTGACCGTAAAGTTCAGGAACTGCATACGCTGTTTGATATCAGCAAGGAATTTAATGTTACCATTGATCGCAGCCAGATTTCCCGCATTTTCAAATTTGCACTGATGGGACAAATGTTCGTCCGGACTTTTTTCTTTGCATTGGATCAAGGCGGAATACAGACGCTGATGGCACAAAATGGCCTTAAGAATGATTTTGCACAGGATGATATAAAAGCTCTTTTCGATTTGCCTTCCCGGGTAATTCCCGTTAATGGCGAATTGGAACAAAAACTGCCGTTCCTTCAGCAAAATCACATAAAACTTCTTGTCCCGCTGCAAATACAAAACCAAAAGATTGCTATCATAGGAGTCGGACAGCGAATTAACAAGGAACCCTATACTGAATCGGATTACAATTTTTTAATCTCATTCGGTAACCTGGCCGTCATTTCTCTTCAAAAATCATTTCTTCTTGAAGAACGTATAGAAAAAGAACGACTGGAGAAAGAGTTAAAAATTGCACGCAGCATTCAGGAAGGATTATTGCCTTCTGTCATTCCCAATGTTGAAGGACTCGAGATCGCAGCGAGAAATATCCCATCACAAGAAGTGGGAGGAGATTATTACGATCTTATTCAATTGGCCGATTCAAATGTCTATATCGCTATAGGAGACGTCACAGGCAAAGGTATACCGGCTTCCCTCATAATGGCCAACCTGCAAGCCGTTTTGCATACTTTGGCGCCCCTGGAACTAAGTATAGAAGAGAAAACGGCACGAATAAATGATATTATCTATAAAAATACCCCACCTGATAAATTTGTAACTTTTTTCTGGGGAATCGTCAATGCCGACGAACGAACTTTTACCTTCGTCAATGCCGGTCATAATCCACCGCTGTTGTTCCGGAAAACCGAAGACCGACCTGTTGAGCTATCGGCCGGCGGATTGATTTTGGGAGCGATGCCAACGATGGCACCTTATCAGCGTGACGTCTTGCACTTGCAACCGGGCGATGTCATTGTGATGTACACCGATGGCGTTTCTGAAGCCCGGAATAAAAAGGATATGGAATACGAAGAAACCGGTTTAATAAAATGTGTTTCAAATATCATCGATCAGCCGGCCGAAGACATCATTAGCGGAATCATCGATGATATTCAAACATTCAGCAATAATACGATCAGTGACGATTTAACCCTGCTTGTCATCAAGGTACATTAATCGTTTTTGTAATGCCCAATACCGGATTTATTTTCTTATCATCCGTCTGCATAGCCAGTTCGGTGATGGTCTGATACATCTGATAACGGTTCATAATATCATTGACATACGAAACCGTTTCAATTCCCCTGCAGAATCCAAAACGGGCATCATCATAATATTTGCGCTTCATCAGCATTATTAACGCCTTTGAAACATTTTTCCAGTCATTCGGATTCTTATACTGATCCATAACTAAGCGCCGGGCATCCGCAATATGGCCGGGACCCGCATTATAGGTGCCCAAAGCAAACTTCCATTGATCCGTCGAATCCATATAAGCATAATGATTCAATTGATCTTCAAGAATGCGTATTCCTTCTTTTATATTTGTTTTAACATTCATCAATTGATGCACGGAATAATCAGAAAACCTCGGAGAAATTTGCATCAAACCAATAGCGCCGGTCCAGCTCTTGGCTGTCGGATCAAATTTGGATTCCTGTGCAGCTATGGCAACCACCATTCTCCAGTCGATCCCCATGGAATCAGCAATAGGACGGATAAGCTTATCATATGGAGACAATAAGCCGGCATATTTTGTTTTAATTGGAGTTTTTAACGCTACAATCTGTGCTTCATCTTCAAAATAGCGTTGACGCAGTACGTTCAAAAACTCGGATCGCTTCGGAGGCTGATCTCCTCGAAGTTTAAAATGTTTTGCCAAAAACTTATTCATGGCCGTTTTTAATTCCGGAGAATTCTTACGAATAGCCCATGCTACGGTATCATCTTTCTCGATTGTCGGTCCGGCTGTGATTCCCTTAATATAGGTGTTGGCCGCCCGAAAGAGGTTATCGTCGGAAACCGTAGCCTCAAATTGGCCCTGTTCAACTCCATACATGAGGGCTTCGGTATCCCAGTCTTCGGAAACCGTATCTATTTTAAAAGTATAACCTTCAGATTGCAGGCGTTTGAGTGTCTGATAATAAGAACTGTTGTGCCGGACACTGATGGTGATGTCACCTAAATCGGCAAGCGTACTATCGGGCCTGTTACTCCAGCTTTCAGGTAATACAATAACCTGGTTTACAAGGTTATAAGGCTGAGTGAAATCCACATATTTCTTCCTGGCCGGAGTAGCAACATAATTTGCGGCGATGACATCTCCTTCACCGCTGTTTAACATATCAATAGCGCTCTGGCCATTTTGAATGATGGCAACCTCAACGCTTAATCCATGTTCTTTTGCAAATTCGGACAGGAACTCATATTCAAAACCACGTTCCACTCCCTTATGCAGAAAATAAGAACTGGAATTATACCTGGTTATTAAACGAATGACTCCACTTTTTTTAATCGCATCAAAATCCCGGTGTATTGGTTTGGTTACGGTAACCGTTCCAGCCACTAAATTTTGATCCGAATTCTGCGACTCTTTATTTTTACAACCGTAAAGTGATACACTAATTGAAAATAAACCTACTACAAATATTTCACGGTAATTACTGTAACGTAATTGTGCCATATATGATTTTTTAGGTGAAATGCTAATTCGGGACACATACCCCTTCTTATCCCGAAGCTTAGATTCATCAAATTATGTCATGTATTTATACAGATAAAGATGAACTCGTAACACCTTCCTTACATTAGAATCCTTATAGATTGCTGATTATGACTCGTAAAGGAAGTTACCCATTAATTTGTATATGAAATTTAGCCAAGTTATTATTTCATTATTTCCCAAATAATTTATACAAGTTAATGAAATTTCCCGACAATTCATCATTTACATGTATTTTTGTCTCCTACTGGTATCTCGATTCCATATTTTCATATCATTTCTTATCCTTAAAAAAAGGATAATTACACTTCTTTATGGTTTGATTTTTATAATCTTACACGAATAATCATAATATGTAATCCTGGTTCCGTTTATCGGCATTTACGAACGTAACGTTTTTTTATTCAAATCAATCAATAGCAGATTATTCAACTCTTGCGAAGTAACGTACTTATGCTTCCTTCCCATTTCCTTCATACCAGAATATCATTTCTAATCCTAAGCTATCCATGTTGATTCAAATATACTTATTCATCATCTCTCTGTTGTTTTGACAAATAAACGAGGTTATTTATTTAAATTGTGGTCTTATAACGGGTTGGAACGACCAAACATTGTATTAGCTTTTTATGATGATACAGTCAGAATTTAATAATTTAACCTTTTTCCGGGCTTTTTATTTTAATTGCTATCGAATGTATGGTCTTATCACATGGAAGGATTTTGTGAAAATCATTAATGCGGTCTGATGCCTCATATTCTGGTCCATGTTACCTTTAGTGGTATCCCGATAAATATTTATTGTTGTTTTTGCCCCAAAATTACCAAACGGTATTATATTTATTCAAAGCGCTTTTCCTATCATAATAGCCTATTAATGGAGGAATTACTATTAATTAAAACGATATTTATATAAGTTTCATCATGTAAAACACAATTCTTATTTGCAGTCTTCTTTAACCGTTCAGGCAGTCTCACTTTCAGCCGGGGTAGAGCGCCAGGTAAACAATACGCCAGCCATAATCACCGCCATCGATAATAAGGATTGCAGCGACGGAACCTCACCAAAAATCCAGTAGGCCAGAATGGTTGCTAATAAGGGCTCCGAAAGTATCATTGTTGCCAAAACAGTTGGTGATAGATATTTAACGGCATAATTAATGGAACCATGCCCTACGATTTGCGGTCCGATTGCCAAGCCCAGACCGACCAAAACTGCAGTAACACCGACTTCTATGGGAACATTGACGATCAAAACCAGGCCGAGACAAGCTATTGCTGCAAATGTATATACCCTGAATACATAATCGATCCATGTTGAATGCTGCCGTAAGTTTTGGCCTATCAAGAAGTAAATAACAAAAACGACAGCTGCAGAAATGGCCAGGAAATCACCGTAAAGAGGATGTGCAAAGGCATTCGAGGTATGTTCATCAGCCATACCCAGGAGTGCCGAACCGGCAAAAGCAATAAAAACCCCCAGCCATGTCAGTTTATGAAAATGCCTTTTCATAAAGACACTTTCGACAATGATTAAGATAATTGGGTGAATAGTCACTAAAACAGATGCTGATGCAACCGATGTGTACGACAAGGAAGCTATCCATAAAGTAAAATGAATACCCAGGCAAATACCGGCAAAAGCCCCCATCCATTTTTGCTTTTTGCTGTACGTTTGAACAGCAATTTTTCTTTTTTTGCTAATCAGCCAAACAGGAAGCAAAATGACTGCCGCAAAAAATGTTCGATATGCAGCTAATGCAATTGGTGAGACCCCGTAAGCAAACCTCACCAAAATGGGGGAAACACCAAACGCTATCAAGCCTAAAAGTACACTAACCGTTAGCCTCAGCTTTGGTGGAGAATCACTCAAAATAACTTTTTTAAGTGTTATTAGAAATTGATGACATCAATGATGGCAAAAATCAACGGATACGATCCATTGAACGCACTAGCTTTTCGTCTTTATGTATATAATGAAATGCCCCATATTCTAGTACGAGAGCGATGACGATTAATCCAAGGGAAATCGTCTCATCCCACAGATATTTGCCAAATCCTCCAAGTGTAAACAAGACAGCAACACCAATACCAATGGCAATTATTTGTAACATCATCGACCGCTTAACCCAACGGGCCTGCTTTAACCGGTTTTTATAAAGGAAA
The DNA here is from genome assembly GCA_963783355.1 of uncultured bacterium. Taxonomy (GTDB): domain Bacteria; phylum Bacteroidota; class Rhodothermia; order Balneolales; family DATFMH01; genus CAWANF01. Next base: position 238,018 of record CAWANF010000005.1, read on the forward strand.
ATGGAAAGCAGCGAAAACAAAGTTGCTAACAACAAAGCCGATATCAAACCGGAACTTATCCACGCCGACGGGTCCGCCATCACCTGATAAAACATTGGTGTGAAAACAAATGCAATATTCAATCCTATTGCCAGGATTAATAAAACCGTTTGAATTCTTTGAATCACAGTACGTTAATTTCGTTATTTAGGTTTTTATCCATGAAAAAGATAAGACTTTTAAACATACCCTCAACAATGATGATACAGAATATACGGATGTTTTACATTCGTAAACAGATTATCCATATACATCATTCATGACGGTTTTGAATTTGAGATAATTTGGCAACTTTACAATTGAGAATATTCACTCGGTATAATTGGCTGCTTTTCATTTATAATCTAAATTCCAGAACAGAACAATTTACATTCCTATCGGATTAATGCCTATTTAAGAGTAACTTTTGTCACCATCCTTCAACTTGTACATAAATTCTGTTTAGTGAAATCCGGATTAACCGATCGGCCATTTATTATCGATTTGCTGCTTTTCTGCGTTGCTATTGTCTGGGGGCTAAATTTCACGGTCGTCAAATACAGTATCGCCTATTTTAATCCACTTTCTTTCAATGCTTTTCGATTTGCTTTAGCTGCGCTTTTTATGTGGATCATTGTACTTAAACGTGGTGAAACCATTACCATTCACAAAGGCGATTTACTCCCTCTGATAGGACTTTCTCTGCTCGGACAATTTCTATATCAAATGGTGTTCATTACGGGCATACATCTGACACTCGCGGCCAATACATCGGTCATGTTGAGCACCTCGCCTATTTGGGTTGCTCTTTTCTCACATTTCTTCTCCGATGAAAAACTGACGCCAAATCGTATTGCAGGCATCCTATTGGCATTCCTGGGGATTTTATTCATTATCAGCGGTGGTGAAAAATCGTTTTCCATTAGCTCTCATTCCGTTTGGGGAGATCTCATCGTTCTCCTGGCTGCATTAATATTTGGGATTTATACCCTGCTTCTGAAATCCATGCTAAAACGATACACTCCCTTGCATTTGAATACACTGACACTGACTTTCGGTGGCGGCGCGCTTTTCCTGGCGGGGCTGCCGGGCATCTTTTCTGTTCCTTATTCTCAGGTTACTCTGCCCGCATATCTTGGCATCTTTTACAGCGGACTTTTGTCAATTGCGCTGGCCTATATGATTTGGAACAAAGGATTGAAAAGTGTCGGCGCTATTCATACATCGGCCTACCAGAACCTGGTTCCTGTCTTCGGTCTGTTCTTTGGAGTCGTTCTATTAAAAGAAAAACTGCATTTCATCCAATATATTGGCGCAATTTGTACTATATTTGGAGTCATCTTAATCCGTCGTAAATAAACCTGTATTAGACATTATATTCATCAGGATTCGACAGTTCTTATATAAATAATGATGATTTTTATATAAATTGATGATTCAATTTTTTAGGTATAAATTCATCTGTAGATTACATAACTCTATTATAACCTGAAATTTACCGGCATGATTGGTTTGCCCATGAAAAAAATTCATTTTCTAATACTATTCTTGACTTTACTATCCGGGTTTAGCATGGAAGCGATCGGACAGGTCTCGAATAATAAGAATAAGGAGAATAATACATCTCAAAATAATACCAATGCCGAACCATCCATGAATTTCAGTATTGGTAATGCCGGAAATGCTTACGATTACTATTATCTCGATCAAATTGGCCTGGAAATGGCAAACAGAGCCTATTCCCAGGAAGGATACATTAATAGTAAAACATATGTTCTGGGCCCGCAGGATCTTCTCGCCATCGATGTCCGTGGCGGGTTAACACTCTCCATGAGAGCTGTTTCGGTAAACCCACAAGGAGAATTAAACCTGCCCATGATTGGCCAAATCAATGTAAAAGGGCTAACATTATGGGAAGCAACACAGAAAATCAAAAAAGCGATAGACAAGAATTTTAAGGATTCCAAAATCACAGTATCTCTTGATATCCCGCGGAATATTACGATTCACGTAACAGGCGACGTACCCTATCCCGGGAAATACATTGTTCCTGCACAAACAAGGGTTGATCAAGCCATATTTCCGGCTCTTTTTGGGAAGGGAGCCTTTGACGCAAATAAACCGAACAATCAATTCTACGACAGCCATTTCCTGAGCAAAAACCAGTTTTCTCTCAGAAATATTGAAGTATTTAATGATGACACCCTGAAAACCAAAGCGGATCTGATTGATTATTTCAGGGGTGGTAATTTATCCAAAGATCCTTTCGTACACGGCGGGGATGTCATCTACATCAAAAAATTATTAGAACAGAGTCCGAGAATAAGCATCACCGGAGCCGTGAAATCACCTCTGGAAATGGAATACAGGAAAGGTGATAATATCCGGGAGCTCATCAACATTGCGGGTGGTTACACCGATTATGCCGATACAACCCAGATTACTATATATCGTCAGACTCAGAACCAGATCATGAAGATCGCGGTTAAAAAGTCCGGGGATAATTTTGCTTCTACTCTGCTACAACCTGACGATCGGGTCATTGTTCCTGAAAATCAGAATCAACGTTCCTCTTATTCTGCATGGATACTCGGCGAAGCCGTAAACCCCGGCAATTATCCCATTATCGAGGGCAAAACATCAGTCTATAATTTACTAAATATGGCTGATGGCTTGTCACCCAAAGCTCTTCCGCAGGCCGCTTATTTAATACGCAGTAAAACACCTATACGTGATGTTCCCCAACCCGATGTATTAAACGATAAACAATTACAGCGAACTTCCGATCAGGACAGGCAGGGACTGGAATATCTGCAGATGGAGACAAAGCTGGATCAAAACCAGGTTTATGTTAACCTTCGGGATACCAGTCAGTTAAAGCACATTCATGTCTTCGATGGAGATAAATTATATATTCCGCGAAATGAACATACCGTTTATTTATTCGGGCAGGTAAACAACCCGGGGTATTATCCTTTTAACTCTAAAACCTCCGTATCCGAATACATCAAAAAAGCCGGGGGCTTCACTATTGCTGCGAATGCTGACAGAATATTTATTATCAAAGCCGGCAGCAAGGCGTGGTTTCCACCTATTGAGACCAGCCTCCAATCAGGCGACATGATATTTGTAGATCGGATGCCTTATGAGGATTTAAACGCCTACCGAAATTACAAAATTCAAAAACAAAATCTCATAAATTCACGCATCTCTTTGATACTTAGCGCAATATCGACTACTGTATTGTTATTGAATTTCGTAAAGTTTAAATAAACACAAACGTTCAAATACCAATTTAATGGCTCCGGAATATAAAAAACTGGCTTTACCGGATATTTATCGGCATCTATATCAAAAAAAGAAAGTTATCTTATTGATATCTTTGGGTGTGAGTATCATTACGGCCATCATTACGTTGTTCATTCACAACGAGTATAAAGCCGAAGCCAATCTTTTACCATCCCAATCACATAACATCAATCTCGGCCTTCTGAACGATTCCGGCATCGGATCTTTGGCTGGGTCATTGCTTCAAAACGGCTCAACTCAGACCGACAAATTTTACGTCCTGCTGAATAGTTATACGACTCAAAAGAAAGTCATAGAAAAATTCGATCTCGAAAAGGTCTACAAAACAGCAAAAAGTAATTATCCGCTTCTGAATGCAATGGGTGAACTCAAAAAGAATACACGTTTTGAAGGCCTGGATGAGGGGAATTTTATCATCGACGTGTGGGACAAGAGCCCGGAACGAGCCAAAGAGATGGCTAATTATTATGTAAAGCTTCTCAATGAGTTTAATACGCAAATTTCTGTCAAAGAAGCCCGTGATTACCGAATGTTTATCCAAAAACGATATGATAAAGCGAATCACAACCTCGACAGCCTGGTTACGGCCAATGCTCAATTCGAAAAAAAATATGGCATTTTTGACTTGCCTGCACAAATGCAAAACTATCTTAGTTTAATGGGCAATCTGGCATCAAAAAAGATAGAGACACAAATAAAACTCGATATCCTTAAAAAGTCGTTGAGTCAGAATAGTAACATTTACCAAAAAACAGTCAATGAACTCGATGCGATAAATCAGAAATTGCTGGATTTCCACACGAAAAGCGACACCAGCACCCTGATGATTAGCCTGAACAGGTTACCCGGAATCGGGCAAAAATATTTTTATATCCAATTCGGACTCACCGTTCAGCAAAAAATTATGGAATTTATCCTTCCTTTGTACGAGCAGGCTAAAATGGAGGAAGCGAAAGCCATACCGGTCGTCACCGTTGTTGATGCGCCCGTAGTGCCGAAGAAAAAAGATCGTCCACGGAGATCTGTAATCGTGATTGTAGCTTTCTTTTCGGCCTTCATCCTAACCGACTTGTTTTTTATAGGACAACTCGCTTTTCAAAAAAATAAAGACTATATCGACTATATCCGGAATCATTAGTTGTGTTATCTGCTTTCTTAAAAAGGGATCAATATTTTCATTTCGGGATATTTCTTTTGCTGTCAATCCTGTCGGGATTCCTATTGCTCAATTATTCTCTGGATTTCGTTTATATCCTGCCGGGAATTGCTTTTTCTGCTTTATTACTGGCCATTTTCCTGCGAAATCCGGTTTATTTCCTTTATGTCTACCTTGTTACCTTTACCTTACATTTTGATAACGAACCGGGCATTCAATTAACCGACCTCATTTTTTTTGGTTTTACCCTCGTCTTTCTCATTTTCTATTTTTTCCCCTATTTGCTTACAGGACGGGCAGAAATTGACAATAATATCGATAAATGGTACTTGCTGCTGATTATCAGCATTGTATATGGATTCATTCTTGGTTTATTCAGCGTTCAGAATAAGGGCCTTGCCATATCAGACATGACGTATTTTCTGGGCCTCTGGCTGTTCTTTCCAATTAAGTATCATTTCAAATCAAAGCAATTTCAGAAAGTCGTACTCTATATTTTCCTGGCCATTTGCCTGTTCGTACTGATACGAAACTTCCAGAATTACCGGGAAATTGTTATCCAGGCCAATGTCCAATGGCAGGTTCAAAAAGCACGGGTCGCCATGAACGAGATCATCATCCTGGCCGGAACGATCATCACGATGCTGGGTTTCTCAAAACTGCAGGGTAAACCTGCAAAATTGATTTCTTTTTTCTTTTATGCTCTTTTTATGGCCGGGCTCATTCTCACTCAAAGCCGGGGATACTGGATTGGATTCATAAGCGCCGCCATCGCCATATTCTTCGTGTCAGATAAAACAACACGGAAATTTATCCTGTATGGCAACCTGATTCTTATCATTCTTGGCATTTTTACGGCCCTGGTTTTCTTCAATAATATTTTCATGATCGTTATGAAAGCCATGGCAGCCCGCTGGGACAGTATCAGCACTCTGAGCTCGACTAGCCACATGGGATCATCACTGCTGGAACGGGTACTGGAAACCAAGGCCATTTTAAGCAAACTTCTTATAAACCCCATCGCCGGTTATGGTATGGGCGCTATCTATCATCGTTATTCAGTCTTATTTGGCACGTACACGGCCATGACGTACATCCATAATGGTTACCTGGCCATATGGTTTAAAACGGGCATTATCGGACTGATAGCTTCAACATTTTTATGTATATCCTGTTTAAGCCCGCTTCGAAAAATTGCGAAAGTTACTGATTCCCAGGGTTTGAAAATTATATCGCTCTCAGCTTTCGGATTAGTGATTGGCATGTTGATTGTCAATATAACGAGTGCCCAGTTTCTCAGTTTCGACAGTTTGATGGTGCTCGCACTAATTGCTGCTTTTGCATCCTACTATAAAGCTCATTGGTTGCCGGAAATGATTACGGATCAACCCACTCCCGAAAAATCCTGATATCGTCCATGACGGACACATCTTCGCATATCAACCCCGATGTTTCTGTAATTATTGTCAATTACCGTTCCATGAAATTAATTGGCGATTGTATCTCTTCGATCAAACAGAATAACGATTCTGTCCGATATGAAGTAATCGTCGTTTCGAACTCCGAATGGGGAGACGATGGAAAAGCAGTGATGGAAAAATATCCGGAAGTACATTGGATCAATCCTGAAAAAAATGCCGGTTTTGCCGCTGCTAACAACATCGGTGCGGATAAAGCAACCGGGCGATATTTGTTTTTCCTGAATCCGGATACTTTATTTGCGAATGATGTGCTAAACCATCTTTTACAGGCCGTTTCAGATTATCCTGAAGCCGGGCTTATCGGTCCGATGACCTTAAATCCTGACGGATCTCACCAGCCCTCGGTAAAAAATGAATTTGGAATGGATCATATGTTCGTTCTGGCTTTTCCGTTTCTTAAAATCTTCTTTGGAAATAAAATATTCGGGCATATTCCAGTTAAAAAGACGCAGTTTGTTGAGGTGATTAATGGAAGCGCCATGTTCATCGAACGGGAATTATTTGTTAAAACCGGCAAGATGAACGAATCGTTTTTCATGTTCTGGGAAGAAAACGATTTATGCCGGAGTGTTCGAAACACCGGAAAAGAAATCCTGTTTTACGACAAGGCGCAAATCATTCACCTGGGCGGACAAACCACCCGAGACGTGTTCATCCCCATGGAAATTGAAAAACACCGTTCCCAAAAAAGATATATAATGAAATTCGAGCCGGGATATGTTGTTTGGAACCGCCTGCTGGGAACGATAAGCTATTTTTGGAGGACATTGGGCGCCATTATTTTATTTAGGAAAAGGAAGATTTCTCAATTTGGGAATATCCTCATCTGGTATATATTCAAATATGATTGACGGAGTTTATTGAGTCAAAATGAGAATAGGACTGATTTCACATAAAGCTGAACTGGGCGGCGCCGAATTGTGCCTGCTCGAAACGATCGATGCGTTGCGGTTTTCGGGGCACGATTGTTACGTTATTCTTCCGGCACAAGGTGAAATTGAACCGGAATTACAAAAACGGGAAACTCCCTACCGCATTATTCCATTCCGTTTGTGGGTCTCCACCAATCGTTCAGTTCCAAAGAAAATTGCACGTTTCTTAATTAACCGTTTCGCAGCATCAAAAGTGGCAAATCAACTCGCAAAATGGAATTGTGAGCTTCTCATAACGAACACGATGACAATCGTAACCGGCGCACTGGCCGCTCATCAGGCCGGGATTCCACATATCTGGCATATTCATGAATTTGGCTACGAAGATCATGGTTATCGCTTTGACCGGGGCGAAAGCAGATCTTATGCATTTATGAATAAATACACAGAACGATTCATCGTGAATAGTGAAGCTACTTACCAAAAATATGCACGCTATCTGCCGGCAGACAAAATTGATTTGATTTATTTGTCCGTTCAAAAGAAAAGCCTGGCTACAAAAGAACTACCTGAATCTTTACAAAAAATATATTCCCATGAAGCTGATCTGAAATGCATTATGGTTGGTTCGCTGCATGCCAGGAAACGTCAGGAACATGCAATAGAAGCCATGCAAATATTGAAGGATAAAGGATTTAAAATTGAGCTGGTAATTGTTGGCTCACATGAGAATGAATACGCCCGTGCAATGCAGAATCTTGTTAAAAAATACCATCTGGATGAAGACATTCATTTCATTGAAACCGTCAAAAATCCATTTCCTATGATAAAACAAGCCGATGTTTTGTTAATGTGCTCACGTTCCGAAGCATTCGGCAGGGTAACTGTTGAAGCAATGCGAACCGGAATTCCCGTTATAGGGGCCGACGGCGGCGGGACCTCAGAATTAATAAAACCAAATTTTAATGGTTTGTTATATAATTCCACGGTTAAAGATTTAGCCGAAAAAATGTTATACCTTATTAGCAATCAAGTGGAGATGAAAAAAATGGGCAAAAATGCTGCGGAGTGGTCTGAAGAAATGTTCACGGAGGATAAATACAGGAACAAGCTTTCAGACACATTGAAAAAATCAATGTAAACAGCTCTGCAAATCAGATGATCCTGACTCATTTTTTGTATTTCAAATAACATTGGTAAATGAAACGATACATGAATCCCAATTTTTATCTCCAAATAACTGAGAAAAACTATTTCACTTCCCGTTTTTTCCTTAAACGGAAATACGATTGGAATCAGTCTTAATGAAACTGCTTTTAATATCTCAATATTTCCCTCCCGAAATTGGTGCCGGTGCCACGAGAAGTGAAACAATGGTTAGATATTTGAGCAAGCTAGGCTGGGATATCGAAGTAATATCCGAATTACCGAATTATCCAACTGGTATTGTCCCTTCTGGCTATAAACGGGTTTTCCACCAGGAAGAAGAATATAATGGCTCGAAAATACACCGGATGTGGGTATGGGCAAACTCCCGTTCGAGCAACTTTCAAAAAATGGGATTATTCATTACCTATTTGTGGAGCAGCCTGGTATATGTGATTCTCAATCCTAAAAAATATGACCTTGTCTTCGCCAGTTCTCCGCCGATATTTGCAGCTATCGCGGGCTGCCTGATCGCCAAACTCCTTCAAACCCGTTTTGTACTCGAGATACGTGATATCTGGCCGGATGCCGCCGTGGATATCGGCTCGGTCGACGAACACTCGTTGCTTTATAAGAGTTCGAAAATAATGGAACGCTGGCTTTACCGGCATGCCGATTTAATTATCCCGGTAACGACGGCATCAAGAGAAATCATCGAAAAGAGAGCACCTGCCACCCCGATGAAAGTGATTTCCAACGGGGTTGATCTCGAGACGTTCAAGCCCGTTCCTGATGCGAAATCAAAATTAGATGAACCGGTAAAACCGAACACATTCCGTGTAGGATATGTGGGCTCTCTCGGTGTGATTCATGATATGAGAACACTGGTTAAAGCAGCGAAGTTGTGTGAAGATGATCCGGAAATTGAATTTATCATCATTGGAGATGGAGGCCAGCGACAGGTTCTGCTGAATGCAATAGAGCAGGAAAAACCTGTAAATCTCAAATGGCTTGGTTTAAAAAGACATGAACAGATACCGGCTTATATATCCTCATTTGATATCGCCGTAAACCCGGTTTACGGATACGATATTTTCGAATCCATCATAACGGTGAAATTCTATGAGTACCTGGCCTGTGGTGTCCCGGTCATTTCAACTTCCAAAGGATTGCTCAAGAAGGAGAGTGAGATAAGTGGAGCTGCCGTTGCGGTAGAACCGGAAAATGCCGAATTGTTAGCCTCTAAAATAAAAGAATTAAAAAATAATCCACATTTGCTGAAAGAATTAGCATCGAATGCCAGAAACTATGTATCAATAAATAATTCGAGGAAAGGTCTCAATACTCATCTTTCAAAATTATTAAAGAATTTGATTGAAAAAGATGAACAAACGTAAATACAAAATCTTATATGCTGGCAAATATCTAAGAGGATTTCACAAGAATCTAATTGAAAATCCACCCAAAGGCATATCATATGTTTTTGAGGATAACACATCACAGCCAAAATTCTTTGAAACCAAACCTTGGTACATCAAAGTACTTCTTAAATTATGGCACGGTAAAATAGGTGATATATTGGGACTAATTTTCAGGGCCAAGATAAAGAAACATAACCAGGTAGACGCCATCCAGACCTACAATAGATTCATCACGTCCAATGGAATTCCTTATGTAATTTATCTTGAAAACCCCACGGCGCCTTATCATTATGATTTAAATAGAGTGCACACAACATTGGGTTCACTTCGTTTAAAAAAGATTCTGAACGATCCAAATTTGAAGGCTGTGATATGCATGTCAAAGGCCTGCTTCAATACTGTTGAGAAACTTGTTCCAGATTTCCAAAAGAGCAAATATCAGATATATCCATTCATACCGTTAAATCCGCATGTTAATGAAGATATTATTGAAAAACGGTGCAAAGAGCCAAATTTAAGAACTCTCTTTGTTGCTTCAGATTTTGTCTTGAAAGGAGGCACCGAAATCATATCTGCTTTTGAAAAACTAAAAAGCTCGTCGATTCAACTTACTTTAATCACAATACGAGAAAGCATCCCGAAATTTTGGAAGAAACGCATAGAAAAGCTCAGCCCGATTGTAAAAATTTTGGAATTCAATTTAAAACCTGCAGAACTGGCTCAAATATATGCGCAATCACACGTTCTGATTCACCCAACTTACAAAGATAGTTTTGGTTTAGTTATACTTGAGGCTATCAAATCCGGTTTACCTATCATTGCTACAAATTTATATTCTATCCCGGAAATGGTGACTATCGAAAATGGTTATGTGATGGATCCCCCAAAATTTTATTTTACTTCTGACAAAATGCCTAATCCACATTATTGGAAAAATGAGAAAGACTTACTTAAAGATACCCCGGATAAAAAACTTATAAAGTTTATCATTAGTTCTCTAAAAGAGCTCGAGACAAACAGAGAACTTCTTACCAAAAAGTCTTTATCATCCTGGAACTTAGCACAAAATAATTCTTTTGCCGAAGAAAGCATACATAAACAATGGTTTAAAGTATACCAAGATATCTTATCATAAGATATTCAACGAAGCAGCAACATGATAAACGATAAAGAGAGAAAAATACTTCAGCTTGATTTAAATGGCACCTCACCAGTTTATACTGCATATATAAACGATGCATTAATCCAAATAGGCTACAAAGCGGTCATCTCTGGCATAAATCGAAATGTAAGACCTGATTTAAAAACAGCTTATACTTCAGGTATGGATTGATCTCAATACATAAGAAACAAGAATATTAAGAATGTATTTAAGTTTCTTGAGTATGTAATTAATTGGATTCATACTCTTATAATCGCTCCTGATTTTGATGCTATTCATATTCAATGGCTACCCTTGCTTCAATACAATAATATTGACCTTTTTTTCCTGAACAGACTGTTGACCCGAAACTCCAATATTGGTTATGAAGTTCACAACATTTTTCCTCATGATGTCTCGTCAAAGAAACTACAGAAAAGATTTCAAGAACTTTATGTAAAAATTCCCAAACTGATAGTGCATACAAATAAGTCAAAAAAAGACTTGGTAAATATTTTTAAAATCCCGGAAACAAAAATCACTGTAATGCCTCTTGGGCCATTATATCATGAAAAAGCTGATAATGAACCAGCTTCTAATGACAGCAATAAAACCATAGGAATGATTGGCGTCATACGTTCATATAAGGGTGTTGAAGATACCATTGAGGTTCTCAAAATACTTTACAAAAAGGATACAAACATCTCCCTTTTATTAGCAGGAAACGGTCCATCCTCATACTTAAAACAGTTAGATGAACGGATCGAAGAATATAATCTAAACAGTTATGTTAAAAGAATTTATCGTTTTCTCCCTGAAGATGAAATGATCAACTTATATAAACGATGCCGTGTAATATTAGCTCCATACAGAGATATTGAACAAAGTGGTGCTGTTACAACGGCGTTAGCTTTGGGTGTACCTGTAGTCGGATATAATGTCGGTGGTCTTCCTGAATTAATACAAAATGATTATAACGGGATACTTGTAGAACGCGATAACATACCGGAACTTGGACTTGCTGTAATGAGAATACTTAATAATAATCCAATTGTAATGCACAAAAACTGCCGCCAGTCAATGAAAAATAACTCCTGGGAGAAAAATGCCAGAATTCTGGCGACGTGTTATAATATCAAGCTACTTTAGACAAGTAAAGAAACGCCCACTTCTAATATCTGTTTTAAGTAAATGAAGAAATATGAGATTATAAAACAAAAATTTTCATATTGTTCAACTCCCTCATCTTGTTTGACTAACATAGATGAATAATAAATCCTTTTAATAATTCATATCAGACATTATTCTTGATACATATTTTGGATAAAAGCAGGGATACAGCACACTTTTTATTAGGTTCTTTATTTTTAACAAAAAACATGTATTTATTTAAACTTATCAAGTAGTTTAACCTTCTTCGAACCTATAATATATTTTGAAAATTAAATTATAAAATCAGACAATGAATCAGCCGTTTAGTCTAGAATTAATGAATTGTATTTGAGAAGTACTTGGGTAACTAGAATTGCCAAAAATGCTACTAATTATAGTAATATTTTCGGCACCATTATTCCCAATAAGTAAACTATGATATGGAGATGGTGGTGTAGATCTAAAGGCACATCCAGTAATTGTTACATACCTACAATAATCTAGTTCAAGCATATTTTTACCCATTGTAGGAATACCAATATTGACACCTAAAGTAGTAATTGTAAGTCCCCAAACATTAAACAAATAAAATTGATTTCCCTGATTTAATTCAGCTCCACAAGAATAAAGTGATATATTACTTATTACATTAGTAGTGCTGCCTGCATCAAAGTGATACCCATCTCCTTGATTTCCATCACTCGCACAATTAATTAAGCTACTATAACCGACATTCGTCCAGTTATAACCATGTCCTGTATTTCCTGTTGCATAACAATTTTCTAATGTTGTACTTGTTCCATCTCCTTCTATTGAAAAACCATTACCGGTACATTGTTGAACTATAACTTGGGTTAAATGGGTCAGTATAGGTCGATATAATCGAATCCCGATTCCATTGATTTTTTTGACTAATACATGACGAATATTATTTTTACTACTATTATGATAATCGCCGATTAATTCTATTCCCTTACAATTATTAACCTGATTAGAGACAGCTTCGAGGGTTAATCTTTCAATAGTTATTTCAGATGCACTACCCGCACTATTTTGTGCATAAAAACCACCGAGCTCACATTTTATTACAGTATTTTCCTCACCTTGCCCTTTTATAGTTGTTTGACCGTAAACATGTAAACGATCACTAATGTAGTATATGCCCTTAGGTATTTCAACTACATAACCATAACTGTTACTATGATCTAATGCAAGTTGCAGTGCAGCATGATCATCCGTAGTTCCATCACCTACTGCATTATATGGAGGATCCGTAACATTTATGCTATACATTGCCATAATGATCTCCTAAATTTACTTTAACATTTACTAGTTAAAGTAAATTAAATAACGATTTTTATACAAGTTGTGATCCAACTTTAAAAATACGAATATTGAATCTTCAAATTCTTGCAGGTGATTAGTAAAAATAGTGCAGCAATTACCAATACATCTGTAAATAATTGCCTCACACCCTTGTGCCGCCAGACAACAAATACAACACGGCCATTCGCACCGCCACGCCGTTCGTCACCTGGTTAAGTATGATCGCCCGGTCGCTGTCGGCTACTTCACTTTCCATTTCAACCCCACGATTAATCGGTCCGGGGTGCATGACCAGGAAATCAGGATATTTTTCAAGATGGTGACGTTTGATTCCAAACCGTTCATGGTATTCCCGCAGGCTCGGAAATAATCCATGTTCTTGGCGTTCAAGCTGTATGCGCAGCGCCATGGCTACATCACACCAGGCTAAAGCCTCATCCAGGTTGTAGGTCACTTCCGCCCCGAGTTCTTCCACAAACAAAGGCATCAGGGTCTTTGGACCACAAACCAAAACCTCGGCCCCCATCTTTTTCAACCCGATGATATTGGAACGAACCACGCGGCTGTAGGTAATATCGCCTATGATAGCCACTTTCAGGCCTTCCAGTTTATCAAAATGCTGCCTCATGGTAAACATATCGAGCAAACCCTGCGTCGGATGCTCATGGGCTCCGTCGCCGGCATTAATAATGGAAGCCGAAACACAACGAGTCAGGTAATGAGGAACACCGGGACTTTCGTGCCGCACCACCACCATATTTATTTTCATCGACTCGATATTCTGTATCGTGTCCCGCAGTGTCTCACCTTTTTTGGTGCTCGAACTGCTCGTAGAAAAATTCACAACATCGGCACCCATCCTTTTCTGCGCCAACTCAAAAGAAATTCTGGTACGGGTGCTGTTTTCATAAAAAAGGTTTACGATAGTCTTGTCACGCAAGGTCGGCACTTTGGGTACCGGGCGGTCCAAAATATCGCGAAAGTGGCGTGCCTGATCGAGCACATAACGGATATCATCGCCGGAATAATTATACAATCCGAGCAAATGCTTGTGTTTAAATTCGTATGACGACTGTAATTCACTCATGAGCGGTTATCACCCAACATTCGATTCCTGGTTAGAAGTATCCACTAAATAAACGGCGTCTTCGCCATCCAATTCTTTCACATGCACCCGCACTTCCTCACTGGCATGGGTTGGTACATGCAACCCGATATAATCGGCAGTAATCGGCAACTCCCGCAAACCACGGTCAATCATACAACAAAAACGAATCGTTCGCGGACGGCCAAACCCGGTCAGGGCATCCATCGCGGAACGAACGGTACGCCCCGTAAACAGCACATCATCTACTAAAACCAGATCTTTCCCAAAGATGTCGAATGGGATTTCGGTCACTTTCACGGATGGAATTTTCATATTCGTACGAAAATCATCACGATAGAAAGTAACATCCAAAACACCCAGCGGAACTTCCACGCCATACGACTTCTGAATATTCTGCTGGATTCTTTTGGCGATATGCACGCCACGTGTCTGCATACCAATTATACCCAGATTGGAAAGATCATCGAATGGTTCAACGAATTGGTGAGCAAATCGCATTAAAATGCGGTTTATATCATCTTCTGAGAGTAGCCTTGCTTTATTTACGGGCATAGTTGTTTTGATTCGATTATATCATAGTGAAATTAGATAAACTATAAGTCTATCTCAACGACAAGTATGAATATTATTTGTATTTTTAAAAACTTCTGTAACTGTGTGTGCATAGCTTAATAAAAAATAAATAATAGTTTGGATGAATAAAGCATTTTTCCTTGACCGGGACGGAACGTTAAACGTTGATTACGATTATGTACATCGGCCAGACGAGTGGCAATGGTGCGACGGGGCTATTGAAGCTTTGCGATGGATGAAAGAAAGGGATTACAAGATTATTGTAATCACGAACCAGTCGGGCATTGCGAGGAAATACTTTACTCAAAAGCAGGTTGACGATCTGCATCACTGGGTCGACGAACGTTTGGAGGAGATGGGCTTATCCATCGATGCCTGGTATATTTCTCCTTATCATCCAAAATTTCATGACGGACTCGAACCCGAGCTGTTGAAATATCGCAAACCGGACACCGGTTTATTTGAAAAAGCCAAAAAAGAGTTCCATATCGATTACAGTAAATCATTTATGGCCGGTGATAAAGTCAGCGATTTAAAACCTGCTATCAAGCTGGGAATAAAACCGTTTTTCATACGTTCAAGACATGAGCTTGAGCAGGATAAAAACTGGATTGAAGCCCATAATATTGAAACATATAATTCCCTTTGGGACGCTGTACAAACGATTGAGTACGTAAATGAAAAAAAATAACGCTGTTATCAGTATCGATTTCTGGAACACGCTGGTAAAAGCTCATACCAATGGAGAAAAGCGGCACACCGTTCGTATGGAAGCTCTGGCCCGTATAGCCAAACATCATAATATTTCGTTGTCGAAAGAGGAAATTTTAGAAGCACACAAAAGCGCTTCCCGGTTGTTTGACGATATTTGGTTTAAACAACAACGAACGTTAACTACCAGAGAATTAATCGACCTGATTTTAATGTCTTTACATATTAACCCAAGTACCGGAGAGATGGACGAATTGATTATCACGTTCCAGGAATCTCTGCATGCTGGTCCGCCCGACCTTGCCGATCATATTTCCGAAGTCCTTCCCGAACTGGCCGAACGGTATAAAATCGCCCTGATATCCGACACAATGTACTCACCGGGTCGTGTATTGCGTGATTATCTAAAAACCCGGAATTTGTATCACTATTTCGATACTTTTGTTTTCAGCGATGAAGTCGGTTACAGTAAACCCAATATCAAAGCGTTCCAGACCGTTCTCAGTTCCACAAAATCGACTCCCGAATATTCTTATCATATTGGCGATATCCAGGATACCGACATCAAAGGAGCGAAAACAGCGGGCATGAAAGCCATCCTTTACGTGGGCATTTCCGATACCTATAAAGCATCCAATAATGCGGATTATGTCATTGACGACTGGAATGAAATAAGAACGTTATTGTTGAATTAAAGAAATTGGAAATTTTGAATGTTGAATTATGAATTGTCAGACCGGATGTTAATACCCAGCCTGACAAAACGTACCATTCAAAATTAAAAATTCTTCATTCCTTTTTTGTGCCTCTGTGCCTCTGTGCCTCTGTGCCTCTGTGCCTCTGTGCAAAAAATAACCTACTTTATCCTTCCCAGCTTCTTTTCTGCTTCAACCCCGGCTTCTTCCACACTTTTGTGTTCATGGTAAATTCGCCCGAATTTCTGTGTTGGAATTTCACCAACAGGATTGTGTTTATATTCATCAACACCACGGCAAAGATAGGTTTTGAAATACGGGTTCACAGACAAATCGCACTTCACTTCCGTACTGGAATACCGTACAGTCAGGCCCACTCTTCTGCGGTCGGAATGATTAGCGGGAGATCCGTGAATAATCTTATCGGTATGTAAGGAAAATTGACCGGCTTTCAGGTTCATCGATACCGCCTCATCTTCACGGAACTGGCCTTCCTCACATTCCAGGGTCAGTACCGAATCGGTATCTGTTGAACGTTTATGCTTGATAATGCCCACATCATGAGATTTTGGAATCACCCGGAAAGCCCCATTCTCTTCGTTTGAATCCTCAAAAGCTATCCAGGCCGTCACCGAATCCTGCGGTTCCAGCGGCCAGTAATAGGCATCCTGATGCCAGCCAACCGTGCTGTTGGTATGCGGTTCTTTAATGAAGAAATTGGAACCCCACATGAAAAAGTTTGGTCCCAGTAGATCTTCCACACAATCCAATATGACATCATTCATGCAGATATCAT
The DNA here is from genome assembly GCA_963783355.1 of uncultured bacterium. Lineage (GTDB taxonomy): Bacteria > Bacteroidota > Rhodothermia > Balneolales > DATFMH01 > CAWANF01. The sequence goes on from CAWANF010000005.1 coordinate 254,923, forward strand.
AAAGAAAGCGACTTGCCTCATGCCATTCTCTTATTTCTTTGGATGTTTCACCGGGCTCCAGTAACCCCAACAGATCTTCAAGGCCTGAATTTAATTCTTTTAGTTTCTGCTCATCATAAATGATGGGTAACCCGAGCAAGTAACCATTTTCTTTATAGAAATTAACCTGTTCTTTGGTGAGTTTTTTATTGCTCATCATATTACACTCCTTACTGACACGACTATTTTATATTTTTGCTGTGAGGGAAATAATGAGTAATTACAATTACATTAACCGGTTCCTCCCACAGAACTTTGACACTTACAATAATCTGCTTCTTTTTTTCCCGATTTGCAAAAAGTATACATCATTTTACATTGAATAATTATTACCTTACGTTAAAAAGGGGAAAGATTTGTCAAGATAATTGTCAGTCGATTAAGAGATTAGATCACATTTACTTATGAGCCTTGTTAGTATGGATACAAAAAAATTTATAGGTGTCGATATCGGGGGAACCAAGTGCGCTATTGTTCTTGGAACAGATAAACCACAAATTTTAGACCGCGAATCATTTCAAACCAAATCTTTTGCGACCCCTGATGAGGCTATTCAACAAATAATTGAACTTATTTCCACAATGTTGGAACGTAATCACTGGAATATTAAAGATGTGACAAGTATAGGTATCAGCTGTGGAGGGCCATTGGACAGCAAAAGCGGTGTAATCATGTCTCCTCCCAATTTACCGGGATGGGACGATGTGCCCATTGCTTCCATTTTAGAGAAAAAATTTGATGTTCCTACTTTTTTGCAGAACGACGCAAATGCCTGTGCCATCGCAGAATGGTTATTTGGTGCAGGTAAAGGGACAAATAACATGATCTTCCTGACGTTTGGTACAGGATTCGGAGCCGGACTTATTTTAGATGGACATCTCTATAGCGGTACCAATGATATGGCCGGCGAAATCGGACATGTCAGAATTGAAAAGGACGGTCCGGTCGGATACGGTAAAGCCGGTTCTATGGAAGGATTCTGCAGCGGTGGTGGCATAGCACAGTTAGCCAGTAAACTAATCAAAGATAAACTTGACAAAGGTATTAAAGTCGGATTTTGCCCGACCAGAGAAGATGCCTACAATATCTCAGCCAGGGATGTGGGATTAGCAGCTGAAGCGGATGATCCTGTAGCTCAGGAAATATTGCAAATCAGCGGACAGTACCTTGGAAAGGGTTTAGCGATTTTAATCGATATCCTTAATCCAGAGAAAATCGTAATCGGCAGCATTTTTGCACGTGCACAAAAGTATTTATGGCCGTCGGCAAAGGCCGAAATCACGAAAGAAGCATTAGATTTATCATACAATAAATGTGAGGTGGTACCGGCAAAACTTGATGAAGCTATCGGTGACTATGGTTGTTTATGCGTGGCCATGTATGGTGTTAATTCCATAACCAAATAAAACATATGAGTCTTGAACTGAATTATCTTGACGAATTGCTTGATCGGTATCCGATTCTCGAACCATGTAAAGAAGATATTCTCGAAGCTTATCGCATTATGGAATCGGCTTATCATCAAAGGAGAAAATTATTAATCTGTGGAAACGGAGGCAGTGCTTCCGATGCCGGCCATATTGTCGGGGAATTAATGAAAGGCTTTATAAAAAAACGGCCATTGCCGGATGCCGTAAAAAATTCTATCAATGAAAATGAGCTTGGTAAAAATATGGCAGACAAATTACAAATGGGTCTGCCTTCCATCGACTTAACGGCACATCATGCATTAATCACAGCCTTTGCAAATGATGTTGATCCGGATTTAATCTTTGCCCAGCAAGTTTTAGGCTATGGAAATGAAAGTGACATTTTATTAGCTATCAGCACATCGGGAAATTCAGAAAATGTAGTTAATGCGGTTTATCTGGCTGGAAAATTAGGATTAAAAACGATAGGTCTGACCGGAAAAAATGGAGGCAGACTGAATGAACTCTGCGATGTTACCATACGGGTACCTGAAACCATCACTTCTAAAGTTCAGGAATTACATTTACCGGTCTATCACACACTCTGTACCATGCTCGAAGAACATTTCTTTGCTAATTAGTATTGAGATTTGAGTAGTGAGTAAAGAGCTCAAGGACAATTCATGAAATGCCCTTGCATCGAGCTTGCCTTTAATTTGCCTACCTTGCCTGGTTTTTATAAACAAAAAAAGCCACCGGTAATATCAATCACCGATGGCCTTAATGTTTGTGTGTGGACTATCAAGCCTGTTTCAAGGCCTGAGCCACCCCTTCTACAATTTTGCGACAATCTTCTCTAGAGGTAAAAATATGAGTTGATATACGTATAGCATCAAGGTTCCTCTCACTAACAATACGCAACCTCATATTAAAATTTTTACCCATGTACTGATCCAGTTTGATATACGGCATTTGATCCGCTTTAAAGGTTGTCATCGATGCATACATCGAATCCACAGAAGGAGTCAATACATGAACGCCTTTTATCTTTTTCAAATTTTCCTGCAGATATGTTGCCAGGCTGTGGCCATATTCCGAAACACGGTCCATACCAATGGAATTTAAAAAATCAACGGCAGCACCGATGCCTACCACGGAAGCTGCATTACGCGTCCCATACTCATAACGGCGGGCGGTTGGATAATAGCTGAATTTATCAGGAAGATGATACCCGTTATCAGAATAAGCACCTACTTCCACCGGTTTGATTTGGTCCATTTTCTCTTTATCGACGTACAGAAAACCTGTCTCGTGAGGAGCTCCCATCCATTTATGCGCACTTGTAGCATAGGAATCGCATCCTATATCCTTAAGATTAATAGGAATCATACCCGACGATTGGGCACCGTCGATATGAAACCAGATTCCTTTATCGTGCGCCAGTTTGGCAATTGCTTTCACGTCAAATAAAATACCCGTTGGAGCTGTAACATGACTCACCTGGATGACTCGTGTTCGTTTCGTTATTAATTTATTGATGCGTTCCAGGTTTCCTTCCGGGCTCGTGGGATCCGGTTCAAATATTTTCACCTTGATTCCATGCTGCATCTGGCGATTCATCCATGGAAAAGATCCACCGGGATGAGCATGTGATTCAAAAATGACTTCATCTCCCCGTGAAAGTGGTATTCCTGCCCCGACAATAGAATTGCCTTCGGTGGCATTCCGGGTAAACGAAATTTCTTCGGGAGATACACCCACAAATTTAGCTACTTTTTCCCGGGCTTCATCAAACATGGAGTGGCCGGTTTCCGACATTTCCTGAAGATCCATCGTTACCTTGGCCGCAGTACTCAAAACCGGGTAAGAAGCGGGGCCAAGGCCTCCGGTATTCAGGTAAATCCGATTTTTTGTGACCGGGAACTGATCACGCACCAGTTTCCAGAATTTTTCGTCATCATATTGACCGCGGGGAGGCCACTGAGAACCGATAGTTTGTGCTTCACTCTTTGAAAAAGACATCAGAGGCAATGTGAATGCACCAAGTGTCCCGCCGGCGATTTTGTTAAGAAACTCTTTCCGACCGATATTCATAGTAATAGAGAATTGAGGTTTTGAATTAATATCTACAGTTCAAAAATTAATTACTGACACGAACAATTAATGTAAGACTATAATTTGAACGTATTGTCCAGACAATCAAGTCTGTCATACATAAATCTTGTTAAAAAATGTACTTAAATCACTTTAAACTTATAATCACCTGGGCGGACATTTTCATGTCCAGATCAACGTCTACATAAGCACTGTGTTCTACCAGTACGTTTTTCATTTCGGCAGATTTATTGTCTACCATTACTTTTCTGGCTTTTTTATTCTTTGGCAAAAAAACATGCAGATGGATATGAGATTTTTCGGATTCAATCGACAACCGAATTTCATTTTGTTCTTCATCATAAACATATCCATAGCTGAATTCTGCTTCTGAAGCCGGGTAACTTAAGTGAATTTGTGCCTGTTTCTCGCCCGAGGCTGCCCACCTGGGTGAAAGAAGAACATTTCGAAATGAATGCCCGAGATCCTTTACTCCGCATAAGCCTTCGATAAAAGCATAAAGCATTGCTGAAGAACCCCATCCGTCGGTTGGAAGTGCATCGGGACTCGTGCTTTCTTCTACGGTCGAGACTCTGCCATCCGGAAAATACCAGAGATACGTTTCTCCCGTTTCATTAATCAAATCCCGGTATTGGCGAAGAATGCTTACTCCATATTCTTCAAATCCATGCTCAAATGCCGCCAACGATAATTCACCACCCGCAAGCGGAAAAATTCCACCATTGATATAGGCGCCGGCAACCAGTTTTTCATCACCGAAAATTCCTGATGGAAATGGAGGTTCGATGCTAAACCATTCTGCGAAAGCTGAAGTTTCTTTTTTTCTCTTCTGATATTCATTAATGACAGCTACAGCAATCTCGTGCGTAGCCATTCCCCTGTTTATAGCCATCGGATTGCTGAGGCTCAACTGCTTCGCTTCATCAACACCTTCGATTTTGTGCGGAACCAGTTTATAAAAGTGGGTATAAAATTCTCCATTAAATAACAATTTATTCGCCCTGTCCCGCAATTTCAGTGCTGTCTCCGACCATTTATGCGCCTGTTCCACATAACCCGAAAACTTGTACATTTTGCTCAACAACATTGCAGACTCATAGAAACCACTGTTATCACCATGGAAAATGCCCCAAAATGTATTATCCGTAATTTGAAAATTTAGCCACGGTGCTCTTCCGGCTGTATAATCAAAATCCCACGTGTCGATGGTATAAGCACGTTTAACAAGCTGGTGATCCGAATCCCATCGCCAGGGATGCGTCATCGTATAGTTCATGGCCTTTTCAGAATACGGCAGCATGGATTCCATCCATTCGTGGTCACCGGTTGCCTGCCAGGCTAAGTATAAGGCTTTTACAAAACGATATTCCACATCCGCTTCAACCGGAACGCGTATCCATTTTTCCCAATTTTCCCGCTCTCCGGTTCGAACCTCCGGGACAGTAGTCACATTATCATATATTCGCCCATTGGCATGCTGAGCGTTTGCAAAACTCTCGACGGCACTTTTCATATCATGCAGGAAATAGCGTCCACCCCGCATCATATCATCATGATCCCGAATCCATAAACATTGAGAATCCGGACTTCTGAAGCCATTTACTTTTTTACCATCAAGGGTAAGCTGAATAAGGTCTTTTTTTAAAAATTGGATGATTTGCTCTGGGAATGAAGCCCATTCACCACTATCGCTGGAAATATTCAAAACGCTGCCAAAAATTTAGAAGGGAAACTTATTGTGATTAATGTGATACCGGATACCGGATACCGGATACCGGATACCGGATACCGGATACCGGAATAAATCCAAGAATCAATGATATTCAATACAAAAAATCTGTGGTCATTTTTTGCAACAAACTCCCGGACCTTATAAATAGTCTGGACTCGTAGTAAAAAGGTCAAATAAAAAAGAGGCCCAGCTGTAAGCTGCTGAGCCTCGTTATAAATCAACTTAGAAATTAATTCGTAATGAGATGCGATTCACGTTCTTCAACATACTCATTTGGGTGTAAGCGTAGTCAATACCAATATCATAACCTGAGATATTATATTGAATAGTAGCACCCAACGATACTCCTTCGATAGTCGTATCAACGGCTGGACGAAGAGAAGTACCACCATCATTTGTTCCACTGTAATTAAACTTGTACCCTGCTCTGAGGAATAACAAGTCATAGAACGATACCTGGGTACCTCCAAAAATCAATTGTTGCGTATCCTGTTGTTTGACAGCATCAGCTGCTATCATCCAGCGGAAACTATCGCTGCTATAAGGATACAGCGAGGTACCAATCGCAAATGTCAATGGCAACGGGTTGGATTGATTATAGAATTTGATGGCTGACCCGATGTTATTCAACCGGGCACCAATTTTCCATCCTAAAATTCCAATGTTATACACGGAACCGAAATCGAATGCCACGGCCGAACCGGAAACATTGTCAATTTGTTCGTGTATATATTTAACCGTGGCACCCAATGCCAGGCGATTGATTACATACTTGGAATAGTTGACACTCATCGCCAAATCCTGATAATCGTAGGTCGACGATGTATTGTGGTCGGTAACCAATCCTTGCAGTATCGGGTCCGTATATCCATTTTGACGGTCAGCCGGAATGTTATTCAATCCAAACATCTGGAAACCAACAGTAACGGTTCCGTAGTTTTTAAGATTGTAACCAACAGCGGCAGCGCTGTATTTCAAATCTGCAATCCATTGGTTGTATGAAAATTCCGCACTGACTTTCTGCGAGCTTAACAAAGCTGTTCCCGCCGGGTTCCAGAAAATCTGGTTGGCGTCATTCGAAAACGTGGTAACAGCAGAACCAATTCCTACTTCCCGGGCTCCTACGCCAACTTCGAGGAATGTAGCTCCGTTTCTACCCGCTTTCAGTTGTGCCTCAGCATTCGATATAAACAATCCAACACCGATTAGCACCAGAAATATAACTTTTTTCATGATCTAACTCCTTGCTATTTAAAATCTGTGGATTGTTTATCTGAGTATTGCAAAATGCCCAGTATACTCACCAGATGTACCATTCACATTCCATGATACATGGTAGATATAAAGACCACTCGCAACTTCAACACCGTCCTTTGAGAACATGTCCCAGGTATATTTACCGTTAGAGGCGCCCGTAACAGTTGTCTGGAATACAATCTTACCAGACACATCCAAAATCGTCAGCGTATAATTAGCCGGCAGGTTCAGGAAGTTAATGTTGTGGCTCGACGCATTATTACGTACGTCATTCAGACCGGTAATTTTATACGGGTTCGGTGTTACTGTAATCAGATTTTTAACTTGATCCGGTGGTGCTACTGGTGGGTTCAGCGTAAATTCAGCTCCCATATTCTTATATGCCAGTGTCCCATCAGCTGGGAAATTAGCATTTCTTGTAGCGAACGGATAAGTCCCACTCCAAGGAGCGTCCATACCGATGGTAGCTAAAGCAGCATTCGGAGAGTTACGTCCATTTCTTGTAAAGTTGGAAGATTCCACGTGATCTCCTCCAACAGGACCCAACGGGCCGGTAAAGGTACCGTCTTTGTATGCTGATACATAATACCAATAGGTGAATCCGGTTATGGCATCTTTATCTTCATAGGCGAAGTCATAACCATCGGTCTTATTGGCATCAGCATATTTACTCAATTCACTGTTCGGGATATTAGCTATCAACTGATACGTACCCCAACCAGCCGGCTGATAGGTTCCCTGGATATCACCGGTAAAGATGGTGGTATCATCGTAGAGCGGGTTAACCGGGTCAAGGAACGGTGTAATATCTGAGCCGGGAGTTTGCTGTTGCTGGTATCTGTTCACAAGTCTCATACCTTCGTCCAGATATTTGGTACGTTTGTATTGAGAAGATCTCCAGATTTTATAACCATCAACAGGTGTAATGCCGGATACATCCGTCCAGCGAATCATTGCAGAGTTGTTAGGTGTACTTTTGACTTCCAGGTCAGGAGCGGCAGGAACCGGTAACTGGGAACGAATATCCCATCCCTGACCCCAGGCCCAGCGGGCTGCTTTTACGGCATCCCATAAACCACCGAAGCGATAGTTTACAGCATAAACCCAAACAAAGGTAACAGATTGGCCGACTTTCAACTGGAAGGGGCCAATACCGGGATCCTGTGCCTCACCAAAGGTATATTCTTTGGTATAACCAACACCATCATAGAAATTACCTTGTGCGGCCTGCGGATTCCATGCTGTTTCCCAAATCGGCTGTTCAATAGCACTTTTACCAATGTCTTCCGAAGCGTATTTGTAATCACCATTCGGACGGGCATTCGGATTACCAACCACCCAGGTCGTCATATCATCAGGGGTTCCTGATGAGAAGAAATTTGGGTTAGGACTCAAATTAGCTGGTTTTGAACCACCATCGGTTGTTTTACCATAATCGTCATACCAGGTTGCCGTGGCATTATGAAATTCCAATTGAGAATTGGAACGGCTGCCACCCAGTGCCGGCTGCCATTGCATAGAAGTATACCAGCCTCTCTTGCTGCCTTTACCAATTGGATCGGTACCAAACAATGTTTGTTTATCCGGCGTTGAAGGCAGGATATCATTTAAGCTGCCGCCATTTTCAAGATCGGTAATGGCACCATCTTTTACACCAATCCAGGTATATCCACTCCAGATATCATCATAACCCCAAAGCTGGCTATAGTTGGTGATTCCGAAGTGTCTTTTACCTGCAGGCGGAGCTGTCTGGTTGGTTGTTTCACTGGCCGGAACGTTGGCATACCATACAAACATGTCGTATGGGCTACCGTTGGGATCCGGAGAACCTACATAACCAAATGTACGTCCGGCACCAAAACGGTTACCGCCCCGGTCACCATTGGTACCGAGATAAACCGAAATAGGTGTCAAAGCATCATAAGTCATGGTAACACCATCAATGTCGTTATTTGTGGCATCAGGTGTACCATCATTATTAGAATCGACAATACCGGTATTCGTCATCGTCAATTCAAAAACGATGAAGTCATTCAGGTTTTGTGTGTTCGGAGTAAACTGAATAGCACGAAGCTTCATGTCCACACCGGCTGTGGTGGGCCATCCGGCTTCATAAACCAGAGTTGTACGGGTTTTGTCGGTGAAATGAGCGGGATGAATGTAGTTCCTTGTAGGATCATTCACACCAGGTACTTTATCACCATACATGGCAAACATAAAACGGCTGGTTTTATTGGTTCCCAGCGTATCATCGGAACCGTCATGTGCACGAACCGGATTACTGCTGTTATACCCCGGCCATCCGGTGGCTTTAAACATGGGGAACATAATCGTCGGACTACTTCTCCATGTATTGACCATCATATAACTGCTTGGCCATTCACCGGTCGGGCTTTGCCAGTTGCTTGGCGATCCGACCATGATATAGTTATTAACCCCACTCGCATTATATGCATTTCCGAAATAATTATCGTAAGGGTTATTCATAGGATTAATCGTATCCCATAGATCCCCGGCTGTCATATAGCCGGCTTCCGGGATATTCTGTTGTGTCCTGTTATACTTAAATATAGACGACGGCGTGTTATGGACCTGGGCTATAGCCGATTGGCTTAAGACACCCAAAACCATGAACAGCAGGCCTGTTAAAATCACTCTTTTTTTCATAGTAACCATAGGTTTAAACTTGAATATGAAATTTCACTTAGAAGCGAGCTCGAATACCGAAAAAGATATTCCGTGCTGGTCCATAAACCGAGGTACCATCGTTCAGAATCAAACGTGATCCCGGATTTCCGGTTGCCTGGAATTTTGCAGGCCCATCGGGTGTATTCCTTTCATAAGCCACGACATTTTGCTTATTGGTCAGGTTTGTGATATCCATATAGATATCAAAACCGGCTGTTTTCGTGACATGCACTTGTTTTTCGAGTCGCAGGTCAATTTGATAGTTGGAAGCAGCCGTCAGCAATGACCGGTCGCGTGGATCAACACCAATGGCACGTGGATAAAGGAATCCGCTTTCGAAGGTACCAACTAAACCGAGGTTGATAGCATACGGGAATGATGCCAAACGCGCGTAACACAACACGATGTGTACGGTCGTAACCGCCAGTCAATGTTGAAGTTCCTCCGGTAACCCGTTGAGGATAATACTGGAAGTCTTTCACATTGTTAAATGGCAATTGAGCCGCAGCCATCGTTGTATCTATGAAATTGTTTACGTTTTGTCCGGTCAATACCGAAGACTCAATAGATGAATAGGTGTACGACATTGTCAGACCTAAAGAAACATCTTTGCTGAATTTGATAGGACGGCGGCGCAGAACAACTTCGATACCACGAACATCGGCATATCCGAATGAAGTTTGGAAACTATGGAATGTACCGACCAAACGGGTTTGACCGGGCAATTCACGATCCTGAGACGTTAAATTCGTACGCCCATAATTTTGGATGCTACGCATGTAAGCATTCACATCAAGTCCCCATCCCTGCAGGAATTCCCACTGAACACCTAATTCATAGTTATTGGATATAATTGGCTTTTGAGCAGGATCCTGATAGGTGAAATACGGGCTGTTCGAATTATTTCCATCATAGTGATCATAAAGAATACTATAAGGCACTAACTGTTCGGAACGATTATACGAGAAGTACATCGAAGCCGTTGAGCTGATCGGGTGAGAAACACCGATGCTTGGGTTCCAGAATACGTCGATAGGTATTTTTTTACCGCGATCAAAATAATTACGTGCCATCTGACGTCCCTGAACGGTTACGGTATCTCTGACGAACGGATGATAATAGTCGACGATTTGGCGCATATCGCGATTCACAAACTGAAGACGCATGCCCAAATTCACAATCAAACCGGCATATTCCATACGATCGGATGCATACAATGCCATATCCCAGGGATGGCGCTGCCAGTTAGTCGGAATATAGGGTTCAAAATTAGCTTTGGTAGGATCACCATTCAACACAAATCCTAAACCATCGACACCATATACCTGGTTATAATTAAAGGTTCTTCCTTTAAACGCCGCACCGGCCTGGATGTAATGGTTTTCAAAAAGCTGATTGGAATAATCAACCTTGATTACATTATCATAACTGCTTTGAGTTTCAGAATATGGAACCGGGTTTGCTAATTTATAACGGGTACCATCAGGTAACAGAATTCCGGAATCAGAATGAGGATCGGAAATAGCAGTATAAAACATCTTTGAGCGATCGGTTCCCGTTCCAATATATTTCCTGATAACGGACGGTATCGGCAAAATTAATAAAGCTTCCGTGCTCATTGACACCCGTGAAGCCATTACCATTATTATCAGGATAACCATATTCATTCTTATTGAATGTGCGGTAAGCCTGAACGGTCAGGAATGATTTTGGTGAAAGAACTTTCGTTAATTTCAGAGATGCGGCATAACTGCCCCCTTTGTTCTGGGCAACACCCTGCAGGTAAAATCTCCAGAAATCACTGTAGCTGGTATTGGCCCAGCTGCCCCATAAACCATTGTCCTGAATCATACCAAGAGCTTCTAATTTAGTGCTCTTGTTGATATTGTAGGTCGTTTTAAATAAGCCACTCAACCGTTTTGAGAATTGATTCGGCTGATAACCATAATTCTGATAAAACTGGCCATTCACCATGAAATTCCATTTATCAGTAATAGAACCACCAAAAGATAGTCTCAAGTCCTGGGTTGGTTTACTGCCGGCGATATATTCTTTTTAGTCCAGGTATATAATTTAGCCCGGGCAGCAGCTCCGGCATCACCGGTGGCCGCTATCGAATCCAATTGTGCTTTTTCCTGGAAATACATGTTGGCTGGTCGTTGTAAAATCCAAGCGAATCCGGTCCCGGACGGGCTGTGCTCGGTGAAATTCGGTATGAAACGAATCCACTGATTGGGCCCCGGCGATTTGCCAGTGTTACATCGACCACACCACCGGTTGCAGAAGGATATGCAGACGATGTAGCACCCGTATTCAACGATGCCTGCGCAATAGCGGAAGGATCAAGATTAAAAATACTTGAATTCGTTTGGCTGCTGCGGTTGGTACTATGATAGGTCAATCCGCCATAATTTGATGAAGCGGTTTGATAGTAATCGTCGGATATATCGATACCGTCGACAACGGTTTTCGTTTCATATCGTTTACTACCCCTCACAAATCCCTTGTAGGAATTACCGGTCGTCCCTATAACATCATTCAGGGTGGTAACCGGCAGTGTTTGCATTTCCTGGCCTGTGACCAAAGAACGCGAAGTCGTCTGGTTGGGATCTACAACCGGACGCTGCGCCTCTACAGTCACTTCCTGACCCTGAATAACTTCCTGCGAAAGATCGACATTAAGTGTCGTTGTACGGTCCGGGGTAATTAATACATTTTGAATAATCTTCGTAGTGTAACCTACTGAAGATACCCGAAGTGTATACGTACCCGGAGTAATACCGACAATGACATATCGCCCGTTGGGGTCGGACGCTGCACCCGTCGTTGTACCCTGAATGAGTACGGTCGCACCCGGCAGCGGCGACTTAGTTTGAGCATCTGTAATTGTACCTGCCAGTTTACCTGACTGAGCCTGCACTAAAGAAGGTAATCCTTCCAGAAACAGACCTAGCAGGACAATCACAAATAACCTAATTGTAACATTGTGTTTCATTATCATCCTCCTGGTTATTGTAGTATTTTACGATCCAATAGATCTTGGATATTACTCGGGCTTTTGGAAGGACACAGTTTTCGCCATACAACTAATATTTATAGCTGCCACGACATTCAGATATGTCATCCACAAGTCCCATCATAACTTTCATTACTAAAGAATCTAAAACCAATCACACGACACGTTTTAAATGTGACTAATTTGAATTCCCCTTAAATACGCTCACCATATTACCCGCTCCAATCGACTGACTTTTTACAACTGATCTTTACTCCTCGGATGGGAATGGTAAGTTCTGACTATGTTAATTGTATGCTATCGAATATTTAAGAAAAGCATACAAAGATCAACTCAATATTTCAAGATTTCAATAAAAAAATCTCCTCTCTGTCAGATTTATCTTAATTCACTAAAGTACAATATGATAAAAGTTAATGTAAAAACATAAATTTACCTGTCATTTATTTCTTTTTTTAATATTCGATATCATCATACTTTTTTTTTAAAAAAAATTCCTAATAATGATTTCCCGTCCGGAATTATCTCTTGAATTAGAATAAAATACAGTTAAACGCATCCCGAAATTCAAATTTCCGAACAGAAATAGTAATTCGTAGCAGACTGTTTTGCTAATTAAAATAACTTTAAATATTTGGACTTTTAATTTGATGCAAGTTGCATTATTATCACATAAGTAAATACTTTCAGTCTATTCTGCCTTTATTTCAGGTCGTGTCATAAAATTCCTGCCGGGCAGAAAGTCTTGTAAGCGAATGGTGTCCAATAATTGTCGTCGTGTCAAAAAACCTGTCTTTAATTCTTATATCTTATTTTTAAAATGACAGATTCAAAATGATTCATGGCAACGCTTTTATATTACCGGCACCCAACCTAAGACAATAATTTTCAGATTTTTAAATATTTCTAATAATCGTTTTTAAAAGCTTCAACTTCTGATGAAAAATATTCCTACCATAAAAAACATTTATTATCCTTCCGAAGGACAACCGGTCGAAAAAACAACCACTGATTTCCTTCAGTCTAAATTCAGTTCCGCTATAACAGCAGCTTCTTCGGGATTGCCACCCGATGGTTTCCGTGTCGGGATTCATGAAAGTACCTGGCAGTTTAAAGATATAAATATTCCATCCGGCGTATCTTCATGGATCTGGATCCGACTTGATTCCGGCGGAAACGGAGAATTGACGGCATCAAAACCCTCGCTTTTATATTCCGGTGCTAACTTGTTATTTAACGGATTAAGCCAGGAACAGTACAGTCGCCTGTCAGAAGGCCTTTTCCTGGAAGTCTCGTTCGACTGGAACCGTCCGCTGTTCGATTATACCATGACTCAATCGTGGCGATCAAATCGTAAATATGATGACGAAGCAGCTATCAGATATCTCGCAGAGTGTGGATTTACTCACCTGGAAGTCAACGGATTGGCTGCACACGTACCTTTCGAACCCGGTATACCTGACGAATATTATAACCAGTTTTATACCTATTGTCCGGATTTAACGCAATTTGTCGATAGTACCCTGACACGTGGAATTTATCCTCACGAATATCTTCAGGCCAACCTGAACCGGCTAAAAAAATTGTCCAAAATTGGACGGGAATACGGCTTAAAACCCGGACTTTTATCTTTCACCCCGCGCTCTTTACCGGAAATCGTATACGATAAATATCCAACATTGCGGGGCGCACGTATCGATCATCCCATGCGTTCCCACATGCCGCGCTACTCGCTCGCACAGGATCATCCGGTAGCCAGAGATCATTACCGTCAACTGGTTCAAAATCTAATGAATGAAGTTCCCGATTTGGATTATTTATCGGTCTGGACGAACGACAGCGGCGCCGGTTTTGAATATACCGCTTCCCTTTATGTCGGAAGAAATGGCGGACCTTACCTGATCCGGGAATGGCGCAGTCATGAAAAAATTGCCGAAGCTGCCGGCAACAGCGCTCTTCGCTGGCTGCGTTTGATGAAAGATGCCGCGGCAGAAATCAATCCGGATTTCAATGTTATTTTACGAATTGAACCTTTCAAAGTAGAACACGATACCATTATGAAAGGCATGGGCAACGGACTGACTGTCGAAGCTCCGTCTCTCCTTGTCCGCGGCTATGAATTGCCTTATGTTCATAATAATTATCCGGAACAACAAAGTGTGGCGGGAACGATCCATCAAACCAGCCTTGATCCAAAAGAAAAAGAGAAACTTCAGGAATTCAGATCAAAAGGTTTTGAACCCCTGTTAAATTATTCTCCCGCTTCCGGTTACAATATTGAACCGTTGCTTGGCATTCCGTTTCCGAAAATGCTGTACAAGAAACTGACGGCCATGAAAGATTTTGATTTCAAGCGGGTCAGTGCTTTTGGCGGACTGCTCAACACGAATCAAACTCCATATTGGCCCAATCCCGAAATCATCAAAATGGTTCAATTGAACTCCGGATGGAACCTCGATGATTTCCTGAAACACACGGCCACAAAATGGATTGGTGAAGACGAGGCCGATAACCTTGTTGAACTCTGGAATGAAATCGATCATATCATTTCATTCCTGCCCATTGTTCCACTCTATTCCAATTTTGGTTTTGTCTGGCTGAGAACCTGGGTTCGCCCGATTGTTCCGGATATCGAAGCCGTACCAAAAGAAGATCGTTTGTATTATGAACGCTTTATCGTAAGCACACCGAATAATCCTTCGATGAATGACCTGGGCCGGGATGTATTGTTTGAACTGATTTCCGAAGATTCCGGACGCCTGATGGCTGATCAGTTTGATCAGAATGTCATCGCTCCGCTGGAACTTTTAATTAATAAAATCCAAAACCTTGCCAACCATTCGAATGAAACGGCTGCTTTGGTTTACCGCGATTTATACGAACGGATGCGCGCCTTAAAATGCTGGGCATGGACACAAAGAAATACCTGTGCATGGGTTGCCGGCGTTTACGGATATCTGCGTTCAACGGATAATACTGAAAAAGACAGTATGCGGACCTATCTCAAGAATATGGTCAGCAGTGAGATCGCTAATACGAAAGATCTTCTCGAGTTATGGGAAACAGCTGAAGCGGAATTCATGCCGGTTTCCGGTGTCGGAGAAACCAGTTATATATATGGTGAAAATTTCGGCGAATTGCTGAAAAAGAAGATCGATTTAATGAAGAAATACGGCGATCGCGAACCGTATATCGATAAGGAGATTCTCTGGAGAGTCTGATTCATTCATAATTGTGGAAAACCCGGCGTTGTCTTACTTGATGATGCCGGGTTTTTAGCAAAGAACATGGGACGGCATCATGTCAAATAGTCCATTCAACGGGTTAGGCTTACATCTTGGGAATCTGTCCCTTCTATCGGATGCACAAACCCGCTCCATCAGTCCTGAAAATTTTTCAGGTGCGAAAAGGGAAAAGGCGGAATGGCAACTGAAGGAACGGGTGCAAATGCGGCACGGGATCTCGGACAGGGCTGGAAAATTTCACCCAGTATTAAAATTGCGGCCGGAACAACCGTGACGCTTGCCGATATCAATGGCCCCGGAGCTATCCAGCATATCTGGATGACACCAACCAATAACTGGCGCCACAGCATTCTGAAATTTTACTGGGATGAATCTAAAAATCCTTCTGTAGAATGTCCGGTTGGTGATTTCTTTGCCTGTGGATGGAATAAATACGCCCAGGTTTCGTCACTGCCCGTTTGCGTGAATCCGGGCAGCGCGTTCAATTGCTATTGGGAAATGCCTTTCCGGAAGAACTGTAAAATCACATTGACGAATCTTTCCGACGACGAAACCGTTCTCTTTTACCAAATTGATTATACACTTACGGATATCCCCGACGATGCCGCTTATTTTCACGCACAGTTTCGGCGAATCAATCCCCTGCCCAATAAACAAATATACTCTATTTTAGATAATGTGGAGGGCAAAGGACAATATGTCGGAACGTACCTTGCCTGGGGCGTTCATCATGATGGCTGGTGGGGTGAAGGTGAAGTTAAATTTTACCTGGATGACGACGAGTTTCCGACCATCTGTACAACCGGTCTCGAAGATTATTTCGGCGGATCGTATAATTTTGATGTTGGCAAAGAAAATGGCGGATACAAGGAATTCACCACGCCTTATACCGGAATGCCACAGGTTATACGTCCTGATGGATTGTATCAGTCCCAAATGCGTTTTGGACTTTATCGCTGGCATATTATGGATCCGATCCGTTTTCAAAAGAATCTGAAAGTGACCGTTCAGGCTTTGGGATGGAGAAAAGACCGCAGATACCTGCCGCGCCAGGATGATATTGCCTCTGTTGCTTACTGGTATCAAACATTGCCGGCCAAAGCATTCCCCGGATTGCCAGATCGCGACGAACTCGATATAACCTGAAAATCATCCATTATGAAACGCAAGGATTTCATCAAACTCAGCTCCGCGGCCGGAGTATATTCAATGATGCCCGGCAGGAAAAAGCACGTTTTAAAAACGGTGGAAAAAAACACGATCCTAATCCACACGGAGGATGAAACGGGCCGGATCAATCCTGAACTTCACGGACATTTTCTGGAACATCTCGGCTCTGCAACGTATGGAGGAATCTGGGTTGGCAAAAATTCTTCAATTCCCAATATTAACGGGTATCGAAAGAAAGCGGTAGAATACCTGAAAGTGTTGGAAATGCCCGTGCTTCGCTGGCCCGGAGGCTGTTTTGCCGATGATTATCACTGGCGGGATGGTATTGGCCCGGCTGATCAGCGTCCAAAACGGGTGAATATGTGGTGGGGAAAATATACGGAAGATAACAGCTTCGGGACCCATGAGTTTATGGGCCTGACTCGTTTACTGGGGACGGAATCCTATTTAGCTGGCAATCTCGGCAGTGGTACGCCTCAAGAACTCCGGGACTGGGTGGAATACTGTAATTACCCATTGGGAAGCACACTGGCTGACGAACGTATCGCCAATGGAGACAAGGAACCGTTCAATGTTAGGTACTGGGGTGTCGGAAATGAAAGCTGGGCCTGTGGCGGGCATATGACGCCGGAAGAATACTGCTCAAATTATGCCAGGTACGCCACTTTTTTACAGCGTTTTGGTAAGACAAGCCCATTCCTCATCGCCGTAGGCCCCAATTCGAATGACAAAGACTGGACACGGCGTTTCTTTACGGCTCTCACTAAAAACAGGGATTTTGTTCCACAGATCAACGGCTTCGCCATGCATTTTTACAGCTGGGCGCAGAAAAGCCTGCCGGGAAAATTTACGGCCGATGCCATGTACGAACAGCTGAACTCTTTCCGGGATATGGAAACGGCCATCATAGAACAGTATGCGTTGATAGGCGAGTTTAAATCTGAAAAACGATTCCCGAATATCCGGCTGCTGGTTGATGAGTGGGGGACATGGAAAGGAAAAGAGCCGGAGCTCGAGGCAAAATACGGTCGATTGTTTCAGCCAAACACCATGATTGACGCATTGGCCGCCGGTTTGGGACTGAATGTATTTCATCGCCAGGCTGATAAACTCGCGATGTGCAACCTGGCCCAGTTAGTCAACGTGTTACAGGCCCCCATCCTGGCTCACGGAGATGAGTGTATCCGAACTCCGACGTATTATGCCTTGCTGATTTGTAAAGGCCACCAGGGAAAGCAATCCCTTCGTTTTGATCAGAATCCATTGGACAGGGAACAAATATCGGTTTCCGTTTCACGATCAGAGAAGGAAATGGTTATCACTCTCGTGAATATCTCAGATAACGAGTCGAAAGATCTGACACTTGAAACAAATAAAGGAAACATAAAACGAGCATCCGGCCAAATAGTACATCACCCTGACAGGAACGCTCAAAATACATTTGATAAACCTGATGAAATCGTGGCCAAACCTTTCTCTGTTGAAACACATGAAAATAAAATCAAAATACACTTACCCTCTCTTTCTGTGGTTACCATTACCGGAGAATTGAGTTAAAAATGTTAGCCATAGATTCATAAATACCATGATTTTACTATCATTTTAAAACAATAATGCGGATATTTCATTCACTAAGATCAGTTGTTGTACATATCTGAATGTTGAATACGTAATACCGCTCTTTTTAATAAGAACGATAATTCATCATATAATTATGAAGATTGCAGATTTAAGCAAGATTGAAGGCCGGAGATATCCGGCACGTCGATTAACACAGGGAATGGCCGGAAACGGACATCCTATTCAGCCCGAACATTTTTGTATGGGCCATGTTACTCTTGACCCGAAGGGCGGCCAGGTACCCTGGCATAATCACGAAAATGAAGAAGTTTATTTTATCATTGACGGTCACGGGGAATTTTGCCTGGGAGAAGAAAGACAGGAAGTTCATACCGGACAAATGGTTTACATCCCGTCGAATGAGTTTCACCAATTGACCAACATCGGGGACACGCCGCTGCACATGATGTATTGTTATGCGCCGGCCGGTGACGTGGCACACTGGAGACAGGAACTGGCGGGAACACTCCCAAAAGCCGGTGTCGATGCACCTGCTTTACCGGATGGGGCCTGGCCACAATGTACCGACAAGCCCGAATAAGAACATTTTACTTTAGGACTGTAAATATTTAATTAAATCATTTTTATCATGCCTGATATTTCTATGCATAAGATAGGGATCATCATGAATGGTGTAACCGGACGCATGGGCACCAATCAACATTTGATCCGTTCTATCATGGCCATTATTGAACAAGGTGGCGTCAAAATCAGTGATTCCGAAATTATTATACCCGATCCTATTCTTGTGGGTCGCAACGCAGCTAAACTCGAAGCGCTGGCTAAACGAGTCGGTGTGGAACGCTGGTCAACGAAACTGGATAAAGCTCTCGCCGATCCCTACAATGTCATTTATTTTGATGCACAATTAACCAATTTGAGAGCAGCTTCTGTAAAAAAAGCTATCGAAGCCGGTAAACATATTTATTGTGAAAAACCAACCGGAACCACCGTTAAAGAAGCGTACGATCTATATCTGACAGCAAAAAAAGCCGGCATAAAACACGGAGTTGTACAGGACAAGCTCTGGCTTCCCGGGCTCCGGAAACTGAAGACCTTGATCGACAGTGGCTTTTTCGGTGAAATTCTTTCGGTCCGCGGAGAATTTGGTTACTGGGTTTTTGATGGAAAGACGATTCCGGCACAACGTCCGTCATGGAATTACCGTAAAGAAGATGGCGGCGGTATCATTTCCGATATGCTCTGTCACTGGCGTTATGTCCTGGATAACATATTTGGTGAAGTACAGTCCGTTTCCTGCCTGGGTGCCACCCACATCAAAGAACGAATTGATGAAAACGGCAAAGCCTATAAATGTACGGCAGATGATGCCGCTTACGCCACATTCGAATTAAAAGACGGGATTATCGCCCATTTTAACTCTTCGTGGACAGTGCGCGTACGCCGTGACGATCTTTTAACTATCCAGGTGGATGGAACCAAAGGATCTGCCGTTGCAGGATTACGCGATTGCGTGGTTCAGGGTGAAGCGACTACACCCATGCCCGTCTGGAATCCAGATATCGACAGCCCGATTGACTTTTGGGATGGCTGGGAAGACGTACCGTCACGTGAAATTTTTGATAATGCTTTTAAAGTACAATGGGAACTCTTCCTTCGACATGTTGTGAAAGACGAACCATTCAGATGGGATTTACTAGAGGGCGCTAAAGGGGTACAGCTGGCCGTGAAAGGCCTCGAATCCTGGGCGAAAAGAGCCTGGGTCCCCATTGAAAAACTTGAACGTTAGGATTCATAGTTATTAAAAAGGAGGCTTCAAACGGGGCCTCCTTTTTTTATTTCTTTAGATGAACATCACCTAAAAGGTAGAGCCCATCTGGTTCAAGAAGTGTGTCATTGCGAGGAACGTCCCGACCAATGTCGGATAGTGACGCGGCAATCCCATCCAACGCAGGAATCATAACTGCAGAAGGGGATTACTTCACCCCAAAAAACGGGGTTCGTAATGACACAATGACCATCATAGTCCGGCTCCGTTCCCAGCACAAGACATTTAATTCAAAATTCAACATTTCTAATTTCTAATTCCCCTCTTATGCAAACATCAAAAAGGTTATAACGCTGGCCACATAACCGGCCAGGCCTATAACGAGCAAGCTCAATTCCCACATGTATAAGCGTGTTTTCTGATTCCGGTACCTGATAATGTTCGACAATATTTTATGTGGCTCGTCTTCCTTAAACTGCGTGATCCAGCGAATGCGTAAACCACCGGTTAAGAGCACAATAACGGCGGCCAGTACAAAACTGATTCCCAGAGCGATCGTATATCTGGCAAAAGCATTAGTTTGCGCGATTTTAGGACCTGAAAACCCGGTGATGGTCAACGCCAGTGTTGCCAGAGTCAATAATAGTTGAGAACGGGCCTGGATAACATCGAACTGATGACGGATCACATCCAGGCATTTAGACAAATCCGATCCACCACCGTAAATATGAAGCAGGTTGTCCGCTTCCTCGTCCGCAGAGACTTCCTTTTGGGGACGAACATATTCATTTCCTTTACTTCTTACCATGTTTTAAAAATCGGATGCGCTTCGGTTGTAAAGATGACCTTATTGAAATCAAGCGTTGATGGTGGTGCGAATATCAGGTATAAATACTTCAGCGTCTCCGCCAGAAAATAGCTGTCCATATGGTCCGACTTATCTTTGGTGATCACATTCTTCAACTCAGCATACCCGGAACTGGTCCGGCAATATTTGTTCAGATCATCGAAAAATGTTTTGCTCATTTCCAGGTATTTCGGATCTCTTGTGTAATGATATAAATAATAGGACGATTCCATAATCTCCGGATTCAGATAATACCTGGTCGATGCTGCTTCCATTGTTACGTAATTGAAATTATCCGGTTCAATACCATATTTATTCCACATTTTAAAACAGGACGCCTGAAGAGCCTCGGCCTGTTTCATATCACCTGACAATGCTAAAACGGCCGGGAAAAATGCCGCGAGAGCTCCGAATACGCGTTTCTCTCTTTTTCCTGTATTCATATCGCAGCTGCCATACCATAAACCCGTCGAAGTGGAATCAGCCACATATTTATTTATAGCTTTGATACTGTTCTTCCACATAACCATGCAATCCTTATCATCGAAAAGTAAGGCACTTTTGAGCAGATACTCATAATACGAATCGATTCCGGCGTCGATATGACTGGAAGTCCCGGTCCATTTACCGGTCTCGACATTGATCTTTGAGCCTACCAGTCCAATAGAACTCCTGCGGCTATATAATTCAACCAGCGCTTTTTTAGCTTTTTGATAATAAACCGGATTGCCGGTAATCTTGCTCAAAGCTCCATATTCAACCAGCAGTGAGCCAATCTCGGCGGGATTGCTATTGGCACCTCTCACGGCGCCGGTCTTTAGATTGACCATCACGTAAGGCATTCCCGTTGGTGAGTTAAACACCGGAAGCATCCGGTTGGCCAAATCTGTTGCAAGATCCAGCAGCTTGCGATCATTCGTCAGCTGGTAGGCTGAAATCAATCCGCCCAGCATTCGTATGGTAAACTCAAAATGTTTTACATAGACATCTTTGTCGAAGGACAAATTCGTTTCTATGAATTTCCTTGTACTGTCGGCCTGCGTTTTCAGGCCCATCAGAATCATCGTATCCAGGCCTTCAACGGCCGACATGTAAAAAGGCTCTGAATACCAGTCGAAATAGGTATTACTCACTGGCCGAAGCCCGTCATGGCCCCAGGCATATTTTTTATAACCATACCAGGAATGCAGAAAGGCCTCTTTGACTTCCAGCGCCATATGAGCCTTATTTACCCCTGTTTTGACGGATCCGTTTTGAGCATTGGCTGTTATACTTGTCAGACACAGAACGACAAAAACAGACCATATTTTTACTTTTTCAAGCCGCTTCATCGGTGAGTAATTCAAGTTTTAGCAATTCTGCAACATATTTCAACGATTCGCTATAATCACCGTAACACATGATCTGATGATTCCCGAGCGAATGCCTGAGATAATTATCAATCGATGGCAATTCGATGCGAAGCTGCGTCCGGCAGGTCGGTTCGCGCGGATTTTCCACAGCCAGGCCAACATGCACACTCATCGCTGTCGATTTTCGGCCGATTCGACACAACGTAACCGGCTCGTCCACGGGCAGAGTCACTTCAGGACTCACACCAATTCCACTCTCGTGATGACTCCTCAACACATACGAACGGGACTCGTCCTTCACTCTTCTCGGGGCCGTACAGTGTACTAAATTGATGGATTCATCTTTGCCAACGATTGGGTTCCCCATCCACGGGGCATCTTCCGACAAAGCTTTCATAAGCAGCATCGTCGCGCCGGCATCGAGGTCTCCTTCACAAGTTCCGATATATTCGGGCGAAACATTCATTTCACTAACGGCCAGGCAGCTCGTAGTTCCCAATGCACCCAGCATGGCGAAACAGGCTATAGCGACCCCATCCGAATCGTATTTTTTGGCTAAATCTTTGAATGCTAATGTAACTTTACAGGCCTGAACAACATGTTCGGCAATGGGTTCCCTCATGGATGTGGCCCCTGAAACCCAGCCTTTAGCCATTTCACGTGCGGTGTCTTCCGGCATGGTTTCATAAACCTTATAAAGTTCTTCCAGTTCAATGCGTTTAATCTGAAATCCCAGTCGATTCGTAAAATGATCGAGGTTCCGGTCACTGCTGATTACCCAGGGTTCGGTCTCGCCGATTTGCAATAACTGAACATGTTTAATGCGTTCTACAGCCTGAACAGCCTGCCATAACGGCTTAATATCTTTTTTATCGCGAACCAGTTTGATACGTTTATTTTGTTCCTTCAAAACGCTGTAAACATCCATCGTGGCGGGAGAAGCATTTCGCTCCAGCAACCAGTTACCTGTTTGATGCGACACGAAATCCTCAACGTAACCGGCACATAACGCCATATACTGGAAATGATCCGCTGCTTTCAACATCCAGGGCTGAACGGCCCCGCTCATTGACGTAAAGACACCGAATTTTCCATGATTTTCGGCCAGAAAAACATCCAGTTCCGACTCTGAGTGTATGGTGATTTTCTGAACTTCGGCTTTCGTTCCGGCAACGGAATCCGAAACCGCCTGGTGTACTTCTTCCGCAGCTTTTTGAATTTCGTCATTACTTGGCCAATATCGCGGTTCCACAAAAACAACCGAGATTATCGGCACCTTCAGGGTAAGTGCATTCATTAAATATCTACCTTTCTCTCCCGGATTTCAGGAGAATCTATCCTATCGAAGATTAATTTTAATTAGATACCGATCGACAGGTGACACGACTGTAAATCGGAATATGGTATTTTATTAGTATCGTAAAGCTTTCCCGGATTTACAATACCATTTTCGGGGAATCCTTTACATTTAACAAGAAGACAACGGACAACGGACAAGAACGGACACGGACAACGGACAACGGACAACAAAAAAATTTATTGATATTATGGAAAGAAATCTTCCTGATAATCTGAAACTGAAATAATCACTCCGCATTTTTTATGTTAAGCATCCGAATTGTGGTCATCCATCGTCCGCGGTCTGTCGTCATTACTTTATAAAGTAATAATAACCAGGTTCGTTTTTCGCCATGCGATAAATCATCAGGGCCAACTCACGAGCGTGATAATCACCCCACATCGACGATTCTCCATTCGGGATTTTGCTGCCTTCGGGCACATAATCCCAGCCATTCGGACGATGATAAATGGAGTGAAGAATGAGCCCTTCGTGCTGAACGTCTTCCGATAAATAAGGAGCTTTGAACAGGCTTTTTGCTACCGTCAAACCGGCTTGAAAATATTTTTCACCTTCGTCTTTCTTTCCATTATCCATCAGGTAACGGCCGAGCCTCAACAAACCCTGAGCGGCAATGCAGGCGGCTGAACTGTCAACCGGCTCGTAATCATTATAAGGATCCGATTCGCGATCCAGGTAATCTCCCATTTTCGCGAGTCCGGGAGCGCCTGTATCCCAATAAGGAATACCATCGACCGGAGTATATTCCAGGTAAAAATCAGCCGTGGCCAATGCCGTTTTCAGAAACTGATCTATGAGAGCTTTTTTGCCTCCGAAACCGGCGAGTTCTTCATCCGAAAGGGTTTCTAAAAACTCTATTTCTTCCGCGTATCCGCAGATAATCCAGGCCAGACCGCGCGTCCACGTGGAAAATGGCGAATATCCCTGTTGTGTGCTCGGACAACGATACGAACCGTCGTTTAAATTAAAAATAGATTCATGAACAACCCGGCCACGAGTATCGTACGAATCACGTCCCTCGCCAAAATAGACATTATATTTTGCCGTCGAATCGGCATGCTGAAGCAATCGCTCCAATAAATTAATCCGGCGATCTTTTTCCCCCATCAGCGCGTGTCCGAGTTGATGAGAAACGGCCAGCGCCCTCAGTGAACGAATGGTATCGGCAAAAAGAGAATGGGGTCCGTTGAACGAATAAATATAGCCGGAATCCGGACCGGTCTGAGTCCATCGCGAAGCCTGTACCGCGCCTGTGATTTTGAGCGCCAGTTCATAAAAATTCTTCTCCCATTCATTTTCCGGGATTCTTCCCTCATTCATCAAACGCAGCAGGTTTCCGTACGTACTCACGTTATTAAAACCATGATCGTGCACACCAATATGACTCACATGACTGGCCATATATTTCAGTGTCCCCTGTTTCCCATGATCTAAAAATGTTTTCTCTGAAGTAACATCATACTGAAGGATAGCCGAACCAAATAAAAATCCCTGCGTCCATTCGGTCCAGCCGCGTGACGTATATTTCCCCTGAACTGTAAAAACGGGCGTTCCTTCCTCAGATTTCCAGCGTTTTAAATAGGCCTCAAGTTTGGCAGCCGACAAATCAAAGACGTTCTCAACGGCCGGCAACAAGCTTCCTGGTGTTAACTTTGTATCAATATTTATCATTTTCTGTTTTTTATAATCTGCTAATGTTTAATCCGCCGTCAATGTATATTGATTCGCCAGTTGTAAATGGAAAACTTCCCGCCAGGATTGAACTGACGCCCAGCGCTACATCTTTCGGTTGTCCCCAGCGTTTTTGAGGTACAATTCCCTCCGCCAGGAGCTTGTCATATTTTTCCTTGACACCGCTGGTCATATCTGTTTCCATGATTCCGGGACGCAATTCCATCACCTGTATTCCTTCTTCGGCCAGGCGAACGCTCCACAGCTGATTAACCATCGATAACCCGGCTTTTGAGATGCAATATTCCGGACGGTTTATCGAAACGGCGGTTGATGAGATAGAAGAAATGAAGATGATTTTGAATCCGGTTGAGAGCAGTGTTTCCGGTTTTTCATCCAGCCAGTAATTCACCACTTTTTGCGTAAGGAAATACGGTCCGGCAAGGTTCACATTCATTAATTCCTGAAACGATTCCTCTGTCGTTTTCGTCATATCCTGGCGAACTTTAGGAGCTATTCCGGCATTATTGACCAGCGCGTCAATCCGGCCGAATTTTTCTATCGTTTCGCTAAATAATTTTTCGCGATCTTTGGCAGATCCGATATCAGCCTGTACGGCAAAAAACTGCTGATCTTCATGCTTCTTCACCGATTCACAAAGTGATACCGTTTCCTCGGCTGCTTTCAGATTCCCGGCATAATTGATCGATACGGAATATCCTTCTTCAGCAAGATGAATGGCAATGCCCCGGCCTAATCCACGGCTTGCTCCCGTCACTAAAACGACGGGTATTTTTTTAGACATAATACTTACCTGATTATTTTCTGTTTACTAATTATAAAATCCAATGAAATCGTAATAACCCGGAATCTTACAGACTTTGGGGCGGCACGTAAACCCCGGAAGCCCGCTCTGCCGATTTTTCTTTACGATAACCCGAATGACGAAAAGCCGATATTGGTTCAATAGCCCCGCCTTTTCGTAAACGGGCCTCGGCAACCAAAGCATTAACATCTGTTTCATAAGCTTGTTTCATGGTCATTTCCGCCATCAGGGCGTCATTTGATTCCTGGTAACCGGCGAGTTTCTGGCGGTCGACCAGCAAAGCTTTCGCATGAGCTTTTTGTAATTCCCCGACAGTTTGCAGGAGCGCCTCAATCGGATCTTTGATGTTATGACTCTGATCAATCATATACGAAGGATTAAAATTTTCCAACTTTTCATGAGCGGCATCGACTAACTCGTTGAAAATCAGGAAAAGCTGGTACGGCCTAATCGATCCGCTTGTTAGATCATCATCGCCATATTTGCTGTCATTAAAGTGAAAACCGGCGAGCTTTTTAGCCCATATGAGCCGGGATACCACCTGTTCGATATTCGTATTGGGCAAATGGTGTCCGAGATCGACTAACGTATAGGCTTTTGGCCCTAAAAGACTTGCTAAAAGATACGATGAGCCCCAGTCGTTAATAACAGTAGAATAGAAAAACGGCTCATAAGGTTTGTATTCCACAAACATTTTCCAGTCATCCGGCAAAACCCCGTATATTTGCTGTAAACTATATAAAACACGGTCAAAACTTTTACGGAAATGCGTTTGTCCGGGGAAACTGCTGCCATCGGAAAGCCACACGGTTATCGATTTTGAATCCAGCGTTTTGCCGACTTCAATCACATGAATGTTATGCTCAACGGCCTGCTCCCTGACCGCTTCATCAGTGTGAGACAAGGAACCGAATTTATAACTGATCTTCTGCCCGGCTTGATCCTGGAAAGTATTTGAATTAACGGCATCAAAACCAAGATTCAGTGACGAAGCTAATTCTTTCAAAGCATTCGGATCTTCTGGCTCATCCCAGGGAATATGAAGCGACACGCTCGATGCGGCACCGGTAAACTGATGAATAAGTGAGATATCCTCCAGCTTCTCATCAATATTTCGTGGTTCGCCGGAACCCGGAAAACGGCCAAAACGTGTGCCCCCGGTTCCCAATGCCCAGGATGGAATGGCTACGTCAAACTGTTGAATTTCACGGATAACCGTTTCAACATCGATACCCCGACGGCTTAGTTGTTCCGAAATGGCTTCAAAATCTTTTTGATGAACCGCTGAAATATTACGGTTCTCTTCCTGCAAAATATTTGCATCAATCATGACTGATCCTCTTTAATAATTTCTGATTAAACGCTTAACATCACACCAATTATGCCTTCCGTCCGGAAGCATACCGTGTAAATAATTAAAATATCGATTGTCCTATCGTTACTTAACAATATAAAATACAAAGATAATCATCACCTGATAATTTTCTCACCGGCAAAAAATCGTTAAATAAAAATTTTTCAGGCATCTCTTAAAATAAAATTTTAAAATGGGTATTACATTAAGACTCATACATTTTTTTAAGTAGCTGGATATCCGGAAGTTTCCGATATTAGCAGCATTCACTTTGTTCTTATAAACTACATCGTCGTGTCATGAAAAAAAGGACTGTATACCTGGCCTTCGACCTAGGTGCATCCAATGGTCGTGCTATACTCGGAATATTAGAGAATAAAAAGCTCACTCTCGAAGAAATTCACCGTTTCGAAACTTATTTGATAGAAGACGGGGAACATCTGAAATGGGATCTTGGGAAAATATGGAGCCAGCTTCAACTGGGGTTGAAAAAAGCGCTGGATACACATCCGGACATTAAGAGCATTTCGGTCACCTCGTGGGCCGTCGATTATGTCCCTGTTGATAAAAAAGGAGATCCTGTTCGTTATGCTTACTGTTACCGGGATTCTCGTGTCAGCGGTATGATGGCCAAAGTATTCAAAAAGATTAGCCCTGAAGAAATTTACTCTGTTACCGGTATCCAGTTCATGGAGATTAACTCTCTCTATCAACTTATCACAGATACTTTAGAGGAACCTGGATTAATTGAAAAAACCGACGGATACCTGATGATCTCGGAATTCTTCAATTTCCTGTTCAGCGGGAAAAGAGTGAATGAAATTTCACAGGCCAGTACCACACAATTCATGGATATCAAAAAAGGGGCATGGTCTAAAGAATTGGCAGGTAAATTAAATTTACCGATTGACAAATGGGCTAAAATTGTTCCCTCTGGCACTAAATTGGGACCTGCAAAGCTAAATCCTTCAATTGAGGTTGTGGCCGGTTTGTCTCACGATACAGCCTGTGCGGTTGCTGCAGTACCGGCACAGAATTTTAATCGCTGGGCCTATATCAGCTGCGGAACATGGTCGCTGGTCGGAGCAGAGCTGAATGAGCCAATATTGACCGACGAGGCCCGTATGGCTGGCTTCACGAATGAAGCTGGAATCGATTCAACCATTCGCTTTCTAAAGAACAGGACAGGCCTTTGGGTGTTACAGGAATGTGAGCGAGAATGGAAAGAAGACGGTGATTTTTATACCTATGCCGAACTGCTGGAAGAGGCTCAGGAAGTGGATATTGATATACCGATTATCGATTTGAATGATCAGCGCTTTGCCTTTCGTGGTAATATGCAGAAAAAAATAAGTGATTATTGCCGCGAACATAAGCTTTTTGTCCCGGTGACACATGGTGAATTTACCGCTGTTATCTTGCATAGCCTTGCGGAGAGCTACAATCAAACTATAAAAGAACTGGAAACGCTGCTGGAACACAAAATTGATACCATTCACCTGGTGGGTGGAGGCTCCCGTAATGAATGGCTCTGTCAATTAACCGCTGATTATACCGGCTGTGAAGTCGTTGCCGGGCCGGTAGAAGCTACGGCTATTGGCAACCTGTTGGTTCAGGCCCAGGCAATGGGCGATATCAAAAAGCATTCAGATATCCGGAACATCGTAAAGAAGAGTTTCCGGCTTAAACATTATCACCCTGTTCATTCTTTATAATCAAATTTTTATTGTCCATTATTTACAATTATTTTAAGGAACAGTCGATTGTCAAAGTAAAATTAAATGTATCTTTCAGGTACCACTTATGGGTTAAAAATCAGTACGTGTCACACTGAACAACCCGCACTGTCTTAAAATGACCTAAGTCCAATTAAATAATTACTAACAACTTATTAAGCTTTCATAGTATTATGAAATTTAACCACGTCAAAGATCTGTGGGATGATGCCTATGCCCGTACCCTGGATCCTCTGCAAAGATTGGTATATCGATCAAATTTATTGGGTAATGATTGGAGAATTACCAATACCGGCGGGGGTAACACCTCTGCAAAACTTCAGGAAACGGATCCTATTACCGGTGAATCCGTAGAAGTGTTATGGGTTAAAGGCTCCGGCGGAGATTTGAGAACGTCGAAAAAAGAGAACTTTGCTTCTCTTTATCAAAAGCGGCTCCTTGATTTACAGTCCATATATGCCAAAATGGAATCTCGCGGACCGAAGACACCGGCCGAAGACAAAATGGTTGGCATGTACACACATTGTACATTCAACTTAAACAGCCGCGCCCCGTCCATTGATACTCCACTTCACAGTTTTATCCCGCATAAGCATGTCGACCATACGCATCCTGTGGCCTGTATCGCTTTGGCAACGGCCGGAAATGGCAAGGAACTGACAGAAAAAATTTATGGGGACGAAGTCATCTGGACTGATTGGCAGCGTCCCGGTTTTGAACTGGGATTGACCCTTCAGGAAATTTGTAAAAAGCACCCTGAAGCCAAAGGAGTGATGCTCGGCGGACATGGGTTGATCAACTGGGCCGATGACGATAAAGAATGTTATCATCTGAGCCTTCAGCTTATCGATAAAGCAGCCGCCTATCTTGCCGAACACGACAAAGGTGCTTCAACTTTTGGTGGCGCCAAATACGATTCTCTTCCCGATGCCGATCGTACTAATATCCTGACTGGAATCCTGCCATGGCTGAGGGGAAAAGTAAGTGTTGAAAAACGCTTCATTGGCACCGTAGATTTTGGCAAAGAAATTCTTGGCTTCATAAACTCAAATGACGCTCCCCGTTTGGCAGAGCTCGGAACCTCGTGTCCGGATCACTTTCTGCGAACCAAAATTAAACCTCTTTATGTCGACTGGATTCCTCAAAGTTCGAATTTGTCGGATTTAAAAAACAAATTGGAAGCCGGGCTCGAACAGTATCAAAAAGACTATAAAGCATACTACGAGGAACATAAACATTCCAATTCCCCGGCTATTCGCGTTTCATTTCCTTCCGTAATTTTAATCCCCGGAATCGGCATGATAACCTGGGGAAAAAACAAGAGTGAATCGAGGGTTACAGCCGAATTTTATAACGCTGCTGTTTTGGTAATGAAAGGAGCCGAATCGGTTTCTACATACACAGCCCTGCCCCGCCAGGAAGCTTTTGATATTGAATACTGGCTCCTCGAGGAGGCCAAGCTTAAACGCATGCCAGCCGAAAAAGAAATGGCGCGTAAAATAGTGGCTGTCGTCGGAGCTGGAAGCGGTATTGGCAGAGAATTGGCAGATCGATTGATTCGTGACGGAGCCACCGTCGCGGCGTTGGATTTGAACGAAGGAAGCGCGAAAGATACTGCGAAATCTATCCTGGATAAAATCGGGATGGGAATAGGCGTAGCCGGTTCCGGTATCAGTGGTTCCGGGGATGTCATCGGCCTTGGCTGCGATGTCACGGATCGTAATTCCATCAACAAAGCCCTGTCGCAAATCCTTTTGGCCTATGGCGGACTGGATTCCGTGGCCGTGACTGCCGGCATTTATGTGAGCCCCGATACGAATGGACACACACCGGACAACGGCTGGACTAAAAGTTTTGCTATCAACGCTACCGGACCTTATTTCGTGATGGATGAAGCTGCAAAAATTTGGAAGGAACAGCAGCTATCCGGAAGCGCTGTTGTCACAACCAGTGTCAACGGGGTTGTTTCGAAACGGGGCAGTTTTGCATACGATGCCAGTAAAGCGGCCGCCGATCATCTTAATCAGGGAAATGGCCATCGATCTGGCACCTTTGGTCCGGGTTAACGGAGTTGCACCTGCAACCGTCGTGGAAGGCAGTTCGATGTTCCCGCGTGATCGGGTTATGGCTTCACTTTCAAAATACAATATTGAATACAACGATAATGAAGACACGGAGACGCTTCGTTCCAAACTGGCTAATTTTTATGCCATGCGAACACTAACGAAACAACCGATTACGCCCAAAGATCAGGCTGAGGCAATCTATCTCCTGCTTTCCGATCGTTTTAGCAAAACCACCGGTCAAATCATCAATGTAGATGGTGGTTTGATCGACGCATTTATGCGATAATCTTAATACTGGCAGAGATCTTATGGGAGGATCTCTGCTCGTTTTTTGACCAGAAAATCCCCGATATTTAAACACTTTAGTAGTGATGGCGAACGGTAATTTTATGTACCGGTGCAACAGGATTCACTTTAATTCGTATTCTTCAATAATTATGTGATTTATTTAGGAATTCTTTCGAATTAAGTTTGTAATCTTAACTTAATTGCAGTTTATTTTAGTTACATAAATCTGCAAACCATTGGAATTGCGGCGAAGCTGTAATCTAATATATTATTTTCAGATTTTAAGATGTAAGGGAATCATTTTGGAACCAAACGCAAACTATGATATGAAAAAAGGTTTTGGAGTTTTTGAGCTTGTCGATCGTCTGCGCCGTGCCGAATTTATCGAAAGAATGTCAATTAAACACCTCACAGGTTGGTTTGTTGCAGCCCCTGCTTACGAATACAAACATAAATTCGGATATCATGCCTGGAATCATGCCGAACACACCGACTGGATCCGTGAACGACTGGATCTATTACGTGGCGGACATGCCGACATCAACATCGATCCTTCATTGGAACAATGGGTCAAAACGGTACTGGATGCTCCAAATCAATATGCCTTCATCCGGGGTTCGTACTTAGTTTTAAAAAAAGCGCTTTTGGAATTTTACCGTGAAACCGTAACCAAATGCGATTCATCAGCTAATGCGGCTGATATCTATTTGATAAAACGGATCATCCCGGAAATCGAAGACCAAATCCAATGGGCTCTGGCTGTTTTGGATCAAGATCCCGATCCCCAAAGCTCAACTAAATGGGCTCAGTTTCTGGAATATATGCTGGCTGATATCGGTGGAATCCTTTGCAAGAGTACTCATCTTAATACTAACGATTCGAGTTATGAAGAATTGGTTCCTTTTAAAATGCCCGATAATATCGTCTTCGATGATCGCATTAGTGACAAGCCGTTAATGGCTCATGAAAAGAAATTAAAATTATCTTTCACTGAATCCGTAACAGAACAATTCCGTGTTTTTTTCAACGAGGTTTATGCGGCATCAATGGCGGCAACCATCGTATTTGATTCTTTTGATAAGAATATGCCGTGGGGACTTATTCATGATATTACACGTCAATTCTGGGATGAAACGCGTCACTCCGAATTCGGTGCCGTACGCCTGAAAGAATTGGGACTGGCTCCCGATCGCTGCAATCAAACGCTCTTCAAGTTCAGCCTCTCCATGCCGCTTATCAACCGGTTATGTTACCTTACGATGATGCTCGAACCGCATTTCATGCCAAGGAAAAAACCACGGTTCCGAGAATATACGCAAGCCGGAGATTTTCGCTCCCAGTTATTTGCCGATCACGATTGGTCCGATGAAATCAACCATGTGAAATACGGAAAACAATGGCTCGATAAACTGCTTGAAAATGACGCACGTGACATCGAAAAAATAAAGGAAGAGACCCAGGAAATCATCAATCGTATTGCTGGTAAAAGTGTTGATGAACTCTCTCCGTTTTAATTGTATTTGTATTCAGTTTACTGAGAAAAGCTTCAGGTTTTAACTATACAAGATTAATCCTAAAATCGTGTCATCTTGTTGTATTTAAATAACGATGTGCTTTCGGTGCATCTTATTGATCCGGTTTCGGATTTCGATCGGCTTGGCCCTCGTTTTTGCACCGGAGGATATATTTACCAGGTTGATAAGAAAGACATCGGTCCTCTTTTGGCAGGACCCTATTATCCTGCCGAATTCCCTCCTGTTTCTGACGGGCAGGGACTCCCTGAAGTGTTTCAGGCTACCCTTTTACAAGATGATATCTCAGATGGCGATCCCCTTATCATATTTGGTGTGGGTTTGATAAAATATCATCATGATATCCATGAAATGAGGAAGAAAGATGCCGTACTCGAATTCTGTAAATGGGATATTGAACTGACGACGGAGTCTGTTCGTATGACGACCGTTTTTAATCATAATCAATGGTCATATAAAATGACACGACAGGTTTCATTGAATGAAAACAGCGTAAAGATAAGCACCAAACTTCAGAATCTGTCAAATATTGAAATGCCATTTCGATGGTTTGCCCACCCTTTTTTCCAGCCAAACCAAAACGGAGATTGCGGTACTTTTGATTTCAAAACTTCACTTAATCCAAATCCCGGTTTTTCACTTTCTGAAGAAGGCATATTGAAAATGAAACCGGATCACGACTGGGAGGCCGGACATTACGAACTCGTAAACGATGTATCCGGGAATAATAATGGATGCAAGGATATACCACCCATCCGGCCAATCTATATCAATGAAGGGCGATTTTCCCATGTTGAAGCTGGCTTTATGGGCAAATAAACGAACCTTTTCAACGGAACCCTTTTTTGAAAAAACATTACTTCCCGAAGAAGAGGCGGCCTGGAGCTTAGTATATGATTTTTAGAGCTGCAAGTACGGACATAGCATGCTACGTCCGTACTGTTATAATTCGCTTTATTTATCTTTAATACCTGGTTTTCCCAAAAACAGGCCCATAATTTTTGCAAGCCCTGAAATCGGCCCCCGTCAGACTCCATAGAACCATAAGAATCCCATACACCGGGCCGGAAGATTCTTTCCCCGGGCACATTATGCATAGCCACCGGTATACGTAAAATAGAGGCCAGTGTAATCCATTCATCACCCACGTGTCCGTAAGTCAAAACGCCATGATTGGATCCCCAGGAATTCATAACAGAATAAACACTGGCAAAAGCATCCTGGCCTGTCAGCCGGGGAACAAACCATGTTGTCGGCCACGTGGGATCGGTTCTCTGATCTAATATGTTATGAACATCATCAGGTAAATCAACAGTGAAGCCTTCCGCAATCTGTAGTACAGGACCGACTCCTTTTACTAAATTTATGCGACTCATGGTAACTGGTATATCTCCCTTTGTCAGAAAATTGGACGAATAGCCTCCACCTCTGAAATATTCATGATTTGCCGGACACCACTTTGTTGCTTTGAGACAGGCTTCAACATCTTCCGGGTTGATATCCCAATATTTTTTCATCACCGGTTTCCCATCATGAGACTGATATCCTGAACCATCAAGAGCAGCTGATCCGGAATTAATAAAATGGATAAATCCATTTTGAGCTTTTCCTGTCAATTTCTTTCCGGTAACACGTTCCACTGCTTCCGGACTCCAAAAGGTGCGAATATCTCCAAATACCTGGGCAGTTCCGGTTAATAAATGCCCTAATAGCATACAGACGCCATTAAGAGTATCATTTTCCGTTGCTACAATGAAAGGTTCCCGGATGCCATTCCAGTCGAAGGACGAATTTAAAATAGCTTCAGGGAAATCACCATTCGGGAAGTGATCCGTCCACTGTCTTTGACCCTGAAAACCGGAAACTATCGCATTATGCCCCAGCGATTCTTCCTCGTAACCAATGGCCTTCAAAGCGGGATTCCCAACCATAAGATCGCGAAAGATTAAGGTCATTTTTACAACCATCTCCCAGACCTCGTCTTTTTTCTTACGGTTGAACTGTTTATCGGAAGGGTTGGGATCGATCACCTTCTTCACAATACATTTCTACCCACTGCATGGCATGTTTGAACTCTTCTTTGTCGTAAATATTTTCCTCAAACCGGCGTGTTATTTCCGACATATCAACCTGTTCGCATCGCATTCCCAGATAATCTTCAAAAAAATCCTCATTTATCATCGATCCGGCGATACCCATAGACACGGAACCTATTGCCAGGTATGATTTACCACGTATTTCGGCAAGCGTAAGCCCTGCTTTAATAAAGCGCAATATTTTTTTCTGAACATCTTCCGGAATTTCAAAATCATCTTTGTCTTGTACGTCTTTCCCATAAATAGCGAATACCGGCAACCCCTTTTGATTATGCGCCGCTTTTGTCGCCGCCAGATAGACCGCACCGGGCCTTTCACTCCCGTTAAATCCCCATATGGCTTTGGGATACCACGGATGCATATCCATCGTTTCAGCACCATAACACCAGCTTCTTGTTACCGACAACGAAACGCCAACGCCTGCCTGTTCAAATTTTTTAGCCGCCATTGCAGCCTCAGCCACCCCTCCAATACAAGTATCCGCAATCACACATTCCACAGGCAAACCATTGGCATGCCTTATATTTTCTGTAATAAAAGCCGCGGCTTTTTTTGCCATTTCCATCGTCTGATTTTCAAGCGACTCCCGTACTCCTTTTCTGCGTCCATCGATAACCGGACGTATTCCAACTTTGGGAATAATCCCAATCAAACGTTCATTTGGTTCTGATTTTTCAAATGTCATATATGTCCCCTGTTACTAATTTTGATGAAAATATTCTTCAATTCTCTTGAATAGATCTCAAACTCTGATTCAGATAGAAATCACGATATATACTTATTTCGATTCTTCCATATGTAGAGTAAGCCGATTAATGTTATCAGTCCACCCCACCACAAATCAGGATGAACGCTTTCGAGAACGGATGTTCCCGGAAGATTGTAAAACAGGTTGATAACACCGGCTAATACGATGAGTGAGCCAATAATGGATAATAGATAACCTACAAAATACCAGATTGGCCTCATCCCTTTTTGTTCCATATTCATAGCATTTTTCCGCTATTGGTTATTAATTTTTTTAAAAGACGACTGGTATCATTTTGTATTTGCCTTCGGTTTTTAAATAATTCTGGTTTTACCAGAAGTAAATATTCAAAACGATAAAGATTACAAATGTAATTCCGGCCCAAAATTCCGGTTTCTGATAATACTTGTATTCTTTGGTTTCGATTTTTTCTGAAAATTGTCTGACCAGTCCATTAAGTTCTTCTTCGGAGAGCGGGGTTGTAAAGAAACTCACAAAAATTGCAATGCCTCCTGATATGACCGAAGCCCACCATGCCCGCCAAAAATTAGCCGCCATCACACTGGCCTGAGCCGTCGGGGTAATGGCGCTCGGTGTAATCCATCCAAACTGCAAAGCCAGGAACATAGCCAGAGAGCTGACCATCCCAATGAGCATTCCCCAAAAGGCACCATCCGCCGTAATTCTTTTTGAAAACATGCCAAGCAATATGATAGCAGCCGTAGGTGCCAGAATAAATGATACAATCGCCTGCAGGAAATCTATGATTGTTGGCATGCTTCGTGCCCAATAAGCCGCTGCGATACTCAACAAAATGCCTACAACCGTTGCGATACGTCCCATCCTGAGCAATTCATCTTTTGTAGCTTCCTTATTGATCACGGATTGGTAAATATCGTATGTCCAAACTGCATTAAAGGCACTCATATTACCAGCCTGACCTGCCATAAACATGGCGACTAATGTCGTGACTCCCAATCCAATCATCCCAGATGGAAAATATCGTATCATCAATAGGGGAATTACCGAATCGTAATTAACTGAATTCCCGTTTTTTAGCAGCGCAAAACCACTATGTGGATCATGTAACAATGCCAATGCCACCATGCCCGATCCCACTACCGCAAAACCCAGCAATAATTTAAAATAGGAGCCAATAATAGGGGTCATTCTTGCCGATCGCAGGTCTTTGGCGGAAAAAGCACGTTGAATAATCAGAAAATCTGTCGTCCAGTATCCGAATGAAACTGAAAAGCCAAGGCCAAGAACCAAGCCAGCCCAGGTTACCATCATCGGATTATTTTCCGGTGCACCTGCCGTTGACCAGATATGTGTGTACATCTCAGGTATGTGGTGCATAATCTCGGCCGGAGTGCCCAGATCAATGATTCCTAAAATGGGAATTAATAATATCCCGGCCCAAATGAGGAAAAATTGCATTATCTCGGTAAACATGGCCGATAATAATCCGCTTAAGGTTATATAAAGGGCCACCAAACCCGCAGAAAGCCAAATACAAAGATCCCAATTCCAGCCAACAAACGTATGCAGTACCAGTGCCAGGGCATATAAAGCAATACCCGAAACCAGGACCATCATGACAGTAAATGCAATTGCATTTAAAAGCCTGGTTTTTTCATCAAATCGCTCTTTCAGATATCCCGGTATCGATTTGATCTTATGCTTATAATAAAAGGGCATCATAAATACCCCCAGGAATAACATTGCCGGAATAGCTCCAATCAAATAAAAATGAGCAGCAAACATTCCGTATTTTACGGTTTGCCCGGCATAGCCAATTACTTCCATGGCTCCCATATTAGCGGACATGAAAGCGATTCCCGTAACCCAAGCACTGTTTTTACGACCAGCCAGGAAAAAGTCGTTATCGGTATTTGTAAAACGTCTTAGATAAAAACCAAGCCCCACAACAAAACCGATATAAACCAGGAAAATCGCCCAGTCAATTATTGATAAATGAATGATATCCATACCATATGCCTAAATAGTAAAGACAATAGAGCTGTCAGGATTTTTGTGAATTGTTAAATGCAGCAATTATTTGTTGAATACTCACTCCGAGTACTTTTTCCGAAATTTTATTCAAGGATTCCTCGCTACCTGAAAAGTGAAATATGCGATGATCGTGGGTAACTGATTCACCTGGTTTCAGAAATGCCGCGGGTGAAGTACTTTCCATCTCAAAAAAGGGCCCAAGCTGACTTCCGTCTTCTAACGGCCCGTCATTATAGGCAAACTCGGCATTACCATTAAAGGGGTGCTTCTGATGTTCCCATAGCTGATTCATATAGGCATTATTATCTTCCGGCTGATTATAACTCATAATCGTCAAAATATTATTGGCGACATCGTAGCTTCCCTCTATTCCCATCGATCGCTTTGGTGATATCCCCAGTTTCAGACGTTTTTTTCCATCCATTTTGAAATAAATGATGCCATTCTCTTCTTTCAGCCGTTCCGATGTAAACGTACCGAAATAGGTCTTCGTTGCAACAGGACCCAATTTATCCTCCGAACCCTGTTTGTACGGAATAACCACTGTGACATTCGATGATGGGGTAAACTGACTTAATATCCAGATAGCCGGAGCTCCTGTTTCCCTGGTCCAGGCATTATTACCTGAATTCGTAATAATATTCTCGGACACATAAGCAACAGACTGCACTCCGGAAGGAACTTCAATATTTAAGAAATGTTCGATTTGTCCCTTATCCAATAGACGAATAGTCCTTTTCACCGTGATATCAAACGTGTATTTGGAATAATTGGACAATCGCATTTTTTTCCCAACAATAACTTCGTCGTCTTTCTCGGATTCCAGGTTCCAGGGTTCCGTGTTAAAAGCGGCAGGCACGAACCAGTTATCGAACACCATTTTTGTTCCCGGCTTTATAAACAACGAATATTGTCCGCCTTCCGGACCCAGCCAAAATCGATCTTCTCCGCCATAAGGAGTAAAATGCTTTTCTGTTTTCCCGGAGCGAATCAGATCGTAATTAATCCAACCCAGGCTCTTGCCATTATCTCCGTCGACAGTGCTGGTCATGACACGCCCCTGCATCTTCGGAGTAATAACAACTTGTCCGAGAGAATCAGGACTGCGAAGAACTATCACGCCGGTGTATTTTTTTAGAAAATCAACCGCATGACCAAATGTTCCTTTTTTAAAGACCTGAGACTGAGAAGAGTCTGAAGATGCTTTTTTTTGTGTCGAACCACCACAGGAATTAAGAAGCGATGCCATAGGAATCACTACAATTATCAGGGTTTTTAACGTTTTTGTGAACACGACTTCGGGATAAAGGGTTAAATATTTTCGTTACATATAACCACTCTTTTTTTCTAATGAATCTCCAGAACATCTTTACCGGGCAGGGGCGGTAATGGATTATGCGGCTCAGTCTGATACCAGTACGCTACCGTAGCGATATCATCCTGGCGTGGACGATATCTTCCACCGCTTTGCCAGCCCAGGTCTTGTATCGTCACTTTCAGATCATGATTGAAACGGACCGGATCTGTGATATGCCATCGATATAAATTAAACCGCGTTTCCGTTTGATTTGGTAATTCCGGCCTGATAACTGAAAATCCAACATAGGGTGTAGTGAAATCAGTGTAGACACGTTTACCCGTTTTATCCGGGGCCATGAAGCCATAGGAACCACAAAAATAATCCTCCGTACCGGTTCCGTTGATGGTTGGAAATTTGGTATCACCATCAATGTAGAATTTTATTTCACCTTCTCCCCACCATCCATTGCTGGTTGTTTGAAAAGCCATATAGGTGCCTACGTATTGACCTTTACCCCGGATATGATCGACGATCGTATAATCCTTTTTATAAGGAACGGGATTTTCCCGGTGAAATTCGGCATGAAAATACCCGGCATCTTTAGGTACCTTTGTTAGAGTGTAATCGATCTGGTAGTAGAGAACCATATGTTTCTCGGCTGTATTCTCCATGGTGATTACGCATTTTTTATGAAATGGCATAACCCAGTAACAATTTAGTCCG
Organism: uncultured bacterium; assembly: GCA_963783355.1. Classification (GTDB taxonomy): domain Bacteria; phylum Bacteroidota; class Rhodothermia; order Balneolales; family DATFMH01; genus CAWANF01. Next base: position 294,858 of record CAWANF010000005.1, read on the forward strand.
CTTCCGGGGTTAACGGTTACCGCTAAAGATGATATCTGTTTGAATTTTTGCCAGCCTGACGCAAAGAAATCACCGACGGGTACTTCAACAGATGGTGTTTTCTCACCATCCCAATAGATGCGAAGAATTTCAGAACGCCATGCACCCGAAGGGGTCATCCAGATATGTTGAATAGCCCCGGAATCTTCAATATCAGCCAGGGTATCCGTCTTTCCCGGTTGTATCACGATATACGGATTTACTTTCCATCCCTGACCCAATTCCCGGGCAGCATTTGTCGCCGATCCGTTTTCCAGCGTTGCCATACCCCCTTTACCTTTGGCACCGGTCCTGTTTTCCGGGCCGATGGATCGCGTTTGGGCATTTGACAGCATATATAAATTATGTATGCCGACATGAAGTCCGTTAAAGGACTCCTGTGCAGATGCATTCACAGCAAAACCAATTGAAAACAACACAATGAAAATACTATAACGAATTTTCATACTCCCCTCATGTAACATGTTAAATTATTGACACTTAACTATTATTTTCGGCGTTTTGCCTCTTCCCAGCATTCAAGGGCAATTTTTTTATAAACTTTAGCCTGTTTCCACCGGTCGGATTCCTCCACCCAATTTCCTGTTCCCTCCGGTATAAGACGGGCATAGCTAATTTCAGGTCCCAACAACTCGGGTGCGAAATTGATATAGTCACCATTTTTTGCTGTTTTCAGGAAACCTATCATGCTGCGGGTCCACATTTCTTTGAAATGATTCACATTCTCCTGCCCGGTTCCGTTTCCGATATTGACCTGTATAGAACCGGGAGCAGAAATACGTCCGTGAAAGAAACGTACCCGTTCAAAAACCGGTGCGAGAAAATCAAATTTCCAGTTGATATCGCCATAAATCATTTCCTGGCCATTATACCAATGGGAAAAATCGGCATTAAAACGAATTTCAGGAAAACGATAGGTCATCTGCACGGTTCTCCACATATCCTGCGTTGCTGTAGCCCGGTGCGTTTCAATGTATATCGGAAAATTAAATTTTGCAGAAGCCTTAAGAACCGATTCCAGCAAACGGTCGATGGTAACGTCATCGTCTGTGCCCCATCCCAGATGAACCGTGGCACATTCCGCACCGTTGTCGACACCTTTTTGCGCCAGTTCTGCTGCGTCCTTTTCATCGACAATGCGCCCGGTCATGGTAAAACCCAATCCGAGTTCACGGCACAAAACCGGGTCTCCATCCTGAATTCCCTGGTATCCGGCTTCTTTCACGGCCCGATGCAACGATTTATCGTCACCATGCGGACCGCTTGAATATTCCGGCAGGCTTGTAACATTAGAATAGCATATATCGGTTCGGAGATACGGTGATCGATCCGAACCATCGTTCATATTTGGTATCATTTTAGTCCTATCTTCTAAAAATACGTAGCCAGATACAACGATATATCGTTGTAATTATAACAATCAATCCAATCCGAGGAATAAATTGCGTCCTTTTACGAGGGATCGCATTTTTCCGTCGGCGATATTTCGTTTCAGCATCCAGAAACCACAATCGGGATGAACGTATTTGATCCGTTCCTCGCCAATAATATTAGCAGCTTCTTCAATTCGCTGGGCAATCAGTTCCGGTGTCTCGATCACAGTCGATTTGATATCAACCACACCAAGTCCGATGCCCATATCTTCCCGTAAATCTTTGAAATATTCCAGCTCTTTGTAGCCGCGATGAGCAAATTCCAACACCATATGATCGGCATGAATCTTATTCATATAGTTGATCAAAGCGCCCCAGGTTCCTTTTTGAATGGACTGTCCGCCATAGTTGCCAAAGCATAAATGTACAGCAGGAGTATTCGGAACGGCATCCAGAACAATATTTATGGCTTCAGCCGCCCAGTCCGATTCCTGCGGCGAACCCGGAAGATTGGCTTCATCAATCTGAACGATTTCAGCATCAATTTCAGCAACTTGTTCTGCCATAACGCCGGCGATCGCATTCGACAACTCCGGCACACTTTTATAATGGTGATCCAACAGGGTTTTGCTCAACATATGAGGACCTGTAAGCGTAAACTTAAGCGGGGCTCCTGTCAAATTTCGGACACGTTTGTAATCATCTACCAAATCCAGCGTACCGGCATTGATTTCACCTTCCACAACAGCAGCCGGACGAACCCGGAAACCCATCCCTACTTTTTCCTGGAATGCTTTCATATCAGCCAGACTGATGTCACTCCGGACATTTCCAAGCGGTTTAACGAAATACTCAATCATTCCGTTTGTCTCCGGATGGTTGATATCAAACCGGTATAACTCACCGTCGGCAATAACATCAATTCCGGCCATTTCCTGGGTTTTTAAAACCACGGATGTAGCGTCTCTTAGTGCTTGTTGACTCGGTAAAGCTACCAGCCAATCCAATACCGGATAGCTTCCTACTACAGTTGTTTTAATCGAAGATGATTTCATGTATCAGTGCTTTTTTTTGAATATTTTATGATTTTTAAATGTGAAATTCGTAGGTGGCAGATGCATTGGCGCCGATAAACTTACTATATCGTTTACCATTATTATCTTTTAAAACGATATTTCGGGCATAGCCCAATTCTTCTTTTATTTTGAGCATAACCAGGTTACCCTTTTTCTTAAATTCTTCGACACGACAACCGTTAATGCCAAATGCATTATTGTGACCGACATCAATATAAACATCTCCATAATGATTTGTAATAAAAGCTGAAGCTGCCAGTGCACCAGCTTCACCCCAGTCGGTGTCGGAACGCCCATATGTCCCGTTAATCCCCCCGTGAGCAAAATTTTCAGGCATTAAACCCACAGGATATGCTTTCCAGGTATCGGGTCCCACTTTTTTATTTTCCGGGATCGACATTAATACAAACGAAGCACGTAGTGCCGCAATGCCCCGTTCGAAATATTCTTTATCACCGGTAAGTTGATATGCTTGTAAATATAGTGGGGCGAATACGGCCTGTCGCGCATCATTCCATTCCCCGTCGGTATTCATCACACCAAAACCGCCGAAAGTATATAAACTCAAATATGGCGGGTTCCAAACCTGCTGATATAAACTCAGGATAGCCAGCGTTTCTTCCGCACTGTTTAAATATTTCTTCTGACGGGTTATGGCATATGCATCCAGCAGTACTTTGGCTGTCCAGTAAATTGAAAAATTATTTTGTGGAAGCACACCGGTATAGGGATCATGCATGTCCAGTGGTTTCCATGAACAGGACCAGAACGTTTCAAAATCCCAGAATTTCATATCCGGCAAGACATCATGTATTAAAAAGTCAGCTGATTTAATCAATGCGGATTTATAAACGTCATCTTTCGTAATGCTGAATAACTCACCGAATAATAAAGCGGAACCGGCTGTTTCGGCAGACACTTTCAATGTCTGAACAGCCACAGGCTTTTGCTTCTTATTTTCAGACAGAATGAACCAGGAAGGAATGGCTCCTGATTTTAACTGGTTTTCCACAAGGAAACGGCCTAATTGATTGGCATTTTTTAAAATTTCAGGATTTTTGTCAAAATCTTCATACCACTTTAACAACCAGTAAGTGGTCCAGGCCGAATTCGATGTATGGATCCTGTTTTTCCCGCCATTCAACCGGGGAACCGAACCAATCCATTCTCCATTTTTATAATCATAGATAGCCGGGAAAAGTCCGTCTCTGCGGGGAGAATTCAGTGAAAATTTCGTAATCAGGTTTGCCTGCCTGATCCATTTTGAATTATGTAGCAATTCGCCGTAATAACGTAATCCGTACGCGCTGCGCTGCACATTAAACCAATCCTGATTCCAGATGATGGGATATGGCAATCGAAAATAACCCCCATGATCAATCCCTTTGTATGCACCAACCTCAATGTTATTAATGTTGAAGTTTACAAATTGCCCTATACTATCCAAAGTTGTATAAGAATAATGAGCGTATTTTGAAAACGGGATCGTCTGGGGCAGAACACTCTTCGTATATTTTGCAGCATACCGATTCCATAAATAATGCGTAACAGTCTTCAGAACATTTGTACGCGTTTGATTCCCCCCTGCCAGCAAATCGTAAGCATAGGAATAATTGCCGGCTTTCAAAGTGAGCTGGCTTGAATCGGCATGGCGGTAATAGGTGTGCGGAATGGGGGTATAAGCTTTAAATCCGTAAGAAAATAACGGTTGCGGATGATCTTTGATATCCAGGTTCATACTGGTCAGATTCTGGCGTTTCAATACGGCCAGTGTATCTAAATTTGGAATCATCACAATCCATTGATCCGCATTTTTCAGGATGATTGCCGGGGAACGAAACACATGATCCCCGATTACCATATCGGGTCCGGGACGCAGATTCGGCACCCAGATGAAATCCGGCTTTTTACTTGAATTGAAAATCCAGTTATCCAGAATGTGATCGGTTATTTCTTCGCCATTCAAATGGATCTGAACCGACACATGTATGAGTGCAGAATCCCGGCTAAGATATACGTTCCTGATAAATTGCCGGTTACCAAGATAGGTAACCATTTTTAAAGAATAAGAACCCGTCTTTTTTACTAACCATTGAGCAGTATCTGACGGGACCTGGTTTGAATTTGCGAAGAACTGAACATCCGCTATATTTTTGCCTGTTAACCGACCTGTTTTGGCCCATTTCCCATTGGAAAGTTTTGTTTCGAGATATAAGCCTTGAGTTGGATATCCATTCCACTGCAATCTTATGATTCCATTATCAAGAGTTATTCGATATTTTGGATTGTTCTGACAAAATGCCGTTCCACCCGCCAGGGCAAAGTGGAACAGCATTGGCGACCAAACCAAAATTTTAAAAAATTTCCGGGCTCTATGTTTTAAGCTGAAATGTTTCAATTCATACTTAAGTGGAATTTTAAACCATATTTCAATTCAATCAGGCCAGTTCCAGAAATTTTGATCCCCGCAGCGGCTCGCCCTTTTTGCTGGTAATCGTATTACTCAATGGGCCCTCCATTTTCTCGTCACCGGCAAAATTGACTCCGTCCGGAATGTAAATGACCACCAACGCACGTCGAATCAGATCGGTGGTATTCGCATTGGTATAATGAAATGTCAGTCCGTGATGAAAGGTGCAACTTCCGGCTTTCAATTCAACCGGCACGGATTTCCATTTTGCTTTTAATTCGTCCGGAAGCACATCTTTCAGGGCATCGGCTTTTCCTGTAAACGACATCGGCTCAAACTCGCCCCATTTATGAGATCCGGGAACAAACTGCATGCAGCCTCTTTCGACAGTCACGTCATCAAGTGCCATCCAGCAGGAGAGCATTCCGGGTTCTTTAGATGGCCAATAAGGCTGGTCCTGATGCCACGGCGACGGAGCACTGGGCCCCGGTTCCTTAATCAAGGCCTGGTCATGAAATAAATGAATATGATCACTGCCGGTAAGGGCTTTGGCTAAACGGGCTGTCAAACCGCTTTTGACGTATTTCTCAATAACCGGGTAGTTTTCCCAAAGATTGAGCATCTGTAAAATCTTGTCTTTTTTAGAAGAACCCGCTTCACCTTCACCGGCTGCCAAATCCCTGGCAAAACCTTTTTTCTCCTTCATGGCATGTCCCATATCAACCCGTAAAGCCTCAACCTCCTCCATCGTCAAAACATTATCGAATTCCACATACCCATTTTCCCGAAAAAATTTGATCTTATCTGATGCGACCGGGTAAACCCTATCAAACATTTCATTACTCATATTATTATTCCTTTCTACACGATTAACCTTTTTATATTTCTTAGTATCAAACACTTATTGTGATTTTCCCATCCTCTACATTTTCCGGCAACACAAAACCTTCGGAAGTCCATTTTATATCTCTGCCATTATAAACGGCTTTTTGTTTTCCGCCTTTGCGCTGAATGTTCACTTCAATCGTTTTTCCTCTGAATTTGAGCTTCCCATTAATCTGACCACATTTTGGAGTCAGATGCGGTTTAAAAATCAGGCGTTCACCCTCATTATCGACTCTCGCTCCCATCAGATATTGAACGAATAAATTGGATATTTCTCCCCATGCCCAGACGAGAATGCCAAGTGGCGGCAATGGCGGAACCGGGCGTGGCTGATCTGAATAAAATTCAAAATAGGATCCGCCGGCAGCACCCTGTATATTCAGAAACCAATCCATAACCTCCTGTACGCCATTCAAATCACCCATCTCGGCCAATGCTTTTCCAATAATCGCTGTCGGGAATGCCCAGCTTCCGGGCTCTTCGGGCTCACTCGCCGGATTATATCGATAGTACCCGCCAATTCGTTTATTCCACAATTTTCGGACTTCCTTTATAGTTGCTTTAGCAACGGGATCATCGGGACTGATTTGTCCGAATATGATTGGAAAAACCGAACTCATCGCAGGATCCAAAAATGGTTCTTTATGAGTAGCCAAAGGGGATGTCACCGGCAAATTATCCGTTCCGATAACTTCAGGCTTGAGAATATACTGCTGACTTCCATCGAGCAGCCTTCTTTTTATGAAAACGCCATTATTAATCAACGAAAATTTAGGATGATGAAGCATAGCCTTATGCATCTTTGCTCCGGCATCACTCCAGCGTTTAGCCGATGCATGGTCTCCAATTTTCCGGGCCAGGATAGCTGCTTTTTCCAGTCCCCATGCAATAAATGACTGATGAGATATCGCAAAACCCGGTAGATATTCCCATGCCGGCTCCCCGTTCAAAAAACTCGATATTAGCATGAACCAACCCGGACTCATGCAGATATTTAGGTGTCAATGGAAATTCTGCAATTTTCTTAATCTGTGTCCAGTGGCGACGAACCAAATCCATATCGCCGGTCCATGCCCAATAGGTCCATAACACTCCTAACAGTGCTCCCTGCTGATTCAATTCTGTTTCCATATTATCACGGAACCGGCTGGCATGGGCCATAATCCCTTTTTTATTTGATAACCGGGTGATCATATTATCCAGCAACGATTCCGCCAGTTCAAACTGTCCGCTGTAAATAGCACCAAGGGTAACCATGGAAGAATCCATCGTCCATTCCATGTTATATTCCCAGATCCCCGCATCAAAACGGCCTGATTCGGCCACAGCAGCCCGCATACCGTCGCGGGCGGCCTGATATAATTTATTATAGCCTTCATCAGGCGTTGTTACATCCGTAAAACCATTCCAATATCGTTTGGAAGCATTCCACTGGGCTCCGATATTCAGAGGAGTGATATCTTCCTTACTTTTATCGATGACATATACAAAGGAAGCTTTTGCCGATTTTCCAGGCGCTGCATTTCCCGCATCAACAGATAAATAGCGATCATTCAAACGAGCTTCCGGCTGTGCAAACAGCTCAATATGGCCATATCCGTCGGCTTTCAGAGCAGATGAATCGGTATCACTCCGAAAATCAGTGAAAAGTGCGTGATTATAATACAGAGCTGTAGAAAACGAGACGGGAACCGCTTCCCGGGTCGGATTATGTAATTCCACGTCCCGAATCAATACCGGCTCATCCGGCAATACCCAATATCGTTCGGAAACATTATAAGGACCCGCTTTCCAACGAGCTTCTACTACAGGAACACCGGATTCATAAAGCCGATGAACCTCAAGATTCTTCGTATCGATTTGGTATGATTTATCACCTGCGCGAACGCTAAGCATCTCTCGTTTCAAACCCCATTCGGGATGGAATAAATACGTACTCCATTTGCGCGAAAACTGTTGAGGATTCCAGATTAACAAACCCATCGGCGTCATATTCATTTTCAGCGCTTCCCCCGAAACATGCTGCAAAGCTACGGAAACCTTGCCGTTTCCTAAAAAATAATATTCAACCCCTTCAGGATTTGTCTGCGCGTCACGATGCAAACGTTGAATACTATAATTAGAAGTCGATTTTTCGGGTAAATCGGATGCAGATTTCTCAAATGAGTTATCATCTTTCCCAACCAAATTTTCTTTGAATGCCAGTGGCAGTCCCAAACCTCCGACGGCTAATGAACCAATAAATTTTTTGCGATCCATAAATACTATATTTCTGCGATTGGTCCGATGCTGAAGTTCACAAAAACTTTTTACTACCAGACAGAAACAGGTTTTGACACTAAAACCTTGTTTAGCATGGACGAATCATTCACGACTGATTTTATTGTTATATACTCAACTCGGGCAAAAAGTACAATATAAAATATGAAAATAAAATCTTTGGCTCCCCCCACCTGGAAAGGTGAGGCAATTGGTTTATGATCAGCAAGAAATATCACTTAAAAGAAAATCCTCATTACTCATAATCTTCCAAATCTTTTATATTCAGGAAAACATTAGATTATTTATAGTTCTCAGTTGGCAGTAAACAGTTATCAGTACCTGTTTATCTGAGAAAAAAGCATCTGAACATCAATAACTGTTCTCTGGTTACTGTTAACTGATCACTGTATATGTCGTGTCCCCTCGATAAACAGGAGGGTAAAAATCATTAAAATTGCAAATCTATATTAAGAGAATATCATGAGTACCTTGGAATTAGGAATCGCCAGCGATGAAATATCATCTGACTTCAATGAAGCCGTTCAATACGGTTTAAAATGGGGAATCAAAAAGTATGAAATACGGGTCCTCAAAAGCGGACGCATACCCGAAGTAGACGAACAAGAAATTGAAGAAGTATTAAAAACGATTAACAAACATGCTTTAACTATTACCGCCGTTTCTCCCGGACTTTTCAAATTGCCGGTATCCGATCCCGGTATTGATCATGAACTGGAAGTATTGCTGCCAAAAACGATTGAATTTGCAAAACGGGTAAACAGCAATATGATAATCGTGTTCGGATTCAAAAGTGATGGCACTGATATCGAAGCTCAACGTACCAAAGGGGTCGAGATCATGAAAAGAGCAGCTAAAATCGTTGAAAAAGAAAACATGATGATCGCTATTGAGAATGAACCCGGTTTTGTTTGTGACACAGGAACAAACACCGCAAAATTTATTGAACGTGTCGGACATCCGCTAGTACGTTCCAACTGGGATCCATGCAATTCCTACGGAGCAGACGAACAGGTTTATCCCGATGGTTATCAGGCCATAAAAAAATATATCGTCAATGTGCATGCCAAAGACACCAAGCTGGGCGGACTTGTTAAATGCCTGCCGCTCGGCGAAGGAATCATCGACTGGCCCGGACAAATTGAAGCCCTTTTGAATGATCAGGTTGTAAAGCATATTACAATCGAAACGCATTGTCTGCCCCTGGTTGAACAATCCGAAAAAAATGTTCATTATCTTAAGCAGTTACTTGCTAAACTCGGTGCTGAAAATTACGTTTAAATTAATTGGCTAAAGAATACTCATCCTGAACCAAACATTTATAAACACATTTTGCCTGAATCAGATTCTTTAATTGCGACCTTTACCGAAAATGCCCAAATAGCCGGCGCAACGGTAAGAACGATAGAACCTACTACTGAAGCTTTATCAGATACACTGGATGAACTGACAAATGGATTTGATGAGATTCTCTGTATTACTCCCTCTTCAATACCAGAGAACCTTTTTAGTCGTTTTCTCAAAAATCCAAAAGTCATTAATTCACCTGATAAAATTCAGCTATCGGAATCGAAAATCGGCATAACTGATGTCTTTGCGGGCATCGCAAGAACCGGTTCTGTTTGCCTGGAACTGACGGACAGTTTCAGTAATCATGCAAGTTTGCTATCTACCACACATGTTGCTGTTATAGAAGCAAATAAAATCGTCGGACGACCCAGGGATATTTTTAAAGAAGGTTTGGTTCTGAACAATGGCACTCCCCGTGATTTTGTCATTATCACGGGGCCGAGTGCCACAGCTGATATGGGAAAATTGGTACGCGGTGCACATGGTCCGGAAAAACTTCATATAATCATTCTTAAATAATGGATATTTCTACTACAGCTACGGATTGGAAACCAAGGGATCTGGCTGATAAAAGCGATAAAAAAACGCTAAAAAAGGCCATCAGAATGGCACTTGAACTGGAAAACGACGCTGTTCGAAGAAATACCGGAACATTCAATGCCAACCGGTACAAAACCGTCTCCGGAATTGAGGATTATGAAGAGCTAAAGCAAAGGGCACGAACGATTAAGGAAGAAGCGATTGAACATCTTCCCGAATTGTTAAAACAATTAGAACAGAATATTAATAAAAGAGGCGGGCATTTCTACCTCGCTAAAGATGCGGAAGACGCCGATCACTACATCAACAAAATATGCCAGGAACATTCGGTTCGATCGGTTGTAAAAAGCAAGTCGATCACTTCTGAAGAGATTAAACTAAATCATACGCTGGAGGGCTCGGGAATTGAAGTGGTAGAAACGGATCTGGCTGAGTTTATCCTTCAGTATGCCGATGAACAACCTTCCCATATTGTTGCCCCGGCGATTCATTATACCCGCGAACGGATTTCAGAATTATTCCGCCGCGTCTTCAAAACCGATGAAAAACTGGAGACGGGTGAGGAACTCACCGCTTTTGCCCGCAAAAAGTTACGGGAAAAATTCCTTAAGGCCGATGCCGGAATTACAGGGGCCAATTTCCTGGCTGCCGATACCGGCACGCTGACTTTGGTTGAAAGTGAAGCCAATATCCGGATGGTCACAACCCTTCCGGCACTTCATATTGCTGTCGCCGGTGTGGAAAAAGTGGTTCCCCGATTCCAGGATTTGGCCGTTTTTATCGAGTTGCTGGCAGCAAGCGGAACCGGACAGCCCCTGACTTCCTATACCCATTTCATAAATCCTCCGCTGAAAGTACCCGTGATTCCTTTTAACGATCGGGAAGTGGAGGACCGTGAATTTCATTTGGTTTTGATCGACAACGGGCGATTCAATATGAGGGAAGATCCCGTTTTGAAGGAGGCCTTGTATTGCATCCGCTGCAGTGCCTGCATGAATTCCTGTGCAAATTTCCAAACCGTTGGCGGACATGCCTTCGGGGGAGAATGTTATACCGGTGGAATTGGTGGTGCCTGGCACGCCGGAACCGACAGGCTTGAAAAAGCGCGTTTCAGTGAATTGTGCTCGGGCTGCTCACGATGTGTACCGCAGTGTCCGGTTAAAATTGATATACCCTGGCTGAACGAAGTGTTACGTCATCGCCTGAATCAACAAAATGGGGAATCGGGTCCGGTACCCTATATTTTTAAAGGTTTTATTCCAACAGTAAAGGGTGACAAAAAAGCTTCACTGCAGAAACAGTTTTTTGGCAATTATTTCTGGTTTGCCACCAAAGGCAGTAAGTGGTCAGGATTAACCAACGGTATGAACCGGAATGGCTTATTCCGTTCTATGCTGGAGAAATATGCCGGTGTCGATCAGCGGCGAAATCTGCCCGAATTTACCGACAAACCGTTAACGAAATATCGTAACGAAATAACGAGCTATCCTGTTGGCACTCAATTCAATATTTCTAAAAAGGCTGTACTGTTTGCCGATCCATACACCAATTTCGGACATCCGAAGAATGGGATTGCCGTGCTGAAGATTTTCAGAAAACTCGGACTGGATATCGAATTAAGCGATTGCATTTCGGAAGGACGCGCGGCCCTGTCGCAGGGAATGATTCCGACGGCAAAAAAAGAAGCCTGGGAAACCTCTAAATACCTGAAGCAATATATTGACCAGGGTCGGGATATCATCGTAATCGAACCCAGTGTTCTTGCATTGTTCCGATCGGATTATCGTCACTTAATCGACGATATGGAGTTATTCGGACAGCTTCAAAAAAACAGCTACGAGCCATTGGAATATCTGCTCAAAATCCTGGAAGAATCCGGTATCGAGCCTTCCGATGTTTTCCACGCACCAGCCGATCCAATAAAAATGCAGGTTTTCTATCACAGCCATTGTCAGCAAAAAACCACGAAATCCGATAAAGCAACAAGAGAGCTGCTCATAAAACTTGGTTTTGATCTGAGAGAATCGAATGTTGAATGCTGTGGCATGGCCGGGAGTTTCGGTTATAAATCGGACTATTACGATATCAGCGAGAATCTTGGAAAACAACTGATTCACCAGATAGATGAAGGTCAATCCAATGATAATCTAACCGTTTTGGCCAGCGGTACCTCCTGCACGGATCAGATCCAGTCGTTCAGTAATTATAAAGTCATTCATCCTGTTGTTTTCCTGGCCGATTTGTTAGAATAACCGCGCTAATCCCATTCAAACGGACAATAATGCCATTTGCTGAATTTATTCCGAATAGAATGTGTATTTTAATGGAGAAAAGCTTAAAATATTATACAAATATTTTGTATTTAGAGTATCTCTTGAAGATAGTCGTGTCAGACAGATAACCTTTGAGAATTGCTGCGTGTCATAATTAGGCATTCTTTATTTAGGGGAATGTATATACATTTTACGTAACACTGTTAATAAGTAGGACTGAGTGAAATTTCACCTTTCAATTTTATCTATCAATAAAACATATTTTATTAACTGGAAAGCGCTTCCTCTGCGTGTAAGTGGTTGCTGTCGAGTAATATTAACTAACAAATGATTGGATTTTAAATTATGGGCAAACTATACCTCGCCGATTACATCGTCGTGATTTTCTATTTTATTTTGATGCTTGCGATTGGGGTTTACCTTTCAAGACGTCAGGGAAGTGCAAACGATTATTTTGCAGGCGGCAACAAAATTCCCTGGTGGATCTCCGGTGTATCATTATATATGACCAATTTCAGTGCCTGGATTTTTTCCGGAGCCGCCGGTTTTATTTACAGTTCCGGATATTTTGCACTTATCTATTTAAGTATCTCCGGTTTATCATTTTATGTCGGTTCACAGATAACAGCGGCGCTTTGGCGTCGAAGCCGGGTAATGTCGCCTGTGGAATACACCAATACACGATTCAATAACCCGACACAGGTCTTGCTGGGTATTTCCATCGCCACCGTTTTCATCTTATCCGGCGGTGTGCAAATCGCCGCTATCGCCAAATTACTGGCCCCTCCAATGGGACTCAGTATCGCAACGATTATTATCGCGGTTGGTATCATCGTGTTATTATATACCTATTCCGGCGGGCTCTGGGCTGTTGGTATCACTGATTTCGTTCAGTTTGTGATTCTTATTGCCATCTCGATTGTGGTATTGCCTTTGAGTATTAAACTTGGCGGTGGATTGGATCACTTGTTTTCTTCACTGCCTCCTTTAACATTCCATCACATGTATCTGGGACAGGAATATGATGGAAATTATCTCGTAGGTATTTTTATCGTCACTGCTGTAGGTATTGCGGCCGGCGGCGCTCAGCGTTTCTTCTGCGTAGTCAATGAAAAAGACGCAAAAAAAGTTGGCAAGTTATCTGCTGTGCTGTTTTTAAGTTTTCCATTCATTTTTGGAATCCCGCCATTGGTCGCCCGGGTTGTCTGGCCGGATCTTTCCGTTGTGCCTTTCTTCCAGCATGTGTATCAGCCTCGCGATCTCGTATTTCTGGCAGTAATTTTTAAAGTACTTCCACAGGGATTGGTCGGGATGTTTTTCGCCGCCCTTCTGGCCGCAACGATGAGTGCGTTGAGTTCGGTTTACAACCTTGTTTCCGCCATCTTTGCGCGTGATATCTTTAAAGATACATTTAAACCAGATGCTACGGACAAGCAGGTTTACTTCGCCGGGAAAATTACGACGCTGCTGTTAGGTTTCCTCGTAATTTCTCTGGGATTAGGATTTGCCTATAGTAAAATGGGTATCTTCAATCTGATGATTCTTTTCTTCACTTTGTTGAACATTCCTATCAACATCCCGATAGCCGCCGGCCTGCTCTACAAAAAGATTCCACGATGGGGAGCCTTCGTTTCCATCCTCTGGGGATTTTATGCCGGGCTTGTCATCAAATTCCTGCTTGGCTGGACATTCGGACCCCAGATTTATTATATCACGGTAGCAACCGTTGCGATTCTGTTTGCAGCCAATTATCTGGGCGAACTTTACAAAACGAACAAGACCAAACTGGTTGCTTTGACTGCCTTTGCATCTATTTTGATTTTCCTGGGCTGGTATTTACCAAGCATGTCGTATTTAAACAACACACAAACAGTCATTCTAGCCGTATTATCATTAATCCTGGGCTCAACAACTTATTTTGGTTCCATCCTGTTCGCAAAAGACACCGAAAAAGACAAACAGCAGATTGCCGAATTCTTCAAGCGGCTTGAAACACCGGTTGATGTGGTCAAAGAAGTCTACGCGACCGGACTGGGTAAAGAAAGTTCAACTTTCCCACTGGTTGGTTCGGTTACCATGCTAATTGGAGCACTCGTATTGATGATCTTCATCGCTCCAATAAAGAATACCTACGATATGACTTTCATTGCATTGAGCAGTATCCTGATCATTTTTGGTGGATCCATGTTTTATTTCGGAAAACGTTCCGAAACCAAGTCGATGGAGAAGATCAAAGCGGAACTCAAAGCCCGCGGACTCGATATCCCCGAGGAATATATAGAAGTGAGTCCTGAGTCTTGAGTAATGAGATTTTAGAAGAGAGAAAATAGAAATCAGGAGACAGAATGCATAAACTGTCTCCTGATTTTAAAGACCGCAGCCCTCTGAATACGTATTCACAAACGCTGATCTAGTTTATCTGACTGCATCTTTTTATTACTTATCATAGACTTACGAGGATTTATGAATACCAAAAATAATCAGTCGTTTCTAAGTCGTTGTTTTCCAATACTTTTCTTGCTTTTTTATTTCATTCCTAAAACGACCCATGCTCAGTCAAAAAAGGTAGATTTCCAATACGCTCCGGCGCACTGGATGAGCTGTATCGGTTTTCCCGACGACTGGCAGAAAACCCTCGTTAATCAGGATGGCGCTCTTTGCTACAATTTCGGTCCGGGCCCATATGCCACTCCGCTGACCACCGTTTCCATCGGTGTTAAAGGCCAAAATCTGAAGCGTACCGAGCAGTATTTACCGGACCCCAAAGTGCCTTTAGTAACCACAAAATCTTCCGGCACCAACATAACGGTCATAGAACATGCTTTTGCCATCGTTGATAACTATTCAAAAGTAAATAATCATGCAAAAAAACCATATCCAGTAGTTCGGAAATACGGATTGGAAAATGTGATGGACTGGTCTGATGTCCCGTCAAATATCGATCCCGCTTTCCGGGATGTAGCCTGGGGCACTAACAGACCGATAAAATATTTGATCCGGGTCCCAAAAAACAGCCGCAAACAGATCTTCCTGGGATTTTCAGATTCACGATATGGCCAGCCCGGATTACGAATGCTGAATATTTACGTGGAAGGAACGTCCCATCGTATCATCGACCCGGCGGCGAAAGGTAAAAATGTACCGCAGGTATTTACTTTTGACGCGAAAGACGTCAACGGCGACGGACAAATACAGGTTTTGATAAAAGCGGCTCCCAACGGTAAAGATCCGAATACCTATATCAACGCGCTCTGGATGTTTCCGGAAGGAACAAAGATAAACCGGGATGATATCATCCATGGCAAAGAATCGCATAAAGCCGAACTCTATCTCAATTGCGGACACGAACCACAATTAGAATCTCGCAATCCGCGCAGAGACGCTATTTTAGCGTATTTCCATGGGGATGATTATTTGCCGGTCATCACAGTCCATTCTACCCAACATTTTACTTTCGATAAAACGACCGGTGTTCTTTCGTTCCGGAACAAGCCATTTCTGGTCTCACATCCTAAAGCAGAGTCCGGAATTAAAACGGATAAAGGCTGGCAGCTTATGCTTCCGAAGGGAACTAAAAAGGCAGAAGTTATGGTCATTCACGGGTATCAAATGCCGAAAGATATCACTCACATTCCCGATCTCGAACGGGCTGAAATAAAGGCAGCGTCATATTGGAAAAACACAAAAGCCATTCCTTTTAATCGCATAAAAGTCCCCGACAAAGGGATCCAGTATGTGCTGGACGCAAACATTCGTAACCTCTTTCAAATCCGGGAAAAAGTAGACGGACACCTGCAATTTCAACCGGGTCCGAGTGTTTACCGCGGCTTGTGGATTCATGATTCTGGCATGCTAAACGAAGGAGCATTGTTCCTCGGTGATACCGCTGCAGTCCGCAAGGACCTCGAAGGCCTGTTCCAATTCCAGAAACCCAATGGCCAAATCGAGGTTATGTCGCCGCACATCATGTACCGGGAAACGCCGGTGCTCATTTTCATGATGACCCATTATGCCACTATCTCCGGTAATAAAGATTGGCTTGCCGCCCGCTGGAATCGTATAGAAAAAGCAGTCCAGTGGATCAAAAATGCACGGGACAAAACGTTATCCAATCCCAAATCCCTGTATTACGGCTTATTTCCGCCCGGATTTACCGATGGCGGACTCGCAGGTGTTACCGCAGAATACAGCAGCGTTTACTGGTCACTTATCAGTATAAAAAATGCTATCAAAGCCGCACAATGGCTGGGTGAAAAACAGGATCAGAAAAAGTGGCAATCGTTGTACGACGCCATAATGGATTCATTCAAAAATGCGGCCAAACGGGATATGCGCAGAGATAAATTTGGGAACTGGTACCTGCCGGTCAAGGTTGGCGACAAGGACCCTAATATCATTCCACAACAGGCCCAATGGTCGGTTTGTGAAGCACAGTATTACGGACATGTTTTCCCGGTCGGTGATTCACTTATTACCGGTTCGCTGCGCATGCTCGACGATCACAGCGAAGAAGGTATGACTACCACTGTCGGATGGATGGATCATGGCATCTGGGGCTGGTTCGGGGCCATCCGGGGAATGGCGAACGTCTGGGAAAAACGTTGTAAGAATGCAAATAACATCATGTACGCCTTTGCAAATCACGCCTGTCCGCTGGGTACCTGGGTGGAAGAGCAGATGCCCAAAGACCGGGGTACACGAACCAGCGGCGACGTATCCAATGCCAGTGGCAGCGCCCTGTTCATTTCCTTTTTACGAAGGCAACTCCTGTTAGAACGAGGTGATAATCTCGAATTGCTGCCTTGCCTGCCGGGTAACTGGATACACAAAAATGCCGATTTGGAATTAAACGGACTTCCGACGGCCAAAGGAATCGTACATTTTAAGATGAATATCTCCGGCGACGGGAATCACGCAACTATATCTATCAAACCAATAGGAAAAGCCGGAATGCCTGGACACATCTTTCTGCACCTGGAAGCTCTACAATCGGCGGGCTTTAAAATGAAAGATGGGAAATCTTTGCCCGAAACAATGAAACTGGATTGGGGGAAAGCCTATCATTTTGATTTTGTACAGGTGTAAGGATGACATCGCAATGATGGTTTAATTTGAAACAATTTTGATGGATATAATAATACCAATAATGCCCAAACGCTGTCATCCTTACCACAAGGGGTCTTTTATGTTAGGGTTTCTTACAAATTATTAGCTTTTTTATTTATTTATGATACCATATCCTGCTGGACACATTATTAAATATTGTGTCCGTTTGTGCATAACTATTGATAATCTGTCCGTTCAGATTTATTACCTGCGTTACTAATTGTTCATCCATTGTTTTTCCGAAAATCAAAAGCTCATAATTACTGTTCCAAAATGTATCGCCTCCGTACTTGAGCTTTTCCAGACTATGAATCTCGTTTTGACTATTAATGAGATTTATATCCACTCCATCTTCATTAACTTTATTAGAGTTGAAGACAATAGAGCTTTTGTCTGGAGACCATATAGGTCGTTGTATAACTTCACCTAAGTTGGTAAGCTTTGTGACCTGCTTATTATTCACTTCAATTTTGTAAATTTCCGTTCGAAAACGTAAGGTATCTGCCTGGTAGTAATCCCTGTTTGATACAAAAGCGATTTCTGACCCGTCCGGACTCCAGGCCGCCTCCGAACCGTAAACGACAAGACTGTCCCCGCTCAATGGGTCATATTGTTTGCCCAGCGGACGCAGGTCTGTCCCGTCCTCATTAATCAGATACAGGGACAGACCCAGCATAGAATAATTTTTGGCCGTGGAAAAGACAATCGTCTTCCCGTCCGGGCTGATGGCCGGAGAAAAAGCGCCATACGAACCCATGTGGGTTATCTGCCGGATGTGGCTCCCGTCCGGCTTCATGCGGAACAGTTCGGACTGTCTTTAGCGCTGAAGACAATAAAACCGGGCAGACCGTGGTTATTCTTTTTTGTCCCCAACAATCCGCAAGAGGCCATAAGAAGTGCGGATAAAAACAAGAGCAGAAACCTCCGGGTTTGAGAAGATATGGAATGTTCCCGAAAAGTAGATTTACAAGTTATCTCTTGCTGATTGATCGGTATGTATGGCACATCACACATTTCTCCACTGAACTTAAACGCTTACATTTATAGTAAAGAAAAAAAAATGATGAGGGGCAACTTTGTTATACGAATATGGAACCCTTTTTTTTTGAATGTAACAATCAATCAAAGCCAGGCACGAGGGAATACATGTCAAGGTCCGCGCCGGACCATTTCGGATAAAAAGATCAGAAGAAACCTGATAGGTTTTCTGAAACCTGTCAGGTTTGGAGCTCTCACTTCATCAACAACAGCTTCCTGGTCAGTTGGGTAACCTTACCCGATTTGTTGGTGATGATCATTCGTTCCAGGTAGGTGCCACTGGAAAGTTGGGAGGCGTCAAAGGTCTTGCGGTACTTACCTTCGGTCTGATTTGCATCGACCAGGGTGGCCACCTGCTGGCCCAGGATGTTATAGATCATGAGCTTGACATGGGCCGGTTTGGCCAGCGAGTAGTTGAGCACCGTGGTCGGGTTGAACGGATTAGGCATGGGATCGGACAGGGAGGTGGCTACCGGAGCAGATTGTTGGGTGAAGTAGGCCGTAAAAACAGGGCTGGTGGCCTGAGAGTTGTTGGCATCGGTGACCGTCACCTTCAGTTTGACTTCATCAATGGAAGAACTCCAGGGCATGCCCACTGTTTGGGTGGTGCCAAAGTTGTTCCATCCGGACCAGTAGCCCTGGTAATCCACATTCTTTTGCCACTGGTACTGGTATGGGCTGGTGCCGCCGGATACATTGGCCGTCCATGTTGCGTAGGAGTTGGGTGGGACAGATTGCGGGTAGCCGGAACCGGAGATGGTGACGGAGA
Organism: uncultured bacterium; assembly: GCA_963783355.1. Lineage (GTDB taxonomy): Bacteria > Bacteroidota > Rhodothermia > Balneolales > DATFMH01 > CAWANF01. The sequence goes on from CAWANF010000005.1 coordinate 313,997, forward strand.
GTGGGGTGGCAATGCCCTTTGAGGTAAAGACATTCTGTATATGATCGGCATGATCAGGATCGGCATTCATCATGGCATCACGGAATTCCAGGAAATCCGGAGCACCGGTAACCCCGTATATGGCACTGTACACATCCTGATCGGTCTGTGATGCAGATATGCCGGAACTGTTGCGCAAGGCCCACAAGACCGAGGACCAGAATTCGCCACCCTCATGTGGTTCGACATACCCTTGATTATTCATGATGTTTTCATAATCAGAATAAGTACTGATCGATGGATTACTCATATCCCTCTCCTGAGAAGGATCAACATAATCCCCGATTACCGAGCGACTAGTATAGCTGCCGGCAAAATAATCGGCATCTCCTTCACTGATCGCCCCGGTTTCGTTCGACGTTGATACAATATCACTGTCGATATAATAAGTCACAGCATGGGTATATTCGTGGTAAATGACCTTGTCCGACTTGGCAAAATCATTTGTTAAAGAGCTACCGGAACCATCCCCAAAATATAAGTTTTGATTGGGCGGGTAGAATTCTGCATTTGTGGAACCCGTATACTGGGTGTCATGAGCATAAGCTGTAATCTGTTGAAGGGTGAGGGTCCCCGAATCCATTGGATTGATGAATTCCGAACGGAATTGTGTGATGTGCTCATATAAATTCACTTCATCAAAGTGCGTATTGGAAGGATTATACACAAAGGAATTGTTGGAAGAATACGCCCGGGACGACTGTTCGTTCAATATATTGGCGTAGGTCCCCCGCAGGTATCCCGAACCGTCCAGGTAATTCAGGTTTTCAGTAGTAACAGAGGACAAATTGGGCGTGGTCGGATACACGTTTCCGCTTCCAACGATATGATAGATCAGGTTCACCTGTTCGAGCAGGGAGTCATTGCTGGCGTCGACATAAAAGAGACGGTCGTATCCGGCTTTTGGCGTCCACAGATGGATTTCCCACGCTAGATAAAACTTATTTCCACTCTTGGCCGGATAAATCACCAACCGGCTGGAATGGACCTTGCTAGCCGGGCCGGGAACCGGGAAATGAGTTTCCGAGGTCTGAATAGCCGCTGTACTGTCGGTCTGCGGCTGGGTTGAAACGGAGATATCGGGATAGTAGTGGCCATTGGCCATCTCAACCCGGCCGTTATCCCGCACATGGACCATATATTGGGCACCTTTGACCGGTAGATTCTGATACGTTTGCTGATACGTGATATAGTGAACTTTGCGATAGTACCGTTTCCGCAGGAGTTGCATATTCGAGAGATTCGCCTTGAAGTCAAACAAACGGGCATGATCTTTCAGGAAGGTTCGGGCCGCCTGTTCCGGGGTGCCGGAATAGGATTTGGTCAGACCAAGGATCATACTGGCGGGAAGGCCGGTGTGGCGGTTCCAGCGGATGCGCCAGTTTGTTCCGTTCTTTTGGCGAAACTGTTGCCAGGCGGCTTGCCGCAGTGAATCGGGATGCACCTGGGCCAGGGTCACAGAGACCGGCACCAGGAACCATACAAGGATAAGCAGAAACTGTTTGCGTTTCATGATTTCTCTCCTTTACATTAGGTTATTATTTAGATATAAAAAGCCCCTGCAGGAAACCATGTCCTGTTTTTTTGAGATCTCCTGGCCGGGATCAAAGAAATCAGGCCGGAGCCTGAGGGGCTTTTTATGGGTTATTCTTTAGGTGTATACATAGAAATTCCAACTACGTTTGAATAACCATCCAAAATATTTTGGACAGTGTTTGATTTGTAATTAAAAAAGTATAGTTCAAAGTTTGGAGCAACTGTAGCTAACAATAGTTGCTGATATGCGGGTAAAATAGCGATAGGTCTTGCTATGCCAGGTATGGGGGGTATAAACTCAAGTGTTTTGGCTGTGTTTAGATCATCGAAAAACAGTTTATAATTTGCAGTTTTATAGGATCCGTAAATAACAGTACTGGTTTGGGTTTTCCATATCGGGCTGCTCACATACCCATCTTGCGTTAACCGGTGTGTATCTTGACCATCAGAGTCCATAACATATAAGTCCGTTCGAAACCGTAAGGTATCCGCCTGGTAATAATCCCGGTTTGATACGAAAGCAATTTCCGACCCATCCGGACTCCAGGAAGGATTGCTGTCTTCTGCCGGATTGTTCGTTAATCGTGTGACTGTTTTGGCCTTCCGGTCATAGACAAAAATTTCCTGGTTGAGACCACCTAATTCGCACTGGTAACATACATTATAAGCCACTTTCTGCCCGTCCGGACTCCAGATCGCCTCCGAACCATAAACCACGATACTGTCCTCGCTCAGTGGATCATACTGTTTGCCCAGCGGACGCAGGTCTGTCCCGTCGGCATTGATCAGATACATGGACATACCCAGGGTGGTGTAGTTTTTAGCCGTGGAAAAGACAATGGTCTTTCCATCGGGGCTGATGGCCGGAGAAAAAGCACCATCCGAACCCATATTAGTCAATTGCCGGATGTGACTCCCGTCCGGCTTCATGCGGAACAACTCGTTGTGTCCCAGACTGTCTTTGGCGCTGAACACAATAAAACCGGGCAGGCCCTGGTCTTTCTTTTTGCCTCCCAAGAGCCCGCACGATGCCAGAATCAGTGTGGATAGAAACAAGAGCAGAAGCCTCCGGGTGTGAGAAGATATGGAATGATCCCGATAGGTAGCTTTACAAGTTATCTCTTGCTGATTAATCGGTATGTATGGCACATTACACATTTCTCCACTAAACTTAAACGATTACGTGTATAGTAAAAAAAAAAATGATAAGGGGCAACTTTGTTATACGAATATGGAGCCTTTTTCCCTCCCGGTAAAGAGAACTGTATTTGGGAACCACTATATCTCCAAACGTGTATAGACAAGGATTCGGGGTTCTCCGGTCCAAAATCCGTCCGGTCCGGCCTGCACCCAAACAACCTATCATTGCCGACTCCCCAAAAACGCTCCAAAAGCTTCGAAACTTTTGGAGCGTTAGATTATACCAGTCGGGTTATTTCATCAACAACAACTTTTGGGTCAGTTGGGTAACCTTACCCGATTTATCCGTTATGATCATTCGTTCCAGGTAGGTGCCGCTGGAGAGTTGGGAGGCATCGAAGGTTTTCCGGTACTTACCCGCTGTCTGATTCGCATCGATCAGGGTGGCCACCTGCTGGCCCAGGATGTTATAGATCAGGAGCTTGACATGGGCCGGCTTGGCCAGCGAGTAGTTCAACACCGTGATGTGCGGGTGTAAGGATGACATCGTTAGGATGGTTTATTTTAAAACAATTTTGATGGATATAATAATACCAATAATGTCCAAACAATGTCATCTTTACCACGACCTTTCCGATGTGAAGTAATGTAATCAATTAGATAGGCCCCACCTTTTAGGGTGGAGTCCATCTAAAAAGAATCCAGATCTTTCAAAGTAAAGATTTATTCTTCCATTACTTGCGAGGTGCGGCGGAAGGGGATTGCCACGTCATTCACCTCGTGAATTCCTCTCAGTGACACCTATTTGGCTTTTAAATTCATCCGGAGATCCCGGATATTTTGTGATAACAAAATTCCGGGATGACGACATTTATATATATAATTAACGCTTATAAACGCCAATAAGGCTACCCAACTACGGCTTGGTAAGGATTTAATTTAATAAAGTACGGACCCAGCATGCCAGCTCCGTACGAATTCTAATTTCCAGAATCTCTAATCTAATATCTTAAGTCACTTCCCGATTTCATCGTATTTCGTACCGGCGGGATGCTCCTGTTCCAACAGTTTTACCGGGTAATTCAATACTCTTTCCCGGCGCTCCGGATCATTTTCGGTCAATATCTTGATCCATTTTTGTCCGAAGTGAACATGGGTAACTTCATCGGCCAGCACATATTCCAGGACACGGGCCGAAGCTAAATCACCCGTTTTCTTAGCTGTTTTGATCCAGTTATTCACATGTTTGCAGCTTTCGCTCTCGAATGTCGCATTACTAAGTGCCAGGCGTTCCAGCGGATCGGGACGATTCACGTCCATCTCCCAACCCCAGAAATTGATAGGAAACATTCCCACATGGCCACCCACTTCGTGTAGACGCTCGCCAATGACTTCCGCATGACGTGCCTCATCCCATATCTGACGGGCCAGGTCCACTTTCATCTCCCATGGTATATCCGGAAACTGGGCTACCAACTGGCCAAGACGTTCTACCGTAACATATTCACTGTTCAGCAGATCGTGCAACAGATGTTGTTTACCTTCTTTAGTATCGAAATTCCAGCTCTTCTCACCATATTCGGACGGATCATCCACAACGGTCCAGCGTTCATCACGAACCGGCTTTTTACTGTATGGGAACTTCTTTTCAAACCGGTAATCGCTTTGTTCCTTCGTATCGGTGATCCCACCGTTTTCTTTCAGTTCACGGTTCAGTTTTTCTTCCAGTTTTGCACATTCCGTAAAAGGGACCTCACTTGATGCCAGGAGTTTTTCCATCATTCGCTCACCCCATTGAATATGTGAACGTTCCTGGCGGATGATATCGATCAAAATCCGGGCGGTCGGTTCATCAGCCGGCAGAATCGCTTTGTAGTGCTCTTCCAGGGCATTGACATAATGAGGCTTGATAACACGGTAGAGGACCGTCAAACGAAATAAATCACCTTCCGTTTTCCAGATTTTCTCCATGAATTTTGCAAAAGCCGTCGAAGGCACCATTTCATGATTCCGTTCCGCCCGTGCTTTAAGTTCCGGAAGTCTCGTTTTTATCCAGTCGGAATGCTGAACATCATCGTACAGCTGGCGTCCAAAAGCTACTTTGACTTCGGCGTTTACGATGGTCTGAACCCATCCTCCCATCAGTTCCATCATCTGGTTTTCCAAATAACGATATCGAGGCAGAAGCTTCAGGTTTTCTTCAAGCGTCATTGGTGTATTCATGTCATTAACTCCCACAAATTTTCCTGGTCTGATTATTTAAATTTTATGCGATAGGTCAACACTTTGTAAGGTTGCCACTGATCCCGGAACGAAATGTCATCGTTATCGATTATTTCACGACCAACCTCTTCCATATTGGTTCTCGTAACCTCCGCCAAAATATTTGAAAATGCAATACTTCCGTCAATGATTTTATTGGTCGGATTGTATACTCTCAGGATATACCCCTGGCCATCATTGGCTTCCTTAAACGCACTTAGCACCAGTGATTCCGGATTTATTTTTAACGTCCATTCATCATCCTGGTCAATTTCATCGATTTTCAGACGATGTTTTTTAACCGGCAAATGAACCTGTTCTGCCGCCCGGTTAATTTCTTCCATTTGCCCGGCCCATCCCGGTGAATGCGGCATAAATGCATAGGTGAATGTATGTTCGCCAGGACACTGAGCATCCGGAGTGGAATTTTTCCATCCTCCACGTCCACCCGGACGCATCTTTATCGCTCCTTTTCCTAATTCGGAAACACAACGTAAGAGCGTCAGTGCCAATGTTCCTTCAGAATTATATTTAAGTTCATATTCGGGCAAACCAACGGCAATCAGCGTGGCTCCTTTAACGGTATCTTCCACATTTACCAGGCGCTGCATCGGGGCCACCGAAGCAGGGACTTCAATACTAAAATCATCCGCATTATAATGTTTCTGTTCCCTTTTAAGAATACCAAACTGGCTGTCGGCATAATGAATGTTGGTCTGGCATCCGGTTTCAAAAAGCACCCGGAACCGGTGATCTTTGACCCGGTTATTCACTTTGGTCTCAAACTGAACATACCGGCTTTCCGGTGTCAGCCAGGCTGTCGTTGTAAAATCAAATGATTCTCTTTCATGTGTTCTGGCCGTTTCATCATCATTTAAAGATAACGGCAATTTCCATTCTCCCTTTACCTGTAATCCTTTTTTTAGTGTCCCATCCTGCAAAGATGTGGAAACGACGGCTGTCTCGTTCGATTTCAGGATAAAATCCTGTTCCGGCGGAGAATAATTATATTCGTCCCCGGCATCGGCACCGTCTTCAAAATGTCCAATTGGACCATATTCGAGCCCTGTTTTCTGGTCTCTCACATAAAAAGTGCCATCTTCTCTTACATCAACGCGCAAGAACTCATTTTCAATAAAGGAATCTTCCGAATAAAATTGGGTGGACGGCTTATAAACTTCAAATGATTTTGTTTTAACGATCTTCAGTTTCCTTAATCCCATAGGCGGTAAGTCATTTAGTGCCACGCGTATCGTAAATTTATCCACTTTAGTCTGGCTTGGATAATCGAAACGATTATAGGAAATACCGAAATCTTCCGTCTCGTTGATGACCTCGAACGGGACACTGTTCCCATCGGCATCAAGCAATTCAAAACCTTTAACATCCGGCAGCGGCGGGTCCACAACAACATCCGGATTCAAACCGACGACCACTTTCTGTTTGAAAAATTCTATTTCACATTCAACAATCTCATTCCTGGTAAAAGGAGATGGATTAAAAAACGCGATATACCGATCATCCCCTCCGTCGCCTTCTTTATCCGGCAACAAATCCATCCATGCAAAATACTGAATGCCCTTTCCGAGTTCGTCCAGCTTTTCAAAACGAGACATCATTTCCCGGTGAACCGGATCAATTGAGCAGCCACAAATGGAATCATGCGGATGATTTTTCATCAGGTACGTCCATCCCTGCCGAATCAGATCACTCTGTGAGCGTCCGCCTTTGAGGGTCACCAGCACATTCATGGGTTCGAGGTAGCGTTCCAATAACCATTGAGACCGTGTATTGGCTTGTTTGATGTACATCCGGCTCGAATAAACGCCGCCTGTCACATTGAATGCCCACCGGTATCCAAAGCGCAGTTCTCCATCGGCAACAGGCAGTTCTTCCAACGAAACCTGCCTGCTCATATCTTCCATAAAACGGGTGATGGAGCTATGAACCAGGCGGGATTCACCCTTATATTTTTTATTTAAATAATCGAGCACATCCGGCAGATTACGATAGGGCCAGTGATGATCACCACCGTTTAACATAAGCCGCTCCGGTGTGTTGGCACGGAAATCTACCCGTTTCTTGAAGTCGAGAAACCGCTCTTCAGCACTATCCTCGTCCGTAGAATTGAAATAACCGGCACTGTATCCTACATCCGAAAGATGTTCCATAAGCACAATGGTGCCATCCGGACTTTTCCAGCGATATTCCGAACTCACCTGGTCCGGTTCACCCCCAAATCCACGCCATACGATGGCTAAATCGATCCCGAAACCTTTTAAAATCTGTGGCATTTGTGCGATATGGCCAAAAGAATCGGGAATATAACCAACATCCATACTGGCACCGAAAGCATGCGCCATTTCACGACCGCGGGTCAGGTTACGAATGGTTGATTCCCCGCTGACCAGAAACTCATCCGGCAAAATGTACCACGGACCAATAAATAACCGGCCCTCCTTGACGTATTTAATGATTTTGTCACGATTCGCAGGTTTGATCTCCAGGTAATCATCTAAAACGACCGTTTGTCCGTCGAGTGTGAAACTTTTGAATTCCGGGCGCTCGTCCAGAATTTCCAGTAAATCATCAAGCATCTGTACCAGCCGAACTCTGAAATGGTCAAAACTCAGGTACCATTCGCGATCCCAGTGTGTATGAGGGATAACATGATAGGTGTTCATTATAAAGCGGGAATTAAAATTTTTATTGGTTTATTCGAGTTCGGGTTTGCTATTCTTTGTCCTTTCGTCTCACCCTCAATCCCTCTCCGGTTTGGAGAGAGAAATTACCAGGTGATTTTATAAAAGACTTTGTTTAAAAATGCTATTGAACTCATTTTGTACTGTCTTCAACCCAGTCTTTGATGGTCAGGGTATTGAAATCGAGAAGACGACGGTGATTGCCATATTCCATTAGTAATTTTTTGCTGCCTTTATCGGCATACAGGAACGGTCCGCCGAACAATTTCCAGCTTTCGAAATCAACTTTTTTTCCGTTCAGCATCGCTGGTTGTCCATATGTAAACTCAATTTTATTACCCGTCAGATTCGTAAACGTAACAGACGGAACGGGTTTGAGTTTGTATGAAAATGGCAATGCTTTTACTGCCTTCTTGAAATCATCAAACGACTTAAACTTTGATTTGGGAGCGACCTGAACAACAGCACCATTCTGTAAATTAAAACTGCGCAGACGATACCCGTCCTGTTCGTCCATCCATTTGTATTTAGCCAGCGGATAATAAGCAATGTACACATTAGCCACATGGGCAAAAATCCAGCTGTTTTTCTCGCGGTCGATGGTCAGTGTTTTTGGAAAATGTCCGTCGATATGTTTGATGGGGGCATTTTTACTGATGTTATAAAGAGCAATCAGCGACGAATGATCCTGGAAAACCCGTTCATAGGGCGAACCACCGGTCCATTTATCCGGGTTGTTGTACGTTCCTTTCGATTGCACGACACTCTCAATATTCATCTTCGGCTCTTCAGGGAAATACATACCCAGTTCCAGGCCTCCGTAATACGGTTGAAGCGTAAACAGGTTATTATAACCCTTTCGCAAATCGGGAGTCTGCTTAATCAGGTTTCTGTAGCTGAATTGCGCTCCGGTAGCTTCGTCCAGGTTTTCATCCGGAACCGACCAGGTTAAATCCCAGGTTTGCTGCTGAATTGGCTGGAGCAGTCCACCCTGAATACTACCCAATGAATAATCTTTACTCATATAAAGGTATTTGTAGACCGGAACAATGCGTTTTTTGCTATACCGAATCCTGAAACGGGTCCGTTTCTTTTCCTTCATGATGTATGGTTTGGAACGATCGTTGGCAATATGATAAACAATCTCCGGAATATGATAGCCGCTGAGCGCCACAATAAAGGATTCGCCGCCATAACGCTTGATTTTATTCCCGAATTCAAGCCAGGAAAAAGCGGTCGTGCGCTGCAGGTATTGATTTATCGCCGGACCCGGATATTCACGGCTGTGCGCCCCGGTATCGACGCCATCGAGGTTATCAATGGCCAGGTCGGCGAACAAATAATCGAGCATCATTTTAGCACGCATTTTCATCTCGGGATCTTTGGCAAAAGCGTATAATTCACTCATGGCCGTCGCATAAAAACCAAAATATTCCGGAGAGTTGAACTCGCCCTGACCCTGCGTAGTCGTCAGGTTCATCCATGAAATCAGGTATTCTTTGGCCTGGTTTAAATTCCATTCGGAGCTGCGTCCGTCAAACCATTCACTGCCCGGTTCATTTGGGTAATACTGGCTTATCAGGTATAACGAAGTGTACCACATCGCCCAGTGATTTTCCGTATCACCACGATAGGGATGATACGTCTTCCATAAAGCCCGCATGCGTTTTTTCAAATCGGCCGGGATGTATTTGTCTCCGGTGTAAGTAATCAGAACCATCGGGTACATCCAGAACATATCACCCCTTGGATTCAGCTCCTGTCGGGTCACCAGTGAATCGACGAAAGAAACCGCCTGATCAATTTTCTGACCCTTGTAAAAACGAGAAGCGGCCTGCACGTATCCCCAGTGATCGTTTTTAAAATAGTAATCTATCAGTGAATCTTTTCGCTGTTGAAAAGCTAATTTATAGGAATAATTGGATTCGCGTTGCTGCCCTAAATCCTGAGCCATAGACTGTGTCGACAGAACCAGTCCAACGCTAAAAATGAATAATAATCTAACTGACCGTTTCATATTCCGCTGCGCGTTTGAAGTCATAAATTTATTAAATATTGATTTCATCAGTTCGTCCCCTCAACAAAAACCATATGCCAGATTTGGGAGAATGCCAGGCCCCGGTATTTCCAGTTCTTCCCGAGATTATCGGTAGAATACACGCCATAATTATAGGTCCCCGCCCAAAGCCGGCCTTTCACCGTCGGATCAAATATCAGGGAATGAAAATTTTTGGTCGGCAAACCTTTGGTTCGGCGTATCCAGGAACGACCACCATTCGTACTGATGTAAACTCCTGTTTCGAAACCCGCTGCCGCCATTCGATTGGGATCATTGGGATCAATAGCCACACCGTAAATGGTTTTCCCGGATATTCGCCCTCGCAAAAACCGCCAGGTTTTTCCTGAATCATGAGATATTAAAACGCCATGATTATCCGTACCTGCAATCCACAAATTCGGGTTCGACATGCTTTGTTTAACATCCTTAACCGGCACATTCGGACCAACATGCATCCAGCTGCGGGCTCCGTTCGTGGAACGGTAAATACCGCCTTGTCCGCCTGTCAAAATGTAAGAACCGTTTTGGTGATCCACCTGGATGGTTTGAACATAAGTTGAATCGAGTCCGACACTGGATGAATCCCAGGAAGCACCATTATCGTTGGAGCGCCAGACGCCATATGCCGTGGCGATATAGATATCATTCGGCTGATGCGGATCAACGATAATATTCTGTATTTCCGTGATGCTCCAGCCTGTCATCCTCATCCAGTGTTTTCCACCATTTTCGGAACGGAACACACCGTCGCCGCAGGCCATAAACATCGTTTCGGGATTGGATGGATTATACGACATATTGTTGAGACGATTTTTCGCCCAACCGTAATGCGTCCACGTGGTGTCGCCATCATAACTGAATAATCCACTTGAATACTGGCTGTATCCGGAACCCACCACGAAATTATTTGTCTGAAGTACGGAAACGTACAATTTTGGCTTCTGCTGGGCCTGGGAAATGGATACTAACCCGGAAAACAGCAATACTGTGATTCCTAATGTTATCCGATAAAAAGTTCGATTCATGAATTTACCAATTTTCATTGTGTTATAAGTTTGATAATAGCTGAGTATCAGAGCGTCAAAGTCGTTGTAAGCGATCGGCTTTCAGCCATCAGCTCTCTGTAATCTAATATCTAATGTCTTTGATCTCATATCTCAATACTCAATACTCTATCCTATTCTCCTACTGTCCAGTTTTTAATGGTCAGGTTATTAAAATCGAGCAACCTGCGATGATTACCGTATTTCAACAACAATTTTTTGCTGTTGGGTTCGGCGTACATATACGGACTTTCAAATAGTTTCCAGTCTTTGTAATCAACCGTTTTGCCATTCAGAACCGGGGTTTTTCCATATTCGCAAACCATATGATCGCCACGCAGGCTCGTAAACTCAACGTACGGCACCGGTTTGATCTTGGTTTTCAGCGGCAGTGCTTTAACAGCCGCTTTAAAGGCCTCGAACGACGGATAATCGGACGCATCAGCCACCTGAACCACGGCACCGTTTTTCAGGATAGTGCTGTGCAAACGATAATCGGTTTTTTCATCCACCCATTTGTATTTTGCCAGCGGATAATAAGCGATGTAGGCCTTTCCGCCCTGGGCAAAAACCCAGCCGCTTTTATCGGTCTCCCGGCGGCTTAATGTCTTTGGGAACTGGGCATCAACCGTTGAATAACGGGCTCCTTTTTTAATATCGTACAAAGCAATTAAAGCATCTTTTTGCTGATAAATCTGTTCATACGGCGATCCGCCAATCCATTTGTCCGGATTATCATAATTTCCCTTCGATTTGATGACTGAAGCGGTCAATAGCTTGGGTTCTTCCGGGAAATACATACCCAATTCAAGCCCTGAGGAATGTTGCTGAATGGAGTGTATGGAATAATTACCGTGACGCGGATCAGGCATGGCCCAGTTGATCTCCCAGGTTTCCTGTTGAATCGGCTGCAACAGACCTCCCTGGATCGATCCTATCGCATAATCCTTCGACATATAAATGTATTTATAGACCGGCTTGTCCATGACCTTACTGAAGCGAATCCGGTGACGAGTCCGTTTTAATTCATAACTGACATAAGGTTTGGAACGATCCACAGCGATATCACGGATGATTTGCGGCGGTACATACCCACTCATCGCCATCATCAAAGCGGCATCATTGTATAAACGGCGGGTACTGTTATCATCCGCCACTTTTATATAACCAGCCCCTTTCTGCGGTATCTGTGAGGGTGCATAGGTATTGCCGAATGCCAGCCAGGCAATGCCTGTCGAATTGGAATTCCATTGATCCTTAATAAAGCGCGGATAAACACGGCTATGCGCGCCGGCATAAATTCCGTTTAAATTATCGATGGCAAAATCGGCCAGAAAATAATCGAGCAGCATTTTGGCCTTCTGTTTCATGACCGGATCCGTACTAAAGGCATACAAATTACAAAGCGGTGCGATATAAACCAGGTAATAGGTCGGCGAGTCGAATTCACCCTGGCCTTTCGTAACGGTAAGGTTGAGCCAGAAATTGATATAATCTTTGGCTTCTTTATGGTTCTCCGCTGAACTTTTCCCGTTAAACCAGCTCGATGCCGGCTCATTCGGGAACATCTGGGTAATCAGGTACATCGAAGAATAATATTGTAACCAATGATTTTCGGTATCTCCCCGGTAAGGATGGTAATTTTTCCAAAGAGCCCGCATTTCTTTCTTCAATTCCGGCGGATAATATTTTTGTCCGGTAAAGGTGGCAAAAAGCACCGGCCACATCCAAAACATATCGCCACTGTGTTCCACTTCCTGTCTGCGCGTTAACGAATCCATGATAGCAATGGCATGATCCACATCCAGATGCTTAGAAAAACGTGCGGCAGCCTGAAAATAGCCCCATCCATCGTTTTTTGCATAATAATTGATTACAGAGTCAACTCTCTGCCCGTAGGCTCGTTTGTAATTATAATTGCTCTCGTTCAACACTCCGCTTTGGGCATTGGCTTTTCCCATTGGAATGGAAATAATCACAAACAACAAAAGAAAAACTAAACCTTTAAACCGGCCGCTCTTACTTTCCGCCCGTTTATTAATATCTCGACACGATTGATTCATTTTTTTCAATTTAATTTTTTATAGAAACTGGTTTTTAAAAAAGCCTCTAATCTTTAAAAGCGCTTTTCAAAAAACCATAAAAAGAAGAAATTCCCCGGTATGCCTGTCAGAGCTTCCGGGGAAATAAAATGTCATTCTGATTTACCTTCAATCCAGCTTTTGATCGTAAGTGTATTGAAATCGAGCAAATAACGCTGATTTCCATATTTCATCAGGAGTTTCTTACTGTCCGGTTCGGAATAGGCAAATGGATTATCGAATAATTTCCAGTCCTTGAAATCAACGGGTTTTCCATTTAATTCTGGTGTTTTTCCATATTCACAAACGATATGATCTCCCTTCAAACTTGTGAAATCAACATAGGGAACCGGTTTGATTCGTGTTTTCAAAGGCAGAGCTTTGATCGCCTTCTTAAAAGCGTCGAACGACGGATAATCGGATGCGGAAGCAACCTGAACCACAGCCCCGTTTTTCAGGATGGTGCTGCGCAAACGGTAGTCGGTTTCCTCGTCAATCCACTTATATTTAGCCAATGGATAATAAGCGATATAAGCCTTGCCGCCCTGTGCAAATATCCATCCGCTTTTATCCACTTCCCGACGGCTCAGTGTCTTGGGAAACTGTGCGTCAACCGTGGAATAGCGGGCGCCTTTTTTGATATCATACAAGGCAACGAGTGCATTCTTTTTCTGGTAGACCTGCTCGTACGGTGATCCGCCAATCCATTTATTGGGATTATCGTAGTTCCCTTTGGATTTGATGACTGAAGCAGTCAACAACTTCGGTTCTTCAGGGAAATACATGCCCAGTTCTCTGCCTGACGAATGCGGCTGAATTGAATGGATGGAATAATTCCCTTTCCGCGGATCAGGCACGGCCCAGTTGATCTCCCAGGTTTCCTGCTGAATCGGCTGAAGCAATCCGCCCTGAATAGAACCGATGGCGTAATTTTTCGTCATATACATATATTTATAAACCGGCTTGTCCATGATTCGGCTGAAGCGAATCCGGTGACGCGTCCGCTTCAACTCATAACTCTCAAAAGGTTTGGAACGATCCACGGCGATATCCCGGATGATTTGCGGCGGACGATACCCGCTCATCGCCATCATCAGAGCGGCTGCATTATACCGGTGATAGGTATTACCGAAAGCCAGCCAGGCGACGGATGTCGAATTTGAATTCCACTGATCTTTGATGAATCGCGGATAGATTCGGCTGTGCGCACCGGCATAAATACCATTCAGATTATCCATCGCAAAATCAACGAGCAGGTAATCGAGCAGCATTTTCACACGCTGCTTCATCTTCGGATCCGTCGTAAAAGCGTACAGATTGCAAAGCGGCGTGATATAAAACATGTAATAGGTCGGCGAGTCGAATTCACCCTGCCCTTTTGTTACCGTCAGGTTGATCCACGAATTGATGTAATCTTTGGCTTCTTTATGATTTTCTGCAGAACTCCGGCCGTTAAACCAGCTCGATGCCGGCTCATTCGGGAACATCTGCGTAATCAAATACATCGAAGAATAATACTGAATCCAGTGATTTTCCGTATCCCCGCGATAGGGATGATAGTTCTTCCAGAGGGCCCGCATCCGGTTTTTCAATGCGGCGGGATAGTATTTCTGACCGGTAAAAGTGGCAAAAATAACCGGCCACATCCAGAACATATCGCCGCTTCGAACGATTTCCTGGCGATGGGTCATCGAATCCATTATCGAGATGGCATATTGAATATCTTTGCCTTTATAAAAACGGGCAGCCGCCTCATAATAATCCGGACGCGTATTATCTGCATAATAATTAATGACCGAATCGGCACGCATTTTATAGGCCAGGCTGTAATCGTAATTACTCTCTTTAATATTTCCGTTTTGTGCTTTAGCCCGGACAACAGACAACGATAACAGTAAGGCAAGCAGAACGATTAGAAATTCCGAAGATCCAAATCTTTTTAAACTATTTCTTATAAAAGGTTCTCTCATTCGCCACCCCCGATGAAGACCATATCCCAGATTTCGGCACCTTTAAGTCCCCGATAGGTCCATGTTTTTCCAAAGTTATCGGTAGAAAAGACTCCGTTACCAACAGAACCGGCCCATAAACGGTTTTTTTGAACCGGATCAAATATCAGGGCGTGATAATCGAGCATCGGTAATCCGCGCTTATATTGTTTCCAGGATTTTCCACCGTTCCTGCTGATGAAGACGCCGGTCTGAAATCCGGCAGCTGCCATCAATTCAGGATTATGCGGATCCAGGGCAACACCGTAAATCGTTTCCCGGCTGATGTGGCCTTTTACGTATTTCCATGTTTTACCGGCATCTTGTGAGATCAAAACGCCATGATCTTCTGTTCCGGCAAGCCATAAATCAGGATTTACCCGGCTTTGCTGTAGATCCCGGATTTCCACATGCTCCGGACCCACTTTCTGCCAGGTTGAAGCATTATCGGTGGAACGATGAATACCGCCTTCGCCACCCGTCAGGATATATCCGGCATTGCGGCGATCAACTTCGATAGTCTGAACATAAAACTGGTTGGGAACCAATCCGTTATAACTGCTATTCAACCCGACGCTGGCTGAATCCCAGCTCGCTCCCTGGTTGAATGTGCGCCAAACGCCATAAGCCGTAGCGATATAAGCGGTATCGGGGTGAACCGGATCGATTGAAACATCCTGAACTTCCGTGATCGTCCAGCCGGTGGTGACCCTCCATGTCTTACCGCCATCGAGTGTGCGCAAAGCGCCGTTTCCACAAGCCATGAATATGTAATCCGGATTTTTAGGATCAGATGATATGCCAAAATTCCGGATTTTATGCCAGCCGTAGTGCGTCCAGGTAGTATCATGATCATAGCTGAACAAACCGCTTGCCTGCGCTTTCATCCCGACCACAAAGTTATTGGTCTGCAAATCGGCTACAAATAATTTCGGTGTGCTCTGCGCCAGTGATTTTTTAGGCGCAATCGATAAAATCATGACCAATGAAAACAAAGAAAGGAGTTTAACATGTTTGGCCGATTTCATCGTAACAATATTACGTAAATAATTCAGGTACATTTGTTTAAATTTAAGTGATATCTACAGTAGAATTCGAAAATGCCTGAATAGAACCTGAAGTGCAACTGGCTAAAGATATTCATTGAATATTTTTACAAAACGACTGATCCCGACCGGAATCCACAGGTTATCCTGCATCTGAGGGCCAGTGCCTAAAGTCCTATCCATAAATTCACGACTAATCTTTACCCTATAAGTATAAAATATTTATTTGAATTTCGTTATATAAATATTTTATATCCTGAAATTATATAGAACGCGGATAACACTGAGTGCACTGATTTTCGCCGTTATAAATCAAAGAATACCTCAAATCCCAGCCCTTTTATGTTAATCCGTGATTATCCATTCAATCAGCATTATCTGTGTTCTATACCATCTTGTTCATCATCTGTCATTCATTAATCATGTAATTTTCGTATTATTGGCATCTGAAGATTAGACTGTAGATTGAGGTATCAATCCCTTCTTTAAAATTATTTTATAAATATTTAGTCGTTCACTATTACTTATGCAACATTCCAGCGAACCTATCAGCGATTTGCTAACTCCGCCTCATGTCGATACGGCAAGCGGCGACATCGGCCGCCAACAACTCGGTTCATCCATAAAATCCATTTGGGCCACTCCGTTACCGGAAGAAACCGGTGCTCCGGCTCAGAGAATTATTCATTGCCGTATTGTTGAACTCACCGAAACAGTGGAACTTAAACGAATCGGGCTTCGAAAAGCCATCGGTTATCATAAATGCGGTAGCCATGACGACCTGGACTGGATCACTTCTTTCCGAATCCTTGTTTGGCAAGATGGAAACTGGAAAGTGATACGATATGAAACCGATGTTCCGGAACCTTCAGAAGATTCAGAAATAATCTGGTTTGACTTACAAGGTGAAAAAGCCGCCTCGGTCATCATTGAAGCCCGCAGTTGTGGCATCGATCGCTGGTGGACCGGCTGGAATGTGACGAGTGATGCTTTCATCCTGGAAGGAACAACCCCGCATAACGGGATTCCGCGCAAAGAAAACAGGCACTCTTCCGTCATCAATCATCTTAATAATCTGCCCAAAGGAGTTTCGGCAGAAATCAAAGACGGTGAAGTCCGTTTTAAAACCCGTTTTATGGAAACCGGTTTTTGCCTGGGCCGCTCAGGATTTTCATATTTGTCAATTGATGACACCGGCGAAGGTCATACGAATCGAAACCTGCTCCGTTATCAGCCCGGAATGAACCTGCAGGGACTGCGTCTGCACCCGGTTGGGGAACAAGCCATTTCGGGACTCTTCTTGCGATATAACCTGGAAGGTAAAACTACGGTCGAGGGAAACCGGGTGAAATATGAAATGAAGATTCCGCAATCCGGACTTAAAGTATAACCTGACCTGGGAAGTTTTAGAGGACCGGATCATCCTGCATGCTGAACGCCACGGAGAATACGATTTGAATGTATGGAACTCTGCTTTATGGAATATTTCGCTGTATGGTGAAGTCTCGCCGTCAAGCAGCCTCGGCGCCATCACGAAACAGGGCGAAACCGGACTTGTAAACGCGCCATCCATTCTTCACGTCCCTGGTTTTGGCAGTTTGAAAATTCATTCAGACAACACGGAACTCATGCTTCGCTCTGATTCCGACAGGCCATTCAAAACCACAATCACCCAGCTGAAACTCGGTGAAACAGCTCATAACAACGGGACTTATACCTTAAAAAAAGGCTCTTTTAAAGCGGATATAGCCTTCAGCTTGCATGATCACGAATTATCACTCTCCGAAAATACTCCTGCTGAAGTCGAAAAGGCCTTAAAACGGGCAACGCTCACCTCCATGACCTATCGTCCGGATACGGCAACCTTAAGTAATAATGGAAATTCCATGCATTGCCCGATTTCGATGGATAACTGGTCGGGGCTGGCACGCCGAATCGGAACCGTTTTGCCCGGTTTTGACGCGATGGATATGGTTAGGGAATCACTGCAGCGCTGGCTCGACGAAGCACCGGGCTATGCCAGCGGGCACATGCTCGACAAAGACGGTTTCCACATGGCCGAAGACGAATATATCATGACGGGAACGGCCGCCCTGCTCGGCCTGGCCGAAGTACTGGAACACAATGGTTCTGAAGAATGGCTGAATGCTTTTCATGATCAGATTGAACACAAACTGAAGCTGATGAAAGGCCGCGATGTTGACGACGACGGACTCGTTGAAAGCACGTACCGATTGGGAGTCAGTGGACAACATCACTGGAGCACCTGCTGGTTCGATGTCGTTTCTTTTGGCTGGAAAGATGCTTTCTCCAACGCGCTGCTCTATTCCGCTCTTAAAAAATTGCCGGAACAGTTTGAACGATTGGGCCACCCGGAATTATCCGAAGGACTCACCGAATGGGCTGAAAAGCTGAAAAATAATTATTTCCCAACATTCTATAACCCGGAAACGGGCTGGCTGGCCGGCTGGCGCTGCAAGGAAGACAAACTTCATGATCACGCTTTCCTGTTTGTAAACGGGGCGGCGGTCAATGCCGGTTTAATAGATCAATCGCAGGAAAAGGCCATCATAAAGAAGCTCTGGGATGAAACGAAGAATGTCGGTTTGCCGGATTATCGTTTAGGGCTGCCCGGCAACCTGTGGCCGATACCCGATGATGATATGGTTGATATTATGCAGGGTGTCAGCATGGGACATTATGCTAACGGCGGACTTACACACTCTCAATCCCGTCACTTTGTTGAAGCTTTGTACCGGGCCGGCATGACCGAAGAAGCTGACTCCATGCTTCGCGGTTTGTGCCAGAGTATGGGCGAAGCAACGGCTTTCAGCGGACTCAACACGGGTGTCGACTGGCGGTACTGGGATGGATGGCCTTGCGGTTACGAGGGTTTGCTCACCGACCAGTTTGGCATCCTGATGGTGGCTATGGAGCGGTATCAAATGAAGTGAGATTTGAGTATTGAGATATGAGAATAGTGGCTCCGTGATTGGTAGCAGCCGGGCCACTGATTCACACATCAAATATTAATCTGCTTCTTCCAGGCCGTTATGGGTGACATTATAATTTCGACCCTGGAAACGAAGGTTATAGAGCCCGGTTCCTTCGCTCATTTCCGATTGAACCGGATTTGCTTCAATATTCCCATTTAGTCCGGCGGAAATACCAAATAATCCTTCAATAAACGGCTCAAAAAAGGCCAAAGCGGCAATATTGGCCCAGTCGTTAATATAAGGCTGATCATTTGGTGTCTTCAAAGCTCCGCTGTCTCTTTCCGGCGGGAACACGTCTTCTGCAAAATGAGCTTGTCCGAACGGACCCTGGCGCGTTGTCTCGCTTAAACCGTGCATCCATTTCAAAGCCTCTTTATCGAAACCTGTTCTGAACAAGGCATTCAAAGACAGTGCCGGCCAGGCCGGGTAGGATCCGGTCCATTGGTGATCCGGACGAATGGAAAAGGTCAGGTCGTGATCTTTGAGAGACAACGCCCGCATCCAGGTGGGTGTTTGCAGTTCATCAAAGAAAAACCGGGCCATTTCCTCTTTTTGTTGTATTGTCAAATCATCCGGGATCGTATCCAGTATTGTACAGAAATCGTAGCAATGCCGGACCACATTTTTTGTTCCGTCCGGCTGCCGACAACACCAGACACCTTCTCCATCTACATATAAATTCATCACTTCTTTCAGCAACGCATCCGCTTCATTGCGGAGGACCACCGCTTCATCATGCTGATGATGCAATTCCGTCAACTCAGCGGCAAAGCGCAAATTGAAGACGTTCGCCGCATTCATTCCGGCCACTTCGTGCGCATAATTATTCACGGCTTCCAAAAGATTCGTGGCATCACCGTAATCGGCCAGTCCATGCCCGTTTTTATCCAGATTACGCCAATATGTAGCATAATCGATGAGATGCTCATACACACTTTTATCATTTATTCTGGCCTCCAGCCATTCGAAATCCCCGGTCCAGCGCAGATAATCATAGGCCATGCGGCACATGGCAAAATCGTTCACCGAATACGAAGCTCCAATGCTCTTTCCGGTCAGGTACTCGTTGCCAAAATGTTTATGAATATCCGCTCCCATCCACATCTCCATCATCTTTTTGAGAACCAAAGGATCCAATAGCGAAAGAATCATCGAGCTCAGACTGATATCCCAAAGGAATGTGGTGGTCACCCAATAACGCGGAAACAGTGTCATATACGAAGTTCCATAGACAGAATCCGGACTACTTCTGCGAAAAAGTAATGCGGTAAAAACCGTCATATCGTATAGCCTTTTAAGATTTATATCGTCCGTCCTGAGCGTTGGCACATAACCTGAAAAGGTTTTATTTCCCGGGGTGAAAGCGGCTTTTAGTTCCTCATTCCATCGCTTTGTCGTTTCCCCTGCTACTTCGTCAAAGCGGTTGGATAAAGCGTCAAAAACGAGCAATCCATGTTCTAAATCACGATCCAGGACATCCACAAAGGTAATAGATTTTGATTCACCCGGTTCAAGTTCCAGGTTATAAATCTGCCAGAATCGATCCGATAGATCCGGTTTCGGATAACATCCCTGAACAGACCAGGCTTCTGATTGCTTCGCTTTAAAAATGACAGCATCCCGCTCTTTATTCGATATTCGCTCATTATCGAATTCACCGGGAACCAGCGCCTCGTCCCAGGCTGAAACCGAGTTTGTTATTCCGCCCGACAAAGCCAGTTTCAGTTCTTTTTTGATGAAATGATCGGAAATATTTTGAATTTCCAGATGAACCATGACTGCCGATTGTTCAAACGGTACGATCGTTTTACTTATTAGTTCGAGTCCGTGATAGCGGGCTTTTCGCTCAATGAAATCAGGCTGCCATAAGTAATCGATCAGCTCGTTTTTTGCAGCCAGGTATTCCCCATCGAGATAAAGCAGTCCGGTTACCAGCGAACCGTTGGCTCCCAATGGTGCCACATTAATTTCACCCTGGCTAAGAGGCGGGAAATGAACACTTCGGATTCCGGTTATGTCGCGAGCCGACTGCATGCCCCCCATATAATTGCTTAATGCAGGCGGGTTATAAATGTCATGAAAATTGTGCGTCATGACCACACTACGCAGAGATTGCACATCCGGAATATCATGTTTGATATCTTCCAGCAGTTGGGTATCGGAAAATTTCATTATTTATGACTTTCTTTGCCCGGCAGATCGATAAGGCCTTACATTAATTTCCTGGGTTGACTACGACTGATTTATCTCTGCCGGAAATTTTTTTTTAATAGTTTTTGCTTTCTTTTTAGAAAGGACGAATAATCTTATTCAATACATATTTATTTCGGTCATAAGTTAACGATCTGTCAGCTTTTTGGGAACCTTTTTTTTAAAACAAATTATTTTTGATAATCAGCCAATGCAATTGATTGCTGCTAATAGATTTTTGATTATACCGGCTCTTTTTTCAAGCCTCGTTAACCCGAGTTTCTTATATTGAGTTGTTAAATTGAAACGGAACCGGGCAACCTATTCTGTCTGGATGCTGATTCCCGCCAAAATGAACAGCATCCTGGTATCCGTTCAAAACGATCATTCGTGTCATATTAATTATTAACCGGAGTTTTGAAATGCACAAACGCTATCTAAAGAAATTACGCTTGCTATTATTTTTCCTGGCAGGACTCCCATTATTAGCGATCGGAAAAGCCAAGCCTGAGCTGTACGGAACCTGGAAACTCATTCCCGATTCCAGCTCGCAGCTTCTGCTCTACCGCACCGTTTCCCTGAACATCGAGTCTGAAGGAAATCACGTCAAAATCATCCGAACCTGGGGCACCCGCTTCGCCAAAGTCGATTCCCTGTACCTGTCCACCGACGGCAGGGTCAACCTCGTGCCGGTCGACAACCGCGTCTGGCCCACCGACGTATTCATGGGCGTCTCGATGATCCCCGGCTCCAAAGACCGCGTCACCGCCAACTGGGTACAAAAAGGCCGTTCTTTAAATGTTGATGAAACCTATCCCGTGCTCGTCTCCCAGGGACGCACCGAGGTCACCAACCACACCAGCTTCCAGCTCAGCGAAGACGGGCTCACCCTGACGATGACCATCCGGCGCGACACCCGTCCCGGACAGCCGCTTCGCTATGTCTTCGCCCGGTCCGGCACCCATCACGCCTACTACATGACCCTGGCCGACAACTGGGAAATCAACGGACTGCTGCCCCAGAACGCCCTGCTCATCAGCCTGCAGGGGTTGGCCAACACCGGGCAGGCCAACCTGTATTTTATCTATCCCAAGGACTGGGATTTCCGCTTCACCCCGGGCGTGTTCAACTTCTATGAGAACAAGCTGGGCTACAACTTCACCCAGCTGCGCACCACCGAACAGGCCCTGAAGACCTTCCGCAAGTACATCAAGGGCTACGTGGTCTGGGACCCGAACAAACGGACCTCCCTGGACGTGGCCTTCACCGTGGCCGGGCTGAAGAAAGCCGTGGTCGTCGCTCCCGAACAGATCCCGCTCATGAAACAGATGGGCATCCCCGAAGCGGCCGATTTCCGGGGCAAGTTTGAGGGTATGGACGATGCGCAGATCTTCAGCTGGGCCTTCGATCAGTACTGGGAGCAGTGCAACAAGCAGTATGTGGTGTGGATGGGCGGCGTGGCCGGCAACAAGATGCAGCCGGGCATTGCGGACTTCGGAATTGCCAAGGGTGCGTTCTTCGCTGACTTATCGACCCTGCCGACCGACACGGCCGAATACGCGATGGCCAATAAGATCTTCAGCCACATGAAACCCCTGTCGATGGTCATGGGATGGCACAGCTATGCCAAAGATTTGGAACGTACGTTCACGCACCTGACTTCTCATTATGCTTTACGCGTTGAAGGCCTGAACACGTTTCCGAACCTGAGTTTCACCAGCAACACCCCGCCCTCACCGGGATTCGAGTTTAAGAATCATCACAATGTGGTGCCCGGCAAGAAATACATTCCCAAGAAGAAAGTATATATCGCCCTGCTGCAAACCGACGAACTCGGACTTGGTGCCTGGAATAAACCGGGCCGCGGCAACATTCCTTACGCCTGGGAAGTAGATTTGAACTGGCAATGGATGGCCCCGACGATGCTGGAATATTATTACAGCACCGCTACCAAGAACGATTATTTCATCGGGGCACTTTCCGGTCCGGGTTACATGTATCCTAAGGCGATTCCTAAAAAATACCTGCCGTCGGTTATAAATAAAGCTTATGAGTTGATGGGTAAACTTGATCTCAACGCATTCGAGACCATGGATTATTCACAGGGCTCGACGGTTACAGGGAATACCGAATTGCCAAAATATATCGTGGATGCCTATTACAAAAATATGCCGGGAGCAATCGGGTTTGTGAATGGTTATGCACCTGCTTACACCTTCTCCCATAAAGATGGCCGCGCCTTCGTATCCTTCGACTATTACCTGTCGCAGGATCGCAGTGTCGATGATGCTGCCAAAGATCTGGAGGAACTGGCCCGACTGAATAAAAAACGGCCATATTTTCTTTTAGTTCATGTGCGGGAATGGAATACCATCGAACATGTAGAGAAGATTATAAACAAATTAGGTCCCGATTTTGAATTGGTTCCACTTGGATGTCTTCCTGAAACTGGCAGGCAACGAACCTACCTTCAAAACAAGATTTCTCGAACAGAAATAAATTCTGAAAATTATTTAAATTAGAAACCCGGTTTCGGTTATTTCCGTTGCCGGGTTTTTATTTTACGGGATTCAAACATTGAATAAACCCGTAAATAAGCTATCTTTATTCTGATGTTCCCCGAAATTGATGTAAACGACTGTAGATAGTTAAATGGGGAAAATTATTATTATTTTGTTTCGCCAACTCTTGGAAAAGAAACGGCGAAACCTTAGTCATCGTGTCATTGAACCAATTGGAGATTACCATGTCAGCCAAGTTGAGAAATTATGCTCATCTTCTTTTGCTGTTATTATTAATACCGGTTGCAGCAATAAGTAAGGAAAAACCGGAAATGTATGGAAAATGGAAACTCATACCTGAATCAAGCTCACAAGTTTTACTATACAATACCGTTGCTTTACGCATTCATAACGAAGGATCCCACATAAAAATAATTCAAAAGTGGGGTACTCGTTTTGCGAAGATTGATTCTCTTTATTTGTCCACCAACGGACGTGAAAACTCTGTACCGGTCGATAACCGCGTGTGGCCTACCGATGTGTTCATGGGCGTATCTATGATTCCCGGTTCTCAGGAAAAGGTAACGGCCCGCTGGATCGAAAAAGGCCGCGAATTAAAAGTGGATGAAACATATCCCGTACTCGTTTCGCAAGGCCGCACCAATGTACAAAGTCACAGCACATATAAGCTATCTGATGACGGCTTAACACTGACACTGACCATTCAGCGTGATACCCGTCCGGGTCAGCCACTAACTTATGTCTTTAGCCGTTCCGGTGCCCATCACGCTTACTATATGCAGCTTACCGATGGCTGGAAGCTGAAAGAGGGGCTTCCGCAGAATGCTTTCCTGATCAGCTTGCAAGGTATCGCCAATACCAATGATCCCAATCTGTATTTTATTTATCCCGACAACTGGGACTTCCGCTTTACACCGGGCATGTTCGACTTCTATAAGAATAAGCTGGGTTACGATTTCACCAAACTGAATACTCCGGAACAAGCGCTGAAAACCTTCCGAAAAGACGTTAAAGGTTACATCGTCTGGGATCAGAATGAACGCTCATCACTCATCGTGGCCTTCACATTGGCAGGGCTTAAAAAAGCGGTCGTCGTTTCCCCGGATATGATACCTTTAATGAAGAAATACGACATCCCTGAAGTCGCCGATTTTCGTGGCAAATTTGAAGGAATGAACGATGCTCAAATCTTCAGCTGGGCTTACGACCATTACTGGGATCAATGCAATAAAAACTTCGTGGTCTGGATGGGCGGAGTCAGTGGTGACCAGATGCAGCCCGGCGTAGCCGATTTTGGAATCTCCAAAGGAACCTTTTTTGCCGATTTATCCAGCTTGCCCAAAGATACGGCCGAATACGCCATGGCGAATAAGATCTTCAGCCATATGCCGCCACTTGCAACTGTTCTTGGCTGGCATGATTATTCCAAAGATCTGGAACGGAATTTTGTACACCTGACTTCTCATTACGCTTTAAGAGTAGAAGGATTAAATTCATACCCTGATCTCAGTTTTACAAGCCGGACACCGCCGTCCCCGGGATTCAAGTTCAAGAATCATCACAACATCGTACCCGGCAAGAAATATATTCCTAAAAAGAAAGTGTATATTTCTTTAGTTCAGACCGATGGACTCGGACTCGGGGCTTGGACCAAACCCGGACGTGGTTCTATTCCATATACCTGGGAAGTTTCGCTTGATCGATATTGGATGGCTCCGACTATGCTGGAATATTATTACAGCACCGCCACCAAAAACGATTATTTCATCGGAGCTCTTTCCGGACCCGGTTATACCTATCCAAAAGCTATTCCTCCAAAATACCTCCCGGTTGTATTCAAAAAAGCTTATGAATACATGAAGGATCTCGACTTGAATGTCTTTGATCTCATGGATTACTCAGAAGGTTCGACCGTCACCGGGAATACCGAACTTCCTAAATATATTGTCGATGCTTATTACAAATATATGCCGGGGGCTATCGGTTTTACCAACGGTTATGCACCGGCGTACACCTTCGATAATAAAAACGGGCGTCCGTTTGTCTCTTACGATTATTACCTGGATGAACACCGGACGATCGACGGCGCTGCCAACGACCTGAAAGAATTAGCTAATCTGAATAAAAAACGTCCTTATTTCCTGCTTGTTCATGTTCGAGAATGGAGTGATATCGACCATGTAAAGAAAATCCTTGATAAACTAGGCCCTGATTTTGAAGTAGTACCACTTGATATCTTCCTGAAAATGGCAGGTGAACAGCCGACTTTTAAAACACGTTTTTTAGAATCAAAATAATCGATTTAAGAAACCTCTGACGTCTTTTATCGGGGGTTTCTTTTTGAATTTTGAAACTTGCCAACTACTCAATATTTCCGCTCATGTCTTTTAAATTTCTTCGTACACCATTTCTTTTTTTGATCGGTATCTTAATTTCGATTCCCAATATTTCTATGGGCAAAGCCAAGCCTGAGCTGTACGGGACCTGGAAACTCATTCCCGATTCCAGCTCGCAGCTTCTGCTCTACCGCACCGTTTCCCTGAACATCGAGTCTGAAGGAAATCACGTCAAGATTATCCGTACCTGGGGCACCCGATTCGCCAAAGTCGACTCCCTGTACCTGTCCACCTACGGCCGGGTCAACCTCGTGCCGGTCGACAACCGCGTCTGGCCCACCGACGTGTTCATGGGCGTCTCGATGATCCCCGGATCCAAAGACCGCGTCACCGCCAACTGGGTACAAAAAGGCCGTTCTTTAAATGTTGATGAAACCTATCCCGTGCTCGTCTCCCAGGGACGCACCGAGGTCACCAACCACACCAGCTTCCAGCTCAGCGAAGACGGGCTCACCCTGACGATGACCATCCGGCGCGACACCCGTCCCGGCCAGCCGCTCAGCTATGTCTTCGCCCGGTCCGGCACCCATCATGCCTACTACATGACCCTGGCCGACAACTGGGAAATCAACGGGCTGCTGCCCCAGAACGCCCTGCTCATCAGCCTGCAGGGGCTGGCCAACACCGGGCAGGCCAACCTGTATTTCATCTATCCCAAGGACTGGGACTTCCGCTTCACCCCGGGCGTGTTCAACTTCTATGAGAACAAGCTGGGCTACAACTTCACCCAGCTGCGCACCACCGAGCAGGCCCTGAAGACCTTCCGCAAGTACATCAAGGGCTATGTGGTCTGGGACCCGAACAAACGGACCTCCCTGGACGTGGCCTTCACCGTGGCCGGGCTGAAAAAAGCCGTGGTCGTCGCTCCCGAGCAGATCCCGCTCATGAAACAGATGGGCATCCCCGAAGCGGCCGATTTCCGGGGCAAGTTTGAGGGTATGGACGATGCGCAGATCTTCAGCTGGGCCTTCGATCAGTACTGGGAGCAGTGCAACAAGCAGTATGTGGTGTGGATGGGCGGCGTGGCCGGCAACAAGATGCAGCCGGGCATTGCGGACTTCGGAATTGCCAAGGGTGCGTTCTTCGCTGACTTATCGACCCTGCCGACCGACACGGCCGAATACGCTATGGCCAACAAGATTTTCAGCCACATGAAACCCCTGTCGATGGTCATGGGATGGCACAGCTATGCCAAAGACCTGGAACGGACTTACGTTCATTTAACCTCACATTATGATTTGAGAGTCGAAGGCCTGAACACGTTTCCAAACCTGAGTTTCACCAGCAATACGCCGCCTTCACCGGGATTCGAGTTTAAGAATCACCATAATGTGGTGCCCGGCAAGAAATACATTCCCAAAAAGAAAGTATATATCGCCTGTGTTCAAACCGATGGACTGGGCCTGGGCGCCTGGACAGAACCCGGACGCGGTTCGCTGCCCTATGCCTGGGTTGCCGGGATGAACTGGGAGTGGATGGCCCCGACCATGCTGGAATACTATTACAGTACGGCCTCTAAAAACGATTTGTTTATCGGCTCGCCGTTTCCGGGTTACATGTATTCGAAAAAGATTCCCAGAAAGTTACTGCCAAAAACCATCAAAATGGCAGGCAAAATGATGAAAGACCTGGATCTGAATATCTGCCAGATGATGGATTATTCGGAAGGATCGACCGTCACCGGAAACACGAATGTTCCAAAATATATCGTCGATGATCTTTTCAAATACATGCCCAATGTCATTGGATTTATGAACGGGTACGCACCGGCTCAAACTTTCGCTTCCAAAGACGGACGCCCGTTCATTTCATACGATTATTACCTGTCACAAGATCGTTCTATTCCGGATGCTGTAGGAGATTTGAAGGAACTGGCCACTTTAAACAAAAAACGGCCTTATTTCCTGCTACTTCATATCCGGGAATGGAATAGCATTGAAAGGGTTAAAAAGATACTCGATCAGTTAGGTCCGGATTACGAAGTTGTGCCACTGGATATTTTCCTGAAGATGGCCGGACAACAACCGACATTTAAAACCCATTATTTACAACAGAAATAATTACTTATTGGAGGAGTACTTGTTATGAAGCCAAATAAAAACTTAGGAATCAGTCTCTTGCTGTTCCTGATGATCCCTGTTTTGGCATTTGCCCAAAAGCCAAAAGGAATCGAAGGAATCTGGAAGCTGATTCCCGATCAAAGCACAGAAATCCCGCTGTTCAACACACTGAAAGTTACCATAAAAAAAGAAAGCGGCAGAGTGCTTCTCACCCAAAAATGGGGAGCGGGCCGATCCCATATCGAAAATTTGGATCTTAAGACCAATGGATCGGTCAATGAAGTTCCGGTAACCAACCGTGTATGGCCCACTAATGTATTTATGGGTTTATCTATGGCCACGGGATCTAAGGAACAGGTTCGCGCACGCTGGGAAAATTCGGGCAAAACCCTGAAGTTGAATGAGCGTTACAAGTTATTGTCTTCTCAGGGAGAAAAAGAAATAAAGAGCGAAAGTATTTATGCTCTTTCGGAAGATGGAAATACGTTGACGATTACCATTACACGTTCAACATTAACCGGAGCACCAATCAAATATGTAATGGAACGGGTCAATCCCAACCAGATGTACTACATGGACCTGACCGCCAACTGGAAAATTGATGGAGATCTTCCTTCTAATGCTTTCCTTATCAGTTTGCAGGGAGTGGTAAATATGAACGGGCCAAGATTATATTTCAAATACCCTAAAAACTGGCCGTTTACTTATACCTCTTCCGTTAAGGATTTCTATGAGAAGACCTACCATTACGATTTCAAAAAACTGGACAACATGCAGGATGCCCTGCAGGCACTGAAGCCATTCGTAAAAGGGTATATCGTCTGGGATAAATCGGTACGTACTTCTCTTATTGTTGCTTTTACTGCGGCAGGACTTGACAGCGCTGTGGTCGTCACTCCCGATATGATCCCGATGATGAAGCAGGCCGGGCTCAAAGAAGTGGCTAATTTCCAGGGAAAATTTGAAGGTATGAATGATTACCAAATTACAAAATGGGCTTATGATCAATACGGTTCACGCTGTAACAAAGATCTTATTGTTTGGATGGGTGGCGTTAACGGTGACGAAATGCAACCTGGTATTGCCGATTTTGGTATTTATAAACACGCATTTTTCAGTAATCTTTCAACCGTTCCCACTGATACGGCAGAATATAAACTGGCTAACGAAATCCTTGCCAAACAAAAACGATATTCCATCTGTGTCGGCTGGCACGATTATTTCAAAGACCTGGAACGTAATTTCGTGACATTAATGTCGCATTACGCTATTCGTGTGATTGGCTTAAATACTCTGCCAAATGTCAGTTTCAGCAACCAGATAAAAACGACACCCGGTTTCAAATTCAAAAACCATCACAATATCGTACCGGGTAAAAAGTATAAGCCGGAAAAGAAAGTCTATATCACATGCGTCCAGACTGACGGGCTTGGACTTGGTTCGTGGTTGAAACCCGGACGTGGAGAAATACCTTATGCCTGGGAAGTATCTATGAATTATTACTGGCTGGCCCCGGCTATGATGGAATATTTTTACACGCAGGCTACACCAAACGACTATTTCATCGGATCTCTTTCGGGTCCTGGCTACATGTATCCAAAGGCGATTCCAGCCAAAGATCGGCCAAAGATCATTTCCATCGCTAATGATTACATGCACAAACTGGATCTCAATGTGTTTGAAGTGATGGATTACTCGCAGGGAGCCACCGTGGAAGGCAATACCGAATTGCCGAAGAACATCGTTGATGAATATTATAAATATATGCCCGATGCCATCGGTTTTCTGAATGGATATGCACCGGCACATACATTTGCAGTCAAAAATGGGCGTCCGTTTATTTCATATGATTACTATCTGTCGCCATCCAGGACGCAACCGGAAGCTGTTCAGGATTTGAAGGAACTGGCCGCTATCAATTCTAAACGTCCTTATTTCCTGCTTATGCACGTACGTGAATCGAGCGATATCCTGCGCGTGAAAAGGGATTCTGGACAAATTGGGATCGGATTTCAAATTGGTTCCGCTCGATGTCTTCCTGAAAATGGCCGGAAACCAACCAACTTTTAAAGAGAAATTTCTGGCTGAATAATCATTTATTCAGTTAGTACATATAGGAGGGGCTGTTGGATGGAAATCCGGCGGCCCTTTTTTGTGCCTTTGTGCCTTTGTGCCTTTGTGCCTTTGTGCCTTTGTGCCTTTGTGCCTTTGTGCCTTTGTGCCTTTAAATAATTTACTCTTCCTCAACATTAAAAAAGAACGATTACATGCAGCGCATATGTTTATAAAAGTATAAATTATTGCACAACCGACCAGATACTACTCATTAGAAAGCTATATGTCAGGAGATATCATCATTTACGCTTACGCCGGTTCCATCATCCTTTCTGCCGGATCGATCATTATTGCTTTACGCTACAAGACATTGGGACGCATACTATTCAGCTTATTATTCCTCTGGGCGGGATTTTATAATCTTCACACTGCTTTTATCCGCCCTCAAGAATATCTCGGATTTGCTCATTTTGCCTATTCCGATTGGTATCAAAGCTTTATTACCGGTTTTTTTTCACACCATATTACACTCATTATTACGGCTATCGCCATCGGTCAAATAGCCATTGCTATCCTGATTGCATTGCGGGGACGAGCTGTTATCCTGGGATTAGCCGGTGCTGTCATTTTTCTGGTCGCTATCACACCGCTGGGAATCGGTTCGGCTTTTCCTTCCACTATTTTGATGTCTATTGCAGCTATTCTGCTTCTTCGCATTAATTATCCGCGAAGCCTGACTGAGCAAGTGTTTATGTTTTTCAGGGATAAATTGTGATGATGCTTTAACATCAGCATTTTCACTCTGTGCCTCTAAAATATCCATTCTCAAAAATTAATACATTAATAGTCATATTTTTTTAATTTATAAGTAGCTGTCATTTTACAACTTAAAAGAAAGGAGATGTAATATGGCTAATATAAGCATCCGATATATTGTCAATAATGTGGACGAAGCCATTCGCTTCTACACCGGGCAACTCGACTTCCATCTGGTGATGCATCCCGATCCAGCATTTGCCATTCTGATGCGGGATGATCTGCGCCTGCTCCTGAGTGCTCCGAATGATCAGGAAGGCATAGGTAAATCAACCGGGAAAATACAACCAAAACCGGGCGGATGGAACAGATTTCATCTCGAAGTAAACGACCTTGAAACAACTGTCGAGAATTTGAAAAAAGATGGCGCTCATTTCCGGAACGATATCGTTAGTGGAGTATCAGGAAGACAAATAATACTCGAAGATCCATCGGGAAATCCCATCGAATTATTTGAATATTATAATGAAAATCCAAGGCTTTAAAGGATCTGAAAGTTCGACTCAACATTCGCAGTTATTGAAAATCCTTCTTCTGTATGATAGCAGCGAATGAACGCGGCGTGTAAAATGTTTATGACTTGAAAAATATTTCGGGACTGAAATAGCTTGATTTCAATATATCAGCGTATTAAAGTACCCTTTTGTGATCCTTTTAGCTAATCAAAAGGATCACAAAAACCACCGCTACGATTTCCTTATCCTGCATCCAATTATATCTGTTCATCGAAGGAATCAGGCCTTTCATCGAATAAAATTGGGGAATAACTCATAAATGTCGTTTTTACCATTGGATACCAATTTAAATCAATGGTAATCGACATGAAAACAAAGAAGTTATTCAAGATTTACAATGCCTGTTGGGAATTCTTGACTGTCATCGTTTCCGGCTGTATAACATCCGTTCATCCCCTTTTTACCGAAAAAGATTACATTTTCCGGCCGGAGTTACTCGGCTCCTGGCAAAACGGTAATGAAACCCTGGTATTCAGTAGTGCAGACAGCACCTATTATTCGGTTCTTAATATTGATAAAAAGGATACAACAAAACTTGTCGGACATTTGGGAAAATTAGGGGGTCACTACTATCTGGACATGACAATCAATGATGATGATAAAAGGATCAATGATTTAGTGGGTATTTACCTTTTCCCGGTTCACGTATTTTTCAAAGTCTCTTTGAAAAACGATCAGCTTGTGATGAATTCTTTTGCTTTTTCATCGGAATGGCTGGAAAAATTGATTAAGGAGAAAAGAATACGAATCAAACATGAAGTAGAAAACAAGCAGGTTTTATTAACAGCATCGACCGAGGATCTGCAAAAATTCGTCACTAAATACAGCGACGAACAGAAAGCTTTTGATGATACGCCCACTCAATACAAAAGAATCACAACGAAATAATGCAATCCGGAAAACTCAAGATTCTCTTATATAACCGAACATTGCAGTACCTGGTTTTCTGGCTGGTTTCATTCCTGTTCCTGCTGAATTTCTTCACCAAAGGATACGAAATCAGCTTTATTGATGTGGTTTATACCTTATTATTCCATATCAGCCTGGTCTTCGCTGTCAGCCTCAACAGCTTTGTCCTGATTCCCGGCTACCTTGCCAAAGGGAAATACTGGAAGTTCGGCTTTCTACTTTTTGCCCTGCTCTTCGTTGCAATCTGGCTGAACATTTTCACGTTTCGTTACCTCTCCAACTGGATTTTTCCGGGTTATTATTTCATCTCGTATTACGAATGGTGGCAGTTGCTGCA
This sequence comes from uncultured bacterium, assembly GCA_963783355.1. Taxonomy (GTDB): domain Bacteria; phylum Bacteroidota; class Rhodothermia; order Balneolales; family DATFMH01; genus CAWANF01. Next base: position 346,689 of record CAWANF010000005.1, read on the forward strand.
ATTCATGTTTATTTATGTAGGCATCACATCCCTGCTCGAATTTTCCAAAAGCTGGTTTCGTGAAATGCAGATTCAGCAGGAAATGGCAGAGTTGGAACAGGAAAAAATTCAAACCGAATTGAAAGCACTGCGTTCCCAAATCAACCCTCATTTTCTTTTCAACAGCCTGAATCATATTTACGCACTGGCTGTAAGTCAATCGGGACAAACGGCTAAGGCGGTTCTACAACTCTCCGATCTGCTGCGATATGCCATTAGGCATATGAACAAAGACAAAGTTCCGTTAAAGAAAGAAATCGAATACCTTTCTGAATATGTGGAATGGCACAAGAGCCGGACCGATCATTCTGATCGCATTCATTTTACCCACCCGAAAACTTCGAATAGCTTGACGATTACACCCATGCTTCTGGTCGTTTTCATTGAAAATTGTTTTAAACATGGACGCATATCCAAACCCAACGACAAGATCATTATCACGCTGAGTCTGAAGGATTCGGAGCTCAAACTCACTACAGAAAATATGGTGGAATCCAACCGGAAATTGCCGGTCGAAAACAGTGGATTAGGTCTGGAAAATGTCCGGCGAAGGCTTAACTTATTGTATGAAAACAAACATAGCCTGGATATCCGGCAAAGCGACAACATGTACCGGGTATCGCTAACGATAGATTTGGAGTGATGCTATGATACATTGTCTGATCGTGGATGATGAGCCCTCGGCGCGCCACATCCTGGCTCGGTATATCCGGGAAGTGCCCCAATTACAGGCGGACGGGGAATGCAGTGACGCGCTGCAGGCCATAGAATTTCTCCGCGATCAACCGGTCGATTTGCTTTTTCTGGACATCAATATGCCCCGATTGTCTGGCATTAGTTTTTTAAAATCCAGCCCGCATCCACCGGCCGTTATCCTGACAACCGCTTATGATGAGTATGCCCTGGAAGGGTACGAACTTGATGTTGTCGACTATCTGCTCAAGCCTTTTTCGTTTGAACGCTTTTTAAAAGCTGTGACGAAGGCTGAAAAACGACTGACTCCATCACATAATCAAAATTATTTAGTCGTTCGGGCCGACAAAAAAACGTACAAAATATCTTACGACGACATTCTTTTTATCGAGTCGCAGGGCGATTATGTGACCATTCATACGACGACTCAAAAACTGACTGCGTACGAAACGTTGAAAAAATTAGAAGAAAAGCTGCCGGTTCACCAGTTTATCCGGGTTCACAAATCATTCCTGATTTCTCTGGACAAAGCCGACTATATGGAAGGAAACCAATTTGTCGTTCAGGGACACGAAATTCCAATCGGCGCCACGTACAAAGAAGAAGTAGTCAACCGGTTTACACGTCCGGTTTGAGCATTAATGAAGATCCTTGCGATATGTTCTTCTCCTCTTATGCAGTTTATTATCATAACGATTCCAAAGGGCCTGAATAGCTTTATTTTCTTCTAATTCGGGATTCGTTTCCACTTCTTCTATCCCTCTTCGATTAAACATCTCATTCATTTCTTTAAAAATGATAGCGGTAAGGCCTTTATTTTGATACTCCGGCTTGATACCAATAAGATAAAAATCAGCTTTCTTGTGAATCCGAAGAGTCCGGAACAAATATATCCAGCCAAATGGAAACAATTTACCGTTGGCACGTTGCAACGCATGGGTAAAAGAAGGCATTGTGATGGCAAAAGCTACAATATCTCCGTTTTTATCGGCCACACAATTAATGAATTCGGGCTGAATATACCGAAAATACTTCTTCTTATAATAGTCCACCTGCTCAGGCTGAATAGGAACATAGGTACTAAGGTTGCTATAGGTATAGTTGATCAACTCGAATATTTTATTAACATGCCGTATGATTTCATTTTTATTTTTAAATCGAAGAACTTTTAATCCATAACGGTTTAATATCATTCCGGCAAAACGAGTAACACGTTCATCGGGACCAGCATCCGGAACCTTAATTTTGTATTCCACCCATTCTTTTTCTTTCGTAAACCCAAGCTGCTCAAAATGTTGATGGTAATAAGGCATACCATACCATGTAATCATGGTATTTTGTTCTTCAAATCCATTCACGAGCATTCCGGCCTTATCCATATTCGAAAATCCTACCGGCCCCTCCATGAAAGTCAATCCTAGCATACGACCCACTTTCTCAACTTCTCCCAGTAAGGTTTTCGTCACTTCTATATCATCAATAGCATCAAACCATCCAAAACGGATTTTAGGCTTTTTTTGATCTTTCACTTCCAGCCAATTGACAATGGCGGCTATCCGGCCAACCGGTTTACTATCCCTGTAAGCCATAAAAAAATGTGCTGCCGCATTCTTAAAAACAGGGTTTTTTTGGGAATCAAATACTTCCATCTCTTCACTGATGATAGGCGGAACCCAATACGGATTATTCTTAAACAGGGAAAAAGGAAACCTGACAAAATCTTCAAGCTGGGATGTCCCCGTCATTTCTTTGATGGTAATCATACCACTCATATGAATATCAATTAAGTGTCTCTCTTATAATTATGCTACGACCGGAATTTATTTAAAATCGAGCATATAGGAAACTTTTCTCTTTTTATTCCCATTCTCAATAAAATTTCTCTGTTCCAACATTACCAATTAATCATTCTTAATACTATAATCGTAACATAAAGCAGAGTTTATCCTGTTACAATCAGTACCAAACAAATTTCTGGAATATGAACCGGATCGACCGACTTACTGCTATGATCATCTTTCTTCAGGGCCGGCACAGGGTTAACATGGATGAAATATCCGAACGTTATGACGTTAGTGAGAGAACCGTTTACCGTGACCTCCATGCCCTGCAGGAAGCCGGTGTACCGATTGGCTGTGAACCGGGCGAAGGTTATTATATCGTCAAAGGATATCACCTGCCGCCTGTCAGTTTCGACAAAGACGAGGCGGCAGCTTTGCTTGCCGGAGAACGGGTTATGCAGAAATGGAACGACACTCTTTTGAGTACATCATACCTTTCGGCACTGGAAAAAATACGCGCCGTTTTACGTCCCGATGACAAGGAATATCTCGATACGTTAGACCGTCATATCCAGGCATTTAATTTAAATGATGGACACAAAACGGCCACCAGCCCGATAGCATTTGGCTTTCTACAGAACGCAATTTTTCAGAAGCAGGTTATTTCTTTAAGATATCATACCCCATATAAAGATGAATTGACAAACAGAGATGTAGAGCCGCTTGGTTTATACCTGATGGGAAATTATTGGTACCTCGCAGCCTGGTGCCGGCTTCGCGACGATTATCGCATGTTCCGGATCGATCGTATCACAGAATATAAAAACACAAAAGAAAAGCTGCCTGAGCTGAACGACCATACGTTGAAGGAGTTTTATGATCAAAGTCTGCATAAAGAAAGAGAACTGCATCCTGCTATTGTTCGTTTCGATAAAAATATTATTCGATATATTGGCGACCAAAAATATTATCACGGCTGGATATCGGAAACCATAGTTGAGAACGGTTTTGAAATGACCTTTTTGTGCTCCTCTTATGAATATTTTTCGCGATGGTTGCTGATGTGGGGCGGTTCTTTTGAAGTAATAGAACCGATTCAGATAAAAAAACGAGTAAAAGAACTGAGTGAAGAATTATTTAAAAGCCACCATTGAACGTCGCAGGTTACATTCGCACATAATTCCAGCACTGTTAAAAAAAATTATACTTTTTTTTAAATCCACTGTCATAGGGTTGTCAGTAGTGGTTGGTATTTTTCTCTCAGACATTTTAATTCTAAACTCAAAACAAGGCATGAACTATGGAAATCCTACCTTTATTACTCAAAGAATTTGAAGAAGAAGCAAAGACAACCCGGAAATTTCTGAAACGAGTACCGATCGAAAAATTTAGCTGGAAACCCCACGAAAAAAGTATGACGATGAAAAATCTGGTGGTTCATATTGCCGAATTGCCCGGTTGGGTGGAAATGACACTCCATACCGATGGACTCGATTTCGCCACAAGTCCTTATACTCCAACGAAAGTCAGTATGTCTGAAGAATTGTTGGATTTGCATCACAAATCGTATGAGTCTGGTAAAAAAGCACTGGAGGAAGCAAATGAAGATGAATTATGGCTCGAATGGACCCTGCAAAACGGGGAGCAGATTTTAAGCAAACGTACAAAATATGAAACCGTTCGCATGTCGTTCAGTCAAACCATTCATCACCGGGCTCAGCTGGGAGTGTATTTGCGCTTGTTAAATATTCCGATTCCGGGCAGTTACGGACCGAGCGCAGACGAAGCGATGTTCTGAAATCAAACAATATGTTTGATTTCAGAGAGCTGAGAGTAAAAAAGAGATAAGTGTTGAGTGTTAAGTTGTAAGTTATACCATATTCTTAAGTCATCTAAAAAACAGATAAAAAGAGATATGGTTAGATGAGTAAAGAAAGCATTACTGCAAAAAAAAGCTTTTTATTTGCGGTGAACATCTTAAAATTATGTAAGATTTTGCGGCTTAATAATGAATTCATTCTTGCCAATCAATTATTACGTTGCGGAACCAGTATCGGAGCAAATGTACAAGAGGCAGGTGCTGCACAATCACGGAAAGATTTTATTTCTAAAATGTCAATCGCATCCAAAGAAGCGCGTGAGACACGTTATTGGCTTTTGTTAATTCAAAAATCAGAAATATTGAAAATTGATTTTACCAATTATCTTGATGACATTGACGAAATTATCAGGTTATTGACATCAAGTGTCAAAACGGCGAAAGGACACTAATAACTTAACACTTATCACTTAACTCTTAACACTCTTTCAATGAATGTCATTTTCCAAAAAAACAAATTGCTGTTTACGTTTTTCGCTCCCTTGTTATTCATTTCCTCTGCTTTTGCGCAGGAAAGTTCTGTCATTGCAAAAGGTGCTAAACTAACGCTTGTATCCAACCAGTTTTCCTTCACGGAAGGTCCGGCGGCAGATAAAAAAGGAAATGTGTATTTCACCGACCAACCCAATAATAAGATTTGGAAATACAGCACAAACGGAAAATTATCGGTATTTATGGATAAAACCGGCCGATCCAATGGTATGTTTTTCGACGATAAAGGCAACCTGATAACCTGTGCCGACAAAAATAATCAATTATGGTCCATTAGCCCGGATAAGAAAGTGACCGTTCTGGTTAAACATTTCATGGGACACCGCCTAAACGGGCCAAATGATCTCTGGATTGATCCTAAAGGTGGCATTTACTTTACCGATCCCTATTATCAACGTCCCTACTGGAAACGAACCAAGCCGGATATCAAGCAACAGCGCGTCTACTATCTAACCCCTGACAGAAAAAAAGTATTTATGGTGGTTGATGATATGGTCAAACCAAATGGAATCATCGGTACTCCGGATGGCAAAACATTATACATAGCTGATATCGGGGCAAGTAAGACCTATTCGTACACAATCGACTCGGACGGACATCTTTCAGACAAAAAACTTTTTACCAATATGGGTTCGGACGGTATGACCATCGATAATCAGGGCGATATTTATTTATGCGGAGATGGTGTGACCATATTCAATAAAAATGGAAATAAAATTACACATATCGCAGTTCCTCAAAAATGGACAGCTAATGTGACCTTTGGCGGGCCAAAACGACAGACGTTATTCATTACTGCCAGCACCGCTATTTATACGCTGAAGATGCAAGTGAAAGGAGTAAGATAAATGACAGTGTTAGGATCTAAGTGTTAATTTATACGGATGTGTATAGAAACAGGGAAAGGTAGATCACCTTTTTTATTCAAAATTTAAAATTCTTCATTCAAAATATCTTTCTATTAAGCCCTTATTTGAACCTGAATAATTTTTCCTGATTATGTAACAGATCAGAAATGACGATAAGTCCGGCATTTCATATATTTGGAAACTTTTATTGTAGTTTGCGACATTTATAAAGTGTACAAACAGATGCGGATCTGGTTACATTGGGAATGGGAAACGGCAGGTAATGGATATAAACAATTGCCCGGTTCTCTTATATGTAAGTTTTCTACTTAATGAGTGGCAGTATGTTTAATTACGAACTTTATTTCGATTTATCCCCTGACTTACTTTGCATTGCAGGTTACGATGGTTATTTCAAAAAAATAAACCCGGCCGTATCGAAACTGCTTGGGTATTCAATGGATGAGTTATATGCCCGTCCGATTAATGATTTTGTGTATAAAGATGACAAAAATATAACGGACCAGGTCCGTAATGAACTGACACAGGCTAAACCACTATATAATTTTGAAAACCGGTATGTCACTAAAAACGGGGAGATCGTGTGGCTGACATGGACTTCTTTCCCCATAGAAAGTGAACAGGTGATTTTTGCAATTGCAAAGAACATCACCCATAAGAAGATGCAAGAGCTGGAAAGAAACAAACTTCTAACCAACCTTACAAAAGTAAACAAGGAATTAAGACAGTTAACATACACAACTTCTCACGATCTTCGTTCTCCGATAAGCGGATTGATTTCAATTTTCGATCTGATTGATACTTCCCGTATTAATGACCAGGAGACCATTGAATTAATTGAAATTTTAAAACTGGCCGGTGAGAAATTAGAGCAGACCCTTAACAATTATGTGGATGCTTTAGGTGAAAAACATAATGAGGATACACCGGTTGAAGAAGTAGATTTGAATGAAAGCCTGAAAAATGTTATTCATTCGATCAGTTTTTTAATACAGACATCAAAAGTCAGCATTCAAACCGACTTTTCTAATCTTCCCGTTATCAAATTCAACAAAGCCTATATGGAAAGCGTATTCCTGAATTTGATTACGAATTCCATCAAATATGCCCGTCCCGATAGTTGGCCTGAAATAAGGATTTACAGTAAGAAGGAACACAATGTCAACCTGCTGATTTTTTCGGATAACGGACTCGGTCTCGATATGGAAAAAGTGAAAGGTAAGATTTTTGGTCTTCATCAAAAGTTTCACAGCCATACCGACAGCAAAGGTATCGGCCTTTATCTGGTACATAATCATATTACCAGCATGGGCGGACAAATTGAGGTTGACAGTAAAGTCGATGAAGGCACGACTTTTACTATTTCGTTTACAGATTAGGATCCCCGGAGACTGGAAAACGCGAGACGAAACGCATGATTTATGTGAATAAGGGTTGAGAGAGATTCGGCAGGTTCCATCACTGAATAAGCTATACCTGAAAATTCATATGTTAAGTTTTAACATTAAATGCAACATACTTGCTTAATTATCTGATTTTGAAGGATGCTAACTAGCCAGCGTGACTCTATAGAATGTTAAAACAGATAAAAAGATGCCTTCAAATAAAGTAATTTTATTGGTAGGTCGCGATAACTGGCAAAAGGATGATGAGCTGAATCATATATTGCTTAAAAAGCTAAAGCAATATGATCACAAAATTATTTGGGAGGATCCAGCTGGTAACCTGATTTACAAATTCAGAAGACTTGAAAATAACCTTAAATGGTTACCGGATTCTGTCAGAAGATTCAATCTCAGGCTTATACAGCTTTTGTACGGACTATCACACTGGAGCTATTTTTCTTATTTAGCCGGGCGTCAAAGTATAGCCGTTGATTTACGCTGCCGTAAATTAAAAAAGTCCATCCTTCAGCTGGGAAGCAAAAATGAAATTGTCATTCTTTCCCGGTCATCCGGAGGCAGAATCGCTTCAATTATTGCGGACGAACTTAACATCAATCACATAATATGTCTCAGCTATCCATTTAAACATCCTGAAATGGACATAGAACCCGGACGATATATTCATTTAAAAAACCTGAAAACACCAATGCTGATTATTCAGGGAACAGAAGATGAATATGGTGGAATTGATGTCGGTGAAAAATATGAATTAAGTCAAAGCATTGAGCTCTTTTTCGTACATGCCAGACATGATTTTAAAATTAATGCCAACGACTGGAAACGGGTTCTTCAGAAAATTAACGAGGTATTGAACAAATCATGATTTCCTGAAAAATAATTCTAATTACTTGAATTAGAGAAATGCCTCGCGATGATATGTTTGACGTTTTGTGCCACATCATTCCGAATCCCGGCTTTCCGGGGGGAAGGAATCTCCTTACGATAGTTTAGATCCTACACGATGGCTGAGGATCACTACCCCATTTCAATTCGTTCTTACATCAGATCAACTAAGTTTAAAACTAATCTAACGAAGCAAATGGGAAGTCCTTTATGCCTTTGGAACTCTTCAGTTTTATTACTTTAACCTGCCATTTGAAGAAACGATCTGCTTTTTGCAGATTGGAATACAGAACACAGGTTACCCGGTTGATACGGATTTACGCAGGTTTAAGAACGTAAAGGCAAGGAACAAAAGATCAGAGATGATAATAAATCAAAAATGATGCTATGTATGGCATGTTCCAACAATCCTTCAACGTTGGTAAATTATTTTTCCATCTGCGACGGTCCGCCACCTCCGTGTCGTATGCTTTCCAATTTTTTTTCTTCGCAATGTCGATTCCGGCCTTTGTCAATCGACTAATTAGTGTAAACATCATAACCACTTATTTAAAAATGAAATTTAGTTAAAATGGAACAGGTATTACACTGATTTAAGCAGATCTTTGCGGATGAATAGATAAAAGGATGAAAACAATCTTTGATAAAGCAGTTCGTGATGAGTTGATTCAAAGAATCGACTCACTCGGAAAATACAATGAAGCACAATGGGGACAAATGAATGTCTGGCAAATGACAAAGCATTGCTGCATTTGGGATAGTTGGGTATTGGGGAAAAACAACCCGAAATATCAACAAACCTTCGCCGGGAAGATATTCGGCAAAATGGTTTTGAAAAGCATGACAAAAGATGACAAGCCCGTAAGAAAAAATATGTCTACCATGCAAGATTTTATAGTTAAGAAAAAGGACGGTGATGTGGAATATCAAAAAAAGATATGGATTAGCCTGATTTCAGAATACGAGCACTACTCAAACCCCGGTTTCATTCACAGTTTCTTTGGAAAAATGACAATAAAACAAACAGGAATTCTTGCTTATAAACACGCTGACCATCACCTTCGACAGTTTGGAGCATAGAAAAACGGATGATCAGGCAAATTAAATGAAATGGATTTTTACATAGCTATGACCACAGACCACAGTTGCCAGGATAGGTAAATACAAACGCTACTTCTATTGTCCTTAATAATCCGTTTTATCCGCGTAGTCAGCGTTCTTATAATCAAATAATTCAACATCCAATATCCTATGTTTAAAAACACAAAAGCATTCAGTGGTTTCTCGGTAAATGATATCAAAAAGGCTAAAATGTTTTACAGCCAAACCCTTGGTCTGGATGTATCGGATGTACCAGAGATGAAGGGACTGCTTCGCCTTCACGTTTCAGGCTCTTTGGATATTATTGTCTATGAGAAACCTAATCACGTTCCGGCCACCTTCACAATCCTCAATTTCCCGGTACCTGATGTTGAAAAAGCCGTTGACAAGTTAACCGAAAAAGGCATTCGTTTCGAAATTTATGATGAGGACCATTTCAAAACGGATGCAAAAGGCGTATTTCGCATGGGGGGCCCGCTCATTGCCTGGTTTAAAGACCCGGCCGGTAATATTCTATCTGTAATTGAAGAAAAATCTTCATGAGAAATATCGGTGTTTATAAAACAAATGTGGGTGACCGATCGCAAGCGGAAACTATCATAAAGAAGTTACACCGGCATTTTCCCGGTTCCGATATAAGTTTTGACCTTGAAGACTGCGACAGGGTTCTGCGTGTGGCAAACCATATTGAGGAGATCGACGAAACCAAAATAAGGAGTATCCTTGAATTGTCCGGATTTGAAATTGAAAATATGATTTAAATATTGAAGATTATTAACGGGAATATATTATGGAAATAAAAATCAATAATCTGCCGGAAATCATAAACCGGAGCGAATGACCGGTGAAGTGTGCTGCCCTGAAATAAAACTGACGATTGGGGGCAATCTCAACTCTCAACTCTTAACTCTTAACTCTTAACTCTTAAAATTATGAACCTTATAACCCCCTGTTTATGGTTCGACGACCAGGCCGAAGAAGCTGCGAAGTTTTATACTTCCGTATTCCAAAATTCTAAAATTACCAATGTTAACTGGTATACGGATGAAGGACATGAAATCCACGGAAAAGAGGCCGGATCGGTTTTGACCGTTTCATTTAATCTTGATGGATACGACTTTTTAGCTCTGAATGGAGGACCACAATTTAAATTCAACTCCGCCATTTCGTTTTACGTAACATGTAAAACGGAAAAAGAAATTGATCTTTTGTGGGAAAAACTCTCCAATGGAGGTTCATCTTTGATGGATTTGGACAAATATCCATTCAGTGAAAAATATGGGTGGATCAAAGATCAATTTGGTGTTTCGTGGCAGCTCATCCTGCCGTTTAATGACCAAAACGACGGCAGGCTTACACAAAAAATTGCTCCCTGCCTGATGTTTTGTGGTGATCAGCAGGGAAATGCTGAAAAAGCCATGGATTATTACATCTCACTGTTCGATAACTCTGAAATAGTTATGAATCAGCATTACGATAAGAACTTCCCCGGGCCGGAGGGCCAGGTGGTCCATGCCGAGTTTCTGCTCCACGGGGAACGCTTTATAGCGATGGATAGCGCAATTGAACAGCCATTCACTTTTAACGAAGCCATCTCCCTGATGGTAAATTGCGATACCCAGGAAGACATCGATTATTACTGGAATTATCTAATCAAAGGTGGAGATGAAAAAGCACAGCAGTGCGGCTGGCTCAAAGATAAATACGGATTATCATGGCAAATCTATCCACCGGTCCTTGGACGATTTTTAAGTGATTCTAATCGTACGAAAGTTGAGAATGTAATGAAAGTGATGATGCAAATGAAAAAACTGGATATATTGGAGTTACAGCGAGCACATGAACAATAAAAAATTGTACTGAGACCATGAGTGTCCATAACATCTTTGGGAATACCAGAAATGAACTATTAAAATAAAGACCTCAAATTTCCCCCTTAATAAAGGGGGTGCAGGGGGTTGTAAAAACGAAGTTACCATTATGCCTGATTTTTTCAAGAATCTCTGATTCAATTTAATCTCAGGGAAAAACTTCGTGTTATTAATAAAATCAACACATGCCCGAAAACGATCCCGCCCGTATTTCCGTGATACTGGACGAATTATATCGTACCGAATCGCGACGAATATTCGCTACCCTGATACGTCTTCTGGGCGATTTTGACCTGGCCGAGGATGCCATGCACGACGCTTTCCGTGTGGCACTGGAACAATGGCAGGAAAAAGGTATCCCAAACAACCCGAGGGCATGGCTCATATCCACCGGACGTTTTAAAGCCATCGATAAAATGCGCCGGCTTAACCGTTTTGAATCCATGCCGGATAACTATGCCACACAAATAGAATCGGATATGGATAATCCGGAAGTACAAGCCGAACAAAGCATTAAAGATGACGAGTTGCGGTTGATTTTCACCTGTTGCCATCCGGCATTGTCATCGGATGCCCGAGTAGCCCTGACCTTGCGGGAAGTCTGCGACCTCACGACAGAAGAAATTGCCCACGCCTTTCTAACCTCGCCTTCGACCCTGGCCCAGCGTATTGTCCGTGCCAAATCGAAAATCCGTGAAGCCCACATTCCCTACCAGGTGCCATCGGCTGATGAATTACCGGATCGTCTGGAAGCGGTACTCCAGGTAATCTATCTTGTTTTTAATGAAGGTTATTATGCCTCATCCGGAGAATCTCTGACCCGAATCGATCTTTCCAACGAAGCGATTCGGCTTGGCCGTCTACTTCTGGATCTCTTGCCTGATACGGAAGTTATGGGCATTCTGGCTTTAATGATCTTGCATGAATCACGACGAAAAGCGAGAACAACCCCAACCGGAGATCTGATATTACTTGAAGATCAGGACCGCTCTTTATGGAACCGTAAACTGATAAACGAAGGACTGGCATTGGTACAACAGGCATTTTCTACAAACCGGGTCGGCACATATACCATTCAGGCCGCCATTGCTGCTGTTCACGCCGAAGCAAATGATTCAGATTCCACCGATTGGGAACAAATTGCCGGTTTGTACGGCTTATTAATGCGCTTAAATCCTTCTCCTATTCTCGAATTGAATCGTGCTGTTGCTGTTGCCATGAGAGATGGTCCGCTTGAGGGACTACAATTAATCGATACCATACTGGAACGGGGCGATTTGACAGATTATCATTTGGCACATTCAGCCAGGGCTGAGCTTTATCGCAGGTTAGGAAGACTAAATGAGGCAAAAACTTCCTTCAAACGGGCACTTTCTCTTGCCCGGCAGGAACCGGAACGACGTTTTATCGAACGACGCCTTGCGGAGCTGGGGGGATAGATGTGAGAATTGAGTATTGAGATTTGAGATATAAGATTTTCAATAGAACCGCATAGTCATTGTATACAGTAGGAAACATTAATCGTATATCGTCATTTAAATGTAATTGATTAACTTATTTTGCAGGTACGTTAAAATATACTATCCAGGTTAAATGTGGGATTGAACATGAAATATTTATGTCTTGTTTACGGAGAAGAAGAAAAGATCGGTGCCATGACCGACGACGAATGCATGGAATATGATGCAGCCATTCGCAAAGCCGGCTGGTGCCTCGCTTCCGAGGCGCTTCAACAGGTTAAAACAGCAAAAACGGTTCGGGTTCGTGGTAACAACGTCACTGTGACCGACGGACCTTTTGCTGAAACGAAGGAACAACTCGCCGGATTTTACCTGGTTGATGCCGATGATATGGACGCCGCCATCGAAATCGCATCAAAGATTCCGCCAGCCCAGGTTGGCTGCATCGAAGTGCGGCCCATCAGGGAACTGGTTAATACCCGCGGCGAACACCGATCCGATCAACGCTAAGAACGGAATTGAACACGGACGATGCGGATTTTTCGGGTAACCACGGATAAAATTTTTAACAAATCCGTGCTAATCTGCCTTGTCCGTTTAATCCGCGTTCTATCTTCCTAAATTAATTTTATTCCGTTGTCGATTTCATCATCCGCTAACCGACTACTTAATACATACAAAATGAACCAAACATAGTACATAAAACGGAGATAGAACCATGCGATTTATGATGTTTATGATTCCACCCGAATACCAGCCCGGTGCCCCTTCCGGACAAAAAGCAAAAGAAGATTTTGCTCCGCCCAAAGAAGCCGTCGAAGCCATGATGAAATACAACGAGGAACTCGCTAAAGCCGACGTACTCATTTCGCTGGACGGACTTCATCCATTATTAAAGGGAGCCCGCGTCACTTTCAAAGAAGGGAAAACAACGGTTACAGACGGACCCTTCGTTGAAGCCAAGGAAGTCATCGGTGGTTATTGGTTAATCGATGTAAAATCTAAAGAAGAAGCGATTGAATGGGCCAAACGCTGTCCGGCTGTTAAAGTGGACAGCGGTGCCGTGATTGAAGTCCGGCCAATTTTTGAGATGTCAGAGATGCCGGATGAGGTACAGAAAGCCGGTGAAAGTAAATTGGTGCAGGAGGCGGTCGGGAAACACAAAAAATTGTAACTATTTCAAAGATATAAAAGGTAAAATATGAAATACATATGTCTCGGATTCATGAATGACGAAGTTTGGGAAACATTGTCGGAAAGTGAGCAAAATAGTTTTGTAGACGGTTGTTTTCAGTATGATGAAGAATTGAAAAGAACCGGTCATTACGCCGGCGGCGAAGCGCTTCATCCTGCAAAAAGTGCGGCTGTCTTACGATATCAGGGTGGCCGGGTGACTGTTACCGATGGACCTTTTGCCGAAACAAAAGAGCAAATCGGTGGAATTATGATACTGGAAGCGAAAGATCTAAATGAAGCCATCCGTCTGATGTCGAAACATCCGTCTCTTCATTTGGGCAAAGGCGGCGGAAGCTGGGAAATACGTCCGGCTGCTGATTTAAACGCAATGATAGAGATTAGTGAGCAACGTCGTTCTAAATTTAAGGGAGACTCAGATTGAAATATATTTGCCTGGCCTATGAAGAAGAAAAGAAACTGAATTCGCTCACTAAAAGAGAGTGGGATTTATTACGGCATGAAACACTGACCTATGTCGAAGAACTTCAGAAAAGCGGCAAACTGATAACGGCGGAACCATTACAGAGCATTGACAATGCAACAACCGTACGTGTCCGAAATGATAAACTTACTGTTACCGACGGCCCTTTTGCCGAGACAAAGGAATCGCTCGGCGGTTTTTTTCTTATCGAGGCTTCCGACCTGGATGAAGCTATTCAGATAGCTGCACGATGGCCATCGGCACGACTTGGCAGCATCGAAATAAGGCCTATCGAAAACGAACTGCGTGAAGACGGTCGTTATGACAAGTTGGCCGGGTCAGACTGACGGCTGAGTGCTGACTACTTTCTGCCACCAACTACTCACCAATAACAATCTATATAAACCATGAAATCACTAAACCCCTATTTCAACTTTCCAGGAAACAGCGAAGAGGCATTTAATTTTTACAAATCCGTTTTTGGCGGAGAATTTCTTGCCGTGATAAAATATAAAGATATGCCGGATATGTCCGACTTAAATAAAATGTCTGAGGAAGATCAAAATAAAATCATGCACATTGCCTTGCCTTTAAAAAACGGAAGTATCCTGATGGCGACCGATGTGCCGGAGTCGTTCTGGCGTCCTCTGGAAATCGGGAACAATGTATATATCAACATTGAAACTGACAGTGCTGACGAAGCAGACCGGATTTTTAGCGCTCTTTCAGATGGAGGCAAAATCGAAATGGCTCTGCAGAAGACCGGGTGGTCCGAAAAATACGGTTCCTGTATCGATAAGTTCGGTATTCAGTGGATGGTAAATTATACCGGGAACGTACAGTTATCTGTGTGATGGAACGCTGACGACACGAAGTAAACGAATTTTCGCGGACATGAATATATTTGAATCTAAAAATGAAACCAACACATAGCTATTATTATGAGAAAACTGTTTGCATTTAATATGGTTACCCTCGACGGATACTTCGAAGGTTCCAACCACGAACTGGACTGGCATAATGTAGATGAGGAGTTTAATGAATTTGCTATAAAACAGTTAAGTGAGATCGGCACGCTTTTGTTTGGACGAAAAACCTACCAGATGATGGCTTCTTACTGGACCTCGCCAATGGCGATGGAGGATGATCCCATCGTGGCCGGAAAGATGAATTCAATGAAGAAATTGGTTGCTTCAAAAACGTTATCTAAAGCCGACTGGAGCAATACAAAGGTTATAAGCAATAATCTTGCTGACGAGATATCGGCCCTCAAGAAACAGTCCGGTAAGGATATTGCTATTTTCGGAAGCGCTGATCTGATGTCCTCATTAATAGATCAAAACCTTGTCGATGAATATCGAATCATAATAAATCCTGTAATTCTTGGGAGTGGCCGAACTTTGTTCCATGATTTGAAGAGCCGCATCAACCTAAGACTTGTAGAAACCCGGACATTTAAATCGGGAAATATTTTACTGGTTTATCAGCCAGGGTAAATAAATTTTAGTTCACCGTATTGATTTGTAATGGAATGTGTGAAAGAACATTTATTTGTCAGGATGGTATGCTTCTGTGGTCATATTTTTAAACAATAAAAAAGCTTACGAATTATGGCTTGGAGTTATTTAAACAATCGACAAACTTATCGTTTAAATGGATGGGACTATGGCTCTTCCGGATGGTATTTTATCACTATAAACACATACAAATATCAAAACTTCTTTGGAATAATTAGAAATGGTATCATTGGTTTAACGATTCCTGGTTGCGTGTCTCATTATTTTTGGAAACAAATTCCCAAATGCCATCCAAATGCCAACGTGGATACCTTCAATGTGATGCCTAATCATGCACATGGAATAATCAGAATAGACAGGCCCGAATCAAGCTCAGTAGGGACGTTACATGCAACGTCCCTACACAATTCAGCATCCAATATAATGTCAAATATCTCTCCAAAAAGTGGATCGTTATCAGTTATAATCCGATCCTACAAATCAGCTGTCACACGATATTGCCATCAAAATGGATTTAATGATTTCAGCTGGTATTCCCGCTTTTATGATCACATCATTCGAAATAACAAAGCTTTAATTAATATTCGTAAATACATTTATAATAATACCTTGCAATGGGAAAAGGATCGGGTTTACCGATAAAAATTTAAGACTATGAATTACACGGAAAACCCATGACATAACGGAATGGTTAATTAAGCAATCTATCAACCTTTCGATCAAATATATTCATCCTAAAGCTGAGTACTGATATGAAAAAAGAACATAAGAAAGAGAATCCGGATGAGGCTGTTTTAGATCTGCTACAACTAAGCAGCGCCGATCAGTCTAAAAAGCGATCTGTCGATTTTTATCTATACTTCCCGACTGAAGAAACAGCAAAAATGGCGGATGCAAAACTAACAAGCCTTGGTTTTGAAGTGGAAATCGGCAAAATGGAGTTTAAAACAGATATGAAATGGCTATGTCTCGCTTCAAAAAAAATTCACCCTGATTTGCAGACTTTAATGTTTATACGTAAAGCAATGGAGCGAATTGCTGAAAAATGGAATGGATTTTACGATGGTTGGGAAACAATGCTGGATGCTGATGAGGCTCAAGGCTGGCCAGATATTGATTAAAATTATTTCCTCCATGTCCTGTCAAAAGTTTAGAATAGGGAGAGACATCCTTTTTCAAATTTTCCCATAAAAAAAATGCCCGGAACACTTTTTTAAAAATCTTTTCTGATTGGAATAGATATTTAATTAAGGCCGCGGACTATTGTTTCGACCTTTTTGATGATTTCACCTTAGTGGTCACATCAAATGTGTTCACTAGTTAATTAGCAAAATTCACAGGGCTTAGTCAAGATCATAAATCATTATTTTTGCCCAACTTCATCAAATTAATACCCATCCTGTGCCCTGTTTCAGTTAAAGAGCATTTATCACTAAAAACCGTTTCCTTTATTGGGATATTTTAACCTCAGTTTGATCTGGAATCTATCCGGACAGCACTCTTAATATCAGGGTATCAAGCGCTCTCATAAAATTAATTCTTGCCGGATTTGGTCAAAATATATCCGGAATATTCAGCACAAATAGTATTTCATCCTGTGTTTGCAAAAGGGCTATTTATCAGCTTTATGTCATTCAAACGTCAATTTATAATTGAAGATTTTACTTCTTAACAAGAATCTGGTTGAATATGTCGAATAATTTAATCAATATTCGACATATCATACAAACCTGTTTAATAGATCGACATGTCTTTCTATCCTGAAGTTCCCTACAACGACTTACCTCTATTGCCACCGGACACCGTTCTGGAATCAGCCGCGGTTCTTAAAGCAGCTATAGCCGCTAACCGGACTTTGGCCGAATTAAAGGGCAAAGCCGAAGTCATTCCTAATCAATCCATTCTAATCAATTCCATAATTTTGCAGGAAGCAAGGGCAAGCTCTGAAATTGAAAACGTGATTACAACAAATGATCGGTTATTTGAAGCTTTTGCATCAAGTGATCATAATTATGATCCTCAGACAAAGGAAGTATTAAGATACCGGGAAGCCCTCTGGAAAGGGTTTAATGCTTTGAAAGAAGGACGTTCCTTGACAACAGAGCTCTTTGTGGAACTGGTAAAAATCATAAAGAAAACCGAAAGTGGAATCAGGACCTCATCGGGAACCGTCATTGCTAACCCCGTAACAAAAAAAATCATTTACACTCCGCCCGAAGGAGAGCCTATTATCAGGGAGTTAATGTCGAATCTCGAGAACTATATCTATTCTGAGAATCCCGATACCGATGCGCTCATTCGCATGGCTGTCATCCATTACCAGTTTGAAGCAATTCACCCTTTTGACGACGGTAATGGCAGGACCGGACGGATTATCAATATCCTTTTTCTTGTACAACAATCATTATTGAATGTACCAATTCTGTACCTGAGCCATTTTATCATCCGTAACAAATCAGAATATTATAAAAAACTGCGTGAAGTTACGGAGCAGGGAGCCTGGGAACCATGGATACTTTTCATGCTCAAAGCTGTGGAAGAAACTTCCAGGGAAACGATGAAGAAAGCAACAGGTATCCGTACTCTTTTGGATGAAACCGTGAATCTGGCAAAAGAAAAGCTTCCCCCGCATGTGTATTCTAAGGAATTGATTGAACTCCTTTTTCAACAGCCTTACTGTAAAATCCGGTTTCTTGTGGACGCCGGACTCGCAAAACGACAAACAGCCGCGGAATATCTTAGAGAACTCGAAAACATCGGTATTTTGAAGAGCCGCCAGGTTGGAAGAGAAAACCTTTACCTCAATGTTCGCCTCTACGAACTCCTTGCCAGGGAATAGATAAGCCCGATATGTTGATTGATTCGACATATTATTATAACATGTCGAATATTTAATAAAATTTCGACACATAAATCAAAACATAAACTGGATCATAAAAAATAAACCTTGAAAATTTACCTGTTCATGTCATTTTCCGGGAAAAACTTATATAGGTTTGTTAGTATTGACACGGAAGGCATAACTTTTTGTCTTTTCTCAGGAAAAGGAACGTTCATTTAGCTATATCGGTTAATCGATAAAATTATGACCGAATAGTTGTATTAAAGCAGACCCTAAAGGTTCTTCTCTCTAATCCGGAAAATCACAGATGAAAGATTATGAACTTCAAAATAACGAGGAAAAGCATCAGTATGAGTTTCATATCAATGATTACACGCCAAGAATAGAGTATATACTGGTGAAAGATGAAATCTATTTGACCCACACTGAAGTTCCGGCCGGTTTGGAAGGTAAAGGCATTGGTTCCAGGCTGATTTTAGCAGCTTTGAAAGATATAGAAAGCAAAAATTTAAAATTAATCCCGCTTTGTCCATTTGTAGCCGTCTACATAAAAAGGCATCCCGAATGGAAACGAATATTAAAGCCAAATATTAACATTTAAATATCTCATAGCATGGCAAAGAAACACGAGTATACCAATGGAGAGTTAACCGTCATTTGGCAACCTGAATTATGCCAGCACTCGGGAATATGTGTAAAGACCTTACCCAATGTTTACAAACCGGGTGAAAAACCCTGGATAACGGCGGAAAATGCAACAACTGACGAATTGAAAAACCAGATAGCAAAATGCCCGTCGGGGGCATTAAGTTTCAGAATGAATAATCAGGATACGTATGACAAATCCTGAATCATCTTATGATTACATTATTGAGGAAATCCGGTTGCAGGTTTTCCTGAAGGTTATCTTTAATCCTATTATAACTTGTTTAAAATAAGTTATTTACTTCCTGTTTTGATATATTTTAAGCTATAAAAGACATTTTATTATAAATTTCTTTATTTGCAGTAAGTAACTATTCAAAATTACCTGAAGAGGTTGTTCATGAGAGAGATGAAGGATATTGTCAACGCCTATCATGCCGCAAAAAACCAAAATATGCAGACGGCTTTAGCTACTGTCGTTTATGTTGAAGGATCTTCTTACCGGCGACCCGGGGCCCGAATGCTGGTTACGGAAGATGGTCAGCTCACCGGTGCCATCAGTGGCGGATGCCTGGAAGGAGATGCTTTAAAAAAAGCCCAAGAAGTGATGTCGGAACAAAAATCCAGGTTGATTACATATGATACCAGGGGAACAAATTCCGAACTTGGAATCGGACTGGGATGCAATGGAATCATCCACATTTTAATTGAACCTGTCGATCCGAAAAACCCGGATAACCCCATTAAGCTATTTGAAAAATATTTCAGTAAGAGACAATCCGCCGTATTGGTAACGTTGTTTTCAATGAAAAATAACATGATGGATCAACCCGGAACCTGTCTTTTTTTGAATGATGAAGGAAATATTAAAAGTACGCTCGATGATAAAAATCTTCGTAACGAATTAATTGCAGATGCTAAAGAGGTCCGGAAAAACAGAACCTCAATGACCAAAGTCTACCGGAACGAAGACGAACTAACCGGTTTTGTAGAACTATTGGAGCCATCGATCTCGCTAATCGTAACGGGTGCAGGAAATGATACCATCCCGTTAATGAATATGTCGGACATCCTTGGCTGGGACATGACGATTATCGATTGCAGAGCACATTATCTCACAGAAGAACGATTCCCCGGGGTGCAAAAGATCATCGCAGATTCACCCGAAGAAGTGATGTCACAAATGAACCCAGACCATCGAACAGCTGCCGTTTTGATGACGCATAACTATAAATATGATCTTGGCATGCTGCGTGAATTGCTGCCGCTGGAATTACCGTTTATCGGCTTATTAGGACCCAAAAAACGAACTGACCAAATGTTGGCCGAGTTGAGAGAGACAGGTCTTTTTGCGGTTGATGAACATTCCCACAATGTTTTCGGACCGGTAGGATTGGATATTGGTGCGGAAACACCCGAAGAAATTGCGTTGTCTGTTGTGGCAGAGATCAAAGCTGTTTTCTCGGACAAAACCGGTGCCCACTTGCGTGAGAAGCAGGAACCAATCCATTCCCGGGAACCGGACATTTATATAATTTAAAAGGGAAGCGAAGTTTCGAAGAATTCCGATCTCCGTTTTCCGGTTTCCGGTCTCCCTGTTTTTAATTCAACATTCAAAATTCAACATTTATAATTTCCCGTTATGCCCGGTTTAATCATTTTGGCAGCAGGTTCATCAGCCCGGTTGGGACAACCGAAGCAGTTGTTAATGTATAAAGGAGAAAGCCTGATTCGACGGGCTGTTCATGCAGGTATTGACGCCCATTGTACTCCCATTGTTGTTGTTTTGGGAGCTCATTTTGAGGAGATAAAACCCGAAATCGAGGCTGAATCGGCTCATATAGCCTATAACCCCTACTGGCAGGAAGGTATTGCCTCTTCCATACGGATTGGTGTTTCGGAATTGCGAAAAAAGAATATTGATATCGAAGAAACGATCATCATGCTTTGTGATCAACCGATGGCGGACGCCACCCTGTTCAAAAATATGATGCTCGAAAAAAGAAAAACCGGCAAAGGGATTGTGTCCTGTTCTTATAACGACACGATCGGCGTTCCGGTTCTTTATCACAAAACCTATTTCGGAGAACTACTCGCTCTTAAAGGAGATGATGGCGCCAAAAAAATCCTGATCCGGCACCGTAATGAAGTTGGAACCATACCCTTTCCGGGTGGGGCAATAGATATTGATACAATGAATGATTATAAGGATATGCTCAAATATTAAGTATTAAACAGGACAACATACGACTCAAGACTTTTCTTCAACCAATAATGGATGTAGAATTAATCTTGAAATCAGCCTAATCCGTAATTCAGACCATCATACATAAGAAAGAAGACATCCCATTATTTGAAATATCTTCTTTCTTATCGTGAATCTAATTAAACTTAGCTCTTAAAACTCAACTCTCAGCTCTTTTTTCTTATTTCCCGGTCCAAATGTTCCCTCCATTTACTACTGCGGCCAGGTGGCTCCCATCCGATGAGGAGGCGATGGACAACCATTTTTGAGCTCCCACTCCCTTGCGGTCGGTCCAGGTGGTTCCTCCATCCTTTGAGGTCCAGATATCTCCATTGTTTACCACGACAGCCAGGTGGCTCCCATTCGGTGAGGAGGCTATGGACGCCCAAAATCGGGATCCGGCCCCGCTGCGGTCGGTCCAGGTGGCCCCGCTATCACTCGAGGTCCAGATATCCCCACCAAGTACCACGGCAGCCAGGTGGCTCCCGTCCGATGAGGAGGCAATGGAATACCAGTACCGGGCTCCCGCACTGCTGCGATCGGTCCAGGTCGCCCCACCATCACTCGAGGTCCAGATGTCCCCGCCACGTACCACGGCCGCCAGGTGGCTCCCATCCGATGAAGACGCGATGGACAGCCAGCTACGGGATCCGGCACTGCTACGGTCGGTCCAGGTCGCCCCACCATCACTCGAGGTCCAGATGTCCCCGCCACGTACCACGGCCGCCAGGTGGCTCCCATCCGATGAAGACGCGATCGAATACCAGCTACGGGATCCGGCACTGCTGCGGTCGGTCCAGGTCGCCCCACCATCACTCGAGGTCCAAATGTCACCATCATACTCCACGGCCGCCAGGTGGCTCCCATCTGCTGAAGAGGCTATGGATACCCAGTATCTGGATCCTGCCCCGTTGCGATCGGTCCAGATCGCCCCACCATCACTCGAGGTCCAGATATCTCCTCCATATACCACGGCGGCCAGGTGGCTCCCATCCGATGAAGACGCGATGGACAGCCAGCTACGGGATCCGGCACTGCTGCGATCGGTCCATTGGATATTGGCTGGCGTTACTGTAACGGTATAATTTTGTGTGCTACTGTCCTGGGCCGTTACCGTATAGGTTACCGGGCTGGTAAAATTGTTGACGGTCGTGCCGCTGACCTGAGGCGTTGCCCCCACGTTGACCGAGACCCCCGTCGTACTGAAAAAAGCTATAAGGCTATCAACCTTCATAAACCAGGGCGTCGTTACCAAAATATTCGTTCCTATGATTGTTCCGGCTACAGCCGGTTTTAAAAAGCCATAATTTGTGATGGATTTGCTTGAAGAGAGCGGTGGTGCGGTGGGCATACTCACCGTTACGGTATAATTCTGGGTGGACCCATCTTTAGCCGTTACCGTGTAGGTTACCGGGCTGGTAAAATCATTAGCTGTCGTACCACTAACCTGCGGCGTTGTGCCCACTTTAACCGAAGACCCGTCATACGAAAATTCCGCTACCAAATGGGTCACATCCGTTCCATTGGGTACCGTGACTTCGATATTTGTCCCTTTTATGCCACCAATAACGTTAGGCTGAACAAATCCGTAACTGGTGATTTTATCAGAAGAGGTCCACCAGCCGGTCGGGGTTTTGCTGCACGCCGTCATCAGTCCCAAAAAGACAGCGATGAGCAAACCAGTGGATACGTAGTTTGCCAGGTATTTTCATAAGTAGTTGTTGTATTGCCGTGGGTAATTTATATAGTTCTACTTATTTTTAAATAGTTATTTTTGTTGGATATTCAAAATCGTTTATGGCTTATCCTCTTGTAAGGCAAAGAATAATATAAGTTTATAGCAAGTCTAATAACGTCCGAATGATAACGAATCAAGTGAGAAATCATTTGGTATTCGAATTAATGAATAATACCTATAAAGAAGGCATCCCGAGCCCACCCGGAATGCCTTCTTTATTACCGTGAATCTTACTCAACTTAACTCTTAACACTCAGCTCTTTTTTTTCTTATTTCCCCGTCCAGATATCCCCATCAGTATACCACGGCGGCCAGGTGGCTCCCGTCTGACGAGGACGCGATGGAGTACCAGTTTTGGGCTCCCACACCGCTTCGTTCGGTCCAGGTAGATCCCCCATTCTCCGAGGTCCAGATATTCCAACAGTTACCACGGCGGCCAGGTGGCTCCCATCAGATGAGGACGCAATGGACAACCAGATTCGTGGCTCCCGCACTGCTGCGGTCGGTCCAGGTGCCCCGCCATCACTCGAGGTCCAGATATCGCCATTCCAGTATGCCACGGCGGCCAGGTGACTCCCGTCTGAAGAGGACGCGATGGAAAACCAGTTTCGTGGATCCCGCCTACTGCGGTCGGTCCAGGTAGTCCCCGCCATCACTCGAGGTCCAGATATCTCCATCATGTACCACGGCGGCCAGGTGGCTCCCGTCCGCCGAGGAGGCAATGGATACCCAGTTCCGGAATCCCGCACTGCTGCGGTCGGTCCAGGTAGTCCCCGCCATCACTCGAGGTCCAGATATCTCCACCATATACTACGGCGGCCAGGTGGCTCCCGTCTGAAGAGGACGCGATGGAAAACCAGTTGCGGCACCCGCACTGCTGCGATCGGTCCAGGTCGCACCCGCCATCACTGGAGGTCCAGATATCTCCGCCAGATACCACGGCGGCCAGGTGGCTCCCGTCTGCGAAGAGACAATGGATGCCCAGTATCTGGTTCCTGCCCCGCTGCGGTCGGTCCAGGTATGCCCCGCCATCACTCGAGGTCCAGATATCTCCGCCATTTACCACGGCGGCCAGGTGGCTCCCGTCCGAAGAGGACGCAATGGAAACCCAGAATCGGGCACCCGTCACTGCTTTGGTCCGTCCATTGGATCCCGGCCGGATTAACCGTAACGGTATAATTTTGTGTTGAACTGTCTTGTGCCGTTACCGTATAGGTCACCGGGTTGGTAAAATCGTTGGCCGTTGTGCCGCTGATCTGCGGCGTGGAACTCACTTTGACCGAGACCCCGGATGTACTGAAAAAAGCTATAAGACTATCTACATTGGTATACCAGGGCGTCGTTACCGAAATATTCGTTCCTATGATTGTTCCGGCTACAGCCGGTTTTAAAAAGCCATAATTCGTGATGGATTTGTTTGAAGAAAGCGGTGGTGCGATACTCACCGTAACGGTATAATTCTGGGTGGACCCATCTTTGGCCGTTACCGTGTAGGTCACCGGGCTGGTAAAATCATTGGATGTTGTACCACTGACCTGGGGCGTTGAGCCTACTTTTATCGAAGAACCCAGATAGGTAAAATCCGCCACTAAATGGGTCACATTGGTTCCGTTCGGAACTGATACACTAATATTTTGCCCCGTGATAGACCCCGATACCTTAGGCTGTTCAAATCCAAAATTTGTGATACTCTTGCCGGAGGTCCACCATCCGGTGGGTGTTTTGCTGCACGCTGCCATCAGTCCCAAAAGGACAACGATGAGCAAACCAGTGGTACGTAGTTTGCCAAGAATTTTCATAAGTAGGTGTTTTGTTGCCGTTGGTAGGTTATGTATTTTTACATAGTTATATATAGATATTTTTTCACGGTTATTCAAAGTATTCTATAGCTTATCTCCTTGTAAGGCACATAATTTACATTATTTATCATATAGGATTTGTTAACCGGGATAATACGAAAAAACTTCTTATCCGATGGTGAACGGATCAGATGTGGCCATCTGAATCTTTTCGTATTACTAAATGATAAATATAAAGAAGGCATCCCAAGCCCACCCGGAATGCCTTCTTTATTACCGTCAATCCTATTCAACTTAACACTTAACACTTAACTCTCAGCTCTTTTAATTATTTCCCTGTCCAGATATCCCCATTAGATACCACGGCGGCCAGGTGTCTTCCATCCGAAGACAATGCAATGGACTGCCAGGCTTGAGTTCCCGCACTGCGGCTGTCGGTCCAGGTGACCCCGCCATTAACCGAGGTCCAAATATCCCTGCCATTTACCACGGCGGCCAGGTGACTCCCATCCGAAGACGATGCAATGGACTGCCAGGCTTGAGTTCCTGCACTGCTGCGATCCGTCCAGGTAGCCCCGCCATCGGCTGAGGTCCAGATACCCCCTCCTTGCACTACCGCGGCCAGATGACTCCCGTCTGATGAGGACGCGATGGACGACCATAGTCGGACACCAGCACTGGAACGATCGGTCCAGGTAGCACCGCTATCACTTGAGGTCCAGATATCCCCATTTAGTACCCCAGCAACCAGGTGACTCCCATCTGCCGAGGAGGCGATGGACCCCCAGCTTCGGGTTCCCGCACTACTGCGATCCATCCAGGTGGCACCGCTGTCCGCAGAGGTCCAGATATCTCCAGTCCAAACCACGGCAGCCAGGTGGCTTCCGTCTGCCGACGACGCGATAGACAACCAGTTGCGTGATCCTGCACTGCTGCGAACGGTCCAGGTCGCCCCGCCATCACCTGAGGTCCAGATATCTCCTCCTTGCACTACCGCGGCCAGCTGGCTCCCGTCTGCCGAGGAAGCTATGGAATACCATAGTCGGGATCCCGCGCTGCTGCGATCCGTCCAGGTGACACCACCATTTGTGGAGGTCAAGATATCTCCATTTAGCACCCCAGCAACCAGGTGGCTCCCGTCCGATGAGGACGCGATCGAATACCAGCTACGGGCACCCGCACGGTTTTGGTCCGTCCACTGGATCATGGCCGGCGTTACTGTAACGGTATAATTTTGTGTGCTGCTGTCTTGCGCTGTTACCGTATAGGTCACCGGGCTGGTGAAATTGTTGACGGTCGTGCCGCTGACCTGCGGCGTGGAACCCACTTTGACTGAAACGCCCGTTGTACTAAAAGAGGCTACCAGACTATCTGGATTCGTATACCAGGGGGGCGTTACCGATATATTCGTCCCGATAATCGTGCCGGCTGCTGCCGGATTGGTGAACCCATAATTAAAGATGACTTTGGCGGATGAAAGCGGCGGGGCTATGGTAACGGTAACCATGTAATCCTGTTTCGAACCATCCTTCGCAGTAACCGTATAGTCCACCGGGCTGGTAAAATTGTTAGAGGTGGTACCGCTGACCTGCGGCGTCGAGCCTACGTTTATAGAAGAACCCAGATAGGTAAAATCCGCCACTAAATGGGTCACATCGGTTCCGTTTGGAACTGTTACACTAATATTTTGCCCCGTGAGAGACCCCGACACCTTAGGCTGTTCAAATCCAAAATTCGTGATACTCTTGCTGGAGGTCCACCAGCCGGTCGGGGTTTTGCTGCAGGCTGCCATCAGTCCCAATAGGACAGCGATGAGCAAACCATGGGTACGTAGTTTGCCAAGAATTTTCATAAGTAGGTGTTCTGTTGCCGTAGGTAAGGGTTATATATATATGTAATAGTATATAATCATATATAAAGGCAAATATGATAGGTAATTACCCCGGCTATTCAAAGCATTTTATACCTTATCCTCTTGTAAAGCACAAAATTTACGTTATTTATCATATTGAATTTTTAATCGGGATAATACGAAAAAGACTTCTTAACCGATGGAGAACGGACCGGATGTGTCCATCTTAATCTTTTCGTATCATCACTAAAGGGTACCTATAAAGAAGGCATCCAGGGATCATCTGGAATACCTTCTTTCCTATCATGAATCTAATTCAACGTAACTCGTAATACTCAACTCTCAACTCTTTCTTTCTTATTTCCCCGTCCAGATATCCCCCATCCCAATTCGGGCCTTTCTTCCTTTTTATTAACAAGTTATATCCATATTTAGATTGATTTTTTGTTGGTAATATCATACTGTAAAACTATATACTTGTCAGATTCTGGATAGGGTTTTACCCTTTCAGATTCTGAAACCTGTCGTTTTTAGTCGAAACATCATGAGAGACAAATCACTTTACCAATCTATTGTACAAACTGGATTCCGAATTTGGCCAAAACATACCGGAATGATTATGAAATTTCACAACACCATGTTTTCGACCAACAACAAATGTGAACTATCAACAGAAAACTGATAACTAATCACTATCTTCATGGCTTCTATAGAACTAAACATCAATAACAAGACCTACAAAGTAGAAGTGGATCCCCAAACACCACTCGTTTGGGTTATTCGTGATCATGTCGGTCTGACCGGCACTAAATTTGGCTGCGGCATCGCACAATGCGGGGCCTGCATCGTCCATGTAGACGGGAATCCTATTCATTCCTGCGTTTTCCCGGCATCAGCCGCCCTCGGTAGAAAGATAACCACCATTGAAGGACTTTCGGCCGATCACAGCCACCCGGTTCAGGAAGCATGGGTTGAACACCAGGTTCCCCAATGCGGGTATTGCCATTCCGGGCAAATTATGACTGCAGCTGCCCTGTTGAACGATAATCCTGAACCTACCGACGACGATATCGACATGGCCATGCAGGGTGTACTTTGCCGCTGCGGCACCTATCCACGAATCCGTGAAGCGATTCATACAGCAGCAAAATCTAAGAAAGGATGATCATGAAAAAAACGTTATCCGACAACACCATCAGCCGAAAAGATTTCCTGAAATTAACCGGCGCTTCCGGAGCAGCCCTTATGCTTGGTTACGTGTTTCCTTTCGGAACCAAAGGAGCCATTCTCAAAAATCTCAGTGAGGAAACAGCATTTTCAGCCGATTTGACACCATTTATTATCATTGATAGTTCCAACAACATCACTTTGATGCTGCATAAACCGGAAATGGGCCAGGGTACTTATCAATCTATGCCGGTCATTTTAGCGGAAGAGCTGGACGTAACGCTCGGCCAGGTTAGCATAAAGGAAGCCATTGCCGATCGTTCTAAATATGGGAATATGGGCGTCGGGGGTAGTAACAGTGTCCGCGGTTCCTGGATGAAACTACGACAGGCAGGTGCGGCCGCCCGGAGTATGCTTATCACAGCTGCTGCCCGTAAGTGGAATGTCCCGGAGAACGAATGTTACGCTAAAAATGGGGTGATTTATCATAAGGCCACAAATAAAACGGCTACTTATGGTGAACTCGTCGAAACAGCAAGTAAACTGAGTGTGCCTAAAAATCCAATTCTGAAAGATCCTAAAGATTTTCAATTGGTGGGCAAATCCATTGCCCGACCTGACGTACCAATGAAAGTTGATGGAAGTGCGAAGTTCGGATTGGATATGAAAATTCCCGGGATGCTGTATGCATCGGTTGAACATTGCCCGGTATTCAGGGGAAAAGTTAAATCATTTGACGATACGGCGGCTAAAGCTATTCCGGGTGTGAAGCATGTTTTAATATCAGAACGACATGTTCATAACAATGTTTTGCAAGGAGTCGCTGTGATAGCCGATACCTATTATGCGGCCTACCAGGGACGAAAAGCATTGAAAGTTGAGTGGGATTTTGGGAAATATGGAAATGTGAACACTCAAGATCTTTATAAGGAGTATCGTGAACTGGCAAATTCAGATGGCGAAATAGCCAAACAAGCGGGCGATTTTGACACCGCATTTAAAACGTCCGCCCATAAACTTGAAGCCGTATACGAACTTCCGTTTGCCGCTCACGCGCCCATGGAACCTCAGAACGCCGTAGCCTCGGTCACCAGTAATAAGTGTGAAATATGGGCTCCGACCCAGGTACCCGACGGTGCCCAGCGAATCGTGGCCAATCTGCTGCAAATTCCGACAGAGAATGTAACATTGCATTTCACTTTCATGGGTGGCGCGTTTGGCCGACGACTCATTTCGGATCCTATCACTGAGGCTGTTTTATTATCTAAAAAAACCGGAACTCCGGTCAAGGTTGTCTGGACCCGTGAGGATGATATGCTTTTGGGACCTTTTCGTCCCGGAACCGTAAGCAGCATGAAAGGCGGTTTGGAAGCAAACGGAACACTGGTGGCTTTCCAGCATAAATTAGTCGCTCCATCCATTTCCCATAACCTTTTTGGCAATCCGAATTCGCCCGGCACCGTCGATCACGGGGCCATGGAAGGCCTGACGGATAGTCCGTACGAGATCCCGAATCTCAAAATTCATAACATTTATGCGGAATCACCGGTACCCATCAGCTGGTGGCGTTCAGTTTACGCCAGCACGACCTCCTTTGCCCAGGAAAGTTTTATTGATGAGCTTGCCCTGGCTGCCGGAAAGGATCCTCTGCAATTCCGGATCAACCTCATCAAAAAGAATCCGAGAATGGTGAACCTTTATAAGTTCCTTGGAGACAAAAGCGGTTGGAATAAATCACTTCCGGCCGGATGGGGTAAAGGTATTGCAGCCGTCGAGTTTTTTGCCGGGAGAGCAGGTCATGTGGTCTTTGTATCAAAAAAAGGAGCCGGGGTTAAAATCGAACGGATCGTGTCGGCTATCGACTGCGGCCTGGCTGTAAACCCGGACAATGTTAAAGCACAGGTTGAGGGTTCCATCATCATGGCGCTGACAGCGGCTCTCAAAGACGAGATCACGCTGTTTAACGGCAAGGTGATCCAGTCTAATTTTGACAGTTACCGGCTTATGCGGTTCAACGAGATTCCGCCTATTGAAGTATACATCGTTCCCAGTAACGAAAAACCGGATGGCGTCGGGGAACCGGGTCTGCCGACACTGGCGCCGGCTCTCGGAAATGCTATTTTCGCGGCAACGGGCAAGCGGGTTCGGAAATTACCTTTTAATATTAACAGGATATCGTAAAATCCATTCAAATATTAAAAAACGGAGACCGGAGTAATGGATTACGAATGAGGTTTTTTCGTTTTGCACTTTCAGATTCTTCATTTTGTAAATGAAGAGGAACAGTAACTAATCATGGATGTGAGTGTAAAAAACTACCTGAAGCAGTTACCCTCACCGCAAAGGGAAATCTGTATGAAGGTTCGTACCATCATTCTAAAGGCATTCCCGGATATAAAAGAAACGTTTCAGAATGGGGTCCCGTGGTATGAATGGAAATTTTATATCGTGGGCCTGAAGGATCACGTGAACATCGGATTCTCCGTCGCGGGTATGACTCCCGAAGAAATGAAATTCCTTGAAGACAACGGCAAGTATATGCGCCATATCAAGATATATTCGATCGACTAAATCGATGAGAAAAAAAATTACACGGTTACTGAAAGTAGTTAAGTGAATAATTATGAGAATCATCGCGGGCATATTGTTCCTGCTGCACGGACTGGTTCACCTGCTGTACTTCGGACAAAGCCTGAGGTTTTTTGAGCTTCAACCCGATATGATTTGGCCGGATAACTCCTGGCTGTTTTCGAAATTCCACCAGGCCTAAACTCTGCAATTATTTACCGCCATTTTGTATCTGATGGCATCTCTCGGATTTATCATTTCGGGCGTGGAGTTTATTTTCAGAACAAATTGGTGGATTTCCTGTTTGACGGGCTCATCCATTCTGTCGACGATTATTTTTTTGATCTTTTGGGATGGACAATGGCACAACCTGGATGACCAGGGAATCTATGGCATATTGATCAATGTTTTGATACTTTTTTCCCTGTTTCGGTTTACATAACACCTTGTTTCATCCTGTTTTTTGCCAATTTCCACTTTTAGAAAGAAGAAGCTTTATCCATTTCATTAAAGAACGGACGGAGTTGCAACATTATGTAAACCATATTGCCAAAATACTCCTCATTTAGTACGTTATTTTCTACTGAATTTTTTAAAGCCATTCGGAGGTAACAAAACCGTCTGACGGTGCTAATCATGAATTAACCGATCAACTTGTAGCTTAAAGGGAGTATTTATATGAAAAGAAAGGATTTTTTAAAAGCAGGCATGCTGGGCGGAACGATAGCCGGCTTAGGTTTAGGAACTACAGCCTGCAAACCTGAAAAAAAGGAACCGTCAGAAAAACCCGGAGATTTTGAACTGGATGAAATTACGGCCGATGAGTTACAAAACGCTATGAAGTCGGGACGGTACACTTCCGAGAAGATCACACAAATGTACATCGATCGTATTAACGATATTGACAAAAACGGCCCCACGCTCAACACCGTTATTCAGCTGAATCCGGATGCTTTAGAAATTGCCCGTCAGCTTGATAAAGAAAGAAAAAGCGGAAAAGTCCGGGGCCCATTGCATGGCATTCCCATAATGATAAAAGACAATATCGATACCGCCGACAAGATGATGACCACCGCCGGCGCCCTTGCGATGATCGGAAATTATGCTCCAAAGGATTCTTTTGTCGCTCAGAAGCTCAGGGAAGCAGGAGCTATCATACTCGGCAAAACAAATTTAAGTGAATGGGCCAATTTTCGATCAACCCATTCTTCAAGCGGATGGAGCGGACGTGGCGGACAAACCCGCAATCCTAATGTACTCAGCCGGACACCCTGCGGATCGAGTTCGGGATCCGGGGCAGGTGCATCTGCTAACCTTTGCACCATAGCCATCGGAACAGAAACCGATGGATCCATTGTCTGTCCGTCTTGCGTAAATGGCCTTGTGGGTATCAAACCCACTGTTGGGTTATGGAGCCGGGGCGGTGTCATTCCCATCTCACACAGCCAGGACACACCGGGACCTATGGCCAGAACCGTTCGGGACGCGGCTATCCTTCTTGGTGCGGTAACGGGAGTAGACCCGCGCGATCCGTACACATCTGAAAGCAAAGGCCGGGCATATACCGATTATACCCAATTCCTGGATCCCAACGGATTGAAAGGCGCACGAATTGGAGTAGCCCGCAACTTCTTCGGCTTCAATGATAAGACAGATGAAATCATGGACAAGGCCATTGATGCCATGAAAAAAGCCGGGGCTGTTATTGTTGATCCAGCCAATATCGAACCAAAGGAAAAAGGAGGCGGAAGTGCGGAATTCCAGGTTTTACTATATGAATTTAAGTCAGGTTTAAATAAATACCTTGAGACGGCCAATCCAAAACTCAAGGTCAAAACGCTCAAAGATATCATTGAGTTCAATAAGGAACATGTCGCTGAATCGATGCCCTATTTTGGCCAGGAAATACTGGTGATGGCGGAGAAAAAAGGCCCGCTAACCGACAAAGCTTATAAAGATGCGCTGGAAAAATCACAACGTACAGCTCGCGAAGAAGGAATCGATGCAACGATGAAAAAATATAATCTTGATGCCATTGTAGCCCCTACCGGCGGACCCGCGTGGACAATCGATGTCATTAATGGCGATCACGACACCGGTGGCAGCTCGTCTCCCGCTGCCCGTGCAGGATACCCTGACATTACGGTCCCGGCAGGATATATTTATGATCTGCCTATTGGCATTTCGTTCTTTGGCGCAGCATGGAGCGAACCCAAGCTTTTGAAATACGCTTATGCCTTTGAACAAGCAACAAAAGCACGAAGAAAACCGGCTTTCCGGGCAGATATCGGGCTCCCAAAACCGGAAGATTCTATGAAAAGCTAATTTTCTCCATTCGGTTATTTTCAAAAGTATTCAATCATAATCCCGGAAAAACGGCCGGGATTATTTTGAACACAGTACCAACTATTATAATATTTTCAGAAACTTGAGCTAAATTTTTCCGTATATATTTTTATATCCTAAAAAAGGAAACTCCTAACCGTTTCCGTGTGAAAAGTTATTTAGATATGAAATATTCGGAATTTAAAACAAAGGATACGTCTGATATTTCTCAACGGGAAAAATCCGGCGACCATGCTTCTTCTCCTAATTTATACCGACTCTCAACCGGTTTTGGTATCATGATGGTGATAGCTTCATTCATCTTGATGATAGCTGATTTTCCATTTGCTTTTGATGTCACATCGCTGGCATGGGGCTCCATCCTCATCGGCCTCGGACAATACTTCGGGTACAAAGAGCGCATTTCCAAACTGGCAATTCGAGAAAAGCAGCTCGAACTTGAGCATTTGAGAGAACGGCAAGCCTATCAACTGTTGATAACTGAAAAAATACTACCGCACTTACCTGAATCCATTGATTCACTCAATGTAATTAAGAATATACTAAGAGAAGATTTTGAAAAATTGAACTTACCAGATAACCAGGAACCTCCATTACGAATAAAAAACGAACTTAAAAACATAACGTGAAAAGAACCCTAACGTTTTCGGTTTTTCGAAGTTCAATTATAGCATCTCATATTTTTTATATGTAAGGTAATACCTGAGGTTAAGTTATTATAATCACTGGCTTGTAGAAATATTTTAAAACTAATGGAGGATAATTATGCATCATTCAATGGCAACAACGGCATTCGATTTTGAAGGTTTTGTAGTCAAAAAACATCTTGGGATTGTTCGTGGTATCACCGTTCGATCACGTTCTGTCTTTGGTACGATTGCCGGATCATTTCAAACATTATTTGGCGGAAATATTTCCTTATTTACCAGTCTTTGCGAAAGAACCCGGGAAGAAGCCTTCGAGATGATGCTCGAGCACGCCACAGAATTAGGCGCCAATGCCGTCATCGGAATGCGATATGATGCCACAGAACTGATGCAGGGTGTTTCTGAAGTTTTGTGTTATGGAACAGCTGTAATTATTGAAAAAGCAAAACCCTGACCCTTACATCCAACATATCGAACGAATCTTTATGAAGAATTTATACCAGATATGTACTTCAAACAAAGTTTCCGTAGGAATAGCTATTGGCATTTCAATCGGTGCCGCGATAGGTTCAGCAACTCACAAAATGGGAGAATCCGTTGCCCTGGGTGTAGCTGTT
Source organism: uncultured bacterium (assembly GCA_963783355.1). Classification (GTDB taxonomy): domain Bacteria; phylum Bacteroidota; class Rhodothermia; order Balneolales; family DATFMH01; genus CAWANF01. Next base: position 380,802 of record CAWANF010000005.1, read on the forward strand.
GGAGTTATGCTGGGCGGATATTGGTCGAAACAATCGTTAAGAAACAATAACAAAAATTCCCTACCGGAATAATATGAATTCGTTTATGTTTTTTATTAATCAATTCATTTAATTGAAAACGATAATTTGATCCGGATAGCGATTCAATAAAGTTTCGACTAAATGAAGTATTACATGAAACTTATACTAACCGGTTCTCTCTTACTCGCATTCATATGGAGTGTTTTCTCCTGGTTTGAATCAGAGAAGGAAATTCGAATCCTGAGTATTATGACGGGTCCCGGCCATACAGGGGAACAGGTTATAAAAGCTTTGAATACCGGGAAATATTTGCGTTTCAAAACCACCAAGAACACTGATACTCAACATATATTTGTATCCAGTATATATGATATGGGTAACATGACAAATACAATTACTCTCAGGAATGGCATCGTCATTTCAAATGACTTCAAAAAACGGATTGACCTTAGTAAATTAGCCGCCTGGATTGCTTTTACCGGATTTATAGGTATGAGTTTGTTTCAATTGTTTCTCTCCTTAGGAGCACCATTTGGTAAATTTGCATGGGGCGGTCGGTATCCATTAAAATTACCGTTTCACCTTCGAGTTGGAAGTGCCATTACAACCATTATTTATATAATGGGAATAATGGCCGTATTCGTAAGCACAAAGATCATACATTCTGAATATTTGTATACTCCTGCGGGTATCGTTGTTTCAATTCTTTCTTTGTTGTTTTTATTGAGTGCGCTTGGCAACAGCTTGTCCAGAAGCATCCCGGAACGTAAAACCATGACACCTATCGCATTGGTGCTGAGTGCATTATGTTTCATTATAGCTTTTGGCCACTGGTAGGCTACCGAAAGAGAACATAACGCAATATTAATTTATCACGGCATTGTTATCAATTCTCATCATCTATTTTGTTGTGATTAATATCACTCCATTAGCGCCACGTGAACCATAAATAGCAGCCGATCCGGCATCTTTAAGCACATCGATAGATTTAACATCGTTTGGATTAATAAAATTTAAATCTGAAGTCCCTGACAATGGTACTCCATTAAGAACAACAAGAGGGTCGGAACTTCCCAGTAAAGTGTGAATGCCCCTGATAACTATTTTATACCCCGATGGGTTGGATGTATCTTTGTAAACATTTAATCCGGGTATCCTGCCCTGCAGATAGTCATATATATTTCCGTACCCATTTGTACTATAATCTTTCGTGTTTATCGCTGATATGGATGATGTAATATTGCCCGCTTTTTGAAATCCGTATCCGACATTACGAAGGGCATTATTCAGATTTTTAACGTTATTTACCGTATCCTTCTTTTCTTGAACCAGTTGAGTTTGAAGATTATCAACGTTTATTTTCAGGCTGGTTGCAACTGAATCCGGTTTTTGTTTTTTTTCCTGTTTTTCTTGTGCGAAAATGGGTCCGGTACTAAGAGCTATAATAAATAAAAAAACAACTAAACGTCGCATGGGAGGCCTCCTGGAAAAGGTATAAAACATTACTAATAAGATAATCAAATACCCGTAAATTACCTATAACGTAATTAGTTAATGGAACATGTTATCCTACAACAGGTGGTCCGAATTAAATAGCTGATTAGTTTTGTGATCTTTAACCGCATATTGAAATCCTTTTTGCAGGCAAAATCCTCCATATTCTCCATACTTATTCAAAGCAAGGTATCCCACCTGTATCTTTTTATAATCTGGATATTTGCTGATGATGCGCTCAACTGCCAAACGGCAGGCTTCTGTCGGTGAATGCCCGAGGCGCATCATCTCAACAACGGTATGACTTCCACAGGTCCGCATAACAGCTTCGCCCATCCCCGTGGATGTCGCAGCCCCCACTTCATCGTCTGCAAACAAACCATCACCAATGATCGGAGAATCTCCAACCCGTCCGTGCATCTTAAAAGCCACACCGCTTGTGGTGCAGGCACCCGAAAGATGCCCGTTTTCGTCCAGGGCCAACATGCCAATCGTATCATGATTTTCCACATTGATAACCGGTTTATATTGTTTCTTTTTCAACCATTCTTTCCATGCCTTTTCAGCTTGTGGAGTTAATAGCTTTGACTTTTTAAATCCCTGTGACAAAGCAAACTGAAGCGCACCCCCGCCAACCAGCAGTTCATGCGGGGTTTTCTCCATCACCATTCGCGCAACAGATACCGGGTGCATTATATGTTCGATACAGGCAACAGAACCGGCATCTCCATTACCGCGCATTACACAGGCATCCAGTGTTACATGGCCATCACGGTCAGGGTACCCTCCATAACCAACTGTTGTTATGGTTGGATCGGATTCAATAATCATCACTCCCTGCTGTACGGCATCCAGAGAATCTCCTTTTCCTGCCAATACTTCCCATGCTTTGGCATTGGCCCGCATTCCAAAATTCCAGGTTGAAACGACGACCGGTTTGTTAATTTTTACCTGTTTTTCTTCGTTGATTCCTTTACCAAATGCCTTGGCCAAAACTCCTGAACTTCCCATCAATACAGAACCGGCGGCTATTTTGAGAAATTTAATTCTGCTTATCATCATCCCATTCCTTTGTTGAGATTTGAGAACCTGTATGATGAACAATCTAACTTATCCCGGTAAAAAAAACAGGGGGATCAAAAATTCCCCTTAACTGCAAAGCGGTCAATTGCAGTCTGAATCATATTCTTATAGTAGTAATCCCGGGATGTATTATTTCAAACCGGCAATTTATCTAATTCTTTCCAGGCAAGCGCGGCTGCACCATAAATTGCCGCGTTTTTACCATTCAGGCCCGAAGGCAACAGCTTTACTTTGTTCTTAAAGATATTCAGCATGATATCTTCCATATATCTTTGAGTCGGTTCAAATATGAGATCTCCGGCCAGTGCCAGTCCGCCAAAAAGAAAAATGGCTTCGGGACTCGTATGAACGACGGAATCTGCCAGTTTTAATCCCAAAATCTTTCCAGTTTTCTCAAATGCTTCTTTGGCAATGGGATCCCCATTATGAGCTGCATCGGCTATCATCTTGGCCGTCATATCATTAAACGGTACTGTTCTGAGATCACTCGGCTCATTCATTTCAGCCATTAATTCGTAAACGGTACGTTTGATGCCGGTGGCAGAAGCATAGGTTTCCAGGCAACCACGTCGGCCACAACCACATTGTCTGCCATTATAATCCACGATAGTATGGCCAATTTCACCGGCGAAGCCGTCATTTCCGTAGACCATTTCACCATTCACTACAATTCCGCTGCCCAAACCGGTTCCCAGAGTAATCACGATAAAATCTTTCATTCCTTTAGCACCACCATACATCATCTCGCCTAAAGCGGCTGCATTGGCATCGTTGGTCAGTGCCATTGGCACATTCAAAAATTTCTTATATATATCGAGAATTTTGAGAATTCCTTTCCAGCGTAAATTAGGTGCGTATTCCACCGTACCCCGGTAATAATTTCCATTAGGAGCACCAAAACCGATTCCCTGTATCTGGATATCTTCCGGAATCTTTTCCAACGCTTTCAATACATTATTATGGAGTGCTTCCACATATTGTTCAACGGACTCATACACTTGCGTAGGCATCGTGTCGTCGAACAGGCAATTCCCCTCCCGATCCACAAATCCGTATTGGGTATTCGTCCCTCCGATATCAACTCCAACCGTAACTTCTTTCATACCTTTATTTTTAGCTGTCTTTTTACCGGTAAAACCGGTTTTGAAATTAATGTTTAGTTTAATTTACAACTTAATCACACCGACTTAAGTAAATGCGGGCGTTCATTATAAATTTTTATAACGAGTTCGCCGAATAGTGTATTAGCCCAGGCAAACCATTTTCTTGTAAAATCATTCGGATTATCCTTATTGAACGATTCATGCATAAATCCGGTCCCGGCCTGGGTGTTTTTCAACATTCTCATGCAATGAATGATCTCCTCATCCTTCTCACTTGTCATGGCGCGCATAATGATACTCATAGGCCATATCATACCGATACCTACATGCGGTCCGCCAATACCCTCTCCGGCTTTTCCTTTAAAGAAATACGGATTATTCTTGCTAAGCACAAAATGTCTTGTTCTTTTATATAAGGGATCATCCGGGTTTAAACCTCCTAAATATGGTAAAGATAACAATCCGGGAATATTGGCATCATCCATGAATAAGTGATTTCCATATCCGTCCACTTCATAAGCCAGAATTTCCCCGAAATCTTTATGATTTGCAACGGCATACTCATTCAACGCTTTTTCAATTTCATTAGCGAAACTTCTGCACCCGGCAGCAAATGCTCTGTCTTTTTTCACTTTCTCCTGCATTTCCGCCAGTTGTCGCAGTGAAATCATCGCAAAATAGTTCGAAGGTATCAGCAACGGGTAAATAGTGGCGTCATCCGAAGGCCGGAACATCGAATAAATGAGTCCCACAGGCCGGGCCGGATTGCCATATCCTCCTTCCGACTGGGTATCGTAGGGAGTGGCTGTTTTTCTCTGAAAATGATAGGGGCCTTTATCGTTTTTTCTTTGCTGTACCCTGAATGTATCTACTATCCTGCGCATGGCCGAATTCCAATGATCATCAAATGGAGCGGTATCACCGGTCTCTTTCCAGTAACCATAAGCAAGGCGAACAGGATAACAAAGGGAATCGATTTCCCACTTTCGTTCATGAAGCCACGGATTCATTTTGGTGTAATCGCTGTCCCAGGGACTACCTGTCGGACCTTCGTTAAATGCATTGGCATACGTATCAATCATCAGGCATTTAACCTGGCGATTAATGACACCGGCCAGCAAATCTTTTAGCTTGAAATCCCGCTTCGCAAAGGGTAAATACGGCCAAACCTGGGCCGAAGAATCACGCAGCCACATGGCATTGATATCGCCGGTAATGACAAATGTATCCGGCTTTCCATCGACCATTTTGAATTGAACTGTTGTATCGAGTGTATTCGGAAAACAATTTTCGAACATCCAGGCTAATTCTTTATCCGGAATAGCTTGCTTAACTTTTAGGATTTCTTCCTCAATCGCCTGACTTACAAATTTTCTCTTACTTAATGGCGGACGATTGCTTTCATACGATTTGCCGGAAATGAATGGCGACATCTTCACCTTTTTCCCCGCCAGACTTCCTACTGCTGCAATACTTGTCATTTTCAGAAATTCACCACGAGTCGACATAATACTTTTCTTTAATTCAAACGATTATTCATTCTCAAAGGTACAACATTCTATTAGGTTGCAATTGCGTCCAAGAAATATCAGGCAACAACATCAGGGCTTACCTTGCGACCTATTTTATGTCCTTTAAGACCATAGAACCCAACATACAGATAGGCAATTAAAGGAACGATATATGAAATTTGCAAACCACCGAGATCTGCGATATGACCCTGCAGCGGGGGTAAAATCGCACCGCCCAAAATTGCTGCAACGAGTAACGAAGATACCTGGCTTTTGTAAATGCCGGTCCCTTCCAAAGCAAGCGAGAAAGTATTAGACCAGCCTATTGAAGTGAACAATCCAACTCCCACAACACACCACATTGCAACCTTGCCACCAACAAGAATCGCAGTCACTAACAATACCGTTATAGCAGCCATAAAAATGGTTAGTGTTCGCCCTGCATTTGCTTGTCCAAATTGAAATAAAATCCAGCATGCCAGCAGGAGGGGTAAATAATGAAGAACCACCGACCATCCACTCAGGAAACCCAATACTGCGAATGCTGCTATTGGAATACCTGCAAGGATAATTCTCTTGTGTAATTTTTTCATGTCACTCAATTCAACCGCGCCCATAAATCGTCCTATGAGCATACCTCCCCAAAATAATGAAACGAATTTACTGGCGGCAACCGGAGTGAGTCCGGCAATGCTTGGCTGTCCAAGGAAGTTAATAATAGAGCTGCCGATAGACACTTCGCCCCCGACATACATGAAAATCGCTATCATACCGAGCTTAACATGGGGAAACTGCAGGGCACGGGCATTCTTTTCAATATGGCCTTCGCCAATATGCGGTAAGTGTATAAAATAAAAGACGACCGCCAGCAGAAGAAACACTAAACAAAAAGCCAGGTAAGGAACCTTAACGGAATCAACACCGTTTGCGCCGGCCCGATTGAAATATTCAAAAATCAAATAACCACCAATTAACGGGCCAAGAGTGGTACCAACCGAGTTAAATCCCTGCGCGAGGTTAAGCCTGCTCGACGCCGTTCGTTCCGGTCCGAGTATCGTAACATACGGATTTGCTGCAATCTGGAGCATCGTAAAACCCAGCCCAACAATAAATAATGCGATCAAAAAAAGCGGATAGGAAACCGCATTGGCAGCCGGCCAAAACAATGCACTGCCCAGGGCAGAAATCAGCAAACTTACTACGACGGCATTTTTGTATCCAATCCTGGCAATAGGATCTCCGGTCGTCACGGAGATCACAAAATAAAGTGATGCCCCTATAAAGTATGCAAACAAAAAGGCGAATTGAACTAACATTGCCTCAAAATAATTTAAGGTAAATGCTTCCTTGAAACGCGGGATAAGAATATCGTTCCATGCCGTCATAAACCCCCACATAAAAAACAAAATGGTCATGATTGCAAAAGGGAAACGATAAGATGATGGTTTTGTCAAATTCTCAGCGGATGAGGCGTCCCCGTTGAGTTCATTCATATTATTCATCTATAAGTTCCGATCGATTTAGTTAATCTGACACTAGTTTTACACAATAGACATAATCCCTTATTAACCAAAGAATAACAAATGATTACAAACATTTTAAAGCGTAAAAAACCTATCTAATATTTTTTTCACTAAAAAAAAACGGCAAACCAATAAAAATAAATCATTCAGCCAATACCCATCATTTCATTTGATATTTACATCTGAACTCCTGGGTATACGAATACATATCAGGGTTAAATACAGTCCTATTGAAAACTTATATTAAAGTATTTAGAAATTATGTTTATTACCTGAAAATCTGTTTTGTTTTTCTGATTAATAGTGAGGGAAAATATCCATCATGGGATGAGCTTCCGTATTGAAAACCACATCGTCAAAATCTAAAGCCTTCGGCGGAGCAAAAATCAGGTAAGCATATTTAAAAACCTCGGCAAACAAAAAGCTTGGCATCTCATCACCCTTCTTTTTCGTTTCAACGTTTGCCAAAACGGTAAAACCATCCGGAACCCGGCAATATTTGATGATACTGTTAAACATGATCCCAGCTCTTTTAAGATATAACGGGTTATGAGTGTAATGATACAGGTAATAGGCCGATTCCAGGTTTTCAGGCCTCAAATAATATCCATCACTAACCGCTTTCATTGTTTTGTAATTAATTTCTTCCGGTTCGATACCATATATCTGCCACATCTTAAAACACGAGGTTTCCAGCTCTTTCGCCCGGTTCATTTCCCGTCCCAATGCCAATACAGCCGGGAAAAAAGCATCCAGTGATCCAAACCGAGTCGCTTCCATTTTCCCTGTATTCATATTTACATGACCGTACCACAAACCGGTACCGGTTGAATCAGCCAGATATTTATTCACCGCATACATCGTATGGTGAAACATTTTCATCATATTTTTATTCTTAAAAAGGACAGCCGATTTCAACAAATATTCATAATATGAATCTATCCCGCCACTGATATGACTTTGAGTATCGACCCATTTTCCGGTATTTACATTTATTGAAGAGCCTACCAAACCAATTTTGGATCGATGTTCATATAAAGTCATTATAGCTTTTTTTGCCGCTCTAAAATATTTAGGATTATGCGTGATGCGGGTTAATGTCCCCATTTCAATGAGATTTGTCCCTATTTCAGCCGGATTGCTGACTACACCTTTAGTTTTCCCAGTTTTTAAGTTGACAAACCGGTAGGGCATTCCGGTCGGAGAATTGTATGCCGGCAATAACCTGTCAGCCAAATCCACCGCCAAATCCAGGAATTTTTTATCTCCATCCAATTGATAAGCAGAGAGCAAACCACCCAGCAACCGAATGGTTATCTCAAAATTCGAAACATAAATATTTTTATTAAATGAAAGGTTATTCAGAATGAGTTTTTTATCCTGTTCGGCTTCTTTACTGAGCCCCATCAGAACCATAGTGTCGTAGGCATCGACAGGCGTCATATATAAACTGGTTCCGTACCAATCATGTGGTTTTTTCGTGATGGGTTTAAGCTCATCATGTCCCCAGGCATATTTTTTATATCCGTCCCAGGCATGCAGGAACTCTGATTTTACGCTGTCCGCCATAGCCGCTTTGTATGCCGCAAGTGTGTCTGATTTTTGAACGACTTTATTCTCCGTATTAGCCGTAGATTCTTTTTTCCCGCTGTTGCAGCCGGCAACTATAATTACAAGCGCAAATACTGATACTAACCAACCGTAAGAAATTTTAAACCTGTTCATTTTTTCTCCAATTCTTCAAGAAATATGTAGGATTACGGAATATTTATCAAAAATCGTTCGATTCTAAATATTTCAAGATAAATTTCGCATTACTCCGAGAGCATTATTATAACCTTTTTCATTATGTTCTGCCGTTTGAAATTAGCAAAGGCTTCATCAGCGATCGATTCCCCTTTATGCGGTTATCTTTTTATTAAAAATTTCTCGGGATGTAAAAACTCGTTACATCTATATTTCAAATCGCTTTTTTTGTACAACTTTCACAGTTTGGATTTATGAACATCTTTTATTCCGATTAGAGAATGGAATAAACCTTATTCAGCTTTTGTCTATATCGCAAAACGTCCTTTTCTGCCCTTATTTATAAGGCTACTTTTCAATTTATTCCCAGAATGAAACAGGTTATTTTATCATTAGCTATACTATTTTTATCATCCGTTATTTATGCCGATGCATCGGCTCAATCAAATACTCCTGTGCTGCCATCAAACGCATCACTCAAAAATTGTATCCGTTATGCGTTAAACCATCAACCTGCATTGCAGCAATCATATCTTGATCAACAAATAACCGAACACAGCATAAAGAGCAAGCTCTCCGACTGGTACCCACATGCAGGTTTAAATTACTCCCTCAATCATTATTTTAAACAACCCACATCTTTACTTACAAACAACGCAACCGGTACCAGACAGCCGGTCAAAACCGGTGTAATTAATAATTCGGTCCTCGGACTGAGCGTAGATCAAACTATTTTCAACAGTGATGTCTTTCTGGCTGCACGTTCTGCAAAGACCGTAAGAAAACAAGCTGCGGAAAATGTTACCGATGCAAAAATCAATACCATCGTAGGGGTTACGAAAGCATATTACGATGTTCTCATAAGTCAACGCCAACTCGACATTCTAAAGCAAGATATCAAACGCCTTCGCAAGAGTCTGCATGATGCTTATTCTCAATATAAAGCTGGCCTGGCCGATGAAACAGATTACGAACGAGCCACTATTTCATTAAACAATTCTCTGGCAGAGTTAAAAAGCACTCAGGAACAGGTTCAAAGCAATTATGCCTCTTTAAAACAGCTTATGGGATATCCTTTGAATCAACCTTTCGCGATTCGTTACGATACCACACAAATGGATGAAAATGTCCATCTGGACACCACGCAGGTCGTCAATTATAATAACCGGATTGAATATCAATTACTTCAAAGCCAAAAAAAATTACAGCGAGATAATCTCGAATATTACCGACTTAATTTTTTGCCGTCTTTATCCATTTTCTATGATTACAACCTCGCCTATTTGAATGATACATTTCCAAAACTGTATAATTCGTCATATCCAAATGCACTTGTCGGATTAACACTGTCTCTGCCCCTCTTCCAGGGAACAAAAAGACTGCAAAATGTCAAAGTGGCCAAACTGGAAGTTGAAAGGACTAACTGGGAAATCACAGCCCTTAAATTTCAAATCAATACAGAATTTGTACATGCCCTGGCAACTTATAAAAGCAATTTCAACGACTGGCAGATATTGAAAAAAAATGTCGAAATGGCAAGGAAGGTATACCACACTATTTCTTTGCAATATAATTCAGGTGTCAAAACATATCTGGATGTCATCACGGCAGAATCTGATTTGAGAGACTCGGAATTTAATTATCTGAATGCCTTATTCAATGTGCTTTCCAGTAAAGTGGATGTCGAAAAAGCCATGGGCGAGATTCAGCTGAATCAGTAACTGATTAATTCATATTAATAGAATCGATAATGAAAAAGATTCAATCAAGAATACAAATTACTTTAAGTGCTGCAATAATAGTCTATTCTTTTCTATTGGTCTCGTGCGGAACAGGTAAGAAAAAAGACACGAACGGAAAAATGGCAACCGTGGTGGTTACGACAGTGGAAAACAAAATTGCGCCGGTAGTGAATGAATATTCCGCTACACTGGTAGCTAACCAGCAGATTACCATGCATTCTGAGGTTAATGGCCGGGTGGAAAGCCTTTTGTTTAAAGAAGGTGACTCCGTGAAGAAAGGCCAGCCGCTTTATGCCATAAGTAAAAGTTTATACCAGGCAGCTTACGACCAGTCCGCTGCCCAACTGAATGTTGCCACAACGAATTGGGTAAAAGATACAACAGACGCCCGGCGTTACAAAAAATTGTGGAAACAAGATGCTATCGATCAGATCACGCTTGACCATGCTATATCACAGGTAAATGTTGACAAAGCCGACATTATTGCTGCAAAAGCTAATCTTGAAAGTGCCAAAACAAACTTAGACTATGCAACCGTCAGGGCTCCCTTTTCCGGTTCCGCCGATATTTCGAAAGTCAGGGTTGGTGACGTGGTGGTAGCTTACCAGACGCCGTTGGTTACCATTGTGGACAACAGCAATATGAATGCCGATTTTTTCATAACGGAGAATGATTATTTGCAGCTTGGTTCTACAGACAAAAGTATCAGGGAAAAGCTTTCGCAATTTCGTCTGGTACTTCCTGACGGGACGCTATATCCTTATAAAGGGACGTTGTATTCAGTTGACAACAGCGTAGATCCCACTACCGGAACTTTGATGGTGCGTTTGAAATTTCCCAATCCGGCTAATATTCTTAAATCAGGGATGAATGGTGTTGTCCGCTCTACACAATACAGTACCTCAAAAGTGATGGTGATTCCCCAAAAGGCCATTCAACAGTTGTTGAGCGAATATTATGTTTATACCGTAAATGATCAGGGTATCGTTTCACAAAAGAAAGTGAAATTAGGACCTGTTTCCGGAAATATGCAGGTCATAAAAAACGGTTTAAAACCGGGAGAGAAAGTTATAGTTGAAGGAATAGAATCTGTCAGGCCCGGCGAAAAAGCCAATACGGTTCCGATGGAACAGAGTGCGGCCAAACCGTCCTGATATAGGCGATTCATAAAGATTAAAACCGGATCAAATGTTTTCAAAAGTATTCATAAACCGACCCATCACTGCGATTGTACTTTCGCTGTTCATCATCATAATGGGTATTATCTCAATTTTCATACTGCCTGTTGCTCAGCTTCCGGAAGTAACCCCTCCTTCAGTAAGTGTATCCGGCCATTACACCGGGGCCAATGCCACAGACGTTGAAAAGGCCGTCGCCACCTCAGTGGAGAATCAGGTGAACGGGGCAACGGGCATGATGTACATGAAATCAACCAGCGCCAACGACGGGAGCTTTTCCCTGAACGTTACTTTTAAGCTGGGCACCGATGTGAATGTTGACGCCATGGATGTGCAGAACCGTGTAAACCTGGCTACCCCGATTTTACCGGCAGAAATCAAACAAACAGGACTTTCTGTAAAGAAGGCTTCCACCAACATGCTGGAAATTGTGGCCCTTTATTCGCCTCATGGTACACACGACAGCAATTTTCTGAGCAACTATGCTGCCTTGTATATTCAAAATGAACTGTCCCGTGTTGAGGGGGTGGGTGATGTGCATGCTTTTGGTAACAGTTTTGCCATGCGTATCTGGCTTGATCCGCAAAAAATGGCCAATTTGCATTTGACAACTGAAGATATTATCAATGCAGTCAAAGAACAGAACACATTGGTTCCGGGAGGTTCTGTTGGCGCTTCTCCTGCTCCGAAAGGACAGACTTTTGAGGTAAGTGTACAAATAAAAGGCCGGCTGGTAACGACTCAGGAATTTGGAAATATTATAGTCGGAATGAACCCAACCACAGGTTCGGAGATCCACCTTAAAGATATTGCACGGATTGAGCTGGGTTCTCAATCCTATAGCGGAACCCCATTGGCTAATGGAAAAGAAGGTGCTGGTTTGGCTGTTTACCAGACCCCCGGCGGCAATGCATTGGAAACAGCTAATTTGGTTCAGGCTAAAATGAAAGAGCTTTCCAAGAATTTTCCGGCGGATGTAAAATGGACCACTATGGTGGACAATACCCGTTTCGTGAAGGCTTCCATCGACGAAGTGGTGAAAACACTGTTTGAAGTATTGTTTCTGGTCGCATTTGTCGTATTTTTCTTCCTTCAGACCTGGAGGCCTACGTTGATCACCATGCTTGCAGTCCCGGTCTCTATTATTGGTACGTTTGCTATTTTCACCCTCATCGGGTTTACAATAAACACGTTGACATTGTTCGCGATGGTGTTGGCCATCGGTATTGTAGTGGACGATGCCATTGTTGTGGTAGAGGCGGTTCAGCACAATATCGACCGTTTTGGCCTTTCGGCAAAAGATGCTGCCTTCAAAGCTATGAGCGAAGTGGGCGGACCGGTTGTTGCCATTGCTTTGATTCTTACGGCCGTATTTATCCCTGTAACTTTCATGCCGGGAATCAGTGGAATGCTTTACAAACAGTTTGCCTTCACCATTGCTATTTCCGTCTTGCTCTCCGCTTTTGTAGCGCTTACCCTGACCCCTGCGCTTTGTTCCATTATGTTACGGCCCAATCCGGTAAACGAACACAGCAGGGGACTGAATTATTTGTTCTATAAATTTAACATCTGGTTCGATAAAACGGTTGAAAATTATGGACAAAGCGTCAGGAAAACCATTAAACATGCGCCTTTGATGTTCCTTTTACTGGCCCTGATTTATATCGGGACCGGATTATTTACAAAATATACATCTACTTCCTTCCTTCCCGATGAAGACCAGGGTATGGTGATGGCTGTAGTCCAGCTTCCGCCGGCTTCCTCTTTGCAACGGACCATGGCCGTAATGGATCAGTTTGGAAAAGCCCTCAATAAGAACAAAAATGTGGACCATTATTTCCTGGCCCCCGGGTTCAATATTCTTCAAAGAGCTCGCCTTTCCAACTTCGGATCCGCCTTTATAGACCTTGCCAATTGGGATCAGCGCGAGGGTAAGAATGGTTCGGTGAAGGCCATTGTCGGACAGCTAATGGCTGCGGCATCACACATCCGGGGAGCCAAAATCAGGGTTATATCCCCGCCGCCTATTCGTGGTCTTGGAACCACCAACGGTTTTTCTTTTATCCTGAAACAAAGTACGGGAAGTATTCAGGATTTGGAGATGGTCCAGAACAAGTTCCTGGCAGCTTTGAGAAAGCGCCCTGAGATTCAGATGGCGTATTCCACGGCTACTTTTGATTATCCTGATATCAACGTAACACTCGACCGGGTAAAAGCCAAAAAAATGGGTGTTTCACTTGCCAATTTGGATAATACGATCCAAACTTACCTGGGTGGATACTACATTAATGATTTGACCTTGTTCAACCGGACATTCCGTGTTTATGCCCAGGCCGATTCAAGTTACCGTGCCAACATCAACGATTTGTCCCAATACTATGTCAGGAACAGTGCCGGAAACATGGTCCCGGTGAGTGCTTTGGTTACCATTACAAGGAGTACCTCGGCGCCGGTTATCACGCACTATAACATGGACCGGAATGTGGACATTAGTGGAAGTGCCGCTCCCGGTTACAGCTCAGGTGATGCGATCAGTGCACTGGAGCAGGTCGCCCAGCAGGTATTGCCTGCGGGCTATTCGTATGAGTTTTCCGGAACGTCGCTGCAGGAAATTCAAAGTGGAAGAACCAGCATTATCATTTTTGTACTTGCTATCCTGTTCGTCTTTCTGTTCCTGTCGGCTTTATACGAAAGTTTTGCTGTGCCTTTTGCCGTGCTGCTGGCCGTTCCCATCGGAATTTTCGGGGCTTACCTGGCGTTGAAGATCGGCGGTTTGTCCAGCAGTATTTACGCACAAATCGGTATTATCACATTGATCGGACTCGCGGCGAAGAATGCCATTCTGATCGTCGAATACTGTAATATGAAATACGAGAGTGGAGTGCCGGTGGTACAGGCTGCGATAGAAGCCGCCAAGCTTCGTATCCGTCCGATTTTGATGACCTCCCTGGCATTCGATCTGGGTGTTATCCCCTTGATGATCGCAACAGGAGCCGGCGCCAATGCCCGTATCAACATTGGTTATACGGTGTTTGGCGGCATGTTGACGGCTACCATGCTGGCCATCTTCTTCATCCCTTTGTTTTACGTGACGATCATTAAAATTCGCGACCGTAATAAGCATCCGGAATTGTTGAAAACGGACGATTGAGATTATAAGGTTCGTTGAGCAAAATGCCGGTATTTCTGAAAATCCACGATTTTCTCCTCGTTCCCAACGTCCCGTTGGGAACGCCACCCCGGAAACGCTGTTTCCTGATGATCGACTCATACCCAGGAATTCATGCATTAAAAAAAAGCATTCACAGGTTCCTGCACATACCCAAAAAATTCCGTTCCCATAATTTTTCAAACGAAATAACGTCGTTTTTCAATCAGCTATCTGGTCCGACGGCGGACGTGCATCTTTAGAAGATGCCCAGCTTTTATTAGGTTCCGGTCCCATTTGAAAACGTAAGACACCTCCATTCATAATTTCCCGGTAGGTAATAAACGCTTTGTCGAAAGGTTTCCCATTTAGTTCCGCGGACTGAATATATTTGTTTTCAGTTGAAACATTCTCCGCTTCAATAGAAAACTTTTTCCCTTGTCCCACTTTGATCACGGCTTCCTGAAACAGCGGACTGCCGATTTCAAAGGTCCCATCGGCCGGATTCACCGGGTAAAATCCCAAGGCACTGAATATTTCCCAGGCCGACATCTCCCCGCAATCTTCATTCCCGGGCAGACCATCAGGTGCATCTTTGTAATTTGCTTCAAGAATCTTCCGGACGATGGCCTGCGTTTTCCACGGTTCCCCGGCATAATCATATAGGTATGGCGTCTGCAAATCCGGCTCGTTTCCCTGGACATACTGTCCAATCATCCCACTCATATCGGCAATTTTGCCCTGCGTTTTTGCTTTGGTAGTGAACAACTTATCCAGTTTATTGGCAAAAGCAGCGTCTCCTCCAAACAATTTAATCAGGTTTTCAACATTCTGCGGAACATACCAGAGATATTGCCAGGCATTGGCTTCGGTGTAATTTCTTTTTTTGAAGTTGGACGGAGACGCTAACGGATCAAACGGCGTCAGCCACTTACCACTGGACAATTTTGGGCGCATAAACTGTACAGACGGATCGAACAGGTTTTTATAGTAACCGGATCGTTTCAAATAAAGTGTATAATCTTTTTTCTTTCCGAGCGCTTTTGCCATCTGAGCGATGCACCAGTCATCGTAAGCATATTCCAGGGTTTTCGATACCGATTCCGTAGCTTCGTCACACGGAACGTAACCGTACTTATTGAACATCTCTACATCATTATCATTATCGACCGTTGCGCTTTTAACGATTGCTTTATACGCCTCCTGAACATCATAGCCGCGAAACCCTTTCAGATAAGCATCCACAATCACGGGCACGGCGTGATACCCAATCATGGTATTTGTTTCATTTCCCACTAATGGCCAGACCGGCAGGAAACCGTGTTGCTCATAAAAGGCGAGCATCGTTTTTATCATATCATTTACCCGGTTCCGCTGTACCAGGGTAAACAGGGGATTTTCCGATCGATAGGTATCCCAGAGTGAAAATGTCGTGTAATTTGTAAATCCTTTGGCCACATGATTCTTTCCATCTGCACCAAGATAGCCGCCATCGACATCACTGAATATGGTCGGAGCCAGCATCGAGTGATACATCGCCGTATAAAAAATTCGCTTATGCGCATCGGACGCTCCCGACACTTTTATCTTATTCATTTCTCTGGCCCAGGCATTGTGTGCCGCCATCCGGACAGCATCAAATTTCCAGCCGGGGATCTCTTTTTGCAGATTTTTTCGGGCCCCTTCAATACTTACCGCTGAAATGCCCACCTTTTGCAAAACAGGTTTTCCATCACGGGCATCGAACGTGAATAATCCCATGACAGAATTTCCATTTACCGATTTTTCTCCAAAACGGAGTTCTTTATGTTTTAGCAGGGCTTCTTTAAATGGCTTTGAAAACTTTGCAAAAAAATACACTTTTTGATGTTTAGCCCATCCGGTTGACATCCGATACCCTTCGATAGTTGAATTATTTAACACGTGAATTTGTGTATTCGCCGGGTGATCCCAGTTTATGGCAAACCCAAGATTGAGTACGACAGTAGCATTCGCACTTTTGGGAAACGTGTAACGATAAAAACCAGCCCTTTCAGCTGCAGTTAACTCCACTTTTATGTCGTTATTATTCAGCACTACGGCATAGTAGCCGGGTTCGGCATGCTCGTTATCATGTGAAAACCGGGCGGTATCATCAAGGTGAAAATTTCTAATAATTCCTTTACTAATCCCGGGATTCCAAATTACAGGCATAAACGATATATCCGCCAAATCTCCAATGCCGGTACCACTCAAATGAGTCATACTGAAACCGGCAATCAGGCTGTCGCGATAGTTGTAACCGGAACAATAATCCCAACCCGAATGCCCGTTATCCGGACTCACCTGAACCATTCCAAATGGCATCGTCGCCCCCGGATATACGTGGCCATGGCCGCCGGTACCGATAAAGGGATCAACATAATCTACAGGCTCCCGGGAGTCAGCAGAGGCATCATGAGTTTCTTTCTTGAATTTAAACATTGAACCAGCTGCCAATAACAATACTACCGCCCATAAGGACAAATAATACTCCCGCCTGCTTTGATTATTCATTTTTATCTTCCTGCCAGGTTTACCATTCTGAAATATAGTTTCTAAAAAATTCCAAACGAGTGATTCGGAATTTTCAGATTCCATAACTTCTGTCTTGAGATATACACATTTTTAAACGTAAAATCTTATTCCCCGCGAGAATGCTTCTTTATAAACAATGAATGGGGAGATAAATGCATTAGAGTATTATAATGAAATCAATCTTACATAACCATCTACGGTATAATTCATTATAATCCGTTTACGTTTAAATTGACCACAACAGGTATTTCGATCATCAGAAAATCACAAGAAACTACATTCCATGAATCAGAATTTCATCATTGGAGTATATGCTGATTCCGTTCAGTCAGCTATCAATGCCGAATTAGGAGGAGCAAATATTGTTTATCTGTGTAACAACCTTCCGGCAGGTGGAACAACTCCCAATGCCGGACTAATTTCTGAAACCCGAAAGCATATCAATATTGAACTCGATGTCATTATTCGACCCAGAACCGGTGATTTTCTATATTCAGACCTGGAATTTCAAACCATGAGGCACGATATACAATTAGCCCGAAAATATGGGGCTGATGGTATCACGCTCGGCATTTTAAGATCTAATGGTACGGTTGATTCAGAACGTATGGAGGAGTTAATCGGGCTGGCAAAACCCATGAATATTACGTTCAACCGGGCTTTTGATATGGCTTCCCGGCCAACGGATACCATGGAAAATATCATAAACATGAAAGCCAACCGGTTGTTAACATCCGGACAAGAATTCACGGCTTTGGAAGGAGCCGATTTAATCAAACAATTGGTTACGATTGCAGGAAACCGAATTCATATCATATCAACGGGTGGCATCCATGAGCGTAATATCAAAAAAAATGTTGCCCTGACCGGCGTTAAAGGATGCCTTGTTTCATTCCGTCGCACGATTCCCGGGAATATGACCTATCGAAATCCCAATATCAACATCAGCGATACCATTCAGTTACCCGATTATGAGTCTTCGGTTGCGGATCCTTTACGTATCAAAAACCTGAGAATGCAAATCTGATTATATTCAGGATGCCTCAACCGGGTAGGTTATTCCCCACTGTTTACGTAGCTCATCCATGATTTTCATATTCCGAACCGTATCGGAAAGCGGCATGATGCTACTTTCTTTAAGACCCTTGTTCAGACACTGAATCACTTCCATCGCTTCGTAATAATATCCATTCCCGACAATAGGTAAATCTATAGAACTCTCTTCTCCGTCCGTAATAAGTTTGGCTTTTCGGGCATGCCAGAATGGCGGTTCAAGTTTTATGGATCCTTCCGTTCCTAAAATGACCGCTTCATGCGGCGTATCGGTCCGAACAGCGCAGCTCAATACGGCTAATTCACCCTGGTCGTATGTAAGAATCATGGCTGATTGTTCATCAACACCGGTCGCGCCGAGATGTGCAGACCCAATAATCTTTTTTGGTTTCTTATTAAAAACCATCGAAGCCAGGTCGATGGGATAGATTCCGACATCAAGCAGCGCGCCCCCGCCCAAATCCGGATTTAACAGGCGGTTTTGAGGATCCCAATCCACGCGAAATCCGAAATCGGCCTGAACCATTCGCACCTCGCCGATCAGCCCGTCTTCAATCCATTCCCTGACTTTAACATAGATTGGGACAAAACGGCTCCACATCGCTTCCATCAGGAACAGGTTCTTCTCCTTCGCAAGGGCTATCAGTTCCTTCGTTTCCCCGGTATTTATCGTGAACGGCTTTTCGCATAGCACGGCTTTACCCGCTTCGAGGCACATCTTCGTATTTTCGTAATGAAACGGATGGGGCGTCGCAACATAAATGACATCAACATCAGGATCGGCTGCCAGCGATTCATAATCCGGGTACCGGTTACGAATATTAAATTTATCTCCGAATTTATCTGCCGATTCCTGCGACCGTGAACCCACTGACAGCAAGCGGCTGTCGGGTGTAAGCTGAACATCTTCAGCAAATAATGTGGCAATTCTTCCGGTACCTAAAATTCCCCAGTTAATCACGTTCAATTTCTCCTTAAATTTCTGTTGATTAATAATTTGATGTATATCACAGGCTTTAATATCATAAAGCATAAAGTATTAAAAACGTTCGTCGGTCAGTCGTAAATAATTTCCCAAGAGTATTTAAATATAATTGCCATGCCTGAAACCCTCAATTCCCATGCCTACTCCAGGTTCGAAAAAATTCCTACAACTATATATTCTGATTCGCGGATGGCGTCCGTCGCCGTCGCCCGGGAAATAGCTGAATATGTTCTTGAAAAACAAAAGAAAAATGAAACCGTCGTATTAGGGTTAGCCACCGGTTCTACCCCGGTCTCGGTGTACGAAGAGCTGGTGCGATTGCATCATGAAGAGCATATCAGCTTCAGCAATGTCATCACGTTCAACCTGGATGAATATTATCCCATGCATCCCGATTCCCTGCAAAGTTATGTCCGGTTTATGCACGAACATCTTTTCGATCATATCGATATAAAACCTGAAAATATTCACATTCCCGACGGAACCATTGAAAAAGATCAGGTTGAGGCCTTTTGCCAAAAATATGAAGAACAAATTCAATCGGCCGGCGGTATTGATATCCAGATTCTTGGAATTGGCAGAACGGGCCATATTGGATTCAATGAGCCGGGTTCAAATATGGATTCATCGACGCGCATCATCACCTTAGATAAAATTACCCGCCGTGATGCCGCCAGTGACTTCTTTGGTGAAGAAAACGTGCCTCGCAGGGCGATTACGATGGGCATCGGAACGATATTGAAGTCACGGAAAATCTTCCTGATGGCCTGGGGTGAATCCAAAGCTTCGATAATCAAAAAAGCAGTTGAAGGTGACATCAGCAATCATGTTCCGGCCAGTTACTTACAGAATCACCCGGACAGCTCCATTATACTGGATGAAGCGGCCGCTGCAGAGCTGACAAGGATTAAAACACCCTGGCTTCTCGGACATTGCGACTGGGATGAGAAACGGATCCGGAAAGCTGTTGTCTGGCTTTGCCAGAAGGTCGGTAAACCGGTGCTTAAATTAACGGACGAAGATTATAATGAACACGGCATGGGTGATTTAATCACCGAGCACGGGACGGCTTACCAGATCAATATTCACATTTTTAACGTGCTTCAGCATACAATCACAGGCTGGCCGGGCGGCAAACCCGATGCCGACGACACCAGCCGTCCGGAACGGGCCGTTCCTTTTCCAAAACGCGTGGTGATATTCAGTCCGCATCCCGATGACGACGTCATTTCCATGGGCGGGACGTTAATCCGGCTTGTAAACCACGGGCACGATGTCCATGTTGCGTATCAAACATCCGGAAACATCGCGGTTTTTGATGATGATGTAATCCGTTATGCCGATTTCGTGAAAGATTTCGACCAGTTTTTTAACCTGGATGTCAAAGACAGCCGCAGCATGTTTATGAATGTGGTGGAATTCCTCAAAAAGAAACAACCCGGGCAAGTCGACACACCCGAAGTCCAGCAGATAAAAGCGATGATTCGGAGGGGTGAGGCGAAATCCGCCTGCCGTTATTCCGGGATAAAAGATGATCATATTCATTTCCTGGATTTACCCTTTTACGAGACCGGCCGGGTGAAGAAAAAACCGATCGGTGAGCAGGATATCAAAATCATGACGGATTTATTACAGAAGATAAAACCTCATCAGATTTATGCTGCCGGGGATTTGTCGGATCCGCATGGAACGCACCGGGTATGCCTGCAGGCACTTTTTCGTGCTTTGGAACGGCTCAAAGATGAAGCATGGCTGAAGGAATGCTATGTCTGGTTGTACCGCGGAGCCTGGCAGGAATGGGACATCGACCAGATTGAGATGGCCGTGCCCCTCAGCCCGGAAGAACTGATGCAAAAACGCCGGGC
Source organism: uncultured bacterium (assembly GCA_963783355.1). GTDB lineage: Bacteria > Bacteroidota > Rhodothermia > Balneolales > DATFMH01 > CAWANF01. The sequence continues at coordinate 401,810 of CAWANF010000005.1, forward strand.
GATATTCAAACATCAGTCCCAAAAAGATCGCCCGCTTTTTCCCGGACACGACGACCGTGAATTCTGGCAGCGTTCAGAAGATCGAAACCGGCAGACAGCGATACTTTACGACAAACTCGGCTTAGCTGAATACGAAGCCATTGAGGCGTTTGTGCGATGGAATTTCAGTTAACAGTGATCAGTAATCGTTGATGTCTTCTTGTAAAAATCTGAATCGCAGATTATGTGGATTATGAGATTACACGGAATTGAGAAAAGAAACGATTCTCGATCTATTTCGGTGTACGTAACTTTTCCTGGATCAATCAAGAGACATTATAAGGCTTTCATTACTCTAAAATTAACAAAGCCAGACGTTGCTTCATTGTAAGATGATGTTCGCACTTTGATTTTAATTTCGTTTTACTCATCTTATCCTCGTTATAATTGTGATAAAGTGAGTTAAAATTAATTACGAAGTTGGGATAACCTGAATAGCGTTGGTGTTATGTACTATGCTAAAAGACACAAATCATGAGTGAAGATAGATTTCATTTTAAAATACCAATAACCAATGTTCGACAAGAAAAGTTCGAAAAAACTGGTGGTGGTGAGAGCTTTCAACGAAACAATCATGCCGAACATGGACAAAAACTTTATGGTAGCACATTAAAACTAAAAGAAATTGAGTTCGCTAAAAAGGATTCTAAATTAACAAGTGATTTATTTTTCCAAATAGAGACCCCAGAAAAATTATCGGTCAAATCAGAAAAATTAAAAATTGAAAAGTTAGGTTTTGAAGTTATTAGCTACTCTAAGAATAACAAATCCATTGGCACGGCAAAAATTGATAAGAATAAATTGCCAGTTCTTGAGCAACGTATTCAGGAATATTCAGAAACTGCTGACCATGTTGGGAAAACATATTTTTCTGTCATAGAAGATATCACAAGTATTCCTACTGAGACTAAAATTAAAATTGATATAGATTATGAACTTGATGAACCAATCCCAATTATAATAAATCTATTTAATGCTCTATCAAGGAAGGAAAAGATAGCCATTAACCAAACTATTATTGAAGAAGTTCAAAAATATTCAGAGGATGTAAATATTAGAAATTTCAAAAACGGAATAACTTCAATTGCTTGTTCATTGCGTCCATCCGAAGTACCTCTTGTTGTAAAGGAGTTTTCTACAATAAAGGAGATTAAGAGTAATTACACAACCTTTGTTGAAAATGCAGTGCCGATTCAAGCAATGCCGAATCCTTTAACCATAAGAAAACCTATAAGTGATTCGGCTGTTTGTATTATCGATTCGGGTATTAACAAAGCCAATGATATTTTCGATTCATTTGTCATTGAGCAGGTACCTATGCTTCCATTAGGCTCAGTAGTTGCGAGCTACAATCATGGAACTTTTGTTGCAAGTAGATGTGCGTTTGGCGATAATGTTGATAGTTGTTTAGGTACTCATTTTCTTCAACCTTATTGTAACCTAATTGATATACAAGTTTTCGGCAAAGATTCTTTAGGACAAGACTTAAATCCAAATGAATTTCATTTGAGGGCTGTAATTGAAGATATTGTTGATAAATATCATGACAGAGTAAAGGTTTATAATTTATCTCTTGGAAGCAGTATACCTATAAATAATTTTGAGTTTTCTGATTTAGCAAAATTATTAGATTTTTTATCAAAGCATTTCAAAGTCTTATTTATTGTCTCGTCTGGTAATATTAATTCTCTTTTAGGCACATACCCATCTGACCATTTTCTAGATTTAGGTTCACGAATCGGGTGTCCAGCAGAGTCTATATTGTCACTTACAGTTGGCTCAATCGCTAAGTATGCTAACACAGACTCACTATCTAGTCAAGAAGAAATTTCTCCATTTTCAAGAATTGGACCAGGTGCTGACCTAGGTATTAAACCTGAACTAGTTGCACATGGCGGTAATTTAGTTGTGCCTTATAATTTCTCACCAAGAGTTTCTTCATATGGAATTTCAGCTGATGGTTCAAGTCTCTGTGTAGATAATGGAACAAGCTATTCGGCACCAGTAATTTCTCAATATGCTCAAAGACTCTTTGATTTATATCCAGAAAGTGACCCAAATTTGGTGCGAGCGTTATTATGCCATTTTTCGGAAAAGAAAAATGTACCGGAAGAGATTACAGATGACATAATCAATTATACTGGTTTTGGAGAGCCAGTCATTGGCAATGCATTGTCAGCCAATACATACAATGCTGCCTATATTTACGAAGGTCAATTAGACCAAGAAAATTATCAATATATAACATTTCACATTCCATCTTCGCTATCCGAATCAAATAAAAATTCAAAACTGAGAATCAAAATCACTATTACTTATGACCCTCCTGTTAATCCAGACAACGACTCTGAATATTCTATGGCAAGAATTGCTGCTCTTTTAATAAAAAGTTCTTCGGATGGAATGAAGCCAATAAATATATCAGGTGACGGTAAATATATTCTTCCATGGAACCCAATAATTCAGTTTGAAAAAAGCTTTTCAAGAAGGTATTTAACAGGTGCTTGGGATTTAAGACTAAGGCTGTATACAAGAGGAAATATTAACGAAGATTACTTACAAGATTACGCGGTTGTTATTGAAATAATTGATGATGAAAATGGAACGAATGTTTACAATGATATTTTGACAGAGTATTCTGAAATATATAAAAGGATCAAGATTAGAATTGCAGCATAGAAGCACAGCGCATAGCAATTTATAATTCAGGCGGGGAAAGTGGTAAACTCAAGCATTGTGCTTTTAAGTAAGTTTGTTGTAAGCGGACAAGAAAGTGCTCCGAAAACAGCCACAAGTCATATACGTAAACCGTTAGCGATAATCACAGATACTAAAATATATGAGCGATCTAATTAAGAAACCTAAATCTCCCTTAAGCCCTGAGGAAGCAACTTTTTTGAACAAGGAATTGACAAACGTAAGGGAGGAATTTATTGGTAACACATACATAGAAGAAGCTGCAAAGGTACTTGCCGCAGGTGGCTATAGAAGTGCAATTGGCTCATATTGGAACGCTGTAGTTGATGACTTAAGAAGAAAAATCATACATAGAAGTTTGGATTTATTCAATAAGGAGATGTCTCCGAAGAAAACGATCAAAACCTATGAGGATTTTCAAGATCATGTTACGGACTTTGATTTGATTGAGGGAGCTTATAAGATCGGAGTAATCGGCTGGGAAGCAAAAAAAATACTCAACCATGCAAGAGAAACAAGACACATATTTGATGGGCATCCATCAAGTTCCAATCCGAACATTTTCAAAGTTTTAGATATGATTACTGATTGTAATCGCTATGTATTGTCACAAGATTACCCGCCTTCTATAATTGACATAGACACATACCTGAGTACTATGAACAGTGCTGACTTCTCAAAGAATGAAATTGCAATTGAGCAAGCTTTCAGCGACTTACCACGAATTTACAAAACAGAACTATTAAACAAGTTTTACAATTCTTATCTACATGACAGTAGTTCTACTGAACTGCGGGCAAATATTGAATTCTGTTTCCCTATTTTGTGGGAATTCTTACCAAAAGAAGATCGGCAACAAATAGGAAAAAGGGTTGATAAAGAAATTGTTGAAGGAAATCAGAAAAAGATTGACAAAGCAATGGAATTTATGATCTTAACCGCGAATGGACTTAGATATGTCTCTACTTCTACGAGAATGGGGATTTTTGAACCCGTGATAAAGAATCTCGAAGATAATTTAGACAATTGGAGTGAAGAAGCAGCAGCAGTTAGCTATTTAGAGAGACTTGGAACTATTATACCTGATGAACTCATTCCCAGATATGTTGCATCATTAACTCTCACTTTTGTCGGATATCGAGGTGGGAGTTTTCAGTATAGCAGAACCGACTTTTACTCAAATGCAGCTGCTCCCATCATCAAAAAACTGTTTAATAGGTTTGACGATCGAACAACTGAGGAGTTTGTAAATGTAATTAAGACAAATTCTACTTTGAGAACACGAATACGTTATCCTGAAAAACTAAAACGATTAAGAGAATTAGCTACAATTCTTTTAAACCGCCCAAAACTCAGAGATGACATTGAAGAATACCTTGAGTTAGTTGTGGACGTAGACAGGACTAAGGAATTCATTAAAACACTAGAAAAATGAAAAAATCGCTAACAAACACTAAAATGAATATGCGAACTGAGACATTTGACATGACTGTACAAACGGGAAATTTCTGTGCTTATAGCAACCGAGGCACATACTCATTTTAATTGACCATTAAACTAGACTTGTATTCACATTCAAAATATAGAATACTTCATTCCATTCTTTTTTCTGTTCACTGTTAATTGTTTACTGTTCACTGATCACCCTCACTGTTCAATGATGGTATCAAACCCTTTCTTACTTAAATCCCAGTATAAAAATCCACCGGCGACAATGGCCCCCAACAGGCAGATAACAGCACTTGTTGTTTCTTGAAAAATGAGATAACCGACGCCAAATAATACCAGGTAAACCAGGGCCACACCGGCCATCCAGTCGAAGAATAAAGCGACCAGCCCGGTATCTTGCTTTACATCCGGATTTCTTTTTTGCAACGCTTTCCAGCCGGGTCCGCCGGGATGCACTTTGCGATAAAAATGATCGAGCGTCTTTTCGTCGGTCGGTGAAGTAAGAAAAGTCACGGCCACCCATATCACGGTTGTGATGGCCACGATGTAAAATAAATTGATGGGGAACGGTTCCTGTAAACCCGGGACCTGTACTCCCAGCAAAGACAATATAACCATCAATATCGGTGCCAGGGTGGCACTGAGCTCGCTCCAGGCATTAATGCGCCACCAATACCAGCGTAATATGAGCACTAAACCCAGTCCCGCCGAAGCACTCAAAACCAGTCCCCATGCCTGGCTGATAGAATTCAATTGCGTGGTCACCCAAAGAGATATCACCGCCAGTAAAAAGGTGATGATCCGGGACACTTTTACGTAATAACGTTCATCGCCATCCGGTTTGATGAAACGGCGCCAAAAGTCGTTAATCAAGTAGGAACTTCCCCAGTTTAACTGGGTTGAGAAGGTACTCATAAATGCAGCCAGGAAAGCAGCCACGAGGAGTCCGAGCATACCCGATGGCAAGGCGTCTTTCATCACCATCACATACCCTTCGCGCGGACTGGCGAGGTGCGGAAATAGTACCAGTGAAACGAGGGCTACAATGATCCAGGGCCAGGGACGCAGACAATAGTTGGCAATCGTAAACCACAGGGTAGCAAACAGCGAGTGTTTTTCATCTTTGGCGCTCATCATCCGCTGCGCCACATAACCGCCGCCGCCCGGTTCCGATCCCGGGTACCAGCTCGACCACCACTGAATTCCGATATAAGCAGCAAAAGCGGCCGTGCTTAATACTAAAACACCGGCTCCCTGTGCCGCCGATCCGATGGTCGGGAAAAAATCGAACGTTGCCGCCGGCAGTTTGTGCAGCAAACCGGAAATGCCGCCGACTCCCGGCATATCCAAAGCATAAAATGCCAGGATAGTTGTTCCGCCCATGGCTATAACAAACTGAAACAGATCGGTGACCGCGACGCCCCATAAACCCGACAAAAGAGCATATACGCCGACCATCAAAATGATAACACCGACGATGGCTAAAGCGGCGCTCATATGAAAACCCAGGAAATCGATCCGGCTGGCACCAAAAAACGTGATTCCGGGAAACAACACATTGATGATCGTCTCCATGGCCAGTGACACCCAACCCAGGATGATCACATTCATCAACAAACCAAAATAAACCGCTTTAATGCCCCGCAGCCAGGCGGCGGCCGGACCGCTGTATCGCAATTCCACAAATTCCACATCCGTCAATACGCCGCTGCGCCGCCATAAGCGGGCAAAGAAAAAGACGGTCAGCATTCCGCCGAACACAAAATTCCACCACAGCCAGTTTCCGGCTATCCCGTTTTTGGCCACCATTTCGGTCACGGCCAGCGGGGTATCCGCTGCAAATGTCGTAGCCACCATGCTGGTCCCCGCCAGCCACCAGGGCATATTCCGTCCGGTAAGGAAATATTCTGCCGTGTTTTTGCCGGCTCTTTTAGAAAAGTAAATGGCAATACCAAAAGAGATGACGAAATAGGAAATAATCAACAGCCAGTCAATTGCCGCCAATGTCATACGGAAAACCTCCATTATTATAGTTTACGGATGTTGCATTTGCAGCATTTTGAGCCATTTCTTCGATTGACACGAGTTTCATCACCGGCTAAATGCTTCGTTAACTTTACACAATTCATCATTATATAACAAACGATCTTTGCAGGTGAGCATGGGCATCGGACTTGGAGTGGTAAGAATGGGACAATCATTTAAAATTCAACCGCCTGCCTTTCTCCGTTCTCCATTCTTCCGTCCTTCCGTTCTCCCCGGCTATTTTTATCTAAAATCGTTATGGATGTACTGACATTATTTTTAAATTACGACCGGAAAAATTAAACATTGAATTAGGCCTTCATATTCAAACCTCAAAAAGGCAAACATTATTGAAAAAGGCTTAATGATCGGAATATCAATTTAACAGACAATTTTCATGAAGATACACGAATATCAGGCCAAAGAGATTTTAAAGCAGAATGGAGTATCCGTTCCTGCAGGCATCGCGGCATTTACCGTAGATGAAGCTGTTGAAGCTGCTAAAACACTGGAAAAAGATGGGGCTACCCTGTTTGTTGTCAAAGCCCAGATCCATGCAGGCGGACGCGGAAAAGGACGAACAAAAAACAATGGTGCCAAGGGTGTCGTGTTATGTAAAACGGTGGGCGCCGTAAAAGAAGCGGCGGAATCACTGCTTGGTGATATTCTTGTAACCATTCAGACCGGTGAAGCCGGACAAAAAGTTCAGCGCCTGTATATTACCGACGGTGTCGACATCGAAAAAGAATTTTACCTCGGGATCACCCTCGATCGTGCCCGTGCTAAAAACGTCATTATGGTCTCGACTGAAGGCGGTGTGGAAATTGAGAAAGTAGCCGAAGAATCTCCCGAAAAGATTATTAAGGAATGGGTTGAACCCGGCATGCCATTGATGGGAAACCAGGTTCGCCGTCTGGCATTTGCGCTCGGTTTAAGCGGTGAATCGTTCAAACAAGCCACAAAATTCATTTCAGCCCTGTACAAAACTTTCGAAGCAGCTGATGCTTCCATCGTCGAGATTAACCCGCTGGTTCTCACGAATGACGGCTCGGTTATGGCGCTCGACGCTAAAATCAATTTCGACGACAACGCCCTTTTCCGCCATAAAGATTATGCCGATCTGCGTGACGAAGCGGAAGAAAATCCTCTCGAACTGGAAGCTTCTAAATATAGCCTCAATTACATCAAACTTGATGGAAACGTTGGTTGTATGGTAAACGGCGCCGGGCTGGCGATGGCCACGATGGATATCATCAAACTGGCCGGCGGTGAACCTGCCAACTTCCTGGACGTGGGTGGTTCCGCCAATGTCGAAACCGTTAAAAACGGGTTTAAAATTATCCTGGAAGATCCAAACGTGAAAGCGATACTCATCAATATCTTTGGTGGTATCGTCCGCTGTGATCGCGTCGCCAACGGTATCGTTGAAGCGGTGAAAGATCCCGAGATTCAGGGCAAGCTGGAAAATGTACCCATTATCGTGCGCCTGCAGGGAACCAACGCTGAAGAGGCGAAAGTCATTATAGATAACAGCGGTTTAAATGTTATTTCCGCCGTATTACTCAAAGAAGCTGCTGAAGCGGTAACCAAAGCCATCGCTTAAATCAGTGATCAGTGAGCAATAAACAGTTATCAGGTTAACTGGTCATTGTAATTTCAGCGTTTCGGAACGTAATTTTTTTGAATAGTTATTGAAGGAGCGATTGGATAACCGGTCGCTCTTTTTTTATGCCTGATATTTGGGTGATATTAGTACTCCTGTTTCAATCCCGCCACAACGTCCATTTTCGATCCATAAATGCATTTAGCTACATCTTTTTGAAAACGATATAGTGAATAATCCGGTTTATTTTTCACAAGTATCCGTCCTGAACTAAATTTTTTTTAAATAAAATAACTTCATTCTGAGCCGGTGAAATATCACCCGGACAGTTAGCTTCAAACCCGGCCTACCTTTATTATTTTTTTTAAGATAGAAGCCCTGACTTTACATCGTGATTCAAAATAAAACTGCTTCTCTTTCTTAATTATTCGGTTTTATAAATAAAATTAAATAAGACCGTTAAAAAATATTTTAAACATCACGACGTAATAAGAATGGTCAAAAAGTTCTACTATAATTAAAAGTGAAGTTCTACTTATGGAAAAAGTAAATGTTACAATTGCAAAGTACGTGCTGGTACTGTCTTGTTGCTTATTCCCTTTGATTTCTTTCTCAAAAACCGTAGGCCATAATATTATTCTTTACACACCTTACACTAGTCGTTCGGTTATGCCGGGGAAAGATTTGACATACCATATTGAAGTCATTAATAAAACAAGTGACATTCAGGATATCCATTTCTATATGCGGGGTATCCCTGATAGCTGGACCCCTACCCTGTCGGCTAACTCAAGCACAATTGAGGAAGTGGCCGTCAGGCCAAAAAGCCTTGGGGCAAACACAGAGAGTATTGATCTCGATTTGAATATCCCCCTGAAAATTAAAAAAGGCCGTTATACATTTAAGTTAATCGGTAAAACAAACAGCGGCCTTGAATATGTCCTTCCGCTACAAGTAAACATAACGAAAGAAGGGATATTCAAAACCGAGTTGCAGGTCAACCAGGCAAATATGGAAGGGTATGCGAGTTCGGATTTTAATTACACGATGACCCTGCTTAACCGTACGGGACAAAAACAGAATTACGCTCTCCTTGCGAACACTCCACCCGGATGGGAAGTACGATTCCGTGCGAACGGCGATTACGTAACTTCCGTCTCATTAGCCTCTAATAAAAGCAAATCCATTTATATTAAGGTTTCACCACCGCCAAATATCAAGGCCGGGAAATTTAAAATACCCGTACGCGCTGCCTCAGGTAACACTTCGGATCAGGTTACCCTTGTGGCCGTTGTACAGGGAAAATATAAGTTGGAATTATCAACGCCGTCAGGCCGTATAAGCACCAATGTTACAGCCGGTGGAAAAAAGACGATTAAGCTCTTGCTAAAAAATACCGGTTCTCTGCCATTTCATAATATTAAGTTATCGGCTGCAACACCCGACGACTGGAATGTTAATTTTGATAATGTACAAATCCGCTCAGTTAAATCCGGGAGCTTCAACCTATGTGAATGCCACTATAGAAGCCAGTAATAAGGCCATCGCCGGAGATTACCAAATGCAGATACATGCTGAATCGGCCAATGCTAACTCAAAACTTAATTTAAGGGTTACCGTAAGCCAAACATACACATGGGGTTTTATTGGAATACTAATCATCCTTGTAGTGATTGGTGGTATTTTTTATCTGTTTAAAGAATATGGAAGGAGATAAAATGCCTGAATCCATAATTGAAATAAAGGATCTGGTTAAAGATTATGGATCAAAGCGAGCCGTTGATCATTTGGATCTGGATATCGCAAAAGGAGAAATCTTCGGATTGCTCGGGCCCAACGGAGCCGGTAAAACCACGATTATCCTGACACTGCTCGGATTATCGGAACCGACTTCCGGTTCTGTTATGGTCAGAGGTTTCAACGCCACCTCAGAACCGTTAAAGGTAAAAAGAATTACCGGTTACCTGCCCGATGAAGTAGGCTTTGCCGAAAATAGTTCCGGCCTGGAAAGCCTTGTTTACACCGCTATGTTAAACGGTTTCTCCAGAAAAGATGCCACGAAAGCAGCTGAAGAATTTTGGAAACGGTAGGATTATCCGAGGCCGGCAAAAAGCAGACAAAGACCTATTCCAAAGGTATGCGACAACGTCTCGGGCTTGCCGATGTTCTCATAAAGAAACCCGAAATCATCATTCTGGATGAGCCTACTGTCGGAATTGATCCAAAAGGAATCCAGGAATTCCTGGATATGATTCGCGATCTAAGCAAGAACAAAGGTATCACCGTCCTTCTGAGTTCCCATATTCTCCACCAGATTGAAAAGATTTGTGATCGTGTGGGAATCCTGGTAAATGGCCAGTTGCGTGCGCAGGGAAATATTCATCAGCTGGCAATCGATTTATTTGATAATGGAAATACTTCTTTCAAAGCTGAAGTAAAATCCGTAACCGACGAATTGATCGAAGCGCTGAACAATGAAGAACTGGTACACGATATAGAAAGACAGGATAACTTCATTTTTATGAATGGCCCCAAAGAAGCTGCTCCCGTCATTTCGGAAACAATCCTCAGGAACGGTGGAAAATTGTACAGCTTATCGTTCACCGAACACGGTCTGGATGACATCTATAACCACTATTTCAAAGATTACGAAGGAGGCGTCTGACATGTCTGACATCGTTAATCCATTTTCAGTAATGGTTCAAAAAGAATTTTCCGAACATGTGAGAAGCTGGAGATTCATTATACTCGTCGCTTTGGTCTTGTTGACGTCGGCAGGTTCCATTTACACCATTCTGCTGGTAATACGCGACCATCCGGCTCAGCTCAGCGCCAACAGTACCTTTCTGTATTTAAAATTGTTCACCAAATCCATCAATAACCTGCCTCCGTTTATCACTCTTATAGGATTCCTGGGGCCATTGGTTGGTATTGCTCTCGGATTTGATGCGGTCAATTCGGAAAGACACCGGGGAACGCTGGGACGTGTCCTTTCACAGCCAATACCCAGGGATTATTTTATCAACAGCAAGTTTATCGGAGCCTTATATGTAATTTTCATTCTGATTTTCTCCCTGGGATTCCTGGTACTCGGGTTGGGTATTTTGTATATCGGGCTGCCGCCTACTTTCGGTGAATTCATCCGAATTATGGTTTTCCTGTTTTTGACCTGCGTCTATATTGCGTTCTGGCTAAACCTCGGAATTACGTTCTCCATTTTATTTCGGCAGTCATCCACTTCTGCACTGTCGGCCCTGGCAATATGGCTCTTTTTCACGGTGTTTTATTCCATGCTGATTGGTTTCGTTATAAATATGTTCTTCATAAATCCCAATTCAGTTCATAGCCTGATTGTTGGTTTATCGAGAATATCACCCAATTACCTTTATAATGAAATGACTACGGTATTACTCACACCATCGATAAGGAGTCTCGGTGCATTGAGTTTTCAGCAGATAGCGGGCTCATTACCGTCTACATTGCCACTCGGACAAAGCATGCTGTTGGTTTGGCCTGACATCACCGCGTTGGTTGCCGCTACTTTGGTTTGTTTTGCTTTGTCTTATACACTTTTCATGAGACAGGAAATCCGTGCATAACAACTGATTGAGAAACATAAATAATTAAGAAGCCCTCCATTTGGGGGGCTTTGTTGTATCTAAGCTTTTATGACAATTTTTATGAATTGACTGCTTCATTTTGCGGGGATTCGGATTCCCTCTTCATTTGTGCTGACCTGACTCGGCCCGTTGAGCCAAGGTAAATAGCAACCAGGGCCAGGACAGCCCCGATGACTTCTACAATCGAAACAGGATGGTTAAATAGCAATACATCCCAAACGTAGGCTAAGGCAGGCTGAAGCAATAAAATCAAACCGGTTATGGACACTTCAAGGTCCGGTAACGCACTCGTTATTAAAATCCAGCCTAAAACCTGGGAAACAATTCCCAATCCCAGAATAGCTCCCCATGTTTGTAAATCGGGTATCGCAAATGAATGATGCGTAGCCATCACGAATATATAGCGCTAATGCCGCCGCACTCAATAAACTGATAATAGCCAGGCTGGAAAAAATCGATATCCGTTCTGCCCGAACCTGTGTATTTCTAAGTGTCAAAATATAGAATGCATAAAATAATCCAGCTAATAATCCGAAGATAATTCCGGCTTTATACGCTCCGCTCATGAATTCCCATTTGAATCCAACGATGAGAAACAACCCGGCAACAGCTAACGGAATAGATATAAGAAATTTAGAGGTCGGTTTCTCATTCAATACGAAAATGGCAAATGCTGCCATGAAAAAGACCTGAAAATTGCTCAGAATGGTTGAAAGACCCGGACCGATCATCAATATACTGTGATGATAAAAAATCAAATCCAATGAGAAGAATGCAGCGGCCAGCAAGATCATTCGCAGGGTTTTCCAACCCGGACGCAAGGAATTGTTTCGTAAACGGGCAATGATTAGCAGTATCACGCCGCCAATAAGTACCCTGTAAAAAGCTGAGACCGATGGTGCTACATGTGCCAGTTTTACAAAAACTCCCGAAAAACTGATCATGCCGGCACCACAAATTAGCATAAATAATGCCCTTTTATGGGCATTATGTTGAAACAAACTCATAAATCATTTTCCACCAAGAGAGGTATAGTTTTAATCCAATTCGTATACCGTCAGTTAAACCAACATCGGGTCATATGTGTGCTTTCAAGTTTTCACGAATTTTTTCATAATAGTTTTCATATAGCGTAACAACTCTGCTCAATTCAAATTCTTCGGCACGTTCCCTGGCATTGGCAGACATTTCTTTTCGTAAATCATCGTTTGTTAATATTTGTACGGCATGTTTTGCCATCGCATCGATATCACCCAAATCACACAAAAAACCCGTCTTGCCATGGATATTCAATTCCGGCAAACCACCAATATTCGAGCTGATTACCGGGACACTGCAACTCATCGCTTCCAGCGCTGCCAGACCAAATGTTTCAGAACCGGAAGGCATCATGAATAAATCGGCAATGGACAGGATTTCCTCAATCTTCTCCTGTTTTCCCAGGAAACGCACATCATTGCAGGTACCAAGTTCCCGACACCGGGCTTCTACATTTTGGCGATCAGGTCCGTCACCAACCAGTATTAATTTTGCTTTTACCCCACTTTCAAGAATTTTGCTGAATGCTGAGACCACATCCCGTACTCTTTTTACCTTCCTGAAATTAGACACATGGGCTATGATAAATTCACCATTGGGACATATCGCCTTACGAAAGTGCTCTTTGTTTTCTTTTTTGAAACGGTTGATGTCAACGAAATTTGGGATTACTTCTATTTCGCGATGAATATCAAAACGCTCATACGTTTCGTTTCTTAAATATTCGGATACGGCTGTCACCCCGTCACTTTGGTTGATCGAAAAATTAACAACCGGAAGATAACTGGAATCACTCCCCACGATAGTGATATCGGTTCCGTGCAGTGTTGTGATAACCGGCACATGACTGGCTTTTTCACCTAAAATTTGTTTGGCCAGAAAAGCGCTCGTGGCGTGGGGAATAGCATAGTGGACATGAAACAGATCAATTTTTTCAAACTCGATCAAATTTACCATGTGGCTGGCAAGAGCCAAATCGTACGGCGGAAATTCGAATAACGGATAGGCGTTTATATTAACTTCGTGATAACTGACATTACTTTGAAAAGTATCGAGCCGCTGTGGACGGGCGTAACTCACGAAATGAACATTATGCCCTTTTAATGCCAGTCCTTTTCCCAATTCGGTTGCTACAACACCACTGCCACCATACGTCGGATAACAAACAATCCCAATATTCATAAAATCATGGTCTAAAAAATTTTAATTCACAGCTAATAATACGCAAGTTTGCAATTAAAACGGGAACTTTACTACACTATTGTAAGTCTTATTTAATACTAAATTGAGTTTTAGAATTCCCATGAGAGTAAAATTAGCCATAAACATGGTTTTTACCTTATATTTATACTTCTGGAACAACACATAAACTTAACGCAATTCATATGTCAGGACATTCCAAATGGGCAACCATTAAGAGAAAAAAAGCAGGCATCGACGCCGCACGTGGTAAAAAATTCACAAAACTGATTCGTGAGATCACTATTGCCGCACGCGAAGGCGGCGGCGACCCTACCGGAAATCCACGGTTAGCCCTTGCTATTGAAAATGCCAAAGGGGCCAATATGCCCAAGGATAACATGGAACGTGCCATTAAAAAAGGAACCGGCGATCTCGGGGAGGGCAATACTTTCGAAGATGTCAATTATGAAGGATATGGTCCTGGTGGAATTGCTTATTTTGTTGAATGCACTACCGATAATCTGAACCGCACTGTGGCCGAAATCAGGCATATATTTTCGAAACATGGTGGTAATATGGGTACCTCCGGTTCGGTAGGCTATTTATTTGAACAAAAAGGCATCATAAATATTCCGGCTGAAGGAGCCGACATGGATGAAGTCATGTTAACAGCTATCGATTGTGGTGCGGACGATGTCTACACCGAAGACGACATGATTGTGGTTTCAACTTCCCGTGAAGATTTGTATGCTGTACGTTCAGCTTTGGAAGAATCTGGATACAGTATAGAATCCGCCGAATTGCAACGTATCCCTTCAACGAATGTGAAAGTGGATCCCGACACGGCGCTCAGTAATTTCAAGCTGATGGAAAAATTTGAAGAAAGTGATGATGTTTCTAACGTTTTCAATAATATGGAAATGGATGAAGAAACGATTGCTGTTGCTGAAAAAATGGAATAATTCGTCGTCATTAACGATTGGAGCAAAGCAATTTTTTGCATTGTTATAGCGTTATTCGGCACACAGTATCATACAATCTATTAATGATAAATCAGGGAAAGTGTGAAGATTCTACTTCTGCTATTATTATTTGTAACTGGATTTTCTGACGGAGGCAAGAAAGGCCGTGATGCAAACAAAGCCTATCAGCAGGGAAATTATGCCAAGGCTGAACAAGAGTATCGCGCCGCTTTGAAAAGCAATCCGAACAATTCCAAATTGTTGTTTAACCTTGGCAACTCGCTTGCCAAACAAAAGAAGTACGATCAGGCTTTATCGACATATGATCAGTTTAAAAGCATGGTGAATGACCCGGCTGAAAAGGCAAAAGCAGATTATAACATGGGGAATGTTTATGCCGATCAGAAGAAATGGTCACAGGCTATGAACATGTACAGACATTCTCTTCTGAAGAATCCTGATGATCCGCAGACAAAGTACAATTACGAGTTAGCCTACCATCAGCAAAAACAACAGCAGAAGAAACAGCAACAGAAGCAAAACAAGAATAATCAGAACAAAAACAAAAATAAAAACAAACAGAACCAGAATCAGAAGCAAAACAAGAAGAACAACAAGCAGAATCCAGAATCAAAACAAATCTCCCCAAAATCAGGGCAATAAGGATCAGGACAAACAAAAACAACAGCCAAAACCTGATCCAAATAAAATGAGTAAGTCGGATGCCGACAAAATATTAAGCGCCCTGGAAAACAAGGAAAAAAAACTCCTGAAGAACTTTAAAAAGGCCAAAACACAATCAACAAAAAAGAATGCTAAGGACTGGTAGACGGCTTTTTCTAATAAGAGCTATTTTTTATATCCCCTTTTTATTGTTGGTTCTAAACGGTTTGGCCAGTGCCCAATCGGTTACGGTTGATGCTACGCTCTCCGAAACAACCATTTATACCGGAGAACAAGTCACTTTAACTGTAGAAGTTGAAGGCAATCATTTCAAGAATATTTCTCAGCCCAAACTTCCGAAAATTGAAGGATTACAATATTTAAGCACTACGCCATCCACATCCACTAATTATTCTTTCATTAACGGCGTATCCAATCAGTCTTATTCGTACAGTTATTACCTCCAGGCAGAAAAAGCCGGTAAATATACTATTCCCCCGGTAACAGTCTCTGTCGATGGAAAAGAATTCCGAACCGAATCTATTAAAGTTACTATCGTTGATCGCAATAAAGCGGCACGAAGTACCAAACAGGGTAATTTACCGGATATCTTTTTAAAAATGGCCATTTCCGACAATCATCCCGTTCTTGGACAACAAATTATTGCTTCGGTGGTCCTTTACTTCAAAAGTAATTTACAGGTAAGTTCTTACCAGCCGATGCCCGGATGGAAAGCGGATGGTTTCTGGAAAGAAGAATTGGATGAAAACAAACAACCACGCGCCAGTTCGGCGATCATAAACGGGGAACGATACAATAAAGCGATATTAATTAAATATGCTCTGTTTCCATCAAAACAGGATGATCTGAATCTGAGTCCGTATCAGATACAATGTGTCGTTAGTTATAATTCGGGTTACAATGATCCCTTCAGTAGTTTTTTTGGCGGTTTTGGAACCAATCAAAGAACGATAAGCCTGCAAACCGATCCTGTCAATATTCATGTGCGTCCGTTGCCTCCCAAACCGGTAAATGCCAAGTATATCGATGCTGTCGGGCAGTTTAAAGTCACCCGCACTATCAGTCAGAACACGGTTAAGGAAGGTGAATCGGTAGAAGTAACGACCACTATCAAGGGAGTCGGGAATATAGCACTAATATCAAAGCCCAATTTCCAATTTCCAAAGTCATTTGAGGCATACCAGCCACAACAAAATTCATCCATCGACAGAAATGGCAATGAAGTGACAGGCACCAAAACGTTTACTGATGTTTTGGTAGCACGCAAATTGGGCAAATTTGAAATTCCGGCAACGAGCCTGGCATTTTATAACAATAACACACATAAATACCAGATTGAAGACCTGTCGGCATTGCCTGTTTCGGTCATACCGAATCCCAATATGGGTGGTGCGGTTGCTGAAAATAATTCTCTGGGTATCACTCCTATTACCGGTCTGGCCAGCTGGACCGAAGCCGGGTATCATCCTTTGCTTCATGTCTGGTGGGTCTGGATTGGTTTGATATTGCCACTGGTAATCCTTGGCGTAGGCTATTGGCAAAAAACGTATAAATTTAAAATGCTTAATGATTCCCGGTTTGCACGATCTAAAACAGCATTTGACAAGGCTAAGTCCCTGCTTGAACAATCCGGCGACTACGCTAAAAATGCTGATATGAAATCAGCTTATTCTTGTTTACATCAAAGTTTATCCGGATTTATAGGCGATAAACTGAATCTTCCGCAAGCCGGGCTTTCAGACGAAGAGTATCTTAAAGTACTGACAGATAATCAAATCGATTCTTCGGTCATGACAAAAGTGAAACGTATACTGGATAAATGTTCAACAATACGATTTGCTCCACTCACTTCACAGGAAGATTTTAATCGCGACGCCCAGACAACACAGGAAATATTAACAGAACTTCGGAAAGTATTATGAGGAAAAATACGTTGTCTGTATCTCGCTTTTTTTCTTTTCTTTCTGTGGGAATAATGCTGTTTTTGTCATCTTTTGCGATTCAAAATGCGACCGCTGCTCAATTGCCCGATTCACTGGCTGATTTGAGTCCACAGGCCATTTTTGACAAAGCAAACATCCAGTATGAATTAAAGAAGTACGACACCGCCATTAAATTATACCAGGCTGTAGAAACAAAGCATATGGCATCCGGCCCGCTTTATTTAAATATGGCTATTTCTTATGTGAATATCGATTCCATGGGATTGGCTAAATATTTCTTTATCAAATCATCTGAATTCCCTGAGACTCAATCACAAGCCCAAAACGGACTAAATTATGTCGATAATCAATTGAGTCATAAGTCTGCTGTTTTGCCCGAACTTCCATGGGATCGCGCAATGAACTGGATTCAAAATGAATTCGGTATCCATACTTTCATGTTTTGGGGCCTTTTTTTATTAAATCTGGGTATTCTTGCACTCGTCGGTATCTGGTTTTTAGAAAATTACCGCAAGCCACTTAAGTACTTGGGAATCATACTTGTTACACTTGGGTTTTTAACTACTGTCACGGCAAAGCTGGTCGATTACCACGCACAACGCTATTCAAGAGGAGTGATGATAACCAGGCAAACCAGCGTGATGGAAAAGCCACAGAAAGATTCTGATGTGGTAAGTATGGCTTATGAAGGTTATACTTTTACCATTGATAACAACAAAAGCACACAGAGTCCAAACTGGTATTATATTCGTATGAGTAACGGACTGTACGGATGGATTCCCAAGAGGGACATTAAAGTACTATAATCAAAATTTAACATTTACGATCATGTCTGACGTCACTGATTATATCAAAAAGCACAAAAGCGCTTTCGAAGAAGAACTATTTGAATTATTACGAATCGAGAGCATCAGTACCGACTCCACAAAGAAGGGAGACATCAAGAAAGCGGCAGAATTTCTTGCCAATAATTTAAAATCCTTCGGAATGCCTACGGTCAAAATTTATGAGACAACGGGAAATCCCATCGTCTTTGCCGAAAATTCCGAAGCCGGTTCCGACAAACCCACGGTTCTGATTTATGGGCACTACGATGTGCAGCCACCAGATCCCATCGAATTGTGGACCAATCCGCCTTTCGAACCTACAGTCGTCGATAATAAAATTTATGCCCGTGGTTCTGCCGATGACAAAGGTCAGGCCTATATTCATATCAAAAGTGTCGAATCCCTGCTCAAGTCAGGCGATAAACTTCCCGTTAACGTGAAATTTATCCTGGAAGGGGAAGAAGAAATTGGATCGCCAAGCCTGGTCCCTTTCCTCGAAGATCATCGGGACCTGCTTGCCTGTGATATGGTTTTAATTTCCGACACCTCAATGTTCGCCAAAGATACCCCGTCGATAACGTATGGGTTGCGTGGCCTGACATATATGGAAATTGAAATTTTTGGCCCGAGCAGAGATCTTCATTCCGGAGTTTATGGTGGCGCCGTAGCCAATCCGGCTAACGTTTTGTGCGAAATCATTACCAAAATGAAAGACGAAAACGGCATTGTCCGCATTCCTGGTTTCTACGACAAGGTAAAAAACCTGACGGCAGATGAACACGAGGAATACAAAAGACTACCTTTTGATGAAGAAGAATACAAAAAAGAGATAGGTATTAAAGATACTTTTGGAGAAAGGGGATTCACAACACTCGAACGCGCTTCCGGTCGCCCATCCCTTGATGTCAACGGAATTTGGGGCGGTTACCAGGGTGAAGGTGCCAAAACGGTGCTTCCCGCCAAAGCAGGGGCAAAAGTAAGTATGCGTTTGGTTCCTGATCAGGATCCAAAAGAAATCGCCCGGTTATTTACTGATTTTGTAAATAACGTTGCTCCTAAATCTGTCACTGTAAAAATCACCGAGCATCATGGCGGTTCACCATCCATCACTAATCTGGATTTTTACGGAATCAAAGCTGCTGCAAAAGCATTCAAAGATGTCTATAAAAAGGAGCCTTTATTTGCCCGTGAAGGTGGTTCGATACCTATCGTTGCCGATTTCAAAAAAATTCTCGGCGTTGATTCTGTCTTGATGGGATTCGGTCTCGACAGTGATGCAATTCATTCTCCGAATGAGCATTTTTCGATAATCGATTATCACCGTGGAATTGAGACTTCCGCTCGATTTCTTCAGATATTACCTGATTTTCAATAATTACCCGATACCAGAGCCTGTTTAAAGACAGGCTCTTTTTTTTCCCGCCTCGATAAACATCTTATTAACGATTTAACCTGTCCACAAAGATTGTAAACAACTAATATCATCTTTTATAAAAAAATTTTATTTATTTGAATGATAACATTAATGATCCACGTTATCATTGATACAGGTTTATCAAATTCAGATAATTATAACTCAAGAGAATTCGTGTACATAAATACTCATTGAGATAGTTATGTAGCGAACCATAATTTTCAAAAAAGCTAATTGAGGAGCGAGATTATGGAAAAAATAAAAAATAAAGGCCAGGCAACAATTTTTTCCAGCCCTGTTTTAGAAATACTCACTAAAACATCCCCGGTTATTACGTTATGCTTATATGTGCCTGTTTTATCGGGGTTTGTTTATGCAGCTTATAACTTAAACGTTGTTGATAGCCTTTATACCGGTATTTTTATCTTTAGTACCGCATTTTTATTCTGGACTTTATTTGAATATATAATGCATCGATATGTTTTTCACTTTATAAGTGAATCGGAACTGGTAAAACAGTTTCACTATATGGTGCATGGTGTGCATCACGAATATCCACGTGATAAAGAACGACTGTTCATGCCCCCTGTCCCAGCCATGCTCATTATAGCTTCTTTGTATTTTATCTTTCGTATCGTGATGGGTAATTATGTATTTATTTTCCTGCCTGGATTTCTTTCAGGTTACCTTGTTTATGCATTTCTGCATTATTTCATGCATACTGTAAATCCTCCGAAGATGCTCAAGCCATTATGGCGACACCACGCCCTGCATCATTATAAATATCCGGATAAAGCCTTTGGCGTTTCTTCCCCTCTTTGGGACTATATTTTCCGCACGATGCCGCCGAAATGATGGATGAATAATTAGAAATGCCCCTATGTATGGACATGTTTTGGCATGTCCATCTTATTGCGGAACAATAGAATTGGCGTATTTGGCTTCGTGTAAAATCTGTACAGGATTGTTGTTTTTGTCGACAAGGACGATGGTCGGTTTGTGTTTCTCCGCTTCTTCCGGTGTCATCTGTGCATACGATATGACGATAATGTTGTCACCGACCTGCGCTTTACGTGCCGCGGCACCATTCAAACATACAACACGACTGCCTGCAGGGCCCGGAATAATATAGGTCTCCAAACGTTCACCGTTATTATTATTCACTATTTGTACTTTTTCATAAGGCCTCAAATTGGCTACTTCCAGTAATTCCGTATCTATTGTGATACTGCCTTCATAGTACAAATTGGCTTCCGTTACAGTAAGTTGATGTAATTTTGATTTGAACATCGTAACAGTCATAATACTTTCACCAGATGCTTAGCTATTTTTTATAATTAAATATGATGTTATCAATAAGCCTAGTTCTACCTATATAAACGGCTCCCGCTGCAATATATTTGCCCGGTACCGACGCCTCTTCAGCTGGTCTCAACGCTTCATAAGATACGACACTAAGATAATCAATTTTAAAACCTTTTTCCTTAAGTAACGATTTTTGTTCATCTAAAACAGCGTTTAATCCACCTTTATTTTGTGTTACTTTTTGGACAACTGCTTTCAAACTTTTTTGCAATTGAGGAGCTGCCATTCTTTCCTGTTCATTGAGATATTTATTTCTGCTGCTCAAAGCCAGGCCGTCATCGGCACGCTGTGTTTCGCCCATTATGATTTCTATATCGAAATCCAGTTCTTTTACCATCCGGCTGATGATAATAAACTGCTGAATATCTTTTTGTCCAAATACAGCCAAATCAGGTTTCACGATATTAAATAGCTTGCTGACTACCTGCAAAACCCCCTGGAAATGACCCGGACGTGATTTGCCGCATAATTCATTCGTCAGTTCATCGATTTCAAACCGGATATATCGTTCATTAGAGTACATTTCTGAAGCATCAGGTGCAAAAATGTAATCAACTCCTTCTTTTTCACATATTTCAGCGTCTTCATTCAGCTGCCTTGGATACGAATTAAAGTCTTCATTCGGACCAAATTGGGTCGGATTTACAAAAACAGAAACGACCACCACGTCCGAATGGGATTTTGCCTTACGAATCAGTGAAAGATGACCTTCATGCAGAGCGCCCATCGTTGGCACCAAACCTATCGATTTACCCGCTTTTTTTTCTGACGATACCGATTCCCGAATCTCCTTAATCGAACGACAAATTTTCATTCCAACCCTTTTTCAAATGCTGTTTTCATGTATCCAATATCTGATCTTTCAACCGACCTTAATAATTTGGAACCCATAAAATAACAATTTCATATTACTAGTTCCCAATTACACAGATACGTATGCAACATTTATAAACAAAAACGGCACGGAATAGGCTTCCATGCCGTTTCACTTTTTAAAACCAATAATTTTGTGCCTTAAATCGTGCGATTTTCGTCAAAGTTTTCCAGCAACTCTTTCACACGCTGAATAAAAGCTCCGCCATGTGCACCGTCTATAATACGATGGTCGTAACTCATTGATAAATACATCATATGGCGAATGGCTATGACATCACCATGTTCTGTTTCAATAACGACGGCTCTTTTTTCAATAACACCTGTTCCAAAAATAGCTACTTGAGGCTGGTTAATGATAGGTGTTCCCATCAGGTTTCCAACACTACCGTAATTAGTTAATGTAAAGGTTCCACCGACCAGGTCGTCAGGAGATAAGCTTTTAGTACGGGCTTTATGAGCCAGGTCGTTCACAGCACGTGCTAAACCATGAATATTCATCTCACCGGCATTTTTAATGACCGGGACTATTAAACCGCCGGTTCCCGACTGTCCTAAAGCTACGGCAATACCGTAATTGATATCCCGTTTCAACATGATTTGATCACCATCAACGGAACTATTCAGTAACGGAAACTCACGGATAGCCTGAATGGTAGCTTCAATAAACAATGGTGTAAATGTTAGTTTGAAGCCATTTTCCCGAAGGAATTGATCTTTATTCTTATTTCTGAAATTAACCAATCGGGTCACATCAGCTTCGGCAAATGTCGTAACATGAGCCGATGTCTGTTTGGAACGAATCATATGGTCGGCTATAGCTTTACGCATCCGATCCATTTTGATGATCTCAACACTCTCTTTCGGCCATTCGACATGAATTTCACCAGCACGAATTTCGGTATCCGCTCCGCGATAGGAAGGTGCCGGGGCTTTCTGAGTTGCCGGTTTACTTAATCCGGAAGCAACTTTGGCAGGACCGGCAGATTTTTTCTTTTCTACATAATCAAGCACATCCTGTTTTGAAACCCGGCCCTGATTGCCACTTCCTTCGATGCTTTCAAGCTCTTCCTGAGATATGCCTTCCTCTATTGCAATGGAACGCACCAACGGAGAATAAAAACGTCCATCACTGCCTTTTCTTTGAGGAGGTGTCGAACCTTCAACAACTTCCTGTACTTCAGCTATCTGCCCATTCGAAGCTTTGGCCACTGGTTGTTCCACCTTCTCTGGAGACTCTTCTTTCGTTTCTGCAACATCTTCAACAGGATTCGATTTTTCCTCAACTGCCGGCTCTGTCGATGTAGCTGCGGCATCGGCGTCCGTTTCAATCACGGCAATAGGTTTGCCAACTTCTATCGTTTCGCCTTCTTCAGCTAAAATTTCTACCAGAACACCTGCCGTCGGAGCAGGAACTTCAGAGTCTACTTTATCAGTCGCGATTTCAAGAACGGTCTCATCCTGTTCAACGGTATCCCCGACTTTCTTTTTCCATTCTATAATGGTCCCTTCCATTATAGATTCGCCCATTTTGGGCATTACCATTTCTTCTCTTGCCATTACTAAATTTTCTAAGTGAAATTTCTTTTTTGGATTATAATTTCCATTCAAATTCCGTCATGTGTCTGATATACAAAATCCGAATTTTGAAATTCAAATCAAAACACACTGGAAGCGGTTCCAAAGGGCTTATACTCCAAAAATCAAAGCTCATGGACTCCATTTTTCATGTGGTAAAGTTAACGCTAATAACTCTTCTTTCTATGTTTATTTTTTAAAATAATGTAATTGTCTGATCAAGTTCTCCAGACGGCTTATAATGTTAATCTCAAAACAATGAATTTATAAATCCCGTTTCAAAAGCTTTTTAAACGGCCAATGCCTGTTTTATATCCAAGATTAAATCGTCAGGATGTTCCAGTCCGACGGATAAACGAATTAAATTCGGAGCGGTCGGGCTTCCCTGTCCTTCGCTGCTTTGTCGATGCTCCCAGGTACTTTCTACTCCTCCCAAACTGGTCGCTCTTCGAATCAGATGTGTGCCGCTTACAACTTTCAGGGCTCTTTCAGCATCACCTTTCACAAAAAAAGACAGCATTCCACCATATCCGGAAGCCTGTTTCTTAGCTACGGCATGACCAGGATCCGATTCCAGGCCGGGATAACAAACTCGATCGACATTCGGCTGGGATTCCAAAAACTGAGCAATCTTCATAGCATTATCATTATGCGCCCTCATACGATATGGCAATGTGCGAATACTGCGGTGAAGCAGCCAGCAATCGAATGGTGACGGAACGGCACCGGCCATAGTCTGAACACTTTTAATTCGACCGAAGAATTGATCATCTTTTTTAGAAATAACTGCTCCGCCAAGAATATCACTATGCCCGCCAAGATATTTCGTTGTTGAGTGCATGACGATATCGGCTCCAAGATCAAGAGGTCGCTGTAAAACAGGGGTTAACCATGTGTTATCAACACAAACAACAATATCATTTTTATGAGCCAGAGTCGAAACAACTTCAATATCTGTTATTTGGAGCAACGGATTGGACGGTGTTTCAATCCATATTAAACGGGTTTCAGGCCGGATAGCCGACTCCACTTCTTTCGGTTTAGTCATATCAACGTAAGAAGCTGTCAAACCCCAGGCCGACATCAACTCGTTTAACAATTTCCGGGTTCCATGATAAACATCCAGGGGTGCCAGAACATGATCTCCCGGCTTTAAGGCCTGAAAAATGGCATGAACGGCCGCTACCCCGGAAGAAAATGCCGCTGCTCTTTCACCATTTTCCAACTGTGCAATCAGATCTTCCAGTTTGGCCCGATTGGGATTATCGGCACGCGTATAATTATATCGAGAGGCATCCAGACCAGATTCAGGATGTTCATAAATAGTACTTGTATACAGAGGAGGAGCAATGGCCCCTGTGGCAGGATCCGGCTCCATGCTGGCATGAATAGCCAGGGTCTCAAAATGTAGATTTTCCAAAATGACTCGCCTTAATGTTCATTTTCCATTTTTAGAACAGGCAAATTACATCATTTTTGATTAAATACAGTAATTATTGCATTGTTGAATAATCTTTCACAATTATTAACTCATTCGCCAACTTTCGGTTAATTAAAATCCGATATCAAGACAACAATATTCTATGCTTAATTATATATGGGCCGGTTTAATCATCATTAGTCTGGTTTTTGCCTCGGTACAGGATACAAAAGATATCGTTGAGAATACGTATCAGAATGGGGTACCACAGGAAGTGACGCTGACTTTTCCGGTCAATGCCGATTTCCATTCCCAGCAGCATATCCAGATGAAAGCGGCCGGAATGGATACCGTTTTAAGCGCAACATGGGATCCGGCCGGGAAAGAAACCGAACTCATCGTGCCTGTTACTAAAAATCTTCCCAAACACTGGCAAACCGTTGCCGGCCTGTACGATTCCGGAACCCATGATAACATAAGGGTTCATGTCGTAAAGAGTAATTTTCAGAAAGATCAGTTTGAAGTCCTGCTGCCCGACGTCAAATTTGTGAAAATGCGGGCTATTACAAAAGCGGCGTTCGATATGGCCGACTTTGCCGTTAAACTTGCATTCGGATTAATTGGCATCATGGCTTTATGGCTCGGGCTCATGCGAATTGCCGAAAAGAGCGGATTGATACACGTACTGGTTAAAATTGTGAATCCTGTACTTCGTTTTATTTTTCCGGAAATACCCAAAGATCACCCGGCGCTGGGTGCTATCAGTCTGAACTTAGCCGCCAATATGCTGGGACTTGGAAATGCAGCTACCCCATTCGGAATCAAAGCGATGGAAGAATTGCAAAAGCTGAACCCCCATAAAGAAAAAGCCACGAACGCCATGTGCATGTTCCTGACTATCAATACAGCCAGTGTGCAGCTTGTGCCACCGGTTACTCTGGTAGCTATTATGGGACTTCGCATCGGAAATTTGTTTGCCGGCATCCTGATGGCAACCGGGTTTTCTTTAATTATCGGGATAATAGCAGCAAAATGGTATGCACGACGATTTCCGGATGCTCCACTTTTAACCGAAACGGAGGCCTGATATGCAGACATTTTCCGTATTCGTCATACCGCTTCTTCTCGTTTTGATCCCCCTTTATGGATTGATTAAAAAAGTGAAGGTTTATGAAGAGTTTGTTGAAGGAGCGAAAGAAGGATTTAAAATCGGTGTGAAGATTATCCCCTATCTCGTGGCTATTTTATTTGCAATTGGAATGTTCCGTGCCAGCGGAGCGATGGACTGGATTATTAAAGGATTGAACCCGGTATTTTCATTCATTCATTTTCCGCCGGAAGTTTTACCCATGGCCATTATGCGGCCGTTAACCGGCAGTGGTTCCGTTGGAGTGCTTGCCGATATGATTAAACATTACGGCATCAATTCGGTTTATGTAAGTATCGCCGCCATCATGTTTGGTTCCACTGAAACGACTTTCTACGTCCTGGCCGTTTATTTCGGTGCGGTTAATATCAAGGACAGTCGATATGCGGTTCAAACCGGATTAATTGCTGATTTCGCGAGTATCATTGCCGCCGTCATACTCGGTTTATGGCTATATAGTTAACTATCCTATTGTCATATAATATATTAGCTAAATTAGATGAGTAATATTATAGATAATTTATTAGATAAAATGCCGGATATTTGACTAAAAGGTCCGTTTTTATTCAGACTTAAAACTATTATCAGGTAAATTTCTTAACAGCTTAACCGTCATTATGTTAGAATTTTATAACATTTGAATTAAGCCCAATAATCAGGCTTCTTCCAAAAGCGGATAATCGATATACCCTTCTGCTCCGGCGGTATAGAAAGTTGAAGGATCGGGATCGTTAAGTTCGGCATTCAAAGTAAATCGTTCGACCAGATCAGGATTTGCCAAAAACGGCTTACCGAAGGCCGTTAAATTGACTTCACCCTTCTGCAGAATTTCTTCAGCACTTGAAGCTGTCAAGCCACCGCATTGTATAATCGTATTTTTGAAATGGGAACGAATTCTCTGAAGTGTTTCCTGTTTAGGATTAGTCACATGAATATAAGCAATGTCAATCTCATTCAATTTTTCGGCCAGATATTCATACGTTTTTTCAACTTCTTCCACGTCGTAGGGCCTCATGTCATTATTTGTACCATATGGCGAAAAACGAATGCCGATTTTATCTTTTCCAATGGCATTTTCAATCTCCCGAATCATTTCAACGACTAATCGGCAACGATTTTCAATATTTCCGCCATATTCATCTTGTCGCTGATTGGTATTCGGATTCAGGAACTGTTCGATTATATATCCGTTGGCACCATGTAGTTCAATACCATCGAATCCGGCTTCAATAGCATTTTTCGAAGCTTGAACAAATTCATTAATCAGAGCAGATATCTCGTCAGTTTTAAGTTTTCTGGGCGCCGACATCTCCAACAATCCCTTTTCAGTAAAGACCTTACCCTTTATGGGATTTTCGGTCGGAGCAACCAACTCAGCTCCCTCAGGTAAATTCGAATTATGGCCAACTCTGCCGGTATGCATGATTTGCAAAAATATAAGTCCGGCATTTCTGTGCACCGCACCTGTAACCTTTTTCCAGCCCGCAATTTGTTCATCATTATAAATACCCGGAATCCGGGGATAACCGGAGCCATTCGGTGAAGGCGGTGCCCCTTCCGAAATGATGAGCCCTGCCGAGGCGCGTTGCCCGTAATATTCCGCCATAATTTCATTCGGAATATTATTGAAAGCCCGGCTTCGGGTCATCGGAGCCATAACAATACGATTTTTCAGTTTGATTGATCCTAATTGATATTCTGACAACAGTAAATCTAACGGCATAATATAACTTAAGTATTCCTGTACGTTTACTTATTCTGAACGAATAAAATTTCGTTATGGTATTTACATCTATAATGTCTTAGAGAAACAACCTCACGGCACCCTCCTGAAAAATGCTTTTATTAAACAAGCTACTCAACCTCGTACTTACCTGATAACCTGTTCACGAAATAGTAATTCATAAAAATTACTTTTCACAGGTAACAAAAAGATGACAAAATACTATAACACTCATTTTCCGATAATCATTTACGCGGAGGCTGTTTTTGAACTCCGGATAGCTTTAATCCTCTGAAGAACCGTCGGGTGTGAATAGTTCAGAAACACATAGAAATCGTGCGGAGTCAGGTTCGATAGGTTATCCCTGGATAATTTTTTCAGGGCACTGACCATATTTTCGGAATCCCCGACCGTAGTCGCAGCAAAATGATCGGCTTCGTATTCATTTTTGCGGGAAAACATCTGCATGAAGATGGATAAAATCAACTCGATTGGAGAGTAAAGCATTCCAAAGAAGATGAGTCCGGCGTAAATAGAAGGCTGCGCCATGTAAAAGGCGTCGAATAAGCCTTTGCTGCTAATAAAAAACGAAAGTAACAGGAACATTACACCCATATGAAGAATACTAATAACCATTCCTTTAAGAATGTGCTTCTTTTTGTAATGTCCGATTTCGTGTGCCAGGATTGCGACAAGTTCCGGGACGGTATGCTTTTCAATCAGAGTATCAAATAAAGCTACACGCTTATGTTTTCCAAAACCGGTGAAAAATGCATTCGATTTTGATGAGCGCTTGGAACCATCCATCACAAAGATATTATCCAGCGTAAAATTTACCGATTTGGCGTAATCCATGATTGATTGTTTCAATTCACCATCATCGAGCGGTGTGAATTTATTGAACAGCGGCATAATCCAGGTTGGGGCAACGAACTGAATAATCAAAGTGAAAACCGTTACTCCAATCCAGCAATAAAGCCAGGCATAAGCTCCCGTATACTGGAAAAAAGCCAGGATAGCTGCTAACAATGGTCCGCCGATAATAATACCCAAAGCCGTGCCTTTAATTAAATCCCCAATAAAAGTAGCTGGCTTCGTCTTGTTAAAACCAAAACGTTCTTCAATAACAAACGTGGAATAAATACTAAATGGAAGCGAAATAATACTTCTTAGTAAAATCAGGATGCCGATATATACCAAACCTGTAATGATTGGCGGGAATGACCAGCTTCTTACAATTATATCCAGGTAATTAAAACCGCCTAAGAACCAGAATGCCAGTGTCACAGCTAATCCAAAAGATGATGTTATCAATCCAAACCGGGTATTAACTTTCGTATACTCCTGCGATTTTTGGTAAGCTTCTTCATCATACACTCCCTGGAACTCCGTTGGAAGTTCTTTTTTCATGGCTTTCACATTTAATGTATCGGCTATGATATTCAAAACATAGTCGAACAATAAGGTAGCCAGAATAATGATTGCGTAAATATTCATATCTAAATTTCGTTCATTTTCATCCGAATCCGGATTACAAACCGATTTAAGAATGACAAAAATACGACATTTGAATTCTATTCGCTAATCGCTGAAATCATCGGGTCCAGCTTGATTATTAACCGGTGGTATCCGTAATTCTATTATTGCAAAAAGATTAAATAAGGAGCTTTCATGAAAAAGTTAAAAACAGGTTTTATCGCCGGTTTTTTGGGAGCAATTATTTTGATAGCCATTATGTTTCTCCTGGAATGGCTGAAAATCGCCGGAAAACCTGGTTTTGTAGGTATCTACAATCATACTTTTGGAGCCCATAATCCTGTCTATTCCATTCCTATAGCCGCATTTCTTTTTGCTGTCAGCGGTGGAATCTGGGGAGCCATATTCGCTTTGTTACTACAGCCGGAAATATTCAGGGGGATTCTATTTGGAATTCTTCCTTCCCTGTGGGTCTGGCTGGTTATCGCTCCTTATATGGGGCAGCCCCTTTTCAACGGATTTGCCCCAAAGGCGATCATCTTCCCGCTCATCTTCAATTGTCTCATCTGGGGCAGTTTTATCGGATGGTATGTAAAAAATAATACAAAAGGGCGGTACTGAAATTTGAATCACCGATGTTCGTAGAACCCATTATTGATTATTTCTCCTGTTAGGATGATTGGTTTCATCAGAACATCCGTTAATCTATATCCATCCAATCCCGGAATGAGAATTCCCCACAGATTCAATCGTATCTTTAACAGACGAACTGCCGTCAAACTCAGCCATGACAATATCTTTTTTACCATTTCCGGGCAGAAAACCCTTCATTGAACCATACATAACTGTTTGTACTTTATGGAGCATTGTCTACTTTTTTTATAACTACAACTCCTTAAGCCCTAAGAATCATGACTATTACCATCAAGAAATGACCATTGGTTCAACGGCTAATGCAAACGCAAAAGATGCAAATTCCAAACATTGTTGCTATTTTAAATCCGGTTTAAACAACCCCCTGCATTTTGAGTTTGTTGCTTTTTTAATTAGTTTTCTACGAATTTTTTAATCAAAAATAACAGCTAACCACATCGAAACAGGTTGACTATTATTTATACTATATATTCAGGATTATATGGATTTATTTGAAAAATTAGATGCTCGAAACAGCCCTTTAGGCCCTTTCACATCTGAAGGATACGGATACTACACATTCCCGCGTCTCGAAGGCCCGATAGGCCCGGTAATGAGGTTTAATGAAAAAGACGTAATTGTATGGAGTGTCAATGATTACCTTGGTGTTGCAGATAATCCTGAAATTCGAAAAATTGATGCTGAAGCCGGCGCTCAATATGGTTACAGCACCCCGATGGGCGCTCGTTTGATGACCGGCAATTCTACCGAACACGAAGCGCTGGAAAAAGAACTGGCCGAGTTCACCCATAAACCTGCCGCTTTTCTTTTTAATTATGGTTACCAGGGAATTTCCAGCATGATCCATGCACTCGTTAAGAGGGATGATTTCCTGATATACGACAGCCTGAGTCACGCCTGTATTGTCGATGGTAAACAACTGGCCATGTGTGAGCGTTATGTTTTCCAGCATAACGATATGGAGAGCCTTGAGAAGCAATTAATCCGTGCTTCGAAAAACGCCAAATCCACATCCGGAATTCTCGTTGTCACCGAGGGCGTTTTTGGTATGACCGGGGATCTCGGAAAACTTCGGGAAATCATTAAACTCAAAGAAAAATACAATTTTCGACTTTTAGTTGATGACGCTCACGGCTTCGGAACCCTGGGAAACGATGGCTCGGGAACAGGAACCGAACTTGGTTGTCACGAAGGAATTGATTTATATTTTGGCACTTTTGCCAAAGCGGTAGCGATCATTGGCGCATTCGTTGCCACGGAACCTCATGTCGTTGATTTCCTGAGAGCGAATGTTCGCAGCCAGATTTTTGCCAAATCCTTACCTATGCCTATTGTCGTATCTGCACGCAAAAGGCTACAACTTATCAGAAGTCATCCTGAATGGAGAAAAAGACTTTGGTATAATGCCAATAAACTCAGGGAAGGACTTATCGGGCTTGGATATAATGTATTACCTTCCGAAAGCCCTATAACACCCGTTATGACCAAGGGAAGTACGGATTTAGCTCAAAAAATCATGTTTACACTCCGGGAAGAACATGGCGTTTTTGTCAGTGGTGTAACTTATCCGGTAGTTCCAAGAGGTATGGTACTTCTTCGGATGATCCCGACTGCACGTCACACCGATGAACATATTGAGAAAACCGTTGCCGCTTTTGCCGCAATCCGGGACATCGTTTTCTCCAAAGAAGCGAAAATCGCCTGAATAAACTGATGAATTTATAATAAAAGGCTCATTCTTTGGAAGGATGAGCCTTTTTTATTTCACAAATCTTTTCAACCCGGATTTATTTTGAGAATATCTTTTTGAGCTTTCCGAACAATCCTTTCTCTTTCTTATCCTGATTCGGATTGGGCTCTACCTGATTCGACATCAAGGCTCTTTTCGTATCCTGGGCATCTCGCAGGGATTTTCTTTGACGTGCTCTCATCGATTGTATGGATTCGTCCCGATTCTGATTAGACTCTGAATCCTTTCGATTATCAGATCTGCGCCTGTTATTCCGCCTTGGATTAGAATTACTATTACCGCCTTTTTCATTGGATCTATTCTGAGAACCGGATCCAGCGGCCGGCGAAGTGTTTGTTTTTTGAGTTCTGTTATTTCGCCTTGGATTCCGGGTTGAATTCTTGCTTTTATCCCGGCTATTACTTTGCTTGTTGTCTGAACTCCTGTTTTCTTCAGGATTCGGTGAAGTGTCAGATTTAGCCTGTGGCTTTCGCCGGCTCCTGTTATTGTTACTTTTGGGCTTATTCTGTTTATCAGAAGATTCTTTGCTTTCTGAAACAGATTTGGTTTCCGATTTTTTATTACTGCTGCGATTATTACTTCCAGACGAAGGTTTGCGGCCCGATTGAGCCGAACGACGCCGGTTGCCACCTGAACGTTTATCATTTTTTGGGGATGACCGAATCTCTTCCGGAATCTCCAGAATGATCAAATCATCTTTCATGGCATGGTAAATAGGCCTGATCCGGTTACGATCCCGTTCTGAAACAAAAGTGATTGCATCACCCGTTGATTCGGCTCGCGCCGTACGTCCGATACGGTGAATATAATCGTCGAGATCTCCCGGAACATCAAAATTTATGATGTGTGAGATATCATCAATATCAATTCCCCTGGATAATACATCGGTAGCAATGATGACTTTACATTTTCCTGAACGAAAATCTCTTAAGGCTTCTTCTCGTTCAGCCTGCGTACGATCTCCATGCATACTTTTCGCATTGATACCTTTTTTATTTACGGAACGGGTCAGTTCTTCCGTTCCTTTTTTGGTACCGACGAACACAATGCAGGACGTATATTCTTCTTTCGCCAGCAAATGAAGTAACAATTCTTCTTTCGCCCATCCCGGAACTTTATAGGCAATCTGACGAACACCTTTTGCTACTTTGAAAGTCGCAATATTAATCCGTTCCTGGCTCTTGGAAAACGTACTGATAAACTTCTCGATATCATTCGGTATGGTTGCCGAAAAAAGCAGGTTTTGACGTTTTCTTGGCAATTTTGATTCAATCTTGCTGACATCCGGTAAAAATCCCATATCAAGCATACGATCAGCTTCATCCAGTACAAAATAATCCAGTGCGCTGAAATCGATAGGCTTAATTTTCATATGGTCGATCAACCGGCCCGGTGTAGCCACGACAATATTTACAATTTCATGATATAACGCTTTATCCTGGCGATTCCAGTCATCCGGAGTTCCGCCGCCATAAACGGTAACGGATGTGACCCCGGTGTGATAACCAAGTGCTACAATTTGTTCATCTACTTGTTTTGCTAACTCACGAGTTGGCGTGAGAATCAGGGCTCTTATTCCTTTTTGAGGATTTTCCGAGAGTATGGAAAGTATCGGGATTACAAATGCCCCGGTTTTACCGGTTCCGGTCTGCGAGGACGCTATTACATCTTTCCCGTTTAAAATATGTGGAATACATTCGCTTTGTATTTCTGTGGGGTCATCAAAACTTAGATCTTTTAAACCTTCTAATACGTTGGAATGTAAGTGAAAATCTTCGAACGACAATATTCTATCTGTTATAATTTGAATGGTTCTTTCTTAAATATTCTTGCTGATAAAGGCACAATACCTTATTTAATAACTATTTATTCATATAACTTATTATGCAATATTTAATATGAATATGTATTAACAAGTCTTAACCGACTCTGTATTTATCACTTATCCCCGTTATTTGTGCATCTGAGGAAGAGGTCGGGTTATCTGCCATGCTTATATTAAGACCTTTTTGGGTTTTTAAAAAATATAATATCTGAAGAACAACGATCAACAGGATACCCAGAAATCCACAAATACCTGCTTCCGGACCAAAAGCTCCTCCCGTCCAGTACTGGGGACCCATCTGATCAATCTGTAACAAAGATAAACGAAATGGCATGCCGCTTACTGCATATCCTAAAATACCGCCCTGCACAAAATTCCATGAAAAGTGTATGCCAATCGACATTCCAAGCCTGCCCGTAATGACAAAGGGCAGAGCAAGCATCACGCCGGCTCCAACAATATTGATAGTTGATAACCATGTGGCATTCGGATTTTCAAAATGCATGATGCCAAATATGAGGGACGAAATACCAACAGCCATGTAAACGGCCTTTTTCTTATCAATTCGCGGACTCAAAAATCCTTCAAACAAGTTGGTTATCTGATATCCCCGAAACAATAATTCTTCATAAAAAGCCACAAACAGCATCGATACAATCATAAAAACAAATTCAACGATGTATGGCAATTGGGTTACCCGGTTCCATCCAAACCCATCAACCCTGACCCACCCAAAAATCCACTCCAGCAGAAAAATAAAAATCATTGCCAGGGTACCTAAAACCACGCCAAGTCCCGTTTCCATCCACCACGATTTATTCAGCAGAAAGCCATAATCAATAATTTTCTTCAAATCTATAAACCGAATACTTAAAAATACACTTAACAGCACCCCGATTCCGGTGACCAATACGTTACCATATTGATTTAATACCAAAGATGGATACATGGCAACCAGAACCCCAATAACCAACATCATGATGAGCATTTGAACGGAAAGACGCCACCCGGCTCGTAAACGATATTCTTCTGAGTTGATAAAAATATTCATGATGCTTGCTTTACTCTTTTTGGCCTGTTATGCTATAGCAAATTAAACTACATTATACAGAGTACTTTATAAAGATTTTATAAAATATGTGTGGTCGATATACACTTTTTTCAGAAAAAAAAGAAATTGAAGAGATTTTTGATGTTGATATTGATGACGATCTCTTTCAAACCAGTTACAACATTGCCCCCGGAAGCAATAATCCGGTTGTCTTGATGCCACGTCCGAATGTCTGGGATATCAGCAGTTTTCGATGGGGACTCATCCCATCCTGGGCCGATGACGAAAAAGTAGGTTATAAAATGACCAACGCACGTGCCGAAACATTAATGGAGAAATCTTCCTATAAAAAACCGTTTCAGCGTCAGCGTTGCCTGATCCCGGCCAATGGATTTTATGAATGGCAAACGATTTATAAAGAGAAAACACCATTTTATGTCCGTACTTTAGATCAGGATCTTTTTGGCTTTGCCGGGATTTATGAAAAATGGACTTCAGCGGATAAAAAAAATGTTATTTATTCGTACACGATAATTACTACCGAAGCCAACACGCTTTTGCAGCCACTACATGATCGCATGCCGGTCATTTTGGAACGCAATGATTTTGATTCGTGGCTGGATCCTGTTAATTCGGAAACAGATAAATTGATAAAAATGTTAAAACCATATCCTACCGAAAGAATGTCTATTTACCGGGTTTCTGCTGATGTGAATAATGCCCAAAATAACAGCCCCAAGCTCATTTTACCTACCGATGTTTAAAGCCTTTACGTTTGCAGCTAGTTGCCTGCTTGTCATAACTTTTATCCAGTCGTGCAACAGTGGAAACAAGGACATTCTTAGTAAGAAAACACTCGTTTTAAGTGTAAACAGGGATGGAAATAATCTGAAATATTCCGGACAGCATCTCGAAAACAGGCCCTTTTATTCCTACAAAAGCGGAACTCCGTTATTTGAAGCCGAACTCTATAATCACCAGGGGGAAAAAATACAGACCGTGCTTTTTGGTAAGATTTTTTTCATTGGAAAAGGGCCAGGCTACCAGTTAACATTCCCCTTCTATAAAGACCTGGATCACATTATCATATACAGGCTCGATCCCAGTTCCGGCCATATTACCAATAAAGATAAACAGATTGCTTTACGCTGGACTTACAAGCCTGATACCTCTTCCCAAAAATAAAAAAAGCCCGATAGACTAATACCGGGCTTGTAATATTCAAATCAAAAATCTTAGTTGCCGGAAGGTTTTTTGCTTCCGCCATTTTTGCTGTTATCCGTCGTCGCGCTCTTTTTGGGAGCATTATTTGGAAGCGGCACAGCCGACTGTGTTTTGGATGGCATATTCAAATTAGCCGGAGCCGTAGCCGCGGCGTCTTGTTGAATCGTACTCTTAGACTGACCACCCCGTTCGATAAAGAAATTTGCTACCAGGCAAAGAACCAAAAAAGAACCACCTAAAATGGATGTAGCTTTCGAAAGGAAATCAGCGGTCCGGCGCTGACCCATCATTTGCGTTGCGGAACCACCCGCAGCAATACCGGATAAACCACCTCCGTCTCCACTTTGCAATAAAACGGAAATAGTTAATAACAGGCATATAATAGAAACAATGACGACAATCAGTGTATAAATCATAGAAATCTCTTAGTTAACTGCTTAAAAAAATAGATAAACAAGTTACCCATATTTCATTTCATCTACAATAACGTATCGCTCATTTTTAAATTATCTATCATTTTATTTTAATATCATATAGGGTATAACCATTTATTATTCAGCAGGATGATGACGATATGGAGCATATTTATAAATTTTTATCCAATTTGTTAGGTATTGAAATGATTACGGCAAGCCGGATGGTCCTGTCTGTAATTATCCTTTTCATCCTTTGGGCCGCCCGGCTCATCACTTTAAAAATATCTTTACGGGGTGTCATAGATCCCCATCTTCATTATAAATGGCGAAAAAACTCCAGCTATATCGCCTTTACCATCGGTTTTTTCCTGATCGGACGTATTTGGTTTGAGGGCGTTCAGTCGATTGCCACGTTTTTGGGTTTGTTATCGGCCGGTTTGGCTATCGCTCTTAAGGATCCTATAACAGATTTAGTCGGCTGGTTATTCGTTTTGTGGCGACAACCTTTTCAAATAGGCGATCGCATTCAGATTGGTGACGTCCGCGGAGATGTTATCGACTTGCGCATTTTCAAATTCACTCTGAATGAAATAGGTAATTGGGTGGATGCTGATCAAAGCACCGGACGCGTTATTCATGTTCCTAATCATAAAGTGTTTGTGGAGTCGCTCGCCAATTACAACAGCGAATTTAGGTTCATTTGGAATGAGATACCTGTTCTAATCACGTTCGAAAGTGACTGGAAAATAGCAAAAAAGATACTTATGGAAATCGTTGAAAAGCATGCAATGCAAATAACCGATCGGGCACAAAAAGAGATACGCAAGGCCGCTCGATCCTTTCTAATTTATTACAATGTTCTCACCCCTACCGTCTATACCAATGTTAAAGACAGCGGGGTGATGCTGACCATCCGTTATCTCACCGATCCACGGAAGCGACGCAGTACGCAGGAGGCTATATGGGAAGATATCCTTGAACAATTTGCTTCCCAAAAGGACATTGACCTTGCTTATCCAACAACCAGGATCTATTACAATCCAAAGGAGGGTAAAGGGATAAACCATGATCAAGACGGAGAAATATCACCGGAAAACTAGTTCTATTTCCTGATACAAAACCGGGAAAAAATGCTGTCCAGCACATCTTCGTTGGTGATTTCACCGGTTATTGTCCCAAGTTCGTGCAAAGCCGAACGCAAATCGATGGCCAGAAAATCGCCGGTGACACCATTTGTTAAAGACTGCAAAGCCGCATTCACATGCTCTTTGGTTTTAGACAGGACATCGCGATGACGGCTGGATGTAACTATTAAACTGGATGCATCATAGTGCTTGTTTTCCAGGGCTTTTTCTTTCATCAGGGTTTTCAATTCTTCGATGCCTACCTACCGATGACCGGGCTCTTATAGTAGTTCAGCAGTATTCAAATAATCAACATTATTCATACTTATACGCCTTATCTAAAAAACAGTATTATAAATTTAGTTTTGAAAAGGCCAAACTTACGAATCTTCAAAATTCAAAAGGGAACGATGCCGAATATTCATTTGACGGTTACGAAGTTCATACAATTTTAATTTTTGGCCACTGAAAAGTTCAGCCCTTTCACATTTAACAAAATGGATTAAAATTGATACATATTGATGCCGTTCGACTTAACAATAAATACAACCGCTTATAAAAGTTGTAAATTACATATTGTTTATTATTTTTAACAAAAGTCAGGTTGTTTGTTATCGTTTTGAATGTTTCCTGCAAGGGTTCTGTGTGTGTGTTCAATGTCTGGATGCAGGAAAAAATAAATGCTACAAGATTTCTTCCAAGAAGACCGTCCGGGAAGCAATACAATTAATTATTTAAGCCTAAACAGCTAAGAATCATATTAATATTTTACTCAGCCTTTGGGCCTTTTGACGAACCATAGTCGTACTTAATTCCAAAAAAAGTTGAGGATAAAAAATGAATGAGAATTCTATACTCGATATTAAAGATAACACAGGTAATCCGGCGCCTCTTGGGTTACTCGCTTTCGGCATGACTACCGTATTATTAAACTTACACAATGCAGGGATCTTTCAAATTGGCTCTATGATACTTGCAATGGGAATATTTTATGGAGGCCTCGCACAAATTTTAGCTGGTATAATGGAGTGGAAAAAGAATAACACCTTCGGACTGACTGCCTTTACCTCTTACGGATTTTTTTGGCTTACTTTAGTTGCGCTTATTGTAATTCCAAAATTCGGTTGGATAGGAGCAACCACATCGGGCGGGATGGTTTGGTACATGATTATGTGGGGATTATTTACCTTTTTAATGTTTATCGGAACCCTAAAACTAGCGAAAGCCCTGCAGGTTGTGTTCGCAACATTGACACTGCTTTTTATCTTGCTCGCAATAGCATATGCAACCGGCAGTAAGTCCGTTACAATTTTCGCTGGTTATGAAGGGGTCATTTGCGGAGCATCTGCCATTTATACAGGTATTGCCGAAGTACTGAATGAAGTTTACGGTAGATCGGTTCTCCCCCTCGGGGCTGTAGCTAGAAATTGAAAAATCCGTTCCATCCCTCGTTTAAAATTAATAACAGCAGTTTCCCTGGTTAGATAGCATTTTCAACGGGAAACTGCGTTATTTTCCGATACAAAACCGCGAGAATATACTGTCTAACACATCTTCGTTGGTGATTTCACCGGTTATTGTCCCAAGCTCATGTAAAGCGGAACGCAAATCGATAGCAAGAAAATCGCCGGTGACACCATTTGTTAAAGACTGCAAAGCCGCATTCACATGCTCTTTGGTTTTAGACAGGGCATCTCGATGACGACTGGATGTAACTATTAAACTTGAAGCATCATAGTGCTTGTTTTCCAGGGCTTTTTCTTTCATCAGGGTTTTCAATTCTTCGATACCCTCTTCTTTTGGTGCGGCTATGAGCAAATCGTAAAATGAGGCCTCTTCCGAAGGAATCTTAACAATATCTTTTTTGGTACCAATGCAAATGAAAGGTTTTTGTATTTTGTTGGCACGAAATTCTCCAATCATTTTCTTCTCTTCCTGCGATAATGGAAGGGTCAAATCCTTCAGGTAAACAATCAGATCCGCTTCCTGCATGGCTTTTTGGGATCGCCGCACTCCTTCCGCCTCGATGGTATCCATGGTATCACGAATACCGGCGGTATCAATCAGGCGAAATAATAATCCTTCGTGACTCCAATCGGCATCGATCGTGTCGCGGGTGGTCCCGGCAATCTCCGAAACGATGGCCCGCTCATTACCAATCAGCGTATTTAATAAAGTCGATTTACCAGCGTTTGGAACGCCTGCAAAAACCGTCCGGACCCCATGTTTGACTAATCTGCCTGCTTCATATGTTTCCAGCAAACGATCAATTTGCTGATCGAGATCCATTAGCAATTGTGTTAACTGATCGCGGTTGGCAAACTCCACGTCTTCTTCCACAAAATCGAGCTCCAGTTCCACCATGGCCGTAGCATCAATGATAGCCTGGCGAAATTCCCGGATTCGCTTTCCCAGGGCTCCCTCTAATTGTTGCTGGGCGGCTTCAATCGCCCGGCTGCTTTTAGCGTGAATCAGATCGGCAACAGCCTCGGCCTGTGATAATTCCATTTTACCGTTTAAAAAAGCACGATGGGTAAACTCGCCCGGTTGCGCCATCCGGATTCCCTGTCTCAAAACCGTTTCTAAAACAGCCTGGGTAATTAAAACGCCACCATGTGATGAAATTTCAACCGAATCTTCCCCGGTATACGATTTGGGGGATTTGAAGATGGTAATCAACACCTCATCAAGAATGGAACCATCTTTTAGCAAGTGTCCATAATGTACGGTATGAGAATGCTGTTTCGTTAAATCTTTGCCTTTAAAAATCCGGTTTACCTTCTGAATACAGTCTTTTCCGGATACACGAACCACAGCAATCCCAGCTTCACCAATGGGTGTAGCGATAGCCGCTATGGTTTCTTTTTGGTCGATAGTAGATTCTGGTATCATATCAACCAAAGATAACGAATATTAGCTGATTTTGAGATACGATTGAACAAATGATGCTTTGTGTAAAGACAGAACATGGCATGTGCGGACTTTTCACAGACTGTATATGAAGAATACCCATCAAGAAATCAAAGGACTACACATGGTGACAAAAAAACCTTGAACCTGGATTTTAGGGATTAATCTGATGTCCGTGATAGATATATATAGAAAAATAATCCCGGCAATCCGCGAATCCTGTAAATCCAGGTTCAAATCTTATACGATGCGTTGCGAACAGATCACACAGACCATCGACCAACAACTCTTTACTGATAACGGTTCACAGAATCAATGCACGTCCTGCATCAGCTTACGTACTGGTTTATTAAAGATCAGCAACAACAATCCGGCACTAACACCTACGATGACTACAATCATAAACAGATGCGGCATTTGATGTACATCCTTTGGATTGAACTGACCTGCGAAGCGGCCGGCAATGATTTCGGCTAAAGCTACCGACATAAACCAAACACCCATCATTTGTCCAACC
The DNA here is from genome assembly GCA_963783355.1 of uncultured bacterium. Taxonomy (GTDB): domain Bacteria; phylum Bacteroidota; class Rhodothermia; order Balneolales; family DATFMH01; genus CAWANF01. The sequence goes on from CAWANF010000005.1 coordinate 442,346, forward strand.
AGGCGTTTAGGAGACAACTTGGTAACCGTGCTCAGTCCGACCGGACTCAATGATAATTCTCCAAATGTATGCAGCAGATAGGTAATAACCAGGAAAACCACCGATGCTTTCTGATGTGCCAAAGCTGCTCTGGCAGCGAAAACCATTACGAAAAATCCGGCACCCATCAGAATGAGACCCATAGAAAATTTAACAGGACTTGAAGGCTCCAAATGACGTTTGCTTAACCAAACCCAAAGCCAGCCAAAAATCGGGGCAAAGATAATTATAAATGTGGGGTTAACCGTTTGCAGCCAGCTTGCGGGCATTTGCCATCCAAATAAAATGCGATTTGTATATTGATCAGCAAAAATGTTTAAGGAAGAACCAGCCTGTTCAAAACCAAACCAGAAAACCACGGAAAAGAAAAACAAAACGATGATGGCACCAACTTTCTTCCGTTCCTTTGGATCCAGATCACTGAAAAATAACAAATAGATAAAATAAACCAGAGCAATAGCGATCAGAATAGTAGCCGACCAGTCGGAAACCACAATAGGGTTGATATGGATGATACCCAACAATGAAGCCAGGACAACCACCACGATTACACCGGTAATGATAAACAGCGAACGTTTACTGTTCTTCATCCTTCTTTCCTGTATGGCAGCATCCGGATGCTTTTCAGGTTCGATACCGATGTCACCCAGGTATTTTTCAGTAGCTTTATATTGAATCAAACCAATTAACATACCAACACCGGCAGCTCCAAAACCGTAATGCCAGTTGACGTTTTCTCCCAGATAACCACATACTAACGGTGCGATGGTCGCTCCGATATTGATACCCATATAAAAAATGGAAAAACCGGCGTCGCGTTTTGCACCGCTTGCATCAGCGTACAAACCGCCGACGATACTGCTGACATTCGGTTTCAGCAATCCGGTTCCCAAAACAATCAAAACCAAACCGAGGTAAAATGTTTGTGTACTCGGTATGGCCATACTGAAGTGGCCGCAGGCAATAAGGATACCTCCATACCAAACGGATTTCCTCAGGCCTAGAATTTTATCTGCAACCCATCCTCCGGGCAGTGAAAACAAATAAACACTCATCATATAAAGGCCATAAATGGCAGTAGCTGTCTCGACGGTCAGGTGCATTCCACCTTTGGCTAATGATGCTATCATAAACAAAACGAGAAGGGCTCGCATGCCATAAAAGCTGAAACGCTCCCACATTTCTGTGAAAAATAAAGTAGCCAGGCCTCTTGGATGACCGAAAAATTTTGTACTGTATTGCTCGTGTGAATTACCAGTTACATTGGATTCCATTAGACAAATAATTAATAGTTAGAGAAGCAATCAGACACAGTATAGTTATCGTGCTTCGAATGAAAAAAATCGGCTTAGAATGATAGTTAACAATGCTATTGCAATCAAGTAAAGGAATAAAAAACCGCTTCCAGTATTTTCGGGATAATATAAGATTACACGAATAACACTAAACAAATAATTATCATAAATAGCTGATAAATTTTGTGATAAATCATATTTAATACCGTTTTGAATATCCAAACCGGTCAGAAATTTATTTTGAATGCCTGTTATTCATAACATTTCCTTAACGACAAAACCAGAGGATTTTTTTAACTTCATCAAGTTTTTATTGATGGCCAGACCGGAAATGTTAACCAAGCATCACACTATGAATCTTATAAAAAAAATAACAGGTGCATTCGCACTCACTCTCATTTTAGCTGGACTCTCAGCAAAGGCGTATTGCCAATCGCTTCCCAAACCAGACCACATTGTCATCGTGATTGAAGAAAATCATTCTTTTGACCAAATCATTGGCTCAAAATACGCTCCATTTATCAATCAGCTTGCAAATGAAGGAGCATTATTCACGAATGCCCATGGCGTCACCCACCCCAGCCAGCCGAACTATTTAGCCATTTATTCGGGTGATCTCCAAAAAGTTTATGACGACCACTGCCTGGATGGTACTCAACCCTTCACTACTCCAAATCTTGGCCACGAACTCATCAGCAAAGGCCTGACCTTCACCGGATATTCCGAGTTCATGCCAAAGGAAGGATTTACCGGATGCGGAAAAGGAAAAAGCATTTTCAAACATGGCAGACCGGTTTATGCCCGCAAACATAATCCATGGGTCGACTGGCAGGGTTCGAAAGAAAATGGCGTTCCCGCTTCTGTCAATAAAACATTGAAGAGCTTTCCAAAAAATTTTAATAATCTGCCCACGGTTTCCATTGTTATCCCCGACGAAGATAACGACATGCATAATGGTCCGAATCCAGCGACGATTAAACGTGGCGATGCCTGGTTAAAAAGTCATTTAAAATCCTATATAGTTTGGGCTAAAAAGCACAACAGCTTGTTCATCCTTACTTACGACGAGGATAACAACACACCTCAGAACCACATTCCAACCCTGTTTGTGGGATCCATGGTTCAAAAGAAACACTTCAGTGAAAGCATAAATCACTACAGTGTCCTCAGAACTATTGAAGATATGTACGGTTTATCACATGCAGGACCTGCGACCGAAAAAGCCATAATAAACGTCTGGAAATAATTATCTTTTAGTTAATATCATCTTTTCATATCCCCTGTCCATTTTTGCACAGGGGATTTTTATATCTGCTACAGCCTTTTTTAGCAATCGTTACCGGCACTATATTATTAGGAAAAGCGCTTTTATAGTCGGTCCGGACTCTGTATTTTTCACCTATATTTAATTTTGAAATTAAAAACAGAATAGAAATGGCGATCGAAATTACCCATACTAACATCAAGGCGCCGACCGGAACACAACTATCCTGTAAAGGCTGGCATCAGGAAGCTGCAATGCGCATGTTAATGAATAATCTGAACCCGGAAGTTGCCGAAAAACCGGAAGAACTCATTGTCTATGGTGGCGGTGGCAAAGCAGCCCGAAACTGGGAATCATACGATAAAATCATTCAGACACTTAAACGTCTCGAAAATGATGAGACGCTGATGATTCAAAGTGGTAAACCGGTTGGCGTTTTCAGGACCCACGAGGAAGCTCCCAGAGTTTTAATAGCGAATGCACACCTTGTACCGAAATGGGCAACATGGGATGAATTTCGTCGACTCGATGCCATGGGACTTACGATGTACGGCCAAATGACGGCCGGATCATGGATTTATATCGGAACACAGGGCATCCTTCAGGGCACGTACGAAACCTTCGCTGAATGTGCACGTCAGCATTTTAATGGTTCCATGGAAGGACGATTGGTTGTGTCCGCCGGACTTGGCGGTATGGGCGGAGCTCAACCCCTGGCTGCCACGATGAATGGCGGTGTTTTCCTGGGCGTTGAAGTCGATGAAAAACGGATTCAAAAACGATTATCAACCGGTTATTGTGACAAAATCAGCGATAACCTCGACGAAGCACTTGAATGGGCTCTTGATGCTAAAGACAAAAAAGAGACATTAAGCATCGGGCTGATCGGAAATATTGCCGAAGTGCTGCCCGAACTGGTAAAGAGAAACATCACCCCGGATGTATTAACCGATCAAACGGCGGCGCATGATTTACGCATCGGTTACATACCGGCAAATATGACCCTGGCTGAAGCGGATATCTTGAGGGAAAAACATCCCGGGGAATACGAAAACGCGGTCCTCGATTCGATGGTTACTCATGTTCATGCCATGCTGGAGATGAAAAAACGCGGCGCCATTACGTTCGATTATGGTAATAACCTGCGCGGACAAGTTGCGGATTTACGCGGAATGAAAGAAGCTTTCGACATCCCCGGTTTTGTCCCGGAATTTATTCGCCCTCTTTTTTGTAAAGGTTCCGGACCATTTCGTTGGGCGGCCTTGTCAGGCAATCCAAAAGATATCTATGAAACGGACAAGGCTATTCTTGAGACCTTTCCCCAAAATGACTCACTGGCACGCTGGATTCACAAAGCACAGGAAAAAGTACATTTTCAGGGCCTGCCATCCCGGATATGCTGGCTGGAATACGGTGAACGTGCCGAAATGGGATTGAAATTTAACTGGCTTGTCAGGAAAAGAAAGCTTGAGGCTCCTATCGTCATCGGACGTGATCACCTGGATACCGGGTCTGTAGCTTCTCCGAACCGGGAAACAGAAGGAATGAAAGACGGATCAGATGCTATTGCCGACTGGCCTTTGTTAAATGCCATGCTGAATACCGCCTCAGGGGCCAGCTGGGTTTCCCTTCATCATGGCGGAGGTGTCGGAATTGGTTATTCTATCCATGCCGGGATGGTTTGCGTGGCCGACGGTACCGATATGGCAGACCGGCGGCTGGATCGGGTGTTAACGAACGATCCGGGATCGGGCGTTATGCGTCACGCCGATGCCGGTTACGATTTGGCAATTGAAACAGCACGGGAACGGGGCGTTGATTTACCGATGCTTGATACAAAATCAAAATAATGCCTTTGTGCCTTTGTGCCTTTTGCCTTTGTGCCTTTGTGCCTTTGAAAAAAATAAACAATCATTAATAATTCCCTTTTTAAACTTTCTATATGATCGAATCCAACACCACAAAAGTCCACCTGGAGAATTTATATAATGATCTTCATGAAAGTATTCGGCAATTAAAGAAAAATCCCGAAGCCGTACTTCAGTCACGTAAAATTGTTGAACACGCCCTGGATGACGGGAATACCTATTACGGTATCAACACCGGTTTCGGAATACTGGCACAACAGCGTATTGATCACGAAGATGTGAAAAAACTTCAGACCAATCTTATTTTGAGCCATTCTGTGGGGGTTGGAGATTTAATCCCAAAACCGATTACAAAACTCATGCTTCAGCTGAAAATTCACGCATTGGGCATGGGTTATTCCGGGGTTTCAAAAGAAACGCTCGATCGTCTGATCTATTTCCACGATCACAACATGATTTCGGCGGTTCCCAGTAAAGGCAGTTTAGGTGCTTCCGGTGACCTCGCTCCCCTGGCTCATATGTGTCTGCCATTGATTGGTTATGGTTCTTTTTGGGATGAACGTGGTGAAAAAACCATCATGGCCGAAAAAATACTTCGTAAACATCAGATTGAGCCCATTGATCTGCAAGCAAAAGACGGATTGTCACTCATTAACGGGACACAAATGATGACGGCTTACGGAGCGTATATCCTGGAAAAATCCATTCACCTGCTTAAAGTCGCCGATATACTCGCGGCAATGAGTCTCGAAGCACTGCAGGGAAGTATTAAACCGTTCGATCCGAGAATTCATGATATACGTCCGCATCCCGGACAAAAGCTTGTGGCGGAAAATGTACGAACCCTTTTGACACACAGTGAAATTCTCGAATCGCACCGGCATTGCGGAAAAGTTCAGGATCCTTATTGCCTGCGATGTGTTCCACAAGTACACGGTGCCAGCCGGGACGCCCTCAAATACGCTATGCAAGTCATTGAAACAGAGATTAATTCCGTCACCGATAACCCGTTGGTTTTTGATAATGGAGATATCATTAGCGGAGGTAATTTCCATGGACAGCCCCTGGCCCTGAGTCTGGATTTTGCTGCCATCGCCCTGGCGGAACTGGCCAGCATTTCAGAGCGCAGGACGTATTTGCTTCTTGCCGGACACGATGGACTACCTAAATTATTAATGCGGGAAACAGGATTAAATACCGGGTTTATGATTCCACAATACACAGCTGCAGCTTTGGTTTCTGAAAATAAAATTTTATGTCATCCGGCTTCAGTAGACAGCATTCCGACCAGCCTGGGACAGGAAGATCATGTGAGTATGGGAAGCATCAGCGCTCTGAAACTGTACAATGTATTTGAAAATGTGGAACAGGTTCTGGCAATCGAACTGTTTTCCGCATCCCAGGCACTTGACTATCGCAAGCCATTAAAACCGGGCCGGGGTGTTGAACTTGCCCACGAATATATCCGTTCATTTATCCCTCACACCGAAGTGGATTATTATTTTAAATATGATATCAACCGGTGTCTCGAATTGGTGCGTGACCGCGAAATGATTCAAACTGTAGAAAATGAACTTTATAGCTTAAACTGATGCCGATTCTAGCGAACATAGGATGTCTTGCCATCTGTCCGGATAACAACGATCAATCCGATATTCAATTGATTTTTAATGCGGCACTAGCATGGAAACAATCCGAAATTACCTGGGTTGGACGCAAAAATGATTTGCCACTATCCCAAAATGATGGAGAGATATATGATGCTTTTGGCAAGACCGTTATTCCCGGGTTAATCGATTGTCATACCCATTTGGCTTTTGGCGGCTGGCGTTCGGATGAATTTGAAATGCGTATACAGGGTAAAAGTTATAAAGAATTGGCAAATGCAGGAGGCGGAATATTATCCACTGTCCGGGAAACCCGGGCTGCCTCAAAAAAGAAATTGGTAAAACGGAGCAAACATTTTTTAGACGAAATACTTCGCCTGGGAATTACTGCTGTAGAGTGTAAAAGTGGTTATGGCCTGGATATACAAAATGAAATTAAGTTATTAAATGTATATAAAGAGCTAAAAATCAAACAACCCATTGATATCATTCCGACATTTCTGGGTGCACATACCATACCGGAAGAATATCGTAATAACCGCCGGGATTATATTAATCTCGTGAAAAAGGAAATGCTGCCCATGGTCGCGCAACAAAATCTTGCTGAATTTTGTGATGTTTTTGTGGAAGAAACGGCGTTTTCCATCGACGAGGCTCGTGAAATATTTATTGCGGCCCAAAATCTCGGACTTCGGCCAAAACTTCATGCCGATCAACTCAGCAGCGGTGGAGGAGCCGAACTGGCTGCCGAAGTCAATGCTATTTCGGCAGATCACCTGGAACAGATTTCAGATACTGGAATCGATGCTATGGCCGTAAAACAGGTGGTAGCAGTGAACCTGCCACTGGCTTCTTTATATCTCGATATCAACCCAATGCCGGCCCGCAAAATTATTGAAAAGGGAATTCCCCTGGCTATAGCCACAGATTTTAACCCGGGTTCAGCTCCCAGTTACGATCTGCCGCTTGCTATGATGCTTTCCTGTACCCGGCAACGTTTAACACCGGCTGAAGCATTAAAAGCAACAACAATCAATGCAGCTAAAGCAGTTAACCGGCAACACTTATACGGTTCGATCGAAACAGGAAAAAAAGCGAACTTTACGATTATTGATGCTCCCGATATCAATCACTGGATGTATCATTTTAAACCAAATGCCTGTATTTCTACGTTCATCAATGGTAAACAAGAATATTTGATTGAAGATTATGAAAGATAGTATTCAGCTTTTCCCGGTTAAAACCGTTCTGCCTTCAACAGAATCCAATGATCCCCGCCTTGGACAGTTCATTCAATTTGGCGAAGATAAAATCAATAAATCGACGCGCTTAGTTATCATTGGATTTCCTTCCGAGGAAGGAGTAAAACGTAACGGAGGCCGGCCGGGTTCTGCCATGGCACCGAATACCATACGAAAAGAATTATTCCGACTTACTCCTTCACCGGAACATTTTGACGCCTTCAACAATCTGCTTAAGAATACCGTTGATGTCGGAAATCTGAAAGTGACAGCCGATGTAGAACAAGACCAGGAGAATCTTGGACAGGTTATTTCCCGTTTTCTGGATAAAAATATCATACCTGTTATTTTGGGCGGCGGACATGAAACGGCATTCGGCCATTTTGATGGATACGTACAATCGAAAAAGAAATGCTATATCCTCAATTGGGATGCCCATACCGATGTACGTGAATTAAAAAACAGCCAGGCCCATTCCGGTTCCCCATTTCGGCAGGCCATTGAACATGAAAACGGGTATTGCATAAGTTATACCGTTGCCGGTTTGCTACCCCAGTCGGTTTCCAAAGAGCACCTGGAATATATTCGAAACAAGAATGGCTATTATGTTATGAGTGCCAATATAGATAGAGACGAAATCGACCGGATTTATTCAGCGTATAGCGATGACAACCCGATGATGGTCACCTTCGATATGGATGCGGTAGACCAGGCCTTTGCCCCGGGAGTCAGTGCTCCCGCAGTTAATGGTTTGACCCCGGATTTATGGCTTTATGCTGCGCGCAAAGCCGGACAAAACCGGAATCTCAACTCTTTTGATATTGTTGAAGTGAATCCCCAATTCGACCGTGACAACCAAACAGCCCGGCTTGCCGCCATGACGATCTGGAATTTTATTCTGGGATTGACTGAGCGTTCATAATACAGGTATAATAATTCCTCCGGCTACTTAATTTATCCCAACTTGCGTTTCGCAATTTATTTTTTAAATTAAACTATGAGCCTTTATTTATAATGGTTATCAAATCATAGTTATGGCTTAGCCCAAAAGTAAATAAACTATTACAATCCAGGTCTATTTTCTACAGGAGGGATTTGAAATTATGATGAGTACAATCAAAAAATATGACGCTTTTTTTCACCCTGTTATTCAAGCTGCTACCAAAGCTAATACACCAATGTACAATTTAGTTATATGCTTATTCATTCTTTCCATTGGTGTGATGATGAAAGTATTTCATTTCGGCGGGGCTACTTCGTTTATATATGGAGGGTTAGTTACTACGTTTATAATGTCTATAAAATCTTCTTTTTTTTACTATAGAAAAGCAAAAAAACTGGAGATACAATTAAGGTTAGAGCGATTGAACTAAATCAAGTATATCCATTTATAACATTTATTAATGGCCTGGATGAAATCCTTCAACGGCAAGCGCTTACGGAACATTTTAGTCCTCGTAATTTTTATTCGTACAAAACAGGCCATAAGGTGGATTCAAACTCTGGGTTGGGTTCGATTTTTCATATTGCTGCTATGTGTTGTTTCCATCTTTCTGGTACCTATTCTCCCATTCTTTGTCACAATTACCATTCTGTTGTTGGTCCACTTATCCCGCAGAGATAGACGATTTCTTACGATTATTCATATTCCTACATATTGGGTATTTTTTATCGAATACATGACAATCACCCTACCTGTTATAACATTTGGATTTTTTTACGGACTATGGTGGTATCTCCTTCTTTTGCCCATTATAATGTTGCTTCCAATTATCTCATCGAATAAAAAAACGCCCATAAAGAAATCTTTCCCACTACTAAATAGCATTCCTTTAAGACTCTTTGAATGGCGGTCCGGCTTTCGCTTTCGTAAAACATCTTATCTACTTCTTGCGATCTATATCCTGCTTCTGGTTACAGGATTTAAAATCAGATATGTTCATATGCTCTCTCTTATTATCGTTGCTTTGATAATTGTACCGGGAAACTATATGAATTGTGAGCCTTTTCAATTACTTGAAGTGTATAATAAACCGGCTCATGTATTTTTGTTAGAAAAGTTTCTTTATGCAATGTTGGGATATTCCGTCCTCGCCGGACCTTTTTGGGTGTTGAGTATGATTGAAAATTTTTCTGATTGGCTCACAACATTTGGTTTTCTTCTGGCTGCTATTTTCATCATCGCAAATGTAGTCTGGAGCAAATATGCCTATTATGATCCGGGAAAGGATCTCGCACATGCTACCTCAAGTTACTCTTTTTTCACCCTTTTGTATGTTGGTATTTGTTTCCCTCCTTTACTCCTGTTTACTTCAGGATGGTACTATTGGAAAGGGTATAAACGTCTTAAAATGTATCTTTATGCTTACCATTGAACATTTAACTGTCAGCTACCAGGATTTTGTTGCCCTAAATGACATTAACCTGCCATTATCAGAAGGCAAAATCCATGGTATTCTGGGTCCAAACGGAGCAGGCAAAACAACACTACTGAATACTATCTATGGATTTATAAAACCCGCTCAAGGTATCATAAAATGGGATGAACGACCAATTTCCACCAGACATATCGGTTATCTGCCCGTTGAAAATTATTTCTATCCATTGCTAAAGGGCAGAGAATATTTAGAACTTTTCTGTTTACAGAATCCGGGCTTCAGGATAGATAAATGGAATGAACTTTTTAGTCTGCCGCTCGACGATTTCATCGATACTTACTCAACGGGGATGCGGAAAAAAATAGCTTTGTATGGAATTATTGCTCTCAACAGAGAAATCCTTATGCTCGACGAACCGTTTACAAGCCTCGATCTGGAAACCGGCGAGTTAGTAAAATCGGTACTAAAACAGCTTGCAAAAAATGGGAAAACAATATTGCTGACTTCACATATTCTTGAAACGATGACACTGTTATGTGATGAAATACACTTAATTGGTGATGGGCTACTTGTTCGTAATTTCAGACTGGATGAGTTTCATGATATTCATGACTTTCTATTTAAAAATAAACATCATTACGTCATTAAGAAAATTAATGAATTGCTCAGTAATTAAACAATTAAACCCTGACAGCTCCCAAGACCGGAAACTGCCAGGTTTACATTTTGATGCCATCATCTCTCGGTATCCAATAGACCGGACAACTTTGACAGACTACAATTCTATTTTCGTCCCCAGCACTTTTAGAAACTGTGCCATCCATGCGGGATTAGCCGGCCATGCCGGTGCGGTAACAAGATTTCCGTCAGTGTGTGCGTGATCAACCGGAATATCCATATATTTTCCACCGGCTGCTGTTACCTCAGGGGCACAAGCAGGGTAGCAGCTGCTTTCACGGCCTTTTAAAATGCCTGCTGCCGAAGTCATCTGGGCTCCGTGGCAAATGGCTGCAATGGGTTTGTTATTGTTGGCAAAATGACGGATAATATTTAACACTTTCTCATTCAGTCGCAGGTACTCGGGAGCTCTGCCACCGGGAATGACCAATGCATCATATTCATCCAGTTTTATTTTATCGAAATCGGCATTGATGGTGAAATTATGCCCGGGTTTTTCGCTGTAGGTCTGTGCTCCTTCAAAATCATGAACAGCTGTTTTTAACTGGTCACCTTTCTTTTTATCGGGACAAACGACATCGACTTTGTGTCCAACCATTTGCAACGCCTGAAATGGAAACACGGATTCCAGATCTTCCATGTAGTCCCCTGCCAGCATTAATATTTTCTTTGCAGCCATGGCCTCTCCTTGTTTAGTTCAAATTTTAAATGCTATAATAGGAACAAAGGAGCCTTATTTATCGTTTTGGACAACGATAATCTTTTTTAAGAATGACAAAACTTTATGAGAATCATAGTCTTCAGCCGGTCTGCGAACTTGTTTTTTTAGCCGATAAAGCATCCACAATATTCTTCTCGACCTGGCGCCATTCCGCAATCTGGGTAACAATCATATCGCGGACTTTATCCCGTAATTCTTCCACATTTTCTCGTTTTAAACCTTTTGTCTCTACTGGTTCCAAAATGCGAAGCCTGACTACCTGAGTTTTTCCAAATATCCATGAATGCTTTGGAAGGCATTCGCCCGAGCCCTCGATAACAAGTGGCAGTATCGGGACACCGGATTTTATAGCTAATAAAAAGGCCCCGTCCGTAAAACGATTTACTTTTCCGTTCAACGACCGCGTACCCTCCGGAAAAAACATAACGGAGCATTTATCCTTAAGATAGCTCATAGAGCGGATGATTGGCTGATGCCGGCGGCTCTTTGCCTGACGGTCGACAGGAATATCTCCGGCCATTTTCATCATCCAGCCGACAACCGGAAAATCAAATAATTGTTTCTTAGCGACCCACTTCATCTCCCAGGGCAAATGTGAAACAAGCGGTATATCCGCCATCGACTGATGGTTGCTTACCACAACGTATGGTCGCCGGGGATCCAAGACCTCGTAACCATCGATATTTAGTTTCCAGGTTGGATTTACTTTGGTTATGGCCACTCCCAGTCTGCGAAACCAGCGGCCGGTCCGGTAATGAACGGCATCGCGATCGAACAAACGAATAATTGCCAATAAAGGAAGCCAGAATAGAATCAACAAAATGATGGCTGTCCAAATCCAGATTGATCGAAAAGTCTTATACATCTTATGAATATTTATGTAGAACCTATATCGGGTTTATCCCTTAAGAAACCCGATTACCTTTAAATAAGTTTATTCATTGGGAAATAAAAAACGGGAGTATCGACTCCCGTCTTTAAGTTTATCTATAAAAGATGATTATCAGGCATTACGGCCATGGCAATGTTTGTATTTCTTGCCGGATCCACATGGACATGGATCGTTACGTCCGACTTTATCGCCAACGACAACCGGTTCTGGTTTTCCTTCAGTCATAACCTGATCACCATTATTGCCATTGTCGCCAATGCGGATACCCATATTCGTGCTTGCTTCATGCTGAGTCTTCAGGCGGCTCATATCCACTTTGTCTTTACGTTTCGTCGAGGCTTTTTTAAACTGTTCTTCGTCGGATCCTTCCGGCACAGCTTTCCAAATCAACGAAATTACCTCGTTATTGATATCGTCAATTAACTGACGGAACATATTAAAAGCTTCGCGTTTGTATTCAACAAGAGGGTCTTTCTGGCCAAAAGCACGCAAGCCGATTCCTTCCTTAACAGAATCCAAATCACGTAAGTGTTCCATCCATTTATCATCGATAATAGAAAGTACGGAAGTGCGTTCCAGTGCCCGAACCACTTCATGACCCTTGCTTTCGTAAGCCTTGTCCACTTCAACGATAACCCGCATGAAGCGAATACCATCGGTGAACACCACCTGGATCATTTCAGGCTTGTTGGCTTCCTTACTTTCGACAATTTGTTTCAGGACTTCATAAATAGGCTCGGAAATGGCCCGTTCTTTCTGACGATATGTTTCCAGGGCTTTAGTCACAATCAGCTCGATTAGAACATCTTCACCCATTGTTGCCCATTTCTCACGATCAACCGGCACATCTACGGCCAAAACCCTCAGCAACTTTTCACGAAGCTCGTCGAACTCGGCATTATCGAAAAATTCGTATACAATGGCTTCAACCAAATCTTCGAGCATATCCTGAATATCACTCGTCAGGCGATCTCCAAGCAAAGCGTGTTTACGGCGTTTGTAAATCACATTCCGTTGGTTATTCAGAACGTCATCATATTCCAACTGGCGTTTACGAATGCTGAAGTTATTCTGTTCAACCTTCTTTTGGGCGCGTTCTATGGATTTTGTAATCCAGGGATGCTGAATAACTTCACCTTCTTCAAAATTCAGCTTATTCATGATAGTTGATACCCGGTCGGAGCCGAACAGACGCATAAGCTCATCTTCAAGGGATACATAAAATTGCGTCTCTCCGGGATCGCCCTGACGTCCGGCACGGCCACGCAACTGCAAGTCAATACGACGAGATTCGTGTCGTTCAGTACCGATAATAGCCAGGCCGCCCAATTCCGTAACACCGGTTCCCAGCTTAATATCCGTACCACGACCGGCCATATTCGTAGCGATGGTTACCGCTCCTTTCTGCCCGGCCATTGCAACAATATCGCTTTCCTTCTTGTGTTGTTTGGCGTTCAATACGTTATGAGGGATTTTAGCCCGCTGCAGCATCCGACTCATCGTTTCCGATACTTCGACGCTGGTTGTACCAACCAGCACCGGCTGCCCTTTTTTGTGATAGGCTTCAATTTTGCCAATCGTCGAATTGTATTTTTCCCGTTTGGTCCGATAAACCAAATCTTCACGGTCATCGCGGACAATCGGTTTATTCGTTGGGATTTCAACAACTTCGAGTTTATAAATTTCAAAAAATTCCGATTCTTCCGTTGTCGCCGTACCGGTCATTCCGGCAAGTTTGTGATACATCCGGAAGTAATTCTGCAAAGTGATGGTCGCATAGGTTTGCGTAGCAGCTTCCACCTTTACATTTTCCTTGGCTTCGATCGCCTGGTGTAAACCGTCGGAGTAACGACGTCCCGGAAGCACACGACCCGTGTGCTCATCCACGATATTAACCTTTCCTTCCTGAACGATGTATTCGTCATCCCGTTCAAACAGTGTGTACGCTTTAAGAAGCTGATTAACGGTATGAATACGGTCGCTTCTTTCGGCAAATAATCGATTTAGTTCAGCAATACGATCGTTACGTTCTTTTTCAATTTCTTCTTTCTTCTTCTCAATATGTTTCTCTTTATAATCGTCGCTGAACTCATCATTAGTTTGAATCGCTTCAATCTCTTCTTTTCTTTTTTTCTCGATTTCTTCCTCGATAATTGAGATTTCTAGACCCATATCGGGAATTACGAAGAACCCTTCATCTTCACCTGATTTGGTAATGAATTGACGTCCGATTTCAGACATCTCAATGGTATTCAGTTTATAATCGACCGAATAATAGAGGCCTTCATCAACAATTGGGAGATTTTTTGCGTTATCCTGCAGGTAAAAATATTCGGTCTGCTGGACAACTTTCTGAATGGTAGGATCCTGTATCAGTTTCCGGAAACGATTATTCTTTGGGAAACCACGCTGGGCACGGAACAGAGCCAGTCCGGCTTTTTCATTGTCCCCTTTTTTCAGTTCTTCTTCACCCTCTGCAACAAATTGGGCAACCAGTTTTTTCTGAGCTTCCACCAGGCTTTCGACCCGTGGTTTCAGGAGCACATATTTTTCGGTTTGTTCGTCGACAGGAACCGGGCCGGAAATAATCAGAGGCGTACGGGCTTCGTCAATCAATACCGAGTCAACCTCATCAACGATGGTGTAATGATGTCCGCGCTGAACCAACTGTTCCGGGCTTCCGGTCATATTATCACGCAGATAATCGAAACCGAACTCGTTATTGGTTCCGTATGTGATATCAGCCAGATACGCGTTCCTGCGTTGTTCCGTATTTGGTTCATACTTGTCAATACAGTCCACTTTCAGACCGTGGAAATTGAAGATGGGCTCATTCCATTCAGCATCCCGCTGGGCCAGGTAGGTGTTCACCGTAACCACATGTACGCCACGTCCGGCCAGGGCATTGAGATAACACGGGAAGATAGCTACGAGTGTTTTACCTTCACCGGTTTTCATTTCAGATATTTTACCCCTGTGCAGGGCTGCGGCACCCATAAGCTGAACATCGTAAGGCACCATCTGCCAGGTCATTTCGTTACCGGCTACTTTCCAGGATTTTCCAACAAAACGGCGGCAGGTTTCTTTCAGGACCGCGAAGGCTTCCGGTAAAATTTCTTCCAGGACATCTTCGAGTGTATCCAGCCATTCTTCATCCAGTTTTTCAAGGTTTTCTGTTAACTCACGACGTTCGTCAATTGTGAGTTTATCTTCCACTCCGACAATCTGAATTTTATTTTTAATTTCTTCGATTTGATGATCGATATCGGCCGTAGCTTCTTTAATCAGCCGTTTGAACGTTTGGGTTTTTTCTTTCAGATCGTCATCTGATATACTCTCGAGCTCCGGACCAAAAGCATTAATTTCTTCAACAACGGGGCGAAGTTTTTTCAGATCGCGTTCGGCTCGTGAACCAAAAATTTTCTCAAAGCCATTCAGGAAATTATTTAACATGTGTGGTACTGCACTTAAATTTGAAAACTCTGTTATTTTCTATCCGACTTTCCATTCTTTCAAACGGAGATATCAGATATCGTATTTTGATTAAATTTCTTTTTATTTGTCATCTTTCGCCGGGAAACAACATCTGCGCTATATTGCTGTATGCCTGATTTGGGATAACGTATACCTGTACGATTTAATATACTTATAGGTTAAGCAAAGTAATTTACACTTTATTATATCCCTGTTCAACCAAACCTGATACGAAGAATATACGTTATATGTCGTATGCTGTTCGGATTTTTTGTTGTTTCAGTCTGTCATTATGAGAAAAAATCGTAAAATCCGCGCAAACTGATTTCAATAGTTTGTCATTTTTTTGTTAAATTACGATTCTGTCTTAAAAATACACTAACAAGAACCAGTAAGATGAAACGCACATTTCAACCAAGCAGAAGAAAAAGAATTAACAAACACGGTTTTCGTTCCAGAAACAGCAGTGTCAACGGCCGCGATGTTTTAAAACGCAGACGGGCCAAAGGGCGTCATAAACTGACGGTAAGTGATGAACCTAAAGGTAAGTAACAACTTACCGGATGATGATTCTTCGATGGATCGCCGATTACCCCGAAAAAAAATATTGCGGGGTAAAAAACACTTTGAAAAGTTATTCAAAGAAGGATTCGTGTTTAAAGGAAGAATCATCGACCTTCGGTTTTTGAGATATGCTGATGATATCCCGGAACCAACAGGATGTTCTATGGGTTTCGTTGTAAGCAAGCGATTGGGAAATGCCGTACGGCGAAACCGAATCAAACGATTAATGCGGGAAGCTTACCGGCTGAATCAGTATCTGATTGACGATTATTGTAGTTCTGACAATCCGGGAATTTACGGGGTATTTATCGCCAAAAAACATCAAGTTGATTTTCACTCCATCCAGGAAGATTGTGTAGAATTGTTAAAGAGATTACATAATTATCTGCGAAATACCTTAACATAAAGGTATGAAGTACGTCCTCATAGTCCTTATTAAAATTTACCAGCTTTTCATTTCACCATATTTTCCATCGAGCTGCCGTTATCAGCCGACATGCAGTCAGTACGCGGTGGAAGCACTCAAGCGGTTTGGATTTTTTAAGGGCTCATGGCTGAGTATAAAACGAATTTCCCGGTGCCATCCCTGGCATGAAGGCGGGTATGATCCTGTTCCGGAAAAAGAACCCCGAATCAAAACGAAAACCCTGAATTTATAAAACCTGATAACTGAGGAGTAATTTTGGATCGTAATACCGTAACAGGACTGGCTCTTATTTTTGTATTGATGCTCGGATGGATGCTCTTTTCCATGCCGAACGATAAAAATGCCAAGAAGAATCAGACAAAACAGGTTCAACCCGATAGCCTTGTCACCGATACCCTGTCGCACCAATCGGCACTTGCAGCTTCTAAACCCCAGGAACAACCTGCCGATACCGAAAGGATGATTAAACCCACGGGTGATCAAAATGCTGTACGCGGTGTTTTCGCCCACAACGCAACGAACGACACTACGCTGTTTACTGTCAAAACTCCTCTTTATACGGCTGTGTTTTCCAATCTCGGGGGCGGGCCGGTACGTTTTGAGCTCAACAAGTACCTGACCTGGGATCATCAACCGGTTCAGCTAATCCAGGATTCAGCCCGTTCCGTTTATTCAATGGGATTTATAACCACACAAAATTATAATGTTGAAACCCAGGATATTTTATTCAAACAGGTAAACCAGGGAAACTCGTTAACTGTAACAAAGAGCGGCGAACAGAAATTATCCTATGAGCTTGTTACAGCCGACGGTAAATCGATCACTTACACCTACACATTCAACGGATCATCTTACAATATCCATTTATCTATCCAATTTAACGGGGCAAGCAATTACATCAGCAGCCGGCAAATTGAATTTGCCTGGAAATCCCCGCTGAATTTTACCGAGAAGGATCACAAGATGGAGGCCCGGGACAACCAGGCCTATGTGTATTCCGGCGGACAACTCGACAACCTTGATATCAAAGATCCCGGACATAAACAGAATCTCATCAATGGCCAGGTCGATTGGGTGTCGACCAAAACGAAGTATTTTACACAGATTATCAAATCTACCCAGCCCACCGATGGGGCCACCTTGCGCGGAACCATCGCCGGCAAACCGGAAAATGCCAGCTATCTCCACTCGTATTCCTCCAGTATCCGCATAAATGTACCGGACAGCAACAAAGTTGATTTCAATCTTTACGTTGGTCCTTTACGTTATAAAGATCTCGCCCATTTCGATAAAACCACCTACGGTATGGTTTACCTGGGTTACAGCCTTATGAGATTTTTCTCATCTCCGCTCGTACGGTATATCATCATTCCCTATTTCGAGACTATCGGTAATGCCCTTGGGAACTTTGGTATTGCTATTATCGTCTTTGCCATCCTGGTAAAACTTGTCCTTTATCCTTTGACGCACAAGAGTTTTCAAAGTATGGCCGCTATGCGTAAATTGCAGCCTGAGCTCAAGGAATTGCAGGATAAATACAAGAGTGATCCGAAGAAGCAGCAAGAGCAGATGATGAAACTCTATAAGAAGGCGAAGGTGAACCCGCTTGGGGGATGTTTGCCGATGCTGCTGCAAATGCCAATTCTTATTACCCTGTGGGAATTTATCCAGAACTCCATCCTGATCAGGCAAAGAGCATTCCTTTGGGCTCATGACCTTTCAGCACCTGATGTTATTGTTCACCTGCCCTTTAACATTCCATTCATGGGCGATCATATCAGTGGTTTCGTAATACTGATGGCACTTAGTATGGTATTCCAGATGAAAGTCTCCGGACAAACAAGCAGCGGGGGCATGGGCGGTGCGCAGATGAAAATCATGCAGTACGGTATGCCTGTTTTCATGCTGTTCATCTTCAACAACCTGGCATCGGGATTAAACCTGTATTACCTGGTTTATAACGTGCTGTCCGGCGGACAACAAATGCTGATCAACCATAACATGAACCAGATGGAACTGCTTGAAAAAGTCGATAAGAAGAAGGCTGAAGAACTCAAAAAGCAGAAATTGATCGAGCAGAAAAAACTGGAACGAAAGTCATCCCGCTGACAAACGTTTAATGAAATTTGAGTCCGCTGCAATTGTTGTTAGCGGACTTTTTTTTGGGCAGGCGATCCGACTTTTCGACACTTGCTTTTTGATGAAATAAAAAACGATTTATTTATCAATCTTTAGGTGTCGAATGCACAGAAAGAAATCTCAGTCCAACTTCTATCTGATCAAGGTTATGCCGTTGTTGTACCAACTGAAGAAGGGAAAGAAACGGAATTTTTTTTCAGACTTTTTTAGAAGATTAATTACATACACAATTACGAATGAAATTTGCTATACAAACATATTTGCTGTAAATCAAAACCATACTCGAATATTGACTGAAATTCGTAACGAGTTTGCAGAGCTTGCCATTTCGCAATACAAATACATTGCAGCACAATACCATGAAGTAATTCCGGTTATTATTTAAGATTTTGCAAACCTTGAAAGATTTACTACCTGATGCCCGATAAATTCAAAGGTAAATATCGAATCGAATCTACCCGGTTGCAAAATTGGGATTACGGATGGGATGCCTACTATTTTGTAACCATCTGTACCAAAAACAGAGAATGTTTTTTCGGTGACGTGGTGATGGGAAAAGACGAATTACCATGTGTCTTATTATCATCTATTGGGGAAATCGCCCAACGTTGTTGGATGGAAATACCGAAACATTTTCCTTTTGTAATATTGGGCAATCATATTGTGATGCCCAATCATGTGCATGGCATTGTGGTGATTAACAAACCCAACGATGAACATAATGATGAACGTGTCAATAACCGTGACCATGAACGGGGTGTAGAGACGCAAAATTTTGCGTCTCTACAAACACCAATGCCGATAAAATCCCACAAAAACCAATTTGGTCCACAATCCCAAAATTTGGCATCCATTATCCGTGGGTTTAAAATTGGGGTTACCAAAAATGCCCGAATGATAAATCCCGGATTTGCCTGGCAATCTCGTTTCCACGACCATATCATTCGCGATGCTATATCATTCCAAAGGATATCGGATTATATCATCAACAATCCATTAAATTGGTCGGACGACACCTTTAATAAAACATAGATACGCAAAGAAAAAACGAATAGACGATTGCCAAGAATATCACGCACTTTTTTCACCCCTCTCCCAATTATTTCTTACTTTCTGATGTAATTGAAACACGGATTATTTCAAACCCTGAATGAGAAGTATTGCAGCGCGTCATTTCCCGAGAGTGGTATTCAGAGACGGTCAAAAACTCCTGTGGAACCCGATACTGAAAAAGGCGTACATCAACCGGCCGGAAGAACGGGTCCGTCTGCGGATTATGGAATCGCTGCTGCTCGACGCGGGATGGTCGCCACACCGCGTCACCTTCGAACTGCCGGTGAACCTGAAACGGGATGAAGCCAGCAAACGCGCCGACATCCTCTGTTACAATCACGATTTTGAACCGGTTCTGCTCATCGAATGCAAGGCCGAAAACGTACCCATCAGCGAAAAAACGAGCCTTCAGATCACTCGTTATAACTCAAAAATCAGGGCTCCCTACCTGATGATGAGCAATGGGATCACCGATTACTTCTTTTCATCCGGAAAGGGCTCATCCCCGGAACATTTACACAATCGTCCGGATATCCTTGATGAACAACCCTGGGAATAGAGATTACGCCTATTGGGCCGATCGCGGGTTCATCGGCAAAGATTCGGACGTCTTACTTCGCAACTGGCTGTTTTCTGCCCAGGAATATTTTTGGTTTGAAATGGACCGGGAAAATACTTCCATCACCCATTTATCACTGCCGTCGACTCCTTCTTTATTGAATCTGGAGCATTACTACAAAATCTTTATCTTATCTTCCAGCATTAAGATGGCGGTCAGCTTTATGGCTACCCCATTCAACGGAAACCGATTCTTAGCTATCATTAACCGAGACGGCTCCAATGAAGGAATTATTGAAATAAACCTGGAATTAATGTCAAACGGAGTGACTCCAAATACTACAATATTCCATGCCGGCGGTGAAACGGGGGCAGACGCACGCAGCAGCCTTTCGTTTGATTTCGCACAATTTGAACCCCGGCAGTTGCAACATGCTGCAAGTCAACTATTTGAATTATTTAAAAATCATACTTAGGAAACACTATGTTAAAACAACATCGAGATAAACTATGCGCCCTTTTTGATCGAAATGATGATGGCGTCATCTACATCAAGGGATCCAACATTTCCAACCGCTATGGTACGGATTTTGAATTCCCGTTCCGGCAGGAATCCAACTTTTTATATCTGACCGGCGTCGATGAAGCCGATTTTCACCTCATCATTGAGCCGGCAAGCAACATCTATTATCTATTCTCCCCGAAAAGAGACACTCAATATGCGGTCTGGCACGGTTTCATCCGTTCGCAGGAAGAATACAAGGCCAAATATCAGCCCGATTACATCCGCTACGATACCGAAATCGATGAGGTACTAAAGCAATTGAAGCCCGATAAAGTCTATTGTCTGAACGAAGAACAGGCATCGGAAATTAAAAAACGGGGATACGAAACGAATACGGAAACGCTCAAAGACGCCCTCACTTATTGCCGGGTCGTAAAAAGTGACTGGGAACTGGATCAAATGCGGTATGCCGGAAAAATCACAAGCGCCGCGCATACGGAAGTCCTGAAAGCTTTAAAACCGGGCATGTATGAATATGAGTTGAAAGCCATTTTTGATCATTATCATATAAAAAACGGACTCATGCAGGAAGCGTACACCGGAATTTATGGCAGCGGCATCAACAGTGCCATCCTGCATTATGTGACCAACAATTCCCGGATGAAAGACGGCGACTTATTCCTGATCGATGCCGGTTACGAATACAAAGGATATGCCCACGACGTCACACGGACCTATCCTGTCAATGGTAAATTCACGGAATTGCAGGCCGGAATGTACGATGCCGTTCTCAATGCGCATAAAGAGTGCATCAAAGCGTCTAAGCCGGGTATCCAGATGGAAGATCTTCATATGATGGCTGCCCGGATTATGATGCAAGGCATGCTCGACATGGAGCTCATTAAAGGGAACCTGGATGAAATCATGGATAAAAATATCTTTGCGCTCTTTTTCCCGCACGGACTCGGACACTTCCTCGGTCTCGACACACATGATGTCGGCGGATACCCCAAAGGCGTTGAGCATATCGATCGGCCGGGTGTAAAATATTTAAGGGTCAGAAGAGAACTGGAACCGGGTATGGTTATCACCATTGAACCCGGCTTATATATCGTTCCGGCATTACTTAAGCCGGCTTTTGAAAACATGGAATATTCACGTTACCTGAATATCAAAGCCCTGGAAGGTATGATGGATTTTGGCGGAATTCGTATTGAAGACAATATCGCCATAACCAAAGACGGGAACGAAGACCTGACTAACACTCCAAAAGAACGGTCTGAAATCGAAGCCATTATGGCCGGATAAATGTAGTATTGAGTATTGAGTAGTGAGATTTGAGATATGAGAAATAAAGTCTTGTGTCTTGAATCTCAACTCTTTACCTATTTAATCTCAAAGCCTTTCTTCGCGAGATAATCACGGATTTTTTTCACATGGTCGCCCTGCACTTCTATCGTTTTCTGGTACCATGTCCCTCCGGCTCCGCAATGCTGCTTTAATTCCTTAGCCAGATTCTCAATAACCTGGGGATTGTGCTGAATATTGGTAATAACCGTTACCGATTTTCCTCTTCTTCCTTTATTATCTAGTGTTATCTTAATAGCCATGTGTTCTATTTTATCGAAATTTGCATTCTAACCTTCCGGACAAGATACATTGTCAAACAATTAATCACCCGGTATTTGATAAACTAAATTCGATCCTTATTTTAGCAAACCTATATGTTTCTCCGTTTGCCTCCATTCGGAATGTGAGGATGTTACTATTCTAACTAATTGAGTTCAATTATGAAGCGATTACTTGCCTTGTCTTGCATAATAGTGCTGCCCTTGTTTGTGAAGGCACAAAGCCCTATTGATACGTTGCAGCTAAAAACCATTTTTATGGAACCCTATTTAGCTGGCACACGTCCTGAATTTTCTTTCTTTTCACCTGATGATAAAACGGTTTATTACAACTGGAATGATTCAAGCTACACCAAAACCAGTCTGTACCAGGTAAATATCGATGGAAAACACTTCCAAAAATCCGATAAAGACGTCATCAAACACGGCCATCTTTCACCCGATAAACGCATGATTGCATACATAAAAGATGGCGATTTATGGATTGCAGACAACCGCGGACATAACCGGCACAAGCTGTTCTCTTCCCCGGTCGCCGAAACGGACCCGGTCTGGTCACCCGACAGCCGTGAAATAGCTTTCATTCGCGATGGAAATGTCTGGATCGACAATATCGAGACGCATGAAATCAAGCAAATCACCAATAAATCAGCCAAAGTACCCGGATATGATGTTCAGGCATGGGTCGATAACGGGAAAAAACTGGTGCTGCTTCAGGAAGATGATTCGAAAATGAAGGAATATTATTTCCCCGAATATGTGCACAAATATGTCGAACCCGGAGAAACCAAACGAGGTGTTTCAACTATAATCTTATCGGTGGTCAGTACCGATTCGGGTAAAACAAAGCAGTTGCAAAAAGGCGAGTTCTATTACAGGAATCTTTCTGCCAGCAAAGACGGAAGATATCTGGCTCTCGATAAGCTTGACATCCCCATGAAACACCGCGATATCATTGTCTACGATTTTAAAAAAGACACGAATTATGTAGCTTTTCGTGATTCCACCAAAGGCTGGATTACCTGGGATAAAACAGAAATGCAGTTTGCCCCGACAAGCGACGAATTGATGTTCACCTCCGAACGTTCGGGCTGGAATCATATTTATACGGTTAATCCTGACGGTTCAAACCTGAAACAGTGGACTTCAGGCGATTATGAAGTTGCCTGGGCTGAGTGGCTGAACGACAATTCTTTTGTGTTTGCCTCCACTCAGGAAGGTCCGGGACAGCGGCGCATTTATACCATTTCCAAGCAAGACATGTCACCCAAAGATTTGACTCCAACCACGGCTTTCCGTGAAGATTTTCATCTGAGTCATAATCACCAGTATGTGGTTTACCGTAAATCGTACTGGAATGAACCGGATGAATTATACGCTTTGAATCTCAAACATCCGGGTAAAGAAACACGCCTGACGCATTCTGTACCCAAACGATTCACCGAAATCAATTGGGAAACACCGGATTATCGTCGTTTTACAGGTCGCGATGGCCATACCAAAATATCCATGACGATCCTGAAACCACGGCATTTCGTTTCCGGCAAAAAATACCCGGTTATCGTTTTTGTTCATGGCGCCGGATCGTTGCAGGATGTCTTCAAAGGCTGGTCGACTAACTATCACCGCGAACATATGTTCAATCAATTCCTGGCCGATCACGGGTATGCCGTCATCAATGTCGATTATCGTCACAGTGTCGGCTACGGACGTAAATTCCGCGAAGATGTGACGGGCTGGCTCGGCCATTACGAAACGCAGGATATCATCGATGCCCTGGGAGAGCTGAATAAAGATGGCTATGCCAACCTGGACAAAGTGGGCATTTATGGCGGTAGTTATGGCGGATTCCTGTCGCTTTATACGGTTCTGACCGCCCCGAAGCATTTCGATGCCGCTGCTGCCCTTCGGGCCGTAACCAACTGGCGTAATTATTATTATACCAATCCATGGTATACCGAACCACGATTGGGAACACCCGAAAAGAATCCTGAAAATTATAAACGCAGTTCCCCGTTAACCTACGCCGATTCATTGAAACGCCCCGTGCTCATTTTACACGGACTCAGGGATAACAACGTGGGTTACCAGGATGCGGCAGAATTCATTCACCAGCTGATTGAATCTAAAAATCATAATTTCCGGTTTATGATGTATCCGACGGAACGGCACGGGTTCAAAGATCCCGATTCGTGGTTTGATGAATATTACCGGATTTACCACTTCTTTAATCAGCAGTTTATGAATTAAACACGTTGATAATTTAGTTTTTCTGTTAATATTTTTACCTCTCAGCATCACTATTTTCAACTTTAGTGATGCTGATTTTTTATTGCCCGCCTTTTATTTCGTGACCATTTAAAATTTGCACCTTTTACGGTAATCCTTATCTTACAAAACGTTAAATCTATTCATGATAAAGAGATATGAGAAAAAGCCGCCGGAAGGTTTGCGCAATCTTCATTTATGCCCATATTCTGATCGGAATAAATTTTATTCCCAATTTTGCTATGGCACAAAGCCTGTTGCAATCATGGTCTGATGAACCCCAAATTTCGTTTGAATTTTATCATCCAAATATAAAAGAGCATGGTATCGGGAAGGTATCAGGCATTGCTTTTTTGGATATTAAATACCCAGTCGGGAACAATACTTTACTAAGTTTCGATATACCATACGGTTATTACAAGGGAACACAATTTTACAGCAACTATAGGGCCGGTTCGTTTGGAAATCCCTATGTGGGTTTGGTGTTTTATAATCCGGATACACCCGTAACGATTGATTTCGGGGTCAGGTTGCCGCTCATCAATAAGATTGATTACAACCTTCCGCTCCTTGCTAACGCCACGTCTTATTATCGCTATGATTCTATGCTCAAAGGGTTTACTTCATTAAACTTCAGGGCAAATATTAATAGAAATATATTTCCCTTTCTGAAATTGAAATATTACATAGGCGGCATTATAACTACTAATTTTCAAAGTACCTTAGCCCCCAATATCATTGCCCCCTTTGGTTTCTCACTGCGATATTTCTATCAACAAATCCTATTTGGCGGCGGTATCACCGGTTTGCTGAATGTCAGATACCTGGATAATAGTCTTGCAAATAGCACCATGTTCCAATTTCATGTTGAAAGCGGGTTAAATTTAAAAGCCTGGTCTCCTAATTTATATTTTGCCGTACCACTTGATAAAGAAGCCGGCAATTGTTCAGCTGGATCATCGGTTTCCGCGTTACCCTAAAGCTTCATAATTTCCTTAAATAGATACGAATTGGCTTTAATTTTTTAAGGAAATATATTCCGATAACCGGGCTGGTCATTGCTTCCTGCATTTTCACTATAAAAATGCAGTCATTACGGTATTCACTGTCTTTCCATGATGCGAAAGGTCATTCGTTTTAGTATTTTAAATGATAATTTAGTTTTCAGATAAAACCGGTACGTATTCATGCCCGAGAATTATAAAGCTCTTACCCGAAAATACCGACCCCGTTCGTTTGATGATATCGTTTCGCAGGAACATGTAAGCAACACGCTGAAAAATGCTATAGAACAGAACCGTCTTTCACATGCTTATATGTTTTGTGGTCCCCGCGGTGTGGGAAAAACCACTATGGCCCGTGTATCTAGCCCGGACCATCAATGAAATTGGTGCGGATATCGACGGGGAAGCATTCGGTAATACGTTGAATATCATAGAGATCGACGCGGCATCTAACAATAAGGTTGAAGACGTTCACCGGATTCGGGAAACCGTGCGAATTCCCCCGCAGAATGGCCGTTATAAGATCTATATCATCGATGAAGTTCATATGCTCAGCAAGCAGGCTTACAATGCCCTGCTGAAAACACTCGAAGAACCGCCGGCGCATGTCATCTTTATTTTCGCAACTACCGAACCACAAAAAGTACTGCCTACAATCATGTCGCGGTGCCAGCGTTTCGATTTTCATCGTATCAAAGTGGAAGAAATTGTTGACCGGCTTAAAAGGAATTTGTGCACAGGAAGACATCAAAATTGATGATGAGTCCCTGCATGTCATCGCCCACAAGGCGGATGGAGCGTTGCGTGACGCCCTCAGCATCACGGACCAGGCCATCGCTTTCTGTGGCTCCGATATTAAACAGGATGAACTCCTTCGGGCATTGAATGTCGTAAGTTCCGAAAGTTTATTTTTGCTGATGGATGCGATTCAGGCTCATGATGCCGACGCGGGATTGCAGCTGATTGACGGATTATTACAGGATGGAAACGATATCCAGGAGTTTCTCGTAAGTCTTACTGAGCATTTTCGCAATCTCTACATCGCCAAAGGCGGCAAAAGCATGCATCTGATCGAGGCTTCCGACGAAACGAGAGTCCGATATCAAAAATATGCGGATATTTTTTCTGAAGACGATTTGATGCGTATGCTTCACATCGCTAATGAAGCCCAGTTTAAAATACGTGAGGCGCATCAACCCCGGATTCAACTTGAAATTGCGATACTCAAACTGATCACCATGCAGCGATCAGAAGGATTTCAAAAACTGCTAAAAGAGCTGGAAGAACTTAAAAGCAATGGCATACCAGGTTCACCGAAACCTTCTGCTGACAACACCCCAAAAACGGTAAATGAAACCTCAGCGAAAACGGTTCAATCCGGCCAGGAAACGAAACCTGCAAATGCACAGGCATCAACTCCTCCAAAACCTGCTCAGCCAGCTGCGGCAAAACCAAAAAAAGATTTTTTAGGCTCTCCGGCCATCGGAACCAAAAACAGTTTGTCATCTGTCCGGGTCAATCTGCACCGTGGAGCATTAGTCAACGACAAACCGGAACCGGATGAGAATGAAAACTCTCTTTACCAAAATGAGATTAACGGCAATCTGGCATTAGCCCCGAAACCATCGACCTTGAAGAAGAAACATTCAAAGAATCGGGCAAAAAATGGTATCTGCACGATATCAAGGAAATATGGAATGATTATCTTGCAAAAGTAGACGAAAACGACAAGGTACCAGAAACAGTGGGATGGACTCTTAAGCAGGCTGTTCCCATTGATTTACAGGACAAGGAATTGACACTGCAGTGTAACGATGGATTTACCTTTCAAATGATGGAAGAAAACCGCCGGCAGCTTGGGAAGAATATTGCAGCAAATGACGGGAAGCCGGTTAAGTATTACATGTGTTATTAAAGAAAATCAGGAAAAACAGGAATCATATGATCCCTATTCCCGTTTCAGGGAATTACAAAAAAAGGACCCGGTCTTGCGGACCATTGTTGAACTTTTTGGAGCTGAATTAGAATATTAACCTTACAGTTAAGGACTGTTTTATGCAAAACATGGCTGATCTCTTTGGAAAAATTAACGAGTTCCAAAGCAAAATGAACGAATTGAAAAACGAACTGGCACGTACGGAAGTAAGCGCAGAAGCTGGTGGGGGCATGGTGAAAGTTACGGCCAATGGAAATCGTGAAATCATAAGCGTAAAGCTGGACAAAGACATTGTGGATCCCAATGATATGGAAATGCTCGAAGACCTGATTGTCGCCGGCATCAACAAAGCACTGAGTGAAGCAGAACAAATGAATAAGGAAAAAATGGCCGAACTGACCAAAGGAATCATGCCCGGGGGAATTCCCGGCCTTGACTTAGGTAATATCGGATTCTGATCAATCCGTTTTTCTTTGAACTGCGGTTTTCTCCATTTTTTTTAGGTTTTATGCAATTAATATCCGAAACTTTAGAACGGGCCATTGAACAACTGGCAAAATTGCCGGGCATGGGGCGCAAGTCTGCACAGCGCATCGCTATGCATCTTCTTAAGCAGAATGAAGAACAGGTTGATATGCTTGCAAACTCAATCGTTCAGTTAAAGAAATCTATAAAATATTGTTCTGTCTGCTATAATATCACCGACGAAGATCCCTGTCCCATTTGCCGGAGTGCCAAAAGAAATAACGGTGTCATTTGCGTTGTGGAAGATACCAAGGACGTGTATGCCATTGAACGAACAAACGAATATCATGGCCGTTACCATGTTTTAGGCGGAGTTATTTCGCCCCTGGACAACATTGGCCCTAATGATATCCGCATAAAAGAATTGATTGAACGGGTCAGTAAAAGCGATGATATAAATGAAATTATACTCGCGCTAAACCCTGATGCAGAAGGCGAAGCAACTTCTTATTATCTGCATAAGTTACTTAAACCATTCGAAGTAAAAGTGACGCGCATCGCCCACGGAATCCCCATGGGCACCGAACTCGAATATATTGATGAAGCTACTCTTTGCCGGGCTTTCATTGGACGCTCGGTAATTTGATTTTCCCGACATCAGTGAATGATTTGAACATCATTTATGAAATGTTATTTATCCACTTATTTCCATACCCATCCGGAGATATTTTAACATACTGGTATAGATAATTTGTATATTTAGTGCTAATCTTTTCTTCTGACTGAAAGGATAGGATATTTTGTATATCCAGTGAAATTATGTTTTATTCAAATTGATATTATTAATTTCCGCCCCCATTCCCATTTGCCAAGCCAAATAAATCCGGACGGATTAAAAACTATTTAGAAATGGAAGTGACTAATCATAATACATACGGAGAGCGTTCCCTCGAAGCCCATAAAGAAGCCAAAGGGAAAATTGAAATTCATTCAAGAATGCCACTTGAGACGCCAGATGATCTGAGCATTGCCTACACCCCGGGCGTTGCAGAACCATGTAAAGCTATTGCCGATGACATATCTTTGGCTTACGATTATACCTCTAAAGGAAATTTAATTGCCGTCGTCAGCGATGGTTCTGCCGTGCTCGGACTCGGCAATATTGGTCCGGAGGCAAGTCTGCCTGTAATGGAAGGCAAGTGTGTTCTTTTCAAAAAATTCGGAAATGTGGATGCGGTTCCCATCGTATTAAATACCCAGGATACGGAAGAAATTATTACCGCAGTCAAAATGATTGCCCCGACATTCGGAGGCATAAACCTGGAAGATATTTCGGCGCCAAGGTGTTTCGAAATTGAAGCACGTTTAAAGAAAGAATGCCCGATTCCAATTATGCACGACGATCAACACGGAACAGCCATCGTTACCCTGGCGGGCATGATTAACGCCATGAAAGTCATCGGAAAAAACCTGAAAGATGTTCGCGTTGTCATAAATGGAGCCGGTTCGGCCGGTGTGGCAATCATCAAATTACTGCTTCATGCCGGTGTGGAAGATGTGTTGATGTGTGATCGTAAGGGATTGATTTATGAAGGGCGTGACGATCTGAATCCCATAAAGGCTGAGATGGCCAAAATCACCAATAAACAAAAGTTAAAGGGGGCATTAGCCGATGCCGTCAAAGATACGGATGTGTTTATCGGTGTCTCTTCTCCCGGTGTTCTTACTAAGGAAATGGTAAAAACCATGCATCGGGATCCTATAATTTTTGCGATGGCCAATCCTGTTCCCGAAATAATGCCCGAAGAGGCGAAAGAAGCGGGCGCACGCATCATAGCAACGGGACGTTCCGATTATCCGAATCAAATTAATAATGTTCTTGCTTTTCCAGGCCTTTTTCGTGGTATATTAGATGCGCGAGGTAAATATTTTACCCGGACCATGTTTATTGCTGCAGCACATGCCATTGCCGACAGTGTAAAAAATCCGAGTGAAGATGAAATTATTCCAAGTGCTTTTGATCCGGATATTTCAAAAAATGTTGCCCATGCCGTATTCGAAACCTGCTGTAAAGGAGATGAAGCCGAACTTGAATGGGCATAATATTTAACTAGATGCTTCTGCTGACACCGGGATGGATTCTACTCATGCTTGCATCGGGGACCGATTATGTCTCTGATGAAATTGATATTGTCCGAAAGATACGACGGGGTGATAAAGATGCATTCGGGATTTTTTTCGATCAATATCATAAGCAATTGTTTTTTATGCTTATTGGCAAAGGTGTCAGAGAATCTGTTGCCGAAGATATCATACAACAGGCTTTTTTGACGATATGGGAAAAAAGGAATGAAATTGACGAAAATAAATCGCTGAAAGGCTTTTTGTTTAGGATCAGTTATAACCGGGCACTCAATCATTTCAGAGATACTAATAAATTTGATGATTCGGATGAACTGCCGGAAATTTCAAACAATCTGGATCCGGCCGATGATGTTCAGGAACGTTTATTACTCGAAGCTATAGACAAGGCACTTAAAAACATGCCGGAGAAACGCCGGATGGTTTTTGAAATGTGTTTTATGCAGGAACTCACGTACCGGGAAACGGCCGAAGCCATGCAATTGAGTATTAAAACTATTGAGAATCATATGGGTTTGGCACTCAAAGGAATACGGGCCTCTCTTATCGATTTCAAAATAGATTACTGATTCGTGAAGTATACTTATTTTGCAAGCAATGTTAACTGGTTAAAAAATCAGGCACCTGCAAAATGTTTTGTTTTATTTTTTTACAAATTCATTTAGGGGTAAACAGTAATGTCATGTGTAGTATTTAATAAACACACAGATCATTTAACAATCTTTATTATCACGGAGGTAATTTTATGGATCCATTTCACAAGTTTAAGGCTGTTGGATTCAGTATACTGACACTATCTTGTTCCCTTTTATTGATGTCAGGTTGTACGAATAATGCCAATGTACAAGCCCCTTCACAACAGGATGTACAGCTGGCAAGTAATATAATTGGCGAATCGATGTCGAATGACGGAGGGGGGCTGATTTCCAGTTTCGGCGATGCTACATCGATGGTAAGTGCATCTGGTTTAGGATTTTCAACAAATCCGAATCTCAATAATGTACCTATGGTTGCCAGTACTACTGACAGTCTGCGAGGTCATGAAATTAATTTTAGGGCAACCTATGACCCTACGACTGGAGTCCATACCGTTGATTTTGATCGTCAGGTTTACAATCCGAATTTTTCTAAAACAGTTAAAGCTCACCTGGAATACATTTATCGAGATTCAACCGGAAATTTTTTGCGTTTCCCACGTCGTCTTCAGGTCTTCTCTGTCGACTTTA
This sequence comes from uncultured bacterium, assembly GCA_963783355.1. Classification (GTDB taxonomy): domain Bacteria; phylum Bacteroidota; class Rhodothermia; order Balneolales; family DATFMH01; genus CAWANF01. The sequence continues at coordinate 473,718 of CAWANF010000005.1, forward strand.
AAGGTAGCCGTTCCGGCACTGTACAAACACCATCAAAAAAATCCGATTTTTCTCGCATTGACACATTGTTTTATTCCGGTTTGAATCGTTCTTCATCTACCATAACCATTAATGGTTCACATGCTGGTCATGGTGATTTTCAAATGACAAATAAGGACGGTGTTCAGATCAGTAAAGTCTACGATTTAAACCTAAAATTGTTGAATGTATCTATCGATAAATCGTCCATAACCAGCAAGGATCTGACACAAGGAGTTACTGGTACATTATCTTATGATTTGACATTTCACAAAACCCGGGATACTACTGCTGTAGACAAACACATAACAGGTACAATCGACATGAACGGTGATGGAACAGCATTATTAAAATTTGCACACTTCACAAATCGGTATTTAATTAATTTAAAAACCGGAGCAGCATCAATTAATTAATAAGATTTGATTTTAAAAAAAGAATCTAATAGATGACTACTTTTCAATCTGTCATCTATTAGATTATCCTGGCGATAATAATGGAAAATTTAAATGAAAATGATAAAGATCTTCAATTAGCAAAAAAACTTAATCAGCTACTTGAAGAAGGAAATTTAGATACAAAAGCTTATCCTAATGATTCGCTGTTACGTCAATTACTGCATTTTCGAGCCGGGAAAACTAAACAAATTAGTAATACCTCTGTCCCGTCTGATCGAATTTGGAATACAATTCAGGACGGACTGAATAAGCAGACAGAAGCTACCATTCATAAACTATCCATCAGGCAGAAGACGCTACTATGGGCTTCTATTGCGGCTATTGTATTAATTTCAATCATAACATTCAGTTATTTTCAGACTAGTCCGAAACCCGTTTTACTGGCCTCCAGTGAAACGTCCATCCAGATTTATACTTTCCATGATGGCAGTAAGGTTACCCTGCGACCCCATTCCCAATTATTCTTAGAACATCATTCAAAAAACGTTGAGATTTATAAACTGTCAGGAGAAGGTTTTTTTAATATTATTCATAATCCACAACGAACATTTATCATTGATGCCGGTCATGGTAAAGTAACCGATTTAGGAACCCGTTTCGATTTGAGTAACTGGGGCGGAAATATCCGGGTTTTTGTTCAAAAAGGATCCGTTGCCCTCCAAAGCAATAAGAATAGAAAAAGTGTCACACTCAAAACGGGTGATTATTGTTCAATATCGGCTAATGGTCAATTATCACAACCGGAACAAAAGGATCAATCCCAGTTTCTTGACTGGATGAACAACGAAATGATTTTTGATCATCAAAGTGTAACATCCGTATTCAAAGAGATCGAACAACAGTACAATATTAAAATCACTGTACCGGGAAAAAGCATCGTTAATGAAACAGTCAGTGGTCAGATTCATCTCGATAATATCACCCACAGCCTTAACGATCTGGCTATTGTTCTGGGTGGTAAGTTCATTAAAATTAATGATAGTACGTATCACTTTGTAGCTTCAAAATAACAATACTTATATGCGGGGAACAGGTCTATCCCTACTTACTTTCATTTTTGTAGTATTATTCCATGTTTCGGTAATGGCTCAGTCTGCGGAATCGCACGAGGAGTTAAAAACCATTATAAGTGAAATAGAGAATACGACATCCTATCATTTTCTTTACAGGGATGCGTTAATTGCTGGCGTTCGTTTACCGATCACATCGAACACGCCGGATCCTCTTTATGCCCTCAAACAGGCCCTTCCCGCAAAGAATATTGGTATAAAAATTGATACGACCCGTAAGCAGGTTTTGATATTTGAATTACCACAACCCAAAACTTCCGAAACTATTTTCCTGGGTGGCCAGGTCGTAAATGCAAACTCAGGTGCCCGACTGCCATCGGCAAGTGTATCATGGTACATAAATGGAAACTTCCAGGGAACTTCTACGGATCAGAATGGCAATTTCCAGATCAAATTAAAGCGAAAAAACCTGCCTCCCGAATTTAATCTTACTTTTTCCTATATCGGGTACCATCCTGCCAATCTGACCCTCGACAGGGCCAAACAATCCCTGAACGATCTAACGATCCGCCTGAAGCCGTATGCTTTTATTTCACAAGAAGTCATTATTACCGGAAGCACTTTTTACAAATCCGACAACCGGGATATGAAGAGCTTCGTGCAACTTGGAACCTTCTCACCCGTTGGGGAAAGCAGTTCAATTCGATCGCTGCAGCTTTATCCATCCGTTTCTTTAACAGCCGGGCTTCATGAAGGAATTAATATCCGGGGCAGTGATTCAGACGGGTTACAGATTTTACTCGATGGTGCGACCATCTACAATCAAAGCCATCTCTTCGGATTGTTGGATATTTTTAATAGCGATGCCCTGCAAACCATTGGCTTTAATTACGACATCACTCCGGCCGAATACCAGGGCACATTAGGCGGAACGCTGTCTTTCATGACGCGTACCGGTTCCCAAACAGAAGATAAAGCTACCATCGGGTTAAGCAACACGGCTTACAAAGCGACCCTGGAAGGCCCTATTGCCGACGGTAAAGGCAGCTGGCTCATATCGGGTAGGCATTCTTATATGAACTCTATTAATTGGTTTAATAATCAGAAACTGATTGCCTGGGGACTCAATGTTGAACGCCCGTCGAGTGCCGGTAATATTAACGAATCGGGCATCAATTCAAAGACAACATTCCCCAAAAAACCAGAAGCTGATTTTTATGATTTGCATGCCAAACTGTTATACGAATTCCCAAAAGGCTCACGGCTTATTTTAAGTTCCTATATCGGAGGTGATTTAACTAATCAAAGTGCCAATAAATATATTCAAACAGGAGTGTCACCCAATTTTCAAAGCCAGTTTAAACTCAAAAATTTCAATACTAAAAACAATTGGGGTAACGCTTCGGTAAGCCTTCAATATATACAGCCTGTTTTTTCGGAATCGTACAGTCACTCTTTAATCGCGTACAGCTATTATCATTCTAATTACTATAAACAGGATTTCATTTACGTTCAGAAACAGGCTCTCACCGATACCAGCCAGGTTATTCAGTATCCATTTCAAAACCAGAATAATCTCGGTGATCTAAAAATAAATCAGCAATTTGACACCCCGACTTCCCTTGGCACCTGGACGAACGGGTTCACTTTCCACCGATACAATATCACTTATAATGAAGAATCCGTTTTAGATCCGGGTTATATCAAAGAATTCAGAAGCTCAGAATTTGATTTGTTTTCGGAATACGATATCACTAATCCCGATCTGATTCATCTTCATATTGGTGCACGTACTCATTATTTTTCTGATGGAAACTACTTTAGACTTTCCCCCCGCATCAAACTAAAGTTTTTACCCAATAAACCGGTTTCTTTCGGATTAGGATTCAGCCAGAATTACCAGTTTATTCATCGTATATCACTATATAATGAGACCAGTTCCGATTTATGGATACTTAGTACTAAAGGACAGGGACCAAGCTCTCTAAATTACTGGAGTTCCGGCCTTTATATTAAACCCGGTAAATCAACATATTTCCAGGTAGAAGGCTATATTAAAAACTCGTACAATCTTCGTATTCACGATATCAACTCACGAGCTTTATCTCAAACAGATCTCAATGCACCCTGGTTCGATAACACAAGCGGCTTCGCTAAAGGACTCGAATTTTTATTTCAACAGCATATTGGCAAAGCGATTTGGAACACAACCTACACATGGGCGAAAATACAGTTGCAAAATCCCAAGATTAACAACGGTCAACGTTATTATGCCGATTGGGATCGCCGCAATAAATTCTCTACCAGCCTGGAGATACCCGTGCTTAAATATTTGACGTTTTATGCCAATTGGGTTTATGCTACAGGAGCCCCAAACCGGTTAAAAGATGTGATTAATACCGAAAAAACCAGGCTGCCTGCTTATCATCGGTTGGATACCAGTTTAAAGTATCATAAAAAAGTAAATAAGATTAAAATCGATGCTTCTGTGTCTTTTTTTAATGTCCTGGATACCCATAATGTCTGGTACCGGGAATATGCCCAGGTCATTAATAAATCGGGAGCATATTCCACCATTAAATATTACCCGGTTGACATCTACGACCTTGGTTTTCAGCCGTCATTTGAAATTTCCATCCATTTTTAGGAAAAAATCAGAACAAATCGATTTGGGAGTTAGACTTTTTCTGTGCATGCGTGACGGTAGGTTCATACATCGTCACCTGGTTGATATGCAGCATTTCAACGACAAATTTTTTCTCATAAATGCGTCGGGCTATTCCCTGAAGTGCTTTTTCACCCCGTTCGGTTATTTGAAGAATTTCTTCATCATTTTCTTCCAAAAAACCATATTGTTTCAGGTCATTAACAATCATAAATGATAACTGTGGAAGGGTTCCGCAATTTTTCTCAACAAAATCGCGGCTTTTATTATTTGCATCCTCTTGCATTGCCAAACCAAGGATATTCAATTCCACTTCGGTTAGTGGATAGCCCTCAGAACTTTTCGTCAACAACTTATCCCAGGCTTGCTGGCTGTAAAAAGTACCGAACCACCATTTCGCTTCTCTGACAAGCTTATCGGTCACGCGACAAAGAAAATATTCGCCAGCGGGTGCTTTCTTTGGTTCCCCACGGGAACGGTACATCGTCACAAGGGTAGCCAAATCAAGAATATTTAGATTGACAGGATACCTGAAATACAATTCTGTTCTCTTGAGCATAAGGCCTTTACTCCATTTTAATCTTTAGAGCTGCCTATTTTTTCTTTTTAGCTATTAATTCGACAGCTTCCTCGATGGTAAGTTTATCAGGTTCTACGGAGTTTGGCAAACTAATATTTTTCTTACCGTATTTTATGTAGGGTCCGTAGCGGCCTTCAAGCACTTTTATGTCTTTCCCGTCGTCCGGGTGCTGTCCTAATTCTTTAATGATCGATGATACTTTCTTTTTCTTCCGTTCTTCGGAAAGTTTCAAAAGCTCTAAAGCTCTTGGTAATTCAATCTCAAGAACATCATCATCTTTTGTGAGGGAAGCAAAATTCCCATCATGAACCACATAAGGGCCAAAACGTCCGACACCGGCACGAACCGATTTCCCGGTTTCCGGATGATCACCCAGATTCCTGGGTAATGATAATAGTTTCAGAGCGGTATCAATATCTATATCTTCCGGTTTCATGCCACGTAGCAACGAAACCCTCTTCGGTTTTTTCTTTTTGTCTTCATCATCGCCCAAACCTAATTGAACGTATGGGCCATAGCGACCGGTCAGCACATAAATATCATCTCCGGTTTCCGGATCCGTACCCAATGATTGTGGTCCGCCTTCACTTGCTTTTAGTAATTCCTGTAATTTTTCAACCGTTATATCGCTGGGTGAAATATCCATTGGCAACGAAGTTGATACGGTTTCATCATTCAGTTTTGACTGGGCGTAAGGCCCGAAACGACCGATGAAAATATCAATGCCGTGCAGTCCTTCAATCGGGAGGTCAATCTTCTTGGCTTCCTGTGGATTTATTTGCGATTCCTGTTTTTCGACTTTTGATTGCAATCCGTAATCGCCTTTATAAAATTCTTCCAGATAATTCACCCAATCTACATTTCCACTGGCAATCTCATCGAGTTTGCTTTCCATTTCGGATGTAAAATTCAAATCAACCAAGTCGGGGAAATGATTTTCCAGAAGCTCGTTAACAGCAAAAGCGGTAAATGTAGGAACCAGGGCGTTACCCTCTTTACGTGCGTATCTGCGATCCTGAATGGTACTGATGATGGTTGCATACGTACTTGGACGTCCGATCCCTTCTTTTTCAAGTTCTTTAACCAGGGAAGCTTCCGTAAAACGAGCAGGAGGTTTTGTTTCGTGAGACAATGAATCGACTTTTTCGCAGTTTACCGCGGCCCCTTCATTCAATGCAGGCAACGGTATTTCCTGATTCACCAGAGCAGTATCCGGATCATCGGAACCTTCTACATATGCACGGAAATATCCCGGAAATTTAATTTCTTTACCACTTGCCTTAAATTGAGCTTTAGTATCCCCGATTTCCGCCTCAATAGCCACATTAGTGAATTCAAGAGTGGCGTCGGCCATTTGTGTGGCCATCGTCCTCTTCCAGATTAAATCATAAAGTTTTAGCTCCCGGCTCTTTAACCCGGTTTCCTGAGGTATTTTAAATGAACTTCCAGCCGGACGAATAGCTTCGTGTGCTTCCTGTGCAGATTTCGATTTGCTCTTATAACGGCGTACTGTTTTATACAGGTAATCATTTCCATACATCGATTCTACGGCGGCACGTGCGGCGGTTATGGCCTGCTCACTCAAATTTGTAGAATCGGTACGCATATAGGTGATATAACCGTTCTCATACAATTTTTGAGCGATACTCATGGTATCTTTTGCTGAAAACCCAAATTTCCTGTTGGCTTCCTGTTGCAAGGTGGAAGTAATAAATGGTGGAGCCGGACTTCTTTTCTGGGTGTTTTTATCAATATTTTTCACACTCCATTCGGCTTTCACCAGATTCTTTTTCAAATCATTCGCTTCATCCTCACCCAGTAATACGACGGCATCAGGCTGTTTTAGCTTTCCAGTGCTTTCATCAAAATCCTTACCATTGGCCAGTCTTTTATTATTCAGATGGGTCATCGAAGCTTCAAAGGATTCCGAATCTTTCCCGGTGGAATTCAGCAGGGCTTTCAGATCCCAGTATTGGCCGCTTCTAAACTTGATGCGTTCCCGCTCCCGATCGACCAGTAATTTTACTGCAACCGACTGCACACGGCCTGCAGAAAGGCCCGGGGCAATTTTTTTCCAAAGTAATGGAGATATAGTGTATCCTGCTAACCGGTCGAGAATCCTTCGGGCTTCCTGGGCGTTAACCAGGTTCATATCAAGTTCACGAAAGTTATTCAATGCGTTTTGTATCGCTTCTTTTGTGATTTCATGAAATACCATTCTCTTTATCGGGATATTCGGTTTAAGCACCTCCGACAAATGCCAGGAAATTCCTTCTCCTTCACGATCCTCATCCGTTGCCAGAATCAGTTCATCGGCATCCTTTAAAAGTTCTTTAAGTTTCTTAACCGTCTTCTTTTTGTTGACTGAAATGACATAGAGCGGTTTAAAATTTTCATCTACGTTGATTCCCAGGTTTGCCCATTTTTCTTTTTTAAACTTAGCGGGTATTTCTTTCGCTGAAGCAGGTAAATCACGAACGTGTCCCATCGATGAATCTACGATATAATCATCGGTTAAATACTTTCTGATAGTTTTCGCTTTAGTTGGCGATTCAACTATTACTAATGATTTCATCCGGTTTTTTTAAGCTTTTAGAATGAGCCGGGAAGTTTAACGACTCACAATTATAAAGATTTTAAAAGTTTAATAACTTCCTCACCATGGTTTTTGGTATCTATTTTTTTAATTAAACCCAAAATGGTTCCATCCGTATCTACAACATATGCCGAACGCGAGGGGCCTTCATAAGTCCTTCCGTACATCTTTTTTTCGACAATAGAATCTACAGCATTCGAAAACTTGTAATCCGGATCGGAAGCTAAAACATACGAAATCCCTAATTTTTCAGCATACTTTTTATGTGACTGACAAGAATCCTTACTAATCGCAACCACATTATAACCCATTTTATCTAACTGTCCGGCATATTCGACGAGGCTGTTATTTTGTCGATCGCAGCCACTGGTATTGTTTTTCATATAAACCGATACCAGATGTCGGACGTGTCAATAAATCTTTGAATAGTACTTCCCGTTCATTACCGTTTTCAACCACATTGAGTCGTAAAATCGGTATTAATTTTGTCTCCTGCTTTTATCATAAATCCATCTCCGGCTGATTAAATAAAAATATTAAAGATATCATTCTAACCAGCCAGAATCGACAAAAGGTTCCAAATAGATATGAAAGCTCAGGATTCGCCGAAAACTTTACTCATATTTTTTGCTGAATCTTCAAGGCTGCCGCAAACTATATCACACAAATGAAATATATTTTCGTCCTCAATATAATAATAAACGTGTAAACCATCCTTGCGGCGGTTAACAACGCCATTGGCTGCCATTAAAGACAGATGTTTTGAAATATTTGCCTGCCCTGCTCCTGTTTTCTCAACCAAATCCTGTACGCACTGCTCGCCATCCTTTAATAAATACAACAATTTTAATCGCATCGGTTCGCCCATTAATTTGAACCTGTATGCTACTAAATCTAAGGTATCTTCGGTCAATTTTGCCATGAGTTTAACTCTCCTTACTCTTTATTTTATCGTAAATCGAAATTTATTACTAATAAAGCTACTTTAATTCGAACACCTCAATAATATCGTTGCTACAATAATCTGCATCGATAAACATTTTCTCAATAACCTGGATATCAATGAAGACCATCATAAGTGTTAATTACTTACAACTTTATATCTATAAAGTCACATACTTTCGAAATTCAAGCCAAGCTTATTCTCTTTATTGTACAAACGAAACGTCTCTATGAGATTGAAATTGCTAATCTTCAGATTTAATATCTCTAGATAGTAATATAATAATATATATATTAATTATATTATATAAGCAACCTGGCAACACAACTACAGCTTTATGACAAAATATAGTATATGATTACATCCGAATAAATACTCTCTCTATTTTTTATTAAAAATAAAACTATTTCATAAGTAACTGTTATTTCTTAAAATACTTCATTATTCTCTCTTTTTTTATCTAAGAATTTCAGTACCAGGTACAGGCTTTACTTAAATCTCTCATTCAAAATCTTTTTATATGTTTCTTGAAACACGTAAAACTGACGGGCTCAGCATCTATACGTATTTATTGGGATGCGGAGACGAAGCTGCTATCATCGACCCGACACGTGATACCGCACCTCTCTTACAGCGCTTAAAAGACAAGAACGTCACACTGAAATATATCTTCGAAACTCATATTCATGCCGATTTCCTGAGTGGCGCACACCAATTGGCCCTTGCAACAGGTGCCCAAATAATAAACTCGGGAGAAGGATTAAATGGCACGACGGTTTATGATTATCCTGAAAACGTGACGGCAGCGAATGGAAGCCGTTATAGAATCGGAAACATAGAGATTCAGGCTGTTCATACACCCGGACATACTCCCGAACATATGAGTTACCTGTTGACGGATCATCTAAGAGCTTCTGAGCCCATTATGTTTTTTACCGGCGATTTTTTATTTGTTGGATCTATTGGCCGTCCCGATTTACTGGGAGGCGATACGGTAACACCACTTGCTGAAGCCCTGTATCATACATTATACGAAGGGCCTGTATCTGCACTGCCCGATCACCTTCTTGTTTTACCCGGCCACGGCAGTGGCTCTTCCTGTGGAAAAGCAATCGGCGACGTTGCCAGCAGCACTTTGGGAACGGAACGACGATTTAACGAAGCTTTCCAGTTCAAAAACCGAAAACAAGACTTCATGGATTATATCTTAAAAGATCAGCCGGCAGCCCCAAAATATTTTTCTACCATGAAAAAGTGGAACAAAGAGGGACCAAACATCCTGGATTTAAATGATATTCGCGACATTCCACCACTCGGACTTAAAGAATTCAAAAATCTTATCTGGGATGAAACGGACCATACGGCGAAAGAAAATATCCAGGTGGTTGACTTACGAAAACCTTCTGCTTTTGCCGGCGGACATATCCCGGGCAGTATATCCATTTGGTATTCTGATAACGTAAGCAACTGGGCAGGATGGGCGCTGGATTTCAGCAAAGAGATATTTCTTATCCACGATAACGAATATGAACTCAAAGATGCCGTAAGGCAATTACGGTTAGTGGGTTTTGATGAAATTTCCGGATTTTTAGAAGGTGGCTTCGACGACTGGCAAACCTCAGGCCTGCCTATAGAACATATTCATGTGATGGATGTGCACGAACTGGATATGGCTATCGAACAGAATGCGATAAAAGTCCTTGACGTGCGGACACCAACGGAGTATCAAACCGACCATATCGAAGGCGCCCTGCATATCGAAACCGGTTACCTGCTCAACAACCTTGACCAGTTAAACCCGGACGAAAATTATGCCATCATTTGCGGTGGTGGTTATCGCGCCAGCCTCGCGGCCAGCCTGTTGAAGAAAAACGGCTTTAGTAATATCTACAATGTCCTGGGCGGCATGTCGGCATGGAACGATCGCGTCTTGCATCAAAAAGTAACGTTATAATAAAAACTCTCGCGGAATCAATGCCGGCTTTTTTAACAAAAACTGAGCTACAGCGGCAACAATCAGGGAGTGATGAATCGAACCATCCCGAACCTGTCCCAAAAATTCTTTTAACGGCAAGGTGCTGATTCCGATTTCTTCGAGATGATCCAGGTTTTGGCCACTGACTTTCTCGCACTCAGTGGCTAAATAAAAATGGCAGTAATTCGTAAATATGGCCGGATTACTGCTCACGGTTCCGAGATACTCCCAACGTACGGATTTATAACCCGTTTCTTCCAGAAGCTCTCTTTCTGCCGCTAATTGAGAATTATCATCTTCTGAATCAACAACGCCGCCTGGAATTTCGAGTGTGATTTCATCGATGCCATGCCGATATTGTTTGACAAGAACAACATCCATTTCTTTAGTCAAAGCCAGAACATTAACCCAGTCCGGGGCTTCGATAACGTAGAATTGTCCTGATTTATCCTGTATACGAGAGTTGGATTTTCTGCGTTTTAAGCTGAAAATGGGCGTTTGGTATTCTATGTTTTCCGTTTCTATTGCCCATTTCTTAATTTCACTAAAATTCACACTCATTGACATCCATTCATTAGGGAAGAGTTATAAAATTATTATGAATAAAACCTTCGTATTTCATCGGGAAAAGAGCGACAATCACCACAATATAAGCAAGGCGATTGAAGAAGCCTGCGACTACATGGAAGAAGTTTATGACTCCGGTTTTTATCCAAAATTAATCGTTAAAAGGGACTGGTCGATCCACAATCCAATCATCACCGGAGAATTTGCTCATCCAAAGGTCTATCGCTGGTACCTGAATCGCGAGATTGAGAAACTTGCGGAAAAGGGAGCGGAAATCAAAGTTCTGTCATCTCGTCCCAAACAATCCATGAACGATCCCGGTCTGCTCGAAAGTTTGGATGAAGATGAGTGGGATTTTACTCAAAAGAAAATGTTTTTATACAAGGCGGAGCGCATCGAATTATCAATTAACAGGTTAGAACATTACACTGGAACTGATGCCTGTGATTTCCAGCGGTATATCCTGTTTACTAATTACGAGATGCATGTCGAGATTTTCAAAAAGAAATTCCCTGATTGTGTTCGTCCTACCCGCCGCGGAGTTCAAATGCCCGCCTATCATCACAAACTGGATGATAATGCCGGTATTACGCTGGTCAATATTGGTGTCGGGCCTTCCAATGCTAAAACCATAACCGATCACATTGCCGTGCTTCGTCCGGATGCCATGATCATGGTCGGACATTGCGGCGGACTCAGAAACCACCAGGAAATTGGTGATTTCGTTTTGGCATCCGGTTATATGAGAGCTGATACAGTTTTAGACGATGCCATGCCTGTTAACGTACCCATCACACCAAATTTTCTGTTAAATATCCAATTGCAGAATGTACTGGATGAATATGACCTGCATTATCGCCTTGGTACGGTTTATACGACAGCCAACCGTAACTGGGAGTTTGCCATTAAAAAAACGGTTCAGGAAATCCATATCAGCCGGAGCATTGCCATCGATATGGAATCGGCCACCGTAGCAACGAATGGATTTCGCTACCGTATTCCACATGCCACCCTATTGTGCGTCAGCGATAAACCGCTGCATGGCATGCCAAAATTAAACGGGCCGGCACAGGCGTTTTACAAAAATTCGAAAGAAAAACACCTTGAAGTCGTTATAAAAGCCATAGAAAATACTAAAAAGTTATACCCGGGTGGACTTCCGAATTCCAGTATTCGGGCATTCAACGAGCCGCTGATGGGAGGCCCAACCGAATAAATCCGGCTAATTTCGTAAGGCTTTGGCCTCGAACCGTTCCTATTAAAAAAAACAGGAATGGATAAATGTGAATTATGGCCGATTATCCCGATAAAAAAGACAACATCTATTTCGAAAAAAGAACCGTTAAAGAATTAGCCATCGACGAACAGCCCCGGGAGAAATTGCTCCGCTATGGATGTGAAAGTTTATCCGATGCTGAGTTGCTGGCCATCCTCCTGCGTACCGGAAGCGGAAAAATGAATGTGATTGATACCTCCCGTGCCTTGCTTAAACATTTCAACGGATTACGAAATGTGAGCCGCAAGAACTGGCAGGAACTGAAAGTGATACCTGGTATCGCCAAAGTTAAAGCTATCACGCTGGAGGCCGTTTTTGAACTGTCCCGGCGTTTACAAGTAGCCCGGGTTGGTGACACCGTTCAGCTAAAATCACCGGAAGACGTCAACCGTTATTTTGGCCCGAAATTACGGGACTTGCGAAAAGAAGTGTTTATTGTCGCTTTCCTGAATGCCGCAAAAGATTTAACCGGCTTTAAACGCATCAGCGAAGGAGGAGTAACCGCGACCATTGTTGATCCGGCCGAGGTAATGAGACAGGCTATCATGAATGATGCACACAGTATCATCGTGTTGCACAATCATCCTTCTCACAATCCAAAACCGTCCCAGGCCGATATCCAGCTAACCAAACGAATATCCGAGTCGGGCAAACTGCTGGGCATAGCTCTCGAAGATCACGTGATCATAGCCGGACACGATTTCACCAGCCTTCGAGCCCGCGGCCTGATGAATAAGTGAATACGAAGGACGGGATATGAAAAACGGAGACCGAAAACAGCTTCGCTCTTCGTCCTCCGGATTCCTGTTATCCCTATTTCCATTTTCCCATTCAAAATTCATAATTCAACATTCATAATTCTTATGATTCTTTTAATTCCACACATCCATAAAAATAGGTGAAAGCTTCCGCTATAAAGTCTTATATTTACCCTCAAAAAAGTAGCGGAATGAAGGATTACCTGATACAAATTATTACCAAAGCCCTGCAAAAATTCGAAGGCTTAGAACAACTACCGGAGATTCAGATTGAACAGCCACGAATCCCCGAACATGGAGATGTATCCACCAATATTGCCATGCTTCTGGCACGTCCCCTCAAAATGTCGCCCCGAAAAATTGCCGAGCAACTGGTTGCCAACCTGGAATACAGTGATAAAAAAATCAAATCTGTTGAAATAGCCGGACCGGGTTTTATCAATTTTCGTTTCGCTGACAATTGGCTGTACAACCAGTTGGAAGAAATTTTAGCTGATTCCAAATCTTTTGGACGTTCCGATTCCAATAAATCAAAACGCATACTTATCGAATTTGTCAGTGCCAATCCAACCGGGCCGTTAACCGTCGGACATGGACGCAACGCGGTTCTGGGCGACACACTGGCACGTCTGTACGAATGGACGAGTGCCGATGTTGATCGGGAATATTATTTCAATGATGCCGGACGCCAGATGCGTGTATTGGGCGAAAGTGTCCGCGCCCGTTACATGGAGTTATTAGGATTGAAAGCCGAGTTTCCTGAAGGCGGATATGAAGGTGAATATATCATCGATATCGCCCAGGCTGTGCTTGACGAGAAAGGTGATTCTTTAAAGGATACCGACGATTATACCGAGTTTAAAAACGTTGCCCAGGAAGAAATCTTCAAAGACATACAGTCTACCCTGGAACGGATGAATATCCGAATGAATAAATTTTTCAACGAGCACGATTTATATGTCAATGGTGCCATCGATGAAGTGGTCGCCAAACTTCGCGAAAAAGGCCTCGTTTATGAAGCGGACGACGCCACCTGGTTCAAAACGACCGAATTTGGCAAGGATAAAGATACCGTCCTGATAAAAAGTACCGGCGAACCGACCTATCGTCTGCCGGACATTGCGTACCACGCCAATAAGCTCGACCGTAAATACGATTTATGTATTGATATTTTCGGGGCGGATCATATTGCTACCTACCCGGATGTTTTGTCCGGTATTCGTGCTTTGGGCTACGACGATACCAAAGTGGATGTGCTCGTTTACCAGTTTGTGACCTTAATTAAAAACGGCAAGCCATTCAAAATGAGTACCACGTAAAGCCAATTTCGTCACTTTAGATGAATTAATGGACGAAGTCGGCTCGGATGTCACCCGGTTTTTCTTTTTGATGCGTTCCCCGACCACCCACCTGGAATTCGATATCGATCAGGCTAAGGAAGCCAGTGAGAAAAACCCGGTATTTTACCTGCAATACGCTCATGCCCGCATCAAAAGTATCCTGCGCAAAGTGGACGACGAATACGAATTTGAAGGAGTACCTGATTTAAGTTTGCTGACACATGAAGCTGAAATCGCGCTCATTAAATCAATGCTGAATTTCCCGGAAGTCATTCAGCAAAGCGCGTTTCACAAAGAACCCCACCGTCTGATTACCTATTTGAATGAATTGGCGAGTAACTTTACCCAGTTTTATCATCATTGTCATATTCTCGGTGAGAGTGAAGAGCTGGCTTATGCCCGGACGTCCCTCATGGAAGCGCTGGTACAAATCATAGCCAACGGGTTGACTATTCTGGGTATTAATGCCCCTGAACGGATGTAATAGTGTGGTTTGACTTATATCAGGGGTATTTTTTCGAGATGAATAACGGGATTTCATAAAAAATTCACCCACCCTTGCCCCCTCCAAGGGAGGGAATTTCTACTTTATTCCACTTAAAATTTCAGTGATAGAAATATATTCAAAACTTTTATTCTAATACATTATTTGGCAGGAAATACAGGGGTTACCTGATGTGTAGCCATATCAAGAAAGTATAATCTATTGGAAACATTATCGATTATCCTGGAAAACAAAATTGTTTTCCCATCTGGGCTCCACTCAGGACGTCTCACATAACCCAAGCCCTCTGTTATTTGTTCGATATTAGATCCGTCAGAATTTATTATAAAAAGTTCTTGATTATTATTTATACCGATATTATCAAAGACTATTTTGGTTCCATCTGGTGATGGCATAGGTTCACCAATATAATCAGAGTGTGGCAAATCCGTAATTTTTCGGATTTTACTACCATCGGAATTAGCCATGTAAATCTGACGCCTCCGACCCGTAACTTGCGTAGTATCCCAATTGATATACACAATCCGTTTTCCATCTGGAAACCAACGTACATCACCACCATATTGAATTATAATGTGTGCATTTGTACCACTACTATCCATTAACGATACCCCACGAGGGATTCCCGCATCGACGGTAAACATAATTTGCTTTCCATCTGGGGACCATCGTCCAAGCATTGTATATTTCCAATCGGGATTTGGGGAATCCGGCCCCATAAGTTTTTGAAGTCCGGTTCCGTCACTTCTGACTTTATATAAATATTCCGGCAGGGAAAAGCTATGAAAAACAAACCATTTCCCGTCGGGACTGATATCCGCATTCAAAATCCGTCCCGAATGGATCATGTGTCGCTGACCGGTTTTTAGATTTAATTCCCACAACTCATCCAAAAGGCCCGGCCCAGGATTGGTTCCCAATGGCTCGTTATGCTGAAAATAGATTTTAGAACCATCCGGACTCCAGAATCCGTAATAGGCATCAAAATTTTCTGAAGGCGGGATATTTAAATCAACATTTAATCGGGTTGAGTCCACCGTGTCATGACAACCAAACAACAAAAAGCCGGCAAGGACTAATAATAAATAGACTTTAAAATGAAAATTCATTTTCTCTCTTGATGATAAATTTAATTGTAAAGAAAGCTATATAATTGGTTTATAGCTGTAGTCTTATTTATACTATCTGATGAATACATTGACAGAATAGCCGATATATACATAAGGCGCAACCAAAAAATTGGCTCTTGGTACTATCTAATTGCTAATTACCGGCACCCTAATCCTCCATAGGAGGGGAATGTGACGTTCATCACAAGTTACAAACTTGCGACATCTCAGATATTGGTTGCCAACGCATTGCCTTATTGGATACCCGGGCAGCGTCGGACATGACACCGAGATGGTAATGATGTAAAGAAGCTTGATTGGTGTTTTTCAAACTTCACCACCACAACCTATGTCCAGTTCCGCAAACTAAGGGTACCATTCAAAATTTAAAATTCAACATTCCTAATTTTTCGTGTGCCTCGGTGCCTCGAAAATAATCTACACCGCCCGCAACAGCGTAAAACAAACGATCCCTTTCTTCTCCTGTTTTTCAACGACAAATCCAGCCTGCGCAAACAAGGCATTGCTTTCATTTAACGTCCAGTATTTAGCTCCGCCAAGCTTCGTCGGTTCCTGTAGGATTCGTCCGTACCAGGTATCGGCTGTAAGCAGGTGCATAATAAAGAAATACCCGCCTTTTTTAATAACTCTGCGGGATTCATAAAGTACCTTTCGTGGATCATATAGCTCATTTAATGTTCCACCACTGACTAATCCATCAAATGTTTCTTTAAAAAACGGCATATTATGGGCATCGGCACGCAACAAGTATAAAGAAAGAGATTCTTTGAGAATTTTATCGCGCGCTTTTAACATCATCGGCATCGCATAATCCATCGCCACTACGGTTATATCTTTCTGGTTTTTCAATAAAAACCGTGAATATAAAGCGGTAGAGCAACCGATATCCAGGTATTTTCCTTCCTTTTTGGGCACCAGCCATTTCCGCATTAGTTCTTTTTCAGCTTTCAGCGGAAATTCCTGTCCCGACAACCAGCTCACCGCATTTTTCCTCCAGTAATCTTCATAAACCGAGGCGGTTACATTCCATTCGTTTGTCAGATGAGCAAGATTCTTTACCTCCCGGTTCCCGCCAATCAAATCAATGATGTTATTTTTGATTTCATATTCATCCCCTCTGCGGGAACAAATCGTGCCGGAAAATGTTCTGGCCAGGTCTGCAGCCTCTACCGGAACAATGATGGATACTTCATCATATTTGGGCGAACGTAAGGTAATGGGCTGAATCATTGGCTGCCTGATTTTTAACGTTTATTTATAAACAAGTTTACGACACCTATAATTTCTTGTTTCAAATATCACATATATATAGAACACGGATAACGCGGATTCTTACGGAATAAATAACTAATCAAATGAACTGATTTAAAAGTATTGGGTTATTGCTCTCAATTTTTCAAATGAAAAAAAATCCAGCTAATCACTGAATCCCACAAATCCCGGTTCAAAATTTTATTCCGCGAAAATCCGCTTTATCCGCGTCATCTGTGTTCCAAATACTTTCAGCCCTGGAACATAATCGAAACAGGTGCCCCTTTTTGTACACCGAGCATGCGTTCGGCATTCCCCTTGTTCACAATAATCTCCATCATCCCGGAACTGCCAAAAATAGCCGCGGCCTCGCCTTCGGCGACATTTCCGAAAGTATCTACCAATTCATGGATGATAGTGTTGCCTATAAATATTTTCAGCTTGTGCCTTCCTGCTGATTGCTCAAACAAGTCATGGGAAATATTGGTAATAAGATTACCATAGTGATCAATGTGTACCACCCAGCCCTGGATTCCTTCATCATCCGCTATCGGCAGAGCCCAGCGAAAAGTAACGAGTTCTTTGATAGGATCGCCAAGCTTTTCCAGTGGAATTCCGTTGCAAAGATGAGCCGCAACCGGTGCAAAGATATCCCGCCCGTGAAAGGTTTGGGAATGTTCATCGAACCAGTAATCCTGATTATTCAGTTCATATGCCTCATAATCCATTTGATCGGCAATCAGGGAAAGTAATCCGTTATCCGGGCCAACAAATAACTGGTTCTTTATTCGGGCGGCAACCGGCTTACGAAGGGTACCGACGCCCGGATCAATCACAAATAAATGAACTGTTTCCGGTGGATATAAAAAAGCGGAATTTTTGAGAACCCATGCCCCGGCCATGATATCCTGCGGCGGAATATCATGGGAAACATCGATAAAACGTACTCTGGGAGCTATGTTGAGTATCACTGCCTTCATGGCGCTCACATATTGATCCCGACTCCCGAAATCGGTCGTTATGGTAAGAATCGGCTCTCTTATTTCATCAGGCATAAGTATTGAGCATCACCGGCATTACAAGCATTAGCATTTCCTGCTTGTCGTTTTGTGCCGAAGGCTTAACGATACCGGCCCGGTTTGGAGTGGAAAATTCAAAGCGAACATCTTCATCATCCACATTATTCAAAACATCCGCCAGGTATTTTGCATTAAAACCGATAACCATCTCACCATCGCTGTACTCACAACCGATAGTTTCTTTGGCTTCACTGCTCATATCAATATCTTCGGCACAAATTTCGACTTCATCATTACCAAGCTGAAGACGAATCTGCCGTGTTGTGGTACTTGAAAATATAGACACGCGTCTGACGGTTGCCAGCATCTCTTCTTTGCTGATTTTCATCACCTTGTCATTCTCTCTCGGAATGACCGACTCGTAATTCGGATATTGTTCATTAATCAAACGAGTCACTACGATCGTATTACCGCTGTGGAAACGAACGTGATCATCGGTTACCGTCATATCAGTGGCATTATCACTTAATGATTTTAATACCAGTGACAAAGCTTTCTCTGGCACAATAAAACTCAGATCTTTTTCAGAAACCATATCTTTTTGCAACAAACGAACCAAACGGTGTCCGTCGGTCGCAACAACTTTGCTGCCTTCAGTCCCGACCTGGAAATAGACACCCATCATAGCCGGCCTCAGGTCGTCGTTTGAAACGGCGAAGCTGGTCTTATGAATGGCATCTTTGAGAGACTCGGTTTCAAGATGTAAGGTATGCCCGTTTTCCAGCGAAGGAACGGCAGGAAATTCTTCCCCTTTTTCACCTATCAGCTTATAAGTACCACGATCGGTTTTAAATTGAATCTGGTTACGATCGTCTACGATAAATACCACCGGAATATCCGGTAACTGACGCAGCGTTTCCAATAAACGGCGTACCGGAATGGCGACCGAACCATCTTCTTCTATATTGGCTTCAACATATTCGATGATGGAAATTTCAAGGTCCGTGGCTGTTAATTTCAATTGACCGTCTTCCGTTTCGAATAACACAGTTTCTAATATCGGCAGTGTCGCTTTGTTGGGAACAGCCCCATTGACAGCCGAAAGGCCTTTTACCAATTCTCCGCTTGAAATACTGAATTTCATAATGTGTGTGCCTAAACTTCCTGATTAATATTTAGTAAATACCTGAAAATAATTGCTTTTCAATTAAATAGGAAATGCTCTGTCTATCTTTTAAAATGTAATGTATACTAACAAATACTGGCTCAGAGTGCAACCAGATAACCCGCAATTTCCTAAAATACAATGTTCACTTATGAGGTGTAAATTAACGGTTTCAAGATTAAAAATTCTCGAAATTATACAGAAACAGGAATGAATTAATCGTATCAACCCAGACACCTGATTTTAAGCATATTTTACGTTTTTTTCCTTTTTAACTTAATTCGATACGATTAATTCCTTAACTTTTGTGAATATTAATTACCAACCCGATTCAGCTGCCCATACTATTGATTAGGACTAAACATATCGTTTTTTCTGTGATGTTGAAATGTTTCTTCATTTCAATCGTCCCTTTCTTTCTTTTTTCAACGGCGGCTTTCTCACAAAGCTTCGTTCAGGCAAAGTATGGGGGCGATTTTTTATCAGTCGGTGGCGGGGCGCGCCCGCTTGGAATGGGAAGTGCCTATGTTTCCCTGGTAAATGATGTCACTGCCGGGTATTGGAATCCCGCGGGTTTAGCTGATTTAAAAAGGATTGAAGTCGCTTATATGCATTCCGAACGTTTCAATGGTATTGTCGGGTACGATTACGGGGCTGTTTCTTTTCCTGTTTCTACCGGTGACGGTGTCCTGGCTTTAAGTTTTTTCCGGCAGGGAGTCGACGGGATAAAAAATACGCTTGCTGTCTGGGATCCAAATGGAAATCAACCGATTCCGGGTCCGAATACTGTTTTTCCCGAGTTTAGCGATAACGATTACGCTTTTTTTATTTCATATTCCAAACCTTTTTCCTCTTCACTGTCATGGGGAACCACCGCTAAAATTCTTCACAGCAAAATAGGTCCTTTTGCCAGTGCATGGGGTTATAGCCTCGATTTTGGAATATTATATCGTTCCAAATTACTGAACTGGGGTTTGAATCTTATGAATATCCCGACCCTTTTTAAATTCTGGGATATCAATCGTGCAGCACTACAAAAGCTGACACTGCTCGGAAATGCGATGCCTACCGGACAAAATGAAATTGTTCTGCCCTCAGTTAAAACAGGGATCAGCAAAACGTTTCATTTTAATGATATCCAGTTGGTGACATCGCTTGATACAGACATATTATTTGAAAATCGCCGGTCCTACGATATCAATGTTGGCAGAATCAGTTTTGAACCTCATTTTGGGGCAGAAGTTTCCTATAAAAATCATGTAGCACTCAGGGCCGGTTTAACGGATTTCAGTACCGACCGATCATCCCATTTATACATGTCTCCAACCCTGGGAGCCGGACTGATGATTGGGCACGTCCACATTAATTATGGATTCGCGAGTTTTTCAGGAATAACAAAGGACCTTGGTTTTACGCACCGGATTTCCGTCAGAGTTGCTATTAAACCTCCGAAAAGAAAATGACTTTAGATCCCGATTTGATAACTAAAAACCTGTTGTTTTGAGAATTATACTAACCGGCCCAACGGCAGTCGGCAAAACGGAAATATCCATCTTATTAGCCAGGAAATTTGGCATTCCGATTATATCAGCGGATTCCCGCCAGTGCTACCGGTTTATGGATATTGGCACCGGTAAAGTTTCTGAATCGTACCTCGCTGAAATTAAGCATTATAATATCTCAAATTTAACACCGGACATGGATGATAATGCCTCCGCCTTTCTCAATAGATGCCGGAACTGGGAAAATGAAATAACAAAACAACATGCGCATATCTTATATGTCGGTGGAAGTACGCTTTATGTTCAGTCCCTCTTGCAGCCATTTGACGATGTGCCCGCAAGTTCGGATGAAAATTTACAAATCCTTAAAAAAAGGGATCAGGAAACCGGTATCTCTGATCTGTATAACGAGCTGAAATCCGTTGATCCCGAATATGCCGAAAAAATGGATGGCATGAACCGGCAACGAATTTACCGGGCGCTGGATGTTTATATGCAAACCGGACGTCCATTTAGTTCTTTTCACCATCGAAATGAACCGATCTCTCCTCCTGATGATACTATTGTGTTTGTTTGTAACCGGGAACGCACCGAATTGCATCAGCGAATCAATTCCCGGGTCGATAATATGATTGAATTGGGCTTAGTGGATGAGGTTAAACACATCCTGGAAATGGGCTACAATCCGGAACTAAATGCACTGCAAACGGTTGGCTATCGCGAAATAATTTCTTATTTACAGGGAAACAAACCTCTTGATGAAGCCGTTTCGTTAATAAAACGAAACACACGGCGTTATGCCAGGCGACAACTGACATGGTTTCGCCGGTGGAACGATGTTCTTTGGTTGACTCTTGGGCTATCAGACTCAGAAGATACGGTCGAAGAGATATTGATTCACATGAATAAGGTAGCAGCTAAAGAGAATATGCGTTAACTTTATATGTTAATCAGTATGGGTTAAAACTCAATATCATCATAAATTATTTATACATGTACAAAGCTAAGGTCACTATAACACTTCGAAAGTCCATCTTAGATCCCCAGGGAAAAGCCACTCATCACGCGCTGCAAAATTTGGGTCTTGCCAATATCAACCAGGTACGAATTGGAAAGGTTATTGAATTAAATATCAATGCCGAAAACGAAGAAAAAGCTTACGAAGTCGCAAAAACAGCCAGTGAGCAATTACTTGCAAATACGGTAATGGAAGATTACGAAATTCAGGTTTCAAAGGAACAGTAACTTACTTATGACCCCATCGGAACCAAAATTACAAAATCAACCAGGAATTGTTGAAAAGCCATCGGTACAAGTTAAGGTTGAAGAAGCACATCCCTGGAAACTTATATTGTATAATGATGATATCCACACATTCGATGAAGTTATCAATCAATTGATAAAAGCATTGCGTTGTGATATTTCAAAAGCGGAAGAAATTACATTGAAAGTTCATAATGATGGTAAGGCGATAGCGTACGAAGGTACATTTGAAGAATGTTTTGAAAAGAACAGCATTTTGCTGGAAATCCAATTAATAACTGAAATAGAGGGCTGAACATTGTCTATTCAATTTGGTGTAGTAGTATTTCCCGGTTCTAACTGCGATCATGATGCTTACCATGCCGCTGCGCATGTAATGGGAGCCGAAAGCAGGTTTGTGTGGCATAAAGAAACACATCTGGATAACTTTGATGTTCTGATTTTACCCGGAGGCTTTTCTTATGGTGACTATTTACGTTCCGGCGCTATTGCCCGTTTTTCTCCGGTTATGCAATCCGTTATTGATTTTGCAAACAAAGGCGGACGTGTCATTGGTATCTGCAATGGATTTCAAATACTCGTCGAAAGCGGATTATTACCCGGTGTTTTGCTGAAAAATCAAAACCTGCGTTTTATCTGCAAAAATATTCATATACGTTGTGAAAACTATGATACTCCATTTTCCAACGCTATACCCAAAGATAAAGTCCTGACTCTGCCCATTGCCCACGGTGAAGGAAATTATTACACCGATAGCGATACACTGAAATCCCTCGAAGACAATAATCAAATTGTCTTTCGTTATTGTGATGGAAATGGAAATGTTAACGAAGAATCAAACCCAAACGGATCGTTAGCCAATATCGCCGGCATATGTAACACGAACAGAAATGTTTTGGGTATGATGCCCCATCCTGAACGTGTGGTTGAATCAGAATTAGGTTCTACGGATGGAAAATTCATTTTTGATTCCGTTATCAGGGCATTAGAAGCAGTATAAAAGCAAATGGACGTAAACCTTCTTAAAAAAATATCTGAAATTCCAGGGGCACCTGGTTTCGAACATAAAATTCGAGATTTCATCGTCGCTGAATTAAAAGATTATGTAGATTCTTTTGAAGTAGATGGAATTGGAAATCTAATTGTTCGAAAAAAAGGTGGCAAAACCAAAGTAATGGCTGCCGCCCATTTAGATGAAATCTCGCTGATGACCAAGTATATCGACGACAAGGGATTCATTCGTTTTCATAATTTAGGAGGTTTCGACCCAAAGACATTATCTACTCAACGAGTAATCGTTCATGGCAAACAGGATTTGTTAGGTGTCATAGGAACCAAAGCTATACATTCTCAATCTCCCGAAGAACGGAAACAAGCCCCAAAATTAGAAGATTTTTTTATTGATGTCGGTTTGCCCTCCGAAAAGGTAAAAGAACTCGTGCCATTAGGAACTCCGGTTACCCGGGAAAGAGATCTCAGGGAACTCGGTGATTGTATTACAGGAAAATCGCTTGATAACCGGTTATCGGTTTACATTCTTCTGGAAGCAATACGCCAGGCTTCGTCAACACAATGCGATTTTTATGGCGTATTTACCGTCCAGGAAGAAGTAGGTGTACGTGGTGCACGGGTAGCTGCAAATCATATTCAGCCTCAAATTGGTATTGCACTCGACTTAACACTTGCAAACGACACACCCGGAAATGAGGCCCATAATCAGTGTACAACTCTGGGTAAAGGAACAGCAATTAAGATTATGGATAGCAGCGTGATTAGTACACCCACACTTGTTGCTTTCATGGAAAAAACAGCTCTGGAAAACCAGATACCCTGGCAAAGAGAAATTTTAACAGCCGGCGGAACGGATACTTCGGCCATTCAATATCTGACGGGGGTAGGCGCACACGTTTCCTGTATCTCAACGCCTGCAAGATATATGCACAGCACCGTTGAAACAGCTTCTAAAGCAGACATTGATGCCGGTATTCAGCTCATGACCCGACTTATTGAAGATGTTCATCAATATTCCTTTTGAATATGGATACCAACCCGGAACGTTTGAAATTACATTGCAGAGATTTGACCAAGCGTTACCGAAAAAGAACCGTCGTTTCCAACGTTTCTATCAACGTGCATCAGGGGGAAATTGTTGGTTTGCTCGGACCGAATGGGGCTGGAAAAACTACCACTTTTTATATGTTTGTCGGACTGATAAAACCGGAGAAAGGCTCTATTTTTCTTGATGAAAACAATATTACACCCCGCCCGATGTATCAGCGAGCCCGCCTGGGAATCGGTTATTTATCACAGGAAGCCAGTGTCTTCAGGAATCTGACGGTCAGAGAAAATCTGGAAACAATCCTGGAGTTTTTCCCCATTTCCAAAAGCGAAATGAAAGAACGGGTTGATCGTCTCATTGAAGAATTTAACTTACAGACCGTTGTCAATAATAAAGGATACAGTTTATCAGGAGGTGAACGCCGGCGTACGGAAATAGCACGTGCGCTCGTTACACAACCAAAATTTATTTTACTGGATGAACCCTTTGCCGGGGTTGATCCCATCGCTGTTGAAGATATTCAGGAAATTGTTTCTTCTCTCAAAAGCAAAAATATCGGTATTTTAATTACCGACCATAACGTTCATGAAACATTAGCAATAACAGACCGGGCATACCTGATGTTTGAAGGCCGGATTCTAAAAGAAGGATCCGCTGACTTTCTGGCAAAGGATGAAGAAGCCCGGAAAATATATCTCGGCCGGCAATTTAAGCTCGACCGTTATAACCTCAGTTAAACTATTATGTCTCTCTCTGATTTCATTACGAACATTAAACAAAGCTTAAATTCTACTAATCACAATATGAACATACAGGAAATTACTGTCGAAGAATTAAAGGAAAAAATCGATAAAAATGAAAACTTTCTCCTATTGGATGTCCGTGAACCTTTCGAATACAAAGTTTCGAATTTAGGGGGAAAGCTTATCCCGTTGGGCGAACTTATGAATCACCTGGATGAACTGGAAGAATACAAAGATCAGGAAGTTATTGTCCATTGCCGTACCGGTGGAAGAAGTGCCCGTGCCTGTCATATTTTGCAGGCCAATGGTTTTCATAATCCTAAAAACCTGGTGGGTGGAATTAATTCATGGGCAAGAGTTATCGATCCAAGTCTGCAGGTTTATTAGTCTTTTGCTAATATTTATTCAGGCAACAACACAAGTATTACGCTTTTATATTATTATCGGCTATATGAACGATGTGTCTTATAGCCGATAAAATCGCTCTAAAAAGCCTTTTTAAACCTTTGGGCCTAATAACCTAATTAACCGTAGGCAGCTATCTGATTCAGAAGCTCTTCGTTGCTTTTAGTGCGGCTCAGAACCTGCAATAAGCTTTGCATGGATTCTTTTGGGGACTTTTTCAGCAGATAACGACGAACCATATTTCGTTCATCCATTGACTCTTCTATAAATTTATCCTCGTTACGAGTACCACTGGCAGCAATATTGATGGCTGGAAATACGCGATCGTTGGCCAGTTCCCTGTCGAGAACCAGCTCCATGTTACCGGTTCCTTTAAATTCTTCAAAAATGAGATCATCCATGCGGGAATTTGTTTCAACCAAACAGGTTGAAATAATCGTCAATGAACCACCCCCTTCGATATTTCGGGCAGAACCAAAAATCTTTTTCGGTATTTCCAGGGCCCTGATATCCAAGCCACCGGACAATGTACGTCCGCTGTTACTCTGAGCGGCATTATAAGCACGCCCGAGTCGTGTTAAAGAATCAATTAATAAAACAGCATCTTCACCTTCTTCAGCTTTTCTCTTGACATAACCTAATGCAAGTTCCGATATTCTGATATGGCTACTTGTCGGTTTATCATTTGAAGACGCGAATACTTTTCCTTTAGTTGTTCTGATAAAATCGGTTACTTCTTCCGGACGTTCATCGACCAATAAAATCGCTAAATGTATATCGGGATGATATTCGTCAACGCTTTTGGCAATTTCTTTCAATAAAACGGTTTTTCCACTACGCGGCGGAGCTACAATCAAAGCACGTTGTCCTTTTCCAATGGGTGCTATCAGATCGACTACACGCATTTCGATTTCATTCGGATTTTTCGATAATCGAATTTGTTCATCAGGCATTATTGGCGTTTGATGCTCAAAGTAAGGTACTTTCATCCACATAACCGTCGGTTTATTATTTATCTTCTCAATGCTTCTTATGTGGCGGTTACCTTTTTGATCCTGCTCAAACTCTCCTTCAAGTTCCAGGCCCGGACGCAAATTGTAATGAATTACTTCCTCGGGAAATACGATGATGTCGTTACTGCTCGCAGTAAATTCATGGTCTTTTTTCCTTAAAAAACCATAACCTTTAGAATTTATTTCAATGATTCCGGAGTATCGGCCACCAAAAATAACATTCTGATTATTGATGAATTCAGGTACTACGGCTCCATTGTTATTCTGTTTGGAACGATTATTCTTCTTCTTTTTAAATTTCTTTCTGGTATTTTTACCCTTGGAATGATTCATAATACGATTTTTTGATACTGGAAATATAAACGTGCTTATTTACCGAGACTTATTAAAAGCACTTAGATATGTCAAAAAGGGGGCATTGTGACATATTATAGAATAGCTGAGCACATCCAACTATTCTATAATATACGATATCGAAATGTTTAAAAAAACTAAAGATGAGATAATTACAATCTAATTACCTAACGGTAGTTGTTTCATCAATCCAGCCATAACATTTTTTCAGACTGGCATCGACTTTTATTTTCTGTCCTTTCTTCCAATTTTCATAGAATTTTTCTTCAACAGAAGGAGTCGCCTGTTCATATACTTTATATTGTTGTGCAACGGTTCCGGCTGTTGAGGGATCTATTCTTTTGGCTTTATCCAAATAATCTAATACTAACCAGTAAACGACTTTATCCAGACGGGTCATGTTTGAACCACCACAATCGTTTACAGCCTGGGCATAGATTTTAGCCATCTTCAAGTATGGCTGTCCCCATTTTGGATCTACTTTCATACCCATTCGGGCATATTTTCTTGCCTCGGGCAATTCATCTAAATTGATATAATTTTCTGAAATACCCAATACTACCTGTTTCTTTTCTGATACGGTTTTGGCTTTATTTAGAGCCTCTTTGTAGTACGTGATGGCATCTTTGTAGTTTGCATTATCCGTAGCAATATTCCCAAGGCGTTTAGCATTATCAAAGTTTGCATTCATTTTATATAAACGCTGAGCCATTGCTTTAGCCCTGTTGTAGTCCTGTTGCTGACGATACAAGTCGTATAATTCACCCATTGAAGCGGTATCACTTGCATCTGATGCGATTTTGCTCTTTAAATATGTAATCCGTTCAGTAGGAGTACTAAATATTTGATTACTAACTTTTGCAAAATAATCCTGTGTTTCCTTATTGGCGAAAGGCTGAGCTTTCTTCATAATAGCTACTGCCTTATCTTTTTCGCCGTTAGAAACCATGTAATTCACTAATAATTGAACGTAATAACCTTTTCCCATTTGGGTCATCCGTTTCGGATCCTGGTTAAAATCGTCCATATAATCAACATTGGCACTATCAATACCGCTTTGTAAAAAGTCGGAATGACTTTGATAAAAACGGCCTCGTTGCAAATGCCAGTCAAAGGAATCAATATCTTTACTGCTAAAGGTGGCAAAAACTTTACCATAAAGAGCTAAAGCAGAATCATAATAAGCTGTCTTTAAGGTTGGGTCGGTTTGCTTCTTAGCATAAGAGCCGTAAATATCAATCATACGAGAAAAAACGCTTGGACCATCGTATTGTGGTAATTGTGGCAGTTTTTTCGGGTGTGCAATTAATAACCAGCGGCCATATGGCAGAGCGGTCTCATAATCGTTATTTTTGTAACTTTCTGAAAATATAGAGTATACCTCTAATGGACTCAAACCGTATGGAGCAGGTGGTATGGAATCCTGCTGTTGAGCCATGGCTAATCCTGTAAACGCAAAAAGTGAAATTGCGAATAGGCTAATGATCTTCTTCATGATTTTGTTGGTTCTATGTTGCTACTGGATTTTCTGCTTAAAAAACATAAACTCTGATAAATTAAACGATAATCTAATTGAAAATATTCTATCCCTTACAAGATTGTTACTAGTTGTGCCCCTCATCCCATAATCAAAATTTATATTAATAGACCCGGACTTTGTAGAAGGAATTCCCAATCCAGCGGAAATTAACATCGTTTGAATATTTTTTCCATTTAATTTTAAATAACCGGTGTCGTAAGACATCCCCAACCGGTAAGATAATCTTTTAAAAAAGGTACTGTTGATACTTTCTTTTGGCATTAATTGTACACCCAAGCCAAACCGGGCACGATCTTTCAACGTGGCATTCAAAGTGGAAACATTTTGACCCGGAAGACCTCTGAAATCACTCCACTTTTGATATAATATTTCTGATCCCAACATTACGCGTTGTGAAAACCAATAAGAAGCTCCAAAACCAGCTCTGAGTGGCAGGTACATGCTGCCATTCGCCAAATCCTGAGTCGAATTAATTGAAGTACCACTACTATTTTGTACATAATATTCAATCGATTTTTTCGAATTCAGATGCACAGGTAAATCGACAGTAGCACCTAAAGATAACAGATCTTTTTTATTGAAAATACGAGCTTTTTGATAATAAATTCCAATCCTGTTACCAAATCCAACATTAGAAACTTGTTTATTATATCGTGTCGATTGATAATTGGCCAGATCAAAATTGGTGGATACCTGATCTTTTAACAAACCAAAAACGATAGACGGGGCGTAGCCAATAGACAGATTTTTGTAGATTTTCCATCCAAAACCGAGCTCCAGGTAATTAATTCCACCGGTTCCATGGTTTTGAGTTATGTAATTAAGTTCGGTTCCAAGTCCTGTCTGGGCCGCGCTGAACGTTCCCTGGTATTGATAATTATAATTGGAACTTGATATAGGAAACATTCCGAGGGACAATCCAAATTTATCTTTTTTCAAAGGTAATACTAACTGAAACTGCGCGGCATTTAAATTCGTCTTTTCAGTATTTCCAACATTATCATTTGAACGGATATTGTTGATATAAAACCCACCGGTTCCGGAAGTCAGAACCGCATTACCCCAAATACCCGGGTTCGCGAGGTTTGAAACCTGGTTAAAAACAGCAATACCCGATAATCCCATACCTCCGGCATTGGGATCCCGGTAATCATTAAGGGTTCCTATTCCGTAATAGGAATAAAGCGAACCGCTACTCAACATACTTTGAGCTTTTCCAATTACGGTGAATAAAAAACAAAATAGTATGGTAAAGCTTAATTTCTTCAAACGTTTCTTATTGTTTTACAGAGGTTACTATCAATTTTGGATAACGATTCCCGGCTTTATTCGTTGTTATCAGTAACGAATGAATCGTGCCGTCATTCATTTGGGGCAAAAAGTAGAATCTTCCCGGGTTCGATTTTCCAAGCAAAATGTCATCCACATTACTCGTCAAATCCAGACGATAAGAGCCATCGGTTGAATCCCTGTAGGCATACCCATTTGTAATAGGCCCTTTCAAAACATCAAATTCAATCTGATCGCCCTCCATATAATAAACATCCATTCTGGAAACAACAGGACGAACATTGCCGGAAGGTAAACTTGATTGCATTTTAGTGGAATCTTCATACATCACCAACTGAACACGAGACAATGACTTAGTTCCAATGGAAGTACCGTCTAAAGAAATGGTTGTATCGGAAGTAACCTCAATTTTAGCACTTGGCACTCTTTCAAAAGTTGAATACGTTTGCATCAGGCTGTCAGGCAATTGTGGTTCATTTGCCCGTTGCAGACTATACGCCCAAGTTGCGGGATTGGTAACAGAAGTATCGACCCCTGTCTCTATTATTAAGCGGGAATTATAACCGTCAAAAGAAACAATTTTGCCCTGGCTTTTGGGAACGATGATAAATCCGGGCATTTTTTCATTAAATAATGAATCTCTTACGGTTTTCCCACCACTGGTATAGTATATGTCACGGTATTTAGTGACATAACTCTGCGGCAAAACAACATCCAATGAATCGGTATGAGGAACAGAAAATGATGTAATAACATGATTTGTAACCGGCGGAATAGAATCCAGCCGCCAGGATTTTCCCCTCCAGCGGCGGCTTGCTTCAACTAAATCAAAATTTATGGTACTATTAGTATCACCATAAACATCATTTATTCTGAAGCGCAAAAACATTTTAGTACTCGGGGTGATAGTATCCACCAAACCGGAGTCCAGTAATGTTGGCTGAACCAGTCCCGTTGCGGTCAAATCACCAAACAGCTTATCATTATACATACCAGCAGAAAAATTAGTCAGATTTCCACTAAAAACATCAATATTGCTTGCTTCAAATTGACTGAGGGGTATAGTGTCAATCGAAACAATAGCATTTGAAGGAACCAGTTTCGGTCCGACAATGCCATTCTTTTCGCAACTGTACAAAAATACAGTCGTTACTATTGCAATGATAACAGGTGACAGTTTTGCGATCTTGCGCAACGTTCTACTTATAAAAACCAATGGGGGCTACAATTAATCGTGTATAAAGCTCTGTTCTATTAATCTTCTCCGCCTATTTCCCGGTATAAATCAGAAAACTTGCTGGAGATATCTTGTGGTGAACCTTGAATCTTGATAGGCTCAATGTTCAAATCTTTGAAGGACTGGTCAAACTCATTTCTAATTTCATTACCAGTAACTACATAATCCGAGTAACGTAACCCGGCCTTAATAAAGTCTATCTTCCCGTCAGATTTTACTTCATCGACATTAAAATCTTTCGGCAACCCCATATATTCGAGTATGGAGTCATCAAATAAACCATGATTTACTGGAGTATGCAAATTATAAATTACTTTAGTTTCTTTAAAAATATCCACATCCTTATAAACTGTTTTCAAAAATACGGGAATAAACCCAGAAGCCCAATCATGACAGTGGATGATATCCGGTTTCCACCCAAGTTTTAAAACTGTTTCAAGCACGCCTTTATTGTAGAAAACTAATCTTTGATCATTATCCGGATAGAATTTATTGGATTTTGGATCCTGAAATAGTCCTTTTCTCTCGAAATAAGTATCGTTGTCCAGAAAATAAACCTGCAGCTTCGCATTAGGAATACTGGCAACCTTGATACGCATACTTTCAACTTTATCACCGACCTGTACTTCAATACCGCTTAAACGGATTACTTCATGAAGCCGGTTTCTCCGATCGTTTATGGATCCGTATTTTGGTAATAATATTCTGATTTCAAAACCTTTATCCTGTAACGAGGCCGGTAAAAAACGTAATAGATCGGCCGTATTTGTCATCTTGGCAAAAGGCGAAATTTCTGCAGCTGCATATAGTACTTTCATTCTCTTTTATTCTGTTAAATAACTATTGAGATTCTTTATCCCCTATGGATTCGTCGGAACTTATATCGAATTGCCCCAGGCTTCCATCCAACGAAAAGAATTCGAACAATGTATCACCACGAAGACCTAAACGAAGTGTTTCCAACGGTATTACTTCGGCCGGCTGTATATTACCAAGATTTACATTCGAACCGAATTTTTTAATAAACCAGACCTGCTGCTGTTTCTGTGGAGCTTCAAAAATCAGGTGATCCATATCAACCTGGTCCACAATTTCATCAATCAGTCCTGACCGAATTTCCCCGTTTGGCCGAAATACCCCTACTGTTCCACTTTCCCTGGCTTCACAAATGACTTTCCAGGCACCGGCTTCCAGTTCCGTTTGAATCATCTTCACCCATTTATAAGGCGGTATAATGTCATTTGGATTTTTGCTACCTACTTCTGATAAAACTGTAAAATTCTTACTGAGTTCCGAGATGATATTGATCTTTTTCTCCTGTGATAACCAAATCGTCCCGTTTGAAACTTCAACATGACCAATACCGAGGTGATCTAACAAGTGCAGATAATTATCCAATTGATCCCTGAGTACATATGCTTCAAAAAGGGTTCCCCCCAGGTAAACAGGAATGTTTTCACTTTGATAAATCTTTATTTTTTCTTCGACATTGGGCGTAACGTACGAAGTACCCCAACCCAGTTTTACGATATCTGTATGACCGGCAGATGTTTCCATAAAATCCTCAGCTTGCCGCACACTCAGCCCTTTATCCAGGACAAGCGTTAAGCCATTATTCCTGGGTTTGTCTGATCTTTTTGGAAGATTACTCAATCCGAACTTCATAATATAGAATTAGAATAAAAAATATATCTGACGAATTTACTAATTAGAACCCACTTTATAAAGCTTAACTAACTTCTTCAGTTTGAATTGAAACAAGGTTAGCATCACTGACCCCATCTTTACCATTTCTGTTTGACAATTTAACAAGGTAACGAATATACTCGCGGTCAACATGTTCCAGCATGTCAGGAGTATAGCTCCAGGCCCAGTTTCCGGACGATGTGCCCGGATAATTCATCCTGTGACGGGTATCTAAGTTCATAAAATCCTGCAATGGGAAAATAGCTATTTTGGCAACCGACAACATTCCAACGCGAATAAGTTCCCAGTTAATCCTGCTTCCGTCGGAACGCGTGTATTCCCTTGCCCGATGTTTTTCCAAATCCGTGGCACTATTATACCAGCCAATGGTTGTATCATTATCGTGGGTTCCGGTATAAATAAGGCAAT
Organism: uncultured bacterium; assembly: GCA_963783355.1. Lineage (GTDB taxonomy): Bacteria > Bacteroidota > Rhodothermia > Balneolales > DATFMH01 > CAWANF01. Next base: position 506,495 of record CAWANF010000005.1, read on the forward strand.
TGCTGTTTTCGAAATTATGAGGCAGAAAACCGTTGGCTTCATTATCTGAAAAAGCAAATTGTAATATTTTCATACCCGGGAAATTAAACCGATCCCGTAACTCAATAACTTCATTTGTTAAAACGCCCAAATCCTCAGCAATAATCGGAAGATCCCCTAATTCTTTTTTGATGGCGTTAAACAATTTCGCTCCCGGGCCTTTTACCCATCGTCCCATTATCGCCGTTTTTTCCGTTGCTTTAACCTCCCAGTATGCTTCAAAACCACGAAAGTGATCTACACGGATGGCGTCAAACAAACTAAACATCTGATCAAAACGATGAATCCACCATTCAAAACCCTGCTTTTCCATTTGTTTCCAGCGGTAAAGCGGATTCCCCCAAAGTTGCCCGGTTTCACTGAAATAATCCGGTGGTACACCCGAAACCAGAACCCGGTTTCCATTTTCATCAACTTCAAATAACTCGGTATGGGACCATACATCCGAGCTGTTATGATCTACGAAAATGGGAATATCACCAATGATGAAAATCTTCTTTTGGGCGGCATAACCCCTTAATTGAAACCATTGATCAAAAAATTCAAACTGAACCCAGCTATGAAAGGCGATTTCTTCAGCCAGCTTTTTCCGGTATTTCTCAATAGCTTTTTTATTTCTCTTTGCAATATCCTTATCCCAGAAATTCCATGGCTTTTTATCAAAATAATCGCGACAAGCCATGAATAACACATAATCACTTAACCAGTAATCATTTTCTGATTTAAAATCTTCAAATCGTTTCAGAGTCTGTTCATCCGATTCTTCATAAAATCGTTTTGAAGCAATCGATAACAGGTGATCTTTTATTTCGAAAGCTTTCTCATAGTCTACTTCATATGAGTATGGAACCGTGTTTTCATTCACTTCATCATGGGTCAGCAGATTTTTTTCCACAAGAATATCCGGACTGATGAGGTAATGGTTTCCGGCAAAAGCCGAATAACTCATATATGGAGAATTCCCATATCCAATTGGGCCTAATGGTAAAATCTGCCAAACGGATTGATCGGTTTCTTCTAAAAAATCAATGAATTTCCTGGCAGCAGGCCCCAAATCTCCAATACCATATACTGTTGGAAAAGACGTTGGGTGAACCAACGTTCCTGTCGATCGTTTTATATTCATAAACTGAAGCTATCCAATAATTACTTAGATCTTAACTTTTTTTCAAAATAATGCCAGCTAAAGGTGGCAATGTCAATGTCAGATGAAACGGTTTGCCCTGCCATTGTGCGGGATAAGTGTGCAGAGCTGAATTTACGACATTACTACCACCAAATTCTACTGAATCACTATTTAAGATCTCATTATAAATTCCCTCTTCGGGTACACCAATTTTATAATCATTCCTTACTACGGGCGTAAAGTTAAATATACCAATCAGTGACTCTTTTTTCTCATTACTAAACCGGGAGAATGAAATGACACTATTATCCACATCTGAAAAATCAATCCATTCGAAGCCCTGCCAATCGTAGTCTACTTCATACATTGAGGGCTCTCTCTTGTATGTGTTATTTAACTCTCTGACGATATTCTGAATACCTCTGTGTGAATCCCATTCTAAAAGATTCCACTCAAGCTCCCATTGACTGTTCCATTCAGACCATTGGCCTATTTCACAGCCCATAAATAAGAGCTTTTTTCCGGGATGCATAAACATGTACGTTAACAAAAGCCGGAAATTAGCCATTTTCTGCCAATCGTCGCCCGGCATTTTGCTCAACATCGAATGTTTCATATGTACGACTTCATCATGGGAAAACGGGAGAATAAAATTCTCAGTAAAAGCGTAAATAAGTGAAAATGTAATTTGATTATGGTGATGTTTCCGAAAGACCGGATCGATTTCCATATACTTAAGGGTGTCGTTCATCCAGCCCATATTCCACTTATAATCAAATCCTAAACCCCCCATATAGGTTGGTTTCGAAACCATTGGCCAGGCTGTAGACTCTTCCGCGGCTGTTACAATTCCGGGATATTCAAGATGAGCCACTTCATTAAACTTTCTCAGAAAATCGATGGCTTCAAGATTTTCCCTTCCACCATATTTATTCGGAATCCACTCGTTCTCTTCACGGGAATAATCCAGGTAAAGCATCGATGCCACAGCATCAACACGCAGCCCGTCTATATGATAATAATCGAACCAGAACAAACCATTGGAAATCAGGAAATTTTTAACTTCCGTCCGGCCATAATTAAAAATACTCGTTCCCCAGTCTTTGTGTTCACCCTGTCGCGGATCGGCATGTTCGTATAAATGTGTACCGTCGAAATTATAGAGGCCATGCTCGTCTTTCGCAAAATGAGCAGGAACCCAATCGAGGATTACTCCGATATCATTTTGATGGCACACGTCCACAAAATGCATAAAATCTTTAGGCGAACCATACCGGCTGGTAGGGGCATAATAACCGGTGATCTGATATCCCCAGGAAGGATCGTACGGATGTTCAGCTATCGGGAGTAACTCGATATGAGTATATCCAAGAGATTTCACATAAGGAACCAATTCATCAGCCAGTTCCCTGTAACTCAAAAAACCATCTTCTGAACCGTCTTTTTTTCGTTTCCATGAACCCAAATGGATTTCATAAACCGAAACCGGAGCATTCAACGATTGCTTATCTGCCCTTTTCTTAATCCAGGATTCGTCTTTCCAGTCATATCCGTCAATACTATAAACGACCGATGCCGTACTCGGCCTTTTTTCGGAACAAAATCCATAGGGGTCCGCTTTTAGCAATGGCAATTCGAAGTGAGCAACTTTTACTTCATATTTATAATTGCTCCCTTCATCGACATCCGGTATAAAAATTTCCCAGATTCCCTGCTCATGATACTTTCGCATCGGGTATACACGCCCATCCCAGTTATTGAAATCTCCAACCACGCTGACGCGGGTTGCTGCAGGAGCTGAAACCACAAAATGAGTACCTTTGACCCCCTTACTTTCTCTGATATGGGTGCCCATCAACTGATATGCTTTAGCATGGTTTCCCTCGCCCCAAATTTGCAGGTCAAAATCACTGATTAACGGTTCAAAAGAATAGGGATCGTAACGATATATGGATTTTTTGGAATTGGTAACAATATGATATTTATAAGAAAATGCGCTCTTTTTATCCGTAAAAACAGCTTCGTAAAATCCATCCGGATCCAGACGTTTCATTTTTGTCTCGGTTCCGTCATCCGTCACTACCGACACGGATCTAACCCCTGGAATAAAAGCTCGAATAGCAATAGCATTCTTATTATCTTTCTTAACCTGATGAATACCCAGAATTGAGAATGGATCACCATGAAGGCCTTTTGTCAAACTCTTAATATTTTTCTTTAACTCTAATGCGGTTTGAATCATAAATGTTCAAATAATTGACAGATAAGAGGTTTAAAATAAAAAAAATTACACTAACTTTTTCCTTTTTTATGATATTAGTAACGGTTTCAAACCACTGTTTTCTTGTCCATTTATGAAGGTCACTAATTTAATTGCACGTCGGTACCTGTTTTCCCGGCAACATATCTCCCTTATATCGACTCTAACAATGATTAGTATTGCCGGAGTTACGATTGGTACAGCCCTTCTGATTGTGGTTTTATCCGTTTTCAATGGCTTTTTTGACCTGGTAAAAAACCTGCTTCTATCCTATGAGCCCGATATCCGAATAGAATCAATGGCTCAGCGTTCTTTCGTTTTCTCTAAACAGATTCAGGATGATTTATCTAAAATTCCTGATATACGAATGATTTCTCCTTATGCCCAGGGCAAATGTATCCTGGCGCACAATACAGAACGCGACAAAGTGGTGATCGTTCGGGGCATCCTGCCTGATCGCTTTTTCCCGCTTACAGAACACAAAAACAGCATTACGGACGGTTCATTCAACCTGAGCGTACAAAATAAAATACCGGGACTCCTAATAGGTGATCAGCTCCGGGATCAGCTGGGGCTGGATATCGGGAATACGGTAGCCCTGATGAGTGCAGCCGGCATGCAAAAGGCCTTAACAGAATTTACAGGGCCAAATACTTATCGGTTTGATATACGCGGTTCATTTGAATTGCGGCAAATTTTCGAAGGTTCGGTTGTATTCATTGATCTTCGGGCTGCCCAGCGATTATTCCATATGAGGAACGGCATCTCCGGCATAGATATAAAATTGAGCAATCACGAAGAGGCCGCCGGAGTAAAAGATCAGCTCCAAAAAATTTTGGGTGATCAATATACCGTCAAAACATGGTACGATTTACAGAAACCACTCTATGACGTGATGTCTTTGGAAAAATGGGCTGCCTATTTAATCCTGATGATCATCGTTTTGGTTGCAGTGTTAAACATCGTTGGTTCCCTGACCATGATTGTCCTTCAGAAGAACCGGGATATCGGAATTATGCTCACATTGGGTTTCAGTCCGAAGAAAATCCGTAATGTATTCCTGAAACAGGGGCTTTTCGTAGGAATTATCGGGTGTGGGTTAGGAGGTTTTATTGGCCTGGCGCTTAGCTGGCTTCAACAGGTTTATGGGTTTGTAAAACTGCCCGGAAGCCGATCCTTTATCGTAAACGCCTACCCGGTTCACATTCAGCTGACCGATGTGCTCATTATTCTAATCGGCAGCCTGATTCTCTGCCTGCTGGCCAGCTGGTATCCTGCAAAACGCGCATCCAGGGTGGAACCGGCCGAAGCTATTCGCTATGAATAATTTTTAACCTTTTCATTGTAGGTATCAGGTAAGTCATTTTCATACAGAACAACATCACCTGAATTCATATACTCTTTTAAATAATCATTTGCTTCAAACAGGCTGTTGACGACTATGACATTATTGTAATCGTAGCCTGTTTCACGAATACCATCCTGGATGGGCTTTGTCTGGCTTTGCCCCACCAATATCACTTTATCCAGCATGGCACGACCGATTTTTGTTCCTAATTTTTTATTTTCTTCGTACTCTTTTGGCCCCAATTCAATCATACCCGGTGTCACAATAATCCGGCGGCCGCTGCTAAACTGAGATAAAATCTCTACCGCGTTCCCGGCCCCGATTGGATTTGAATTGAAGGCATCGTCGATAATCATTTTTCCATCCAGGTTTTTTAGTTCCAGGCGATGTTCTACCGGTTTGATATTTTGAATGGCCAACGCCATGGTTTTTAATCTCAATCCCAATTTATAACCGACGCTAATACCTAATAAGATATTCTGGATATTGTGTTTGCCAAGTAATGACGTTTGAATATTTTCTTCCTGTCCATCCGGCATTTTGACGATAAACCGACACCCATTACTATCGTATTGAATATCTTTTGCGATAATATCGCCCGACTCAATTCCCGCCTTGCAATATTCGAGGTCACTTCGCAATTTCTCCATTTCAAGGACAAGCGGGTCATCAGCATTCAATATAGAAAGTCCGTTCATCCTGGTATTTTCAACAATCTCTGCCTTTGTCAATTGAATGGCCCTCTGGGATCCAAAGGTCTCGAGATGTGCAAACCCAATATTGGTTACCACCGAGATATCGGGCTGTGCTATGTCGCACAGTTCTTTGATATTACCTTTGTACCGGGCTCCCATTTCGAGAATTAATACCTGATTCATAGATTGCAAATCATTATTGATCACTTTGCATATACCCATCGGAGTATTGTAACTACCCGGTGTGGCACATACACTGAAGCGTTCTTTCAAAATATCCCTGATGATGAATTTTGTGCTGGTTTTACCATAACTGCCGGTAATGGCGATGACTTTCAATCCGGACATCTTTCGGATTTTGTTTCTTGCCATATTTTTGAAATGACTCTGCACCGACTGTTCAAATGGGTACATTATCAATGCCGCCGGAAAAATCCAGAAAGCCATCAAAACATCTGCAATGATCCATGTAAAAGCCAAAACATAAATGTCGAGAAACAGGATACTGTATTGATACGTAATCACAGTACCCCAAAAAGGTAATAACAGGCTAAAAATCCCAAAAAGAACCGTCAGTCGCATCATCCTGGAAGTAAGAACAAATGGCTTCTTTTGCTTCTCGCGGTATGGTTTGACGGGGGCAATCCAGAACAAGGCAAATGTTACAATGATGATCGTAGCAGCTGACCTGGTGATGTCTGTGCGAAAGAATACAAAAAGAACGAGCACCAAAAGGTTTAAAAGGCCATGTTCGTAGGTTAGAACGTTTACCGACCAATGCTTGCGCAGCCAATGCCAATATTCTCCGGATTTATAACCCTCAAGCTGAAAAATATGAAGGAAAAAACGCCCACGATAAAATAAACGGCGAATCATGGCGACGATGAATAAGACAGCCAGAATGTCTACAACTACAAAATACCCGTTCAAAATGTTCCTTAATAATTTATTAAATTTATGGCTTCAAATCGCTCGAAAAAGCCCTTGTTTTTATAAAGTAAATGTATTGATAAATAATCATCAACGTAATCATGTCGCTTAATAATATAAGTTATACTATCTTAAGGACCTGATTACTCTTTGTTGACAAAAAAGATTCAAATTTATGAAATTAATTATTCCTATGGCGGGAAAGGGAACCCGTTTACGTCCACATACCCACACAACACCAAAACCACTATTAACCGTTGCAGGCACGATGATTATCGAGCGAATTATTCAAACCTTCGATCGTACGCTGGAACGGGACATTGACGAAATCATTTTTATTCTTGGTGATTTTGGAGAGGAAGTTAAGAAAGAATTGACTGAGATGAGTAATCGCCACAGTGCCAAAGCGATCTTTCGTAAACAGGATCAGGCTTTGGGAACTGCTCATGCTGTTTATTGTGCTGCTGATGACCTTGAAGGCGAAGTTATCATTGTCTTTGCCGATACACTTTTTGATACCAACGATGTTGTTTCTGTCGAAGGTGCAGACAGCGTCATCTGGCTAAAACATGTCGACGATCCTTCCCGTTTCGGCGTAGCTGTACATGAAGGAGATACGATTACCGATTTTGTTGAAAAACCCAGTAAACCCATCTCTAACCTGGCAATAATCGGGGTGTATTATTTTAAAGAGGGAAAAGATCTGAAGCGTGAAATCGAATATCTTCTGAATAATAACGTGACGGGACACGGAAATGAATTTCAACTAACAGACGCCCTCGATCGTTTGTTGAAACAAGGTAAGAAATTCAAAATTGCAACCGTTGACGAATGGCTTGATTGCGGTACTCTGCCAGCATGGCTTGAAACAACCAAAATCATTTTAAAGAAAGAACAACATTCCTACGATTCCGGTTTATACCAAAATACCGAAATCATTCCTCCGGTATTCATTGGTGAAAATGTAACCCTTGAAAATTCAAAAATAGGCCCATTCGCAAGTATTGGAAACGGATCGGTCGTAAAAGACAGTAGTGTGAATGACAGTATTGTCCTTGAAAATGCCGTTGTCGATAAATCAGAAATAAAAGAGGCCACAATAGGAAATCATACGGTCATTAAGAATTTTAAGGGAAGTGCACATCTCGGTGATCATTCTTCAATTCATTAAGCTCTACCATAATTTTGATTAATGGAATGTTTTTTAATGCTTTTAGATCTCCATAATCAAAAACATATGCAAAAACCGTATTTTCAAATTAAAGACATGAAAGAACAATCATTGATTCTGTTCTGCACATCACTGAAAATTTGGCGGTTTAAATATCTATTAAACGACAGGAATTGAGGTTTTGCAGGATATTAACAAAAGACATCTCAGAGTATTTAAAAAGATTTCTGAAGCTGCCGAAGAAACCGGCCAGAAAACATATGTGGTCGGTGGTTATGTTCGTGATTATTATCTCAAACGGCAAAAGAAGCAATCGGAACTGGATATCGATTTTGTGACTATTGGCTCTGGTATAAAGCTGGCGCAAAAAACTGCTGAAAAATTACTTTCCAATCATATCTCGGTATTTAAACAATTCGGAACCGCCCAGGTCAAATACAACAAACTGGTACTTGAATTTGTCGGTGCCCGTAAAGAAAGCTATCGTAAAAATTCCCGCAAGCCTATCGTTGAAAACGGAACACTTCAGGACGACCAGCTGCGCCGTGATTTCACCATTAATGCCCTTTCATGGTCGCTGAACAAAGAAGATTTCGGGAATCTACTTGATCCTTTTAACGGAATGCAGGATCTCGAAAACAAACTCATCAGGACACCGGTTTCTCCTGAAACAACTTTCAGCGATGATCCACTCAGAATGCTGCGGGCTATCAGGTTTGCCTCTCAGCTTAATTTTGAAATTGAAGAAAAAACATTCGATGCTATATCTCATATGGCATCTCGTATTAAAATTGTTTCGAAAGAACGAATCATCGACGAAATCAACAAGATTGTGGCCACTAAACAACCTTCTGTCGGTTTCGGTATGCTTTTCAAGACGGGATTATTAGCGATTATTTTCCCTGAAATGGAAAAGTTGAAAGGGGCAGAAGAAATGAACGGCATCGGCCATAAAGATAATTTCTGGCATACACTGAAAGTGCTGGATAACGTTGCCAAAAAATCAGATAATCTCTGGCTTCGGTGGGCCGCAATCATGCACGATATCGCCAAACCAGCGACCAAACGCTTCGATGAAAAAGCCGGGTGGACCTTTCATGGTCATGATGCCCTGGGCGCAAAAATCACACCACGTATTTTCCGCAAACTTGGTCTGCCTTTGGATGAACGAATGCGCTACATTCAGAAACTGGTCCTTCTGCATCTCCGTCCTATCGCTCTTGTCAGCGAAAATGTAACCGATTCTGCCATTCGCCGGTTATTATTTGAAGCAGGTGAATATATTGACGATTTAATGATTTTATGCAGGGCCGATATCACAAGTAAAAACGATCGAAAAGTCCGCCGCTATCTGAAAAATTTCGACCTCGTTGAACAAAAGATGAAGGAAGTCGAAGAAAAAGATCGCCTGAGGAACTGGCAGCCACCCGTAAATGGTTCGGAAATAATGCAGGCACTTGGTATCAATTCCGGACCACTGGTTGGGAAGATTAAAAAAGCTATCGAAGAAGCGATCTTAAATGGCGATATTCCAAATGAACATGACGCTGCATATCAGTATATGTTAAAGATCAGGGAAGAGTTCAATCATAAATAGTTTGTTTTATGCAAGCAATGCCAGAATCTGAAATATGGACAGCCCGAGCCTATGCCAAAATCAACATTGGCTTACATGTCAATGAACGACTTCCAAACGGGTACCACGATATCACAACCGGATTTTGTTTTATTGACTGGAGTGATCAATTCAGAGTTCGTTTTTCCAATCAGTTTCAGTTGCGAATGACGAATCCCGAAATTCCTGTTGATGAGACGAACTTAATTAATAAAGCTGTCCAACTATTTGATGACGCCGTCAAGCTCAAATACAAATACCTTATTGATGTTAATAAACGGATTCCAGCAGGGGCCGGACTTGGCGGAGGAAGCAGTAACGCTGCTTTGACTCTGCGAATGCTGAATCATATTGAACAAACCGGATTGAGTGACGGTGAGTTAGCCAAATTGGGCTCACTTTTGGGTTCCGATGTTCCTCTTTTCATTTACAATCAACCGGCACTGGGAACAGGAACAGGAACAAATCTGAAGCCTTTACCCATTCAACCGGACGCCTGGATTGTAACCGCTTACCCTAATTTTGTTTGTCCGACAGCAGAAGTTTATCGATACTGCGAGATCAAATCCTTTCATGAATTCGATCTTGAATCATTGCTTCAGGAACAAAATTATGAAGATTGGCGTTACACTCTTGACAACGATCTTGAACCTTCAGCCATCATGCAATTTCCAATGATTGGCAATTTACGTGACCAATTTTATGAATTTGGAGCCTCTTTTGCTTCCATGAGCGGCAGCGGTTCTTCTGTCTTTGGAATTTTCGAACAGGATTTCGTCGCCCAAAGTTGTTATCAGGATTTAAAAAATCTTGGAATGACCGTAAATATAACGAAACCGGGTTTCATTCCTGATAATGGTATTTATATTCTTACATAAAACTTTCATCGTTCTTACATAAAACTTTCAGTTTATTTCACTTTGTGAAATCTAAATAAATCCTCATTTTTACCCATCTATAAGTTTTTACATAATTTCTTAGATAAAAAGACAGTCAATGAGCCAGACTACAAACAAAACGATTATTAATCCACGAATCGGAATGGATGTTGAATCCTTAAAAATGGATATTCAACAACATCTGTATTTCACATTAGCAAAAGATGAATATTCCGCAACAGATTGGGACCATTATCGCAGCCTCGTTTTTACCGTTATGGATCGTCTGCATGAACGATGGATTAAAACTCAACAGGATTATTATCAGCGCGATGTAAAACGGGTTTATTACCTGTCCATGGAATATCTCATCGGGCGGCTCCTGGATAATATGCTTATCAACCTGGGACTTCAGGATGAAGCCCGACAGGCGTTAAAAGAACTGGGCCTCGATTATGATGAGTTACGCGAAACAGAATGGGATGCTGGTCTGGGAAATGGCGGTTTAGGCCGCCTGGCAGCCTGCTTCCTTGATTCTATGGCTACACTTGGTATTCCCGGATATGGCTATGGCATACGTTACGACAATGGTATTTTTTATCAGAAAATAGTCAATGGTTACCAGGTTGAATCTCCTGATCTATGGCTACGTTTCGGAAATCCCTGGGATATTGTACGCCCTAAACTATCCTACCCGGTTCATTTTTATGGGGAATCTGTCCCTTATACCGATAATGAAGGGCGGCTTCGTTTCCGCTGGGTCAATACCGATACGGTTCTTGCTGTTGCTTACGATACTCCAATACCCGGATTCAGCAATGAAATCGTAAACAACCTCAGACTCTGGAAAGCCGAATCATCAAAAGCGATTGATCTGCACTGTTTTAACCAGGGTGATTATATAAATGCCGTACGCGTTTCTGAATTACAGGAAAACATATCCCGGGTTCTTTATCCGAATGACAAAGTTTTTGTCGGACAGGAATTGCGCCTAAAGCAGGAGTATTTCCTCGTTTCAGCAACACTTCAGGACATTGTAAGACGTTTCAAAAAGGTTCACGATAACTGGCAGGTATTCCCCGATAAAGTTGCTATTCAATGTAATGATACACATCCGAACCTCGCTATTCCGGAACTCATGCGTATTCTTATGGATGAAGAAGGACTCGATTGGGACACAAGCTGGGACATCACCGTAAAAACGGTCGCTTACACAAATCATACCCTGATGCCCGAAGCACTGGAAAAATGGTCGGTGGCCCTGTTGCGCACTCTCCTGCCAAGACACCTCCAGATTATTTATGAGATCAATAACCGGTTTCTGAATAAGGTTCGTGCCGATTTAGGTGAGGATGTAAATCGAATTCGAAGAATGTCTATTATCAGTGAAGGAGAACAACCCAGTGTTCAAATGGCCACATTGGGAATTGTAGGATCACATAAAATTAATGGCGTTTCCGCATTGCATTCGGATCTTTTGAAGAAAACACTCTTCCACGATTATAATGAACTTTGGAGCGATCGATTTACAAATGTTACCAATGGAATCACTCCGAGAAGATGGCTCAGACAGTGTAATCCTGAAATGGCCGATTTACTAACCGAAGAAATCGGGAATCGATGGATTACTCATTTAGACGAATTGAATAAAATTGCAGCTAAAGCTGACGATTCTGATTTCCAGGAAAAATTTGCAGCCATCAAAATGGCTAACAAAAAACGATTGGCCGAACACATAAATAAACGAAATGATGTGCCGGTAAATCTGAATTCTATTTTCGATATTCAAATTAAAAGAATACACGAATATAAACGGCAATTGCTCGCTTTGTTACACGGAATCACTCTTTATAACAGGATAAAGGAAAATCCGGATGCACCATTTCAACCCCGGACAATTATTTTCAGTGGAAAAGCGGCCCCAGGTTATGCGATGGCTAAATTGCACATCAAGCTGATAAATAGTGTTGCCGAAGTTGTTAACAATGACTCTGATGTCGGAGATAAACTAAAAATTGTCTTCTTATCCAATTACTGTGTCTCCCTTGCCGAGAAAATGATCCCCGCTGCTGATCTTTCCGAACAGATTTCGACGGCCGGCATGGAAGCTTCCGGAACCGGAAATATGAAATTTGCCCTGAATGGTGCCATCACTATCGGAACACTGGATGGAGCTAATATCGAGATTAAGGAGGAGGTTGGGGATGAGAACATTTTCATTTTCGGATTAACGGTCGAAGATATTGAAAAGCTTCGCCACGAAGGATATAACTCACTGGAATATTATGAATCTAACGCTAATCTTAAGAAAGCGTTGGATCAAATCAGGGACGGATTTTTCAATCCCAATGAAACTGATTTATTCCATCCTATCGTTAATGCCTTACTCCATGAAAATGATTATTTCATGGTTCTGGCCGATTATGATAATTACATAAAAAAACAGGCTGAGGTGGAAAAAGTATATCAGGATCCAAAAACCTGGCGCAAAATGGCTATTCTAAATATGGCCAAAGTTGGGAAATTTTCATCGGACAGAACAATCCAGGAATATGCCAAGAAAATCTGGGGTGTTGAACCGGATAAATCCTATTGATGAGAAATGTTTTGTACGGATGTAGCTTGCAGGCTGCATCTGTATGAAATATTCGCCCTTCCTAAAACTTTTATAAATTTATAATCGGACTAATCGAGCACGAATCGGAAAGTTATTGTTCCCCACTGAGGCTCCTGGGGAACCCCTGAAGGTAATGGTGAAAAGCGCCAGCTTCGTAAGGTCTTAAATACTTCTTTTTCCAGTTCAGGATTCATTTTTTTGAGCGGGATCATGCGCCCTACCGAACCATCCGGTTTCACTTCAAATCGCACGGTAATGACCGCTTCCACATCCACCGTATATTGAGGCAAAGGCTGAACAATTGGAGTACGATCGATATTTCCTTCCCATTTCAAAGAATATGGGGCCGCTTTTTTATCGGATGTTCCGGTTCCCTGGTCAGCTTTGACATCCCCTTTATCTCCGCTGACATCACCACTCGTTTTCGCTCCTTCCTGGACCGATTCTCCTTTTTTTGTCTTCGGGGGCAGGCTGATTTTTTCTTCCGACTTATCTTGCTGCTTCTTTGGATTAATCTTATTCGTCTTTGGAGTCTTAACTGGTTTTTCTTTTACTTCTTCCTTTTGTTTAGGAAGATTTACCGCTTTTTCAGCTTTAGTAGCGGATTTTTGCTGAGTTTTTGTTTCTTTAGGTTTTTTAGGTGCCGGTTTTTCTGGCTGAACTTTGGAAGGGTTGGGTCTTGTTGCTACTTTTGGATTTTTCTTTGGGGCATATTCAGCTGGCCTACCTTCACTGAAATTACCAAGCTGTACTTCAACAAAAGCAGAACGCGGAGGTTCATAATTGCCTACATATAGAAAATAAGCAATCACGATAAGGATAATATGAACTCCTCCCGTTATCCAAAAACCAAACTTCTGCTCATCCGAAATTTTATCGGGAAACATAATCTCCTTTAACGATTGGCTCGCTCGGTTGCCAGCAGTACTTTTAAATTCAATGCCTTGGCGATATTCATAACTTTCACCGCATCATCAATGATGGCATCTTTATCCGCTCTTAATACTAACGTACCGCGCGGGTTTTTCTGATATTCTTTCCTGATAGCGGTTGCAAGCATGCCTTGTCCAACGAGTTTTCCCGCTACATAAAATTTCTTGCCTTTCGTAATCGTCACCGTAATATATTTTGATTGATTCGGTGTCCCTGTTTCCGCTTTGGGAATATTAACCTTTATCCCGTAATTGGTTACGAAAGAAGAGGTCAACAAAAAGAAAATCAATAACAGGAATACGATATCCGTCAACGACGATTGTGAGAAAATCGAAAGCGGCTTACGTTGTTCACTTTCATCACGAAATGTCATTTTATTTTCCCGTTATTTTTTCGAAGATGGAGTTTGAAGAAGTTCTATGAAATCGGTACTCGAATTTTCGAGTTCGAACATCATTCGATTTATCTTAGCCAGCAAATAGTTATAAAAACCTATCGCCATAATACCGACACCCAGACCAAAAGCAGTTGTTAACAAAGCCTGCCAAATACCTCCGGCTAAGACACTTGGATTAACATTTCCCTGCAAAGACTGGATTTGCTGGAAAGCCTCAATCATTCCCGTTACCGTGCCAAGAAATCCCAATAAAGGAGCAACCCCGGCGATAGTTGCCAGCCAATCCATACGGTTTTCAAGATGGTAAATTTCTTTTTTCCCGGCGTTTTTTATCGCATCCTCAATATCGAGAATAGGCCGGCCTAATCGTTTAATACCTGCTCTTAATATTCTTGCCAGCGGTTTGTCCATTTGTTCGCAATAGCGAGTCGCTTCTTTCACACTTCCATCTTTTAACATCCCTTCGATGGTATGCATGAAATGATCAGGATCCATTTGCGAATTATTAAGGAAACGCCATCGTTCCGCAATAACATAAACAGCTATGATGGACAGGATAGCTATCGGTATCATAATCAGACCGCCATCAATGAGCATATTCAGTAAAGAAGTGTGAGAATTTTGGGACATTACCTGATTCAGGGAATCAACAGCGGTCATTGTATCCTGTTGAGCGGCTAAAAATAATATTGTCGATATCATATTTTAAATAGCTTTTACGAAATTACTTGATTTGAATTCGTTTTATGAAATGATGAGAAAGATATGGATCCGGTAATTTGGATGCGGCCTGTTTCGCTTCCTTAACATTTTTAAATTGTCCAAGGCCGACACGCCACAAATGAGTGCTATCCACATCTGCCTCGGAAATTACAGTACGATAACCTTTGTCGTCGAGTTTCTTTTGCTGCGAATCTGCCCTGTTTTCATTCAACAAAGAAAATACAACAATTGTGTAGAAACTGTTGACTTCCGGCCTGAGCTTACCTTTTAATCCGTAAGTAGAAGCAGCGGAAAGTTCATTAATAATATTATTCTTTACATTAACGTCCGTTTTCTGCCTTGTGTTGTTCGCGTTCATACTATTATCCGAATTATTATCATTCTCAGACATAGCTGAAGCTTTTAAAGGCTGTTTTGTTTCCGAAGAAACATTCACCTTTGTATTTGCAACCGAGCCGTTATGAATGGCAGTATTCTGTTTTGGGGAACTTTCGACTGTTTGTTCCACAATGGGTTTGTTAATATAAATAATAAAGAGCACCAACCCTATTACAACTACAATCATCGCCAAAATAATTGCGGTAATCATTGTTCCGCTCTTTTTCCTGGCTGGTCTTTTTTTCTTTATTTCTGAAATATTCTTCTTACCTGTCGATGTTTGAACGGATGCCGGCTTCTTTTCTTTTTTCTCTGAAGTACCTGCAGCTTTCCCTTTATCGACCAGTTCTTTTGACACGTCTATTCTTTCATCAGAACCAACCTCACTCTCAGCTTCTCCGGATACAGAAATTCCCAATATCTCTTCCAGACTGCGTCCACCCGATTCTTCAGTTTCCTTTTCATCAGCCTCTTCTTGGGGCTCTGCCTTTATTAGATCCGATTTTTCCTCTTCGGTTTTTGGTTTTACACTTTCGTCTGTAATGTCTTCGTTAATTTTTTCATCAACGGAATCCGAAGATTGCGATTCCGATTCTTCCGTCGTTGAACGTATGGCCGCCGTTTCATCACCTGACTCATCATCCGGTGATTTCAGTTCAATAGCCGCCATTCCTGCGTATTTATAATTTATCTCCAGGGCAAATGTTTCATCTGCTTCGAAGGTCAAACGGCCGTTCTTGTTTTTAAAAGAACCAAACTTATCAATTGAAAATGTTTCACCCTTTCCAACGGCCGCATGTATCTCTTTAACTAACCGGGCTAATTCTTTTGTTACCCAATCCTCATCCTTGCCCAGTTTTTCCGATAAAATCGTAATTAATTTTTCGTTAGTCAGATTCATCTCATTTCTTTTCAGGTTTGAACAGGATATAATCTTTAGGTGGTATCATCACAACACGTCCATTAACATATTGATTTTGATACTGTTTCTTATGTACCGGCTTAAACGAGCCTAAACCGTCTATTTTAATGCTGTTTTTCTTAATAGCCTGTTCTCTGATGACCTCAGTCAAGGCTTTCCCCAAGTCTTTATTCATTATTATCTCCTAAATGTAATTCCTCCAAAAAGCTGGAATGGCATCTCATTATAATTAGGCCACAACATATATTTACTGTTCAATAAGTTAGTTCCTTTCAAATAAATACCAACATTTGAAGTAAAATCATACTCTAGCCGGCTTCCCAATAAAAGCGCATTCTTCAGATGAAGACCATTTCCATAAGTACGGTTACCAAGATAGTTACCCCAGACTTTAAAATTCAATTGTTTAACAGGATTTATCTCGATTTGGGCCTTTACACCCATTTTTTCCATAAACGGGACATCCTGTTTGGTAGACAATTGCTGATTCTGAACATAAATGTTCGATGTGAAGGCCACTTTTTGCGGAATGAAATCATATGATAACCCGGCAAAAGCTTTCCACATCTGCGTATCATGATCAATATTCATTACATATTTTCCGGAATTATCACGGTTAACATATTGATAATCATAGTATTTTTGGAATCTAAATCCCCCGGTCAAATTAAGTCCCCTAACGAGTTCGTAGTTTGCCTGTGCTTTAGCCGTTAAATCACGCTCATTAATAGGAACTATATTCCGTACCAGCATCCGGTCTTGCTGATAACGTCCTGCTAATCCCCGGTTAAAGACTTCGCCTAATACTTCCGCTGTAAACTTAAGGTTTGTTATTCCCCAAAATTCATACTTCAAATCAGGATATAAAAATATTTTGCTGCCGGTCGTATCAGATTCTAAGTATCCGTTTAACTGAACAGTAAATCGATGATTAAAGCCACTTCGCCATTTATATCCAGCGTGGGGAGTGATGATATACCAGTTTTTACTCGTCATGGAAGGATTATCAATCAACGATGCATCACCATCAACACCCACCATAAAACTCGAGTTCATAGCGGCTCCTTCCCAGGATTGATTCAGTTTTAGATTGAACTGATGTTCCATGGCTTTGATGGCCACCCCATGTGGATAATACGTGAAATAATTATAATTGAAATGTGTTTTTAATTCGTGAAATGGATTTTTAACCTTCTCAAAACCAATCTGAAATCCAACACTTCCATAATTCATTGATGTATCGACGCCCGGACGATAGTTAAAATCGCTGATACCATTTAAACCCAAACCCAGACGTTCATCTTTGCCCATTTTTTGTATATACTCGAAATCCAGACCTAAATTTCTATAGGAATCATTTTGAAAATTATAGTGGCCATTACTCGATTGAAAATTAAAATGTCCGAGTATCATGCCATTTTTCCCGGTTTTGTATTCCCCGAAAAGTCCGGCTTCCGGACTCATATCGGTTCCCCATCCAAGGTGAGAATACAAATTTGAAAAGTGTGGGTAGGTAAATTGTTTCTTAGCTGGAGTTATCGGCTGCTCAAGCTTACTGATAGGAAGGTTGGCCACCGCCTCATCCGGTGATTCCATAAAAGGAATTTGATTTCCACTTACCTGAAAAACCGGTGGCGTAGGATTGAATCCAAGAATCGGCTGCCGTCTGAGGCCCGGAAAAGTAGCTTTAAAATCGCCCTTTATCTCTATATCCTGTGGATTTATATCGGGCAATAATGTACTTAATTTCTTTTTTTGTGCTTCTTGTGCATGTACCAGTATTGGAAGTAACAGTAACAAAACGAAGGAAGCGGCATATATGCTTTTTTTCAACATTAAATACGAATTTAAAAAATGGGTCTTGCCGAATTGTATGTATTGAAAATACATAAATAGATACGTTTCTAATTAAAAAATATTTGTTTTAAGACGACGACCGGGTATCATCTTAAAGTAATTAAATGCAACTCTCCGATACAACAGCTTTTTGGTAAATATTCACTACATTTACGTGAATATAAAATTCAGTACGTTTTCTTAAATAAACTTGAAAACTTTACCGTATCAAGTTTGCCTGATTCCAGATACCGGCTGACCAAAACAATAATCGGTGTAAAAATCATATAAATCAAAAAGATAACAGCATATGTGATAAATGCATAGGCTAAACCAACTACAGCCGGCACACTAAATAACACCAGCAAGGCCTGTTTTGTAAACCAGTGATAAGTTCCCATACCCCCGGGAGAAGGCAGAGCTATTCCAATAGCGCCAATAATCGTTACGGTCATCGCATCGAACAGGCCTAAATGATACACCTGTACCATATTAAACATATAAAACGGAATGTACGTCATCAAAATATAACAAAACCACATAAGGGCGGTTAAACCAATGAATAGTGGCCAGTTTTTAACGCGTCGAATGCTAACTAATCCATCCCAGAGCATTACTAAAAAATTCTTCAGCTTGTTCCAAATCATCTCAGCAAAATGAAAATGACGACTCATCCAGTGTAACAGTAAATAGATTACAAAAAGCACTATAAGAACAGCTATTCCAAGGAGAAACAAATCCATAATATTCTTCAGATCTATCATGTGGTGAAACCAATCGACCGTTGGCTGTCCAAATAATTGCTGTAGTTTTTTCGGATCAGTTATCACATAAAAAATAACAAATACCAATAAGGCAATAAGAGTAAACAGGTCTATGGCCCGTTCAACGATGACCGTTCCAAATAAAGAACTGCTGCTGATTTTATGTCTCTTACCTACATAAACGCAACGGGTTATTTCACCCATCCTCGGAATGACGTAATTTACCACATAAGCAATCATGACCCCGGAGAATAATACCGAGCGGTCTACTTTAATTTGATCTTTTTCAATCAACAACTTCCACCGTTCCGCCCGTAAATAATGAGACATCAGTGTAGTGACAATGAAAGGAGCGATCCAGAGATAATGCATGTTTTCCATATACCGGACCAGATTACTCCATTTTACATTCTGGAATGCCAGCCACAGGAAAACCCCGCCAACAACAAGACTAATCAGAATTTGCAGGCCCTTCTTAACCTTGTCCACAATTACTTCCTTAGATCAATGATTTCAGCGTTTTTCGGATACGAAATGGTAAACATTTTATCCGTTGGCTTCACAAAGGTTCCGTTTCCGAACCGGGAAAGAGTAATATTATTAGTCTGATCTGTTGCTTTGATATAAGTCGGCACCAGGTTTTGTGTTACTTCAATTTCAATTTTCTGAAAAAGTGAAAAAGGATCGTTAGAACGCAGTTCTATTAAATAGCCGAATTTACCCACCGGTTTATCAGTGATTTTATACTTCTTTAGTGATCCGGACAGAAAGCGTGATGGAGCATAATCATCCTCCTGGGGATCATACTTTGAAATGATAACCTGGTTTTTTATTCCATTATAGACCTTCGAAATCATATTATTTACCAGGATATAGCGATCTTTCAGAATAATTTTATAGCGATCCTTTCCAATCCAGATGTCGCCACGGGTCGACATCGTGTCTTTGGTATATGAATCGATAAACTGATTAGTCAGATGTGCCTTAAATATAGATCCGGAGTCAAATTTCTGTTTCAAACGGTTAAAGACTGAATCCTGTGCCATCACAGGGCTTGTGATAATTGTTGAAAGCGTGGCAAAGATTATCAGGATAAGTGCACTTGTCTTAAGGTTTTTAATCATCAAGGTTCCTTAATATCTCTTCAAGTTCTTCTTCTGTTTCAACATTAACATCCCGGGCTGTACTTCCCTGGTAAGGTCCGACAATTCCCGCGGCATATAATTGGTCGATAATCCGGCCGGCACGATTATACCCTAATCGCAATTTTCGTTGTAACAGCGATACCGAACCCTGCTGATGACGAACAACGGTCTTGGCAGCATCCTCAAACAACTCATCTCTATCAGTTTCATCCAATAAACCGCCATTTTCATTTGCTTCTTCAACGACAGGAAGCAAATATGGTTGCTCATAACCTATTTGTGTTCCTACAAAAGCGGTTATTCGTTCCACTTCTTCCGTTGCGACAAAAGCATTTTGAATACGTATCATAGGTCCACCGCCGGAAAATAACATGTCTCCTTTACCAACGAGCTGATCGGCTCCCATCGTATCGAGAATAGTACGCGAATCCACTTTTGATGCCACCTGGTAAGCAATGCGCGCCGGAAAATTAGCTTTAATGGTCCCGGTAATAACATTTACAGAAGGACGCTGGGTGGCAATCACCATATGAATTCCGACAGCACGGGCTAATTGGGCAATACGGGCGATAGGTTCTTCAATTTTTTTACCCGCCGTAATCATCAAATCGGCTAACTCATCTATAATTACGACTATATACGGCAAGTGCCTGTGGCCTAAATCATCTTCCAGCTGTCCGCTTTTTAATTTCTTATTGTAATCTTTTATATCACGAACCATCGCCATTTTAAGCAGTTCATAGCGATCATCCATTTCCTTACAAACACTGTTTAACGTCTCAAGAACTTTGCTCGTATCCGTAACGATAGGTTCGTCGGCATTCGGCAAAGATGCCAAATAATGATTCTGGATATTTCGATATAATGAAAGTTCGATTTTCTTCGGATCTACTAACACGAATTTCAAATTATCCGGGTGACACTTATACAGTAAGCAGGTTATAATCGTATTGATACCTACAGATTTTCCGGATCCGGTAGCCCCTGCAATCAAAAGGTGAGGCATTTGGGCTAAATCGATCATGAAGACTTCGTTTTCAATCGTCTTCCCAAAAGCAACCGGCAACTGCTTCGAGCTTTCAACGAATTTCCGCGTATTTATAACCGATTTGATATATACGGTCTCCCGTTTATTATTCGGTACCTCAATACCAACAGCCGATTTTCCCGGAATTGGTGCGATGATCCGCAAACCATGGGTCGCCATCGCCATTTTAAGATCATTGGCATAGCTTTCAATCTTACTGATTTTCACATCAGGTGCCGGTGTTAATTCATACAAAGTAACCGTTGGGCCAACAATCGCCTCTATCGATAAAATCTCAATTCCATGCCTTTTCAGCTTATCAAGAATGATATATTTCTTTTCGTTAATCTCTTCAAGATCAACTTCTTTTCCTTCATTCGGAGGAGAATTCAGTAAATCAATGGTTGGGAATTTATATCTGATAACCGGACTTTGCTTCTCCTGCGTTTTCTGCAGTTTTTCCAGGTCGCGTTCCCCGGCTTCTTCATCCCCTTCACCGACCCTGACATTCATATCAAGATCATCTTCCCGCTCTGAAGTATTTGCCTTTTCAGGTTCTGACTTATCGAGAATTGCCCGATTTTTAATATAGTCCGTTGTTGATTCTTCCTGCTCTTTCTTTACTCTTTCCAGTTCCTTTGTACGTGATTGATTAACAATCTCGTCTATTGAGTGATTCTCGGGTTTGGATATTTCCTCTTGTTGCTTTTCGTTCTTTTTTACTGTTTTTTCAGCCGCTTTTTGCTGTTTATTGGCTATGCGAGCTTCTTTTTTTATTCTGGCCATCTCACGTTTCGATTCTTTCCGGGCTCGCCGGTTCTCATTAATATGGCCAAAGAATTCTTTGAAACGATCGATAGTGGTTTGAATATCGCGATCTACCAAAACCAGAAAACCGATAATAAATAATGCAGAAAGAAGAATAATGGAACCAATCAAACCGGTAATTTTAATGAGTATTCGTGCCATTGCAAGACCGGCGACACCATTCCAAACGATGGTTTGCCAGTGATATTCATTTGCGAACCAACCGGTAATCATCGATACCAGGACAATCATGCAGACGATATAGAAAACCTGCCAGTTTAGTTGCTCAAGAGGTTTTGAACGAAATACGTACCAGCCGTAAACAATAAGGATGATGGGCAGGAAAATGCTGAAATAACCGAATAAAACGTATACAAAGAAATGAGCAGCATATGCTCCAACCACGCCAAGACCGTTTTTTATCAACAACGCGGGCCCGGTATTGGGCATGAAAAGATTGTAAAACGAAATCCGGTGTATAAATCCGAAATCATTCGGGTTATACGTGAGGATGCTCGTTCCAAATAAAGCTCCGATAGCCATTATCACAATACCCAGAATTTCCTTCTTCCGGTTTGCGTTGGCAAAGAAACTTGTTTTTGTATTTGATTTGGCTTTTTTCTTAGCCATTTATTCCGTCTGTAATGATTCCTTCTTTAAGCACAGGTAAAATATCTAAAATACTAACCTGGCTACAGTACATAATATCTTCGAGCCCTACAAGATTTTTGAGGCGAATGGCATGATTTGATGTCTTTATAACTCCAGTTATGTCATCTTTATAACGTTCATATAACACAAATGCCATTTTGGCTCCGTCACTTGCTTCTGCCGGCAATTTTCCGTCCATAAGATCATAAATGATATTACCGGCACATAACATATCCTCCAGGGATAACCGGTTTTTCCAACCGGCACAAACTAAAATAATTTCATTATCTACACTTTTTAAATATCTAACAACTGCAGATAAATTCAAGAACGAACCTACTAAAATTTTGTCCGCCAGATTTGAACGTGTAATTGCTTTTGTTCCGTTCGTTGTCGAAAATATCAGTGTCTTTTGATCAATCAAATCATGCGTGTATTCCAGGGGTGAATTTCCCAGGTGATAACCTTCGATCTTGATACCATCCTTTTCCCCGCATAGCAAATAACGGGAAGAATCAAGATTTTGAGCAATTTTCCCTGCTGCAGCCATATCTTCCACCGGAATGACACCTTTTGCTCCGTTTTTTATTGCTGTAACAATCGTTGAGCTGGCACGCAAAACATCGATAATTACAATAGTTTTATTATGGACATCTTCTTCCTGAAAAGAATATGCCGTAGAAAATACATCTATTTGATAATCCATTTTTTACAGTAATACTTCTATTTTTTATTGATAAACGGAGGCTTGGTTACGATAGCTTTTACTAATTTATTCCGGATTTCCACATAAACAACTGTTCCGGGATCTGAATAATTCTTTTCAACATAACCCATTCCAACACCTTCGCCAAGTGTAATTGACATTGTACCGCTGGTAACTTCACCGATTCGGGAGCCATTCTCATCACATAAATTATAATGACTTCTTGGTATCGCCTTCTCCCCATCTATTTTAAATCCAACCAGTTTTCGTTGAAGGCCATTTTCTTTTACAGACACTAATACATCTTTTCCAATGAAAGATTCTTTATTCAGTTTCGTGAGCCATCCCAGGCCAGCTTCTAACGGATTTGTATCTTTGCTGATATCATTACCATATAGTGCAAATCCCATTTCAAGACGCAAGGTGTCTCGTGCACCTAAACCAGCAGGTTGTATATCATATTCTTCGCCCGCCTTTATTATGGCATTCCAGATGGACTCAGGATCTGTATTATTTTTATCAAAATAGAGTTCAAAGCCTTTCTCGCCGGTATATCCAGTAGCAGATAAAATAATTTTATCAAAACCAGCAATAGAACCGATCTTAAAGGTATAATATTTAATACTTTCGAGACCAACATCCGTGAGCTTTTGCAAGGTCTTTATAGAATCAGGGCCCTGAACAGCCAAAAGGCACATATCATCCGACACATCCCGCAATGTAGCATTTTGCTTCGAATGTCGTTTCATCCAGTCAAAATCTTTGTCTTTGTTGGAGGCATTAACTACCAGCATATAATGATTTTCACCAATCATATAAACCAAAAGATCATCAACTATACCCCCGTCTTCATAACACATTGCCGAATATTGCGCTTTCCCGGGTTCCAGTTTAGAAGCGTCATTAATGGTAATGTTTTGAATAAAATCGAGCGCCGAAGTTCCCTCAACGATTATCTCTCCCATATGGGAAACGTCGAAAATACCAACCGAATTTCGAACTGCTTCATGTTCTTTTTTTATACCGGAGTACTGAACCGGCATTTCAAATCCTCCAAAATCGATTAATTTAGCACCGGCTTTCTGGTGAATATTATAGAATGGTGTTCTCTTCAACATTTATGTAAATGATTAATTTATAATTTTTTATTTGACGCAGAATGTCTTCTACATTTCTCTTGATGCTCTTTCAATATTAAAAGCAGGCAAGCAAATGGCCCAGTATTCCCCTTCTTCATCAAATGGATTCGAATACCTGACCTTTGTCCCTTTTTTGCTCAGAAACGTTTCACCCGATTTTAAAACAATAACTTCATCGTCATCCAATTCTATTTGCATCTGTCCCTTAATCATGATGGTAATTTCATCAAAACCAGGTGTTTGAACCGGCTCCGACCATCCGGCAGGGGCAATCATATGAGCAACAGAAAAATCATCCGTTTCTGTTGCCACATTCCCAAAGTGTTCCTCAATCAATTTATTTCCGGGAACAGGAATCTTCGTCGGTTTGGCTTGTTTAAAATATCTCAACATGGTTTACTAGCGATCTCTTTTTTCATGACAGCAAAATTAACGAGAAATATACGATTTATTAAACAATATTCGCGCATTAAGCATGAGTCTAAATAAACATAGCCTAAATTTAATAGTTCTTTCTTAATTCGTATCTTTATACATATACATAAGAATACAGTCCGGACATAATTTTATACGATAAAGATTCATGAATCAAATTCATTAAATTTTAATATCGGCCGGTTATCTTTAGAAGATATTTATAAAAATTTCATTTTAAACATAGAATTACCTCATTATGCCAATCACAGAAGAACAGGTAAAAGAGGCGCTCTCCAATGTTATTGATCCTGATCTGGGAAGAGATATTGTATCACTTAATATGGTTGAAGATCTTAAGATTGATGGTAAAAACGTCTCCTTCACTGTAAACCTTACCACACCGGCATGCCCGTTAAAGGCCGAAATTGAGCGGGCAAGTATCAACGCAATTAAACATCTGGTTGATGAAGAAGCTGTTGTTGATGTAAATATGGATTCAAAAGTGGCAACTAACCGAACTCAACAACAAGGTGATCCTTCCTTGCTGAAAGGAGTTAAAAACATCATTGCCGTTGCATCCGGGAAAGGTGGCGTCGGAAAATCCACCGTTGCGGTTAATTTAGCCGTTGCCCTGGCTAAAACCGGAGCATCAGTCGGACTTCTTGACACCGATATTTACGGCCCCAGCATCCCAACGATGTTCAACGTTCATGAGCGCCCAAGCGTTACTACACAACGAAAAATCGTTCCCATAGAGAAATATGGAGTTCGTTTATTATCCATGGGATTTCTTGTAGATGCCGATGACGCTGTCGTCTGGCGCGGTCCAATGGTAACCAGTGCTGTAAAACAATTTTTAAGCGAAGCTGAGTGGGGCGAACTCGACTATATGGTCCTGGATATGCCTCCCGGAACCGGCGATATTCAGCTTACCATCGTGCAAACTGTACCCCTGACCGGAGCGGTCATTGTTTCTACTCCACAGGAGGTGGCATTGGATGATGCCCGAAAAGCTATCGCCATGTTTAAAAAGGTCAATGTTCCTGTTCTGGGAGTCATTGAAAATATGGCTTATTTCACTCCTCCGGATATGCCTGAAAAGAAATATTATATCTTCGGGCAAAACGGGGCACGAAATCTTGCAGATAAGCTCAGTGTTCCATTTCTTGGCGAGATTCCCCTGGAACAAACCACACGGGAAGGTGGCGATACTGGAGATCCAGTTGTAAATAAAGATGAAAAATCGTTATCTGCCCAGGCTTTCATTGATATTGCTAATAAAACGGCTCAACAGATTTCAATACGAAATGCAAGCTCACCAGCTACAAAACCGGTCGAAATCATGTTCAAACCATAAAAACACAATATTCTGATCTCATTCAAAAGACAAAAGGCGAAATCCAATGGACTTCGCCTTTTTAATTTCTATATAATCAGAATCAGTTCCGGCCTTTTTCCTTGATACGGGCAGCCTTGCCTCTTCTTTCACGCAGGTAATACAATTTTGCCCTGCGTACACGGCCCCGTTTTCTGACTTCTATTTTGGCAATGTATGGAGATGCATAAGGAAAAATACGCTCAACACCAACAGAATTAGATATTTTCCGAACGATGAAGGATCTTCCGGCACCACTGCCTTTCGATGAGATGACAACTCCTTCATATTGCTGTATTCTTTCCTTTTCGCCTTCTTTTACACGATAATGCACATTGATCGTGTCGCCCGGAGCGAAATCCGGTATATCTTCCCGAACTTGCGTTTGTTCTACTAACTTCAGCTTGTCCATTTTTTTAATCCTGTTAGCCTTTAAGCATTAATGTTCATTAATAAATTTTTCATATAAATCCGGTCGCAGCTTTTTTGTTCGCTGCAACGCCTGTTCATTTCTCCAGGCGCTAATTTTTGAATGATCCCCTGATTGCAGAACTTCCGGTACTTTTAAACCACTGAATTCAGCCGGACGAGTATAAACCGGCGGTGCCAGCAATCCATCCTGAAAAGAATCATCCAGGGCACTTTCCGAATCACCAAGAACTCCCGGCAATAAACGAATGATCGAATCGACCATCAGCAAGACCGGCAATTCACCTCCGGAAAGCACAAAATCACCGATGTTGTATTCCTTTGTAATCAACGATTCCCGTACTCGCTGATCAATTCCTTTGTAATGACCGCAAAGGAATATCAAATTTTCATTTAAAGACAACTTGTTAGCTTCCTGTTGATCGTACAACTCTCCGTCGGGTGCCGTGAATATGATTTCACCATATTTCCTGTTCGATTTTAAACTTTCGACGCAATCGAATATTGGCTGTGGTGCCAAAACCATTCCGGCTCCTCCACCATATGGATAATCATCAACTTTGCGATGTTTGTCTTTGGAATAATCTCTCAGGTTGTGAACATTTATCTCAACTAAACCAGCCTCCCTGGCATTCCTAATTATGCTGCCATTCAGCGGGCTTTCAAGTAATTCCGGTACAGCCGAGATAATATCTATTCTCATAATTACGAGATCAAAGGTTCACGAACCGATCGATATTTTTCCCAATTATATGGTGCTTTGTGATGTCGTAACCCACGATATATTCCTCAACAAAAGGAATCATGAAATGGCCCTTAGGCCCGGTTACTTCTAAAATCGGGTGTGCCGGATTATCTATGATATCCACTATCACACCATATTCGTCGCCCTGTTCGGAAACCAAATCAAAATCAATAAAGTCGTATTCAACTTCCTGTTCATTCTGATCGGCCAATTTGAAATCATTTGAGCTGACAAACAGTACCCGATTTTTAAATTCATCCACACCGTTTTTATCGGTGATTTGTTCAAACTTTACAAAGAACGTGTGTTTATTATTCTTTTCAGTCATTTTAGAGTATTCCACCCGCATCGGGAAGAAATCTCCTCGCTCGTTTCTGACATAAAAAAGAACTATATCTTCAAGAAATACCGGATTATTTACTTCCGGTTTTATCACCATTTCGCCATTTAGTCCGTGCGATCTCAATACCGTTCCAACGGCTTTAAATGCTTCAGAAGCAGCACTATTCATATTATCAATGATTTAATAATGCGTAGCTTCCGAAAGGATGGCGATACGATTATTTTTTTTCTTTTTCACTATCCTCAGCATCTGCCTTCTCAGCTTCCGCTTTCGGTTCTTCCTTTTCTTTTGCCGCAGCTTCCGTTTCTGCATCTGTTTTAGAATCTTCCTTAACCTCTTCTTCTGCAGGTTTCTCAGCTTTTTTTGCTTCTGCAGCTTCTTCGGTTTTTTCTTCAGATGCTTCTTCCGTCTTAGCTTCTTCTTTTACTTCCTCAGCAGCCGCTTCCTCTACAGGTTTTTCAGCTTTTTTTGCTTCTGCAGCTTCTTCGGTTTTTTCTTCAGATGCTTCTTCCGCCTTAGCTTCTTCTTTTACTTCCTTAGCAGCCGTTTCTTCTGCTTTGGCTTCTGCCGCAGCTTTTTCTTCAGCTTCTTTCTTGGCTTTGGCTTTGGCTTCTGCTTCGGCTTGTTTTTTAGCTAATTCTTCCTGCTCTTTTTCAAACTTCTTTTGTTCGGCTTCCAGAGCAGCTTTTTTACGTTCGGCAGCCGTCAGGACATTACCATCTCCGCCTTTTTGCTCTTTCCATTCTGAAACAGCCTGATCAATTTCTTCATCAGATTTATTCCAGCGCTTTAAGTGCATGCGGTAGTAAATACCTTCCGTTTTTAACAGGTTCCGTACCGTATCGCTGGGCTGTGCGCCTGTGTTTAACCAATAGATTATACGATCTGTTTCCAGGCGAACAACATTGGGTTGAGCCAAAGGATTATACCGACCGAGATCTTCTATAATACGTCCATCACGTGGTGAACGAGTGTCTGCCGCTACAATGTGATAATACGGCTTTTTCTTCCGTCCACGTCTCTGTAATCGTATCTTAACCAAAATTTAACTCCGAATATGGTTTTTATTTTCAGGATTTAGTTTAATGTATAATTGGGAAAAATTGTTACCTATTCATCAATGGCAAACCTTTCAAACCTTGCATGGCCCGACCCATTTTGCCCATTTTTGACATTGTTTTCATCATCTTCTTCATTTGCTCGAATTGTTTGAGCAAATCATTCACATCCCTGACCTTTGTTCCCGAACCTTGAGCTATCCGGCGCCTTCTGTTTCCATTGATAATTTCCGGATTTTGTTTTTCCTCGTAGGTCATAGAATTAATGATGGCCTCAATCGGCTTAAAGGCATCGTCATCGACTTCAACATCTTTTAAACTCTTATTCATACCGGGAATCATACCAACCAAATCGGCTATTGATCCCATTTTCTTAATCTGCTGAAGCTGGTGATAGAAATCTTCCAGGTTGAAGGTATTCGCCTTAATCTTAGACTCTAATTTTAAGGCTTCCTTCTCATCAAATTGTTTTTGGGCTTTTTCCACCAGGGAAACAACATCGCCCATACCGAGAATTCGCTGCGCCATCCGATCGGGATAAAAAGGCGCCAGGGCATCCAGTTTTTCACCGGTGCTGACAAACTTAATAGGTTTTTCAACAACCGAGGTAATGGATAAAGCCGCACCGCCACGGGTATCACCGTCCAGCTTGGTCAGAACCACACCGTCGAAATCAATACGCTGATTGAATTCCCGGGCTGTATTCACCGCATCCTGTCCGGTCATAGAATCGACAACAAACAGGATCTCATTCGGTTTAACTACTTTCTTAATTTCAGCAACTTCGTTCATCATGTCTTCATCGACATGCAAACGGCCGGCCGTATCAATAATCACTACATCACAGGCACGGGCTTTAGCTTCCGATACAGCTTCTTTAGCTACCCTTATGGCATCTTTCTCTTCAATAGAATAAACCGGCACATCAATCTGAGCTGCCAGTGTTTTCAGCTGATCAATAGCAGCCGGACGATAAACGTCGGCAGCAGCCAATAATGGCGTGTGATTTTCTTCCTTAAGGTATCGTGCTAATTTACCGGCAAAAGTGGTTTTACCGGAACCCTGCAAGCCCGCAATCAAAATAATCGTCGGCGGGACTTGTGAAAAACGAATTTCTTCATGTTCCTTACCCAAAATCGTTGTCAGTTCATCATATACGATTTTGGTAAACATCTGCCCCGGAGATACGCTCGTCAAAACGCTAGAATCCATCGCCTCGTCTTTTACTTTATTAGTAAATTCACGGGCTACCTCATAATTAACATCGGCATCCAGCAATGCACGGCGTATCTCACGGATAGTCTCAGCGACATTGACATCACTGATCTTCCCGCTGCCACTCATCTTCTGAAAAGCAGATCCTAATTTTTCGGATAGATCTTCAAACATGGTTCTAAAATTGTCTTTGTATACTTCGGTTGAAAAGTCTCGTAAATTAGGAACAAAATTTCCTTTTATCAAGACATTATCCACATTAAGTTTGGAAATTCAAAACCAGTCATTTCATTTAAAAATGACAATTCCATTTATTTCCTTCGCAGTTAAGTAGAATCTTTTTAAAACAATGCCTATTCTTTGCTGTAATCATGTTACGTGTGATACCTGTGGAAATTTTACTGACTGAACACTTTTATATAACTGAAAAATCATTATCGGAGTATCATTATTATGAATAAAGAAACAGGTTACGGCCTTTTGAAAGGTAAAAAGGGCCTGATTTTCGGAGCTTTAGATGAGCGCAGTATTGCCTGGAGGATTGCTCTTGCCTGTAAAAGGGAGGGTGCAGAATTTGTTCTTTCTAATGCACCGGTAGCACTTCGCCTCGGCCAATTAGATGCATTATCGAAAGAAACCGGCGCTGAAGTTATTGCCTGCGATGTAACCAGAGACGAAGATATTAAAAGCCTGCTGGAACACGTAAAAGAGAAATTCGGAAAAGTTGATTTCATTCTTCATGCCATTGGCATGTCGCCAAATATCCGAAAAAAAAGAGAATATACCGATCTGAATTATAATTTTTATATGCAGACTCTGGATATTTCAGCAGTTTCACTACATAAAATTCTTCATTTCGCAACGGAAGATATTGATGTGCTCAAAGACGGATCCAGTGTTGTTGCTCTTACCTACATTGGTGCTCAACGTATTTTCTCAAAATATTCTGATATGAATGATGCAAAAGCATTGCTCGAAAGCATCACCCGAAATTACGGAAGCCGATTAGGTAAACGCAAAATCCGCGTTAATACGGTTTCCCAGGCTCCAACAGAAACTTCAGCCGGGGCTGGCATAACAGGATTCGATAGTATGTACACATTTGCAGACAAACTGGCTCCACTCGGAAATCCGACGGCCGACGATTGTGCTGATTACGTCGTTACCCTGTTTTCCGACCTGACTCGTATGGTCACTATGCAAAATCTTTATCATGATGGTGGTTTTTCGACCACCGGCATCAGCGAAAAATTCGTCGACATTCTTTTTAAAATGCACGAAGACGAAAACAAATAAAATTCCGGAACTATTATTTATTTCTCCGGGGAGGCCTTCATGGCATCAATCATTTTAGGTATCGATCCTGGCTCACGGGTCTTGGGTTATTCAGTTTTAAAGAGTGATAACGGAAAACTTACTGTTTTGCTGTGCGAGGTGTTGCGTATGGCCCAGATGGAAAATCACGCTGATCGCCTTCAATTTATTTTCGAAGAGATAAGCAAAGTCATTCAAAAGTATAAACCGGAATCCGTTGCTATTGAAACACCTGTTTTTGGCAAAGATCCACTGGCCATGCTCAAACTCGGACGCGCACAGGCAGCGTGTATGCTGGCGGTTACTTCCAACGGAATTCCCGTCATTGAGTATTATCCGAAAGTTGTGAAGAAATCCATCACTGGCCGCGGAAATTCGAGCAAAGATCAGGTTGCTTTTATGCTCGATAAAATGGTGGCTTTGCCCAATAAGAAACTACCCAAAGACGCTACCGATGCCCTGGCTGTTGCATGGTGCCATATGATGAAAAAAAAATCAGTGGAATCCGGTGTACCGCAATCGAAAGGCCGACTGCACCAAAATCATAAAACATCTTCGTGGGTCGAGTTTATACGCAATAATCCTGACCGCGTCAAATAAACAACATGCTAAACGATTGATATGATAGCGTATCTGAAAGGAACTTTGATATCAAAAGCACAGAATCAAACTATTATTGATGTTGGTGGGGTGGGCTATATGGTTGGTATTTCCACACAGACCTTTTCCGAACTGCCATCCGATAGTTCTCCGGTTAAACTTTATATCTACCATCATTTTACGGAGTCGGAACAACGTTTATACGGATTCTTAAATAAAAATGAAAAAAACTTATTTGAATTATTAATCACAGTTAAAAGCATCGGGCCAAAATTAGCCTTAACAATGTTGTCCGGCATGTCGGCACAGCAAATCATAGAAACCATTGCCAACCAGGATGCCATTAATTTGTCACGCATACCTGGAATTGGTAAAAAAACGGCCGAACGCATCGTATTGGAATTAAAAGACAAATTAGATTCTGTATTAAGTTCTGATATTAAATCATCCCGTTCCCTACCGGTAAATCAGATTTCTGACGAAGCCATTTCTGCATTAATAGCACTTGGTTACCGTAAAACTGATTCAGAACGGGTTGTTTTGCAGTCCCTTCGTGGAAATTCATCCCCAAAAAATGTATCAGATCTCATACGAGAGGCATTGAAATCACTTAATAAATAATAATTTCTTAACTTTCACCCGTTTATTTCTCAAAAAGGCTTGATTATATTTACGCATTGTCATACCGGTATTCATTTTAAACCGGGTCAGACGTTTTATTAACAAAAGCATCTATCGTGCCCAAAAAAACTATCCTTGTAGTAGACGATGAAAAAGACCTTCTGGATTTGATTGAATACAATCTTAAAAAAGAAGGTTATGAAGTATTAAAAGCGGATAATGGTTTAGATGGTATTTCGCTCGCCAAACAAAGAGTGCCCGATTTAATCATCCTTGATGTAATGATGCCCCATATGAGCGGCATCGAAGTGTGTGAAGTGCTCAGGAAGAATGAAAAATTGCACAAAACGCCGATTGTATTTTTAACTGCCCGATCCGATGAACGAACAGAAATCGAAAGTCTGAATATTGGCGGAGACGACTTCCTCACCAAACCTATCAGCACTACAAAACTGATATCCCGAATTAATGCTGTATTGCGCCGGGTTGAGGACACTTCAAATACCATTAACAATATTATTCAGGTTCATGATTTGAAAATTGACCGTGAACGTTATATTGTTACACGTAATAGTGATGAATTCCAGTTACCCAAGAAAGAATTTGAACTTTTATTCTTTTTAGCTAGCAGAAAGGGAAAAGTACTCGATCGGCAAACACTCCTGAATGAAGTTTGGGGAAATAATATATATGTGATTGATCGTACTATCGATGTTCATATTCGTAAAATTCGGGAAAAACTGGGTGAAGATTATATTGAAACGGTAAAAGGTGTCGGATATCGATTTAAAGAATGAGTGAAAACCGCTCCAGAAATTTTTTTTTCAGAACCGGATTGCGCCTGGCTTCATATTCCGGTTTTTTATTTTTTTTAATTTCACTTTTGATTATTGGCTTCATGATCGGCTGGTCCGTCGCTTTTGGAACGGCTATCATTCTGGGGCTTTCGGGAGCCATTGTTATCTACTTGATATCTTTGATATATCTGAATCCGAAATTTAATCGCCTGCAAAAAGGACTTTTAAATATTTCTGATCAAAACTTTCAAGCCAATGAAAAAGGATTTATACTCGAAAATGATGACCTCGATCGGCTTTATAACTATTCTATTTCTACTAACAGTACTATTGAAAGAGAGATTCAAAGGCTAAAACGAATCGAAAATTATCGGAAGGAATTTATTGGTGATGTCTCTCATGAACTTAAAACGCCAATATTTGCCATTCAGGGATTTATTGAAACATTATTAAACGGTGCTCTCGAAGATGAAGAAGTGAACCGCGAATTCCTAAAGAAGGCAATGAGAAATGTAAACCGGCTCATTTATCTCACCAATGATCTTATGGAAATATCCAAGTTGGAAGCCGGTGAGATGAAAATACATTTTCAAAATCTTCAGCTAAAACCCATAATCCTTGAAATTGTAGAAAATCTGCAGTATAAAGCCGAACGGGAGCATGTCACTATCGTTGTCAATGATATCGATGAACATTTAGTTGTCAAAGCCGAACGGAATCAGATCAGGCAGGTTATTAACAACCTCATAGACAATGCCATTAAGTATAATAAAGATGGCGGAATGGTGTATGTGGGAGTAAGGACGTACATCAAGGATAAAAATAAAGTAGAAGTTTATGTTAAAGATACCGGAATTGGTATCGATCCTAAGGATATGCAACGTCTTACCGAACGATTTTACCGGGTAGATAAATCACGTTCCCGCGATAAGGGAGGAACCGGTCTCGGATTATCAATTGTAAAGCACATGATAGAAGCTCATGGAGAACAACTATTCATCGACAGCACTCCAAATTCAGGCAGCACATTTAGTTTTACGTTAAAACGGTCTAAACATGTTTCAGGTTCAAAATAATATTGTGTAATTTACCCGTCACCAATCAACCGCAACAAAACTTGTTTATACATGACATACGCTGTAATAATGGCCGGGGGTGTAGGTACGCGTTTCTGGCCACAAAGCAGGCAAAGTAAACCAAAACAATTTTTAAATTTCTTCGGTAACCGGTCATTATTGCAAAATACTGTTGATCGCATCAAAAAACTGGTCCCCTCAGATTGTATCTATGTCATTACGAATGAGCGATATACCGATTTAGTTCAACAACAAGTCCCGGATATTCCGGTTGAAAATATAATTGGAGAAACCATTGCCAGGAACACTGCACCTTGCATTGCTTTAGCCGCGGCCGTAATACGGCAACGGGATCCGGAAGGAACAATGATTGTCTTACCTTCAGATCATCACATTTCTAAACCCGATCAATTTATTAAAGTATTAGAAACCGCTGTTAAAACAGCAAACAAGAATTCTAATATTGTCACTATCGGAATAAAACCACATCGCCCAGAAACCGGATACGGCTACATCCAGTTTAGCGATGAAGAATTCGGCTCGAATGGAGATATACCGACCTATAATGTCGTGACATTTGCTGAAAAACCGGATTATGAAACCGCTATAGAATTCATTAATTCCGGAGATTTTCTCTGGAACAGCGGTATGTTTGTCTGGCGTGCTTCTGCAATCTTAAATGAAATTCAACATTATTTGCCTCAAATTGCACGTCAGGTGGATGTTCTTAAGAATTCTTTAAACAGATCCGGCCTTAATAAAGATTTAATTGATACTTTCTACCATAATTGTATTTCTATCAGCATCGATTACGGGGTTATGGAAAAGGCTAAAACCGTATATGTTGTTCCGGGTGATTTTGGCTGGAACGATGTGGGAAGTTGGCTTGCGGCGTATGAATTAGAAGAAAAGGATTCGGAAGGCAATGTCGTCAATGTTCCATATTCCAGGCTGATTAATTCAACTAATTGTTTCATACGCTCAGATTCTGATACGAAAAAGCTCATTGCCATTGTCGGTTTACAGGGCGTAGCGGTTGTTGATACAGATGATGCTCTTTTAATCTGCCGGCTGGATGCTTCCCAGGACGTCAAAAAAGTAGTCGAATCCCTGGACAATTCCGATTCTGAACAGTTCAAATAGAATCTATTGATTAATCTCAATCGTCAACTGATCGTATGCTAATTGTATTCCCTCAGGCAAGCGTTTATTAGTCTCTTCATGATTCACGTAGGAAGACATGTGAATCAGAAAGGTTTGTTCGACATTTAACTCACGGGCTATCTTTACAGCTTCAGGGATAGTGAAATGAGTAGGGTGCTCCGGTTCCCAACGCAATCCATTGATAACCAATATTTTAGAACCAACAATAAATTTCCTGGTATCATCAGGAATATGATTGGCGTCCGTGATATAGGTCAAATCATTAATCCGGTATCCATAAACCTTTAAGGTTCCGTGAAATACCGTCAACGGTGTAATTTTGATACCATTAAAATCAAATGTACTTTCAGGAACGGTAATATCAATGTTTACCGAACCCGGTGTTTTATTGGGCTCAAACATGTAATCGTACCGGTGAATCAATGATTTTTTACAACTCTCCGTTGTATAAACAGGAATTGCACTCTTCTGTACATAATTAAAAGGTCGCAGATCATCCAATCCGCCAATATGATCCATATGCTCGTGTGTAATCAATAATAAATCGATATGGCGTATACCCGCTCTAAGTGTTTGTAAACGAAATTCCGGACCGATATCAATTAAAATAGAATTGTCATTGGTTTCAACCCATGCCGAACACCGATATCTCTGATCCCGCGGATCCCCCGAATCATTTTCCCGTCCAAATCCTCCGGCTACAGGCACTCCCATAGAAGTGCCCGTTCCTAAAAAAGTTACTTTCATTGTATTATTCGCCATCCGTAAATTCTAAATCGCCCTGCTCAAATTTATTTTTTCTGCGCCAATAGTCTTCAAGTTCTTTTCTGACTACCGGTTTTATATAAATATCTTCAAATTCTTCTTTACCAATTATCGTTGCTAATACACCAACTTGTAACTCAGCCGGATTTCTTTTATTTAATACGATAACTTTATCACCTTCCACCCGGCATGAATCGCTACGAAAACTACCTTGTTCCTTTCGAATGTTATATCCGAGTTTTCCTACAAGTTCCTCCAGTTCGAGTAAAAGCTTATCTGTTTTCATCAGAAGGTAAGTCCTAGTAAAATGGAATATCCCCTAAAAGCATAATCATTTGAAATTCCAGACATATTATAACGTTTGAAGTTATAATCAAATCCTAAGCTAAGTCCTATATTGTTATATACATTATCAAAATAAAAACGATTTACATTCGCCAATTCATAAATAGAACCGGAAGAAGTTCCCATTGTTCGAACACTAAAACCAAAATTCAACAATACATTTGAAGTAAATCGCACCATATTCCCTAAACGTAATGATATCATTGGTCCCGTACCGATAGTTCCGGAACTCTCCTGCATATTACTGGAATTTGCGGCTCTTTTTGATTGAACCTGTATATAATCCGTTTGTAATCTTACAGGGAATTGCAATGTAAAATGAGGAGTTTGCAAAGCACGTAAATACCCCTGAATATGTGCACCAATATT
Organism: uncultured bacterium; assembly: GCA_963783355.1. Classification (GTDB taxonomy): domain Bacteria; phylum Bacteroidota; class Rhodothermia; order Balneolales; family DATFMH01; genus CAWANF01. The sequence continues at coordinate 543,235 of CAWANF010000005.1, forward strand.
AAAAAAATTTAATGCTTTATTTGGTCCGAGATTCCAGCCATTGCCTATATATATGTCAATTCCGGATAGTTCTAATTGCAGACGATATATCGGATCATTGAAATCAAATCTGGTAACCGGAGCCGTTCCCGATCCATTTGGCTTATAATAAAAATTTGCCGGCTGATAACCTAAATAAACCCCAATTGATGGTAAGGGCTTAACACTATTTGATGAACGGACCGAAAACATCTGTGCATTCGCCTTTAACAATGGCATCATGAGCACAATTACTAGCATCATTATTGTTTTACAACTCAATCCTGAATATTCGCTTAAACGCTTCATAATATTGATGATTTAAATAGTAATATCAGCTAAACTGTTTTAATAATAATCGGTAATAATTCAGTTATAGTTACAGTTACTTATATACGAAAATGGTTCAATAATTATTGAACCAATTTAAAAATAATAGAAACCAAATTTTTAAAAATTGAATAAGTTAATTCATAAGATTTTACTATCACAGCCCTCCTCCTGTCAACAACTGTGAACACTAATATTATAACGAAGCAATTAAAATATATAATCATTCAAAAGAAGAATTGACAATTGTTCATCAGTATCCTTATATTTGGAGTCTCTGAACAGAATGTTATAAGATAGAATTCTGATTTTGAAATAATGGTCCGGTAGTTCAGTTGGTTAGAACGCCTGCCTGTCACGCAGGAGGTCGTGGGTTCGAGTCCCATCCGGATCGCTTTACAATTATAAGCTCTTGTCTTTCAAAAGGATAAGGGCTTTTTTTTTAAATAAATAAATTTTATGATGTCATCGAAAATCAAAATTAAAGTTTCCTTACCGTAATAAGTTTATAGTTTTTCTATTTGTTTAATGATTCAAATCCAAAATATCCCTCTTCCTCCATTTTTAGATTTTATTAATTATATTAATAAGTTGATCAGGAATATTGTTAAATCCCAAAAGAAATATTCATAAGAATATTTAAAATTAAAGGATATGGAAAGTATTTATCCTAAATATGACGTTATTGTAGTTGGTGGCGGACATGCTGGAAGTGAAGCGGCGGCGGCGGCGGCTAACATGGGCAGCTCTACCCTTTTAATCACTATGAATCTGAATACCATTGGTCAAATGTCCTGTAACCCCGCAATGGGTGGTGTAGCTAAAGGACAAATTGTCCGTGAAATAGATGCCCTTGGAGGTGTCTCTGGCATTGTTACCGATCAATCCAGTGTTCAATTCAGAATGCTCAATTTAAGTAAAGGTCCTGCAATGTGGAGTCCAAGAGCCCAGTGTGATCGACAGCTGTATGCCAACAATATGAGAAAAATGCTGGAATCTATTCCGAATCTCTATTTTCGACAGGATAATGTTACCGAAATAATTGTTAACGATGCTAAAGAAATAAAAGGAGTAAAAACTCAAACAGGACAGATCGTATTCTGCGATAACGTCATATTAACTTCTGGTACTTTTTTAAACGGGCTGATACATATTGGAGATGCTCAGTACGGAGGCGGCCGTTCAGGAGAAAGAGCATCTGTTGGAATTACAGCTTGTCTTGAAAATTTGGGTTTTGTATCCGGTCGGTTAAAAACAGGAACTCCGCCACGAATTGATGGTAGAACCGTTGATTATGACAAACTTGAAATACAGTATGGAGATGAGAATCCTCAGGCTTTTTCATTTTTAAAAAATGAATTACCAACCCAAAATAAGCAACTTAATTGTTGGATTGCTTATACGGATGATGAAGTACACGATATTTTACGTACCGGGTTTGATCGCAGCCCTATGTTTAATGGAAGAATCAAATCAATCGGTCCACGTTACTGCCCAAGTATTGAAGATAAAATAAATCGTTTTTCTGATAAACCCAGGCATCAGTTATTCCTGGAACCAGAAGGATGGAATACCTATGAGATGTATTTAAATGGCTTTTCCACGAGTTTACCCGAAGACGTACAACTTAAAGCACTTCAATCGATTATCGGGTTTTCCAAAGCTGTTATGATACGTCCCGGCTATGCTATTGAGTACGATTTTTTTCCTCCTCATCAAATTAAAAGAAGCTTAGAAACCAAACTTGTTAGTGGATTGTTTTTTGCCGGACAGATAAATGGAACCACGGGTTACGAAGAAGCAGCCTGCCAGGGATTAATGGCTGGCATAAACGCGGCGTTACGTGTCAAAAACAGAGAACCGCTCATTCTAAAAAGATCCGAAGCCTATATTGGTGTATTGATTGATGATCTCGTAAACAAAGGTACTAATGAACCTTATCGAATGTTCACTTCGAGAGCGGAACACCGAATTCTGCTTCGCCAGGATAATGCTGATTTAAGATTAACTGAAATTGGTTTTCATATTGGCCTCGCTTCAGAAAATAGATTAAATCAGTTACGCGAAAAGAAAAAACAAATTGATTTACTACATACAACTATTTCAGAATTTAGTGCCAAACCCAAGATATATGACGACATCCTGGAACAATCCGGAACTTCAAAACTAAAGCAAACTATTAAACTCCCCCAATTACTTACAAGACCACAAGTATCGCTTAACAAATTATTGGAACACGATTCTGATTTAAAAACTAGTATTTATTCTATTACGGAGAACAATAAAGTAATTGAACAGGTGGAAATACAAATTAAATATAACGGATACATCGAAAAGGAATATCAGCTTGCCGAAGAAATGGAGAAACAAGAAAATCTAACCATTCCACAAAACATCAATTATACCAAAATCAGAAGCCTCTCAACTGAAGGTACTCAAAAATTAACTCTTGTTAATCCCGAAACAATTGGACAAGCCAGCAGAATAAGCGGCGTAAGCGCCAGCGATATAGCTATATTAATGATGTATATCAAAAGCTAATGTTTCACGTGGAACCACCATCATGAATCATGAAATAAACTATCAAAATGTTTCACGTGAAACATTTAACGAAATCCACGAACAATATTTAAATAAACAGAAAGAATATAATAATTATATTTCCAGTCTTCGTTGGTGGAACCAAAGAATTAATTTATTCAGCAGAAGTATTACTGAGGATGATTTAATCAATCACATTCATCATTCACTTTTACTAACTACCATCCCATCCTTTAAAGATTTCGAAATATTTATTGATGCTGGAACGGGTGGTGGGCTACCCGGTATTCCCCTGGCAATTATGTATCCAAATAAAAAATTTATTCTTAATGATATTATTCATAAGAAAATCATTGCCGTTCAGCAAATAGCACGTAATTTAAATATTTTTAATGTTTCTACATCTGCAGATTCCATATCGAAGATTAAAGAACCAAATAATGTTTATACAATTATCAGCAAACATGCATTTAAAATAAATGAATTATTAAAACTTACGGCAAATCTGAATTGGTCGAATATTTATCTTTTAAAAGGAAATACATTTGAAAATGAATTAAAGGATATAAATAACTCTTTGCATATCGATGCTTTTTCATTAGAATCTTCTAATATAAATCCTTTTTACAAAGACAAGTATATGCTTTCCATTTCTCATAATTAATATTTTTATGAAAAGTTCTGATAGAAAGATGAAGCTGCTTCTGATGCTTCAGTCAAAAAAAAAATTAAAAGTAGATGACCTAGCAGATTATTTTGAAGTAAGCAGAAGGACTATTTTTAGAGATTTAAAATCACTACAGGAAATCAATGTTCCAATAACCTGGGATAAATATGATGGCTATGGAATTATGAAGGGTTATACTATTCCTCCTCTGATGTTCACGGCAAAACAATTGGCAACCATCATGATGGGACTTTCTTTTGTTAAATCCCAAATAGACGAATCCTTGGTAGACGATGCAAAAAATGTAGAACTAAAAATAAGATCTGTATTGCCTGGTGAATTAAAAGATTTAATGGAGAATCTATCTGACAAAACAATTACAGATCCTTTTTTTATAAACCGAACCAGTAAAAAGAAAGGTGGAGATTGGTTCACTATATACAGCTCCATAGCCCAAAAGAAAAGCATTGAATTTTTATATAAAGATAAATCTGAAGAAAAAATAACATCCCGTATAATAGATCCCCTTTTAATGGTTTACTACACAGACCATTGGAATGTAATTGGCTACTGTCACACTCGTTTAAAACCCAGAAATTTTTTATTAAACAGAATGTCAGAAATTATCATCTCCGACACAACACATTTAGTTAAAAGCCAATTTGAACCGATAGATCTATTATATCACTCAACAATGGAATCAACCGAAATTGTGATAACAGTCGGGGAGAAAGTAATTGAATCATTTTTATCTTCTGTTCCTGCAATTATTAAGAGACGTGAACAAACGAAAACCAGCAGCATTCTTTATTTTGACTTTGACAACCTGGATTACATTAATGAATGGTTACTGAGGTTTGGCACTCATGTAAAAATATTATCTCCGGATGTTCTGATTTCTAAACGTAAAATAACACTCAGTGATATGATTTCTAATTCATAATAATAGAAAGCTTTACTTATTTTTTTCAAATTGTTTTTATTAACTTTATTGACTTTTTCGCATAAAAAAAGCCCCGGTTTTTTAAAAAACCGGGGCTTTTTTTATTTATAATTAAACTTATTCATCAAATGGCAACTCGGTATTATCTTCCTTCCCGGTATTATTTTGATCATCATTTTTGGGTGCCTCATTAGATGATGAATTATTTACATCCGGAGCGTTTTCTATTTCATCCTCTTCGTCTTCATCTCTGACTACTCTTGTTACACCAGATATTTTATCATCTCCATTTAGTCTCATAATTCTGACACCTTGAGTATTTCTTCCCATGGCACGAATATCCTCACAATGCATACGGATAATTTTACCATTTTGCGTAATTACCATCAGGTCATCTTTATCAGAAACATCTTTTAGAGAAACCAGGTTTCCAGTCTTCGGTGTAATCTTCATAGTAATAACACCTTTTCCACCGCGACTTTGCTCTCTATAATCTTCAACCAAGCTTCTCTTACCATAACCGTTTTCAGATATAGCCAAAACAGTAGACTCATGCGTATTTCTGACTACGACCATATCTATAACTTCATTATCTTTATTAATATTGATGCCCTTTACACCAGTAGTATTTCTACCCATATTTCGAACATCATTTTCTTTGAAGCGTATTGCCCGTCCACTTTTTACACCTAAAAGAATGGTACTGGTTCCATCAGTCAGACTTGCACCTAACAAGGTATCATCATCATTAATATTTATAGCAATAATCCCATCTCGACGCGGACGACTGTATGCATCCAGTATTGTCTTTTTAACAATACCCTTTTTGGTAGCCATCATAATGAAATGATTCTTGATATATTCTTCATCCTCAAGATTCTTAACAGGCACGAATGTTTTTATACTGTCATCTCTGTCTATTTGAATCATATTCACAATAGCACGTCCCCTGCTCGTCCTGGATCCTTCCGGGATTTCGTATACTTTCAACCAATAACATTTACCTTTTTCTGTAAAAAAGAGAATATAATTATGATTAGTGGCTACAAATAGGTGTTCGATATATTCTTCTTCTTTTGTATTGGCACCTTTCATGCCAACACCACCACGCTTTTGTCTTCTGTATCCACTGACTGGAGTTCTTTTAATAAATCCGGTATTTGAAATAGTTACAACAACATCTTCATCAGCAATCATGTCCTCTATTGTAAAATCTTCTGCCGAATATACGATTTGTGTACGTCGTCCATCACCATATCTTTTCTTTAAATCCTCCAGCTCAACTTTAATAATATCTGTTTGTGCTTTACGGTTTGAAAGGATTCTTCTGAACTCACGTATCTGGCTAACGATATCACGATATTCCAAATCAATTTTATCACGTTCCAAAGCAGTAAGCTTTTGCAAACGCATATCGAGGATGGCTTTGGCCTGAATATCAGTTAAAGCAAATTTTCTTCTTAGTTCTTCATTAGCTTCCGCTACATTTTTTGAAGCCCTGATTGTTCTGATAACTTCATCGAGATTGTCGAGAGCTATTTTCAGGCCTTCCAAAATGTGAGCCCGAGCTTCGGCCTGTTCTAAGTCATACAATGTGCGCCTGATGATTACCTCTACCCGGTGATCAACAAAATGTTTAATGAGCTCTTTGAGGCCCATGACCTTCGGACGTCCCTTGACAAGAGCCAGGTTAATCACTCCAAAAGTCTGCTGCATTTGTGTGTATTTGAACAACTGATTCAGGACCACACTCGCCATGGCTCCTCTTTTGAGAATGACAACCATCCGCATACCTTCACGGTCAGACTCATCACGTATATCAGAAATATCATTTAATTTATCAGATTGTACAAGTTCTGCTATCTTTTGTATTAACAGTGCTTTATTAACCTGATAAGGAAGTTCTGTAACAACGATCTGTTCCCGGTTACCACGTAATTCTTCAACATTAGCACGGGCACGAAGTGTAATTTTGCCGCGGCCGGTTTCGTAAGCCTCTTTTACTCCTTCATATCCATATATTATACCGCCTGTAGGAAAATCCGGCGCCGTGACATATTTCATCAGGGCTTTTGTTTCAATTTCCGGCTCATCAATATACGCTATGATTCCATCCACCGTTTCGCGCAAATTATGCGGGGGCATATTTGTTGCCATCCCAACAGCAATACCGGAAGAACCATTTACCAGCATATTTGGCAACATACTTGGCAAAACGGTCGGTTCTTCAAGAGAATCGTCAAAGTTAGGCTGATAATCTACAGTATTCTTATTGATATCTGCCAACATCTCTTCTGCAATGCGGTTCATACGAACTTCCGTATAACGCATTGCTGCAGCAGAGTCTCCGTCAACAGATCCAAAGTTCCCTTGTCCGTCAACTAACGGATACCTGAGCGAAAAGTCCTGAACCATCCGAACGATGGTATCATAAACGGCTGAGTCGCCATGAGGGTGATATTTTCCTAATACTTCACCAACAATACGGGCACTTTTCTTATAAGGACGATTATGTAACATGCCCAGTTCACTCATTCCATACAAAGCACGACGGTGAACAGGTTTTAGTCCATCTCTTACATCCGGCAAAGCACGTGATACAATAACCGACATCGAATAATCGATGTACGACGATTGCATTTCATCTTCAATAGTAACCTGAATAATTTTTTCTGTAGCCATAAATATTTACTGGTTATACATCCAAATTGGCATATTTAGCATTTCTTTCAATGAACTCACGACGAGGTTCTACAGCGTCTCCCATCAAAATTGAAAAGAGTCTATCCGCTGCAGCTGCACTATCAATTGTAACCTGTTGCAATGTCCGTGTTTCGGGGTCCATTGTGGTTTCCCATAACTGACTTGGATTCATTTCACCAAGTCCTTTATATCTCGATACGTCAATTTTATTGCGGGTTTCTCTTTTCAGCCGTGTTAAGATGGAATTCATATTCCCTTCTTCCCAGGCATATTCCACATTACTTCCATAAGAAATTCTGTATAGTGGTGGAGTAGCGATATAAATGTGTCCGTTTTCAATCAATGGCATCATATATCTATAGAAGAAAGTCAATAACAAGGTTCGTATATGGGACCCGTCAATATCGGCATCGGTCATAATAATAATCTTATGATATCGCAGATTCTCCAAATTGAATTCTTCAGAAGAACCAATGCCTGAACCCAAGGCTGTAATCATAGCCCTGATTTCCTTGTTTTCAAGAATTTTATTGATTCTCGACTTCTCTACATTCAAAATCTTACCACGGAGCGGCAAAATAGCCTGAAAACTACGGTTTCGACCCATTTTTGCAGAACCACCAGCCGAATCACCTTCAACCAGGTAAATTTCACAGTGTTCGGGATCACTAATTGAACAATCTGCCAGTTTTCCGGGTAATCCTTCTCCTGCCATGGCACTTTTCCGCTGTACCAGCTGACGGGCTTTACGTGCAGCTTCCCTCGCTTCGGCAGCCAAAATAACTTTTTCGAGTATTCCCTTCGCAACTTTAGGATTTTGTTCGAGATAATCATTTAATTTCTCATAAATGATTATTTCAACAATACTCTGAACCTCGGAATTACCAAGTTTAGTTTTAGTCTGGCCTTCGAATTGAGGTTCAGGAACTTTTATGTTTAATACAGCTGTCAATCCTTCACGAAAATCTTCCCCGGAAATGGAAACTTTACCTTTTATAAGATTATTTTTTTCAGAATAATTTTTCAATGATCGTGTTAATGCCCTTCTAAAACCAGAAACGTGCGTCCCGCCTTCGTGGGTATTGATATTATTCACGTACGAATGGACATTTTCTGAATATGATTTATTATACTGAAGAGCCAACTCAACCGGAACATTATCCATTTCTCCTTTAATAAAAATAGGTTCAGGCATCAGTGAGTCCCTGTTTTCATCCAGGTAAGCCACAAAATCCTTTACTCCTCCATCGAAATGATAAATCTGCTTTAATGGATTACCATCTTCTCCCTCTTCCCGAAAATCAACAATTTCAATCGTGATCTCAGGATTCAGGAAAGCAAGTTCCCTCATTCTTTCTATTACAACTTCAAACTTAAATTCCGTTGTCTGTGTAAAAACCGTAGGATCGGGATAAAACTTTATGATTGTACCCGTTTCTTTTGTTTTTCCCACCACTTTTAAAGGACTTGTTGTTTTGCCCTCTTTGAATTCCATCGTATGAATTTCACCATCACGATGAACTTCTGCATAAAAAAGTTCTGACAAAGCATTAACGCAACTTACACCAACACCATGCAAACCACCCGAGACTTTATATGTATTCTTATCGAATTTACCGCCCGCATGTAATTTCGTTAAAACGACTTCCAAAGCCGGTATTTTTAACTTCGGGTGTTCATCGACCGGAATTCCTCGTCCATTATCTTTAATAAGAATAGAACCATCTGTATTAAGATGAACAGATATATAGTCACAGTAGCCTGCTAATGCTTCATCTATTGAATTATCGACAACTTCATTAATGAGGTGGTGAAGACCTCTGGTTCCGGTATCACCAATATACATAGCCGGGCGTTTCCGTACGGCTTCCAGTCCCTCTAATATTTGAATATTTGAAGCTTTGTAATCAGATAAGTTATCTTTCGCCATAAATTTTTTATTCAGTCTGTATATAAAGGTTGGCTTATTTCATAGGTAAATCTGGCGCTAGAAAATACCCCTTAAAAGCACAAAATCAAAATTAGACATATAATCAATACACTTTGTAAAAGATGGGCGTTCTGGATAAAACCTACGCCACTCAAAATCGATACAAGTCATCGATATCACTCTTTTAATATTATAGATTTCTAACGCTTATCATAATCTAACAAATTAACAGTTAGTTCAAAGATATTTTATGCTAATTATTTAAAGTTTTTAAGCTTTGTGTTTACAATATTAAATTGATTTTAAATGCATATACTCTTATTTTGAAAATCTAATTTTGCTAGGACCATATAATTCGATTTTTAAAACAAAATGGCACACAGAGACGATATTACGGGAAAGGGCCCATTAAACGGCTACCGCTCCTCAAAATCCAACAATAAAACGAAACACAGATTCATGCTGAATCTGCAAAAAAGGAGATTTTTTATACCTGAAGAAGATCGTTGGATTACGCTGAAGGTTACAGCTAAAACCCTTAGAACAATAAATAAAAAAGGTATTTCTGCCGTTTTAAAAGAGGCTGAGAAAACCGGTACGGTCATTAAATAGATTTTAAATCATGGCAAAATCCAAAGGCAATAGAATCCAAGTTATTCTGGAATGCACAGAAGCACCGGGAACATCTCGTTATGTTACTACTAAAAACAGACGTAACACAACCAATCGTATGGAATTACGTAAATATAACCCGGTTCTCAGAAAACACACCGTTCATAAAGAAATTAAGTAAGCAGAGGTCTTAAAATGGCAAAAAAGCAGACATATGGTGACAAAGCATTACAAGCCAAGCTGGCTCAGCGCAAAATGGCTAAAGTAATCATGGCTAAAAAGAACTCTAATGGCGGATATGGCTATCGTGAGTCTATCATGGATGCTGATAATGTAAAGGACTACCTGAGCAAAAATAAATAAATAGCTCCGGCTTCTTTAAACGAATTTTTATATAAGGTTTCACATTCCCGTGTGAAGCCTTTTTTTATTATTTTAAATCGTATTTATAGTATTTTGGCACGAAAATAATTATCCATTATTCAAAAGGTTTATTCATGAGTTTGTACGATAAAATTCTTTCAGATTTAAAAAATGCCATGCTCGCCAAGGATAAAGACTTAACACAAGTATTACGTTCTCTGAAAGCCGCCCTGCTCGAAAAGGAAATCAGTGAACGCAAAGGCGGAGAAGCCAAATTAAGTGAAGAACAAGTTACCCAGGTCCTGATGAAAGCAGCCAAACAACGCAAAGATTCCATTGAACAGTATAGTAATGCAGGCAGAGACGATCTTGTAGCAGTAGAACAAAAAGAACTCGAGATAATCGATTCGTACCTGCCCAAAATGATGTCAGAAAAAGAGATTTCTTCAATTGTGGATGAAGTTATGGCAGAAACCGGAGCTTCTTCACCCCAGGACATGGGAAAGGTTATGGGAGCTATTATGCCAAAAGTAAAAGGCAAAGCCGATGGATCCCTTGTAAATAAAATTGTAAGAGAAAAACTTTCAAACGCATGAACCTCCTGGACGGGTTGATCCTCGTACCTATATTATATTTTGCTTTTAAAGGCTTTCGAAATGGAATAATTAAAGAAGTTTTCAGCCTGGTTGGTATCGTTCTGGCCATTTTTATCTGTCTGCATTATACAGATGATTTGAACAATATTTTACTCCCCTATTTTTATAAGAGTAAAAGTTACCTTCCTTATGTTTCTGCAATATTACTTTTTGTTGCAACACTTATTTTTATTGAGGTTATCATTTATTTATTGAACAATATTGTTATTGCCGTCGATCTGGGAATAGTTAACAGGTTATTAGGCCTTCTTTTTGGCGTTTTTAAAACATCATTATTCATAAGCATAATTCTTGTATTACTCGCAGGCTTCGATTTACCAAATTCAAATGCACGTGCCGAATCGATATCTTATCCATATGTTGTGTCGCTGGCACCAACAACATATAGTGTAATAGCTAAAATTTTTCCCGGTGCTGAATAATTATTCCAAAACATTAAAACATACGCTGGATCAATACAATCCTTTGACCAACAATCAAAAAGCAGAAAAGTAACATAATGTCATTTTTACCAATAGAAGAACAACTGGCAATTATAAAAAGGGGTACGGTAGAAATAATCCCTGAAGAAGAGTTAATTCAAAAACTCGAATATTCCCTTAAGACGAATACACCGCTCCGAATAAAACTCGGTTGCGATCCAACTCGCCCGGATTTGCATCTCGGGCATTCTGTTATTCTGAGAAAATTACGCCAGTTTCAAAACCTTGGCCACCAGGCTATTTTAATTATTGGTGATTTTACCGGAATTATTGGAGATCCAACCGGGCAAAACAAAACCCGCCCTGCATTATCCATCGAAGAAGTCAGGGAAAATGGTAAATCCTATTTCAAGCAGGCTTCAAAAATACTGGATGCTGCTAAAACTGAGATTGTTTATAATTCCGACTGGCTTGGAAGCATGGATTTTGCCGACGTTATTCGACTGGCTTCTAAATATACGGTTGCCAGAATGATGGAAAGAGATGACTTTAATAAACGTTATCAAAATGAGGAACCCATTTCTATTCATGAATTCTTGTATCCGCTGGCACAAGGACAAGATTCCGTTCATTTAAAATCTGATATTGAATTAGGAGGTACAGATCAAAAGTTCAATCTCTTAGTTGGACGCCAATTGCAAAAAGAAGATGGTCAAAATCCACAAATCTGTCTAATGATGCCTTTACTTGTCGGGACAGACGGAACCATGAAAATGTCCAAGTCGTATGACAATTATATTGGAATAGATGAAGCTGCTAATGAAATGTATGGAAAAGCCCTGTCGATTCCGGACGATCTGATTTATCCCTATTTTGAATTAGTTACGGATATTCCACTTGATAAACTTCCCGAAATGAAAGAAAAGGCAAAAACCGATCCCCGGAATAGCAAACACGATTTAGCCTTTACCCTTGTGAAGATGTATCATGGAGAACAAGCAGCGCTGGAAGCTAAAGGTTTCTTCGAAAAAACGATCATTAATAAGGAAATACCAGATGATCTTCCGGAATTTCAATTTAAAACCGGAAGCGAAGAATCCCTGGTGAATGTAATCAAATCTATTGGTTTTTCATCAAGTAACAGTGAAGCCAAACGGTTAATTCAGCAAGGCGGAGTTTCTATTGACGGGGAAACGATAAACGATATTCGTTACACCCTGGCCTTTAATGCTGATACCAATGTTGTTATAAAGGTTGGGAAACGGAAATTTGGACGTCTAATGTCTGCCTGAAAATAGTATGTTTCTCAAATGACAAAAATATCCTCTTTAAATATTAATGGTATTCGGGCCGGAGAAAGAAAAGGTTTTTCGCAATGGATTCAGAATGAAAATCCGGATATCATCTGCCTTCAGGAGCTCAAAGCAATGGAAGATCAAATTCCGGATGAAATTCGGGACCTCGGGTACCATCAATATTATCATCCCGCGGAAAAGAAAGGATACTCCGGCGTTGGGATACTTACGAAGGAAGAACCGAAAACTATACAAATCGGAATGAATAGAGATTGGATTGACAGTGAAGGCCGGGTTATCATGTGTGAATACGATCAATTTCGCATCTTTTCTGTGTATGTTCCTAGCGGAACTTCCGGCGATGAACGTCAGCAGATTAAATACCAATTTATGGATGAGTTTTTTGACTTCATCAATCCATACCTAAAAAATGATAAACCAACCATATTTGCCGGGGATTTCAATATAGCACACACCGAAATCGATATTCACAATCCTGTTGCCAATAAAAATAATTCCGGTTATCTGCCAGAGGAACGTGAATGGTTTACAAAAGTACTGAATACAGGATTTATTGATGCATTTAGAACTTTGCATACCGACGAAAAAGATCTTTATAGCTGGTGGAGCTATCGTGCCGCTTCTAAAAAAAGAAATAAAGGCTGGCGAATTGATTACCATTTAGTTAATCCTGCCACAGAACAATTTATGCATGACGGCCGCATAGAATTTGAACTGGATCTCTCGGATCACGCTCCGGTTACACTTATTTATAATTTCTGATTATATTTTGTTTTTTAAACCCTGTTTGACTTTTCAATAGTTTAATATTAAACTATTGAAACAATATTTCTTAGCTATGGGAACACATTATAAAGGCTCGGATGAAGAAGTTGCTGCACTGAATGCTTTCATAAAAATTATGCGGGCTTCTGATTCTCTAAATTCAAGGTTGTATAGTATCGTATCAGAATCTGGTTTAACGATTAGCCAGTTTGGTACCCTGGAAGCACTGTGGCACTTAGGACCAATGTGTCAAAGTGAATTGGGTAAAAAATTGCTGAAAAGCGGTGGAAACATAACCATGGTAATCGACAATCTTGAAAAAAGAGGTTTGGTTAAAAGGGAACGAAGTAAAACCGATCGCCGATTTATTTCTGTTCATTTAACAGATGAAGGGAAAAATATTATTAGTGATGTATTTCCAAAACATGTAAAAAATATTGTTGATGAGTTTTCTGTACTTAGTCCGGAAGAATTACAGCATTTTTCAGAAATGTGTAAGAAAATCGGGATGAAGCAGTAATTTTTTTGAATTATTATTTTAATATTAAATTTTTTAATATAGTTTTATGAAGATTTTAGATACCTATATTCCTTTGATTGGTCGATTTTTTATGAGCCTCATTTTTATAATTTCAGGAATAAACAAAATATTTAATTTTTCTGGAACAGCGGGTTATATGGCTATGCAAGGCATGCCCTTAGTTTCTTTTTTCCTCGTTGGTGCCATAATCATTGAGCTAGGTGGTGGTTTATTATTACTCGTTGGTTATAAAACCAAAATAGTTACAGTTATTTTGTTTTTATATCTCATTCCAACAACTCTCATTTTTCATCATTTCTGGACATATACCGGAATGCAGCGTCAGGATATGCAAATTCATTTCCTGAAGAATCTTTCAATTATGGGCGGCATGCTCATGGTTTATTATTTCGGTGCGGGACCCAAAAGCATTGATGCAAAATCAGAAGATAGATAAAAGTGTGTTTGTATGGACATACAATGGTATTTCCATACCTCTTTATAAATTTCTATCTCTTTACGGTTTCATAAATAATCATGGGTGGGACATTCAGCAATTCAAATTCGGTATGTAAATTTTTAAAGACAGTTTTAATTGGTTGCTTCAGATGTCCGGATGTTTGGTAGGCGAGAAATTTTCCACCGTTCCTGAGTAATATTTTTGTCTGTTCTAGTACATTCAAACGTATTTCATCACTTAAAAATGAAAATGGTATGCCTGATAAAATATAATCAACTTCCTGAATACCACTTTTTTGAACTAACCCGGCTACATGTTCCACACTATCATTATAAACAATCAGACGTTTATCTTTTATCTCTTTAAGTTTCCTGGCGAAATTCGGATTTAATTCAATCGCAATGATCCGCGAATCAGCATTTAAATGTTTCAATAAATATTTTGTAAAAACACCCATCCCGGGGCCATATTCAACAATAATATTTGTCTTTTTGAAGTTGATTTTTTTACATACATGTCGAACACATACCGGTGACGATGGGGTAACCGATGCCACATTCCGGTCTTTGATAAAATTTTTTAAATAGGCGATAGTGCTCATAATCATCTAAAACAGGTGAACCCGTTACAATTCTTTTTTTAGCGATTCAATTTGATCACGTATCCTCGCTGCTTCTTCAAACTCCATATTTTGTGCAGCATTCTCCATTTCTGAATATAAGTATTCTAGAAATGATTGTTTATCCTCAAAAACAACTTCTTTCATAGCCGAATTTGGTCTATACCGAATACCGTTTTCAGCAACTTTAATAGATTCGATATTTTCGAACTCAGGCGGTGTGTCAAAGGAAACCATTTTATTTGAAATCAGAGTCGGATCAACCATCGGTTTGAGCTCCTTACTTACAGTCGTTGGTGTTATTCCATGCTCATTATTATATGTTTCCTGTATCTTCCGGCGACGTTCGGTTTCGTCCATGACCCTTTTCATGCTGTCCGTTACTTTATCGGCATAAAAAATAACTTTCCCATTTACATTACGGGCAGCACGGCCTGCAATCTGGAAAAGGGAAGTATCCGAACGCAGAAAACCCTCTTTATCGGCATCTAAAATAGCTACCAAACCCAATTCCGGTATATCAATCCCTTCTCTAAGCAAATTAATCCCAACCAAAACATCAAAGTCTCCCTTACGATAACGATATAAAACTTCTACCCGTTGGAGAGCATCGAGTTCACTATGCATATAAGCGGCCTTAATACCCAGATTCCGAAGATATTCCGATAATTCTTCACTCATTCTTTTGGTCAGTGATAAAACTAAAACCCGCTCTTTTTTCTCTACGCTGATTCGAATTTCATCAATCAAATCATCAATTTGATTACCCAGTGGGCGTAACTCGATTGCAGGTTCCATCAATCCTGTCGGACGTATAATTTGTTCTACGACCACACCTCCGCTCTTTTCCAGTTCATAATCGGATGGCGTTGCACTTACAAATATGCATTGATTAAAAGCTCCTTCCCATTCATCGAACGTCAACGGACGATTATCCATGGCTGATGGCAAACGAAATCCATGTTCAACCAAAGATAATTTTCGCGATCGGTCACCACCGTACATAGCGTGAATTTGGGGAATAGTTTGGTGACTTTCATCCACAACCATCATATAATCATCGGGAAAATAATCCAATAAACAATAGGGACGCTGACCCGGTTTCCTATCGGATAAGTAAAGAGAGTAATTTTCAATCCCGGAACAGTATCCGACTTCCTGCATCATCTCCAAATCGAATAACGTTCTTTGTTCCAAACGCTTAGCTTCGAGATATTTTTCTTCTTCCTCAAGAACTTTCACCCTCCAGTTCATCTCGTCCCGAATCTGAACCATCGCTTTTTCCATGCGCTGCTTGGTGGTTACGAAATGGGAAGCCGGATACACCACATAATCATCAACCGAGGATATCTGATCGCCGGTTATCGGATCGAAAAGGATCATATCTTCAATCTCATCTCCCCAAAAAGTTAACCGCACGGCAATGTCTTCGTATGCCGGAAAAATATCGACGACATCTCCCCGAACACGAAACGTTCCTCTCGTAAACTCGACATCATTTCGGTGATAATGCAGGTCAACCAAATCGTACAAGAGTTTTCGTCTTGGAATTTCCGTTTCCCGGCTAAGCTGAATGATCATTTGTGCATATTCTTTGGGCGAACCAATACCATAGATACAACTCACCGAAGAAACGATAATCACATCCCGACGTCCCGAAAGCAATGAACTCGTCGCCCGCAGTCTCAAACGTTGTATTTCGTCATTAATAGAGAGATCTTTTTCTATATATTTATCCTGTGATACGAGATAGGCTTCCGGCTGGTAATAATCATAGTAGGATATAAAAAACTCCACGCAGTTATCCGGAAAATAATCACTCAACTCCCGATATAATTGTGCCGCAAGTGTTTTATTATGGCTCATTACCAGGGTTGGCCTTCCCTGTTGTTCGATGACCGATGCAATAGTTCTTGTTTTCCCGGAACCGGTAATGCCCAGCAGGGTTTGAAATTTATCTTTTCTATCCAGACCTTCAACCAATTCCTTTATGGCCGTGGGCTGATCTCCCGCCGGTGGAAATGGTGATTGTAACTTAAAATCCGACATTAATTTTTGTCTTTTGTATGAGATTAATCTTCTAACTGATTAAAAAATGGAATTTTTTTCTCGATCATTCCGTAGTTTACGACCTTTAAAATAAATCTTTTAAATATTCCGAACACTCTTTTGGCCAATGGACGAATCCAGTCAATCTCTCAATCAACCTCGCGTCAAGATCGATGCCATTGATACTCAAATTTTGGAATTACTCCAGGAACGAAATCAGATCGTCAAAGAAGTAATAAAAACAAAAATTGAGAATAAACTACCTATTTTTATTGCCGAACGTGAAGAAAAGAAAGTTTCGAGCTTCCGGGATGCTGCATGTAAAGCGAAATATCGATCCCGACTGGGCGGAAGATTTTCTTCGGATGATTATGAGTTCGTCGCGCGCCAATCAATCGAAAGGTAATTTTCCATGTGCTACAAATGAAGCAAAAACCATTCTCATCGCGGGCGGCGGCGGGGGTATGGGTTCCGCTTATCATCGTTTTTTTGAATTGAGCGGCCATAAAGTACGGATACTGGAAAAAAATGACTGGGAAAATGTCGATACGCTCGCAAAAGATGTGGATGTTGCCATAGTTTCGGTTCCGATTCATGCGACCTATAATGTCATCAAAGAATTAGCCCCTCATTTGAATCCTGACACTATTTTGTGCGATTTCACTTCCAATAAAAACGGGCTATTGAAATGTATGATGGAATCACATGAAGGCCCGGTGGTCAGTTTGCACCCTATGCACGGTCCGGATGTTCAGAATTTATCCAAACAATTGATGCTCATTTGTCCGGGGAGAAAAGATTCCAAAATTAAATGGCTGATCCGCCAGTTTGAACTCTGGGGCATGCGCACTAAAGTAGTTGATCCGGATAAACACGATCACGCCATGAATCTGATCCAGGGATTGCGACACTTTGTAGCGCTGCTGCATGGATCCTTTATGCTGGAATATGATTTACGTCCCGAAGATATCCTCGATTTTTCCAGTCCGATATATCGTGCTGAGCTGATGATGACAGGACGGATTTTTGCCCAGGACGCCTCATTATATGCTGATATCGTTTTATCCAATGAAGAACGGCGGCAGTTGCTGATGAATTTCTTTCACCATCATGAAAAACTCTCAAAGCTGGTTGTCTGAAGATGATAAAGAAGGATTCATCAAAGAATTTGAACAAATCAGTGAATTTTTCGGCGATTTTGCCCCGCAGGCATTGGAAGAAAGCAGCTATTTGATCAACCGGCTGGCCGATCGTTTTGCGGAGTGATAAATTAGTAACATAGGGACAAAGTTCCAAAGGCACAAAGCTAAATCCCCCTCCTTCGGAGGGGTTGGGGGTGGGTTGTTCTATTGCAACGATTATTGAGATTCCGAGAAGCAAGTCTGTTTTTTTAAGCTCTAAAAATACTCCCAAGCGAAACCCGCGGGTTCAAATAATTATTAAATTGCTATCTCTGGCTGGTTCCGGCCGACAAGGTCCGGGAAGCCAGCTCCCGGTCCAGCATGAAAACACCGGTTCCGTTATCACCTATCAGCTTTAACTGCTGAATGATATCCCGCACGTTGTTTTCCTCTTCCACCTGTTCATCGATAAACCATTGCAGCAGGTTTTGCAACGGATAGTCTTTTTCATCAACGGCCAGTCCATACAGATCATTGATTTTTTTTGTGATCAATTTTTCATGATCCAACGAATCCTGGAATACTTCGAGGGCAGAACCAAATTCACTTTTAGGTTCGTGAAGCGGCAGGAGTTTCACTTTTTCATCCCGGCCGATAAGCAGGTTGTAAAACTTAAGAGCGTGCTGAATTTCCTCTTCCCATTGAATCTTCATCCAATGCGCAAAACCGGTCATATTTTCCGTTTCAAAATGTGCGGACATGGAAAGATATAAATAGGCTGATTCAAACTCGGCCTGGATTTGTTTGTTAACGGCGTCTACAACTTTTTTCTTCATAACAATGAAATTCTTTTTAATCCTGTTCTAAATTCTAATGATAAATATCACAAAATATCTCAGTGGACCATAATTACGTAAACCTAATAATCATACTATCCCGTAACTTTAAGATAGTTAACGAATTGAACCATTTTTTGCAAACGTTTTAAAATACCAGCCAGAATAATGACTACCATTGAAAAGTTGAGCTATTTCAACTCAGCCCTGTAAATACCCTTGTTTCCAAAATACAGATACTTGCCATCAGTCGATATTTGCAGGGCCGCATCATAGAAGTCGAATTGAGTAGTTATTCCAATTTTATTCCATGATCCGGCATAGCCGTTACGTACAAAGATACCTCCAAGAGTGTCGTTGGTAGGTAGAGGATTGGTATTGGGTACAGAAACCATTGTATAAATAGTTTCTGAATTCTTTTTTGAGACAATTTTATTTACCCCGCATCCCAGGGGTAATCCCTGATTCAGATTCATCCAGGTATCGCCTCCACCCTGACTGCTGTACATACCGTAATAAGGGAATAGTTCACTGGGGTAAGGGTTAGAATGTAATCCAACATACAGGATCCCGGAATTCCAATAAATAGATTTAATTTGCCCACTAGTCATTCCTAACCCTGTTCTGCTCCAATGTTCCCCGGAATCCGTACTCTTCCATAAGATGCCCCCCCAATCAGTGCCGGCATAAATGATATGGCTGTTTTGGGGATCTATTGCAATACTGGTTATCGAATCTCTCAAACTGTCATTTCCTACCGCAAACCAATGTTCCCCAGCATCGGTTGATTTATAAAGTCTTCCTCCCATAGGGCCTCCTGTTCCGGCATATAATATATTTGAATCAACAGGATCCATAAGCATAACACCAACATGTGTTTCAAAAGAACTGATAAATATCCCGGCATCTTTTCTCTTCCAGGTTTTTCCCCCGTCTTCACTTTTTATAATACCCCAGGGGGCAGCATAGATGGTATTTGGATCAGTTGGGTCCACCACAATACTTAAAAATTTTGCTCCATAATCGACTAAAAGGGTGTCCCAGGTTAGACCGCCATCTTCGCTTTTAAACAATCTACCAGGTGTTCCCGCACTATAGTCATAGGAGCTCCCGACATAGATTATGTCAGGATTAGTGGGATCAAATTCAATGGCAGAAATTCCTTCATTTTCGAGTCCGAGATAGGTCCATTGTAATTCCCCGCTCGAATTGTCTCCGTGTCCGAAGAAATAACAGCCTGAAAATAGTATAGAAATGATCGTTATCAGAAATAGATAGTAACTGAACTTCATAGCGTCTCTCCTTAAAAAATTTCTGTATAGAATCTCCTCCATATCAGAAAATATGAATCATTATCCCCCATTTTTTCGGGATTTCTTTAATTCTCCTTTTGGGATCCCGAAGTTCGATAAATAGTTATACATAATATTGTTACCAGGATATCATACCTTATGCTAACTGCGTTATTTCTTAATTACTCATTTCACCTTAAAAAAACAATATTAATTGTTTAATAGTGAATGCATGTTTCGCTTGCAGGATGACGGGATTTTACCATCCTGTAACTTTAAGATAGTTAACGAATTGAACCATTTTTTGCAAACGTTGCTTTTCTCTCGGGCGCCAGGGATAACCGGATATTTTTTGTATCAATAAATAAGCCAGTGGGAAATCATTTTTCAACGCCGCGTAACCGATAATACGTTCATAAATATCATAACTGTACTTCTGAACAGGCTGCCTTAGCAAAATCTTCACAAATTCCGGGAAATACCGATCATTATTTTTATCGATATGCATGCTCAACAACAGCAACTGGTTGTCCAGGGCCAGACGTTTAAAACCAATGGTATCAACCGCCTGTTTCCGGTAATTGATATCGAGGTATTCTTTCCAGTTCTTCTTTGAATTTCTGAAGCTAAGCCGTTCGTTCAACCACGGTATTTCGTTGTCGCCTTTATTAGCATTTTTTGCCCGATTTAGATACGTATCTGCCTGGAGGGTATCATCTTGCATCATATAAGCATCAGCTAAACGAACATCCACAATCGGGTTTGCTTTGACTGTATCGATAAAACGATATTTCGTTGTTATCAAATCCGGACGTTCCTTTTTAAGCTGCAAATACGACCATGAGAGCCAAAAACTTTCATTTCCAGGCTGCCATTTCAATCCTTTATTCAAATAGCCGATGGCTTCATTGGTATCCTTAATCGCCATGTTGTATTTGTAATGATCGTACAGCTCGTACATATGTGAAACATCATGCGGGCATTTTTCTTCAAAAAGGGATGGAATGGAAAATAAATTTGCAGAAACGGCCTGATCCACCGAATCGATTTTAGTATGGGCCAGAACGCGATGCCAACCTGCCACCAGGGAATCCATGCTCACCGGGTAAGCAGCCGGCAGGTTACTGGTATAATAGGCTTTCTTGAAATCGTCAACCGGGTAATGCTTTAACAAGTACTGAACGAAAGAACCGGCGGTGACATAATTAACGGTGCTTCGTCCGCTGTAAAAACCGGCCAAAGAAAAAGAGTCGGATAATTCCCGGGCATCAGGCCAGGGTTTTGAAGATGCTACAATCTGGTTAATAGTCGCTTTTTGTGATTCATCCGGGGAAAGCGCCACTGCCAGCCCTTCGACCAAACCAATACTCCAGCTGGCATGAATCCATCGATTTCCAAAACGCTTCGCCAGTACATGCACCAGCTCATGCCGGAATACCCGGTCTATCGCGGATTTTGCTATATGCAATTGATCTACGGGATTCCAGACGGGTACATAACTCGTATATTTGGCTCCGACCAGGGCTTTTTTCTGCCATACGTTAGCGTAAAAATAGCACTGAATTTTATGACTGGGGGCTGGAATGTCCAAATCGTGGGTGAGTTGCTTCAAATCGAATTCCGCATACTTAGAATATCGATTAATGTCCCACTTTGAATAATATTTTTTATCGTAATAGAAAACAAAATGTGCCGTTTCTTTTTTGCCACCAAGCACCTCTTGAATGTAACCCCGGGGAGAGATGATCCGGAAACGCGTCATATTTGCGTAACTGAGTCCGAGCCCCAGTGTTAAAACGAGTACGCTCCATTTTGCGAAGCGATTTTCCCAGAATTCCGGAAGAATCCAGAAAAATGTAGCCCAGCAAAATGTGATAAACCGAAAATAGACGACTGAAAAAGTGAAATGAATGGCCTCGTCATAAATTGGTCCGGGCCAGCCGCCCCACACATGATTAAAGAAATAGACCTGTGGAAGCAGGTAGGCTTCGAGCAGAAACTCACCGATCGCAACCCATAGTAATAATAAAGTTGTAAACAACAGTGGATGATTGAAGCCCGTTTTCCTGAAATATCGTCCGATGCTGTAGGCAAAATAAATGCTGAACGACGGGTAAAAAATCCAGTATCCAAGACCATCGAAACTCAGGCAACCCCAAAATAGCCCAAATACAACCAGAGGAACAGCTGCCATGTAAACATAGGCAAGGATCTGCAGAAGATTTTGTTTATCCCGGGAACTTTCGTTCTTATTACCCGTTGAAACAATAACTGCAATAACAGTACCGGCAATAGATGCGATCAGGGCCGATTCGATGTGCAGATCGCGAACCAGCGGTATAAATAAAGCTATGATACCGGCCAACAGGGACCAACCGTATTTTTGAAAGAAATGCTTCAAATATTAGTAGTGAGTCTATGAGTAGTGAGTAGTGAGTAAAACGTACATCATAAAAATACATGCCGGTACAGTGCAAAGGCTATGATCAAAAGAACCTTTGCACTTCCGTATGTAGAAACCATAAAATATACCGTTTCTATTTCAACAATTAGCTTCTGAATAAATTAGAAACAACGAACCAAATGTTTTCTTTTCTTTCTTTCAGGCGCCGTGAAAAATATGGAAACCACATCGTACCAAACGGAACATATATACGAACATTGTGTCCCTGTTCAGCCAGTTCTTCACAGGTACTTTGACGTAAACCATACAACATCTGGAATTCGTAACGAGCTTTCCCTATTCCATTCTCATCCGCGTATTGTTTGGTCCAGTTGACCAATTCATCATCGTGAGTGGCTATCCTCGGATAGGGTGTTTTTTCCAGCAATACTTTTGTGTATTCCTTAAAAGCCTCGCGAATAGCAGGCATTTTCTGAATGGCAATGCGCTCCGGTTCTTTGTATGCCCCTTTTACCAGGCGAACATCGGCGCCGATTGCAGCCAAATCGTCAATATCTTGTTTGGAACGATGCAGGTAAGCCTGTATCACGATTCCGACATGTTTCCCAAATTCTTTGTGAGCATCAAAAAACAAATCCATTGTTTTTTGGGTGTAGTCGGACCCTTCCATATCAATACGAACAAACTGATCGTACTTTCTGGCTGTTTCGAGCAAGGTAAATAAATTATCCCTGCAATAGGCTGGATCGATATCCAGTCCCATCATCGTTAACTTTATAGAAATACTGGATACCAGTCCCAGTTCGTTAATTCCGTCAAGTAACTGAATGTAATCTCTCAATGTTTGATCCGCCGTGGAACGATTCCTGACGTTTTCACCTAATAAGTCCAGGGTGATTTTCATTTTCGAATCGATGAGCTTCTGAACTTTCGGAACGGCTCTCTCAAAATCCTCTCCGGCTACAAACCGTTTGGCTAATGCAAAAGGTAGCTTCATAGATATGTCTGTTTAAATAGGTAAGTAATTATGACGCACCAAAAATACATAAATGTTTATTTTAAATCTCTCCGGATTTTTGAGATAGTACAAGTAATGAATATTTAGATATTACAAATAATTCCAAAATCTCCCCGATCAGTCACGGTACATAATATTTTATCCACAACCGTCAATTTCATGTTTTATCGCATTTATTTAAATAAGTGAAATGGACTTTGCAGGAACTTCTCAGACCATATTTTGTTTATACCATTCTAAGGAATAAATACCTATTAACATGATGCATCATTCCTGAAACCGAAAAATGATTATATCGTAGTAATTAGCTCCTAAAAATTAATTTTTCATTAAATCTGCATCAAAAGACTTGGTTAATGAATGAAATGTCATTATATTGACCGCCTGTTCATTTTGATGAACTATTGGTATGCGTATTGGGTTAATTCATCGATACATTATGAATTAACTAGACGAGATACGGTAAAATGACTTTTGGATCAGATTTATGAAGAATCTAAAAAAACAACGAAAAAATTTGATGGAATCCTTTACCAAGGAAGCCATTCATAAAGCTGTGATGGAAGTAATTTCTGAAGAGGGATTACAAGGTATTACCATGAGTCTCGTTGCAAAAAAAGCAGGTGTAGCTAAAGGGACCCTTTATCTTTATTTCAAGGATAAAGAAGATTTAGTCCGTTCTTCGATAGAATCCATTTTTGAGCCGATGCATGAAAATATCATGAAAATCCTGGATGGAGATTTATCACCGGATAAAAAGTTAAGGGAATGCATGAAGCAAATTTTTAAAACCTCAGTCAAACACCGAAACACGGTTCAGGTAATTTTATATAATCTTTCAGTTATGAAATTGCAGGAAAAACGCTTCATGAACAAAGGGTTTAAAGAATTACTGGCAAAAATAACCACGGTTATCCAGGAAGGCATTGATATAGGCCTTTTCCGTAATTTCGATGCTTCTACGATGACCATTATGTTTGTGGAATCTTCCAACGCCATTATATTTAAATACCTGTGGCTGGAAAATGATTCGACTGCCATCGATAAAGTGGATTTATTTATCGATGTATTTATGAACGGAATGTTATCACAAAGAAATTAATTGTATGAGAAAATTATTATTTCCGATCGCTGTTTTACTAATCGGTGCGGTAACATCGGGTTGTGTATCACAAAAAAGTATTCAAAAACAAATTGACACAACAGAAGGACAGGCATATCAGGATTGGCAAATGCAGCACCAGGCTAATACGGATTCAACCTCCACAGGCCGGGTATCTGCCGAAGAAATCAGCCACAAGTCAACGAACCAGCCCCTGATTAACGGGAAGCTATCATTGACGGATGCCATGAAACTGGCTCTTGTTTACAATCCAGGGCTGCAACAGGCAATTGAAGAACGCAACTATGCTCACGGACAAGTTGTTGCTTCCTATGGCGGATTAGTACCTACAGCCAATGTCAATGGAACGTATACCCGCAAAAACGCAGTAAACACCTTTAATTTCGGTGGAAATACCTTTAATGCAGGTTATCTTGACAACTATTCGGTTACACTGGCTATCACGCAGCCCTTAATAGATTTCCGTGCCCTTGTTGGCCTGAAGGCTTCAAAACTTTATAAAGCCCTCACAGATAAACAAATTCAAAACGCTACCCAGGGCACCCTGTTCCAGGTGGAACAGCAATATTACCAGGTATTAACCAATCAAAAACAGTATCAAGTTAATAAACACTACGAAGAACTGAGTCAGGCAAGTTTGAAAGATGTCCAGAACCGGAAAAAATTTGGAACAGCAACCCGGTTCAATGTCCTGCGTGCCGAAGTCGATTTATCGAATGCCAAGACGGCTGCCATCAGTTCAAAAAATGCGCTGGAGCAATCCCAGGCCAGTCTTTACAAAACACTTGGTGTTTCCCAAAACAGCCAGGTCGTATTGGACGACACGCTGAATTATAAACCAACAAACATTAAAGAATCCCAGGCTATTCAGACCGCATTCCTGAATCGTCCCGACCTTGCGGGCAGCCAGCTGAATGTGGAACTACAAAAAGAAGCTTTAAAAGCCGATTATACACAATATCTGCCAACCGTAAGTGCCTATTTCGATCAGACATGGGCAAACCCGGCACCATTGACTATTCCGCCAACACAGACCTGGGGTTATTTATGGAATGCAGGTTTACGACTGAACTGGAACATCTTCAATCTTAACCGGGAAGGGAGCATTATTCAACAACGCTCCACATTAAGACAACAAAAACTGGGCCTGTTGAGTATGCAGCAACAAATCATCTATGATGTACATAGCGCGGTTTTGTCTCTCCAAAATGCACAACAAGCCGTTGATGCCCAGAAATTGACTGTTCAACAGGCTAACGAGGGATTGCGTCTGGCACAGGCTGAATATCAACAGGGTACCATCGACCAGGTAGCTTTACTAGAAGCGCGGCAAGCACTAAGCCAGGCAGAGTTAACCTATTATTCAAGCCTATATCAACACAAAATGGCTTATCTCAATCTCCTGAAATCAACCGGGCAGTTGAAATTGAAAGTCGATAAAAACTCTTCAGCCGATAAACAGTAGCACTCCGAACACTCTTTTTTAAAAATTTCAGAAACTAAGAATTATGTGGATATCAGACACCGCCATACGACGCCCTGTAACAACCATTACTTTGATGGCTGCGCTGCTCGTTTTTGGTTTTCTCTCATTCTCCAGGATGGGAATCGATTTATTCCCGGAAGTGGATTTCCCGGTAGTTACGGTAACGACCTCATATCCCGGTGCAAGTCCGGAAGTAATGGACCAGGACGTTACAAACAACCTCGAAGAACAAATAAACACTATAAGTGGAATCAAGGATATTTCTTCACAAAGTTACGACGGGTTGTCCATTATTGCCGTTCAATTCGATCTTTCTAAGAATGCCGATGTGGCTTCCGAAGAGGTCCGTGCAAAGGTTGATCTTGCCCGCAAAGACTTACCCAGAGATATCGATCCTCCCATCGTACAAAAACTGGATATCAACTCCAGTCCTATTGTTTGGATTTCAGTTTCCGGTAAAGTCCCTTATCTGAAACTTTCGGAATACGCCGATAAAACCTTAAAACAACAACTGCAAACCGTTAGTGGTGTTGGAAATGTTGAAGTTGCGGGACTAAGAGAACGTGAAATTCGCGTTTGGGTCAGTCCGAATAAATTGTATGCTCACGGTTTAACAGCCAGTGATGTGGTCCGTGCTATTCAGGCTAATCACCTGCAGCTGCCAGGCGGACGAATTGAGGAGCCCACTAAAGAATATTCCATCAAGGTAAAGGGCGAATACCTCACGCCAAAGGGCCTTAAGCGATTGGTAATAAAAAGTGTAAACGGAAAAAACGTTTACTTACAAGATGTTGCCAAAGTTGAGACCGGTACGGAAGACTATCGGACGATTGCCCATTTCGATGGTTATCCTACCATTGGTTTAGGTATCCGTAAGCAAACGGGTGCCAATTCCGTAGCCGTTGCCGAAGCTGTTAAGAAAAAGCTGAAAACACTTGAGCAACACACTCCGGACGGTATAAAAGTTCAGATCGCTACCGATAACTCAAAATACATTATCCAATCTATCGATGGCGTGGAATTTGATATCATTTTAGGGGTTATCCTGACGGCCATCATCATGTTTTTCTTCCTGAGAAATTTCCGGATTACCCTGATCAGTGTGGTTTCTATTCCGGTATCTCTTATCGGTGGTTTTATCCTACTTAATGCCATGGGATTCACCATCAATACCCTTTCAATGCTTGCTATGTCGCTGGCGGTCGGCCTCGTTATCGACGACACCATTGTTGTGCTCGAAAACATCTTCCAATATGTGGAAAAAGGCTCGGATAGAATGCGGGCGGCTCAAATTGGCACAAGCGAAGTAGGTTTTGCCGTGTTGGCAGCTACATCTACGGTAGTAGCTGTATTCCTGCCAGTTGCCTTCATGCAGGGTATTATCGGACGATTTTTCTTCCAGTTTGGTATGACGGTTGCTGTGACGGTGACTATTTCACTGTTCGTTTCGTTCACCTTAACACCATATTTGTGTTCACGCTTATTAAAGCATGAAAAGAAACACAACAAGTTTTATACGACTCTTGAAAATTTCTTTATCTGGCTGGAAGAAACATACATCAAAACCCTGAAATGGGGAACCCGTCACCGGTGGTCGGTTATTGGTTTGGCAACCGTCGCTTTCATTCTCGGTATGTCGCTGCTGCCATTCATCGGAACAGAATTTATTCCTAAATCCGACCAATCACGTTTCCAGGTTAGCTTTGAAATGCCATCCGGAACTTCCATTGATGCTATGAATCAACGCTTATATAATATTGAAAGCATCCTGTTTAAATATCCTCAGGTTGAGAATGTTTTTAGTTCTGTTGGTAGCGGCGCCAGCCAGGAAGTGAATAAAGGAAGCTTTTTCGTCAACATGGTTCCAAAAAACGATCGTAGTGTCAGTCAGCAACAGCTGATGGACGAAGTACGGACCAAACTCAATAAAAATTTCCCTGAAATGACCGTTGCTGTGGAACAGGTTTCAAATGCCGGCGGTAGTGGTCAGCGACAAGCCGATGTTCAGGTCATTATCCAGGGGCCGGATTTACAGGAACTGGGTAAAATAAGCCAGGAAACCATTTCAGATTTAAAGAAACGAGGCGGCTTTGTTGATTTGGACACCGACCTGAGATTAAATAAACCGGATATCAATGTTGATATTGATCGGGATCTGGCCTATGACCTTGGTGTCAATGTACAAAGTATTTCGAGTGAAATTTATGCTCTATTCGGTGGTAACGATGTCGCAAAATATACCTACAACGGATATCGATACAAGATTCGGGTTAAATCCCAACACCAGTACCGGGACAACCCAAAAAACCTGAACGAAATCGAAGTACGAAACGACAAAGGACAACTTATCAAAGCAGCCAACCTGATTAGTTACAAAGTTGGCGTAGGACCAAGTTCGGTGAACCGGTATGATCGAATTCACGCTGTGAATCTCTATGCCAATACCAATGGTTCGATTACTTCTGGTGAAGCTCTACAGGTTGTTTTAAATGATGTAAAGACACATTTGCCAAAAAATGGTGAATATACAACATCCCTTGGAGGCCAGAGTCAAAACCAGGTTGAATCTTTCGGCTACCTGCTCCAGGCCCTCGAAATTTCGATTCTGGTGATTTATATGGTGTTGGCTATTCAGTTTGAATCGTTTATTCACCCATTCACTATCATGATTTCATTGCCGTTGACTATGATTGGTGTCTTTGGCGGACTCTTTATCGCTGGTTCAACCCTGAATATCTTCTCATTTATCGGCATCATCATGTTGGTTGGTTTGGTTGTGAAGAACGCTATTCTGCTGGTGGATCAGGCCAATCAGCAGCGAGCGGAAGGCAAGGACAAAGTCGAAGCTATGATTATTGCCGGACGAAGGCGTTTACGTCCTATCCTCATGACGGCCTTTGCGGTGATCTTCGCCCTGATTCCAGTTGCCCTGGCATTAAGTGAAGGTGGCGAATCACGACAACCTCTTGGTGTAGCTGTAATTGGCGGTATGTTGACTTCTACATTCCTTACATTGCTGGTTATCCCGATTATTTACCTGATGCTTGACGATATGATTGATAACGTCAAAGGCTTTTTCAATAAACTTTTTTCTAACAAAAAAGATGAACGCGCTTAATTTTTAATTATTAAAACAATGAAGAAACTTTTATTCAATAAACACTGGATACGAATTACTGTTCTTCCTGTCGCTATTTCTTTTGCATTGTTACTTTTTAGTAGCTGTAGCTCAAAAAAAAGTAATGCCAATGGTCCCAAGACAACCGAACAGAGTTCTTTTCGTCCAGATACAGCAACCGTTAAAACCACAGAGGTTCAGGCGCGCGATTTCTCACGCTCTCTCCAATCAACCGGTACATTGGTAGCACGGCAACATGCTGAATTGCGAACTCTGGTCTCGGGTAAAATTACACATGTTAATGTGGATATCGGTGATCATGTAAAAAAAGGCGCTGTGTTGCTTCAAATACGAAAAGTAGATTATAAGCTGGCGCTCGAACAAGCTGATGCAAACCTGGCCCGTGCCAAAGCGTCTTTCGACAATGCCAGGCAAAATTATGATCGTATGAAAAATCTTTACCAGGCCGGATCCGCTACCGCTCAACAACATGATCAGGCTCAGGCAGGTTATGATGAAGCCCAGGCCGCCCTGAAACAAGCCCAGGCCGCAAGAGATAATGCCCAACAAAGATTAGACGATGCAACGATAAGAGCACCTTATAACGGATTCATTACTCATCGCTATGTAATGGAAGGCGAATATGCCAATGTCGCGCAACTTGCTTTCGATATCACAGACCTCTCTGTTCTGGAAGCAGAAATGGATCTTCCTGAAGAATATGCCGGTTCCGTACCCGTCGGCCTGAAAGTGAAGATTTCTTTTCTTTCCGGTTTTGCCCCGGTCGAAGGTGTTGTTTCGAGAGTTAATCCAAGTATTGATACCAGCACAAGGACTTTTAAAATTAAAATCCGCGTAGATAATTCTAACTTCAAATTACCTGATGGTTTATTCTGCACGAGTGTTTTCAATTTACCGGAAATGAAAAACAAACCGGCTGTACCCAAGGAAGCTTTAGATGAACACGAAGGTCAGGCTATTGTATGGGTTATAAAAGATGGAAAAGCCCACATGCAGGACGTAACTGAAGGTCCGACTTCCGGAGATTGGGTCATGATTGAAAAAGGACTCAATATTGGTCAAAAAGTGGCCGTATCAGGAACCAGTATTTTAATTGATGGTTATCCGGTGAAAGTTCAGAATAACTGAATAAAGAACTTTACTTAATTCATTTTCGGGCTGTTTTCATTTAAGAGAACAGCCCTTTTTTATTTACCGTAATTTACCTGCCGAAATCGTCCTGAACACGTACAATATCGTCTTCATTTGATGGATTTTTCGGGTCTGTATGCTGCCAGATTTCTGCCAGTACACCCCAACCTTCGAGCCCAACCAGACGATGACGTTCTCCTTGTTTCAGGGTGATCAATTCGCCGGCTTCAAATGTTTTTAACGGGCCTTCGATGTCTGTATCACTTGTAATCACGCCAACCGGACCTTCAACCACTCTCCAAATCTCTGCCCTGCGATGATGATATTGCCACGAAAGTCGTTTTTCAGGTTGAACCACAAGGATTTTGGGACTTAATTTTCCACCCGATTTTTTTAGATCGTTAACAGGAATACTGTCGAAATAAGTATTGGAAAAGGATTGGGCTTGCTCTTCATCAATGACAAAAAAACCACCCCACGGGCGTTCGCGATCTTCTTTGATTATAGTGAATCCCTGCGATTTTAATTTCTCTCCAGTTTTTTCGAATAATTGTTGTTTTGCCTGAACCGTGCTCATTTATTAAAAATTTAGATTAATTAGTTCCTATCGCGATATAAAATACGAGGAACGGAATTGGTATTCACAGTTTTTTTTAAATGGAATTCAGACTTTACTGAGAACGCGAAATAAAGTGAACACTGACATTTTTTTTAAATAACTATCCATGAAAACCCCTGCAGTCTGTGTTCCGTTTCAGCCAAATATCTTACTTAAGATAAAATCCACTATTTCTTTTGGTGAATACCTGATATCCACGGTAAAAGCATTTGTCGGTTCTTCGAGCGTTTCAAATTGAGAACGCAGAAGATCGGGATCGAAAAAATGGCCTTTTCTGTTAGAAAGCCGGGCATTAATGGTTTCAAAATCACCTTTCAAATAAATCCATCTGATACATTTGCCAATATTTCCTGATATATGATATCTGTACGAATTTTTCAGGGCAGAACAGGCAAGAACCGCATCCTTATTTTGTTCGCATAGATTCTGTATCAATTGATTCAACGTATCCAGCCAGGGAATCCGATCTTCGTCAGCAAGAGGTATACCTTTGTTCATCTTTGCTTTATTTTCCGGATTATGAAAATCGTCAGCATCAAAAAAATCACAGGAAAGTGACTCTGCCAGCATTTTTCCAACCGTTGATTTTCCTGAACCGGAAACCCCGAGTAATATGATAATCATAAAGAATTCATCCCCGGATTCATTCATATAATTATTTAAACCAAACTTCTGGCCGGCTTATCTAAAACATTCTATTACTAACAATCCCAAACACTATTCATATTTAATCGTTTCTTTAACTTCATAATGTCGTGCAACATCGTTAAATCTTGATAAAACTTCATCCTTAAGTAATTGTTCATAGGCATCCGCATTTTCAAAGGTAGTCCAACCATTCCAAATTCTTACAATCATAATTTATCCAGAAATCAAATTTTTTAGCAAATGAACTAAAAAATATGAAATTCATACCATCTCTTTTAGTATAAAATTATTTCAGGTTTTGAATGAAATGCCTGGAAACTCTTTAACCAAAAGTGACTGTAATTAAGCGATGCTTTATAGAAACTGGAAAAATGGTGCTTAAATAGGATTTTTCACATAAGGGGCTCAATCCCTCCCGCTCATATTTTAATATTATACCATATTGAATAGCATCATAAAATAATTTATTTCATCGTATCAAGGATTTTTCCCATATAAACCTGTCCTCTTTTTTCGCTCCTTAGATGAATAACTTCAGGCAAATATCCCCATCTCTCAAAACCAAATTTTTCAAGCAGCCGAATGCTCGCATTATTTCCCTCTATGATGATTGCGAACAAAATGCGCTTTCTCAAGAAAGGTGCCTTTTTAAGGCCGTAGTCTAACAACTTCGACCCGATACCTCTGCCCAGATAATTGAAATCGACATAGAAACTCAGTTCTGCAACTTCACTCAGCGCCTCGCGGCCCGGCCGATATTGTGAAAAAGAAGCCCAACCCAAAATATTGTACTCTTCTTCATATACAAAAACCGGGTAGTTATTTTTGGAATGATTTTGAAACCATTCCTTTCGTTCATTTTCACTCAAAGGACTAGTGTGAGCCGTAATAAAACCTTTCTCAACAGCCTGGTTATAAATTCGATCGATGGCCGGAAGATCTTCAATCTTTGCAGTACGTATTTTGGTTATCACTATCGAAGGATATAAGTTTTTATCATTTTATGTCGAGATATTTAAAAATTCCCGATTTGCGAATGAGACAAAATTGAATAAATGAATTTTTTAATGCAAAAATCCGTATAAAAAAAAAGCAGTCCAATTATGTTATAATCAGGCTGCTAATTGAAATCCTCCGATAAGATTAACAGAAGCCGTTATTTCCCGGCACAATCAATACAAACTTTATTTTCGCCTTTAATACGGCCATATTCCATGACGGTCATTTCTCCACATTCTTCACAGACAAAACTATTAAAACTGTGCGGTGTCTCATGGAAATCGTAGTCAAATACTTCCGAAATATTCAGCAATTGTTCTTCCGCCATTCCCATTACTTTTGTGACAAGCGGATCCACAACATCGTCTGGCACCTGACTGGCAGGAATGCCAATCTCCCGGTAATTCTTAAAGAAATCTGTTTGCTTATTAGCTAACATCACTTCCGCTTTTGGGGTAACCCGCACTGCCTTATTTCGTTTCTTGTCTATTAGTGTAAGAGCCCATTTCCCCTTATGTGTTTTGCGAATATTTCCTTTACCAAATGTAGTACCCATAATCACTTGTAAACCATCTGCAAAACAGGTCGCACAGTGATTATCACCTAAATCAACAACAGCTACTAATTGTCCGTCTTTCGAGCGCTGTACACCCAGTTTATTCATTGCGGCGGCACCGGTTCTAAGGCCTAACGGCATAGCCGGACATTTGTGCCCGTGAAATTTTTGCCCGAATTCTAACCATTCTTGTGGATTAATCATTTTTGTCTCTCCTGTTTTTGATTAAAAAAATATTGAATTTGTACGGTTGTTAGTGAATACGTTTTTTGTTTTGTGAATTGAAATTGGTTGTCTAAAGAAACCTTTATTTTATTCCCTTTCATGAGGTAAGAATAACCCAGGGTATATTTTGGATTATCTGCAGTGGCAGGATTCAAATCCTTAAACTGTTCTATGGAAATAACGGCCAGATTTTTTGAATCAAACAGATAATCTGCCAGGACATAATAACCATAAGCCTTTTGATTCCTGAGTTTTGCCTGAAGGAATTCAGACTGTAATTCCAGGTTGTCTATATTCAATTTACCTTCAAAATCAAACCGAATATCCTGTCCGGTAAAAGAAATGTTATCCCCAAATATTTTGCTAAATGAAATATCGTGAGCATTGCGATACGAAAGGTTGTACCCCAGTTCCAGTTGTGATTTGGAGTTATTGAGGATGTAGAATGTGCCCCTGGTTACAAAAAGGAAATTATCTTTGTTTGAAATTGTATTGGCACCGTTTCCGTTATAAAAACCAACACTGAAATTACTAAAATGGCTAACTCCCAATTTCAACTGAATTCCGATATCTCTTGCCATCGTTTCAGCATCCGGAACAAGGGCATTAACAACAAGGGCCCTTTCTACGAGCGGTATCAGATAATCAGGTTGTTTCCTTTGCAAACTGAAATCCGGTACGAACTGGCCGGCTGTCACTTCAATATGTCCTTCTTTATAACTCACCCAGACATCCTGAAGTAACAATTGGTATTTTGCTTTTTGAAGAAAGTTTACC
Organism: uncultured bacterium; assembly: GCA_963783355.1. Lineage (GTDB taxonomy): Bacteria > Bacteroidota > Rhodothermia > Balneolales > DATFMH01 > CAWANF01. The sequence goes on from CAWANF010000005.1 coordinate 577,523, forward strand.
TGCAGTTTATAACTCCACATTCCCGTATCCAAAGGCATTGCCCCTTTAACCCATAATTTTGAGCGTCTAACAGAAAAATCATTTTCGTTCAAATAATTCTCTGAAAAACGGTATTGCAGGTAACCATTCCAGTCAATCCTTTGTTGAGCCGACACCGGGACGTTTATAGTCATTAAGAGAATGGCACCCATTATGATTATGGATTTACTTTTTACCATCTAAACGATTCCTATGAAAATCTTTATGGCTATGACTAATAAAACAAGGGCAAATATTTGTTTTACCCTGCTTGTTTTAGCTTTTCCAACAAGGAAGTTGCTTCCCAAAAGAGCACCTATGATCACAGCGATGGTTAATATTATGGTTAATGTCCAGTTAAAATGTCCCTGTGCCACATGACCCAGAAACCCGGAAAATGACGAAAAAGTAACGGCAAATGCTGATGTAGCGGCAGCTTTTTTGGTTTCATAACCCATCCACATTAGAAGCGGAGCCATAATAAAACCGCCGCCAATACCAAGCAACCCTGCTACAAATCCGGCGAACCCGCCAATCATCGCCCCTATAATCGCTCTTTTTTTCAGGGACATAATTTCGTTCGGTTCCGGCCTTTTTGACATGAACAGCATTCTTCCGGCCGCTGCTAAAACTGATACGGAAAATAGGGCAAGTAATATATTAACTGGCATTTTATCTGAAACAAGTGCACCAACAGGGGCCAATAAAAAAGCGGAAACGGTCATGGCAAGCCCCCCTTTATAGTCTACAAGTTTATTTTTGAAATAGGCTATCAGGGCGATAAGTGTTGTCGTTCCATTCAGAAAAAGAGCCAGGGGAATGGCAACTTCCTTAACTGGGAAACCTGCCCATTTCAGTACCGGTACATAAATGAGAGCACCACCCAGTCCAAGCATGGAGAACAAGAATGATGCCGCTAAAATGATTATAAAGACAATGAACGTTATCATAACATGTTTAAGTAATCACTTACTTACTTTATGGGTTAAAAAAATTCAGATTTTCAGTGTTTTGATAATTAATGAATACATCCTGTTACAAAAGTTGGTGATTTTCAGATCGTTTGAATTGAGTACAAGTTCAATATTGAAGGTAATTGGGATTCCCATATAAAGCATTGCAAGGTCTTGTGGATTTACGTTTTTATCGAAAATACCTTCTGCCACACCCTCTTCGACCATTCTGATTACAAATTGTTTTTGCTCAGTTAATATCTGACTCAATTTCGATTTAAGCTCGCGATCGCCCATATGGGCTGCTTCGGAAAACAACAAAATGGTAATACCCTGGTTTTCTTTAAGGTATTTCACGTTTGTGCATAAATAGGTGAATAGCTTTTTGTCGGCAGGCATTGAATTTTCAACAATATTACGAAGGGAACCAATCAAATCCATCTTTACATCATCCATGATTCCCTTAATTATGTCACGTTTCGAAGCAAAATGCCGAAAAATAGCACCCTCGGAAAGGCCAATTTTCTGAGCCAGGTTTCTGGTAGAAAGACTATTAAGACCCTCCTCTGAAATTATCTTCAGGACTGCTTGCTTGATTTGTGCCTGACGTACTGTTGTTGATTCTCGTTCCATGATCTAATATGTAAATAATCGCTTACTCACATAATAAATAATTTTATTATTGATATCAATGTTGGTCACCCCAAAGATTTGCCTCATTTACAAAGGCTGTTGGCAATTCGTCTTGTGCGGTTGATTGACTGTGCTTTAACTCCAGGATATCGCTTACCACTTCTCTTTAATGAAGTCAATCAAATCGACTGGGAATTCAACAGTTTTTTAGGAATAAAAAACTGTCCGATAGTAAGCATAAAAACAACTAAATAAAGGATGATCTCCAAAATTATAATCCCACAATTTTGATAATCTGTAACTCAGGAGAAAAACATTAACTGCATTCCATATTTGCACCCACTCAGGCGCCGTTTTCAGATCATAAACCAGAATTGTCATAACAGTTAAATTTCATGTCTTAAACTAACGCTCTATATAACATTCTCACAACCTAATCAAACTGTTAAAAATATTTATACTTTTCAAAAATATATGCCCTGCCTTCAATCATAATGAACTTATAGGAAAATAATATTTAGGATTTTATTTCTTTTTTTGATCATTTCCATCCAGAAAAACAGCCCCTTGTTTATAGAAGTTGTTCATACATTCTGATTTTGTGATCTCCGGGGTTAGTACAATTTGGATAATTATTATTTGCCTTTTTTATCTGATCTTTCATTAATGATTGATATTCAACGAAGTATCGAATAAAAGCTACCTATTAATACAAATCTCCCCAAAAACGGAACATCCTTTCCAATTCAATTTGAACGATCGGATACCAAAGGCACTGGTAACGCACATATGTAATTCAATTAACACCGCCTGCTTTTTTCAATTCATCATCATAACGATTTTATGTATTAGCGTTCACCAAGCTTATTGTGCACTTGCCACATAATCCATGATTCCAACCTCAATACTTCTAAGTTGTTCCGTAATAATGAGTTTCAATATAAATACAATTCAGAAACATGGAGAAAAAAGCAAGTTACTTTGTGAAAATATTGATATTAACCGTCATTTTTGTTGGCATAATTAGTCTGCCGGTTACCGGTATGGCACAAAATAATACAGAGCCAAATCCATTTAAAAACGATACAATAACTTTTCAAAAACCAACATCCGTCAGCATATCCGGCCATTCAATAGATAAATGGGCATTAATGTTTCAAGTTGACAATAATTTTATTCTGTAGGACTTTTTACGGAACACTCATTTCCCTGCAAGAAAACCTTACTGACAAAAAAGCAGTTCGCTGGGGATTAAGCTTCAGCAGCGGCTATGACGAGCAAAAAAACAATCCAAATCAAAAAAAGACTACCGGTAATGCTGATTTCCATGTTTCCATGAACTATGTATGGTATCACAAAGCCTACAGGCATATCCGGTTTTACTATGGAATCGGACCGGTTGTCGGTTTCAGTTATATCCATTCAAAAAATTCCCAAAATTCAAGTGTAAATATCACAAAACAAATCAATACAACCGAACAGATTGGGATAAATGGCGTCGCCGGTGTTGAATGGTTTGTGAAACCTCAAATTAGCCTTATAGCAGAATATATTCCGGAACTGACGGGTAATTTTAACAGCAATGTTACGAAAACATATAATAGCACAATCGGATCCGGTTCCAGAAGCAAGGCTTCCTCAAGAGGAGTACAATTCCATTCGATTTGGGGTCTCCGTTTATTTTAGATGATAAAAAGGCCCCAAACAAAGATGGCCGGAGGGTTAAACACCGTCCGGCCATTTTAATATATGTGTTGAGAAGAATCTTCTTCTGCTATTTTACAACCAATTTCGGTTTAGAAACAGCTTTGCTTGTGTTACCATCAGGACCGAAATTAGCAATACAAATTCCCATTGGCTGAGAACCTGTAGAAAAGGTCTTCTGGGCTTCAAAACCCGGTGATGTGCTGCCCGGAGTTGTGTTATTGAGCAAGACGGAAACCATATTGCTTCCCATATTGGAAACCAATAAATCGGTTTTACCATCTCCGTTCACATCGGACATGGTTAAAGATACCGGTTGAATATTCACATCATAAACCTGTTGCGAGGTAAAGCTGACAGATGTTGACCCGGGAGTTGTTTTATTCATTAAGACTGAAACGGAATTATCATACTCATTGGCAACAAAAAGGTCCGGTTTGCCATCATTATTAATATCGCCCGTAACAACAGATTCCGGATTTGTTCCAACATTAAATGTTTGTTCAGTTGAAAGACTAACACTTGTGTTACCGGCAGGTGTTGAATTTAAAAGCACGGAAACAGTGTTATTTAACAGGTTAGTTATAATTATATCAGGTTTATTATCGCTATTAATATCTGCCAGGGTGAAAGAGCTCGGACCTGTAGCAACACTAAAACTTTGTGGTGCAGAAAATTCCACAGAGGTCGCTCCCGGCGTCATTTTATTCAACAGAACAGAAACCGCATTAGCCGCGTTAAGTACTACGATATCGGGTTTTCCATCACTATTCATGTCTGCTATCTTGATTGAAATCGGGCCATTTGCGATAGAATATGTTTTTTGAGCCGCAAAAGTTGGTGTGGAAGAACCAGTTGTTGTCGTATTTAAAAGAACAGAAACATTATTACTATTCTGATTTGCTACGATAAGATCTGGCTTGCCATCATTATTAAGATCTGCGGCTTTAACCGAAACCGGGTCACTCCCCACCTGAATGTAAAACGGAGATGAAAATTCCATACCGTTTGTGTTCATAAGAATGGAAACGTTGCCATCATTCTTATTAGCCGTAATTAAATCCGGTTTTCCATCCCCGTTAATATCCGCAGAAGCTATCGAAACCGGATTTTTTCCAACCATAAATGGAGAAGCGGGCAAGGCCGCCAATGATCCACCCGCACCAACAGCAAATACCGTTGCTGAATTATCACCAGAATTTGCTGCAAAAAGATAGGACTTAGGCTCTGTAAGGGCCTTTGCAACCGAACTCGGATTACTCTCCATTGTATTTTCAACCGTTGTGACGGCAAAACTGTAATGCGTACCCGCCGCCAAGCCGCTTACAGTCAGAGGCGAAGTGGCATTTGTAATTTTATTTGCCGAACTGGTTTTTACCGTCGTATCGGCTGCCCAGTATAAATTATATGAAGTGGCCCCGCTTACAGCTGACCACGATACCGTAACATTTCCGGTTCCGCTAACAATTTTTGTGATTGTCGGGGCTGTTGGAAGTGATTGAGTAACTGTTTTAGCGACCGAGCTGGCACTACTTTCCCCGGATGCATTTACTGCCGTTACAATAACAGCATATTGCGTACTGTCTGCCAATCCACTTATTGTATAAGGATTTGTCACCCCTGGTATCCTTAAACCCGTCACTTTAGAAACGGTGGAATCGGCGGCCCAGTAAAGATTATAATAACTTGCTCCGGCAACCGGTGCCCAGGTAACAGTGATGCTGGCCGGTCCACCGTCAAGACTGGAAATAGTTGGTGCCTGGGGAACCGATGTTGTATTCCCAACTACACTTTTGTTACATGATGATAAAAAGAAACTCCCGATTAGTACTATTAAACTTATAAAAATACTTATCCGCATTGGGTTATTAACCTGGAAAAACCTAACCTCACGGTATTTGTTATTCATCCCGTGCTCCTGTTTAATTGTAAATAATAATTTGGTCTGCTTTTTGTACTGATGATATGCAATCTGGTCCGTTTATCTTTCTGAATAAAAAAAATGAATTGCGAAACCTATATTAAACGTGCCTTCGAGAAAAGTCAAGCAATCATTAACCCAGACCAATCCTCAATGTGTTTATGTAAAACATTTTGTAATTCTTTGATTTATATAGTTTTAGCTTTCTCTTTTAAACCCTGGTTTTTTGTATAAACCGTAACTTTTGAATTTATAGCCGCTTACCGTAACAGCCCTGTTTATTTGCTCTCCAACAAAGGAATTCTTTTTTCCTATAAAATCATTCAGTGTTTTATATCATTCATATACTTTTCTGAAACGGATCTCTTTGGCTAATTGTTACTCAATCACTTAAAAGGAGTAAGACATATCACAGAAATATCTTTGATTAATAGTAACAATAAGTATCATGCATCAGTTAAAAATTATCACTTCAACCACCCGCCAGGAAAGAAAGGGACCGATCATCGCCAATTGGATTCATTCGTTTGCAGAAAAGAGTCCGATATTTGAAGCAGAGCTTTTGGATTTAGCAGAAATTGATTTGCCCCTGCTCGATGAACCTTATCATCCCAGATTAAAAACATATCAATATGATCACACTAAAAGATGGAGCAAGATGATTGATTCGGCAGATGCCTTCATCTTCGTAATGGCGGAATATAATCATAGCTTCCCTGCTCCCATTAAAAATGCTCTTGATTATTTAAATTCGGAATGGAATTACAAACCTGTTGGATTTGTGAGTTATGGTGGCATATCTGCGGGCACACGTTCTGTCAATGCCCTCATGGAAGTGGTAACTACACTAAAGATGGTACCCCTGTCCGAAGCAGTTAATATCCCGTTTTATCAAAATTTTATTAATGAAGATGGTGTTTTTGTTCCAAATGATATTACCGTAAAAGCAGCCGATAACATGCTGAATGAACTGGTTCGATGGACTGAAACACTAAAATCCATGCGTATTGAAGAAGCGGTATAATATTAGCATTTAATAAAATGTTCGAATAGTTTTAGTGTTTCGGTTTATATGGTTTTGAACAGTTTGACCACCATAAAAAAAGGCAGGCCCGAATTTCGAACCTGCCTGTCAAATCGTTTACTAATTAACAATTCAAATTGTCATCCATTGATCACTGTTCATTGTTAATTGACCTTCAGCCCCCTTGCTTCGAGTAACGGTTCAATAGTAGGATCCTGTCCACGGAAATTGCGGTACATCGTAGCCAAATCTTCAGTGTTTCCACGGGAAAGAATCATATTGCGGAACCGATCTCCGTTGGCCCGGGTCAGACCACCATTTTCTTTAAACCATTCGAAGGCATCCTGATCAAGCATCTCGCTCCATAAATAAGCATAGTAACCGGCAGAATATCCATGTCCCCAAATATGCATGAAGTAGCTGGAACGGTAACGAGGCGGGACCTGTGGAAGAGCCAGTCCATCTTTTTTAAGTGATTCCGCTTCAAACGTATCTACATTTTGTTCGGGTGTATCAGCTGAAAGAGTATGCCAGGACATATCGAGTTCTGCTGCTGCCAGCAATTCCGTCAATGCGTATCCCTGGTTGAATTTAGAGGCTTTTTTGATTTTTTCTACAAGCTCTTTCGGCATTGGTTCACCGGTTTTATAATGAACGGCATAGTGACTGAAGACTTCCGGATACAACGCCCAGTGTTCATTAAACTGAGAAGGTAATTCCACGAAATCGCGAGCCACAGCCGTACCGGACAAGCTCGGATATTCCTCATTTGCAAAGAATCCGTGCAGGGCATGACCAAATTCGTGGAACATGGTTGTCACTTCGTCGAACGAGAGTAATGCAGGCTGACCGGGAGCCGGTTTCGGGAAATTGGCCACATTATAAATCACCGGTTTGGTTCCCAATAACTTCGATTGACCAACAAGGTTCGACATCCACGCACCACCCGATTTATTATCACGTTTGTAATAGTCGGCATAAAAGAGTCCTATTTGTGAGCCATCACTATCCATAACATCGAATACGCGAACATCTTTGTTATAGACAGGAAGATCATGACGTTCCTTGAAACTGATACCATAAAGCTGGTGTGCGGCATAAAAAACACCATTTTCGAGCACGTTATTCATTTCGAAATAGGGCTTGATTTGCGACTCATCGAGGTTAAAACGGGCTTTACGGACCTTCTCAGCATAATAATTCCAATCCCACGGCTGTAGTTTGAATTTGCCGCCCGTCTCATTAATCATCGCCTGGATGTCTTTGGCTTCTTTATTGGCATTCACTACAGATGCGGGAACCAGCTTGCCCAGAAATTCCTGCACATTTTTAGAGTTTTGGGCCATTTGGTCTTCAAGCTTCCAGTCGGCATAAGTAGAAAACCCTAACAGTTTTGCCTTTTCAGCCCGGACTTTCGCCAGTCGTTTCACGATGTTACGTGTATCGTTTGCATCGCCGAGTTCGGTTCGTTTCCAGGATTGTTCAAAAAGTTTCCGACGGGTAGCCCGATCTTCCAGTGAGCGCAAAGCGGGTTGTTGAGTCGTATTTTGCAAGGACAACACCCATTTTCCTTCGAGTCCTCGAGCTTTGGCAGCACCAGCAGCTGCTTCGATTTCAGCAGGTGTAAGTCCGGCCAATTCCGCTTTGTCACTCACGACAAGAGCTCCCGCTTTGGTGCCATCGAGCAGATGATTTTCAAACTGAGTGCGAAGCGTAGCCTCTTCCTCATTCAATTTCCTTAGCTTTGTTTTATCTGTTTCAGAAAGATTGGCTCCGGCATGAACAAATTCCTGATAGTAATATTCGACCAGGCGATGTGTTTCCGGATCAAGATTTAACTCACCGCGTTGATCATAAATAGTTTTAATACGCTGAAACAACTTATCATTCAGGAAAATAGCATCATGGTGAGCCGCAAGCTTAGGTGCCACTTCTTCCTGAACCTGTTGCAGTGTATCGTCGGTATTAGCTCCGGAAAGAGCATCGAAGACCATCATGGCCCTTTCGAGCATCCGGCCGCTCTTTTCCAAAGGAACGAGTGTGTTTTCGACAGTGGCAGTTTCGGAATTATCGGCGATTTCCTGGATTTCTGCTTGCTGCTGCTTTATTCCTTCCAGTATTGCCGGTTTGAAATCGCTATCTTTTATTTTATCAAACGGGGGTGCCTGGAAAGGCAGTGTACTAGGTTTATAAAATGGATTTTCGGTCATTGCAGATGATGTTGAAGCATTCTTGTTACAACCGGCGAACATAAATCCGGCCAAAGTAATGCTTAACAAGGTTAATGTTATGGATCGTTTCATAAAATAGGTCCCTCTCTTTAGTTTTTGGTCCGGATTACCGCGTTAAACGTGGCTTGGGGCCGATCGCCAGGAAATTATCGAAATGCCTTTGACGATTAAACCGCCCTTTCCAAACCTCAATCTTCGTTTTATGTTACATTCTTTCCCGATGAATGGGTTAGTTCAGGAATATAATATAATAAATTAGATTATAGATACGAGTATTGAGTAAAGAGATGTGTGCTTTACAGGAATGGTTTTTAAACGAGCATTTTTTTATAAAACTTTTTTAAAAAACGATCGTACCATTGATTAATCTTATTTCAAAGTTTTCGTAATTCAATTAAAGTCTTTACAAAAGAGGTATATCATGAAATATAAATTCACAACCTCTGCGTTTTTTTTGCTGGTTGTTTTCTTACTCTCTGGCTTTATACCAACCCAAACGGTTACTAAGGGTACAAACCCCGCTGTTATTCAACAAAACGACGAGGGCACGCCTTATCTGGTCAAGGAATTTAATGTGAATGCACCTGTTCGGTTAACGGTGCGAACATCGGGCGGTTATATTAATGTGAAATCCCGTTATTCTGATAAAGTTCGTGTAGAAATGTATGTAAGCCGGCACGGACACGAACTAACTAAAAAGGATACCGATTTAGGTAACTATAACATCGATATATCCAAATCGGGAAATGAAGTACGTGCTATTGCCCAGAGCAAATCACGAGTACATTTTGGATTCTGGAATGGATATTCCATCAGCTTTGTAGTTTATACTCCCCGTAAATGCGATTGTAACATAAAAACCTCCGGCGGGCATATAAACCTGGCCGGCCTGGAAGGACAAATGGATGCCAGTACCAGCGGCGGACATATCGATGCGGAAGGTATTACCGGCGATGCTCGCCTGCGTACATCCGGTGGTTCTATTAAAATAACTCATCAACAAGGAGAAATGGATGCCCGAACAAGCGGCGGAAATATTGAAGTTGATGGTGGAAACGGTACTTTGCGCCTTTCGACTTCAGGCGGTCACATCTCACTTGATGGTATAGCCGGAGAAATTGACGCGCGAACCAGTGGCGGAAGCATCCGCGCCAATGTCCAGAATATTAAAAATCGTTTATCCCTCCGGACCAGCGGAGGCAGCATAACAGCAAATATTCCCGGTAATCAGGGATATGACCTGGATTTGTCCGGCTCTTCGGTTCATACAAATTTAAAAGATTTCAGCGGCTCAATGCGCCGCAACAGTGTTGAAGGTACCGTAAAAGGCGGCGGACCGAAAGTAATTTTAAGAACTTCAGGTGGATCTATAAGATTGAACGAAAACTAACGTTACTCCAATTGTTGGTTCTAGCAGAGACCGGAATACGGCCATTTTTTCAGGGTCCTTTTCCGGTCTTTTTTTATATAACCCGTATTGATTGAAATGAAATATCTCATTTTTGCATTTCGTATATTTAAGGTTTAATGCGAATCAACATCAGGTCTTTTTATGCCCGAAACGCAGACGATTGAGAAAGGTACCAGCGCAAACAGCGAGCGGCCCTTGATTATTAAAGGAGCTCGTGTTAATAACCTCAAGAATATCGATGTAACCATTCCCCGTAACAAACTTACGGTCATTACCGGTGTATCCGGTTCAGGGAAATCAAGCCTGGCTTTCGATACAATTTACGCTGAAGGCCAACGCAGATACGTCGAAAGTCTGTCCAGTTATGCCCGCCAGTTTCTCGAACGCATGGATAAGCCAGATGTCGATTTCATGCAGGGTATCTCTCCGGCGATGGCGATCCAGCAAAAAAACACAACGACCAATCCCCGATCTACGGTTGGTACATCGACGGAAATTTATGATTACATGCGCCTGCTTTTTGCACGCATCGGGAAAACATACTCACCTGTCTCCGGTAAAGTTGTAAAGAAGGATACTCCTCAAATCATTGCAGAGGAGATTATAAAAAACTACGAGGATCGGACCCGTTTTTATGTACTTTTCCCTGTACCGAAGCACCCGAAAAAGAAATTAAAGGATGAACTTCTGGTCCTCAAAGAAAAAGGATTTACACGTTTACTGACGGCTGACGAAGAGCAGTTGGATCTCAACCGGGACGAGATCAATTATAAAAAAATCAATACAGATAAACTGCGGGTATTAGTTGATCGCCTGAGCGTGAAAAATGATGATCCGGAAATGAGAACCCGTTTTACGGATTCCCTTGAAATAGCTCTGCGCGAAGGTAACGGCAGATGTTATATAAAAATCAGGGAAGGAAAAGAACATCTTTTCAGTGAGCGTTTCGAAGAAGACGGGATGGAATTCGAAGAACCGGCCCCTCAAATGTTCTCGTTTAATAATCCATTCGGAGCATGTCCGAAGTGCGAAGGGTTTGGGCGCATTGCAGGAATCGATGAAGATCTTGTAATTCCAGACCCTGAACTGACGATTCGTGAGGGAGCTGTCGCCCCTTTTAATTCACCAAAATTCAGTAAAAACCTCAAAGATCTAATCAAAGTTGCTGCCAGATACCGGCTGCCTATCGATATTCCGTATAACAGCTTATCCGGAGAAGTCAAAAACATACTCTGGAAAGGCAAGGACGAATACGTCGGCATTTTCGGTTTTTTTGAACAGGTTAAAAGTGAGTTTTATAAAGTTCACATGCGCGTTTATTATTCCCGGTATCGTGGCTATTCCCGATGCCCGGAATGCGACGGATACCGAATCCGGAAAGACGCCCTGTATGTTAAGATTAACGGGCTGCATATCGGACAGGTTTCCGAAATGACAATCGGGCACGCGAGAGATTTTTTTGATGAACTCGAGCTCAGCGCCTTCGAAGAAAAAGTGGCCAGCCAGATCCTTTTTGAGATCCGAAAAAGACTCCGTTACCTCGACGAAGTGGGGCTCGATTACCTGACGCTCAGTCGTCTTACAAACACCCTGAGCGGCGGAGAATCCCAGCGCATTAACCTGGCGAATGCTCTTGGAAGTTCACTCATTGGCAGCCTGTACGTACTGGATGAACCAACCATTGGCTTGCATCCGCGTGATAACGATCGCCTTATCAATATCTTAAAATCATTGCGCGACATAGGAAATACCGTTTTGGTGGTGGAACACGACCCGGAAATGATCCGCGCGGCAGATAATATTATTGATATCGGGCCATTTGCCGGCAATTTTGGTGGAGAAGTCATCTTTTCCGGCCCCTATGAAGAGTTATTGAAGGCCAACACGTTGACCGGCAAATATCTCAGTGGTGCCAAGCAAATTGAATTGCCCGAAAAAAGGCGGAAAGGAAATGGAAAAGCGTTGGTTGTGGAAGGAGCGTCGGAGCACAATCTAAAAAATATTACCGTCGAATTTACGCTCGGAAAAATGATATGCGTCACCGGAGTGAGCGGATCGGGAAAATCAACCCTGGTTCATCAAACGCTATATGCCGGTATCATGAAAAAGACAAGCACATATAGTGATAAAGTCGGCCGGCATAAAAACATCAAAGGAATGGATTACATTGATTCGGTCGAGATGGTCGATCAGTCTCCTATCGGACGTTCGTCCCGTTCCAATCCGGCAACATATATCAAAGCTTTTGACGATATCAGAAACTTGTTTGCCAATACGCGCCAGGCTAAAATAATGGGATTCTCACCAGGGCATTTTTCATTCAATGTTCCCGGCGGACGCTGTGAGGCCTGCCAGGGTGAGGGTGTTCAGAAAATAGAAATGCAATTTTTAGCGGATATCGAACTTCCCTGTGATGTCTGTCACGGAAAACGATATCGCAAAGATATATTGAGCGTAAAATATCGTGGGAAAAATATATTCGACGTCTTAGAAATGTCGGTTTCCGAGGCACTTGATTTCTTTGTCGATGAGAAGAGCATTGTGAATAAGCTGGGCGTGCTCGAAGATGTGGGACTTGGGTATCTGAAACTTGGTCAAAGCGCCACAACCTTGTCGGGCGGGGAGGCGCAACGCGTAAAACTGGCGAAATTTTTATCACAGCCTTCCCCGGGACATACGCTCTATTTCTTTGACGAGCCCTCCACCGGGCTTCATTTCGAAGATACCCGACGGTTATTGGACTCCTTCAATCGATTAGTCGATAATGGACATTCGGTTATTGTCATTGAGCATAACCTGGATATTATAAAGTCCTCAGACTGGATTATTGATATTGGTCCGGAGGGAGGATTTGGCGGTGGCAATGTCGTTTTTAGCGGGACTCCGGAAGAAATTATAAACTGCGAAGAAAGCTATACCGGAAAATACCTGAAAGGCCTGATTCCTTACTCAGAGAAATAAAAAAAGGTGTCCATCGACAAGATGAACACCCGTTTCATTTTGTTATTCAAAACCCTGTCAGAGTTCGTAAGCGTTGCGTAGTTGGTCAAGTTTCTCCCGTTCCGGTTTGGACATATTCCCGTCTACTTCAGCTATGCTCTGTAATAATGCAATGATATAGCGCTTCTTATCTTCACTGTACTTTTTAGTATAGATCACCGCTTTTTCTACCAGCTCATCAATATGTTTGGTCGTTAAACCATTCAAATGATTGAGAGTGTGCTGAAAGTTTTCCGGACTGTAATTCAAATCTTCAAGGATGTGATTAATTTCACGGTTTTCCTCATAGTTAATTAATCCATCAGCCCCTTCAACCCAGAAGATCAACAGATCAATAGCTGATTCATCATTTAATTCAAAATTGCTCATCGAATACGATATTAAGTTGGATAGCTTCGGTTTGCTGTAAATGTGAAAAATTAATTCAGTACTTGCAACGCTTTTTGCATTTCCGTACAAATTCACGAAAATATTAAAACAATTCAGCGATCATTTCACATATTCTTTTCAGGATCTCTTCATCAAGCTCAGAAAAACCGGCTTTTTGATGAGAATCGATGTCCAGTTCTCCAATCAGCTTATTTCCCTTTATGATAGGAAGAACGATTTCCGATTTTACATCTACACTGCAGGCCAGGTAATTATCTTCGGCTGTCACATCATCCACTAAAAAAGTAGCCATCGTTTCGGCTGCCTGACCGCAAATTCCACGTCCAAAAGAAATGCGAACATGATCCGTCGGCGCCCCGACATATGGCCCGAGAACCAGTTCCCGATCCGCTTCGGGATCAACCAGGTAAAATCCCACCCAGTCGTATGCGGGTACGTTATCTTTCAACAGATGGCTGATTTCAAACAATTTCTGATCACGGTCGATTTTCTTTGATAAAATATCCGAAACTTTGCCTGGCAAAGTCCCGAGTACATCCTGAATTTCTCTTTCTGTGTTCATATTTATATAAAATGTTTCTTTATTCTTTTTAAATATATCAACAAGGGGAATTTTATGCTATTATTGAACGATTAATTCATTACTTATAAATCAAAAAACACCTTTCGTTGAATCTTTAAAATACCTATAAAAAAACGTATCTTTGCTAACTTTGAATCACGAATTTTCTCTACAGACCTTAAACTTTTTTAAAATTAACACGTGTCCTCTTTAGCTTTTTTACTAGCCAGTTTTACTTCCATTTTTACGGTTGTGAATCCGTTTAGTGCCATGCCGGTATTTTTGGCTTTGACCCAGGAAGACAGCCGGCAGCAACGAAATAAACAGCTTATAAAAGCTTGTCTATACATGACACTGATATTATTCATCTTTTTTGTTGCCGGAACTTACATTATGAGCTTTTTCGGCATCAGTATCCAGGGTATTCGTATCGCCGGCGGCCTGATGATCATGCAGGCTTCGTATTCCCTGTTAAATCCAAAAAGATCCGGCCGAAAATTAACGGATGAAGATGTTGACGAGGCACGTGAAAAAGAAGATATCTCATTTAGTCCGCTTGCAATGCCCTTGCTTTCAGGTCCGGGCAGTATTGCTGTCGTTCTTGGGCTTTCGTCCACAGCCACCGGTTTCGTAGATTATTTAACAATTGTCGCTGCCATTTTGATTACTGCTGCCATTACTTACCTTTTCCTGAGAGTTTCACCATGGGCAGTGAAGCTGCTGGGTAAAACCGGGATGACGGCCTTAACAAGAATGATGGGATTTATTGGATTATGTATTGGTGTTCAGTTTATTATTAATGGTGTACTGCCATTGCTCCGAACCTGACATTCTCATTTAACCTTTTTTATTATGGCAAACCGACCCAAACTGGTGCTTGCCGGCGGCGGACATGCCATCCTGCCATTTTTGGCTCATGCCCGAAAAATCAGTGATTGGGCCGATATCACGTTGATTAACGAACACCGCTTCCTCTATTATTCCGGCATGATCCCCGAATACCTGGGTGGATTTTATGATCAGGAAGACATTCGAATCGATTTGGAACGATTATGCCGGGAAAATGAGGTTAATTTTGCCGAGTCTAAAATTGAGCGATTAATGGTTGATGAACGAAAAGCCGTTACTTCCGATAATCGTCAATTTGATTATGAAATGATCGTCTTTGATATCGGATCCGTTCCTCCTGAAATACCACAAATTACCGGGGCTGAACCTGTAAAACCATTTCACCGGTTGGAAATCCTGAATAAATCGCTTGAGAATCGATCCATACATAATATGACTATCGTCGGGGGCGGAGCGGCCGGTGTTGAACTGGCCATGAATATCAGCTCAAGGATGCGGGAATATATTGTAACCGGAGACTTCCGTCTACACATAATTGAGAAATCAGGCCGACTTCTTCCCGCATTTAAAAAGTCCCTATCCGAATTTGTCACCAAACGATTATCCGGAAACGGAGTCGATATTCATCTGTCATCCACTATAAAAAGCTATAAAGAAGGAACCGTTACACTTGAATCGAACCAGGAAATAGAAACAGATTATTTACTGACGGCTACCGGAACGGTAGCCCAAACCTTGTTCCGGGATGCCGGACTCCACGTGGACAGCAGGGGATTTCTGAAAGTAAACGACACGCTTCAATGTCCCGATCACCCGGAAATATTTGCCGCCGGCGACTGCGCCCATCTTATTTCTATGCCTGAATTAAAGAAGACTGGGGTCAATGCCGTAAAACAGGGGCCGGTATTGCGCGAAAATATCACAATCGCTTTAAAAACACTGTCTGACCATTCAAAAACCGATAATCTCCATTTAAAAGCATTTTCTCCCTATTTCATCACACCGCTTATCCTTTCTACCGGGCAAAAAGACGCTATCTGGACTACCGAAACGATGTGGATTCATCATCCGCTTATGTTACGTCTGAAACATTACATCGACCATAAGTGGATCCGGCAGTATCAATACCGATAATGTTTTTCAAAACTTTTTACATACTGACACGTATTCACAAATTCGTTATCTCTATTTCAACTATTACAATGGTGAAATAGAAAATTATTAAGAGATAAAAAAATTTTTATTGAAAGCGCTTCCCGTTTTTAATAAACTTGAACATCAATTTTGTAATTACCGGAATCAAATGATTCACTGATTTGTTTGGATTCGGTAATGTGGTGAGGTTAAACAACTTTAGTAAAAACCACGGGCAGAAATCTGGTGATTTCCGCTTAAAACCGCATTATATTGCTGTAATTACAGATTTCTTAGAAATTTTGATAGTTGAATGAAAAACAAAAATTTAAATCATCCATTATGAAACATACTATTCGGTTGCTCAGCCTGCTACTTGTCTTATTACTGGCAGGATGGGCGCCTAATTTCGCCAAAGCGGCACAACCGCAACAGCAACCCTCTCTTCTTCCCCGCTTCCCATCCATGCATGGAAATACGATTGTCTTCGAAGCCGGAGGCGATATTTGGAAAGTCAGCAAAGAAGGCGGACTGGCCACGCGTCTTACTTCAGACAAAGGTTATGATATGATGCCCCGGTTTTCACCGGATGGCCAAACCATTGCATTCACCGGCCAGTATGATGGCAATACCGATGTTTATACCATCCCCGCCGAAGGTGGTAAAGTAACACGCCTTACCTATCATTCCGATGTCGTCCGCAAGCCTCCCACTCGCTGGGGGCCCGACAATATGGTTGTCAGCTGGACACCGGATGGTAAAAACATCGTATTCCTGTCCAGAAGAAATACCTGGAATTCCTGGTTCGGACAATTATTTGAAGTCAATAAAGTTGGTGGCTTACCGGAACAACTTCCCGTTCCCAAAGGCGGAACCCTTTCCTATAGTCCGGATGGCTCTAAAATAGCCTACAACCGGATTTTTCGGAATTTCCGTACCTGGAAACGTTACAAAGGCGGCCTGGCTCAAAATATTTGGATCTACGATCTCAAATCACACAAAATTGAGCAAATGACCAAATATAAGGGAACTGATACGTATCCGATGTGGTATAAAAACACCATTTATTTTGCCTCGGATCGCGGTTCCAATAATCGACTGAATATCTGGGCATACAATACGAACACCAAAGCTTTCCGCCAGATTACTCATTTCAAAAATTACGATGTCGACTGGCCAAGCCTCGGAAATGACGGCATCGTTTTCCAGGACGGTGGCTCATTATATGTGTTGGATTTACCCTCAGAACAATTGCATAAGCTGAATGTCATAGTTCCCAACGATGGCACCCGTTCCCGTTCACGCTGGGTCGACGCTAACAAGATGATCCGCAGTTTCGATATTGCACCTAATGGTAAACGTGCCCTTTTCGGTGCCCGCGGCGATGTTTTCACCGTTCCCGCTAAACATGGTGCTACCCGTGATCTCACAAATACTTCCGGTGCCCAGGAACAATATCCTTCATGGTCGCCTGACGGCAAATCGGTTGCTTATTTGACCGACAGCAACGGATCCAATCAACTGGCTGTCCGTTCGTCCGACGGTTCCGGGAACCAGGAATTAGTGACCCATATGAAGAATAAATACTTCTTCAACCCGCTTTGGTCACCTAACAGCGATAAACTGGCATTCTCAGATAATGATCATGTACTTTGGTATGTAAACCTGAAAGACAAAAAAGCCGTCCGCATCGACCAGGATCCTTATACACCCATCAGAGATTACAGCTGGTCGCCCGACGGAAACTGGCTGACCTATTCCAAAGTCAATACCAGTGGCATTCCCCAGATTTACCTGTATAATTTATCCGAAAACAAAACTGTGCGTGTCAGCAATAAGATGAATGCTGATTACAACCCGGTATTCGGTGCCGAAGGAAAATACCTGTATTTCATTTCGGCACGCCATGAAAATCCAACATTAAGTGAGTCTGAATTCAATATGGCAACACTTAAAATGGATGGCATTTATATGGTCACATTGCAGAAGAGTGAAAAATCACCCTTTGCACCTAAATCAGACGAAGGCACACCGGGTGAAAATGCCGGTAACGGTGCCAAAGAAGGCAAATGGAAACCGGGCAACTCTGCTCCCGTGAAAATAGATATCGATGGTCTGATGAATCGCATCATCCCATTACCTATTTCAGCCGGAGATTATGGAAACCTGCAAACCGCCGGCGATCGCGTTTATTATCAAACGGCTCCTCTTCAAACCATTGAAGGCCCGTTGGTCGACAGCGGAGAATCATCCATTAAGGTTTATGATGTAAACAAACAAAAAGGACATACGGTGGTCGGAAATGCCCGCGGATTTACACTCAGCGCCGATGGAAGTACGATACTCTATGGCCATGCCGGACAATTCTACATGATTCCGTCAACCGCAGAAAACGGCCAGGGTGCCGAACAACTGAATCTATCGGGCATGAAAATTCAAATCAACCCGGTTGCCGAATGGAACGAGATGTATCATCAGTCATGGCGTCTGTTCCATGCGTTCTTTTATAATACAAAGATGAACGGCGTCAACTGGAACAAGGTTGGTGAAGATTACGCTAAACTGCTGCCCCAGATCGGAAGCCGTGAAGACCTGAATTACCTGATCGGTGAAATGATTGGCGAACTTTGCAACTCGCACACCTACGTTTGGGGCGGCGATGACGATTACACCGGGCCTTATAATCCAACGGGCGTTCTTGGCGTCGACTTTGGCCTGAATGCAAAATCCGGCCGTTACTACTTCAAGAAGATTTACCAGGGTGATAACTCCCGTGAGGGTTATGAATCACCGTTGACTCAACCGGGTGTTAATGCCCAAACCGGTGATTACCTGCTGGCTGTCAACGGTACAGAGTTGAAAGCCCCGATGAATCCATACAGCTTATTTGTGAACACCGTTGGCAAACAAGTCACATTGACCCTGGCAAGCACACCCGATGGCAAAGACAAACACGATGTTGTCGTAAAACCGATTGCCAATTCGCTGAGCCTGAGACTTCATCACTGGATTACCGAAAAACGTAATTATGTGAACAAAACATCGGACGGCAAAATCGGGTACATTTACATGTCGGATATGGAAGGGCTCGGGATGAATCAGTTCATTCGCCAATTCTATCCACAACTAAACAAACAGGGCCTGATCATTGACGACCGTTTCAATGGCGGTGGTTTCATCGATCAAATCGTGCTTGAACGTCTGCGCCGCGTGCTGGTAGGAATGAGTACTAATCGCACCAAAGCCGCTATGACGGAGCCACAACAGGTCCTTCACGGATATAAAGTGGCATTGATCAATCATTATTCTGCATCCGACGGCGATATCTTCCCGTATTTCTTCCGTAAATACGGTATTGGCCCGTTGATTGGAACCCGTACCTGGGGCGGTGTCCGCGGATATAATAATGTCTGGCAGCTGATTGACGGCGGAGACTTAGTCGTATCTCAGGACAGCATGTTCGGACTCGATTCGCAGTGGGTGCTCGAAAACCATGGTGTTTCTCCGGATATTCGTGTAGACGATTTACCGGGCGAAGTGATGGCTGGAAAAGATGCGCAACTTGATACTGCCATCGATTATATCATGAAGAAGATCAAAGAGCATCCTATGAATATTCCTCCTGCTCCTAAGAATATGCCGGCTTATCCAACCGGTAAAGATGCGGGCGGTACCAACTAATTAAATATTCTCCAAAAGTCACTAAGTCACTGATCGATGAAAATTTTCAACGTGCAGTGATGCCAAATAGAGCGTCTGTCTTAACCGGCAGGCGCTTTTTTTATTTTTGTTTATTAATTACAACTTTGTTAATAGAATCTGTTTTCTCATCCGGAAATTCATAAATGGTGTAACTTCCAGAGGTGTAACCTGATGGCAGACCAATGAGAGCCCCGAACATCCCTCCGAACAAGCCATACAAAGTCGCCTTGCCAGATGCCGTCAAAGACATAAACCCCGGAGGATCATCACCGGAAACCAATCCGATTACAACACCAATCGCGACACCCGCGGCTATCCCAATCCCACCGCCTTCCAGAGCTCCATTTATTCTGTCTCTAAATCTTATTGATTTAATATCTCCGATGGATGCTGTTCTTTTTATACTATTGATTGAATCTGCAAACTTCAGAGAATCTCCGCTAAAGCTGATAAACCGCGCTTTATGATTCTTTCCATTTCGTAAATCAATGGTCGCCGGTGCCTTTTTGGACTTTCGCTCTATTTCAGACTTATAATCTTTTGAATCATTTTCGATATGCCGCGTGTGACTGCAAGAACCGAATAAAAAAATCAATGCAAGATAAATAGCAGGATTTGGTTTTATTCTCATCATTCTCCTCCTTTCATAGGATTTCCCCCAATTCAAAATGATTCACTTTATAAATTGGAAGATCACCGAAAATTCAGGCATTTAAACATCACAGATGAATAGATTGTATGTATCCTAAAACTGAAGATGCGAAAATCTTCAATACTATTGTATTTATACCAATAAGATATTGGTAATATTATGATTAAGAAAATAAATATTTTTCATGGTATTTATATTCCGGACGACAAAATCCGCGTCCACGGGATAATTTTTTCAGGCTGTGAAATCTTCACTATACAAGGACTACCCCATTCAAAAATGATGTTCGCATTGAATATCAAAAGAGGTAAAAAATTATTAACCGATGCAATTATTTGAATCAGAATACATATATATGTGAACGCTGAAAAGAATCGCGATGAATTATTCAAAAAAAGATCTCGAATTTTAACCATATCGTGATTCAATTGAGGCTGTGAGGTAAAACATTCTATTTTCAAGCCGGGATAAACCCGGTGACAATATTTTTTATGTTCATTTTTTTGAGGAGTTCATAATGAAATCAAAATCTCTATTTCATTACTTAACCTTGTTCTTTTTTTTAGTTTCTCCGAGTGTTTTTGCACATTCCCGAAATAATTCAAGGTCCGGGACAAAAACAACACAACCATTACTTCTGCTTCGCTATCCAACCATGTCTAAAACTCAACTCGCTTTTGAATATGGAGGCGAAATCTGGATTGCGAACCGCAAAGGAGGCGACGCTCACAGGATTGTCACAGGAATGGATGTCTTGACAAAACCCATTTTCTCACCCGATGGTTCAATGATCGCCTATACCGGCACCTACGATCATAATACCGACGTCTATGTCGTTTCCGCCCGGGGAAGCGAACCAAAACGCCTGACTTTTCACCCGGGCCCCGATGTCGCGGTAGGGTGGACCAAAGACGGAAAGAGCGTCTTGTTCCGATCCCGCCGTTACAGTTATTCCGATCCGGATCAACTTTATACGGTTTCCATTACCGGTGGATTCCCAAAAGAATTACCTTTATCGATGGCAGAAACCGGTTCTTATTCTCCTGATGGAACACATCTGGCTTATGTTCCCGTCTTTCAGTGGGAACCCTACTGGAAACAATATCATGGCGGTCAAACGACACCGATTTGGATTGCCAATCTTTCTAACTCAAGTGTCGTAAAAATCCCGCGAAAAGGCGCCAATTACAACGACCCGATGTGGGTTGGAAACAAGGTCTACTATCTGTCTAACCAGGACGGACCCATAACATTATTCTCGTATAATACTGATACTCATCATATATCCAAACTTATTGATAATAAAGGGTTTGATATCACATCCGCGACTGCAGGACCGGGTGGTATCATTTATTCTCAATTCGGTCAATTACACATTTACGATTTTGCCACGAATCAAACCCACGTTGTGAACGTCAGCGTCCATGGTGATTTGCCTCAGCTTCGGCCTCACTTCAAAAAAGTAAGTGATGAAATCGATAATTACGATGTTTCACCGAACGGTGTGAGAGCCGTTTTTGAGGCTCATGGCGACATTTTTACGGTTCCGGCGAAACATGGCAGCATCGAGAATCTGACCAGCAGCCCTGGTGTGGAAGACCGTGATCCCGCGTGGTCACCTGACGGAAAAACCATCGCTTACTTCTGCGATAGGGATGGAGAGTATGATTTATACATACAAAGCCAGAACGGAATCGGGGAAACCCGAATGATCAGCCTGGGACAACAAAACGCGTTCTATTATAAATTAGCATGGTCGCCTGATGGCAAAAAACTTACTTTTACGGACCAGAAGCTGAATCTATGGTATGTCGATTTGAATTCATCTAATCCGAAACCGATCAAAGTGGCGACGGATTCTTATGATGATAATACCCTGCACGAATTTGACGCCACCTGGTCGCCCGACAGCAAATGGCTGACTTACACTATGCTGATGCCCAATTTCCTTCATTCCGTGTTTGTCTACTCGCTTACCGATCACAAAAGTCACCAAATAACAGACCTCGACAGCGATTGTCTGTATCCGGTTTTCGGCGCCAACGGTAAACATTTATATTTCACATCCAGCACCAATACCGGGCTGGGCGAGGGAAAAGGTCCCTGGGAGATGTCAAGCATGGAACGTCCGTCGACCCGGAATGTCTATTCACTAAATCTGACGGACGGGATACCATCACCCGTCGCGCCGGAAAGTGGATTTGAAAAAACCGATTCGTCCGGGCACCATGATTCAGATATGTCAAAAGATAATAAGAGCCACTCGAAATCCGTCGCTATTGATTTTGAAAACCTGTCTTCGCGCATTATCCCGCTACCGGTTCCGGCTGCTAATTATACAGGAATGATGGCCGGTAAAGCCGGTACCATATATCTCGTTAAAGAACCACTGGTGACCATTCCCGGCAATTATAACCGTAATGACGCTGAAATTCTCAATTTCAATCTGAAATCAAAAAAGACGAAGACGCTGATCAAAGGAATTTCAGAGTTTAAATTGTCTTCTAATGATGGTAAAGCTTTATATCGCCGTGGAAGCAGCTGGTTTATTGGTACCCTTGCCGGCTCAAAAATTCAGCAACCTGCCGAACTCTCTGTGTCCGATATGAAAACCAATATTGATCCGCATAAACAATGGGTTGATATGTTCCACGACGCCTGGCGAATCGAACGAGCCTTTTTCTATAATCCTAATTATGACGGATTGAATATTGATAAAGCGGAGAAAGAATTTTCGGCTTATCTGCCGGGCATCGCCAGCCGCGACGGTTTATCTTTTCTGTTTAAAGAAATGCTCAGTTATATGTCGGTCGGACACATGTTTATCGAAGGCGGAGCGGAACCTAAAATGGAAAACATCCGGGTCGGTTTACTGGGAGCAAATTATGAGATTGAACATAATCGCTATAGAATTACTAAAATCTTAACAGCTGGATCATGGAATCCTCATCTGTATGCGCCATTGGCACAACCTGGCCTGAAGGTTAAAACCGGCGATTATATTCTGGCTGTAAATGGGAAACGCCTCACCGGCAAGACAAATATCTACAAGGCCTTCGAAGATTTAGCTGATAAAGTAGTTACCCTGACGGTCGGACCCAATCCAACATTGCAGGATTCCCATCAGATTACTATTAAAACGATACCTAGCGAACATATGCTTCGCAACCAGACTTGGATCGATCATAATAAAGAATTGGTTAACAAGCTTAGCGACGGGAAACTGGGATATGTGTATCTGCCCAACACCGGAGCCGGCGGATTCAACAATTTCAACCGGTACTATTTCTCCCAGATTAACAAAAAGGGCATGATCATCGACGAGCGTTTCAACCACGGCGGCGACATTTCCGATTACATTATTCAGAACCTGCTGCTCAAACCGATGAGTATGTTTATCACCCGCTACGGAAAGAGCGCGATACTCCCCCAGGAAGCCAATTTCGGTCCGAAAGTTATGCTTATCAATCAATTTGCCGGTTCGGGCGGCGATGCCCTGCCCTGGTATTTCAAGATGGATAAAATCGGAACTTTGGTAGGCAAAAAAACCTGGGGCGGACTGGTTGGCATTGGAGGCTATCCGCCACTGATGGACGGAGGAGGTGTTACGGCACCGCGAATGGCTATCGAAGGTCTGAATGGTACGTTCCCGGTTGAAGATCACGGTATCGCGCCGGATGTTTCCGTATGGCAGAATCCACAATTAATGAGGGAAGGACACGATCCTCAGCTGGAACGTGCAATTCAAATAGCCATGCAACAGTTGAAAGAACATCCGCAGCCAAAATATAATAAACCGCCATACCGCAATTATCACCCGCATTTACCGCCATTGCCCAATGGAAATTCCGGCATATGATTTATGGATTGAATTGATGAGACTCCCGGTGTTGAACATCGGGAGTTTCTTTAACAGATTATGAAATATCGTTTTATTATGAGTGTTATTGAGGATTTCAATAATCAGACTCCTTCAATCGTAGCTTGATCTTTGAATTTTTGAACCGCCTTTTTAAGCCGTTGGTTCGATTCATAATTATTTAAAATAGCTACTTATCTCGTCTCGATGCCTGTTCAAACACCTTCTTATGCTCAGACGTCCATCTTATTTCAAAACGAGCTTCTTTTTTATCTGTAACCCTTCAGAGATATACGGAAATATTACATACATATTAATTTTCGCCTCAAAGCCATTAATAACTTGAACCTGGCAAATTATTCCGAACCTCAAATATCTTTCTATTC
Source organism: uncultured bacterium (assembly GCA_963783355.1). Taxonomy (GTDB): domain Bacteria; phylum Bacteroidota; class Rhodothermia; order Balneolales; family DATFMH01; genus CAWANF01. The sequence goes on from CAWANF010000005.1 coordinate 601,952, forward strand.
AACAAAGCTTAAATAAACATTAAGCCCATGTTAATTACTATACAGCAACTTACATATATGTTATAGTTTTTAAATATTTTATGCGATTTCTTTTATCTAAATTAACTGCAATGACAGGCTTTTGTGACGTGTGGAAATCACAAAATTTTGCCCAACCCGCATAAAAATGAATGGATGAAAATGAGGATATTATGACAAAAAAAAGAGAACTCTTTAATATCAGGGGAGTCATAACCGTGTTATGTCTTCTGCTATTGCCGGTAATTCCGAAAACCTTTGCTGCAGAAATACCGATTACGACGAACTCAAAAGAAGCTTTACAACTGTTTATACAGGGACGCGACAAACTGGCAAACGTACAGATGCCGGATGCCGCTAAGTTATTTGACCAGGCCATTGAAAAAGATCCGAATTTTGCTTTAGCCTATCTTTACCGGGCGATTTCATCAAATAATTACAATATTACCCGTGAAAACTTACAAAAAGCGAAAGCGCATAACGCTAATATCTCTCCCGGGGAAAAACTGCTGATTAATTATTCTGAAGCAGCTTTTGATGGAAACACCGTGGAACAAAAGGAATATGTCAATCAACTGCTTCAGGGATACTCAGATGACAAATGGGTCCAGCAAACAGCCGGACAATTTTATTACGGCCAGGATCAATTTCAAAAGGCTTTGACACATTTCAATGAAACCATCAAGCTGGATCATAACTTCGCTCCTGCGTACAATATGATTGGCTATACCCAATCTATGCTGGGAAATAACGAAGAAGCTGAACAGGCATTTAAGACGTATATAAGTTTGGTGCCCGACAATCCAAATCCCTATGATTCATATGCCGAATTGCTTCTGAAAACAGGACGATATGATGAATCGATTGCCCAGTATAAAAAAGCTCTCAGCATCGACCCGAACTTCGTAAGTTCTCTATTGGGAATTGGGAACAATTATATTTTCAAGGGAGACTATCAATCCGCCCGGGAATATTATGACCAGGAATATGAGAAGGCTCCGAATGATGCCGCTAAAATGAATGCATTATACTGGAAAGCCGTCTCATATATTCATGAAGGTGATATCCCGCAGGCTATGGAAATGTTCTCTAAAGAACGTGAAATGGCTCAAAAAGACGGATTAACTCCTAACATAATCAGCAACTATATCACAACCGGTTTTGTACTTTCTCATTCCGGCAATGTATCCGATGGCATGGAGCACCTTGCTAAAGCAGCCTCGCTGATAAAAGCATCCGATCTTCCCGAACCGACAAAAGAAGGAGAAATGATAGGTTATACCCTTGCTAAAAGTTATAGCCTGTTATTGAATAACAAACTTGAGGATGCCATGGCAGAGGCCAGCCAGGCAAAGAAAATGATTGACAAACGTCAAAATGTGAACGAGCAGAAACGCTACAGTTTTGTCGTTGGTGTTATGGAGCTAATGCAAAATAACAACGAAAAAGCATTGTCACATTTTAAAGAGGCTGACACAGAGAGCCCACTGACATGGTATTACAAAGCAGCCGCTTACGATAAGATGGGCAACAAAGAAAAGAGTGCCAAAATTTATGACAAAATCCTTAAATGGAATGTAAACAGCATAGATCTTGCGATGGTTCGAGGCGAAACACTCAGAAAAATGAAGAGCGTAAGCATGTCCACCGATAAATAACTTCTTAAATATATCTTGACCTTACACGAATCAGGTAAAAAAGCGTTTGTCGTATACGGCAGGCGCTTTTTTTGTTTTATGTTCTACCCAAAATATTTCAGAAAAATATCCAAAATCTTTGGTTGCTTGAATAAGTCTCAATAAAATTTATTTTTTTAAATATGGTTCACTTAATCTTTGCACGTTCGGTAAACTTTTATCAAATTCGGTTCTTCGATGTCTTTTCCGCTAATTAATCTTATTAAGACAAACCAAACACTTACCAGACGCATGAAAAGCGGGAAGTGGTTTTACCGTTTATGGACCATTATCATGAGCCTGCTTATCCTTTCATTCTCTGGGGGAGCACTTTTTCAAAAGAATCAAAAACCGTCCGGTTATCTTGTTGTCTTTAATACGATGACGATATTTATCTTGGCGTTCGATTTAAGTGCTATCGTATTTCGTTTCAGGACACGTGTCCTCATCGAGCCCCATCATATACAATTGTTTCCGTTAAGCAAATGGCAAAAATTATCCTATCATTTTATACTATTTCTTACCGATTATAAGAATTTTTTGTACCTATCGGCTATTATAGGAACAATTATAATATTTTCGGCAAAAGGTTTATTTATTGCTTCCATGTTGAGCATTTTTATCTGGCTCTTCCTGTTATTAACCGTTTTTTGCTGGACTATGGTTATCTACAGGATTTTCGGTAATTATCTCACCAAATACCGGAACAAACTGCATCTTATAAACCTGATCATTATGGTTGTCATTATTTTGCCAAGCCTTTTAGGTAATATTACGTTTATTTCAAATATACCTGTCATCGGCTTTGTGGGTAAGTCTGTTTTCGGATTACTAACCGGAAATCTCTTTATGTATGGAATAAATCTTTTATACCTGGTTCTCAGCCTTGGATTGGCTTTATTGGTTTACCGGTTTACAAAATCATATAGCTAACACAGTTTTATGATATTCTTGATCTGTCTAAAAACACAATTTTTAATTATTAAACGTAATGCGAATCTTTTATCAAAGATTAGCATACTCTTTGCAGGTATTCTTGTGATGTTTTTTGCTATACACAAAGATGCCAGAGCGATGTCCTTTTTTTCCGTGCTAAACATTCCATTCTTGGGTTTTGTCTTCGTTTGCTTGGGTTCGGTAGAATTTTTCGCAGATCTTTTCTGCGCCGGTAAAAACGAAAAGTGTCTAAATACCATGGCGCCATGGAATTTGAAACGTAACTTAATTTCAAAAAACATTGTGATTATTTTTATGGTCCTTATTCCTGGATTTCTTATAGTAATACTCTTAGCCATCTTATTTCCGGATACAATTCATAATTATCTCAATATTGGATTATATTTTTTTACTACGTTTCCGGTTTATATGATTTTAGGTAACAGGATAAGCGTTTCAAAAAAAGGGCTGAAACCCCGATTGGATGATTCAGAAATCCTGATTCCTTCTTTCGGCACCGCACTTGCCGCACAAATACCTTATGCCGTGTTTAAATTATGGCTGCATAGTATCACGCTTTGCATTCTTTTTCCCCTTGGAATGCTGTCACTTTGGTATTTCTATGAATTGCCAATCCTGGAAAAAAAATTCCTTTTCAATTACATCCAAATAACCAGATAAAAAATGAATGCCATCGAGATTCAGAACCTGAATAAAATCTATAAGAAAAAGATCCATGCCGTTGATGACTTTTCAATGGTGGTCCCGGAATCATCCATTTTTGGATTACTAGGGCCGAACGGAGCCGGAAAATCAACCATAATGAACATTCTTGCCGGTATAATCAGGCGAACCGATGGAGAAATATCTATTCTAAACGATTCCATAAATGACGGTGATTACGAGTACAAAAGAAAAGTAGGTTTTGTACTCGAAGAGCCCCATTACATTGAAAAGCTTACGATAAAAGAATACCTCGTTTTCTGTGGAGCAATGTATGGGATAAAACCGAACGAGATTGAAAAAAGAACCGGCGAGCTGATAGACTTTTTCAACCTGAAAGAAAAGGCAAACGACTGGATTGAAACCTGTTCCACCGGCATGAAGAAAAAAGTTTCTCTGTCTGCCGCATTAATTCATCAACCCCGGTTACTTATCCTCGACGAACCACTCGAAGGAATTGATCCGGTTTCTGCGAAGCAAATAAAGGAAAACCTCCGAATGATGTCCGACAGGGGAATCACTATTGTTATCAGTTCGCATAACCTTGATACAATTGAAAAACTGTGTGACGAAGTTGCTATTATTAACAAAGGGAAACTGGTATTGCAGGTTAAAACAAAAGATATCCACATCCGGATTAAAGAAGAGATAAATCAGGAAACCTACAAATCACTTGAAGAATTATTCGTTGATGTCGTTTCAGAAGATGATTTGTCTAAAAAAACAAAAAAACTTTCATGGTTATGAGTATTTTTAAATCATTCAAGATGACCCTATTCAACATCACGAATGTTCAAAGAGGATGAATACATGATAAAAAAATATATCGGACCCGTTATCAGGTATATACTGGCCGCTATCTTTCTTATTTCCGGAATTGGAAAATTGTATAACACCATGCCTGCCATACAGTTTCTGAACGCTATTCTACCGACATTCATCAGCTATTACGTGATTTATTACTCCATTCTTTTTGTATCCGGATTTGAGATCGTTATCGGACTTATGCTCGTGTTTCGATACCGGCTGTCCATTGCCCTGCCTGTTTACGGTTTATTGATTCTTGTATTTACGTCTTTATTGGGATATGCTTATGTTCAACAGCTGGGCGTATCAGATTGTGGCTGTTTTGGCTCTTTCGATCCGGGGATGTCTGTTCCAATGAGTATCGTCCGGAACCTGGTTATTCTCATCCTGATAGTTATCGATTATCTCAAAGAGACCTGAGTTATCAATTTTTGATTATCACCTCGCTTTAACATAATGCTGTTAGGATCAACCTGGAGTGACGATTCTTTTTAACACCATATATTTCATTTGCTTATACCATTAACTGTATTGTGTACCTTTAAGTTCTTTTGTACTTTTCCTTATCTAAGTTGTTAGATTGCAGAACCTAAAAAATACAATTCATGAAGAAAGCTATTTATCTTGCAGAGATGATGGGCACGATTATTTTCCTTTTTTTGAATCCATTATCATCAAACGCCCAAACATACGGTTCGGGCAGTACAACTATTATTCAAAGTATGAAAAGTGCTGCCCTTGGTGGTGCAACGGTCGCATTAGATGGATATGCAGGAGCAGCCCTAATAAATCCTGCAACTATTGGTATAAATCACACACTCCAGGTCCAAAGTTTTCTTTTTAATCAAAAAAGTGCCCCATTTAATTGGCCGTATATACATCCTTCAGGAAATAAACCATACAGTTTTTTTTCACCCACTATCGATTATCGTCAAAACAAGTGGGCAACAGCCATTTCGCTTTCATACTATGATATCAGTTCCTTAAAAAACAGTGGTATTTATGGAAATACCAAAGGCCGGAATTTTTATGAGTCCACTTTTCAATTGGCCGGTTCATGGGAATTGAACTCATCATTCAGATTAGGCATCGGATTAAAACAATTCGGAACCCGTATCCCGGTTCCAACATTAAGCGTTGGTAACGATAGAAACGTAATAACCGGAAAAGCAACGGCCATAGACCTCGGGGCCTACTATCACAAAACAACCTCTTTCAATACCCTGCCAATAAAACTTAGTTTTGGTGCTTCTCTATTGAACTTCGGTACTGATTACCGTTATGATAACGGGCAAAAAGATGCCCTGCCGCTATCAATTAACGCTGGTTTCGGCTTCAAATTTCAATCGGGGCAACGCTGGAATGAGCGTCCGATCCTGGGTCTGGGTTTATATGGTTCCCTTTCGCATATTCTTTCACGGTATAATCAAAACGGACAACCATACAATGCATTTAAAGCTTTATTCAAAGGATGGGGCTCTTATAAGAATTTCGATGGCCGGAGCTATAAGACAGTGGAATTAGGAGACCAGATAGAACAACATTTCGGACTCGAAACATCAATCTTGGATATTTTGGATTTTCGATGGGGAGTTGATTATTTATCACCTAACGCCATGTTGAGTTACGGGAGGATTCATAGCTGGGGTTTTGGTATCGATCTGTATTACCTCGTTTTTGACTATACAACTATAAAACACCAATCAAATATCATATTGGGAACTCAACATGTTTGGCAGGTTACTTTAAGGATTCCATTTGCCCATTCTCCGCGTAATTTCTGGTGGCATATTTTAAGCAGATAAAAACGAACTCTTACCTGATTTTTGATACCGGGAGTGTCAGGCCGGCATAAACAAGTAATCTTTTTAATTCAGGGCTATAACCGGATTGAATATATCCATAAATCATACTGTCCTTATCGCGAAACTGAAGGGACGAACGAAGGCCAAACGAATTGATACGAAATCGTTTAAATTCTATAGCTGAAAATCCAAATCCGTGTTCAATAAAAAAAGCATCATATCGATAATAAGGACCAATCGTTATTCCCCCTTTTCTCCTTTTCAGTACCGGACGTTGAACGATTAACTGTCCCCCTCCATATGCCGATACCTGGCCCGTTACGTAATAGGGATCTTTAATCCGGGCAGTAAAATCAAAACCCAACACGGCATAGCCAATAGTGAAGCCAAATGCCAAATCGTCGTCTTCTATAAAAGTATCTGTGATACCCAACCCCTTTTTTTCGAAATTCCAATAACTTAGACTTACATCAGAATCTTTCTTAATCATAGGACCAGCATATTTACGCCTGGCAAAATCCAGAACACTGCTTTTATAAAAAAAGTAAGCGGGAAACAAAGCTATTTCACCATGATACGTTTTATTTGTATCAGATTTTACCTCATAGGGCCGAAATATCAGTGTTTCACTTAACGGCGCCGGGGTTGAACAGCCTGTAAGAATTATAATTACCATTAAAAATGGCAATAAGAAAAACGCTCTTGATCTCTTCATATGAAGAATAGGTTACAATAATATCTGCTACGGAAAAACAGCGGGGAACCGGGTAAATATTCAACCCGGAACCAGAAAAAAACATCTTTTATAAATTATAATTTAAGTAACGTCCTTAACTTAATTTTTCAACCTAAAATCTTATTCAAAACACCAGCCAGACGAACTCCGGCATCAAATAATTGTTGATCGACAACGGGCAGACATTCTTTGTAATACGTTTCTCCTAATTCATTATCCGCCGGTTTATCTCCATAAGCATATTTTACGGCCATTTCATGCGATTGCATCGCCCAACTCACCGGATTCCCGGTTTCCAGCTTTGTTAAATCAGCGGCATTCGGATGATATTTCTGAATCAGGTAAGAAGAATACTGTTCGGCATCCATGCCGGTTTTCTCAATGATTACGTAATCCCAGACTCTGTGCAAATTGGTTTTCTGTCCGAAAAAATCAACTTTCACATCATTCCCGCCCCGGTCGTCATTATCAGAACTGTGAAGGGGCTGATGGACGTCACCAATGAAATGGACAACAAATTTCAAGGCGATGGCCCGCTGTTCGGTACTCAGATGAGTATTGGCCAGTTCTTCCTCAAACTTTGTAATCACGCTAACCACACAATCGCCGTTCTTGCAATATTTATTGCTGTCGTATTTAGTGGCATCGAGCGGAATATCCACGTAATGCCAAGGGCCTGTTTCGGGATGTGTACGACGATAAGTATCAGCCCAGCTGGCAATTTCTGCTATCGATCTCTTATCGATCGATGCCAGTAAACGGGTAATATTTTCCTTTGCCGTAGCATTCAGATAATGTTCGGCTACTTCGGCCACAATCTTGTGTCCCTCATGTCCCCAGGCCATAGCAGTAGAAGAAATACTGCTAAATATTAAAGCAAAAAAAAGTGCTGCCAACGAGACTCTTAAAGAATATTTGTTTTTTTTCATAGGTTATTAACTCAAGTAACTAACGGATTTTGGCTAGTGGATTAGCAATTTATTTTATGAATTATATATCATTTTGAAATTTTCATTAAAAAAACGCATAGTAAAAATGATACCAAACATAATGGAATGAATAATTATTGGCGCCCCATTTCTCTTAATCAGTTTTTTGATAAATATAATTGAATCGTTTAAAGGATGGCAAGAATAATCATCTTCTTAAGGTATAAAATTCTTTATAAGGGATATACAAGTATTTCTTTAAAATCAGACCTCTTAAAACAACGAGGGTTGGGTCTTTTTACGAAATCGCCAAATAATTTTACGATTTATGCTTTTTTTTACATGACAACAAGCCATTTATAAAATATAATCCTACAGCTGACTGTAACAACGTTATGCCACTGAAATTAATCGTGTTATAAATCAATATTTCATCAATAATGTTCTTGTTCCGCGCGATTCGTTCTTTGCCCTGATGTGTTATACATAGTCGGAACAAGGGTGATTTACTAGTAATTAAAGGGGATAAATTTATATGTCACAAGACAACAACAACCAACAATGGGGTTCTCGCATCGGCCTGATTCTCGCAATGGCGGGTAATGCTGTGGGATTAGGAAATTTTCTGAGATTTCCTGAACAGGCCATCGAAAATGGGGGCGGAGCTTTCATTATACCTTATATTGTATGCTTTTTGTTAATGGGGATTCCACTTCTTTGGATAGAATGGTCGATGGGTCGTTTCGGTGGTAAACATGGCCACCACTCAACACCTTTCATCCTTGATACTATGGATAAGAAAAGGTTATGGAAATATTTTGGGGTATTCGGAATCTTTACCAACCTGGCTGTTGCTGCCTACTACTGCTACATTGAATCATGGACACTTTCTTATGTGCTGCATTCTATCCTGGGCACTTTTAATGGAATGGACCAGAATCAGGTTGCTAACTTTTTCAACGAATACATTAACATCCACAAATCGACGATGGGCATCCCTTACGAGGCTGTTGTTTTCTTTGTTCTTTGTATCATTATAAACACTTCTATTCTGGCTAAAGGCCTCGAAGGTGTGGAAAAAGTGGCCAAAATCGGAATGCCATTACTTATCATGTTCGGTGTATTTCTGGCCTTACGTGGATTGACGCTCGGAACCTCGGGTGCCAGCGCAGCTCATCCCGATGCAAGTGCCTGGGCCGGGCTCAATTTCCTTTGGACCCCTCAACCCGGAACGTTGGCAAATCCCAAGGTCTGGCTGGCGGCCGCCGGACAAATATTCTTTACGCTCTCGGTGGGCATGGGTACCGTTCATTGTTATGCCGCCTACGTAGATTCAAAAGATGACATTGCACTCAATGCTGTTTCCGCCGGTTTCATGAATGAATTTGTTGAGGTTGTTTTGGGCGGGTTAATTGTTATCCCGATAGCCGCCGGTTATCTCGGACTCGGATGGCTGAAACAACATGCCGGTTTCGGGATTGCCTTCCAGACCATGCCTTATTTATTCAGTCACTGGGGACCATTCCTTGCCGCGGTTGCCGGAGTAATGTGGTTTGGACTGTTGTTTTTCGCCGGTATCACTTCTTCACTCGCTATGGGAACGCCATGGATGGGTTTCATGGAAGATGAATTTAACTGGGGCCGCCATAAAAGCGCCTGGTCGTTTGGCGCCATCATCCTTTTACTTGGTTTGCCAACGGTTTTCTTCTATAATCAGGGCGTTTTTAACGAATATGATTATTGGGCCGGAACGGTATCTCTGGTTGTTTTTGCACTGGCAGAATCGATCTTGTTTGCCTGGATATTTGGTATGGATAAGGGCTGGAAAGAAATTAATGATGGCGGTGATATTAAAGTGCCGAATATCTATAAATTCATCATTAAATACATAACTCCGCTCCTGCTATCATTTGTGTTTTTCGGCTCGTTATTGAAACCTTTGAACAATAACTGGAAACTGGCTTTTCACAACCTTTTCACCGGAAATGGCTGGACGCTCGATAATTCTTCTATCATCAAACAGATAATGAATAGCGGGTTGAAAGAAAAAATTGCACAGGCAACAAATGTTACGGTTATACATCAGCTGCAGGAAAAAATGTTTTATATAAACGGAGCGCGATTACTGCTCACATTTGTTTTCTTAAGTATATGTGCATTGGTTTATGTAGCTTATCGTAAACGCCTTAAAGAAGGGAGGGCATAATGAATACTTCGGCTCTTATTTTAATGGTAACTGTTCAGGTTACCGTTACATCCATCACGGCTTATTTTTTCTGGCGGGTATTGAAAACACCACCCAGGACGGATACGGATGATTCAATAAACGAATAATTATTTGATCAATCACAGATTTGAAAAGATCACGGTCACCCGGCTGTGATCTTTTTATTTTTTGACCAACGCTAAAAAACTCTATCCATTACTTAATAAGCTGATTTCTAACCATTCAGTTATTTTCAGTTTATCTGTACCATTTCTCTTTTTGATTTCCATTTCGGGTAATTCCATACCACAAATAGAATACCCAGTATAATGATCTGTGCAACTATAGTCTGCAGGGTCGGGTATAATCCAATCAGGTTAATATTCAATGAAAAGGGTGCGTTTGTCACCGACATCCAGCCTATTTCCTGCAAAGAATGAATGCCTTTTCCAACCAACACCACGGACAGGAAACCCAGCATAAACGATGAATATTTGAACAATTTCCGGATGGGCAACCGGGCGCTGAACCGCAATACCACCGCTCCTAAAATTACGACGATGAGTACAGCTGTCGCGGCTCCAAACCCCACCGCCACCTTGCTGCCCGGTCCGCCTTCAATAGTCAGGGCTGATAAAAACAAGACCGATTCCAAAGCTTCGCGAAATACGGCAAAAAAGGCGATGGATGCAAGTCCGAACAGGTTCCCGCCCGTAGTCATATTTTTGACCCGGACTTCAATAAATTCTTTCCATTTGTTGATTTCCGTTTTGCTGTGCAGCCAAAAACCAACATATAATAAAACGACAACGGCAATCAGGGAGACACTGCCCTCCATCAACTCCCGGTGAACCGGGCCAAATCCAAGAGATATAATCCAATCGGTAAAGAACCAGGCTACAATACCGAATAAGATGGCTAATATCCATCCTGCATGAACCCAGAGAGCAGCCTTTCGGCTTCCGACGGCCCGAATAACGCCAAGGATTGCCAGAATGATTAGAAATGCTTCGAGCCCTTCCCGTAACAGAATGGAGGCCGCCATAATAAATGCAAAACCGGCAGAATTATGTTGTGTAGCCAGCACATTCCTGGCTTTTGTAATGTACACTTTGGCGGTTTGAATGGATGCACTCACTTCTTTTGGCGATGCTCCTTTTTCTATTTCACCCCGGACCGCAGTCATCTTTTCTTCGAGCGTGGTAATTAACGCCGGCGCATGAGCCCTCAATGATGGCTCAACAGGTTCAACGCCATCCAGATACGCTAATACGGCTTTTCTCCGTGCTTCATCAACATTTCCAGTCCGGTATTCATGTTCAACCTGATCCAGATATTGTATTGCCAGTGCCAGCGAATTCGTTACTATTCCTTTATTTCCCGCCAAACGCAACTCAGCTAAAGCGATGTCAGGATTATCCACTTGTTCTTTTTTTAATAATGCCTTTAATTCAGCATCATTTAAGGTAGCCACTTTTTCAAGACTTACTTTTTGGCGCAGTTTATTCAATGTGGTATTATTAATACTGGCTAAAGACGGATTTTCATTCGCTGCATGAAGTGATTTTACATAAAACGCCAATTCCCACGCCTGTTTATCACTGATATGTTGAAAGGACGGCATGGACGTTCCCTGAACACCCATCCTGATGGTATTAAAAACCTGGAATGGAGAAATGCCCTGAATTCGCTCGCTGTGAACAAAATCGGTCGGTTTTGGATCAAGCGTTTCAGCGAGTTTTCCATCCCCGGCCCCGTTGGCTCCGTGACAGGTCACGCAATTTTCACTGAATAATTTTTTACCTGCAGCAAGGCCTGGCCAGCTCATCGGTGCGACTTTCATTCCCGTTTGCCGGATGACTACAGCTTTTATTTGGTGAGCAATATCGGCAATAACGGCAGCGTCAGCTTTGTTGTTTATTTGCTTTTGAAGATTGGCAACTTGTTTTAGTAGATTATTTTTTTGTTTTAAGACCCCTGCTTCAATTAGTTCCCTGACTAATGATCCGGCGGAATTCGCAAACTGTTTTTGTTCGTTAAACTCGCTCTGTTTCAATATTTTGCCATTAGAAACAGCGCCTGAATAATCCTGGGCTACATAATCTAGAATATGAACCAGGGCTCTTGGAGTAGGTTTTTTATCCGTATTTATAGTTTGGGAAAAACCCTTAAGCGGGAAAAATGACACAAATAATAAAATTAATATGCCCAAAACAACCTTGCGGACTTTATCGTCCCCGGGCATGGTATCCAAACAATTCATGCGTAATTAATAACCTTCGTTCATCTTCGAAAAAGCCGTATTTTTCGATCCGTTTTTATTTGGATTTAATATAAATAATTTTTTTTTCGAATAGAATGATTTTCCAAAATTTCTTATTACCAATTCATTAGCCTGTTACGTATTGTGTAAACAACCATACTCACCCATTTATTTTAAACTCTCCGAATTTATTCCACCAGCTCCAGGCTTTGGTCAGAGCGATAATGGTTTTTCCATCACTAATGGTTCCGTCTCCAATCATTTCTAAAGTTTGAGAAAAGGACATTCTGACCGGGACCAGAAATTCATCATCTTCCATTTTTGTTTCTTTTCCTGTCAGATTCCAGGCGACATAAAGATGAATAATTTCGTCTGAATAACCGACTGTCGGGTAAAAATGCCCGATATAAGCCTGGTTTTCACATATGAACCCGGTTTCTTCTTCAAGTTCACGCCAGCCGGTTACCTCTGGATCCTCTCCTGCATCGATTTTTCCGGCTGGAACTTCGAAGAAAATTTGCCGTACAGGATAACGATATTGACGAACAAGAAGAACGTCTCCATTTTCAAAAATGGGTAATACTGCCGTTGCGCCCGGATGATGTATATATTCGCGGGTGGAAGTTCCTTTATCAGGTAATAAAACGGAATCTTTATAAACATCCAGCAGTTGTCCTTTAAAGACATTCCGTGAATTCAATTTTTTTTCGACTAAATCGTCAGCATCATTCATCTAGAAACTCCAATTGATCTTTTTAAAATAGATTTTAAGACAAGGTCCGGAAAAAGACCCCCTAAATTCTTTTGTTTCTTTCGTATATTTTAATGGGATAAACAGTCATTTATTTTCTCCCAGTGTTTAAAAACTATTTATAGGCAAAATTAACGGATATAATAATAAAGAATTGCAAGCTATCGGAAACATAGACGGAAAAAACATACGAGTACGACATAAGATTTTTACTGTGTCGAACCTGTTTTCATTTTCACGTATGCTTGTGGCTTTACCTGTTATTTATTTTCACTATAAAGCAGGAATGAAGCCAACATGGGTCGTAAATGCATTCATTATTTATGGTATCGTTTCGGATTACCTTGATGGCTTATTTGCCCGGAAAATGAATGAAATTTCCGAATTGGGCAAGGTCCTCGATCCTATGGCTGATAAGGTCGCAGCATTTCTGCTGTTTTTATACATTGTGGTTATTGGTGAGGTGCCCTGGCTGTTTTTTGTCTTCATGGTATTCAGGGATGCCTGTATAATGAGTGGATCGCTTTATATCCGGAAAAAACGCGGTAAAGTTCCCATGTCTATCATGTCGGGTAAAATTACGCTTAACATTATTGTCCTTTACTGGTTGTCCGTATTTTATTTCCCACATTATATCCAGGCTCATGTTATTTTAATGTGGATCTCGCTGGCTTTCATGATTTATTCATTTGGAGATTATTTCAGCAGATTTAATAAAATTCTCAAAGGCGCCAATTTTAACTGATAATATTATTTCAAAAGATTTCTAATGGGATTATTAAACAAACTAGGGTTAAAAAAGAAGGAAAAGCTCGAGCAAGGATTAGAAAAGAGCCGCAGTGGTTTATTATCCAAGTTAGGTAAAGCTTTAGTAGGCAAAGATAAAGTTGACGACGAGGTTCTGGATGAACTCGAAGAAATTCTAATTTCATCGGATGTTGGCGTTAAAACAACGCTGGAAATTATAAAACGAATCGAAAACCGAGTGGCCCGCGATAAATACGTATCCACTTCGGAACTTCAGAGAATATTGAAGGAAGAAATTATCGGTTTGTTAAAAGATAACCGTCCGGATAAACCAGCTGAATTTGATGCGGATTTTCCAACCAAACCCCATGTAATATTAGTGGTCGGGGTCAATGGCGTTGGAAAGACAACCACGATTGGCAAATTAGCCCATTTGTACAAAAAAGCGGGCAGATCGGTTATTTTGGGAGCCGCAGATACCTTCCGCGCAGCAGCTGTGTCACAATTAAATATTTGGAGTGAACGTGCCGGTGTCCCCATTGTAGAACAGGGACAGGGGGCCGACCCGGCGGCTGTTGCTTATGATACAGTTGCAGCTGCAAAATCCAGGGGATCGGATGTCGTTTTAGTTGATACGGCTGGCCGGCTACATAATAAAACGGCATTAATGAATGAACTCAGCAAAATAAAGCGGGTTATCGGAAAAGTTATCGAAGACGCGCCACATGAAGTTATCCTTGTACTGGATGCTTCGACCGGACAAAATGCTATGCAGCAGGCTAAAGCTTTCACGAACGTTGTTGATATTACCGGACTGGCTCTGACAAAACTAGACGGCACTGCAAAAGGTGGAATTGTTATCGGGATCTCATCTGAACTTAATGTACCCGTTAAATATATCGGCGTAGGTGAGCAAATTGAAGATTTGCAAATATTTGACCGAGAGGCATTTGTCACGGCCCTCTTCGGTGAAAAAAGCGCCTGATCTCAATACAAAACAAATAAAAGCTATTTAGTACCCCTCTATTTGCCTTGATTTAAAGGCTTTAAATATTTCTATATGAATATTGCACTTTATTATTGAATAGTTGGCGAATTATTCAATAATTATGTAACGAATAATTAATTCCGTTTGGGGATCGATATGTTTTTTAACTAAAAATCACACCGATCCAGTCAGTTAAGCATCATAAACTTGGGTTTCGATGGAAATTGGTCCTTCCATCGTGAAAATAGTTGCTTCAAAATTGCATATACGTAGTTTCTATACTAAACGACAATATTTCTATCCGCATTCAAGATATTTGTTCACTTGTATTGTCATCATTCTTGTTTCCTTTTTTGGGCTTTCTTTTTCTATTTCCCCGACATTTGGCCAGGAGTTGAAAGCCCGGTCTGTGAATAACCCTAATTCGGTTTTATTTAATAAAGCTTCGGGACTTGTAAATGAATCCCGGTCTTATTTAGAAAAGGCGGATTATACAAAATTCATTCATACACTTAATAAAGCCTCGGGACTTTTCGAAAAGATAAAAGAACCAGAATTTTGCGCCATGTGTGATGCAAAAATGGCATATGGTTATTGTATAATTGGGAATTTTAAGCTAGCTAATCACTATTTAAAGAAAACAAGAAATTATCTGGATATTCAGAAATCCGCGAATCCTTCCGTACATCTTATGATCTGCCATAATGTTGCCCGGGTTTATCAGTATGAGTCGAAATACGATTCAGCCATGTTCTTTTATAACAAGGCGATAAATACTTATAAGAACAATCATTTAGATCCCGGTATTGAGATCGTAAAAGTGTATAATAATATCGGTTCTATTTATGAGGATAAAGCAAACAATCACAAAGCTCTCTTTTATTATGATAAAGCTTTAAAAGTTGGCCTTTCCTGTTTAAAACCAAATAATATCATGATCAGCCATATTTATAATAATATCGGACTGATTGAATTTGAAATGGGCAACCTTAAAAAGGCCCTGACTTATTATCGGAAAGATCTTGCAATTAGTGAGAAAACCCTGGGGAAAAATCATCCCGATATCGCCAAGAGCTATGTAAATATCGGGAATATATACTTTCAAATCGGGGATCTCGATAATGCCACAGAATATTACGATCAGGCCTTGCGCATATTTATCCGGATTTTTGGTAAGGATAATCAGACAGTAGCTCAGACTTACAATAATATGGGTGCTGTTTATTTTACCGAGAACAACTATTCCAGGGCTATTCAATATTTTAAAGAATCACTGGTAATAAAAGAACATATCCTTGGGACTTATAACTCGGACGTTGCTATTGCCTGCTTAAATATTGGCGACACATATTATAAGTTAAAAAAGCAAAAAGAGGCCGTCCGTTATATGAAAAAAGCCCTGGCCATCAATCTTAAACTATTTGGTCCGGATAACCCAAATATAGCCCCTGTTTACGATAGTATTTCTCTGAGTTACAGTGACGAAAAGAATTACGATCAGGCTATTAAATATTTAATCAAAGAGCTTAAAATTTATAAGAAATCAGTGGGTTTTTACCATCCGAATACCGCGGCAACGCTTATTAATATCGGCTCCGTTTACAAAGATAAGAAGGACTATACCAAAGCTCTTCAGTATTTTCAACACGCCCTTCTTTCTCTTTGCCCTGATTTTCATAACGACTCTTTTCAGGTAAATCCACAATTAATCAATATTCGATCTGATAATTTTTTGCTTCAGGCTCTCCGTAATAAAGCACAGACTTTATCTAATTTTAAACACAATCATAATTATCTGATAGCTGCTTTAAAAACGTATGACCTGGCCATTCGCCTAATCAACAAAATACGTATCAAGTACAAAACAGAGGGATCGAAGCTTTTTTTAGGTGAACAGACTCATTCGATCTTTGAAGGAGGAATTAAAACCTGTATAACGTTATATAATTTGACTGGAAATGAATATTTCCGGGAAAAAGCCTTTAGTCTGTCTGATGAAAGTAAATCGAATGTTTTACTTGAGTCCATTCTCGATACAAAAGCAAAAAAATTTGCCGGTATTCCCGATAGCCTTCTAACTTTCGAAACAAACCTGAAAGACAGCCTGACCTTCTACGACCAGCAGATACATAAAGAACTGGCAAAAGGGAATGAGTCCGATTCACTGAAAATTGTCTCCTGGCAGAATAAATCGTTTGCCGGTAATCGCAAATACAATGCCTTTGTTGCGCATCTGGAAAAAGAATATCCACGGTATTACAATCTAAAATTCAGCTCACCCAAAGTTTCCATTCGTCAGATTCAATACACCGTACTCAATGACAATACCGCATTATTGAGTTATTTCAAGGGAGACAGCACGCTTTATATTTTTTCCGTCACGAAACATCATTACAAAATAAAGACTGAAAAAATTGACTCGAATTTTGTCCGGAACATAAAGGACTTCCGAAACGCAATTATTAAATCAGACTACGATAAGTATACCCAAAAAGCGTACCACTTCTATAAGCTGTTATTAGCTCCGGCATCAGCTGCCATCAAAAAGAAAAATCTCATTATCATACAGGATGGAATCCTTGGATATCTTCCATTTGAGGCTTTGATTTCAGAACCGGCACCTCAAATTAAAAAAGCCAATTACCGTAATTTCAACAAGCTGCACTACATTGTTCTAAACCATAATATCAGTTATAACTATTCTGCTATGTTGTTGGCGGAATTACAAAACCGGCCGGCCAATCATGATGATAAAGAGTTCCTGGGAATAGCCCCGGTCTTTGATAATACCAATTATGCCAGTAAAGATTCTACACGTTTTGGGATTAAAAAAACGCTGTCGCCGCTTCCTGCCAGTGAAAATGAAGTAAAGGGTATTTATAATTTATTTGAACAGAAAGAACCGATATGGCACTGGTTACAAAATGATCAATCGAAAATACTATTACATAACCAGGCAACCGAATCGTATGTGAAGTCAAATAAAATTTCCGATTATCGATATATTCACTTTGCGACTCATGCTTTTGTGAATGAAATTAATCCTGAATTATCAGGTATTGTCTTAGAAAGAAAAGCCGGTTCAAAAAACGACGGTATTTTGTCTTCGGGTGAAATTTATAATCTTAAATTACATGCCGATCTTGTTGTTTTAAGTGCTTGCGAAACCGCCCTTGGAAAATTTGTTAAAGGCGAGGGAATTATGAGCCTGACTCGTTCGTTTTTATATGCCGGCGCTTCGAATGTAATTGTGTCTCTGTGGAACGTAACTGATAAATCAACCTCGACATTAATGATTGATTTATACAGCAATTTACTTCAGAAACAATCCATAACCACGTCATTAGCCGATGCAAAACGGACTCTCATTCGGAAAACGGCTTACAGCGCTCCTGTTTACTGGTCACCATTCATTCTAACCGGTCAATAAAGAAATGACTTATAATTCCTCTTCCAGTCGTTCAATCCGTGTTGCTTCATCTTCTGGTTCATAAGCAGGATTCAGCTCTACGTAGAAGTCAACCGGATCTTCTCCAACATAGAGAAGTACTTTCTGTTCCTTAATAAGCTCAAGGGAAGCCAAAAAAGTTACGACAATCGTAATTTTCTTTTGAATTTCCTGGCAAATCATCACAAAAGACATGCGTCCACGCTGTTCAAGAAGACGAACCAGGTAGGCACCCTGTTCCTCGATATTCGTCGGCTCCCTATCAACTTTATGAACCACTTCTTCTTTTACCGACTGCATCATAACCCGCTTGAATGCAGCCATTAAATCAAACAGAGTAATACTTTTTAATACTTCCCCATTATCTACTTGCGGTTCCAAAACATCCGGCTCATAAAAACCCCGGTAATAAAGCTGGCGCGCTTTTTGGTCCATGACATGCATTTCCTCAGACATTTCCTTGAATCTTTTGTATTCCAGGAGTGCCTGAACCAATTCATAACGGGGATCTTCTTCCGGATCATCTTCAAAATCATCCTTTTCGCGCGGAAGCATCATTTTTGCCTTGATCGCCATTAAAGTGCTGGCCATTAAAATAAATTCACTGGCAATACCCAGATCGAGTTCGTCCAGAAAATGGATATACTCAAAAAATTGATTGGCGATGTAAGAAATGGGAATATCATAGATATCGAGTTCATCCCTCTTGATAAAAAAGAGCAGCAGATCCAGCGGTCCTTCAAAATTTTGTAATTGAACTCTATACACTAATGCTATCTTTGATGTTTAATTTTTAACCGTCTGATCAGAATTCGGCAGATTGCTTTTTAGATTATAATGACAAATTTAATTCCTTTCACTTCTTTTTTTAATAAACATGAATTTTTACAGACTGCAAAAAAGAATTCCTCTTTATTTTGACGTTTTTACTTTCAGGTTTGAATAAAAAAACAAAAAAGCGTGATATTTGTATCATTTTCTTAAGAGATGCCGTTCTGAAAATTGTTTTTTTCTTTAAATAATCTAATTTAAAAATTAACGTAAAGAGATTTGGAAATTTGTTAGTAAAGTTATTTTTTAAAAAAGATAAGGAAATACCATAAACAGGTTTCTTATATTAAGCTGTCATTCCAACTTATTGGCCCTTGGCATATTACAAAAACAAATAAATTAAGAGATCACTTATAATCGTGTGTTACTATCAAATTTTTATTTAGGGTGTTTACATAAGGGTTTCCATACGATTTATAACTACATCATTTAAGCATTTTCCGATTAAATGGATTATACCGAATTATACAATGCCATTTTAAATGGTGATGATCCAAAAGTCACGGTATTAATGGACCAGCTCATACCGGCATTAACCGGTTTTTTGCGCGCTTCTATGCGTGCATCCGAGACTGATTCTAAGGATTGCATCCAGCAGGCATTATTATTAACTATTGAAAAAATCAAAGAGGATAAAATTCGAGATCCGTCGAAATTAAAATATTACCTGCTTACCGCTTGTCGTAATATTTATCTCAGGATGATCAAACATACCAATGTGTCGCTTGATGAAACAAATCCTTATCATGCTGTTGCTCCGGCTAAACAACTCAAAAATCTGCTGGATAAGGAAAAACAACTTTTTCTTGCAGAATGCCTGGACGAATTAAGTCCTGCATATTTTGAGTTTATAAATTACTGGTTTGAAAACCCGGATACCGATGGCTCTACGGTTGCTGAAAAATTTAATATATCGTTAAATAATGCATGGACAAGAAAACACCGTATCATTAAAATGTTAAATGAATGTATTGAAAAAAGAATTAACGAATAATATGTAAGGAACGGGGATCTCGTGTGTCATATTAAGAACGTTATTGAAAATATTCTCATTATCAGGTAGAAATATACATGCAGAGAGAGCAGATTCTCCAAAAAATTGACGACTATCTCAACGGCAAACTGTCCACAGGTGAGATTGAAGAATTGTGGGTTGAAATACTGGATCAACCCGAATACGTGGATTATATCAATACCCTCGTCAATGTTAAAGAAGTTTTAGAAAACAGAAAAAAAACTGTTTCATTCTGGAAAAAGAACAGAAACTGGATCGGCGCTATTGCTGCCGTATTGACTGTAATAATCTTATTTTCTCTTATAAAATTTAATATCAGAAGTATCGAATTCAGTACCGTTCGGCAAATACAGTCTTCAGAATTAGAATCTCCCGCAGCAACCCGATCGCTGAATGAACATTTCACAAAATCGGATTCTCTTTTAAATCTCGGATATATAGAAGCAACCAAGGGCAATGTT
The DNA here is from genome assembly GCA_963783355.1 of uncultured bacterium. Classification (GTDB taxonomy): domain Bacteria; phylum Bacteroidota; class Rhodothermia; order Balneolales; family DATFMH01; genus CAWANF01. The sequence continues at coordinate 622,292 of CAWANF010000005.1, forward strand.
TCGAAAGCTATTGGATATTTTAATGAATTAGCTCTTCAAAATGGTGATAATGCCAATGTTGCCAAAGCTTATTTTAACATTGGAGTTTTAAACTATAATTCAGAAAACTTTGAAAAAGCAGAATCATCCTTCATAAATACCCTGGACAATCTTCAAAATGATGATATCCTGAAAGAAAAAACCTCCTGGTATCTTGGAAATACATATGTGAAATTAGGAGATCTTCGTCAGGCTAAAGAGAGACTTACCAAGGTTATTAACATGAACGGTATTTATAAAGAAAAAGCCAGTGATCTTTTAAAGAAAATAGATCAACAGATTCCCCAAAATTAATTTTTTGTTTACTTTTAGTCGTTTTCAAATATCGGGATAGGTTCCCGGGCCTTTAAAGCGTGTTCCATTAGCTTATAATGGGTAGCAATTACATTTCCTGATTGGGCTGATTGAATTTTAGAATATTTACCATCCGCATTTAACACCCATCTCTGAGCATTATCAGTTAGCAACACATCTAACACAAAATTCAGATACTTTTTTAATCCTTTATTAAAAATGGGAACCAAAGATTCAACGCGGGCGTCCAGATTACGATGCATCCAGTCTGCCGATCCGATGAAAAACAATTCTTTGCCACTGTGGTGAAAATTATAAATCCGGGAATGTTCAAGAAAACGTCCCAGGATTGAATAGATTTGAATGTTCTCGCTTAATCCTTTTTTTTGGGGAATAAGCCGACAAACACCCCTGACTACAATATTAATTTTTACTCCCACGGAAGAAGCCTCGTAAAGTTTTCGTATGATATCCGGATCTTCCAGGCTATTCATTTTTGCTGTTATCATAGCCGGGCGGCCGTTTTTTGCTTCGTTAATTTCGAACTCAATTAATTCGGTCATCCTGCTTCTCATATAATTCGGGGCAACAACCAGTTTTCGATAGCATTGTTCCGGGGCGTACCCGGTCAGAAAATTGAACAAATCGGAAACATCGGCTGCAATTTCCTCATCACAGGTAAAGAGTCCGATGTCTTCATATAACTGGGCTGTCTTCGGATTATAATTCCCGGTTGCCAAATGGACATAACGCCTGATACCATCTGCTTCTTCACGAACAACAATAGTCAGTTTAGAATGAATTTTAAGCCCTGGCAAACCATAGGCCACATGAACTCCGGCTTTCTCAAGTTTTTGGGCCCATTCGATATTTCTCTTTTCATCAAACCGGGCTTTTAGTTCCACAAGCATTGCTACTTGCTTACCACTTTCTGCAGCATTCATCAAAGAATGCATTAACGGAGAATCACTTGAAGTTCTGTATAGGGTTTGTTTAATAGCCAGGACCTTAGGATCCTTAGCAGCTTCTTCAACAAATTTTTGTACCGATGTTTCAAAACTATGGTATGGATGGTGTACAATAAAATCACCCTGACGTATAATGCTGAATATATCCGGGGAATCCTCATCCATTTCGTGATGAAATACCGGGTGCAGCATTGGAATCCAGGTATCATACCTTAACTCTTTAAAATCTTTGATATCATATAATTCCAGGCAATCGGCCAAACCAATGGGCCCCTCCATTTCAAAAACATCTCCCCAGTTCACATCCATTTTTTCTATTAGCAGTTCTTTGATATGAAGAGGAGTATTTATATCCATTTCCAAACGGACGATTTCTGCAAAACGCCTTTCTCGCAATTCCTCGGCAATCAATTCAATCAAATCATCTGCTTCTTCTTCATTCCTTTCTATATCAGCATTTCTAGTAACCCTGAAAATATTGGCCGACAATATTTCCATTCCCGGAAATAAACGATCAATATGCGCCTGAATTACCTCATCGAGGGAAACGAGTATGATTTTCTTTTCTGTTTTTTCTGCAATCAGCCATCTCGGGCGATTTGATGGCACTTTCAAGCGTGCGAAAAGTATTTCATTATTTGTCGGATCCCGAAGTTCAACAGCAAAAGAGCGACTTTTGTTGGAAACCAATGGAAATGGATGTGACTGGTCAACTGCAAGTGGCGTCAGTATAGGATAAAGCTGTTGATCAAAATACTTTTCCAGGTTTTGCTTTTGGTACCCGTTTAAATCATCATACCGCTCGATAAGTATTCCATGTTTTTTCAACTCGGGAATCAAATCGAAGAGAAAGCAATCCCGGTAGGTTTGAATCATCTTTTTAACATCATCCCGAATGGCCGTTAACTGACTTTGGGGAGTCATTCCATCTACGGGCAAATTCCTGATCCCAGCTTCAATTTGTCTTTTTAATCCGCCAACCCTTTTTTGAAAAAACTCATCCAGGTTATTACAGACAATACCGATAAACTTCACCCTTTCAAGAAGCTTGTTTTGGGGATTAAGAGCCAGGCTTAACACTCTCCCGTTAAACTTTAGCCAGCTCAACTCATAATTAAAAAAATAATTTCTACCCCAAATCTCAGAATCCTCCTGCTCAACCGGATTACCGATCATGCCATTTTTTTTATGTTCTATCATCTTTTAAAGCGTTATTTAAACTAATTACCGTGAAAAACCCCTAAATTTTAATATTCGACGGCTATTTATATCAACTAACCCATCTCAACTTATAATAATTGTTATTAATTTGGAACCTGCTACATTTATGCAGATAGTATAATATACATAACGACCATTAAGACATTATTTATTTTGTCCAATCCATTATTAAATGCTTTTAATAAAGACGGGAATTTTGAACAGTCTATTCGTCCGGCGACCCTGGATGATTTTGTAGGCCAGCGAAAGATTATTGATAACCTGCATGTTTTCATTCAGGCGGCTAAAAACCGGCAGGAAGCATTGGACCACGTCATTTTATCCGGCCCACCCGGACTGGGGAAAACGACGCTGGCTTATATCATTGCGAATGAAATGGGCGTCCAGATAAAACCGACAACCGGACCGGTTCTGGAAAAACCCGGAGATCTTGCCGGGTTACTGACCAATCTTGATGAGGGTGATGTTCTTTTCATCGATGAAATTCATCGCCTAAACCCGGTTATCGAGGAGTATTTATACTCGGCAATGGAAGATTATAAACTGGATATTGTCATTGATTCTGGTCCAAATGCACGAAGTGTTCAAATTGAGCTGAAAAAATTCACACTGGTCGGTGCCACAACCCGAAAAGGTTTGCTTACGGCACCGCTCCGGGCACGTTTTGGTATCGATCTTCGTCTGGATTATTATGATACCGAATTGCTGCAACTGATTGCCGAACGAACCGCCACTATCATGAATTTTCCAATCTCTGATGAAGGTGCTTATGAAATTGCCCGGAGAAGCCGGGGAACTCCAAGAATCGTTAATCGTCTCATCCGGCGAACCCGTGATTTTGCCGAAGTGGCCAATAAGAAGGAAATAGATCGGGAAATTGCCGATACCGCCTTAAATGCATTAGATGTAGATCAAAACGGGCTGGACGATATGGACATTCGTATTCTTACAGCTATCATAGAAAATTATCGTGGAGGACCGGTCGGACTCGGAACTCTGGCTGTAGCTGTCGGAGAAGATAAAGGAACGATAGAAGAAGTATATGAACCTTTTCTAATACAAGAAGGTTTTATGCAGCGAACTCCAAAAGGCAGGATTGTAACTGCAAAGGCGTATAAATATCTAGGGATAAAAGAACCAGGTACTAATGATGTCAATTTATTCAATTCATAATGAAACAACCAGTAAGCAATTTACAGGCTCTTAAAAAGTTATTCTAATGACAAGGTAATAAAATAACGGTTTCAGTTATAGTTCCTTAATTATAAACGTAGATATTCAATTTTTTTTCGTAAATTTTTGGTCATAACAGCCAAATATTAGATCAATTTTTTAATACTTAAACCAAATTAAATGAGAAGACTTTTTACATCCGAGTCCGTTTCTGAAGGGCATCCAGATAAAGTTGCTGATCAAATATCAGATGCGATATTAGATGCCCTGTTAGCACAGGATCCCAATTCCAGGGTTGCTGTTGAAACACTCGTAACGACAGGCCTTGCCGTCATATCAGGAGAAGTAACAACGGATGCCTATGTTGATATACAGGAATTAGTAAGAGATGTCATTCGGGACATCGGATATACAAAAGCCAGCTATCGTTTCGATGCTGATTCTTGTGGTGTTTTGGTAACCATTCATCAACAAAGCAGCGATATTGCACTTGGAGTTGACGAAAGAGAGGAAAAAGAACAGGGTGCCGGCGATCAGGGAATGATGTTCGGTTATGCAACAAGAGAAACCGATACTTATATGCCCATGAGCCTTCAATATGCCCATGATTTAGTAAAAGAGCTGGCAAATATAAGAAAAAATACAAACCTGATGCCCTATCTTGGTCCGGATAGCAAAAGCCAGGTAACGATTGAATATGACGAAAGTAACATCCCCAAACGGGTTAATACGATCGTCATTTCAACCCAGCATGACGCCGACGTCTCGCAGGAACAAATCAAAACAGACGTTAAAAAGAATTTGATTTCAAAGATTATCCCATCGGAACTGATAGATGACAAAACCGTATTACATATTAATCCGACCGGGATGTTTGTAATTGGTGGTCCGCACGGAGATACCGGTTTAACGGGCCGGAAAATTATTGTGGATACCTACGGGGGCAAGGGAGCTCATGGTGGCGGAGCTTTTTCCGGAAAAGATCCATCGAAAGTCGATCGCAGCGCTGCATACGCCGCACGTCATATTGCAAAAAATATCGTTGCTGCCGGTTTAGCTGACGAATGTCTCGTTCAGCTTGCGTATGCCATCGGTATTGCAAAACCTGTTTCCATAAATATTAACACTTATGGAACCGGACGCGTAGATGATTTCGAGCTAGAAGATGCTGTTCAGAAAATGTTTGATTGTACCCCTTCTGGAATTATCAAACGTTTCGATTTACGTCGTCCTATATACCGTAAAACGGCAGCATACGGGCATTTTGGAAGAAAAGAATTTCCCTGGGAAAAACTGGATTATGTTGAAGAATTAAAATCCGTTTTTAATACCGTTTCTTTTAAATAATCCCGGATCTTATCCATATTTTTATACTGAGGATGTTCTTTCAAAAGGGCATCCTCTTTTTTTTCCCAGCCCGTCTAATTTTTTTAAAAATATTTTGTTACATACTTGTACCCAATCTCTCTTATAGATACTGATAATTATCATCTGAACAAATGTGCACCGGTAAGCCTAACCCATTTTGGTAATTTGTTTTCATGCGATTTAAATCAGGTTAGACTTAATTAACCGGCTCAAAAAATCTTATATAAGTAAACGGAGCGATTATGAAGAAAGGGCTACTACTTTTTTTTGCTGTAAGTTTTATTATAACCAATTCATTATATGCTCAATTTAGCGTTGTTTCATCTACGCCATCCGAAGGCAAAACGGGTGTTGCGACTACAACAAGCATTAATATTACGTTTAGCGCTGCTATCGACACCTCGCAGCACTTTGGTTTTAATGGGTGGGCGTTGGATGTTTTTGATATATCGCCATCAAATGACATCACTATTAACAGCGTTACTTACAGCAAGGATCTCAAAACAGCTATTTTTAATGTCACCAATACGGCAAATGTCGATTTTTCATGGATCATACTAACGGCCAGAAGCAACAGTGGTCAATATCTGGATAAGCCTTTTGTTCTCAATTATTCTACTTCCTCTTCGGGAGGAACAAATACGGTCAGCGGAACCCTGACATATAATGGAACGCATCCTCATAATGCGGTGATTGGTTTAACAACCACACCCCCTACCTATCTATCCAATCCTCTGAAAATTTCATCCGGAACCGGAGCGTCGACATCCAGCGTAAATATAGGTGGAGCTCCAATTATCTTGTATAGCACCAATGTTTCCGGCACTGATGGCACATATACTATTAAAAATGTCAGAAACGGAACCTATTACCCAATAGCTATAGAAGATGTAAATAGTGATGGGAATTTTAATTTACTCAATGGGGATGCCGCCGGATATCTCGATGCGAATCACGATGGAAACCCGGACAGTATTAAAGTTGATAATGCTAATATTAGCAATATTGATTTTCCGCTGAAAAGCTATGGTTATGCAAAGGCCAGTGCATATCTGTCAAAAGCGATAACAGAAGCTGCTAAATATGCCAATGATCAGCAGTTATACTATATCATATCAACCGATCCAACGGTTGGTAGTGATGGATTGGCAACTATCTGGGCATATATCTTTTTCTCGCCTACACAGAAATTAAGTACTGTTGTGTTTGGCTCGGCCGGAGGTGTTCAATCTGATACGACCAGTAATTATAATAATATCGTATCAAAATTAAATTCCTCCGGCTTTAATACCGTCCAGGCTAACTCCAAATTTGTCAATCCACTACCCTCGAATTTTGTGGATAGTGATGTAGCCATGAAAACGGCCGATGGAGCCAATACCAACAGCGGTACCAGCTTCAGAAATTATTACAGCGTTACCAACGATAGTTTAACGGTTACCATGGTCGCAGGAATGGCCGGGAAAAAATACCCGGCGGATACAACTAAAAATGTATGGACCATTACTTACAACGGGTATGAAAACCTTAATACAGCTGGATTTACAGGAACCAGTTATTATGTCCTCATTGATATGTCTACAGGTAACGTATTAACGACGGGAGGAGTTGCTACCGGTATTCAAAGCAGTCCTGTGCAAAAACCATCTAAGATATCCCTGGAACAAAATTATCCGAACCCGTTTAATCCATCTACCAATATTGATTTTACTATAACACAAGCATCACATGTCAAGCTATCGGTATTCGATATTCTTGGAAGAAAGGTTGCCACGCTGATTAATAATAAAATGACGGCAGGAATACATTCTATTCGTTTTGATGCGAGCCGTTTAAGCAGCGGCGTATATTTCTACCGGCTCGATACCGGCGGACAAAGCATTACAAAAAAATTGACCCTGATTAAATAGATTGGGATTAAATATTCTTAAGCACTCCTTTGCAGGAGTGCTTTTTTTTTCTATATAATTTATGAAATGAAAATCTGCTGATAAGCGTTAAATAAATAACTTTTTAGTATTTACGAATCTTTCCATATGAGCTTTTTTAAAAAATTCAAAGAACCGGTAAGCGGGTTTTCTCATTTGTTCGGGGTCTTTTTATCTATTATAGGTCTGTTTTTATTGGTCTTTCAGGCGGTTAAATCTGGTAAATTGACTCACATTATAGCTTTCTCTGTTTATGGGATTAGTCTGATATTGCTTTATCTTGCAAGTTCGCTATACCATTTACTTCCGGTATCAGAAAAAGCAACCCTTCGATTAAAAAAATTTGATCATATGATGATTTATGTTCTGATTGCCGGAACGTTTACCCCATTCACACTTATAGCTCTTCACGGTGAAATGAAATGGGGATTATTCACCACAGTTTGGGTTTTAGCTTTCATCGGGATCATCGTAAAACTTCTTTGGATTAACGCTCCAAGATGGCTGTCCACATCATTTTATCTGGGAATGGGCTGGCTGGGCGTCTTTATGTTCCCGGAGCTTATCCATCGATTTAGTATTGAGGGTATCTATTGGGTTGCCCTGGGTGGGCTCTTTTACACAGTTGGTGCCATCATTTATGCATTAAAAAAACCAAACCCATTTCCAAAAATATTCGGCTTCCACGAAATCTGGCATATATTTGTTTTGCTGGGTAGTTTTTGTCATTTTTGGTCTATTTACGTATACCTGTCTCCTTTGAAATAATTGGTAAATTATTGCATAGTAGGTTTTGTTTCTTTGTTCCATTTGCTATTTAGGATATTATTTTCTCTATAAATACCTAGTTGATGAAAAAAGCATCCCTGTTATTTTGCACTTTTACTTTTTCATTCCTGCTATCATTCGGCTTGAATCAGGCTTATGGCCAATATTATCGGCCGCCAACTATTAAATGGTACCAATTAAAAACACCTCATTTCCGGATTATTTATCCACTGGGAGAAGACAGTACCGCCCGCCATGCCGGACGTATCCTGGAATCACAATACCCTGTTACTGCAAAATTTACAGGTGGTAAACTTAAAAACTTCCCCATTATTCTGAATGACTATAATGACTTATCAAATGGATTTGTCACATCCATCGTTTATCGCATGGAAGTGGAAGTTCCGGCTATAAAAGGGAAAACGATGAATCCCAGGACAGGCGGCTGGTTTGAGAATGTATTTCCACATGAATTGGTTCATGCACTTCATGTATCCGTGACTCCGTGGCCGGGAATCTCAGCAATCATCAAACCATTTTCTCCTGATTACGCCCGATCCATAAATTATAATGCCCAAATGGGATTTCATGAAGGATTAGCTGTATACAGGGAAACAAATGTTCGTCCGGATGTTGGGGGCAGAGGCAACTACTCTTTCTTCAAAAATCAGTTTTATTCGAATTTAGACTCTCCCGATCCCTGGTCAATGAGCCAGTTGTTATCTATTACCGGAGATAATCGTCCTTTTGATCGTCATTATATCGGTGGATATGAATTTGTGAACTGGCTCGATAGCACTTACGGAAAAAATACCACCCGGAATATTATCAATTTTGATTCCCGATGGCCCTTTTTAGGTTTGGCAACGGCTATGTGGTACCAAACCAAAACCTTACCCAGACATTTATATGATCAGTTTGAATCGGATAAAAAGAAGTATGAAAAAACCCGTATAGATTCTATTAAAAACATAGGAAATGCGAAGTATTCTTTTTTAAAAATGCCCTTCAGGGGACCTTCGGTTCGACGTCCAAAATGGATTTCAAATAACAAAATTTTGTTTTACGGTTCTTTTTATAACGCCGAACCCGGATTCTGGATCTACAATATTTCGAATGGTAAAGTATCCCGCTTTTTGAAAACAAATATAGTCGATGATTATCGGTATGATTTTAATCCAAAAACAGAATCCATTTTATATGCCAATTATCGAAGAAGTCCTTTTTTCGACAATGACTATAAAACGGATGTGTACAAGGTTTCATTAAAAACGAAACAGACAAGAAGACTGACCACCAATAAACGTGTTTTTAGCCCTGTTTATAATAGACATATCATCTGGGCTCTTCAAACGGATCATCAATCAGCTAAATGGGTTACGATTACAAAAAACGGGCGTATTAAAGATGATTTAAGCGTTTTTCCTAATAATTTAGTAGCCATTCAACCCAATCCCATCGATTCATCTTTAATTGCCGTCGTTGCGAACAGAAATGGTGTCCAGGGAATTTGGTTTGTATCTCCGAATGATAAACAAAACATTAATGACAACCCTCCGGATATTGATTTTAAGGACGCATCTGTCTTTGATCCGGTATGGAGTCATGATGGACAGAAGCTACTGTTTACGGCCGACAGAGGTGGCGTCATGAACCTGTACGAATACGACCGGCTTCAACATTCAGTCATTCAGGTTACGAATAGTTTGTATAATGCCTTTGAAGGATCCTATTCACCGGGTGACAATGAAATTGCATTTGTTTCCCAGCAGGATAATTTTAGAAAATTATCCCTTATAAAGCGATCCGATTTTTTAAATAAACAAATTCCGGAACCCGTTTGGCATGCTGATTTGAATGGTAGAATGGACGCGCCAAGATTAGCTTCTAATCTTAAACCGGAATCTGAAACATGGAAATCAACCCGGTATCATACTGGTTTGGGATGGTTAAGGCCACGTAGCTTTTATCCCTATTACATTGGTAATAATACATTTACCGGAGATAGATTCGGTGCGGTATTCGAAAGTTCTGATCTGCTTTTAAAAAATAATTATTCCCTGCAACTAAGTACATCAAACAATCGTCTTTGGTACGATTTATCCTATCAGTTTTCCGGAATTTATCCAGGCCTGAAGCTTTCTCTATACAACCAACCAATGGATTTATTAAGATCTACAAAGGTTAACAACCAGCCTCTTTTTTACGGATATGAAAAAAGAGGATTAGACATTTCTATTCCTGTACCGATAGTAACTAAAGAAAATATTCAATATTCTGCACTGACTGTTATTCCAAAACTTCGATTATTTGAAGAGCGTATTATTTCACAAGATGGGAAGTTATTGAATATTAATAATGGAAATCAAAGCCGTTGGTATTCTTCTATTAGCGGAAATTTATATGCCGCTTATCATTGGAATCTGCAACAAAATATCCGGGATGCTCAACCAAATAGTGGAACAACTATTTTCAGTGAGGTAGAACGTGATTTTAAAAATCAATTAGGTACAAAACGATCCGCACTCCGGGCAGGAATATTTCAATATGTAGCTCCCCTCGAGCGATACAATCAATCACTTCGACTGGGTTTAATTGTACAAACCCAAACAAAACATCCTCTTTTTGATACCTACGACATGGTTTCCGGTGGATTCCAGGATAATGTATTAATGAATCTGAATAATGTTGCCAGCTTCAGCACAAAATATACCATCCCTATCCTTTCTCCGGATAATGGATTTTTCCTGGTTCCTCTATATTTACAGCAGGTTTATGGAGAATTATTCACAGATACGGCTATGAACCTGAATTACAATGGTCTCAATAATCTTTACGATCATTCAAGAACGGTTTATGGTATAAAACTCCATTTTATAGCCGGATTATCAAATATTCGTCTCAATCTCGGTTTTGGATTGGGGTATGAACCCACACGAAACCAATTACAGGGATTCTTCACCATTTTTTAGAAGGATATAGATATGCGGAAAAGATATTACCTCGTCTTTTTTATCCTTTTTATTTTCGTATCGTGCCAAAAAAAATCAAATAACGATTGGGCCCGATTAACACTGCAGGATTTCATGAAAGCCAGGATAAATAATGATACTACAACTATAAACCGGTTGATTTATCAAAAAAACATTCACAACATTAGTCCGGAAGATCCCTCTTTACCTGAAGATATAAAACCGGTCATTACGAACTGGAAGATTACCGGTACTCAGCCGGCCAGTGAAAAAAATGATGAATTCCTTTTTACAATCCGAATCCATTTAAAATATGGAAAATCATATGATATAGCCGGTTATTATGATGAACTTATCGCAATAAAAAAAATAGACGGGGAAAATTTTAAAATTATCAGCATTCAGAATGGAAATTTTTATCCTTCTGAAAAACAAATGAAAGATAAAAACTCACACTAATTTTAATAATTCATCGGGAACTTCCACTTCCATCCGTAACATCAGTGCAGCGTGTGTCTTTCCCTGCGCATCCAGTTTTAACGAAACGGTACCGCCTCCGCCAAGACTATCGTGAAGAATAAAATTCAATGCTCCTAAATTAGGTAATTCGAAACGTTCCACCTTCCCATTACAAATGTGTTTCATGTGCTCTTTAACCACATCTGTCGTTAAGGTTTCTTTAAGAAACGGATAGATATCTGGATGACGTGCAATTACTCCGACATTACTGGCATTTCCTTTATCGCCGCTGCGTGCGTGTGCAATCTTAATGAGTAGTACTTTTGCCATATTATACAATGTAGCCGATGTTATAGATTTCTTCGCCTTTATTTTTGGCCCATTCTTCGATCTTTTTCAGGCTCTTTTTTGGTATTATCGCGATGAGTCCAATACCTAAGTTAAAAGCTTCTCTCATGTCATCATCCGGGACTTCACCGGTATTCTGAATAAGGTTAAAAATAGGAGGTACCGGCCAGGAATTCCAGTTAATTGCTAATTTCAATCCTTCCGGAACTACTCTTTTTGTATTGCCTATTATTCCACCGCCCGTAATATGTGAAAAGGCATGAATATCCGTTAATTTTTTTAATTCTGTAATGATATCCAAGATAAGAACGATGAATTTTAAGTAATGCTTCACCGACTGTAGAGTTTATAGAATTCACCTTTTCATTTACGTCATAGCGGGAAAAAAGTACTTTTCGGGCCAGGGAATATCCATTCGTATGTAATCCATTACTTTTAAATCCAATCATGATATCATCTTTACAGACTTTTTCTCCATTAATGATATTATCACGATCCACAACACCAACGATAGTACCGGCCAAATCAAATTCACCATCGGAATAAATATCAGGCATTTCAGCCGTTTCCCCACCAATTAATGCACAATTATTCTCTTTACAGCCAATAGCAAATCCTTTAATAACGTCTTTAGCTATAGCATTATCGAGTTTACCGGTAGAAAAATAATCCAGGAAGAATAAAGGCTGAGCTCCACAAACAGCAATATCATTCACACAATGATTTACCAGGTCCTGTCCAACGGTATCATATATCCCGGCCTTAAAAGCTACTTTTAATTTTGTGCCAACCCCGTCTACACTACTAACTAAAACCGGCTTTTTGTATTTGCTAAAATCCGGCATAAAAAAACCACCAAATCCACCAATATTTGATAAAACAGAAACATTATGAGTCTCTTTAACCATATCTTTGATAGACTCAACCAGTTCTTCACCAGCTTTAACATCGACTCCGGAATTTTTATAAGTAATATTTTTACTGTCAGACATAAATGAATTCTTTTTCTTTACATTTATCGGGAAATACAAAGATAATGATTTTTTATTACCTAACAGGTAAGGTTTTTTATTTAGTTATTCACAGTTTTCCACAGGGTTATATTAGATTTATAAAATTTTTAAAATTCTTTTGTAGTAGTAGTACTCTGTGGATATGTTAATAACTGAATTATTAAGAACTATTAATGATATGTGTTTTAATGGTGGAAAACTTTGTGGAAACTAATTGGTTGAAAATCAGTAACTAAGAAAAAGGAAGACCGTGTTATCCACATTCACACATTATTCAGACATAAGTTTTATTAAGAAATATTAACACAACGGAAAACTTTTTGGTACTGTGGGTAACTGGTAAATAATGTTGATTCTACTTTATAACTTTCGTTTGATTTACTAAATAATAGGTTATCCACAAATTACACCCATATAATCAACAAACTTTTAAACATTTTTTATGAAGATTGTTCTGCAAAGAGTTCGTAATGCAACGGTTACTGTAGAGGGTAATATTACGGGAAAAATAGATAATGGATTATTATTGTTAGTTGGTGTTCATCCTGATGATTCTGACAAAGAAATTGAATGGATTTGTCAGAAAATTTTAAAAATGCGCATTTTTGAGGATAGTGACGGCAAAATGAATTTATCGGTTCGGGATGTTAAAGGCGGATTATTGGTCGTCTCACAATTCACTTTATACGCGAATACCGAGAAGGGAAATCGTCCAAGCTTTATAGAAGCAGCCAAACCGGATAAGGCAAATAAAATATACGAAGACATGGTTTCGTATTTTAAACAGAACAGTGATTTACAGGTTGAAACCGGCATTTTCGGAGCAATGATGGATGTCTCCTTTATAAATAGCGGCCCGGTAACGATTATTCTGGAAAAGTAATGGCATTTATATTTCTTTTTGTAGATGGTTTAGGCATAGGTTCTCCCGGAGAGATGAATCCGTTTTCGGATAAAGATCGTCCTTACAAATCATTTGAATTTTTAACGGATGGTCAGCCACTGACAATAAAATCAGAAGAAGTAGAGGGAAATAATCTGGTTTATAAAAAAATTGATGCTTGTCTTGGTGTCGACGGTTTGCCACAAAGTGGAACGGGACAGGCTACATTGTTTTCCGGCGAAAATGCTTCAAGAATTCTTGGCCGCCATTTCGGACCGTATCCTCATTCAAAAATCAGGTTTCTGCTGGAAGAAAAAAGCATATTTCATCAGATTCAGGAAGTGAATGGTTCCTGTTATTTTATGAATGCTTTTCCGGATCTGTTTTTTGAAAGAGCGGAATCCCGCAATCGCTGGAGCTGCTGCACATTGATGACGAAAAGTGCGGGAATTCATATTAATACGGTTGAAGATGTCGTGGAGGAAAATGCTATAACAGCTGAAATTTTACAGGATGCCTGGAAAGAAAAACTGGATATAAATGTCCCGGTAATATCTGAAGCACAGGCAGCTAAAAGAGTCTTGAAAATAGCGCAAAAGAAAGATTTTGTACTTGTAGAATATTATCTGACGGATAAAGCCGGACATAAACAGGATTTAAAGTATGCTCACAAAATTCTAGAAAGGTATGATCGCTTTTTAAAAGCCTTGTTAGATGAAAAAGATGAACATGATACCATTTTATTGACTAGCGATCACGGGAACCTTGAAGACTTATCTGTTAAAACCCATACTTTTAATAAAGTACCTTTGTTTGTGTATGGATCTGACGTGCGGCCTTTCTGTGAAATTAAGAGTATTTCGGAAGTATTTGGAGTCATAACCGAGCGTTTTAGAGCCCGTCAGGCATAGACGTCGAGAATGTTTTTTATTCGATTAAAAATCTGTTCTATGCTGCCTACCCCGTTAATGCCCTCGTAAACCCCCAGGTCTTTATAATAATTCATGACGGGGGCGGTTGTTTTATGATACACATCCAGGCGAACTTTTATGCTTTTCGGTGTATCATCCTCACGACCCTCGCCGCGGTTTAAGATGCGATGAATCAGTTCATTATCAGATACTTCCAGGCCAATACATACATCTACACTTTGTCCCCGGCTGTTTAATACTTTCGTAAATGCTTTAGCCTGGGCAATCGTACGTGGAAATCCATCCAGTATATATCCGTTCAAATACTCCGGTTTTAGAATAGTATCGGCAACAAGATTTACCACAATTTCATCTGGAACCAAATTACCCCCGTCTATAATGGATTTAACCATTTTCCCAAGTACGGTCTGGTTCTTGATGTTGTTTCGTAAAATCTCCCCTGTTGAGAGCTGTTTTATATTGTACTCGCGGGCAATTAATTTTGCCTGGGTACCCTTACCTGCCCCCGGAGGACCAAATAAAATAAGGATCATGATTCATTAAACTTTGTAAATAGTCGGTGTTTTGACAATTTAATCAAAACTAAAGAACAAAATTAAGATTTAGAATAAGGCAAGTCAACCATATATTCGATTCATTTAATTCAGAAAAGCCCTTCCAGAATATAAATTCTAAAGAATTAAATACCTACATAAATTTCTGTTTTTAGCATAACGGGAGATTAAAATCCCGAAAAAAACCGCTTTTTATTTTTACATAGTTATGGTTAAGAATGAAATATTTTCGCAAATAAGTAAAAAATTGAAAAAAATAACAAATAATGTAAAGTGTATGACAAAATCGGTAAAGCAAACCAGTTTCACGAGTGTGATATTTATCACAGAGAGAACAAGAGAGACAGCTATTTAATTGAGTATCCCGATTCGTCGGGAATTTTAAGTACCTGTAGTGTTCATTGCCGTAATGATAAAGAGACTTCCTCGAGCACAGCCATCCATTCTACAGCTACACGATAAACCTGGTCAACAAATCCCACAAAGTTAGAGGAAGCTCTTTATTATTTCTACTCCAGATTTTCACCCCTATCTAAACAGCAAAGGACAATAAAGCTGTAATATACCACAAAGTTTATTTTTCGTGAATTAATTAATAGTAACAAATATTGTTTATTGCTGAACAAAATATGTAAAGTAATTCGGTCAAATTAGTCTGATATTGGTTGCAGAGAGAAATAGAGAGACAGCTAATTAATTGAGTATCCCGATTCGTCGGGAATTTTAAGTACCTGTAGTGTTCATTGCCGTAATGATAAAGAGCTTCCTGGTTAAAAGCACAGCCATCCATTCTACAGCTACACGATAAACCTGGTCAACAAATCCCACAAAGTTTAATCAGGGGGCTCTTCAATTCATAACTCATTATTCGGTAAACGCTTCCCATTAGAAATTTTCATTGTACTATTTTTGTTCCACCATTATTAATACTATTGAAATATCTGTATTTACCTTCCAAATGAAGATTTTAAAGAAATGATGAAAGCTGTAATTGTTGAGAAACCAGGCGCTCCTGATCACATGCAAATCGGGGAATACCAGAAGCCGAAACCGGGTGATAAAGAAATCCTTGTTAAAATTGAAGCAACAGCAATTAACCGTGCAGATACCCTGCAAAGACAGGGGAAATATCCGCCACCCAATGGGGCAAGCCCGGTTATGGGCTTAGAAATGTCCGGAACCATAGTTTCCGTTGGAGAACATTGTACTCACTGGAAAAAAGGAGACCGCGTTTTTGGTTTATTATCGGGAGGTGGGTATGCCGAATATTGTGTTATCCATGAAGATATGGCTCTTGAAGTTCCGGAAAGTCTTTCTTTTGTTGAGGCTGCGGCCATTCCGGAGGTATTCCTGACGGCATTTCAGGCTTTAAAGTGGCTGGGCAAACTTAAAGAATCAGAAACGGTACTGATTCATGCCGGAGCAAGTGGTGTTGGAACCGCTGCGATACAACTGGCCCGTGAGATGGGTGCAAAAATCATTGTTACGGCTTCGAAGAATAAACATCAGGTTTGCCTGGATCTCGGTGCTTCATATGCTATTGATTATAAAGAAGGTCCGTTTGAAGAGGCTGTAATGGAGGCAACTTCCGGCAAGGGAGTGGATGTTATCGTTGATTTTGTAGCAGCATCATACCTTAGCCAAAATATCAATTGTCTGAATACCGATGGAAGGATGGTTATACTAGCGACACTGGGAGGCGGACTGGCAAATGAATGCGATCTGCGAAAAGTTTTAGTAAAACGACTTTCTATTATGGGATCTACTCTGCGCTCAAGGAATCGGGAATATCAAATAAAACTGACTCGGCAATTTGCGGAATTTGCTCTTCCCCGGTTTACCGACGGCCGGTTGAAAACGGTGATCGACAGCGTCATAAGCTGGAATAAAGTTGGTGAAGCCCATCAGAAAATGGAAGAAAATAAAAACACCGGTAAGATTGTCCTGAAAATTGATTGAAATTAGGGATTTACTGATTCGGACAGGTCGTCAAGTTCATCGGGAGCAATAAGCGGGCTTTTTAAATGATATTTTTGATATAATGAAAAATTTATTTTTGGGCCCTTTTCATAAAATAACTTCATTTCGCCGAAATCATTTTTAAATAATCGTTCCAGAAACGAGTCTGATGAATCAAACGTGTTGCTCAGATTGTTTTTCATCTCTTTAATGAGAGCCAGGGCTGTTCCTTTAAGATATCTTTTAAGCAGATAAATCCACCGTTCTATATCCTTTTGTTTCCATGACGAATTGAAAGTTATGGAATAGGCATCAGGTGGTTGTCTTTTCAGTAGTTGCAGGGGAATACGTTCGATTTGGCTAGGCTCTTGATTTATAGCCCAGAAGAGACGTAATAACGAACTGTAACCTCTGATAAATTGGCCGAAATGTTTAAATGAACCGTAAACGAGATGATCATCAAAAATCCTAATGTCGTTACCAGTGAAAAATTGTATATGATTTTCCTTGAGTTTAAAACCGATATATCGATACGATTCTGAACTGTTACTGTACGAATTATAACGCGGACGATAGCGCCGGATTAGATAATTGGCTCGCAAAGTGGCCTTCTTGACATTCTTAAAGGGTTCCCAATGAATATCGGCGGCATTTCTTGCAATATTTAAGGCATTGTTACTCGCCCGGTCAGGATCGAGATACTTATAACTCTTAATCCTTTTTTTCAGGTTTTTGGATTTCCCGATAAAAATGACACCCTCACTGGAATCAAGAACGAGATAAACACCAGCCTGTTCCGGAATAGACTCGTAAAAAGATTCATCAAAATGATCGGAAAACGAGTTTATTCCTTGTGGTTTGGGATTTGACGGCAATGGATTCAATTTAACGACTTTAATGTAAGAGCAGGCAGTATTACAACACCAATGTAATTAACACATTATTCCAGACGAAAAAAACTGGTAAAGCATTTCTTTAAAAAGACGGATGAATAGTTTTTGGGATGGGACTAGTAAAAAACCCTTCCGCCAGTAACAATTGCGGAAGGGAGCTGTTTTTTTATTTCAATAAATTGAAATGGAATATAACCGGGGCTTTTTTATCTACCGTAACCCGTGCTTCGTATTTGCCGGGCGACAGTCTTACATTATTCCCGTAATGCGTTGTTTTGAGGCTCTTGCCTGCGATATGCATTCGGGCAACGGGTAAAACTTTCCACATACTCTTTTTGGAGGAGATTTTTTTATACCGAATATCAACCGTTGCATTTTCAACAGCTTTTCCATCTCGCTTTATAAAAACGACAAGATGATGATTCGGTTTGTATTTACTTTTTAAATGTTCAGGCTTAGCGCCGCCATCCCACGTCATCATAGCATCCGATCCGGTAAATTTTTCTGCAGGCAATACTTTGATGGTAACAGATTCAGAGCCGGATTTTTTGGTCTGACTAATATTTTGGGCTTTGGCAATATTTGAAAGTAAAAGGATGCCAATTGTTAATGCGAGGGTGGTGAAGCGAGAGAATTTTTTTAGCATGTTATTTGATTTTTGAAGCATGAATTATCGCCCCTTTCCCTCAAATTGGAAAGGGGCGATTGGATATTGCAATTATTCGTTTTTCACATAAACGGCGGGGATGTTCATAGATTTCACCGTATTGTTAAATTTTGCAAGTTGCGTGTTCAATATTGGTTTTAAACGATCGAGCTGAGCATCTATTTGTTTGGACAACATCTCGAATACTTCGTATTCTTGTTTTGTCGGACGGTTGTAAGACGAACGGATCGTTGACGCCAGGGCCGCCAGTTTATTATTCAGTTTAACCGGATAATTCAGCGGGTCCTCACTGGCGTGGGATTTGGTCTGCATCAGGTTATTTTCGATAGTGCTCAGGCTGTCGAGTAAGGGTTTGGAATTTTTTTTCAATTCATCCAGTTTTGGGAAATCTTTGAGTTGATTCATATAGCCGTTAATCTGGCTGGTAACGGACCTGATTTTGTTGATAGCCTTGTCTGTTTCGTCGAGCTTTTTATGAATCTTCATCAGTAAAGCGAACTCGGCTTCAAAGTCAGCCTGAGTTGCAGAGATACGAGGATCTTTTTCAACGACAAAATCTTGCGTCATACTCTGTTTCCCAACGGTCAGTTTGACTTTATACGTGCCGGGAACAACCTGCGGTCCGGCCATATTTCCATCCCAGATAACAGCTCCCGGAACAGCGGTGGCATCCGGATAACGTAAATTCCAGACAAATCGGTTCATACCCGCTTTGGTCGGCAAGATACCGCGAGGAGTATGCTTGTCGCTGGTATAGAACTCTTTTGAATGGTGAACCGGTTTTCCATGAACATCAAAATTGTTGGAATAAGTGACAATGCTGTCGCCGGATTGTGTCATGAATTCCAGTTTTACCAATTCATTTTTAGACGGTTTATTCTTCAAATTATAAAAGATAACGGTCCCATTTGGCGGATTTTCACCAACAGTCATACCGGGACGATGGAAACTGTATCCACTCGTCAGATACGTATGCTCCGGCTGAAAGAGATATTCGTTGGCGTCTTTCACTTTTTCGGAAAGCTGGCGCAGCGGTTTCAGGTTATCCAATATCCAGAACGCGCGGCCATGAGTGGCCAGAACCAAATCGTTTTCCCGGTTTTGGATAACCATATCTCTTACCGGTACATGGGGCAGATTGAGTTGAAGCGGCTGCCAGTTTTGTCCGTCGTTGAAAGAAACATAAACTCCACGTTCGGTTCCGGAAAAGAGCAAATTACGATCTTTGGTATCCTGGCGAATCACGAAAGTGGGTTCATTATCCGGCATTCCATTCGTTATTTTCTCCCAGTGTTTTCCATAGTCCGTCGTTTTATAAAGGTAGGGATGAAAATCGTCAAGACGATATTTTCGTGCGGCAACATAAGCGGTACCGGCGTCAAAATGTGAGGGATCTATAATGCTGATGGTTGCCCATTCAGGCAATCCTTTCGGGGTTACATTTTGCCAGGTTTGTCCGTTATCCGTAGAAACATGAATCAAACCGTCATCTGAACCGGCCCACAAAACACCGGCTTTGACGGGTGATTCAGCGAACGCAAAAATCGTGTTATAATACTCGACAGCCGTATTATCCTGAGTGATAGGTCCGCCGGATGATAGCTGTTTTTTCTTGTCGTTTCGCGTTAAATCAGGGCTGATGCGCGACCAGCTCATTCCGGAATTCGTACTTTTATAAACATATTGAGAAGTAACGAACATTTCCTTCGGATTATGAGATGAAATCACAATAGGATAGGTCCACTGGAAACGATCCCGGAGATCTTTTGCGGCATGACCCATTGGATTGTCGGGCCAGACGTCAATGAATTGATCCTGCCCCGTCATTCTGTTGTATTTATCCAGGGCACCGTCGTATCCGCCGCCATATGTGATATAAGGATGTTCGGGGTCGGGAACAACAAACCCGCTTTCGCCACCGGCAGCCGGCCACCAGTCTTTATCTGTGATACCAATTCCGTTTGTCCGGCTCATAATATTTACAGTCGAGTTATCCTGCTGTGCACCGAATACATGATATGGGAAACGGTTATCGACGGAAACATGATAAAACTGGGCCGTTGGCTGGTTATCCTCGGATGACCAAGAGGCTCCGCCGTCGAAGGTAACCGTTGCACCACCATCATTACCTTCCACCATGATTTTCGGATCCTGTGGATTAATCCATAATACGTGATTGTCGCCGTGCGGTGTTCTCAAAGGCTCGAAATTACGGCCGCCGTCAACCGAACGAAAGACACCGGAAACCTGCGGGGCATAAACGACATTTTCGTTTTTAGGATCGGCATATATGCGGGTATAATACCAGGCACGCTGTGTTAATTCGGATTTATGATACAGGCGCATCCAGGTTTTACCGCCATCATCAGAGCGAAAAACACCGCCGTTTTTGGCTTCAATAATAGCATAAATACGATTAGAATTAGCTCCGGAGACCGAGACTCCAATTTTCCCAAGAACACCTTTGGGTAAGCCTGGATTTTTTGAAATGTTTGTCCAGATGTCGCCACCATCCGTGGATTCGTATAATCCGCTGCCGGGTCCTCCGCTGGACAACATCCAGGGTTTGCGGTAGGCTTCCCACATGGCTGCGAAAAGCACACGCGGATTGTTGGGATCGATGGAAATATCTGCCGCCCCGGTTTTATCATCAACGTACAGAATCTTCTTCCATGTTTTTCCACCATCTTCTGAACGGTAGATGCCTCGTTCGGTATTGTTTCCGAAAACATGTCCCAAAGCGGCGACATAAACGAGATCAGGATTATGAGGATCGATGGCAATTTTACTGATGACGTGGGTATCCTTCAGGCCAACATTTTTCCATGTTTTTCCGCCATCCTCTGATTTATAGACTCCATCGCCGGTTTCCATGTTTCCGCGAATGAATGATTCCCCCATTCCGGCATATATCACATTGGGATCGGAGGGTGCAACAGCGAGTGCCCCTACAGCCCCGGTTTTAAAATATTTATCAGAGACATTAAGCCAGGAAATGCCACCATTGACGGTTTTCCATACACCGCCACCGGTAGCACCGAAATAAAATGTTTTAGGTTCTTGTGCATTTCCGGCGACAGCGATGGAACGTCCGCCCCGGTACGGGCCGATATTTCTATATTTTAGGGCGCTAAACAAGCTTTCCGGATATTGATATTCTGATTTTTCGGCTTTTTTCGAATGATTTCGTTGTCCAAATGCAACCAAACTTGTGGATGCGAAAAGCACCAGAAAGATGCCCATACATCGAAAAACGAAATTGTGATTGGGCCGAGAATTATGCCTTTTGTTGTTTTTCATAATCCCTGCTTTTTATATGAATGTTCAATTGATTAAAGTGTATTTGTTAAGTAAAAAAAGATTATCCCGTTAATTGAGAAATCCGGCTATGAATAAATTTTTAGTTCTCCGATGATTGATGAAATTAGTATTGATAAAGAAAAAGGAATGGGATGATAATTTATCCCACTCCTTATGAATTAATGGCCCGGGTTTCCTGGTGAAACAAAAGGCACATCCTTTTTAGACAGAAGGTTATTAAAACCGGGAACATCTTCATTCAGAATCTGATCCAGGGCCATTTTTTGTTTTGCCCACTGTTTATTCAAATCGGAAAACCGTTCTTTTTGTCCGTTTGTTACCGGCGGTGTCTGCCCGACCATCACGTTTTGCAAGAATAGCAGTTGATTAGCGAGCATATTCGGAAAGTTAATGACATCCTGAAATGTTTGTTGTTTAGTCTGAATAAGTTGATTCTTCAAAACATCAATTTTGGTAACAATAGCTTTTCCTGACTTGGCAACAACGGTCAGAGAAGAGTCTTTACCGGCTTTTTTGATGAATTCCTTAACCTGTTGTTCCACATCGTTCAGGCGGTTAACCCCGGCATACAGGCTGTCTAAATGATCGTGTATTGTCTTGAGCATATCTTGTTGCTCGGTATATCCAGCCGCAGTTGCATTAATTCGTGGATCGGGCAGTACCTTAAATGATTGAGTTTCCGTATGGCCGTCATACATTATTTTGGCCGTATATTCCCCGGGACCTATTTCATATCCGTTTATGGATATGGCGTGAAACAAGCCTTTCACACTTTTATAGGCCGGGTACCTCAGGTTCCAGTTAAGTACATTCAGACCGGATTTTTTAGACGCTTTATCGGGTTTCTTCTTGGCATCGCTGGAATACTTCCTGATGAGAGATCCTTCTTTATCCAGAATTTCAACCGTTAAATTCTTAGTTGAATCGGTCGGTGTCACTTTCTTCAGATAATAATAGATTTCCGCCCCGGTATATGGATTGGTCCCCACTTCAGCAGTTGTATCCACTTTCCCGTAATTGGTCAGATAGGGATTGATCACATTGAAGAGATGTACGTTAGAATCAACTATAGACTGATCGAGTTGACGCAGAGGGCTGAGATCGTCCAATACCCAGAAAGCACGTCCGAGTGTTGAGATAACCAAAGAATGATTATGGATAGTCAAATCGGTAACCGGAACCATCGGAAGGTTGAGCTGCAGGCCTTGCCAATGATCGCCATTATCAAAGGAAACGAACATACCACGTTGGGTTGCGGCATAAAGCAGACCTTTTTTGACGGGATCTTCGCGTACGGCATGTACCATAGCGTCTTTTGGTAATCCACGTACTATTTCTTTCCAGTGTTTGCCATAATCGGTTGTCATATAAACATATGGAGCGAGATCATCGGATTTATATCCCATAACCGATAAATAGGCCGTTGCCGGATTTTGCCGGGAAATATCGATGCAATTTACGAGGTAATCTCCAATACCTTTTGGCGTTATATTTTCCCAGTGCTGTCCGCCATCTCTGGTTATATGGACAAGCCCGTCGTCCGTTCCCGCCCATAAGGTTGATGCCGACCCAGGAGATTCGGCTAAGTAGGAAATGGTTTGATAGACTTCTCCGCCTGCACCTTCATTGGTGATAGGGCCTCCGCCAGGAATATTTCTTTCGGAAAGGTTACGGGTCAAATCCGGACTGATGACTGTCCATGTTATTCCCCGGTCGGTGGATTTCAGAACTTTGTTGCCGGCATGATAGATAACGGAAGGGTCAAATTGCGAAGTGATGATAGGCGCGTTCCAGGTAAAGCGATATTTCTCATGAGCCGGATTGGAGCCAAGACGCAAGGCGGCATATTCGCTTAAAAATTTTGTCTTCTTTGTTTTTGAATTGTATTCGGTGATGATTCCCTGGTAGCTTCCTGCGTAAACCAAATCCGGTTTATCCGGATTGAAGGCAATAAAAGAGCTTTCGCCGCCACCGACGTCATACCAGTCGGTGCGATCGATACCCGCACTACCCGACCAGTTGGCTATGGCTACTGTTCCGTCATCCTGTTGCCCTCCATAGATATAATATGGATAACGATTATCTGTAATTACACGATAGAATTCCCCGGTGGGCTGGTTATAATGGGTTGACCAGCTTTTACCACCGTTTAAGGACACATTACCCCCGCCATCATTGCAGTTAATCATGTCGTTGTTGTTTTCGGGGTTAACCCAGAGAAAATGGTTATCACCGTGTGGTGTTTTCACCACTTTGAATGTTTTACCCCCGTCGATAGACTTCAGGAAAGGGGCATTCATCACATAGACGATATTTTCATCTTTGGGATCGGCAAAAACATCCATGTAATACCAGGAACGGGCCTGGATAACCCGTTTACTGTTTATGAGTTTCCAGGATTTTCCTGCATCATCGGAACGATATAATCCACCCTTGTTTTTCGCTTCGACAATCGCATAAACGCGCTCCGGATTAGCCCGTGATACCGAGACGCCGATTTTCCCCATTTCTTCAGGTAATCCTTTGCTGAGTTTGGTCCAGGTATCGCCGCCATCGTTAGATTTATAAATACCGCTGCCCGATCCACCGCTTAAAATTTTCCATGGCAGACGCTGATGATCCCAAAAAGCGGCGTAGAGAATCCGGGGATTGGTCATATCCATACTCAGGTCGTTGGCTCCGGATTCATCATTTACAAACAATACTTTTTTCCATGTTTTTCCCCCGTCTTCACTCCGGTAGATTCCCCGGTCGGCTGTTTTTTTCCATGGAGTACCTTCTGCCGCCACATAAACGATGTCCGGATTTTTAGGATTGATGACAATCCGGTTGATGTGAGCAGTATTTTCCAGTCCAACCGATTTCCAGGTCTTTCCGGCATCGGTAGATTTATATACTCCTGAACCGTGGGTCGGATTGACGGTTCTTGCCGGGGCTTCTCCGGTGCCGATATAAACGACATTGGGATCCGATTCGGATACGGCAACGGCACCAATCGAACTGGATCGTATATATCCGTCCGTCACATTTTTCCAGTGCCCTC
This sequence comes from uncultured bacterium, assembly GCA_963783355.1. Classification (GTDB taxonomy): domain Bacteria; phylum Bacteroidota; class Rhodothermia; order Balneolales; family DATFMH01; genus CAWANF01. Next base: position 647,095 of record CAWANF010000005.1, read on the forward strand.
CGGCGTCGGTCGTTTTCCATAAACCGCCACCCGCTGTTCCCAGGTAATACGTTAGGGGTTCGGAAACTACTCCTGATGCTGCAGTTGAACGCCCACCCCGAAATGGCCCGACATTTCTCCATTTTAAAGCATGATAGGAAGAAACGGGATAGACAGAATCATTAGTTGATTTTGACCCACGATGGTGTCCCTTTGCGAAAGACAAACCGTGACTTAACAGGGGAAACAAGGCACAGACAACTACAAAGCGCAGCCATGTACGCTTATTCTGGTAAAGCGAATATTGTTTCATAATCATTTAGCTAAGTTTAAACACACAGCTATTTTTAATAACCTCACTATGTCCTTAAAGTATTGAATGCTTATGGTTTAAGAAGTAAAAAAAAACGATTCGCGTTAGAAATTGTAAAAATTAAAGAAATTTATATTTCCGTTGGTGGAATGGGGGATTAGACATCCTCTTTTATAGCTCCAGCTAAGTGCTAATAGATGTAAAATTTTAGATATTAATTCGGTTTAGTCAATGTTTTTTAAATAATTGTTTCTAAATCGTCAAATAATGTTGAACAGATGTCCATGAAACAAAGAAATATTGCTTTGGTAATGGGAATCTATTTCCTAATCTGCCTGCTTGCTATAACATGGCCCTTTCTGAAACTGGCTAATCGTATTTATCCATTGATACTGGGAATGCCTTTTTTGATGTTCTGGTTCGTACTCTGGAACTTCATTATTGTTATTGGCCTGGTTCTTCTTTACCGCCTGGAATATAACGGAGAAGAGGAAGAATGAAAGATTGGGTTGTTGTCAGTTCCATCACCTTCGCATATCTCATCATTGTTTTATACATCGGTATAAAAGCCCGGTCTAAAAAGACGGAATCGACTCTTGATGACTATATCGCCGACGGACGAAGTGTCGGGTTGTTTGTGCTGTTTTTTATCATGGGAGCCGAGATTTTCAGTGCTTTTGCGTTTTTGGGCGGACCTGGCTGGACATACTCCAAAGGAGCGCCGGGATTATATATCATCGGCTATTTGGGGATGGGTTTATTACCTCTTTGGATATTGGGGCCAAAAACCGCGCGTATCGGGAAAAAGTACGGCTATCTGACGCAGGCCGAATTGTTGTCTGCGAGATATAAAAGCAGTGCCTTATCCGGTTTGATGGCGATCATTAGCGTGGGCGCTTTTATTCCTTATTTGACGATTCAAATAAAAGGTGCCGGTTTTCTGGTTGATGCTTCAACAGGCGGAAATATTCCTTTTTGGCTGGGCTCACTAATCGCATTCGTTGTTGTGGCAATCTATGTATTTACGAGCGGCCTGCGCGGCATTGGGTGGACGAATGTGGTCCAGGGAATTGTTATGATTATTGTGGCGTGGGTCATCGGTTTGGCGATTCCGTATAAATTTTATGGTGGTGTTTCAAAGATGTTTCATGCCATTGCACAAAAAGCTCCTGATTATTTAACCCTGCCCGGCCATAATCATGCCATGTCTTTCGCCGCTTTTTCTACTGCTTTGATAGTCAGCGTCATCGGGCTGTCGATGTGGCCGCATATTTTCAGTAAATCCTATGGGGCGGAAAGTGAAAAAACGTTGAAAAAGACCATCATCCTTTATCCTCTTTACGGATACATCCTGGTCCCTATATTTTTTGTTGGTTTTGCGGGAATACTGGTATTTGCAGGGCATCCGCTCAAACAATCCGATACGGTTTTGGTAGAACTGATTGCCAAAGCACATTTTTCACCGTGGCTGATTGGAATATTGTTATCCGGGGCTCTCGCAGCAGCGATGTCGACCGGGGCGAACCTGGCACATACGGCGGCTACGGTCATCGTTCAGGATTTTTATGTGAAGCTATTTCGTCCTAAGGTTTCAGAGAAAACGTTGGTGAACCTGATTCGCAGTTTTGTATTAATTATCTCGCTTTTGTCCTACTTGCTTGCATTGTACAGTCCGGCTTCACTGGTCTCATTGCTTTTGATTGCCTATGGCGGTGTTGTTCAGTTTTTCCCGTTAACGGTAGCGGCCTTTTTCTGGAAAAGAGTCACTAAAGCCGGTGTTTTTGCAGGTTTGATTAGCGGAACCCTGGTGATGATCTATTATTCCTTTTTTGCAAAACCACCGTTTGATATACATGCTGGAATCTGTGGGTTGATCGTTAATACTATTTTAATGATAGCAGTAAGCTTTTTAACCGAACGACCCGAAAGGGAGCATATCGATCAATTTATTGCCGATTCAAAAGTCCCGTTGAGTAAAGTGAAGCCGGTGAAGAAGATTTTAGATGATAGACTTTAGACATTAGACTGCAGGATGAAAACGGAAAAATGGTTTTATGGGAAAATGCCAAGTTGTTCATAAGCCGTAGCTATTTTGTTAATAGCATTGATATAGGCAGCTGTACGAAGATCCACCTTATGATGTTTAGCAATTTCATTGATCTCGTTATAGGCGACAATCATTGTTTCTTCAAGCCCGGAATTGACAATATCGAGCTCGCTGGGTCCGTGCGACAATTCCTCGATTTGTTGTTTTGTAAAGTGTTTTCCGGATACCTGTTCTATGGCATTGACCAATTTTTTGTATGCATGTTCTTCGAAACGTTTGTCAAGACGGCCAAAACGAACATGGGATAAATTTTTAAGCCATTCAAAATAAGAAACGGTAACCCCGCCGGCATTCAGGTAGTTATCCGGGATAATCATACATCCTTTTTCCTTGAGTATATCGTGCGCCTCGGAAGTGGTAGGGCCGTTGGCTGCCTCTGCTACGATTTTTGCTTTAATCTTCGAAGCATTACTGTTGTTAACCTGGTTTTCCAGGGCGGCCGGGACGAGTATATCACAATCCAATTCTAATGTTTTTCCTGTTGGCTGGATATTCTCAGCTCCTTCAAAATCGAGAACAGAACCTGTTTCTTTCCGGTGTTTCATTAATTTTTCAAGATCGATTCCCTTTTTATTATAGACGCCGCCCTCTTTTTCAGCTATACCGACCAAAACCGCACCAGCTTCCTGCAAAAAATGGCAAGTGTAATAACCGACATTTCCGAGTCCCTGAACAATAACCTTTTTGCCTTCCAGCCCGGGTTCCAGGCCTAACTTTTTCATGTCTTCTTTTTGATCACAAGCTTCGCTGATGCCGATGCAGATACCTCGCCCGGTTGCTTCTTTACGTCCGTGAACGCCGCCTTCTTCAATGGGTTTTCCGGTAACACAAGCCGGGTTATCCAAATCCGAATTCAGAGCGTTGTAAGTATCAAGAATCCACGACATTTCTCTTTCGCCGGTTCCATAGTCCGGTGCCGGGACATCGGTGCCGGGGCCAATATGATTTTTTTTAACCAGTTCGAAAGTATAACGGCGGGTGATACGCTCGATTTCGGCTAATGAGTAATTATTCCTGTTGAAACGAATTCCACCTTTGGCGCCACCGAATGGAACGTCCACCACGGCACATTTATAGGTCATCAGGGCGGCCAACGCCGTTATTTCATCTTCATTGACGTTTTCACTGAAACGGACACCGCCTTTTGTGGGCATTTTATGATAGCTGTGCTCGGCGCGCCATGCATGCATGACCTCAATGTCTCCGTTATCGCGTTCAAGGGGAAAAGTGATATGGTAAACGCTGTTGCATATTTTTATTTGGTTAAGCAGGCCGGAATCGTGTTTGGTGTATTTAGCCGCGCGATCAAAATTTTTATTGACCTGTTCGAAAAATTTGAATTCAGGCATAGTTTCTCCGTCAATTCTAAATAGTTACCCTAAATTTAATATTAATGTTGTTAACTTTTTTTCTTACAAATAGTTATGTAATAAGGAACAAGACAGGCGAAATGATAATTCCTTCGGGAGACAAAACGGGAGTTAGATAAAAAAATCACGGGGCATCACTTAGGCTGTGATACCCCGTGTTGGGGGGCTTGGGTAATTTCCAATTATTAATTGAGTTTCCGCAAGGGTTTCAGAATTAGGGTATTATTTGGGTTTTAGGAGGGAATGCGGCTCCAGCAATTAGTAATTGGATAATTGAGACTTTTATAGCAAACGGAGTTTACAGATGGATTACCATCCTTCGCCGTCATGTATAAATATTCATCAGTAATTGAGTAAAATTTTTCAAATAGCAATGAAGCAAACAACTGACTTATACCAGGTATGGTTCGAATCATATTTTTTAAAGTTTGTATCATTGCAAATACGCTTAATTAATTTTGTTCTGTTTAACAGTATAACCTGAATTGAAATGGAACGGTGCTAGTATTGTAAAATGCATATTGATAGTCTTACGATAAATATGTTCCATTTGACAATTCAGGCTTCCTGTCTTACCAACTATGAAACTTAACTTCGCGTTACATATCCATTACAGTTGAAGAATAAGCCCATTATGCTTAAGCAACTAAGGTATTGGGATAGACGGTGCTATTTTGTGGCAAATGGTTGATAACTGGGATAAACCGTTAAGGCTTATAATAAAAAAAAGAGGAGTATCGTCCTGGCAGCGATACTCCTCGGTTTCTGCATTTCAGCTGAAATTCGATGATGTTGAGAAGCATTCGTTCACCCGGCATAATTATAGAACCGGATCATCATCAACTGTTCTTATGTTTCAGCTTAATTAACACTCTTGTAACATCTTTCCTGATGTAGACGGTTTTCCTGACTTTATAATAGCCAGTGGATTTTACGGTAATAATATTATTCCCGGACGTGAGGTTACGAATAATAAATTTTCCTACTTCGTCCGTGGCCGTCTGTTGCGTATTATTTGTAATAATACTTGCATCTGGAACCCTATCCCCTGTTTTTTGGTCTATTACGGTACCAATAACGGAATGGGTTATATGCTGGTGCCCGATTTGGGCATTAGCGGTAATAATACTTATACTGGCAAGAATAAAAACACTGCCTATAAATAGTTTACCTTTCATTATTTATTACATTCTTTGATAGTTTTGCAGATAGAAATCCTGAATTGTAATCAAACGATTGAAGTTTTCTACTGTCGAATACTGCCAAGTGATTCGGTTAATGTTAAATTTGTTCATTCAAAAGTCCGAACCACAATCCAGGTTCTATCTGCTCTACTCTTCTTCTGTCTGTCACTTGAACATCAAGTTGTTATCCATGACACAAGTAAGGTAAAATAAAGGCGTGCAATACCTAATAACTTAATGGGGAGTTATCTTATATTGTGGTGAGTGGTTTTTCAGAAGTGGCGAGTGGTAAAATTATTACAAAAAATTCTTAAACAGCTCTTTAGCTTTATCCCGGTAACCGCGGCTCATAGTCAGTTCGGTTCCATCCTTTAAAATCACAGTATATTCATTATTGAACCACTGCTGAATCTCTTTAATGCGATCCATATTGACGATTACAGAACGATGAATCCTCAGAAACATATTGGGATCGAGTGTGTCTTCCATATTTTTCATCGTCTGACGAAGCAGGTGGGTCTTTTCGCTGGTATGTAATTTTACATAATTGTCATCAGCTTCAATCCAGTCGATATCGTCGGTACGTATCAGGAACATCTTATCATTGGTTTTTACCACAATGCGATCAAGATGTTGTTTTTCCTGTTTCAGGCCTTCGAGGAGTTGCACAATATTATGATTGATCTCACCGGATTTTCGACTTGCCAGCCGATCTTTGGCCCGATCGATCGATTCTTCGAGTCGTTTTTTAGAGACGGGTTTTAATACGTAATCGAGGGCGTTTACCTTAAAGGCGTTAACGGCGAAACGATCGTAGGCGGTAACAAAAATGATAATAGGTAAATTTTTTAAGCCCAGTGATTCTATCACTCCAAAGCCATCCATTTCCGGCATCTGGATATCCAAAAAGACCAAGTCGACATTATTCTTAAGAATAAAATCTACGGCATCCGAACCATTATCGCACTCCCCGACAACCTCGAGTTCTTTATCATCTTTCAGGTATTTGAGAAGCCGCTCTCGGGCATGAGACTCGTCATCAACTAATAAAATAGAATAGGCCATACAATTAAAGATTTTAATATTTATTTAGATTATTGATCGTCCCAACGATATGGAATAGAAAGTCTTACAATGACGCCCCCTTCTGATGCGTTTTCGAGATCAAAAGTGAAATCGGAACCATACAATGTTTGTAATCTTTCCCGGGTGTTGGAAACGCCGATTCCTTTTTTCCCGGGGCGCGGTGTTGTTTTATCAAGTTCGGGACCGTTGTTTTGAATTTCAAAATTCAGGCTGCCGTTATTTCGTACACAGCGAATATTGATCAGCCCTTTCCCTTTTTGATTTCGTACACCGTGCTCAATAGCATTTTCAACAATGGGTTGTAACAACAAACTCGGAACTAGTGCATTCCAGGCTTTTGGATCGATATCGACATTTACATCCAGCTTGTCTTCGAAGCGGTGTTTTTGCAGGGAGATATAACAATCAAGGAAATCCATTTCGTCGCGTAACGAAACTTCCTGTTTATGAATATTATCCATGATGAATCGCAACATCTCCGATAAATCGGTAATCATCATGTCCGCTGCTTCAAGGTCGTGATCTTTAACGATCGAAATGGCATTTAGCGTATTAAAAAGGAAGTGAGGATTAAGCTGAGCTTTGAGTAAATCGATACGCGCAGTGGCAAGTTGTGCTTCGAGCCGCGCTGCTTTTAGTTCCCGTTCCCGGAATCGTTGATAATAATCGTATACATAATAAGCCCCGACAATAATGGCGAACGTTAGGATATTATCAAAGCTGTTTGCGAATACCTGAGGATTAAAAGCGGCGATTACAAAAGAAGGATTATCGGGAAGCGCCCCTCCTATCCAACGGAAAAACAAATCAAGCTGGAAAGCCAGTATCACCAAAAAGGGTGCCAGCACGATACAGGCGATAACCTGTATAATTAAATGCTTAATCCAGTTGCTGGATTCAATTTTGTATTGTGATGTAAACCATAACACAATGGGTGTGAAAACACCCCAAATCAAAGCTTTGGGCATGGTGTAACTCAGGGCACGCCATAGATAAATGGGTTGATCAATAATATGGCTGTAGATGTAAGTCTTAAAGGCGAATAATACGCCGAGAAATGTCCATAAGCCAATACTTAATATCCATTTAAATCCCAAATGCTCACGGGATAACCAGTTTTTCATTAGAATAGACTTCCGGTAAATTGGATGGGATATCGATTTTTTAACTGAAGCTAAAGAACGCATAAATTCTCTTGAAACAAATAAAATCGATCACCCGGCAGTATTTTATCAATATACAAAAATATCATAAATGAAGTGGTAACCGCAAAAAGACTGGTAAAAATTTCGAATCTGATTGCAGGAGAACAAAATACCCGATTGGGAAGTCTTTTTTATTGAAAATTAGTATAAAACTGTGTCATATAATTTTCACAAATGTGTAATTGCACAGAGTGCCCATCTTGTAAAGTGTGTAAATACACAGAAATCAGGCGAAATTATTAAAAAACTGTAAGATTCATCAAATTGGTATGTCATCTAAGGTAAAGAGGTTCACCGTCTTCAAATAAAATTATTATAAGGGGTGCGAAAAGGCGGATACGATTTGAACTTACAAACAGGGAAAAAAAATAATTAAAAGTTCTCTCTCATGAAAAAAGCTACCGGTTATCGTATTGCATTGACTTTAATTTCAATTTTTGCGTTAGGTATAACCAATGCCAGATCTCAAATGTATTCCTGGAATCATTTGAACGGACCCAATCATTCCGAACTAATCGTTATAAAGAAAACGAATAATGGGGTGTTATATGCCAGCACGGTCAAGGGTAATTTGAAATCCACAGATAATGGCCAGACATGGACTAATATCAGCGGGGGAAATATTGGAACTGTTTCTGAAATCGTTCAAACGACCAAAGGTACATTTATCCTGGGAGATTTTAACGGTAACGTTTATGTATCGACAAATAACGGGGTGAACTGGCAAAATTATCAAATTAAATTTAACGGTATTTCAGCTGGTATTTTAAGTCTGGACGTAAAAGGTGAGAATTTTGTTGCCGCCGGAACATTGCTTGGGGTCTCTGTTTCTGCTGATACGGGGAAAACGTGGACAATGACTCCACTGAATCAACCGATTTCACGTGTGAAATTTGTAGACGATTCCCTGCTGGTGGCGATTTCGGGTAGTATACCCATGGGTTATGCGGGAAATTTAAATACGATGCAAGATGGAATGGTTGCTGTTTCCCCGGACAGCGGGAAAACGTGGCGAAAAAAGAGTTTCACAGGTATGCCGGCAACCGATTTCGCCGAAGACGCCAATGGAAACTGGTACGCCTCATTTATGAATGGAGGCATTAAAATGTCGGCCGATCAGGGAGCAAGCTGGAGTGACTTTGCGATGAAAGATTCATCCGTTATGCGCATGTTAATTACCAGTTCCGGAACGATATTGGCATCTACAGAGTCAGGGTTATATAAATATAATCCCTCAATGAATAAGATGATGAAAACATCCTATTCCGAATCGTTAATCACGACTATGGCAGAGGCGGCGAACGGTAATATTTTATTGGGAACTACTGATTTTGTTAGATTTAATAATAAGAATTCCGGCATATTCTATTCAACGGATCAGGGATCGACCTGGAAAATGACCGGGACAAACACGAATATTTATTCATTAGCTGCCGATTCTCAAAACAGGTTGTATGCAAGTGATTTCATTGGCGGATTTTTTAAATCGGATGATGAAGGGATGTCCTGGAGCCGTATAAATGACGGTATAACTCCGACCGCGGGTATTAATGCTATTGCTGTTAAAAATGACAGTATCATTGCTATTGCTGGAATCAATGGTGCAATTGCTGTTTCCGCGGATACCGGCAAAACATGGAATGTCGTAGACGACAGTACGAGTTCGCAGGATTACAGTATACAGGATTTTGTATTTACCAGTAATAAAACCATTCTGGCGGCATCCAGTAACCTGACCAGCAATAATGGAGGCGTCCTCGAGTCTGCCGATATGGGGAAAACATGGAAAGTCATTGGATTATCTAATGATGCCGTAACCAGTGTTATAGAAGCTAATGGTATGTATTTTGCCGGTTCCCTGATGAGTCTTTACCGATCCAAAGATCAGGGTAAAACATGGACCGATATAAAAAGTAATTTTCCCGGAAGCGTTGGTAATGGAACCCTGCTGCAGGTTTCAAGTTTGTTTGAAACCAAAAAAGGTAATTTGATTGTATCAACGGGAAGTGGAATATTTTATTCAACAGACAATGGGGATACATGGGTTATGTCGGCTTTGGCACAGGGTTCATCCGTCACAATCGATCAGCTGACTGTTCCTAAAATGGTTGAAAACCCTAAAGGGTATATATTTGCTGTAACCCGTGACAATGGAATCCTTGTTTCGATGGACGAAGGTAAGACCTGGCAGCAGAATACCGTTGGAAATATGAATAACGGATCGGCGAATGTCGGTTTTTCTATTGCCATTGATTCTCAGGGAAAAGTTTTTGCCGGATTTTCTAATGGAGTGTATGAAGCCGGAAATCTTCTAACGGCGATTGCCGAAAATCCCGGTGGAAACAAACCGCAGAAATTTTCGCTTGAACAAAATTTTCCGAATCCGTTTAACCCGACGACGGTTATACCATTCGAACTCAAAGAAGCCGGAATGGTTAAGTTGACTATCTATAATATGGTCGGGCAAAAAGTGGCTACACTGGTAAGCAGCCGCATGTCGGCAGGATCGCATACTATAACTTTTGATGCTTCCAAAATTTCAAGTGGAGTTTATTTCTATCAATTACGATCCGGTAATAATGTTGTGACCCGAAAAATGACGCTCATAAAGTAAAGAGTAATAACGACAAGAGGCCGCTTGTGAAATGAGCGGCTTCTGATTCTTTTTTCCTGACACTGCATTTCAAAAAGAAACTCTTCCATACACAAAACACCCCATCTCCTCCCGAACAAAATGGTTTATACCGGTTTGTAAAGGAGGGGATTTTTTTTCACCTAAATCGGTTCTTTCTCTTTTTGAAGGGAACAGGTTACTAATGTTTCCCATTCTTCAATCGAACCGGTCGTTTTAACGACGAGCAGATCCGTTAATTTAACGGAAATACCATACATTGAACGAACGTTATTTTGAATTGATTCATCAGGAATTTGTGTGTGATCGGCATATTCAAGACTGATGTGCGGACGGTATTTCCCGGAATCCGTTTCTCCGAATATTTGAAGCGCATCTTTGTGTAAAGCCAAGAGCTTATCGACAGATTTGAGTGTATAAAAATAGCGTTGAAAGAACGTGTATCCCCAAACGGCCCTTTCAATTGCCACCGTTACAACAGAATGATTTTCTGCAAGAATTTTTGCCCTGTTTATAATTTCATCTTCTCTCAGGTTTAATCCTGAAATCAAGGTGATATGAGGATTGAAAACCGGCTGTCCAACCGATGCCTGCAACGGGGAAATTAATCCCTGAATCTCTTGATAAATGGCTCTCTCGGGTATGAGCCAAAGGGCATACCCTCCGACTAAGTTCATTGTTATTCTCCGCTTATAAAGTTTCCGATGATGTTGCCACCCAAACCCGAAAATCCGCGTTCTTCTCCCTTTTGTTGAAATTTAGCTGCTGCAAAAATCCGATCGGCCAAACGGGAAAATGGCAGGCTTTGCAAATAAACCATGCCTGGTCCGGTTATTTCAGCAAGGAAAAGTCCCTCACCCCCAAATAAGGCATTTTTAAATCCACCTATGAACTTTATGTCATAATCGACACTTGGAGCGAATGCGACCAGGCATCCGGTATCGACCATTAATTGTTCTCCGACTCCCAGTTTTTTCTCTATGATGGTTCCTCCGGCATGAACAAATGCCAGTCCTTTTCCTTCAAGTCGTTGCAAGATGAATCCTTCGCCCCCAAATAATCCGGCACCCATCTTTTTTGTAAAAGCAACTTCAATTTCAATGCCCCGGGCGGCACAGAGAAAAGCATCCTTCTGACACAAGAAGCTTCCACCGATTTGATCCAGGTGCAATGGAATAATTTTACCCGGATAAGGAGCGCTAAAAGCAACCCTGCCTTTACCTCTTCCTGTTTGAAGAAAGGTAGTTATAAAAAAACTCTCACCCGTAATCATTCGCTTAAAACCCCTGAATAATCCTCCGCCAGTACCAGTCTGCATATTAATAGTGCTGTCCATGTACATCATGGCGCCCGCTTCGGCCCGTATGCCTTCATTCGGGTCCAGTTCAACTTCCACAATCTGCATATCGTCGCCAATAATCCGGTAATCAATATTATCTGCCATATCACTTTATTTATTGGTTAAGGTTTTGAATGGTTATCTAATATACAGATGTACATAAAGTTTGTTTCAGACATTGGGTGTATTTCTACACTTCATAAAATAAAAAAAGGGATGGCGGAGTCCGTCATCCCTTAGAAGGAATTAATAAATAAAATTCGTTAATGATGAATGACAGTCACCTCGTCCTGTTTGGGCTCGTGTTCTTTTTTTAAAGCGACAAAATAAACATCAAGCAAAACGGTGAGTACGATACTGCTGAAAGCGGCAAAAACCAGCCGGCCATCCAGTTCCAGGAATGTAAAAACTAATCCACCGAAAAAAGATCCAAATAATGAACTGGCGAGGTGTAAGGTTAAACTCATACCTTTTTCATCAAAGATGGTTTGAATAATCCAGCCGAGTGTTAGGCCAATCATAATAAACCATGTGTAGTCTGTTGCTGTAAGATGATGCATTTCAAGCTCCAACTATTTGATTAAAACAAAAATTAAATTCGTTCTTGTAATTTTACACTAAAGCGTTTTTTAAGAAGACAAAACAATATCCCGAAAGAATGGGTACAAAAATACCAATAATTTCTGATTTAATGAATTTTACTTGTTTTAAACGTTGTGAATAATCGATTTCTTATAAAGTGATCATTTCTAACCCCCGGAAATCGATTTAATGAATCAATTTAATGGTAGGTTTTTTGGGTGCGTTCTTTTCCTGGATAATGGCCAGGTGAAACATATCCAGTAAAAAAAGGAAAAAAGTGGCATTGATGACCGCAAAAATAAGTTCGGCTTCCAGTCCGGTGACCGCAAATACCAAGCCTCCAAAAACAGCTGCCAAAACTCCAATGATAAGATGGGTCGTCATTCCAATACCTTTATCTTCAAATATCAGATCGAATAACCAGCCAAGCGTGAGCCCTATCATAATAAACCAGGTATAATCAGTTGCGGTTAAATTTTCCATACATTCCTCCTTGGTTAAGAAGAATTTCAGTTATCATGCTACTTATAAAGTATTAAAAATATTAGCAATAGTTGGGATTAATTAAGTAACAATTACCGTTATTTTGTCGACCCCGCTGTTACCGGTTACCGGGTCGAAGGCGTATAAAAAAACTTCGTATTGACCCTTTTGGGTAAATGCTATAGAGCCGGAAAACATACTCGTTGTACCCGCATATTTTAGTGGTACAGAAGTTATCTCCCCATTTTTGCTGTGAATAATTGCTTTTACTTCATATTGGTTAGCATCCCACAAGCCGTTTGGGGTAATCGGGCAACCGCACATCATCACAACATGGCTCTTGACATCGACTGTCGCTTTTCCGTTTTGCAGTTGAATCGTTTGATTATTTTGCGGGGCTAATGTCGTAACAACAAATCCCGGCATTTCAAGAATAATACCATCTCCGTCGATGTTTTTACCTGGAATTAACCACAACCGGGTGCTGGTTTGTATGTTATTTTGGTTTTTAGTTATGGAACTTTGCGCTTCAATCGAAACAAGAACCGGAAGTTTAATATCAAGCGTGGTCTCATAGCTGGCGGTACTTTCTTCCGATAGTTTTTGATATCGTTTATGCTCTCCGGACATCAGAATTTGTGTATTCCCGGTACCGCCCGAAGTGAGTCCGTTTGCCAGAATTTTGCCGGTTTCAACATTTCGAATGATAATTTTAGCCCCGCCCATAGAAGTTCCTATGAACTTTGCATCTTTAGCTTTTACCCTGATTACAATGTGAGTGGGTTCTGTAAAAGCAGCTGGCGGCAAAGTCATAAAAGTGCTGATTATCAGAATAAAAAATATTTTTAGGGGACGATACTTCATGATAACTCTCTTATTGAAATAGTTGTTATTTAATTATATACAAGTAAATAAACAGTCAAATATATTATTCGGTTCCGGTTCTGTAAAAGTAATTTTCAGAACCGGTATTCTATTCAAGAATACTATATGTGTGAATACTGTGTATTTCCGGAATTTGGTGTATTTTACGAGTATGGACGTTCGTAAGATCATACATGTGGATATGGATGCGTTTTATGCATCGGTGGAACAGCGGGATCATCCCGAACTTCGCGGGAAATCGGTGATTGTGGGAGGTTCTCCGGAGGGTCGTGGGGTGGTTGCAACAGCGAGTTATGAAGCCCGAAAATTCGGTGTTCATTCGGCAATGCCTGCAGCCCGGGCGCGCCGCCTTTGTCCGGATGGTATTTTTGTTAAACCACGTTTTGAGGTTTACAAAGAAGTATCCCGCCAAATTCGCCAAATATTTTTGGAATACACCGATTTAGTAGAGCCGTTATCGCTGGATGAAGCCTATCTTGATGTAACGAATAACAAATTCAATATCCCATCTGCAACGCTGATTGCGAAAGAAATCAAAACCAAAATAAAAGAACAAACGGGTCTTACCGCTTCGGCCGGTGTGGCACCAAACAAGTTCCTGGCAAAAGTGGCCTCCGATTATCACAAGCCGGATGGATTAACGCTGGTGACACCCGAACTGGCAGAACAGTTTATTGAGATACTCCCCATTGGAAAATTTCATGGAATTGGTCGGGTTACTGAGAATAAAATGAAGAAACTGGGTATTCAGAATGGTAAAGATTTAAAGTACTGGGAAGAGTATGATCTGGTTAAGCATTTTGGAAAATTCGGCAGCTACCTTTTTAAAATAGCTCGTGGAATTGATGAACGGGAAGTACAACCCAACAGGATTCGTAAGTCTTTGGGAGCCGAGAATACGTTTGCCGAGGATTATGAAGATATCGGGCAGATGAAAATTTACCTCGAGTCGTTAGCCAACGAGGTGAGTCATCGCTTAAACAGGGCGAAAACAGGCGGGCGAACGATCACCCTGAAAGTTCGTTATAATGATTTCAGCCGAATTACCCGTAGCCTTACAGTTAACGAATCCGTATCAGACGAAGAAACAATCGGCAGTGTTGCAAAAGAATTGCTGGATCAGACCGAAGCCGGTGAGCGCAAAGTGCGTTTGCTGGGGATAACCGTGTCGAGCCTCGATAATAGTGATGAAATTGTTGACGGGATCCAATTAGATCTCTTTGAAGAATTCCATCTAAAAAAAAATCATTATGGCAATCCGAAATGATTTTCGTCCGAATGAAAATGTGCTTCCGTTTTCATTGCCTCCTTTAACATTTTCTGGTAGTGCTCATCCGATATTTCAATACAGCCAAATTGGGACAAATGTTTTGTGTAAAATTGAGTGTCCCATAATTTAAAACCGCCTTCTACCAGCTTTTTGTGGCAATAATATAGTGCCATTTTGTCCATTTCTTTTTCATAATGAAACATGGATTCGCCGAAAAATGCCCCTTTAAGTGATACACCATACAATCCCCCGACTAATTTTTTGGCCTTTCGGATTTCGACAGAATGGGCAAATCCCAATTCAGACAATTGATTATATGATTCAATAATTACATCGGATATCCAGGTTGTATCCCTGTCGGCACAGGCCGATACGACTTCATGAAAAGCCTCGTCGTAACTCACGGTAAAATGATGCTGACGAATCAGGCGCTGAACATTTTTGGAAACCCTGAATTGATCGAGTGGAATGATACCCCGGCGATTAGCTGTAAACCAATCAATTTTTTCGCTGTTTTTATGGGGTGCCATCGGGAAAATCCCGAGAGCATAACCTTCCAGCAATATTTCAGGAGGTATGATATTCATTTAATTATAACGCCCGAATTTGTTAAGTGGCATACATCTCTCGAAATGAACCGTTTTTTTAAGGATAATACCGAAGGGTTATTTAGGATTTGTCGCCCAAATAGTCGTGTCGGTAACAAATCCGCGATCATCCATTTCAAGTAAGCTGGTAATTACATGGGCAATTTCCAATGGACGAAGTTTGGATTCATTAACAGTTTGTCCATGACCGGCCGTACTGGCAAAATTGGTTACGACTTCACTTGGATTTACTTGCATGACGCGGATATTATATTTGCGTAATTCATCACGCCAACATTGAGTTAGTCCATTAACGGCAAACTTTGAGGCTACATATGGAGTTCCGTTAGCAAAACCTTTGTGTCCGGCTGTTGAGCCAATATTGATGATATTTCCGTATTTTTGATTCATAAAAACACGGGCCGATTCGCGTGCCATGAGAATACTTCCGGTTATGTTGGTATCCATCATCTGGTTAAATTTCTCGAGATCAAAATCGAGCAGGCTCGCGAAATACCCGTAAGCGGCATTATTGATAAGGACGTCATATCCCCCTAAATTTTTTTGAGTGAATTCAACCAGCGATTTGACGTCTTCTTCTTTACTTATATCGGCCTGGAATGGCAGTGCACCCGTTTCTTTGGCGGCTTTTTCCAGCTTTTCGATATGCCGGGCACAGATTACCACTTTTGCTCCCCTGTCAACCAGCGTTCTTGCTGTCTCTTTTCCAATTCCGGAACTTCCGCCGGTTATTAATACTTTTGCGTCCGATAAATTCACAATAATCTCCTGTTTTGATAACGTTTCTTATCTGTTATTAAAAAACTCACTATTTGAATGAAGTTTTTTGAATCTAAAATCGTTCAATTTATCGATTTTTCGTGAATTTTATTACCAAGCCAGCTTTGGCGGAACTGTTTCATGGTCGGTGTTACGGGCATTCCCTGTGATTCGTTAGTGACAATGACAAGCCGCGGATTTTCAACCAGGGTCAGTTTCTTATTGTATACCCGCTCGCGGGCTATATACTGAATCGATAAGGTGTCGCCAATGGAATGGCTGTCGAGAATGGCCATCAATTCGTCTTGATTATCTAACGATTTTCCATCCAGCTTTAAGATGGTGTCATCACGGTCGACGCCAGCCTTATAAAGGGGGCTTCCGATAATGGTATTGCCGGTAACCGTGGCGGTTCCATGATGAAAAGCCAATGGGGATCGGCTGAAACGAATGACCGGCTGGCCCGGAGCCGCTTTCTTCAATTGAAAACCGGATTTAGCTAATAAGTCATTGAAATCCATAACCTGTCTGCCGTATATGTATTTATTGAAAAAACTTTTGGCAAAACCGGGGTCGTTGGTGACTTCCGCCAGCGTATTTTCTAAATCATCCAGTGTGTAGGGAATTTCGGTTTTTCCGTATTTATTCCACATGGCCCGCATATAATCGTCGAGGGTAAGATTTTGAAAACGCGTTCGAAGAGTTAAATCCAGGCCCATCCCGATAATCGAGCCCCAGGTGTAATATGAAATATAGGTATTGGCTTTATTTTGAGCATCAATAGACGTAGCGGCATCAACAAATGGAGCCTGATAGCTCATCTGAATAGGATTGAAAAATTTTCGGCCCGGGGCATTTATCGTGTAACTCAGCGGACCGGACATTTGTTTTGCAAATGTTCCATTGGTAAGAAATCCGGCCCGGCGCATCGTCAACTCTTCGTAATAGTTGGTAAATCCTTCTCCAAACCAGAGCTCTCCAGACATATTGGCCCGCGTAAAGTCGAAGGGTTCGATTGCTTTTGCCCGGATTCGCTCCATGTTCCATGCATGAAAAAATTCGTGTGCCAGAGCGCTTAAATTTTGTTTCCATCCGGTTGCCAGTGGACGGCGGCTTGTTAGAATGGTGGAATTCCGGTGCTCCATTCCATCCGGATAAACATAAGGCAAATAATCGGCTATGAAAGTATAGGTTCCATAATCGTAGTGCGGGAATTCACCAAATACCGTTTCTTCTTCCTCACAAATTCGTTTGGCTTTGTTTGCGAAATCCGTTGCTTCCGAATCGGTTCCATCGTGATGAAGCGCTAAGCGGAACGTATAGGTTTGTCCGTCTGAACTTAGCTTCCAGGTTCGCAGAGTATAATTACTGAGCTCAGTGGGACTATCCATGAAATATTGCAAACCGGGTGCTTCAAAAGTGGTTGAATCCGGTGTGGGTTTTAACTGCGTTGCTATTTTCCAATGGGCATCGCGGGGGATGTGAAAATGAATGGTGATCGGCCAGTCATCGGTTCCTTTAGCCCACATAAAAGTTGCGGGCATATTCAGATGAGCATGTGTTCGATCGATACCTGAATAGGTTCCATCGGCGTGATCAGCGTATAAAGTATATGAAACAGAGACGGTATCATCATTATTTTTGACATCCCAGGCATATGGATTAGGACGGGTAATAACGAGGGAATCACCATGGCCGTTTCTGGCGGAGACAGAATATACGTTTTTTGCAAACTCGTGTAATGCATAGCGTCCCGGAGAGGATCGGCTCATCCAGAACTGAATGGTTTCGGAAGGTGCTCCAATGAGTGTTATGGAAACCCGTGCTTCATGGTGGGCAGCATTTGGAAAAGAAATGTTATAAATGACATGCCCTTTACCGAAAACAGGAGTGCATAAAAGTACATATAGTAATAAGGACAGAAGCTTTTTCATTCGATATTGTAAGACTTAAATAAAAGATTTTAATAATCTGCCTGGAAAAGAATCGGAACCTATCAAATTCTTTTGTGTAACCCATATTCACACATGGGCTAAATATATTCATGTTTTAAAGTTTCTCATAAAATAAATCGATGTCTTTCACTAATAAAATGGAACTTTTTTTAACGATATCGACGTAAATAAATCAAAATTTTTGAGCTTAATAAATATTTTGGGAATCAAAAGGCTTAATCCATTGTCTAAAATTTATGACTTATGGAGATACCCGTATTTGTCATCTTACCCATATACTTAAAGATAAAATATTAATAAAATGGTAAATGGAGGTGTTAAGGATTTTAAATAGCGGTATATTTTGTTTATGATCTAAAGTCCATTTCCTGGATAAGATCAGATGGAGGTATAAAATAATTCAGGATTACCGGACTAAAAAAATGGAATCCTCTCTTACCAATTAATAAAAACGTATTAGACATCTATTCATTATGATACGTAGAGTTGCTACTTTTTCAGCCATATTTATGATGACTTTTATTGTGGCTTGTTCGTCCAAAAATAATGACTCCGGTCAAATGAATGGGGAGCCGCAAACGACAAACACACTAATTCCGGCCGTTGAATCGGTACAGGCACATTACGGAAGTCTGCCTTTAAAAGAACGTTTGACCGGTATTGTAATTGCCGACAATCACGTATCAATTTATCCCGAAATTAATGCCCCTATTACGCAGGTGTTGGTTAATGACGGCGATAAAGTAAAAAAAGGACAGCCACTTGTCCGGTTAAGGGACCAGGAATTTCGCAGACAACTGGATCAGGCAAAAGCTCAACATAATCTGACGAAAGCCCGGGTTCAGCAGGCACAGGCATCGCTTTCACAAGCGGAATCACAATACAAGCGTACTCAAATTCTGAGTAATAAAAATATGGTTAGTGCCCAGGAGGTTGAGAACCAGAAAGCACAATTTGAATCGGCAAAAGCTAACCTTGGAATGGCCAAAGCACAGGAAGATCAGGCGAAAGCCAGCCTGCAGCAAGCGGAATTGAATCTGTCTTATACGGTCGTTCGGGCTCCTGTTGCCGGTTATGTCGGGCGAAGAAATGCTGAAATTGGCATGCAGGTCACTTCTTCAACTCGTCTTTTCGATCTTGGTAATGTAGACAAGGTCAAAGTACAGGTGAAGCTATCGGAACAGATGGCAAATGCCATTAAAGTGGGACAACGAGTCAATATTATGCCCGAAGATATGGTGAATGCCCGTCCTGTTACAGCAAAAGTATCGAGAATATCGCCCTTTCTGGATCCGGTTGCACATACCACCCGCGCGGAAATTGATGTTGATAACCGAAAAGGATATTTGAAACCGGGAATGTTTGTTTCTGTGGATATTTTTTATGGTGAGAGTCAAAGCGCAACGTTAATACCGAATAGCGCTTTATATCAGCAGCCGGTATCCGGAGAAACCGGAGTTTATGTTGCTACATCGTTAGGCAACGAAGTAAAACCGGTAAAAACCCTCAACCCGAGTAGTGATGCAAGTCTTACAAAAGCTACGCCGGTAAAATTCGTGAAAATTAAATTGATCGCCCGGGGCCGGTTAGTGAGCGCTGTGGAAGGAATAACCAGCGGGGATTGGGTGATTACCGTTGGACAGGATTTGCTGGAAGATATAAATACCGCCAGAATTCGCCCCGTTACGTGGGATCGCATTATGAGTTTGCAAAATATGCAGCAGGAAGATTTACTCGATTCGCTGATGCATAAATCCAGCCAGGTAGGTGATAAAACCAATCGATCCACAGCAAACGTAATACTCTGAAATTATGTCGCTTACTCAAATTTCCATACGCCGCCCGATAGCCACCGCAATGATTTATCTCATTGTCATAACCGTTGGTATCCTTGGATTTAATTACCTTTCCGTAGACCTGCTTCCACCCATTGAATACCCGCGTTTAACGATATATGTCCGTTATTCGAACGTTGGTCCGGAAGAGATGGAGAAAATTATAACCGAACCGATTGAAAATGCCGTTGCCGGTGTTCCGAATGTCGAAAAAATGACTTCCCGATCCGATGAGGGGCGAAGTTATGTATCTCTCAATTTTGCCCAGGGAACAAGTCTGGACGAGGCAGCCAACGATGTGCGTGCCGCGCTCGACCGTGTTCGGGACGATTTACCCATTGAAGCCGAAGCCCCGGGAATCTGGAAGTTTGATCCGAATAACAGCCCGATTGTAATATTGGGAGTCTCATCGAAATCGAAGAATATGGAGCAACTCACACAGATCATTGATCGTGAGCTGCGAAACCGTTTTGAACAAATTCCCGGCGTTGGAACAATCGATATCTGGGGCGGGATCGATCGTCAGATCAATGTATATCTGAAACGCGATCGACTGATGGCAAGCAACCTGACTTCCAGGGATATAACCCAGGCTATTGCACGTGAAAACAGTACACTTCCAGCCGGAAACGTCAAGAGCGGCATCTCGGATCTGTATTTACGCAGTTTGGGCGAATTCAGTTCGCTGGACCAGATACGCAATACGGTTATCACCAATGTGAACCGGAGCCCAATTCGAATTCGGGATGTCTCAAAAGTGGTAGATGGATATGCCGATCTCGGCCGATATGTGCAGGTGGATGGCCAGCCGATGATTCGTGTTGCTATCCGGAAACAGTCGGGTGCTAATACCGTGGATGTGGCCGAAAAAGTAAAACAGGAAGTAAAACGTATCAATAAGGATCGAAATGATCTGAATATATTGGTTGTAAGTGATCAAAGTAATTTTATACAAAGCTCTATCAGCAATGTATTGAGTTCTGCCATGTGGGGCGGACTTCTGGCCATCCTGATCCTTTATATTTTCCTGCGAAATGGTTCATCAACAGCTATTATCGCTCTTTCTATACCCATTTCGATCATCGCAACATTCTCCCTGCTTTACCTGAATGGAATGACGTTAAACCTTATGAGTCTTGGAGGACTGGCGCTCGGGGTAGGGATGATGGTGGATAACTCCATCGTCGTTATTGAAAATATTGTTCATTTGAGGCACACTGGTAAAAGCCCGAAAGATAGTGCTGATATCGGGACAAGCCAGGTGGCCGGGGCTATTATTTCGTCCACACTGACGACAATTGTCATATTTCTTCCTGTGGTTTTCATGCAAAGTGTTTCAGGCATGCTTTTCCAGGAACTGGCATTGGTGATCGTATTTTCATTGCTTTGTTCCCTGCTTGTAGCACTGACGCTGGTTCCTATGCTCAGCAGCCGTTTTATGGATGTTCAGGAAGGCCACAAGCATTTAATAAGCGAAAAATCACGGATTGCCCGTTTCCTTGATAGAATGGAAAATAAGTATGCCGGCATTCTGGGGAAATCTATTCAGAAACGGAATCTCGTCTTCGGAATCTGTGCCGTTGTCGTCATTGCTACGGCATTATTGTTTCGGGATATCCCGGTTGAATTGGCTCCCAAGACGGATGCTGATGAGATTGAAATTTCCTTAGAAATGGCCCAGGGAACAAATATAGCCGTGGTCAATCAATTTACGAAAGAACTGGATCATTACGTTCGTTCCATCATTCCGATGGATCAGGTTGAACATATTTCCAGGGATGTCCGTAACGGTAATACCGATATAACACTTACGTTGGTGGATGCTAAAAAACGGACGATCTCGCCAACGAAACTGGCCGATGAGATAAGGTCGAAAGTGGAAGGGCTGATACCGGGCGCTACAATACGAGTTGAGGCACAGCCGGGATTGTGGATTTTGCGGCGTATTTTCAGTTCGGGCGACAGCAACTCGGCGATACAAATCGAATTGCGCGGAAATGACCTGAAAAAAGCGCAGGAATTGTCATTGGCTTTGAAAAGAAAAATAGAAGCTGTTCCCGGAATTACGGATGTTGAGATTGGTAACCGGGAGGGCCGTCCGCAACAGGATCTTATTTTTAACCGTGAAAAAATTGCCCAACTGGGACTAACGGTTCAGGATGTTTCCCAGATTCTGGAAACCAATGTCGGCGGTACGCAGGCAGGACAGTATCGGGAAGGCGGAAATCAATATCCCATCGTAGTTCGCCTGGAACCCAATGATCGACTCACAAGTGAGGATCTCGATAACATTTCAATGAAAGCTGCTGATGGAACTGTTTTGCCGATTTCAGCTGTAGTAAAGAAGATAGACACAAGGGGTCCGACCAGCATCAATCACATCGATGGTTTGCGTGTTACCTATATTACTGCTGGTTTAAAAGGTGGCGTGGCCCTGGGCAATGGGGTCAATCGAATACGTGAGGCTATTTCAGGAATGAATATTCCAAAAGGTTTTTCGGTTGTCTTCGGTGGTGAATATGAAGAACAACAGAAAGCGGCTTCCGACTTCAGGATGTCGATTATCATCGCACTCATATTGGTATATATGGTGATGGCCGGACAATTTGAGCGGTTTATCGATCCGCTGATTGTAATGTTTTCCGTGCCGCTGGCCATTGTTGGCGTAGTTCCGGTGATGATCTTCACCAACACGACGCTGAATATGCAAAGCCTGATGGGATTGGTGATGCTCGCTGGTATTGTAGTGAATAATGCCATCGTGCTGGTTGATTATATCAACCTGCTGATTCGCGAAGAAAACATGCCGGTTTATGAGGCGGTCATCGAGGCCGGACGATTACGTCTCCGTCCTATTTTAATGACGATGTTAACAACCGTTCTGGGGCTCCTGCCGATGTCATTTGGGTGGGGTGCCGGCGGAGCCATTCAAGCGTCTCTGGCTCGTGTGGTTATCGGGGGGCTGATTGCTTCTACGCTCATTACGTTGATTCTGATTCCCGTCATTTATATCAACGTCGCCAAACTTCGCGAACGGGTTAAAGGCCTCAGTTTTTCACCAGTCCGCTTCCTGAAAACACGATTTGGGATAAGCGAATAAGCGGAATAAGGAAAAGGAAGGACGGAGAACGTAGATTCAGAAGTTTTCAAATCTTGCTTTTATTAGTTTATAAAGCATTGCAGAGATTTTATGTGTTTTATCGAGATAATCTAAAAAGTTTTTCTTAGTTAGATTACCTGTTTTAAAAGCAATGTAAAGTTGTGTTCTTAATTCTCCGCAAGATCCCTTTGCGATATAAAGAAAATGAATGAATTCTTTATTCGATTTTCGTTCAAATCCTTCAGCTATATTTGAAGGTATGGAAATAGCAGCCCTTGAAATTTGATCTCTCAGGCCATAATTCTGACAATTTGCTATTTCTTTATTCAAATCTACAGCAAGATTCATGGCTTCTTTCCAAACCAATAGATCTTCAAATTTTTGAATATGGTCACTCATATTATAATCCCTCCTTTTAATATGAGTGACCTTCGTACTCCGTATTCCTTTCAGCGTTTTCCGGTTTTTTAGTTTCCTATCGGTGAACCCGGGGGCGTTTCTACCGGGTTGGTGATTGTCAGCTGATCGGGATGCTGTTCGAAGTTCTTGATCTGCTGGATGGCATATTCCACATGCGCTTTTTGCGATACATTTTTAATCGTATCACGATACCGTGGATTTTCCAGCCATTCCCGAAGCTGGGAAAGCTGATAATCAGCCATAGCCCGGACTTCATCCGATGCCTTTTTGTTCAAAGCCAGCTTCATCAGATCGTTGAGTACAACATCATCAACAACACGCTGAACGGCGCCATCATATCCGGAACTGTGCGTGCCCTGCCAGGTTGCTTTAACCAGAGAGCCTATTACTTCAGCAAGGCCGGGGTTTTTATTGTTTCGTGCATGATATTCAATCAGGCGGGCATCGCGCTGTGGATTCAGAATCAGGCTTACCGTTATTTGTGCAGCGGTTTGTGCCGCTCCAATCGGATCGAAAGTGACGCCCGTGTGGCCCTTGAATAGTTCCCGCGTATCGTAATAACCCGGGGGACGCGGAGCAATTTTCTCGATTAGGGATTCGGGCAGATCCAGCACTTCCGGAGTCAGTGTTTTGAGCAGGGCGTTGAGGGCGTCCCGCTGTATACCCGGAGCGACAATTTGCGTAACCATTTGTCCGTCGCCGCGGGTCGCATACGTGTAATCGAGTCCGCCCAGCTCTTTGGACGTGGCAATTACCTGGTAGCGATGATACAGATATACCGGAACCAGCACATCCTGAATAGTGGCCATCGGTGCACCCGGCTTAATATTATTTTCCCCGAACCGGTCGAGGGCGATTTTGCGGACTTTCAGCATTCTCAGGAGCTCTTTATAAGGCTGTTTGCCGTTATCCCAGAGATGGGCATATGGATGAGCACTTCCCGCGGGACGCGTATCGGCATCAGATATATACAACAAATGTTTCTTGTTGAAATCATCATTCAGGAGTTTATCCAGCGCTTTATGGACATCCGTTCCTTTCGGATATTCGGTATATCCATATTTTATAGCCTGGATGTCCCACTCGCCTACACCAACAGCATAAGCCTTGCTGAAATCCAGTTTGCCATTCGAATCGATCGTGACGAGCGGTTGCGGGTAATCCATCACCGAAGCCCGATCGTCGTAGCTCGATGCGAAGTTATGAGCCAGGCCGAGCGTATGCCCCGTTTCGTGGGCGGCTAATTGCCGGATCCGGGCCAGCGCCAGTTTCAGCATGGGATTGTTGGCATCAGAAGGCACACCGTTTTTATAGGGCGCCATCAATCCTTCGGCGATGAGATAATCTTGCCGTACACGCTGAGAACCCAGTAGTACATTCGCTTTGATGATTTCCCCGGTGCGAGGATCTACTACGCTGCCACCATAGGACCATCCGCGTGTCGAGCGGTGCACCCAGTTGATTACGTTGTACCGGATATCCAGCGGATCGACTCCTTTGGGCAGGACTTTAACCTGGAAAGCGTCTTTAAAACCGGCCGCTTCGAAGGCTTTATTCCACCAGGAAGCACCCTCCATTAATGCGGAACGAATAGGCTGCGGAACGCCGCTGTCTACGTAATAGACCAGTGGTTTTACAGGAACGCTTAAGGCTTTATCCGGGTATTTTTTAACTAGATTATGCCGGATGATAAACCGTTTAACCAGCGACTGGCTGATGGGCGTGCTGTAATCTTTATAACTGATATCGAAATAGCCGCTGCGCGGATCAAATTCCCGCGGTTTGTACCCGTCGTTGGGAAGCTCCACAAAAGAATGATGAACGCGTACCGTCACATAATCGGGATCCGGTGTCACAGATTGCAGCCAGGAACCGGCCCCTTTGCCCGTAAAAGTTAAAGTGACTTCAAATTCGTCATTTTTAGGAAAGTTTTTGGTATCGGGCAGGTATACGGCGGAGCGGGAATCATCCACATGATACGTTCCCTGGTGGGTTTCTTTCAGGGTTTCAGCTATGTGATGAGGATCCTGCATCAGGAAACCGGTCAGGTCGATGAGAACCTTGTCGCCGGTTTGCGCCACCACTTTAAAACCGTAAAGAACAGACTGTGCAAAAGCTTCTTTGACAGCCAGGATTTCCTGCTGATTATTGGTGCCGGTGGCGCGATAACCCAGGTTCTTTTGTACCAATAATACTTTGGGCCCAATGCGCTTAAACACAACGACATGTTCGGGTCCCAGCTGGCTGCGGTCGAGTCCGATATCGTTGGATCCCACTCCTTCGGCCAGGGCGTCCATATATAAGAATCCAGTATTCCATTTGTCGACTTCAAGCCAGATCTTTCCTGTGCTGCTATCCCAGAAATAATTGAAATAACCGGGATATTCCTTCATTCCTTTTGTTTTTTCTGCGATCGTCGGGAGCTTAGATTGCTGTGCCTGTACCGCCGGGATGGATGTGAACCATGCGGCCGCAATCAGCAGAAAGAATAGTGCGTTTCGTTTCAGAGACATAGCGTAAAATTGAGTGAACGTTTGAAAGCGTATGTCCTAAAATAGGCAGCCTGATATTTTTACAAAGCTTTTTTACAAAAGGATAAGATTGTTACAATTATTCATAAATCGGAGTGCGGAATACGGAGGATGAAAACAGGAGAACGGATACCGGATCCGGGATACTGCTTCAATTAATTTCAGTAATTTCTGCGTTTTCTCTGTGCCCCCTGCGGTTATTTTTTCTTGTCCATGCCTGTCGGTGTCGTCTATTTTATCCGCGTTCCAAATATCACCAAGACAGGATATGTTCCAGTTCGAGGTTCAGGTAGTAATGGCGGCCCTGGATTTCTTTCTTTTCGAGGACGCCCAGGCCGGCCAGATTGTTGAGGTACTTTCTCGCAGTATTTTCGGCGTATGTGCCACGATTAACAAGGTGATTGACTTTGATATAGGGCTGATAAAAGATAGCTTCAACCAGAAGATCCGGCCGACGGATATCGGTATCCGACTCAATGGTTTCCAGAATAGCTTTTTGGGCTGAAAGTATATCGTTCACCTTTTGATAAGTCAGCCGGGAGGTAGATTCAATGGCTTTGAGCATGTATATCAGCCAGGCTTCCCAGTCCCCGCGTTGGGAGACTCCGGCCAAAACATCATAATATTCATCTTTGTGCTCGATAATGTACCGGCTTAAGTAAAGGATAGGAAATTCAAGCAATCCGGTTTTGGTGATGTAATGAATATTCAGGATTCGTCCGGCCCTTCCATTTCCATCACGGAACGGGTGAATGGCCTCAAACTGAAAATGAGCCATCGCCATCTTTATGAGCGGTTCACCGGGAAGGATCGTCTCGTCATTTAAAAAGGTGATCAGGTTTTCCAGTTTTTCTTCGATGACACCCTTGCCGCGCGGCGGAGTGTAGAACGGTCGTCCGGCATTGAAGCCGCTGCCACCCCGGCGGATGTAAGTCCGGGCCACCGGCGGACGAATACCGTCGTTCGTTTGTTTGATTTTTTGATACAGGCGGACGAAATACTCGGTATCAAATTTTTGTTTCCGGTTTAAATAGTTAAAACCTTCCCATAACGCTTCGCGATAATGCAGGACTTCCTTGGTGGCACCCGACACCTGCCCGTCTTCGCTGTTTTCACTGAACGCTTTATACAGCTCATCGTCTGTCGTAAAGATATTTTCAATGGCACTGGAATCCTTCGCTTCCTGCAGCGTGATGCTGTTGATCAGTACGGCGGGATTCGGGATGGCAATGCTTCTTCCGGCCAGCAGGGCCAGGGCCTCTTTGGCCCTTCCCAACTGTTCAAAAATGGTAACGGTCCGGTAAAGGTGTTCATCAATCGGCAAAGAGGGCAGATCGTTCCAGGGAATAGTGCGATCCGGGTTAACCCGGTAAAGCCCTTTATTTGGCATTAATTATTCCTTGTTTTAAGGTACGGTTGCCATTTCGACCTCAATATACACAGTAAAACTTAAACAAACATTAAAAATCGCACATTTTAATGTTTGCAGGGTAAGCCGGCCTCAAAAGGCCCTGAGATATCAGGAACAGACCTTAAAAATGATGTTTTTAATGCTTGGTAAGATGTAAAGCGCAAAAGAAACTGGTGATACCAGTTCCTCAGTGATCGCTGCGTAACTCCCTCTGCCCTCTGCGGTTAATTCTCTTCCGTGAAAATTCGCTTTATCCGTATTATCCGCGTTCTATTTCTTTTTCGAGTATGATGTCAGTGCCCAGCCGAAGATTAGTGTGCTCAGAAACCCAAACAGGAACAGGAACCCGGCGGGCGAAAACAACGGGACCCTGATATAGAAAAAAGCCCAGGCATCGATCCCCGCGACGAGGTAGCAGAAGATGGCTGCGAGGTATATGAGTTTTGAGTTGTTGGAATTCACGATGATTGGGAATAATTAAAAAATTTAGGGTTTAGTATAGTGATTATAATAAGAGAATAGCTAGAAAAGATGATTGATGGCATAATTAAATAACCAACAAGAGTATCAATTATATCTTGTTGGTTATTATGTATACTATTTATCAGGGGATGCATTTAGGTCAAAGAGCCGATAAATATTATGGACTCTTTCTTTGTTAATATTAGGTTTTATTAAATAGTCTATTTTTTAGAACATAGTAAGTATTATACCATCCAACAGAAGACATAATTATAAATAGTCCTATTTTTAAAAAATTAAAATTTTTTCCTAAAAGGAAAAGAGTAGATAGAAATAACAATAAAAAAATTAAATTTGTTATTGTAAATTCCATCATATTATTTGGACCATAATTTATATTATTTTTATATCTTCCTCCTAGTAAAAATGCCAATAAACTTATTACAGGGATAAAAGCTAAGATAAGCAAAGCCTTATTAGTTAAATAAAAATAGATAAATAATAAAATAGTTAAAGATAAAGCTACTAATGTCCAAAAAACTAAACCTAGTATATTTAAGCTATTTTTTTCCATTGAATTAACTCTTTTAGAGGGATAAATTTTTGAATTTACATAGCACAAACTATAGCACCAGCTAAATCTATGCCTCCAGCTACTGCTAGGGTTGCACCTAATGAAACTTCTGCTAAACCGAGGGCTAATCCATTCCAAAAAGATAATTGAGCAAAAGCAGCACCGCAAAGAAAAGATTTTAAAAATCCTCCAGCTACCATTTCCATTCTATCTAACGTCATTTCCTTCATAACAACTCCTTGATATGAATTTATATTTTTATTATCCACTGGCCAGTTATTTATAACTAAAAAAATAATTTGATACTGTCAATAAATAATTTATAATAAATCATAAGGAAATAAATGATTAATAATGTTTTATATACATATAATTAATGAGTAATAATTGTAATATAAAAATATATAACATCATATAAATTAATAGTAATGTTTGTATTTGTTTTATTGTATTTGCAAATATAATTATTTAAGAACTGGTATTGTATAATTTGGAATTTATGCGAATTAACGTTTTCTCGTCCGAAGAATTATAATCGTAGGATGAGTTTATTTAGTTTCCAGTCCGTAGTTCCCGGGCGTTTTGAAAAAGCACGAGAATTATAATTAGTGAACATTACCGTTAGTTTTGTCTACATATCTTTCATTTGACATGAGCGGAAAAACCAACACTAAAAACAGATATCGTATCTTCAATCTTGCCATACCGTATAACGTCAATGACAAGATGATAATCCGGTCTGAACGGACCGGATTATCCTGTTTGTTTTTTGCCGAAGAGACTGACTTACTCCTGTCCTGCCAAACATTCGAACCCCTCGACATGCATGCTGAAAATTATGTCCGGCAACTAAAATGGGACCAAATTAGTAGCGGAGACGAACTCAGCCATAAATCCTCGTGCGAAGTAGGCAAGTTGCATGTGAGAAAAAATGAAATAAAGCCGTTTCTGAAAAAATTAAAGAAATGGTCCCATAAGGGATACCTGATCTCCGAGGAGGAACTTCTGGATGAAGTTGTAAACCTTAGTCCGAAAGGCGCAGATCCGGAACCGGATTCTAAAGGAATCACAATAATGGGCATTCCCACCTGCAATCGGCCTGCCCCTTTGAAACGATGCCTGAGTAGTTTCATCAATAATTTTAACCGGCATGGACGTGCACCGGATATCATCTTCTTGATGATTCCAGGGAGGTGGTAAAGCAAGAAAATAACAAGAGTGTTTTAAAAGAGCTTAAAGAGGGATATCCCGGGAATATATATTATATGAATCGGGATCAACGAGCGAGTAACGCTGTTGCACAGAAAGATACTTCCCCAAAAAGTGTGTCTGTAGGTTAGCATAAAAAAGTCTTCTTGTGTAGGTTTGGCAGCGACCAAACCACCAATAACCCAAAACACAAGAAGACCTATGATACTATCAAAAGTACTGCTCAAGGATTTAATAACCAACCATCTTAGCCAGGAAAACGGGCTCAATGAGGTGCTGGAAATGACCCTGAATGCGATGATGAAGCATGAACGCAGCCTGCATCTGGAAGAAAGGGAAGGAAATAAGGCTAACGGCTACCGCCCAGGACGCGTCTATGGACACGGAAAACTTTTAGAGCTTCGCATTCCCCGGGACCGTAATGGGGAATTTTATCCCAAAGTCCTGACTCTGCTGCGTAGCCAGCAAGCTGAAACCGACCGGCTGGTCAGTGCTCTGTATGGACAGGGCTTGAGTCAAAGCCAGGTTGGGAACGTCTTTGAGCGGTTATATGGGCGGGCCTACAGCTCCTCGCAGGTCGGTCGCATGATCGAATGGATGAGGGAGGATGTAGCCGGGTGGAATCAACGGGCCCTGGAACCTTATTATCCGGTGGTATTTATCGATGCCCTGTGGGTGAATGTACGCCGGGACAGTGTGCGCAAAGAAGCCTTCTATGTCGTTCTGGGCGTCAAAGAAGATCGAACACGAGAAGTGTTAGCCATTGCTCATCAGCCCAGCGAGAGTGCCACCGGCTGGGAAATGCTACTCGAAGAATTAGTCGGACGTGGGGCCACTTCGATGGGATTAATCGTGGCCGACGGGCTCTCTGGTTTGGAAGAGGCCGTGGCCCGGGTCTATCCGGGAGCCGACTTTCAGCGGTGTGTGACCCATGTAAAACGGCGTCTGTTAGCTCGGGTTCGCTCCGAAGATAAATCCGAGTTGGCCGAAGATCTGCGGAGTGTATTCGCCACGGATCTGTCCGGGGATAGTCCCGGGAAAGGCTGGCAGCGCTGGCAGGAATGTTGCGGGAAGTGGCAAATTAAATACGCTCGGTTTGCCCGGTTACAGACCGATCCGTTCTATTTGAGATGTTTTAGCTATTTGTCCTATGACCGCAGAATCCGTTCTATGATCTATACGACTAACTGGATTGAACGGCTAAATAAGGACTTTAGAAGAGTCCTCAAAGTCCGTAATAGCATGCCCAATGAAGATTCCGTTATTACCCTTCTGGGCACGGTGGCTATGGATAGGAAGGCTTATAAAAGAAAAATACCAAAACTGAAATACGAAAAACGACTTTTTAAGGAACATTCCCATGGTAATGTTCCTTAAATTTAATACTTTGCCATCCGGCACAAGAAGATCCCAGACACACTAAATGGGTAAGTACCTAAAAATATAATGGACCCGTTGTTTAAATTAACGGATTGAACAATCATTCTGTTACTTATCTTATTAAAGACAGGAAATGGTATTATGCTAAAAATGAAAGACCAAAACAAACGAAAAATGGGATTTCTATGCATAGCGATTGGGCTGTCGCTTCAGTTATCAGGTTTCCAATATTTTGGTTTAATAGATTTAATAGAAATAGCTGTTCATCAAAATTGTGATGATATTAAAAACTCGTAAGAGATTAAAAAGGAGCCCATAAATTATTTTTGTTACATAGAAGTGGCTAAAGTTCCTTGCTTTTTTTGTAGTAATAGTAAGAGGCCTTAAGAGACATGATGAAAGTAGCTATTATTCCAAAATATAAGAATGCATCAGCACCATTTGTTTTAGTGCTCTTCATTATCATACCAATTATCAAAATAATTAAACTTACAATCAAGCGATATATTGGTGATATTGCGGCATTTGCCGTTTTAAAAATGTTATGAAAATATTGATAATATTTTGTAATAGTATTGATCATAATTTTAATAACCAACAAGAGGTATTTTCCCTCTTGTTGGTTAATTATTTTTTTAAATGTTAATTAATTTTCAAAGCAACCACCTGAGAGCGCCGCTCCAAATGAGCCTACTGCCAATTCTAATTCTCCAGTAAGAACAAAACCTGCAAAAAAAGCTCCTAAGTTGATGCAATCTTTTGCAGTGATGCCTCCCTTTAAATGTTCTAATTTATCTAAATCGATTTTTTTCATAATATTCTTATTCTCCGATATTTATTTTATAATTTTTCACATGCTGCTGCTAATGCATAATTTCCAATATTGAGTGTGTAATTGCCCATATCATTAAGAATAATTTTAGTTGGTAGCCAAAAACACATACTTTTAAAGGATCCACCATTTTTTGTTTCCATTCTATCTAACGTCATTTCCTTCATAATAACTCCTTGATATGAATTAATATTTTTATTATCCACTGGCCAGTTATTTTTAACTTAAAAAATAATTTGATACTGTCAATAAAAAATTTATAATAAATCATAAGGAAATAAATGATTAATAATGTTTTATATACATATAATTAATGAGTAATAAATATGAAATAAAAAGCATCAATATTAGTTCATTAATTCTGTTAATAATTATAATAAATGTCTATATAATTATTAGTTTAATTACTTCGAAATATATTATAACTGATCAGTTATATTTTCATTCACTTTCTGAGCAGTTAAGTTATAATCAAATCCATTCATTATTGCATATTCGTCATAAATATGCCTGGATTGGTTATGTATTAATACCCATCCTCATTCTTATTAAAGAGGGCTATGCTGCTTTAGCTATTACGATTGGATTAATACTTTTTGGGGTTTATACGAATTATAAAACCGTTTTTAAAGCGGCACTGGTAGGGGAATTGGTGTTTGTATTTGAAGGAATATACCGGGTTGTCGGATTGTTATGGTTTGTTGATGTTAAGACCACAAAAGATATAGCTTTGTATTCACCTTTTTCTATCCTTGGTTTGTTTAATAAACATAAAGTTGTTTCATGGCTTGTATATCCGCTTCATACCCTGAACCTGTTTGAGGTTATTTATTGTCTGGTTGTGGCCTGGGTATTATCAAAAAGTTTAGATGAAAGTTATACCGAAATACTTTCGGATACTATCATTTC